>OY760687.1:0-3939806 GCA_963663945.1 Dehalococcoidia bacterium | reverse complement strand
TCCTGGACCTGATCATGCCGGTGAAGAACGGGATCGACGCCTGCCGCGAGATCATGGAGGAGATACCGGATTCCAGGGTGCTGGTGCTCACCATGTCCACGGAGCAGGATGCGGTGGTGGACTCCCTGGCGGCGGGCGCGACGGGCTACCTGCAGAAGGTCTGCGGCATGGCCGAGTTCATCGGCGCGGTGCGGGACGTCGCCGCCGGCGAGTACCGGATCCCCAGCGAAGCGATGCGGCGGGTGCTGGCCGGAATCCGTTCGGCGGACCGGCCGTCCGGCGGTCCCGCAGCAGACAGCATCAGTGCCCGCGAACAGCGAATGCTGGCCCTCTTCGCCCGAGGCCGTTCCTACGCTGAGATCGGCGAGGCCTGCGGCATCCAGCCCATCACGGCGCGCAACTCGATCTATGGCATCCAGCGGAAGCTCAAATTCACCAACAAGCAGGAACTGGTGGTCTGGGCAGTTCAGAGCGGTCTGCTGAACGACGACCCGGAGCCGGAGTAGGCCGGGTCCGGCCGCTTGCGTTTCTGCAGCTTTCGGGATGCCAGGAAAGTTCGCCGCCAGGCCGTCGCGCACGACGTGGCAGCGCACGACTGGCCGTTGTAAGCCGGTGATCCGGACTACGGGCCAAGGCTACTCGGGAATTGGGGGCGATGGTGCCGGCTCCATCTTGGCCAGCGACGCAGCCATGAAATAACCCCGGCTCAAATCGGGAAACCATTCGCGAGCGAAACGCCTTGCATACTCACGGAATGGTTCTGACAGGGCCGGAACGGAACGCACCTCGACAGGGCCCGTAGGCCGGCGTCAGTCGGCGCTCAACACACATGGTAGACCCATCTGTCGTTTTTCGATTGTACCGGCGCGTTCCCCCGAACGCCCGGTCATCGCACGTCTCGAACTTGCCAGTTCGAGGACGGCTTTGGCCCGGGGATTGGTGCTGTCACAAAACTGATGATTGGAAGTCCGTCATGGATCGGTTCATAGACTGGGTCCGCGGAGCGATCCGCCCACGCATCACAGCTTATTTCTGGGTCATCGCATTCTGCTGCGGGGCGGTCAACGTGCTGATCTGGTATTTCAACTTGGTTGATGACCGGTCTGTTCGCATCACGCTCAGCATCCTGACCGCGCTGGTGATAGTGCTTGCGTCCCTATCCCCTCCCATATTTCGGCGGGACCGAAAGGATATCCTATGGGTGGTGGCAGCCCTGGTGCTCGCGTTGCTCCTCATGACGGGCGACCAATTCAAAATCAATGACATCGGAACCAATGCCGCTGTCGCGCTGGTTTCACTTCCTCTGGCACTGCTGGTGTGGTTGCTGACGGGCCGCCAATGGTTATTATCGGCCGCATTCTGGTTTGCGCTGGCCGTGATGATGATCTACTGGCTGGCGGCCCTGGTTCAGACTAACGACCCGCCGCTAACACTGATCGTGTTGGCGCTATTACTGCCGCTACCGACCGTCCTTCTCTTCGGCGTCGCCTGGGCGCCGGTGGCTCGATGGGCATTGGGAGCCGCTCGGCAACGCAGGCTACGGCGGATCAGCGGGCCGGGAATGCAGGCGCTGACCATGGTGATACTGTTTCTGCCAGTCCTGCTGGTTGTGATCATCGTTCCGCCGATGCTCGGTCTCTCGGAAATATGGTCCGCGGTATCCCTGACCCTAGTCGGCGTACTACTGAGCGCTGTGATCTCGGATCCTTTGCGACGCTTCTTGCTGGAATGGGCGACTCTCTGGCTGCCACCGTGACAATAAGCTCCAATCCACTGAGAGGGTGAGTGTCACGGCGTGCTGAAGGGTAAAACGTGCTCCTGCGCTTCGGGGATAATGGTGTGTGAGACAGCAAACCGACCCAGAGAAGGAGCACCACAGGTGCTATCACCTGAGCATCCCGACCGCATCGACATCGCCTTCAATCAGCACCACCCAGTGGCCAATGCCGGGCTGATCCCTCCGGTGACGTTGGCCCGCCGCCTGGGACTGGGCCAGCTGGTGGATAGCCACGTTGACCTGGGAGATGCGCCAGGTCGAGCCAATGCTGGAGACAAACTGCTGACCCTGGCGGCGACTGCATTGACGACGCCGACGCGCTGCGCGCTGGCAGAACCGAGCAGGTACTGCGTGGCGCGGTGAGGGCGCCATCCACGCTGGGAACCCTTTCTGAGCCTTTTCCGATGGGCCACGCGCGCCAGACAGACAATAATCAGCGCGTTCCATAACAGATTCACAGTTGGACCTCTCAACCGCCCATAGACGGAAATCCATCATCGTAATCGACGGCACCAGCTACCGAGAACGGCTCTCGCTCCATCGCGACTTGCTGGGCAAGGGAAGTGATTGACCATCCAATGACAAACTGCTATCTGTCTAATCGCTGCGCTCCCAAAATGGACTAATGCATGTGGAACTCGCCCCTGATCACCCTGTAAATCGACACTATGGCATAGGCGCATCATTTCAATCGACGACGGTCTGCTTGGCACCGTCCAATAAGATGACCCCAGGGGCAAGAATGACGACGGATTTTGAGACGAACTTAGCTTTCCGACGCGTTTGTGCAAACAAGGGTTGCTCGCCTCGCAACCGACGCGCCGAAAATGGGGAGAGGCGCAGGCGAAGCGATACGGGCGGGAACGTGTGTATCACCTACGCGGCGGTGGGTCCCGTCGGCATAGTCCGCCACCAGTTGCTAGACAGATCCGTTTGGCCCCCGTTTTCCGGCGTGCTCCCGAACCGACGGATCGGGTTCGAAACGCGGCCGCATGCCGTACCCGGCCGCTGAAACCCGTACCCACCCCAAGCCGACATGCCAGAATCGGGGCACGACAGCAGACGCGAAGCTTTCCGGCTCGCCATCGAGCGGTCCAGAGCGGATGGCCTCTCCTTCGACGACATGGCCGAGATAATCACTGCGGCAGCAGAATCCGAACGCTCGGGCAGTCCCGTGCATTCCGCCGATCCAAAAGACGTGATCTATGAGCGCGGTCAACTTCCTGAGGGCTTGATCGACCTGCCCAGTGCCGCCCGAAAGTACGGAGAGGCGTACGGCGTCTCCGCAGACGCCATGCGTAAGTGGGTGAACCGCGGCCGGGTAACCAAAGCGGGTTTGCTGAAAGCCCCGGCTCCGGGAGGCGGCTACTTGGTGATACTTGAGTCAGATTTGCTTGAGTACATGCAACGACCGCGCAACAAAGGAGGGAGACCAAAAACCCCGCCCAACTAACCTGTCCGACTGTGGAAAAACCTGTCCGACTATGCTATCTTACTTCCAGCAAAGTGCTGGAGGTTTTTATGGAATGTGCGAAATGCGGCGGACGCATCAGCGACCTCGCCAACGCTATAGAAGTCACAGACCAGGAAGGCAGCGCGGACGGTTTGATCCACGTCGAGTGCTGCGACGACCCGGCCGAACTGTCGCACCTGCAGTTTCAGAAGTGGGCCACGTGGATGCTCCGTTCCCTGATCCACGAAGCCTATGGTCACCGTTGGGCCGTGCTGGGACTGGTTGATGCGATGGACGAGTGTCCCGCGTCAACCATTCTTGCCGATTTATCGTCGATTAGTTTTGCCGGTTCACCTCCTTGGCAGGCGCAGCGTTGGCGTCGGCCGCGGCAGTCTCGCCGCGTTGCTGTGCTGCGTCAGTCCGGTAGCTGGGGACGTCGAATTCCAGGATGACGGAGTGGTGAACCACCCGGTCAATCGCTGCGGCGGTGGCCATGGGATTGGCAAAGATGCGCTCCCACTCCGAGAAGACCAGGTTGGACGTGATGCCCAACGACCGGCGTTCGTAGCGTTCTGCGATGAGGGTGAAGAGGACCTCGGACTCCTCAGTACCCTGGGGCAGGTAGCCGAGATCGTCCAGGAGGAGGAAGTCGAAGTTGTCCAGCTTGCGCAGTTGTCGGGGCAGGTCGAAGTCACGCTTGGCGGCCAGCAGATCCTGCACCAGACGGTAGGCCGGTGCGAAGAGGACGGAGTGGCCGGCCTCCACCAGGCGGTGTCCCAGAGCGCAGAGCGCGTGGGTCTTGCCGGTGCCGGGGAGCCCGAAGGCCAGCACGTTGACGCCGTGATCCACGAAGCTGCCCTGGGCCAGTTGGTCCATCTGCTGCCGTAGAGCGAGGGGCATCCGGTGATGCTCGAAGGTCTCCCAGGTCTTGCCCGAGGGGAGCCGGGACGCCTGACGCAGCCGGTTGATGCGCCGGTGGCGGCGATCCTCGGCTTCCTGCTCCAGCACCTCCAGGAAGGTGGACAGGGCCTCGCCGTGGCCAGCCTCGGTGAAACGGGCCACCGACTGAGCGCCCATGGTGGGCAGCTTGAATTCGCGGCAGAGCTGACCGATGCGCTCCGGGATCACGCTGGTGTCGGTGTCCATCATGCGCACACCCCCACCATGGCCGTACTGCTCGTGAGCAGACCGTCGTAGATCTTCAGGTCCGGCTTCCCAGAGAGGACCAGCACCGGAGCCTGGGGCACCCTGGGCTCGGCCAGTTCCCGCACCTCGGCGTAGTCGAAGGGCTGACCGGTCTCCAGCAGCAGCGACAGGGCGCTGTCCACCATGACCTCCATGGTGGTGGCCGCCAGGTGCAGGATGCGCACGTACTCCACGTCGGCGCGCTCACCGCGCCACTGCCTGAGCGCATCGTAGGCCAGCCGGAAGTGCAGGGTGGGAAAGAGCTGCTCCCTGAAGCGGTACCGGGCGAATGCTCCGGGCTTGCGCACCAGGGAATTGATCACGTGGCGGTAATTGACGTTTACTTCCCCATCACCGTGCACGCGCGCCATGCGTTCCACAAAGTGGCCCTTGTAGTACACTTCCACGTGCTCGGAATAGAGGCGGATCTGTACCACCTTGCCAATGAGCCGGGACGGGACGCTGTAGCTGCGTCCCGCCACCTGGATCGTACTCCACCGGCGCACCTTGGACTGGTAGTTGGCGTATTCCGGCATGGGGGCTGGCGGCAGGGGTCTTAGGCAAGCCATTTCCTGCTCCAGCTTCCCCCGCACCAGGCGGTTTCGCTTCTCCACCATCTCCCGTACGAAACCGGCGTAGTCGTCGGCGGTGTGGAAATCGCGGCTGCCGCGCATGATCAAAGCCTGGTCCACGGCATCCTTCAAACGGTAGTGAGCGTGCTCGGCAACGCCGTTTTCGTGGCTCTTGCCAGGATTGATGCGGGTGGATCGGACACCGTAGTGGTCCAGCAGGGCGGCGTAATTGTCGTTTAGCGCCCGGCCTCGGCTGCGTTTCATCTCGTGGGTGGCAGCAGAGGTATTGTCGGAACGCACCACCTCCGGTACGCCGCCCAGGGCCCAGAGCGCATTCTGTAATCCCTGCTTGAGGGCCAGGAAGGTCTCGCCGGCGGCGACCTCCGCGTAGCGCCAGCCCGAGTGGCTGAGGATCAGCTGAAACAGCAGGTGGGGGTAGGGCTCACCGGCGACGGTCACCCCCAGGGCGCTGCAGTGGGTGAAATCAAACTGGGCCTCCCGACCCGGCGGATGCTCCTGGGGGAAGTAAACCTCCTGATCCGGGCCATTCAGCGCCCGCCAGTCCTGTAATCGTCGTTGCAGGGTGCGCAGCTGGGAGGCGCTGAACTGGCCAGGATGCTGCTCCTCCAGCCATTCGATAATCGTCGTTGCCTTCAGCTTGCCCTTGGGGTCGTCCCGCAGCAGGGGCTCAATCTCCTCTTCCCACACCCCGTCGAAGGGGTCGGACCGAGTGCGCCACCAGCGCTCCGGTTTGGTCTCCGACGGCAACGGGCCACTCTGCCATTTGCGCGCCGACCGCACGCTCATCCCAGACATGGCGGCCGCCGTCTCCTGTGTCTTGCCTTCCATACGTTTTTGCCTCAAAAGTCTGACTTGTCGGTCCTTGATCAATCCGGCACCTCCGTGCCGGACGATTTACACCATCCCAACCGGCAAGAATAGTCGGCGCAAGAGGCATTCCTTATTGTCGTCTATCACCTGGTCCACTCGAAGGCCGCCATACCTGTCGCGCCAACGGCAAAAGGTCTGCCCCGAAACTCCGCTGCGACGGGCCGCCTCTTCAACAGTGCTGCCCATCGACAGTGCTGCCCATCGACAGTGCTGCCCATCGATCACATTGGGTTAGAATGCGGTGAGTGAGCCTCAAGACAGCCATAGCCGGGAGGTGATTCCATGGTGCAGCGCGTAGCGGAAGCGGCAACTACACTGGGAGCTTTGTCAGGAATCCGAGTGTTGGACTTCACCTGGGTGCGGGCGGGTCCCTGGTGCACCCGATGGCTGGGCGCGCTGGGAGCCGAGGTTATCAAGGTTGAATGGCCCCAGAGACCCAATACTCGGGGCGACAATATTGCGACGGGAGCGGGTACCCCCGAGGGCTTCCCCGCCAATCTCAACACCAACGGCCATTTCAGCGACACCAACTCCAACAAATTGAGCGTCACCATCAATACCCGTTCCGAACGAGGCATTGACCTTACCCGGCGCCTGGTGGCCATGTCCGACATCGTAATCGAGAACTTCGCCTACGGTGTATTGGAACGGTGGGGCCTGGGCTACGAGGATATGAAGAAGCTCCGGCCCGACATCATTTACCTCTCCATGTCCGGCTTCGGCCACACGGGTCGGGACCGGGACTATCAAACGATGGGAGCCATTGCGCAAGCCCTGTCCGGTATGACCTACACTTCGGGCCTCCCGGACAAGCCCCCCGCCGGTTGGGGCTGGTCCTACCTGGACGACACCGGCGGCCTGTACGGGGCCATGTACGCTCTGAGCGCGATTTACCATCGCAACGTGACCGGTCAGGGACAGCATATCGACAGTTCCCAGTGGATCCTCGGCGTCCCCCTCAACGGTCCCGCTTTTCTGGACATCCAGGCCAACGGCCGGTCCACCATGCGGGAGGGTTACCCGCCGGGCAACCGCGCTCACTGGCCGGGCACGCCCCTGGTGAACAACTACCGGGGGCGGACCGGGGCGCCGCACAATGCTTACCGGACCAGTCCGGCGGAGCACAACGACTGGTGCGCCATAGCCTGCTACTCCGACAACGAGTGGCGGAAGTTGGTGGAGGTGATGGGCTCTCCCGGTTGGGCCACCGATGAGAAGTTCGCCACCCTCGAAGGTCGCCTGGAGCGCCAGGAAGAGATGGACCAGGGGATTGAGGCGTGGACCAGAACCCTGGCCAAGTACGAGATCATGGAGCGGTGCCAGGCGGCTGGCGTGCCCGCCATGCCCGTTCAAAGCAGCCAGGACCGGGTGGAAAACGATCCCCAGCTCAGGCATCGCGAGATATACCGGGACGCGAACCATGCGGCGCTGGGAACCTGGCCCCTTCAGAACGCTCCCTTCAAGATGTCGGAGACGCCTGCATTCAACAGCCGGTCAGGTCCCCTGATCGGCGGGCACAACAAGGAGGTGTTTCAGGGGTTGTTGGGCATCAGTCACGAGGAGCTGGTGAGCGGCTTCGCTGAAGGCGTCTTCTGGCCGAAGGACCTCAGCATGGAGGGTTATCCCTACTTCAAGGAGATGATGGAGGATGCCTCGCCCGTTGAGTGGAGTGGGAATGCGCCGATAGCGAATCCCGCGCCGGCGCCGGCTCGGACGCCGGACCCGAACTCTGCGGGGGCCTTCGGAGGGCTGCGGGTGCTGGAGCTCGCCGATGAGAAGGGACAGTGGTGTGGCAAGCAGATGGCCGACATGGGTGCAGACGTCATCAAGATAGAGCCGCCCGGCGGCGAGGCAGCCCGGACCGTGGGGCCCTTCTACCAGGACGTACCGGATCCGGAGAGGAGCCTTTACTTCTGGCATTACAACACCTCCAAGCGGGGGGTTACCCTGAACCTGGAGACGGAGGACGGGCGCCGGCTGTTCCGCGAAATGGCGGAGAAGGCGGATGTGATACTGGAGACCTTCAGGCCCGGTTATCTGGCCTCCCTGGGGCTGGGGTACGAAGATCTGGCACAGAGTAACCCCGGGCTGATCATGTGCTCACTGACCCCCTTTGGGCAGACCGGGCCGTGGCAGGGCTTCCAGGCCAGTGACCTGCTGCATCTGGCGGCGGGCGGACAGATGGCCAGGTGTGGCTATGACGACGAAGTGGTGCCAGGCGCGCCGCCCATCGCTCCCGGAGGAGGGCAGGCCTGGCACATCGGAAGCCACTACGCCTACATCGCCATCACCGCGGCGCTGGTTAGCCGGTCGGTGACAGCCAGGGGGCAGTACATCGATGCCTCGGTGCATGATGCCTGCGCGCTCACGACCGAGGGCCATGTGAACCAGTATATTTACAAGGGAGATGTGGTACCGCGAAGAACAGGGGGAGGGAACGCCGCCACTGGCCCCAACGCCCAGGTCCTCTGCAAGGATGGCAAATACGTGAATGTCGGCCTGATCACCCCGGAGCGGGTGCTGACGCTTGCCCCGTGGATGGATGAGCACGGACTGGCCGGCGATCTGATGGACGAGAAGTACCAGGACCCAACGGTCGTCTCCGAGAGCCAATCGCACATTCGCGGGATTTTTGTGAACTTCCTCGCCAACATCCCACGGGACGAGGCCTACCATGGCTTGCAGACGCGCAGCTCCAACGCGGGAGCCATCCGTTCCCCGGACGAAGTCATGGAGGACCCTCACCTGGAGGATCGAGGGTTCTGGACAGAAGTGGAATACCCGGAACTTGGGCAGACATTGCGACACCCGGGCCCGGGGGCCATCTTCAACGGCTCACCCTGGAGCATATCCCGGCGTGCGCCGCTCATCGGGGAGCACAACGAAGTGGTCCTGTGCGGGGAGTTGGGCCTGTCCAAGGCGGAGCTGGCCGTCCTGGCCGAGGGCGGTTCGGTGTAACGCCGGCTTTCCTGCCAAAGCATGAGCCCGGTTCCGTCTCGCTTCAGCCCACAGTTCCTGACGGGCTGCTGCACAATGGTGTTCATGTACGGTATCGACGGGTCAAGTCGCTGACGCCCGGGTTCTGTTGTAGGGAATTGTGCCGGCACAGGTTCCTCAGGCCGGATGGTCCGGCGCGGGAGGCTGGTAGCCCAGGGACCTGCGTGGCCTGATGGCGGCAAAGCCATTTTTCGGGTCAGGCCATAGCCGCTTGGACCGGGTCGTACGAACTCGGTCCGATTAATGCCGACGCCACCGCATGATCAGGGGCTTCGCGCGCACGGCGTGACCCGGCGCTGTGCCTCCGCTGCTGTGATACAGGTAGAATGCAGACTGCGGCCAAGGTCGTGAGATCGTTTCACAACACAAACGGGGGTTTAGCAATGGGACAGCGCGAAGAACTCAGGCGCAAAGGCAATGAGATCCGGGAGCGCCTGCAACACGGCACGTATCCGGTGCGAGAGAGGCCTCGGGCGACCACCAGCATCCCCGGCATGAGAAACTACACCGGGGAGTCCATCTTCGGTGCGGTGTGGTCCCGGCCCGGCCTGGACATCCGCTACCGCATGCTGGCCACCCTGTCCGTCCTGACCTCTCTCCAGCGCCTTTCGCAGTTTCAGACCTACGTCCACAGCGCGCTGAATTTGGGACTGGGAGCGGAGGAGATCCAGGAGGTGCCAATCCATTGCTCCCTGTACGCCGGATTTCCCTCGGCGGTAAATTCGCTTGAACTCGTCCATGAGGCCTTCCGTGAAAGAGGCATCGAGGCGCCGCAGACCGAGGTGCCCGAGGTCAGCCTGGAGGAGATGGAGGCGCGAGGGCGTGAGCTTCGGGATCAGCTCTTCGGCGCTGAGGGACAGCAGGGCTATGCCAGCGCGCTGATGGACCTCGCGCCGGACCTGCGGGTGCTCACCTACCAGTACGGGTTTGGAGAAATCTTCTTCCGACCGGGTCTGGACCTCAAATCCAGGGTGGTGTGCACCACGGCCGCGCTGACGGCGGTGAGGGCCGATGACCAGTTGCGGAATTTCCTCCGGGCCGGCCCTCGGGTAGGCTTCTCCAAAGAAGAAATTGTGGAGGTGCTGATCCAGACCGGAGGTTACGCCGGCTATCCGGCGGCGTTGAACGCCATCTCCATCGCGGCCGAAGCCTGGAGTTGAGCGAACCACGGCCCAGTAGACGCCGCCTCGTTGGCCTGCACAACCCTACAATGCGGCACACCGCCGCCGGGAGAACGCCATGACTGCCGTTGATTACTCCGTGCTGGACAACCCCGAGACGTCGGCCCGATCCTTTCATCCCTTGCGCGGTTGGACCGATACGCCGCCAGGAGCGGTGGACTACGGGATTCCCCTGGCCGACGGGACCACTCTCTCGTGCCGTTTTTTCGCGGTGGGGCGTGAGAACCCCACCGTGCTGTTTTTCTACGGCGGCGGCGAGAACGTCGCCCGATATGACGATATAGCGCCGCACTACAACGAAATCGGCGCAAACTTCTTCGTCGCGGACTATCGGGGCTTCGGCGCGTCCAGCGGGTCGCCGAGTTTCAACGCCATACTGTCCGACGCGCATGAGGTGCTTGACTGGCTGCAGGAGACCATGCGGGCGCTTCGGTTCACCGGCCCGCTGTACGTCATGGGCCGCTCCATGGGTCGTCACTCCGCCGGGGAGCTTGCCATATCCGCCGCCGACCGGATCAACGGCGTCATCATCGAGAGCGGCCGCCCCAACCTGGGACGGATTGCCCAGGGGCTGGCGCCGGAGGTGGTACAGGCGCTGGAGGATGACTACCAGGCCAGGTTCTATTCCATCGACCTGCCCGCGCTGGTGATCCATGGCCAATGGGACGAATCGGCGCCGTTGTCCGAAGCGGTGGACATGTTCAACAAGCTCAGGACTGACCGCAAACACCTGGAGATCATACCGGGCGCGGGCCACAACGACCTGATGTACGTGGACATCCGGCAGTACTTCAATGCCATCAGGGGTTTCATGGCCCGGTACGCCGGGCCGAGGGCATAGCCGTCCCCGGGCTGAGCCGGCGCGAATCCTCAGGCAAACGGGGGCCGAGAACCGCCGGCTCATGCGGGCCGTGGCAGCCCCGCCCAGGGCGACGGGATAATCACGGAAGTCATTAGCGTAACTTCCTGGCCCAGCGCGTCGCTAACGGTCTGCACAACGCCGCAGGCCGTCAGTTCTGCCCGTCCAGATACAGCCTTCGTTTGTGGCAGCCCCGGCCCAATGTTAGACTGATACGCCGTTAGGCGTCCCAAATTTTGAACTCAAAACAGCATCCGGAGGAAAGCATGGCAACCCATTCTGAAACTGCGGTCAACGACCTGCAAAGGACCGCCCTCGAAAACCTCTGGGTGTACCTGAGAGAACCCAGCGACATGGCCGAAAAGGGAGAGCCCCAGATCTTCGTGGAGGGCAAGGGTTGCCAGGTTACCGACGCCCTGGGCAACACGTACATCGACGCCATGTCCGGTCTTTGGCTGAAGAACGTCGGATACGGCCAGAAGGAAATCGCCGACGCAGCCTACGAGCAGATGCTCAAGCTCACCTACATGCCCCTGGGCACCACCACCGAACCCACGATCAGGCTGTCGGACAAAATCGCCTCAATGATGCCCGGCGACCTTTCCCGCTGCTTTTTCACCAGCGGCGGTTCGGAGTCCGTGGAAACCGCGCTGAAACTGTCCCGCGCCTATTTCAAGCGCATCGGCGAGCCGCAGCGCACCAAGTTCATCAGCCGCAAGGACTCCTACCACGGCGCCACCATGGGCGCCATGGCCCTGGGCGGCAACTTTCTCTACCCCAGGGACGACTACGAGCCCCTGATGCCGAACACTTTCCACGCGCCTCAGCCCAACTTCTACCGCTGCGAGTTCAAGAGCGAAACTCCGGAAGAATGCGGTCAACGGTGCGTGGATGCAATCGAGAGCATCATCCAGTTCCAGGGACCCGAAACCGTGGCCGCCGTCATCGCTGAACCCATCTCCAGCCCCATGGGCGCGGTGGTGCCTCCGGACAATTATTGGCCCCTCCTCCGGGAAGTCTGCGACAAGTACGGCTGCCTGCTGATAGCCGACGAGGTGATTACCGGCTTTGGCCGCACCGGCAAGTGGTTCGGCTGCGATCACTGGGACATCGTCCCGGACATGATGACCGTGGCCAAGGGCATCACCAGCGGATACATCCCCATGGGAGGAACCATCCTGCGCAAGCCCATCGCCGACGCTTTCGTGGGCGGGCCCAAGGCAGCCTTTCGGCATGTGATCACCTTCGGCGGCCATCCGGTGGCCGCGGCAGCGTCCCTGAAGAACCTTGAGATCATGGAACGCGAAGGGATGGTGGAGAATTCCGCCCGGATGGGGAAATATCTTCTGGACGGCCTCGAAGAGCTGAAGGCGAAGCATTCCATCGTCGGCAACGTGCGCGGCCTCGGCCTCATGTGCGGCATGGAACTGGTGAAGGACCGGGAGACCCGGGAACACTTCCCGGCCGACGCCGGCCTGGGCCCGCGGTTGACCCAGGGTTTTGCCGACAATGGCCTCTTCCTGCGCGGCGGAGACCTCATGAACATCATGCCTCCACTGTGCGTCACCCCCGGCGAGATCGAAACGATCGTGTCCACGATGGACGACGTGATCGGTCAGATGGCTTCGGACCTGGGAGCGGCGTAACCACCGCACGTCCTCCGCACTGAGGGCACTCCGATGTCGTGATGGGTCACCCGTGGTGGCCCATCATCTTTTCGGTGCGGGCGCCGGGCGTGCTGGTCGCTCTGAGAACCGCCACACCTGCTCGCTTGTGCTCGGCGGAACCCCTCTGATCATGGATCCGCGGGCGACTGGCCTTCTATCCGTTTGGAGGAAGATCGCCTTGCGGATGGAGACGATTACGGACTCGGCAGCAAGGCCGCGCCGTGCCGGTTCTTGCTGCCGCCCGCTAGACCGGAGGTTAGGGGTCCATATTCATTGCCCGTCCCCGCCATTGGGACCGCATGGCTCGATAAGGACATGCACGTAACCCGGTAACCGGTCCCCGAGTAGTATCCAATCGGCTGTCGCCCTCCACCTAGAAGCGGTGCGACCTCAGCCCCGACATATGCGGTTCCCCGCGTTACAATAGCGACGTCAACCAACGAGTACGCATCCACAAGACAAGGAGGCCAAGAACATGACCACCGTAGGAAGCGGCAAGTACACCTATGAAACAGTGGAAAACTGGGCCAAGCTGCCAGCGGGCGATACCTTCGCCATGGTCAGCGCCATCGCCACCGACTCCCAGGACCGGGTGTTCGCCTTCCAGCGCAAGGATCCGCCCATTCTCATCTTCGACCGGGACGGCAACCTGCTGGACAGCTGGGGCAACGGCGCCTTCGTCTTCGCCCACGGCATCTACATCGAGGACGACACGGTCTACCTGACCGACCGGGACAGCTCCGTGTGCCTCGTCTACACCATCGACGGCAAGCCAATCCAGATGCTGGGTCGCCACGGCGTCCACTCGGACACCGGCTGCGAGAACCCGGGCGACCTCTGCCCGCGCTCCGCAGGGCCCTTCAACTATCCGGCGGAACTGGTCCCATCACCGTCGGGTGACCTTTACGTGGCCGACGGGTACCGAAACGCCCGCGTCCACCGGTTCAGCTGGGACGGTCAGCTCAAGCAGTCATGGGGAGAGCCGGGGAAGAGCGAAGCCGGGCACTTCCACCTCCCCCACAGCCTGCTGATCCACAACGACACGATCTTCCTCTGCGACCGGGAAAACCACCGGATGCAGCTCTTCAGCCTCGACGGTGAGTTCATCACCATCTGGGACGACATCCAGCGGCCCATGGACATCTCCGCGGACAGCGAGGGCAACCTGGTGGTCAGCGAGGGCAGCGTCAACGACTCGTCGGCCCGCGTCAGCGTGCTGGACACGTCCGGAAACGTGCTGGCCCGCTTCGACTGTCGCGGTCCCGGCCACGGCAGTTGGGTCGACTCCCGGGGCGACATCTACGTCGGCCTCAGCGACGGCACGGGCATCGACAAGTTCGTTCGCCAGGGGTAGGTGGAAACGGCCAGCCGGTCGATCCGACAGGCCACGACGGCGGGGAATGTTCCCCGCCGTCGTTTCGATTAACTGCCTTGCCGGGACATCCGGTTGGCGCAGTTCAGTCGGCGGCGGCCGGTGTCGCCTTTGCGGCCTGCTTTTCCATGAAGTCCCTGATGGCGTCGGCGTACTCTGCCCGGGGGAACTGCTCCCCATTGGGAACCTTCATGCCGTCGCAGAAGACCTCCAGCCGGTTGCCGTCCGGATCGAGGAAGTAGAAGGAGCGGCTGCCGCTGCCCTCCAGGTTCCCGCCGGCCTCGATGCCGTGGGTCAGCGGCCCGCTGACAATCTCCGCGCCGTGGGTGTGGATGTGGGCCAGCGCCTTCATGAACTCGTCACGGTTTTCCACCTCGAAGGCCACCTGCTGCACCAGCCGGGCCCGCCCGGGAACGTTCTCGGAAACGTCCACGCCTTCGGGGGCAGTGGCGATGACGAAATCATGGTGGGTCTCGTCGAACCGCAGGAAGGCCGTCTCGGCCCCGTCGGGCCGGCGCCGCCGGGAAGTCACCTTGCAGCCCAGCACCTTGGTGTAAAACTCGAAAGACCGTTCAAAGTCGGATACCAGGATCCCAACGTGACCAACGCGCTTGATCTGAATGCCCATAACGAATTCCTCCTGAGAAAACCTCGTGTTGCTCCGCGAAAGCGACAGATTTATCCACCTGCCACCGGATACTGAGTAATTTAACCCGGATTATATGCTCTCGGGAAAAACTCGTCTGCACTCTGCGCCCAGTCGTGGAAGGAGGCGAGAGAATGATGAAATCGCCTGCCCTGCATCCGGAAGCGCTTTCGGTTACAATGCCCCATCCCCCTGACCTGCGGCATCGATGCAACTGACAAACCGGATTCATTACGCGTGGTTCATCGTGGCGATTGCCGCGATGATGGGGTTCATCACCTCTTCGGTGCGGTTCGCGGCCGCCGCCCTGGTACCCCACCTCAGCGACCCGGCTGCGGGATTCGGCTGGAGCTACGGCGCCATCAGCCTCGCGTTCAGCCTGCAGTGGATAATCTTCGGGCTCGCGAGCCCCTACGTGGGCTGGCTTGGCGACCGCTACGGCGTGCGCTGGTTCCTGCTCGTTGGCGCCGTGCTGTTCATCATCGGGATGCTGCTGACCGGCATCATGAACAGCCTGTGGCAGTTCTACCTCTTCTTCGGCGTGATCCTCGGCGTCGCCTCGACCATTTTCACCGTGTTGCCGGTGTCCGGCATCACCCTGTGGTTCAGGCGGCGCCTGGGAGTCGCCATGGGGGTCGTCTGGTCGTTCCAGGGGGTCGGGGTGGTCGCGTTCCTGTTCCTGATCAGCGCGGCTTTCAACGAGTTGGGAATTCTGTGGATCTTCTGGCTCCCGGGCATAGCCGGCGGCGCGCTGCTGCTGGTGTTGGTCAAGTTCTTCTACAATGGGCCAGCGGACATCGGCCTGCGCCCCTTCGGCGATCTTGGCGATGAACCCATCCAAAGGCCCAGAAGGGACGAGGCCACCAAGGTAAGGGCGAAGGTATTCATCCAGCGGGCCAGGCGCACGACCACCTTCTGGAACCTCATCGGCATCCACTACTGGGGATGCATGGGCCACCAAATCATCAACGTATTGATCGTGGCCATTGCCGTGGACCGGGGCCTGTCCCTGGAAGCGGCCGTCGGAGTGCTTGCCGCCCAGCAGACCGTCGGCGTGGTCGTCCGTGGCGCCGTGCCCGTCGTCGCGGAACAGTTGGGCTGCAGGTTGGTCTGGGTCGTGGGCATGGCCCTTCAGGTCTTCCCGCTGCTGCTCATCCTCTTTTTCAACGACCTTTGGGCGTATTACCTGTTCGGCATACTTTTCGGCATCGGCCAGAGTACCGAGGTGCCCACGTTCCCAATCGCAAATCGCCAGTATTACGGCAACGTCCCCCAGGGCAGCATTTACGGCTGGCAAAGCCTGGGCAGCGGCCTCGGCATGGGACTGGCGCCAGTGACCGCCGGATTATTGTGGGACGTGACGGGAACCTACCTGGCGCCGTTGCTCATGTCCCTTGGGTTCAGCACCTTGGCGCTCATCCAGTCCTGGTTCCTGCCCTCGCCCAAGGTG
Organism: Dehalococcoidia bacterium; assembly: GCA_963663945.1. Classification (GTDB taxonomy): domain Bacteria; phylum Chloroflexota; class Dehalococcoidia; order Lucifugimonadales; family UBA3495; genus Bin87. The sequence continues at coordinate 3,923,756 of OY760687.1, read as the reverse complement.
AGGCAGATCCCCGACTGGGAAACCCACCTGCCCGCGAACCTCAGACCCGCCGCGTAGCGCGGAGCGTTTCCCGCCGGCGGCAACCCCTGACCCGCGGCCTCTCCAGGCCGTACTTCAGCGCGGGTGGTGGGATCAGCACGATCCAAAAGGTCGCCGGGCCCGGCTGCGTATCTCCACGTAGCGCCGCCAGATTGGCGTGGCATTCGGATATTTGTGAGTAATTTGTGAATCCAGGTTAGCTCATTTGTGAAAACATTGTGAGGATACCGGTTGAAGTGTCTTTGGGGTGTTCATTTTTCGCTCACACAATTGGTAGCATTACTCACCCTCCTACCCCAGCCTGACGGGTGCCGACTCTGACGGCACGCCGGCGCTACCAGTTATCGAACCGTTTTCTGGCAGTCCGTTCGTGCCAAATGCAGGCCGATCACGCGATATGGCGCGGCAGTTGGGCCGTTGGTCACACATTCCAACCGATTCGCGAGGACGACTATGAGCCTGTCACCAGCCGATGTGGCAATTGCCGAGGCCGAAACGCTACGCCAGGAAAATGAAGCCCTGAAGAACCGCCTTTACCGACTGAGCGAAGCAAGCATCAGCATCTCCGAAAACCTCGACACCGACGCCGTCCTCCAGGCGGTTGTCAACAGCGCTTGAAACCTCACCGGCGCCCGGTTCGGCGCGCTTGTGGCTCTCGATAGCCAGGGGGGATCAGCGAAAACTACGTCACAGCCACGACGGACGAAGAGCGCGAACTTATAAGCGGGTTGGTCCGGATTTCGGGTTTGCCGGACTATCTGAAAGAGCAACAAGGTCCGACCAGGCTGGCGGACTTGGCAACGCACCCCGATTTTGCGGCCTCAGCAGCAGTTCACCAGACCCCAAAGACCCTGCTCGCGGCGCCAATCTTTGCCCGCGACGAACTCGTCGGCAGCCTTTACCTCGCGGAGAAGCAGAATGAGCAGGAGTTTACCGCAGAGGACGAGGCCATAGCGGCGATATTCGCCGCCCAGGCCGCCACGCTCATCCTCAACTCCCAACGGCACGACGAGACGCGCGACGAGAGTCTCAATTTTGAGGCCATGTTGGACAACTGTCCTGTCGCCGTGTCGGTTTTCGACGTGCGATTCGGCACGATCACCTACATGAACCAGGAAGGCCGCCGAATGATCGGGGGGTTGGGTCTTTCCGACGAAGAGCTCGCAAACTTCTACTCTTATGTGAAAACCACCAGACCCGACGGGAGAGAACTCGCTTTCGCGGAACTACCAGGCACCAGGGCGGTGCTAAACGGCGAGACTGTAGTCGCCGAGGAGCTCGTGACCCATCGGCCGGACGGCACGACCCTTACTTCCTTGATACATTGCCAACCCATTTTCTCGGGATCAGGGGAAATCGTGTCGGTCCTCACCATAGGGCAGGACCTGACGCCTCTGCAGGGCCAGGAACTGCGGCGGGCTGAATTCCTGGAGATGGTGAGTGCGGAGTTGCGGACGCCATTGATCAGTATCAAGGGTTCCGCCGCGGCTCTCCGCAGCATCGATGAGCCGATGTCCCGCACCGAGCAATTTCAGTTGGTGCGTATCATCGACCAGCAATCGGATCTGATGCGCAGCCAGATCAACAGCCTGATTGAACTGTCTCAAATTGAGACGGGAACATTACCCGTAGTCGCCGCACCAACCGACGTGGCCAGATTGATCGAGCGGTCCTGCGCAGAGTACCTGAGCGAACACGCGGCCATCACGATCCAATCGAAAATCTCGGACGGACTGACGGCGGCGTTGGCGGACGAACAGCGCATCAGCGACGTGCTGCACAACCTCCTGCGCCAGGCGGCAAAACACTCCGGCGAATCGTCTCCGGTCGTAGTGTCTGCCGCCATGGACGACATCCACGTCGCGATCTCGGTCTCCGCTGAAGGCTCATCTGCGCCGCTTGGCCGAACCCATCTGCCGAGCAATGTGACCGATGATCCTCAATTTTTCAGAACGGCTGACCATGCCTTCATGGCAGCGATTGAATTGCACTCCGACGGCGAGGGGCTGGCAATGGCTTTCTGTCGTGGAGTTGTCGAGGCCCACGGAGGACGGATCAGGTCGGATATCGATGAGGAGTTGGGCCGCCTGACCCTGACCTTCACCCTCCCATCGGTGGAGGATGTGCCCGAACCTGAAATTCACGCCCCCGACATGACCGAGATTGCCGGGGAGCCATTGCCGGCTCCGATGGAGAAGATTGAGGTCCTTGTCTCTGTCGAAGACCCCAGATTGTTGCGCTCGGTTCGAGAAGTGCTGGTCGACGCCGGCTACGTCGCGGTAACGACATCCGAACTGGACGAGGTCTCGGAACTCGCGCTGTCGGGCCGACCGAAGCTGATCATCCTGGATATCGCGGGCAGAGAAGAGCAAGCCTTCCGCACGTTGCGGGGCGCTGGGAGTTCCCTGAACCTCCCGGCCATCGTGCTGTGCGACCGGGACGACGAGGATTACGTCGTGCGCGCCTTCGAAATGGGCGCGGACGGCTATATGGTAAAGCCGTTTTCGCCTTCCGAACTGATCGCCCGGGTAAGGGCGACCCTGCGCCTGATGAATAGCGCCGAAGGCATCACGAGCGACAGCACATATCAATTGGCCGACGTGCGAATCAACCTCAGTGATCGCACCGTTAGCGTAGCCGGGCAACCGGTACAACTCACGGCCACGGAGTACAAACTGATGGCCGAACTCACTGCCGGCGCCGGCAGGGTTTTGACGCAGGACATGTTGCTGCACCGGGTTTGGGGATCGGAATACACCGGGGAGTCCCAACTCTTGCGCTCCTACATCAAGTCCCTTCGTCAAAAGTTGGGAGACAACGCCCGGAAGCCCACGTACATCTTCACCGAGCACGGCATCGGCTACCGCATGGCAAAATCCGATCCGGCGGATGATCGGCCAGCGCTCGCAAGTTCCAACCGCCAGGGAACGCGCTAACCGGTGCGGAGAGCGCACTTTTCCCGAGCGGATCACGTGAGGCCAATCTGGAGTTGAGTCAGCCGTTCCGCAATCCACGACGGCTCAAGAGGACGACAATGAGCCCTTTACAGGCAGATGCTGAAATGACGGAAACACAAGCGCTCCGGCTCGAAAACGAGGTCCTGAAGGATCGACTGGCCAAACTCAGCGGGGCGAGCATCAGGATCTCCGCAAACCTCGATACCGAGGCCGCCCTCCAGGAAGTCATCAACAGCGCCTGAATGCTCACCGGCGCCCGGTTCGGTGCGCTCGTGGTTTTCGACAATCTAGGCCAGATCGGTAACCTTTACGTATCAGCAACAACTGACGAGACGCGGGAACTCCTGACGCAATCGCTGCAAGGGCAGGGTCTGCAGGAATACCTGAACAAGGCCAGGGGGCCCGTCAGGCTGGCGGACCTGGCGACGCAGCCGGATCTCGCAGTTTTGCCAGCGGACCAACACGCCATAACGACTTTGCTGGGTGTGCCGATTTACCACCAGGACGAGCATGTGGGCGACCTTTACCTGGCGGACAAAGAAGGCGATCAGGCGTTCACCGATCAAGACGATGACGTCGCGGCAATGCTTGCCGCCCAGGCCGCGTCGGCAATCGCCAACGCCCGGCGGTACGAAGCGGAACTTCGAACCCGGGCGGATCTGGAGAACCTGCTGGACGATACTCCGGTGGGTGTGGTGGTTTTCGACGCGCAAACTGGTCAGCTCGCCTACATCAATCAGGAAATACGCCGCATGATGAGCGTGTTGGAGTTTCCTGAGGAATCGATGGCAAACGCCTTCGAGGTCATGTCTTTCTTTCGCCCGGACGGGCGCGAACTCTCTTTCGAGGAATTGCCCCTATCCATAGTGCTTCAAAGCGGCGAAAAGGTGGAACCACAGGAACTCATACTCCGTCTGCCGAATGGGAACGAGATGAATACCGTGGTGAACGTCGGCCCCATTTTTTCGGAAGCGGGAGAGATATTGTCAGTTGTTACGGTCATGCAGGATCTGACTCCCCTGGGCGGTCTGGAACGAAAACGAGCCGAGTTCCTGGAGATGGTAAGTGAAGAACTGAGAACCCCCCTTATAGGCATCAAGGGTTCTGCCGCTGCCCTCAAGGACGTCGTTGAGCCGATAAACTCGGTTGAGTCAGTTCAATTGTTGCGGATCATCGACCAACAGGCTGACCTGATGCGCAGCCAGGTCAACAGCTTGATTGAGTTGGCCCAAATCGAGACGGGCACACTGACGGTGGTGACGCAGTCCGTTGACGTCACAGAACTGCTGAACGGGTCTTGCCAGGATTTTTTGCGAGACCACTCTGTCAATAACATACAGACTGACATCCCGTCCGACCTGCCGAATGTGATGGTCGACAAGCAGCGCATTGGCCAGGTGGTTCACAATTTCCTCCGCCAGGCCGCACGACACGCGGACGATTCCTCGCGCATCAATGTGACTGCGGCGGCCGAGGATATCCACGTGGCGGTGACGATTGCGGTGGAGGGATCAGTTTCTTCGAGGACGGAACCCGCCCACCGCTATTGGAACCCCGATACTCCGGAATCATTCAAGAATCTGTCGCGTTCGCACGCCAGGCTGGTTGATCAAGCTTCGCATGGTGAAGGTCTGGCGATCGCGTTTTGTCGCGGAGTCGTCGAGGCCCACGGAGGACGGATCAGGACGGATTTCGATGAGCGGGAAGGAAGCCCCACTCTGACCTTCACCCTGCCGTCGGTGGAAGACGAACCCGCACCTGAATTACACCCCGCCAACACCCTCGAAATTTCAGGGAAGCCACCCTCTGCTTCGGCCGAGAAAATTCAGATACTCGTCTCTATCGAAGACGCCAGATTGTTGCGCACGGTTCGCCAGGTTCTGCTCGACGCTGGTTACGGCGTCGTGGCAACCGCGAGCCTGGATGAGGTTGAGGCGCTTGCATCGTCGGAAAGTCCCAAGCTGATCGTGCTGGATATAGCGGGCCGGGAAGAGCAGTCCTTCCGCACCTTGCGCGGCGCCGGCAATTCCCTGCACCTGCCGGCCATTGTCCTGTGCGAACGCGACGACGCGGATTACGTCGTGCGCGTTTTCGAAATGGGTGCGGACGGATATATGGTCAAACCGTTTTCGCCTTCCGAACTGATTGCGCGGATAAACGCGACCCTTCGCAGGTTGAGCGATGGCGGTGGGCCTGCCGGCGCCCGTACATTCCAATCGGGCGACGTACGAATTAATTTCGATGAACGAATGGTCAACGTTTCCGGGCGACAAGTACAGATGACAGCCACGGAGTACAAACTGCTCACCGAACTCGCCCACGCCGCAGGAAGGGTTCTCACGCAGGATATGTTGCTGCGGAGGGTTTGGGGACCGGAGTATTCAGGGGAGTCCCAGTTGTTGCGCTCCTACATAAAATCCCTTCGCCAGAAACTTGGGGACAACGCCAGGAAACCCACGTATATCTTCACCGAGCACGGCATCGGCTACCGCATGGCCAAGTCTGAGACCATGTCCGATCACCCGGCACCCGTGAGTTAGTTCCCCTGATACCGCGCTAGCCGCCCCGGTGGGCGAACCCTTCCTGCCTTGAAACGGCCCCGGTTCCGGCGCTGCGCCCATCGGTGCGGCCCCCGGCGACCCGCGCCGTTTCGAACCGCCAACCGCGAAATGCCAGCGAACCTCGTGATATATTCCCCCATACCGTCGCGCTGACGGACGGGTTCAAGGAGGTCATGAGGATGGTCGACAAGGAGCAGGACTGGGAATACGGTCTGCGCACCGAGGGACACGGTGAAGACGGCGGCAGCCGCGGGCCGGTCGTCATCGGCGAAAACGGCTTCCATTACCGGGTGTCGGGCGAGAACTGGGGCCAGCTTCCGGAAGGGTGCGTCTACAAGGAAGGAACGTCGGTCGCCGTCGACTCCAGGGACCAGGTCTACGTGTTCAACCGCGGCACCATCCCGATGATTGTGTTCGACACCGACGGCAACGTGCTGCGCACCTGGGGAGAAGGCGTGTTCGCCAACCCCCACGGCGTGACCATTGCGCCCGACGATACCGTCTTCTGCGTGGACAACGGCGACAGCACGGTGCGCCAGTTCACTCCCGACGGCAAGCTATTGATGACCCTGGGCACGCCCCATAAACCCAGTCCCAAAATGAGCGGCGAGCCGTTCAGCGTGCCGGCCCACGTGGCCTTCGACCGGCGCACCGGCGAGTTCTACGTGGCCGACGGCTATTCCAACGCCCGGGTGCACAAGTACACACCCGACGGCAGGCTGCTGTTTTCATGGGGCGAATCGGGCACTGGCGACGGGCAGTTCAACATCGTTCACAACGTCATCGTGGACAACGACAGCTGGGTGTACGTCGCCGACCGCGAGAACCATCGCATCCAGGTCTTCAGCCCCGAGGGCAAATACGAGGCCCAGTGGGGCAACCTCTCCCGCGCCGCCGCCATCTGCATCGACGACCGTTCGGGCGAGGAACTGATCTACATCGGCGAGTACTTCTGCGGGATAGGCACCAACGACATCGGCACCGACCTGGGCCCGCGCGTGACGGTGATGAACACCAGCGGCAAGGTCCTGGCCCGGGTCGGCCGCGCGAGCTACGGCGACCAGTCCGGCCGGTTCTATTCCCCACACGGTATAGCCATCGACTCCCATGGAGACCTGTATGTGGCGGAGGTGTCCTGGACCGACTACGGCCGGCACATGGACCCGCCTCGCGAGCTGCGCTCGATGCAGAAGCTGGTCCGGGTTCCGGACTGACCGTAACCCTGCAAGAGTAAGCCTGACCCTATTCGGGTATCCCCAGAGCCTTCCGCACTGCGCCGCCAATGGGCGTCAGCGGGCTTTCTTCCGGAGGCCCGTGGGGGACCATGCGGTTGTGGTGGATGGCCACCGCCAGGCGATGCTGAGGAACCGCCCAGCCCAGCGAGCCGCCGGCCCCGTTGTGACCGAAAGCCATGGGGTTGCTGCCCATGGCGCCCATGCCCGGGCTGCCGGCGAAGTGCAAGCCGCCAATGGTCCCGTGATGGGGCCTGCCGTGCACCGGGTCGTAGTCGCTGGGAGGCCTGGGTATATGAAAGGTCCGCACGCGTTCCTCTGAAAGGAGTCTTACGCCGTCCAGTTCACCGCCGTTGGCCAGCATGGCGTAGAACCGGGCCTGGCTCCGGGCGTTCATTATCCCCTGGGCGCCGGGGATGCAGGCCTGGCGCACATCGGAGCGGCCGAACACCTCCTGGGTGGTGCCCACTTCCGGCGGCGTCGCCCGGAACCGCAGCGAGTCCGGGGGTAGTCCCGGAGCGCCGGGAGGAAGCGGCGGCATATTGGTGAGTTTGGCCACGCGGGGCTCCACCTCCGGCGGGATACCCGCCCAAAGATCGGTGATGCCCAGGGGTTGGCAGATTTCCTCCTGGATAAACTGGCCAAAGGGTCGGCGCTTCGGATCGGTGCGGCGCACCACCTCACCCACCACCCAGCCGAAGGTGTAGGCCATGTAGCCGCTGCGGGTGCCCGGCTCAAAGAGCGGATGCATCTCCGCGATCTGCCCCACCATCCAGTCCCAGTCGCACATCAGCTCGGGCGTGACCCCCACGGGCATCAGGGGCACGCCGATCCGATGGGTCAGCGCGTCGAACACCGTGCCCTTGTCCTTGCCGTACTTCCCGAATTCGGGCCAGTAATTGGCCACCGGCTGGTAGTAGTCGACCAACCCGCGCTCCGCCTGGATGTGGAGCGCGGTCGCGGTCACCGCTTTTATGTTGGAAAACACCGGGAACAGGGTGTCTCCATCGACCTCCTGTCCGGTGGTCTCGTCGGCCATGCCACCCCATTGGTCGATCACCAATTCGCCGTCCAGGTACGCTGCCACCTGCACGCCGATCTCCCCACGTTCCCCGATTGCGACATCAATGGCGTCTTGTACGACGCTCTTCGGACTCACCACCATGGCGGCACCTCCCGCTAGTTGCTCGTGAAATGACGGGTACGGTCTGTAGAAACCGGCTCACAGGTTGTTTCGATAGTCCCTTCACTTCGGCGACGGAGAAACACCGTAATGCGGCGTCTCCCGGTGGTTGTATCACCCTCTGCGACAGTCGGACAAGTCATTCGTGCCCGGCGCATGCCGGTACCGGCCTCCCTAGCGTTGCCGCCTCAAACCCAGATGGCAGATCCGCGCGGTGGGCGGTGGGCAGATTTCCAGCGCGTGCATCGGGTCGACATCGCTGGCGCGACAAGGGCATAATGACCTGACACGGACGGACCTGAAGGAGACGAAGATGTCGGCGAAAGTTACTGGGCTCGGTCATATCGGCTTCTACGTTCATGACCTCGAACTGATGATGGACTTCTACGAGAATTTCATGGGAATGCAGCGGACCAAGGTCGGCCCGCTGGGAGCCTTTTACAGCGCTGATCCCGAAAGCTGCGATCACGAGATTGCCCTGATCAACGGGCGGCCCTCCCTGGATGACCCCCATTGGATCCAGCAGATTTCGATGCGCGTGGAATCCCTCGGCGATCTGCGCGATTTCAAGCGGCGCATCCTCAACCGGGGCTACCAGCTGGACCGCATCGTCACCCACGCCAGCGCCATCGGCTGCTACTTCCGGGACCCGGAGAACAATCCCACCGAGGTGTTCTGGCTGACCGGTTACACATCGTGGGCGCAGGTGGGCATCCCCATCGACATCGACCAGTCTGACGACGCGGTCATGGCGGATGTGCTGCGCTCCTGGGAAGCAGTCCGGGACGTGGAAATGGGCGAGCCGGCCGGTCCGCAAACCGTGGACGCCATTCGCGAACTGAGCGCGGCGGCGGTGGCCGCCCGGTAGGCGTTTCTGCTACCCCAATCCCTCGTGGAGGCGAATATGCTAAAGGCGCAGCGCGACAGCGCGATCAGCGGGCTGAGCGACCAGCACCGCCAGCAACTCCGACAGATTGTCGACGGCATCAAGGAGGCGCGGGCATCCCGTCCGATTGATGGACAAATTTCAGCACGAGAATTGGCGTCGGGGCAGCAAACGAACCTGCCCGCAGAAGTTCGCGCCGCCCTGGAAGCCATCCTGGTACGGGACGAGACCGGCCCCAACGTTGGCGAACCTGCCCCCGACTTCTCCCTCAAGCGGTTGGGTTCGGAGGAACGGGTGCGTCTGTCCGACTTTCGCGGACGGCGACCGGTGGCCCTGGCCTTCGGCAGCTACACTTGACCTCCTTTCCGCGCTCAGTCGGAGCGCATGACGCAGATCTACCACCACTACAAGGACTCTGTGGAGTTCTTTGTCGTCTACGTCCAGGAAGCCCACCCGACCGACGGCTGGCAGGTGGATAGCAACGTTGCGGAAGGCGTGCTGTTCCGCCAGCACCAGAGCTACGCTGAACGGGCGTCGGCGGCCCAATCGTGCAGCATCGACTTGCACATCGGTTTGCCCATCATCATCGAGGAAATGGACAACTCCATCGATGAGGCCTACGGCGCGGCGCCGGAACGCCTGTACCTGGTGGACGTCGATGGCAAAGTGGCCTACCACGGTGGCGCCGGGCCGCACTTCTTCGATCTGGACGAGTGGGAGCAGGCGATCCGGGCTTGCGCACTGGTCCCGTCCGATCGCCGTTAGACCCCAAGAGCAGGGCAATGTCGGCTGGTGGCTCCTCCGGCCGACGATGTTGTCGCGGGTTGCTCGTTGAGTGGACCCGAGTTTGCGGATTGGGCCATCCGATAGCCGACACGGGGCTCCGTCAGGATGTAGACCGGGTTCTCTCCATCATCGCCCAGTTTGCGGCGCAGCCTTCCAATGTGGGTACGCACCACCCGCGGATCGTACGTGTGGGAGTTCCGCCAGATCCGGCGCAGCAACTGCTGGTAGGTCAAAGCCCGCCCTTCGGCAGCAGAAAGTTCCCTGATCAAACCGTACTCGGTGGCGGTGAGCTCCAATGTCCTGCCGGACAGCCGCACCTCGCGACCGTCGTAGTCTATTTCCAAATCCCCCACGGCAATCGTGCCGGTGGGATTGCCGGGCGGCCCGGCCACGCGGCGCAGTTCCGCCCGTATCCGGGCCACCAGCTCGGTGGAGGAAAACGGTTTGGACACGTAGTCGGCGGCCCCGGCTTCAAAGGCCTGGGCAATTACCTGGTCCTGCCCGTAGGCGGAAAGAAAGATCACCGGAATATCTACAACGGCTTTCATCTCCTGCATCAACTCTATGCCGTCGCCGTCGGGCAGCACCAGGTCCAGTATCGCCAGGTCAGGCCGGGAAGTCCGCGTGATGTTGAGGGCTTCCACCGGGTCCCCGGTGACCATTACGGAATAACCGGTCCCGGATAACGCATCCCTGACGTGCCGCAGAGTCTGAGGATCATCATCGACGACCAGGATTGAAACTGCGGCCCGCTCAAGCGCCTGGGCTCCCGAACCAAGAGGCGCGGCGCCAACCCGAGCGAGGTCTGTCGGCTCAACGATCGGGAGGGTGAAGGTGAACCGGCACCCAAATCCAAGCCCCTCGCTCTCCACCCAGATTCGGCCTCCGTGGGCCTCGACAATGCCTCTGCAGATGGATAGCCCCAGCCCGGCGCCATGGTGGACATTTCCGCTTTCGTCGCCCTCGGCGTGGAAGAACTTCCGGAAAAGGTGCGGGACCTGTTCTGCGGAAACCCCCTGTCCGTCGTCGGTCACCGAAATCGAGACGTGAAACTCTTCCCGTTCGGCCGACACCAGAATTGTGGAGGCTTCGCGGGAAGACTCGACAGCGTTGGTCAGCAGGTTGTTCAGCACCTGAACGATCCGGCGTTGGTCGGCCATCACCAAGGGAAGGTCCGGCGGCAGGCTTATCTTCAGGTTGTGTTGAGCTCCTGCGGTCGAAAACCGTCGTTTGGCCTCGTCGACCATCTCCACCACCGCTACTGGCTCCGGGGTCACGCTGAGAGTGCCGGTCTCAATGCGCGCCGCGTCCAGCAGGTCGACGATCATGTGACGCATGCGGTCGGCTTGATCCCGTATGATGCGGCTGAACTGGCGAACCTCAGCCGGATCCAGGTCCGACCCCGATTCCAGCAGGGTATCCGCCGAGCCCTTGATGGACATCAGCGGCATTCTCAGCTCGTGGCTGACCATGCCCAGGAACTCGGCGCGCTGGCGTTCCAGGTCTTCAATGGGCGTCATGTCCTGCAGAGTCGCCACGAACGACCGCATGACACCGTCATCTGACCTGATCGGAGTGGCGTTCACCATGATGGTCATACTGCGTCCGCTGGCGCCCTGTAAAACCATCTGCTCGAGGCGCACCGCTTCACCGGTGCGCAGTGCTTCGGCGATGGGAAAGTCAGCCATCGTGAGTTCCTGCCCGTCTCCCCGTCGAATGGTCAATGTGCTGAGGACCTCTTCAAACGTGGCGTCCGAGTGGTAGAGCGCGTTGGCGATCCTCCTCACCTCCCGGTTATACGACACGATTCTTCCATCGACGCCATCGAAAACCAGCACGCCCACCGGCGAGGTGTTCACCAGGGCTTCCACGTCGGCCCTGGCTTGCTGCTCCTCCTGGTAGCGCCGGGCGTTGGCTATGACCAGCGCCGCCTGCGACGCAAACATCATGAGGGTTTCTTCGTCCTCAAGAGTGAACCTGCGTCCCGACTCCGCATTGGCCAGGAAGATCCCGCCGCCCGTACGACCCTGATGGATGACGGGGGCCGCCAGGAACGGCATCACTGGTCTGACCGGAATGGGAACCCGGAGCCCTTCTATACCCAACGACTCAAGGTGACTCTGGAAATCGTCCAATCGCAGCGGCGCCTGCAAACCGGAAATAAACTCGCAGAGCTGCCGGCCTTCGTGAATGTCGCGCAATTGGTGGCTTTCTTCGCCGGTCAGCCCGGACCACAGCAATTGCTGCATACGCCTTTCGTCGTCGACAAGAGCGATGATCCCATAGTCAGCATCGGTGAGAGACCGGGCACAGTCCAGCACTTCCTGCATCACTGTATCCAGGTCCAGGCTTTCGTTGATGCGCAGCCCGGCTCGCGCCAAGGCCGTCAGCCGTTCTCGAAACGCCTTCATCTCGTTCCCCGTTTCGACCTCGCTGCTCAATGGTTTCCTCCGTAGCAACCCCTATATCGGCGTCCCATGGATCAGCTAACAGCGACGCCCAGTTAACCCAGGACGATTTTACTCCCACCGTATCAGATTGTCACACTCTGTTTTCCATTTCCACCAGTGCGTTACATCTATGGCACATCAAGCAGTCTCAGGCTGCCAACCGATGCAGATCAAGGTTTGGCTAGCGACTCCTATGCGCATCGGGCACATAACAACAAACGCGGGTTCAGAGCGTATGGCTCCCCACTAATTCGGGAAACGCCCACCCCGCACAACAACGTGCTTGCACCAAGCCGTGCAAGGCAGGTCTAGCAGCGTGCCACGTAAGTCCTCCGACCCAACGGGGTCTTGATCAACATACCCATGGATCCGGCTTCGGTACGCCATGCTGCGTTGGAGTGGCGGCGTATTCGTCTGGCGATATCATGATGCGCATTAAATATTTTTGTCACGCGACGTTATACCGTTCGTATTTCAATGACACACCTATGTCATTGGCTTTTCCGTAAGATAGGATCGTACTATCGAACAACCTGGCCCGGCGATACGGCCGAGGGCTGTTGTGAATTGTAGGGCGCGTGCGCGGTGCGCGACGCCAGGACCACAAGCAGATGGTCCACCAGCGCATGAGCGCTGATTTGCTGACACTGCGGACCGTATCCCGGTCGTTGCATAGGTTACAACGGATGCTGTCATGGAACAGGAAAGAAACGCGAATGACAACGCCGCCGTGGAAAGCACTGTCCGGCAAGTGATGGAAGCTACCCACCAAATCACCCGCCGACCTTCCCGGTCCGAGGCCGCGATCAAATACGCGATGATTGACCCGATCCTTTGGGATTTGGGATGGCGCACCTGGTTGCCCTGGGAGTGCGGTCCCGAACACGCCCTGGGAAGGAGAGGCCGCGTTGATTACGCGCTGTTTGACGACCAGGGCGATATCGCGGTCTACATCAACGTCCAGTCGTCTTACACGCGGCGAAGATACGGCAGGATCAGGCTGCGGGAATGCGTCCGGGGAGCTACGTACGGAGTCGGTGTCCTGGTCTATGGATCATCGTGGGAAATTTATGACCTGAGCCGTGGAACGCGGCTATTCGACAATAAGCACGTCGCGACCTTGAAGATCATCGCTGAGATTGGTGATGAACCTGCATACGCTGCCAACATCTTGTCCCAGTGGATTTGCAAAGCCCGTTGGTGGCGCGAGGATGCAGAAGACCCCGCCGGGCATCCGAGATTATCACCACGGGTATCCGATGCACAATGCAATCCGCCGCCCGCAAACACCCGTCCCGAAGCCTAGTCCGGCTTCGGGACGGTCAAGTTCCCTGATCAGACACCTGTTGCGTCGAACTGGATAACCACTGTTTGCTCCGACACTAGAACCCCACGGCGTAGGCCTCGCATCGCGGGTCCGCGCCGCCCTGCAGCACCCCGGTTTCCGGGTTGCGCGTGATGACGCAGTACAGGGCTGAACCCTCCCACCAGTCCGGATACTGTTCTATCGTATGCCCCTTCTGACGCAGGCCATCTACCACCTCGTCGGAAATGCGACCTTCCAGCCGCAGCATTCCGGGATCATATCGCGATGCCCAGTTGGAACTGGGGAAGTTGTAGCTGTAGAACCGAGGTTCCTCCACGGCCTCCTGGGAGTCGCGGCCGAATTCCAGGACGTTCAACAGCAGTTGCAGCGTGCCTTGCGGGATATGGTCGCCGCCGTGGGCTCCCAGGGCCATCACGGGTTCGCCGTCGCGCACGACCAGGGCCGGCGCCGGAGTGAGCCGAGGCCGCTTGCCTCCCTGAACTGAGGCCGGATGCCCTTCGTCCAGCTTGGACTGGGTGCCTCTCAGCGAGAAAGCCAGGCCGGTGCCCGGTATTATCGGCCCGCCGTTCTTGGTGCCTTCGCTGGGCGTGCAGGAGAAGATGTTTCCATCCCGGTCGATGACGGCGAAGTATGACGTACCGCCCCCGCTGACGCCGGCGGTACCCACTGGGGTCGCTGCTTCCCGGGGTGACTGTGGAGCGCCGTCGACAGTTGCTTTGCCCTTACGCGGGTCTCCCGCCGGAGGCGTGCCCGGCCAGGCGATGTCCGGGTCGATGAGGGACCGGCGCTTGGCCAGGTACTCCTCAGACAGCATCTCGTTGATCGGCACGTCCACGAAATCAGGGTCTCCCACATACCGCTCGCGGTCGGCAAAGGCCAGGTTAAGAGCCTGGCTCACCGTGTGGATGTACTGGGCCGAGTTGTGGCCCATGGACGCCAGGTCGAACCCCTCGAGGATCTTGAGGGCTTGCGGGAACGTCGGCCCCTGGCCCCAAGGCCCGGTGCTGTAGACGTCGTAGCCCTTGTAATTCACGGTCACGGGCGGCGCCACCTGGACGTGATACCGCGCCAGGTCTTCCTCGGTGAGGAGCCCGCCCATCTCCTGGTTGAACGCAACGATCTTGTGGGCCAGTTCGCCGGTGTAGATGTAATCCCGGGCCGCCTTGAGCGCGGCATCCCGACCCTTGCCGGCGTTGGATGCCTCAATGTCGGCGAGCCTGGACAGGGTGGCGGCGAGGTCCTTCTGGTAGAACATCTCGCCCTGCTTCGGAGCGTGGCCGCCGGGCAGATAAACCTCCGCAGTTGACGGGTAGGCGTTGTACTGGTCGAAGGCGGTCTTGAACCGGCCGGCCAGGTAGCGGAACATGGGAAAGCCGTTCCCGGCCAAATCGATGGCCGCGCTCGCCACCTGCCCGAAGGTCATCGTGCCGAACTTCGACAGAGAGGTGATCCACGAATCAGCGGCAGCGGGCGTGAGCGACGATAGAACGCCAGCCGGCATCCTGCCCCCGTGGTGTTTGCGGAAGTAATCTACCGAGGCGGCCTGGGGCCAGACCCCGAGACCGTCAACGGTGACGACCTCATTCCGATCGGCCAGGTATATGACCGTGGGCGCAACGCCCAGGAAGCTGCAATCATCGACGTGTACGACATTCAGCGCCAGGCCAACGGCGACGCCGGCGTCGATGGCGTTGCCGCCCTTCTTGAGCACTTCCAGGCCGGCCATGGCCGCGCTGGGGTGGCTGGCGGCGACCATTCCGTTGACACCCTGCATCAGCGGACGATAACTGGTCATCGTGGTCCCTTTGACTGGCATATTCGGCCTCCGTGTTTGGGATATTTGCTTCTCGGTTGGGGCGGCTTGTTTTTAGCCGGCTTCTTCTCTCGCGGCTTGGGCCCGCTCAATCAGAAACTGGGCGTCGGCGACGGTCTTTTCGAGGTAGTTCGGCTGGTCGGTCAGACGCGGTTGCCGTCGCGCTCGGTAGCCGAGTCGTCCCGCATACTCCGTGTAGATGTCTGGGGCTATGGACAAGCGGAAGTCGCGCATTTCGGGATGGAAGTGGCGAAGCGTGCCCAGCAGGTCCGCCATGCTATGGTTGTAGCCATAGAGAATCCTTCGGGCTTCCAAAAGGGCCTTCAATCCGCACTCCAGGGCGAAGTGGGCCTGCTGGCCTATCGGGAAGTCGGGCTGGCCGTTGCTTGCTAGCGACTGGAATGCGGACAGGTGCGCCTCTGCTCTTTCGATGAGTATTTCGTAGCTCTCCCAGTGGTAAGAGTATTCGGTGTCCTCGTCTTCGTATTGTGACGAGCCGTACTGGTTCGGATCCCTGGGCATGACGATTCCGTCCTTTACGGCGTGGGTCTCGACGCTGTTCACGTACCGGCGGTTGTGCCTGAACTCTTCGATGGTTCTCCACACCAGTTCCACCGGCACTTCCCGTCCGTAGGTCTCCCAGGCGACCCTGGCGGCGGCGGCGGCGGCGGCCTTTTGGATGGCGTCGTCAGGCTCGGTGTCCTGTACCAGCATCACGTCGATATCCGACATCAGTTCCTCGTGGTCACCGCGAGCGCGGGAGCCGAAGAGGATGACGAGCTCGGGCTGCTCACGCTGCTGCACTGCTTTCGCTATGCGCAGAGCCTTGGGGTCGTGACGTTGCATCTGATTCGTCTCCCGGCTGAGTTGTCAGTCTCGCCTGGCTCCGTTCCATGTGGTTGATTTAGATTTTACTGAACTGGCAACGGTATTTGGGTCGGACTCGTCCTCCCGTAGTATAGTCGCTGGAAGTCGTGCAACCCAAACCGGAGGTTACATCATGGCGGTAAGGCAACCCACTGTCGAAGAGATTTTCCGCATCGCCGACGCCTACAACCTGAACCCTTCGCCGGCCGATGTCGATTCCTACATCGAGCTGAGCCAGCCAATCCTCGACTCGTATGCACGGCTGGACCAGCTCACTGCGCCCAGCCTGCCGGTCAAATACCCGCGCTCTCCAGGAGCGCGACCCCAGCCGGAAGACAACCCTCTGGGAGCCTGGTACTGGCGCTCCGAAATTGTTGGACCTCAGGGAGGGATCCTCTCCGGCAAGAGCGTGGCTATCAAGGACAACGTCTGCGTCGCCGGTATTCCCATGATGAACGGCACCAGCGTGCTGGAAGGCTACGTTCCGGACGTGGACGCCACCATCGTCACGCGAATCCTGGACGCCGGCGGCTCCATAAAGGGCAAGGCGGTGTGCGAAAGCCTTTGCTTCTCCGGCGGCAGCCACACGTCGGACACCGGGCCGGTTCGCAATCCCCACGACCACGCACGCACCGCCGGCGGTTCCTCCAGCGGCAGCGCGGCGCTCGTCGCGTCGGGCGAGGTGGACATGGCCATTGGCGGCGACCAGGGCGGGTCGATCCGCATTCCGGCAAGCTGGTGCGGCATCTACGGGCTCAAGCCGACCTACGGCCTGGTGCCCTACACGGGCGTCTTCCCCATCGAACTTACCCTGGACCATACTGGCCCAATGGCGAGAACCGCCGCCGACGTGGCCCTGATGCTCGAGGCCATCGCTGGCCCCGACGGTCTTGATCCCAGGCAGAGCGGCAGTCTGAACGGGCAGGCCTACACCCAGGCGCTGACCGGCGACGTGTCGGGGCTGCGCATTGGAATCGTGCAGGAAGGTTTCGGTCTGCCGGAGTCTGAAGCGGATGTGGACCAAGCGGTAGAAAACGCGGCCCGCTCGTTCGAGAGCATGGGGGCGGAGGTGGGAACGGTCTCCATACCCTGGCACCGCGACGGCATCCACGTCTGGCGGGCCATCGCCGTGGAGGGGGCAACCATGCTCATGGTGGCCGGCAACAGCATGGGCACCAACTGGAAGGGTCACTACACCACCGGATTGCTGGACGTGTACGCCCGCGGCTGGCAGACCCGGGCCGACGACCTTTCGGAAACCACCAAACTGGTGGTGCTCATGGGGCAGTACATGCAGGACCGGTACCACGGCCGCTACTACGCCAAGGCGCAGAACCTGGCCCGGTCGCTCACGGCCGCCTACGACCAGGCGCTCAGCGAGTACGACCTGCTGGTGATGCCTACCCTGCCCATGAAGGCCACGGTCATCCCGCCGGCCGATTGCAGCCGCCAGGAGTACACCGACCGGGCGCTGGAGATGATCCCCAACACCTGCCCCTTCGACGTGACCGGCCACCCGGCCATCTCGGTGCCCTGCGGAACATCCGACGGCCTGCCCATCGGCATGATGCTGATCGGCCGCACGGGGGATGACGCGACGGTGCTTCGGGCAGCCGACGCTTATGACCGCAACAATTAGAGCAGAGCCAGCCGGAGGAACCAATGATAGTAGTAACCGGAGCGGCCGGAAGGCTGGGACGCCGCGTCGTGCAGTTGCTGGTGGACCAGGGCCGGGAGGTCCTGGCAACGGACCAACTGGCTGCCGATGACCTTCCGACGGAGTTCGTGCGCTGCGAACTCGGCGACGCCGGGGCGGTGGCAGAAATCCTTAACGGCGCGGAAGCCGTAATTCACATGGGAGCCATTCCCGGACCGCAGCGAGCAGAACCCAGGGTCATTTTCGAGAACAACGTGACCGCCGACTTCAACGTCATGATGTCCGCGGCGGAGTTGGGGCTGCGCCGCGTGGTGTTCTCCTCCAGCGCTTTCGGCATGGGCTGGGCCCACGATGGCAACGCCTTCGTCCCGCTGTACCTGCCGCTGGACGAGGAACATCCCATGATGCCCTTCGAGCCCTACGGCCTGACCAAGCAGGTCGGCGAGGACATCGGTAGGATGATCGCGCGCAACTCGGACACCACCGTGGTCAGCCTCCGCTTCACCAACGTCGCGCTGCCCGAGGTGCAGGAGGAGTTCCCCTGGCCGGCGCCCACGCCGGAGGAGCCCCTGACGCTGGTCATGTGGGCCTACGCCGACGCCCGGGACGTGGCTGAAGCGCACGTTCTGGCGCTGGATGTGGAGATCGAGGAGTACGAAGCCTTCATGCTCGCCCAGCCCTCCAGCCGGTTTGCCGAGCCCACGATCGACCTGGTCAAGCGCAACTTCAGCGACCGGGTGGAAATACGCGACGGGTTGGAGGGCGTCGCCAGCGTGATCAGCACGGCAAAAGCGCAGCGGATGCTGGGCTGGAAACCTCGCCATGATTGGAGATGAATTGTGACTGCCGTTTGGTCCTCGCTCATGCGACGCGCAATCAACGGTAACGCGACATTGAAGACCGGCGGTGCGGTTGCTGCGTGCGGTCTCCTGTTATTGGTGGCTGCGGCGTGTGGCGGGTCGACTTCCGTCGACCTGTCGACCGAGTACGAAGTCGCGAGAGCCAAAGGCGAGCTGGCGAACCGCTCGTTCCGGCAATTCGATCCGCACGTTGATGGCAGCCCCAGGAAGGGTGTAGTGCTCGATTTCTCCGGGCCCTTGTCGTTGTGGGCCCAGTATTCCGAGGGTGGTCACGCCCTCAACGAATGGGAGATCATTGCGGACGATTACCTGGTTGACCGCACGGCAACGGTTCGGGAAGTCAGGCTCATCCTGATATCGCCACGCACTCGCCAAACGCTCCCCAACGAGTGTGAAAACTGCATTGATGTAATCGGCGTTACGATCGCGGTGAGGAATGTCCAGGATCCTGAAAAGATCGCCTTTCGCATTGAGGATCCCCACGGAGTTCTGCCCCGGCCGTTCCCGGTGTTCGACGAGTGGACCAAGTTTCAGGAGGACGAACCGCAGAATTGACCTTCGAGGCGACGTGGCATAGATTCAGCGTCACATCGAACCGCTGGAGCGCAGTCACTGGCGCCGTGCCAGGTTGACCTGTTGTACCGGCATCTCGAACCGCCAGCTAACGGTTTGCCCAGTTAGCTTCACACATCCCCGACGGAGGACCACTGCCATGCCGTTCTACGAAAGAGGCGACACCCGCATCTATTACGAAGAGGTCGGTTCGGGATTTCCCCTGCTGATCGTCCCGGGCGGTGGGCTCAACTCCACCGTGGCCGGCCTGCAGACGCATCCTTTCAACCCCATGGAAGCCTTCAAGAACGACTTCCGCGTCATCGCCGCCGACCTGCGCAACGCGCCCCCGGGCCAGTCCACCGGCCCGCTGGAGATCGACCGTCCCTGGGACGCCTACTCCGAAGACCAGCTTGGCCTCATGGACTTTCTCGGCATCGGCGAGTTCATGGTCATGGGGTTCTGCATCGGCGGCCCGATGATGCACAACCTGCTCCGGCTGGCCTCAGACCGCATCGTTGCCGTCGCGTTCATGCAGCCCAGCGGATTCCGGCCAGAGTTGCCGGACCTCTTCTACCAGAACAACATCGCGGGTTGGGGACCGCCGCTCTGCGAGAAACGTCCGGATATAACCATGGACATGGTGCATGACTTCTTAACGAACATGTACACCAACCGCGCGGACTTCGTGTTCACCGTTGACCGCGATTTCGTGCGCAACCTGCAGACCCCGATCCTGGTCGCGCCCGAAGACGTGCCGGCGCACCCGTATGCGGTCGCCAAGGAAGTCGCCGATCTCGCCCCGAACTCCGAGATGACCATCTATCCGTGGAAGGACAGCCAGGAGCACATCGACGAGGCGGTGGCGCACGCTCGCCGTTTCCTGAAGGCCCACCAGCCGGCAGCTACCCCAGCCTGACGAATCCAGGCCGCTGAAGCCGTCCACGCCCCGCCGCCCTCCTGTCTTCGCCCGGTGACCGACAGGAAAGGCGGGGCGCCTGCATTTCTGCTGCGAGGCCGGCTTAATGTGGCTTTCGCGAATTATCAGAATCAGGATTTACGGGATTTTATGATTGAGCAGGATTGGGAGATATCCATTACAGTGCGGTTCCAATCCTGATAATCCATAAATCTTGAAAATCCTGATTCTGACGTTTACCAGCCGCAAACTGGGTACGCGTGAGGCAGCATGACGCTCCCGCAGCCCATGTCGATAACACCGAACACGCTCAACGGAGTACAAGAGATTGCCTGAAACTGCGGACGTAATCGTCATCGGCGCCGGCGTCGTCGGCTGCTCGGTCGCCTATTATCTGGCCAGGGAAGGCGTCAGGGTGACGTTGCTGGAGCGCGAAGCCATCGGCAGCGGGGCCTCCGCCCACGCCACTGGCTCGCTGAGCCTGCTGGGCGCCGAGTTCTCCCCCGGTGCGTCCTTCGAACTCGCGCGGGCTTCCTACGCCGAGTTTCCGGAAATCGTCCCCGAGCTGGAAGCTGCCACCGGCATGGACCTGCTCTATCAGCGTCGCCCGTCCCTCCGACTGGCTCTGGATGACGACGAGGCTGACCTGATCAAAGAGTTGATGGCCTGGCAGCAGCCGCACGTCAACATGCGCTGGATCGACGCTGGGGAAGTCCAATCCATAGAGCCGCGCCTCTCCCTTTCCATCCTCGGCGCCGTGTACGAGGACGAGTCCGCGCAGCTCGACAGCTACCGATTCAACCTGGCCCTGGCCCGTGGCGCCGAGCTGAAGGGCGCCAGCATCATGCACCGCGAGGTAACCGGCCTCCTGCTGGCCAGCGGCTCCACGATCTCCGGCGTCAAAACCGCGTCCGGGGACATGCACTGCGGCGCGGTGGTGGTGGCCGCCGGCACCTGGAGCCGGGCCTTCACACCCTGGCTGGGCTTCCCGGTTCCGGTCCGGCCCATGAAGGGCGAACGCCTCCTGCTCAACTACCCGGGAGAGTCCCTGCCGGTGCTGATCAGCTCGCCCAAGCGTGGACACATGATCAGCCGGCTGGACGGCCTCACCAGCGTGGGCAGCACCGGCGGCCGGGACTACGACCAGCGAAGTCTCTTCGCCGGGGAGGAGTTCGACCGCCAGCCTACCGAGAGCGCCCGGCTGGAACTGCTACAGCGCGCCATCGACGTCTTGCCCGACCTGGAGCGCGCCGAGTTGGTGCAGCAGCTTGCCGGTTCCCGCCCCCTGAGCCCCGACAGCAATCCCATCATCGGTCCGGTCCCCGGCTGGGATGGCATCTACCTGGCCACCGGCCACACCACCAAGGGCATCCACCTGGGGCCGATCACCGGCCGCATCATCGCCGACTATATCGGGCGCGGCTCGACCCACGTGGTGTCCGACATGAGCGAGTTCCTGCCCGATCGCTTCGCGGATTTCGCCGACGCCGACTTCCTGGCCGCCGCCCAGACCGTGGACGAATAGCCGCTACTGCGCCGGGTAATGCTCCAGCCACCAGCGGGCGATGTCGATGCGGCGAGCCAGCCACACGTCGGGCTTGCTCCGCACGTACTCGATGAACCGGCGCAGCGCCGCCGCCCGGGCCGGCTTGCCGATGATGCGGCAATGCAGCCCCACCGACATCATCTTGGGGTGGGTTGCTCCCTCCCGGTAAAGGGTGTCGAAGCAGTTGCGCGCCGACTCGAAGAAGTCCATGGGCGTTGACAGCTGGCCGCGCCAGAACCCGTAGTCGTTGACCTCCAGAGAGTAAGGCACCACCAGCCACGGATTGCCGTGGACCTGCGTGTAGTAGGGCAGGTCGTCGTTGTAGGCGTTGCAGTCGTAGACGAACCCGCCTTCCTCCACCACCAGTTCCCGAGTGTTGACGCTGGGCCCGTAACGGGTGTACCAGCCCAGCGGCCGCTCGCCGCACGCGCGCGCGATCGATGCAACGGCCTCGTTGATGGCCTGACGCTCGGTCTCCCGGTCCATGTTGTAATACTCTTCCCACCGGTTGCCGTGGCCCATGACCTCGTGGCCCCGGCGCACGACCTCCCGCCCCACTTCGGGATTGCGTTCCAGGGCCAGGGCACAGGCGAAGATGGTGCCGTCCACCCCATATTCGTCGAACATATCCAGGATGCGCCAGACGCCAACCCGGCTGCCGTACTCGAAGAAGGACTCGTTGGCCAGGTCCCGCTCGCCGCGAGCCACGGGCGACGGCGACTCGCCGACCGTCTCGCCGTGGGGATCGCCGTCCAGGATGGAGTTCTCGGATCCTTCCTCGTAGTTGACGACGAACGACACGGCGATGCGCGCGCCGTTGGGCCATTCCACCGCGGGCGGGCTTGCGCCATAGCCAATCAGGTCGCGCTCTTGCATGAGACAAACTCCTTTCCGGTGAGAGTCAGCCGCCGCGCCAGGGGTTGATGCCGGTGGTCTTCATGCGCATCCGGTACACGGAACTGCGGGCGGTGAAGTACATGGTGCGGTAGTCGGCGTCGCCCCACGCGCAGTTGGCCGGAATCTCGGGCAACCGGATGATGCCCAACAGCGCACCGTCCGGCTCGAAGACCCAGACGCCCTCCGCCCCGGTGCAGTAAATCCGCCCCTCGGTATCGACCTTCATGCCGTCGGGCACGCCGTCCTCCGACGAGTGCATCTCGGCGAACAGGCGGCTGTTGCTCACCGAACCATCCGGCGCCACGTCGTAGGCCCGGATGTACTGGTGGGTGCAGACCTCGCCGCGTTCTTTCTCTGCCGCGCACTCGTCGCCGCGCCGGGTGTTGTCGGCGTACAGGATGGACTCGTCAGGCGAGAATGCCAGGCCGTTGGGCGATTCCAGGTCAGTGATCACGGCCGACACCGTGCCGTCGGGCGCAATGCGATGGATGCCGTGGAAGTCGATCTCCCGCTCCTCCGGCGGCAGGCGCAGCCCGGGGTTGGTGAAGTAGATGCTTCCATCGGAGCGGCACACCACGTCGTTGGGCCGGTGCAGGCGCTTGCCCTCCCAGCGGTCGGCGATGACGGTGATGGAACCATCAGGCTCCCAGCGGGTCATCTGCCGGTCGTCCCCGTCGCACATGATGATCCTGCCCTGCAGGTCGAAGGTCAGGCCGTTGGCGCCGCCGCTGTTTTCGCGGACCACCTCCGGTTCGCCGCCGGGAACCAGGCGATAGATGACGTTGACGCGGTTGTTCACGAACAGCAGGTAGCCGTCGGGGTGCCACAAAGGTCCTTCGGTAAACGAGAACCCGGTGGCCAGGCGCTCTGCCTCGTGGGATTCAACGATGTTATCCAAGCTATCCGGCATGATCCCCTCCTGATCTCGCTGTGTCGGCCTGGTGTGTTCAACGGACAGGTCGCAGTGTGCGGATCGACTGATACTCGCCGCGCTCCCGCCCTTTCGACGTGATTGTAACCTCTACCGTTCCAACGCGATGATCGCGAACAGCGGCGAGAATACGAACCGTTCGGAGCCTGCAGAGATCCCCTAATCGCGGAACTTGGGCATCACTTCTTTCGCGAAAAGCTCCATGGAGCGCATCACTCGGGAGTGTTCCATGTGGCCGAACGACATGCACGCGCCGAAGTACTCGATGCCGTGTTCGTCCCGGAGTTTCTCTATCCTCCGCACGCAATCGTCCGGTGTGCCGAAGTACACCGTGCCCTCCAGTTCCGACTCGTAGCTGGGCGGCTCCGTGGTGCGGATTGTCCGCCAGTGGTCCAGGTCCACGTTGATCTCGTCGCCGCGGGTCAGCGTGCGCCGGTAGGTTGCCAGGTCGCGCACCCATCTGATGGACTCGCGGGGATATTCCCGAGCCGTGTGCTCGTCCTCATCCACATGCACGTATCGGAAGTAGGGCATCTCGCCCACGGGCAGGTTCTTGCCGGCGGCGGCGCAGCGCTCGGCATACAGGGAGAACAGGCCCAGGTTGTCGGCCTCCGGCGTCGAAAAGCTGGTCAGGATGGGCAGGTCCCGCTCCACGGCGACGTCCACGCTGGCCGGCGTCCGCGACACCGCCAAGTACACCGGCGGATGGGGCTTCTGCACGGGCGAGGGGGCGATGGTCAGGTCTTTCACCTGGTAGAACTCGCCCTGATAGGAGAAATCCTGCTGCGTCCACAGCCCCAGGATGATGTCCAACGCCTCCTGGGTGCGCACGTCGCGCGTGTCGATATCGATGTTGAAGTTGCCGTACTCGTAATCGGCCGAGCCGCGACCAACCCCGAAATCCAGCCTGCCGTGGCTCAGAACGTCCAGCATGGCGCTCTCCTCGGCCAGGAAAATGGGGTTGTAGAAGGGCAGGACGCTGACGCCAGCCCCGATGCGTATCTTCTTCGTGCGCGCGGCAATGTGCGTCAGCAGGGGCATCAGCGAGGGGCAGATTCCGTACCGGCTGGAGTGGTGCTCCGCGATCCACATCGAATCGAAGCCGAGCTCCTCGGCGTACTCCACCTGCTCCAGCATCTCGCCGAAGATCCGGCTCTGGGCGTCGGCCTCCGGTTCCGTCCAGGAACCCAGCAAAAACAGGGCAAACTTCATGATCGACCGCGCCTCCTTCAAGCTGACTGGCTGGGATTGTACAGGCATTCGCGAGCGCGTGCGGGCTGGCACGCCTTTGCATCCGTCCTCAGGCACACGCGATGGTACACTTCGCCCAGGCATCGAACACGACACGTTGAAGGCTGCGCTCACGCGGCGCCGGAGGGACTTCATGGCGACTCAAGCTGCTGAAACCAGGAACATGAAGCTCATTGCCCACGTCGATCTCAAGGGGCACAACAACATCGGCGAGGGCGTGGACCTGCACCAAACCGCCAGCGGGCGCCGCATCCTTTACCTGGCCCACGAGTCTGCGCCCAAGGACTTCACCAGCGTCGACGTCACCGACCTGGCCAACCCCAAAGTGGTGGCCCAGACCGATCTGGACCACGGCCACCTGCGCTCCAACTCCCTGTCGATCTTCGGCGACACGATGCTGGTGGCCTACCAGTCCCTGCAGCACGGCCAGCCTGGAACCGGCATGGGCGTCTTCGACATCAGCGATCCCGAGTCGCCCCGGCGCATCGCCTCCTGGGACGCCCAGGGACCCGGCTCTCGCGGGTGCCACTGCCTGTGGTGGGTCGACGGCGACTACGCGCACCTCGCCACCGGCACGCCCGATTCCAGGCCCACGGATCCCAAGGACGACCAGTTCTACGTGATCATGGACGTCAGCAACCCGTCAAATCCGCGCGAGGCCGGCCGCTGGTGGCTGCCCGGCACCCAGGAGGGCGACGACGCGCCGCCGCCGGACCGCCATCCCTATCTGGACGTGGGCCACAGCGTCCACAACACCAACGTGTATCCCAACCGGCCGGACCGGGCCTACTGCGGCTGGAAGGACTCCGGCGTCATCACCCTCGACATCTCCGACGTGTCCCGTCCCTCGGTCATTGCCCAGCTGAACTATGCGCCGCCGTTCCCCGGGTTCACCCACACGGTGCTGCCGCTGTTCAGCCGCGACCTGCTGGTGGTGACCCAGGAGGCCACCGCCCTGGGTGGCGCGGACTACCCCAAGCTGGTATGGCTGATGGACAACCGGCTGGAGACCAACCCCGTGATCATCAGCACGCTGCCCATGCAGGACACCGACGACTTCTTCAATCGACCGGGCCGCTACGGAGCGCACAACATCCACGAGAACCGCCCCGGCGCCCTGTCCCTGCGCTCGGACACCCTGGTGTACGCCACCTTCTTCAACGGCGGCATCCGCGTCTTCGACACCACCAACCCTTTCCAGCCCCAGGAGGTCGCCTACTACATCCCCCAGATCCCCGAGGGCGCCGACGCCAACGGCATCAACGACGTCCACGTGGACGAAAACGGCATCATGTACGTGGTGGACCGGCTGCAGGGCGGGCTGTATATCTTGGAGCTGAATTTGTGAGGACCGTCTGATTGGGCTTTGAAGGAAAGTGACCGCGAGTTCCTAGTTTTTGGAGTTGGTGCATCACTCCCTTGGAGAAACGCCCCATTGAGCGCAATCCTTTGGAGTGCTCCGTACTGCCGCAGGACTTACAGGCACCGAAGCACTCCATGCCGTGCTCTCACGCACCTTGGTGATTCGCTGAACGCTCTGCTCCGGCGTGCTAAAGTGGATCACGTTTTTTGTGTAGACGTTCGGCTTGGAGAATAATGCTACGGGAAGGAACCTGGCGGGGCATACAATTCTTACCGACAGCACCTAATCGATATCACATGTGACTGGGTTTCGGTGGGCTTTACGATAGCCTGGCGTGGTGATTATCGTATAATTAGCGTGACCGTAAGCAACACGCCAGTTGAGCCTTCTCATGCCAAAGGCTACGACGGAGGATAGAATGCCGGAAGCAAAATCCCATCGCTCCTTCAGTGAGACGATCGCACAACATTTGGCTCCAGAGACCAGGGAGCTGTGGGCACCAATGGCCGACCATTTTGATAGAGAAGGTCCTGAAGCCGTGAAAACCTACTTGGAAGCTGAAAGGGACAGGCTCGAAAATAGCGTCCAAAGCCTACTCGAACAATTCAAGGCGAGGTAAGATCAATGGCAAGAGGGTTCACTGTCCAAGACGTTGAGATTGAAGGATTCAAGGGTTTTGCGTCCTCGCAGAGCGTCGATTTCAAGGGTCGTCATGTCTTCCTGCTTGGGGGAAATGGGAATGGGAAGTCTAGCATCGTGGAAGCTGTCCGCTGGGGTCTATTTGGTTCAGCGTTCCGACGCAATGAGATCGTAAAAAATCAGCATTATTCTGGCGATTGTATCGTTACGGTGAAGCTGATGCGCGACGGTCAACTCTGGACCCTTCGCCGCGAATTAAACCTAGGGACAGGCAGTACGAGCGAAGCCACTCTAACCGATCAAAACGGGAAAATTCACCGCATACGAGAGATAATGCCTCTGCTTGACTCTGTGGACGCCGGAGAAGGCACGCACATCATTTTTGCCCCCCAATCAGCCCCGCTTAGCAAGCAACCGGAGGACCTTGAACCTTTTGAAAGGACCGTCTTCAATTATCTCGGACTGACTCATCCACAAGCTCTATTGAGTAATATTCGAGACTTCCTAGAGGATCAAACAGGAGTAGAGCACGAATTAGATGAACAACTCGCGGATTCACGCAAGGCCTTAGACGGTCAAATATTAGAAGAGCAGACCCGTAGAAATCATATCCAGAACGCTCCACCTTGGCCCGGTGGACGCACACCATCAATTGCCTCATCCGAACAAAAAGCACACCGTTTCATCGAAGGGGTTACAGGTAATCCCCTTGCAAGCAATTTTCAAGGATTGTCATTGGACGCCCTGATCGAAGTTGCTGAACAAACCCTCCGGGAAAGACTCGATCAAAACGCAGGCACTCTCGAGGAAGAAAAAATCGAATTGGCTGTCGCGCGGGAACGCCTTGCAAACGTTCGGGATATTCAGGCGCAGATTGTGACGCAAAGGTCTATGATCCAAAATACTCAAGCCAAAATGGAAACCCAGTTTGCCGGAGTCACGTCTGTTGATCTGCGCGAAAACCTTGCGGCAGCCAAGCATGAGGCCACTACCGAATCTATAAAAGGACGGATTGTGCGAGACGCCATCGATCTGATTGATCGAGACGCGTCCGAAAACTTTCCTTGTCCCATCTGTGATGCGCACCATGACAAGCAGACGTTGGAGTCAGCCCTCAAGAGCGCGGCAAATCAGTCTGCCGATCCAATAAATTCTAAAGTAACAAGGCTCGAATCTCAGCTTCATGAATGTGAAGAATTGGAAAATCTGCTTAACGGTCAAGAGGAGCATTTGCGCCTACTAACGGACAAAGCGGTTATTGTGACGAGCTTGGTCAGTGATGAAGACAAGAATACTCTAGACGCGACAAACGACATTGACCACTTGATAGAAGTCTATTACAAGAAGGAATCCGTGATTGCCGCTCAACTGGAAGACCAGGAAACATGGGCTGCATCTGAACAAGCTGAATTGAACAGGCTCAAAGAAGAGGGGCGATTTCACCGTATCCAGACGCGCCTCAGCAACCTTCAATCAAATAGAACAGAGTTGCAACGAGTTATTGAGGCATACAACTCTCTGGTTGCGTTTGGGGAATCAGTTCGCACAATTCGCGGAGTAGTGGACGCTCAATTAAGTGAAAGACTCGCACAGGAAATTCCTAGAGTATCGGATATTCTTTCCCGATCCTTTAGTGCCCTTACACAGCATCCTTGGTATGATCGGTTGACCATTTCCGAGGCCACTCTTCCGAATTTGGAACTACGAGTCGCTAGCAGCCAAGACCCGAGCAGTAGGGAAGACCCGACCGGGGTATTGAACGGTCAGGCAGAGAGCGCGTTGAAGTTGGTGCCGTATTTTGCGTTTGGCCAGACAGATGATGCTCCCACCGAGGTTTATTTGGTAATGCTCGACGACCCCACACGGGCCCTAGATACAGAACACACGAGGATCCTTTTGGAGAGCCTGCAAGAACTTGGGCAGAACGTGCAGTTGATTGTTGCTTCACAAGAAACAGAGCGCTTCCAAGAGATGATACCGGCCGTGTTTGATTTAGAGAGCTACGTTATCATTGAACCAACCGGATGGTCACCAGTTGGAGGACCCAACTTGAACGTGAAGTATGGCTAATCTAACGGTATGCCAAGCCTCGGACTGCATTGAAACCCTTCGCTCGGCTATGTCCTCTGGCGAATTCGGGTACAAAGTGCAGGCACTCGCCGCCCATGTGCTATTGCGGCTCAGATGCCCGGTGAAAGAAATCAACCGCACAGGTCATCCAGACATCATCGCGATCAGAGGCTCGGAGGAGATTCGATTTGAAGTCGAAGCGGAAGTGGTCGGTTCACGACCACGACAATTGACCGACGACGATTTTGCCTCTCTGATTGGTTCGTCCGGCACTGTTGGATACTTTGCTCTGGCCGTCAGCTTCCCTACGCCGCGATGGCTGGTGGTTCCTGCCGAACGTCTCAAGGGCAGAACAGCAAGCTCAACTGTATTGCTTGAGGCCCTCAGCGATAAAGATTTCTCTGACGCCTGGACGTTTGAGTATACGAATTTGTTGATTGAGGAGTGCCATCGTATTAGCCGAGCTTCGTTCGCAACGTTATCTGCAAGGGCCTTGGCAGGTCGTGGTTTATGACGTCTACATTACCCGACTATGCGAGCCGAACTCGAGGGCAAGCAAATGGAGGTGAAACGTAGTCCGAACCGTTCATTCTTCGAGAACCTCAGCCGGACCAATTCTCGCGATTACTATGCGGTTCCTCTGGCATCCAACCTAACAATGAGCTAGTGAGAACCGTTCTCATCCAGCAAGCAAGCCACCGGACGTATTGTCGTGAGACAACCAACCCTCACCCCATCACCCGCCGGAACAGCGCCAGCGCGTTCCCGCCGGCGATCTTCCTAACGTCCTCATCCGAATACCCCCGCGCGATCAGGCCGCGGATGATGTTCTTGCCGTCGGCAGGAGATTCGAGGCCGTCCACGTAGCGCGCCGGCGTGGGGCCAGGCCTACCCATCACCGCCTCGCCCACGCCCACCGAGTCGCCGATGCTGGTGTCGGTGCCGATGGCCACGTGGTCGATTCCCACCAGGTTGACCATGTAGTCGTAATGGTCCAGCACGCACTCGATGTTCTGCTCCGGATCGTTGCTGAGCCGGTTGGCCACGGCGGTGATGCCGATGACGCCACCCTTGCGGGCGCAGGCCAGCAGTTCCTCGTCCTTGCGCAGCCGGCGAGCCTGGAAGCTGTGGCTGGCCAGGGTGTAGGAACCGTCGTGGCTGA
This sequence comes from Dehalococcoidia bacterium, assembly GCA_963663945.1. Lineage (GTDB taxonomy): Bacteria > Chloroflexota > Dehalococcoidia > Lucifugimonadales > UBA3495 > Bin87. Next base: position 3,893,808 of record OY760687.1, on the reverse strand, counting down.
AGGTGACCGGAGCTTCCGACGCCTCGATGGCGTCCATGGCGGTGCGGAATGAGGCATGGGACACGTCGACGACCATGCCCAGCTCGTTCATGCGCTGGACCACCTCCAGCCCGAAGTCGCTGAGCCCGCCGTCGTTGCGCTCGAAGATGCCGTCGCCGATGTAGGCCTTGCGGCTGTAGGTCAGGCCGGCCAGGCGCACCCCCGCGTTGTAGAGCACGTCCACCAGGTTCAGCTCGTTGCCGATGGCCAGGTGCTCCACCGTGGGGAAGAATCCCACCTTGCCCTGCGCCTTGGCCGTCTCGATCTCGTCCGCGCTGCTGACCTGCAGCACATCGTCATTCTGCGAGATGTCCGAGATCATCATGCTGACCTCCTCCAGCAGGTCGGAGAAGCGGATGAAGGACATCTCGTTGGTGTGCACCATGCCGCGAAAGACGTTGGCCGTGCCGACGGCGGTGAATCCGCCGGCCCGCACCGCCTCGTAGCCCCAGAGGTAGCGGTCGCTGCGCAGGTACTCCCAGTACTGGCTGAAGTCCTCGGGCAGCACCATGGGATGCTGATGGAGGTCGATCATGACCGCCTCCTCCATCAGCCTCTGGAACCGGAGTTCCTGCTGCGCGTCCAGCGGCACGGTCATGGAGGGCACGCGCCCCACCTGGCTGACGAAATGAAAACGGCCTGGCGTCATGATGCAACTCCGTTCGGGGCAATCTCGGGAACATATCTGGCCGGATTATACAAGGGCCGGCCTCCGCCCACGGTGGTAGGATCAACGGACGACCCCGCCGGCGTGAGGCCGGACATCACAACGCGCGAACGTCCCTGGCAGCGGCATCGGTTGGGCGAGTTAACCAGCACGCAATCAGTGAGGACAAACCATGGCTGAGATCTACACCCTGGGCGCCGGAACGCCGACGCCGACACCGACGCGCTTCGGGAGTTCCCACGTGCTCAAGCTGGGCGACCAGCACATCATGTTCGACTGCGGGCCGGCCACCACGCACAAGCTGGTCAAGGCTGGCCTGTTCCCCACCCAGGTGGACCACCTCTTCTTCACCCATCACCACTTCGACCACGACATCGACTACCCCTGCTTCCTGCTGTGCCGCTGGGACCAGAGCATCGGCAAGGAGAACCAGTTGCAGGTGTTCGGACCTGACCTCACGGAGAAGATCACCGAGGGCATCATCGGCGAAAACGGCCTGTTCTCCCATGACTGGAAGGCCCGGGTGAACCACCCGCTGAGCCAGGCGGTGTTCGTCAATCGCGGCGGCACCCTGCCCCGACCCGCGCCGTCGGTATCGGCAACGGACGTGGGCCCGGGCAAGGTTTTCAGCGGGCCGGACTGGGAGGTGACGGCCGCGCCGGCCGAGCACGTGCAGCCCTACCTCGACTCCCTGGCCTACCGGGTGGACACGCCCGACGGGAGCGTGATCTTCACCGGCGACACTCAGCCCTGCGACACCGTCACCGAGCTGGCCCGGGACGCCGACATGATGCTCTGCATGTGCTGGGACGACCAGGCGGTGATGGACAGCAACGGCGAGGCCGGCGGCCAGTGCGGAACCACCGGCGCGGCGCGCATGGCTCAGGCCGCCGGCGTGAAGAAGCTGGTGCTGGTGCACATCGGCCCGCACCTGTCCGGCCACGGCCCCATGGAGCAGGGCATCGGCGACATCAGCCGCATCTACGACGGGGAGATCGTGTTCTCCGAGGAGCTGATGCGGATTACGCTGTAGCGTCCGGCGGCGCGGTCAGTTGCTGATCTTGTACACCCGCATGGCCGTGTCATGGAACAACGCCGCGCGCTCCGTGGCCGAGTAGCCGGCTGACAGCCGCTTGAAGGCGTTGTACAGCACGTTGTAGGAATATGACGGCTTGTCCACCGGGAAGTTGCTCTCGAACATGCAGCGGTCCGGGCCGAACTGCTCGATGCAGTAGTTCATCAGCGGCCCCAGCGTCCCGGCCAGTTCCTCGGAGCCGACGGGCGTCTCCCTGCCGTCCCAGTTGTATCCGTAGCGGACCTGTCCGACGCCGCCCAGCTTGATGACCACGTTGGGACACTGGGCCACCTCCGCCACGCCGCGACGCCACTCCGGCAGCACCTCGTCATCTCGATTGGCGTAGGGACCGACGCGCACCAGCCCACCGATATGGTTCAGGACGATGGTCAGGTCGGGAACGGCCCGGGCAAATTCCGCAAGTTCCGGCAGCTGCGGGTGGTACAGGGAGTTCTCCAGGACCAGGCCCATATCGGCCATGACCCGGGCGCCGGCGCGGTAGCCCTCCGTGGACAGGGCGCCCCGTATGTCGCGCTGCACCAACTCCGGGCTGGCGTCCCACCCCGTCGAGTGGCGGACACCGCGGAACCTGCCTGGACTGGCGGCCACCATCGCTTCCAGCACCGGACGCACGGCGTCGCCCAGCTTCAGGTCGGCGTGCCCCATGATGGCGGCGGCGGCTTTGGTGGGCCCGTGGCTGCCGGTGGCCGCCTCGTCAGCGATGGTCTCGATATATTCCACCTCGCCCACGGGCCTCATCGCTTCGGGCCCATCCTGGCGGTACTCGCAGCGCACCTCGATGAACACCGTGGAGCGGACGTTGTGACCGCTGCCCACGTCGGCGGCCAACTCGGGCAGGAGGTATCGCTGGTACGCCGGCGGCTCCGGGCGCGATACCCAGAAGTGGTGGTGCGTGTCGCAGATCGGCAGGTCCGGCTCCAGCGTCTCCTCGACGGTTTGCGCCAGCCAGTCTTCGCCTTTCAGTGCCATATCGTTCCCCCTCGGTGCTGTCGATGCGTCCGATACTAACACGTTCAATTCGTGCGCTGGCCCTGCGCGGAAGGACGTTTGCCCTCACGCGTACCCAGTTTCACTGGGACTGTCATTGCGAGCGAAGCGCGGCAATCTCGTTGGGGCAAGGAGTGCTGCTGCGGGAACGAGATCGCCACGTCGCTCCGATCCTCGCGATGACAAAATGGGTACGCGTGAGGACGTTTGGCGGGTTGCCAGGGCGTATCCGCATTCCACTTACGCAAAAGGGGTACCGTCGACGATTCTTGTGCCTATAATGGCGGCCAATACCGAGCCGAACGTCGAGCCGCGCGTTGCACGTGCTACAGGAGGCTACATGGCAGTCTTGAAAATCGAAGGCGTTACCCACTGGTCCATCCCGGTGAACGACCTGAATGAAGCCGAGGAGTTTTACGGAGAGCTGCTGGGCCTCGAGCCCAAGGGCCGGCTGGGCAACAGCGTTATGTCGTGTTTCAACGTCGGCGACCATAACATCCTGCTGTGCGAGCGCTCCAGCGCTATGGACGGATCACTGGCCGACAACGGCGGCGCGCACCACTCGTTCACCGTGTCGCCGGAGATCTTCAACGAGGCGTGCAGGGTGTTCCGCCAACGGGGCATCCGGATCGACCACCTGACCTACCGGGGACAGGGCTTCTTCACCGGCCGCGAGCTGTATTTCTTCGACCCCAGCGGCAACCGGCTGGAACTGCGCGACCCCACCTGGACGGCGGGAATGCCCGAGCCATCCTTTGAAGAACTCGCCAGCGGTTAGGTGATGCAACTCGCATGGATGGACAGGATGATCGGGATTGAGTTGATTAATTGTGACCGCCATGACGTATATCGCCTCATCCCGTCTATCCTGTGTATCCATGCAAATTGCTTGATTCAGTCGTGCCAGCAGGTGCGTGTGAGTCCGATGCGCACATTGACGGAGGAACATAGGCCATGAGCCTGGAAGACATCGAACGCCGGCTGCGCGCCCTGGAGGACGTTGAGGAGATCAAGCGCCTCAAGGCCCGCTACTGCGCCTATTGCGACGACAACTACGACGCCGACGCAATCGCTAGCCTCTTCGTGGAAGACGCAGTCTGGGACGGCGGGATGCGGGGCAAGGCCGAAGGGCGCGATGGCATCCGCGAGTTCTTCGTCAACGCGCCCAACCGGCTGCCTTTCGCCGTTCACATGGTGATGAACCCCATCATCGAGGTGAATGGAGATACCGCCACGGGCATCTGGTACCTGTTCCAGCCGTGCACCTATGCGGACGGCGATCGGGCAGTCTGGGGCTCGGCCAGATACGACGAGGAGTACGTCCGGGTCGACGGTGTCTGGATGTTCAAGAACCTGAAGCTGACGTCAAACTTCTGGACGCCGTTCGACCAAGGTTGGGTTGAAGCGCAATTCGTGTAGGTCGATCTACAGCAGGCCGCAAACAAAGAACAGTCGCGACGATCAGCGGCTTCCGCCCTGATCGGATTTGCGCCATCGGGAGAAGGTTAGACATGCGGACAGGGGCTGATTACAAAGAGAGCCTGCGCGACGGGCGCGACGTCTGGGTGCTGGGCGAAGGGCGCGTGGAGGATGTCACCACCCACCCGGCCACGGCCGCCATGGTGGATGAGTACGTGGCCTGGTATGACCGCCACTTCGACCCCGACTGGCAGGACATCCTGCTGACCCCGCCCGACGCCAACGGCCAGCGGCGTTCGGTCGCAATGACCCCGCCGCAGACGCCCGACGATCTGATGCGCCTTGGAAAGGAAATCAGCGCCGTCCACTTCATCACCGGCGGGAACATGACCCACACCCCCGGTTACGGCGAGCTGATCTCCCTGGGCTTGCAGAATGTGATGAAGCGGCTGGACAACTCCTCCGAGGACATTGCCAAGGCGGAAGAGTACCTGGAGTATGTGTCCGACAGCGGCAGGTTCGTCACCTACGCCGGCGGCGGGCCGCTCATCGGCACCCGTCTCCGTCCCGATGAGAGCGAGCGGGCGGCGCTCAAGCTGGTCAGCGAAACCGCCGACGGCATCGTCGTGAGCGGCAAGATCCAGATGCACACCAGCACGCCCTTCGCGGAGGACCTGCTGGTCTCCACCCGGAACGACATGCCGGCGGGCAGCGGTCGGCACCTCTGGTTCATCGTGCCTGTGAACGCGCCCGGCCTGCGGGTGGTGTCGCGCCGCGCCGCTGCCCGGCACAAGAACCTGTTCATGTCGCCGCTCAGCGGCCGGTTTGACGAGCTGGACTCAATGGTTTGGATGGAGGACGTTTTCATCCCCCGCAACCGCGTGTTCACCGGGGAAGCCCCCGACCGCAACCGGAAACAGTCGCTGGTGTGCTGGATGCTCTGGCACCACAGCTACGGCTGGCTGGCCAAGGCGGAACTGAGCCTCGGCATCGGTCTGGCCCTGGCCGAAATCATGGGCCTCAAGGACAACCCGCAGACCATCGAGCAGTTGGTCGAGATGGCCGTCAACGTCCAGACCTCCCGCACCTGCATGAGGGCGGCCGAACTGGATCAGGAAACGTCGGTCAGCGGGCATCCCCTGGCAAACCAGATCCATGTTGCCGCCGCCGGCGTCAACACACTCAAGGTCCGCCAACGCATGGGCGAAATCCTGCGCGGCCTGCCCGGTTCCTCGCTGATCAACGCGCCGGCCGACACCGACTTCGTCGACCCCGCGATGGCCGCCGAGCTGGAGGACGCCTTCGGCGGCGGCGGCTACACCGCCATGCAACGGGCCGCGCTGCTGCAGCTGGCCTGGGACCAGGTGTCGTCCGGTCTGGACGGACGGGAGGCCGCTTTCGAACTCCACGCCAGCGGCGGCCTGGAGTCGTGGCGCCGGCAGTTGGCCGCCTGGTTCGACGGCTACAACGAACTGGCCAACGGCGTCCACGATCTGGTCGAGGTGGACCTGCCGTCCATGGACCTGTCCAGCCTCCAGGGCGTGCCGGCCGTGCCGCGCCGCATGCCGCAGGTGAACACCTGATCGGTACGGCCCTGATCGACAGCAGAAGCAGCGCGAATCGTTCCACACAGCTCCGATGGCGTTTTCGCCAACGCGGTGACACGGAGACATCATTTGGTTTCTTGGACGAGACCCGACTGGTAACATGGGTCTACGCTGATACAGGAGCCGCATGTGACAACCACATCAACCCGTGACCGCATCGTAGAACTCTTCGCCGACGCCCGACAGGTCCATTCCCAAGCCGTCGCGCGCCTTGACGCGGGCGATGTTCGCGATGCAGCGGAGAAGGCCTGGTGCGCCACCAAGCGCGCCACCGACGCTCTCATCCTCGCCCTCACGGGAGAGGAGCCCGTCACCACGGCAAGGACTACTGACGAATTGGACGCCCTGGCGCATCGGGATCCTCGAGCTCGTACGCTCCTGGGCCGTTACTTCAGCCGCTTGGGGCAACTCCACGGCGCATGCTTCTACGACGCGCGGTGCAATCCTCAGACCGAGCGTCGCATAAGGGAAACTGCCGCGTACATCGACGACGCTCAGAACCTGGCTGGCCCGTAAGGCGAGCAGGACGAAGGTAAACCATGGGTCAGATGGACGGAATGGTCGCGATCGTCACCGGCGCCAGCCGGGGCCTCGGGCGAGCCATAGCCAAAGCGTACGCCGCGGAAGGCGCCAGCGTTGTGATCTCGGCCCGCAGTCAATCACCCACCGGTCTAACGGGAACACTGGCCGAAACGACCGACGATATCCGGAGATCCGGCGGAGATGTGCTGGCTGTCGACTGCGACGTAACCGACGAGGCGCAGGTCAACGAGATGGTACGGCAGGCCGTTGATCGCTACGGCAGGATCGACGTACTGTTCAACAACGCCGGCTCCATGGTGCTGGGCGAGACGATCATGGATATCGACGCCCCGCGTTGGGAGCAACTCATGCGGGTCAACGTGAACGGCCCGTACCTGTGCAGCCGGGCCGTGCTCCCGACCATGATGGAGCAGCGACGCGGCAGCATCATCAACATCGGTTCCCGGATGGCCACCGACCCCAACCAGGGCGGCGGCGTCCTCTACAGCGCCAGCAAGGCGGCGGTCCACATGTTCAGCTACTGCCTGGCCGACGAGGTGCGGGACTACAACATCGCCGTCAACATCCTGAGCCCCGGCGGCCTGCGCAGCGAAGGCTCGGCGGCGATCCCGTGGACGCAGCGCGACTGGCACGAGCGGGTCGACCCCAGCGCGATCGGCCCGCTGGCCGTGTACCTGGCCCTGCAGGACGCCAGCACCTTCACCGGTCAGTTGGCGTCGCGTTTCGACTTCGGCACAACGTGGGGGCCGGGCGTTTAGGAAGCCTTCCCTCGCTTCGGCAGCGCATAACCTGTCATTAGAGCGGTCACCATGCGCCGCGCTGCCTCGCGCATACCCAGTTGGTGGTCGAGAAACGTCAGCATCAAGATTTACAGGATTATATGATTTGGCAGGATTGGGAACTCTCCATCATGGAAGGGTTCAAATCCTGACAATCCGAAAATCCTGATAATCCTGATTCTGACGATTTACGAAACTGTGTACGCGCGAGCCCGGGTCGCTTGTTGACAGGCCCGTATAACGACCCTAGGCTTGCACCACCTTCGAAGCATCGCTGGGGATAGGGGTGAACTTATGGAGATCAAAGACCTGATCATCGACGACCGGCAGCGCGGAGTCTTCCGGGTCCACCGGTCATCCATGACCTCCGACGACTTGTTCCAGCTGGAACGCGAGCAGATCTTCAGCCGTTGCTGGATTTACCTCGGGCACGAGTCTGAGGTGGAGAACCCCGGGGACTACCGGCGCCGCACCATTGCCGGCCGACCGCTGTTCTTTGCCCGAGGCCGGGACGGCCAGGTACGAGTGTTCCTGAATTCCTGCCCGCATCGAGGCGCGCTCATCTGCCGCCGCGACTCGGGGAACACCGATGTCCTGCAGTGCTTCTACCATGCCTGGTCCTTCAACACCAACGGTGAGTTGATCGGTGTTCCGGACCAGGAAGCCTACGGCCCAAACTTCGACCGCGAAGAGCTCGGCCTGAAGGAACCGCCGCGGGTGGAAAGCTATCGCGGCTTCTACTTCGTCAACTTCAACCCCTACGCCGAAGACCTGGTCACCTATCTGGCCGACGCCCGAGAGTACCTCGACCTGATCGTGGATCAAGCCGAGGAAGGCATGCGGATGGTCGCGGGCTCGAACAAGTACACCATGAAGGCCAACTGGAAGCTCCTCGTCGAAAACAGCCTCGATGGCTACCACTTGGTCCCAACGCACCAGACTTACCTGGACTACATCAGCGGCCTGGGTTCCGACGACAGCGGCCAGACGGCATCTTCCCGCATCGTGGGCAAAGCGAGAGCCCTGGGCAACGGCCACTGCGTGATCGAATCGCCGGTGCGCAGCGGCCGGCCCATCGCCCACTGGCACCCGCTGTTCGGCGAGGAGGCCAGGGAGCCCATCGCGCAGGTCCGCCAGCGGCTGGTGGACAAGTACGGTGAAGAGCGCACCTTCCGCATGGCCGATACCTCCCGCAACCTGATCATCTATCCCAACCTGGTGATCAACGACATCATGGCCATCACCGTCAGGTATTTCGAGCCGTTGGCCCCCGACAACATGGAGGTCACCGCCTGGCACCTGGCTCCGCGCGAGGAATCGGAATCGATGCTGGCCACCCGCCTGGACAGCTTCCTGACCTTCCTGGGCCCCGGTGGCTTCGCCACTCCCGACGACGTCGAAGCATTGGAATCGTGCCAGATCGGGTTCCGCGCCACCGAAACCGAGTGGTCCGACATCTCCCGGGGCATGCTCCGGCCTGCCAAATCGACCGATGAACTCCAGATGCGCGGGTTCTGGCGGCAGTGGCACGCCAACATGCAGGGCCTGACTCACACCAACGTGCAGGATGCGCCCGTCGAGGAAGCCGAGGCCGCCCTGGCTCTGGCAGATGATGACTGACCCTCGGGCCATCGGGTGAACCATGACCACCACCAACCAACCCACTTTGCGCGAGCAGGTCGAGGACTTTCTTTTCCGAGAGGCGGCGTTCTTGGATGACTGGCTCCTGGACGACTGGGTGGACCTGTTCACCGAGGACGCCCGCTACGTGGTCCCCACCACCGACCTGCCCGACGGCGATCCCAAGCGCGACCTGGTGTTCATCGACGACGACATCACCCGTCTGCGCGCCCGGGCGGTACGACTGAACAGTCGCCATGCCCACCGCGAGTATCCGTGGTCGCGCACCCGACGGTTCATTTCCAACGTGCGCGTGAGGGAAACCGACAACGGCGAGCTATCGGTGAACTCCAACGTGCTGGTGTACCGGTTCCGCGCCGGCGAGGGAGCGCCATACGTCGGAAGCATCGACTACGTCCTGCGGCGAGATGGCGGGGATTTCAAAATCGCGCACCGCCGGGCGGTGCTGGATTTAGAGGCCCTGTCCTGGCACGGCGCGGTCAGCATAATCTTCTGATCCGATGGGCGATTTCGTCAGAATCAGGATTGACAGGATTATAGGATTACCAAGATTGGGGACTGTAATCCTGAAAATCTTAAAATCCGGTAAATCCTGATTCTGACAGACGGCCGCAGCCATCTTCATCCCATGCGGTAGAGGTTGACGTTTGAAACTCGAAGGCAAAACGGCGCTGGTGACCGGCACCAGTCCCAACATCATGGGCGGCATCGCCGAGGAGTTGGCTCGCGAGGGAGCCAACCTCGTCTGCGTCGATATCCGGGAAGAGATGGCCCAGAAGTGCGCCGCGGCCATCGTCGCCGAGGGCCACGACGCTATCGGCGTGGCATGCGACGTGACCGACGAGGAGCAGGCACTCGCCGCCATAGCCCAGGCTACGGACCGGTTCGGCGGGGTGGACATCCTGGTGAACGGCGCGGCCCAGTTCAACTTCAAGGGCGTGCTGAACATGCCGCTGGACGAGTGGCGACGCCAGACCGACATCATCCTGACCGGCGCGTTCCTGTTCACCAAGCATGTGGCCCATCTGATGATCCAGCAGGAACGCAAGGGCAACATCATCAACATCATCTCCACCGCCGGGCACCAGGGCGAGCCGGGCAACGTCGGCTACGGCACGGCCAAGGGCGGAATGCTCAACTTCACCCGCTCGGTGGCCATGGAGTTGTCCGCATACGGCATCCGGGTCAACAGCCTGACCCCAACCGCTACCGACCAGTCTGAGGGACGCGAGCGGGCCGAACGATGGGGAGTGGATTGGCCGGGACCCCGCCTGGGTCAGCGCGCGGCGGGACTACTCCCCGACGCCAGCCGAGGCGCACCTCTGCTCAAGCTCCCCAGCCCCTCGCACTACGGCAAGGCTGCGGTGTTCCTGGCATCCGACGACGCGGAGATGATCACCGGTTTCGACCTGCGGGTGGACGCCGGCGCGGTTTCCCGGTACTGGATCTGGTCCCCGGGGGACGCGTAGTCCTGCCCTTGCCCGTCAAGTCACGCACAAGGTCAAGGGCGCACCGGGCCGTGCGCCGACGGTTTGGCCCCTGAAGATAGCCCTGCCGTCAGCTGCCTTTGAGAGCTGTCAACGTCTGGTCCACGTCCTCGGCTTCCAGCGACAGCCGCTCCCACTCGTCCCACAGCGACTGCTCCTCCTCCTTGAGGAGGCGATACCGCTGGCCCGTGTCCTCCAACTGTGTACGGTCCTCGAATTGCTCGGGGTTGGCGAACAAGGCTTCCAGTTCCGACGTCATTGCCTCGCGCTCGGTGATGGCCGCGCCGATCTCGTCAATGCGTGTCGCCAGTTGGCGGGCCTTTCGGCTCAGGGCTCGCTGCTCTTCCTCTTTGGCGCTGAGGGGACGCCGCGACCTTCCCCTGGTTGAGGCTTTTTCCGGAGCGATACCAAGGTCCACGTCGGCAACCAAAGCCGCAGGTTTGGTCTCCGCCTCCTGCTGCTTGCGATACAGATAGCCGTCGTAGTCGCCGGGGTACACCCGGGGCAACCCTCCGTCGATCTCGATGATCTTGTTCGCCACCTGCCGGATCAGGGTGCGGTCGTGAGTGACCAGGCAAATGGAGCCCTGGTAGTCGCCGAGGGCATCGGCTAGGATCTCGCGGGAGGTGATGTCCAGGTGGTTGGTCGGCTCGTCCATCAGCAGGAAATTGCTGGGTTGCAGGAGCAGCTTGGCCAGCGCAACCCGCGCCTTTTCGCCGCCGGACAGCACCGAGATTGGTTTCAGGATGTCGTCGCCGCTGAACAAGAACCCGCCCAGGATGGTGCGCAGGCTCTGCTCCGACTCGGCTGGCGCCGCCTCCCATAATTCTCCCAGGGCGGTGTTGTCGGGGTGCAGCTGGTCAAGGACGTGCTGCGCGTAGTACGCGGTGATCACGTTGTGGCCGAGCCGGCGTTCGCCCTGCTCAATGGGCAACACGCCGGCCAGGATTTTCAGCAACGTTGTTTTGCCGGCTCCGTTCGGGCCGACCAGTGCGACGCGATCGCCGCGCTCCAGCGTCAGGTTCAGACCGCGATAGACCACGTTTTCGCCGTAGGATTTATCCACTTGGTCGAGCCTGATGATGTCGGAACCGCTGCGCGGAGGCTCCGGGAACGAGTAGTTGACCTTGCGGGTCGCCCGGGGCAGTTCAATGACCTCGATCTTGTCCAGTTGCTTCAGGCGGCTCTGCACCTGCCTCGCCTTGGTCGCCTTGTACCGGAAACGTTCGACAAAGCGCATCTGCCGCTGGATCTCGCGTTCCTGCCGGGCGGCGGCAGCCTGCTTGATCTCCAGCGCGCGTTCCCGGGCGACCAGATAACCGTCGTAGTTGCCGTGATGATGCACCGCCTCGCCCGGCTCGATGGCCAGGATCCGGTTGGCGACCTGGTTCAGGAATGCGCGGTCGTGGGACGTTATGACCACTCCACCGGGGAACGACGAGAGGTACTTCTCGAACCACAGATTGGCCTCAAGGTCCAGGTGGTTCGTTGGCTCGTCCAGCAGCAGGAGATCCGGGTTTCTGAACAGCAACCGGGCCAGCTCCGCCCGCATGATCCAGCCCCCGCTGAACTCCAGCATGCCGCGCGAGAAGTCGCTATCCTTGAAGCCCAGGCCGGACAGGATCGCCTTCGCCTCGTGGTCGCGGTCGGCGCCGCCGGCGGCTTCCAACTGGGCGTCGAGTTGCGAGAGCCGGTCCATCAATTCGCGCTGTTGCGCCGGGTCGGTGGTCGAGGACAGAGCATCCCTCGCATCGGCTATCCGGCCAGATAGATCGACCACCTCCCAGTCGGCGTTGAGCACCTCCTCGAGCAGTGACCGGTTCGCGAATGACCCCGGCTCCTGCTTGAGGTATCCCACCGTCGTGCTGCGACGACCGGAGATGGAGCCGGAATCCGGCAGAGTATCGCCGGCGAGAATGTCGAGGAGCGTCGTCTTCCCCGAACCGTTGGCGCCGATGAGCGCAATGCGGTCGCCAGCCGCCATGGAGAGGTTCAACCCGCCGAACAGCGTCCGTTCAGAATAGGCTTTGCTGATGTCGGATGCGAAAAGCATGGGTTGGCGGCAACGGTGGCTCGGGACATCACCCGCAGAAGGGAGGCTTATCCATCAGCGTTGTTTCTGACCGATGGAAAAAATCGTCGGTCGAATGGTGCCACGCATAAGACCCGGACATCAATGCTCCCGGGCTGGACGTCACCCGCAAGCCGAATACGCGCCCGCCACTGATGGTGGCGGGCGCCATATCCAACAAGGGAAACCGGGTGAACCTAGTCTTCGCGGATGTCTTCACCGCCATCCACGCGGAACCCAACGCCCACCTTGACCTGGTACCAGTTGGCCTTTCCGTCGGCGATGGTGCCGCGGATTTCCTTCACCTCGAACCAGTCCAGGTTGCGGATCGTCTGGGCCGCCCGCGCTATCGCGCCGTCTACGGCCTCCTGGATGTTGGTGCTGGAGGATCCCACCAGCTCGACTACTTTGTAAGTACTTCCGACTGCCATTTCTCACTCCGTTATGATTGAGGGTTTTGTAGCTTTCGCGCTTTCAGTATTCGCGCCCAAGTATAATATTCGCCGTGGCCCGATTGAGCAACATGGGCAATGGGCCGGTTTCGCCGCAAATCACTTCCGAACGGCCATCTTTGTCAACTGAATCCGGACCGGGTTTCGGCGCGCATACCCGCCCCGGCCATCGTCTCGCCTGGCCCATCGCCTGGTCGGAAACGCCATTGATGGATCCGCCCACTCGAGGTGCAAACCGCCCATGAAACGCAGCGAAACTCGCATCCTGACCACCCACACCGGCAGCCTGCCCCGCCCGGAAGGGCTGGTGGCAATGCTTGGCTCCTTGTCGCAGGGCGAGGCAGCGGACGAAGAGGCTCTGTATACCGCTTCCCGCGAGGCCACCACCGGAGTCGTCGCAGCACAGATGGACGCCGGCGTCGATGTCATCAACAACGGGGAGCAGTCCCGGGTCAGCTTCTCCACCTACGTCACCCAGCGGATGTCCGGCTTCGGCGGTTCCTGGACCCGTCGCGGCCACCGGGACCAAAACGAGTTCCCGGGGTTGGCGCGACCCCGCGTGGTGCAACTGATGCGCGACGTTCCCACCTGCGTGGGCCCGCTGGCCTACGAGCGGCTGGACCTGGTCGAACGGGAATGCCGGGAGTTCCTTGATGCGGTGGGTTCCGCCGACAGCCAGCCGTCAGACCTTTTCATGACCGCCGCGTCGCCGGGTATCGTCGCCCTCACCCTCGCCAACCGCTACTACGACAGCCACGAGGATTACGTCTTCGCGCTGGCCGAGGAGTTGCGCAAGGAATACGAGATCATCGTCGCCAATGGGCTGACCCTGCAGTTGGACTGCCCCGACCTGGCCATGGAGCGGCACATCTCCTACCAGGACGAACCTCTGTCGGCCTTCCGGGACGTCGTGACGCTGCACATCCGCGCCATCAACCACGCCCTGGCCAACATCCCCCGGGACCGGGTGCGGCTGCACGTCTGCTGGGGCAACAGCGAGGGCCCGCACCAGTACGACGTGCCGCTGGAGGACATCGTCGACCTGCTCTACGAGGCCAACGTCGGCGCGCTGGTCATGGAGATGGCCAACCCGCGCCACGCCCACGAGCACCGCGTGTACCGCGACCGCCCACTGCCCGAGGGGATGCTGCTCGTCGCCGGCGTCATCGACACCAAGACCAACTACGTGGAGCATCCTCGACTCATAGCCGACCGCCTGCACCAGGCCGTGGCCGCCGCGGGAGGCGACCCCACGCAGGTGCTGGCCGGAACCGACTGCGGGTTTGACACCAGCGCCGGCTCCAACCGCGTGGAGGCCGGCATCGTCTGGCTCAAGCTCCGTGCCATGCACGAGGGCGCGGATATCGCCAGCCGGGAACTTTTCTGAAGGCCGCCCATCGCGCGCATGATGCCGTAAGATTGGCATCGTCCCGTTGCGGACAATCCCTCAAGGAGTGGCACCCATGATCATCGACACCCACACCCACGTGGTCAGCAGCGACCGGAACGCACACCCCCTGCATCCCGACGCCAGCGGCTGGTCTCTCGAGGTCAGCAACAACGTTGAGGACCTGATCAAGGAGATGGACTCTGCCGGCGTGGAATGCGCCACCTTGGTGCAGCCCAACGGCACCTACGGCCTCGACAACTCCTACCAGTGCGACAGCGCCCTGCAGTACGCCCCTCGCACCGTCGCCGTCGGCATCCTCGACCCTGCGGCGGACGATGCCGCCGACAGACTCTCCTACTGGACCAATGAGCGCGGCATGTGGGGGGTCCGTCTGCAGAGCCCGGCCGAGCCCGACGACCCTAGTTGCGACGCCCTGTGGGACCGCGCTGAATCGCTGGGCATCCCCATCTCCATCGGCGGCGGTGGAACGGCCGACCGGGTCAACCGCATGCGCAACATCGGCGCGCGACACCCCAACGTCCAGTTCGCTCCCGACCACTTCGCCGGCTGGAGCAATTCCGCCGACAAGGCGGGCATGACCACTGCCCTGGAGGAGTTGGCCAGTCTGCCCAACGCCCACCTCCGCTACTCCAGCACCAGCCTGGGGCCCTACGCCGAACTGTCCGACGACGAGAAAGACCTGTTCCGCCGCGTCATCGAGGCCTTCACGCCGCGCCGTATGATGTGGGGCTCCAATTTCCCATCGTCCCGCGCCGGCGGCTTCATTGGCCAAGTTGAGCTGGGCAAGACGGCTTTGCCCTGGGTCTCCGCCGAAGACCTCGACTGGATGATGGGCGGAGCGGCGGCCACATTCTGGCCCATGCTGCAAGCGCCGTAGGCAAAGCCATGCTTCGCGCTGGCGCCGCATCACGAGCGGAACCTTGACCGAGCGTGAGCAGGAATCCGGCACACCGCCGCCGGGCGGCCCTTCACTCTGGGAGTTTGCCAACGCCCGGGGGCTGGGCCGCCGCCAATTTTTACGCCTGTTGGCAGCCGGCGGCGCCACCGCAGTTCTGGCCGCCTGCGCCGAAATGGCCCCATCCGATGCCACGGTAGGGTCACCGTCGCCGCCCGCCGGCACCTCCCCGGCGCAGGTTGCGCCCTGGTTCAAGGACCCGGCGCCGTTCATCGTTCGTGACGACAAGGGTCTGGAGGCGCGGCTGGAATACATGCAGGGCAGCATCACGCCCAACCGGCTGTTTTTCGTGCGCAACAACTCCGTCAGCCTCGACCTCGACGCCGCGGACTGGCGTCTCACCGTGGAGGGCGACGCGGTCTCCGAACCGATGGAGTTGACCTACTCGGAAATTCGCAGCCTGCCCAGCCGCACCCTCACGTCCTACCTGGAATGCGCTGGCAACCACCGCGCCATGTTCAACGTGATGAACGGGCAGGAAACGTCCGGCACCCAGTGGATGACCGGCGCCGTTGGAAACGGCGAATGGGTCGGCGCGCAACTCCGCGACGTCCTGACGTTGGCGGGCATCCAACCCGATGCCACGTCAGTGCTGCTGGTCGGCTTGGACGTGGAGTCTCCCGAGGAGGGCTTCCGTTACGTCCTGCCGGTGGAGAAGGCGATGCATCCGGACACGCTGCTGGCCTACGCCCTCAACGGAGAGACGTTGCCCAAAGATCACGGCTTTCCCGTGCGCGCCCTGGTTCCCGGATGGGTGGGCAGCGCCAACGTCAAGTGGCTGGGCCGCATCGTCGTTTCCTCGGAGCAGTTGTGGACGCGGAACAACACCACATCCTACACGCTCATCGGCGACGATTACCCGCCGCAGGGGCAATCGCTGGGCCAGCCAGTCACCCTGCAGGTGATCAAGAGCGCCCTGGCCCTGCCCTGGCCGGCTGAACTTCCGGCGGGTCGCCAGCGCATTCACGGCTACGCGCATTCTCCGTCTGGCCCGATCTCACAGGTCGAATGGACCGTCGACTCTGGTCAAACCTGGAACGAGGCAGTTCTCTCCGGATCCCAGCCGGACCACTCATGGGTTCGGTTCGAATTCGAATGGGACGCGGAGCCGGGAGACCACACCATCATGACCCGCGCCACCGACGCGGCTGGCAACACCCAACCCAACCGCGTGCCGTTCAACGAGAAGGGCTACCTCTTCAACCAGCCCGTCGCCCACCCGGTGCGGGTAAGGGAGAGCACGGCCTGAGTTCGCCGTGCTCCTCCGCAAAACTGAAGAAATTGTCCGGGAAGCCGGCGTTCGGGCTACCCGAACCAGCCCATGCCTTCCAAGTGGCCGCGCAGGAAGGCTATCTGGCCTCCGTGGACGATGTTGTCGTAGACCAGGACACCCATGATGGTCTCTTTCGGCTCGGGGTCCGCGCCGGGCCTCATGCTCATGGTGGCGCTCAACTCCTCGTCGGTCGCAGAGGACATGTATTCCCGGCAGCAGGCCTTCATGGCCTCGTAGTACCCCACCAGGACGTCTTTGGAGGGAAGCGGCCACGCGGCCACGCGCGCTGCGTCCCAGCCCTGGCCAGTCGTCTCAGGGTCATCACTCAGGCCGAATTTCTCGCACCAACCGTCCGCTATCCATATCTGAGGCTTGCCCTGGAACCTGGTGTTCATGAAAACGTCCACCACGCGGCTCATATGGAAGAGGAGCCAACCGATGGAATTGTCGCCGTCGGATATCCGGCGCGCCAGTGTCTCATCACTCAGCCCGTCTATGGCACGGTCCACCATACCCCAGTTACGTTCCAGCGCATTTGATATACCGGCCGACATAGCCATAATTACTCTCCAAAAGCTTCGTTAATTCGGGGTTTTCTTTAATTCGCGGTTGCGGTGCGAATTGTAGCAGCCCCAAAACTGGAATGGTAAGGTGGCGCCGAGGATCAAGAACAGACCTGCTACTGATCTGCGGCTGTAGCATTGGGGTCCTTTCGATAGTCTTCAGGACCCTCGAAGCTCACATCCCACCTTGTTATTGGTTCAGGTGTGACAGGCGTCGTCGCAGTGGTCGCTGGGCGGTACGTCCAGCACCGGGTTGGTGTCGAAGAACCCCACCGGCTTGAGGCTGAACCCGCAGTAGGCAACGGGTGAAATCGGCCAGTCCTCGGGTCGCGGCACGTGGTGGTAGCCCAGCGTGTACCAGAGCACCACGTCGGTGTCCTCCACGCTCCGGTTGTTCTTCGTGTACTCGGGCAGGCCCGCGCCGCCCGGGTGCTGGTTGGGATACGGGCCGGTGGCCGCGATCTCGTCCCGGTCGTAGGGCGTCACCCACAGGTGCTTGGTCATGAACCCCGCGCGCTTGATGATGCTGGCGTCGGGATGCGCGAAGGGCAGGATGTTCTCGCCCGGCATCAGCTTGTAACTGACGGGCTGGCCCAGCGCGTTCTTCGCCGACGGGTTGGACACCACCCAGTACCGCCCGCTCATCGGGTCGATAATGCGCTGCGCCTCGTGCTCGGTGCCCAGCAGGGTCTTCTCGGCGTAGAAGGCGTTTCCGTGGGGGTTGTCCGGACCCGGGGGCGCGGCCACGGTGTTCACCTCGAACACCGAGTTCTCCTCACCGTCCACGCTCATGTCCATGCGGAAGTTGAAGAAATGCTGGTGGATGTGCGCGTTCAGTTGGGGGGCGACTATGGTGCCGTACTTGGGTGTCTCCCCCTCGGCGATGCCGGCCGTATTGATGATGCCGGTCAGCTTGATTTCCATCTGGATCGTGCCGTCCTGGTAGAAGTACCAGAAGAAGCCGTACTCGTAGTTACCCACCGTGGCGACGCTGGATATCACCAGCCGCCGCGAGCGGCGCACCTCGGTTTGCCCGGTGCGCCAGTCGGTGTGCTTCCACAGGATGCCATAGTCCTCCTCGTGCATGCACACCGCGTTGGGTATGGTGAACGCCTCGCCCTGCCCGCTGTTCATCACCGCATCGAAGTAATAAATCTCTCCCAGGCAGTCGCACCCCAGGGTGAGTGAGTTGGTCAGCGAGCCGATGCCGTACTCTCCGGCGTCGAAGGCGTTCTTGCGGTAGTGGTCCTTGCCGGGGTCGCCGTAGGGCACCACCATGTCCGACAGCGCGGCGCGGTACAGGATCGGCCGGACCCGGCCCTGATCCTCGTACCCCACGGTGTGGATCACCAGCCCCTCGCGAGGGGTGAACCCGACGCGCAGGCACCACTTCTGCCACGTCACCTGCCAGCCATCCACCTGGAAACTCGGCCCATCGGGCTGGGTGATGTCCAGCGGTTTCAGGTCCTCGCGGAACTTGTCCACGAACTCCGCGCCGTAGTTGCTGGACTCCGGAGGCAGCGGCACAAATCCGTAGTCGTCGACCCGCACCACTTCCATGCTGTTGAGGTCCACCACGGCGGTGACGCCCTCGATGGGCCGGGCGTAGCCGTTATCAGTGGGACTGGTCCGGGCGAAGGGGCGGCACAGCACCAGCCGGCGACCCTCCTCATCCTCGTATCCATAGTTGCCGGCCGACCACGGGTCCACCATCACCAGGTTGGGGTCGGTAACGCCACGCTTTTTAATGGCCGCCAGGAACTTTGCATCGGCGCGCACCATCGCCTCGCACTCCACGAACTCGTCGAACATCACGCGCGGCTGCACGCCGGGGATGTGCTCCCAGGAGACGACGCGGCGCTCGTCCAGAGACACCACCGCCTCGTAGGTGGCCGCGGCGTCATTGTCCAGCACCACCAGGAAGGCGTCGCGCCGGATGGGGTCGCCCGGTTGGAACGCGAGCACAACGTTCTTGTCCGGTTCCCGCAGCACGACGGTCTCGAACCGGGTACGCGGGCCCAGATCGCGTTGGGACCTCAAGATGGCCGAGGCGTCGGCTATCTCCTCGGCGGTGAGAGGGTCCAGGGGATGCGAGACCATGGAGCGTGGCGCAGCCCGTGCCGGCGCTTTCGTGGAAATGGCCATGACGACCTCCTCGAAGTTATCGTTTCCGGATCACCAGTTGTTAGTTGGATATCGGACGCTAACAGTGCTGCGTATCAAGGTCAAGCGCGGGCTCGGCCCGAAATTGGGAACCGCTCCCGGTGCTACAATCTGACCGGCTCCGGAGAAACCGGACCGCGGAGGCAGAGATATGGCCATCACCGTCGGCATGGGCGACTACGTTTACGAATACCAACCGGAATGGCCGCGCCTCCCGGTGGGCCAGGGTTTCCAGGGGATCAGCGGCGTGGCCGTGGACAGCCGGGACCGCGTCTACGTGTTTCAGCGACAGGGCCCCCCGGTCCTGGTGTTCGACCGGGACGGGAACCCGGTGGCGGCGTGGTCGCGACCGGACGGCGTGCCCGCCGACGCACACCACATCCACATCGGCCCCGACGACACCGTTTACCTGGTGGACCGCGACGCCCATCAGATCCTGAGATACTCTTCGGACGGAGAGTTGCTGTCGTCCATCGGCAACCGAAACCGCCCGGCGCTCCAGGCACCGTTCAACCATCCGGCCGACGTCTGCGTGGCTCCCTCAGGAGAGTTGTTCGTGGCCGACGGCTACGGCAATTCATCTGTGCATCGCCTCGCCGCCAACGGTTCCCTCATCAAGTCCTTCGGCAGTCCCGGCCGCGGCCCGGGCGAGTTCATCGTGCCGCACAGCATCCGCGTCTCCGCCGACGGTCGGGTCTACGTGGCGGACCGGGAGAACAACCGGGTGCAGGTGTTCACCGTGGACGGCGATTTCGTCGACCAGTGGACCGACTTCAAGTGTCCCATGGGCGTGCACATCGACGCGGAGCAACGGGTCTACGTGACCGACCAGGTACCGCGCCTGACCATTCTCACCCTGGACGGTGAGCTGTTGGCCCGGGGCCGCACCTTCGAGTACGCCCACCAGGTCTACACTGACTCCCAGGGGAACATCTACGGCGCCGACACCTCCAACCAGCGCGTGCAGAAGCTGGCTCGCGTCGGGTGATCCGCGCGAAAGACCACGGCATACGAACGGCAACAGGAGGCTTGGCATGCGCTTCGCAGCGTTCACCACGGTGGCGGCATCCGCCGGCGAGGCCACCAATTCCGCCGGCTTCCTGGACAACCTGCGCCAACAGGCCGTCCTGGCGGAACAGCTCGGGTTCGAGGCCATCTGGCTGGGCGAGCACCACTTCACCCCGTTCGGCGTGGGCGACCTGCCCAATCCGATACTGCTGGGCGCGGACCTCGCCGCCCGCACTTCCCGGATTCGCATCGGCCAGATGGCAAACATCGCCACCTGGTGGCATCCCATCCGGCTGGCCGAGGACCTGGCTATGCTGGACAACATGAGCGGAGGCCGCGTCGATGTTGGGTTCGGCCGCGGCATCTGGCCCTACGAGGGGCCGCAGTTCCATCCCAACGCCGACCCTCGCAAGGACGCCGAGAACCGGGAGCTGTTCCAGGAAACCGTCGAGATCGTTCGCAAGATATGGAGCAACGAGTATTTCGACCACCACGGTACCAACTACACATTCCCGGTTCCGGACACCGTTTTCTCCCACCCGTCGGTCGCTCCGGATCCGGCGTGGCACAACGGCGATCACGTCACCAGGCTGCGCGTGACCCCGCGCCCGTACCAGCTGCCGCACCCGCCGCTGTGGATGACGGTGTCCACCGACCGCTCGGTGACCACCGCCGCCCAGATGGGGCTGAAGGCCTGCTACTGGCAGCCTCCCCCGCTGCGAATCCGCCAGCGCATGGAAATCTACGCCGAGGCGCGCACCAACCGGGAGGGCCGCCCGTACGCGTTGGGCGAAGACCAGGCGGTCATGCGCTCCACCTACGTCGCCTCGTCCATGGAAGAAGCCCGCCGGGATGCCGAGGCCGGCATCATGTCCGCCTTCATCTTCAACGACCCCTTCCGAGGGCGGCAGGTGTTCACCAACCCCGACGAGGAACTCGACCCGGAGGTCAAGCTGGACTGGGATTTCCTGGAACCCCGCACGCTGCTGGTGGGCTCGCCGGACAACGTCGCTGAGAAAATTCAGGAGCTGCAGGAGGTGTGCAACCTGGACTGTCTGCTCGTGGAGTTCGCTCACTCCGGGCTGCCGCAGGCCAAAATCCTGCGGAATCTGGAGAACTTTGCCACTAAGGTCATGCCTCGGTTCGCCGATTAGAGAGCCCAGGAAAGCTGCGCACCTAGCAGCAGATCATCCCGTGCTGCGGTGCGCCCCTGGCTTCCTTGTCCCGAACCAGCAGGGTGCCCACCGTCGCCACTACCGACAGGACCAGCATCAGCGCGAACGCACGGTCGTAGCTGCCCCAGATGTCGAACGACAGAGCGCCGGCCAGGGCACCGAGTCCGCCGCTGACCTGGTGCACGCCGGAGATGGTTCCGCTGACCCTGCCCAATCGGTTGGTGCCGAAAATGTTGCCGGAGAACATGACCGTCAGCGGCGCCGTCATGAGGAAGGTGAAGCCGTACAACAGCGCGAAGACGATTACCGACGGTTTGTCCTGGTTCAGGATGACCAGAGCGAAAATCCCGATGCGCATCACGAAGCAGAGCAGCGTCGGCCGTCCGGGGCCCAAGCGGTCAGCGAGATAGCCGGAGGCGATGACGCCCAGCAGGCCCATCACGCCCATGAGCGCCAGCAGGTACCCTGCGACCACCGTGCCGATCCCCGTGTCCAGGGCGAACGCCACCACGTGAGTCTGGACGAAGAAGTCCTGGAAGCCACAGATGGCGTACACCATCAGGAGCAGCCAGAGCTGAACCGACGTGAGCAGCGGACCCTCCTTCGCCTGTTCATCATTCTGTCCACCTGACGCGTTCGGGACCGGCGTTCCCGAGCTTGCGGGCGCTGCCCGGGTTGATCTCACCGCCGCCATCACGATCGGCGCCAGGATCACCAGGTTGGCCAGCCCCAGCCCCGCGTAGGAAAGGCGCCAGCCGAACCGCACCAGCGACTGGGCCAGCAGCCCGACGATCACCAGTTGTCCGATCGCGTTGCCGGAGACCGCCACGCTGTTGGCAACGCCACGCCGGTTCGGGAACCACCGGACGATCATGACGCTCACGACAGGATTCGACATGCCGGCGTTCCCCAGCGCGAAGACCACCCCGTACACCAGGAACAGCTGCCAGGGCGAGGATATGACGCTCATCAGGGCGAGGCCGACGGCGCCCACGGCGGCTCCGACACCCATGATCCAGCGGAGGTCGTAGCGATCGGCGAGGCGGCCTACAAAGGGCATGGCCGCGGCGGAAACCAGCATGTACGCGGTGGCGCCAAGCGACAGCACCGAGCGAGACCACAAGAGGTCGTCGACCATGGGCTTCAGCATGAGCCCCAGGGCAGAGCGCGACCCGCCGTTGAAAAAGAGGATCGCGAACCCCGTGCCCAGGATGATCCAGCGGTAGTCAATCCGGCGCATCGCGGCTCCGGTTGGTCAGGGTGGCCCACCGTAGCACCGCCGTTTTGCGGGAGTCAACGAACCGCGCGCCGGATGTCGACCTGCTCACGCGTACCCATTTTGTCATCGCGAGGAGCGAAACGACGTGGCGATCTCGTTCCCTCAGTAGCGTTCCTTGCCCCAACGAGATTGCCGCGCTTCGCTCGCAATGACGGTTCCAGTGAAACTGGGTACGCGTGAGGCCGACCTGCCATTGACGGCATATTACGGCGCGCATAACATCCGCGCATTCCGGCGAAACCCGGAGCAAATCCTCCTCCATCCACCGACTTGCCAAACTTGCCGGCCCATGGGCCGACGGAACATCGTCGAAGAGCGACTGCGAATGTTCGATACGGCGCTGAAAAAGAAACGGGTCATCGGCATTGTGCTGCTGGCCGTGATTCTGGCTCTGTTCCTGGCCTTCAACCGCATTCCCAAGCTGGACACGGTCGAGGCCGACCTGGCTGGCGTCAGCGCGCCCCGAGCCGAATGCTTCCAGGGGTTTTGCATCAACCGGGAACCGGAGACCGGTTTCTTCCAACGGTGGTGGGACTTCTCCACCAGCTACCTGAAGCTGGTGACGATGGGAATGATTTTCGCGTTCCTCGCCGCCGGTATAACGGAAGTGTTCCTGTTTCCGAGAAGCGGTGGCTCGGGCCTTACGGGCGGCGGCATCAAGGGGGTCCTGCGCGGATTCGCCGTCGGGTCCTCCATGAACCTGTGTTCCGCGTGCATCGTCCCCATAGCGTCGGCCTTTCGGAACCGGGGGGCCCCGGTGGAAACCGCCATCGCCATAACCCAGGGCTCCTCCACGCTGAACCTGCCGGCGCTGGTGATGGCCGCGCTGGTCTTCACGCCCATGCTGGCCAGCACGCGCATCGCGGTGAGCGTGGTCGGCGTCCTGTTGCTGGGGCCGCTGGTGGCTCTCCTGCTGCGGCGGCAACTCAGCTTCAGCGACGCCTTCAGGTTCGGTCGAGTGGAAGGACCGATACCGGAGTTTGCCACGTGGCGGGAAACCATCGGCGCCGGTCTGAAAGACTGGCTGAGGTCCAGCCTGCGGTACCTGTGGCGGTTGGGGCCCGCCATGATCCTGGCGGGTATCGCCGGCGGCCTGGTAATCCAGTGGATCACCCCTGAGACGGTGGCGGCCTACCTGGGCGACGACGTTTCGGGCATCGCGGTTGCCGCCACGCTGGGCATCCTCATCAACGTGCCTCTGCTTTTCGAGATCCCGCTGGTGGCGGTGCTGATGCTGGTGGGCATGGGGGCCGCGCCGGCGGCGGCGCTCCTGTTCGGAGCGGCGGCGGCCGGCCCCTTCACCCTCTGGGGACTGGCGCGGGTGATGCCCAAGAGAGCAGTGGCCGCCTTTGCTGCCGGCACCTGGAGCCTGAGCATGGTCGGCGGCGTGGGGCTGCTGTTCGTCGGCCCATTCTTCCTGGACACCTCCGACTCCCGCATCGTTTTCAGCTCGGACCGGGGCGGCGACTTTGAGATTTACTCCATGCTTCCCGACGGCTCCGACCTGAAACGGCTCACCAACAATTCCAGCTACGACGACATGCCGGCCTGGTCCCCCGACGGCAAAAAGATCGCGTTCGTGTCCGACCGTGACGGTAGCCCCGAAATTTACGTGATGAACGCCGACGGCGCGCGCGCGCGTCGCCTCACCGAGGACAACGGCCCGGACAACGCACTGCCGGCGTGGTCGCCCGACGGCAGCCGGATCGCCTATTCCTCGGAGCGCGACGGCAACCGCGAGATCTACGTGATGGACGCCGACGGCTCCAACCAGATCAACTTGACCAACGATCCGGGGTACGACTCCTCCCCCTCCTGGTCTCCAGATGGGCAGCGTATCCTGTTCAACTCGCGCCGCGACGGCAACCTGGAAATCTACGTGATGGACGCCGACGGCTCCAACCAGATCCGTCTGACGAAAAACGCAACCTCCGACGAATTTCCCATCTGGTCGCCGGACGGTTCCAAAATTGCCTTTTCATCCAGTCGAACCGGCCGGCGCGCCATCTACGTGATGGACGCCGACGGCGCGAACCCGGTGCAGCTGTCAGGGGACGTCTTCAACGATTCCTGGCCCTCCTGGTCTCCCGACGGAGCCCGGATAACCTTCACCAGCGACCGCTACGGCGCTCCGGAGATCATGGCGATGAACGCCGATGGGTCACACCAGGTCAACCTCACCCACGGCACCGGCGCCGACGGTGCGCCCGCGTGGGGTCCCGGCGATCTGCTGTCGGACTACCCGGCGGGGCTCCGGATTGTATCACTGGAGCCCGCCGCCGCCGCCACCTCGGGCGGAAGCCTGGTGACCATCTCCGGCGCCGGCCTGGCAGAAGGCAGCCGCGTCTCCATTGGCGATGTGGAGGCGACGGTCGTGGAGTTCCTGGACTCCCACACGATGACCGTTGCGGCGCCTCAGCACCCGGCCGGCGTCGTCGACGTGGTGATAACCAATCCCGATGGCCGTAGCGGCAGTTTGCCCCGGGGGTTCACCTATCAGCAACCGTTGTTCACCGATGTTGCGCAAGAGGCCGGCGTCGATTTCCAGCACTTCCGCGATCCGGTGGACCGTATACCGTTGGGCGCTGGCGTCATCGTCTTTGATTTCAACAACGACGGCCGGCAGGACATCTACGTGGCGTCCAAACCCTCCTGGGGCGAATCGCCTGACCAGATCGACGGAGCCAACGCGCTGTACCGGAACAACGGCGACGGATCGTTTACCGACGTCGCCTCGGAGGCCGGGGTCGACGAACTGATGGGCCTGTCCAACGGAGGGTGCGCCGCCGACTATGACAACGACGGCGACCAGGACCTCTACGTCACCAACTGGGGCTCCAGCAAGCTCTTTCGGAACAACGGCTCGGGAGCCTTCGATGACGTGACGGACGGCGCCGGGTTGGGCGATCCCGATCCCAGCTACCGCTCCATGGGCTGCGCCTGGGGCGACTATGACCGGGACGGACATCTGGACTTCGTTGTCGTACGGCACCTGGAAGAATCGGACATGGAAGCACTGGATCTCCGGGCCTTTTACCTTGCCGTGCGACCGCTTGGCCTTTTCCACAACAACGGCGACGGCAGTTTTACCGAGGTCTCGCACCTGCTCGGCGACACCGGGTCTCCGGGGAAAATCCCCGGGGAGTACGGCAGCCTTTGGGGCGCCGGGTTCCAGCCGGGCTGGCTTGACTTCGACAACGACGGCGACTCCGACCTCTACGTGGTGAACGACTTCGGGCACGACGCCCAGCCCAACGTCCTGTGGCGCAACGATGGTCCGGCCGCCGACGGAATCTGGCACTTTGAGGATATTTCTCGCGATTCCCGGGCCGACGTCGCGATGTTCGGCATGGGTCTCGCGGTGGGCGACTACGATCTCGACGGACACTTCGACCTCTACGTCACCAATATTGAAGACAACGTGCTGCTGAGAAACAACGGCGATGGGCTCACCTTCACCGAAACGGCCGCCGACGCCGAGGCCGGAATGGGCGCCTTTCAAAGGCGGCAGCGCGTCAGCTGGGGCACGGTGTTTTTCGACTATGACAACGACGGTTGGGAGGACCTCTACATTGCCAGCGGCCACCTGGACAGCGACGCGTTGACCAATCGCCGGCATCAACCCAATCTGCTGCTGCGCAATACCGGGCAGGCCGTCTTCGAGGACGTATCGTCCATCAGCGGCGCCGACGACCGGGGCGTCGGCCGGGGCGTGGCCTACGCCGACTTCAACAACGACGGCTGCCTGGACCTGTACGTGGCAAACCTGGGCCTGGCCGGCGATGAAGCCCAGAGTGCCCGCCTGTTCCAGAATAGCTGCCTTGGGGACGCCAACTGGCTCCAAATCCGAACTGTGGGCACGGTGAGCAACCGGGATGGCATCGGGGCCCGGGTCACGGTGGTTGCGGACGGCCGCACGCAAATCCGGGAAATCGCCGCCGGCTCCAGCAACAAGAGCCAGAACATGCTGACCGCCCACTTCGGCCTCGGCTCGGCGAGCCGGGCCGACACCATTCAGATCCAGTGGCCCAGCGGCATCGTCCAGACCCTCCACGACGTGCCGGCCAACCAACAGTTAAGCATCATCGAGGCTCCGTAATCCGGGTCGTTTCCCCGACGGTTCTACCGCGTCACGGGCAACGTGCGGCGGGAAGCATCACGACCTGAGCAACCGGGCCGTCAATATCGACGCTATTGACATGAGCAACATAGCTGGTATACATTCCGCCTACTTTACGAATGACTGCGAATTGGTCGCAACATGTTACGTCACTCGAAGATCGATTGCGCCAACATGATAGGAATTCGTAAAGTCTCTAACGGAAACCAGCTCCGTCAAACGAAAACAATACTCAATTCCGCCTATTTTGCGACGGAGCCTGACGGGTATTTCAGAATCGCAAACTGAATTCGCAACCAGATAAATGAGCCGAATCGATTGTCGATTCTCGGCTCGGGAAACCAAGGATGGCAAGCGTCTCGAACACGGTTCGTGGACGTGACAATCACAGCCTGGAGGTCTGGTAATGAACCGCAACGGAATCAAGATCAAAACGGCGTTGATGCTCTTGCCAGCGCTGCTGCTGCTGACATTCGTCGCAGCTTGCGGAGGCGCCGAGGCCCCGGCGGAAACCGCCCAGCCGGCCGCAGCCCAGCCGGCATCCGGGGGCGCACCCGCCGCAGCCGCCCAGCCCACCGCAATGCCTGCGTCCCAGGATCAGCCTGCCGGCAATGTCGCGGACGAGGGCCAGTTGCCCGTACAGAAGGTCATCCTGGGCCTGATCACGCCGATCGACGACACTGTAGTGCCGTGGTTGGGCGGTGTTGACTTCGTGTACCAGCACAGTCCGTTCATGGAGTACCTGGTACAGTTGGATCCCTACGACAGCACCTGGCAGCCAATGCTGGCGAAGAGCTGGGAGATGAACGCCACCGGCGATGTTTGGACCTTCGAGCTGGAGCAGGGCGTTCAGTTCCACCGAGACGTTGGCGAGTTCACGGCTGATGACGTGGCGCATAGCTTCCTGCTCACGTGCCAGAAAGGTTCCCGCGCCAGCTACCGTGGCGGAATCTGTAACTACGAATCTGTGGAAATCCTGGATCCCTACAACATCCGGGTCCACATGAAGAAGCCCTCCGCCGAGTACCTGTTCTACGCTGCTGAATCCGCAGGGAACATGATTTACAGCAAGGCCCAGTGCGACGCGGCTGGCGGGTTCGACGTTGCTGAGAACGTTGCCAGCGAAGGCTGCACCACCGAGTATTACGAGCGCCTGGCCGGCACCGGTCCCTACCAGTATGACGGCCGGGAAGAAGAAGTCCATGTGGACTACTCCCTCGCATTCCCGGACGGACACTGGCGGCATGACCCGGTGTACCCCGAAATGCGGAACACCTGGGTGCTGGAAGAGTCCACCCGCCTGGCGCAGTTCCGCGCCGGCGAGACGCACATGACGGAAGTCAACCGCGACCTGGGCGACAAACTGACCGAGGAAGGTTTCAAGATCATCCCGAGCAACGGCCCGGCCCAGCAGACGGCTTTCCGGTTCGGCGGCATGTTCTACGGTGACGCCGAGAACTATGACCCCGACTTCCCGGTAACCGCGCCCGGTGAAATCGGGATCAAGGTACGCAAGGCCCTCAACAAGGCCGTGGACCGCGAGACCTTCAAGTCAGAGCTGTACAAGGGCCGCGTGTGGGACTCCAAGGTCCACGCCTTCCATCCCACCCTGACCTTCTGGAACCCCAAGTGGGACGAGGATTGGGAAGAGGAGTACGGCTACGACCTCGAGGCCTCCAAGCAGCTCCTGATCGAAGCCGGATACCCGGAGGGGTTCAAGATCACGGTTCCGATGTATCCCTTCCCCGGCGCGCCTGAGCTTCCCCAGATTGCACAGTTCATGCAACTGGCCTGGGCGGAGATCGGAGTGGAGTTGGAACTCCGCGACGAAGACCGCGCAGCCGTCGTTGCCCGGCGCCGGAACAAGGAGAACCACGAAACGGCGCTGGCGACCACGCCTTCCTTCAAGGCCGTGGAAGCCCAGATCATGCTGTTCAACACCCCCAAGGAAGATGGCGGCACGGTCTTTATGTACGAGACCGCCGAACTGCAGGACCTGTACCACGAGTTGCAGGTCACCGTGGACCCGGTGGCGCGCGAAAAGGTCCTGGCCCAGATCGGGGACATCAAGTTCTATCAGCACGAGTGGATACCACTGTTCTGGGTGCCCATCGAGACCATCGTGGACCCGAAGATCATCTGCGCCTGGCCCTTCCCAGGTTGGGAGGGCGGTGACCTGGGCAGCAACGAGTTGATCGAAGCTCCCCCCTGCTGATCCTCGCCCAACCGCTACATAGTCCGGTCTCAACGCATCGCGATTGCTGGGCAACCAACAATCGCGATGCGCACTGCCAATCCCACCCGCGTGAACTCGGCTAGGAGTTAAGGATGCAACGGTACATCATTATGCGCCTCCTCCAGGCGATCCTGGTCCTGGTGGTGGTGAGCGTGATTGCCTTCGCCCTGGGCCACGCCGGCGGCAATCCCCTGGATGCCATATTGCCTGACGATGCCGATGCCGAGGTCAGGGCCGACCTGGAGGAATTCTGGGGCATCAACGAACCGTTGCACGTCCAGTATTTCACCTACGTTGCTAACGCCGTCCGAGGAGACTTCGGCCACTCGTTCAAGTACCCCAGGTTCACCGTCTCTCAACTCATCGCGGACCGTTTCATGGCCACCATCCAGCTTGCCGGAGCCGGCATCCTGGTGGCCGTCGCCATCGGTTTGCCCATCGGGGTCCTCACGGCAACCTACCGGGACACCGTCTTCGACTGGACGGGCAAGGTGGTGGCCCTGCTGGGCCAATCTCTGCCCGTGTTCTGGCTGGGCATCGTCCTCATGTGGATCTTTGCCGTGCAGTTGGACTGGTTCCCAACCTCGGGAAAGGGCGGCATCAAGCACCTGATCCTGCCGGCCGTCGCCATCGGATGGTTCCAGGTGGCCGCCATGCTTCGGCTGGTCCGTTCGTCCATGCTGGACGTGCTGGATAGCGAGTATGTGAAACTGGCCCGCATCAAGGGCCTTCCCGAGCGCAAGATCATCTGGAAGCACTGCTTGCGTAACGCGGCTATCGCCCCCCTGACCTACTTCGCGATCACGTTGGGATCGCTGATGGTGGGCTCCGTTTCCATTGAAACGGTCTTCCAGTGGCCCGGTTTGGGGTTCCTGCTGTTCAACGCGGCCCGGTCCAGCGATTACGCTCTGTTGCAGGGCATAATGCTCACCTTCACCACCATCTACATCACCGCGAATCTGTTGGTGGACATAGCATATGCCTACCTCGACCCGCGCATACGGTACAACTGACGCCACCAGGTTCTAAACGAGGACAACAGCTATGGCCATAGCACTGCCGGAAATTAGCAGCCCACGTCCGCCATCACGAATCGGCCATTACACGAGGGAAGCGTTCCGCTACCCGATCATTCCAGTGGCTGTCCTGGTGATAGTCCTGCTCATCCCTGCCCTCGGCGCCAATTGGATCGCTCCGTACGATCCACTGAAAGGCGATATGAAGAATCGCTTCGCTGAACCCTCGGCGCAGCACTGGTTCGGCACCGACGATATCGGGCGGGACGTACTCAGTCGGGTCATGCATGGAGCCCGCGTGTCGATGTTGGTGGCCAGCGTGGCGATACTGATATCGGGGATAATCGGCACCACTTTCGGTATTGTGTCCGCGTTTTACGGCGGCTGGGCGGACAACCTGATGATGCGCCTGGTGGACATCTCGCTGTCTCTGCCCATCATCGTGGTGGCAATTGTGGTCGCCGCGATGGCGGGACCCAGCATGAAGATACTGATCGCGGTGCTGGTGTTGAGCCAATGGTCTCGTTATGCTCGGCTGGTTCGCGGCGAAGCGTTGACCATACGCGCTCAGGACTACATCTCCCGGGCCCGGGTCTCCGGAGCGTCCAATAAGCGGATCATGCTCCGGTACATCTTCCCGAACATCGTGAACACGATAGTGGTGCTGGCCACCCTCCAGGTGGGTTTCGTCATCGTGCTGGAAGCGACCCTCAGCTTCCTGGGCGCCGGCATCTCTCGGCCCACGCCGGCATGGGGCGTGATGGTGGCCGACGGACGGTCGTTCGTGACCGACGCCTGGTGGCTGTCCTTCTTCCCCGGGCTGGCCATCCTGCTCACGGTCCTGTCCATGAACCTGCTGGGAGACTGGCTGCGCGACAAGCTGGACCCCAAACAGCGCAACCTGTAACCATCCAGGCGCTGTCATCAGTGAGCCCACAATCTATCGCGGTAGCCAGAGCATCGACCGGCGCGGGTGCGGTATGCGCATCCGCGCCGTCGTCTGCGTTGCACCCCGCGGCACCGGCCGGGCCAACAACCGGGCGGGACACTACACTGTTGCCGCGACGCCCCTTGACACGCTAATCTGTCCCCGATGAACGAAGCCACCCGACCCGATGCTGGGTCAAACAGCGCCGCGGTCTGCGGCTGGTGCGGGGCCGAAGGCCAGGAACCCGGACAACCCTGCGGGGAGTGCGACCGTCCGGTCACCAACATCCCCGAATGGGCGCGGCATGACCCTCGTGGACGTCGATGGTTCACCAGACGGCGCCTGATCCGCACCGGGGTAGTCGTGGTTGTTCTGTTCTTTCTGGCGTGGCTTTACTATCCCTTCTTCCCGAACCCGATCAAACTGCTGTTCAACTCGCCCAGCACGAGGCTCAGCTCGGCTTCCCTGCCGGACCAATGGTCAATGGTTGGGCGGGACCTCCAGCTCACGCGTACCATCCCCACTGCGGCCACCCAGCCGGCGGGAAAGGTGGTCTGGTCCCACGATCTGGGCATTCCGACCCGGGCCGCGCCCATCGTGCACGACGGCGTGGTGTACGTCGGCGCGTTTTTCAAGATCAGCGCCCTGGATGCGTCGACCGGCGAGCAACTCTGGGAAGTCACCGTACCCAGCCCGCTGGACCATTCGATCGCCCTGGCCGGCGACCTGCTCTACGTCGGCCTGACCGACCATCGCATCATCGCCGTGGACAGAAACACCCAGCAATTCCGCTGGACGGTCAAGACCGGAGGGCCCATCGCCTCGTCGCCAATCGTGGCCGACGGTATCGTCTACGTGGGATCGGGCGACAATGCGCTCAACGCCCTGGACGCGGCCACCGGAGAGGTGTTGTGGCGGGAGGACATCGTGGGCGAGGTCCGTGCGGCGCCGGCCGTCAGTGACGGCCACGTGTATGCCGCGGACAACCTCGGCAACCTGTACGTATTCGACGCCAGAACCGGCCAGAGCAAATTGCGCTTCCGCACTGAGGGGAACACCAAAGCGTCCCCTGCGATCGCCAACGGGATGGCGTACTTCCCGTCCGGCGGACAGGTGCACGCCGTGGATGCAGACGCCCGGGAGATCGCCGGTGAATACCAGTTCAAGCTGGTCTGGAAGCAGTTCTGGGACTGGAAGGTGCCGGGCGTGCCGAAGCCGGCGGCGCAAAAGGGACGGATGTGGCTGTTTGACCCCGATTTCGCGTTCGATCGCGCCACGGGGCAGTGGTCTACGACGGGCCTGGTATCAACGCCGGCGGCGGCGGCCGATGCGATATACGCTGGTAGTTTCAAGGGCGGCTTCTACGGGGCTGACGCGATTTCGGGCACGGAGACGTGGCGGTTCGCGGCCGACGGCGCCATATTCGGGTCGCCGGTGGTGGTCGGAGACCGGGTCTACTTCGGGACCGACGCCGGCAGTCTCTACGCGCTGCGCCGCTCCGACGGTGAGTTGATCTGGAGCATCCCGTTGGGGGCGCCCATCCAGATATCCCCGATATTCGCCGGCGAACGGCTCTACGTCAGGACCGACGACGGCGTACTGCACGCCATCGAGTGACGAGGCCCGCTCCGTCCCACCGGGTTGCGCACCGCATGAAACCGGGCGCTGGCTCTCATCCGCAGCCGTTTTGTCATCGCCAGGAGCGTAGAGAGGCGACGATCTCGTTATCGCAACGGCGTTCCTGGCCCCAACGAGATTGCCGCGCTTCGCTCGCAATGACAGTTCAGGCGAAGTGGGGAACTAACTACCTTCTTTGATGAAGTCGGCCGCACGCTCGGCCATCATAATGATGGTGGCGTTGGTGTTGGCGCGAACTATGTCCGGCATGACAGAGGCGTCGACCACCCGCAGGTTCTGCAGGCCATGCACCTTGCAATACTGGTCCACCACGGCCGTGGGATCCGCCGCCGGACCCATTTTGCACGTCACCGAAGTATGGCCGGCGATGCCGGCGCTCTGCTGCAGCCATGCGTCCAGGGAAGCGTCGTCCGCCAGGTCCGCGTCAGTCGGCGACAGGCGTTCCGCCAGCAGGTCGTTGAAAGCCGGATGCTCGAAGATCCCCACGGTGCGGCGCACGGCGTCGCGGAACCGATCCGTGTCACGAGGATCGGTCAGGAAACGGAAGTCCAGGTCCGGCTGCACCGACACGTCCGCCGACGCCAGCGTCAGCAGGCCTTCGCTGTAGGGGAATTCCAGCCGGCATCCCACGCGGATGTTGGGCGCCTCGCGGCTTTCCGGATACGACGTCGTGGGCTGGACCTGGATGTCGTTGCGTTCGGGTGATCCCTGGGCGGTGAACCGCAGCCCCACCTGGTTGCGCGGCGCGTCGGGCGCGAGGTGGTGGTCAGGCTGCGAACGGTACACAATGGATACCGACGGGTGGTTTTTCATGCTGCGCCCCACGCCAGGCAGGTCGTGGACCGGCGCGATGCCCAACGGGTGCAACTGCTCGGCAGCGCCAACCCCAGACAGCAGCAGCAGTTGCGGCGAGGCAATCGCCCCAGCGCTGAGGATAATCTCCTCTCCCTCGACGACGAACGCGTCACCACCGCTTTCCACCTCCACTCCGGTCGCGCGCATGCCATCAAACACGATGCGCCGCACCGTCACGTTGGCGCGGACGGTGAGGTTGAGGCGGTGCCGGCAGGCGTCCAGGTAGGTGATGGCGGTGCTCATACGGACGCCGCCGGGGTTATTCAGGGGCACCTTTCCCACGCCGGTGGAGTCGGGGTGGTTCATGTCGGGGTCGTCGGGGAACCCGAGGTCCCGGCAGGCCTGGTAGAAGGCGGCGTGCAGGGGCAGCCAGTCCTCGCGGGCGTGCCGCCACACGGGTATCGGGCCGTCGGTTCCGTGGAAATCGTCGCGGATATCGGCATCGTTTTCCAGGCGGCGGAAGTAGGGCAGCGTTTTCTGGTAGTCCCACTCGTCGTTGCCCGACGCAGCCCATCCGTCGAAATCCTCCGGCGTTCCGCGCAGCACGATCTGGTGGTTGATGGCGCTGCTGCCGCCGGTGACCTTGCCCCGCGCGACGTGGATGGGACGCGGATTCTGTGGCGTGGACTGGCCGACGAACGACCAGTTGTGCGCCGCCCCTTCTTCGGAGGCAGCCTGGTTCATGTCGTGCTTCAACTCATCAGGGAGTTGGTCGATGGTGTAATCCGGTCCAGCCTCCAGGAGCAGCACCGACCTATCCGATTCCTCCGACAATCGGTTGGCGAGGACGCAGCCTGCCGAGCCGGCCCCGATGATGATCACGTCGTATTTCATGCCGTCATGCCCTCGCGTTACGCCTCGATGCGGTACACCCGAACCGCCGTGTCGTGGAGCAGGTCTGCCCGCTCGCTGGCGCTGTAACTCCGGGATAGCCGCTTGAAGGCGTTGTACATCACGTTGTACGAGAAGGAGACCTTGTCCGGCGGGAAGTTGCTTTCGAACATGCAGCGATCCGGGCCGAACTGCTCGATGCAGTGGGTCAACCACGGGGTCATGGCCTCGGCCAACTCCTCAGAGCCGATGGGCTGGGCGCGCGCGTGCCAGCCGAACCCCCAGCGCGGCATGCCCAATCCGCCCAGCTTGCAGGTGACGTTGGGGCACTCCGCCACGGCACGGATGCCATCTCGCCAGGCCGGTATGACCTCGTCGTCCTTGCCGGCATAGATCCCGGTGCGGGAGACCCCGCCCACGTGGTTGAGGATGATGGACACCTCGGGCACCGCTCGCGCGAACTCGGCAAGCTCGTTCAACTGGGGGAAGGACAGCATCACGTCCAGCGACAGACCCATTCGGGCCAGCACCCGGGCTCCGGTGCGGAAGATCTCGTTGGACATGATCCCCTGGGTTTCGCGGTTTTCCAATGAGGGGTCCGGGCTCCAGGTCACATTGTGCCGGATGCCCTTGAACCGGTTCGGGCTCGCCGCCTGCAATGCTTCCAGCACCCCGGCCACGTTGTCCCCAAGTTTGAGGTCGGCGTGGCCCACTATGGCGGCCGCGGCTCTGGCTTCGCCGTAGGTGCCGCTGGCGCTGGCCGCCGCCAGCCCCTGCACGAATTCCACCTCGCCCACCGGTTGCAGTTCTGCCGGGCCGTCGGCGCGATACATGGACCGCGCCTCAACAAAAACGGTGGACCGCACGTTGTGGCCGGAATCGAGATCGGCCATCAGTTCGTGCAGCAGGTAGCGCTGGTAGGGCACGCTCTGCATACGGCGGTCCCAGAAGTGGTGGTGTGGGTCACACAGCGGGATGTCGGGCTCTATCGGGTCTTCCTGGGTCAGGGCCAGCCAGTCATTGTCTCCAAAAGGCACGTCGATCCCTCCATCTCCGGATGATTCGGGCCAATGATACCACCCGTGCGGAACGGCTCGGCGTCGCTCATGCGCAATTCGTCAGAATCAGGATTTTCAAGATTTTGGGATTATCAGGATTGGGACCGATCCGTGATGATTATCTCCCAATCCTGTCCAATCATAAAATCCAGCAAATCCTGATTCTGACATTCCCCGCCGCAAACCCGGTTCGTGCGAGCACGACGACGCTAGCGACGGTCCTCCTCCTCGGCGTCGTCCGCGTTCAGCCGCTCTTCCAGTCGTTTCAGCGTCTCCTGCGTCGCCCGCAGCTCGCGCACCAGATCCTGGCGGGAGACCGGCTCAAGCCCTTCCTGCAGGTTGCCTCGCTTCGTCTCGTCCAAACTGTTGATGATGATGGCGATGAACAGATTGATCACCACGAAGGTTCCCACCACCACGAAGCTGACGAAATAAACCCACGCGAAGGAATGCTTCCGCATCGCCGTGTCCATGACCTCGGTCCACCCGTCCAGCGTGATGATGTTGAACAGGGTGAGGAGCGATATCGCGAGGCTGCCCCAATGTTCCGGATCGTGGGCGTGGAACAGATGGAAACCCATGATGGCGTAGATGTACACCACGACGCTCATCAACATGATCACGTGGCCGACGCTTGGAATGGAGCGCACCAGCGCCGCCACGATGAGCCTCAGGTCCCGGATGGCTGAGATCAGGCGCACCACTCGGAGCAGGCGGGCCAGCCGGGCGATCATCGCAAACTGGCCGGTGGCCGGTATCAGGGCAAAGACGATCACCATGAAGTCAAAGATGTTCCAGCCGTCCCGGAAATAGTTCTGCATACGCGGCCATAGCGCCATCATCTTGAGGATGGCTTCAACGATGAAGATTCCCAGGGCGATCTGGTTTCCCAACTCCAGCCAGTGCCCGTAGGCATCGGCGATGACTGCGGAAGTTTCCAGGCCCAGCAGGGCGCCGTTCACGATGATGACGGCGATGATGAAATACTCGAACCAGTTGGAATAGACCAGGGTGGCCGAGATTTTGACGAGTCGATTCATGGGATCGCACTGCAGCGTTGAAAAGTCGCACACATTTTACGGCAGTTCACCCTCGATGCCCTGCCTGCGGCGAGGGATGAATATCCGGCAACCTGCCGCGCGGCAGAGGCTCAAGAAGCGCGAGCCGGCTGAGCCACGGACGCCGGAACTCCGTCGAGGCGCTGGGTTTGGCGCAGAATGCCAGTTCACTCTGAAGAGCAAGAACCGGCCAGGGTCCGTTCGGAGCGATCCCCAAACCGTCAACCGGTGGGCACTACCGGCTGGCCGTCCTCGATTCTCAGCACGAACCGGTAATCATAGCCCAGTTCGCGAATGCGCTCACCGCCGTCTCCCCGGTCGAACACAACAACCACCTGCCTGACCACTGAGCCAGCTTCCTCCACGGCGCGAATGCAATTGATGATCGAATCACCCGTGTAGCACGTGTCGTCGACAATGGCCACCTGCCGTTCGAGGTTGCCTTCGATCAGGTTGAGCATGCCGTAGCCTTTGGCCTCGCCTCGCACGTAGAAACCGGTGCGGTGTACTGCGGATTGATGCACCACCGCCGTCACCACGGGGATTGCCGCCGTGGCCGGCCCGCCCACGCAACGGACGTCGTCGGCAAGCATGTCACCAATGATGCGGCCGGCCAGGATGCTGCTCTCTGGGCTGAGCATGAAGGCGCGTCCATTGACGTACCAGTTGGTGGTCTGGTCGTCCTCCAGGACAAAGCGACCATGATGGATGTGCGGCCGCACGAGCTCGGCGATGGCTTGCTGATCATCCATTCTCGATACCAGGTAAGTGAAGCATTCGCCCCGTCCCCGCCTCCAGGCTCAGGCGGGCCGGGCCCGAACTGGGATACGACAATTCCCGAAGCCAGCGCTTTGCCCGCGGTTGTTTCGTGACCCAGCAGGGAGTTTGCCAACTATTGTAAACGATGGGAAACTCATGTGGCGGATCGGCATCCATTCGGCCAGACTGTCGGCGTTATGCAGCTTGGCGATACGCATGCCCAATATAGTTATATAACCGATTGGGTGAGATACTCGCCTTATCATGCGTCCAGCGCCTTCACAGTGCCCTCCTCAGCAACGAGTCAACGCCAAAGGCGCCGACTGCCGCGTGTCCACTGCATCCCTGGAACCGCCAGGCAGGCAGGACGATAGTTCGTTACTGATTCGTTACAAATGCGACATACTTGCGTAACGAATGTTTGACTCCGATGATTGAGGTGGGTATGATGCTGCCGACGCAGGCGATCACTCTACGAGTCACCTATCGAGATTCTGGGAAAGACACTCGTTCTCAGAGCCATGGGATAAGTCGACGATAGATTGGCATGTCACGCCCGCGAGTCCAGCACGCCAGACATTCACACGGATTGATCATGCCTGCACACATATCGACTGACGCCTCGACCAGGATGGCCGGGCCCCAGGGGAATGACCAGGAGTCTCCTGGCAGATTCAGCGACCTCTTGGAAGCATGTCTGCAGGTCTCAGAAAGTTTGGAGACCGGGATTGTCCTGCAAAGGGTGATCGATAACGCGCGCTGGCTCACCAATGCTCGCTATGGAGTGCTTCTGGCATACAGCGCTTCGGCTGAAGTCGAAGGCATATTCATATCCGGCGACACCGAAGGAGAATTCCATGGTGTCCAATCTCCGCCACAAGGCAAGGGACTACTAGGCTACCTGAACGAAGTCCGGGGCCCGCTGCGGATCGCAGACATTGCCAGCCATCCCAGATCGGTGGGGTTGCCGGACGGACATCCCCCGATGCGGGCGTTTCTGGGTATGCCGATCCGTCGCGACGGCGTCCATATCGGCAACATATACCTGGCCCAGACCGAAACCGGCGAAGAGTTCACGTCGGATGACGAAGGCATCATCGAACGCTTCGCCACGCATGCGGCAAACGCAATCTCCAACGCTCGCGAATTCGAAGCCGTACTGCGAAGAAAGACCGACCTGCAAGCGTTGGTCGATATAGCCCCAATGGGCGTGATCGTCTTCGATGCCAAAAGCGGGCGACTGCTGGTCGCAAACCGCGAATGCCAGCGCATGTCTGAAGATCTGCAACTCCCTGGAGGGTCCTTCGAGCGGCTGCCGGAGGTGGCTTCGTTTCGGCGGGCTGACGGTCGGGAAGTTTCCTTCAGTGAGCTGCCGACATCCCGGGTTATGCAGAGCGGCGAAACGGTTCTCGCCGAGGAAGTTGTCATCTGTTTGCCCAGCGGACGCTCGATTACCACCCTGGTCAACGCCGCGCCCATCTACTCAGATGACGGCGATATTGTGTCGGTAGTGGTGGCCATGCAGGACATGAGCCCACATTTGGACGACGAAAAGTTGCGATCCGATCTCCTCGGCATGGTCAGCCAGGAGCTGCGCACGCCGTTGAGTACGATCAAAGGCTCTATCGTCGCTCTGGCCGATGTGGTCGGCTCGATGCATTCGCCCGAGCCTTTGCAACTGCTGCAGATAATTGACCACCAGACGGAGCTTATGCGCACACAAATCAACAGCCTGATTGATTTGTCTCGCATCGACGCTGGCACGTTGCAGCTTTCCCTGGAAAACACCGACGTGCATCAGTTGGCTTCTGACGCGATCAATGAGTTTCGGCGCAACCACGCCGGCCAAACCTTTGACTCTCGAATCCCGTCAGGTCTGCCCCACATTCTCGCGGACCGGGAGCGCGTCGACCGGGTCCTGCGCGACCTGTTCGCCCACAGCTTCAGGTATTCCACCGAATTGGCCACCATCACGGTCAGCGCCGAATTGCAGGACTCCGAGGTCGCCATCTCAGTGTCCACCGTCGGAGATTGCGGCCACAGCACCCAACCTCCCCAGCTGTTCGAAAGACTGCGGGTGGCCCGAATGGGCGAACGCCACGGGAGCGCCGACGAAGGTGGGCTTGCCCTGGCAATGGCCCAGGGTGTGGTGAATGCTCACGGGGGACGGTTCCGCGTGGTGCGCAGCGAGGATGAGCACGGGGTGACGTTCTCGCTGACCATTCCTGTCGCCCAGGTAGAATCAGTTACGACAACATCCGAAACCAGCAATGGCGCGGGCCCTGTTCAACCGCCGGCTGCCGAGAAGCCAAGGGTCCTGGTGATCGCCGAGGATCCGCACATCCTCAGCACGATGCGCCGAACGCTGACACGCGCCGATTTTGCCCCCATGGCCGTGTTCGACCGCGGCGACTTGGAGCGTCTGGTTAACGAGCAAAAGCCGGAAATCGCAGTGATTGACCTGGCCAGATCGGACGCAAGCGAGTTTGGACTGGTGGAATGGCTCACATCGAAACGTCAAGTATCGGTGATCGCCATACTCGACCCGGGCGACGAAGCGAACGCGATCCTGGCCTTTGAAAAAGGCGCCGACGGCTACATCGTTAAGCCTTTCTCCCCGACCGAATTAGTTGCAAGGATCAAGGCATCACTCCGCAGACAGGCAGCCGCCTACACCAGGAACGAGGAAGACGGATACGCCATGGGACGGGTGAGCATCGACTACACTTCCGATCGGGTCACGGTGTCGGGCCAACCGGTGCAATTGACGGCGACCGAATACAAACTGCTGCACGAACTCTCCGGCAGCGCCGGGCGGGTAATGACCCAGGACGAGTTGTTGCACCGCGTCTGGGGACCCCAGTATGCCGGCGAATCGCAACTCCTGCGCGCTTACGTGAAGACACTGCGGCAAAAGCTTGGCGACAACGCCCGCAAGCCGTCTTACATCTTCACCGAGCACGGCATCGGTTACCGGATGGCGAAGCCGTAGATCCGATTTCATCCCAGCGACGCATCACGAGCGCGTTGGTCACTCACCCCACGCAAGCAGTGTGATCAAAAAACGGCGCCGGGCGGATCGCCCGGCGCCGTTTGGTCCGTCGTGACGGGTTTGTAATTTACCGACCCATCGCGTAGCCGTCTCGCCGCAGGTCGGCGCCTCCAAACAGGCTGCCGCGCTCGCGATCAATCTCGATGGCGCACAGGGAACCCATCCGTGGCGTCCACTCGTTCCACACGTCCACGTCGTGGCCACGTTTGCGCAGGTCGTCCACCACCGACGATTCGATGCGGGACTCGACGCCGACCAGGCCGGGGCGATAGGCGTGCGGCCAGAAGGAGTTGGGGAAACTCCATGTCGACGCTCGCGGGGCTTCGATGGCCTGCTGCACATCCATGCCAAACTCGGCAACATTCAGGAATAGCTGGACCATGGACTGGGGCTGCACGTCGCCGCCCGGCGTTCCGAAAGGCATCCAGGGCTTGCCGTCCTTGAACGCCATCGCCGGGTTGGGCGTGAGGCGTGGCCGCTTTCCGGGCGCCAGGCCGGCGGGATGGTCCTCGTCCAGCCAGTTCTGCGCGCCGCGAGCCGACACCATGAAGCCCAGTCCCGGCACGATCGGCGCGCCGCCGAACCCGTCGCTGGGCGTGGCAGAGAACGCATTGCCCCAGCGGTCCACCGCGCAGATGTAGGACGTATCGGCCGACAACGGTCCGGCCACCGGTTCCGGTTTGCGAGCCGCACGGCCACTCCCCGACTGGTGCGCCCAGGGATCGCCAGCATCGGGCATTTCGGGGTGGGCCCGGCGGGAATCGATTTCCTTCCGTCGAATCTCGGCATATTCCCGAGAGAGCAGGCCGGCCATGGGCACGTCCACGAAATCGGGGTCGCCGTAGTAGGCGTGACGGTCGGCGAAAGCCAGTTTGAGCGCCTCCAGGACCGTGTGGATGTATTCCGCAGAGTTGTGGCCCATACCCTGGAGGTCACAGCCTTCCAGGATGCGCAGGGCGTGGAGGTTCATCGGCCCCTGGCACCACGGGCCACAGGCGTACACATCGATGCCCTTGTAGTCGATCATCGGTGGAGCGTCTACGCCAACGGAGAAGGCTGCCAGGTCATCCATGGACAACCATCCGCCCTGGCTCCGGATGAACGCGACCATCTCTTCGGCAATGTCACCCTTGTAAAACAGGTCGCGCGCGGCCTGGATGGCGGCCTCACGACCCTGTCCTGACGCAGTTCGCTCGGCGTCAATCATGCGCCGGAAGGTCCGGGCCAGGTCGGACTGCACCAGCAGATCACCGATGCCCAGGGCCTCGCCTCCAGGATAGAAGATCTCCATGGTGCTGGTCCACTGGCTGGTGTCCCCTTCGTCGAGGATGATGCTGTCGCCGCTGCTGACCAGCGCCCGGTTCAGTGTGGCAGGTATCGGGAAACCGCCGGCGGCGATTTCCAGCGCCGGCGTGACCACCTGCTCGAAGGTCATGGTGCCGTAGCGACTGAGGGTGGTAAGCCAGGCGTCGGGCGCGGCCGGCGTTACGGTACGCATCACTCCGTGAGGTATGTCGCCGCCATGCTCACGCCGGAAATAATCGATGGACGCCTCAGCCGGCCATCGGCCCAGGCCGCTGATCTCCCTGGTTTCTCCCGACTCGGCGTGGTGGATGATGATCGGAGCCACGCCGCCGAAGCTGGTGTACTGGGGAAGCGTGACGTTGATCACGATGCCGGCGGCAACGCCGGCGTCGATGGCGTTGCCTCCCTGCTCAAGGATCCGGTAGCCGGCCGCGGTTGCCAGATAGTGACCGGTGCTCACCATGTGGGTAACACCGCCGACCAGTGGACGATAGCTTCTCAATCCCAATACCATAGTGCCCTCCGCGGCGTGGGCCGCGTTTGAATTCGGTGGCCTTTTGTGCCTGTCGGCAGTATAGGGCATCGGCATGAGGGCCGCCAGTTTGAAGTGAGCCCGGGCGTTTCCTACTCGGAAACCGCTTCGGCGATTGCCGCAAATGTTGCCACAAGTCGAACCAAACGGGATACAATGCGTACAAGTTCTTAGACTCGGTGCGAAGACACTCGGCAAGTCATAAGATTCACACCCGCGGGTCATCGTGATGCCAGACCGTGACACACAACGCTCCCGCTCAACCCAGGTTGGCATCCTGATGAAAGCCTACCGTGAGGCATTTTCATCCGGTAATGGAAACCGGGGGCTGACCCAGGAAGAATTGCTGCGGCGGATGGCGACGGTGGACAGCCAGTACGCCGACCGGTCCAGCCATACCATGGTTTCCCGCTGGGAATCGGGCGTCACCCGACCCAATGAACAACGGATCGAAGTGTTCGGCAAAGCGCTCTACCTTTCCGAGGCCGAGGTCGACGGGTTGATGACGCTGGCGGGGTTCAAGACCGGTCCCTCAGGGCGGCCGCGTCACGCTGAGGCTGGCGTGGTATCCGACGCTCCAACGAGCGTACCATCGGACACGCCAGCGGCAAACCCCGCGGCTGCGTTGGAATCTCCTGCTAATATTGCAGTCTCGCTGGGCATCCGGGAGGCGATACGGTTCAGCATCGTTAGCTGCCTGCTGCCAGGGTTATGCATCCTGGCCAGTGGCTACATATTGATGGCCGCGGGTCTGATGGATCCTTGGTTACCCACCATCTACGTCGTGTCAGTCATGAGTTTGATGCTGGCGTACAAATTCATGCAGATGCGCGGCCCCTATTACCTCCGGGAATTCCTCTCCATTTCATTGTTCTTTCTGCTGAGCGCTCAACTACTGGCTTCGGCCATGACGCGGATGGACATCTACGGGTTCTATACTCTGGGCGAATTCGCTGTGAAGCCGTTCCCGTACATGCTGGCGCTCTTGGTGAACCTGATAATCTCGTCGTCCGCCGCCCTGGTATTCCACCTGCTCTGGAACTGGCAATACGGCCCGCGCCGTGCCGCAGCGGATCCCTTGCGACGGGCGGTTACAGTGGTAGCGCCTTCGGCGGCGCTGGTATATCTCAGCATCATCGTCCTTTCAAACATCGGCGTGTGGATCGAGTTCGGCATCCAACTGGCGGCTTTATCCGGGGCATTCATCGTATTGCTGGTGTTGCGAGATCCGGCCGTTGATCCTCCAGAGCGGGACCGGCGATTCTTCCTCTACGCCCTGATGGCCTGGTTGGTATCCTCAACCACCCTCGGAGGCGCAGCCATACTTGCGATTTATCTCGCGCCGGGACTGCCATCCATACTTCCTGACCACAACCTGCTGTATTCGTGGGACATCGATTTCAACGCTTTGGGCTACCCAGCCGAAGAGGCGATGGCAAGGCTGAACATGGGGTACCTCTGGCAGAACGTGTGCATCTACGTCTACATGGTGTTTGTGGTGGGTGGGAGTCTGCTAACCGCCTTTTATAGGCTCAATAGCAGGCCTGAGCCAGCAGTCGAGCGGGAAGGCCTGGGCGCATCTCGTGGGGCGGCGGCGGACTAACTACAAGCGGTCCCGTTGCCCTCGGCGATTTCGGCGGCAGGGCGCCATTGCCGTGTGCCGCGGTCAGGGTAAGCGCCCTCCACCCATGGTTCTCAAGAGAACTGGAGCCGCCGCGATCTGACGTTTCTCTGTTCAATCTGAACCCACCGCGCCGGTGGCCGACGTCCCCGCGTTCGCTTGACTCCATTGATTGCCCTGACTACGCTGGCACCGGCCGAGGCGGCCGCGTACTTTCCCAGTATTTCAACCAACTGACCCCACGTCATGGAGGGACCCGCCCATGTACGACCTGCTCATCAAAGGCGGCACCGTAATCGACCCCACCCAGAATCTGAACGGCGCCTACGACGTGGCAATATCCGACGGCAAGATAGCCGCGGTGGCCGCCGACATCGCCGCGGACGAAGCCTCCCGCGTCGTGGAGGTGCGGGGAAAGTACGTGACCCCTGGACTGATCGACCTGCACACCCACGTGTACGAGGGCGTGAACGGCAACGGCGTCAACGCCGACGTGGGCGGCGTGCGCGCCGGCGTCACCACCATGGTGGACGCTGGCAGCAGCGGCTGCGACACCTACGGTGGATTCCCGGCGCACATCATCCCCAACAACGCCACCGAGGTGATCCCCTTCCTGCACATCTGCCGCACCGGCCTGGCCACCACGCCGGACATCTTCTCGCCCAGCAGCATCGACCTGGAGCGGA
Source organism: Dehalococcoidia bacterium (assembly GCA_963663945.1). Classification (GTDB taxonomy): domain Bacteria; phylum Chloroflexota; class Dehalococcoidia; order Lucifugimonadales; family UBA3495; genus Bin87. Next base: position 3,849,498 of record OY760687.1, on the reverse strand, counting down.
CGATTCAGGTGGTGGAAGAGAGCAACGGCACGATCCGCGGTATCAAGGCCCGCATGGTCTCGCCCGCCCTGGAGATCATGGGCATGGAGATGCCCCGCATGGCCAAGCGTGCGGCCCGCGAGGCCGGCGTGCGGCTCATGGTGCACATCGGGGACACCGAAAAGCGCTATCCCGCCGAGGTGATCCGGGATCTGCTTCCCCTCATGGAACCGGGCGACATCGTCACCCACTTCTTCACCGCCAACCCGGGCGGCGTGCTGGACAGCGACGGCAACCTGGTGCCCGAGGCGCGGGAAGCCCACGAACGCGGGGTCTGGCTGGATACCGCCCACGGGCGCGCCAACTTCAGCTTTGACATCGGCGAGCGGGTGCTCGACCAGGGGGTGGAACCCCATTGCATCAGCACCGACCTGACCGTGCCCGGCCGCGTCCGCACGGTCCACAGCATGACCGAGATGATGACCCGGTTCCTGGCCATGGGGTTCACTCTCGACCGCGTGGTGGAGATGTGCACCATCAACCCGGCGCGGGCGATCGGTGAAGAGGAGCGTTTGGGCAGCCTGGAGGTCGGCAAGCAGGCGGACGTTTCGGTGCTGGACATCCAGGACGGCGACTGGGTGGTCTACGACGTGCTGGGCAACGGCCGGAACTCGGAACGGGCGGTTACCCCCGTGCTGTCGGTGAAACGGGGCGAGGTGTTCGAAGCCGGCTGGGGGCCCCGACCCTGGGGTTGGGAACCGGACAACGCCTAAGGTCGATATCGAACGTACACGAGCAAAGATAAGCAGGATTTACTGGATGAGCATTCAAGGAACCGTGGGCCGCAGGGGCGATGACGCGCTGCGGGAGGATTACAAAATGGTTGAAGTTATACTGAGTTCCCCGAGAGGGTTCTGCGCCGGCGTGGTGCGGGCTATCGATGTCGTCGAGGAATGCCTGGAGCGGTTCGGTCCTCCCGTTTATGTCAAACACCAGATCGTGCACAATCCCTACGTCGTCGCCGAGTTGGAGCAAAAAGGGGCAATCACCGTCGAGGAGGTGGACGAGGTCCCCGACGGATCCCTGGTGGTGTTCTCGGCGCACGGCTCGCCTCCGGAGGATTTCGAGAAAGCGGCTGAACGCAACCTCCGGGTGATCGACGCAGTGTGCCCGCTGGTGACCCGGGTGCACAACGAGGCCAAGAAGTACCACCGTGAAGGCAAGAGGGTGCTTCTGGTGGGGCACCAGGGCCACCAGGAGGTCCGCGGAACCATGGGGCAGGCTCCGATGACGCTCATCAACGATACCGCGCCCCTGTCGGAGCAGGAGGTCAGCGCCGACCTGGACTGGTCCGACGACACCGAGGTGGCCGTCATCACCCAGACGACCCTCTCAGTGGGCGACACTGCCAACGCCATCGGCGCCATCCAGGAACGGTTCCCCGGCGCCGTGGTGCGGAACGACATCTGCTACGCGACCACCAACCGCCAGGACGCGGTCACCCAGATGGCTGGACTGGTCGACGTGGTGCTGGTGATCGGCGCGCAGAACTCGTCAAACTGCAACCGGCTGCGCGAGGTGGCCGAGGCCAACGGCACGCCGGCCTACCTGATCAACGGCCCGGCCGAAATCAACCCCGAATGGTTGGTGGGATGCCAACGGGCGGGCATAACCTCCGGCGCATCCACTCCGGAAGTGCTGGTGGAAGCAGTGATAGCCGAACTCAAGCCCGAAAAAGTCACCCTCCTGGAAGGTGCCGAAGAGGACATCACCTTCACGCTGCCCCGGGAACTGCGCTGAACGTCACGCCTCCGAATTGCGCCCCACACGGATTGGCCGCCGCGCACGAGGGATCAGCTCAGGGCCGGCGGCCAATGCGACTGCCGCCGCTGCGCCGCGCTCAGCACCCAGCACGTGCTCAACTCTATCCTGCCCGCGTTATCCCGCACCTGCTGGTACGCCTCCATGAAATTGGAAGTCAGGATGCCGGCCGGCAGCGCGAACAGCCCGATGCCAAGGAGGGCGATGAAGCCGGCGATAACCCGCCCAACCATGGTGCCCGGCACCACCTCCAGGGACGGCAGCGTGGTCAGGATCACCACCGAAGCCCACAGCGAATCGCCGATGGACCCGAACTGCTCGTGGTTCCCGTTGGGCAGATTCGTTTCTGCCGAGTGCATCAGATAGCCCGCGGCCAGCCAGAACACGCTCAACGTCACCAGCACGCTGATCAACTGCGACGCCGACCGCATCATCACCCGTCCCATCAGGCGCATGGCGGGAAAGCGCCTTCCGGTCATGATCAGGCGGGACACCAGCCGAAATATCGGCAGCACCTCAACCTCGCCGAAGACGATCATCACCGCCAGCGTCGGCCAGATGGCGATGAAATCGATTATGGCCGCAGCGTTGGTGGTGGCGTACCGCAGCCGGCTTTTCCATCCTCCCTGCCGGTAGTTGCGATGCCAGACGATGCACCACAACCGGATGAGGTACTCGGCGGCGAACACGCTGATGAAGAAGAACTCCAGCTTGGTGTTGCCGATGGCAAGGTTCACCGCGCTGAACAGCACCAGCCCGAAGATGGTGAAATCAACTATCCGCGCCGCACTGCCGCTGTCCGCCTCCAGCACGTGAAAAACGGCATGCTGGAGACGCACGTAGGGGTGGGCGTCGGGCAAACGGCACTGCAGCAGGGAAAACCCGCCGGAAAATATCCCCATGGACTAATGCGAAAACAGTGTGGTCGAGAAGCAGATTTATCGGGACAGGATTTCCGCGCTGTCGGAAATCCCGTATCCGGACAATCCCCGTAATCCGGCGAGTCCTGCTTCTTACAAACCTGGGAACCGGCTTACCGCAGCTACATCGCCGTCCGCCCGCCGTCGATGACCAACTCGCTGCCGGTCATAAACGATGCCTCGTCCGACGCCAGGAACAGCACGCCGTAGGCAATGTCCTCGGCCTGGCCCAACCGGCCCAGCGGGGTCCGGTTGAGCCGGTCCTCGCGACCGCCGGCGGCCAGCAGATCAGCCGTCATGTCGGTCTCGATGGTGCCGGGATGCACGCTGTTGCAGCGGATGCCGTCAACGGCATGCTGGATGGCCGTGGACTTGGTGAACAGCCGCACCGCGCCCTTGGAGGCGGTGTAAGCCGAGGAGATGTGGTTGCCCACCAGCCCGGCCACGCTGGAGATGTTCACAATGGATCCGCCGCCGTTGCGCCGCATTTCGGGAATGGCCGCCTTGGTGCCCAGGAAAACGCCCTTCGCGTTCACGCTCATCGTGACGTCCCAGTTCTCCATCGTGGTGTCCTCAACGCGCTCCGGCATGTATACGCCGGCATTGTTCACCAGGATGTCCAGCTTGCCGAACTGCTCCACCGCGGCCGCGATGCCGTCCTTCCAGGACTGCTCATCGGTCACGTCCAGGTGAACGAACAGGCATTCGCCGCCCAACTCGTTGATCTCGGCCTCAACCTGTCGTCCCAGTTCGTCCCGCAGGTCGCCGATGACCACCTTGCATCCCTCGCCGGAGAACATCCGCGCCTCGGTGGCGCCCATGCCCCGGGCGCCGCCGCTGATGAAAGCCACCTTGTTTTCCAGTCGCATTGTTGTAGCCTCGCTGTCATGATTGCTGTCGCAGTTGTTCCAGTTGCTCCCGGAGCCGGGCGTTTTCGGCCTCGGCGACTCGGCGGGCAGCCTCGCTCTCCTGATGGGTGCGCAGCCATTCCCCTGCCTCCGGGTCGTATAAGCGCAGTTCCAAATCGGGCGTTACGCAGAGATCCAGCTCCAACACCGCGCTGTGGGCGCGCAGGATGCCGGAGCTATCCGTCGTAAGGGACTGCTCCCGGTAGTCCGTCCCTTCCAGCGTTTGCATTACGAGCGCGGGCGCAAAGTAGTTTCCGGTCGGATCGAAGCGCACATACTCCGTTACGCCCATGTCGGCGTAGACGCGGCGCTTTTCAGTAGCATCCCGCCGCCAGGTGCCGGATGAAGCGATTTCCATGATAAAGTCCGGCGCTTTACCCTCACGCCAAACCAGCCACGAATCCCGGGGATGGGTCCCCGTTACGCCGAAGACGGCGAAAACATCGGGCGCGACGCTGACGTCGTTCCGATTCATCCGGTAGTAGATCAGCATATCGCCACCGACGTACACGTCGTCGCGTTCGTGGTAGCGGACACGCAGCGTGGAGACCGTTTCAGTGAGAGGCGTGTACTGCCGCTCGGATTCAGCCATGGGTTCACCGTCGGAGGATGGGTATTCGATAGTGAGGTCATCAACCTCATCCTCGTAAGAAACCTGTACTTTTGCGGGTTTGCTGACCATAGGATTAGCTCCCAATGTCTCCGGAGGAATGAGCAACGGTCTGCTGCCGACGGCCCTATCGCATCTTCATTATAGGCGAGGCCGGCGTCGGATGCCCAAGGCTATAACGCCTGCCAGCAATCCCACGGTGGCGACCCCCATCCGCTGGCCGCCATTTCCCGCCGCCGCGCCGCAAACCATTCCGTTGCCGGTACTTGTCGTCGGGCCGGATTCCGGCCGCGATCCCGGGCCCAGCGCCACGAGATCCTGGAACGCTCTCCAGGCCGGCGAGGTGCGGGTGCACAACCCGGTTCTGCCGTCGTGGACGTACACGATGTACGTTCCGCCCTTTTTGAACTCGTACCCGCACGATGTTTCACTCAACTCGGTCTCGATGACCGTTGTTTCCAGGCGAGGGCCTTTCCAGACCCGGCTCACCTGAAACTCCACCTCCACCGGGTCGGCCGATGAGAGCCGGAACGGAGGATGGCCCAGGGGCTTGATGGCGGTCACTTTTCCGGCGAATACGGCATCGGCCTCCGCAAGAGCTTCGGCCGGCGGCCCCGCAGGCGCGCACGAGCAGGCCTGGGCGGGTTTCGGCAGCGCCAAGGTGGTCAGCAGACACACCGCGAATCCGACCGCCACGGCCCAGACGACGAGATTGCCGCCCTTCAGTGGCAATGAGACCCCCGGTGTCAGCCGACCGGTCTGCTACTGGGCGAACAGACCGCCGTCGATCACCAGCTCGCTGCCCGTCATGAATGACGACTCGTCGGATGCCAGGAACAGCACGCCGTAGGCCACGTCCTCGGCCTGACCAACGCGTCCGATGGGGGTCCGGTCCAGCGACGCCTGCCGTGCCGCATCGTCCCGCAGCAGGGTCGGCGTAGTCATCGGCGTCTCGATGATGCCCGGGTGCACGGAGTTACAGCGTATGCCCTCGGCGGCGTACTGGATGGCGGTGGACTTGGTGAACAGGCGCACCGCTCCCTTGGTGGCCCCGTAGGCCGGCGCCCGCCAGCTTCCGATCAGGCCGGCCACGCTGGAAATGTTGATGATCGAACCACCCCCGGCCTTCCGCATCTCGGGAATCGCGGCCTTGGTGCCCAGGAAAACGCCCTTGGCGTTGATGTCGAAAATGTTGTCCCAAAGCTCTTCGCTGGTGTCCTCGATGCCGACTTGCCGGTAGATGCCCGCGTTGTTCACCAGGATGTCCAGCTTGCCGAACCGCGCCACGGCGGTGTCGATGGCAGCGTTCCAGTCGTCTTCGCTGGTGACGTCCAGCTTCACGAAGACGCACTCGCCGCCGGTCTCGTTGATCTCGGCTTCAAGCTGCCGGCCCTCATCTTCGAGCACGTCGGCGATGACCACCTTGCAACCCTCGCCGGCGAACAGGCGGGCTTCGGCGGCCCCCTGCCCCCGAGAGCCGCCGCTGATCAGGGCAACCTTGTTTTCCAGACGCATACAAACACCTCCAGGGTGACCGCCCGTTTGACGGCTGACGTTGGCTCCGGGATAAGGCTTCTACTGGACGCTACGATTGTAGCCGAGCACGATAGGCAGTCAAGCGCGGCAGTACGGAGTCTTGCCACCGAATGGCCTGGAGCAATGCGCGGGGATGGCGCTCCGGGTGGGCCTCAGCGCGCTTTGGGCTATAATTATGGGCGGACTGATAGACGACAATAAGGAATGCCTCTTGCGCCGACTATTCTTGCCGGTTGGGATGGTGTAAATCGTCCGGCACGGAGGTGCCGGATTGATCAAGGACCGACAAGTCAGACTTTTGAGGCAAAAACGTATGGAAGGCAAGACACAGGAGACGGCGGCCGCCATGTCTGGGATGAGCGTGCGGTCGGCGCGCAAATGGCAGAGTGGCCCGTTGCCGTCGGAGACCAAACCGGAGCGCTGGTGGCGCACTCGGTCCGACCCCTTCGACGGGGTGTGGGAAGAGGAGATTGAGCCCCTGCTGCGGGACGACCCCAAGGGCAAGCTGAAGGCAACGACGATTATCGAATGGCTGGAGGAGCAGCATCCTGGCCAGTTCAGCGCCTCCCAGCTGCGCACCCTGCAACGACGATTACAGGACTGGCGGGCGCTGAATGGCCCGGATCAGGAGGTTTACTTCCCCCAGGAGCATCCGCCGGGTCGGGAGGCCCAGTTTGATTTCACCCACTGCAGCGCCCTGGGGGTGACCGTCGCCGGTGAGCCCTACCCCCACCTGCTGTTTCAGCTGATCCTCAGCCACTCGGGCTGGCGCTACGCGGAGGTCGCCGCCGGCGAGACCTTCCTGGCCCTCAAGCAGGGATTACAGAATGCGCTCTGGGCCCTGGGCGGCGTACCGGAGGTGGTGCGTTCCGACAATACCTCTGCTGCCACCCACGAGATGAAACGCAGCCGAGGCCGGGCGCTAAACGACAATTACGCCGCCCTGCTGGACCACTACGGTGTCCGATCCACCCGCATCAATCCTGGCAAGAGCCACGAAAACGGCGTTGCCGAGCACGCTCACTACCGTTTGAAGGATGCCGTGGACCAGGCTTTGATCATGCGCGGCAGCCGCGATTTCCACACCGCCGACGACTACGCCGGTTTCGTACGGGAGATGGTGGAGAAGCGAAACCGCCTGGTGCGGGGGAAGCTGGAGCAGGAAATGGCTTGCCTAAGACCCCTGCCGCCAGCCCCCATGCCGGAATACGCCAACTACCAGTCCAAGGTGCGCCGGTGGAGTACGATCCAGGTGGCGGGACGCAGCTACAGCGTCCCGTCCCGGCTCATTGGCAAGGTGGTACAGATCCGCCTCTATTCCGAGCACGTGGAAGTGTACTACAAGGGCCACTTTGTGGAACGCATGGCGCGCGTGCACGGTGATGGGGAAGTAAACGTCAATTACCGCCACGTGATCAATTCCCTGGTGCGCAAGCCCGGAGCATTCGCCCGGTACCGCTTCAGGGAGCAGCTCTTTCCCACCCTGCACTTCCGGCTGGCCTACGATGCGCTCAGGCAGTGGCGCGGTGAGCGCGCCGACGTGGAGTACGTGCGCATCCTGCACCTGGCGGCCACCACCATGGAGGTCATGGTGGACAGCGCCCTGTCGCTGCTGCTGGAGACCGGTCAGCCCTTCGACTACGCCGAGGTGCGGGAACTGGCCGAGCCCAGGGTGCCCCAGGCTCCGGTGCTGGTCCTCTCTGGGAAGCCGGACCTGAAGATCTACGACGGTCTGCTCACGAGCAGTACGGCCATGGTGGGGGTGTGCGCATGATGGACACCGACACCAGCGTGATCCCGGAGCGCATCGGTCAGCTCTGCCGCGAATTCAAGCTGCCCACCATGGGCGCTCAGTCGGTGGCCCGTTTCACCGAGGCTGGCCACGGCGAGGCCCTGTCCACCTTCCTGGAGGTGCTGGAGCAGGAAGCCGAGGATCGCCGCCACCGGCGCATCAACCGGCTGCGTCAGGCGTCCCGGCTGCCCTCGGGCAAGACCTGGGAGACCTTCGAGCATCACCGGATGCCCCTCGCTCTACGGCAGCAGATGGACCAACTGGCCCAGGGCAGCTTCGTGGATCACGGCGTCAACGTGCTGGCCTTCGGGCTCCCCGGCACCGGCAAGACCCACGCGCTCTGCGCTCTGGGACACCGCCTGGTGGAGGCCGGCCACTCCGTCCTCTTCGCACCGGCCTACCGTCTGGTGCAGGATCTGCTGGCCGCCAAGCGTGACTTCGACCTGCCCCGACAACTGCGCAAGCTGGACAACTTCGACTTCCTCCTCCTGGACGATCTCGGCTACCTGCCCCAGGGTACTGAGGAGTCCGAGGTCCTCTTCACCCTCATCGCAGAACGCTACGAACGCCGGTCGTTGGGCATCACGTCCAACCTGGTCTTCTCGGAGTGGGAGCGCATCTTTGCCAATCCCATGGCCACCGCCGCAGCGATTGACCGGGTGGTTCACCACTCCGTCATCCTGGAATTCGACGTCCCCAGCTACCGGACTGACGCAGCACAGCAACGCGGCGAGACTGCCGCGGCCGACGCCAACGCTGCGCCTGCCAAGGAGGTGAACCGGCAAAACTAATCGACGATAAATCGGCAAGAATGGTTGACGCGGGACACGGACATTATTATCGGCGCGTTGACAATCGCCAGGCAAACCGCAGGTCCCGTCAGGCGCATCCGGAGCAAACCCTGAGGCCGGCCGGTCGTAAACAACTCAGACCTGCCGGCTCCGGTTTTGTCGCCACCCAGAAAAGGTACCAACGACATCAGAACGCAAACGGCACAGGCCGGGCAGCGAGAGATTAACAAAGCATGGTTCATGGCCGTGCTGGCGCTCACCGTTTTTGCGACGATAAGCGCGATCCTGATCGTCCCGCCGCTGCTGGTGGAGATCGCGACCGACCTGGACATATCGGTGGCCGTGGCCGGGCAGCTGGCGACAGCGACCTTTGCGGCCTGGGCGGTCACCGGAGTGTCGGCCGCTCCCCTGTCCGACTCCTTCGGGCGCCGGCCGGTGGCCCTGGTGAGTCTGGCAGTGCTCTCGTTATCCACCCTGGGTTGCGCATTCGCACCCAATCTGGAGACGCTGCTGGCGCTGCGGGTCCTGACCGGTCTGGGTGGAGGAGTGATCCCTCCCAACATCGTCGGGTCGGTGGCCGATGTCATTTCCCCCGCCAGGCGAGCGCGGGCGGTAAGCGCCCTGCTGTCGATCCAGGGACTGGCCGCAGCCATCAGCGTACCGCTGGTTGCGGTGCTGGCCGAAGTGGGCGGCTGGCAGTTTGCGTTCGTCTTGTACGGAAGCGTGCTGGTGCTCGCGCTGGTGGCGAACTTCCTGTGGCTCCCCAAACAGCAGGGAGAGCGGGTCCGGAATTTCGCATACTTTTCCAGATACAAGGCGCTGGTGTCGATACGGTACTTCCGCGTGGCGGTGCCGGTGAACGTGACGCAGCGTATCGCCTTTTGGGGGAGCATCAGTTTCTTCGCCGCTTACCTGATAAATACTTTCGGCCTGAGCGTGGGGTTCGTGGCCCTGCCGTTGGCGATAACCTCGATCGGGCAGATGGTCGGCACCTACAGCGCATCCTACGGGGCAAACCTGAGGTATCGCGCGCTGATCAGCGCCGCCTGTGGCATCGTCGGCGGGGCGTTCGGGTTCGTGGTGTTTTCCGTGGAGATGGGGCTGTGGGCAACGGTGGCCGTTGCGACGCTCAGCACCGGCTTGTTGAGCGTGACCTTTCCGATCCTGATCTCCGCCAGCACCGAGTATTCCGGCGAGTCCAAGGCCACCGGTGTGGGCCTCATGGGTTTCAGCAACCAGGGTGGCGGGATGCTGGGCGCTGCCATAGCGGGGGCGCTGTTGGCCAACGTCGGCTACGGCGGAATCGGCTACATGTGCGTTGGTGCAACCGTCGTCAGCGCACTGCTGACCAGCCTGTTCGGCCGTCAGTTCGGGGAAATGGCCGGCCAGAGCAAAGGGTAGATGCGCCTGGCCGGCCGGCATGCGCCGGTTTCGAGAAGAGGCTGGCCGCGTGGCATGAGCCATGTGCGAGGCGCGCTCCGGTAAAATAGGTGCATGCTGGCAATGCTGCGCGTCCCTGGCCACCCGTTCCGGTTGCTTTCGTTCCCGCGACGCAATCTGTCGGGGATGCTGGTGGCCCTCGCTTTCTCGATTTCACTGGTCGCCTGCTCCACTGGCCAACCCGCCGCCGACTTCTCCCTGAAAACCTTCGCCGGCGAGGAATTTCGCCTGTCTGAGCAGCGCGGCCAGGCGGTGGTCATCAACTTCTGGTACCCGTCCTGCCCGCCCTGCCGCGATGAGATGCCCGCGTTCCAGGAAGTCTGGGAGGAGTACCAGGGCCGGGACGTGCGCTTCATCGGCCTGTTCGTGCCCCAGGGTTTCGACACCGAGGTCGAGGCGCGCCAGTTCGTGGATGAGTTTGGCCTGACTTTCGACTTCGCCACCGACGTCCGAGCCCGGGTGGCCCAGGAATACGCAGTGCAGTTCTTTCCCACCACCTACTTCATCGACCAGGGCGGCCGCATCCACAAGATGGAGATCAGCCGCATGGACGTCGAGACGCTGACCAAAATACTGGACGAATTGCTCTGATGATCGACGTGCTGGGCATCATCCTGCTCATCATCCGCTGGGCGCACGCGCTGGCGGCGGTGGTCTGGATCGGCGGCAGCCTGTTCATGCTGCTGGCCGGCCGGCCCGCGCTGCGCACCGCTGACTCGGGCGGATTGGTAGGCCGCGCGTTGGCGGCGGAGTTCCGGCCCATGGTCCTCACTGCCATCGCCGTGCTCATCGTGTCCGGCGTGATCCTGACGGTGGATCGGCTGACCTCTGACGCCGCCGGCATGGCCTATACGGTGGCGCTGGTCGCAAAAATCCTGTTGGCGGTGTACGCTTTCGTTGTCGCCTGGCTATTGCCCCGACACCGTGACCGGCCCGCCGGTGGCATCGGCGGAGCAATGACCGGGCCGGTGGCATTGACCATCGTCGGCGTCCTGGTGATCGGCCTGGCCGACGTACTCACCTGGTTATTCGAGAAAGGACTGGCCGGCTGAATCTGGCTGAGGTGAACGAATTGAGAACCGACCTGCTGGACATACTGGCCTGCCCGGTCTGCCGGGGCGCACTGATCCTCGATGCAGAGACCATCGCCCCGGACGAGGCGCCCGACGCCGGCGAAGTCCTAACCGGCGCCCTGACGTGTTCTCCTTGCAACGAGGTCTATCCCATCCGCGACGGCATCCCCAACCTGCTGCCGCCCGACCTGCGAGACGCGGAAGCGGCGGCGGGCCGCGGACAATGAAATCGGCTCTTCACCAGCCGATGCGGAGGAGTAATACGTTGGAATTCAGCGGACGAAAATACCGCAAACTTTATACGCACCTATGCGATCTGACGGCCCAAGAATGGCGTGCTTCATTCTCTGATGTCGAGACGGTCATCGGGGACACACTGCCGCCATCTGCGCGCCGTCATCGGGCTTGGTGGTCAAATCACTCCGGCGACAACATCCTTCGCCAAGCACGCGCCTGGCTTGCCGCCGGGTGGGAAACGGCTGACGTGGATATAGACGCAGAGACGCTGCTGTTCCGGCGCGAGGGCTTTGATGCGCAGGGAGGGCAACCCGCGTCCACCATCGACGCCCTGAACGCGCTGGATCAATTGCAGACGGCGCTGGGTGCTCGCGAGGTAGACCTTGCTGGGTGGGCGCGAAACATGCGGGCGGAACGGCGCGCCAATGGGCTGTGACGATTCATCTGGACACCAGTTTTCTCATCCGGGCGCTGATACCGGATTCGCCGGAAAACCATAGACTGCGGGAATGGATCCGCGCCGGCGACACCGTAGTTGTCAGCGCAGTGGCTTGGGCTGAATTCCTGTGCGGCCCGTTGACTGCTGACGAGCTGCAATTGGCCGCCAGGGTAGTTGGACTACCCCAAGATTTCACGTCCCGACATGCAACGATCTCCGCGCGTCTGTTCAACACCTCGGGCCGACGCCGGGGCACGATGGTGGACTGCATGATCGCGGCGGTCGCGCTGGGAGCGGGCTCCCAGTTCGCGACCGCCAATGAGGACGACTTTGCCAGATTTACGGAACAGGGCTTGCGGTTGGTGTAGACCTAGCCGCTCGTCAGGATCGCTGCCACCTCGGTGGCCAGGCCCTCGGCCCGCTCCCGCAGCGCGGGGCGTTCCAGGTTCTCGATGGGGTGCTGGGTGAAGATCGTCGGGTAATCTTCCGCGCCCCACATCTTGGCCATACCCTTGGCGGTGGGAATAAAGCGGTCGGTGCAAATGGTAGCGGAGGGGAGACCGGCCTTCTCAACGTGGATTCCGTCGTGCACACTGCACGCGCTGCAGCTCCCTCAATCCCCGATGGCAACCACCACCGAATCGACGTTGGCCACCAAATCCTCCAGTTCCTGGGGGTCAGCCGGCCGCGACGCGCTGGGCTTGCGCAGCCAGCGGACCTCACGGATCTCGTAGCGGTTGCGCAGAACTTCAGCCAGTTCTTCGAGCAAAACGTCAGCGTTGCGCTTGCTGTCGTCGATCAGCCCCACACGGGTGCCGGCCAGGGTGGGCAGGCGCGGCGCTCCGTCAAAGGGCGCGATGATCGGTTCGGTGGTCGGGTTGACCAGCGTGTATTGCTGGGTCGCCATGTTCATCCCTCCTGATCGCGGGTGTTGTCGTCTCTACGGAATGTTCACTGCTCTCGTAACGGCGGTGGAACCAACCTTGGGCCCCCAACTGGGTATCACCGAGGCCATGTTGGACTCCTCGCCGCCGGCGAATATTACCAGAATATCCTCCGGTTCGGGAATCAGCGGAACCATTGTGGCTTCGTCACCCTGTTCCACGTCACCGCGCAGTACCAGGCCGCGCTTGAGGTCCGCCACCGAACGATGAATGTTGGCGTGCAGGTATTCGCGCACCCGGTCCTTGGTCCAATCCTGCCACAGGTTGCTGTTGCCGGCGAAGGTGACCACAATCTGGCCCTGGCGGATCCCCACCGAAACGTCGCCCACGGAGCCGGAAGTGGACATTGACGTGCCCAGCGTCGATGCCACGTCGGCCATGGCATACAGGATGGCCTCGGGCCGACCTACGGCGCGGATCTGGCGGGGGCTTTCGCCGGCGAAGACCGTGACTGTGCTGTCGGACGCGTTGAAGCCACGGTCAACGTGCAGCGGGGTCCAGTGGGTCTCATCCTCCGCCTCGGCGATGCAGTAGGTGTACTTGCCCGGATGGCCGATGACGCTGCGGTCGAACAGGCCGGGGATGGCCGCGCAGGCATTCATCAGGATCAGCCGGATGGAGCGCCCGATGGTGCCGTTGGCCCGGTTGCCGGGGCCGAACAGATTGTTGCGGCTGTTGAGACCGATCTGCTCCCGGACCGGCCCGTTGACGATGCACAGCACCGCCGAACCACCCATGCTCGAGGACGGGCCCACCAGGTTGAAGGTTGGGTCCAGCATGGCCTCGGTGGCAGCCAGCACAACCGGGAAGTACTCGGGAAGGCAGCCGGCCATCACCGCATTGGCCGCCGCCTTTTCAACGGTGATCACACGGCGCCGCTCGGGCAGTTCCCCCAGGACGTCGTCGGGATCGCGGCCGGCATAGCCGATGAACTCGGCCACCCGGACCGTGGTGGGCGGCACCACGGGCAGGCCGTCGCTCCAGCCCAGCTCATACCCTTTCTCGATGGCGGCGAGGGCGTCATCCCAGGTTGCGGTGGTAATGTCAGTGAAGTTGGTGGTCAATTTGATTGCCTCTAAGTCAAGGTGGTGCAGACCGCAAGGGTAGAGTCATTCACCCACCGGTAGAGGCGAATGACTATTCGCCCCTACCGTGTAGCGCTGCAAACGGCGTTTACGCCTTGGCGTACTTGGAGAAGCTGCGCAGCTCGCGCGGCGGGTCCATGTGGCTGCCGCGGATGGTGTAGGAAACCTCGGACACGTACACCGCCCCGGTGCTGTCCACGGCGATCCCGTGGGGGGCGATGAACTGGCCAGGGCCCTCGCCCTCTTCCGGAGCGCCAAACACGCAGACGCGGCTGCCGTCGCGGTCATAGATGGTGACGCGGTGGCCCAGACCCGGCGCGTCGTCCACGCCGCCCATGCCGTTGAGCTCGCCCACATAGATGTGACCGCCCCAGTACACCATGGCGTCCGGCCGGTGGATGTTGCTCCACATCTCCGTGAAGTTGCCGTCGGTGTCAAACAGCTGGATGCGGTGGCATTCCCGGTCAACCACGTACACTCGCTCGTCCTCGTCGAAGGCGATGTTGTGCGGGCGGATGAACTGGCCAGCGTCGATGCCCGGCTCGCCCCAGGAGAACTTGTACTGCCCTTCGGCGGTGTACACGTGGATGCGGGAGTTTCCGTACCCGTCGGAGACATAGATGTCACCGTTACTGGGGCGAATCGCCGCAGAGGTGGGTCGATTGAAGGGCTGCCCGCTCCAGCGGGGCGCCGGATGGTTCTTCTCGCCGATCTCCATCAGCTTCTCGCCGGTGACGCTGAACTTCTGGATGGTGTGGATACCATCGTCGGCGGCCAGCAGGGTGTCGTCCGCGGCGCTGTAGTACAGACCGTGGGTGCGGTTGTCGCTGAAGTGGCCCTGGCCGAAGGACCGCTCAAAGTTGCCGTCCTTGTCAAAGACCATGATGGGGTGCTCGCCGCGAGTGAGGATGAACACGCGATCGTTGCCGTCCACCGCTACACCGGGGCACTCCAGAAGGCGCATGCCGTCCGGCAGTTTCAGCCAATCCTCGACGAAGGTGTACTGGAAGTCTCCCTGACCATAGGTTCCAGGCATAATTTTCTCCCTTGCAGATGGTGTGTCGGATTAATTGGTTCGGGGCTATCTTACTTGCCGCCCGGCTACTGGGCAATACACCCGCCATCGATGACCAGCTCCGCGCCCGTCACAAACGACGCTTCGTCGGAGGCCAGGTACAGTACGCCATACGCCACCTCGATGGGATGCGCACGCCTCCCCAGGGGCACCAAAGCCAAGCGTTCGGCCGCAACCTCCGGATCGGCGTAGGTTGATGCGCTCATGGGCGTCATGATTGGCCCGGGGTGCACGGAGTTGGCGCGGATGCCTTCGCGGGCGTGCTGCACGGCCGTGGCCTTGGTGAACAGCCGCACCGCGCCCTTGGATGCGTTGTACGGATGCGACCGTGACCACGCGCCGGTCATGCCGGCGATGGACGAGATGTTGATGATTGACCCGCCCCCGGCCCGACGCATCGCCGGAATCGCCGCCTTCGTGCCCAGAAAGACTCCCTTGGAGTTGATGTCCATCACCCGATCCCATTGTTCGACGCTGGTGTCTTCCAGGGAGATGTTCCGCGCGCCGCCCTCAACGGAGATGCTGATGCCGGCGTTGTTCACCAGCGCGTCCAGCTTCCCATAGCGTTCTTCCGCCAACGCAACGATGGCCTGCCAATCATCCTCGCTGGTCACGTCCAGGTGAGCGTAGGCCACGTCGAGGCCCTCAGATCGGCAATCTGCCTCTACCTCCTGCCCCAGGTCATCCAGGATGTCGCCGAAGACAACCCGGGCACCCTCTCGCGCAAACAGCCGGACCTCTTCGGCTCCCATGCCGCGGGCGCCTCCGCTGACAATTGCTACCTTCCCATCCATTCGGCCCATGATGTTCTCCCTTTCAGCGCCGGCGAGTTACTTCGCCGGAATATTTTCGTCGATGATGGCTTGCAGTTGCCGCACGAGCGGCGGCAAGCGTTCCTGGATGATCTGCCACAGGACGTCAAGGTCTACGGTGTCGTAGTCGTGGATCAGGACGTTGCGGAAATCGGTGGTTTGCCGCCACGGTACATTCGGATAACGGGCCCGAAAGTCATCAGGGACACGCCGGGCTGCCTCGCCGATCACCTCCATCCATCGCGTGAGAGCCGCTTCTAGCAGAGGGTCTGAATCGAGATCGTCTCGAGAACGGGTCGCGATGGTCGTCAAAACGCGCTGCGCGTGGTCGCGCATCTGTTGCACGGCCACCAGGGGATCACGGCGCGACATAGATCTCCTCCGCTTCGTCCAACACTTCCTGGCGGAAATAGGGGCTGAGGGATGCCGCAGTATGCAGATCCACCTCACGATGGAACAGGTCGATCAGTTCGTACCGCATGTCGAAAAATCCAAACCCGTCCACGTAGCCGGGTTCGAACTCCACCAGCACGTCCACGTCGCTCTGTGGGGTGAAGTCGTCGCGGATGACCGAGCCGAACAGCGCGAGCCGCCGCACGCGACGACGGCGGCATATCTCGGCGATTTGCTCACGTGGTATGTCGATGCGCGCCGGCAAGATGCTCACGCCGCGTTATTGTCGTCCATGAACATCCCGACCACATTCCCCTCAGTGTCGCGGAAGTTGACGAACCAGCCAACGCCGGGGATCGCGGTGCGGGGAGTCACGATTTCACAGCCCGCCGTCGTCACCTTGGTGGCGTAGGCATCGAGATCGTCCACGTTGATTACCACCAGGGTTCCGCCGAAATTGACCGCCGACTGACGGGCAATCAACGCGCCGCCGATGCCGTAGGGCTCGTCGTCCCCGCCGGTGTCCTGAAGGTAGTATTCCTCCGGCCCGTCCCACTGGCTGGACTTCCAACCGAACACGTCGGCGTAGAACTTGTTGGCGCGGTCAGCGTCGTCAAAGGGCAGTTCAAAGTGCACGATCTTGGGCATTGTTCCTCCGTAGGCGAATTATCATTTTCAACTGCTGGCGGGTTCAGAGACTGACTGCCAATCCTCCACCAGCAACGCATACAATAGTGTATCCCACCATCGGCCCTTGAAAAATTCGTTGCGTCGCAACCTTCCTTCTTTCTGGAACCCGAGCCGTTCCAGCACCCGGGCGGATGCCACGTTGTCCGCGATGCACCAGGATGAGATGCGCCTCAGGCCCAGCTCACGAAACCCGAAATCCACCAAGGCCAGGGCTGCCTCGGTCGCATAGCCGTGCCCCCAATATTGCGGGGACAGCTCGTACCCGATATCGCCCTCCCATTCGTTGTCCGGTTTGCGCCGCAGGCCGCAGTTCCCGATCAACCCACCACTCTCCCGATGGACGATGGCCAACTGGAATCGCTGCCTTGGCATTTCCGATTGCCAGTCCCGGAACATATCCACGAAGTCTCGAACTGCAGATTCGTCACGGTCTTCCCACTGGTAGTAGCGAAGATAAAGCGGGTCGCGCTGGTAATCCAGCACGGCCCGCCAGTCGTCTTCCCCGAACTCCCGCAGGACCAGTCGCTCGGTGGTGATCTGCATTTGTGATACCGCTAGGAGATTGCGGAAGAGCCCTCCCCCTTCAGATAATCGGCGGTGCGCAGCGCCAGCGCCTGTATCGTGGTCGTCGGGTTGATGCAGGCGCCGGTGGTGAAGATGCTGCCATCGATGATGAACAGGTTGGGCACGTCGTGGGCGCGCCCCCAGCGATCCACCACCGAACGGTCGGGATCTGATCCCATGCGCGCCGTACCCAGCAGGTGCCAGCCGGCGTTGCGCCGCAGCCTGGAGGAGACGACCTTCTTCGCGCCGGCCGCTTGCAGCGCTTCGGTGGCGCGCGCGATGCCGTGGTCCAGCATGGCCCAGGTGTTGTCGCTGACTGTGTAGTCGATCTTGGGCGCGGGTATGCCGTGGCTGTCCGTAAGGTTCGGGTCCAGCGTGACCGTGTTGTGCTCTTCGGGCAGATCCTCGGTCATGATGACGATGCCCATCTGGTGGCGGAACCGCTCCGCGAAGTCCCGGTGGTGTCCCTCACCCCATTCGACCTGCTGGCCGACCAGACCGCCCAGCGCAACCTGCAGTGGCGCGCCACCCACGTTGGATATCTGCATGTCGTAGCCGCGCACGAACCCGCGACGGACGTCGGTCTCGTAGAACTCCTGGCTCAGCATGGAGGAACCGCGTGGACCTTCGTCCGGGCCCAGGTCCTCATCGAACAGGCCCATCACGTACCCACAGGGGTGGTGCATCAGGTTGCGTCCCACCTGCCCGCTGCTGTTGGCCAGGCCGTGTGGGAACAGCGCACTCTTTGAGTTCAGCAGGAGCCGCGAGGTTCCGACGCCGTTGCAGGCCAGCACGACCACCTTGGCATACTGCGCCTGCAGGTTGCCGTTGTGGTCGTAGTAGGCGGCGCCGGTGGCCCGGCCGGCCTCGTCCACCAGGATCTCCCGCACCCGGGCATGGGTGATGAGGCGCGCGCCCTGCTTGAGCGCGCTGGGCCAGAAGATGATGTCGCTGCTGGATGGCGAGCGCAGGTACTCTCCCACGTCCGCCGGCCGGCCGTCGTACGCGGTCGAGGCGATGGCGTTGTCCGATGACCACCAGTGCCAGCCCAACTGATTGAAGGCTCGCGCCAGTTTCTCGCCGCCCGGGCCGATGGGCAGCGGCGGCGTGGGTCTGGCCGGCTTGGGCGGGTAGGCGGTGTCGCCCTGTAGTCCGCTGACGCCGTGGGCGCGGTCGTTCTGGTCGTAGTACGGCTCCAGCTCGAAGTAGTCCATGGGCCAGTCGTCGGCTACGCCATCCAGAGACTTGAGGCGAAAGTCCGAAGGGTGAAAGCGGGGAAAATGGGAGCCCCAGTGGATGGTGCTCCCGCCCACTGCGTTGTACATGTACGGCGCGATGGGGGTGTCATCCTCGTTGACCGGATAGTCCTCTGCCAACCCGCGGAAGTTGGGATTGGGGTGGAAATCGGTCTGCCAGTGCAGTTGCGCCTGCGGCTCGCTTACCGGGAACGCGTTCAGCGGGACCCAGCCGCCCTGCTCCAGACACACCACCTTGACCCCAGCCTGGGTCAGGCTCCAGGTGAATGCCCCGCCGGAAGCGCCGGCCCCGATGACGAGGACGTCGGCAATGTCGTGTTTGCTGGCCATAGAATCTTGCTCCTGACTATCGTCGGCTATCGTTTCAACTCCGCCTCAAGCTGACGGATGCGCTCTCGGGCTTCGTTGAGCGCTGCCTCCATTTCTGTCGGATCCATTAGAAACTCTTCGGTTTTTTGATCGTAAAAACGCAGGTTTCCACTGTCCCAGCACAGATACAGATCCAGGGCCGGACTGTAGCCCGAAAGCATTCCGGACATCTTGCCAGGACGGTCGTCGATCAGCTCGATGGGTTCGTATCGGCCGTCCACCAGCAGGTCGCCAGCCAGCGGCGAGTCGTGATATTGCCCACCGGAGTAGTCGAACCGCCAGTATTCGCTCACCCCAAAAGCGGCATAATCAACTCGCTTGGCGGTGTAATCGGCTCGACCAGTGCTGGGCGATGCCACTTCCAGCACGAAGTCTGGAGGTTTGCCCACATCCCTGATCTCGTAGCCATTATTTTCAGAGATGGCGTCGGGGTCGACGCCGTAGGCGATTACCAGGTCGGGATATCGCCATTCGGATTGTGGTCGACTTCGGTCGAAGCAGAGGTAGCCTTCGCCACTCACCAGAACGTCGGGCTGACTAGCAAAGTGCCGATAGACAGTGTTGCCGATAGCCGCCCGATGGTAGTGGTTGTATTGTTGCATATCCTGCGTTTTGGGCGGGTCGGGCAGCGGAGGCTTGGGAGATGTCCTGCGGACATCTCCCGTGTTCCTGGTGGCATACCGTCGCGTAGCCATCATTCGCCTCTCGCCGCAACCGAACAGCGAGGACTGCCTACTTCCGCTCGAAAACCGCCGCCACTCCCTGGCCGCCGCCCACGCACATGGTCTCGAGGCCCCACTGGGCATCCTGCCTCTGCATCTCGTGGAGCATGGTGGTGAGGATCCGGGCGCCGGTGGCCGCGATGGGATGGCCCAGGGAGATGCCGGAGCCGTTGACGTTCAGGTTGTCCTCGTGGGGCAACTGCCACTCGCGCAGCACGGCCAGAACCTGAGCCGCGAAGGCCTCGTTCAGCTCGATGATGTCCATGTCGCCCAAGGTCATGCCGATCTTGTCCATGACCTTGTTCACCGCCGGCACCGGGCCGATGCCCATGGTGGCGGGATGGCAACCGGTGACGGCCCAGCCGCGCAGGAACGCCATGGGTTCCAGGCCCAGCTCTTCCAGCTTGTCCTCGGCCACCACCAGGCAGACGGAAGCCGCGTCGTTCTGGCTGCTGGCGTTGCCGGCCGTAACCACGCCGTCGCGCATGACTGGACGCAATCGGCCCAGCACTTCCATCGTGGTGTCGCCGCGAGGGCCCTCGTCGGCGTCGAAGATCTTGGGATCGCCGCGACGCTGCGGAATGCTCACCGGCACGATCTCGTCGGCAAACTTGCCCGAGTCGCGGGCGGCCACGGCGCGCTGGTGGCTGCGCAGCGAGTACTCGTCCTGTTCCTCGCGAGGAATTTCATACTCGCGGGCCAGGTTCTCCGCCGTCTCAACCATGCCGCCGGGGATGGGGCCAAACCGCTCGTCCGGCGCGATGGTGACGCGAGCGCGGGCCAGCCGGTCGTGGAAGGTCACCGAGCCAAAGCGGGCGCCCCAACGGGACTCGTTGCTGTAGAACTCTGCGCTGCTCATGCTCTCGGCGCCGCCGGCGATGACCACGTCGGCGTTCTCGGTCTGGATCAGCATGGAGGCGTTGAGGATGGCCTGCAGACCCGAGGAGCAGCGGCGGTCCAGCTGATAGCCGGGCACCTCGATGGGCAAGCCCGCCTTGAGGCTGGCCAGGCGTCCGATGGCGGGGTTTTCGCCGGACGGGTAGCCGTGACCCAGGATCACGTCATCGACCCGGGCCGGGTCCACGCCGCTGCGTTCCAGCGCGGCCTGAATCACCGTGGATGCCAACTCCGCGGCGGGAATGTCGCGCAACGCTCCACCGAAATTGCCGACGGCGGTGCGGACCGGGGAAACGATGGCTACTCCTCTCATGACGGCCTCCTTGGGGCGCGGAAATTGCCGACATCAGCGAGGCCGGCGGGAATGCTGGATGGTGCAGGCATGATACCCGCTAGGTGTCGGGGTGTAAAACCGGCACGACCTACGAGAAGTCGCGTTACCTACACCGTCGAACGCTGGCGAATCGAGATCAGAACCCGCAGGCATCCCACGCCCGGGCGAACACTGAGTCCAGCATGGGCTCGGTGAGCCGGCCGGTCTGGGTGTTCTGCTGGCTGGGATGGTAGCAGGCAATCAGCAGCGGGCCCCCGTCGGGCAATAGGGTCGCCACGTCGTGTCCAAACGGCGGCTTGCGTTCCGGCGGCGTGCGTCCGGCGGCGGCGTAGGAGCGCAGGAAGGCATCGAAGGCGATCCTACCCAGGGCAACCACGGCGCGCAGATTCGGCAGCAATTCGATCTCCCGGACGATGTATGGCTGACAGTTGGCCAATTCCTCTCGCGTCGGCTTGTTCGCCGGCGGCGCACAGCGGCAGGCAGCGGTGATCAGCGCCCTCCGGAGTTCCAGGCCGTCACCGGGTTGAGTGGATTCGGGCTGGTTGGCGAAACCGGCCCGGTGCAGCGCGCCAAACAACCAGTCGCCGCTGCGGTCGCCCGTGAACATCCGCCCCG
Source organism: Dehalococcoidia bacterium (assembly GCA_963663945.1). Taxonomy (GTDB): domain Bacteria; phylum Chloroflexota; class Dehalococcoidia; order Lucifugimonadales; family UBA3495; genus Bin87. The sequence goes on along the minus strand of OY760687.1, from coordinate 3,828,196 downwards.
TGCGGTTGCCGCCGTGGGCCGCCGGCGCCAGTCCGACGATGAGCAGGCGAGCGTCGGGATCCCCAAAGGCCGCGAGAGGCCGGCCCCAGTAATCCTCCTCGCGGTACATCCGGCGCTTGACCCGCGCGGTCTCCTCCCGCCACTCGACCAGACGCGGGCAGGCGCGGCAGGCGACAACCCGCTCCTGCACCTGGTCAATGCTGTCAACATCCGAAACGTCAGGCATGGTTATATGGCATGGATGCACAAGATAAACGGGATTGATCAGTCAATGGTTCGATCCTTGCCCATTCTGTTCATCCATGCAAAGTCAGTGGTGGTGTCCGTGGTCGTGCGTCGGCGCGCCCCAGCCGCCGCCGCCGGGCGTGCGGATGCTCAGCACGTCGCCGGCCTCGACGTCCAGGGTCTCCTTGCCGGCCAAGTGGACCTCTTCGTAGCCGCCCTTCATCAGCAGGTTCTCGCCGTGCTCGCCGTCGTGGCCGCCGTGGTAGCCGGGCGGGGCGTACCGCCGCCGTTCGGACAACACGGTGACGCGGGCGGGACTGAGGAACTCAACGTCCCGGATCAGGCCGTCGCCACCCTTGTGCAGGCCGTCGCCGCCGGAGCCACGCCGCAGCGCATAACGGCGCAGTCGCAGCGGGAACGCGAACTCCAGCGCCTCCACGGGGGTGTTCATGGTGTTGGTCATGTGGGTGTGGATGCCGGACACGCCGTCCTTGTCGGGCCGCGCGCCCATACCGCCGCCGATGGTCTCGTAATAGACGTAGGGCTTGTCGCGGGAGATGTCGTGCCCGCCGATGATCATGTTGTTCATGGTGCCCTGCGAGGACGCCGGAATACGGTCGGGCAGGGCCTGGCTCATGGCCGCCAGGAGAACGTCGGTGATGCGCTGGGAGGTCTCCACGTTGCCGCCGGCCACGCCGCGCTGGGGCAGCGGGTCCACCAGGCTCCCCCGAGGCGTGATGACCTCCACCGGCCGCAGGCACCCCTGGTTGGCTGGCGCCTCATCGCCCACGACGCAGCGCACGACGTACAGGCTGGCGGACACCGTCACCGCTCGCGGAGCGTTGATGCAGCCGGGACGCTGGTCGGCGGTGCCGGTGAAGTCGATCTTCATCCGGTCGCCGTCCACGGTCACCGCCACCGAGATGCGCACCGGCTCTTCGGTGAGACCGTCGTCGTCCATGTAGTCGGTCACGTTGTAGGTGCCGTCGGGTATTTCGGTGATGCGCCGACGGGTCAGACGCTCGGAATAGTCCAGCAGCGCGTCCATGTGCTCGAGGGTCTCGTCCAGCCCGTACCGCTCGGCGATTTCGGTCAGACGCTTGTCGCCCACGCGGATGGACGCGATCTGCGCGGCCAGGTCGCCCTGCCGATCCTCGGGCGTGCGGGAGTTGCGGCAGATGAGGGCAATGACTTCCTGGTTAATGCGCCCGCCCCGGGACAGCTTCAGGGGCGGGATGATCATCCCCTCCTGGTAAAGCTCGGTGGACAGGGGCATGGACCCGGGAGCCATGCCGCCCACGTCGGAGTGGTGCCCCCGGTTGCTCACGTAGCCGATAAGCCGCTTGCCATCGTCTCCGTCAATGTACGCCGGCGCAACCAGCGTTATGTCAGGCAGGTGGGAGCCGCCCATGTAGGGGTCGTTCAGGATGACGATGTCGCCGGGACGCAACCCACGCGGGAAGGTCTGCAACGCCGCCTGCACCGAGGCCGGCATGGCTCCCAGGTGCACCGGCTGGTGGGCAGCCTGCGCCACCATCTCGGCGGCGGGATTGAACAGCGCGCAGGAGAAGTCCTGCCGCTCCTTCATGTTGGTGGAGTAGCTGGTGCGCTGCAAAGCCACGCCCATCTCCTCGGAAACGGAGATGAACATGTTCTTGAAGACTTCCAGGCTGATGGCGTCAACGGGCATCGGGGTATCGCTCCTGGTGCGGTGGCTGGCGTTTTGGGTCGGGTAGCTGCGAGGTGGAGCATTCTAAAGGGTGAGTTCACCGCGGATGAGGCGGTGGTTCTTGGCGTCTGCGGCCAGGGCGAAAGCCTCAAGCGCCATGGCTCCGAGCAGAATTTTTTCGCGGCTGGTACCAAACACGACGTAAACGGATCTGGTGCGTCCTTCCAGTTTCATATCAGCCCACCCGATGGCAAGTTCCTGCACTGAGCCATCGGCGAGACTGAACAACTCTATTTCATCGCGCGGGATACCCAGTTCGTCCAAGATGTGCTCCGGGATGACGGTATATGACGCGCCGGTGTCCACCAGACCGTTCAGCGTCCGCTCGCGACCGTCGACGCGATTCCTGAGGGCAAAATCGACCTTGAAAGTTCCCTCTTCGCCTCCGATGGTCGTTCCCGGGAGAATGATCCAGTCGCGGTCGGACTGGCGCTTTTCAATCATCTTGGCCTCCCGGTTTTAGTTTGTATATGGGTACCGAGATTATGCAAGGGGCACATGATCAAAGCGCCGCCAGCAAATCCACCGCGCCGGCCGGCGCCGCCAACTGATAGTACTCCGTCCCCATCAGCCAGCGCATCACCTCCTGCGGGAGTTGCGCGAAGGGGCCGTCGCTGCTGATCTGGGTGCGGTGGCACGAGAGCGATGCGATCTTGGTCTCCACCCACGGTGAGATATCCAGCGTGGTGGTCACCTCGTCGTCCGGCGTACCCAGGGTGTCCACCGCGTCCACGGCGAAGGGCGGCGTGATGCCCCGGTCGGTCATCTCCTGCCACATGCGCTGGAACACGCTCCTGGGGAAGCAGACGTAATAAAGCAGGGGCGTGGCCGCGTCGGGGTCGGAGGCGCGCTCCGCAGCGGCGGTGGCGTGGGCGCACATGGTCTTGTGGTCCGGGTGTCCGTAGCCGCCGGTCGGGTCGTGGGTAATGACGACGTGCGCATTGACCTCGGCGATGATGCCGCGCAGTCGCTCCACCACGGCTTCCGTATTGGCGTTGCAGTAGGCGTTTGGGTGGTTGTTGTCATCCCAGCCTTCCATGCCGCTGTCCCGATAATCCAGGAACCGCACGTCGCTGATGCCGGTGATGTCCATGGCGTTGCGCAGTTCCTGCTTGCGGACCTGCCACAGGTTCTCCGGAGTGGCGAGGGCGGGGTCGCTGATCTCGCCAATGTCTCCGTTGGTGGCGCACACCAGTGTGATCTTTGCTCCGCCGGCCGCCAGCATCGCCAGCAGCCCGCCTGAAGCAAAACCCTCGTCATCCGGATGCGCGTAGCAGGCGAGGATGGAGAGACGGGGTAAGTCGATAACAGTAGCAGTCATGATCTCACAAAAACCAAGTGATTTTGCAGGGCCGCCGTGGCAATGCTACATTAGGGCATCGCAGCCAAGTGAGGACTCGCACGATGACGACAGCCGTTGATTACCATGCCGAACGGAGCTGGCATTTTCTGGAACTGGTTGATGACGAGGTTGAGCGGGGTGAGTTCGAAGAAGCCAGCAACAAACTGTGGGGAGCGGCAGCCCATGCGATCAAGGCGGTTGCCGAAGGACGCGGATGGCCTCACGGCGCGCACCGGGACTTGGAAGAAGTCGTAATGCGCCTGGTTGATGACGAGGGCGCTCCACCAATTCTGTACACCTACTATGCGTTGGCAAACTGGTTTCATTCGCGGTTTTATGGTGGCCCGCCCGAAAAAAGCATTATTGACCATGGGAAAGGTCAGATAGCCGAATTCATCAGATTGCTGGAAAGGCTTTAGACCGGTTCCAACAGCAGGTTGCCGTAGGGATCAATTTCGCCCGCCCATTTCGGCGGCACCACGATGGTGGTGTCCAACTGCAGCAGCAGCGCCGGCCCGGCTATGCGGTTACCGGTTTGCAGCCGGTCGCGGTCGTACAGCGTCGTATTCATCGAGCCTTCCGCGAACACCACTTCGACGTTGCCCACAGCCGCGCGAGATGCGTCGCTGCCGCTATCCGGGGCGGGTTCCAGAATCGGCTTGTCCACCGCCAGTTCCAGCTTGAGCCGCAGGTTGACCACCTCGACGGGCAGTGCGCGGTCGGCATACCCGAACCGTTGCAGGTGGGCCGCGTAGAACTCTGAGGCGATGCTGCGGGTCAGGTCGCCGCGTCCGGTCAGCGACGGACAATCCACGGTCAGCTCGAAGGACTGTCCCACGTAGCGAACGTCCAGGAACCGGCGCGGCACCATGGAATCGGCGGGCAGGCCCTCCTCCACCAGTTCGGCGCGGGCCAACTGCTCCATGCCGTGGAACTCTTCCTCCAGGCGCGCCTTGTCCAGGTCCTCGCCGCGCAGCATCACGGTGCGGGAGTAGTCCTTGACCACATCGGCGATGGCGACGCCCAGTGCCGACAGGATGCCGGGGTGCCCGGGCACCAGCACGCGCGGGATGCCAAGCTCTGCGGCCAGCTCACAGGCGTGCATCGGCCCGGCCCCGCCGAATGGAACCAGCGTGAACTCCCGGGGGTCGTACCCGCGTTCCAGCGAGATGGCCCTGATGGCGCGCTCCATGTTGGAGTTGACCACGCGGATGATACCCAGCGCCGTATCAGTGGCCGATGCGCTGATGCCGGATGCCAGGTCGGTCATCAACGACTGCGAGCGTCCCTGGTCCAGCGTCATGCGCCCGCCCAGGAACCCGTCCGACCGCAGGCGGCCCAGCGTCAGGTTGGCGTCGGTCACGGTGATCCGGTCGCCCTTGCCGTAGCAGGCCGGCCCGGGATCAGCCCCCGCCGACTGCGGGCCGACCACCAGCGCCCCGCCAGCGTCCACCCGCGCGATGGAGCCGCCGCCGGCTCCCACGGTGTGGATCTCGATCATCGGCACGCTGACCGGATAGCCCCCCAGGTTGGCGGAGGTGGTCTCCTTGATCCGCCCCGGACACAACGACACATCAGTCGAGGTTCCGCCCATATCCAGCGTGATGATGTCGGGATAGCCGGCCTGCACGCCGGTGTAGAACGCGCCCACCACACCGCCAGCAGGGCCGCTGAGGATTGTGCGCACCGGCTGGTCGGCAGCCAGGCTGGCGGTGATGCTGCCGCCCGACGACTGCATGATGCGCAGCCCATGACCCAGCACCGATTCCAGCTGCGTCAGGTAACGCGCCATCACCGGCCCCACGTACGAGTTGACCACCACAGTGCTGGTGCGCTCGTACTCCCGGAACTCCGGCAGGATGCGGGACGATATCGAGATGAACGGCCGGTTGGGCAGATTGGCCAATCGCTCGGCCAGGATCTCCTCGTGCACGGGGTTGAGGAACGAGAACAGGAACGACACGGCCACCCCGTCCACCTCGGCATCGTCGAGCAGTCCCACCAGGGCGTCAATGGATTCGGGCGTCAGATCGTCAAGTATGGTTCCCGTGTAATCAATGCGTTCCGGCAACCCGAAGCGCAACTGCCAGGGAGCCAGGGGCTCGGGGCGTTCCATGGACAGGTCATAGAGGTCGGCGCGATTCTGCCGGCCGATCTCGAGCACGTCCTCGAAGCCCAGGGTGGTGACCAGGGCGGTGCGCCCTCCCTTGCCTTCAAGCAGGGCGTTGGTCGCCACGGTGCTGCCGTGGATAAAGTCGGCGCCGTCGACGTCAACGCCGGTATCGCGCACCCCCGCAGTGATGCCAACCGACGGGTCGGCCGGCGTCGACGGGAGCTTGTGGACGGAAAGAACGCCGTCCCGAAGGACGGCAATATCGGTAAAGGTACCGCCGACATCTATGCCGACTACGGTGGTTGCCATTTGGGGTCAATCCTTCTCTGTCCGCCAGATAGCCGTGTCAATATCTCGCGGACGTTAATTTCATTCGGCCAGCGCGATGCGCAGCCGCTTGTTGATCCGTCCCTTGCTCTCGTGCCCGACGACTTCGATGCGGCCCACCTCGCTGGTGTTGCGCACGTGGGTGCCGCCGTCGGCCTGGAGATCCAGACCCTGGATGTCAATGGTGCGGACTTCGGTGATGCCCGACGGCAGCAGGTTGATCTTGGTGCGAATGAGATCGGGATGCGCGTCGGCCTCGTGTCGGCTCAGGACTCCCACTCCGATGTCCCGTCCTTCCGCCACCTCGGCATTGATGCGCGACGCGACCTCATCAGCGAATTCGGCGGTCATGTTTTCCAATTCGAAATCCATGCGCGCGCGGCCGGGCTGCATATCACCGCCCGTGACCAGCGCCCCGTAGTCTCGCCACACCACGCCGCACAGGATGTGCAGGGCCGTATGCGTGCGCATCAATAGATAGCGGCGGTCCCAGTCGATGGCGCCATGCACCGCAGCGCCCACGGCGGGCCGGTCCGAGCCATCTATCGCGTGGACAATGGAGCCGCCGGCGCGGGACGCCTTCGTAACCCTAAACTCGGCTCCCGACGCATCGGTCAGCGTGCCCACGTCGCAGGGCTGCCCTCCGCCTCCGATGTAGAAAGCGGTGCGGTCCAGCACTACGCCTCCGTCATCCGTAATCTCGGATACGGAAGCGTCGAACTCGGATACGTAGGCGTCAGTCAGGAACAGCAGCTCGGTCATGGTAGCCTCACCGTGGGTCGCAGCGCGATTTGTCAGGGACGGCGCCCATTATACCAAGCGACCCCCATGCTATAATTCCGCGCAATTTCATACCGGGTTGATTAGAGATGAAACTGTCATGTCTTCAGGAAAATCTGGCTCGGGGTCTCAGCATAGTGAGCCGGGCCGTGGCCAGCAGATCGACGCTGCCAATAACTCAAAACGTGCTGCTCCGCACCGACCAGGGCATGCTGATGCTGTCCGCCACCAACCTCGAAATCGCCATCACCACGTGGATCGGCGCGATGATCGAGGAAGAAGGGTCGATAACGGTGCCCCACCGCCTGCTGTCCGACTGGGTCAACACCCGTCCCAGCGACCGAATTGATCTGGACCTGGGCGGACCTGACACCGACGGCGCGGCTGGAGGCGGCAGCGTTTTGCATCTGGCGTGCGGTCGCGCCGTGACGCACATCAACGGCGCCGACGCCGCCGACTTCCCGCCGGTTCCCCAGGTCGACACCGGCACGGCCATCGACATCGACCCCAGCGTGCTGCGCTCCGGGATCAGCCTGGTCGCGTTCTCCGCCGCCACCGACGAATCGCGTCCGGTGCTGACCGGCGTGGAACTCAAGCTCAGCGAGTCCAGCGTGACTATGGCCGCCGCGGACGGCTTCCGCCTGGCGGTCTATTCCGGCCAGATTTCGCAGTCGGTGGACGAGGAAATCAAGGTCATCGTCCCGGCGCGCACCATGCAGGAAGTGCAGCGGTTGGCCTCGGAACAGAGCAGCCCCGTCCAGATGACCCTGTCTCCGGACCGCGGGCAGGCCATGTTCAAGCTGGAACACGTTGAGATCGTTTCCCAGCTGCTCCAGGGCAGCTTCCCCAACTACGAGCAACTGATCCCTGAGCGATTCGAGACCCGGGCCGTGATGGAACTGGACGACCTGAAGCGCGCCACGCAGTCGGCGTCGGTGTTCGCCCGGGACGGCAGCAACATCGTCCGGCTGGAAATGATGCCCCAGGAAGCCAGCGAAGGCGGCCAGCTCAAGGTCTCGGCGCGCTCCGAAGAGGTGGGCGACAGCCTCGACGAACTGGACATCGATCAGTTGGACGGCGCAGACGCCAAGATCGCCTTCAACGTGCGCTACCTCCAGGACATCGTGAACGTGCTCGGCCGGGGCAAGGTGGCGATCGAAGTCACCAACTCGTCGAGCCCCGGCGTGTTCCGCCCTGCCGACTCCGACCGGTACGTACATGTGGTCATGCCAATGTACGTGCAGTGGTAGGGGAGAACCCGTAGCTGCGTTGGTGGCGGCGTATCGTGCCGGCACCGTACGACACGGCGCTGGTGCGGTTCGTTCTCAAGCAGCTGGAGAAAACCAAACGGGCCGTGCAGGTTGGTGCTGGCCCGAAGGGTGCGGAGTGGCGGATTGGCGGTCCGCACATCGGTAGAATTTAGCCCCAACTCTGGGCCAGTACAAGTGTCTTGCCATCATGCAAGATTGTGCTAAATGTACTGATATTCTGGGCGGGTGCCCATCCAGTTCCCGTCTGACCTGCGACGCGCCACCCTAAAGGTTGTTTAGACGGAGACGCAACGAACAACCTGGCAGACCTTGCTACTGGAGTTCTAAGTCCCCGAACCGACGACGAGACGAAAAATATCTCTGATAACTGAAATCAATTCTGGTTCGGACATCTTCCCGATCAGGTCTCCCATGCGTTTTTCCGACAATGTCCTCACGTGGTCAGTCAAAACCCACGACGGCTGTTTCGGCATTTGGACGGACTGGATTTGACGAGAATGGGGACGAGTTTGGTTGGATGGACTGGAACCGATCAACGCGACAATCACCAACTTTGACGAGGCATTGAATCCGTCGTGACTCAGAATTAGAGCAGGGCGTTCGTCGCCCTGCTCATGACCAACAACGTTTGATACCGGTTCGATATTAGCCCACCTGATTTCACCTCTCAGTAGATCGGCCATGTTTTGACGTCCTCCGCAATACCTGCTTCGGCGAGGGACACGCCTTGCTCTATCTGCTCAGGCGACATTGACCAATCCAGCGACGGTTCTTGCTGCAAATGCCGAGCCATGGCTTCAAATGCCAGGGCCGCGTAAATGATATGCCCGAGTTGACCCGCAGTATAGCAAAACGCGTCCAACGGCACTGGGAATTGAGCTTGTTGAATCGAACTATTCAGTTCATCGTTTGAAATCTTTTCCATCCACGGGACCAAGACCTCGTCGCACAGGGCTGCATCCTCAAGGTCCGCCACAGTCGCCAATTTTTCTGCCAAACTGTCTTTGTCGATTTGCTTAGTCCATTTTTGGACTATCGAGTCTAGCAATTCGACCTGACCGTGAGTGAAGCCGTCAGCGGCGAACTGATCACGCCACCCCGAATGGTCCAAGCCAACCAATCTGTCGACGATCGGTTCCAACAGGGTTCTCGAGTCCCAATCGTCTTGGTTACTGAAGAGGGTGGCCACAATTGGACGTTCCATTGTCATAGTCATCGTCGGTTTCCCCCTACGGAAATGCCTACTAGGCAGTGTAGCAAATTGTAGGCGCGGACGGATAGCATGTCCAGCCGTTCCTCGCCCGCAAGCAGACCGATCACGCCAAAATCGACATTGGCAGACAGGGCAAGCTCTTATCCACGGCACCCGTACTCGCCCGCCCTTTACGTAGCCAAGTCGAAAAGGAAAATCTGCTCCGCTGGGCCCGACCATTGCGCCGGGTGTAAACTCCCCGCGAGAGCCTTCAGCGGTGTTGGTGACGGGAGATCAGCGAGAATTTTTTCTGGTGGACTGCTGGGCCTCCCCGGCCGATGATAGACTGGCCATTCCCAAGGCTCGATTCGGAGGTAGTATGTGTAACGCCAATTTTCCGTGCATCCCCATGTACGTGCAGTGGTAGGTAGGCGCATCCCGCCATGTGCGGGCGCTTTGGCCTTTTCGCTGAGTTGGGGGACCTGGCCGGTCATTTCGATTTCCGGGCCGAGCCCCTGCAGGGTTCCTACCTGCCGCGCTGGAACATCCCTCCCACTTCACAGGTTCTGACGGTTCTCAGCGACGGCGACGCCCGCGCCGCGAGGATGATGCGCTGGGGCCTGACCCCTTCCCGCAGCGGGAACAGCAGGTCGGCTCCACGGCTCCTGTTCAACGCGCGGGCGGAAACCATCGACCAGCGGCCGATCTTCCGAAACGCTTTTGCGACTCGTCGGTGCCTGGTGCCGGCCAACGGGTTTTACGAGTGGAAGGCGGGCACGGGGCGGACCAAAACGCCCCAGTGGGTTTCACACCAGGACGGTGACCCCGTCGCATTCGCGGGCATCTGGTACGGTGCGCAATCGCCCGACGAGAACCTGGGGATCTGCGTGGTCGTCACCACTGCCGCCAACGCTCTGCTGGCGCCCATCCACGACCGCATGCCCGTCATCCTGCCGCCCGAGCAGTTTGACATATGGCTATCTGACCGGGCCGAACCCGACGTGCTCCTGCAGCTGTTGAGCAGTCGTGATTGGCCGGATATATCGGTGCGCGAGGTTGCACCGGCGGTCAATCGGGTGGCGAACGACGGGCCGCATCTCATCGATGACGAGGAGCCAGCCGGAACGCCCCAACGGCTGTTCCCGTAGCCGGGGTCGCCAAGGGCTGATCCTCGAGGATCAGTTGTCGCCCACCTCGACAGCTTCGGCGATCAGTTCCTCGTCGCCCTCGTCCTCGGGCTCGTCGGAGACGGGTTCGGGCGGATGCAACGGCAGGTCGATGGTCATCTCGGTGAACTCGCCCGGCTCGGACTCGACCAGGATCTCGCCGCCGTGACGGCGGACGATGTCATTGCATATCGACAGCCCCAGACCCGTGCCCTTGTCCGTGGGTTTGGTGGTGAAGAACGGATTGAACATCTTTTCGATGACGTCCGGCGGCATGCCGGTGCCATTATCCCGGATGCGTATGTGGACCCGGTCGTCGTCGTATCGAGTGGACAGCCAGAGGGTTGGCGAGTAGTCGGAACCTCCGCCGTTTTCCGTCAGGGTCATGCGTTTTTCGTTGGTCGCGTAGCAGCCGTTGTTGACGATATTCAGGAAAACGCGACCCAGGTCCTGGGGGTTGACGTCAACCTCACCCATCGTGTCGTCGAAGTCGTACTGCAAGTCCAGCTGGAAGTTGGGGTCCGTCGCCCTGGTACTGTGGTAAGCCAAGCGGGCGTGTTCATCCAGCAGGTTGTTGATGTTGGTGGGCTGATGTCCGACAGATTCGCGGCTCATCATCAGCATGTCGTGCACGATTCGGTTGGCCCGGTCCCCGTGGCTTCGTATCCGCTCCAGGTTTCCGCCCAGTTCACTGAAGATGTCCTCAAGCAGGTCCTGTTGCTCTTCGTTGAGCTGACCGTCCTCGCTCTCCTCCAGCGTTTCCTTCAACTCCTCCAGCAGCTCCTCGGATACCTCGGAGAAGTTCTTCACGAAATTCAGCGGGTTGCGGATTTCGTGCGCCACGCCGGCGGTGAGCTCACCGAGAGCGGCCAGCTTTTCCCGCATCACTATCTGGCCCTGGGCGGTGTTGAGATCCGTAAGGGCCTGCTCCAGTTCGCCGTTCTTGCCCTGCAGTTCTTCCGCCAACTCCTCCACCAGGTTCAACCGCTGGATCTCAAGGGCATGCTGCCGGAAGATCTCCAGCGCCGCCGCCATTTCGGCCACCTCATCACGACCCCTGATTTCCGCCCGGGCTTCCAGGTCGCCGCCGGCCATCTGCCGCATCCATTGCGACAGCATCTCGATGCGGTGCAGGAGGACCCTCCCCACGAACAGCCACGCGATCAGTATCGCGCCCACGACGCTGAAACCGGTAATGGCCAGCAACAGAGTGCGGCCCGTGAAGATCGCCTGGTCCGAGGCTGCGGTGGCGACATCCGCGCTGTTCCTGGCGGTTTGGACCAGGAATTCCATTTCGCCAAGCAGCAGTACGGCAATATCATGGTTGTTGCCCAAAAGGACGATCTGGAGGTCCGCGAGTTCGAGTTGACGCTTGCGCAATTCGAAACCGTTCTCGTCACCGGCTCCCAATTCCAGCAGGCGCGAGAAGAGGGGCGTCAGTTCCGAGTGGATTTCCGTGCCGGACAACCGGCTCAGATTACGATTGATGTGAAAGACTGATGACTCGAACCGTTCCCGCAACGGCTCGATCAGAGACGGGTCGGAAACCGTGCTCGCGCTGGCCAAAATTTGCGTTGCTATGTTGACGTTGCTCTGCAGTTCGGAAAGGTAATGGAACCGGGTGAGCTCGTCCTCCGCTCGATATGCCACTTCCTCAGCGGGGGGTTCTCCCAGTTTCCGGTAACCGGTAACCGTGTAAAACAGTTGATCGTCGCGCGCTGGGGCAACGATGTGGTCGAGCTGAGACCTGAGTTCGGTCAGCTCGGTTTGCAGCCCGTCTGACTGGTCCTCCAGAGCAAACCTCTCCGAAATCCCTTCCTTAATGTCACCGATATTGAGCAACAGGGTGTCGGAGTACGCCAATATGCGGACGAACTGTTCTTTCTCGGTCTCATCGGCGCGACTCTCCAAGATCGCCAGCTGTTGTTCAAACGCCTGGTGGGCTTCGTCGATGCGTGCGCTGACCACGGCAACCTCATCCGAATTGGTGGCGGTGGGCAGCGCCGCGGCATCCGCGACCAACGCGCTGCTGAATTGAGCCACGTCGAAAGCGGCGGCCAGGTCCGGAACGCTGCGCTCGTTGACCCGGTTCTGGGCATCACCCACCTGGTCGAAGGAAAACCAGCCCACCAACGCGGCAGCAAAGGTCAGACACACCGCCCCACCAAGGGCCAGGTACAACTGGGAAGAAATGCGATAACGGAGTTCGAGGATCTTGGCCAGTGTTGCAATCATTTGTCTTCACTCCCCAGTACATCCTTCGGCAAAACATCCAGCGGGACGTATGCGCCGTCTTCCCCGATCATGGTGAGGTAGACCGCGTCAGACCACTGGTTCGCCTCTTCCTGGCTGTAACGCAACTCCGCGCCGTCGATGTCGATCGGTCGAGCGTTGCGGAGCACGCTCAAGAAGCACGCGCGGGTCACGTCGTCTCCGCACCTTTCGAGGCCGGCAATGGCGAGGCGGCCGGCCAGGTACCCTTCCAGCGACACGAAACCCGGCTCCACCCCGGGGTTGTATTCTCTTAAAGCCTCCTGGTAGGCCGCAACCATCGGGTTCGACGTGTCGGTGGGAAATGGGACGACCTGGGTAACAATTACGCCCTTTCCACCCGTGCCAAGCTCCTCGGCCAGGGCATTACTGCCCACGAACGAAACGGTCATGAACACAGGGTTCATGCCGATTTCCCTGGCCCAGGTGATAACCGCCGCCACCGGTTGGTACGCGCCCACCACGATAACTGCTTGTGGACGCCCATTGCGCACGTCCAGCAATCCCGTTTTGACCGCCGTGGTATTTCGCTGGTACAGGCCGACGGCCACCGGTTCCAGGTAACGTCGGTGCAGCGCGGCGCTCGCGCCGTTGAATCCGGCCCTTCCGAAAGAGTCGTCCTGGTACAGGACCGCGATGCGCTCGATGCCCAGGTCCTCCGTCAAGCGTGCGACCATCTCCTCGGTTTCCTGGTTGTAGGAAGCCCTCAGGTTGATCACGCTGCGGAGCTTGGGGTCGCGCAGGAAAGCGGCTCCGGTGAAGGGCGCGATGTACGGCACTCCGGCAGATTCTGCCACTGGCACGGCCGAACGCGACGTGGGAGTCCCGACGGCGCCAATAAGCGCGAAAATGTTTTCCACTTCGATCAGTTCCGTCGTGTTGGTGGTCGCAAGCTCCGGCTCGTAGGTGTCATCCCGGGTCACCAGCTCCAGGCGGCGTCCGTTCACGCCGCCGGCGCGGTTGACCTCGTCAAACGCAGCTTGAATACCATGGTTCATGCCGATGCCCAGCTGCCCTGCCGGACCGGTGAACGCGGCGGACTGACCGAATACGATGCGGTCTTCGAATACCCCTGGATCCTCGAGATCCGCCGTGGGAGAAAGGTCAGGCTGCTGGCGCGTGGGAGTGGGCGCAGCGACCGCAGTATCCGCGGTGGCGGAGGGATCCGTATCTGGGCCGCACGCCACGAACGCGAACAGACACACGACCACGAAGGTCAGGAGAGTCTTCACGATGGAGTTGGCCCGAAACACCGATTAGCCTCTGATCTCACCAGATTGTGGCGTTACGGCGTAGGGCAGTGGGAACGGCAGCCGGGCAACTACGGCGGATCGATGAGCTCGCAGTCGAATACCAAGCCGCCGGAGTTACTCTGACTTGCGCTTGCTTATCGCCAGCTTGTTCCTGCCGTCTTCCCTGCTGTACCGCATCTCGTCCATCATCGACCGCACCAAATGGATGCCAAGCCCGCCGATGGGCCGATCGCCCAAGGGGGCGGAAACATCGGGGCTCTCCTGGTCGATCAGAGGGTTGAACGGCCGGCCATCGTCGGTAATCTCCACGGTTACTCTTTCCGAGTCCGAAGCCAGCGATATTTCGATGTCCCCGGTTGCGCCGCTGTAATTGACGATGTTGACGCCCAGTTCTTCCAGGACCAGGTTCAGCTTGAAAACCAGATCCGGCGGCCAGTTGTCACGCTCCGCGAACTCCTCGACCGCAGCCGGGATCAATTCGAGTTGTTCATGGTTGGGCGCTATCTTCAAAAACACGGGGGAGGTCATAGCTACGGCTCGCTGCGACGGAAAACAAGGCACGTGATATCGTCGAACTGCGCCACATTACCGGCGAATTCATTCACTGCGTCAAAAACGGCCTGGGTGGCTGCTTGGGCATCCCGGATTGGCTGCGACGCAAACACCTGCTGCAGCCGATCCATCCCGAATTCCTCATCGTCCTCGTTCACAGCCTCGGTGACGCCGTCGGTGTAAAACACAACGGTATCGCCTGCGGAGACGGAGATCGTCCTTTCGTCGTAGTTCATACCCGGCATCACGCCCAATGCGATCCCGTTGGTGCCGGGCAGGACCGTGGAGGTACCGTCAACGTGCACGATGAGCGGCGCGTTGTGGCCGCCATTGGCGTAGGTCATTTCCCCGGTCGCCGGATCGTACACCGCGTAAAACAGGGTAACGAACATCATCGCGTCGTTGTCGTCGTACAGCAGGTCGTTCACTTCCGTGAGGACTTCTCGCGGAGTCTTGAGCCCCATGGCCGCGCTCTTGAGCAGCGTACGGCTGGCCATCATGAACAGGGCAGCGGGTACGCCTTTGTCCGAGACATCCGCCACGGCCAACCCAATGCGGCCGTTGTTCAGGTATACGACGTCGAAAAAGTCTCCGCCCACAACCCGGGCCGGGGTCATGCTTCCATATATCTGGAATCCGGGGTGGCGCGGGAACTCCGTGGGCAGGATCGACTGCTGCATCTTGTTGGCGACGTCGAGTTCATTCTCCAGCGCCACCAGCCGTTCTCGTGATGCCGTCGCCGCCCGCCATGCCTCAAGGTTGGAGAGCGCTCGCTCAATCGTGATGCGCAGGTCTTCAAAATCAACCGGTTTGGTGACGAAATCGAACGCTCCCAGGTTCATCGCGGAGCGAATATTCTTCATATCTCCATAGGCGGAGATGATTACGGCGTGTATGTCGGGAGCAACGTCCGGAATGTGCGACAACAACGCCAATCCGTCCATCTGAGGCATATTGATGTCGGACAACACCATGTCGATTTCGTCGTCTCGATTGAGAGTCTCGAGCGCTTCTACTCCGTTCTGCGCAAAAACGAACTGATAACGCCCCGAACGAATCGCCCGACGCATCCGCTGCAAAACCAGCGGCTCCAGGTCGGGCTCATCGTCGACCACGAGGATCCGGTATGGTCCTGTCGTTTCTGCCATGATTCCATCCCTGCCGGGCGGCCTGCGCCCGATCACCGTAAGCTTGGCCTCACGAAGCCGATTGCCCGCAAAAGACTACCCCTTCAGCGCGGCGATGGCCTCTTGCTGCGACGGATGGATGGCAATGACCTGGTCGAAGCCGCTGATCTCAAAGACTTCCCGCACGGTCCCCGACAGTGCGCACAGTGCGAAGCCGGAATTCTGGCGCTGCAGGGTCTTCGCGGTCTGCAGAACCACACGGAGGCCCGCACTACTGATGTACGTAAGCTTCTCCATGTCGAGGATGACCACTTGGTCGGTGGGTTCGATGGCCGCATCTAGATCTTCGAGGAAACGCTGTGCGTTGGTGCTATCGACACGTTCGGCAGCCTCAATGATCAAAGTGCCATGATCCCTCTGGAAATCGATTGCCATGATACCGTCTCCTGGATTGCGCTGGCAGTTGTTTGGAGGCACTGGCGGGTGCAAAAATTAATACGCCAATGGCTCTTGCCGGTTTTCGGTGAATTGTATCATCGAATCGGATTTTGTGTACCCCGTGAGCAAACGATGTGTCGCACACATGTCTGGTTCAAACCCAAACATTAGCAACATGTCCCCCCATCGTTGGCGGTTTTCCAGGCACGTCGGCAACGACTTCGTGCGTGCTCTGGGTTGTGCACGTCGCCTGCCGCCTTTGTGCGTTGACGGAACCGGCATCGGCAAATAGACTGCGACCAACCCGCACGTCTTCGAGGCTCCGAATCGGAGGAGAATCACTATGAAGTTGCAGATCATGTCCCCAGCCGCGTCACGCGTCGACTTCAAGGTGCCACCAGCCCCTCGCCTGGAAACCCTCGAGGGCAAAACCATCGGCCTTTACAACAATATGACCGGCGGAGCCGACGTCGCCGTCAACCGCGTGGCCGAGCACCTCGGCCGACGTTTCACGAACGTCCGGTTCGAAAGCTATGGCGGCAACCTGCGCGAGGGCCGCCCGTCGCTGAGTCGCGGCGTGCACATCGACGACGAGGAAGCCTCCCGCATCGCCGTGGAGGTCGATGCCATGGTGGGCGCCGCGGCGCATTGAGGAGGCTGCACGTCGTGGCTTGCCCACGACATGGTCGCCATGGAAAAGGCCGGCGTGCCCGCTGTGGGTATCGCCGCGCGCAGTTTCGCCCGGGCCTGGCAGTCCTGCGTGGATGGCTGGGGCCAGCCCGCCACCGCCTTCGTCACCATCCCCCACGCCTGCACCGGCCAGCAGCCCGACTACATCCACGGGATGGTGGACGAGCAGATCGACAACATCATCCTCGGCCTGACCCGGATGTCCGCGTCCGCCGACCTTTCCGGCGCCGCCAACGGCCACAGTGAAACGGACGTGTTCACCGTGGAACTGGACGACACCCCCCTGGGGCTCGACGCGGTGAACCGTTTCATGGAAGAGCGCGACTGGAGCGACGGGATGCCCATCGTCCCGCCCACGCCGGCCGCCGTGGAAGCCATGCTCAAGGGCACCCGGCGCGACCCGCAGGATGTGGTGATGGTCATGGAGCCCGGCTTCGGCCTGGCCACCGTCGAGAAGGTCGCCATCAACGCGGTCATGGCCGGCTGCCAACCGGCGCAGTTCCCCATCCTGCTGGCCGCTCTGGAGTGCATCGCCCAGCCCGAGATGAACCATCGCGACATGCAGGTGTCCGGCCACACCGAGGCCCCGCTGATCCTGGTCAACGGACCCATCGCGGCCAAAGCAGGCATCAACTATGGCACCTCGGCCATGGGCCCGGGCGTGGTCAACAAGGCCAACACCGCCATCGGCCGCGCGCTGCGCCTCTGCCTGATCAATATCGGCTACTGCAAGGCCGGCGCCGGCGATCCCAATTTCATCGGCCTGCCCACCAAGTTCGGCATGTGCATCGCCGAGAACGAAGAGGTCAGCCCCTGGCAGCCGTACCACGTGGACAAGGGGTACCGTCCTGACGAAAGCGCGGTCACCGTGATTACCGTCACCGGCCCCACCGACATTCTCGACGCCGGCTCGCGGAACCACGAGGACACGCTGAACAACATCGCCTCCATGATGTTCTACCGTCACGCCGGCGGAGGCAGCTGGATCAAGGGTCGGCAGTCCGCGCAGGTGGGCCACACCAACCAGCGCGTTGAGTACCAGAGCCCCTATCATCCCATCATGCTCAGTCCCTCCCGCGCGGTGATCCTGCAGGAAGCCGGCTTCAGCAAGCGCGCTACCCAGGAGTGGCTGCACGAGCATTGCCGCGCCTCTCTGCGCGACGCCATCGGCCCGGCCGGCATGCCCACCGACGCCAACGGCAAGTGGCTGCGCCATCCGGAACTCCAGCGCCTGGCCGACGACCCCGACGCCACCATCCCCGCGCTGGAAGACCCGGAACAGTACCTGCTGTTCGTCACGGGCGGCTCCACCCACTACGCCAACTTCTTCTACGGCACCTACGGCATCGCCACCATGCCGGTGGAGGACGTGTAGCCACTCCCGCAGCAACGGTGCAAGCGGTTGACGCCAAGGTGAACGCTCTGCCCGTACCGCCCGTCCACCGGTTCTACCCACCGGGTTCGCAGGACACGCGGAGGATGTGATCATGGACACCATCCTCCGCAACGCCTGCGTCGACGACCGGCCCAACGCGCCGTTGGTGGACATCGGCATCGAACAGGGACGCATCGCCGCCATCCAGCCGGATCTGGCCGCCGACGCCGAGACCATCGACGTGGGCGAACGCCTGGTTTCGCCAGGCTTCGTCGAGACCCACATCCACCCGGACAAATCCTGCATCCTTGACCGGGTGAACCCCCAGGGTGGCCTGGACGCCGCCATCGGTGAGGTGGCCCGCCTCAAGGGCGAGTTCACCGCCGAGGACGTGTACCGGCGCGCCCGCCGCACCCTGGAGAAATGCGTCCTCAACGGAACCACCCACATGCGCACCCACCTGGAGGTCGATCCGGTTATCGGGCTGCGCAGCCTCGACGGCATTCTCCCGCTGGTGGACGAGTTCAAGTGGGCCATCGATATCGAGATCTGCATCTTTCCCCAGGAGGGCCTGCTCAACAACCCGGGCACCGACGAGCTGATGGTGGAGGCGCTGCGCCGCGGCGGCAGCGTGGTTGGAGCCGCCCCCTATACCGACAGCGACCCCCACGGTCAGATTGACCGTGTGTTTGAAATCGCACGGCAGTTCCACATCGACGTTGACATGCACCTGGACTTCGGCGCGGACACCACGTCGCTGGATCTGGACTACGTGTGCGACCTGACCGACCGGCACGACTACGGAGGCCGCGTCGCCATCGGCCACGTGACCAAACTCTCCGCCCTGACGCCCGATCAGCTCCAGAAGAAGGGACGACGTCTGGCTGACGCGGGCGTGGCCGTCACCGTCCTGCCCGCCACCGACCTGTTCCTCATGGGCCGCGACCAGGATCACTCGCCAATGCGGGGTGTCGCGCCGGCCCACCGGCTGCTGCACCAGGGAGTGAACTGCTCTCTCGCCACCAACAACGTGCTCAATCCTTTCACCCCCTTTGGGGATTGTTCGATGGTGCGCATGGCCAACCTGTACGCCAACATCTGCCACGTTGAGGGCTCCGGCGATACCGCGGAATGTTTCGAGATGATCACCAACCGCCCGGCCCGCCTGATGCGAGTCCCGCAATACGGCATCCGGGTGGGCCAGCCCGCCGATCTGGTCGTGCTGGACGCCCCGGGGCGCGCTGCCGCCGTTGCCGAGGTGGCGCCTTCGATCATGGGCTTCAAGGCCGGCCGCCGCACTTTCACCCGCCAGCCCGCCCAACTGCACCCGCCGCAGGAGGTCGCATAAAATGCCCAGAGTTCCCGCAGATCAGTACGTCAGCCAGGTCCGCAAACCGGAGGACATCGACCGGTATTGGGACGACGTGCTGGCCGAAACCGCACAAATTCCATTGGACCCGGAGGTGGTTTATGACCCTCTCCGGTCCACCGCGCGCATCGACGTCTACGAGGTCTTCTACACCAGCCTCGACCACGTGCGCATCGCGGGCTGGTACGCCGTGCCCCGCCAGCGGGAAGGCCGTCTACCCGGCCTGCTCCAGGTCCCCGGATACAACATGGAACCGCCGGTGCCCAAGAACTGGGCGGCCCGGGGTTATGCCGCCTTCAGCGCCGCGCCTCGGGGCAAGCTCCGGAGCAATCGCCAGTTCAACCCTGGGTATCCGGGCCTGCTGACCTACGGCATGGTGGACCGGAACACCTATTCCTACCGGGGCTTCTACATGGACGCCTGTCGCGCCGTGGATTTCCTGCTGGGTCGGGACGAGGTCAACGGCGATCGCATCGGCGTGACCGGACACAGCCAGGGCGGCGGGCTGACGATATCCACCGCCGCGCTGAGGCCCGAGATCAAAGCGGCGGCGGCCGGCGCGCCGTACCTCTGTGGGTACATGGACTCCATCGAATTGACCGACGCCTATCCATACCAGGAGATCGCCGACTACCTGCGGATGTACCCCGACAGCCGGCAGCAGGTGGAGGATACGCTGGCCTACTTCGACGGCATCAACCTGGCCCATCGCATCACCTGCCCCATCATCATCAGCGTCGGCCTCCAGGACAGCACCTGCCCTCCCGAGACGGGCTTTGCCACGTACGACGCCATCGCCAGCGACGACAAGAAGATTTACGCCTACGACGGCCACGGCCACGACGCCAACAACCACGAGCATGCTGCGGTTGTGGACGCCTTTATGGCCGCGCATCTGAAGGACTGACGAGTAACACGGCATGACCACTCAAACCGCTGCAAAGCCCCACGATTTCGACACCTACTGGCACGACGTGCTGGCGGAACTGGCGCGGTTCCCCACCGCGCCGGAGGTGCACGAACTCCCGCTGCGCTCCACCGATTTCGCCACCGCCTACGGAGTGCGCCTGACCTCGCTGGGCCCCTACCGCCTCTACGGCTACCTGAGCATCCCGACCGGCGACGGCCCCTTCCCAGCCCGCTACCACCTCCCCCGCTACGGCAGCGTGACCGACCTGGTGCCCCAGGGGCAGGCCAACGGGCAGCGCCGGGAGCACGTCACCTTCGCCATCTGCGTGCGGGGGCAGCGGTTGGCGGACCAACCCTACGCGGCCGCCTTCCCCGGCCAGCTAACCGACAGTATCGACGATCCGGCGACCTATGTGTACCGGGGCATCGTGGCCGACTGCGTTCGCGGGCTACAATACCTGGCCGCCCGGCCAGAGGTGGACGCGACCCGCATCGCCGCCATAGGCAACGACCTGGCCCTGACCACCGCGGCCCTGAGTCCGCTGGTCACCCACCTGGTGTCCACGCCGACTCTGCTGTACGCCAGCGCCGAGTTGGCCCCGCACACCAGCGCCTACCCGCTGGAGGAGATCAACGACTACCTGCGGCTGCACCCCACCCGTCGCGATGCGGTGCATAACACGCTCTCCCACTTCGACCTGCGCTGGTTCGGCTCCAGGGTAAGCGCCACGACGCTGCTGATGGCCGGAGCGGACGGCTCCGCGCTGGACGCGGCCGCCCTGCAGCCGTTGATCGACGACATCCGGGGCGAAACCACCGTCCACAAGGCGGAGCATTCCGGCTATCGGGATGGCCGGTACGCTGAGGAATGGTTGTCCCAACGGTTTGGCATGGCGGAACCCAGCCTACCGCCCCATTGGCAGGACTGATCCCATGCCCTACGTGAATCTGCCCGGCGTCGACCTCTGGTACGAAGACACCGGAGGAGACGGCATCCCCGTAGTCTTCTGCCACGCCGCCTCGGGGACGTGCGATTGCTGGATCTACCAACTGCCCACCTTCACGCTGGCCGGCTACCGCTGCATCACCTATGACCGGCGCACCTGGGGAAAGTCCCGCAATACCGACGAAGCCTTGCAGCCGGGCTACCAGGACGAAGACCTGCACGGCCTGGTCGAGCACCTGGGGTTGGACAGATTCCATATAGTCGGCACCGCCGCCGGCGGGATAACCGCCATCGGGTACGCGCTGGCCCATCCCGAGCGGGTGCGGAGCCTGGTGTTCGCCAACACCATCGCTGGCATCCAGGACCCCGAGTACGTGGAAGTGCAGGACCGGATCCGCCCACCGGAAATCCGCAACCTGCCCGTGGAACTCTACGAACTGGGACCATCTTATCGGGGCACCGACCCCGACGGCACGGCCCGCTGGTTGGAGATCGAACACGCCAGCCGACCCTACGGCCTTATACCGGCCCAACCGCTGCGGGAGCCCACCACCTACGCCCGGCTGGCCACCATGAGCGTGCCGGCGATGGCGCTGTCCGGCGAGTCCGACCTGGTGTCCCCGCCGGCGCTGATGCGCATGCAGGCAGAGCACATCCCCGGCAGCCGCTTCGCGTCACTGCCGGAGGCGGGCCACGCCGGTTTCTGGGAACGGCCGCAGGTGTGGAACGGCCTGGTGCTGGAGTTCATTGGGCAGCACTAGGCGATGGTAGCTCAAACGGCTCGTTGAACTGGGAGAAACGCACGTCCATCGAGTATCGGTACGCGAACAAATCTCCCACCGCAGGGAACGAGCCTTCCTGCGTGTAAGCGTGTAGTAACCCGTCTTCAGTGCCCACCCATGCGGTGACCGTCACGGTTCCGGCCAGCATCTGGGCGCGCAGGCCTCCCGCAGCGCCGGCGACGGCATCGCCCCAGGTTTCCTTCACCTGCTGAGCCATATCCACTGTGCCGGTAATCTTGTTGACGCGCACGCCCCGTAAAACTTCCTCCCCTTCTTGCGAAACGTCGGTAAGGCTGTCCAGAATCTGAAAATGATCCCTGGGGCTGGGGAGGTTTGTGGTCGCCGGCCCGATTCCGAGGGCCGACCATTGTTCCCACGGGCCGGCGTCACTTTCCCGGTGATATTGCGCGCCGTCCAGCAGCAGCGTCTCGCCGTAGTTCCCGTTTTCCATCGCCGTGACGTGCATCCCCTCATCGACCACAACCGCTGCCTCGGTGTGGATCTCCTGGTGTTCCGGCCCGCCCTCGACATGAACGGTGAACCGGGTGTCAATGCTGAATTTGTACGTTGCCAAAACCGAGGGGTCTACCCGGCCTGGATGCAGTATGTCCTCTGCCGAGAAAGGGTCGGGCGACGGTGCGAACACCAACCACCCTGCTATAGCCAGCGTCGTTATTCCAATCACGACGACGGCAGATATCAGCAACTTCCAACGGATCAGCATAACCCTTTCGAGTTCAAGTCTATCGCGTACCGGCATTAGACAGTCCCACTTGCACACGAATTGCGATAGACAGGCGGGGGCCGACAGGTGCAGTTTCACGCACCATCGCCTCGCGCCCGGTCGGTTAATCTGTACGCCTCACGATTTCTGGTGTAGATTATTCGGCGGCGGCACGTTCGCGCACGGGTTGCGTTGCCGTCGTATGCAACGGAATAACGCAGTCCTGGAGGGACACCCATGGCGGACGCACCCCTGTTTCCCGTTACCGTGGTCGGAAGTTGGCCCCGGTCCACCGAGTTAATTCGCGCCCTGCGCCGCAAGGAAGCGGGCGAGATAACCTACGACGAATTCAGTGCGTTGGCCGACGACGATGTCCTCGCCTGCATCCGCGCCCAGGAAGAGGCCGGCGTTGACATCATCAGCGACGGCGAGCAGCGGCGGGACAACTTCTACTCCTTCGCCGTGGACAAGCTCACCGGCATGCAGTTGATGAAGGTGTCGGAGCTGCTGGACTACTCCACCGACCGCGCTCGCATGGAGGAGGTGCTGCGCGCCCTGGACGTGCCATCCTTCGCCATCAAGAGCCCCATCGTGATCGACAAGATCGGCAAGCGCACCGGCCTGGCCCTGGACGAGTTGGCCTACATGCGCGAGCACACCGACCGGCAGATCAAGGTGCCCATTCCCGGTCCCTACATGCTCACCCGCTCCGCCTGGTTCGAGGGATTGTCGGACAAGGCGTATCCCACCCCCGACGACCTGGCCCGGGACGTGGTCGAGATCCTGCGCGAGGAGATCATCGCCCTGCGCGATCTGGGTTGCGACTTCGTGCAGCTTGACGAGCCCACCCTTTCCCAGGTGGTGTTCGGCGAAGAGACCACCGAGACCTTCATGTGCGCCGCGTTGCCCAACCGTCGCGACCCCACAGACGAGTTGGAGATGGCGGTGCGGCTGATGAACGAGACGCTCGAGGGTATCGACGGCATCAAGACCGGCGTGCACATCTGCCGCGGGAACTGGAGCAAAAAGGAAGAGGTGCTGCTCACCGGCAACTACGGACCCATGCTTCCCTACCTGGTGCAGATGAACATCGACCAGCTGGTGCTGGAGTGCGCCACGCCTCGCGCCGGCGAGATGGAAGTGTTCAAGGAATACAGCAACGAGAAGGAGATCGGCCTGGGCGTGGTCAACCCGCGCACCGATGAGATCGAGCCGCCCGAGCAGATCGTCGAACGCGTCAAGGAACTGCTCCAGTACTTCGACCCCGACAAGATCTACCTCAACCCCGACTGCGGCTTTGGCACCTTCGCCGAGCGCAACGTCAACACCCACGAGATGGCCGCCAGGAAGATGGCCGTGATCACGGAAGCCGCGGAGATCCTGCGCAAGGAGTACGCGTAGGCGCGGCGATATCCTGGCCCCCGCAGGTATCGCGGTAATCTCGCCGAAAATCCACCAGGAGGAGTTCAACATGGCGCAGCAAGAAGGAAATCTCAACGGTCTGCCCCGGGAGAAACTGGCCGAGGTGCTGGACTCCTTCCGGGACCCGGAAGTATTCAACGCGGTAACCGGCCCCTGGAAGTCCCGCGTGGTCTGGCAGGACGGCATGCGCGCCCGCGCCTACATGCGCAACCACCAGGTTGACATGGACGAGCCCGGCGACCTCACCGCCACCGACGTGGCCGCCAGCGCCCACGAGCAGTTGCTCTCGGCCATCGGCAGCTGCATGACCGTCGGCTTCGTGGTCAACGCCACCAAGCAGGGCGTCCGCGTCCACGACCTGGAAATCGCGGTGGAAGGTTACTTCGAAAACATCCGCAAGTGGGCGGGTGTGGAGGACGAGGGCAACCCCGGCTACGGGCAGATCTCGGCCAAGTGCTTCGTGCGCGCCGACGCCGACGAGGACACCCTGCGGGAAATCTGGCGGCTGGCCGTGGAAGGCTCTCCCGTCACCCAGTCGGTGGCCAACCCAACGTCGGTGCAAACCGAATTTGAAATGGTCGGCTGATGGCGACGTTCGTTTCAGCGGACTGGGTAGCCGAGCGCATCGGCCAGCCGGGATACCTGGTAATCGATCCCCGGTCGGCCATGCGCTACCTCATGGGCCACCTGCGCGACGCCGTCAGCGTTCCCTACAAGAAACTGCAGGCGCCCGACGGACGCCTGGGCCCGCCCGAGCAACTGGCCGCCGCCTTTGGCGACGCTGGCCTCGGGGACGACGTCACGCCCATCCTCTACGACCACCAGGACGGACGCAACGCCGCCATGGCCGCGTGGGTCCTGGAGTACCTCGGCAGGAGCGACGTCCACATCATGGACCTGCGCTACGAGGCGTGGAAAGACGAGGGCCGCGAAGTCCTTTACCGTCCGGTCGCCACCCGGGCGGCCAGGTTCTCGTTCAACCTGAATACCGGCATCCGCGCAACTTTGGATGACGTCGCCAACGCGGGCTCGGCCACGCTGGTGGACGCCCGCTCGCCCGAAGAGTACCGGGGTGAGTTCGAGATGGACCACCGCCCGGGGCGCATCCCCGGCGCGATCAGCCTGCCCCATAACGAGTTGGCCGGTTCGGATAGCAGACTGCTGGCCAACCAGGACACGCTGCGCGAGCGACTGAGCGCGGCCGGAATCACCGAGGGCAAGCCGGCAATCGTTTACTGCCGCAGCGGAATCCGCGCCTCGGTCACATGGCTGGCCTTGACGCAGATGGGATGTTATGTAACATTGTACGACGGTTCCTACGCCGAATGGATGGATAGCGACCAACCGGTAGAAGTCTGAAATCACGAACGCCGCATGGCCCATAAGTTGCCGTGCGGTCAATCGCGTCACACATAGTTTTGTGGCGCAGGCAATCACTCATCCGGGGGATAACCGGACCGACTTTATAAAGCGGCATGCACACGTGCCCCGCACATGGAGTGTCGTCTGACCGGGATACACCGGGAGGACAGCCCTCCATTACGATGCGGGATGCGTCGAGTGTCTGACCACGTCGACACACTGGACTCGTTACCTCATTCAGTTTTTTACGCGCGCGCCCCGGGATCGCATTGGCTCACCGCGCCGTCACGTTTGGATGTCACGTGATTCGCCGCGAGGCATTCCCGCAACCGAGGCGCTCGCGCGTCAGTTACCCATTCGACCGTTTTGGGCGCTGCGCTTGACAGGTGACCTGATTCAGAGTGCACATGGAGACCGTTCTGCACAAGCCGAATGTGCGTTTTCCGATATGCGTGCTCTGAATAGCACAATTCGTGAGCACTCGGTGCTAATCAAAAAAACTGCCCGTCATATTTTATGTCAGGCGGGATTTGCACGGTACAATTGCCCTCACGCCCGCGCCACGTATCGCCAATCGCGCCTCAACTCCAGAGCATCACCTAGCATGCCGAACACGTCCGACTTCACGCATTCGGTAACCGTGCACTGATGAGCATTCGGTCTCATGGGGTCTTTCGCATAGCGGCGCTGGTGGTCACCATCGTCGCGGTGTCGCCCACCTTCGCGGTGGCGGCTGCTGTCCCCTCGCTCGCAGTTGTAAATCATAGCATTCGACACACCAAGAGCATCTTCTCCCCTTCGTACCGATGATCGGCCCATTGCGCCTGCCCCTGCAACCTGATTAATTCGTGGCCACCAGAGGAAGCAAGATGCAATTGCCCTCAAACACCAGCTGGATACGGCTGGCCGTCACCGCCTTTGCCGCGGCAGCCACTGTCGCCGTCATGCTGTTCATTGCCCTCTCTGGCACCCTCAGCCCCCGTGCCAATGCACAAACCGACGCGTGCCCGAAGGTAACTATGATCAGCGCCGAGGCGGCGTACACGCTCCACCTGGTTGAAAAAGACGGCAGTGGATTCAAGGATCTGGGCCTGAGCAATCGCCAAATCGGAAATTCCATCACGCTGAGCAACATTAATGCCGTACTCGGATTCCAGATCCAACGTGGTGACGTGCTGACGGACGAGGTCACGTATCGAAATAGAGAAATCCAGAGGCACCCTTCGTTCATCATCGTTGGCTATGAGGATGACACGGACAATGACTACAACGATGCCGTGATTCGCAGAGAAATAGATTGCTCGCCTTCACCTCCACCGCCTCCGCCCACCGACGACGAAAACGGCGGCGACGATGACGACACCCCTAACCTGATAATCGACAACACCTCGCTGACCGTGAACGAAGACGGTTCCACTACATTCTCCGTCAAGCTCGCAACCCTCCCCACCGACGACGTCACCGTCTCAGTAATCTCCGACGACACCGACGCCGCCACGGTCTCCCCGGCCAGCCGCACCTTCAACACTTCCAACTGGGACATGAACCAGGCCTTCACCGTCTCCGGCGAGGACGACGACGACACCAATGACGAGACCGTGACCGTCTCGCTGACCGCCTCCGGCGCCGACTACGACGGCGTCACCGGGTCCGTGGCCGTGACCGTCACCGACAGCGACCGCACACCTAACCTGATCATCGACAACACCTCGCTGACCGTGAACGAAGACGGTTCCACTACATTCTCCGTCAAGCTCGCAACCCTCCCCACCGGCGACGTCACCGTCTCAGTAATCTCCGACGACACCGACGCCGCCTCGGTCTCCCCGACCAGCCGCACCTTCAACACTTCCAACTGGGACATGAACCAGATCTTCACCGTCTCCGGCCAGGACGACGACGACACCAATGACGAGACCGTGGTCGTCTCGCTGACCGCCTCCGGCGCCGACTACGATGGCGTCACCGGGTCCGTGGCCGTGACCGTCACCGACAGCGACCGCACACCTAACCTGATCATCGACAACACCTCGCTGACCGTGAACGAAGACGGTTCCACTACATTCTCCGTCAAGCTCGCAACCCTCCCCACCGACGACGTCACCGTCTCAGTAATCTCCGACGACACCGACGCCGCCACGGTCTCCCCGGCCAGCCGCACCTTCAACACTTCCAACTGGGACATGGACCAGATCTTCACCGTCTCCGGCGAGGACGACGACGA
The DNA here is from genome assembly GCA_963663945.1 of Dehalococcoidia bacterium. Taxonomy (GTDB): domain Bacteria; phylum Chloroflexota; class Dehalococcoidia; order Lucifugimonadales; family UBA3495; genus Bin87. Next base: position 3,800,607 of record OY760687.1, on the reverse strand, counting down.
CACCAATGACGAGACCGTGACCGTCTCGCTGACCGCCTCCGGCGCCGACTACGACGGCGTCACCGGGTCCGTGGCCGTGACCGTCACCGACAGCGACCGCACACCTAACCTGATCATCGACAACACCTCGCTGACCGTGAACGAAGACGGTTCCACTACATTCTCCGTCAAGCTCGCAACCCTCCCCACCGACGACGTCACCGTCTCAGTAATCTCCGACGACACCGACGCCGCCACGGTCTCCCCGACCAGCCGCACCTTCAACACTTCCAACTGGGACATGGACCAGATCTTCACCGTCTCCGGCGAGGACGACGACGACACCAATGACGAGACCGTGACCGTCTCGCTGACCGCCTCCGGCGCCGACTACGACGGCGTCACCGGGTCCGTGGCCGTGACCGTCACCGACAGCGACCGCACACCTAACCTGATCATCGACAACACCTCGCTGACCGTGAACGAAGACGGTTCCACTACATTCTCCGTCAAGCTCGCAACCCTCCCCACCGGCGACGTCACCGTCTCCGTCATGTCCGGCGACACCGACGCCGCCACGGTCTCCCCGACCAGCCGCACCTTCAACACTTCCAACTGGGACATGGACCAGATCTTCACCGTCTCCGGCAAGGACGACGACGACACCAATGACGAGACCGTGACCGTCTCGCTGACCGCCTCCGGCGCCGACTACGATGGCGTCACCGGGTCCGTGGCCGTGACCGTCACCGACAGCGACCGCACACCTAACCTGATCATCGACAACACCTCGCTGACCGTGAACGAAGACGGGACCGAAACATTCTCCGTCAAGCTCGCAACCCTCCCCACCGGCGACGTCACCGTCTCAGTAATCTCCGACGACACCGACGCCGCCACGGTCTCCCCGACCAGCCGCACCTTCAACACTTCCAACTGGGACATGGACCAGATCTTCACCGTCTCCGGCAAGGACGACGACGACACCAATGACGAGACCGTGACCGTCTCGCTGACCGCCTCCGGCGCCGACTACGACGGCGTCACCGGGTCCGTGGCCGTGACCGTCACCGACAGCGACCGCACACCTAACCTGATCATCGACAACACCTCGCTGACCGTGAACGAAGACGGGACCGAAACATTCTCCGTCAAGCTCGCAACCCTCCCCACCGGCGACGTCACCGTCTCAGTAATCTCCGACGACACCGACGCCGCCACGGTCTCCCCGGCCAGCCGCACCTTCAACACTTCCAACTGGGACATGAACCAGGCCTTCACCGTCTCCGGCCAGGACGACGACGACACCAATGACGAGACCGTGGTCGTCTCGCTGACCGCCTCCGGCGCCGACTACGACGGCGTCACCGGGTCCGTGGCCGTGACCGTCACCGACAGCGACCGCACACCTAACCTGATCATCGACAACACCTCGCTGACCGTGAACGAAGACGGGACCGAAACATTCTCCGTCAAGCTCGCAACCCTCCCCACCGGCGACGTCACCGTCTCAGTAATCTCCGACGACACCGACGCCGCCTCGGTCTCCCCGACCAGCCGCACCTTCAACACTTCCAACTGGGACATGAACCAGGCCTTCACCGTCTCCGGCCAGGACGACGACGACACCAATGACGAGACCGTGACCGTCTCGCTGACCGCCTCCGGCGCCGATTACGATGGCGTCACCGGGTCCGTGACCGTGACCGTCACCGACAGCGACCGCACACCTAACCTGATCATCGACAACACCTCGCTGACCGTGAACGAAGACGGGACCGAAACATTCTCCGTCAAGCTCGCAACCCTCCCCACCGGCGACGTCACCGTCTCAGTAATCTCCGACGACACCGACGCCGCCACGGTCTCCCCGGCCAGCCGCACCTTCAACACTTCCAACTGGGACATGAACCAGGCCTTCACCGTCTCCGGCGAGGACGACGACGACACCAATGACGAGACCGTGACCGTCTCGCTGACCGCCTCCGGCGCCGACTACGACGGCGTCACCGGGTCCGTGACCGTCACCGTCACCGACGACGACAGCAACAACGGCAACGGCAACAACGGCAACAACGGCGACGGCAACAACGGCAACGGCAACAACGGCGACGGCAACAACGGCAACGGCAACAACGGCGACGGCAACAACGGCGACGGCAACAACGGCGACGGCAACAACGGCGACGGCAACGACGATGACGATGACGATGACGACCCGCCGCCGGTAGTCAGAGATCCGACGGAGCCGCCCAAGCCCACCGCGGAACCCACGGTCGCGCCTACCACGGTACCGACCGTAGCGCCGACGGCCGTGCCTACGGCAGTACCAACCGTAGCGCCGACGGCCGCGCAAATCCCCACACAGGAGCCCACGGCAGATGCTATTGCGGCCACGGCGGCAGCGGCAGATGCTATTGCGGCCACGGCGACGGCGGCAGCGGCAGATGCTGTTGCGGCCACGGCGGCGGCGGCAGCCGCGGCAGCCGCTACACCAACTCCGACGCCCACGCCGGTCCCTACGCACACACCCACTCCCACGCCCACGCCGACCGCGACACCCACGCTGACGCCAACACCGGTGCCGACACCCACACCTCAGCCGACGGCGACACCGGTCGTCGGAGCAGGGATCGTGCCGCCGACACCGGAGGCGCAAGCCACCGTGCCGGAGCGAGTTCGCAGCACCCTGGTGGGAGCCGCCAATACCCTGCGGGACCGCAACACGCTGATCATCCTGCTGATCATTCTCGGCATCCTGATCCTGGGCATCTTCATCTATCTGATCCTGCGGAGAAGGAGGTAGGCCCTGGTTTCGGTCGGATCTCCCTGGCTCACTGCCTCCCGGTGGCTGGGACGCATGGCGGGTTGCGGACCGAAATCCCGTTAAAGCTGGCATGGGCCCGCATTGCGCCGGCGCTCGCGGCGTGGCAATCTCACTTCATTCCATCCAAACCGCTGCGAACCACAAAGGAGTCCGCCATGCCGCCGAACCTGGTGCCCTACCTGCTTTACGAACCCGAGGACTCGGGGATCCTGTGGATCAAGTTCAACCGGCCGGAGCGCATGAACGCGCTGATCGGCTCATCCGAGGAGAACGGCACCGTCGCCAAGGTCGGCGAGTACATGCGCGCCGGCGACGACGACCCCAACGTGCGGGTCATGGTGCTCACCGGCATCGGCCGCGGTTTCTGCTCCGGCGCGGACATGCGGCGCGACAACTCGCCGGACATCACGGGCGAGAACTTCGTGGGGAACCGGGGGACCATCGAGGGGCCGGACGCTGCCCGCGAGCACTTTTACCATGGCTTCACCAAGCTGCACCGGGACATCTCCCAAGTCCGCAAGCCCACCATCGCCATGATCAACGGGCCCGCCGTCGGCTCCGGCATGGACATGGCGCTGCACTGCGACATCCGCTTGGGGTGCGAGAACACGCGGTTCATTGGCTACCAGCAGCTGGGCCAGATCATCGAGAACGGCGGCAGTTACTACCTGCCCAAGATGGTCGGCCTGGGCCGCGCGCTGGAGTTCGCCTATACCGGCCACCTGGACGCCAAGCGCGCCTACGAGTGGGGCATGCTCAACTACCTGGTCCCCTCAGAAGACCTGGAGCAGACCACCCGCGACCTGTGCGACCGCATGATCCGCACGCCGCCCATGGTCCAGTGGATCAGCAAGCGCATCATGCGCGCCGCGCTGGACAGCACGCTGGAGACAACGATGACGCTGACCTCCAACGCCGGCGGCATCCTCAGCGGCTCGGAGGACGCGCACGAGGCGAGGCGAGCGTTCCTCGACAAGCGCGCGCCGGAGTTCAAGGGACGGTAGGCTCTACAGTGCAGCCCTTCATGTGTACCCACTTCCGTCAATCGTCAGAACCAGGATTTACGGGATTCTATGATTTGGCAGGATTGGGAAAGCTCCAACACAGAACAGTCCTAATCGTTGTATCTTGAAGAGGCCAACGACGCGACAGACCGTAAATCCGGTGGCTCGCTGTGCGAAGCCGTGAACCAGCCGTGATGTATTCGCGAACGTGAGTGTAGGGGCGAATGATTATTCGCCCCTACGATTTGGTGTCGCGCGGTCTTCAGTCGGCAAACGTCAGCGGTTGACCGAATTTCTCGCCGTGGGCGATTTCCGACATGGGCTTGCGTGGGGTGCCGATGCCGGGCTCGCGCATGACGCGGTACCCGAAGGGCAGCACGGTAATGAGTTCCATGTCCTCCGGAATGCCCAGCAGTGACTTGACCTGGTCCTGCTGCTCGCCGCGTATGCCCACGAAACAGGTGCCCAGGCCCTCTGACCAGGCCACCAGTTCCATCTGCTGCAACGCTCGACCCGCGTCCAGTTGCGGACGCCTCGTCTCTCCCATTACCACCGCGATGGCCACCGGAGACTTTCCGATGAAGGAGCCTTGGGTGCAGATTTCTCCCAATTGTTTGATGGTGTCGGCGTCGCGCACCACGATGAAGTGCCAGGGTTGGGTGTTGCTGGAACTGGGCGCCCAGCGGGCGGCCTGCATGATCTTGTGCAGGACCGCATCGGACACCGGAGCGTCGGTGAAGTCGCGGATGGTGCGACGGGTCCGGATGGCATTGAATACGTCCATTTTTGTACCTCAGACCAATTTGTCGGGTCTTGGTCATAACTAATGAAGGGCAATTCGGGTCTTTACCGCACCGGCGGCCACATTATCCAGCCCCGGCGTCCGGTGTTGCGCAGGCGCAGCAGATGGCCGCCCAGCGTGGTCACGTAAAGGCTGCTCTGGTCGGCGTCGCCGAAGCAGCAGTTGGTGGGCATGTCGACCCCCACGGGCATGGGATACGTCTCCAGGACGCGCCCCTCGGGCGTCCACACGTAGAGCATGGGGCCAGGGCCGCTGGCCCAGTTGCCGGCCGTGCCGACGATGTTGCCCTCGGAGTCGATGCACATGCCATCGATACCACGCTGGGGACCGCGATGGTCGACACCGAACTGGTGCAGCACGATGTACTGGCCCAGCGAGCCATCAGCGTTGATCGGATACGACCGCAGCTCACGCACGCCGCCCGGCTCGTTGTCGGTCTGAATGATGTAGAGAGTTTGGTCGTCGGGGGAGACGAGCAAGCCGTTGGTGCCAGTGGTGTCGAATGTCACCTGCTGGCAGGTGTAGCTGCCGTCGGGCTGCGGGTCGGCGCGCAGGATGTCGCGGCCGGACATCTCCGGCTGCTCGCTGGGGTCGATGTTGCCGGCGTTCCAGGGGTTGCTGAACCAGACCCGACCCTGCCGGTCGATGGCCAGGTCGTTGGGGGTATTCAGGCGCTGGTCACCTAGGCGATCAACAATGGTGGTTGTGGTGCCGTTGGACTCAAACCGGACGATGGCCCGCCCGCCGGAACAGCACCCGTACAGCCGGCCCTCAGCGTCGAAAGCCAGCCCATTGGTGTGGTTGGTGTTCTCCCGATACACGGTGCACTCACCGGTGTCGGGGTGGTAGGCCATGATCCGGCTCTCGGGTATGTGGGTGAAGAGAAGGCGACGGCCATCCCAGGCCGGGCCCTCGGTCAGGCGGCTAAAGGGTCCGGCGACATGCTCCCATTGCAGTGCCATATTGTCCTCCTGGATCAGGTATGGGATGGTGCTCCAACTGACCGGGCGGGCGGGTTTCCAATGAACGTAAATCCGTGCCTGCCGGTTCGGAGTGGCGCCATTGTATGCCACACCACCGGCAAAGTCATCGCGGCGGATTTGGGCAGGATTCGCGGTGTTAGCTTGCCGCTTGTTTGCCAGCAACATTTACCGCTATAGTGCAGACACTTATCGCGACTTTGAATCCATCCTAAACGGAGTGTCGAAATGACTCAGAACAATCGATTGCGCAGCGGCAACGTCGCCGCGCCGGAAACCGGTGTCACCGTCTACGAGGCCATCCACAACCGTCGAATGAACAATGAGTTCACCGATGCAGCGCCTGACCAGGAATCGTTGCAACGGATGCTGGACGCGGCGGTGTGGGCTCCCAACCACCGGCTCACCAATCCGTGGCGGTTCTTCGTGCTGGAAAAGGGCGGGCAGAAGCGCGCCGAGGTGGCGCAGTTGGCTTACGACAACCTGTTCGCGCGCAGCGGCAACCACGAAAACGCCGACGGCAGCCGGCAGCGGGTGCTCGATGCGCCGGCCCTGATTTACGTGTACAGCGTCCCGGCAGACAGCGAGGAGATGACCCAGGAGAACTATGCGGCGGCGTGCTGCGCCGTGCAAAACCTTCTGCTGGCCGCCGTGGCCGAGGGCCTGGCCGGCGACTGGAGCACCGGCAACACGACACGGCACCCCCAATTGGCTGAGGCCCTTGGCGGAGAGGCTGACTGGACAATGGTGGGCGCTCTGTTCATCGGGTATCCGTCACGCCCGTCGGCGTCCGTGCGCGCTCCGGCGGATGAGGTCACCGCCTGGCTGTAGGCGACCCGCCGCGCCAGGCTTTTTCCGCGACTGCTGCCACCATACGCTATACTAACCGGCGATTTGTAGCGCAAGGAGTTTTCCATGCCCTGGGCAGAGACCATCGTCGATACCTTGAAAAAGTGGGACACGTCGCTGATCGCGTATGTTCCAGACATTTCCATCGACAGAGTGACCAGCATCATCAACGAGGACCCGTTCTTTCACCTGGTGTCCTGCACCCGCGAGGAGGAAGCCGTCGGCGTCGCGGTGGGAAGCTATGCCACCGGGCGCAACGCCGCGGTGTTCATGCAGTCCAGCGGGTTCGGCAACAGCATCAACGGCATCGCCAGCCTGTGCCTTCCGGCGCGGACGCCCATTCCCATCTTCATGAACCTGCGAGGGCAGGTCGGCGAGTTCAACATCGCCCAGGTGGCCATGGGCCGCAACACTCCGCCCATCCTGGACCTGTTCGGCATCGCCAACTACACCATCGAGAGCGAGGACCGGTTGGACACGCTGCTGGACGGCGTGATGAAGCTGTGCCACGCCCATCGCAACCCGGTCGCCATCTGCATGACCCCAATGCTCCACGGAGGCAAAATTGCTTAGGTTCGACGCTACCCAACTGGTCCTGCGCCACGCCGGAGATTCGCCCATCGTGGGCAACCTGGGCCCCACCAGCGATGAGCTGTACCACGCCGGCCACCGCGACCGGAACTTCTACACCTACGGCAGCATGGGCCTGTGCTCGTCCATCGCCCTGGGAATGGCCCTGTCCACCGACGACAAGGTGATCTCGCTGGACGGCGACGGCTCCCTGCTGATGAACCTGGGCGCCATCGCCACCATCGGGCGGGAGAACCCGTCAAACCTGGTGGTGGTGGTTTGGGACAACGAGATGTGGGGACAGACGGGCGGGCAGGACAGCCACACGGCCACCAACACCAACCTGGAAGAGGTCGCCAACTCCTGCGGCATCACCAAAACCACCACCGTGAGCGACCTCGAAACGCTGGAAGAGGCCTTCGGCCGGGCCATGCGCGAACCGGGCCCCTGGTTCATCGTCGCCAAGATCGAGGAGGCCGACGAGTACATGCCCGTGGCTCCGGTGGAGCCGGAATTCACGCTGTACCGTTTCCGGAATACCTACGTGGAGTAGTGGCTATTTCATCAGCAGCGTGAACTACAGCGACTACATCATCTACGCGGATGAGAGCGGGAGCCCCAATCCAGCGTCGGTGGATCTAGAATATCCGGTTTTCGTCCTGAATTTCTGCGTGTTCCGAAAAGACACCTACGCCGCGTCGGCGATGCCGATGGTGACGGGGTTTAAATTCAAGCATTTCGGGCACGATACGGTGGTACTGCATGAGAACGAAATACGATTGCATCGCCCACCGTTCTCGTTTTTGAGGGATGTGCAGAATCGCGATATCTTCCTGGGAGATCTGGACCGCATCGTCAGGGACATTGACTTCAACATAATTGCTGCGGTTGTCGATAAGCGCCGATTGGCGCCTCGGTACGCTCACGCTACTGACGTATATGAACTGGCGCTCGATGCTTGCATAGTACGTCTACATGATTTTCTATCGACCCGAGCTGGGCGCGACCGCGTGGCTCATATTGTCGTCGAAAGCAGGGCGAGAGGCGGGGACAGCGAACTGTTCAATGCGTTCCAACGTCTTCGCCAGAGCAATAGCACGTCGGAGGGATTGGAAATCCTATTTGCTGACAAGAAAACTAATTCAATCGGGCTACAGATTGCAGACCTGACCGCGCGGCCTATCGGTCGCCATTTCATTGACCCTGACCAACACAACCGGGCGTGGAGCGGACTCGCACCGAAGCTGCTATGTTCGCCGGAAGGCACGGTGGATGGGTGGGGGCTAACAAGCCTGCCACAATAGGGAAAAGCCCCGGAGCAGTCCGGGACTTTTTACATGGATTGGGAACTACCCTAGCCTGTAAACGACGGTACGTACTACTCCGAAACCGCCGCCCGCCGGTTATCCAGCGTTGAAACGAGAGAACGGCGTTGCCGTGTGACCTCTCGCCGGCCGTAACCATCCCCAATCACACCCATATGGTACCATCGTTAGCCGTTGTAAGCCAATGGTACTGTGTGCCGATAGTACTGATTCTATATTCGCTAATCCCATAAACCGTACCGTAGCGGTGCGTTCTCTTTCGCGGACCGATTCCGTTTGCCACCCCACGCCCGGTTGGTCTATGATTACGCCGGCGGCCGCGGCCGCTCACTTGCGCTTACGGCGCCGAGGAGATGACCAGCCCTATGACGCAGGCCAACCCAACCGACGCTAACGGGGCAGTCGCCATCGCCCAGCGGAGCGCGGATGCAGAAGCGCTGCCCGATGGCCTCACCGCCGAAGACCTGGTGGAAGTGTGCCGGCAGATGGTCCTGGTGCGGACGATGGACGAGCGCATCTGGATGATGAACCGGCAGGGCAAGGTGCCCATCGCGGCATCGTGCCAGGGCCACGAGGCGGCGGAACTGGGCTCGCTGCTGGCCACGCAGAAGGACGGTGACTGCTTCCTGTTCCCCTACTACCGGGACCTGGCGGTCAAGATGGCCGCCGGCCTCACGCCTAGACAGGTGATGTTGTCTTTCATGGGCAAGGAGGGCGAGCCATATTCCGGCGCGCGCCAATTCCCCTTGCAGGGGGCGGACCTGCCACGAAAAATCATCCAGATATCCAACGTGGTGGCCGCGGGACTGACCCAGGCCGTGGGATACGCGCTGGCGTGCAAGATGATGGGCGAACAGACGGTGACCATCAGCTACTTCGGCGACGGTGCCACCAGCCAGGGTGAAACCCACGAGGCGATGAATTTCGCCGCCATCCATCAATTGCCGGTCATCTTCATCTGCGAGAACAACAAGTACGCCATATCGACCCCCCAGGACGCGCAGATGGTCATCAGCGACGTCGCCGCCCGGGCCGAAGGGTATGGATTCCCCGGGTTTGTGATCGACGGACTGGACCTCGTCGCCTGCTACGAAGCGACCCGGCAGGGCATCGCTCACGCCCGCAGCTCTGGACCGGTGCTGATCGAAATGAAGGTGGAACGGTTCATGCCGCACACTACCGATGACGACGACCGCCGCTACCGGGACCGTGACGCGCTGGACGCCGCCCGCCAGTACGATCCCGTGGCTGTATTCCCGGCACAGATGGTGGAGCGCGGCATCCTCACCCAGGAGCAACTGGACGCGTTCCGCGCCGACGCCACGCAGCAGGTCAACGACGCCACGGACTTCGCCGACGCGGCCCAGCCTCCGGATGCCACGACGATCTCCGACCACTTATACGTCTAGAGATGAGCAAGCCATGCCAGAAATGACCGTAATTGAAGCGGTGCGTTCCGCGCTCCACGAAGAGATGGAGCGAGACGAGCGCGTTTTCGTGATGGGCGAGGATGTGGGCCAACGCGGGGGCGTGTTCCTGGCGACCCAGGGGTTCATAGAGGATTTCGGCCCGCAACGCGTTATAGACTCACCGCTGGCCGAGGCGTCGATCATGGGCATCGCCCTTGGCGCCGCCTTCCGCGGGATGCGGCCGATACCCGAAGTGCAGTTCTCCGACTTCGTCTGGCCCAGCGTCAACCAGCTCATCGGCGAGGCCGCGCGCGCGCACTATGGCACCAACGGCGCGCTGAAGGTTCCGATGACCGTCCGCATTCCCTACGGCGGCGGGATCCGCGGCGGGCTCTTCCACTCGCAGAACGTGGAGGCCCTGTTCTTCCATACCCCCGGCCTGCTGGTGGTCACCCCATCCACTCCCTACGAGGCCAAGGGTCTGCTCAAGTCTGCCATCCGCGACGACAACCCGGTCATCTTCCTGGAGCACAAGAAGACCTACCGCCTGGTGCGCGGCGAGGTTCCTGATGAGGAATACACCCTGCCCATCGGACCGGCGGACATCAAGCGGGCGGGCTCCGACGTCACCGTGGTCAGCTACGGCCTGGCGATGCACTACTGCCTGGCCGCGGCGGAGGCCGTGGCCGCCGACGGCATCAGCACGGAGGTTGTCGACCTGCGGACGCTCAAGCCCCTGGACACTGAGACCATCCTGGACTCGGTCAAGAAGACCGGCAGGCTGCTGGTGGTCCACGAGGACAACATCAGCGGCGGTATCGGCGCCGAGATCGCCGCCCTGGCGGCGGACGAGGCTTTTGAGTACCTGGATGCCCCCATCGCTCGTCTGTGCGGCCCTGACGTCCCAACCATGCCCTTTGCCCAGACGCTGGAAGACGCCTACATGCCCAGCCCGGACGCCATCGCCGCCGAACTGCGCCGGTTGGCAGAGTATTAGCCAGACCGGCGGGTTGACCGCACCGTAGCCAACAACCAAGGACTGTCCCGTGGCCCAACTCATCGAACTTCCCCACGTCGGCGAGAGCGTCGTCGAAGGCACCATCGGCAAGTGGCTCAAGCAGCCGGGCGACCGTGTGGAACGGTACGACCCGCTGGTGGAGGTCATAACCGACAAGGTCACAATGGAAGTCCCGTCGCCGGTGTCGGGAGAGTTGCTGCGCATCATCGCCCAGGAGGGCGAGACGGTCCCCATGGGGGCGCCCATCGCCGAAGTGGATGACGGCAGCGACCCGGCGACCAGCCAACCGCCAGTCGCCTCAGTGCCCACAGCTACCGCACCGACGCCGGTCCCGACCCCTGCGCCGGCCGCAGCGCCCGCATCCTCTACCCCAACCTCGTATCTCATCACCGACGCCCGTCCGGTTGGCCCCACTGGCGGATCAGCGGTGGAAGCGCAGAGCCAGGAAGGCGCCGAGGCTCCGACCGAACCTGCGCCGGCCGTAGCGCCGCCGCCGACCGTGATCCGGGCGGTCGACCAGGACCGGGAGACCAGCGTCGGTCGAGCGCCGAACCGGCTATCTCCGGCGGTGCGCCGGCTGGCCGCCGAGCACAACCTGGACGTCGATCGCATCGCCGGCACCGGCATGGGCGGACGCGTCACCCGGAACGACGTGCTGCGCTACCTCAAGCAGCAGCCGGCGACCGTCGGGACTGCGGTTCCCGCGACTGCGCCGAGCATCCCCGCTCCCGCTCCTGCTGTAGCAGCCGCACCGTCGGCTCCGGCTGCCGACGAGGAGCGCGTCCCGCTGACTCCCGTGCGGCGCATGATCGCCGACGCCATGGTGCGCTCGGTGACGCAAATCCCCCACGCCTGGAGCATGGTGGAGGTGGACATCACCAACCTGGTAGGTTTGCGCACCCGGGAGCGCGACCAGTTCCGCGCCCGCGAGGGCGTCAACCTGACCTACCTACCCTTCGCGCTGAAGGCCGTCGCCTCCGCGCTGAAGGACAACCCCAGCATGAACGCATCCTGGGGCGACGACTGCATCATCCTCAAGCGCCGCATCAATCTGGGCATCGCTGTTGCCGCGCCTACGGGGCTGGTGGTTCCGGTGATCCACGACGCCGACCGGCTGAGCATCTCCGGCCTCGCCCACGCCGTCGCCGACCTGTCGGAGCGGGCCCGCGGCGGAACCCTGCGGCTGGAGGACGTCCAAGGCGGCACCTTCACGGTGAACAACACCGGCGCTCTGGGCAGCGTCCTCGGTGGGCCGATCATCAACCACCCCCAGGCTGGCATCCTGACCACCGAGGCCGTGCAGCAGCGTCCCGTCGTCATCAACGACGCCATCGCCATCCGCTGGATGATGAACCTGTGCCTGTCCTTCGACCACCGGATCAACGACGGCGCCGAATCGGGCGCGTTCATGCAGTCGGTGAAGGCTCGCCTCGAGGCGATGGATGGCGACACGCCCATCTACTGACGGCGCGGAAATCGCGGCGGGTGAGGGAACCTGCCGCATCATACGGGCCGGCGTGGTGGACTACCGCGAGGCGTGGGACTGGCAGGTGAGGATCGCCAACGCCGTCCGCGACGGTTCCGAGCCCGAAACCCTGCTGCTCCTGGAGCATCCCCACACGTACACCCGGGGCCGCCTGGCGCCCGACAGCGACCTGCTGCTGGACGAGCCCACGCTGGCCGCTCGCGGCATCGCTCTCGTCGAAACTGACCGGGGCGGCCTGATCACCTACCACGGTCCGGGTCAGTTGATCGCCTACCCCATCATCCGGCTGCGCGGACGCGGCGGCCCCCACTGGTACGTCCGCACCCTGGAGCAGGTCATCATCAGCGTGCTGGCCGAGTTCGGCCTGACCGCCACCACCGTAGACGGCCGCACGGGCGTCTGGACGTCGGACGGCCAGCGCAAGATCGCCGCCATCGGCGTGAAGATCGCCGGCGGCATCACCTACCACGGCTTCGCCATCAACGTCGACCCCGACCTCACCATGTTCGACGGCATCATCCCCTGCGGCATCACCGACCGCGCGGTAACCAGCATGGCTGCCGAGCTGGGCCGGACGGTGGATATCGACGCGGTTGCGGAGAGAGTGGCTTGGAAGTTTTGCGGGGATTTGGGAACAGCGGCAAATTTCGCGGTTTGATCTCTTACCGGCCAATTCCTTCGCAGCAGCCCTAACCCTGGCGTGGCCCGAAGGCGAAAATATCGGCCACCGGGCAGGCGAAGCCAGGCAGTACTGGGTCTCCCGCCACCGTATCGCCCATGCCATAGCGCACTACCGAACCGTCGTCGTGGTGGGCGTACACTTCCCGGGTTTCAGGATACGCCACCAGTACCAACCGGACGCCGGAGTCCAGCCACATTTGCGTCTTGGCGTCGATGTCCGGCTGCCTGTCGTTGGGCGATACCACCTCCAAGACCAGGTCGGGGATAACATCGGCATAGCCGCGCGACGGTGGCGGTTCCGCCATGCGATCATAGGAGATGAAGCCGTAATCGGGCGCGCGGACGGTGTCTGGGTTGCGCTCAACGTTAACGCCGGTATCGGCGGCCACGTCGTGGCCGAGGTCATGTTCCTCTGCAAAGTTGCCCATCCGTCGACCGAAGCGCGCGGCGATTATGCCGTGCTCGTGGCTTGTGGGCGGCATTTCAACCAGCACTCCCCGGATCAGTTCGTAGTGCTTGCCGTCGTCGGGCATGGCCATGAGATCGTCGGCGGTGAGCAGCTTTTTGGTGGTGGTCATTGCCATGCTCCACTTCAACCAGGATTGGTCCAGCCAACATTAACGGTAGCACAGATCAGAGGCGGAAAATCATCGCGCTCGCCACCGCCAGACCGTTGGGCAGACCCATCGCAACAACGATGTGCCGCCAAGCCGGGAACCATCCGGCAGCAACTGCTCCGGATAGCCGGCGAAGAACCGTAGCGTTGCGTTAGCTAATGCGGGGCCGGTTCTCGCCGCCGTCCTCGTCTGATGGAGCGTCGTCGCGGAGGCTGCGGCGTCGGGACCGCGGGCTGCGTTCCGGTGCATCATCCGGCTCAGCCGGTGGCGCCGGTTGGGCCTCGGCGGTTCCGTTGGTCGCCGGTTCGGGACCTGCAGCGGCGGTGGCATCGGTCATGTCAGCGGTGGTGGATTCCACCACGTCGGGCGTGTCCTCACCCGATTCGGGCTCTTCCGGCGGCGCGTACTGGGGGTAGGCCCGGCGGAAGTCGGCCAGCGCCGAGTCCAGGTACCGGTGCATCTCCTCAGGCTCGCGGACCTGGATCGGAACGCGCTTGCGGTTGTTGGTGTACACGCGCAGGGGGTCGCCCATGAATCCGCGGTCGCTGGCAACTTCGCGGATGTCGCTGAAGTGGATGGTGCGGCGTCTGGGCGTGCCGAACATGATGATCAGCGCGTCCGAATAGACCCGGTACTGCCGCGGCGAAGTGAGCCACGAGTAGGCCCCCACGCCCAACCCTACGACGATCAGCAGCCAGGCGCCGCTTCCACCACTGCGGGCGGGCGCGGGTGTTTCACTCTCGCCTCCAGCGTCCTGGGTCTGGGCGGCGGGCTCAGCAGGAGGATCATCTCCGCGGCGGGCGTCGGTGAACAGTTGGTACAGGCCAAAGAGGATGACGGCGGCGGCAAGGATCAGGGTCAGGTTGAATCTCACCCGGCTGGGCGCCCAATAGATCAGTGTGGTTTCGGGCTGCTGCATACTGTATTCGCACCTGCCTGCCGTGGTTCGCTTATCGTTGCGCACGTTGGCATCAGACTGCCCGTGCGACGCCGGATATGTTACCACACGCCCCCCGGCATTTCTGCGACGGCGACCCACGGGGCGATCCCGTTTGCTTGACCCGGTGGGGTGTTGATGCCAGAATTGACGTCGACAATACGGACACCATCACTCACCGCACAACAGGAGGCGACGGCCATGCTGATTTGCAGGTTTCGCACGGGAGATCGGGTAGCCCACGGCATCGTTGACGGCGACACCGTAGTTGAAGTCCAGGGAGGCCTGTTCGACGGCCTGAAAGAGTCGGGCAGCAAGTACGCTTTGAGTTCGGTCAAATTGCTGGCGCCGGTGGTCCCGCCCACTTTCTACGCGGCCGGCATCAACTTCCCCGAGCACGTAACCTGGGCCGCCCAAATGCGCGGCGAGGAGCCCAACCTGCCCAAGAAGGCCGACGTGGGCTACCGCGCCGTCAACGCCCTTACCGGCCAGGGTGACCCCATCATGGTGCCGGCCGACGCCACCGAGGAGTTGCAGTACGAGGGCGAGGTCGTGGTGGTCATCGGCAAGGAGTGCCGCAACGTCAGCCAGGACGAGGCCCTGGACTACGTCCTCGGATACAGCATCGGCAACGACGTCAGCGAACGCTACTGGCAGCGCAACGACCGCACCATGTGGCGCGCCAAGAACACCGACACCTTCAAGCCCATGGGGCCCTGGATCGCCACCGGCCTCGACCCCGACGAACTCCACGTCACCATCCAGGTCAACGAGCGCGTTGTCGGTGAGTACGACCTCAACACCGCGATCTTCGGCGTCCGCGAGTACATCAGCGACATGAGCAAGTACCTCACGCTGATTCCCGGTGACGTTCTCTGGATGGGCACCGACGGCGCCACAGAGAATATGAAAGACGGCGACGTCTGCGACATCACCGTCAATGGGATCGGCACGCTGAGCAATCCGGTGGTGTGGGGCAAGGCCTGATTGATTCGTTCAACGCTCGCAATGGGGGCGGACATCTCTTCGCCCTCGCATTTGCCGCTCAGTCGCCGGTAGATCATGACCACTTCCGGCGACACTTCGATATGCCCACGGTGCGGTGCGAGCCACGCTCCTGAACATCGCTTCTGTGGTGTTTGCGGGGCCGAGCTCCACTCTGCCCCAGCTGCGCCGGCCGCGACCGCCGAGATTGACCGGCTGGCCGGAGTTCCGTATGCCCCGGAACGTGACACCCCCGCTACCGGCAGCGCCCCAATCGCTCCGGAACCCGCCTACGCAGCGCCGCGAGACGACGCGTTCCCTTACTACATTCCTCCGGGCCGCATCATCGCGCTGACGGTTCTCAGTTCCGGCCTCTACATCTTTTACTGGATGTTTGCCACGTGGCGACAATACCGGGAACACACCGGCGCAATCGCCTTCCCGGTGATGCACGCATTGTCGCTCCTGGTACCGGTATACCAGTTCTTCCGGCTCCACGCCCATATGCGGGTGTACCAGGAACTGATGGAGCAACGCGGCGTCCCCACGACTCTCGGCCCGGCCCGCATAGTGCTGATTTACTTCGGGGTCGTCCTCCTGGGGATGGTGTCCTTCATCTTGCCGGCCGAGGGTCCTCTGACCACGTCCCAGCAGGCGGCATATATCGCCATCAACGTCGGACAGGTCACGTTGCTGTCCTGGATACTCTGGCACGCGCAGACCAACATCAACCGGTTCTGGCAGCACCGCCTGGGCATCAGGCTCGGCTGGATGCCCCTGAGCTTCGCCGAAATAGCGGTGGTCGCCGTGGGCCTGATACTCGGTTGGGGAATGCTGGCAATAATCCTGATCGACCCGTCATTATTGAACGTCGGCGTTGAGGTACCTGACGGTACAGGTACCGCGCCATAGCTATGTTTTTGATTTGCTGATCCTCACTACCAACGGGCTCGGCCTGACACTCCGATAATAACGATCCCGATCTTGCGGTGGGCCCCCACCGCCACTCCGTCGCCAGGCCACTGTCCATAGGCGATAAAAACGGAAACCCATACATATGCAGGGGGGAATAATGCCCTTTTTCTGGTTGATCGTGGTATTCGCCGTGTACTTCGCGATGCTCATCGCCATCGCGGTGGCCGGCGCGCGCCGCATGCGCGACATGTCCGAATACGTGCTTGGCGGCCGGCGGCTCAGCAGCCTCACCGCGGCCCTGAGCGCCGGCTCATCCACCACCAGCGCATGGACCATGCTGGCGCTGCCCGCCCTGGCTTTCAGCCTCGGCGCAGTGGAGATCTGGGTTCCGGTCGCCATCGTGATCGGCGTCTGGTTGAGCTGGACGTTCATCGCCAGCCGGCTGCGCCGCTACACCATCGCGGCCGGAAACGTGCTGACCATCCCCGAGTTCTACGAGATCAGGTTCGGCGAGCGCACCGGCACGCTGCGCACCATCGCGGGGCTGACTACGGTGCTGTTCGTCATCTTCTACGTCAGCTCGGGCCTCGTCGGCGGCGCCAAGTTGCTGGAAACGGTGTTCGGCCTGGAGTACGTCACCGGTGTAACCGTGACTCTGATCGCCATCGCTTCCTACACCCTGATCGGCGGGTTCATGGCCGTGTCTCGCACCGACGTCACCCAGGCGCTGCTCATGGTGGTCAGCCTGCTGATCATGGTGATCGCCCTGGCTGGCTGGACCGAGAACCCCTTCCTGGAAATCCGCAACTATTCGACGGACTGGCTGAACCCCTTCAACAATGGAGACGGGTCGCGGATCACGCTGGCCGCCGCCGCATCCATGGCCGGCTGGGCCGTCGGTGGCCTGGGCGCCCAACGCATACTGCAGCGTTTCATGGCTCTGCAGCGGGAGGACCAGGTCAAGCGCAGCCGGCGCATCTCCGTCGCCTGGCTGATCTCGGTGTTCGTGCTGGCCGTGATGCTGGGGCTCATCGCGCGGCCGGCTCTGGCCGAAATCGGGATGCTGGACCTGGCGTCAGACCCGGAGCGGGTCTACCTCGTGATGGCCGAGGTCTTCTTCCACCCGGTGGTCACCGGCCTGCTGCTGACCGCGGTAATCGCGGCGGTGATGAGCACGGCGGACTCGCAACTCCTGCTGGCCTCCGCGGTAGCCACCGACGATCTGCCATTCATCCGAACTTTCGCCTACCGGGTCACCGGCAACGCCCGCGTCTGGCTCGGACGACTGCTCCTGGTGATCATCGGCGTCGGAGCCGCGGCAATTTCCGTGTACTATCCCGGGTCCATTGCTCATCTGGTCAGCTATGCCTGGGGTGGCATGGGCGCGGCCTTCGGGCCGGCGACCCTGCTGGCGCTGTACTGGCGCCGGTTCAACTCCTGGGGCGCAATGGCGTCGATAGTGGCCGGGACGCTGGCGGCGTCGGCGTGGGCGCTGCTGGACGGCGGGCCGTCAGGAGTGTGGGACATCCAGCCGGCGACGCCGGGATTTATCATCGCGATGCTGGCAGCGGTTACCGTTACCTGGATCACGCCCCAGCCGTCGGGCGATGTCGTGGAACTGTTTGACCAAGTAAACAGCCCCGGAAGCTCCGGGGCCGTCGCTGCTGCGGGAAGCTGAGCGCCACTGCGGTTATCAGACCCCGAGGGCGACCTGTACCATGCGTTTCTCCAACGCCAGCGCCATCTCGGTGGCCAGCGGCGTACGGTCATGCTCGCCTATGGATCCCACGAACGCCACGCCCAGCAGGCGGCCGACGCGGAAGTCGATCACGGTGGACGATAGCAGACCCGCCGCCCCGCCCTGCAGCACGTACAGCCCCACGGACTCGTCGTAGAACCCGCTCGTATCGACCTTCTGCACCGACACTATCTGCTGGCCGGAGCCGACGCTCTCCCCGATGTTTTCCTCAAAGTCCTTGACGAAGATATCGGACATCCATCCCGACACCTGGTCCGGGTTCTCGAACAGGTGGACCACCGTCGCGCCGACAAAATTGACGCCGCTGGCCGGGGACACATCAGCCGTGGGAACGAACTCACGCATGAATCCGCCGATACGCCCGGCTTCGCGAAAACGGTCGGCGGTGCTGCCCTTGAAGCCGTTCTCGGCCATCTCCTGGTTGTCCAGAGGGCCGCTCCTGGCCAGTTGGTAGCCACCGAGTGATTCGGGTAAATCGGCGGATTCCAGAGCCATGTATTCAAGGTCGGCCTCGCCGACGCGGAAAGTGGCGTTCCACAGGGGGTTGGTTGACACGGGGTGGTTCCTCCGGTGAACTCTTTTCGGTCAGGATTGCAGGGGCGAAAAATTATTCGCCCCTGCGGTAGTCCGGGTGACTAAGCGGCAACCATGGGGTAAACGTGGCGGCCGCGGGACATCTCCACCGGCACGTCGGTCCGGGTCCATTCGTTGCCACCGTCGTTGCTGCAGTAGACGTGGCCGTCGCGGTCGCAGCAGTAGACGTTGCGCGGCGCGTTCCGGTCGATGGCGATCTGGAACATGCGCGCCGGCGCCACCTCGCCGATGTCCACGCGCTCCCAGGTCTCACCGGCGTCGGTGGACCGCACCAGTACGCCGGCGTCAACCGTGCCGGCCGGCGCGCTGCCACCGCCGGCTCCGGCGGCCAGGTACATGCGGTTGGGGTCGGTGGGATCCACGACCAGGTCACGACAGTAGCTTCCGCCCTCAAACATCTCCTCGATCGGCACGAACTCCCAGGACTCGCCGCGCTCCCGGCTGCGGAACATTGCCAACTGGGTGATGATGTACACCAGGCCGGGCTTGGCCGGATTGACCTGCACGCCGTGGAGGTCCACCGGCCCGAGGCGGGTGTAGTGGCCATCGGTGATGCAGGACCAGTTGTCGCCGCCGTCGCGGGACGCGATGAGACCGCCGACTTCGATGGCCCCGTACACGTCATCGGGGTAAGCAGGATCAATGCTGATGCCGATGACCCGCTTGCAGATTTCGTGGGGGTTCATGGTGATGTGGGGATGGACCAGTCCTGCGGTGTTCATCTGCTGCCAGGTGTGGCCGCCGTCGCTGGATCGGCAAACGCGTCCACCGTCATACCCGGCGAACATGATCGAAGAGTCGTTGGGGTGGGCGGCCATTGACCACACGTCTCCGCTCAGGGTTTCGGTGCGGCTCCAGTTCTCGCCCCGGTCGTCGCTGCGATACACGCCGTCCTGGGTGCCGGCGAAAATGGTGGCCGGCTGATCCGGATGGGCCAGCAAGGCGCGGACCTGCGGGTTTTCGGGCAGGCCACTCTCGATGCAGGCCCACTCCGACTGGCCCTCGGTGAGCCGGTACATGCCGCCCTCGCCCAGGGGGGTGCCCTCAGCGCCGATGATCAGGGCGCTTTCGCCGGCCAGGCCGACGTATACATTGGTGTTGTGCGCGGTCACGGTTGTCATTGTGCAATCTCCTGGGGTGTGTGCCGGATGCGGTTTTGCAGATTGTTGGGGGTATGGTACGGCTTGTCAAGGGCAAATGAGACATCACGCGTACCCGCGTTGCCGGAGCCGGGGAAGTTTGCCTGGATACACAGGATGGACATGATCGAATTGATGAGATGCTCTACATCAGGCCAGAGCGAAAGTGGATAGAAGGAGCGAACAACGGGGTCAAATGGGATGCTCTACAAGCTGACGATCCCCTCTCATCCACCTTATTCCATCCCATTCATCCTGCTCATCCATGCAAATTGTCCCTCTTCGGTAAAGTATGTAAGCGTGATCAAATGAGGCTACGGCCACATGATCCAGCCGGTGCGGTGCGTACGGGCGCGGAAGAGGTGGCCGCCGCCGGTGGTCACATACAGGGTACGCATGTCGGCGTCACCGAAGCAGCAGTTGGTGGGCCGGTCCACGCGCATGGGGTGGGTTTCCAGAACCCGACCCTCGGGCGAAAACACATAGATAATCGGCCCCGGGCCGGCAGCTTCCCAGCCCGCGCAGACGACGATGTTCCCGTCGACGTCCAGCGTCATGCCGTCAACACCTCGCTGCACGCCCTGGCTGCCCTGACCGCGCAGGTCGCCGTCGGCGGCCCCGCCGTCGATCCCGAAGGTGTGCAGGGTGCGGTACTCGCCCAGCGAGCCGTCGTCGTTGATGGGATAGGCGCGCAGCTCACGGCGGCGGTCAGCGCCGTAGTCGCTCTGGGCGATGTACAGCGTGCGCTGGTCACGGCTGATCAGGATGCCGTTGGGTCGGCTGATGTCGGTGGTGGCCCGCACCAGGTCCCACTGGTCGTTGCCCTTCGGATCCAGCCGCAGCACCGACATGTGGTCAAGTTCCTGAGGGCCACTATCGCCAATTCCCGAATACGGGTCGGTGAACCAGATGCGGCCCGACTTGTCGACGACCAGGTCGTTGGGGTTGTTGTGCCGCTTGCCCTCCAGCAGATGTGGCATGGACGTGGCAGTGTTGCTGGCGGCATCGAAGCGGGCAATGCGTCGCCGGCCCTGCTGGCATCCGTAGAGGTTGCCGTCGGCGTCGAAGCACAGGCCGTTGGTGTTGAAGGCCTCGGTGAAGTACTCGGAAACTTCGCCGGTCTTGGGGTCGTAGCGCAGGATCTTCGAGGCCGGTATGAGGGTGAACAGCAACGCCTCGCCGTCCCAAACCGGTCCCTCAGTGGTGCCGCCGTAGGGTCCGGCGACCAGTTCAAAGCTCCAGGACATGGGGAACCTCCTGTGGGTTGTCGCCGCAGTTTAGCATGGGTAGCAGACGACGGACGCGAAATTGACTGTGTCGGTTCCATAGCGTTATCATCCGCCGACAATTTTTGGTAGGAGTACGAACGCCAATGGGCACTTTCTACGTCGACATCGGCGTCGGCCATCCGCTGGGAGGCGATTTCCTGCCGGTATCCGCGCTGGTAGATACCGGGTCGACCCATTCGGTCCTACCGGAATCCCTGCTGGAGTCCTTGAGCCTTGCGCCGTTGGAACGCCGAACGTACCGGATAGCCGATGGCAGCTTCGTTCAACGTGATGTGGGAGAAGCCCGATTTCGCATTGACAACACAGAGCGCACCTGTCCGGTTATTTTCGGCTCTGACGGACAGTATCTGCTGGGAGCCACCACGCTGGAAAATTTTGACCTGATGGTGGACCCGACACCCCCTAACCCCAGCCTGGTCTCCATTGACGAATTGCTGCTGTAAACCCGGATCACCTCGCGAATAAACGATGCAGGGGCGAATAATCATTCGCCCCTGCATGTTTGTCTCTTGCTTGCGTTGTCGCCGTTAGCGTCCCCGCAGCCTCGGGTCCAGCGCGTCGCGCAGGGCGTCGCCCAGGAAGTTGATGGCGAATACCACCACTGAAATCGCGATGCCGGGGAAGACCGCCAGCCACCAGGCGATGCGAATCTCCTCGGTGCCGCGGGTGAGCATGCCGCCCCAGGTTGGGATGTCCGGTGGGACGCCCACGCCCAGGAAGGATAGCGACGCCTCGATGATGATGGCGAAGCCCAGGGTGATGGTGCCCAGCACGATGTAACTGGCGAGCACGTTGGGCAGGATGTGCTTCAGCATGATGCGGATCGAGCCGGCGCCGATGGCGGTGGCCGCCAGCGTGTAGTCCAGCTCCTTGATGCTCAGCACCTGGGAGCGGATCACCCTGATCGTGCCCGGCAGGAGAATCACCAGCAGCGCCATGATGACGTTGTTGGCGGATCCGCCCAGGACGGCCACCAATCCCAGCGCGAGGATGATGGGCGGGAAGGCCATCATGGCATCCACGATACGCTGGATTGCGAGGTCCACTATCCCGCCGATGTAGGCGCTGAGGATGCCGATGAGGGCCCCCAGGGTCACGCCGATGCCCACGCTGAGCAGACCTACATAGATGGAGATCTGCGAACCGGCGATGATCCGGCTGAGCTCGTCGCGTCCCAGGTGGTCGCTGCCCAGCCACGCGCCGGGTTGCGGCGACAGGTACTTCTCTTCATGCGCGCGCACATCCAGCGGATCGTGGGGCAGGACGCCCGGGAGTACGTAGGAGACCGCGGCCGCCAAAATGGTCACCATGATGATGACCGCGCTGATCGCTCCCAGGGGTTTCGAGCGGGAAAAAGCGGCTATCTTCTGCAGACGGGTCTGACGGGGGCGCATTCCCTGGAGCTGAAATTCAACCCCGCCCTCAGCCACCGTTTGCACGGTGTTGGATGTAGTCATTCTGTCAACGCTCCTCAAATGGTCAAAGTGGCATCGAGGCTAGGCGTACCGGATCCGGGGATCCAGCAAACCGTACAGCAGGTCAACCAGGAGGTTGATGATTACGATGGACACCGCGATAACGATGATGATCGCCTGGATGGTGGGAAAGTCCCGCTGGAAAACCGTCTCAATGAGCAGGGTTCCAATACCTGGCACTTTGAAGATGCTCTCGATGATTACGGTGCCGCCAAAAAGGCGTCCGAACTGCCAGCCGGAGATGGTCAGGATGGGCAGGACGGCGTTCTTCAGGCCGTGCCGCACCAGGACGATGCGCTCGCCGAGGCCCTTGGCCCGAGCCGTGCGCATGTAATCCTCGCGGATGATCTCCATCATGGAGGAACGGGTAACCCGGGCGATGAAGGCCATGTCGTAAAAGCCCAGGGCCAGCGCCGGCAGGAACATCTGCTGCAGATTTTTCCACGGGTTATCCCACAGGTCTTCATAGCCCAGAGGGGGCAGCCATCCGAAGCCGCGGGACAATACCAGAACCACCAGCAATCCGGCAAAAAACGTGGGGATCGATATACCCACCAGCGCGATGACTCTTGAGAAATAATCGATCACGCTGTCCGGTTTGATGGCGGAAATCACCCCCAGGGGGACGGCGAAGATTACGGCGATCAGAATGGCCAGCACGGCCAACTCCAATGTCCGGAAGATCCGGTCTCCAACCAGCTTGCTGACCGGTTGTCCCGACCGCCAGATGGAAGTCCCCAGGTCTCCCTGGACCAGCCCGCCGATCCAATCTACGTACTGAACGACGATCGGCCGGTCAGTGCCCAATTGGCGGCGCAGGTCTTCCAGTTCTTCCTGGGTGAAAGCGGCGTCGCCTTCGCTCAGGATTACCAGGGCCGGGTCGCCGGGCAACAACCGCATCACCGTGAACACGATGATGGTTACCAGCAACACCGTCGGGATAATGAGCGCGATGCGTTTCAACGCGTACTGTCGCATGGAATATGCCCTTCATACAGTAGGGGCGAATGATTATTCGCCCCTACAAATGGGTTCGCCGAGTCACTATACGGGAAATTTGGTCCCGGTTTGATGGATTAGCGGTCCAGCCACAGGTCCTCGTGCTTGAACTGGTATTGCACCGTCGACGGAGCGGTGAACCCCTTCACGTCCTGATGCACCAGCCAGAAGAGCTGGCCCAGTTGCAGCGTGACCCAGTGGTTGTCTTCGAAGGTGTGGAGCCAGAGCTCGGCTTCCTTGTTGATCTCCCGGCGGGCGTCGGCGTCGAGTTCCACCTTCTGGCGCTCGAACCAGTCAACCACCGAGTCGTTGGACCAGTCGGTGTAGTTACGGGTGCCGCCCTTGAGGTAAACGCCACCGTAGACGGCGTCGGCGTCAAACACAACCATGCCCTCGCCCTGGCAGCTGATCACCCAGTCGCCTGAGGAGCCTTCCGCGCGGGAAGTGCCGTACTTGGCATATCCGGCCGCGCTGGGCAGGGTCTCAATGTCGCCGGTGATGCCCAGGGCGTCCTGCAACTGCTGCTTCACGACCTGGCACTGGTCGGGGTAGTTGCCGACCTGGCGCACGGTGTACTGGACTTCAAAGCCGTCGGCCACGCCCGCTTCGGCCATGAGGCGCTTGGCTTCGGCCAGGTCTTCCTGTCCGCCGGCGCTGTCCTTGGGGCGAATGCCGACCCAATCGGTGCACACTTCGTTGGCGTGGGCCAGACCCATCAGCGGGCAGTAGCTGCCGCCCGAGTTGTCGAAGACGCGCTCGTCAATCTCCTGACGGTCAACGGCCAAGTTGATGGCCTGACGCACCAGGTGGCTCTCGAACTGGGGCTTCTTGACGTTGAGCATCAGGCCCCAGTTGGTGCCGGCGGCGATGGGGTGAGCCACGTACTCGCCATTGGTGCTCTTCTCAAGGTCGAAATACTGGGTCGGCGAAAGGTTGGTAAAGCCGCCGTTGGCCATATCCAGCCGACCGGCCTCAAAGTTGGCGATCAGCGTGTCCTTGGCCTGGCCGGTGAAGATGGTGTGCTCGATGCGGTCAACGAAGGGGCGCCCGTCCTTGAAGTAGTCCGGGTTCTTGTTGACATAGTAGAAGTCGCCAACCTGGTACTCTTCCAGGACGTAGGGACCCGAGGTGGTGCCCATCTCGATGATGTTCTCGCCGAGGTTCAGGGCGCAGGGGTTGGCGGCATCGCGGACTGCGCAGTTGGGGTCAGCGTCAAGCAGGTGGCCCGGCAACACCTTGGCGTAGTCGATGGCCAGGAACTTGATGAAAGCCCCGGAGGCAAACTGCAGGTTGAACTCGACGGTCTTGTCGTCGATGGCCCGCAGAACCGCATCCTGGTTGGTCGGCGTGCAATCGCCGCCGTCCTTGTCAGTCACTTCCATCTTCACGGTGTAGTTGCGCCAGAGGCCGGAGCGTCCCGTGCTGTTGCAAGGGTTGGCATAGCGAGAGTGGGTGCTGATGATGTCAGCCGAGGTGATCTCGGTGCCGTCAGTCCACTGCATGTCGTCCCGCAGGTGGAAGGTATAGGTCAGGCCGTCCGGGCTCACGTCCCAGGACGCGGCCAGGTCGCCGGTAATGGCGTTGGTATCCACCGTGTCATACTGCACGATCTGGTTGTACAGCTGCGAGTAGGAAATCACGCTGGAAAGGGACGAAGAACCGAGCGGATCCCAGTCCTTGGTGTCGGCGTAGGCCGACATGCGGAGGGTGCCGCCATAGGTGGCCCCAGCGCTGGGGGTCGGCGTGGCGACCACGCGAGGCGTGGCCGTGGGGGCCGGGGTATTGGTCGGGCGCGCGGTTGCGTCCATGGCCTGAGGAATCGGGGTGTTGGTGGCTTGCGCTGCCGCGGGCGCCTGGGTGGCGGCCGGCTGCGCCGGGGCCGCCGCTGGCGCTTCGGCTCCGCCGCAGGCAATGCCGACCATCAGAGCGGCAGCGCCCGCGATCAGCGGCAGCGTCCGCAGGAATGGTCGGCCTAGGATAGATGGCTTCATGGTTGCTACAAACCTCCAGTCTCGTTATTACGATTGAGTGCCACTGCGGACGGGCGGAAAAGGGCTATTGTCCGCAATCAGAAAATATAATCCCCGGCCATGGCCAATTGTGAAATTCGCCACAACCCGCGAGATACGGACGCGAATGTTAGACCAGTCACTTCGGGCTGTCAATAGGCAATGTATGGGAACGGTCTACTGTTTTACGAATTACGCACAAAATAAAGCCCAACCCAGTTGAAAGGTGCCGGCGTTCAGGATGTATTTCGACCCTACCGGCCACCCAGCCAGCGCTCCCCGAGCCGGTCCAGCAGGGCGTCTCCCAGGAAGTTGATCGAGAACACGAGCGGCGGGGTCACGAAGAGCGGACCAAAAAAGCCCCTTCCTGGCGGAAGGGGCTGTCTATCGGGATGTTGCTCGCCTCTACCGGCCGCGTAGCCGGGGATCCAGGGTGTCCCGCAATGCGTCGCCCAGGAAGTTGATCGAGAACACGATGACTGAAATCGCCAGGCCGGGGAATACCGCCAGCCACGGTGCGTTACGGATGTACTGCGACGCGCCTTCAGTGAGCATCCCGCCCCAGGTGGGCACGTCCGGCGGCACGCCCACGCCCAGGAAGCTCAAAGACGCCTCGATGACGATGGCCAGCCCCAGGGTGATGGTGCTCAGCACGATGTAGCTGGCGGTCACGTTGGGCAGAATGTGCTTCAGCATGATCCGCCACGGCCGGGCACCGATGGCCTGCGCCGCCAGCGTGTAGTCCAGCTCCTTGATGCTCAGCACCTGCGAGCGTATTACGCGTATCGCCCCGGGTACCAGGATAACCACCAGGGCCGCCACGATGTTGTTGACCGACGCCCCAAGCGCGGCCATGAGGCCCAGCGCCATGATGATGGCCGGAAACGCCATCAGGGCGTCCACGATCCGCTGGATGGTCAAGTCCAGCACGCCTCCCACGTAGGCGCTCAGGATCCCGATGGCCGTGCCCAGGGTTATCCCGATCAGCACGCTCATGATCCCCACGTACATCGAGATGCGCGCGCCCGCGATTACCCGGCTGAACACGTCACGGCCGAGGTCGTCCGAACCCAGCCAGGCCACGGCGGAAGGCGCAACGAAGGGCGTGTGAACCAGGTCCAACGGGTCGTGCGGCACAATCAGCGGAGCGAATATCGCCGCCAGTACCGTCAGAATGATGATGGCGGCGCTGATGCCGCCCAGCGGTTTCGTGCGGCAGAACCGTAGGATGTTGCCGACCAGCGTGGGACGCGGCCGCATCTCGGACAGCACGGCATCGTCAACGGCCGCCGCGTTGCAGGCGCTCAGCGCGTCATTGGGCGTTTGGGTGGTCATCGCTGCTTCTCCAATGACTTGGTCATGGTGTATCTCACCGAAGCTCCGTGGTCAGGCATATCCGTGATTTACGCGTAGCGGATGCGCGGGTCCAGCCATCCGTACAGCAGGTCAACCAGCAGGTTGATCACGACGATCGACACCGCCACGATGACGATAATCGCCTGGATGGTGGGGAAGTCGCGCTGGAAAACGGCGTCGATGAGGAGCTGGCCGATGCCCGGTATCAGGAAGATGCGCTCAATGATCACAGTACCGCCGAAGAGCCGGCCGAACTGCCATCCCGATATAGTCAAGATCGGCAACACCGCGTTCTTCAGGCCGTGCCGCGAGAGCACGATGCGTTCGCGCAATCCCTTGGAGCGGGCCGTCCGCATGTAGTCCTCGCGGAGGATTTCCATCATGGAAGACCGCGTCACCCGAGCGATGAACGCCATGTCGTAGAACCCGAGCGCCAGCGCCGGCAGCATCATCTGCTTGATGTTGGCCCAGGGGTCTTCCCATATGTCTTCGTACCCCAGCGGAGGCAACCAACCGAAGGCTCTTATCAGGATCAGCGTCAGCAGGATGCCGCTGAAGAACGTCGGTATCGAAATGCCGACCAGCGTGAAGATGCGCGATGCGTAGTCGATCGGGCTGTCCGGCTTGATGGCCGACAGCACCCCCAGCGGCACGGCGCATATCACCGCCAGGCCGATACCCAGGATCGCCAGCTCGATGGTCACCGGGATCCGCTCCCCCAACCGGTCCATTACCGGCCCGTTCCACCAGAATGACGTGCCGAAGTCTCCCCGCAGCAACCCGCTCATCCAGTCGAAATACTGGACGACTATGGGCCGGTCGGTGCCAAGTTCGACGCGAAGCTCCTGGAGTTCCTGCTCGGTATAGGCGGCGTCGTCCGCGCTCAGGATGGCCAGCGCCGGGTCGCCGGGGATGAGCCGCATCACGACGAACACGATGACCGTCACCAGCAGCACGGTGGGTATGAACAACCCAATGCGTTTGGCAGCGTATTGTCTCATGTGAACCCCCTAGCGTCCCGGACGCAACATGGTTGGGCGCGATCCGTTGGGCTAACGGTCAAGCCAGTAGTCTTCGTACTTGAAGAAATACTGCACGGTGGTGGGCGGATGGAACCCCTTGATGTCGCGGTGGACGATCCAGAAGAACCGGTTCCAGCCCAGGTTGACCCAGTGGTTGTCGGAATATTCGTTCAACCACAGTTCAGCCGTCTTGTTGATCTCCCGGCGGGCGTCAGGGTCCTGCTCGGTCTTCTGAGCCTCGAACCATTCCTCCACCATCGGGTGGCTCCAGTCGGTGTAGTTGCGGGTGCCGCCGGGGTTGTAGATACCGCCGTAGAGCGCGTCAGGATCGAGGACCACCATGCCCTCGCCCTGGCACGAAACTATCCAGTCGCCGAGCGCATCCGGAGAGCGTGAAGTGCCATACTTGGCGTATCCGGCGGCGCTGGGCAGGGTTTCGATGTCGCCGGTGATGCCGAGGGCATCTTCCAGCTGCTGCTTGATTACCTGGCACTGCTTGGGATAGCCGGCGGCCTGCCGTGCGGTGTACTCAACCTCGAAGCCATCGGGATACCCGGCTTCGGTCATGAGGCGCTTGGCTTCCTCCAGGTCCTGCTGGCCGCCCGCGCTGTCCTTGGGCCGAATACCGGGCCACGTGTAGCACTCGTCGAAGGAGTGTCCCATGCCGCCCAGAGGGCAGGCGATGCCGGCGGTGCCGTCCCAGATCTTCTCATTCAGGTCGTCCCGGTCAATGGCCAGGTGGATGGCCTTGCGAACCCGCGGGTCGGTGAACGGTTCCCGCTTCACGTTCATCATGAAGCCCCAGTTGCCCGAGGGCGGGAACTCGTGCATCACGTACTCCCCTTCCATCCGCTGTTCCAGCTCCAGGTATTCCAGGGGTGTCAGGTTGGAGAAGCCGCCGTTCATCATGTCGATGTTTCGCCCTTCGACCTGTGCGGTCAGGGTCGCGGTGTCAACGATGATGAAGTGTTCGATGCGGTCGAAGTACGGCTTGCCGGTCTTGAAGTAGTTTTCGTTCCGGTTCACGAAGTACGAGTTGCCGGATGAATACTCTTCCAGCACAAAGGGGCCGGAGCCGGAGTTATGCGCGATGATGTTCTGCGCCTGGTTGAGATCTATCCCCGCCTCAAGCATGTGCTTGGGCAGAACCTTCACGTAGTCGATGGCCATGAACTTGATGAATGCGCCAGACGGGAACCGCAGGTCAAACTCGACGGTACGGTCGTCCACCGCCCGCATTACGTCATCGGCGTTGGTGGGCGTGCAGTCGCCGCCATCCCGGTCTGCCACTTCAATCGGCACGGTGTACTGGCGCCAGAGGCCGGAGCGTCCGGCCGCATTGCAGGGGTTGGCGTACCGCAGGAAGCTGTACACCACGTCGGCTGACGTCAGTGGTTCGCCGTCATTCCACTGGATGTTGTCGTGCAGGTTGAAGGTGTAGGTCAGGCCGTCGGCGCTCACCTGCCAGTCGGTTGCCAAGTCGCCCTCGACCTGGTCAGTCTCCACGCTGTTGTAATGCACCAGCTGGTTGTACAACTGCGAGTAGGAGATCACGCTGGACAGCGAGGCGGAACCCAGCGGGTCCCAGTCCTTGGTGTCCGCGTAGGCCGACATGCGCACGGTGCCGCCCTGTTGCGGCGGGCCACTGGGGAGCGGGGTGGGCGCAATCCGCGCCTCGTACTCGGCCACCGGCGTGTTGGTCGGCCGAATGGTGGCCGCAGGCGGAGGCGTAAAGGTCGGGGTCGGATCGGCGCCCTGGGCTGCGGGAGCCGCCGGCGCGGCCGGCGCCGTGGTGGCGGCCGCCGCCGGAGCCTGTGCCGCAGCGGCCGGGGCTTCGGTCGCCGCCGGGGCCGCCGGCGCGGCGGGCGCTGCCGTTTCCTCAGCGCCGCCGCAGGCTACCGCAACGAGCATTGCCGCACTGGCGGCCATGCTGACCAGTAGTGTTGGCTTGATTTTCAGGCTCATACGTTTTTCCGTCTCCAGGGGTGGCTACGGGATAGGTTTGGCGAGAGGGTCTACCGGTCCAGCCAGATGTCCTCGTGCTTGAACCCGTACTGCACGGTTTGCGGAGCCACGAAGCCCTTGACGTCCTGGTGGACGACCCAGAAATTCTGTCCGAGGGTGAGGCTGACCCAGTGGTTATTGCTGAATTCGTGCAGCCACCGCTCCGCCTCCTTGTTGATCTCGCGCCGCTTCTCGGGGTCGAGTTCGACCTTCTGGGCCTCGAACCAGGCGTTGGTTTCCGGAGCTTCCCAGTCGGTGTAGTTGCGGGTGCCGCCCTTCAGGAAGATGCCGCCCCAGATGGCGTCCGGGTCCAGCACGGTCATGCCGTCGGCCTGGCAGCTCATTTGCCAGTCACCCGTGGCGTCAGCGGGACGGGACGTGCCGTACTTGGCGTATCCCGCGGCGCTGGGCAGGACCTCGATGGCGCCGCGAATGTTCAGGTAGTCCTCCAGGTCCTGCTTGATCACCGAACACTCGTCCACGTAGGTTCCAACCTGGCGAACCGTGTACTGTATTTCGAACCCGTCGGGATATCCGGCCTCGGCCATCAACTCCCGGGCGCGGGCGATGTCCTGCTGCCCTTCAGGGGAGTCCTTCGGGCGCATGCCGGGCCAGGTGGCGCACTCTTCCAGGCTGTTGGCCATGCCCACCATCGGGCAATGGCCGCGGCCAGCGTGATGCAGCCCGCGGGCGTTGTGCTTCTGGCGGTCAACGGCCAGGTTGATGGCCTGCCGGACCCGGTGGTCGCTGAAGGGCTCGCGCTTGATGTTGAGCATCAACCCGCGCGTCGCCCCGCCGAACACGTCGTGGGCCACGTACTCGCTGTTGGTGCGCGTTTCCAGCGCGTAGTACTCCGGCGCGGTCAGGTTCATGGTGGCGGCATTTGCCATGTCGATCTGGCGCGCTTCCACCTGGGCCTGCGCCGTCGCCGGCGTGGTGATGATGTAATGCTCGATGCGGTCGACGTACGGTCGCCCTTCCTTGAAGTAGTTGGGGTTCTTGTTGGCGAAGTAGGAGTTACCCGACTGGTAGGACTCCAGGATGAAGGGGCCGGTACCGGAGTTGTGCTTGATGATGTTCTCGGCCAGGTTCAGGTCGATTTCCTGTTCCAGCAGGTGCTTGGGCAGGATCTTCACGTAGTCGATGGCCAGGAACTTGATGAACGCGCCGGAGGCGAAGGCCAGGTGGAACTCGATGGTCTGGTCGTCCACCACGCGCAGCGCGTCTTCCGGATTGGTGAGGGTGCAGTCGCCGGCGTCGCGGTCAGCGACCTCCAGCGGGTTGGTATAGGTGCGCCACAGGCCGGAACGTCCCCGGCTGTTGCAGGGGTTGCCGTAGCGCAGGAAGGTGTAGTGCACGTCGTCGATGGTGAACGGCGTCCCGTCATGCCAGGTTACGTCGTCACGAAGGCGGAAGGTGTAGATCGTGCCGTCATCGTTCAGGCTCCAGTTTTCCACCAGGTCCGGCACCACCTCGTTGGTGTTGGTCGTGTCAAACTGAACCAACTGGTTGTACAACTGGGAATAGGAAATCACGCTGGACGTGGAGGCCGAGCCCAACGGGTCCCAGTCCTTGGTGTCCGCGTAGGCCGCCATGCGGATCAGGCCCCCAGTCTGGGGCGGGCCGCTGGGGAGAGGCGTCGGCGCAGTCCGCGCAACGGCGGTGGGCGCCGGGGTGTTGGTGGGCCGCTGCGTAGCCGCAGGCGGCAACGTAGGCGCGGGTGCAGCATCCGCCGGCTGGGTTGCCTCGGAAGCCGCAGGCGCCGCAACCGTCGAACCCGGGCCGGGTACGTTGGCGCCGGTGATCGGGCTGGCCGCAGTGGGGGCGGCGGGAGCGGCGGATCCTGCTCCCGTGTCTGCAGGGGCTACCGGCGCCGGCGCTTCCGCACCACCGCAGGCTGTTGAGATGACGAAAACCGTAGCTATCACGGTGGCAACTATAAATGGTCTGACTTTAGACAACATTGGCGCGAAATCCTCCTACCTGGATCGAAACCGTCCCCATATGGGACGGTTCAGCCATGCTGGGGAGCGCACTTTGACGCGCTTGGCATAGCGCGGCCTATCCTAGTCGTGTGCAAATAGCATGTCAAGAAAACATTTCAGTATCGTGCACATATGAATTAATAATCTACGAGATACGTCAATATCAGCACAAGTAATAATCACTTATCGGTTTCGTAAATTATTGGGGACAATCATTATGACTATCCCCAATATATCGACGATATCCGTCAGCACGACCCGGCTCGGGCCGACGCCGTGGCGCCTAGCGGTCCAGCCAGAGGTGCTCCTGTTTGAAGCCGTACTGGATGGTCTGGGGAGCCGAGAAGCCTTTGATATCGCGGTTCATGATCCAGAAGCTTTGGCCAAGGGTGAGGCTCACCCAGTGGTTGTTCGAGAACTCGTGCAGCCATATTTCGGCTTCCTTGTTGATTTCCCTACGCTTTTCCGGGTCAAGCTCAACCTTCTGAGCTTCGTACCAGGCGTTGACTTCAGGCGCTTCCCAGTCGGTGTAGTTCCGGGTGCCTCCCTTGAGGAAGATGCCGCCGTAAATGGCGTCAGGATCCAACACCACCATTCCATCGGCCTGGCAACTGATTTCCCAGTCGCCATTGGCATCCGGCGGGCGTGAGGTGCCGTACTTGGCGTAGCCGGCGGCGCTGGGCAAAGTCTCAATGCTGCCGGTTATGCCCAGGTACTGTTCAAGATCCTGCTTGATTACGGAGCATTCGTCCACGTAGGTGCCCACCTGGCGGACGGTGTACTGCGCTTCAAAGCCGTCGGGAAAGCCAGCCTCGGCCATCAATTCGCGGGCTCTGGCAATGTCTTCCTGGCCGCCGGGCGTGTCTTTGAGGCGCATGCCTGGCCAACTCGCGCACTCTTCCAGCGAATTAGCCATGCCAACCATTGGGCAATGGCCCCGCCCTGCGCCGTGCAAGCCCCGGGCATTGTGCTTCTGCCGGTCGATAGCGAGGTTGACGGCTTGGCGGACGCGGTGATCGCTGAAGGGTTCGCGCTTGATGTTGAGCATGAAGCCGCGGGTTGCGCCACCCAACACGTCATGGCCAACGTATTTGCTTTGGGTGCGCCGCTCCAACTCATACACTTCGGGAGCGGTCAGATTCGAACCGGGAGAGTTCGCCATATCAATTTGCCCGCCGTCAATCTGCGCCAGCAGGGTGGCCGGAGTCGTAATGATGTAATGCTCGATCCGGTCAAAATAGGGCAGCCCATCTTTAAAGTAGTTTGGGTTTCTGTTGACCTTGTAGTGGTTGCCGGATTGATAGTCTTCGAGGATGAACGGGCCAGAACCGGAGTTGTGCTCGATGATGTTGATAGCCTGATTCAGGTCGACGCCCTGCTCCAACAGGTGCTTGGGCAGAATCTTGACGTAGTCGATGGCCAGGAACTTGATGAAAGCGCCGGAGGCGAAAGCCAAATCGAACTCAATGGTTTGGTCGTCGACAACGCGGAGCGATGCGTCGGGGTCGAGGGGGGTACAATCTCCACCCTCACGGTCGGCCACCTCAAGGGGGACCACATAGCTGCGCCACAGACCGGAACGTCCGGTACTGTTGCAGGGGTTGCCATAGCGCAGCATTGTGTAGCCGACGTCATGCGCGGTCAGCGGCATTCCATCATTCCACTGCACGCCATCAATCAAATTGAAGGTGTAGGTCGTGCCATCAGGACTGATCTCCCAGCTTTCAGCCAGGTCTCCAACCACTTCGTCGGTGTCCGTGGTGTCAAACTGCACCAACTGGTTATACAGTTGGGAGTAGGAGATGACGCTGGACAATGAAGCAGAACCCAGCGGGTCCCAGTCTTTCGTGTCAGCGTAGGCGGACATATTGACAGTGCCGCCGTGTTTTGCCGGACCACTGGGTACTGGCGTGGCTGCAGTTCGAGCCACCGCGGTGGGAGCCGGCGTGTTGGTGGGTCGAACCGTGGCTTCCGGCGGCGGGGTAGACGTGGCGGCAGGCGCCACGGTGGCCGCAGCTGCCGGGGCGGCGGGAGCAGTGGTAGCTTCGCTTGCCGCCGGCGCCGCTGCGGGCTCCGCAGTGGGGGCCGGGGTCTCGGCGCCGCCGCAGGCGAAACTCCCCAGCAAAATGAGGCTGCAGACAGCGCTGGCAATCAGGTTCGGTTTCAGGTATCTCGACATCGTAGCTCCTCTTCACGCGCGACGGGCGCCTGGCCCGGTGATGGTCTGTGAAAGCTCACGTGCGTACCGATGTGGCTGGAACGGTGCATTGCCCACCCAAATGTAATAGTAAACATCCACCAAGTCAACTATAATTAGCGTAATTCGTATAATTAGAGTTAGCGATAGCAGGATTACGTCGACATCATGCGATCGAATGAACGTCTCCGGAACCCGACCCCGGGAGGCTGGACGCATCTCAACATGATCGCTAATGGCGCCGCCCCTTGTTGACTACTCGTCACTGCGCCGATAGGCTTTTTGCGCCGTCGCACCCCGAACATCTCCAGGAGCGTCTACCAATGACCGATACCGCCACCGCACGAACCCCAGCCGACGCCATGCCGGTTGACGCCAACGGATACATTCTCGTGCGGCGGGACCCGCCCGTGGCCACCGTGACCATCAACCGGCCGGCCCAGCGCAACGCCATTTCGCTGGACATGTGGGTGCAGCTGACCGCACTGTTGCGCGACCTCGACGCTGATCGGGACGTCCGTTGCGTCGTGATCACCGGCGCCCCGAGCCCGGATGGAGGAGCAGAGGCTTTCTCAGCCGGCGCGGATATCAGTGATTTCGAACAGCACCGCAGCGACTCCACCAAGGGGCGCGTCTACAACGCCGCCGTCGACGGATTGCTGGAGACAGTAGGGGAGATCGGCACGCCGGTCATATCGATGATCCGCGGGTTCGCCGCCGGCGGCGGCTGCGAACTCGCCGTCGCCACCGACCTGCGCGTTGCCGCCGAGGGCAGCCGCCTGGGCATACCGGTGGCCCGCCTGGGCATCACCATCGGCCATCGCGAGATGTACGGTCTGGTGAACCTCGTGGGCAAGGGCAACGCCCTGTACATCCTGCTGTCGGGACGGCTGCTGGACGCCGACGAAGCCCTGCGCATCGGCCTGGTCAACCAGGTGGTGCCCTCGGACCAGTTGGAAGAATTCACCTACAAGCTGGCCAACGACATCGCGGCCCTGGCTCCCCTATCCCACGCGGTCAACAAGAAGACCATGAGCCAGGTGCTGGCCAAGCCGTCTCTCGATCTAACCCCGGAGGAGGCCGAACTTCCCCTGGGCCAGTTCGACACTCGCGACTACCACGAGGGCTTTCGCGCCTTCCTGGAAAAACGCCGGCCTCAATTCATCGGCGAGTAGCGGTTGACCCATGCCAGGCCCCCCGCAGCAGAAACCGCCCAAGCTAAAGCGTCAGCGCGCCGACCTGCTGCTGGTTGAGCGCGGCCTGGTGGAGAGCCGGGAGCAGGCGCAAGCCCTGATCATGGCCGGTGCGGTGCTCTCGCCGGCGGGTCCCGTGCAAAAGGCCGGCGCGTTTCTGGATCCCGACACGCCCCTGGAACTGCGCGAGCGGCTGCCCTACGTCAGTCGGGGTGGCGTCAAGCTGGCCCATGCCCTGGACACCTGGGCGCAACCCCACAGCATACCGCTGGACGGGATAACCGCCCTGGACGTGGGCGCTTCCACCGGCGGGTTCACCGACTGCCTGCTCCAGCGGGGCGCGGCCCGCGTCTACGCCGTCGACGTCGGGCACGGCCAGTTGCACTACCGTTTGCGTCAGGACCCGCGTGTGACCTGCATGGAAAAGGTCAACTCGCGGTATCCGTTTGAACTGCCCGAGGCTGTCGATATTCTGGTCGCCGACGTGTCCTTCATATCCCTCACGATGGCGTTGCCCGAGCCGTTGACGCACCTGAAGCCGGGCGGATACGCCATCGCGCTCATCAAGCCGCAGTTCGAGGCCCGACGTGGCGAGGTCGGCAAGGGCGGTATCGTCCGAAGCGACGCGCTCCGCGCCGAGATTCTCGCCAGGGTCCAGG
Organism: Dehalococcoidia bacterium; assembly: GCA_963663945.1. GTDB lineage: Bacteria > Chloroflexota > Dehalococcoidia > Lucifugimonadales > UBA3495 > Bin87. The sequence continues at coordinate 3,764,544 of OY760687.1, read as the reverse complement.
GGTGGTTGGCATCACGCGACGATGTCTCCCTGCTGGACACGATCCCGTCGCCGATTACCGGCGATGCCGGCAACCGTGAGTTCCTGACCCTGTTGCGCAAGCATTGAACACCTGCGTAATCCGCAGCCCGCGCGCACAGATCCGAATCTAAACCGCCAACGTACACTGTTCTTCAGATATCCAACGATTTTATTGATTTCATTTATGTAGTTTCAGCCTGCCGTCGGGAGACCCAAATGATAATTCTGACCAAGTTGGCCCTGCAAAGTCGGACGGTCACCGTCATGATCCTGATCCTCGTGCTGGCGGGCGGGATTTACGCCTACCAGCAGTTGCAGCAGGAGCTTTACCCTGAGATCACCCTGAGATTGATCAACGTCTCCACGTCCTACCAGCAGGGCACGCCGTACCAGGTTTCTCAGGACGTCACCAAGCCCATCGAGGACCTGATAATCGGCATGGAGGGACTGAAGGAACTGACGTCGACATCGCGATCCAGCAACTCGCGGGTATCGGCCAGTTTCGAGCACACGGTTGATATCGAAGAAGCGGAGGCGGAAATCGTCAGTCGCGTCTCCGGCCTCCGGCTTCCGGACGCCGCCGGTGACCCGCGAGTGTTCGAACTTACTCCCAATCAACGGCCCGTGATGGAACTGAGCGTATCGGGCCAACGTGACATACCCGATCTGCTCAGGATAGTCGAACGGCAGGTTGTGCCGCCGCTGAAGGCGGTGCCGGGTGTGCTTGACGTGGAGGTTGAAGGCGGGGTCAACGAGCAGGTCATCGTGACTGTTGACCCGGCGATGCTGGATACCTATGGATTGACCATCCAGAACGTCATTGGGGCCCTCCAGAGCAACTCGGTGGACGTCAGCGCCGGCAGCGTCAACTCCGGGGACGGCACGGTCGCAGTCCGCGCATTCCATGGCTACACCGATCTGGACGTCATACGGAACCTGCCCGTCGGATTTTCACGTTCCGATGGAACGCCCGGCTCCGCCCGATCCGGCGGAGGCGGCGCCACCCCGATCCGCATGTCGGAAATCGCCGACGTGCGCGTCGCCACGCCGGAAGCCCGGACAATTTCCCGCACCGATGGCCAGCCCAGCGTCAGCCTGAACGTCCACAAGACCGGGGACGGCAACACCATCGACATTACACACACCATCGACGAGTTGATGGCGGACCTGGAAGAACAACTGCCTCCGGACCTGGAATTCGCTGTCATCGAAAGCCAGGCTCCCCGGCTGGAAGAACAGCTGGGCAAGGTACTTGGCCAAGGCGTTCAGGGCTTTTTCTTCGCCGTGACCGCGGTATTTCTCTTCCTGCTGCAACTGCGGCCACGGCCTTTTGCCGGCATCGCCAACGCCATCCGGCCCACCATCATCATCGCGCTGTCCATCCCCCTCAGCGTGATGTTAACGATGCTGGTCATGTCCCTGTTCGACTGGACGCTGAATTTCATGAGCCTGGCCGGCCTGGCCATCGCCGTGGGCCGGATCGTGGACGACAGCATCGTGGTGCTGGAGAACATCTACCGGCACATTCAGGAGGGCAGCCCCCGCGCCGTGGCGGTAATCGCCGCTACCCAGGAGGTCAGCCCGCCCGTCGTCGCGTCCACTCTCACCACAGTGGCGGTATTCGTGCCCCTGGCATTCCTGCCGGGCGTGGTGGGGCAGTTCTTCTCCCCGTTCGCCCAGACCGTCTGCGTGTCCCTGCTGGCGTCCACCCTGGTCGCCCTGACCGCCGTTCCCGTGCTGGCGTCCTGGTTCCTGCGCACGGGCGACATGGTTGACGATCCCGCCAACCCCAGGGGCGACACCTACCTCCAGAAACTGTACAGCCCGGTGCTCCGGTTGGCCCTGCGCTATCGGGTGATCACCGCCGTCGCCAGCATCGTCGTGGTGCTGGCCAGCCTGCTGCTGATCCGGGTGCTGCCCATCGAACTGTTCTCCCAGGGGCCTACCGAGGGAATTCGCATTGACCTGAACCTCAGCGGCAATCCCTCTACCATCCAACTGGTGGAGGAAGTAAGCGTCGTCGAAGGCATACTCGATGAGTTTGTCTCGACAGGAGCGGTCGCAAGTTACCAGGTTACCCTGGGCGCCGGCAGCCGCAACTTCGGCTCCACCGCCGACGCTGCCTTCGACCGGGCCGGCTTCAACATCCTGCTGGGCGATGATACGCCCGACGATCTGGACGAGCAGATCAGGAGCGCCCTGCCCGAAAAGGAGGGTGTGACCACCCAGGTCTCTGCGGACACCGGGGGCCCCGGCGGGGGCAGCAGGCTGCAGCTCACCCTCACCGGCGCCAACTACGAGGATGTCCGCATCGCCACCAGCCGGCTGCAGGAGGCCGTGGAACGCGACCCCGGCGTGCGCAACGTTCAAACCAATATCGAGGACGGCAGGGAGGAGCTTACGATCGCCATCGATCCCAACGCAGCCGGACGTTATGGTTTGTCTTCAACGAACGTCGCCAGCCAGATCCGCACCTGGATGCGCGGTAGCGATATCGGGGAGATAAACCTCAGGGGCGAGACCTTGGACCTGGTGGTCCGCGGAGCCCCTGAGGCAGTGGACGATCCTGCCGACCTCCCGACGCTCCCCATTACAGGCAACGGCGGGGCCATCCCGCTGGGCAGCATCGCCGACACCCGTCATACCGTGGGACCCAGTGTGGTCACCCACTACGACGGCAACCGTTCTGCAACGATCTCCGGCCGGCTGGTCGGGCGGGACACCGGCGCAATCGGAGATCGCATCGACGGGATCGTCGCCTCCACACCCTTGCCGCCGGGGGTGTCCGTGCGTTCCGGAGGCACCCGCAGCGACATCAGAGAAGAATTCAACAACGTTTACGTGGCCATGGTAATCGGCGTTTCCCTGGTGTACCTGGTGATGGTGGCCACCCTGGGGTCACTGAAGATACCCTTCATCGTGGTGCTCAGCATGCCGCTGGCCGTGGTGGGCGCCCTGGTCGCGCTGGTCATCACCGACCGGGCGTTGAGCCTGCCGGCGCTGATGGGATTCCTGCTCCTGGTGGGCATCGTGGTGACCAATGCCATCGTGCTCCTGACGTTTGTCCACCAGCAACGCCGCGCCGGCCTGGAACCGCTGGAAGCAGTGATGTCCGCCGGCCGCACCCGCGTGCGTCCCATCCTGATGACCGCCTTCACCACCATCCTGGCGTTGATCCCGCTTTCTCTCAGCGAATCGGCGGGGCTGGTCGGCGCGGAGATGGCCACGGTCGTCATTGGAGGCTTGATCAGTTCCACCTTCCTCACCCTGGTGGCGGTCCCGGTGGTCTACATGCTCTTCGAGGAATCCATCCCCAACCTCTACCGCCGCGTGCTGCGGTTACTTGGAGTGTCCCAAGCGCGCCCTCAAGCCGAGCCGGGTCAGGCGCGCACGTTCGCCGCAACCGACATCGAGGCCAGCCCTGAACCGGGCGGCTCACCGGCTTCTGACTGATTGCGTCAAATATCCTTCCTGATGGGCACGACGGTCCTGGAAGCGCCGGCGGCCGGCCCTATGGCCAGAGCATCGCCGCACGCGCGCCGGCGCGAAATTCGGGTATCATAATCGTGCTCGTACGCCAACCAACAATTTCACAAGGAGGCGGTGATGGCTACCGCCGGACCCCATACCATCGCCCAATGCGTCGATCAAGCCGTTGCCTTCCTGGCGCAGTCGGACCGTGAATTCGACGCTGGAGACCGTCGGCAAGGCTCGGAAAAGCTCTACGGCGCAGCGACGCAAGCCGTCACCGCTGCCGCCCAGCAGCGTGGCTGGCAATATCGCAGCCACCGCGCCACCAAAAACGCGGTCATCCGCCTGGAATCGGAGTACCAGGATCCGTTGCTAATCGCCGGATTCCTCGCTGCCGAAAAATTCCACAAGAACTTCTTTCACGATGAGATGGAAGACTACGAAATCGTAGCCGACCGGCCCATCGTTCACCGCTTTGTGAACCGCCTGGTGATACTGGTCAACGACTATGCGCCGGACGCCTGATGCAACGCGACGAGCTCAATCCAAACCGAAAGCAACCAGAAGGAGCCAAGATGTACGTACTGCGGAGAATTTTCAAGACCAAGCCTGGCGAGGCGCGGCGCGTGGCCAGCCTGCTCCAGAAGCAGGCGCAGATCTACCACGACGCCGGCCAGCGCAGCGAGTTCCGGGTCTATTTCAACGGCGCCACCACTCCGGCGGAGCAGGACGTTGTGATCCTCGAGTGGACCGATGAGTCCCTGATGTCGCCCATGCGCAGTGGCAATCAACTGCCCGCGGCGGCGCTGGAAGTGGGCGGACAGGTCAGGCAGCTGGTGGAGAGCAACCGCATCGAATTCTGGGAGATGATGTCGCCCGACAAGATGATGGACGTCTAATCGCTCGCACCTTCAGGAGGCAGCATCGTGGAAGTAGCAAAGGTGGCAGAAATACTGCTGGAGCGCGAACAGACCGTGTCCGTGGCCGAGGCCTGCACCAACGGCCTGCTCGGCTACACGCTGGGCACCATCCCGGGGGCGTCACGGTTCTTCCCGGGCGGCGTAGTCGCCTACACCGGAGGGCTGAAGGAGAAGATCCTCGGCGTGCCCGACGAGCTCTATGAGACCGCTGGCAGCGTGAGCCGGGAAATGGCCATCGCCATGGCCCGCGGCGCACTGGAACTCACCGGCACTGACTATGCCCTCTCGACCACCGGCGTCACCGGACCGGCGGCGGGCCGCAGCGGATTGCCCATCGGCACCTTCTGGATCGGCCTGGCGGTCAAGGATGGCGAGGACGCCGCCATCGAGATCCGCGTCGGCGGCGACCGCGACGCCACCAAGCACGGCGCGGTACAGGCCGCCATCGACCTGCTGGGCCGGCAGCTGGCGGGTTAGATAGTGTAGTTTCTCCTATACGGTCTGAGTATTCAATCCAGGGGCGAATGATCATTCGCCCCTACGCACGCTGGCAGCCGCATCCACCAGACCAACCTGCCGTCAACCGGCCGCCGCTCTTTCCACGCCAGCCATCCGACACCAACCGAGGTACGACAATGAAATTCGGAGTTTCCCTTTCCGCCATCGCCCAGCAGCCGGCCGGCGCCGACATGCAGCAGGCCTTCGCCGACATCTGCTCGTACGTGGGAGCGGCGCGCGACCTGGGGTTCGACATGGTCTACCAGGGCCAGCACTACCTGACCGACCCCTACCAGCAGCTGCAGACGATGCCGTTGTTGGCCAGGATCTCTGCTGAAGCCCGCGGCATGGGCCTGGTGGCCACCATGCTGGTGCCCCTGCATCATCCGGTGGACCTGGCGGAACGGGTGGCCACCATGGACGTGATCACCGGCGGAAACTTCACCCTGAGCGCTGCCCTCGGCTACCGCGACGAGGAGTACGACAACTTCGGCGTGCCTCGCCGCACCCGGGTCAGCCGCTACCTCGAATGCCTGGAGGCAATGCGCCTGTTGTGGTCGGGCGAGAAGGTCAACTACGAGGGGCAGTACTTCCGGCTCAAGGATGCCCAACTGATGCTGCGCCCGGTGCAGCAGCCCCACCCGCCGGTGTGGGTGGCCGCCAACAGCGACGCCGCCATCACCCGGGCCGCGCGCATGGGCTACACCTGGTACGTGAACCCCCACGCCAAGTTCGACACCATCAGCCAGCAGGTTGAGATGTACCACGAGGCCGCTGGCGCCGCCAATTCGGGCGCGCCCGATCGCCTGCCCCTGGGTCGCGAGGTCTTCGTCGGCCGCACCCACGAGGAGGCTTTCGCCAGCGCCGCGCCCTACTTGGGCGGCAAGTACGAGGCCTATGCTCAGTGGGGTCAGGACAAGGCGCTGCCCGGCGACGAGAACTTCCGCGAGCCCTTCGAGGACCTTGCCCGCGACCGCTTCGTCATCGGCAGCCCCGACGAGGTGGTGGAGGAACTATCCCGCTACCGCGAGTTGGGAATGTCCCACGGCTGCTTCCGCATGATGTGGCCCGGCATGCCCCTGGACGACGGCATCGCCAACCTCGAACTCTTCGCCGACCGCGTGGCGCCACACCTGCGGGAGGACTAGACTCCTCAGCCACGTCAGCGCTTCGAAGCTACCCCGCCCGTAGCGTCTGATCCGTCTCCGCGCCGCTCTTGATCCGCTCCCAGTCGTAGAGCATCGGCGCCATGCGCACCTTGCTCCACATCTTCGACTGGTCCGAGTAGTGCGGGCTGGCCGGGTGACCCGAGGCTCCCAGCGGCACCGCCCATAGCGAGCGATTCCAGTCCGCCGGGTCGTAGGCATAGCGGAACACCGATAGCCCGCCCACCGTGGCCAGGTCGCCCGGCGCGTATGAGCCGGCCCAGGGCGTGTCGCCGTCGCCGCCGGTGAGGATTTCCGGAGGATCCAGCAGGTCACTCAACTCCGGCGTAGCCATCGATAGCGGATGCTGCGGCCGCGCCCGGTGCACCCGGTCCCACCGCCAGCCGGCGATGTCGGAACCCAGCCTGGTGGTCAGTGTACGCACCGCCTCCTCCAGGGCCGTGGACAGCGCACCGTTCCAGTCCTCGCCCTCAGGCAGCAGATCTGTATCATCGGCAGCAATGGCATCGGTCATCAGGTTCTTGAACCGGTTGAGAAAGACGCCGCGCCCACGGTCGGCCGGCTGCCAGCCCATGGCCGCCAGGTCTTCCCCGATATTGTGCTTCAGCAGACGCCACAGCAGGGCGTCGCGCATCGCGCTGTAGATTGTCGGCTCAACAGCGCCGGGATCAATGCTGCCGGACCAGTTCTGCAGCTTCGCCAGCGCCGCTGCCGTAGCAGGATCTGCCGGCGCTGGAACGGCGGCAAGCGCTGCGACGTAGGTTTTCGCCGGTATGGACACACGCTCGGCGTGGATGCGTCCCATGTCGTTGGCGGCCGCTCCGGATATGCTCTCCACGCCGTGGGTGACACGCATGGCGCGGTAGCCGGGCGCAAAGTCCATTGAAATGTAGTACGGGTAGTCCGCGCCCACCGGCCGGTTGTTGGCCGTCACGATGTAGCCCGGCGCCGGATTGATGTAGCGCGGCATGTCCGCGAAGGGGATGCTGCCCTGCCACTCGTGTTCCCCATCCCATCCGGGAACCGGGAGCGGAGCCGGAACGTCGCCCGGCCGGCGGGGGATCTCGCCCCGGCACTGGTAGCCGATGTTGCCGTGCACGTCGGCCATCACGAAGTTGTTCACCGGGTCCACCCAGCCCTCCATGGCGTCGGCCAATCCATTCACGCTGGTGGCTTCCAGCATGGCGGGCAGGATGTCCGTCCACGGGTCGCCGCCGTCGCCGGCGGTGTATCGCAGGGCCAGGCCGTAGCCCGACAGCGGGTCGCCGCCCACCACCGGCCCGTGATGGGTTGCCCAGGTGCGCAGGTGCACGTCGGCGTCGTCCTTGACCCGGATAACCTCGTCGCGAACATCGGCGTTGTACCAGTCCTCCTGGTGCTGGTAGAGGGACGGATCCGCGTCGTTGAACAGCTCGATGTACAGGTCCTGGTAGTCGGCGGCGGTGTGGGTCACGCTCCAGGTGACCCACTGGTTGTGCCCGAAGTGCGGGAAGCCGGGCACGCCGGCGAAGGAGTTGCCCACCACGTCGAAAGCGTCGCAGGCAACGTGGTTCTGGTAGTACACGCTGGGCGTATCCAGGCCCCGGTGGCTGTCGCCGGCCAGCAGGCCCTTGCCGGTGGCGGTACGGTCGGGACCAATCGCCCACGAGTTGGAGCCGCTGTCCATCTCGCCGATGAGGTTCAGGTTCGCGGCGTGTTCCAGCAACTGCTCCAGGCCAACATCCACCGCGCCGTCGTAATCGGCGCCGGTCGGGATGATCACCGGCTGCCCGGGCGGGTAGGACGGGAACAGCGCGGCGGCCCGCTCCGGGCCCAATGCCTTGACCAGCCGGGCGCGCCACGCCTTGGTCTCGAACACGCCCATGAAGATGTGGCGCACCTTGTAAATGGCCAGGCTGTGCCACGGTTCCCACGGCTCAGGTTCGATGCCGGCGATTGCGTACTCGGCCGGCAGCGGCGCGGCGCTGTTGATGAAGGCGTTGACGCCGGCCGAGTAGGCTTCCAGCATGGCCCTGGCGCGCGGGCCGGCCGCTTCGCAATCGGCCCGGGCCGCGTCCTCCAGCCGGTGCCGGCGCATTTGCATGTCCTGGCCAACGGCGGACTCGCCGGCCGCCTCGGCCCAGCGGCCCACGGCCCGCAGACGATCAAACTCCATGGCCCACAGCCGGTCCTGCGCGGTGACGAAACCCTGCGCGAACCAGGCATCCTGTTCATTGGCCGCGCGGACATGAGGAATGCCCCACTGGTCGCGCCAGACCCGCACGTCTGCTTTCAGGCCCGGCAGGTGGAGCGCGCCGTCCAGTGGAGGCAACGCGGCTTTGAGATCGTGGGCGTTGATGGACGCGGGATTGGCGGCAGTGATCGTCATGGCGGTCAACTCCAGTATTGGCTGGAGCCATATTACCGCACGACAGGCCGTCGGGGCAGTTGCCCTTTCGTCAATCGGCCAATAACGCCGCGAGCGCGACCGGTCAGCGGCGCGTCGACTCCTGTTCGGCGCGCGTCCCCTGCAGCATCTCTCGTACTTCAAGCGCCGAGGGAGCGGAGGCAGGCTCTACGGCCGGCTCGGTGTCCAATCGGGCCAATTCGGCAGCGGCGGCATCGATACGCTCGCGGGCCAGCCCGCAGTATTCGTCGGACAGGTCAATGCCCACGTACTGCCGGCCCTCCATGAGGGCGGCGATGGCCGTGGTTCCGCTGCCCATGAACGGGTCCAGCACCACCTCGGCGGTGGTCGCGGCGATGGCGCGCCGGGCCAACTCCACCGGGAAGGACGCGGGATGCGGGTTGCCCCGATCCTGGCGAATCCGCCACACGTCGCCGACGCCGCCGGCCTTGGGCGCCAGTTTGAACTCGGGGTTGGCGACCAGATAGATCACCTCGTAGGTGGGCAGGAAGTATCCGGGATTGTGGTTGAACCCGCCGGAGCGCTGCCAGATTATGATCTGCCGTACCGGGAAGCCCTCCATGATGTCGGCGCGGTCCTGCAGCAGACCGCGCTGCACCCGCCACTTGTGGTTGTAGAAGATCGCCCCGTCGGGGGTGAGCACCCGCAGCATTTCCCGCAGGCACTCGCGCTGCCATTCCACGTAATCGTCGTGGGGCATGCTGTCACCGTGCTCGGCGTATCCCTGCTGCAGCATCAGGGTGGCACGGGACCACTTGCCGCCGTTGCCGTTTTTCATCCCGTTGCCGCTGCTGTTGAGCAGGTTGTAGGGCGGCGAGGTGACCACAAGGTTCACCGACGCCGACGGCATCCGGCCCATGGCCGAAAGGCAATCGTCGCAGTGAATTTGATTGAGCCAGGGTTCTATATTGGCGGGATTCATAGAAAGTGTATAAAGCACGCCTATTGAACCCCAACCACCGCATGCGGCGCATAGAAAGATTCCGGCGGGTTTCGGCGGATCTGCCCGCCGGCATGGGACTGCCATAGCGACAACGCACCGGTAACCGCGTGGTGTTCGGACAACAAAAAGGGCGGCGATGAAGCCGCCCAGTCACGGGATCAAAGCCGGCCGCGGCCGTGGCCTCAACCGGTGCGTCGGGCCACCAGCAGGCCGTCCTCCCGGGTGACGCGCATGGCGAAGGGATAGCGGTCCACTTCCAGCGCGAGGCCCACGTCCCGAGGGTGGAACTGCGGCTGCGCCTCGTCGAAGAACTTCTGGGTCGCGCCGCCCGCCATGATCAGCTTGCGCAGCGCTTCGGGGTCGGGGTTACGTCCCTCCAGCCGGTTGCGCAGGTACATGGCGCAGTGCTCGTCCTCGTCGGCCCGGTTCACTCCCTGGTCCCCCATGGCCAGGATGGTGACCCGATCCGGCAGAGGGTCCTCCGCCAGCAGCGCCTGTGCGGTAGCGCCGGCCACCACGAACGAGGTCACATAGATCGGGTCGCAGCCGGCCGCGCCGGCCGCCGCCGTGCCCACCGTGCCAGCGCGGGTGGACTGCACAATGCTCTTGCCGGCGAAATCAACCGAGGACGCCTCATAAGGAGAGTTGCCGTAGTCGAACCCCTCGGGCCGGCGGCCTTCCACCTCACCCATCAGGATGTCGGCGATGGCCGGATTGTTCCGCCGGATCTCCAGCGCCTCCTCCACCTCGGCCACCAGGGTGATGCGTTCCGCGCCCCGGTCGAAGGCGATGGCCGCCGTGGTGAAGGCGCGGAACACGTCGATCACCAAGGCCGCGCCCGTAGCCTCGCTTGCGTCTCGTGACAAACTCCCGATGCGAATTTCCATGTTTCTATCTCATCATCCTGCATGGATGAACAGGATGTCCGGGATTTGGGCCGCAGCCGCAATGGAATCCATATCGATCCTGTGAATCCTGTACATCCATGCCATGTTGGATCAGGCGGTTTTCACGAGTTTTTGGAGGGAACGAACCTCGCGCGGCGGGTCCAGGTGCTGCCCGGTGTGGGTCCAGGAGACCTCGCCCACGTAGATGTTGCCCACGGAGTCCAGGCAGACCCCGTGCGGCGCGATGAACTGGCCGGGCGCTTCGCCTTCAGGGCCGTCGCCCACCCGGGCCTGCTGCCTGCCCTCGGTGTCATAGACACTGACCCTGGGGCCAAGGCCGGTGGCCTGGGAGTTGGGGCCAATGGCCGACCCCAGCTCGCCGATGTACACCAGGCCGGCGTCCTGATCAATGTACAGGCCGCACGGACGGGACATGTCGTTCCACTGTCCCATGAACCTGCCGTCCGGATTGAACACCTGCACCCGGTGATTCTCCCGGTCGGCCAGGTACACCAACCCGTCGCGGTCGGTACAGATGTTGTGGGCAATGTTGAACTGGCCTGGACCGTTCCCCGACTTGCCCCAGGAGAAGATCAGCCGGCCGTCCGGGCTGTACTTGTGAATGCGGGCGTTGCCGTAGCCGTCCGACACGTAGAAATCGCCGTTGCGGGGATCAATTGCCACGTGCGTGCAGCGGTTGAAGGGATCGCCGGACATGAAGGCCGCCGGGTGTCCGCTCGTGCCCAGGGTCAGCAGGATCTCGCCCTCCAGGGTGCACTTGCGCACGGTGTGGTCGCCGTCGTCGGTCAGGAACATGGTCCCGTCGGGCGCCATGGTGACACCGTGGGCCCGCGGGAACACGCCCTCGCCCCAGGACTGCATGAAGTTGCCGTCCTTGTCGAACACGATCATGGGATGGTCGCCGCGATTGAAGGCGTAGACGTTGTCGTCGGCGTCGCAGCCCACGGCAGCCACTTCCCTGAACGCGTAGCCGGCCGGCAGCCGACCCCAACCTTCCTGGACTTCGTAAGTGAACTGGCCCTCTCCGATAGTTACCATCGGTGTCCCTCCTGTCATGGTGGCGACGCTCGCCGGCGTCGGTCACGGCGGTGATTGTAACCCATACGGTGCGCCCTCAACCCGACCATTGGGGGCCGATGCTACAATGGGCCATCACGATCCCAGTCCAACGCAAGGAGACCCCCGATGGCCGACCCGCGACGCGATTTCGTCAAGTACACGTTCTTCAAGGTGCAGCCCGAGTGGCGACGCCTGCCCGCCGCCGAGCGCGAGGCCGGCAAGGATGAGTTCGCCGCGGTGGCCGCTGAGCACTCCGACCGGGTCGCCCTGAACACCTACACCCTGGTGGGCGCGCGCGGCGACACCGATTTCATGCTGTGGGGCGTGTGTCCCGAGCTGGAGCCCATCAACGAGATGGCCGCGCGGCTCAACGGAACCCGCCTGGGCGGCTACCTGGAGACCCCGCACTCGTACCTCGGCATGACCCGCCGCTCGCCCTATATCGACGACCACCAGCACGAGGGGCAGGAAGGGTCGGGGGATTCAGCCTCCATGCGCATCGTCGGCCGCCAATATCTCTTCATGTACCCCTTCTGGAAGACCCACGACTGGTATCAACTGCCCAAGGACACCCGCCAGGAAATGATGAACGAGCACTTCGTCATCGGCCATAAGTATCCCCAGGTCAAGATTTCGACGGCCTACTCATTCGGCCTGGACGACCCGGAGTTCATCCTCGGCTTCGAGACCGACGAGCCCGGCACCTTCCTGGACCTGGTCATGGACCTCCGCGAGTCCAAGGCCCGCCCCTACACTCTGAAGGACACCCCCATCTTCTCCTGCATCAACCGCCCGCTGCGCGACTGCCTGGACGACGCGGCGTAAGGAGGCGCGGTATGACTACTCAGACCATTGGCGTCCCTCAACCCGCTGCCGCGACGACTGCACCGGAAGACGATGCGCCGGCGCCCTTCTCGCTGGACATCAACTCCATACTCGCCCTTCTGCCGGACGATGCCGCGCTGGACGACTGGTTCCTGCGTTTTGCCGCCGACAACGAGGATTTGGGGTACCAGTTTGAGATTGACGAACACGGGAGATTGCGGGCAATGGCATCGGATGCTGTATTTGGCTGGCGATGGTCGCTAAACCTATGCTTTGACTTGATAACCTGGTCGGATGCTGGCCCTGGCGGGCTGGTGTTTCCGGGCAGCGCCATGGTAAGAACTCGGCTGGGCGGTCGCCGCGCCGCCGACGCCGGCTGGATCGCCCCGGAGCAGATAACCCCGACGCTGCCATCCGACTGGCAATTTCACGGCATACCCTTCGCGCCTCATTTCGTGGCGGAGATTCGCTCCCGTTCCAACTCGGTAGAAGAGCAGCAGGCCAAAATGGAGGAATGGATCGCCTACGGCGTGTCGCTGGGCTGGCTGATCGACCCGTCCTTGCGCCAAGTCCACGTCTACCGCCCCGATGCTGACCCGGTGGTACTCGACGACCCCGCAACCGTGAGCGGCGAGCCCGAGTTGCCCGGCTTCGTATTCAACGTCCGCAGCCGCATTTTTGATTTGGATTAGTGGGTTCGGGAACGGAGATGCTACGGTGACCGGGCAAACTGCATTTCACGAACCGGAGTCGCTCCGTACCGCAGGCTGGGTAGCCGGGGATAGGAACCCGGCGCCGGTTCATATCGACTTTCGCCCGGTCCTGGAACTGATAGATGGGCTGAGCGATTACGAAGTAGACAAGTGGTGGCTGCGTTTTTGCCGACTGAACAAAGACGTGATGGGCAAGTTGGAGATCAACTCCGAGGGAGCTCTGCTCGTTACACCATATCCCGGCTGGAGTGGATCCAAATCCCTCGGCAAGTTTATGTTCGCGTTGCACCAATGGGCTGAGGCGACGAGCGGAGAGGCCTACGCAATAAACTTGGGCGTTCGCCTGCCCAACGGCTCCCGATACATCCCTGATGCCTGTTGGCTGTCAGACGAGCAACTGGAGCTGCACAAGCCTGACCATGATCACATACCGTTATTTTGTCCGGCCTTCATCATGGAGATGCGCGGCTACAACGAAGAATTGCGGGTTCTGCGTCGCAAAATGGTGGAGTACATCGCCAACGGCGCACAACTGGCCTGGCTGATCGACCCCTACGACCAGCAGGTCCACATCTACCGCCCCGACTCGGCTGTAGAGGTGCTGGACAACCCCGAGACCATCAATGGCGATGACGTGCTGCCGGGGTTCGTGTTTGAGGTGCGGAAGCAGATTTTTGATGTGATCTGGTAGGTTCGTGGTACAGTGGGTTACGACTGCTAATTCGCAAAAAGAGCGCTCCGGCAATTGTCGGAGCGCTCTTTTTATTGGCCGTGTTGCGGTGTACTACCGCAGCGCCAGCATCCGTTCCAGCGCCACCACTGATTCCTGCTGCATCTGGTCGGGCACCACGATGCGGTTGACCACCTCTCCGGCCACCAGGCTCTCCAGCGTCCACAGCAGATAGGCCGGGTGGATGCGGTACATGGTGGAGCACGGGCAGCTCACCGGGTCCAGGCAGAAGACCGTCTTGTCGGGGTTGTTCATGGCCAGCCGGTTCACCAGGCTGATCTCGGTGCCCACAGCCCAAACCGAACCCGCCGGCGCCTCGTTGATGGCCTTCCGAATGAACTCGGTCGAGCCGTTCATATCCGCGGCCTCCACCGTCTCCATGGGGCATTCGGGATGCACCAGCACGGTCACGTCCGGGTAGCGCTGCCGGGCGGACTCGATCTGCTTGGTGGTGAAGCGGGTGTGCACCGAGCAGTGGCCCTGCCACAGCACCATCTTGGCCTTGCGCAGTTGCTCCGGCGTGTTGCCGCCCATGGCCTTGAAGGGGTTCCAGACCACCATCTCATCCAGGGGTATGCCCAGCTTGAGCGCGGTGTTGCGTCCCAGGTGCTGGTCGGGCAGGAAGAGGACCCGGTCGGCATCGCGAAACGCCCATTCCAGCACGGCGGTGGCGTTGGACGAGGTGCAGACCGCGCCGCCGTTGCGGCCGCACAGCGCCTTGATGGCGGCCACCGAGTTCATGTAAGTGACGGGCACGATGCCGCCGTGGTCGCCGAGAACGTCCTGCAGGTCCTCCCAGCCATCCTCAACGTCCTGGATGGGCGCCATGTCCGCCATGGAGCAGCCGGCCGTGATGTTGGGCAGGATGATCTGCTGGTGGTCGCCGGCCAAGATGCAGGCCGTCTCCGCCATGAAGTGGACGCCGCAGAAGATGATGAAGTCGGCCTCCGGGCGGGACGCGGCTTCCTGGCTGAGCAGGAAGGAGTCGCCCTGGAAGTCGGCGTACTTGATTATCTCCTCGCGCTGGTAGTGGTGGCCCAGGATGGTCACGCGCTCGCCCAGGGCGCGGCGGGCAACCCCGATGCGCTCGTCCAGCTCGGCGGGCGAGCAGGCCAGGTACTCACCGGGGATCTTCTGCCAGCGGACATTGATCGCCAACTCCTCCGCCAGCGACTTGGCGGGAAGTTCGTCTTCCGGTTTGCAGAAGGCGGCGTGCTCGATTTCGGTGAGGGGAATTGTTGGTTGCCTGGTTTGCGTAACCATAAAAGCCGCCTCCTCAATCTAAAAAAGCGGTACTACGCCAGCACGCCGGCCAAGGACCATGGCCCGGTGCGTGTAATCCGAACGTCCACCAATTGACCGGTCAAGTCCGGTTCGGCGACGCACTCGGCGTTTTCGGGAAGGTCGAAATAAACGAGCTTGTTGCCCCGCGTTCGTCCGGTCCAACTGCCGCGCTTGCGGTTCTCCGCCAGCACCTGCACGGTATCGTGCAGATACGCGGAATTGATGCCGGTGAGTATGTTCTCCTGGAGCGTTTCAAGACCCTTCAGCCGTCGCTGCTTTTCTTCCTGCGCGACGTCGTCTTCCATGGTGCGGGCGGCGATGGTGCCGGGCCGCGTGGAATATGCCGCCCCGTGTACCTTGTCGAACCGCAGGTCATCCACCAGGCGCAGAGTATTCTCGTACTGCTCCTCGGTTTCGCCCGGGAAACCAACGATGATGTCGGTGCTGACGGTGACGTCGGGGATGGTGTCGCGGATTTCGCTGATGATGTCCCGGTACTCTGCCGTCGTGTAGGGCCGGCGCATGCGCTGCAGCACTTCGTCGTCGCCGGCCTGGACCGGCAGGTTGATGTGCTCGCACACCTTGGGCAGATCGGCTACGGACCGGATGATCCGGCTGCTCATGTACGACGGGTGGGAAGTCAGGAACCGGATCCGGTCCAGCCCGTCCACGTCGCTCAGCCGGGTGAACAGGTCGGCCAGATCGTCGCCCTCGTCGCGGTCGTGGCCGTAGGCGTCCACGGTCTGCCCGAGCACCGTGACCTCGCGCACTCCGCGAGTTGCCAGCAGTTCCACCTCGCGGGCAATGTCGTCCACTGAGCGGCTGGCCTGCCTTCCCCGGCGATACGGGATGATGCAGAAGGTGCACATCAGGTCGCAGCCGTGGATGATGGGAACATAGGTTGCCACGTCCGGTCGCTGGGGAGCCAGGGTTCCGACACAGCCCTCCCAGTCCAGACCCAGGCGTTCGCCCACCAGTTCCAGCAGCGGCTCGAACTCCTGGGGACGCAGGAACAGGTCAACGTGGGGGAAGCGTCGCTGCAACTCCTCGGTGCGGGGACCGACCATGCAGCCGGTGAGCGCCAGCACCGCGTCGGGGCGCTTCTTCCGCAGGGGTTGGTTCAGGTTCAGCGTGCCGGTCACCTTGTCCTCGGCGGACTGGCGAACCACGCACGAGTTGAGCACCACCACGTCCGCGTCGGCAGGGCGTGGAACGGGCGTGAGGCCCAATTGCTCTAACGCCGACCCCAGTCTTTCGGAGTCGGCGGTATTCATCTGGCAGCCTATGGTCCAGATGTGGTAGGTCTGCATTTGAGTTTAATCCCGTGTAGAAGGGGGCGTCCGGGATGGAGATGGCGGAGGGAGTGGGATTCGAACCCACGATCCCAGTTTCCCAGGATAAGCGCTTAGCAGGCGCCCGCACTAGACCACTATGCGATCCCTCCCTACCCTTCTGGGTAATCGCCATTATAGCCCATTGTGAAACGCGTTACAAACTTTGGGAGGCGGTTTCGCCACTCGTCGAGGCGAAGCGGGGCCGAGACTATGTCTGGTCCAGCAAGGGTAGGAGCTTGCCTAGAAGGGCATCGACATCGTCCAAGCTCTCCGCAACCTCGAAAGCGTGCATCGTGTTCTCGTAGAAGTTCTCGTGGAGATCGCTGGCGGCGCGGAACAGGCGGCGGATGTCGCCGTCGCCGGTTTCGGACCTGAGCCGGCTGACCGTAACGAGGTGGTGTCGATGCCGGCTGTGTTCCCAGCCGCGCTGTTCGGCAACAGCCTTGAGGATTTGGACAGTCGCGCCCCAGCCTTTCTCGGATGCCTGTGGCAGATCACCGTCGGCCAGTTCCCGTCTGGCTTGTGCCAGGAAATGCTCGCTGGCTTGTTGATACTGCTGGGTAGTCATCTGGGACTGCTCCTGCTGCTTCTACAGGATGCTCTTACAGGTTAGCGTTTCGAATGTGTTCGGGCAATGCGGCCGGCACGGCCTTGGTGATGTTCGAGTGCGTGTAGCGAAATCTCCTCAAACTTCGGCGCTGGGTCGGCCACTCCCGCAATCGGAATTCGGAACGCGCCGCTGCAACCAAAACCGACGAATCGTCGTACACTGAAACACCGTGCCTTTTGTTCGGGGACACGGGAACCGACAGCACGGGACGGAGGAAAGCAGCGATGAGGCAGAGGAGCATGATGGTTTTGCTCGCGGCGGCGCTGGCAATGGTGGTGGCCCTTGCAGCGATAGCTTGCGGTCAGGAAGAGTCAGGGACCGGACAAAGCGGAGAACCACGCGCCGAAGCGACGGCGCCCGCTGCTCCTCCGGCAACCGCGGCGGCGTCAGCGCCAGCAATGCCCGCCACGGCCGCCCCAACGGCCGCGGCTGCTCAACCCGACCCGACGCCGGCGCCGACCGCCGCGCCGGCGCAGCCCATGCCTCCCCCCACTGCGCCCGCCACTGTGCCCGCTCCAACCGTCGTTCCCACGGAACCCGCCCCCACCCAGCCGGGGCCGACGCCGACGCCCGCTCCCCAACTGGTAGTTAGCCCCGACCTGCAGGCCTACGCCAACGAGAACGCCCACGGGCCGGGCGCCATTTACGTCGGCGATCCCACCCAGTTGCTTGGCCCGCCGCCCCACCAAAGCCTCATGTTCGGCGTGCCCGAGGCCATCTACCGGCAGGCCTCGGCGGCCGCGGTTCTGGGCTTCGAGCCGGCCGGCATCCCCGACCACCTGTTCATCTATAACAGCGACTACTACCGCGACCTGGTCGACAAGGCCAACCTCACCGACCCCACCGAACTCACCTCCGCCGGCGAGAGCATCAAGATCCAGCACGTGTGCATCGACCGCAACCTGCCCACCTGCGTGATGATCCAGACCTACTGGGCCCCCAACCTGTGGGAGCGGACCGACGGCCAGGTGGAGCTGTCGGTGACGTCCTTCGTCGAGTTGGGGCTCGCCGGGCCCGACACTCTGAGCCAGGTCGCCGACGGGTCGCTGGACATGGTCAACATCTTCACCGGCTACGTGGCCGGAGCCCACCCCTCGCTGGAGGTGCAGTCCCTGTGGGGCACTGCCGGCGACTGGGAGACATCCTACTCCACGCTGGCGGACATGGCGCCGGACATTGACCGCATGCTACTTGACATCACCGGCGGCAGCCCGGTGATCAACCGCAACTGGTTCGCCGGTTCCGACCAGTGGTTCTTCAGCGACGAGCCCATGCGCTCGATTGACGATTTCGAAGATCAACAGATCCGCACCCACTCGGCGTCCATGTCCGACTTCATCCGGGGCATGGGCGGCGAGCCCGTCGAACTCAGCGTCGGCGAACTGTACACCGCCCTGCAGATCGGCACCGTGGACGCAGCGGTGACCACCCTCCTGCTGGGCGTAACCGGCAGCCTGTACGAAGTGGCCGACCACATCGCGGGTCCGGTGATCGGCTTCGGCTACACCAACAACGTGATCAACCAGGACGTTTGGGATGGCATACCGGCCGACCTGCAGCAGATCATCATCGAGGAAGGCGCGAAGGCCGAGCTGGAAGCCTTGCGCCTGGCCCCCTTCCAGAACTTCATCGCCCTGGAACTCGCCGAGGAGCTGGGCCTGGAGGCCGCGCCGTTCTCCGACGAAACGCAGGAGCACATCCAGACTGTGGTCCTGACGGAGCACGTCATCCCCGGCTGGCTACGCCGGCTGGGATACCCGGGCAGCGGCGCGGACGCCGTAGCCATCTACAACGAGAAGTCTGCCCCGTACACCGGCCTGATGATCGCGCCCGACGGGTCCGTGGAGCAAGTCCCGATCACCAAAGGTCCCCGCGCTCGGTAACCCTGCCATCCGGAGGACGTGTCGGAGTCCACGGGCCTCATGCGTACCCACTTTCGCAAATCGTCAAAATCGGGATTTACGGGAATTTATGATTTGGCAGGATTGGGCGAGCTCCATCCCAGAACGGTTCCAATCCTGACAATCCGCAAATCTTGAAAATCCTGATTCGGACGTTCCCCCGCCGCAAACGTATTACGCATGGGCGGGTCGGACTTGCACAATTTAGCCTTATGTGTAAAATGTACATATATGGTCAGCCCCGATCCCCTTGGCAGCCGCAAGCTGCCGAAAAACTTCCTCACCCCATGGGTTTTGCTGGTGCTCAAGCAATGGAGCCTCCACGGCTACCTGATCATGCAGCAGCTCAACAGCATGGGCTTTGCCGAGGTTGACCACCCCACGCTCTATCGTGAACTGCGCCGTCTGGAAAAGGAAGGACACGTCGTGTCCGAGTGGCAGACCGACGGCAGTGGCCCGGCCAAGCGCGTGTACAGCATCACCGAGGCCGGGGAACAGATGCTGCTGGGATGGTCCGAAGTGGTGTCCGGGTACCAGCGCATGATCGCCGGTTTCTTCGACCTGTACGCCCAGGCCTTCGGGATGGCCCCGCCCTCTGCGGGACCCGACGCCCCTACCGAACGAGATTCAACGGCAACGTAACCTGATCGAAACCAAACCGTAATCAATCGGCCCTAACCTATGGGTCAGAATGTTCAGGAGGAACACAACGTGGCAGCCACCGTAACCGAAAGCGCGCAAGAGATGGTCAAGGCCTACAACCAGATGGTGTCCCAGGGCTTTGCCGCCGCCAAGCTGGGTTGGGAACAATCCGCCGCGACCACCAGGCTGATGACCGAGGCCGTCCAGGCCGAACAGACCGCTGCCGGCAAGATCTGGGAAGAATCCGTCAGCCGCGCCCGGGACCGCAGCGAAAAGATGGCGGAACTCACCAGGGCTTTCGCCGCCGCCCCCAACGCTGGGGTCAGCGCGGAGACCAAGGAAATGGTCGACGCCATCGTCGCCGGCGACCAGGAATACTTCCGGGCCTGCGCCGAGTACACCCAGAGCGTGGAAAAGCGCCGCGCCGAGTTGACCGCCACCATGCTGAAGTCCAACACCGACGTCGCGACCGCCAGCCAGGAAATGGTCGAGAGCGCCATGGGCTACGGCCGGGCCTTCATGGACTGGTCATTCGCCGTCAGCAAAGGCGCATCCCCCACCGCACCCTTCTAAATCGCAGTCTTTCAGCGGCAACCTACAGGAGACAAATCCGTGGTCAATTCGACCGAATACGCCTCCCAATTTCAGCAGGAAGCGCAGCAGCAGTGGCAGCGCTTCCAGGCCATGTTCGACGCTTTCGTCGTCAACCCGGCCGACCCGCCCGCCGAGGTCACACCCTACGAAGTTATCTGGAAGCGCGGCAACACGCGGCTGCTCCGCTATGGCTCCCGGGATCGCGAGACCCTGGGCATGCCGTACCTCATCATTCCCTGGCTGGGCATCAGCAGGACCTACGTCCTGGACCTGCTCCCCGGCAACAGCATGATCGAGTACCTGGTCAACCACGGCCACGACGT
Source organism: Dehalococcoidia bacterium (assembly GCA_963663945.1). Taxonomy (GTDB): domain Bacteria; phylum Chloroflexota; class Dehalococcoidia; order Lucifugimonadales; family UBA3495; genus Bin87. Next base: position 3,744,196 of record OY760687.1, on the reverse strand, counting down.
GTTCCTGCTGGACTGGGGCGTGGTCGGCGAGGAGGACAAGGAACTCGGGTTCGAGGAGGGCGTCTACAAGATCATCCCCCGGGCCATCGAACGCGCCCTGGAAGCCTCCGGCGCCAGCGAGATCACCCTCAACGGCATCTGCCTGGGCGGGACCCTCAGCGCCGCGTACCTGGCCCTGCACCCGGACGCTCCGGTTCGCAACTTCGTGGCCGTGGTTGCGCCCATCGACTTCGAGCAGGGCGGCATGTTCCGCACCTGGCTGGACGAACGTTACTTCCCCGCCGACCTGATCGTTGAGCACTACGGCAGCCTGCCGTCGGTGCTGATGAACACCGGGTTCAAGATGCTGCGGCCCACCCTGGAGGCCCAGGCCATGGCCGGCCTGTGGTCCAACGCCACCCGTCCCGGCTACATCGAAAGCTACAAGGCCATGAGCCGTTGGGCCAACGACTTCGTCGCCATGCCCGGCCGCTTCTTCCGCCAATTGTCCAAGAACCTGTACGGCAAAAACGAGATGATCCAGGGACAGTTCCTCATCAACGGCCGCGCCGTCAACCTGTCTCAGATCCGCCAGCCGCTGCTGGTAGCGGCCGCCAGCCAGGACTACATCGTCCCGTCTCCGGCCGCGCGGAGCCTGATGGACGTGGTATCCAGCGAGGACAAGGAGTTCGTGGAACTCCCCGGCGGACACATCTCCGTCTTCTCCGGCAGGCAGGCCCACCAGACACTGTGGCCCAAGATCGACGAGTGGGTTTCGGCCCGGTCCAACTGAACGTACCCACCCTCAAGCCACCACCACCCCGGGAGCGCCCACTGATGACCACCGCCGACAATGGCACCACCGAAAACAACGCCACCGCTTTCTTTGAAGCGTGGCAGGACATGATCCGCAAATCCACCGAGGCCTGGTCGCAGGCCGCTGCCGGGTTCGGCGGCTTCACTCCTCCGAACCCGGGCGCGTCGCCGTTCGGCGCGTCCTCATTTGCCGGGTTCCCCTTTGGCGCATTTCCCTTTGGCTTCCCGCCGGGCGCCGGCGCGCCGGGATCCGCGCCCTTCACGCCGCCGTTCAACCCGGCCGATTTCATGCAGATGTGGCAGAAGATGTTCGAAACCTGGCAGTCGCAGTGGCTGAACAGCCAGTCCGGCGAAAACCCGCAGCCGTCCATCGAAGAGGCCCAACGCCAGTGGGCCCGCTACCTGGAAACCATGGCCGCCACCTTCTCGGAGGTGATGACCACCGAGGAGTTCTCCCAGGCGCTGGGTAAGTACATGGAGCAGGGCCTGGCGTTTCAGGAGCGCACTGCCAAGCAGGTCAACCCGCAGATCAACTCCATGCTGCGCGCCTACAACCTGCCCTCCCGCAGTCAGATGGACCGCATGTTTGCCCGGATCATCGGCATGGAGGAAAAGCTGGACGATCTGGAAGACGAGATTCGCAAGCTGCGGAGTGAGTTGAGTGCATCCCGGCGTCCGCAGTCGTCCCGCTCCCGTTCCGCCCGGTCATCCACCACGGCGGCCGGCGCCACCGCCGACGAAGGAGAGCAGGCCTGACCCAAGTCCCGCAGCGAAATACCCGATCGAAGCAACAGGAGGCACACATGAAACTCGAAGGACGCACTGCCCTCGTCACCGGAGCCTCCCGCGGAATCGGCCGCGCCATCGCCCTGGCCCTGGCGCAAGAAGGCGCCGACGTTGCCATCAACTACGTCTCCAACGAAGCGGCTGCGGCGGCCGTGGTCGAAGAGATCCAGGCGCTGGGACGCAAGGGCGTCCTGGCCCGGGCCGACGTCGGCGACTTCCCCGACACCTACGCCATGGCCCACTCCGTGATCCGGGAGTTCGGCCACATCGACATCCTGGTCAACAACGCTGGCGTCACCTCCGACAAGACCTTCGTCAACATGGACCATTCCACCTGGCGCAAGGTGCTGGCCATCAACCTCGACGGCGTCTTCAACTGCACCAAGGTCTGCATCGACCAGATGGTGGAGCAGAACTATGGCCGCGTGGTGAACATCACCTCGGTCATTGGCCAGATCGGCAACTTCGGCCAGGCCAACTACGCCGCATCCAAGGCCGGCGTCGCCGCCATGACCAAGACCCTGGCGAAAGAGCTGGCCAGCAAGGGCATCACCGTGAATGCGGTGGCCCCCGGCTTCATCGAGACCGAAATGGTCTCCTCCATACCCGAGAACATCCAGGACCGCCTGCTCAGCCAGATCCCCCTGCGCCGTTTCGGCAAGGCCGAAGAGGTTGCCCAGATGGTGGTGTTCCTCTGCTCTCCCGAGGGCGACTACGTCACCGGCGCGGAGCTTGAGGTGAACGGCGGTTTGTTCATGTAACAGCCGCCCATCGCGCGATCTTGCCAATTGTTGAGGCGGGCCCGGCGCCGGTCGGGCGCCTGATGCCCTGGCATTTGCCCCTGGCGGCGTAGCGCTGATAACCTGACCTGGAGCAGGAGTTCTCCCGTGACTACGCAGCAATATCAACAAGCCAGTGAGCATTTCCTGGCGCAGGCCAGACAGGAACTGACCGCCGGCGACCTGCCGCAGGCCTCCGAAAAGGGCTGGGGCGCCGCCACTCAGATGCTCAAGGCCATCGCCGAGCAGCGCGGCTGGGAGCACAACCGCCACCGCCACTACCACAGAACCGCCAGCAGGCTTCGCGCCGAAACCGGTGACGGCGATATATTCCGCCTGTTCGCGGTGGCGGGCGCACTCCACGAGAACTTCTACGAAAACGACATGGAAGCCGCCCTGGTATCCGAAAGCCTCGACGACGTGGAGGCCCTCCTGGACAAACTCCGCCCGCTGCTGACCCAAACGTAGCGCCTCACCAGAAGCAGACGACGCAACCGGCGGCGCCCACGTGGAGCGCGTTTCGCATTTGGAATGCATCCTCAACCTGTCGCCGGGCAGACTCCTCAAGTTTTGACGCTTGCCGAGCCTGCATTTAGTTGACACATTCGGGGCGGTGGCAGTAACATCTTGCACTGTTACGCCGGAAATCCAACCGGCAGCGAAGGAATTTTTATGCCTACTGTCAATCAACTGGTACGCAAGGGCCGCAAGCCGATGCGCAAGAAGACCAAGGCGCCGGCCCTTCACTGGGTGCAGAACTCCCTGCGGAACCGCACGCGCTGGGGCCCCGGGTGTCCGCAACGTCGCGGCGTATGCATCCAGGTGCGCACCATGACCCCCAAGAAGCCCAACTCCGCGTTGCGCAAGATCTGCCGCGTACGGCTGACCAACGGCGTGGAAGTCACCGCCTACATCGGCGGCGAAGGGCACAACCTTCAGGAGCACTCGGTGGTGCTGATCCGCGGCGGCCGCGTCAAGGACCTGCCCGGCGTGCGGTACCACGTGGTACGCAGCAACCTGGACACCGAGGGCGTCGACGGGCGTCGCCAGGGTCGCAGCAAATACGGTACTCGTAGAGGCTGACCGAGACCCTAACCGAGAAATTAGGCCAACGTCACCCCCACCGCGGGGGTGGCTCATTTTGGAAAGCAAGGTAGATTAGCCATGTCACGCAGACGGCGAGCGGAACCCAGAATCGTCAAACCCGACCCGCGTTACAACAACGCGGAGTTGTCCAAGTTCATCAACCGGGTCATGCTCAAGGGCAAAAAGTCCACCGCCCAGCGTGTGGTCTACGACGCCCTGGAGTTGGTGCGACAGGATACGAGCCAGGACCCGATGGGCATATTTTCCACGGCGCTGCGCAACGCCACCCCTCTGGTTGAGGTGCGGCCCCGCCGCGTCGGCGGCGCCACCTACCAGGTCCCGGTTGAACTCCGCACCAGCCGCAGCGAGGCTTTGGCGATGCGTTGGATCATCCGCGGCGCCCGGGCCCGGAACGGCATGCGCATGGCCCGCGGGCTCGCCAACGAATTCATGGACGCCGCCCGTGGCGAAGGTTCCGCAGTGCGCCGCAAGGACGAACTGCACCGCATGGCCGAGGCCAACCGCGCCTTCGTCCATTACCGCCGCTAAAATCGTCATCATGCGTCGTAGGGGCGAATGAACATTCGCCCCTACACTTGTCTCACTCCCTCCCCCAACTCTCCCCAGGTACAGGTATGACTGTCGTAACAACCAACGCCGATCTGATACGCAACATCGGCTTTATCGCACACATCGACGCCGGCAAGACCACGGTCACCGAGCGCGTGCTCTACCTCACCGGTCGCATCCGCAAGGTTGGCGGCGTGGACGAGGGCACAACGGCCATGGACTGGATGCCGCAGGAGAAAGAACGGGGCATCACCATCACCGCGGCTGCCACAACCGCCTACTGGCGCGACCACCAGGTCAACATCATCGACACCCCAGGCCACGTGGACTTCACCGCCGAGGTGGAACGCAGCCTGCGCGTCCTTGACGGCGGCATCGTGGTGCTGGACGCCGTGGCCGGCGTGCAGCCCCAATCAGAAACCGTCTGGCGCCAGGCCGACACCTACGACGTTCCCCGCATCTGCTTTGTGAACAAGATGGACCGGGTCGGCGCGTCCTACGAGCGCACCATCGAGTCCATTCGACGCCGGCTGAAAGGCAACCCCGTTGCGGTGCAGGTACCGATCGGGGCAGAGGACGAATTTCGCGGCGTGGTCGATCTGATTGAAGGCCAGGCCGTTATGTATTCCGACGGGCGCGACGACGTGGCCGACCCACCGGAACTGATGCCGGTTCCGTCCGAATACGAGCAGGCCTACAACGACTACCGGCAGGAGATGATCGAGAAGATCGTCGAGACGGACGAGGCCCTCCTCATCAAGTACCTCGAGGGCGAGGACATCTGCGCCGACGACCTCCGGTCCGCCCTGCGCGCCGCCACCATCAACCGCCAGTTGGTGCCGGTGCTGTGTGGCAGCGCGATGCGCGGCAAGGGCGTCCACCCTCTGCTCGACGCCATCATCTGCTACCTGCCGTCTCCGCTGGACGTTCCGGCCGTGGAAGGCACGGTGCCCGACACTGACACCATTGAGATCCGAGAGCCAGTGGACAGCGAACCCCTGTCTGCCCTGGCCTTCAAGGTCGTGGTCGACCCCTACGTTGGCCGGCTGGTGTTCCTGCGAATTTACTCCGGCAAAATCGAGGCCGGCGCCGCCGTGCGCAACGTTACCCGAGGGAACCGGGAGCGCATGGGCCGGCTGCTGCGGATGCACGCCAATCACCGGGAAGAGTTGCCGGAGATCACCGCCGGCAACATCTGCGCGGCGGTGGGCCTGAAAGACACCTTCACCGGCGACACCATCTGCACCGATCACAAGCCCGTGATCCTCGAGCCGCCTCATTTCCCCGAGCCCGTTGTGTCGGTGGCCATCGAGCCCGCCACCCGCGCCGACCAGGACAAGCTCGGCGAAGCCATGCGCAAGCTCTCGGAAGAAGACCCCACCTTCGTGGTCCGGTTCAACGACGAAACCGGCCAGACCGTCATCTCCGGCATGGGCGAACTGCACCTGGAGGTGCTGGTGGACCGCATGCGGCGCGAGTTCGACGTGGAAGCCCGCGTCGGCCAGCCCCGGGTCGCCTACCGCGAAGCCATCACCAAGCCGATCCGGGTCGAAGGGCGCTTTGTGCGCCAGACCGGCGGCCATGGTCAGTACGGACACGTTTGGCTGGAGCTGGAGCCGCAGGAGCGCGGCGCCGGCGCCGATTTCGTCGACGGGATCACCGGCGGCACCATACCACGCAACTTCATTCCGGCCGTCCAGGCCGGCGTCAAGCAGGCTCTGGACAACGGCCCGTTGGCTGGCTATCCTCTGGTTGACTTGAAGGTCACGCTGGTAGACGGCAGTTACCACACGGTGGACTCGTCCGAAATGGCCTTCCGTTCCGCGGCAATGATTGCCATGCGGGACGGTACGCGCCGGGCGGCCCCGGTGTTGCAGGAACCCTTCTTCGAGATGGAGATCGTGACGCCGGGCGAGTATCTCAGCGAAGTGCTGAGCGACTTGGGAGGGCGCCGCGCCCAGATTCGCAGCATCGAAGGGCAGGATGACCTGCAGACCGTGAGCGCGATGATCCCCCTAGGGGAGACTTTCGCGTACACGACGGCGCTGCGTTCGCTCACCCGTGGACGTGCCTCGTACACCATGGAGTTCCGGCATTATGAGCCGGTGCCGGAGAGCGTTGCCCGTACCCTGACGACCAACCGCTAGCGAACGGGCCATCCGGACCAAACACACTACTGGAGCATTATCGGATTACATTATGGTCGCAAGGCAACAAATGCGGATCATCCTCAAGGCGTTTGACCACAAGATGCTGGACCAGTCCAGCGCGCAAATTGTGGACACCGCCGAACTGACCGGCGCCCGGGTCGCGGGCCCGGTGCCACTGCCCACGCAGATCCGCCGGTTCTGCGTCATCAGGGGACCACACGTCGACAAGGACTCCCGCGAGCACTTCGAGATTCGAACGCACAAGCGGCTCCTGGACATCATGGAACCCACCAGCAAAACCATCGACGCGCTCACCCGGCTCAACATGCCGGCGGGAGTGGACATCTCCATCAAGCTCTAAACCGGCCGATCCCGCAGCCGGCGCCTGCCGGAATTGCGGGCGAGGCGGGTAAAACAGCCTACGGACGGGACAATCAGGCTTGAAAGAATAGTGATCCCGTCGTAGAATTGCAGTTCCGGCTGGCGGCTGGCATGAAGGCCACCGCCGCCATTTTATCTAACGAATTCAATCCATCGGCCAACACTCGCAGGCAAAGAAAATGCTCAAGGCGTTCCTCGGCAAAAAGATCGGTATGTCCCAGGTGTTCAACGACGCCGGACAGGTCGTGCCCGTAACCATCATCGAAGCTGGCCCCTGCGCCGTCACCCAGATCCGCACCGCGGAGAAGGACGGCTACCAGTCGGTCCAGCTGGGGTTCGGGCGGGTCCGCAGGCCCACCAAGCCCGAGGCCGGGCACCTGCGCGGCAGCCAGATCGGCCGCCGCCTCGAGGAAGTGCGCGCCGACGACACCGGTGCTTATGAAGTCGGTCAGTTGGTTTCGGTGGACATCTTCGAACCGGGCGAGATCGTTGACGTTATTGGCAAGTCCAAGGGCAAGGGGTTCGCCGGAACCATGAAGCGACACGGCTTCGGCGGCGGCCCTCGCACTCACGGTCAGTCGGACCGCGCGCGCGCTCCGGGCTCCATCGGCGGGGGCACCACGCCGGGCAAGGTCTTCAAGGGCCTGAAAATGTCCGGGCACATGGGCAACCGCCGGGTGACCAGCAAGGGTCTGGAAGTAGTTCGCGTGGACGCCGAACGGAACCTGCTCATGGTCAAAGGCGGCATTCCCGGCGCCCCCAACAGCGCCGTTACCATCCGCAAGACCGGCAAGAGCAAGGCAAGGGAATAGAACGAACCGATACGCCTGCTCCGCATGGCGCCCATCGGCAAGGAACTGATCCGAAATGGAACTCCCCGTATTGAACACCAGCGGCAACGCCGTGGACACCATCGAGGTGGACGAGGCCATATTTGACGTGCCGATGAACCAGACACTGGTTCACCAGGCGATGGTCATCTATCAGCTGAACCAGCGACAGGGCACTCATTCCACACGCACCCGCGCCGAAGTGTCGGGCGGCGGCCGGAAACCCTGGATACAGAAGCACACGGGCCGCGCCCGCCAGGGCAGCATCCGCTCCCCACAATGGCGACATGGCGGAATCGCCTTCGGCCCGAAGCCCCGTGACTACCGTAAGGCCTTGCCACGCGCGATGCGTCGCAAGGCTTTGCAGTGCGTGCTCTCCGAGAAAATTCGCGGAGATCGCCTGATCTGCGTCGACACCCTCGACAGCCTGGACGGGAAGACCAAGTCCATGAAGCAGGTCCTGGAGAACCTGAATATCTCCGGGTCGGTGCTGGTGGTCACGGAAGAAGCCCAGCAGAGCGTGGCGAGGGCCGGCGGCAACCTGAAGCAGGTGTGGACGCTTCCCTCGGACCTGGTGAACGCCAACGACGTGCTCAAGCGCCAGACCATCCTGATCACCGTGGGCGCGGTTCGCCGGATCGCGGAATTGTGCCAGGCGCCCCGGTACCGGGCCCGTCGGGCAGCAAGCGAGGTGGCGGAATAATGCACATCAGCGAAGTTCTCCTGCGCCCCACCATCACCGAAAAGAGCACCCTGCTGCAGGAAGAAGGACAGTACACCTTCGCCATCGCTCCCAAGGCCAACAAGACACTGGTCAAGCAGGCGGTGGAAGAAAACTTCAACGTCACAGTCATCAGTGTCAACATCACGCGCAATCACGGCAAGCGCAAGCGGTACGGCCCCCGTTACAAGAAACAGCCCGACGTGAAAAAGGCCGTGGTCACGCTGCAGGCCGGCGACCGCATCGACCTCATTGAGGGCCTGTAGCCAATCCGCCGAGCGTCGGCATCGTGAGCTGAAACCATGCCTCTGAAAAATCTTCGACCCATAACCCCCGGCACGCGAAACGCGGTGCGTCCCTCCTTTGAGGAGATCACCACCAAGAAGCCGGAGAAGTCCCTGCTGGAACCGCTGCAGAAGCGTGGCGGCCGGAACAACAAGGGCCGCATCACCGCGTACCACCGCGGCGGCGGCTCCCGGCGCATGTACCGGAAAGTCGACTTCAAGCGACGCAAGGACGGCGTGCCGGCAACCGTCAAGACCATCGAATACGATCCCAACCGGACCACGCGGATCGCCCTGCTCCACTACGTCGACGGCGAGAAGTCCTACATCCTGGCGCCGGTGAACCTGTCAGTAGGGGACAAGGTTCAGTCCGGCCCCGACGCGGAAATCAGCCCCGGCAACACCCTTCCGCTCCGTAACATCCCCACCGGTACCGTGGTGCACAACCTCGAGTTGACCCCCGGCCGGGGCGGGCAGTTGGTGCGGGGAGCCGGTACGGGAGCGCAGGTTTTGTCCCGCGAGGGCGACTACGTGCTGATCCGCCTGCCGTCCGGCGAAATGCGCCGCATCCTGCTCAATTGCCGGGCCAGCGTAGGCCAGTTGTCCAACCCCGACCACAAGAACGAGAGCCTGGGCAAGGCCGGCGCCAAGCGCCACCTGGGGCGCCGTCCCCACGTGCGCGGCGTCGCCAAGAACCCGGTGGACCACCCCCACGGCGGCGGCGAAGGCCGATCTCCCATCGGCATGCCCGGCCCCAAGTCTCCCACCGGCAAGCCCACCCTGGGACACAAGACCCGCAATAAGAAGAAGACCTCCAGCCGCTTCATCGTCCGCGGACGCCGCTGGCGGAGGTAGGAACCCAACCCTCGGCCCGCCCAGCGGCCCGACAGGCAGCGTTTGTCATCATGTCAAGGTCAATCAAAAAGGGACCGTACGTCCACCCCAAACTGCTCAAGAAGGTCAACCGGGTTCGCGAATCCGGCGAGGCCACCGTGATCCGCACCTGGTCGCGGGACTCGATGATCATGCCCGACATGGTCGGGCTGAACTTCGGCGTCCACGACGGCCGGCGTCATGTTCCGGTGTTCATCACCGAGAACATGGTGGGACATCGCCTGGGCGAGTTCGCACCCACGCGAACCTATCGCGGCCACATCGCGCGATCGGAACGCTCCAGCAGGGTGAGGTGACGCCATGCCAGCCGTGCGAGCAATGGCGAAGCAGGTGGGCGCCTCTCCCAAGCGTCTCAAGCCCATCATGGACGCGGTGCGTGGCATGAGTGTCAACGATGCCCTCGACCATCTGAGCCTGATGACGTCACCGTGGGCGCGGACGGTGGCCAAGGTGGTCCAGTCGGCGGCGTCCAACGCCGAGAACAACGAGTTCATGAACCGCAACGAACTGCGTATCACGCGCATTTCGGCAGACCAGGCGCGCCCGCTCAAGCGTTTCAGGCCCCGCGCCAGAGGCCGGATTGGACGGGTTACCCGCCGCTCCAGCCACATCATCATCGAAGTGGACGAGATACAGGAGCGCTAACCCATGGGACACAAAACTCATCCGCTCGGCTTCCGCCTGGGTATCATCAAGGACTGGCGAACCCACTGGTACGCCAACAACGGCGCTCAGTACCGCACCGGCGTGCAGCAGGACCTTTCCCTGCGTCGCACGATCCACGATGAATACGCCGCTTTCTCGGACGCCGGCATCGCCAAGATCGAGATCGACCGCACGGCCCAGGAAACCATCGTCAACATCCACTCGGCCCGGCCCGGCATCCTGATCGGTCGGGACGGCGACCGGGTCAAGGGTCTCCGCGCCCGTCTGGAGGGCATGAACTCCGGGATGCTGCGGCTCAACATCATTGAGATCGAGCAGCCGGAAATGGATCCGTATCTCGTGGGCCGGAACATCGCCGACCAGCTGAGCCGCCGCGTGGCCTACCGGCGCGCCATGCGCCAGGCCGCCCTGCGCACCATGCAGGCCGGCGCCGAGGGCGTCAAGATCATCACCAAGGGGCGAATCTCCGGCGCGGAAATCGCCCGTACCGAGAAGCTGATGATGGGCCAGGTGCCGCTGCACACGCTGCGCGCCGACATCGATTACGCGCTGGCCGAAGCCCATACCTCCATGGGACGCGTCGGGATCAAGGTCTGGATCTACAAAGGCCAGATCATGCCCCCGGCCGCCGAGGAAGACGGAGAGCTGGACAGCATCGAGTTCCGGGTCACCAGTCAGGACACCGAGGCCGAACTTCAGGCCGCGGAGTTCGAGAACTAGCGTCCGCAACGGATCACGGCTTTCCTTCGTGACGAATAGATTGGGAGTTTGGAACCATGCTGCAGCCTAAGAGGACGAAATACCGCAAGATGGGACGCGGCAAGCGGCGGGGCATGGCCACCACCGGGAGCACCGTGGAGTTCGGTGAAATCGGTCTTAAAGCCTTGAGAGCCGAATGGATCACCGCCCGGCAGATCGAGTCGGCCCGTATCGCGATTACCCGTCACCTGCAGCGCGGCGGACGGACCTATATCCGTATCTTCCCGGACAAACCGGTTTCCAAGAAGCCGGCCGAAGTCCGCATGGGCGGCGGCAAGGCAGCCAACGATCATTGGGTCGCCGTGGTTCGGCCGGGCCGCATCATGTTTGAAGTCGGCGGCGTGCCCCTGGACCAAGCCGCGGAAGCCCTGGAGAAGGCCTCGCACAAGCTTCCCATACCCACCAAGGTCGTGTACCGGGACCGGGTGAACTCGCTGCTGACCAACGCAGCAAGGTGATAGCCGCTATGAAGATGTACGAAATTCGGGCGCTGACCGACCAGCAGATCGAGGAAGAGTTGCAGAAGTCCTATCGGGAGCTGATGAACCTCCGCTTCCGGGACGCTGTAAACCAGCTCACCGATACCAACCAACCCCGCAAAACCCGCAAGGACATTGCGCGTATGCTGACCTGCCTGCGAGAGCGGCAAGTCCAGTAGAGGCCCATCGTCTCTCGTGACCGTGACTTCCTCCGCGCAATGACAGAACTTTCAGGACTATCCTAATGGCCAAAACAATGCGAAAGGTTCGGGTGGGCTCAGTGGTGAGTACCCGGATGGACAAGACCGCTGTAGTGGAATTGGTGTGGAAGCAACGCCATCGCGTCTACCGCAAGCAGATGCGCCGGGTTACCCGCTTCTACGTCCATGACCCCGAGGGGCAGTGCCGGATCGGCGATACGGTCCGCATCCAGGAAACCCGTCCCATCTCGCGTACCAAGCACTGGCGGCTCCTTGATATCCTGGCCCGGCGCGCGGTGGCCGAGGTTCGCGCCATCGACCTCGAAGGCGACGCGGTCATCGAGCCGGTTGCTGCCGACGAAAACGACGACGCGACGCCGGTTGACGACATAGCCGAAGCAGATACTGATGACGACGAGGATGCGTAAATGATCCAGAGTTACACCAGGCTGCACGTGGCCGACAACAGCGGCGCGCGACGCATCCGGCTCATCAACATCCCCGGCTCCAGCCGGCGCAAGTACGCCTCGGTGGGCGACATCATCGTCTGCACCGTGCGCGAGGCCATCCCCAACTCCCCGGTGCGGAAGGGCACGGTGGTCAAGGCCGTCGTCGTGCGACAGGCAGCCCCGCTGCTCCGTCCCGATGGCACCTACATCAAGTTCGACGACAATGCCGCCGTGCTGATCAACGACAACCAGCTGCCGCGCGGTACCCGCATCTTCGGTCCCGTTGCCCGCGAACTGCGTGACAAGGGTTTCATGCGGATCGTGTCCCTCGCGCCGGAGGTGGTGTGATGGCCAAGACCAAGATACGGCGTGGCGACGATGTGCTGGTCATTGCCGGCAAGGACAAGGGCAAGACCGGACGCATTCTCAACATGGTGCCCGAAAAGAACCGGGTCATCGTCGAAGGCGTCAACATGGTGACCAAGCACTACAAGCCGCGCCCCGGCATTCGCCAGGGCGGCCGAGTGCAGCAGGAAGCCTCGATCCACATCTCCAACATCAAGCTCATCCAAAGCAACTACACCGAACCGAGCTCCCAGTTCCGGAACCGGGACGAATAGCTCTCTCGGGAGTGACCCTCATGGCTACTGACCAACAGGAAAGAACAGAACAGGGCGGAGGTCGCCGTCAGCGGCGCCAGCAGGAAGAGGCCGAATCCAACGGCGCTGGGCCGATGGAATTGCCACCTCCCGCTTTCAAGGTCCGCTTCCGGGATGAAATCGTCCCGGCAATGGTGTCCGAGTTTGGATACACCAGCCCCATGCAGGTGCCCAGGGTCACCAAGATCAACCTGAACATCGGGCTCGGCGAGGCTTTGACCAATGGCCGCGCCATGGAGAGCGCCGTCCGGGACCTGACCACCATCTCGGGTCAGAAGCCGGTCATCACCCGCGCTCGCCGTTCCATCGCCGGGTTCAAGGTTCGCCAGGGCAACCCCATCGGCACCGCCGTTACCCTGCGCGGTGACCGCATGTACTACTTCCTGGAGCGTCTGATCATCACGGCCCTGCCGCGCATACGGGACTTCCGGGGAATCGCACGCAGCGGTTTCGACGGCCGGGGCAATTTCTCCCTGGGCCTTCGTGAACAGATCGTGTTCCCGGAAATCGACTACAACAGCATCGACCGGCTGCGTGGGCTCCAGGTGACCATCACCACCAGCGCGATCAACGACACCGAGGCGGCGCGGCTGCTCGAACACTTCGAAATGCCCTTCGTCCGGCAGTAGGCTCACCGGTTCAATCGATACCGCAGCCTGAGTCAAGCACAGGGAGAGAGAAACCTTGGCCAAGAAATCTTCCATAGTCAAGAACGACCGCCGCAAAAGCACTGTAGCCAAGTACGCCGAGCAGCGTCGCGCGCTGCTGGCCGAGGCGCGGGACATGTCCCGTTCCGCCCGCGAGCGCTTTGAAGCCCGCCAGCAGTTGGCCCTCCTGCCCCACGACGCTAACCCCAACCGCATCCGCAACCGGGACGGCGCCACCGGGCGGCCCCGTGGCTACATCCGCTACTTCGGCCTCTCGCGTATCTCTTTCCGGGAAATGGCGTTGGATGGCCTGCTCCCCGGGGTACGCAAGGCCAGCCTGTAGTCACAGGTTTACCCTCGCTGCCCCAGCGCAAGAACTGAAAAACAAGGAGCCACTCCGCGATGCCCATAAACGATCCGGTTGCCGATATGCTGACCCGCATTCGCAACGCCATCCAGGCCAGGCACCAAACGGTCCTGGTGCCCCAGTCCAAGATGAAGGTGGCCATCGCCGACATCCTGAAGAGACAGGGCTACATCCGCGACTGGGACCAGGCGCGCAACCAGAAATTCCCCACCATGCGGATCCACCTCACCTACAAGGATGATGACACCAATGCCATTCGCGGCCTGCGCCGGATCAGCAAGCCGGGATTGCGCGTGCACGTCGGTCGGGGCGAAATCCCACGGGTCTATGGTGGATTGGGCATCGCCATAGTTTCCACCTCCCAGGGGATGATGACCGGATACGAAGCCTGGCGCAAAGGCATCGGAGGAGAGTTGGTCTGTTATGTCTGGTAACGAAATTCCCGTCAGCGCCGGTGTCGCCGAACGAATTCCACCCGCCGAACGGCCGCTGTCCCGCATCGGACGTCAGCCCATACCGCTTCCCTCCGGAGTCCAGGTTGAGGTGCTCTATGGAGGCGTGAAGGTCACCGGCCCGCGCGGCGAAGTGATCCAGAAGTACCATCCTGAAGTCACCGTGAAGGTGGAGGACGGCGCGGTCATCGTCGAAAGACTGACCGAGCGCAAGTTCCACCACTCGCTCCACGGCCTGACCCGATCCCTGATCGAAAACGCAATCGTCGGCGTGACCGAAGGTTACAGCCGGACCCTGGAACTCATGGGCGTGGGATACCGCGTTCAGCAGAATGGCGACGGCATCACACTCAGCGTCGGTTACAGCCACACGGTCGACGTGTTCCCCGAAGAAGGCCTGACCATGGAGGTCGAAGGCAACAACCGGGTCCACGTCACCGGTGTCGACAAGCAAAAGGTCGGCCAGCTTGCCGCCAAGGTGCGCAAGGTTCGGCCGCCAAACCGCTACAAGGAAAAGGGCATCCGGTACCAGGGCGAAGTTCTTCGTCTCAAGCCGGGCAAGGCCGCAGCGCGCCGCGCCGTATAGACGGTCCGGTTACCCAGCCTCACACGAAATTCAGCCAACTTGGAAGGCATGGTATTCCCGCTTCAGCGTGAACCCACGCCCAGCACACAGCAACCGAGAGCAAACTGGAAATGCCACGCGACAAAGACTCCCGAAAATTGCGTATCGTCCGGCACCGCCGGGTCCGCAACAAGGTACATGGTACCCCGCAGCGTCCGCGCCTCTGCGTCTTCCGCAGCCTGAAGGGCATCTACGCACAGGTGATTGACGACGTGGAAGGCCACACCCTGGCCTACGCGTCCAGCCACGAGGTCGGCGGCGAAGAGGCAACGCCCAAGACGACGGCATCTGCCGCCGTGGGCAAGCTGGTCGCCGAGCGCGCACGGGCAGCCGGCGTGTCCTCCGTGGTGTTCGACCGGGGCGGTTACCAGTTCCACGGCCGGGTCAAGGCCCTGGCCGACGCAGCCCGCGAAGGAGGGCTTGTATTCTAATGGTTTCTCCCGCATCCCGTAGAGGCCCAAGAAGCAACACCGGCGGCAGGGGCGGCGAAGGCGGCCCGGATCGTCGCGGAGGCCGTGGCGGCCGCGGCCGCGACCGTGACCAGCGGCAACGCGACGACGACAGCGGCGGCATGAACGAACGGGTGGTCCACACCCGACGCATCTCCAAGGTGGTCAAGGGCGGTCGCCGTCTCCGTTTCAACGCCTTGGTGGTGGTTGGTGACGGCCAGGGACGCGTGGGCGCCGGCATGGGCAAGGCGCTAGCCATTCCCGACGCGGTCCGCAAGGGAACCGCCGTGGCCCGGCGCAGCACCATCCAGATCCCCATAAAGGGAAGCACCATTCCTCACGAGATTTCCGTCCGCAAAGGCGCATCCATCGTCATCATGAAGCCGGCCCCGCTGGGAACCGGCGTCATCGCGGCGGGAGCCATGCGCGCCATGCTGGAACTTGGCGGCGTGCAGGACGTGGTGGGCAAGACGCTGGGATCGCGCAACCCCATCAACATCGTCAAGGCAACCCTGGAAGCCCTGAGCCTGCTGCGTGACCCGGAGACCGAGCGCGCCAACCGGCTGGGACTAGCCCCGCCGGGCACGAACGGCGCCACCGAGACCGCGCCCGCTGATCCGCCGGCCACGCCTGCGCCCGAAGCCGCGGCCCCAGCTCCGCCTGCCGCAGCGCCCACTGGCGAAGCCGCCCCCGCTGCAACTGCCGCGGCCGCCCCTGAAGCGACAGCCGTTGCTGAAGCCGATGCGCCCACCGAGGCCGTCGCCGCCGAGGAACCACCGGCTGCTGCGGAACCCGCCGCCGACCCGCCTTCTGCTGAATCGACTGACCCACAGTCCTGACCACAAACGTTCTCGCCCGTCGCCCTTTCGCGGCAGACGGCAGGAAATAGACAAATGGCTCAAATCAAAATTACCTGGAAGAAAAGTTGCATCGGGCGTCCGTCCTATCAGGGCCGGATCGTGCAATCGCTGGGCCTCAAGCGGCTGAACCACTCAGTCGTGCATGAGGACAGCCCCACCATTCGGGGCATGGTCAACAAGGTCCAGCACCTGATCACCGTCGAGCCAGTCGAATAACTGGTCGACCCAAATAGATTACGGCCGGATAGCTTAGGGAGCGATTGCCACCATGATGGAACATGAAATTACGCCGCCCAGAGGCGCGCGGCGAGCCCGCAAGCGGGTTGGCCGAGGCGATTCCGCTGGCGGCGGCAGTTACGCCGGGCGCGGCATGAAGGGTCAGAAATCCCGCTCCGGTCCCGGTCTGCGACCCGGCTTCGAAGGCGGCCAGATGCCCTTGATCAAGGGTCTGCCCATGAAGCGCGGGTTCAACAACCGCTACAAGACCTATTACGCGCTGGTGGACCTGGAAACGCTGCAGGAACGGTTTGAGGCCAACACCCAGGTCACGCCGGAGTTGCTGCATCAGCTGGGCATCATCCGGCGCACCCAACTGCCGGTGAAGGTGGTGGGAGACGGAGAACTGCAGCAGCCGCTGACCGTGGCCGCGCACAAGTTCACCGCCTCAGCCCGGGCCAAGATCGAAGCGGCCGGCGGATCCGTAACCGAGCTCTAGCCTCGGGACGCGGTTGGGACGGACGGGGCAGGGCGCTCCATGATTCAGACTGAGGCACAAGCAGGAGGTCGATGGCCACGCCTGGTGCAGGCGGCGATCGACGCGTTCAGCCTGCCCGACCTTCGGGCCAAGATCCTTTTCACCCTGGCGATGCTGGCCCTGTACCGGCTGGTCGCGCATATTCCGATACCGGGGCTGGACACGGGCGCGCTGGAGCAGTTGTTCACCAACAACCAGCTCCTGGGGTTCCTGGACCTGTTCTCCGGCGGCGCGCTGAGCCGCATGAGCATCGTGGCGCTGGGTGTGTTCCCGTACATCACGGCGTCCATCATCATGCAACTGCTGACGCCCGTCATCCCCCAGTTGCAAAACCTCTCACGGGAGGGTGAAGCCGGGCGCATCAAGATGAACCGCATCACCCACTGGGGTACGGTTCCCATCGCCATCGCTCAGGCCTTCGCCCAGATGGTGCTCCTGCAGCAGGCCGGCGTGCTCACCACCGTCGGGTTCACTCCAGACGCTTTCCTGCCCACGCTGGCTGCGGTACTGTCCCTGACCGCCGGCACCATGTTCCTGGTCTGGATGGGTGAACTGATCACGGAGCGCGGCATCGGCAACGGCATCTCGCTGATCATCTTCGCCGGCATCGTCGTTGGCTTCCCCGGCCTCCTGGCCACCGGCTTCCTGGACCGCGACAACATCATCGGGGTGTTCTTCTTCGCCCTCATTGGCCTGCTGATCATCGCCCTGATCGTCGTGTTCAACGAGGCCCACCGCCGGATTCCGGTGCAGTACGGCCGCAGCATCTTCCGGGGCGGTCAGATGTACCGCCAATCGGGCTCCACGTACATACCGCTGCGAATCAACTCGGCCGGCATGATCCCGCTGATCTTCGCCTTCTCCATCGTGATCCTGCCCGGAACCGTCGCTCAGTACCTGAGCTCCGCCGGCGGTTTCGTCGGCAACCTCGCCGCCGACCTCCAGGTGGCCCTGAGCCCCTCCGGTCCCATCTACTGGATACTGGCGTTCTTCCTGGTGGTGGCCTTCACCTTCTTCTACACGCTGGTCGTGTTCCAGCAGCAGAACATCGCTGAAAATCTGCAGCGCAACGGTGGGTTTGTTCTCGGCATACGGCCGGGTCGGCCCACCCAGGAATACCTAAACCGCGTGATCCTGCGCCTCACCCTGGGCGGCGCGCTGTTCCTGGGCTTCATCGCCATCGTTCCCTACATAGCGTCCCTGGTCACCAACGTGGAGGCAATCGCGCTGAGCAGCACCAGCCTCCTGATCATGGTTGGCGTGGGTCTGGACACTTTGCGCCAGCTGGAAGCCCAGCTCATGATGCGCAACTACGAGGGATTCCTGAGATGACGGAATCAGACGGCCTCAGGCTGGTTCTGTTCGGTCCGCCGGGCGCGGGCAAGGGCACACAGGCCCAGTTGCTCAAGGAGAGTCTGGGCATTGAACACGTCAGCTCCGGCGACCTCTTCCGGCACCACCTGTCCAACGGAACGCCACTGGGCGAACTGGCCCAAGGCTATATGAACCGCGGCGAACTGGTGCCCGATGAGGTCACCATCGGCATGGTCATCGACCGCATCGACCAGATCAGCGACGCCGACGGGTTCATGCTGGACGGCTTTCCCCGCAACACGAACCAGGCCGGGGCGCTTGAAGCGGCGCTGCGAGAACGGGGTCAGCGTCTCGACCGCGTGGTTCACATCCAGGTGGAGGACGGTGAACTGATCCGCCGCCTGAGCAACCGCTACGTCTGCCGGGCCTGCCAGCGACCCTATGCGCGCGACGCCAAAACCGGAGCCCCGCCCCAGAAATGCGCCTACTGCCCCGACGGCGGTGAAATCTACCAGAGAGACGACGACACCGAAGCGGCCGTGGCCAACCGCCTGTCCGTTTACCACCAGGAGACCGCGCCGGTTTTGGAGTTCTACCGCCAGCGAGGCCTGCTCGCGGACATCCCCGGCGAGCAACCCATTGACGCGGTACACCACGCCGTGTTGCGGATTCTGGACGCGGCCCACGCGGGCGCGGTTTCAAAATCCTAGCGATTGAGGTATAATCACGATGGTGGAAAATAAGCCGAAACGTAAAACCGCCTCCAATTCCCCTTCATCTTACACGGGCGGAATCACGATCAAGTCCCGTCGTGAAATGGAGGCCATGGAGCGCGCCGGCGCCATTGTTGGTGCCACTCTGACGCTCCTTAAGAAATCGGTTGAGCCGGGCATGACCACCGCCGATCTCAACCGCATCGCGGACAAGAATATCCGCAGCATGGGCGCAGTACCCACGTTCCTCGGTTACCACGGGTTCCCCGGAGCCATCTGCGCCTCGGTCAACGAGGAGATCGTCCACGGCATCCCCGGCAAGCGGGTGCTCAAAGAGGGCGACATCATCAAGATGGACTGCGGCGCGACCATCGACGGTTTCATCGGCGACGCCGCCATTTCGGTGGCCGTCGGGGAAATCAGCGAAGAAGCGCAGACGCTCATGGACGATACCCAGGCCAGCCTGTACGCCGGGATCGAAGCCGCCCGGCCGGGCAATCGCATCGGCGACATCGGCGCCGCCGTATCCGGATACGCCATACCCCGTGGCTACGGAGTGGTCCGCCAGTTTGTGGGTCACGGCGTCGGGCGCTATCTGCACGAGGACCCGCAGGTTCCCAATTATGGCGAGGCCGGAAAGGGCGTGCTGCTGCGACCCGGCATGTGCATCTGCATCGAGCCCATGCTGAACATAGGCACGGAAGACACCATCATACTGGACGACGATTGGACGGTGGTCACCGCCGACGGCGCGCTGTCCTCTCACTTTGAGCACACCCTGGCGATCACCGCCGATGGTCCCAAAATCCTGACGATGCACGACTGAGACACCCGCCCCGCCGGCAGCCCGCTGCCGGTCCGTCGAAACAAAGAAAGAAGGAAGGTTTATGGCGAAGAAAGAAGCGATTGAAGTTGAGGCGCAGGTAACGGAAGCCCTGCCCAACGGCATGTTCCGCGTGGAATTGCCCAACGAGCACCAGGTCCTCGCCCACATTTCCGGCAAGATCCGCATGCACTTCATCCGAGTGCTGCCGGGCGACCGGGTGCTGGTGGAGCTGTCTCCCTACGACCTGACCCGAGGACGCATCACCTATCGCTTCAAGTAGCCAGAACCGCGGAGAATACCCATGAAAGTGTCCGCATCGGTGAAACCACGCTGCGATCGCTGCCGGGTCATCCGGCGCAAGGGCGTGGTACGCATCATCTGCGTAAACAGCAAGCACGCCCAACGGCAGGGATAGCTCGACCAGGCGTAGACTGGTCAGCCCACCTCCCGACCGCAACCCGAATTCAGGAGCGTAACCATGGTCCGAATAGCCGGAGTCGACGTACCCGACCGCAAGCGCGCCCACATCGCGCTGCGCAGCATCTACGGTATTGGCCCCTCCAAGGCCATCGAAATCGTGGGCAAGGCCAACCTGGACACCGACATGCCCCCGCGCATGAACGAACTCTCCGAGATAGAGGTTGACCGCATCCGCGTGATCGTCGACCAGGATTACATCACCGAGGGTGACCTGCGACGGGAGCACAACGAAAACATTCGCCGGCTCATCGACATCGGCAGTTACCGTGGCCTGCGCCATCGCCGGAACCTGCCCGTGCACGGCCAACGCACTCGAACCAACGCCCGCTCCCGCAAGGGCGCCCGGCGCACCGTGGCCGGCCGCGGTCGGCGCACCGGCGGCAAGAAGTAATCTTGCCCGTCGGCGTCAGACCCCACCCTGCCGAACCAGCAACTCCAAAGAGGTAACAACCAATGCCCCGACCACGCGCACGTCGTCGCGAGCGGCGCTCCATTCCCCAGGGGCGCGCTTACATCTACTCCACGTTCAACAACACGCTGGTCAGCCTGACCGACCCTGACGGGAACGTCGTGGCCTCCACCAGCGCCGGAACCGCCGGTTTCCGCGGCTCCCGCAAGGGCACGGCCTTTGCCGCCCAGCGCGCCGCCGAGCAGGCTGCCCGCCGTGGCGTGGACATGGGCATGCGCAATATCGACGTCTACATCAAGGGCCCCGGCTCCGGCCGTGAACCGGCGATCCGCGCTCTGCAGGCCGCCGGCCTGAACGTCAACAGCATTCGCGACGTTACGCCTATCCCCCACAACGGCGTCCGCCCTCCCAAGCGGCGACGCGTCTAATTTCACGACCTTCCCCACACCACCAACGGAAAGACCAACATGGGTAGATATACCGGACCTTCCTGCCGCCTGTGCCGCCGCGCCGGCGAAAAGCTCTTCCTGAAAGGCGATCGCTGCTTTTCACCGCGCTGCGCCATCGAGCGCCGCCACATCCCGCCCGGAGGCGGCGGAAACCGTCGCCGGCGCGTCTCCGATTACGGCGTTCACCTGCGGGAGAAACAGAAGGCCCGGCAGATGTACGGCATCATGGAAAGCCAGTTCCGGAAGTACATGACCGACGCGTTCAACACGCCCGGCATCTCCGGTAACAACCTGCTCCGCACCCTGGAGCGGCGGCTGGACAACGTGGTCTTTCTGCTGGGGTTTGCGGATTCCCGCAAGCAGGCCCGCCAGATGGTCCAGCACGGCCACTTCAACGTCAATGGCCGGAAGACCGACATACCTTCCTTCCTGGTCAAGACGGGACAGACCATCGCCTGGACGGAAACCTCGCGCAAGCGCGAGTTCTTCGCCGACCGCACCGATGGCCTGCCCAAGCGCACCCTTCCCAGTTGGCTGACCCTCGATCTGACCCAAATGGAGGGTCAGGTGATCTCAATGCCGCCCGACAACGAACTACCCGAAACCATCAACTCCCGCCTGATCGTCGAGTACTACTCAAGGTAACCTGCGGCATGTTAGATCCTCAGATACTCCCGCCATTGCGGGATCCGGAACCCGAAATACCCTCCCCGTCCATCCGGGTGATCGACAGCAACGATACCTACGCGTGCGTCGCCCTGGAACCGCTGGAACGGGGTTATGCCACCACCGTGGGCAACCCGCTGCGTCGGTTGCTGCTCAGTTCCATCCAGGGAACCGCTGTGACCTGGGTGAAGATTGAAGGCGTGCCCCACGAATACTCGGTCATACCGGGCGTCAAGGAAGAGGTCATGGACCTCCTCCTCAGCGTCAAGCGCATCCGTATCAACGCCCTGTCCAAGCGCACCGGCAAGATGCGTCTCGACATAACCGGCGAGGGACGCGTGTGCGCCGGCGACATCGCCACCGCCAGCGACTACCAGATCGTCAACCCCGAGCTCCACCTGGCCACCTTGGACAACCCGGATGTCTCCCTGTCCATCGAATTCAATGTGGAAGCGGGCAAGGGTTACCAGCAGGTCACCCAGGGCGACAACATGGCCGGGCTGCCGGTTGGCGTACTGCCCGTGGATGCCATCTACAACCCAGTCCGCAAGGTGGAGTATTCCGTCGAGCGGATGATGGTCGGTCAGCAGACCGACTGGGAACGGTTGATCATGCAGGTGTGGACCGACGGCGCCGTGAGCCCGCTGGCCGCCATCCAGGAAGCCTCCGAAAACCTCGTCCAGCACTTCTTCATGTTCAACCAGCTCAGTCGGCCCGCCGACGCTCCGCTGGACACGGGCAACCTCACAGTGGCCTCTGAAGTCTACCTGATGCCCATCGAACGCCTGGACCTGTCGTCCCGCACTCTCAACTGCCTGAAGCGCGCCAAGCTGGACCGCGTCGGACAGGTGCTCGACCTCAGCTCGGACGAACTGCTGAACATCCGCAACTTCGGTCAGAAGTCCCTGGAGGAACTGCAGGGCAAACTGGCAGAGTTGGGCGTCAGCTCCTCGCGGGTCAGTCAGGCCGCCAGCGAAGCGGGTCCCGACTTGGACGACGAAGATATGGACGACACCGACACCCCCCTGGTGTTTGATCCAGAAGACGACGAATACGACTACAACGACGGTGATTAGTAATGTCCTCCCATCGCGTGGCCGGCCGCAAACTCAGCCGGTACAAGGACCAGCGCAAGGCCCTGTTGCGGGGTCTCACCGCGGATCTGATACGGCACGAACGTATCACCACCACTTTGGCCAAAGCCAAGGAAACCCGGGTGATGACCGAAAAGCTGATCACCCACGGCAAAAAGGGATCGCTGCACAACCGGCGAACCGCCCTGAGCCGACTGCCCCAAAAGGACGTGGTGGCCAAGATTTTTGACGAACTCGGCCCCCGCTACGCCGAACGACCCGGCGGTTACACCCGCATCATCAAGCTGGGACCCCGTCAGGGCGACGGCGCCTCGATGGCCGTTATCGAGCTCGTGTAACGCCAGCACGACGACACCTTTCGAGGAATTGCCATTGCCCCAATAACCCCATGACATCCCAACGCACCGTCGAGGCAGCGCAACGCCGCATCGCCCTGGTGGTGGCATACGAAGGCACCCAATACGCCGGCTTTCAACTCCAAGCCGACGTGCCGACGATCCAGGGAGAGTTGGAAAGGGCCTTCAATCGTCTCACCGGCGAACACGCCAGGGTAAGGGGAGCCAGTCGTACCGACTCCGGCGCCCATGCCATCTGCCAGGTGATTGACTTGGCGACTGACAGCACGCACGGGACCAACGTGGTTGTCGCGGCCATGAACCACTACCTGCCGGATGATATCCGCGTAATCATGGCCAACGACATGCCCGAAGCATTTCACGCCAGGCGCAGCGCCACCAGGCGAGACTACCGGTACAGCATCGCCAACCGACCCGTACCGTCCCCTCTCTTCCGGCGCACCCACCACGAGGAACCGACGCCACTGGATCTCGACGCAATGCGAATGGCCACCCACAGCCTCCTGGGCATTCGGGACTTTCGGCAAATCGCCACGGCGCATCCCGCAGATCAGAGCGCAGTACGGCAGGTGTTCCGATGGGACGTGAAACGCCAGAGCGACGACGCGGATGTCATAGTCATCGATTGTGCGGCCAACGGGTTTTTGAGGCATCAGATCCGGCGAGCCAACGCAGTACTGGTGGAGATAGGAAAAGGAAAACTGCCGATCCACGCCATCGCGGACACTCTGGCCGGACGAACCCAACAACTGCACAACATCCCGACCCTCCCCGCAAAAGGCCTGTGCCTGCGGTCGGTGCACTACCCCGAATTCAATCACTTGCTGAAGGTAGCCAGTTACCATGAAACGAACTAGCACTTACTTCGCCAAAGCCGGTGACGTGCCGGATACCTGGCGCGTCATCGACGCCACCGGCATCAGCCTGGGCCGCGTGGCCCGCCAGGTGGCCGTGGCCCTGCAGGGCAAGGACCAGCCCTCCTACACACCCCACGTCATCACCGGGTGTCACGTGGTGGTCATCAACGCCGACAAAGTGCGCGTCACTGGGCGCAAGCTGATGCAGAAGATGTACTACCGGCACAGCGGCTATGTGGGCAACCTCAAGTCATTCCTCATGCGCGACATGATGGAAGAGCGACCGGAGCGGGTACTTCGCCTGGCCGTCAAGGGCATGCTGCCCTCCAACAAGCAGGGCCGCCAGATGCTGCGGCGCCTGCGCGTCTACGCCGGAGACCAGCACCCGCACGAAGCGCAGGTAGGCAGTGCCCAGTAGCATCGCAACCGCTTCCAGACTATCGCCAACGCAAGGCAGGTAACTAACCAACATGGTGACGCAAGCAGAACCGCAAGGGCAGTACTTCTACGGGACCGGCCGGCGCAAGTGCGCCATCGCCAAGGTGCGCATCTATCCCGACGATGGTACCGCCATCATCGTTAATGACAAGCCCATGGAGGACTACTTCAACTGGCTGCCTTGGCAGTCCACGGTGCGGGAACCCTTCTCGACATCGGGAACCGTGGGACGCTTTCGCGTCATGGCCAAGGTGTCCGGCGGTGGCGTCAACGCCCAGGCCGAGGCTATCCGCCACGGCATTGCCCGCGCCCTGGTCGTCTTTGACCCCAACCTGAAATCCAGCCTGCGCCGCGCCGGCTTCATCACCCGCGACGCCCGGGTCAAGGAAAGCAAGAAGTACGGCCTCAAGCGCGCCCGCCGCGCCCCGCAGTACACCAAGCGGTAGAGCGCCTACGCACTCTTCAGGCTCGAAGATTCCCCATGAGCCCTGCCTTGGTCGTTGCCGTTATCGCCGGGATTAGCCTCGGTGTCACCGTGGTTGTGCTTCTAATCCGGGGAAGCTACCAACTGGGCAAACTGGTCAATAAAGTAGTTAACCAAGAGATCAAGATCGACAACTTGGCAGCCAAGGTTGACAGCCTGGAAACCAAATTCGACGCCCGGTTTGATGCTTTGACCACAGCCATCAACGAGTTGCGCGACGAAGTGCAGCAGATCAACCGGATTCTGGTGGGCTTGGCCAACCACACCCGCGACGCCGACGGCAGGACCCTGTTCACCATCCCGTCCTAACGGACCAGACGTTCCAGAAGCTAGAACCCCTCGGTTGTCAGCCGAGGGGTTCGCCATTTCAGAACAGGTCGCGGCCGATGGTCAGCCAGTAGAACATGATGTACACGCCGGCCACCACCATCAGCCAGGCTCCGACCACGCCCACGTAGGGCAGGATCGCCCGCATCCACCGCACCATCACCGAGCGGGCCAGGGCCATCCCCAGCGTCAGCGCCATGATGACGCTGCCCATCCCGGCCGCGTACAGCACGAACTGACCCAGCGTGTCCAGCCATCCCGACGACTGGGCGACGCCCACGCCCAGCACCGCCAGAAACAGCGGTAGCGTGCAGCTCAGTGACGCGAGCCCGTAGCTGACCCCGAACAGCAGGTAGCCGGGCAGGTTGGTCTGACCCGGATCACCGATGCGCGCCGCCGCCCGCTGCGCCAGGCTGGTGTAGATCTTGCCGCCGCTGGCCATGAACGCCCCGGCTCCGACCAGCAGGACGCCGATCGCCAGACCCACGTAGGGCAGAGCCGCCACCACGATGGCCTGGGAGCCGAACCCCAGGATCAGCCCCACCAGCCCGAACAGCACGACGAAGCCCGCTGAAACCGTCAGGCCCACCATGATCGCCCGCGCCACCAGCACGATGGGGCGGCGCTGTTCCTGCGCTCCGCTGCCACCGCTCACGTAGAGGCCCAGGTATGCAGGCAGCATGGCGAAACCGCACGGATTCACGGCGGAGGCTGCCCCGACCGCGTAGGCAAACCCCAGCTTGAGTCCCACGTTGCTCAGACCGGTGCCCGACGAACCGGATAGCAACTCAACAAACCGGTTCACCCCGTCGATGCCCTCAGTGCTCCGCAATAACAGCGCCCCCACGACGGCAATAGCGTACGCCACGGCGGCAATGAGGGCCCCAAGCAGGATGCTACGGCTGACGGGAAGGCGGTCCCACAGAGAGGTTGCAGTGGTCGGAGTTTCCGCTGGTGTAGTCATGGCTTTCACCCGATGCGCGCGGCGTCCAATTATTTGTGGTGATCTGTGGTCGAACAAGTTCGACCACACGACCTGCTACTCGTTTCTAACGATAACCGTATCGGCCACCCGGTCCGCCAGCGAGCGGTGCTCTTCCTCGTCAATGAGCATCAATACGATGTCGGCAAAAAAGCCGATGACGAACCAGTGGGCAACGGTCTTGACTATCTCGCGCACGAATGTGGCGCCCCACCCTGCCGGATCGCCGTGGCGTTTCACGGCGCGTATGCCCAGCAACTGCTTGCCGGGAGTTTGACCGCGTCCCAGGACAATCAGCCACCAGATTAGATAACCGATGATCAGCGTTAGAAAAAAGAGAATACCATCGAGTAGAAAGGCGAACATCCGCCGTAACGGCGTTGCATATTCCATGGCGCAGCCTCACCAATAAATACGTCGCTTGGTAGCCATCGGTTCAACGCTTGTGCGCGATGACACAGAACGAGCTTCGACCAGCACTTGCGGAACTTGCCTGGTGATCACTCCCTCAGGCTCAGCAATAGCCGTTCCGCCTCCCGGCAAATGTCGCCCATCACCTCGGCCGCCGGGCGAATTGCGTTCACTGCACCCGCTCCTTGCCCCATGTAGACCGACGATACCTCGGGATCATGCCGAGCCCGGGCGACAGCCACGTCCGAGGCCAACTCTTCCCGGTGCTCGATCACGGCTTCATCCCGACCGTCCCACTCCCGCACCAGGCGGTTCCGGTATACCCGACCGGCGATTCCAGTGGGCCAGGGTGTGTCCCCCAACAGGTCGTAAAGCCGCGTAAACACCGTATCCTGGCCATCGGATAGAACAACCTGCTCCTTGAAGGCCTCGGGCACTTCCACTGCCTCCGGCGTGGCCAGCAGGGCCGTTCCCAGCGATGCGCCTTCCGCGCCGGCGGCCAGGACCGCCGCCAGCGCCCGCCCCGTGGTGATACCTCCCGCGGCCAGCACCGGCAGCTGCGGATACTCCTCGACCACGGCCACCAGCAGGGGCAGCAGGTTCATACCCCCGGTGTGCCCGCCGGCCTCGTTGCCCTGAACCATCAGCACGTCCGCGCCGCCATCCACGGCCAATCGGGCCAACTCCAGGGACTGCACCTGGCAGACGGTGACGGCCCCCGCGTCGCGCGCCCGTCCCAGCCAGGGCTGCGGGTCCGTGAACGAAAAGATCACCACGGGTGCGCCCTCATCCAACACGATCTCGAAGTTCTCCGGGTCAGGTTCGATAAGCTGGGTGATGAACCCCACACCGAACGGCCGGTCCGTGGCGGCGCGGACGTACGCAATCTGCTCCCGCAGCCAGTCTGAACCCAACCCATTGCTGGCCCCGAAGGTGCCCAGACCACCGGCCTCGGCCACCGCCGCCGCCAGGGTACCCCCGCTGTGGTTGCTCATCGGCGCATTCATCACCGGAAGCGACAGTCCCAGCAGGTCGGTGAAGCGGGTACGCAGCACGGCCAGTTCGCTCAGACGCCCAGGTGCGCTTGCATAGCGTCCAGCAGGCGGGTCACGTTGTCCGTCGTGTCGGCCTCGCAGTAGATGCGCAGCAACGGTTCCGTTCCCGAGAACCGGGCCGCGACCCAGCCGGCGTCCAGCATCCAGCGGCGGCCGTCGATTTCGTCCATGCTGCGCACCGCCATGCCCGCCATCTCAGTGAGCGGCTCACCGGCGAGCCGGGTCATGATCGCCGACCGCTGCGTCGGGTCGAAGCCCACGTCCCGTCGCTGGTAGTGATGCTCGCCCACCAAACCGAAAAGGTGGCGCACCATGCCGGAGGCAGTCAGCCCAGCGACGGCCATGTACTCCAGAAGCAGCAACCCGCTCAGGATGCCGTCCCGCTCCGGTATGTGGCCGCGGAAGGCGTACCCGCCGCTCTCCTCGCCGCCCAGCAACGCGTCGTCAGCCTGGAACCGCGGGCCAATGTTCTTGAAGCCCACTGGCATCTCCGCGATATCCACACTGTACCGCTGCGCCAGCTTGTTCAGCATCACCGACGCGGTGACCCCCTTCACCAGCGCGCCACGATCACCCCGCTCCAGCAGGTACAGGGCCAGCAGCGAGAACACCTCCAGCGTGCTGACGAAGCGGCCGTTCTCGTCCACCAGGCCAATGCGGTCCGCGTCGCCGTCCAACGCCAGGCCAGCCGATGCTCCGTCCTGCGGCACACGGCGGCAAAGTTCGCTCAGGTTGTGCGCGATGGGTTCCGGCTGGGCCATGCCGGGAAACGACGGGTTCACTACTGCTCGCAGCTCAGTGACCGTGGTCGTCCCGCCTTTCAGCATCGCTGGAATGAAACCCGCCCCCGCGCCGTGCATGGCGTCCACCAGCACGTTCAACCCGGCGGCGCGAATGGCGTCCAGGTTCACCAGGCCGGCGATCGATTCGCGGTACGCCGGCACGGGATCGATATCCTCCAGCAGCCCGGCGTCGCGGGCGGCATCCAGCGCCAGCGTCCGTGGCGGCCTCGCCGATTCGATGCACAGCTCCAGCGTGTCCGTCATGGCCTGGCTGGCGCTGCCGCCCTGGGCCGACTTGAACTTGAAGCCGCTCCACGCCGCCGGGTTATGGCTCGATGTGATCACCACCCCGCCGGCGGCGCCGCTGTGCACCACCTGGTGGCTGACCACCGGCGTCGGCGCCGGCTCCTTACACAGCCTGACCGCAATGCCGTTGCCCGCAATCACCGAGGCCACCGTCTCCGCGAACTCCCGGGACGCGAAACGGGTGTCGTAACCCACCACCAGCCCGTCGCCGGCCGATCCTTCAATCCGCAGGTAGTCCGCCAGCCCCTGCGAGCAGCGCGCCACGTTGGCGAAGGTGAAGTCGGCGGCGATGATCCCGCGCCAACCATCGGTTCCGAACTTGATGGGAGAGGTCATGCCGGGATTATAGCACCGGGGGTCAGCGCCAACGGCGGCGGGCGATCACCGTGCCGGCAACGCGGTCCGGAATGGACCTCCGCTCGCTACGGTCTCGCAGTATGAAGACGGCATCGACAAAGAAGCCGATCAGAGTCAGGTGCAGCAGGAACTTCACCCCCGCGCGGACCATCTTCATCCACCAGCTCGCGTTCCCGCCGCGCCGCCGCTTCACGTCCGTCCCGGTCAGGCGACGCCCGGGCGGCCCAAACTTGACGATTATGCCGAACCACAGGACATAGGTGATCAGCAACGCCAGCGGCACCTGTATCGCCAGGAAATCGTAGACGTCGAAATCGATGGCGTCGGGACCGGGCGACCCCAACTTCTGGATGATGAACACGACCGCAATGGCGCCGGCCAGGAACAGCAGGCGATCAATGAGCCAGGAGGCGAACCTGCGCAGGGGAACTATGCTATCCATGAACTACCATTATCTGAATGAGTGAAAGGCGCTCCTGTACCGGAGCACTACAATTCTAGCGGTGGGAATACCACGAAAAGGACAGAGAGTGGTACGGATTTGAACGATTCCCACGCTTCATGCTCCG
Organism: Dehalococcoidia bacterium; assembly: GCA_963663945.1. Lineage (GTDB taxonomy): Bacteria > Chloroflexota > Dehalococcoidia > Lucifugimonadales > UBA3495 > Bin87. The sequence goes on along the minus strand of OY760687.1, from coordinate 3,714,679 downwards.
AATGATCGGGGCACAAAGCCGACAAGGACAGCAATGCGCCCCGCTCCAGACAAGAAGCGGGGCGCATATCAGCAGGTTGACCGATGTCGGCGAATTAGTCGCCGGCGGTGGCAACGGCGGCCGCAGCCTGCTTCAGGGCCTCGGCCTTGTCGGTGCGCTCCCAGGGGAGGTCCAGGTCAGTGCGACCGAAGTGACCGTAGGCCGCGGTCTTGCGGTAGATGGGCTTCCGCAGTCCCAGGTCCTCGATGATGGCGCCGGGGCGCAGGTCGAAGTGCTCGCGCACCAGTTCCTCGATCTTCTCGTTGGGGATGTGGTTGGTGTCGAAGGTCTCTATGGCCACGGACGTCGGCTCAGCGACGCCGATGGCGTAGGAGACCAGGACTTCCAGGCGATCGGCGAAGCCGGCAGCCACCAGGTTCTTGGCCACGTAGCGGGCCGCGTAGGCGCCGGAGCGGTCAACCTTGGTCGGGTCCTTGCCGGAGAAGGCGCCGCCGCCGTGGCGGGCGATTCCGCCGTAGGTGTCCACCAGGATCTTTCGGCCGGTGAGACCGGTGTCTCCCTGGGGGCCGCCGACTACGAACCATCCGCTGGGATTGACGAAGATCTTGGTGTCGGCGTCCAGCAGGTTGGCCGGTACGATGGGCTCGATGACATGCTTGAGAACATCATCATAGATCTTCTTGCTGAAGGCCTCACGGTCGTCGGTGTCGTCGTGCTGCGAGCTGATGACAACGGCGTCCACGCGATGGGGCTTGCCGTAGCGGTATTCCACGGTTACCTGGCTCTTGCCGTCGGGGCCCAGGTAGGGCAGCGTGCCGTTCTTGCGCACGGCGGCCAGACGCTCCACCAGACGGTGGGACAGGTCAACGGTCAACGGCATCAGGCCGTCGGTCTCGTTGCAGGCGAACCCGACCATCATGCCCTGGTCGCCAGCGCCGGTCGCGCGCCGGGCGTCGGCCTCGGAACCGTTGTTGCGGGCCTCCAGCGCGGTGCTCACGCCGGCGTTGATGTCCGGCGACTGCTGGCTGGCGTTGCGGATGATGCCACAAGAATAGCCGTCGATCCCGTATTTGAGCTCAGTGTAGCCGATCTCAAGCAGGGTCTGGCGCGTGATGGCGTCGAAGTCCAGGTCAGCCTTGGTCGTGATTTCGCCGGTGACCATGACCAGGTTCTTGCCGGCCACGGTCTCGCAGGCCACACGGCTCATGGGATCGACGCTCAGGGCGGCGTCCAGCACGGCGTCGGAGATCTGGTCACATACCTTGTCGGGGTGCCCTTCGGTCACCGACTCGGACGTGAGCAGGTACTTGGGCGAGGTCATAAACTGGATTGGCATTGTTCGTTTCCTCCGGAGTTTTTGATGGTCTGGGACTTGGAGGCGGATGGTCTTCCGCCTCCGACATGCAATCGTCTGTCGAGGTCTAGGTGCCCTCTTCCCAGCTTTCGTTGTAGGCGGTCTGTTCGGCCGTCAGGGTGTCGATGCTGATGCCCATGGACTCCAGCTTGAGGCGGCCTACCTCGGCGTCGATCTCCCGCGGCACCACGTGCACGCCGGTGCCCAGGCTGGAATGGTTCTTCACCAGGTATTCGGCGCTCAACGCCTGGTTGGCGAAGCTCATGTCCATGACGGCGGACGGATGCCCCTCGGCGGCGGCCAGGTTGATCAACCGGCCCTCGCCCAGCAGGTAGATGCGCCGTCCGTCGGCGATTTGGAACTCCTCGACGAAGGGGCGGACTTCCCGGTGGCTGACCGACATGGCCTCCAGGGCCGGAATGTCGATCTCCACGTTGAAGTGGCCGCTGTTGGCGACGATGGCGCCGTCGCCCATGGCCTCGAAGTGCTCCTTGCCGATGACGTGCCACCCGCCGGACACGGTGATGAACACCTCGCCCTGCTGCGCGGCTTCGACACCGGTCATCACCTGGAAACCGTCCATGACCGCTTCCAGGGCGCGCACGGGGTTAATCTCGGTGACGATGACCTGGGCGCCCATGCCGCGCGCGCGGGACGCCACGCCGCGTCCGCACCAGCCGTATCCACCGACCACGACGCGGCGGCCGGCCCACAGGATGTTGGTGGCCCGGGTAATGCCGTCCAGCGTGCTCTGGCCGGTGCCGTAGCGGTTGTCAAAGAAGTGCTTCGTCTCGGCCTCGTTCACGGCGATGATCGGGTACTTCAGCTGGCCATCGGCCGCCATGGCGGTGAGCCGTACCACGCCGGTGGTGGTCTCCTCGGTGCCGGCGATGACGTTGGACAGCAGGTCGCTGCGTTCCTTGTGCAGGATGCCCACCAGGTCAGCCCCGTCGTCCATAGTGACATTGGGGGCATGGTCCAGCACCGCGTTGATGTGCTGGTAGTAGGTCTCGTTGTCCTCGCCCTTGATGGCGTAGGTGGGGATCCCGTACTCCTGCACCAGCGCGGCGGCGGTCTCGTCCTGGGTGCTCAGCGGGTTGCTGGCGCAGATCACCAGGTCGGCCCCGCCCTCTTTCAGCGCGATGGCCAGGTTGGCGGTCTCGGTGGTGACGTGGAGACACGCGGCCATCCGCACGCCGTCCAGGGGCTTTTCCTGGCGGAACCGCTCCGTGATCATGTTGACGACAGGCATCTCTCGCCCGGCCCAGCGGATCCGGTCAACGCCGGCTCCGGCCAGGGAAAGGTCTTTCACGTCGCCTTTGGTTTTTTGAACAGTCAAATCGTTGTACCTCTCGTTGGTGTGTTTCCTAGTGCGCCATGCGGGAGACGGCGAGGACTTCCAGCAATCGCTCGATGAAAGTGCCCCGGTTGCCCGTTCCGTTGAACACGGCGGCGCTGAAGTCTTGCGGGTGCCTGGTCAGTTACGGGTTGTCGCCGTAGGACGTGGGGTTGCCGGCAGCGATCCACGAGGGCGTGCCGTCATCCACGTTGTAGAGCATCTCCGAGTCGTAGCCCATGGCGGCAGCCAGCTCGCAGGCCAGGCCGCTGCGGACGCCGGCGGCGCAGATGAACAGCAGCTTCTTGTCCTCGGGCACTTCGTCCATGCGCCCGGGCAGGTCGTCCACGTTGATGTGGATCGCGCCGCTGGCGTGGCCGGTGACCCATTCGTCGTCCCGGCGCACGTCGACAACGACGGTGCCTTCCGGGTCGGCCTGCAGGATCTGCAAAGCCTCGGGCGAGTCGACCCGGTAGTACGGTTCGCCTGGGTTCTGTCGTGGCATATCAATTACCTCCTTGGGTTGTCGCGTCATCCTTGACGCATCTCATGTCATCGACGTATCTCATGTCATTGCTGCGGGTTTTCACGTCATTCCTGCGCAAGCAGGAATCTAGGCGTCCGGCGGCAAATCCAGGTGCGTCCCGGCAATCGGGTGCAGCCGGCGGTAGGCCGCTTCGGATATGCGGCGTCGGTCGGTGATGATGGCGTTGGTCAGCGCCGTCTGGCAGTCGCAGGGACCCAGCGCCGCCAGCTCCGGCATGATGTGGCGCAGGATGATCCGGCTGTTGGCCACGTTGGCCACCAGGTTCTCCACCACCATCTCCACCGTCACGTCGTCGTGGTCGGGATGCCAGCAGTCATAGTCGGTGACCCACGCCATGACGGCGTAGCACATCTCCGCCTCCCGGGCCAGCTTGGCCTCAGGCAGCGTGGTCATGCCGATGATGTCGCCGCCCCACGACCGGTACATGTTCGACTCGGCGCGGGTAGAAAACGCGGGGCCCTCCATCACTACCAGGGTACCGCCCTGGTGCGTGGGTATGCCCTGCCCGGCCGCGCCATCGGCGATAATCGTGCTGATGCCAGGGCAGAAGGGATCGGCGAAGGAGATGTGCGCCACGGCGCCGTCCTCGAAAAAGGTGCTGTCCCGGCGGCGGGTGCGGTCGATGAGCTGGTCGGGCACCACCACATGCTGCGGCTCGAGCTCGGCCTGCAGGCTGCCCACCGCGCTGACCGACACGACCTGCTTCACCCCCAGGGTCTTCAGCGCGTAGATGTTGGCCCGGAAGGGCAACTCGGTCGGGTTCACCCGGTGCCCCCGCCCGTGCCGGGGCAGGAAGGCCACGGGCACGTCCAGCAACTCGCCCACCGTGATCAGGTCACTGGGCTTGCCGTAGGGCGTGTCGATGTCCACCACGGCCGTTTCGGCAAAGCCCTGTATCTCGTACAGACCGCTGCCGCCGATGATGGCGATTTCCGCTTGTGGTTGGTTAGGCATTAATTGATTTCCCCAATGGTCTGAAAAATTGATTGAACCGCTCGATCACGGCTAGGGCCAGATGACGGCCGCAACAACGCCCGCCCAGAAAATGACGCCCAAAACGATGCACACCACCTCGCCCTTGCCGAAACGCGCGGACTGCAGCAAACGACCGTCCACACTGGCCCAGTACCGGTTGAGGTTGGTTTGCATGACGCACATGAGGACAATGCTCAAGACCAGCGCAACGATGCTGAGGATGAGGCCGGTCACGAGCACGGCGCCGCTGTACATGTCAGGGCTCCGCATGGTTCCGCCGGCGATGCTGACAATCCCGTTGATCACGACGAAGGTGGTGAGCAGGCCCAAATTCAGCGTGTTGGGCACGCCCCGTTCCACCATCAGGTCCTTGTACTGCCGGATGTGGGCGTGGTAACGGAAAAAGGCGTACACGGGCAGGAACTGCGTCAACGCGTGCAACACCGGGTAATGGGTTTGCCCATTTGCGGCCGCCATCTCGATGGTGTGGTCGCGGTATTGCTTCCAGGTGCGGTACATCCAATAGAACCAGTAGAGGCCCATGCTGATGACCGACAGCAGGATGATGCGCGTCGTGGATATATACGCCCCTCCGGCCAGATCTCCGGCCAGGGGTTCGTCGATTCCGTAAATGTCGGGTTGCCAGGTTGTCATCGAACTGTTTGCGCTTGTTTTGCCAAGAGGCGTTTTCAGTTGGTGAGGTAATATTGGACGTAGTAACCAGCGATGGTGAACCACAGGATCAAACCCAGGGCCGCCAGTACCATCGCTCCCCGGCCCACCCGGGCGCGGTTGGCCAACTCACCGTCGACCGCGGCCCAGTACCGGTTGAAGTTCGCCTGAATCCGGCAGACCATTGCCGTTGCCACCAACATCCCGACCAGGCTTACCACGTCCAGGATCAGGTCGATCATGACCGCGATTGCGCTCTCGCCCAGGTAGCTGTTCAGCCACTGGGTGGGCACCGGGCTCCATGCGGCCGTGGCAATGATCAGGATCACCAGGATGGGCGCCATCCTGAGGTTGTGCGAGACGCCGCGCTCCTCCATCAGGTCGCGGTACGCCTTGCAGTGGGCGTAGAACCGGAACCACCCGTAGATCGGCACCAGCATGGCCAGTGCGTGCCACACCGGATGGGCATTCGCTCCCGTGTGTTCCCGGTACTGGTCCCACGTCCGGTAGACCCAGTAAAACAGGTACAGGCCGAAGCTGACCACGGACAGCGCGAAGATGCGCGGTGTGGAGAGGTGGTATCCGTACGTCCGGGCGGCAACAACTGCCATGCCAGCCACCGAGTCGTCGGATTGTCGGGCCGCCATCGGGTACGCCTCTCACCGCAACTGCGGCACCTGCTCCGGCAGGTAATGGGTGGACCTGAAGACGCTGTTGACCTCGAAGCCCAGCTCATTGGGCCCGAAGTGCGGGTTGATGTACTCCCACACCACCTCGCCCTCGGGTGTCACCTGGAAGATCCGGCCCGGCTGACCCTCGGTGATCAGCGTGTTGCCGTTGGGCAGCCGCCGCGCGCCGGAGATGTACGCGCTGAAGAAGTTGAACGGCGGGTTGTCCCGGTACTGCCAGACGATCTCGTTGGTGGACGTGTCCACCTCGATGACCCGGGACGCCGGCAGCGGGTTGTATCGGTTGTGCGACCCGTTGTCATAGATCAGCACGTTGCCGTTGTCCAGCATGGACGGGTCGTGCTGCTGTGAAAGCACCTCGTCGCCGATCTGCCACACGATGTCGCCGCTGGCCTTGTCGATGATCCCCACGGTGGAGATGTTGCGGAAGCTGAACATCACCCGGTCATTGCCCAAAGGCGCCACCGTGTTGCCGTGGCTCCATTCGTCCCGCAGATCGTTGAAGGTGACGACGTGGCGCTCAGGGTCCAGGTGCTCGGCGGCGTGCCATTCCCAGATGCGGTTGCCGTTGGCATCCACCTCGACCAGCACGTCGGCCCACATCCCGGTATAGTCTTCCCGCGACTCCGTGCCGGGCTGGCCTCCCTTGATGGTGGCCGCCTGGGCATCGTCCATCCGCTCCACCGTCATGTAGATGCAGCCGCCCGATTCGGTGCGCCGCGCGTCGTGGTGGTGGACCGGGTCCCGGTGCTCCCAGATGATGTTGCCGTCCCAGTCGGCCTCCAGCATAATGCCGCCCTTGAACCGCTTCATCGCCTCGAAGGTTTCCCAGCCGCCGTCGTCCCGCACCTTGCCGCCGTAGAACAGGTTGCCGTTGGGCAGCAGGTAGCCGTACAGGCCCGGTGGGTAGGGCATCTGCCACCGGTGAGCCACCTCGCCTTTTATGTCCAGCAGGTAGACCTCGCCGGATCCAGACATGGGCGCATACAGCGTGTAGCCGGGACAGGCGCGTTCCGGATCACACGCGGTGAGGCCGGTGCGGGCCATGCGGCGGCGGGTCTGTTGGTCAATGGTCATAATTCCCTTCGAGTATCCCTTCTGTCGTCATTCCCACAATCTGTGTGTCGTACCCGCGATCTGCCTTGTCGCCTTGGCGATCTGTCTCGTCGTTCCCGCGTGTTCGTCTCGTCATTCCTGCGAAAGCAGGAACCCAGCGGTCCAATAGCGTCAGGCCGAGTCCACCGCCCTCCGCAGCGACTCGGTATAGGGCGGCCGGCACACCATGGTCTCGGTGATGATGCCGGCGATGTAACGGTGCGGCGTCACGTCGAAGGCCGGGTTGTACGCCGGCGTGCCCTCGGGCGCGGTGGGCGAGCCGCCGTAGCCGGTCACCTCGTGCTGCGGCCGCTCTTCGATGGCGATGTCTTCGCCGTGGGCAACGGCCAGGTCCACCGTGCTGGTGGGCGCCGCGATGTAGAACGGGATATTGTTTTCGTGGGCCAGCACCGCCAGCATGTACGTGCCCACCTTGTTGGCGGTGTCGCCGTTGGCGGCAATCCGGTCCGCGCCGGTGATGACGCACGAAACTTCGCCCTTCTGCATCAGCACACCCGCCGCCGAGTCGGCGATGAGCGTGGCCGGGATGCCCAACTGCTGGAACTCCCAGGAGGTGAGCCGCGCGCCCTGCAGCCAGGGCCGGGTCTCGGTGTTGTAGACGTTGAAACGTCCGCCGGCTTCCCACCCCGCTCGGATCACGCCCAGCGCCGTGCCGAAAGCAGAAGTCGCCAGGGCACCGGTGTTGCAGTGGGTCAGCACGCCCTGGCCGTCGGCCGGCATCAGCGCCCGTCCGTGCTCGCCGATCCGCCGGTTGATGGCCTCGTCCTCTTCCTGGATGCGGCGGGCTTCTGCCTCCAGCCGGGGCCAGATACTACCCGGATCGGGTTCAGCCTCGGCAACACGGAGCATCCGGCGCACCGCCCAGCCCAGGTTGACCGCGGTCGGGCGGGCGGCGGCGATGTGCGCTCCAGCCTCCCGAAGCGCGCCGATGAAGTGGTCCCGCTCCCGGGACTGCAGTTCCGCAGCGGCCAGCACCATGGCGTAGCCGGCGGTCACCCCGATGGCGGGAGCGCCGCGCACGCGCATCTCGGTGATGGCGGCGGCGGCAGCGCGGTAATCGGTAATGCGAACGGTAACGTGCTCGTGGGGCAGGAGCGTCTGATCCAGAAGCTCCAGCCGGTTGCCCGTCCAGTTGATGGGGCGAATTTCGTTCATAAGTGGGTAGGCGATGTGAAGTGCGTCTGTGGCGCACTGTGTTAGGCTGCGATCACACTGGTGGAATCTGCGTTCCCGACAGGCAAAAATAAAGGCCCACCCGCACTTGGGAGAGCCACCTTACACAGTCCGCCCCTCATCTTTCGTCCTTCCTTGGTATCCGCACGCATCGTGCGCCATATACCGGGACGCCGGATTTAGCACCTCATCCCACGGGGTGAGCGGGACAGGTTGCCAGGCTTCACAGGGCCGTTCCCTCCGCCTGTCTGAATAAGGGTTCCAGCAGCGTATGCAGTTTTTAACTGCCATGGATGGTACCTGCCGGGGCGGTAAATGTCAAGGTGACGGCGAATTTCGTCGGCGCCTGACGATATCCACAAGCCCCTTCCGCTGACGGGTGCCCAGTTTGATCAGAACTATCATTGCGAGAGGAACGCGGCAATCTCGTTGGGATAACGGCGTGTCATCCCGCAACGAGATCACCGCGTCGCTGTGCTCCTCCCGATGACAAACTGGGTACGCGTGCGGCATCTTCCCGGTGGCGCGTGACGGCCAAATCCGGTATTCTGTGCGCCATCATTGACAGCACCAAGTGCCCGGAGGGTTTGCGACCATGACAACCACCGCTCCCGCAACAGCCGACGACCTCTGCACCATCGAACAGGAGCCCAGCCGGTTCAACGACGAGTTTGGCGAAATGAGCCCCCGGGCCAAGCTCAAGGTCAAGGGCGAGATGTCAGACTTCGTGCAGAAGTTCATCGCCGCCGCGCCCTTCGTCGTCATGGCCTCGTCCGACCCGGACGGCAACTGCGACGCCTCGCCCAAGGGCGGCAAGCCCGGCTTCGTCAAGGTTCTGGACAGCACCCGCCTGCTCATGCCGGACGTCGCCGGCAACCGCCTGTTCCAGTCCTACCAGAACATGGACTCCAACCCCCACGTTGGCCTGCTGTTCATGATCCCCGGCGTCAACGACACCGTGCGCGTCAACGGCACCGTCACCATCGTCAGCAAGGAAGAGCTGGAGCAGCAGAAGGTCGAGCTGGAGCTCTACTGGACCGACGACAACTCCAAGCATCTCCAGGGCGTCATCATCAACGTCGAGGAGTCCTACGGGCACTGCCCCCGCGCCTACAACTTCGCCAAGCTGTGGGACACCGACCAGATCGCCGAGAACCTGGCCAACCGCCCCATCCCGCTGCGCCCGTAGCGCGGCATACACCACGCAAAACTCGTAGGGGCGAATAATCATTCGCCCCTAACGTTTGCACTGGTTGGATTGTCAGAATCAGGATTTATCGGATTTGGGGATTGACAGGATTGGGAGGCTTTGGTCGCTGAAACGCTTCAATCCAGCAAATCCCAAAATCTCGAAAATCCTGATTCTGACAATCTAACCCACCCCCGTGGCCAACCGGAACACGTACAGGGCGGGCTGAATGAGAATCCGGCCCAGGAAGTTGATCCCAAAGGCGTAGCTCAGGAAGAGGTTGACGCCGATCAGCCCCATCAGAGGTATCCAGCCGTACCGCTCGAACTGCAGGTACGACCGGTAGAGGGAGTTGGGCAGCAGACCGCCCACCACCTTGCTGCCGTCCAGCGGCGGCAGTGGTATCAGGTTGAATATCCCCAGGATCAGGTTGAAAAATATCGCCAAAAACGCGGCAAAACCCAGGATATCGACGATCCCCGAAACAAACCGCGTGTCGGTAACCACCGGTAACAGATCCAGGCGGAAGACCAGCCCGAGCACAAACGCCAGCACGAAGTTGGACAACGGGCCGGCCAGGGCTACCATCGACATCCCAAGCCGCCCGTGCCGCAGGTTGTACGGGTCCACCTGCACCGGCTTGGCCCAGCCGAATCCCACCACCAGCAGGAGAATGAACCCCAACAGGTCGATGTGCTTGATGGGGTTGAAGGTCAGCCGTCCCATCCGCCGGGCGGTGTCATCTCCTTCGATATGGGACGTCAGCGCATGACTGAACTCGTGGACGGTGAAGCCGATAATAAGGCCCAGCAGTCCGATGCCGATCACCAGGGCGAACGCGACCGGGTTCTCCCGGAGCAGGTCGAGGCTCTGGAGGATCACGTCGTAGCGCTTTCCAACCCGGTCCGGCCCCCGCGTCGCGTCGCGGGTTGCGCGCGGGGCATGGCCATCAGGTTGGCCTTGATCGCGGCGAGACCCTCTGCGCCGTGGTCGTTGGCCTCGGCGACGACGGCCACCGCGCCGGCCTGACGCAGCCCGAGCAGTTCGTTGGCGCTGGGCCGTGGCCCCACGCGTACGATCAGAAACTTCTCGGCACGCCGGGCAGCGTCGGCGACCTGGCCGAGGTCGGGCAGCGTCCACGGCCCGGTCATGGCGGACTTGTCCAGCACCAGGAAGTCCAGCGGCGTGCCGGCCAGGATGCGCCACATTTGACCGTCCACGTCGTCCGGTATGCGCGCGCCGTGGGTCATCTGCGGATCGGACAGATCTATGGCGTCCACTCGTGCGCTGGCGAAGGGAGACACGGTGAAATCGGCGCCGGCTTCGCGCCAGCGAGCAATGCCTTCAGGTTCCAGCGGCACCCCGCCGGCGCCCCAGATGGGCTGTTCCAATTCCGGCACGGCGTCCGGCGTCAAGCCGGGCGATGCTATGACCACGGCGTCGGCAACATCGGCGGCTGCAGCCAGCGCCGCCTCGACGTCGCCCGAGCAGCGAGCGATGAGCGCCATGCCCGGCAGCCGTGCCGGTTGGGCGGAGCCAAATCCCAATGACGGACCGCTGCCCGCCTCAATGCGTTCCAACAGGCTGCGCAGCTGCGTCATTCCGAGGCCTCCCTGACGTGAAATAGGGGCGAATGATTATTCGCCCCTACCGATCCCTTATTTTTGTTCTAGAGCGGTTGCCAGACCCGCTTGCCGTCCACGCGGGCGATCTTGCCGATCTGCTTGCCCGGCGGGAAGTGGCCGGCGCAAATCACCCAGTCGCCTTCCTCAGCGGCGTCTAGCAGGCGGCTGCGGGAAGCGGCGGACTGCTCCTTGTCGGTATCGACACCGGCGCACCAGCTGGGCTCGGAAATCTGGGCGATGGTATGCAGCACGTCGCCCATGACCACGCCGCGCTGGCCGTTGGAGTTGATCAGCACCACCTGGTGACCCGGGGTGTGGCCCGGAGCCGGCGCGATGGAGATTTCGTCGCTGATGGTGTGTTCCGGCTCTTCGAGGATCTGCTGCAGGCGCAGACGGCGCAGCGGCATCACCTGGCGGTCGATGTACGGGTACATCTGGCGACCCGCATCCGACGTGAAGTAGTCGTAGTCCGGCCGCGACATGACGTAGCGCGCCCGGCGGAAGTTCGGCGCGGGCATGCCGCCGGAGTAGCGCAGGTTCCAGCCCACGTGGTCGCCGTGCAGGTGCGTGTGGATGATGTAGTTCACCGAGTCGCTGGGGCCGACGTTGGTGTTGTTCACGCCCACGTTGGACTCCAGGTGCGGCCGGAGCTCTTCGTACAGGTTCCCGGTTACGTTGCCCCGGTCGGGGTGCGGGCCTGGGCCCATGCCGGTGTCCACCAGGATCACGTGCTCCGAGGTCTTGAGGAGGAACACGCCGTAGTAAAGCTGGAGCTGGCCGTTTTCCAGGGTGTCCTGGTAGTCCGCCCAGGCGGAATCGGGGACGTCCGGGAACATCGCCGAGGGCTCGCGCGGCGGCGGCACCATGTCGATTACGGCGGTAACTTCAACGTTGCCGATGGTTGCTTGTTCTGCCATTGAGAAATTCCTCCTGAGTACGCGGCAAATGGCCGGTTTGACCTATTCGTCCACTTCGAATGTGACCAGCGAGAAGAGGTCATAGTCGGCCAGCGCTTCCCGGCCTCCCAGACCAATCAGTTCAATTACAACGCCGATGCCCGCGGTCGAGCCACCGGCCTTTTCGATCAACTTTGCCGCCGCCTGCAGGCTGCCGCCCGTGGCGACCAGGTCATCTATGATCAGCACCCGGCCGGCCTGCGGCACGTCTTCGGCGTGTACTTCCAGCGAGGCCTGCCCGTATTCCAGGCTGTACTCGTAGGAAAGGGTCGCGCCCGGAAGTTTCCCGGATTTGCGCAGCAGCACCAGCGGCAATCCCATACGCGTTGCCATCGGGGCGGCGAAGATGAACCCACGGGAATCTACGGCGGCCAGACAATCCACATCCATCGCGCCGGCCAGCTTCACCATCTGGTCGATGGTCTCGTTGAACGCGTCCGGAGAGAGCAGCAGCGAGGTGATGTCCTTGAACTGCACCCCATGGATGGGGAAATCAGGCACGTTTCGGATATGTTCGGCAAGATCGATAGGCATAGAGATGACGCCAACGCTCGCCGCTCCGTCTATACGATCCGCAGCGAGGCGGAAATTAGTCTATTAGCAGCCGATGGTACAGTCAACCGCCGACCGTTCCGCGCCTACCCTCCCGACTGCCGACGGGCCAGTTCGGCTTCCAGTTGGCGTATCCGTTCCAGGGCTGCATCCCGCTGCGCCTTGGCTTCCGTCAATTCCGGCAGGTACTCGCCCGTGTCCGGATCCCAGAAGCGCAACCTCTCATCGTCCCAGTGAAGTTCCAAGCCCAGAGAGGCGCTGTAACCGCGGATCACGCCGTCCGTTCCCCTGGCAACCTCGATCGGCTCGTACGTGTCGCCAACCAATCGGTCGCCAGCGAGAGCCACGTCGTGGTAACGCCCCCCGGTATGGTCGAACCGCCAGTACTCCGCTACCCTATAGCCAGCGTAGATGCCCCGCTTGTCGATGTAGTCCCGCCGGCCGGTGCTCTTGGACGCCACCTCCAGCACGAAGTCGGGCGGCTTGCCGATTTCGCTGATGGCGTAGCCGTTGGATTCCGTAATCTCCGCCGGGGGAATCTCCAACCCGGTTGCAACCATGCAATCCGGCTTGGGGGCATTGGGAATATCGCCGGGGGAATAACAGAGATAGCCCTCGCTTCCGACGAATACGTCGGGCCGGGATCTGAAATGGTCCTCCAGGATCACGTAGGCACGGCTGATGTAAGGGAATTGCTCCTGCATGTCCGGCGAAACTGGCGGATCCGGCAGCCAGGTCAAGCGGGGATGCTGACCTTCGGAACCAATCTGTGAGGCGGGTTTGGTTGTCATGGTGGGCCTCTCGGCGCGATCAATCACACGATGGAGACTGGCAAGATTGTAGCACTGCCCGCCATCTACTCCGAAACCACGCTTGTCAGGTGTTGGATGCTGAGCACGCGGCGTCCCGCACCCAACCGGATGGCGACCAGGTCGATGCGCCACTCCGGGTCGGCGTCGGCCTCCTCTTGATGCGAAAGAAAATCCTGTGCCGCCATCGCGAGGCGCTGCTTCTTGGCTTCCGTCAGCGACTCCTCCGGCCCGCCGTAGGTACCGCTCCGACGAGTGCGGACCTCGACGAAGACCCATTCCCGGCCGTCGCGCGCGATCAGGTCGATCTCACCCCACCGGCAGCGGTAGTTGGACGCTGCGATCCGGTAACCTTTCGCCTCAAGATGATGCCGGGCCAACTCCTCGCCGATCGCTCCGATCCGGTGCGAGGAGAGCGCGGTGTCCGGCCGAGGGTCATCCGGCGTCTGCATCGGAGAGCAGCCGCGCCTGTCGCAGCGGGCTGAAGGAACGTCGGTGTATGGGGCATGGCCCCAGCTCTGCCAGGCTGCGCCGGTGTTCCGCCGTCGCATACCCTTTGTGCCGGGCGAACCCATAGCCCGGATACTCGTGGTCCACCCGAACCATCAGATCATCCCGGGCCACCTTTGCCAGGATGCTGGCCGCCGCTATGGACAACGATCTCGCGTCACCCTTGACCACGGTCTGATAGGGTAGCGGACACTCCTTGATGGGCACCCAGTCCAGGAGCAGCGCACCAGGAGCCGGCCGTAGACGGTCCACTGCGGCCAGCATCGCCCGTATCACCGCGTTCCCGATTCCAATGCGGTCGATACCCTCGGAGTCGATTAACTCCACCGTGCAGGCCAGGGCGTTCTCGCGTATCAGTTCTGCGGCTTCCGTCCGTCGCCGCTCCGACAGTCGCTTGCTGTCGTCGATTGCCGCCAGCCACGGTTCGTCACCGGTCAGATCCGAGGGAAGAATAACGGCGGCCGCCGCCACCGGCCCAGCCAGAGGGCCGCGCCCGGCCTCATCCACGCCGGCGATCAGGTGGTAGCCCTGGAGACGGAAGTCCGCTTCCAGGGACAGGTCAGGCATTGACCAGCGCGGGATCCGCGATCCCGGCTTGCGTCGCCGGTTCGTGGCTAGTAATGGCTCCGCCGCCAAGGACGGTATCGCCCTGGTAGAACACGGCCGCCTGGCCCGGAGTGACCGCCCGCTGCGGTTCCCGGAACCGAACCAGCGCCCCGCCATCGACGGCAGTCACCGTCGCCGGAGCCTCCGCGAACTTGTAGCGTATCTTGACGGTCACATCCATTGGCCCGACGGGAGCAACGCCGGACACCCACGAAACCGGATCGGCGTACAGCGTGTCCTGGTACAGGTCCGTTTCGGAGCCGATCACCACGTTGCGCGTGTCCGGTTCCAGCCGGATCACGAAACGCGGCGGCCCACCCGATAGGCCGAGGCCACGCCGCTGGCCCACGGTGAAATACTGGATGCCCTCATGCTGGCCCAGCACGTTCCCGTCGGCGTCGACGATGTCACCTGGGCGCTCGTCGGTGCGCTCGCGCAGGAATTCGCGGTAATCGCCGCTGGGGATGAAGCAGATGTCCTGGCTGTCCGGCTTGTTCGCATTGGGGAAACCGGCCTCCTCGGCCAGCCGGCGGATCTCCGCCTTCGGATAACGACCCACGGGCATCAGCGTCGCCGCCAACTGCTCCTGCCGCATCCCAAACAGCACGTACGACTGGTCCTTGTCGGCATCGATACCACGGCGCAGCGCCATCGAGCCGGACCCGTCAGCTTCGATGCGGGCGTAGTGACCCGTGGCCACGTAAGCCGCCTGCAGCATCCGGGCACGCTGCGCCAGGAAGCTGAACTTGATCTTGTCGTTGCAGGCGATGCAGGGGTGCGGCGTGCGTCCGTTCTCGTACTCCCGGCGGAAATAGTCGATGACGAAGGCGCGAAACTCCCGCTGCACGTTCATCACGTAGTGGGGCACGCCCAGGATGCGGCAGACCGCCCGCGCATCCTCCACGTCGTCCAGCGTGCAGCAGCCCCGGTAGTACTCGGGCAGGTCCGCCTGGTCGATGTCGTACAGCTTCATCGTCACGCCGATGACGTCGTAGCCCTCCCGGTGCAGCAGCAAGGCAGCCACCGAAGAGTCGACGCCGCCGCTCATGGCGACGACGGCGCGGTTGGGAATCGTGCGGTTGGAAATAGTGCTCATACTTCAATTGTCGTTTGAAGCAACCCAGTCGTCAAACGAAATGCCACCCGTATATTCGCCGGGCAGTTCAGCCCATAGAACTTCGACCAGGGGCACAATATCCTCCAACGCCAATTCCGTCTGCAGCCGATCAAGAAAAACTTCGTAAAAGTTGCCGTGCAGAACATCTGCCGAGGTCAAACCACGAATGATGGTGTCCTGATGATCGCTGGATTCGTGGGCCAGTTCGCGGATGACCTCACGCAGCCGATCATGGTCGGAATGCTGCCAACCCCGGTGCGTGGCCACCGCCTTCGTCAACTGGGCCACCGCTCCCCACGCCTTTTCACCAGCCTGGCACAGATCGCCCTCAGCCAGGTATCCCGGCCACTTTGTCCAGTACTCGCCCGCCTTGGGCAGATGCTTGCGGATAGCAGCATCGCGGCGTTCCGGAGATTGTCGTCGTTGTCGAGGTGGCATCCGGCGTTGCGCTCAAATGTCGTCTTGCGACCAGTATTTCAGTAGTATAGCATCGGCCCCGTTCAGCCAGCCGAACCCAACCCTGCATACCACCACGGAGGCAAACCCCATGCCCGTCACCTTTGGATGCTCGCTGCCCAGCCGGGGAGCCATGGCCTCTCCCGACAACCTGCGCAGCCTTGCCCAGCGAGCCGAAGACCTGTCCTTCGACCACGTCTGGGTCAGCGACCACATCATCATCCCCCACGAGGTCTCGTCCTTCTATCCCTACGCCGCCGACGGAGTGGCGCCCTTCCAACGGGACAACACCTACTTCGAGCCGCTGGCCGCCCTGAACTTCCTCGCCGGCTGCACCACCCGCGTCAGACTGGGCACCCACGTGCTCATCCTCCCCTACCGCAACCCCGTGCTCACCGCCAAGATACTGGCCACCCTGGACGTGCTCAGCGGCGGCCGCCTGATACTGGGCGCCGGCGTCGGCTGGATGGAAGAGGAGTTCCAGGCCATGGGCCTGGACACCTACGCCCAGCGCGGCCAGGTCACCGACGAGTACATCCAGATCTTCAAGGAACTCTGGACCTCCGACAACCCCGAGTTCCACGGCGAGCATTACGACATCAGCGGCGCCGGCTTCCTGCCCAAGCCCGTGCAGAAGCCGCACCCTCCCATCTGGATCGGTGGCCACACCAACCCGGCCATCCGCCGCGCCGCCACCCTGGGCGACGGCTGGATGCCCATCGGCCTGCGCCCGCCGGCCATCCTCGAGCCCGAGGAACTGGCCGAGAAGGTCGCCCGCCTCCGCCGCGTCAGCGCCCGCGCCGGCCGCGCCGAGGACGCCGTGGACCTGGTCTTCAGCACCGATTGCGTCTTCCACGACGCGCCACAGTCCGACCGTCGCCTGGTGTCGGGCATCCCCGAGCAGATCGCCGCCGACCTGCGCCAGTACCAGGACCTGGGCGTGCAACACTTCATCCTCAGCTTCCCCGCCGAAACCGCCGCCCAGCAGCAGGAAGCGATGGAACGCTTCTCCCGCGAGGTGATGCCGCTGATCCCAAGCGACTAACGCTGGCCGCGTTCGACCGCTTCCCGGTTTGATCAAGTCGCCCTCGCCGGCAGTTGCTCCGGCGAGGGCTCGGTCATGCCAGGGTCTCGTTTACCAGTGACAAGCCTCGTTCCAGTTTTGCGAGCCGATCCGGATCCGGCCGTATCACCGGAAACACGCACATCCGGAACAGGCAAACCGCTTCGCGCAGGGCGAGTTCGCGCTCATCCCAGCCGAAGCGTCCCAGCGCGGCGTCCCTGAACGTCTTGCGATATGCCTCTTTGGCGGCGGCCCGCTCCGCGCTGCCGGTGGTGGAACTCCACCCGAGGTGGGCGAGGAAATTGCCTATATCCAGCAGCGGATCCCCGGGACCAGTTTCCTCGAAGTCCACCAGCACCATGTGCCCGTCCGGCAAAACCAATAACTGATCATCGTAGAAGTCGTTGTGCGCCAGGCTGGTCGGCCTCCACGATTCGATGAACGGATCCAGAGCCTTGACCGCGCTGCGGTAGGCTCGACGCGCATCGTCGTGCTCCAGGACGGCGGGTTTGATCTCCCGCTTCGCCCCGCGATAGCGGCCCGCCAGGCCGAAGGGAGGCCGGGTGCAGGTCTCCACCGGGATGGCCCAGAGGCTTTGCAGCCCGTCCAGCAGCGTCTCGGGATCCGGTTGCTTTCCGGACCTGATGTATTGCCGCAGGTTCTCGCCCGGTATCTCCGAGGTCCATACCACCGCGCCTTCGCGCCAGCACCCTGCAATCCTGGGCACGCCAAATTGTGACCGCGCCACCAGCTCGGCGGCTTCCAACAGCACGGGCATCGCCGCCGGCTTCATTGCCCGCGCGTAAAATCTGGCCTTCCCCAGGCGATGTCGCAGCACGGCGTGGCTGCCCGGACGGTACCGGATCACTTCAGCCCGTATGCGCCTAGGCGGAATGGTCATCACGTGCTTTTTGATCAACCCCATTGCCGCTTCGGGATCACACACCTGGGCGAGACCCGGCAGTTCCGGATCGTCGGGAAAACGGAAAACCTGTGCGGGCTGCCCTTCGTCCCGCTGCACGGTGAACTGCTGGTTTGGGATGTAGACCTCTTCCGGCCATTCAATCTCGTAGGTTGCCCTGGCGCGCCGGCCCGGGACCTGTGTGGCCTCCAGGACCCGCACGTTCAGTGGTTCCAATTCCTGACGGCCAAACACACCGCAATATGCATCCCAGGCCCAGTCCACGTCGAACAAA
Source organism: Dehalococcoidia bacterium (assembly GCA_963663945.1). Classification (GTDB taxonomy): domain Bacteria; phylum Chloroflexota; class Dehalococcoidia; order Lucifugimonadales; family UBA3495; genus Bin87. The sequence goes on along the minus strand of OY760687.1, from coordinate 3,696,738 downwards.
TCGAGCCGACCGGATGGCTCCTCATCGCCCGAGACAACTGCCTGTGTGCCGGGGGCATGTGCTGCAATGAACGTGGCCATTGAGTTTCGATCAGCTGTCGTCATCTGAATCATCGGACGACTGCGTGGGCGCAGTCACCGTGGGCGCAGTCACCGTGGGCGCAGTCACCGTGGGCGCAGTCACCGTGGGCGCAGTCACCGTGGGCGCAGTCACCGTGGGCGCGGTCACCGTGGGCGCGGTCACCGTGGGCGCAGTCACCGTGGGCGCGGTCACCGTGGGCGCGGTCACCGTGGGCGCGGTCACCGTGGGCGCAGTCACCGTGGGCGCGGTCACCGTGGGCGCGGTCACCGTGGGCGCAGTCACCGTGGGCGCAGTCACCGTGGGCGCAGTCACCGTGGGCGCAGTCACCGTGGGCGCAGTCACCGTGGGCGCAGTCACCGTGGGCGCAGTCACCGTGGGCGCAGTCACCGTGGGCGCAGTCACCGTGGGCGCAGTCACCGTGGGCGCAGTCACCGTGGGCGCAGTCACCGTGGGCGCAGTCACCGTGGGCGCAGTCACCGTGGGCGCAGTCACCGTGGGCGCAGTCACCGTGGGCGCGGTCGGCGTGGGCGTGACGGGCTCAGGAGTTTGCACCCCATCTGTTTGAGGCGACGCTTCGACCCGCTGCGTTACTTGTCCAACGGTTTGGGTCTGCGGGGTGACTTGAGTAGCGGTATCGTCAGAATCATCGCTCACGGGTGTGATCTGAGTCACAGGAGTATCCACCCCGTCATTGTCCGTGGTGGGGGTATCGATGCCGTCGTTGTCCGTGGTCGGAGTATCCACCCCGTCGTTGTCCGTGGTCGGAGTATCCACCCCGTCGTTGTCCGTGGTCGGAGTATCGATGCCGTCGTTGTCCGTGGTCGGAGTATCCACCCCGTCGTTGTCCGTGGTCGGAGTATCGATGCCGTCGTTGTCCGTGGTCGGAGTATCGATGCCGTCGTTGTCCGTGGTCGGAGTATCCACCCCGTCGTTGTCCGTGGTCGGAGTATCGATGCCGTCGTTGTCCGTGGTCAGGGTATCGACGCCGTCGTTGTCCGTGGTCGGAGTGTCGATGCCATCGTTGTCCGTGGTCGGAGTATCGATGCCATCGTTGTCCGTGGTCGGAGTATCGATGCCGTCATTGTCCGTGGTCGGCGTGTCGATGCCGTCGTTGTCCGTGGTCGGCGTGTCGATGCCGTCGTTGTCCGTGGTCGGCGTGTCGATGCCGTCGTTGTCCGTGGTCGGGGTATCGATGCCGTCGTTGTCTGTCTCCGGATCATCGTCATCCACATCATTTTCGTTAATCAACGCGGAGCCTCGGGTCAAAGACGCCATCGCAGCGGGGACCTCGCTGTCCGGGACGAAAATCGCGCCGCCCCAAACCAGGGAGAAACATAACAACAGCGACAAACAGGCACTGGCGACTGATTTTGTCATCATCCACCTCGCTCCATGACTTATATCGATCCACTCCCACGGATCTACGGCGATATGCCGCAAATTGTCGCATCAAACCATCGCGACCCACCGCCATTTTACGATATTTGCGCCGAAGGCGCATTGCCATATGACCCCTTTGTTCATGCCCGGACTCTGCCGAGTGACCACATCTCGTCGAACTTCCCGGCTCAACTCTTTGGGATGTCCAAGGCGGCTCATTGGTTGCGACACAGGCTCCCGCCGGTGGGATCCGGCCATCCTGCCGGCCAACACCCGCTATCGTATAATGCACCCAAACCAAACTGCCGGAGCCCATAAAGCCATGGCCACCATCAGACCCTTCCGCGGTTGCCGCTACGATCCCACTGCGGTCGGCAACCTTTCGTCCGTCATCTGTCCTCCCTACGACATGATCGGCCCGCAGCTGAAGACCGATCTGCAGCAGCGCAGCCCTTACAACGCGGTCCACCTCGAGGGCGGCGAGCAGCCCGACCCGGTGGACCCGCAGGCCGGCTACCAGCAGGCCGCGGGGTTGTTCCAAAGCTGGCTCTCCGATGGCGTGCTGCGCCGGGACGACGCTCCCGCGTACTACGTCATGCGGCATGCCTACGACTTAGGCGGACGGCGTTACCAGCACCTCGGCCTTTTCGCCGATGTCCTGGTGGAGGACTACGACGCCGGGTCCGTCCTGCCCCACGAGTTCACCCGCGAGCCGTCGGTACTGGATCGGGTGGCGCTGCTGGACGCCTGCCAGGCCCAGTTCAGCCCCATCATGTCCCTGTACCGAGATTCCGAAGGCATCCTCCGCCACATTCTCGACAACATCATCGCGGCGACACCGGACGCCTCCGCCACGACTCCGGCGGGAGGCAACGCCGAGTTCTGGTGCGTCACCGATGTGGACGCCCAGGCGACCATCGCCGACGCCTTCGCCGGTCGCCCCGTCTTCCTCGCTGACGGCCACCATCGTTATGAGGCTGCCCTGCGCTACCGACGCAGCCGGCCCGACGCGGAACAGTCCGACGACGCTGCCGCCAGCAACTACGTGATGATGACCCTCGTCGAATTCGACGACCCCGGCCTGCTTCTGCTGCCCTACCACCGGGTCGCCGGCGACATGTCCCGCGAGCAGCTTGATGCGGTGCGCTCCAAAATGGACGAGTGTTTCGAGTCGCGGCCCCTGCACCCCGACATCACGCCGCAGGCCGCCGTTGCCGATGTCGCCCGCGTGGGTGAAAACGCCCACTGCTTCGCCGTCTTCTGGACCGATGCTCCGCCCACGATCCATACCCTCCGCTCCGACGTGGACTGGGCTGCCTGGGGCCAGTTGGCGGTCTCCGAGGCGTGGATTCTGCAGGAGCGGGTGCTGTCGCCGGTGCTGGGAGATTCCCTGGCCCAGCATATTGATTACAGCCCCGACCACGAGGCCATCGTCCAGCAGGTCAACGTCGGCGAGCAGCAGGCCGCCATCCTGCTCAAGCCCTTCCCGCTGGAACCCTTCCGGCAGATCGTCAGCGCCGGTAACCGTCTCCCGCCCAAGTCGACCTTCTTCTACCCCAAGCTCCCCACCGGGTTGGTGATCAACCAGCTCTCCGGGAGCATCTAGTCCGCGAGGTGACGCCATGACGACGACCGCCGTCCCCGCGCAAACCTTCACGCCAACCCGGCGCCGGTTCACCGTGGAAGAGTTCCTGGCGATGGATCATGCCGGCATTTTTCATCCCGAAGAGCGTTTGGAATTGCTGGACGGCGACGTGTGCGTAAGGGCGCCAATTGGAATAGCGCAAGGCGATGGCACGGACCGGCTCGGAAGTGATCTGGTCTTGCGACTGTACGAGCGTGCGCGGGTTCGGGTGCGAGGCCCGGTGCAGCTGGATGATCTGAACCTGCCCATTCCCGATATCGCTGTGTTGCGGTTGAGGGACGGCTACCGCCGGGCGCATCCCACCCCCAGCGACATATTTCTGATCGTTGAGGTATCTGATAGCTCGACACGGCATGTCCGCGAGGACAGGCTACCCCATTACGCCGCAGCCGGGATCCCCGAGGTATGGATCGCCAACGTTACCGCCCGGCAGGTCGAAGCCTTCCATGACCCCGCCGATGGCGGCTACCAGAGCAGCCGCATAGTCCCGTCGGACGGCCGGATCAGCCCTCGGGCTTTCCCAGACGTGGTCCTCACGGTGGGCGACTTCCTGCTCGGCTGACCCGGCGGCTCCGGATGTCCGTGCACGTTTGGCCGGAACGAATCCGTAAATCCTTGCTATAATATTTGCCGCGTGCGCACGAAACCGTGCCGTTATCCGCCGTCACACGACGAGCCACCGCGACGACGAACGTCGCCCCAACCGCCAGTCACAACCCCCGCGTGACTCCCAGGAGCTTTCCCGATGACCTTGACCAAGATTGAGCCCCAGAACCTGCGAACCCCCGGCCCCACTCCCATCCCCGACGACATCGTCGATGAGATGTCCCTCCCCATGATCAACCACCGGGGTCCCGAGTTTAAGGAGCTGATCGAGGCCACCACCGGCGGTCTGAAGCAGGTCTTCATGACCAACAACGACCTCTACATCCTCACCTCCAGCGGCACCGGCGCCCTGGAAGCCGCAGTGGTCAACACCCTGTCCCCCGGCGACAAGGTCATCGCTGCCACCGCCGGTTCCTTCGGCGACCGCTTTGTCCAGATCGCTGAGGGCTACGGCGCTGACGTGATCCGCATGGACTTCGAGTGGGGTGATGCCATCGACCCCGAGGCCATACGCGCCGAACTGCGGAAGGACCCCGAAATCAAGGCGGTGCTGGTCACCCACAACGAGACCTCCACCGGCGTGACCCACGACCTGGAATCCATCGCCCGCGTGGTCAAGGGCGAGTTCGACAAGCTGCTGCTGGTGGACGCCGTGAGCAGCCTGGGCTGCATCCCCCTCCCCGTGGACGGCTGGAACTGCGACGTCGTGGCCACCGGCTCCCAGAAGGGCTTCATGATCCCGCCGGGCCTGGCCTTCATCAGCATCAGCGCCCGCGGCTGGGAAGCCTACGAAGACGCCAAGATGCCCCGGTTCTACTTCGACCTTATGGCCGCCGAGCGTTCCCTGTCCCGTGGCCAGACCCCGTGGACGCCCAACGTCGCGCTGCTCTACGGCCTGCGACTGGGCCTCGACCACATCATCGGCGAGGGCCTGGAGAACGTCTACGAGCGTCACGCTGAGGTTGCCGACTACTGCCGCGCCGGCGTCAAGGCGTTGGGCCTGGAACTTCTTGCCAATGACGAATCCCGCGCCTCCAACACCGTCACCGGCATCAAGATGCCCGAGGACATCGACGGCGGCCGGCTCATGTCCATGATGCGCGAGGACGAAGGCGTCGTCCTGGCCGGCGGTCAGGGCAAGCTCACCGGCCACTGCTTCCGCATCGGCCACCTGGGCTGGGTGACCAAGGACGACATCACCGAGGTCCTGGAAGCCCTGGAACGGGTGCTCCCCAAAGTCGGTTTCAAGAGTTAGTCCAAACGCGAAACTCGGCGGGGGCGAATGATCATTCGCCCCCATGTTTATTTACTGCCATGTCATCCATCTCTCAACTGCAACAGGCAATGGCGGCCCTGCGCCTTTCCCTGGCTGAAATCCGCCACAAGGAAGAACAGCTGGACACGAGCATTGCCCAGTTCCGCACCCAGCTGCGCCGGCTCCCCCGCCAGACCATCTACGGCCGGGCCCCGCTGGACATGGCCCTGTCAGCCATGGGTGAGGTCGAAGAGCGGCTGCGCGACGCCGAGGAGAACCACCGGCGCCTGCTCACCATCAAGAAGGCGGCGCTGGACGAACTGGCCGCGCTGGAATCGGTCCAGCAGGTCGACAAGGCCCGCAAGGAGTTGGCCCAGCTGAAGCAGCAGGCCGGCCGCCAGGAGCCCTCGCCGGAAGGCGCGGCGGAAATCCGACGCCTCGAACAGTTCATCGCCGAACACAGCAAGCGCGCCGAGCAGGCGATCACCGCCAGTTTCGAGGAGCGGCGCGGCCAGCGTTAGCGCCGGTCACGAGGCCGATTAGAGACCCGAACAACCACGTTGGCGGCAACGCCAGAAAGGATCGCAGGAGCATCACAGCATGAAAGCATCCTATCTCGGCGCCATGGGATACGCCCACCGGCGGGACTTTCCGCCCACCTGGCCCACGCCGCCATCCTACAGCGACCCCGTAACCTCGGTGCAGAGCTACCAGGACGGCATCGAGGAATGCGAGTTCGCCGAGGAAATGGGCTTCGAGTGGGTCAGCTTCTCCGAGCACCACTACTCGGGCCGCATCGCCACCGGCACGCCCGCCGTCATGGCCGCCGCCGTCGCGGAGCGGTGCAAGTCGGTGAAGATCGCCATGCTGGGCCCGCTGCTCCCCCTCAACAACCCCATCCGCGCCGCAGAAGAGCTCACGCTGCTGGACAACATCACCAACGGCCGCCTGGTCATGGGTTTTCTGCGTGGCACCCCCAACGAGGACCAGGTTTACGGCGTCCACCCTTCTGAGGGACGGGGACGCCTGCTTGAGGGCATGGATCTGATCCTGAAGGCGATGACCGAGCCCGAGCCCTTCTCCTGGGAGGGGCGCTACTACCAGTACCGCACGGTCGCCGTTTGGCCCCGGCCGGTGCAGCAACCCTTCCCTTCCGCCCTCGTGGCCACCCGCAGCGATGACGCGGTGCAATACGCCGCAGAGCACGGGTTGGGCCTCGGCGTGTCCTTCGTGCCCTGGGAACAGGTGGCGGGTATCACTGAGAAATACCTGAAATGGTGCGACGAAGCCGGCTGGCAACCCGAGCCGGACCAGTTGGTGTTTCGCGGCAGCATCTACCTGGCCGAAACCGACCGTGAAGCCCAGGACTGGTTCAACGCCCAGACCGACCAGGGCCGCGCCCCCGGCATGGCCCTGCGCTCCTCCGTGTCCCAGGTGATCCAGGCCTCCCGCTCCGGCCAGGACGTTGACTACCGCAACGTGTTCGCCGGCAGCGCCAGCGGCGACATCGTGGGCGGCGCGCCGGGCCTCACGTTCGTCGGCGGACCCGACACCGTCTTCGAACAGATCAAGGCCTACCACGACCAGTGCGGCACGGGCGTCATTGACCTCTTTTTCCAGCAGCCCAGCCTGACCCACCGCGACGTGATGGCCGAAATCGACCTGTTCGGCCGCGAGGTCCTGCCTCGCCTCAAGGAGCTGTAAACAGTGGCCTCTGACCAGGTGCGCGAAAGCGTCGTTATCCTCGACGGATCAGAAGCGAGATCCAGCAACTTGCGGGACGGCCTGGCCCAACGTTGGGTGGTACTGGAACCGCGTTTGGACGACTTTGGCCCCGGAGCCGAAGACCAGGTTGCCGCCGCAGTTGCGCCGCTGGCCGCCGGGCCATACGGGCTTGTGGCCGTTTCATCCGCCGCGTCGGTGGCCATCCGCCACGCCCTGCGGTCGCCGGAAAGCGTGGCGGCGCTGGTCCTGGTGTCGCCCACTGCAGTACGGCCCGCCGGATCGCCGGCGGGATCTGCCCTGGACCTGGAGCCACGCCTTGGCGAAATCCAGTGCCCTACGCTGGCCGTTTTCGGACAGGCGGACGGCACGATCGACCCGGTAGCCCCCAGCATTTACCGGAGCCGCATCCCCAACTGCAACGTCGCGTTCGTGTACGATGCTGGCCACGACATTGCCACCGAGCGTCCGCAATCTCTGCTGAACCTCGTCACGGACTACCTCGAGAGGCGCGAGACCTTCATCGTGCAGAGCCGCAGCGGCGCGATCAACCCCTGATCTGGGCCGCTGAAGGGTCTTTCGGTTTTCCCTGGTCCCTCATTCCGGCGAAATCCGGAACCCAGAGTCCTTTACTGCAAACACCCTCTGGGTTACCGCTTTCGCGGAAACGACGGGATGAGGGCTGTGAATTCTGGAAGGCGCTGTTCGCCGCTAGTTCCCCGACGAGCGCGCCTGCTGCCCTTCCTGCAACTCGTCAATCTGCTCCCGCGTGCGTCCGTAGATCTGCGGCACGTCCCAGCCCTGCAGTCCGGCGTAGGTGTCGATCTGCGAGCGGTGGTGTACCTCGTGTTCCACCAGCATCATCAGGATCCGCCAGCCGCTGAGCATGCCGTCGGTGTCGATCATCTGGATCCGCCGCGTCAGCCAATCAACAGGCGTCCCATCCAGCCGGCTGCGAAACTCGGCAGCCGAGACCTCCAGCGCCGGGACCCAGTCATCGATCGAGGCCGTGCTGGGAACCTCCCAGTCGTACAGCCATCCCTCGTTGCGGTAAGCCCGCGCGAAATACATCCTCGACTCGCAGATGTGGTGCACGATCTGGGCGATGCTCCACGCGTTCTCGCCCTCGCCGGCCGGCGGCGCCCACGACTCGGCGGGTTTCGGCAGCGCCTGGATGTCCCGCACGGTGCGGCGGTGTATCCCGTCGAAGTAACGCAGGAATGCCTGTGGGTCGTTCAGCATGGCGTGGCATCTCCTCCAGTTTCATTCTCTTCGCCGTTTCTGCGACCAAGCAGTTCCTGCAGCCGCTCAACCTCCGCAAGAGCGGCGTCGCGCTCTTCCCGGGCCGCGTCCCGCTGATCCCTGACCGCAATTGCATACGCTTGTTCCGCGCGCCAGTTCCGGTCGTATACCTGGGTGGTCGGGTCATAAACCAGCGGCCAGCCATCATCCCAGCACAGGCTGATGCCCAGCAGCGGGCTGTACACCTTGAGGATGCCGTCGGGTTCACGAGTTTGCGGCAACTCCCGGTAGCTTCCCTCAACCAGTTCACCACCCCATATGGGCTGCCCGTGATACCGCCCGCCAGTAGGGTCAAAGCGCCAAAATTCCGGGATGCCGATCGCAGCGTAGATAGCGGGTTTACGGTTGATGTCCGCGCTGGCGGTGCTCTCGGATGCGATTTCCATAGCCCAGTCGGGCGGCTTCCCCACCTCCCAGGGCAGGTAGATTTTGCGGGGTCGAATCGCCTCGGCGTCCACGCCAAAGGCCAGATAGATGTCGGGCGCCGCCCGCACATTCAGGTTAGTCGGGTCGTAGCAGATAAAGGTTTCATTATCCAGAAATGCGTCGGGGCGCTGGTTGAAATCGGTGAAACGGGCGCGGAAGAGGCCAAGGATCTCCGCCAGTTCGAGGTTCTGTTCCATGGCGTCGGGGGTCACATTTTTCTCATTGGGGTCGAACTCCAAGCTGGCATAGTCAATCTCGCCCTGCCGCCGGTAGGGCAGCATCTTTGCGCTGCTGGGTGTCTTGGGGGCCGTCATCATCGAACTCCCGGCCAGGCCGTTTGTGCCGATAGTGTAGAATCGGCCACCAGAAACCGCAAGCGAGGGTATGGTCATGAAGTATGACGTGATTGTAGTCGGCTCCGGTTCCGCCGGGTCCGTGGTTGCAAGCCGGTTGTCCGAAGACCCCAACCGCTCGGTGCTGCTCCTGGAGGCCGGTCAGGACTATCCCATCGCCGACCATCTCCCCGACGTCGTCCGCGACGGCTACTCCAACGAGGGCGAGCAGCCCGGGTCCCCGGTCTCCTGGAACCTGCACGGGACCATCGACGACCAGCAGGGCGAGATCAACATCGCCCAGGGCAAGGTTATCGGCGGCTCCGGCTCCATCAACGGCCAGGTCTACCTGCGCGGTCTGCCCGAGGATTTCGAGCGGTGGGCATCCTTCGGCAATGAGGAGTGGACCTACCTGAAAGTGCTGCCCTTCTTCCGCAAGGCCGAGACCGACCTGGACATCCAGGACGACTTCCACGGCAGCGAGGGCCCCATCCCCATCATTCGCCGCGAGAACCAGCCCTGGCCCGATGTCCAGAAGGCCTTCCACGCCGCCGCCATGGAACGCGGCTACGCGTACAACCCCGATCTCAACGGCCCCGACTCCCCTGGCATCGGCGCCATCCCCATGAACAATCAGGCCGGCGTCCGGATGAGCACCGCCATCACGCACTTGAACCCGGTGCGCCACCGTCTCAATCTGACCGTCAAGGGCAACGTCTTCGTGCGGCGCGTCCTTTTCGTCGGCAACGACGTCGCCGGCGTCGAGGTGGAGAGCGGCGGCGAGATCTTCACCGTGGAAGCCGACCAAGTGGTGCTCAGCGCCGGCGCGTTGAAGTCGCCCCACATCCTGATGCTCTCCGGCGTGGGCCCTCGCGATCAGCTCCAGGAATTCGGCATACTCGTTATCCACGAACTTCCCGGCGTGGGCCAGAACCTCTTCAACCACCCCATGGGCAACGTTTCATTCCGGGTGAATGACAACGTCGAGCTTCACGCCAACGCCGGAGCGCTGAGGTTCGGGTTGCGCGTCACCTCAGAGGAACCCTCGTATCCCAGCGACGTCATGCTGCACACCCTGGGTGTGTTCAACGTGATGACCGGCGAGCACCTGCCGGATCGCATCGCCCGCATCGCCTGCGCCTTGGAGCTGCCCGACGGATCCGGCTGGGTGCGCCTCGCATCGTCCGACCCGACGCAGCAGCCCGACATCAACTACCGCTACCTGCACAACGAGAACGACATGCGGCGCATGCGCGACGCGGTGCGCCTGGCGGCCAACATGCTGGAATCCGAGGCGTATCGTGACGTGATCGACCACCGCACCGCGCCGGCAGACGACGTGCTCACCGACGACGATGCCCTGGACGCCTGGATTCGCCAGACCGTGGGCACCTCGCGCCACGTCTCGGGCACCTGCCGCATCGGCCCCGACGCCGACCCCATGGCGGTCACCGATCAGCAGTGCCGCGTTCGCGGCGTGCAGGGCCTGTGGGTCGCCGACTCGTCCATCATGCCCCAAGTCACCCGCGCCAACACCAACGCCACCGCCATCATGATCGGCGAGCGCGTCGCCGACTGGATAGCCACGCAATAGGCCCAACGGCATACCACCACCAAAACACAGGGGCGAATAATTATTCGCCCCTACCGATCTATGGAAAAACGGCCTTGGCGCGGGCCGAACCTTATACCGGCGGCCGCAGGTTGTGCTGCGTTGCCCGCTCGTAAGCGTCGCCGATCTGAACCAGCAGCGGCTCGGCCAGGTGCTTGCCGACGAACTGGATGCTCAGGGGCAGTCCCTCGCTGTTGAGTCCCGCCGGCAGGGAAATCGTCGGCGCGCCGTTGAAATCGTAGGGTATGGTGAATCGACCCCACGTCCACTCGTCCTCACCCATCGGCCCGTACAATTCCTCAGGGGTGACCCGGCCGGGCGGAGTTGTCATGGACGGGCAAACCAGCACGTCAATATCCTCAAACACGCCGGCCAGTATCCCGTTGCACGCCAGCCGTACCTGGTTGGCGGCGGCGAATTCGGCGGCGGTATATCCGCTGCCCTTTTCCAGCCATCCACGGAACCACGGGCCATACTCGTCGGCACGCGACGGATAGGTTTCCCGGTGAGCCGCTGCCGCTTCGGCCGAGCACAACACGCCCCAGGCGCGGGAGAACGGCAGGGTATCCGGCATCTCCACAGTCACCAACTGCGCCCCCATGCTTTCGAGCAAACGAGCGCCGGCCAACGCCGTCTCCGCCACCTCGCTGTCCACATCGTCGCCAATGTAGCGCTCGTCCACGCCGATGCGGATCCCTTCAACGCCTCTGCCAAGGCCCGACAGCATCGCGGGGACCGGAGAGCGCAAAGACGTCGGGTCATTGGGATCGTGTCCGGCAAGGGTTTGCAGCATGATTCCCGCGTCGGCGGCGCTGCGGGTCATGGGACCAACGTGGTCCAACGACTCCGCCAACGCCAGGACCCCATGCCGGCTGACCCGACCCCACGTCGGTTTGATGCCCACGGTGCCGCACGCCGCCGCCGGAAACCGGATCGACCCGCCCGTGTCACTGCCCAGCGAGCCGTAGCACAGTCCCGCCGCCGTGGCCACTCCCGAGCCGCTCGAAGAGGCGCCGGCCCAGCGGTTCGCACCCCACGGGTTGATGGGGATGTCATAGGCCGGGTTGTAACCTGCCATGGCGCCTTCGATGAGGTTCAGCTTGCCCAGGATCACCGCGCCGGCATCGTTGAGACGGCGCACCACCGTGCTGTCGAAATCGGGCACCAGGTCTCGCAGTACCTGCGTACCGCCCATGGTGGCAACACCGGTGGTGAAGCACAGGTCCTTTACGGCAATTGGAATGCCGTGCAGCGTGCCGCGATAGCGCCGCGAGGCGATTTCGGCCTCCGCGGCCCGCGCCGCCGCCATTGCCGGCTCGGCCATGACGGTCGCGTAGCTCTTCAGCTCACCATCCAGCGCGGCGATGCGATTCAACTGGGCTTCGGTCAGTTCAACGGGTGAGATCTCGCGCGACCTGATCCGCTCCGCCACCTCGGTGATGGTCTGGTAGTGCAACGGCGTGTCCGTCATGGCATGGCTCCTTCAGGCTAGGCGGCTGGCTGTACCAGCTCGATCAGCACGTCGTCCGGCCCCTCGATGTACGACAGCTTGGAACCCGTGGGCGTCTCAGTGATGGGCAACACCGTGCGGATACCGGCGGCAGTGAGCCGCTCCATCTCCGCCTCGATGTCCTCCACGTCGAACCCGAAGTGCTCAAGCCCCAGCCGGTTCAGCTCGGCGACGGGGCGCTCGTCGGACGATCCCGGCGGCTTGGATGAAACGTTGAGCCGGCACGCCCCGCCCATCTCCATGCCGATGGTGACGGTGCGCGGCATAACTTCCCGTTCGGATACGATGCGCGCGTTGAAATGCTTCTCGTACCACGCCGCCGTGGCGTGGGGATCAGCAGCGCGGATATGTACGTGGTTGATGCGGTATTCCATGATTGGCCTCCCTTCAGGCGTCGCGTTGGTAGATGTCTAGCATGGTGTCTATGAAAGCTTCGGCCTGTTCCGGAGCTTCAGCAAACTCTGCAGGGTTCAGGTTTCCACGATCCGCATCCATGTGGAGTTGTGTTACTGCGCGCCAATTCCGCATCAGGGTGATTCCTGACGTCTCACCAGCGGAAGCTTCGCGCAATGCATTGAGTTTGGCGGTGGTGGTCCCTGGATTGGACCCGCGTAGATTGGCTACCGCATTGATACATTGCTTGCCCGCGTCGTATAGCAGCGCTCCTGCTGAATGCTGGTCGTGGTCTCGGCTGAAGAGTAACTCGCCCTGTTGACGGTAAATCCGTGCTTGGGCTCCGTGCCAACGTGCCCGTAGGTGGAACGGGCTATCGCTTGTCATCGAAGCAGTCTTTTACGAATTCTCGGGTCGCTTCGTACGCGTCCTTCAACTCATGACTTTCCAGCACTTCCATGTCCGCGTGGTCGCGCAGCAGCGTCGCCCCAACCAGACCGCCACGATAATGATACTTGGGGACCAGCCCGTCAGATTCCAACACTTTCGCGAGCTCGATGAGATCCCGCCCATCCAGACCACGCGTTTGAGCGAGGGCCGCGAATGTGACCTGTGTGGCTTTCCACATGAGTCTGGAGGCCTCCCGGTCGTCACCCGATTTATAGGCGCTTTCGGCTGCGTCGAGGTAGTCCAGGGCCGATGGTTCGGTGTTTGGTGTGCTCAAGGAGTTCGCTCCACCATAGACGGTACTATCCTGCATTATAGCAACGCGCCTCGCTGCACGTTCTGGTTGCCCCCATTCGGCGCCGTTGCTACACTGGCCTCGTAGTAACCCCTAACCGCAACATGCACAGCGAAATCATCAGGAGAGAACCATGATTTACGAAGTCCGCACCTACGATCTCAAGCCCGGCGCCGTCGCCCAGGCCGAGGAAGCCTTCGCCGAAGCGCTGCCCCACCGCGAGAAGTACTCCCCCATCGCTGCCTTCTGGCACACCGAGATCGGCCCGCTGAACCAGATCATCCACGTCTGGGGCTACGAAAGCATGGAGGAGCGCAACCAAATCCGCGCCGAGGCTGGCAAGGACCCCAACTGGCCGCCGAAGATCACCTCCGGCAACATCCTCAACATGAACTCCGAAATCTGGAACCCCGCGCCCTTCATGCGCCCCATGGGCGGCGACCAGGCCCTCGGCAACATCTACGAGATGCGCGTCTACACCTACGAGAACGGCTCCATGCCGGAACTGCTGCGCCGCTGGGAAGAATCCCTGCCTTATCGCGAGGAGTTTTCCCCGCTGGCCGCCGGCATGTTCACCGAGTTCGGCGACCTGAATAAGTGGATGCACGTCTGGCCCTACAAGGACCTCAACCACCGCGCCGAGGTCCGCGCCGAGGCCAGCAAGATTCCCCAGTGGCCTTCCGGCGCCCCGGGCCGCGTCAAGCAGGAGACCAAGATCATGGTCCCCGCCAGCTTCTCGCCGATGCACTGATTGATACGATGTGGGGGCGGGTGGTTACTCGCCCCTGCGTGAAATCGTCACAATCAGGATTCATAGGATTATTGGATTCGCCAGATTTCTCAATCCCGAAAATCTAATAATCCGGTAAATCTTGATTCTGACGAATGGCAGTTGCTTGCTGAGGCCATGTGGAGGTTCCCCGTTGCATGAATTACGAAAAGTTTGGAGACTCATATGACTTCGTGAAGCGGGGTATCCTTCAGTTGTTAGATGATTGCGGCGGCTGGTCTGCACACCCGATGTTCACAGACGACGACCCCGCGCACTACGCATCGGACTACTGCCAGCTTGTCGGTGTGCCTGCTGTCGAAACCAAATCGTTCCAGCAAGTTAACCGCGACAGGGAGCGATGGCTAAAGCCAGCACAAGCCCACCCAGGTCATTTACTAATCGACCCCGACACTGGACTTCCCTTTGACAAAAAAGGCCGTCCATCGCACCAAGGAAAAAGCCCAGCCGCAGCGTTTCTGAGAGCTGGCGAACTGGTTCATATTGTCAAGGATCGACCAGATAAACTTACTCTGATATTCGATCAAAGTTTCCATCGGAAAAAAGAACTGCCCGTCACTGCTCAGATCAGGCAGAAATTAGGTTGGCTCGAAGGCCAGAGGATTCATGCACTTGTGTACAACTCTCACGCGAAATTTCTCTTAGTTTCCATGGATCGAGATGTCCTATTAGCAGCCAGACATCTCCTTGAGGGGTTAAATATCCCGAAGGGGCGCCTGATCCCTGATAAGATTTAGATAACGGCCACTGAGGAGTTAGAGTCTGCGCTTCGGGACCGTTTTTCCTTGGTTGAGGAGAGAGCAGCAATTCCACATGGTCACCACCGACCGCGTAGCCAACATCTTCGCCGACGCCCGGGCCGTCCACGCCGACGCGCTGCGGCTGCTGGAGGCCGGCGACATCCGCGATGCCGCCGAGAAGGCGTGGTGCGCCACCAAGCGGGCCACCGATGCGCTGATCCTGGCCCGCACTAGCGAAGCGCCCGAGTTTTCCTCGGACACTTCTCGAGGGCTGCTCATGCTGGCTCAAGCCGACGACGCGGTAAATACTTTGATCGGACGCTACTATTCAAGACAAGGCCACCTGCATGGCGAATGCTTCTACCATGGCATCTGCGAGCCCGTTGCTGAAGTGGAGCGCCGCATCCGCCAGACCGCCGATTACATCAGCGACGCCGCGAATCTGGCCGCCTATTCCAACCCCGCCTGATCCAAAAACGCAACCGGAGAGGAACCACGACCATGAAACTCCTGACCTACGACAACGGCAACGGGCCCCGCTGCGGCGTCCTCCAGGGTGACGCCGTCGTGGACGTGGCCGCCCTGATCGGCTCCGACCGCCCGCTGGCCGACGTCCGCGCCCTGCTGGATACGAACGATGGGGCGGTTGACCGCGTGGGCGACGCCCTGGCCGGCAGCGTGGCTGCGCCCACCGTTGCCCTGGCCGACGTGCGGCTGCGCGCCCCGATCCTCCAACCACCCACGGTGCGCGACTACATCGTCTACGAGGAGCACGCCACCTCCCAGGGCACCCGCCAGATCGACCCGGTCTGGTACCGCATGCCCGTGTTCTACTTCTCCAACCCGCTGGTCATCTACGGGCCTGACGAGGACGTGCCCTATCCCGCCGCCTCCGACCAACTGGACTACGAACTGGAAATTGGCTGCATCGTCGGACGATCGGGAACCAACGTCGCCGCGTCAGAGGCGCTGCAGTACGTCGCCGGCTTCTGCATCTTCAACGACTGGAGCGCCCGCGACCTGCAGTTCGACGAGATGACCTTCGGCCTCGGACCCGCCAAGGGCAAGGACTCCGCATCCTCCATCGGCCCGTGGATCGTGACCACCGACGAGATGATGCCTCACATCAAGGACGGCCGCCTGGACCTCAAGGCCCACGTCAGAGTCAACGGCGACGACTGGCTCCGCGACAGCGAGACCGTCAACGCCTGGTACAGCTGGGGCGAGATCATCGAGCGGGCCGCCAAGGACAGCCGCATTGCTCCCGGCGACGTCATTGGCAGCGGCACCGTCGGCGGCGGCTCCGTCCGCGAGTCCATCCGCAAGGGCTACGAGACCTCCCGCTGGCTCGAGCCGGGCGACACCGTGGAACTGGAAGTCGAGAACATCGGCGTCCTCCGCAACACCCTGGCCCCCAAGGTTGGCGTAGACCCCCACTATCCCTACCTGCCCAACAACCCGACGGCCACGCCGGAACGCGGCACCGCCAGCGACTACCGCTACGAGCGGACGCGATAGATCGGCTACAATGGTTGTATGACGACAATCAGGGACATTGCCGACTTCGTTCGCATCATCAACGAGCAACCCGAATGGAACGACACGATTCGGGGAATCCTGCTCGGGCGCGAACTGCTGGAACTGCCCCAGCGGTTCGCCGAATTCGTGCGTGTGACGGAGGAAAACAACCGCTTGGTTGCCGAACGACTGGGCAGGTTGGAATCTGACGTAGCTGAACTCAAAACGGGGGTCGCCGAACTCCAGACCGGGGTCGCCGAACTCAAAACGGGGGTCGCCGAACTCCAGACCGATATGTCAGAAATGAAGACTTGGCGGTCGGAAACCACCCTCCGCCTGGACCGAATCGAGGGCAGGCTTGGTAACCTGGAGGGCGCAGAGCTTGAACGGCGCGTGCATAGCGACATCGCCAACATCGCCAGCAGGTGGCTCGGTTTGAACCGCGTCCGCATAATGCAGAGCCGAATTGTTGCCCGGTCACCAGAGTTTCAGGACCTGATCGATGACGCCGAAGAGCAAAATGTCGTAACGTTTGACCAGGGCGACCACCTGGAAAAAACCGACATCATAGTTTCGGCCCGCCGCCGCAACGACCGGCAACCTGTTCATCTTGCCATTGAAGTTTCCAGAACCATCGCCGACTACGATATCACGCGAGCCCAAGAACGCGCGGAAACCTTGAGCGCCATCTTGGAAACACCGGCCATCTCCGTAGTGGTCGGCGGTAGCATTGAGCAGTCTCAACAGGAATTGGCTGCGAATCTTGGCGTATTCGCCATCATCCTGCCGCGCCTTGCAGCGTAACAGCGCCCCACGTTGACTCACAGGGGCGGGTTTGCAACCCGCCCCTGTTCGTTGTCGATTTGTAGAGCGCCCTAATCCGGCGGCGCGCCCCACCGGTCGTAGCTGCACACCTCGTTCAGCGGCAGCCGAGTCACCGGCCCGAAGTTGCCCCGCGGGTATCCGAAGGGCATGCAGTACACAACCTGCGCGGTGTCGGGTATATCGAACAGCTCGTGGACCCGCTCCTCCACCACCGCATGCAGCGTGGCGATGGTGCCGCCGATGCCGAAGGCCCGCGCCGCCAGCAGCATGTTCTGCGCTGCCGGTATCACCGAGCCAGCCGCCTGCGCCCCTTTGGACGTCGCGCACACCAGCACCATCACCGGCGCGTCGCCGATTTCGTTGGCCAGCCGCATCGCCGAGCGCATCGAGTTGCGCCCCGGCGGTATGTCCTGCGGCCCCATGATGCCAGCATCTGCCCGCTTGGCCCACCATGCCTCGTGATACAGGTCACCCAGCTTGCGGCGCGTTTCCTCCTCCTGAACCACGATGAAGTGCCACTGCTGGTTGTTGCCGCCGTTGGGCGCGCGGATGGCGGCCTCCATGATGTCCTGCATCACGTCGGCCGGTATGGGGTCCTTCCTGAACCGGCGGATGGCCCGCTGGCTGAACATCGCTTCGCCCAGGGGAATGACATTCAATCGATCGGCGGTGGTCACGTTGATACCTCCAGGTTTTGTACAGTGCGCCGATGTTACCACAAGGGCGCCATGCGGATTGCTATAATCCTTGCGCTTGGCCACCGCAAGCGCAGTTCACCCTCCCAATCAGCTGCCACCCATCAGGAGTACGCCATGAACCAGCAGAACATCTCGAACGCGGAACAGGCATACCGTAACCTGGGCGTCACTCCCATCATCAACGCCAGCGGATCCGTCACCCGCCTGGGCGGCTCGCGCACGCGTCCCGAGGTCCTCGAGCAGATGGCCGGCACCTCCCGCGTCATGGTCAACATTGACGAGTTGAACCGCAAGGCCGGCGAGGAGATCGCCCGCCTGGTCGGGTCGGAAGCGGCCATGGTCAGCAGCGGCGCTGCCGGCGGACTTCTGCTCCAGGCCGCGGCCTGCATCGCCGGCAACGATCCCATCAAGATGCAGCGTCTGCCCGAAACCGAGGGCATGAAGAACGAGATCGTCATGCAGACCATGCACCGCTTTCCCTACGACCATGCCTACCGCGCGGCCGGCGCAAAGATCGTCGAGATCGGCAACTACCTGTTCAACCATCCCTGGGAACTGGAGGGCGCAATCAACGAGCGCACCGCCGCCGTGGCCTACCTGTGCGCCCCCTTCACCAGCAAGCGGGTGATGCCGCTGGCCCAGGTCTGCGAGATCGCCCACGCCCACGACGTGCCCGTCATCGTCGACGCCGCGTCGATGCTGCCTCCCCGGGCGAACCTGCAGCGCTACCTGCGCGACGGCGCGGACATGGTGATCTTCAGCGGAGGCAAGGGCGTCCGCGGACCCCAGGGTACCGGCATTCTCTGCGGCCGCGCCGACCTCATCGACGCCGCCCTGGCCAACGCCAGCCCGGCCCAGTTCATCGGTCGCTCGGCCAAAGTCGCCAAGGAGGAGATCGTCGGCCTCGTCACCGCCCTGTCCATGTTCGTAGACGAGGACGAAGAGGCCGAAATGGCCTGGTACCACAGCATGGCCCAGCGGGTAGTGGACAGCCTCATCGAGGTGCCCGGCCTCAACATCACGCTGGAGCACGACGGCATCGACTACCTGCTTCCCAACGCCGTGCTGCGGCTGGGCGGCGACTGGTCCGGCCCGTCGGCGCCCGAGGTGGCCGCCGCCCTGCAACAGGGCGACCCGCCCATCTACCTCCAGCAACTCCGCGCGCCCGACGAGTTGATGGTCGACCCCCTCAACGTAACCGAGGACGAAATCGACATCATCATCCGCCGCCTGCGAGAGGCGTTGACCGACGGCAGGTAACGCGAAGCGCCCCTGGCGAATATCTGCCAGGGGCGCTTCCAAATGGCTTAAATGGTTCCGCGGCCGAACCCTACGCCACCGCCGCTCCCTGGAAGTGCGGCATCACCTCGGTGGCGAAAAGCTCGATGGACCGCATCACCTTGTGGTGCGGCAAGCCGGCGAACCCGAAATTGCCGAAGACGTGGTTGATCCCCGCCTCCTGCACCTGCTTCAACCGCTCGGCGACCACCTCCGGCGTCCCCCGCAGCGGCGGCAGGCCGGCGTGGCCAACGTCATCCCGTCGTTCCCGGTCCGCCTGGCGGTTGGCCCAGTGCTCGTATCCCTTGGCGATGTTGCCGTTCCTGTCCATGGGCATGCCGATAGGCGCGCCGTTGCTGCCGATGGAGCGCAGCACCCGGGATGAGAAATCCTCCAGCCCGATGGGGTCCCGTTCCGCCTCTTCCATGGTCGGCGCAACGTAGATCGACTTGGACATCGGCGGGTCCAGATGGGCGTGGGGATGGCCGTATTCGTCCATCTTCTCCCGCCACAGCTGGATCACCTGCGGAGCCTGGCCCAGGATGTCCGTCGGCCCGCCGGTGATGACCTGGATGTTCCGGCTGGCGGCAAAGTCGATGCTGGCCGGACTGGTGCTCACCGCCTGGAACAGCGGTGGATACGGATTCTGCACCGGCTTGGGCAATACCCACAGGTCGTCGACGTTGGTGTACTTGCCGTGGAACGTCAGCCTCTCCTCAGTCCACGCTTTGATCATCACGTCAACGGCTTCCTGGAAACGCTCGCGGCTGGTGTCGATGTCGACGCCCACACCGTCAAATTCCTGCTGCTGGTAGCCGGCCCCGATGCCGAAGTTGATGCGGCCTCCGCTGATCACGTCCAGCATGGCCACTTCCTCGGCGACCAGCACGGGATTGTGCAGCGGCAGCACGATCACCGCCGTGCCGATTCGGATCTGCTTCGTGCTCCCGGCCACTGCGCCCAGGAACGACCAGATACCCGACAGCAGCCCGTGGCGCGAGAAGCGGTGCTCGCCCAGCCAGGCCTCGTCGAGCCCCGCCTCGTCGGCGAACCGGATCTGCTCCAGGGCGTCGTTCAAGGCCTGCGGCGGCGTGAAGTCCTCGTGATAGGGAACAATGGTGAAGATTCCGAACTGCATAACGCGCCTCCTTGCACATTTTGAACTGGCGTTGTTTCTGTTTAGCCTCGCGTCCTTTGCAATAGCAGATAGACGGCCAACCTTCTGCGTTGTGCAGCGGGTGCGTTGCAAAAAGCTGCAATTGACGTTTCTGCGCGCTGAATTAGGTCCGATACATCGGACCGCACATAGATTACCCTTGGGTTGTAATCAGCATCAAGCCGGTGTTGCTGCAAATTCCCGAATGCGCTGGCAAAGCTCTGGAACATGGAACCACCGCCCGTCCGGTACGAAGCGAGCCTGTCCCTGGC
The DNA here is from genome assembly GCA_963663945.1 of Dehalococcoidia bacterium. Taxonomy (GTDB): domain Bacteria; phylum Chloroflexota; class Dehalococcoidia; order Lucifugimonadales; family UBA3495; genus Bin87. Next base: position 3,676,455 of record OY760687.1, on the reverse strand, counting down.
TTGCCTATGGTCCAGCCCTCGGTAGGTCTGAAGCCAGGTTTGAGCATCGCTCCCTCTCGGCGAAGCTCCAATGAGCGCGTCAGCGTTGCTCTGGCAAAGGGCATGGAACATCGCGTAGTAGGCGGTGCTCAAAGCGCGTTTCAGCATGACTTGTCGCGGTCTGCCGGGCGGAGCATCGCCGGTCGTGCCACCCAGGATCTTCGCTGCGTCGATCAGATGCTCCCAGTTCATAGATCATATCTCTGCCACGGCAGCATCCGATTGAGTTCCAGCCACTCTGCGTACTCGGCTTTGTCGATGTACGACTCCTTCGGAATGTTATGGAAGTCCAGTTTCAGCAGGATCATCCCCAACTTGGCCGATATCGTGTTGAGCTTGTGCGGGTCAAGCAATTGGCCGGAGTTATCGTAAACCACGACGATTTCCAGGTTGTCTTCCCCGTAGAAATCGAGCGTCGCTTCGACCGTTATGGGGCCGAAGGATACTCCACCCTTGAAAGCCTCCTCGAGCAGCGCCTTCAGATTTTCCTCGGCTGCTCGGACCGTGGATTCCGGTATAGCCATGTGGGGTCACCTCACATCTCACGGACGACCATCATCGGCTATCACGAGTACCCAGTTTGTCATCGCGAGGAGCGCGGCGACGTGGCGATCTCGTTGCCGGAGCGGTGTCCGTTACACCGACAAGATTGCCGCGCTACGCTCTCAATGACCGGTGGGGAACCTGGGTACGCATGAGTCGTCGGCTGACCTGTCGAAAATTAATGCCTCGGCACTTCCACACACATACTGCGAGACCTACCCGCCCGTCCGCCGTGCGATCATCGCGTCGGCCAGCGGGCTGGCTCCCGACTTCACCGTTATGTTCACCAACGATGGCCGGCCCGAGTTGATGGCCCGCTCCACCGCCGGCGCAACCTCATCGGGCTGCTCCACCAGCTCAGCGTAGCCGCCGATGCCCTCGACCACCTGGTCGTAGCGCACGCCCGGCCGCAGCGCGGTGCCCACGTCGCGACCAAAGTAGGCCAGCTGGAAAGTGCGGTCGATGCCCCAGTTCCCGTCGTTGCCCATGATGCCGGTGATGTTCAGGTTGTGCCGGATGCACGTGTCATACTCCATGGAGTAGAACCCGAAGGAGCCGTCGCCCATGAACGCCAGCACCTTGCTGTCCGGATAGGCCAGCTTGGCCGCCATGGCGTAGGGAATCGCTCCTCCCAGGTGACTCAACGGCCCCAGCCTCATGAAGTGACCCGGTGAGCGCGCCGGCAGATAGCAGCGTCCCCACTGCACGTAGTCGCCGCCGTCCAGGATGATGAACGTGTCCTCGTCAACCAGGTGCTCGATGCGCGTGTAAACGTCTAGCGGGTGCATCGGCGCCTCGTTCGCGGCGTTGCTGCGCAGGCTATCCAGCCAGGCCTCCTGCTCCTGCTTCAGCTCGCTGATCCACGGCCCCAGGCTCCCGTTGTGCTTGGCCGCCCCCGTCAACTGGTCGACGATGGCTCCCAGGTCCCCCAGCAGGCCCACGGCGACACCGCGGTTGCGCCCGATCTCCGCTTCGGACGGATCGGCCTGGATCAGCTTGGCGTCGGCATCGAAGATGCCGCCATACCGGTAGCGATGGTCCAACCGCTTGCCCAGTAGCAGGACCACGTCGGCCTCGCGGAACTTGCGGGCCGTCCGGTTCAGCGCGCCGTCAGCGTAGCCGAAGCACAGCGGATGCAGGTCGTCAATCAGACCTCGCGCCTGCTCCACGGTGAAGATGGGCGCGCCGGTGGCCTCCGCCAGCGCCTCCAGCTGCGCCGGCTCGACGGAATAGCGCGCCGGATTGCCCACGATGATGACGGGACGCTGCGCATTGGCCATCAGGTTCGCCGCCTGCTCGATCAGCTTGGGGTCGCCCTGGGAACGCCCCATGTTGCGATACTCCTGGGGCAGGAACGGCGGCAGGTCCTCCTCGCTGATGGGCGCTTCCTGCAGGTCGATGGGCAGGGTCAGGTGCACCGGCCCGGGCCGGCCGCTCATCGCCGTGCGGAACGCCGTGGCCACGAACTCGGGGATGCGGTTCTTGTCGTGGATCATCCACGAGCCCTTGGAAACGGGGGCGGCCATCGCAACCTGGTCGATCTCCTGGAACGTGGCCTGGCCCTTCTCGGGCAACTCGGCGCAGCCGGCCACGAAGATCACCGGGCTTTCGGACGTGTAGATGGCGGGCAGGCCGGAGATGGCGTTGGCGAAGCCGGGGCCGCCGGTGAACAGGGCCACCGCCGGCTGGCCGGTGATGCGCGCGTAGCCGTCGGCCATGTGCATCGCCGCGCCCTCGTGACGCGTGTCGATGAACTCGATGCCCTCATCCGCGGCCGCGTCCACCAAGGGCAAAATCGTGTCCCCGACAATCGTAAAGACCTTCTGCACCCCTTCCTGCTTCAGGCAGCGAATGAACAGATGCCCACCATTCAATTCCGGCATAAAACGAAACTCCTCGACAAAAGTGACCTGCCTCCTTCGGAGGCTCGTCCATGCTATCACAAGGACGCAATATGGCCCTTTTTTGCATGCAGACCAGAGCCAACGCACAAGCGGGTCACACGCCGGCCATCATGGTCAGGGTTCCCGGATGGCTACGTCGCCACCGTCCCAAGCGTCCACGGAAACCCGGCTGCCCTCCAGCAATTCCATGCCCAACAGGGGCTGATCTATAGACTGGAAAACCTCAATCTCATGCAGCCGGCCGTGCCACAGCACTTGAGTCTCGTAGTATTCAAACTCTTCCGCGTTGCCACTGGCCAGAATGCCCCGATGCCGGCCTTCGCCAACCAGTCCAAGCCCGTCGATGTCCGCTTCCGGCAGCATCAACCATCCGGTGAACCCGGTGTCCAGAACGACCTCGAACTGCTGCAGCTCTCCCCCAGCGTCCAGTACGGAGACGGTTAGCCGCGGCTCCAGCCCACCCAACTCGTTCCGTCCTACCTTGCCTCTAATCACGTTTCACCAGCTTGATGCTGGGGTGAATTTTGTACGTGATCGGCACATCCACCCATTCCTCCCAGGTGTAGGCGTCCGGGCGCCGCTTTCGCAGTTGCTTTGCCGCGGTGATGTGCCGGTCGGCAATCTCATAGTCGCCGCTCTTCACGTCGATGACTACGACCTTGCCCTTATGCTCCGGCCCCAGAGTAGGGTGTATCTTCTCGCGGTAGATGGCGCGGCCAATGGCCGGCGCGTTGTCCCCGTTAAACTCCATGATTATCGCTCCGTGCCGCATACCGTTCTGCTCGGTGTTCGCCATTCTAGCACTGGGCCGTCCACCGGAATGCCCGCCATCCGCATGGATGTGCTGATCGAGGAGTAATGAAACACACCTCGATGGACCTGGCTGGGAGGTAGAGCATGCCGGCGGTATTGCCGCAAATCCGGTGAAATTCTGCAATGGGTGGACTGGCTCGATACAATACCGGTATGATACCGTATCTAGTAGATCATTATCATATAATCGCGACATATAGTATCAATGTACCTTGGAGGAAATTGTGCCCGTTTATGAGACGTTTGCAAAGCGCAAGCAGAAGGCCGAAAATCCGGGAAAGCCTGTAATTTACAGGGGCGACATTTTGCCTGAACCATTCAGGATTCAGGTAGTACGTATTTGGCGGAATACAATCGGATACAAGGACGGTTGGTTCGCTGCCGGGATGCTAGAGTTTGGTGCGCCATGGGCCACAATGAACGAGACGCTTGCCACCGAGATGGGATTGTTCACGCTGTGGCAAGAAGGACGTTCTCATCAGGAATGTTGTGAGCAGTTTCTGTTACACCACGATAAGGTGGATGATGTTCTTAGCCTCATCGAAATCTCATTCGGGCTAGTGGCAGGGCCCGTAAGAGAACACCAACGCAGCGTAGGTAATCAGACAAGATGGCAGCCGGCGGACGATGCCATCGCTGAACTGAACTACCGTTTCCGTGAACATGGGATCGGGTACCAGTACCATGGCGGGCAGATTATTGCCGTCAATTCCCAGTATCTCCACTCTGAAGTCGTCGAGCCAGCCATATCGCTACTGCACGACGCGAGTTTTGATGGCGCATTGCAAGAGTTTATGACTGCCCATGAGCACTATCGCAAAGGGAACTACAAAGAGGCCATTGTCAATGCCGCAAGCGCCTTTGAAAGCACGATGAAAACTGTCTGAGACCAACGCGGTTGGACTTACGTCAGAGACACCGCCACGGCGCTGATAGAGGTGCTGTATAACCAAAATCTCATACCGTCAGAGATGAAAAACCACTTCACAGGATTGCGTTCCGCATTGGAAGGCGGCGTCCCAACTTTGCGGAATCAGGCAGGCCGAGGTGCCCACGGGCAAGGAAGTACACCCATCGCCGTTCCGGATTACCTAGCCGCCTACTGCCTCCACTTGACGGCAGCCAATATCGTCTTTCTTGTGGAAGCACATAACGCTAAACCGTGAGATTGCGGTATCTCATCCATACAGCGGCACAGCCTGACCACAGCAGTCGCGTTCCCTGCTGGCTGCCCTCCCGTCCGCACTTCGCAAGTGCGCCAGATACCGACACCCTTTCCAGGACGAGCGCGCGCTATACTCTCCCCGTGGGCACCCTCTACGTAATCGGCACCCCCATCGGCAACCTGGAGGACCTCACCCTCCGCGCCAGCCGCATCCTGTCCTCTGTGCCGCTGGTCGCCGCCGAGGACACCCGCGTAACCCGCCGGCTGCTGGCCCACCTCGACGCGCATCCCCGCATGCTCAGTTGTCACGAGCACAACTGGAAGCGGCAACTGCCCCGCCTGCTGGAAGCGCTCGCTGAGGGCGACGTCGCCCTTGCCACGGACGCGGGCTCACCCGCCGTCAGCGACCCGGGTGCCGGCCTGGTCGCCGCCATCGCCGATGCCGGTCATTCCGTGGTCAGCATCCCCGGCGTGTCGGCTGTGACCGCCGCCCTATCCGTGGCCGGCTTTCCCGCCGACCGTTTCGTCTTCCTGGGCTTCCTGCCCCGACGGCGTTCCGACCGCTCAGCAAGGCTGGTCGAAACGGCGCGCTCCGAGCAGACCATCGTCCTGTTCGAATCGCCCCACCGCCTGCGGGCGACGCTGACCGACGTCGCCGGCACTCTCAACGACCCGCCGATCGCGGTCTGCCGGGAACTCACCAAGCTTCACGAGGAGGTCTGGCGCGGGACGGCCTCCGCTGCCCTGGAGCACTTCACCGAGCCCCGAGGCGAGTTCACCATCGTGATCGGCCCGGTCAGTCTCGACGACCAGGAAGACTCGTCGAGCGAGGAACAACGAATGGAAGCGGCCCGCCTCGCCCTCACGGAGCACCGCGCTGCCGGAAAACGCGGGCGCGACGCGGTGGCCGAGGTCGTTGCCTCCACCGGCCTCCCGCGCCGCGCCGTATATGCCCTGTGGGTTGAGACGGGTCAATCAAGCCCGAAGGATGCGCAGCGCTAGGCGCAGACCACCACCGCCTCGCCCAGACCCTCAATCGAGATCCGGCCCTCCGACGCGAACCCCAGCGCCGTGGGCGGGATCAGGCTGCCGGTGATCACCGTGTCGCCGGCCTTCAATGGATGGTTCCGTCTGGACAGCTCATTGGCCAGCCAAACCAGCGGCTCGAAGGGGTGGCCCATCACGTCCCGGCCGTAGCCCTCGCCCACCTGCTCGTGGTTGATGCTCATCACGCCCTTGCAGCCCACCAGGTCCAGGTCCCGCCAGTTGGTCACCGGGTCGCCCAGCACCACGCCTGAGTTCAGGATGTTGACCGCCACGCTCATCAGCGTGCGCTCCTCGGTGGTCAGGTCGGCCGGCGTCCGCATGTCCACGATCTCAAAGGCCGTGGCCACCTCGGCAATGGCATCCTCCACCGCGTCCCGCGTGTACGGCGCGCCCGACGCCGGCAGGTCCTTGCCCAGCGTCACGCCCACCTCCAGCTCGATGCCCAGGTTCACGTATTCGGTGAAATTCAGCACCACCGGCGAGCGCAGGATGGTTTTCTCGAACACGCCGCCAAGCACCGGATGGTCCAGACCGGCCCGTTCCTGCATCACCGGCGTGGTGTACGCCAGCTTGTAGCCGGCCAGCGGCCCCCATAGGCTGGACAGCATGCAGTGGAGCTCAAGCTGTATGGCGTAGGCCTCGTCCAGCGTCTTGGGGAACAGATCGGCCGGCAGGCGCTCGAAGGGCTGCACCTTGCTGTAGCTCTCAAAGATGAACTCGGCGGCCGCGCGGGCCGGTGTGGTGGTTACCATGGTGCGCCTCCTGGAGCGTTAGCCTTGAATGATCGTGTCGTTGCGAGGAACCTGGTCTGCCCGGCTCGAAGCCTCTCGTGAAGCGTCGAGCACGGCGGCCGGCTCATAATAGCAAAAGCCGCCGGCTGCCGGTTTGTGGTTCCGGCGGCTGGCGGCGCAATACGCGGGGTTTCAGCGATGGGACGTTTACTTCGCCTCGCTGGCGCCCTCGAAGCCGCAGTCGCGGTGCGTGCCGTCGCAGAAGGGCTTGTTGTCCGACTGCCCGCAGCGGCAGAAGGATACCCACTGCCCCTCAGGGATGGTGTAGTTGTTGCCGCTCTGGTCGACAATGTCGATTTCGCCGATGACCCGCAGGGGCCCGTTGGCGCGAATTTCTACCTTGACGTCCGCCATCTTGATTCCTCCTCGGTTTTGACTGTCAGTGTGGCCGCTGCCGTCGTTAGCGGCAACCGCAGCCGGCGCGCTGATTATTCACCAAATGCCAGCGTCGGTCAAATGTGTCCGGGGATGACCGGCTCCCCAATACGTAGGGGCGAATAATCATTCGCCCCCGTGAGATTGCAATGGTGTTGCCCGTTACAGGTTCACCACCAGGTTGTCCGGCGCGCGGCAGAGGATGCCCTCCTGCTCTTCGTCGTAGGGGTTCTCCTCGATGTGCGGGGTGTTCGCCGGCACAAAGATGAAGTCGCCAGGCCCCGCCTCGATCCACTCCTCGAAGTTCTCGCCGAAATACACGCGGACGTGTCCCTTGATCACGTAGGCGGCGGTCTCGGCCTCCAGGTGCGTGTGCGGCGGCCCCTTTTCGCGGGGCGCGGCGGTCACCTTGCCCATCCAGATCTTGGTGGTGTCGCCCTTGCCCGGCACGATGGCCGGCTGGCGCACCATGCCGGGAGTCTGGATAGTCTCAGAGGCGTCGCCCACGGTGTGCACCACGTAGGGCTTCATGTCAGTCTGCTGTTCCGTCGTCGTCATTGTCGTTGCTCCTCGATGCGTGTCACGGGAAATCCCGCGTATGCGGCGGGTCGACCGGATAGTCCTCCCGCCGCCCGGTATCGCCTTCCTGAATGATAAAGTCGCGACGGTCACGATACAAGCGCGCCCGGTTCAGCACCACCTCTTCCTCATCGTCCTCGCTGTCCAGTACGGACTTGATCGTGTCACCGTCCGCCATGAACCAGTACTTGTAATCGCCGACGAACAGGTAAACGTTGTCCATCACGAAGAACCGGGCCGGCACGCCCTCGCCGTTTCGAAAGCGCTCGCACACCGCCTCCAGCAACTCCCGCTGCCCATCCTTCTGGAGCAACACATACTCGTGGGGCCACGTCTCGCGGTAGGTGACAGCCTCCCGCCAAGGCGCGGCAGCGATGAGCTCGGTGAGTTTCATCATGATTGGGATGGCAGTGCGATGGCGAGGAGTGTATCGATATAGCCCATGGTTGCTCGCATCAGTTCTTGATGGACCTCGGCCAATAGGTGATGGTTGTAAAAGTGGCCATGAAGCACGCCTGCAGAACTCAACCCATTGAACAGCGCAATATCCTGATCATGATCCTCTACCAGGTGCGCTATTACAGCGGCGCGCCTGATTTCGCGCCTGCCGGGGTCGAGCAGATTATGTTGCGTACCGATCCCTTGTATGACGTTATGCACTGCTCCCCAAAGCATTTCACCCGCGGCTACGCTTTCGCGTTCCAAACTGAGTCGGTTGGCCAGGGTCCGGTACAGTCGCGTTACTTCGATCCGTTCATCGGAGGTCATGCTAACGCTTCTCGGTACGATTGGAGCGTCTCCACAAACTTCCTGACGCCCAATACCGAGTACCGCATCTCCTCCCAGCCTTCGTAATGCCACTGAGCGTTGTCCCGAAACGAACCGGCAGCGAAAAAGCCCAGCAGGTGCCAGTCCTCCACCCCGTGGTTGTGCTTCCGGTCCAGCCACTTGGCAAAACGCATCAGATCCTCCTCGTCGCGGTGAGGCTGCCCGTAGTAATCAGCAAGGCTGCACAATGCGGCCTGGGTAGCCTGCCAAAGCAACGTTGATCCCCGATCATGGTCCCCGGAGGCGATTGTCCGATCGGCTTGGTCGAGTAGAGCTAGCAAGTCATCGTTCATGATGGGTTCCTCTGCCACCTCATTATAGTACGCCTCTCATAAAACGTAGGGGCGAACAACCGTCCGCCCCTACGAATTCCTGCTATGTCACGATAGTCTAACCGCCGTTCTGCTCCCACAGCGCTTCCAGCACTGCGCCGGGGTTCATGGGCAGGTTGGTCATCCGCACGCTCGTGGCGTCGTGGATGGCGTTGGCGATGGCGGCCATGGGCGGCACGATGGGCACTTCGCCCACGCCGCGCACGCCGTAGGGATGCCCGGGGTTGGGCACCTCCACCACCACGGCGTCGATCATCGGCAGGTCCAGCGCCGTGGGCATCCGGTAGTCCAGGAAGCTGGAGTTCTGCATCTGGGCATCGTCGTTGAAGAAGTACTCCTCGTTCAGCGCCCAGCCGATGCCCTGCACCGCCCCGCCCTGGATCTGCCCTTCGACGTAGGACGGGTGGATGGCGGTGCCGACGTCCTGTATCGCCGTGTAGCGCAGGATGTCCACCTTGCCGGTCTCCTCGTCCACCGCCACGTCGGCGATGTGCAGCGCGTAGGCGCCGCCCACGCCGGTGGGAGACACGTTGGCACGCCCGACGATGGGACCGCCGGTGCCGTTCAGCCGCGACGCCAGTTCGCGGAAGGTGAAGCGCAGTTCCGGCTCCGACTTGTGCTGGATCACACCGTTGTCGTACTCGACGTTCTCGGGATCGATGTCCCAGATGCGGGCCGCGCGGTTGATCATCTGCTGCTTCACGTCCTGGGCCGCCTCGTAGGATGCCCAGCCGGTCTTGAAGGCCACTCCGCTGCCGCCGGTCATGGAAGTCCAACCGATGGAGTTGGTGTCGCCCACTGCCGGCGCCACGTCCTCGGCGGCGAGACCCAGCACCTCGGCCACGTGCATCGCCGCCACAGCGCGGGAGCCGCCGATGTCCGGCGAGCCTTCAACCAGGCTCACCGTGCCGTCCCCCAGCACGCTGACGATGGCGCTGGCCGGACCGGCGCCATTGAACCAGAACCCGCCGGCCATTCCGCGGCCCACTTTCTTGCCCTCGGCTTCCGGCGACCGGTCGATGGGCGAGTTCCAGTGATCGTGCTCCCGGGCAGCCTGGACGGTCTCCATCCAGCCGATGCTCCCGAACTGCGGTCCCGTCACCCGGCGGTCGCCCTGCTTGGCGCCGTTCAGCGTGCGGAAATCCAGCTTGTCCATGCCGATCTTTTCACAGATCTCGTCGACCACCGTCTCCACGGCGAAAGCCGCCGCCGGCGAGCCGGGGGCGCGGTACGCCGCCGTCTTGGGGTGGTTCAGCACCACGTCGGCAGCCTCGATCCGCCCGTTGGCGATGTTGTAGCAGGACAGTGCGCACTGCGCCCCCGGGTTCACCGGCGAGCCGGGATACGCGCCGGCTTCGTAGAACAGCGTCACGTCAGCGGCGGTGATCTTGCCGTCGTTGGTGACGCCCATCTTGACCCGCATGTAGCCGCCCGAGGTGGGGCCCGTGCCCTCGAACACCTCGGTGCGCGACATCTGGATCTTCACCGGCCGGCCCGTCTTGCGGGACAGCGCGGCCGCCACCGGCTCCAGGTACACCAGCGTCTTGCCGCCGAACCCGCCGCCGATCTCCAACTGCGTCACCAGCACCTTGGAGACGGGGATCCCCATGATCGTCGCGGTCTGGTCGCGCACGTTGAAATGACCCTGGCTGCTGCACCAGATGTGCAGGGAGTCGTCGGCGTTCCACAGCGCGGTCGCCGCGTGGGGCTCGATGTAGCCCTGGTGCACCGCCTTGGTGCGGAACTCCCGCTCCACCACCAGGTCGGCGGCGGCGAAACCGGCTTCGATGTCGCCAAGCTCGTAGAAGTACCGGTTGGGCACGTTGCCCACCTTGCCGGCATCGCCCTCGCCCAGCAAGCCGCCGGGTCGAACGCTGGGGTCGTTCAGGTTGGCCAGACGTTCGTGGACCAGCGGCGCATCGTCGCGCATCGCTTCGAGCACGTCGGTGACCGGCTCCAGCACCTCGTAATCAACCTCGATCAGCGCCAGCGCCAGTTCGGCCTCGTGAGCGCTGTCGGCGGCCACCGCGGCGATGGCGTGGCCTTTGTACAGGGCCTTCTCAGCGGCAAGGCAGTTGTTGCTCAGGAACTTGGGGTTGATCATCGCCCCTTCGCCCAGGTCCAGCACCCGCCCGCCAGCCTGCGGCAGGTCGGCTGAGGTCACCACGGCGCGGACGCCAGGCATGGCCTCCGCCTTGCTGGTGTCGATGTTCTTGATTCGCGCGTGGGCGTGCGGGCTCCGCAGCACCTTGCCGAAGAGCATCCCGGGCAGCGACAGGTCCGCGCCGTACTGCGCCCGGCCGGTAACCTTGTCAGTACCGTCGTGCCGGATGGGTCGACTCCCGATGACGCTGTAGCCGTTGGTAGCGGCGGATTGCTGAGTGGTGGTCATGGTTCACCTCAGAATGTGGGAAAATGGCATTCGCATGATGTCGCCATCTTACCATACGGGCATGCCCACGCCGGAAATTCATCAGGCTTGGCGGCTGCACGCCGCCGGTTGTGATAGAATCGCGGAAACCGTTGCTTGAACCGGACGCGCACAACCGCTGACTTTCTGCCACCCTCCTCGCACTGGAAACCCGAACGTAACCCGCGCAGGATGCAGACCGAACCCGTTGCGCCATAGAACGACAGTACCGTGCTGGCCATGGCAGCACCCGACGCTTTCCGCGCTCTCCAGGTAGCGCCCTCAGCACAAATCTTATGTCATTTGTGCTGTTTTTATAAGAATTGTTTGATTTGTACGCTATAATTGCCCGAACCTGAACCCCAACGACTACGGTGACCGCTCGACGCAAACCGGGCCCGGTCGCCCTGGAGGAAAAGCGGGACATGAGACCCCTCGAAGGTATCAAGGTACTGGACCTTACGCGCGCGCTGGCCGGCCCATTCTGCGCCACCATGCTCGGCGACTACGGAGCGGACGTCATCAAGATTGAGCGCCCCGGCTCCGGCGACGACACCCGCGGCTGGGGTCCTCCCTTCATCGGCGAGGAATCCGCCTACTTCCTCTCGGTCAACCGCAACAAGCGCAGCCTCACCCTGAATCTGCGTGACGAGAAGGCCCAGCAGATCTTCCTCAAGCTGGCTGCCGACGCCGACGTGATTGTCGAAAACTTCACCCCGGACGTGATGTCCAACTTCAACCTCAGCTACGAGGAAGTGAAGAAGATCAATCCCGGCATCGTTTACTGCTCCATTTCCGGCTTCGGCGCCAACGGTCCCTACCGTGACCGTCCTGCCTACGATCAGATCATGCAGGGCGTCAGCGGCCTCATGAGCATCACCGGCGACCTCGGCGGAGACCCCCAGAAGGTCGGCATCGCCGTGTCCGACATCGGCGCCGGAATGTGGGCGGCATTCGCCGTCATGGCCGCCCTGTTCCACCGCAACTCCCCCGCTGGCAAGGGCGCCGGCCAGTACATTGACCTGTCCATGCTGGACGCCCAGGTCGCCTGGATGACCTACCAGGCCGGCTACTACTTCGCCACCGGCGACGCTCCCCAGCGGCTGGGCGCAGCCCATCCCACTCTGGTCCCCTACCAGGGCTTCAAGGGCGGAGACGGCAAGTTCTTCAACGTCGCCGTCGGCTCCGAGCGCCTCTGGGACCGGTTCTGCCAGGGCATCAACCGTCCGGACCTGAAAGACAACCCCGATTACGCCACCAACGGCGATCGCGTCAACCACCGCGCCGAGTTGGTCTCACTCCTGGTGGAACACTTCCAGGCCAAGGACGCCGACGACTGGGTTGCCGACCTGCAGGCCGTCAGCGTCCCCGCGGGTCCCATCAACGATCTGAAGGACGTTTTCAACGACCCACAGGTGCAGCACCGCGAAATGCTCCTGGAAATACCGCATCCGACCCTTGGCTCCATCCAGCAGACCGGCCTGCCCATCAAGTTCTCCGAGACCCCCGGGGAGCTGGAGAAGCATCCGCCGCTCCTGGGTGAGCACAATCACCAGATCCTCAATGACCTGGGATATTCCGATTCCGACATCGACCAGATGGCAACCTCCGGCGTTATTTAGCCGCTGGCGGTCAGTGAGGTAGTCACATGGACTTCGGACTCCAGGATACGGTCGCCCTGGTGGTGGACTCGCACCTTGCGATCGCCACGGCCACGGCCACCGCATTGGCTAAAGAGGGGGCGATCCTTTCGTTGACCGCGCCCGACAATTACCGCATGCGGCACGTCGAGATGGAAATCGCCCGCAAGCACATTCCCCAGGACCGGTTCCGCGCCGTCATCGCCGACCTCGACCGGGAACAGGACATCCACCGCCTGGTGCGCGAGACCCTGCATCGCCAGGGCAACATCGGCGTCATGGTCACCACCGTGCAGGACCAGGGCAACGCGCCGGCCAGCGAGCTGGAGGACGAGCAGATCGAGCCCGCCCTGGCCCGCAACTTCATGTCCGCCGTACACCTGACCCGCGAGGTCCTGCCTCACATGCGGCGTTACGGCATGGGCCGCATCATCAACCTCGTCCCCTTCTCCGCCATGGAAGTGTCCCCGCACAACACCTTGTCTTCTCTCAGCCTCGCCCCGGTGCTGGCGTATTTCAAGGGCCTGGCCTCCGAGCTGGCCCCGCACAACATCACCGTCAACAATGTAATCTACGCCGGCGTGCATTGCGACGAAATCGAGGATCCCGCGGGCGCCCCGGATCATGAAGCGTCGGAAGGCGAAGCGGACGGGCAGGCCTGTGCCAACCCAAATTTCGAGAAAGTCGCCGCCGAGGCGCCCATGAAACGCATGGGCACGCCCAAGGAGATCGGTGACATCGTCTGCATGATCGCCTCGGACCAGGCGTCGTACCTCACCGGCGCGAACATCATCGTCGACGGCGGCATCCACCACAACTACGCCTGATCGATCCGGACCCTTCACCCCGCATTCCGGCATCATCCTTGGACTCCGGCATCATCGCATTCCGGCCCCTTCCGTCATTCCGGCCCTGAGCCGGAATCCAAGCCTTTCTCCATGCCGGCAGTGTTGCCCATCTGCTGCTCCTCGGACTGGTGACAACAACCCAAAGACGGGTTAGGATCAGGCAACGCCCAACTCCCAGCAACCGCGCACCAAGGAGGCCCCCATGGCCAACGCCAGGATGCTTGACGACGCCCGAGAGTACCTGCAGGCGGAAGACCTCCCCGGCTGGCTCATCTACGACTACCTCGGCTGCAATCCGGTCCTGGCCCAGGTTGCCACGCCTTCCGGCCACGTTACCCGCCCCGTCTTCCTGTTCGTGCCCGTGGATGGCTCCGCCACGCTGCTCACCCACCACGTGGACGCCGGCAAGTTCGCGGATGCCGGGGACGGAACCGACCTGAAACAGGTGGTGTACAGCAGCCGGGTCACTCTGGAGGGCGCGCTGCAGGACACCCTGTCCGGCTGCGGCCGCGTCGCCATGGAATACTCCCCGCGCAACGGCCTGCCCCGCGTCTCCCGCGTCGATGCCGGAACCGTAGAGCTGGTTCGAAGCATGGGCGCTGACGTCGTGTCCTCCGCCGACCTGATGCAGTTCGCCACGCAGCGCTGGTCACCTGCACAGCTGGCGGGACACAAACGGGCCGCCGAGAAACTGGGCCGCATTGTCAACGAAGCCTTCGCCCGCATCGGTCAGCGTCTCACCGACGGCCCCACCGAGTTCGAAATCGCCGAATTCATCCGCGCCCGCTTCCGCGAGGAAGGCCTGGTCACCGCCGACGGCCCCATCGTATCCGCCAATGCCCACTGCTCCGACCCCCATTACGAGCCCGCTTCAGAGGGCAGCAGCGTCATCGCGCCCGGCGACTGGGTCCTCATCGACCTCTGGGCCCGCGAGGACACGCCCGGCAGCGTCTACGCCGACATCACTTGGACCGCCTACGTGGGCGACAGCCCCACCGATCGGCACCGCCAGGTCTTCGACATTGTCCTCGGCGCCCGCGACGCCGCGCTGTCCTTCCTGCAGCAGTCTTTCTCCCATGGCGAGGCCATCCAGGGCTGGCAGGCCGACGATGTGGCTCGCAGCCACATCGCCGACCATGGCTTCGGCGACTACTTCACCCACCGCCTGGGCCACAGCATCTACCACACCGTCCACGGCGAGGGCGTCAACCTGGACAACTTCGAGACCCACGACACGCGGCGCATCATCCCCGGCATCGGCTTCTCCATCGAGCCGGGCATCTACCTGCCTGAATTCGGCGTCCGCTCCGAAATCGACGCTTACATGAGCGACGACGGCCCCTACGCCTCGTCGCCCGTGCAGCGGGACATCGTGCTGATTACGGCCCAGTGATCGTCCCCGCGAAGTCCAGCTCCAGCAGGATTTCGTCCTCCACGCTCAGGACTATGGCGACGCTCGGTTTGTCCATCCCGAAGTCCTCGAAGGTGAACATGACGCTGGCGAAGCCGGTAACCGTGCCGTCTCCCGGGAACTCGGCCATGGCATCCCACGTGACCTCGCGGGTCTGGTCCTTAACGGTAAGATCACCGGTGATGGTGAACTCCACTGGCCCGCTGGCATCCGCAATCGGTGACGGCAAACCGTCCACCGAAGTTGGCTGGAACACCACTTCCGGGTAGGTGTCCGTCAGCAGGGTGCGGTCGCGCACGTAGCCGTCCCGTCGGTTACTGTCGGTTCGCAGCGTCGCCGCCTGCACTGCGATGCGGCTCCCATCGGCGACCACGTTCCCATCCGCGTCAAACGCGATGCTGCCCGCCACGTCCGTCGTCTCGCCCGTGGCAATCTTGAAGCCAGTGTTGGCCAGAACCTCTTCCACCTTGTAGCGGGCTATGGTGCCTTCGCTCAGGGTGAAAATGGTGGCGCCGTCCGGCGCTGCCGGTTCCTGTGCTGGAGGTTCCGTCGGCGACTCTGTGGCAGCCATGGCCGCCGTGGGCGCAACCGTCGGTGCAGCCGCGGGCGCGGTCGTCGGCCCAGCGGCGGGAGCGGCGACTGTCGGTGCGGCGGTTGCGGCGGCAGGAGCCTGGGTAGCTGCTGCTGGCGCCGCGGTGGCGGGCGCGGCTGGAGCAGCCGGAGCGGCGGGCGGTTCCGGAGCCGGGCCGCCACATGCGACCATCAGCAGCACAGCCATCAGCATCAGAGCGAGGAATGAGGCGTGAGAGGGGAAAAAGCGTGTCAAGACGATCTCCTGTAGTTATCGGTGTAAAGGCATGCGGTGATTCTAACATTGCCCACCTCATGGGGCGGGGGTACAATCTCGCCAACATCAGCCACCAAGGGAGCAAAATACCATGAAATTCGGCCTGGCCTACGAGATGCAGCGTCCCGAACTGGACGACCACGCGGTCATCGAAGAAACCATCGAGCAGGTCTGCCTGGCCGACGAGATGGGCTTCGATTATGTCTGGTTCGTGGAGCACCATTTCCTCACCACCTTCAGCATGTCGCCCTGCCCCGAGGTGATCTTCGGCGCCCTCAGCCGTCTCACCAAGCGCATCCGCCTGGGCTTTGGCGTCGTCATCCTGCCTTACCATCATCCCGTGCGCGTCGCCGAGCGCGTGGCCATGGTAGACCACCTCACCAACGGCCGCGTCGACATGGGAACCGGCCGGAGCGCCGCCTACGAGCAGACCGGGATGGGCATCGACCCCCGCGACACCCGCGAGATGTGGGAGGAATCCCTCAGGATGATCCCGCAGATCTGGGGCTCCGACTACTTCGAGTGGGAGGGCCGGTTCTGGAACGTGCCGCCACGCCAGGTACTGCCCAAGCCCTACCAGCAGCCCCACCCACCCATCTGGGTAGCTGCCCTTCAGCCGGCCACCTACGAACTGGCTGCCCAGCGCGGCATCGGCGTCATGGCCCTGGGCGTCAGCGCCCCCTCGGTACTGGAACCGCACATCGCCGCCTACCGCGAGAATATCAAGAACGCCCAGCCTGTGGGACAGTCCGTCAACAACCAGTGGCTCAGCTCGGTGTTCGGCCTCTGCGGACCCGACAACTCCGGCACCCGACAGCTCTGCGCCGACTCCCTCAAGACCTTCTTCGGACCCGGTCGTCCCTACGTCCAGGACCAGAAGGACGTCTACGCCCGCCTGCTGGACCAGTGGGGCGGCATCCCCGAGCATCTGGAGCAGAACTTCTCCCGCTACGTCGACGTGCCGCCGGACTCCGCCGACAGCAATGGCGAGGCGGCGGACGGCGGTGTCGACCTCTCCGGCGGAACCGCCCTGGCCCAGAAGATCTGGGAAGAGTTCGACGCCGACACCCTGGCCGAGCGCGGCGTCATCGTCGCCGGCGACCCCGACAGCTGCATCAGGTCCGCCAAACTCCACGAGGCCACCGGCGTCGACCAGCTGCAGTTCCTCATGGCCACCGAAACCGTCGCCCACGACAAGGTCATGGAATCCATCGAAATGTTCGGCAAGCACGTCTTCCCGGCGTTCAAGTAGGTAGACCGCGGCCGCTGGCAACCGCGAATGGTGTGCTAATCTGAATCTACGCTCCCGGGGGCATCATTCCCGGGAGCCACTCCGCAGACGGGTAACCTCAATTGACCGCGCCAATCCTCGATCTCGACCTCCCGCCGGAGCATCCGCTGCGGCAGATATTGGACTTCATTACGGCCCACCCCGAGGTCCGTCAGCCGGTGCTGCGCGCCCTGCTCACGGAAGACTTTCTGGCGCTACCGGCGCAGGTTCAGGAACTGTCCGGCCGGGTGGACGGCGTCGCCGGACAAGTTGAAGAACTGACCCATCGAGTGGACGGTGTCGCCGGACAAGTTGAAGAACTGACCCATCGAGTGGACGGTGTCGCCGGACAAGTTGAAGAACTGACCCATCGAGTGGACGGTGTCGCCGGACAGGTCGACGAACTCCGCGGGGACCTCGGCAGCTTCAAGGAAGAAACGCGCGAGCAGTTTCGAGCGGTGAACACTCGTATCGACGAGACCAACACGCGCATCGACGAAAGCGCTGATTCTGTTGTACGTAGGATGGAGGGTTCTTTGGGACGCTTCAGGGGAGAAACCTACGAAAAACGTTGCTTAGAAAAGATAGACGAACTCCTGGCGAACCACTTCGGTTACGCGCAACCCCTTGACCGGGAGCCAATAAATCGCCAACTGGCTCAGGTCCGCCAGGATGGAACGATCAGTCGCCAGGAATACCTCGACGGTCGCAATGTGGATATCATCGCGCACGACGCATTTGCCTCCGACGGCGAACGTCGATGGGCAGTCGTCGAAGTATCAATCACGTTCAACCGCAATGACCTGGAGAACTCGGCGCGCCGTGCCGCCATCATTGCCCAGGTATTCGGTGTAAACACCCGAGCGTTCGTGGTCACCAACAGTCCATGGCCGGATGACGTCAACGCCATCGCGGATCAGATGGGCGTCAGCATAGTCCGCAGCCATGATCCGGTATACGAGGCCCAGCCACTCTAGCGCCGACTATAGGGGCGACCGTTCTGGTCGCCCCCATTCTTTGTCGTCGGTTGCGGATCAGGCCGTCACGCCGGCTACCCCGTCAAGTCGCTCACCCTGGGCGACACCTCCTCGGCGATCAGCCGCAGGCAGTCCATCTCCCACTGGTGGTCGTCCGGGTCCTGCGTGATGCACAGCAGGTGTCCGAACCCGCCGACCTCGTCGTAGAGCTGCCGGATGCGCTGGGCGCATTCGTCTGGATCGCCCACGATCCAGATGTTCTCCATCATGTAGTCGACGGTCAGGTCGTCGTCGCTCATGTTGGGGTCAATCTTCGTCGCCTGGATCAGCCCTGACCCCAACCGGTTGGGTAGCTGGTGCTGCAGGTAGTTGCGTCCCAGCACCGCGTGGGCCCGCTCGCGCGCCTCCTCGCTGGTCTCCGCCACGAACACGTCACGCCCGATGCGCCAGTCGGACCGATGGGCCTCCCGGCCGGCCTCGGCGGCGGCGTCCTCCACGGTGGTCCAGTGGTCCGCCAGGTACTGGGGAGCCAGGTTGCTGCTGCTCATGGGGATGTAGCCCTCGCGTCCGGCGACACGGATGCTGCTGCTGCCGATGGACGTAGCGGCCACGCCGATGGGCGGGTGCGGCTGCTGCAGCGGCTTCATGTGCAGCCCCCGTTCCAGCACCGGGTCCAGTTCCGGCGCATCAATGTTGAAGAACTCGCCGTGATACGAGAACTGCCCCTCCGATGCCCAGAGGCTGAGCACGACGTCCAGCACCTCGGCCGCCCGCCGTCGCACGTCGTCGCCCTGGCTCGGGTCCATGCCGAACAGTTGCAGGTCGGTGGGAATCGCCCGGTGCCCGATGCCCCAGTACAGCCGCCCTCGCGTCAGGTGGTCCAGCATGGCGATGCGGTGCGCCAGCTCGATAGGGTTGTGTATGGGAAGCAGCGTGACGCCCGTGGCCAGCCGGATGTTCTCCGTCATCGCCGAAGCCTTGGCGATCAGCAGGTCGGGGAACGGCGCGTTCTCCCAGCGCTCGGTGAGGTGCTCACCGATCCAGGCCTCGTGGAACCCCAGCCGGTCGGCCTCCTGCAGCAGGTCAAGATCCCGGTCGTAGGAATCAGCGTAGGAACGGTGCGGCGGATGCAGCGGCATCATGAACAGGCCGAATTGCATGAGTCAACTCCTTGGTTCGGTTGCTGCCGCCAGAATAACCCACCGCGCTACAAGCGGCAAACGTACGTCATGGGAGACGCCGCACCGGGTAATCAGGAAAGTTCCGGTTCCAAGAGGCGATGTTGAAAACCCCGCAATCGCTGACGATCGACCGCAGCCACTCCGAGGGCACTCCAACCGGCAAGGCCTGTTTCAAAGCTGCAGTTCGCCGCGTCAAATGGGCTGTACTCAGCCATCTTAGGGCTACCAACACGTAATAATATGACGGTTTGTCCGTCTTACCAGTCGCCCATTCGTATAGGAATGAGTCGCGATACTTGTACTTCAAATCTTGATCGAGCTCCCCGCGCCGGAAAGCTTGAACCGGATCAGCGTTGACTGGAAATGCTCCGGAATCCTCGGGGTCCTTGAATTCAATGAAAAGGTAACGGTCAGGGAGTTCAACCAGAAAATCAACGGCTTTCATGATTGTCAGTCCATGGTCTTCAAACTTCCGCACATCCAGCACGTTGTTGAAGGTGATCTGCAAACCGCCCTCGGTGAAGACCGTCATCCGTTGAGACCTCCCAGGCTACGCTCGATTTCCCGGTCGTAAAGGTCATCGAACGCCTCGTCTATCGCGTTGGGGGAGATGCCCAAATGGTGGTTCGTGGTATGACACGCGATCTCGCCATCCTCATCCCGGTACAGCGAGTGGAACGCCACTGCGTCCTCCTCCGTCATCTGGAGGTCAAGCTCCTTGAGGATCACGTAGTCGTGCGTTGCGAAGAAAACCTGCACCCCCGCCCGCTGCAACTGCAGTAGCACTTCGATCACCACCTTGAACATCTTCGGGTTAAGGTTGGCCTCCGGCTCATCCCAAAAAAGCACCGAGCCATTTCGTAGGATTCCATTACCGATCAACAACCACAGTAAGCCCAGCTTACGCCATCCTTCCGCCAGTAGGGTGAACTCGATGTCCGTTTCTCCACTACTTAGGAAGAATTCCTCACCTCGTAGTGTCACTTTGCCGCCAATCACCTGTTCCAAGATTTCGAGCATCCCCTGGTGAGCATCGTCAACAGGCTCACGCAAAGCTGGCAGGTCCGCCTTGAGCAGGATGTCCTTATAAGCGTCTTCAAAGTGGATTAGGCGGGCCGTGTGCAACGACAAAAACCCGGGCGCGTTCGCAAGCATGTCCTTCGCAGGGATGTAAGCCGCTTCCACACCGAATGGCCAATTGCCGGTAATCGATTTTGACCGTTCGCGGCCTTGTGCTGTGAGGGCCATAGACAACCGCGATGACCCCCAATCAACTTCTATGAAGCCCCCTCCACCTTCGCTTTTTTGGTGCAACAGTCGCTTCCCATCACGACCCGAGGGAAGGAACAAGCCAATTAGCCTCTCCAAGTAGTCATGAGTCATGCCAAATGAGAGGCAAGCCGCGTAGCAAGCCTTCATCAGGTGCGTCTTCCCTGTCCCGTTCGCACCAACCAACGCGTTGATTCCGGGCGAAAACTCGACCTCCAGGTCCTTGAAGGCGGTGAAGTTCTCCAGTTTTATCTTCGTAACAGGCATGGCGCTTCCTCGTAGTATCGGGCCTCTTTCGATGCTAGTCCTGCCCTCCGCCAACTGTCAAACCGACCTGGCGCGCCGCTGGCTAACGGGCCGAGTGCTATACTCTGACTTGGGAGGGAATCAGCATGAGCACGGATAGCAATGCTGGTGGGCTCACCGCATCAATCTTAGAAGCAAAATGGCAAAGCAACCCCAATTCAGAGCAGCGGCAAAACCCATTTAATCTCAGGATACGCCGCGCCACCAGCTGGTTAGCCCGGGCGGAGCAGGAGCTCAACGTTGACAAGCCCGACTACGACGCCGCCTTTATTTTCTACTGGATTGCCTTCAACGCGGTTTACGCCGATGACAGCCCCGAAACGTATGACTTGAGGGAGGGCGAAAAATTCGCGGATTATTTCTCCAGGATTGCCGATTTGGACGCCAGCCGGGGTGTCTTCAACGCCATTTGGAAAGAACACAATCGGTCAATCCGGTACCTATTGGATAACCAATTCGTGTACAAGCCATTCTGGATGGGCGCACGCGACTGGCAATCTCGTTTTGAAAACGACGCCAACCAGATAAAGTGCGATATTATAAACAAGCGAACCGCCGCCATCCTGGGCAGGGTCTTCGAGCGCCTCTATGTACTTCGCAATCAGTTATTGCACGGAGGCGCAACCTGGCAGAGTCGAGTGAACCGCGATCAGGTAGAAGACGGCGCGGCCATAATGGCCTTCCTAGTCCCTCACTTCATCAATCTGATGCTGGACAACCCGAAGGAAGATTGGAAGCAGCCTCCTTACTCGCCGGAATGGGCTTGGCAACAGCTGGGATGGCGGTAGAAAATCCAACGTAGAGTTTCGTAGTATGCCCTTCTTCAAACGTCGCCCCGGCATTGCCGTCGTCGAAATGCACGGCGTCATCGGCGCCGCCATCAAGGAGCCCGACTACTCGCGCATCCTCGAGCGCGTTGCCAACAACCGCAAGATCGGCGCCCTAGTGCTCGACATCGACTCCCCCGGCGGCTCGGCCACCGCCAGCGACCTGCTCTACGAGAACGTGCGCCGCGTGGCGCAGCGCAAACCCGTGGTCGCCTACATCCGCGGGCTGGGCGCGTCGGGCGGATACTACATCGCCTGCGGAGCCGGCACCATCATGGCCTCACGCGCCGCCCTGGTCGGCTCCATCGGCGTGATCTACATGCGCCCCATCGTCGAGCAACTGCTGAGCAAGGTGGGCGTGGAGATCTCCATCTTCAAGGGCGGGCGCCTCAAGGACATGTCCGGCTTCTGGCGGCACCCCACCGATGAAGAAGCCGGAAAGTTCGAAGACCTCATCGCCCAGATCTATTCCCTGTTCGTCTCCGTTGTCTCCGACAGCCGCAACCTGACCACCGAGGAAACCACCGAACTCGCCACCGGCGAGCTTTACACTGCTCCGATGGCTCGGGAACAGAGGCTCATTGACCGCCTCGGTAACTTCGACGACGCCGTGGCCGAGGCCATGCGACAGAGCGGCGCCCGTCGCAGGATACGCAGGTTCCGCCCCAAGCGTCCGTTCATGGAACGGCTGAGCCCCTTCCGTGGATCCAGCGCTCAGTGGCGTGCCCTGTCCAGCCTGGCCGCCATGGCATCCGGCGGCATCTACATGCTGGAACCAGGGTTCCTGGGATACTCTTTCACCCACACTGGCGACTACTGATCCTCGCCCCTACCTTTCGGCCGCCTTGGCCTCCTGCCACAGCGCTTCCTTGTCGTCCAGTGGCAGCGCGGCGAAGTCCTGCTCCCGCTTGGACGCCAGCCGTTCCATGGCCTGATAGCGACTCCGGAACTTGCCGTTGGCCTGACGCAATGCGTCCTCCGCATGGATGCCCGACCAGCGCGCCAGGTTCACCAGCGCGAACAGGACGTCGCCGAACTCGTCCAGCCGTTCCTCCGGCGTACCGGCCGCCCGAAACTCTCCGATCTCCTCGACTAGTTTGTCCAGCACGCCATCCACGTCATCCCAGTCGAACCCGAAGCGCGCCGCCCGGTCCTGCATGAGTTGCGCCGCGGTGAGCGCCGGCAAGGCCGATGGCACGCTGTCCATCGCCGAGGGCTCGGGTTTGCCCGCCTCCCTGCGCTCCCCTGCCTTCAGTTGCTCCCAGTTCCGTTCCACCTGCCGCGCATCAGATGCACTGCCGTCGGCGAACACGTGGGGATGTCGGCGGATCAGCTTGCGGTTGATGGCGGTCAGCACATCAGCAATGTCGAACTCTCCGGCCTGCTGCGCAATATCGGCGTGAAACGCCACCTGCACCAGGATATCCCCCAGCTCCTCGGCCAGCTCCAGCGGCTCGCCGTCGTCGATGGCCTCTAGGGTTTCGTAGCATTCTTCCAGCAGGTTGCGCTTCAGCGACTCGTGGGTCTGCTCCGCGTCCCACGGGCAGCCTCCCGGCGCCCGCAGCCGAGCCACCACGTCGATCAGGGACTGGAACTCCCCCATGCGCTCTTCAGGTATCGGCGAATTCGTCGGAGACGTAACATCGTTCTGCATAATGACGCCAGTATATCCCACCCTCCATCCCCGCGCGTTCGCCTCACGTTTGATAAGCCGACCATCCTTCGGGTAATCTGTAACTGGTCGCAGCCCGCCACCGGAGGCTTGCCATGGCAACGAAACCCATCGTCACCGGCGCCCGCATGTCCATCGCCGCGTTCCTGGACCTTCCCGACACGGAAGAACGGAACAAAATGGAACTGGACGACGGAGAGCTTTACATCATGCCCAGACCCCGGCCTGTCCACCAGTTCATCATCTTTTGGCTTGGCCGGCATATTGCAAACTATATCGACAGCTTTGCAGAGCCTCCCGCCGAGGTCTGTATGGACCCGGTCACCATTCTGTCACGAGACCCGCGTCGCGTCGTGGTTCCCGACCTCACGGTTATCCTGGACAGACGGCCCGATCAAATAGTGGATGGCTATTTCGAGGGCGTTCCCGACATCACGGTAGAAGTGCTCTCGACTGACCGCAACCGCGACCTCGTTCGCAAGCGCCAGATTTACAGTGAGGCCGGCGTTTCCGAGTACTGGATCTTCGATCCCGTCAACGACACGGCCTTGCTCCTCGAACTGCGCGATGGCGACTACGTTCAGCGCAGTCTTCTCACTGCTGACGACACCCTGACCACTCCCCTGCTGCCCGGTCTGGCCATTCCGCCGTCCGAGTTATTCCACCATCGCCAACGCCCCACCGATGCCTAGCCGCCGGCTCGTCGCCATCACCCTGACCGCCGCCCGGGTCCTCGTCATCCCCGCCGTTCTCCTCTTCCTCGTCGCCGGATCCGTGACCTGGGCCGTCAACGACTCTGGGCTCTACCGCAACGGATTCCAGCGCTATCACACCGCCCAGCGCTCCGGCATATCCGACCCCGACCTGATTGCCATCGGGTCCGAACTTCGCCGCTACTTCAACACCTCGGTCGAACCTCTTGCGGTGCGCGCGCCCATCTACGGCATCGAGCAGGAGGTTTTCAACCAGCGTGAGGTCGCCCACATGTACGACGTCAAGCGCCTGGTGCGCGGCACCTACTGGGTCGCCCTGGGCTCGGCGCTGTGGATACTGTCCACCCTGGCCATCGTGATAGCCGCTGAGCGAGCAGCGTGGGCCGACCGAGCGGCGCGGCTGGCAGTATGGGGCGGCTCAGTAACCCTGATCGCGGTCTTCCTGGTCGGTCTGGCGGCGCTCGCCAGCTTCGAGCAACTCTTCCTGCTCTTCCACCGCCTCAGCTTCGCCAACGACCTGTGGATTCTGGACCCGCGAACCGACTACCTGCTGATCCTCTTCCCCGCCGGTTTCTGGTTCGACGCCACCATGCGCGTCGCCCTGACCTCGGTGCTGGGCGCGGTGCTCCTCCTGTCCGCCGGCGTGGCGAGCCTCGGCTATCGCAAATGGAGCGCAAACCGGCGGCGCGATCCCGGCCCGCCGCCCGATCAACCGGTCAGCGTTTCAGAGTGACTGCTCCGGCGCTTCCGGCAGCCGGGCCAGCAGTGATTCCAACCCCAACGACGCGCACAGCTCTTCCAGATCCGACCGGCGCACGCCGGTCCAGCGCACCTGTTCCGGTTCGGTTTCATCCAGCGGTACGTCCAGCCGGAGCGTGGCCAGGTCGCGGTAGAGCAACGCGTCGTCCCATTGCTCCGTGAGCGCCGCCATCAGGTTGCCCGCCCCACGCACCTTGACGTCCCAGGTCGCCATGTCGGTGGGGATGTTCTCGATGTGCCCGTATCGGGTCAGCACCGTGGCGGTGGACCGCGCACCCCAGCGGGGTATGCCGGGGATCCCATCCGCGGAGTCGCCCACCAGAGCCAGGTAGTCCGCGATGGCGGAAGGCGGTACTCCAAACTTGTCCACCACGCCGGCCTCGTCGATGATCTCCCCCTTGCGCCGATCCAGCATCACCACCCGCTGACCCGACACCACCTGCGACATATCCTTGTCCGGCGAGCACATCACCACCTGCTCCACGTCGGGGGTTGCTGCAAAGCGCACCGCAGCGGCGGCGATGGCGTCGTCCGCCTCAAACTCCTCCATGGGCCAGACAGTGATGCCCAACGCGGCGGTGATCTGTTCTGCCAGCGGAAATTGGGCGAGCAGGTCCGGCTCCACGCCGTCGCCGGTCTTGTAGCCAGCGAACATATCGTTGCGGAAGGAGCGGATCACGCTGTCAAACGCCACCGCGATGTGCGTGACGTCCGGCTGTCCCAGCAAGGCAATCAGCGACTGGGCCAGTCCGTGGGTCGCCTTGATATCCCGCCCATCCGGAGCAGTACGCCCCGGGCGCGGCGAGTAGTGCGCCCGAAACAGCTCGAAAGTGCCGTCAACCAGGTGGATCTTCATCTACGGCCGACCCGATCAGCCCTCCGCGGTTTCATACAGTGAGAAGATCCGCTGCCTCACCTCGAACACAAACCCTGCCATCACCGGATCCCCGCTGACGCTCTCAGGGTCTTCCAGCACCTCAACCGCGACTCCAGGACGGTATACGTGAACCCGCCGGCGGTACGGGTCGATCAGCCAACCCAACTGCGCCCCGTTGGCCATATACCGCTCCATCTTGCGCTGCAACGGCGGGAGCCGGTCGGTGCCGGACATTATTTCGGCGACGAAAACAGGACAGACGGTTACGGTCCTGGGCAACACGGGGCCAAGCTCCACGACTTGCTCCGGCGACAGCCAGGACAGGTCAGGCTCGACACGCGTGCCGTCAGGCAGTCGGACAATCGCGCGCGAACTCAGGGTAAGTCCACCGTGTTCACGCGACCATATCACCAGGCTCCCGATCCCTTCCGCTTCGGCAATGCCGCCGTGCAAGTTCACCATAGGGTTAATTACCAACTCCCCATCTGCGGTGAGCTCCAGATAAAACCCCCGCCCCTCGTTGGCCCGAGCAAAATCCACGAACCACTGGTCGATCTCGTCGTCCGTCAGCTTGCCGGCAACCGACTCCAGGATCGGCTTGATGTTGACCGACAGCGGCCCGGCCAACTCAAACTCCCCCGCACTGGAGGGATCTACGGATTGGGTGGTTGTGGCGATAGTCGCCATTTTCCAACCGCCGGCCTAGTCCAGATACCGATAGCCGGGCAAAGTCAGGAACTCAATGAAATCGTCTGCCAGCACGATTTCGTCCAGCAGCTCCACCGCCTTGTCCAGCGCGCCCGGGTTGTCCTGGCCCCGCTGCTCGACCAGCGCCGCCGCTTCCTGGGCACGCACCTGGCGGTACAACTCAGCGGTTATGGGGCGGCCGTCGTCCAGCACGGACCCGTGGTTCAGCCACTGCCACAGCTGTGAACGGGAGATCTCCGCGGTAGCGGCATCCTCCATCAGCCCGTAGATGGCCACAGCGCCGTTGCCCCGCGTCCAGGCGTCGATGTACTGCAACGCCACGCTCACGTTGTTCCGCAGGCCGGCTTCGCTGATCTGACCTTCCGGCACCGCCAGCAGGTCATCCGGCGCGATCCGCACTTCGGGGATCACAGAGAGTTGGTTATCCGTCGCAAAGGCGGACTGGAATACGTCCAGCACCGGCTCGACCAGCCCGGGGTGAGCGATCCAAGCCCCGTCAAAGCCCTGGTCGGCCTCCCGCTGCTTGTCCGATCGCACCTGCGCGAAAGCTGCTTCGTTGGCCGCCGCGTCGTCCCGACGCGGAATGAACGCTGACATACCGCCCAGCGCGTGCGCTCCCCGGCGGTGACAGGTGCTCACCAGCAATTGCGCCGCCGATGTCAGGAAGTGCGTCGCCATCGTCACCTGCGCCCGGTCCGGGAAAACCATGTCCGACCGCTTGTTGAACACCTTGATGACGCTGAAGATGTAATCCCAGCGACCCAGGTTCAGACCGGCCGGCCGCTCCCGCAATTCGTACAGGATCTCCTCCATCTCGAAGGCAGCCAGGATGTGCTCGATCAGCACCGTAGGACTGATGGTCCCTTGCGGGATGCCCAGCCGCTCCTCGGAGTACTTGAACACGTCGTTCCAGAGCCGCGCCTCCAGGTGCGACTGCAACTTGGGCAGGTAGTAGTAGGGCCCCGTGCCGTGGCTCCGCTGCTCCACATGGTTGTGATACACCGTCAGGCCGAAATCGAAGAAGCTGCCGGCCACGGGCTCGCCGTCCACCAGCACGTGCCGCTCAATCAGGTGCAGACCCCTCGGCCGCACGCACAGGGTGGCGGTTTCGTCGTTGAGCCGGTACTGCCGTCCGTCCGCCGCCTCGTCGCTGATGGAGCGCTGGTAGGCATCGCGGACATTCACCTGGCCATCCAGCGTGGGCAGCCAAGCGGGAGAGTGGGCGTCCTCGAAGTCGGTCATGTAGACCTGCGCCCCGCAGTTCAGCGCGTTGATCACCATGCGCCGGTTGGACGACGGCCCGGTGATCTCCACGCGCCGGTTGGTCAGGTCGGTGGGAGCGGGCTGCACCCGCCAGTCTCCGTCACGCACGCCCCGCGTCTCCACCAGAAAGTCCGGCGTCGCCCCGGCGTCGATCTCCGCCTGCCGGCGGACGCGAGCCTGCATCAACCGCCGCCGCGTGGTCTCGAAGTTGCGATGCAGCTCGGCGACGAATTCCAGCGCGTCATCCGTCAGCACCCCCACATATTGGGTAGGCACTGGCCCGAGGATCTGTACATTGTTGTCTGCCATGTCTAGTCATCCCGATGGGTTGATGAACCCCTTGAATCATTCATAAATGTGACAGTCGATAAGGCCAAGCGCCTGGCCAGCAGGAGCGTCACTGGACGTTTCCGCAGCAGCCAAATCGCCCCCATGGTATTGGCGGTCAGAGATCTGAACGCCTGCGTCCAGTCTAGCCAGCGCGCAGACCCAACTCGCCCAGGCTCCGTCGGGCTGCATCATCCAACGACAGCCCGCCGGCCAATCCGGCGTCGCACTTCCGCTGCAACTCCTTGAGCTGATAGGCCACAGGCCGCATCCCTTCGGATCGGTGCGCCGCCGTGTCCACCAGCGTTTCGTACGCCTGGTCCAGCGACCAGTAGAACGAAAGCAGCCATGCCAGTTCACGCTCGTTGGTGGGTGAGGGAGCGTCGCTGATGTCCAGGATGGTATTCACCACCTTGGTGTAGCGCAGGATCCCTGCCTTGTCCTGCTGGTCCCGGCCGTAGTAGCGCCGCCGCATCAGTTCGACCACTCGGCCGGCGTAGTCCTCTTCGCCATAGATGTTGACCGGCAGCCAATTCTCGCGCAGGTCAACCACCTCGTTCCCCTCACCGTCCAGAATGGCGACCGCCACTTCCGAGCGCAGCATTCCGTCATATTCGAACTTGACCGCGTTGCGCAGCAGCGCTTCCTGCAGCATCATGGTCAGTTCGCGCGGTATCTTGCGGTAGCGTGAACCGGATGCTTCCTCATTGCTGTCCGCGCCCACTCCGCCGGTGTTGAACGCGTAGTACTCCTGCGGCATCCCGCCCCAGGCCAGTTGCTGCAGCACGTGGTACAGCAGGTTGGCGTTCTCGTCCTCCAGGCCGATGATGAACGGGTCGGAGAAGTACTCCACGTACGGCCGACCTATCGCGCCGATGGCCGCTCCCATCTGCACCGCCTCGCCGTACATCAGCACCCTGATGTACTGCTCGAGGCTCAACCGACGCAGGGGCGGTATTACCGTGTTCTGCCGCATCACCTCCTGCCAGAAGACCCGGTCCGTGCTTTCCATGGGCACGTGCACCGAGTCGTTCAACCGACCACCGGTGATTTTCGAAATCAGTCCCGCCGCGCCCTTGCGCTGCAACAGGCCCTGCCGCGACAGGATCATCCGCATGTTGCGCACCGGGTTTTCCAGGTAGTTGGGTTCCTGGCTGTCCACATGCACCGGCACGTTTTCCAGCGTCTCGTCGGGCGACGTGACGCCAGGCGCGCCTCGCAGCACGTCGTAGGTTATCGGATCGTCATCCCGCGTCAGGCCAAAGGGCACCGCGTAGAAATTGTTCTCCGTTCCGTCGATGGCGTGGGAGATCATCGCGCGCCGCCCACCCCGATTGCTCGGGACGGGATCATCCAGCGGTTGCAGCAACACGATGTCGTCGTTCATCGGGTAGACCCCTTCCTCGGGGTCGGTGTTCAGCTTCAGCACTCCGGCCAGCTCGCTGTTGGCCAGTTCCACCATGATGGTCAGCGTGCTCTTGCCGTGCAAGGACGGGCCCACGGTGACCAGCGCCGTGTTGGCAATGTCGCCGTCCAGCTTGCGCACCCGCGCCATGCTCAGCGCCGCCTGCACCGCCAGGCCGTTGTTCTGTTTCACCTGGTGCATGGCGATGGACAGCGGACCCATCTTGTGCTCGCCCACATAGTCGAACCCGAAGTGCAGAGAGAGACCCCGCGTGGGCGCCTTGAACACCAGCTGCGTTATCCCAGCCTCGCGCAGCTGGGCCTTCAGCCCTTCATCCAGATCCAGGTCGTCCATCCAATGCGGAACCGACACTTCCAGGATGTCCGGCGACCCCTCCCACTGGTCCTGCGGCAGCTCGAAGGTGAGCCTCCGCCACATGTACGGAGCCTGCATATACCTGGTGCCGAACAGCAGTTGTCGCGCATGAAAAGACCGACCTGGCGCGTCGCAAATCTGCCGGTCGGTCTGCACGATACCTTTCTCCATGTCTGGGTTCGGGCTGGCGAAGTGGGCCTCCATCTTCTCGCAAACTCGGTTGAACACCTGGGTGAAAAGTCGCTGATTGTCCTCCGAGAACGCCAGGGCGTCCCGGTTGCGGGTGAACCCTTCGACGAAATACTGCGTCAGGTCCGGCCGGCGCACCACGCCCAGCTGGCTGAAGAACGCCAACCCGCCGTTGTCCAGCCGGAACACCGTCTCGGGCCAGACTTTGCTGGAAGCTCGCCCCGCCGCGTTGGCCTCTGCAGCCTCGGTTTCCAGGGCCTGCGCCTCGGCCAGCAGTTCCGAGCGCTGTTGCTCCGGGAGGTCCTGGAAGATGGGCATCCGCGCCACGATCCACTCTTCCGACGGGTTGTATAAGGGACTATCGACGCGCTGGCCCCGACGGGCGATCGCGCATAACCGCGTCAGCGCCGCCTCAAATTCGGGGACAATTGCGGGTCCGGACAGCGGCGACTTGGCATCGGGCCGGTCGGCGGTATTCGCGGTGGGGCTAGTCAAGGTATATCTCCCAGGGAACGGAGTGCATGCGCGTGGCTGCAGCAGTCGCCGGCCGCTTTCCAGCGCGTCAGATCGATAACATTTCGGCCGGTGGCTATCCGGTCAAACGAGGGCATTGGGTTGCGCAATCATGAGCCGCCGGCGCCGTCTAAACAAGCAGAAACTCTGCGAGAATATGCTACCCCTAACCGCCCATAGTGTCAAAAACCTGCGGTGCAAATTCCAGGGGTTTCACCCCCGAATCTACCGCGCTTCGCTCGCCCGATGGTCAGCCTGAATCGCAGACCACGAACGCCGCATCCACCCAATGCGCGACCTCTTTCGCCTGACGCACGCCAACTACCGACAGCATAGTCAAACGTCGGCCCGCCGGCCGCATCCCGAGATGGGCATGACCGTGTAGAATACGCCCATATCAACGCTCCATTGCAAATTGCTCTGATACCGATTTTTCAGCGTACAGATAAACCCTCTCAGGAGGTGTTCACGTGGCCACCAGCATCAACACCCGCCTCCCCATCGGCGATATCCTTGACCAGCAGACTGACCGCTACGCCGACCGCGAGGCCCTCGTCCATACCGCCACCGGCAACCGGTTCACCTACCGCCAGTTCCACGCCGAGGTGGAGCGCGTCGCCCGCGGCCTCATGGCCATCGGCATCGAGAAGGGCCAGCACGTGGGCATCTGGGCCACCAACTACACCGAGTGGGTGCTGGCCCAGTTCGCCACCGCCAAGATCGGCGCCGTCCTGGTCAACGTCAACCCCGCCTACCGCACCCACGAGCTGGCTTACCTGCTGGAACAGTCCCAGCTCACCGCCCTGGTCCTCATCGGCCGCTTCCGCACCTCCGACTATGTGGCAATGGTCAACGAGCTCATCCCCGAGTTGCTCGAAACGACGGCCGGCCGGTTGAACTCTGCCAGCTTCCCCTTCCTCCGCCACCTCGTCTTCATCCCGCCCCACGACGCGCCGGACGCGACGACTCCCGAGGGCATGTGGCGCTGGAGCGACCTGCTCACCCACGCCGAGCAGGTGAGCGCGGCAGACCTCCAGGCCCGCCAGGCCCGGTGCGGCCCCGACGACCCCATCAACATCCAGTACACCTCCGGCACCACCGGCAACCCCAAGGGCGCGACCCTCACCCACCACAACATCCTGTCCAACGCCCTCCATGTCGGCGACTGCATGGAGATGGACGAGCACGACCGCCTGTGCATCCCCGTGCCCTTCTACCACTGCTTCGGCTGTGTCATGGGCACGCTCAACTGCGTCGTCCACGGCTCCACCATGGTCATCCCCGCCGAGCACTTCGACCCGCTCCAGACCCTGCGGGCCATATCCGACGAGCGCTGCACCGCCGTCCACGGCGTGCCCACAATGTTCATCGCCCAGCTCAGCCATCCCGACTTCGCCCAGTTCGACCTCGGCTCCCTGCGCACCGGCATCATGGCCGGCTCTCCCTGCCCCATCGAGGTCATGCGCGAGGTCATCGACCGCATGGGCGCCCAGCGCATCACCATCGCCTACGGCCTCACCGAAGCTTCGCCGGTCATCACCCAGACCCTGGCCGACGACAGCATCGAGCGCCGCGTCTCCACCGTGGGCAAGGTGCTGCCCAACGTGGAGGTTCGCCTGGTCGACCCCGATACCGACCTCGAAGTGAGCGCCGGCGAGCAGGGCGAACTCCAGACCCGCAGCAGCATGGTGATGCTGGGCTACTACAACATGCCCGACGCCACCGCCGGCGCCATCGACGCCGACGGCTGGCTCCACACCGGGGACCTGGCGACCGTGGACGAGGACGGCTACTACAAGATCACCGGCCGCCTCAAGGACATGATCATCCGCGGCGGCGAGAACGTCTACCCCCGCGAGATCGAGGAGTTCCTCTACTCGCATCCGCAGATCGACGACGTGCAGGTCATCGGCGTGCCCGACCAGCGTTTCGGCGAGGAGATCATGGCCTGGGTTCGCCTCAAGCCCGACGCCGACGCCACCGAGGACTCAATCCGCGACTACTGCCGTGGCCGCATCGCCCACTACAAGGTCCCCCGCTACGTCAAGCTCACCGACGAGTTCCCCATGACCGTAACCGGCAAAGTCCAGAAGTTCCTCATGCGCGAACAGTCCATAGAAGAGCTCGGCTTGCAAACGGCGGCCGGAGTGCAAACCGCGTAACACGTAGCCATACCTTTCCAAGCATAGCTGGCATTGTTAATGGGTATCTGTTGTCAATGCTATACTGGCAATCGGGCTACGTTATAAAATAGTCTGTAGCAAGAACCGTCAGGATTCGCAACATGACCACCACCACCGATTACCAGGCCGGCAGCCGGGCCATGATGACCCAGAGCCGCACCGAACTGGCAGCAGGCGACCTGCAGCAGGCGTCGGAAAAGGGCTGGGGAGCCGCCGCCCAGATGATAAAGGCTATCGCTCAGACTCGAGGCTGGGACCACGACCGGCATCGCCACCTGCATCGCATCGCAAGCCGCCTGCGGGCCGAGACTGGCGATGGGGACATCTACAGGTTGTTCGCCATAGCGAATAACCTCCACGAGAATTTCTACGAGAACCAGATGGCCGTCCAAGACATCGACCAGTCCCTACAGGACGTCGAACGCCTGCTGGAAAAGCTCGAGGCTATACTCGCGAGCTGACGCCCCTCGACATTGGGAGTGCGACTGAACGCCCCGACCTGGTTGTCCCCTGGTCGTGAGCGTCCTGGATCGCCAACTGGCGGCGTCTCCGCCGCGATAGGAAGATTCATTCCCTGGCAACCGCACCCAGCGAAGCCACCAGTGCTTCCGCCTCTGCCGGGTCCCGCAGTTCAATAACCCGCAGGTGCGGAAACTCCCCGCCATCCAGTATCCACCGGTACTCCTGCCGCACCCGCCGGTGGCTGGTGATGCCCCACAGGATGATCGAGTCGCGGCTCAGGAACGACTGCCTGAAGCTTTCCCGGTTACCCGAGAACAGCTCCTCCTGGGTAATCACCCGCCTGGTGGTACGGGAAAGCGCCCGCCACAACACCACGCGGAAGGGATAGTTGAGCCACACGACAGTCGTGGCTCGCCCCCAGACAATGTCCCGCACCGAGCTGTAGTTGCCATCCATAACCCACCGATCTCCCGCCGCGGCCTCCCTCGCCATCTGCCGCACTTCATCCACCGGCCGCTCCTGCCACCCTGGCTTCCAGTGGATGGCGTCCAGCTCGGTGTGGGCCGACCCCAGCGCCCGAGAAAGCTGCCGCGCCAGCGTCGTCTTGCCGGAGCAGCTCGTCCCGACCACCACCACCCGCTCCATGACTCGGCATTCCTCTTTAGTCATGCGCGTAATGTCAACCTGCAATTACATCACGGATTCACAACTCGGACACAAGCACGACGCTAAGGTAGCGCCATGAGTCTCCTGCCCGTGGGAGTTGCTGATCTCGGTGTGAAAACCGCTGCTCCTTAGCTAAATAGACTAGGCGTCGCAGTGGCGTTTTTCGGCCAACCACAAGGAACGTCGATCAGCAGAAGAATCAATTTGTCTCCATACAATCCGACCCGACCTCCAACCCGATCTCCTCCGTCGCGTAGTCGCCGGATGCGAATTGGATGATGGTCTAGTCCTCGGCGTCTCCACCGGTCAATCTGTTGCGGGCCAGTACTAGAGCGATGTCTTGATCGGACATATTGGCTAGCGGGGCTTCTCCCGCTGAGATCAAATCAAAGGCGTACCACAACAATGCTGAGGTGCCAAAGATGGCCGCAGCGATCAAACACCACGACGCAAAACCCCATGCAAACAGCTCGATCGGAATCGCCGCGAACGCTGCCAAGACTGCACCTAGTTCGCCTAAGATCAATATTCGATCGCGCCATTGCCATGCACATGGATTGATTCTGCGTCTCCTCTCCATAAACCCGTTAGGATACATGAAGCTCTGAACGCGTCGTTTCATACCCTGTCTCCTCGTGTGTCATGTCCAGTTTGCGAACCTGAGCCAGCACAAGGCCAGATTATGCCACGACGAGTGCACCGCTTCCTTGGCCATAGGACGCAAGGGCAGCTATTGTTCCATCTTTCACTCCATCAGCAAATTTGCAGGGCAGTACCCCGAGCGTTTGGAAGTGCGTATGGCCACCCCACGCACTTCCCCACCCTAGCCGTATCCCGCCCCGTAATCTACAATGGACGCGCTATCTATACCCGGCGCGTCACAATCGATAGAATCTGCGCCGTCATCCTCAGGAGGGACCCGTTTTGAAGGTAAAAGCTGCCGTTTTGTGGGAAGTTGGTCAGCCTCTCGATATCCGCGAGGTCGACCTCGATGAGCCGAAGGCCGGCGAGGTTCTGGTGAAGGTTGGTTCCGCCGGCATCTGCCGCAGCGACCGCCACTTCATGCACGGCGACGCCCCCATCGCCATCCCCGTCGTCCTCGGACACGAGGGCGCCGGCACCGTCGTCCAGACCGGCCCGGGCGTCACCCTTGCCTCCGAAGGCGACCAGGTCATCCTGTCCTTCGTGCCCGCCTGCGGACGCTGCCGCTCCTGCCTCGAGGGCCACAGCAACCTCTGCGACCTCCACGGGGCCACCGGCGCCAACATGCTCGACGGCACCACCCGCCTACATGCCGATGGCAAGGACGTCCACCACATGGGCAAGGTGGCCTGCTTCGCCGAGTACGCCGTCATCCCCGAAACCGGCGTGGTGCCTCTCTCCGACTCCATCCCCATGGACAAGGCCGCCATGATCGGATGCTCGGTGACCACGGGCGTCGGCGCGGCCATCTACAGCGCCGAGATCAAGCCCGGCAGCACCGTGGCCGTCATCGGCTGCGGCGGCGTCGGACTCAACGTCATCATGGGCGCGGCACTCGCCAACGCCGGCCAGATCATCGCCGTCGACATCCGCGAGGCCCAGCTCGAGTTCGCCATGCGCTTCGGCGCCACCCACACCGTCAACGCCGCCGACCAGGACCCGGTTCGCCAGGTGAAGGATCTCACCGGCGGCCGCGGCGCCGACTACACCTTCGAGGTCTTCGGCAGCGGCGACACCACCAAGGCCGCCTACGACATGGCAGCCAAGCGCGGCATCGTCACCGTCGTTGGCATCGCGCCCTGGGGCCAGGAAGCCGGCATCAACGCCGTCGACCTCGTCCGCAACGAGAAGACCCTGCGCGGCTCCTACTACGGCTCCGCCCGCTCCCGCACCGACATGCCAGTCATGGTCGACCTCTACCAGTCCGGCAAGCTCAACCTCGACGACCTGGTCGTGCGCCACTACACCCTCGACCAGATCAACGAGGCCTACGACGACCTCGACCGCGGCGAAATCGGCCGCGGCGCCATCATGTTCGACTAATGCGTCCTTCGCAGGGGCGAGTTATGTATCGCCCCTGCAACCTCCTCCGTCATACGCCCATCATGGCTACGGAAGCGACCCCCATCACGGCATCGGAGCACGCCCGCGCAGCTTGGGACCTGCTGGCGGAGTCGGACCGCCAATTCGCCACGCGACAGCACTTGCCGGCCTCTGCGACACTCTGGAAAGCAACGACCCACGCGGTGATGGCGGTGGCCTCCCACCGGGGCTGGCCCTGCGACGGCAGCCGCCGGGATCTGAGACTGGCCGTCGAGCGGTTGGGCGAAGAAACGGGGAATGACCTTATACCCTCAAAGTACATCTACGCCGAAAATTTCCGCGAGAACGCGGAGACGGACTTCATGGAGTACCGCTCCCTGGCCTACGACGGGGCCAGGGCACGTGACTTTATCCGTTCCCTTTTGACCCTGGCATGCTGACGGATGGCCACGCAGCTACTGCTCTGGTCTTCCTGGACGCATCGGATCGAGAGTTCGCAGCCGGAGATCAACTGCAAGCATCGGAGAAACTTTGGGGAGCCGCAACGCACGCCCTGATGGCAATGGCCATGCAAGGCGGCCGTCGCCTCGGCAGCCATAACTCGTTCCGAGACACGGCTGAAGCGCTATCCGACGAATACAACGACGCGTCAATCGAGTACGGATTTGCCCACGCCGAAAGGTTCCACCGCAACTTTTATCACGCCGACATCGGTGACTACGAACTTGATGCTCTGCGTCGCCGCGTTCACAACTTTGTGCACCGGGTTTTGTCATTACTCGGTTGAGGAGATGTAAAAATGCCCCGCCTGTCCGTCCTGTCCGAAGTCCAGCGCCAGATGCTGCAGTTCTTCCCCTGCATGGAAGCCGACGGCACGCCCTGGTCGCCGCTCTCGAAGCCGTTGAACGAGGCCACGGCCGCCATCGTCACCACCGCCGGCCTACACCTGCGCGACGACAAGCCCTTCAACCGCGACCATCCCGGCGGCGAGTCCACCTACCGCGTCATCCCCAGCGACTCCGACGCGGCTGACATCGTACAGAGCCACTTCAGCATCGGATTCGACCGCACCGCCATCTACCGGGACATCAACATCACCTTCCCCATGGATCGCGTGCGCGAGCTGGCCGAGCGCGGCGTCATCGGCTCCGTCGCTCCCAACCACTACTCCTTCATGGGCGCCCTCCGCGACTGCACCGTCGTCGCCGAGCAGACCGGACCCGAGGTTGCCCAACGCCTCAAGGCCGAGGGCGTCGACCTGGTCCTGCTGACCCCCACTTGACCTCTCTGCACCCACGCCGTGAGCGTGCTTGCCCGGGTCTTTGAGGAAGCCGGCCTGACCACCATTGCCATCGCCCTCGTGCGCGAACACGCCGAGCGCGTCCAGCCGCCCCGCGCCCTGTGGGTGCCGTTCTACTTCGGCTACACCATGGGCAAACCCGACGACCCTGAATACCAGCACCAGGTCCTCGCCGCCGCCCTGGCGACCCTCGACGCCGACGCTGGCCCTGTCCTCGCCGACTACCCAGAGGATGCCGGCCCCATCGGTATGCCGCAGGCCTCCGAGGTGACGGCTTCGACCAACGGCGACACGGTCAAGCCTCTCGATGCCGCCGACGAGATCACCGCCCTGCGCGGCTACTACGAGCGTTGGCAGGAACAGCGCGGCCGCACCGCCGTCGGCGTCACTGGCATCCCCCAGCGCCGGTTCCGCGGCATCATACGCTTCCTCGAAGCCTACGCCGAGCGCGACGACGCCGACATGGACGAGCGTCCTGCCGACGTCTCCGTGCCCCAGTTCGTCCGCTACTGCGCCGACGACCTCAAGGCCTTCTGCTACGAGGCCCGCATGGCCCAGCGTCCCAGCGACACCGAGGCCGACATCCACACCTGGTTCTGGGGCGAGACCGCCGTCGGCTCCCTCATCGACAGCATCACCCAGCGCCTCAACGCCACCGGCGACGCCAAGCTCCAGGCCACGGCCTACGGCCTCTCCCGCTAGCGCATTTCAGTTGTCCGGCCCTGCTGCTCGGCGGGGCCGGATAACACCTTAAACGTCCGGCCCATCGCCTCCGCCAGGCGCATCTTCGGGCAGAGCCCCGCGTGTCTGCGATATCGCTGGCCGGCGGACACTTGTAGCCTGCGGCGGCAGCGGCGTTCCGTCCTGTGGGTTCCAGCCATCCGGGAAGTGCAGCGTCCGCACCGGGTAGTTGATCGTGATCCCTTCCTCGGTCAGCCGCGCGTGCAGCTGCTTGATCAGTTCGCTGCGCACCTCGAAGCTGGCCAGCCGGTCCCTGGACTGCACGAACAGCCAGAAATCGACGTTGCTCTCGCCGAAGTTCTCGTATCCGAAGTAGGCGCCGTAATCCAGCACCGCCCCCGGATGCTCGGCCAGCACCCGCTCCATAACTTCTTGCCCGACCTGCTCCACGCGGGCCAGGTCGCTCTCGTAGGCCACGCCGCAGGTCAGGTACACGTTCACGTGCTCGTCGGGCTTGCTGTAGTTGGTGATGACGGAATCGGCGAACCGCGAATTGGGAATTATCACCAGGTTGTTGCCCCAGGTGCGCAGCCGGGTGCTCCGCCAGTTCACGTCCACCACGTACCCGCTGACCCCGCCGTCCATGTCAATGTAGTCCCCCGGGCTGACCACGCCCTCGGTGATGACGTAGGTCCCGGCGAACAGGTTGCTCAGCGTCGGCTGTATCGCCAGCGCCACCGCCAGCCCGCCGATGCCCAGCCCCGCGATCAGCGGCGTGATGTTGACGCCCAGCACGTCCAGCGACACCATGATCGCCATCGCCGCCACGACCAGCAGCAGGCTGCGTCGGGCCAGGGGCAGCGCCCAGCTGCTGGTATTGGCCGCCGGCGTGCTCGCCAGGTACTCCTGCAGCCAAATCAGCCCGCTGGTGCCCATCACGTTGATCATGTACGCGCCCACCGCGATGGCCGCGACGGAGAATACCCGATCCACGACGGTATCGATGGTGTGCGGCAGCTCCAGCGGTATCTTGATCGCCAGGTACACTCCCAGCAGGATGATGTACGCCGTCACCGGCCCTTTGGCGTTGGACACCAGGTGGTCGTCCAGCTCTCCCGGGAACACGCTGGTCACCCTCAGCATCAGCCGGAACAGGATCCGGCTGAACAGCACAGCAAACAACACCGAACCGGCTATGATCCCCAGGCTCACCAGCAGGTCATGCCACTCCAGCCCAATGGCGGCCGCGGCTGCCACCATCTCCAGTAGCCAGTTGTTCAGGGTATCTGCCATGACTGCCTATACGCCCACCGCGAGGTGACTAGTTCTCCGTGGCCAGCGCCAGCGCCCGCAGTATCCGGGGCATAACTTCGCCGGACGGACCGGATATGACCACATCGGCGGCGGCGGTGAGTTGAGTTGGCTCGGGATTGACCTCGATTATCCTGGCTCCCCGTTCCCGGGCCACCAATGGCAGTTGCGCGGCCGGGTTCACCGCTCCCGATGTCCCCACCAGCAGCATCGCGTCGCACCGCTGCGTCTCCGCGAAACAGGCGTCGAGCACCACCCGAGGTATGGGTTCGCCGAACATCACCGTGTCCAGCTTGATGACTCCGCCGCATTCTGCGCACAGGGGCGGCACGTCGGTAATGGCGTGCTCCGCCCGTGGACGCCGCCATCCACACCCGATGCAGCGCAGGTAGTTGCGATTGCCGTGGATTTCCAGCAGGTTGCGGCTGCCCGCCCTGCCGTGCAGGTCGTCCACGTTCTGCGTGATCACCGCCCTGATGATGCCGGCAGATTCCAGTTCCGCGATGGCGACGTGACCCGGGTTGGGCTCGGCGTTGTCCACCGCGTCCTTGAGGTCGTAGGTCGGATTTCCCGGCGTTACCTCGTCGCTGAGCCGCTTCTCCCACCAGTCCTGCGGGTCCTGCGAGAACACCCGGTACGACAGGTTGGTCGGCTGCCCGTACTTGGTCCACAGTCCATCCGGCCCGCGAAAGGACGGTATGCCGCTCTCCACCGAAAGACCGGATCCGGTCAGGGCGACGGCATACTCGGCGGCGGCCAGGATGGCTGCTGCCTCGGCCACTGGATCCATGCTGGTCATGCCTGATTCGCCTCGCGTGTCACCGCGCCGTCGGCCACGCGGAAGTAGGCGGCGCTTTCGCCCAGGGCTGCGCGGACCGGCCCGACGTCGGTGGTGGTGATCAGAGTTTGGCGATACCGGGCAACCTTTTGCAAGACCCTGTCCCGCCGCCGGGCGTCCATTTCCGAAAATACATCGTCCAACAGGATGATCGGATCATCGCCTCGCACCTCGGCAAGATATTCCGCCTCGGCCAGGCGCAGCGCCAGCGCGATGGTACGGGCCTCGCCACGGGACGCAAAGGACGACGCATCCAGACCGTTCAGGTACGTCACGAAGTTGTCGCGGTGCGGCCCCACCGCCGTGATCGCAGTGGCCTGCTCCCGCGCCGAACTCCGCCGCAACTCCGCCTGGAACGCCGCCGCGGTATCCTCCACGCACTCCCCGGGCGGCACGCTGGGCAGATAATCCAGCGTCAGCGCCTGTTCCGGTTCGCCCAGTTCACCGTGTTGGCGACGGGCAAAGACCGCAAGCCGCGCCAGCGCCTGGAACCGCCAGAAGGTCACCGCGGCCCCCGACTGGACCAGTTGCTCGTCCCAATACTCCATCTCCTCTGGATCGACGTGGCCCTCCCGGCGGCGCCGCAGCAGGCCGTTCCGGTTCCGCAGAGCGGCCTGGAACCGTTGCAACGCCTGCAGATACGACCGGTCCGCCTGGCTGATCAGCACGTCAAGATACCGCCGGCGATTCGAAGGTGAGCCCAGCACCAGGTCCAGATCGTCCACGGAAAAAAGCGAAGCGGCGATCCGGCCAACCAGGCCGGATGCGGTGGCGGGCTGACGGTTGACGCGTATCTGCTTGGAAACCGGAGGTAGCGTGGCCGGTCCTGAGCCGTCTTCGTTCCCGCCGCCGTCTGCGCCGGCCCGCCGCACCGTCGGCTGGTATCCGATCACCACGTTGAGCGATTGCCCGTCGACACAGGCAGTTCCCGTGATGTAAGAGGCCGCGCCCTCGCGCGCCGCATCAAAGTTAAGCACCTGGCGCTCGCGTTCCGCCCGGAAGGACCGGCCGATGGCCAGCGTGTAGGCGGCTTCCAGCAGGGACGTTTTACCCTGGGCGTTGCCGCCATGGAGCACCGTCACCCCCGCCGGCGGCGCGATGTCGGCTTCGCGGAAATTACGGTAGTTGACGAGGCTGAGCCGCGTGATACGGGCCAAAGGGCGAACCCGGACCGGCTAGTGGTCGGCGAAGACGTAGCGGCCTTCGTATTGGCCCGCCTTGGCCAGTAGCTTCAACAGCGTCTGGTCCGCTTCCTGCCCAAACCCGATGGTATGCACTATCAGCGCGGAAACCTTGTCATCCGAACCGAGCAGCAAAAGCAACTCCGCCTCGGTGGTCACGCTGGGCGAATCGACACAGGCTCTGCCTGGCGCGACTCCCAGTTGGGCCGGACACTCTTCCAGGCTCGCCGGGTCGAACGGCACATAAGCCTCGCCCCCGTTCGCGCCGCTGGCAACGCGGCTGCACACCTGTCCGGCCGCAGCGCCGACCTCCGGAGGACATACCGTCGCGCTGGCGGGATCAATCACGCTGAATCCCCCGTCAGAACCGTCGGTCAACAGCACGATGGCGTTGGACCTGGTGGAGTCGTCAAGTTCTTCCAGCAGGCCGTGGGCGTCTTTCACAGCGTCGTATATGTAGGCCGGCCGATCCGCCACCACACTATCCAACTCGCTGACCTTGGTCACCCACATCGCCACCGCCTCAGCCGACTCGTCAAAGGCGGCCATCTCCACCAGCGTCTCGCTCTCGTCGGTGAAGGTCATCAGGGCCGCGCGGCTGTTCTCCGCCGCCGTTCCGCTGTTCGGGTCCACGTAGGGAAGCACCACATCCAGCAGCGCCTTTTCCACCACCGGCAGATTGCCCCCATCCTCGATGCTCCGGCTCACGTCCACCAGGAACACCGTGTTGGTGTTGTTGAAGTACAGCGAGGCCAGGACTTCGTTCAAAGGCGTACCCGTTGGCACTTCTTCCGCCGCGGCGAAATCCGGTACCGCTATGTCGATGCCATCTTCGTCGGTTACCAGCCAGTAGATCCCATACGCGATCGCGGCCAGGATGATCAGCGCCAGCAGGATACCCAGCACCGCCAGGAGTTTCTTGTAATCGAACCCCCGTCGCGGTTCACCGTAGCTGATGTGGTAGGTCACCACGGCTGGTCACACCCAGATGAGCACGAGCGTCGTTCAGTTGTCCCGGGCGCAGCCTTCGCAGTACCCGTAGAAGTCTACCCGCTGCGACGAGATCTGAAAGTCCGTGTTCGCGCCTATCGCCCGCTGCAGGTCGGCCACGCCGTCCTGGCCCACGTCCGCATCCACCACCGCTCCACAGCCCAGGCACACCAGGTTGGCGTGGGGCGAAAGGTTCGCGTCATAACGGGACTGCTTCTGGAAGGGCAACTCCCGCACGACGCCCGCCCGCTCCAGCATCGCCAGCGTGGAATACACCGTTGCCAGGGTCACATACGGGAAGAAGTCCCGAACCCTCTCGAATATGTCGCGCACCGTCGGATGGTCCGCCGAGTTGACCACCACCTCAGCGATGGCCAGGCGTTGGGGCGTCAGCCTGATACCCAGCGGCTTTAAACGTGCGACGAGATGTTCCTGCGTAGTCACAATATTGAACTCGTAAATCGTATGGCTTACCCAGTATAACACCGGCCGCTCGGTGTCGTGCGGCGGTTGCTTCGCACAATATCACGTCGCCACCCGAGTACGACGGGCACGCACACTACGCGAAGCGAATTCGTTGGAACACGCTTGTGGGGGAGGCCATGAACCTCCCCCACCCATAGCGCCGAGGTGGTTCGGCTTAGAGCCGTCCGCCGCCGCCGGACACTCGCTCGTTGACCCCGTAGAACACGGAGTCCAGCTTGTGGAAAACCTGGATCCGGGAGCGGCACGTCTCCACCACGAAGATGCGACCCTCGTCGTCGCACTCCACGGCGATCGGACCCCAGAACAGCTTCTCGCGGTCAAGGCCCTGGGAAATCTTGCGCTCCTCCCACATTTCGGGATTCGCGTCCAGCTTGCCCAAGCCCCACTGGGAGATGGTGCCCTCGCCGTAGGTCATCCCGGCGAACGATCCGTCGGGATGGAATATCTGCAGCCGGTCGTTGTTCCAGTCGGCTACGTAGATCGAGCCCTCGTTGTCCACCGCCACGTCGGTCGGGCGGTTGAACTGGCCGGGGGCGTCCCCGGTCTCGCCGAACTGCATCAGGAACTTGCCGTCGGCCGTGAATTTCTGGATGCGGTCGTTGCGCCAGTCGGCGACGTAGACGCTGCCGTCCTTGTCGGCCTCGATGCCAAATGGCATGTTGAACTGGCCGGGCCCGTCGCCGAACTCACCCCACTGACCGATGTACTCGCCGTCGGCGGTGAGCATCTGCACGCGATGGTTGTTGCAGTCCACCACGTACAGGGTCCCGCTGGGTGCGAACACCATCCCAGTAGGCTTGTCCCACTGGCCATCGCCGTCACCCGGGCGCTCCCACTTGGTGAGGTACTCGCCGTCCGGGGAGTAGACGCTGATGCGGTCCAGGTACTCATCGGCCAGGTACACGTTGCCGTTGGGGCCCACGGTAATCGCGGTCGGCCAGATGATGGCCCCGTCCGTTGACACGGCCTCGCCGTCGCCCTGTTCGAACACGCCCTTGGCAAACTCGCCGATGAACTCCTCGCCCACAGTGCACATGGTGATGCGCTTCCCGTCCGGCCGGTAGTCATAGGAGCGGTTGGCGACGTACATCACGTCTTCTTCGCCTCGGGCCATTGCCGTGGGGTTGCGGAACCCGGGGCCGGAGAATTCCGCCCGGCCGATGGAGTGGCTGTACTGCAGGTCAATGCCTATGGCGGGCAGCGCCCTGGGGTTAATGGTTGTGGTCATAAGATATTTCCTCCGTTGGAACGGATAACGGGTTGTCGCGACTTCCGGGGGGCGAATGCTGATTCGCCCCCAACATCCCGTCTAGATGAAGTTGAACTTCTCGAACGTCCCGTTCACCAGCGGCTGAGCATCCAGACCCATCCAGTTCTCCGCCAGGTCAGTGTAAATGCTGCGGAAGTCGTTGTTGAAATGCAGGTCGCCTTCCAGGAGCTTGTCCTCTTCCAGCGACGGATACTGGCCGTAGAGGCCGCCCTTCACGTTGTCGCCCACCACGAACGCGACGCCGCCGCTGCCGTGGTCGGTGCCGGAGCCGTTGTCGTGCACCCGCCGCCCGAACTCGGTGAACACCAACAGGGTCACGTTGTCGGAGGCATTGTGCTCGCGCAGGTCGTCCATGAAGTCGGCGATGGCGTTGGAGGTGTTGCCCCACAGGCTCGCGTGCGCCGCCAGCTCGCCGGCGTGCGTGTCAAAGCTGTTGTACGGAGCCGTCGTGTACAGGATCCGCGTGCCGAACCCGGCCAGGTGCACCTGGGCGATGTTCTTCATGTACTGGGCGACCACGTCCTGGCCGTACTCAATGCTGGAGCTGTACATCTCCGGCGCGGTGCTCAGAATGTCAGCGCCCTTGAGCGCGTCCGTTCCCGTCTGCGACAGGTAATCAACCACCGCGCTGCGGCCCAGCGTGGGCGAGTACATCTTGGAGAAGATGTCCAGCGCCTCCGTGCGCTGCTCCTCGGCATCGATGCCGGTCAGCACACCGTAGGTGGCCAAATTGCCCACCGAGGCCACGGGCACGCCCGGAGCAGCCAGCGCCCGGGGCAGTCCGCGGCCGAAGTTCACGCCGGTCAGCACGTTTTCCTTGTTGGGGTCAATCTCGCGGATGACGCGACCCAGCCAGCCCTCGGTGCCCTGCTTGTCGGGCTCGCAGGTGTGCCAGATGTCCATGCTGCGGAAGTGGCTGCGGTTGGGGTTGGCGTAGCCCACGCCCTGGATGACGGCAACCTTGCCTTCGTCATACAGCCTCTTCAAAGGCCCCATGTTGGGGTTCAGGCCAACGAACCCGTCCAGGTCCAGGGCCTGGCC
Source organism: Dehalococcoidia bacterium (assembly GCA_963663945.1). Taxonomy (GTDB): domain Bacteria; phylum Chloroflexota; class Dehalococcoidia; order Lucifugimonadales; family UBA3495; genus Bin87. The sequence continues at coordinate 3,631,818 of OY760687.1, read as the reverse complement.
CTCGGGCACGCGCACGGACGGGCGATTGTCGTAATACAACGGGTCCCCGTGCGGCACCAGCGTGTTCAACGCGTCGTTGCCGCCGGAAAGCTGGAGCACCACCAGCACCGGATCTTTCTTCGTAGCGGTCATGTTGTTTCTCCTTGTGGTGAGGTCGGAGCACAGCACTCGGTCGTCACAGGGGAGCGAATTGCGTCGCTCCCCTGTGGGATCACGCTAGGCGAACTGGTACTCCTGGGTGCTCACGATCAGCTGCAGCGTCTGGGCGATGGTATCCGAGTACTCGGGTGTGCCCAGAGCCGGATTGCCGACGAACGCTATCAACTGCTCCTTGGTCTCGGAAGCCAGCTCGTAGGCTCCGACCATCTCCAGGCATCGGTCAACGATCCCTTCGGCGGTGTTAACCTGCTCGCTGTCCAGTCGGGATACGATCTCCTGAACGCCGGGCAGGCTGGTGTTGCCCACCTGGTCGGCGGCAAAGTTGATGCGCTCCACCAGCGTGCCCGAGTCAATCCACTCGGCGCCGGTGTGCCAGCCCTCCACGGTGGGCGGGTTCATCAGGTCCTGGCCCATGTACCGGATGGTGTTGGCCAGCGGGTTGAGGCCCAGCTTCGGCGACGTGAAGTCCCGCACCAGGCGCATCGTGCCGATCACCACCTCGGTCGGGCTCTTCACCTTCTCGAAGCGGGCGTTCTTGAAGAAATCGGAGTTGAACATGACCCGCAGCATGGCGGTCAGGTTGTAGCCGGAGTCAAAGTACGTCTGCTCCAGCAGCGCGATGGCTTCGGGGTCACGCGGCGCCGTGTTCTGCCAGGCCGGCACCTGCACCTCATCCGCCACGAAGAAGTTGTACAGGTGGCGCGAAACGAAGCGGGCCGCCGACTGCTGCCGGGCGATGATGTCAACGATGTCGTCGCCGTTGAAGTTGCCCGTCTCGCCGAGGAACGTCTTCTGGTCGTTGTCGTGGTCGTAGGGGTTGTAGATGAAGTTCGACTCGTACCGCCCGTAGGGGTAACGCGGTACGGCGTTGGTGATGGTCCAGCCGGTGAACGCCCGGGCCGCCTCCTTCACGTCATCCTCGGAGTAGTTGGCCTCGCCGTCCATGCCGACGCCCAGCGAGAACAGTTCCAGGAGCTCGCGGCCCCAGTTCTCGTTGATGGCGCCCTTGTGGCTCATGCAGTTGTCCAGGTAGAACACCATGGCCGGGTCCCGGGACAGGCCTTTCAACAGGACGTCAAAGTTGCCCATGCCCAGGTCGCGGAACATGTCCAACTGCAACTGGATCTGCCGCCCGTGCTCGCACTTGGAGTTGCCCGTGCACAGGATCCCGTGCCAGAAGATGGCCATCTTCTCCTGCAGTGGGCGCTTGGTGTTGATCATCCGGTAGGTGATATACGCCTGGTTCACTTCCAGGGCGTTCATCTCCTTCCAGTCGACGAAGTGACGCTCCAGGATGTCCATTTCCAGGTCAGGCTGGGCAATGGGATCGAGCAGTTCTTCGACGGTGGCTTCGTAGCCGGCGGCGGCGCGCTGTTCCAGCTCGGCGTAGGTGGCGCCGAAACCGGCCCGACGCATCAGGTGCGCCATCTGGGCAATTTCCTGGTTGGTGGGCATGGCCTTACCTCCTGGGTGGTCTGACGGGTTTCATCTCAGCCGAGGCCAATCCACGACGGTCGCTGCATGCGCAACGCATGCAAAACGCGCCCCGGATAACCATTATCGGATGGCCGCATACTACTCGCCGGGCCGATTGAGTGTCAAGAAAAGCGAGCAGCCCGAACTGAGTCGGGCTGCGTTCGATCGTGGTTGGGCAGAAAGTCGCGCGAAACCGCCGGACACCGGTTCCTGTCGGCCATCGCCTCAATGCGGACGGCAGGGAATCCGTCGTCCGACCGCCGACCCGTTACATCACCTCAGGCTCGAACGCCAGGTCCGGCGGCAGTCGGTGATGACGCGCGGTCTGGCCAGACCGCGCCGTGTGATGCATCGCGTCAAAAAACGGTTGTGACACCCAAGACAGACGCTTCGACGTCCAGGTACGCGTTCACTCCCGGAATCGGCCGCCCTGCTTCATCGCGGTCTGCTCCGCTCGCACGAGGCTGACCAGCGGGGTGGCGGTATCTCAGCCGCCCCGTCGCCGCTTGTGCTGCCGCAGGATGCAGTCGTCCATGATCACGCCCAGCCCGGCATCCTGCGCTCGTTGCGCCGCCGCCTGGTCCACCACCCCGTCCTGCATCCAGACATAGCGCGCACGGATGCTCACGGCGTCGTCCGTAACCTCCCCCGCGAACTCGCTGCGCCGGAACACGTCCACCAGGTCGATGCTCAACCCCTCCGCCTGCGCTGCTGCCAAGGCCGCGTCCAGGTCGTCGTAGGACTGCTCGCCCAGCACGGTCGAGCCTTTCAGCGCCGGGTTCACCGGGATGATCCGGTACCCCTGCGACTGCATGTACCTGGATACCCCGTGGCTGTCCCGCGCCGGATTGTCCGACAGGCCGACCACAGCGATTGTCTTCACGTTGTCCAGAATCTCGTCAATCAAGTCCATAACTTTTCCTCACATCGATATACAGGATGAACAGGATTTCAGGATTGTCATCTGCCAGATCAATCCTGTCCATCCTGCTCATCGATGTAAAGACTGATTTGTGGTCAGCGGCTTGCCGTGCTGTCGCTGGAGGTGATGGTGATGTGCCCCATGTAGCCGTTGGCCGTGGCGCCGTGCCAGTGGTTCTCCCCGGCCTTGATCTGGACCACGTCGCCCACGCCCACGTGATGCTCCTCGGACTCGTTGGCCACGATGCCGTTGCCGACCGTGATGACCAGGATCTGGTCGCTGCTGTGAACATGCCATCCCGTCTGGGCGCCCTTCTCGAAGTTCACCACGCTGGCGTTGAAAAAGTCGCTCTCCCCCTCGGGAATGATGGGCTGGCGGGTCCGATGCACATCGCCGCCGGTCCATCCCGGCACCGCCGCCGCCGTTCCCAGCGGTACATGCTCCACGTTCGCAATCCGTACTACGCGCATAGTTCAGCCTCCTGGTGTTTTTGTGTCGTGTTGGTGTCAGGCGGAAATAGGCTGCCGCAACTGCTCCAGCAACTCCGCGTCCGTGTCGAACTCCAGCTCCAGCAGCCCGCGGGCAATGTTGTGCGCCACCCGTCGATCTTCATCGTCGCCGGTGGCCAGAAGCTCCTTCACGCCTTCCACGGTGAGCGCGAAGTACTCCGGGTCGCGCTTGATCGCGCGTCGTTCTGCGATTTTCCAATCTTCAGACAACGGCATCGTTACCTCCTCGCGCTTTCCGCATTCTGTAGTCTCTCCATCGTTCCCGGGCTCTAAGGATGTCGTCGCGTTGAGCGCTCTTATCGCCTCCGCCAAGCACAATTATGAGGTCTGAGCCATCCCAAGCAAAGTAAATCCGGTAGCCTGGCCCAAAGTCGGCGCGGCGTTCAATCACTCCTTCGCCAACGGCACGCACATCGCCAAGATTTCCCTCGGCCACTCTGCCCAGGATTTGTTGGATGCGGCGGCGCACCGTTGGAGACAGGCCATCCATCCAGAGGCTAAACAAGTTTCGCCCCCGGTGGTCCAAATATGCCCGAACTTCCGGCATACCAACATTCTAGCACCGGCCTTCCACAGCTACAGACACGTTGCTCTCATTGATCTACAGCGGAGGTGCGGTACGTCCGGCTGTTTTTGATTTGATCGGTGTCAGGCAGAAATCGGTTGCCGCAACTGCTGCAGCAACTCCGCGTCCGTGTCGAACTCCAGCTCCAGCAGCCCGCGGGCAATGTTGTGCGCCACACGTCGATCTTCATCGTCGCCGGTGGCCAGCAACTCCAGTATTCCCTTCACCGTCTCGGAGTGCAATTCCGGGTCTCGCCTTATCATGCGCCGAGCGCCGATTTTCCAATCCTCAGACAGTGGCATCACCGACTCCCTTGTGCCTTACGCATCCTGTAATCCAGCCATCGCTCTCTGGCTCTGATGATGTCGTTGCGCTGGTCACTTTTGTCGCCTCCTCCAAGCAGAATTATCAGAGTAGGTCCGTCCCAGGCAAAGTAGACGCGGTAACCCGGACCAAAATCAATCCGACGCTCAATAACACCACCACCTACCCTTCGGACATCGCCCAAGTTTCCTGCTTCCATTCGGGTCACTACCCGCTGGATCCGGTGTTGAACGGGCGGGGTCAGGTCCTTCAGCCACAGGTAAAATGGGCTCCGGTCCCGATGATCGAAATACGCCCGAACTTCCGGCATAGCAACATTCTAGCACCTGCCTTTCACACCTCCAGACACCTACCTGTCAGAGATTCTCTGGCGGGGTAGCAATGAGACTACCCCGCCGTTCGGTTCCCAATCCCTATTTCGCCGGAACCGGAAGCCCCGCGACCTTGATGGGAACACTCCCCACCGTGTTCCGGCTGGTGAAGTACAACGTCTTCCAGTCGGCGCCGCCGAAGCACAGGTTCGTCGTCGCCGGCTGTCCATGCACCACGATGCCCAGCGTCTCGGCGCCCGCGTTCATGATGTGCAGGCCGCCACTGCCGCCGCAGTACACGTTGCCCTCAACGTCCACTTTCATCCCGTCCGGCACGCCTTCCCGCTCGCCCCGAAGGTCCTTGAACAGGCGGTCCGACGCCAGGGCCACCGACCCGTCGTCCTGCACGTCAAAGGCACGGATGATGCCCCGCCGCGAGTCGTTGATGTAGAGAACCGTCTCGTCCGGATTGAAGGCCAGCCCGTTGGGCACCACGAAGTCAGACACCAGTAGCGTCAGCGTGCCCAGGTCCGGCGAAATGCGGTACACGCCCGAGATGGTCTGCTCCCACTGCTCCCGAGGCCGCCGGAAGGTCCACGGATCGGTGAAGTAGATGCTGCCGTCCGACTTGACCACCACGTCGTTGGGACGGTTCAGTTGCCGGCCCTGGAACTGGTTGGCCAGCACCGTCGTCGACCCGTCGTGCTCCAGCCGGCTGACCCGGCGGCCGTCGTGCTCGGCGGCGATCAGGCGACCCTGCTGGTCGCGGGTAAGGCCGTTGTGCCGGTTCACCGGTTCGGCCTCCACGGTCACGCCCGAGCCGGGGGTGTAGCGCATGCGGCGGTTGTTGTGGATGTCGCTGAACAGCAGGTAGCCGCCGTCGCTCCACCACAGCGGGCCCTCGGCGGGGCCCTCCCCACCTCCGTACCCCGATCCGTGCTCCTCGATGGGTGCGTCAGTGTCGATGATGGCGTCCAGGGCAGAGGACAACTTTTCGATTGGCATGGATGCGCCTCCTGGTGTGTCCGGCGTCCGTTCCGGCGAACCGGTGACGCCCGGGATACTGCGGTAGTTCGCGTCGCCATTGTATGCCCGCCAATCGGGCCGCGCAAACCGCCCGGGAACCGGCGCCCGCACTTCACAGCCTCACGCGCACCCAGTATCACTGGAACTGTCATTGCGAGGAAGCGCGCCAATCTCGTTGGGGCAAGGAACGCTGTTGCGGGAACGAGATCGCCGCGTCGCTTCTCTCCTCGCGATGACAAAATGCGCACGCCTGCGCCTCACCGCCCTTCGCGTTGTCCCTCAGACGCCGGGTGACGACACAATATCTGTCACCCAACCATGTTGCGCGATTGACACGCGGGATAAGATACTTGCGTTCGCATAAGGTCGGATACTGATTACATAAGACTTGCCCAAATCGGGACGACGATGGCACCACAAATGTATTTGGAGCGTGACTCTTGGCTGCATCACCTGTGAACGAACACATCCGTTACGAACCGGACGAACATCCCCCCGCTCTGCTCACCGTCGGGGCCGGCTTCCAGGCCGCCCTGCTGATCATCGGGGGGATAGTGCTGGGCGTCGTCATCGTTTTCCGCATCGCCGAACAGCCCGCAAACTACATCGCCTGGGGCGTATTCGCCGCACTCCTCATCAGCGGGATCACCACCATCCTCCAGTCCGCCCGCCTCTGGCGCATCGGCGCCGGACACATCCTGATGATGGGTACCTCCGGCGCGTTCTTCGCCGTGTGCGTTGCCGCGCTGATCCAGGGTGGGCCGGCCTTGATGGCGAGTCTGGTCGTCGTATCCGCGCTGTTCCAGTTCGCCCTGGCCGCCCGCCTCTCCGTGCTGCGCAGCATCTTCACCCCGGTGGTTTCCGGCACCGTGATCATGCTCATCGCCGCAACCATCATGCCAATCGTGTTCGACATGCTCAGCGACGCCCCGGAAGGCACCGCCTCCATGGCTCCGCCCTTGGTGGCGGCGGTCACCATTCTGGTCGTCGTCGTCCTCGTGCTGCGCGCTCCGGCGTCGTGGCGGTTGTGGTCGCCGGTGGCCGGCATCATCGTCGGCTGCGCGGTTTCCGCCCCCTTCGGCATGTACGACGTCCAGTACGTCAAGGACGCCCCCTGGTTTGGCGTGCCCTTCGGCGCCTGGCCCGGCTTCGAGTTCACCCCCGGCGTGGAGTTCTGGGCCCTGCTGCCCGCCTTCATCGTCGTCACCTTCGTCGGCGCCATCGAGACCATAGGCGACGGCGTCGCCATCCAGCGGGTCTCCCGGCGTCGCCCCCAGGCCACCGACTACCGCGTCGTGCAGGGCGCCCTCAACACCGACGGCGTGGGTAATCTCCTGTCCGGCCTGGCCGGCACGCTGCCCAACACCACCTACTCCACCAGCATCTCCCTCGCCGAGGTCACAGGCATCGCCGCGCGGCGCGTCGGCATTGTGGTCGGCGTCATCTTCATCGTCCTGGCCTTCTTCCCCAAGGCAACGGCGCTCCTCATCGCCATCCCTTCGCCGGTTGCCGCCGCCTACGTGGGACTCCTGATCGCCCTGCTCTTCGTCCAGGGTTTGCGCATCATCGTCCAGGATGGTCTGGACCACCGCAAGGCCACCGTGGCCGGCGTCGCCTTCTGGACCGGCGTGGGGTTCCAGAATGGCGTCATCTTCCCCGAACTTCTGGGCGATGGCTTCCTCGCCGTCCTGCTTGGCAACGGCATGACCTCCGGCGCAATCGTCGCCGTGGGACTCATGGCCTTCGTCGAGTTCAGCAAGCCCCGTCGCCGCCGCCTGCGCGTCCCGATGAACGACGACACTCCCCAGCAGGTGGACGACTTCCTCCGCGCATTCGCCTCGCGCATCAACTGGAACGGCGACGCTGCCGACCGCCTCGCCGCCGCCGGCGAGGAGACCCTGGTCATCCTCTCCCAGGAAGATGAGCCCGACGAATCGGCTTCACCGCGTCGCCTGACGGTACACGCCCGCCGCGAGGGCAACAACGTGGACCTGGAGTTCATCTCCTCTCTCGAGGGCGAAAACGTCGAGGACCGCCTCACCTACCTCAGCGCCCTGCCCCCGGTGCCCGACGACGGCGAGGTCTCCTACCGTCTCCTGCGCCACTACGCCTCATCCGTCCGCCACCAGAAGTACCACGGCCTCGACGTGGTAACCGTCAGCGTCGCCGCCACGTAGGAGAGCCATCCCAAAGGTAACCTGTGACCTATACGGTCTCGCAGGTTAATTGCCCAATGGATACCTATTACAAAGGCCATCCAAACTTGCGTGCGTCGCCCAACGCACGCAAGGTGGTTGGGGGCATATCCAGCCCGCTAGACCCCGGGCTCTCTAGCCTCTTGCTCCGCATTTCGCGAAATATCAATATCGTAAACATATTTTTCAATGACACGTTCAGTTGCGGTTGATATGCAAATTAGTATTGCTGTGGTATCTGGCTCCAATAAATGCAGATGCAACGATCGTCTAGCGTGTTCGGGATCGAATAGGTACCGTAAGACGGTGAATATGTTTTCTGTATACTTGAGAAATACACGAATATCGAGGAATTCTCGTTCCCTCCCAATGTTCTCCAGTTCGTTTTTGAATTCTGCATCTATCTCTCGCTGCACCTCGAACGGTAGGGCATCGAATAAATGCAGCAGTTTATGTGTCCTTTCCTCTCTTTTGAGGAACCCATTGCATGCATACAGTAAGCACTTCAAATCGTACTCTACGGAAAGAGGTAAAAGGATTGACGACATATAAATCCATTCCCCAGTGTCTTGCGATATCCCTGCGTCGTAAAGCAAGCGGTATGCTGAGCGAGCACCTTTGGTTATGAACAGAAAGAATCCGAGGCTGGTCAAATTTTGGACCGTAGCATCCTCCTCTATTTTTAGGTGCAATCCATGAGCCAATCGCGATTCTTCGGTGTCAGCTAGCATAGTAACAGTGCCTTCTAACTCGTTGCTATCTATGACCCTTCCTGCCATCGTGGTCGTCTTCTTAATCGTCGCGTCGATAGAAACATCCGCAGGTATGGCCTTAGGTCCGTCATCATTTAGTTGACCCTCACTGCATAGAATCAACTCCTCTCCGCCATCGGCATCGAGACGCCAATTAAAGTCAGCTTCTCCAGAACGCCATGGCAAAACCGTGTTCAGTAGATATTGTACCGAAACTTTCTTATTGTGCAGCTGGCGCAATATACTGGGAGTCCGATCATTGGACTTTAACCTGATATGAGAGGTCCACATCGCAGGTCTCTCATCGATCTTAGCCGTGATCACGTACCGCGATATATCCTCTCCATTTATTATTATACCTATGCCCAATCCGTGATTCTCAAAGCCGTCCATAGGTGCGTTATATGTCATTTTATGACTCCTTTGTTGTTATAGTGAATGATGTCCCTATTGTACCACGGCCGTAGCGATATCCAGCAACCCTGCCCGTCCAAAATGTTCGTTGGCGGAAAAGAAACTTAGTAATCACCGCTTCGTACGAACGGCCCATCCTGCTCATCCATGCCAAATCCGCTGACCCCGCACTTCTTGACATTCGAGAACATGAGTTCCCATACTGGACACGTCACGTGAAATCCAGTCCAGTCCTAGCCAGAGGTCACTTCGGGTCGTTCACGGCCATCCGTCAGCATAAAAAATCGCGATCCGGTTCCGCCTCCGACCATCGTCCGCCCTATGCTTCAGCGGCGCGGTCGCCAGGGGACCCAGCGATAGCCCGCGCGCTGCGTGCCGGCCGGTCAACCGACGTCGTCACGGTCCAAGTCGGGTAAAACCTTGCGTAAATCCCCCGGCCGTGGGGCCTGACACCGACCCGAAATCCTCTGGCAGACCGGAAAGAAACCAACCCTCCGAACCAACCAGGAGCGAGTAAAAAGAACAGCCGCCAAACTGGGCATGCATGAGACTCACCCATCCTTGACACCATCAAAGCCCCAAACCTACAATAGTAGGCCGTTTGGGAGATTACCGAAATGGATTATGCAATCGTTAAAACCGGCGGCAAGCAGTACCGCGTTTCGCCCGGCGACGTGCTCGACGTCGAACTGCTCGAAGCCGAAGAGGGCAGCACCACCGCCCTCGATCAGGTTCTCGCCGTTTCTCGTGACGGCCAGATGCGCTTCGGCGCCCCCACAGTGGACGGCGCCCGCGTCATCGCCGAAGTGCAGTCCCACTACAAAGATCGCAAGATCATCGTCTTCAAGTACAAGGCCAAGACCCGGTACCGCCGCAAGAAGGGGCATCGGCAGAACTACACCCGTATCCGCATCCAGGATATCGACACCGGAAGCGCCCCTCGGGCGGACGAGCCTCAGGCCGCAACCGAGCCCGAGACAGGAGAATAGCGATATGGCCCACAAGAAGGCCGGCGGCAGCACCAACAACGGCCGCGATAGCAATGCAAAACGCCTCGGCGTCAAGAAGTACGGCGGTGAACGGGTAACCGGCGGCTCCATCATCGTCCGCCAGCGCGGCACCCGCATCCATCCCGGCACCAATGTTGGCCTGGGCAGGGACCACACCCTCTTCGCCAAGATCGACGGCCAGGTGACCTACGAGTGGAAGGCCCGGGGCAAGCGCCGCGTCAGCGTCTACCCGGTCGCTGACGCCGTGGCTGCCGCGGCATAGAGGCAACGTTATGAAAGCAGAAATTCATCCCCAGTATTTCAAGTCCACTGTCACCTGCTCCTGCGGGAACGTCTTCGAGACCGGCGCCACCAAGCCCGCCCTCCGTGTGGAGATCTGTGGCAAATGCCACCCCTTCTACACGGGCGAGCAGCGCATCGTCGACACCCAGGGCCGCATCGAACGGTTCAGCCGCCGCTTCAATCTCGACGGCTAGCCCACGATCCGAAAGCGAATCCTTTGGCGGGAGCCGGTACCGGCTCCCGCTTTGCTATTGCAATCTCCGCTGATTAATCCGCGTCCGGCAAATCGAACCGACTCCCACCCGGTGAAACGAACGTCATTGCGAGCGCAGCGCGGCAATCACTTCACACCGTCGGCGACCGATCCCAACCACTTCCGTGCCCGCGAAACGACCCGCCACGCCACTCTCGTGATCAACACCCCAACGCAACCGGGGAGGCTGCCCCATGCCGCGCTACGTGCCCAAGACCGTCCGTGAGTACGGACGCATCTACCTGGCCGAACGCCTGGCCGAGCACGGCTGGCAGTGCTTCATCGCGCGCCGCAGCCCCAACGAGGACGAGGTCATCGCTGGCATCCCCCAGCAGGACCGGGAAGTCCGCCTCAAGTTCCACTCCCAGGAACACAGCCAGGCTGTGCGGTTCTACGACGCCAACGGCCTCGACTGGGACTGGGAATATCTCGTGATCAGCACCGAAATCCTGGCCGACCTCCCGATAACCTACCTCCTCTCCCGCGACGACGTGCGCGACGATGGCCGGCTGGAGGAGGAGTTCGGCGGAGCCATGTGGCTGCAGCCCGATGCGTTCTCCGAGACCACGTTCCGCGAGGCCTGGCACAAGCTGGATGGCTAGTCCCGCAACAAACTCCCAGCCCGACGGTCCTCAGCCCGCCCGCCCACTGTACGGCGGCCAGGCGGTGATCGAGGGCGTCATGATCCGCGGCGTGCGCCACTACAGCCTGGCCGTGCGCCAACCTGACGGCGACATCTTCTGCGACACCGAGCCGGTCAGTTCCCGCTTTTCCGGTCGCGTCCGCCGCGTCCCCTTCGTGCGCGGCGTCCTCATCCTCGCGGAGACCCTGTGGTACGGCATGAAATCGCTGCAGCGTTCCGCCATCATCGCCGCCGGCGAATCCGAGGGCAGCGACGGCAGCGACTCTTCCGCCAGCAAGTGGGTCATGGCAATGACCATGGCGGTCGCGCTGGTCCTGGGCATCGGCATTTTCCTCGTCCTCCCCCTGCTGGCCGTCCGCCTCATCGACCCCTACCTGGAGTCCTCCGTGGTGAGCAACCTCATCGAGGGCGTCATCCGGCTGGTCATCCTGATCGCCTACGTGGGCGGCATCTCCGCCATGAAGGACATCCGCCGCGTCTACGCCTACCACGGCGCCGAGCACATGGCCGTCCATGCCTACGAGGCGGGTCAGCCCCTGACCGTGGACGACGTCCGACGATACCCCACGCCGCACCCGCGTTGCGGCACGGCTTTCCTGCTCACCGTGGCCGTGGTCTCCGTGCTGGTCTTCGCACTGCTGGGCCGCCCCGACCTCGAATGGCGCATCCTGTCGCGCATCGCACTGATTCCAGTGGTGGCCGCCGCCAGCTATGAGATCATTCGGTTTGCCGGCGCCCACCGCCAGGCGTGGTTTGGCAAGGCCCTGGCCGCGCCCGGCCTCGCCCTACAACTGATCACCACCCGCCAGCCCGACGAGGACCAGATCCAGGTCGCCATCACCGCCATGGAAGCCGCCCTGGCTGCCGACGGGCAAACTATGCCGGACTCGGCCAGCACCTCCGCTTAGCCGCTTCGTCCTACTCGCACCTCCCCTCCCACGCTTCCGTCTTTCCCCCTCTCTCTTGCTCGCGTCGCTCCCCCGCCTGCTCGTCTGTCCCGCTCCCTGACCGTCTTTCCCCCTACCTAGCCGTCTTTCCCCTCTACCCGTCTTTCCTGCGAAAGCAGGAAACCATCCGCCGCTCAATCTGCGACCACCGGCGCTCACGGCGCGGTAAATTGCACTCGTCCGTGTGGCCCGTGTTTGTGTGATACAGTGGCCCGAACCGGCTGACCGCGCCCACGCGAAGAGACAGGTGCACCATGGCTGACGTTCCCGACATGCAGATGATCCCCTACCTCCAGGCCACGGAGCCGCGGAACTTCGTGGAGCAGGGCCTGCAGCGCTACAACGAACTGCTGGAGCGCCTCGCCGACCAGATGGATGTATTGCTGCTCCGCGCCCAGCAGGGCCAATCCATCGATGCGGACCTCGCGGAGCAATTGACCGGCCTGCGCGAAGCCCTGCGCCCCCGCCACGGCCTGTGCATCGACCGCGCCTGCTTCTCCTGCCGCGTCCACGAAGAGGCCATCAAGGAACACGTCCTGCTGTACGTCGACTGGAAACTACCCGGCACTGTCCAGCAACTCGAACGCCTCAAGAACCGCAACTGATCGGTTCTTTCACCCCGCCGGTTATCGTGCCAGCGCCACAATATGGAACATGTGGCGGAAGAGTTGCCAGGCTCCCCGCAGCAACGACGTTAGCTCCCGGTTGGCATCCGGCCGCACGTGCCGGAAGATGTCGGTCTCGGTGTAGTAAACCTCCACCTCCGGCCTCTGCTCCCCCAGCGCGTCGACCAGACGCCTCGACTCCCCCACCGGTATCAGCGGGTCTCCAACGTCGTGCATGACCCGCATTGCCGTGTTCTCACCCCACTCTCGCACGTGGTGCGACGGTGCTATGGAATCCACCTCGGCCCGGAAGTCCTCGGTCAGCTGTGCGTACCGCCATCTCGCCTGCGCGATGTAATCAACCCCTGCCAGCAGCGCAAACGCCGCTTCAGTGGATAGCGGAACCCGCTCATTGGCGTCGTACGCACCGCCGCCGGCGATGGCCCGCGCCGTTTCTTGATGAGTCGGGTCCTCTATGGAATCGATGAGCATGTTGTTGTAGACCAGCCGCGTCAGCCGGTCCACTTCCCAGGGCGTCGTCCCGCCATCCTCAATGGCCTGTCCGGCGGCAATTTGCGCCACCAGGTCGGCCGTATCGTAGTACCCGCCGAAAGCGTTGACGAAGGCAATGTCGTCGGCGATCCGCGGGTCGGCCGCCGCCACCAGTGCAAAAGATGCCCCCACTGAGAAACCGGCCAACCCAACCCGCTCCGGGTCGACGTACTCCTCCTCGCGCAGGTGCTGGAAGGCCGCCACCAGGTTGGCAATCTCCCCGACGTCGACCTGGGCCTGCTCACCCATCGTCGGCGACCAGTAGTACATCACCGCAAACCCGGTCCGAGCCAGCGCCTTCCCCAGGTTGATCACGTCCGGGTCGTCGGCTCCGGCGGCGTTGGCCCCCAGGAACACCAGCACGGCCGCGCGCCGTTTCCCGTCGTCGATCACGTAGACGTCTGCCTGCCCATCCGTCCCGTCATCCCGCCGGAACGATATTTCCCGATGCTCCGGTTCCCGCGCCAGCCACGGCTGAAACTTCACCGGAGACGGCAGCACCTGGGCGGCGAACCCGGCCGTGTGGATCGCGGTGGTCGCCGGCTTGAACAGCGTCAGCACGGCGACGATCACCACGCCGGCCACAATGGCGATCAGGTACCAGCGGTAAGCAATCCGTCCCAGCGTGCGCAACATGGCGTCCGCAGATTGCCACGCCGCACCCGCCGTGGCAAGAGCCCTTAGCCTAAACCCCAGGACGATTGCAAAGTTACCTCACAACCCTTTCCCCGCTCATCCTGAGCTTGTCGAAGGATGTTCATTCCGGTGGTCGATGGCTCGACAGGCTCACCATGAGCGGATGCAAAATGACTTTTCAATCGTCCTGCCCTACACCCGCACCCGGCTGATCATCGCCGCCGAGATCAGACGCGTCGCCGCCATGGCCAGGAACACGATCGGCCAGGGACTGCCCGTCATGTCCAGCAGCACGCTGAAGATCAGAGCCTGGGCGCCGGCATAGAGGTAACCGTGGGCGTCCAGCACGCCGGCCCCGGTGCCGGCCATCTTGCGACCCGAAAGGTCCACTGAAATGGTGGAGATGAGCGACACCCCCATGCTGACTCCGCCCCACAGCATCAGCCCGGCCCCCAGCCACGCGTTGGACGGCGGCGCCACCGCGATCGCCACCAGGGCCGCGGCGGACAGGAAGCAAGAGGCGATCACCAGCGGCCGGCGTCGGCTCCCCAGCAACCGGTCCGATATGAAGCCCGACATGGGAGGCGCAATCAGGTAGCCCAGGGGCAGCAGGAAGGTGATCAGCACCGTCTGCGTGATGTCTAGCCCGCCGGCCTCGAAGTAGTACAGCGGCACCCATGTGGTCAACCCGTACCGCGCCACGTTCTCCAACCCCTTCACGTGGCAGGCCAGCTGGAATCGTGAGTTCGTCAGCAGGTATTTGTACGGCCCCAGTCCCTTGAGCTCTTCCTCGGTTACCGTCTCCGGCGCTGCCGAAATCTGGTCCTCCTCGATGTACTCCGGCAGGCCCACGTCCCGTGGGCGATCGCGCGTGGCGAAGTAGAAAACGATTCCCAGCGCCATGATCATCAGCGGCGGGTAGCGAAACGCGGCGCGCCAACCCCACTCCGCGGCGACCCAACTGCTCAGCCACCACATCAGCAGCATTGCCCCGCCGGTCATGGTGCCGATGATGCCCATGGCGATGCCGCGCTCGCGGCGAGGCCACCACTGGCTGATCATGCTGATGGCCGGCGACCAGCAGGCTGCGTTGACAAACCCCGCCATCGCCCACGGAATCGCCATGGTGACCGCGGAGGTTCCGAATGAAGTCGCCCAGTTGAACACGGTGGTCAACACCGCGCCCAGCGTCACCCACAACCGCAGCCCGTAGGCCTCCGACAGCCGCCCGTGCACCAGGTCGCCCAGCATGAAACCCCATAGCAGCATCGCGTTGATGATGCCAATCTCGATGTTGGTCAGCTGCAGGTCGTCCTTGATCAAGGGCGACGTGGGCCAGAAATTGAACCTCCCCGTGTAGACGAACAGGTAGAAAGCGCAGAACGAGATCAGCACCTGCCACTTCCACCGGTGATACCGGCGCGGCAGTTGGTCATACGCAACCGGGCCGGAGATCGCCTCGACTTCACGGACCATGTTTCGTCCACGAGCTAATTTCAATCATTCCTGCCATCGCCGGTCCGCTCGTCATCCCTACCATCTCACGCACGACCCGTCATCCCTGCCATCTCACACACCACCGGTCACACCTTCTATCTCACACACAACCCGTCATTCCTGCGAAAGCAGGAATCCAGCGTCCCTCAGGGTATTCAATGTCAGGCCGGGCACGCCTGTGCGGAGCACTGGATTCCGGCTCAAGGCCGGAATGACGGAATGGCGTTCCAATATGACCACATCGCCTGGTTCAACCGAGGTCATCGTACAAATCACGCCATGACGGATTGTCCCGCTCGATCAACTCAATTTTCCAGGCCCGCTTCCATCTCTTGACCGCCTTCTCGCGAGTGATCGCACTTTCCATGGTTTCGTGCACTTCGTGCCAGACCAATGTATGTACCGCGTACCGTTGGGTAAATCCCGCGACCAGATCGTTCTTATGCTGCCAAATTCGTTGGACCAGATTAGAGGTTACTCCGACATACAGGGTGCCGTTACGTTTGCTGGCCAGCATGTACACGCAGGGTTGTTTCATGTTGCGTGCCTGTGGATGCCTGCTTTCGCAGGCATGACGTCATCCTCGGCTAACCCGTTATGCAAACATGATAAACCGCCGCTGCCGAAGGTCCAGCAGCGGCGGCGATGCCTCGGCGCTATCTGACTAGCGCTTGGTGTGGAGCAGTTCCTTGGCCTCGTCCAGCAGCTCTTCGTCGCTGCGGCTGAGGTCCAGCGGGTCGCCGTGGGGCTGCGGGACCGGGAAGCCGGTCTTGTAGTACAGCTCGACGCGGTTGCCTTCCGGATCGAAGAAGTACATGCCGAAGGCGTTGCCGTGGCTGACGATCCGGTCGATGGTCGCGTTCTCTTCGTCCAGGCGCGCCTTGAACTCGCGCATGTCCTGGATGGACGGCACCGCGAAGGAGATCTGCTGGATGACCCTGGCGTCGTCAGAGGTGACGCGGCCTTGCATCAGCACAAACTCATGGTGCTCAGCCACCGGGTCGGAGCTCATGAAGACCATGCCACGCTGTTCCAGGTCCTCATCGGCGATCTGCAGTCCGAGCACACGGCTGTAGAAATCGCGCATCTTCATCAGGTCGGTCGCGTAGATGCCTACGTGTCCAAGTCCGCCAATCTGGGCCATATCATTACCTCCTGGAGGGTCTTGTGTTGTGGCGCAACGGTATGCCAGCCCACCCGAGGATGTCAAGAGCGCGGCAATCCGCTACCGCAACTGCACCACCGTCACGCCGGCGGCATTGCCACCCTCGCCCGGCCCCGTGGAGGCCACCAGCGGATGACCGGACAGGTACTCCCGTATCGCCCGACGCAACGCGCCCGTCCCCTTGCCGTGGACGATTTTCAGCGACGACATCCCTTCCAGCGCGGCATCGTCCAGCAGCGAATCGATCACGTTCAACGCCTCGTCCACCCGGTACCCGTGTAGGTTGACCTCGGGGCTCAGCGTCCGCTTGTTCTCCGGTCGGCGATAGACCACGCCGGCCTGCTCCGCCACCGGGTGCAGCCGGTCGGCCGGGCGGTCCAGCTGGTAAACCGGCAACCGCGCCTTCATGCTGCCGATGAGCACCTCGATCTCCTGCTGCTGGTCCGTCGCCGCAACCACCTCCACGGGCCGGGACACGCCCCTGATGTACACCCGATCCCCCACCCGCAGGTCGTGGTACCACGGCGGCCGTTCCACCGGAATCGGCGCCCAGTCAGGGGAAACGACCTCCCGCTGCGCCTCCGCCAGCCGCTCCCGCTCGGCCCGCAGATCCACCTCGCGAGCCTCGGCGTCGGCAGCCACGGTCGAGCGTTCCAGCGACCGTTCGGCGCGGCGGATCCGTCCCGCCAGGTCGACGATCTGCTCGGCAAGCTCGCGGCGGGCATCCTCCACCAACTGGGCCTTGGTATCCTCCACCGCGTCCAGTTGCTGCGCGATTTCCTGCTCGCGAGCCCGCGCCGCGTTCAACGCCTGCTCAGCTTGCAGCCGCAGTTCGGACACCGTCAGCCGCTCCTCCTGGAGTTCCTGCAGCAGTTGGTCCGTGCGGACGTGGCTGGGTTCCAGGTGCGATTGGGCGCCGGAGATGACCCCTTCCGGCAGGCCCAATCGGGCGGCGATGGTCAGGGCGTAGCTGCGGCCCGGGATCCCGTGGGTGAGCCGGTAGGTGGGTTCCAGCGTGCGCGGGTTCAGGTCCACGCTGGCGTTGACCATCCCGTCCTCCTCCTGCGCCAGGCGCGCCACGTTCCGGTGGTGCGTGGTGGCCACCACCATGGCTCCCAGATCGCGCAGGTGGGACAGCAGGGCGATCGCCAGGGCCGACCCTTCCTCCGGATCGGTGGCCGAACCCAGCTCATCGATCAGGATCAGTGAGTGGGACGTTGCCACAGACATGATCCGCCGTATGTTGCTGATATGGCTGCTGAAGGTGGACAGCGACTCGAAGATGCTCTGCTGGTCTCCAATGTCGGCGTATACGCCGTCCATCAGAGGCAGTACGGCGTCGTCCGCTGGCACCTGGAGGCCGGCATGGGCCATCATGGCCAGGAGGCCGACGGTCTTCAGCGCAACGGTCTTCCCGCCCGCGTTGGGGCCGGTGATAACCAACACCGGCCGGCCCTCGCCGATGCCGATCGTGGTGGGCACAACATCGCCCGTCAGCAGAGGGTGACGGCCGCCTGTGATCTCCATGCGACGTGGCTCGCCGGCGTCCAGCAGCGTGGGGGACACGGCGCGCAGCGATGCGGCGTAGCGCCCCTTGGCTGCGGCCAGGTCCAGCCGCGCCAGCAGGCTCAGCATCAGGGTTATGTCGTCCGAGTACCGGCCCACCATTTCCGACAACTGGCGCAGCACCCGCTCTTCCTCGCGCTGCTCCGCCAGGCGAGTCTCGCGCCAGCGGTTGCCCAGGTCGATGGCCGGCATGGGTTCGATGAACACCGTAGCCCCGCTGTCGGAAACGTCGTGAACAATGCCGGGAGCCTGGCCCTTGAACTCCGTCTTGATCAGCAGGACCATGCGCCCGTTGCGCTCGGTGACGATATCCTCCTGGATGACGCCGGAACGCTGGTGCCGGCGCAGCGAACGCTGCATCACGTCGTTGAGTGAAGACCAGGACGAGCGGGACTCGCGGCGCAGGCGGGCCAACTCCGGCGACGCTGCATCCAGTACCTCGCCGCCTGGCCCGATGGCGCGGTTGACCGCGCTCTCCAGATCAGGAAGTTCGGGCAGGTTCTGCGCGAGGGCCGCCAGCACGGGCAGATCGTCGCGTCGCGCCAGGGAGTTGCGGTTCCAGCGCGCGGCGGCGGCCAGCGCACCCACATGGCGCAGTTCCTCGCCCCGCAGCACACCGCCCAACAGGGCTCGCTGTACCGCCGGGCGCAGGTCTTCCTCAGGGCCAAGTTCCAGGTCGCCGGTGGTATCCAGCAGGCGGCGGGCTTCGGCGGTTTCCTGCTGCCGCACCGCGATGTCCCGCGCATCCGACGAGGGCGTGAGTTCAGCGGCGGCTTCTCCGCCCAGAGTGGTGCGGGTCGTCTCAGCCAGGCGGAGCCGGATCTGGTCAAATTCCAAAAGCCCGATGGCGCGCTGAAACCCGACCTCGGGTGGAATGGGTTGGTCCTCCGCCAATGTCATGGTCGCGATTATAGCACCGGAGCCAATCACGGTTTGGAGTCACAACCCGATTTCACTATGCGAACCGAGACGCGCCAGCTCAAGAAGTTCATCTCCCGTTTTGCTGTAAATCAGCACCAAGTCGAACCTGATGTGACAATCTCTGTATCCTGCCCAATTACCAGTCAGAGCGTGATCACGGTAGTGGGCAGGCAACGCTTCATCGTTTGCCAGCGATTGCACAACCTGTGGGAGTTCAGACTCCAACGTCGTTCGATACCGCCCCCTCACCGCTCTCCGGTAGTCACGCCTGAATGCACTGGATCGCTTAATCCTCCTCATCGCTATTCAAGTCAGCCATCAGTTCGGCTACGCTATCGAAAGTAGGCAGGGATCCATTTTCCAGCTCTCTCATGGCCGCGATCGTCTCCGGGCCGGGGATGATACAGTCGAAGGGCAATTCTTTATTGATAGCTGTGTGCATCAGCATCAAACGAAAGGCGTCGGAAATTGTGAAAGCGTGGCATTCCAGCACCGCCTGCACTTTATCCCACGTCTCCCGGTCGATGCTGGCGGTAGCCTTGACTTCGACGTCGCTCATACCTACAACCTCCTGATCATCGCGCCATCAGAGTAAATCCGGTGTCAGTCGTCCCAACTCAGCGGGTACAGACGGCACTGGTACAGCATGGCCCCCACCTCGTCCAGGGAGGCGCGGTTGGGTTCGCGCACGTCCAGGCGCCGCTCCAGGATTATCGGAGCGAGGCGGGACAAAGTCTGGCACTCCTTGAGGAAACCGTTCACCGTCGCGGCTTCACCGCCCAGCGCGACGTAGTCGAGCTTGTGCATCCAGGGCCGCCACTGGGCATCCAGCACGCCGGACGCCTCCGCGTAAAGCCGGTGGATCTGGTTTTCCCGGACCCGTGAAAACCGGCGCTGCGAGGTTCCGCCGGCGTGGTGCTTTCCCTTCACGTAGCGCGTATCGGTCTTGGATACCGCCAGACGTTGGCCTTCGTAGACCGCGATGGCATAGCGGCCCAGGCGCACCAGCGCGACGCCGATGGTCAACTCGGCTGACAGCATAGTCCGCAGGGGCCAGTCGTAGATGATGTCCCCAGTCCACATGTCATTGAGGGGAAACGGGGGCAGAACGGCCACACCGGCATTGCCGACGCGAAACGCAACCACGCCGGTGGGAGACCGCAATACGCGGCTGCCGGCTCGCTCGAGCGTTGTGATCCAGGAGTCTGGGGCCCGGTCCTGCGACAGAGCGGACATGGCGGAGTCGTCGCGCGCCGCCTCGCCGGGGAAATAGAGCGTCGCCGCGAGGCCGGCGGTTTCCGATCGCGTCCGGAGTTCGGTCAGCAACGCATCCATGCGTTGCATCGACACCGTCTGCCCGGCGCGGATGTTCAAGTCGGTTAACGCACTCTCTCCGCCCATGGTTAATGATAACCGATTGCGTAACCGTAACTTCGCAAAGTATGTGCAATAATGCTACGCCAGCGAAAATGCACCGATACCCGAAGAGGATTTGCAATGGTTTCCCACGACGTGCCCACCGATCCCGGTTCAGAGGCCCTATCCGCCTACGAGCGCCAACAACGGACGTTGCAACGGCTGGATGACGGACACTCCGCGCTGCTGGACGCCCTGCAAGGCCTGGACGAATCCGACGCGTTCCTCGGTTCACGCTGGTCGGTGTGGGAGGTGATGCAGCACCTGCTCACGGAGAACTTCGTGGAAGCGTTGGAGCAGATCGCCTCGGGCGAGCGGGAGATGCTGCCGGCCTTCGACGCCCGCACTGATCGCATCGCCGCCGACGTGGCCAAGCTGGAAGCCAACTACCAGCGGTTCCGAAAACTGATATCTGGGCTGACCGAAGAGCAACTGGACCTGCCGGCCACACCGTACAACCCGGAGAACAACTATCCCGCGTTATCTCTGCTCGACCTGATCGAGCGGGTGTCGGGCCACGAGGGCAATCACGCCCGGCAGGTGGTGGAAACGCGGAAGTACGTGGCCGCGTTCCGGTCTGCCCAGCGCGCCGTAACCGTCGCCGGGCTGGGCACAGGCAGTCGCGACTCCGTGCCCACCGCCGCCCGCGAGCTGCTGTCCAACGCCGATTACGTCATCGGAACCCAGGCGGCCCTGGCGGTCGCCCGGCCGTGGACCCGTTCGGTCGAGTTGGAACTGCGCCCGGACAATCGCGAAGAGCTGGTCAACCGGCTGGTCCGCGACATCCGGGCCGGCCTGTGGTCCATGGTGGTAACGCTGGGAGACCCAGCGGAATCCGCGCCCGGCCTGGTCACGCAACTGGAGCAGGCCGTAGGCAAGATTTCGTTGGTCGCCGCGCCCGGTTTCTATCGGCTGGCCGTCGAACTGGCCGGCATCTCGCCCCTGGACGCCGTCTGCGCCTCCGTGGAACGCATCGGCAACGAAGTGGGGATGCCGCATGCGGACGGTCGGGCGGTGGTGGCGCTGGGGGCAGAGGACGCCGGCACCTGGCGGGACGCCGCCGCCGCGCTGTCTGCCTCCAATATCGAGGTAACCCGCACGGTGCGGCTCGTCGCAAACCTGTCGGGACAGGCTACGGTCACCACCACAACGCTCGGGGACGTGCTGGTAACGGAGATCGGCGACGTGGCTGCGGAGGTGGACTCGGCCCTGGTGCTGGACCGCGCGTGACCGCCCGGACCCTCGAGAAGCGGCGGGTATAATACCTGGGCAATAGCGGATATCAACCGGGTCCGCCGTGCGGCGAACCCAGGACGGAGGAAGAGCAATGGCAGAGCGGATTGGATTTGTCGGGTTGGGGATCATGGGGAAGCCGATGGCGCGGAACCTGATGACGGCCGGCTATGAGCTGAACGTGTACGACATCGTCGGCGAACCGGTGGAGGAACTGGCCACGGAGGGAGCCTCCGCGGCGTCCTCGCCGGCCGGCGCAGCCAGGGGCAGTGTACGAACCATCACCATGCTGCCGGACTCGGCCGATTCCGAGCGCGCGATCCTGGGGCCGGAAGGCGTGCTGGAAGGCGCCGAGCCAGGATCGGTGATCATCGACATGAGCAGCATCGCACCATCCATGTCGCAGAAGATCGGGGCCGCCTGCGCCGACAAGGGCGTGGAGTTCCTGGACGCTCCGGTGAGCGGCGGCGAGCCCGGAGCTATCGCCGGCACGCTGGCGATCATGGTCGGCGGCGACGAGGACGTCTTCAACGCCTGTGAGCCGATGCTGCAGGTGGTGGGCGGCAACGTGGTGCTCACCGGCGACGTGGGCGCCGGCAACATCACCAAGCTGGCGAACCAGATCATCGTCGCTGCCAACATCGAAGCCCTCAGCGAGGCCATGGTGCTGTCCCAGAAGGCCGGCGTGGACCCGGAGCGGGTGTTCAACGCTATTCGGGGCGGCCTGGCCGGCAGCGCGGTCATGGAGGCCAAGGGGCCGATGATGCTGGACCGCAACTTCCGCGCCGGCTTCCGCATCCGCCTGCACCAAAAGGACCTGCGCAACGTGCTGCAGACCGCCACCGAGCTGAACGTGCCGCTGCCCGTGACGGCGCTGGTGCAGCAGATGCTCGGTTCGCTGGTGAACGACGGCGAGCAGGACGCCGATCACTCGGCCATTCTGCACTTCATCGAGAAGATGGCCGACGTGGAAGTGAAGCGCGGCGGATAATCCGCCGCACACGCGCCAAATCAGTGGGGGCGGGCGATGGTCCGCCCCCTTTTGCGTTACTCGAACTTGGCGCGGTTCCAGGCCAGGGCGGCCCGCAGGCCCTGCTCGGCGCGGATGCGGGCGAACTCGGCGTGCTCGGGCGTCTCCGCCGTGTCGAACTGGGTCATCAGCTCCAGGTTGTGGTTCAGGGCCGAGAGGAACCCGGCCGACTCCAGGGCGCGGTTGACGGAGAGCTTGGTGGTCTTGATGCCGATGTCGGGGATGTTGCGGATCTTGTGCGCCACCCGCTGGCACTCGGCGATGAGATCATCGTGGGGCACGACTCGATTGACCATGCCCAGGCGGGCGGCCTCGTGAGCGTCGACGATGTCGCCGGTGAGCATCATCTCCTTGGCCATCGCCAGGTTGATCGAGTACGGCGTGATCAGGAAGGGAGCGCCGTAGCCCAGGCGGATTTCCGGCTCGCCCAGCATGGCCCGATCCGACGCGATCTTGACGTCGCACACCTGCACCAGTTCGCAGGCGCCGCCCAGCGCGTAGCCGTTCACGGCGGCAATTACCGGCTTGCTCAGGTTCCACACCATCAGGAAGGTTTCTATGTTGTACTTGAGGCGGGAGCGACGGCCGTCCACCGACAGGGGTTCGCCGTCGGGTCCGCCGGCCTCCGATTCGATGTCGAAACCGGCGGAAAAGGCCCGGCCCGCGCCGGTGAGGATGATCGCGCGGACGTCGGGGTTGGCCTCAATGCCCTCCAGAGCTTCGCGCAACTCGGCCATGAGGGTCTGGCTGAGGGCGTTGAGCTTGTCCGGTCGGTTGAGGGTCAGGTAGCCGATACCGTCCTGCTCGTCGTAAAGCAGGGTTTCAAAAGCCATAAAGCGCTCCTCACTGCCCATGGGTCATGGGCCCACGCACATAGGACATTCCTGGCGTAACCGCCAACGGAAAGCTACGGGCCGACGATCTCTACCGACTGGATGGTGACCGGGTTCACGGGAGACGAGCCTTCGCCGCCGGCCATGGTGGGCGCGGTGGCAATGGTATCGATGGTCTCCAGTCCGGCCACGGCCTGCCCGAAGATGGTGTAGTTGGGAGGCAGCGGATAGTCGGCATGCATGAGGAAGAACTGGCTGCCGTTGGTATTCGCGCCGGCGTTGGCCATGGCCATGACGCCCCGCGAGTAGGGCCGGTTAACCGCCTCGTCGGCGAAACGATAGCCGGGGCCGCCGCCTCCCGTGCCGGTAGGGTCGCCGCCCTGGATCATGAACCCGGGTATGGTGCGGTGGAAGATGACATTGTTGTAGAACCCCTCGCGGGCCAGGAACACAAAGTTGTTGACGGTGTTCGGCGCGTCGGAACTCAGGAGCTCAACAGTGATGGTCCCGGCCGTGGTTTCCAGCACGGCGGTGTAGGAGGCGCCCGGGTCGATGGCCATTGCCGGGGGGGAGGCCCACTGCTTGATGGAACGGCCCCCGGACACCACGACTTCGGGGGTTGGCGGCGACGAAGCGCCGGTTGCCGAGCTCGTGATGCGCGTGGCCGGCGGGATCTCCGTTGCGGGACCGGATCCGGAACCCGCCGGGGCAGTCGTGGGAGCCGCGGGTTCGGACTGGCCCAGGGGAGGCGGGGTGATGAGGTTGCAGGCCACGAAGCTCAGCGCGGCTATGCCGGCGAGCAGCAGCACGGACAGGATTTTGGTTCGAGTTATCATGGCACCAGGTCAGTAGGGGCGTGTGATCTTGGCAACCTCTTTCAGCGCGTCCAACGAAAAATCTGGCGACTGGCAGAGGCTGATGGTCTGCTGTTCGTAATCGGCGATGGTGCTCACCATATCGGGGATGCGATCGGCGAGCTCGAAGGGGATGTTGGTGACCCCGTGCTTGTCGCCGTGGAGCAAATCGCCGGTCTGCACGGTAAGGCCGCCCACCTCGATGGGGATGCCCATGTCCACCATGTGGACATACGCGTGGGATACGGAGACCTCTTTGGCGAAAAACTGGAACCCCAGAGCTCGTACTTCGTCCAGATCGCGGACCGTGCCATCGGTGGCTACGGCCACGGCGCCCAGCGCCTTGTGGATGTTGGACTGCACCTCTCCCCAATAGGCTCCCAGGGGCGGATTGTCGATGTCATGGAGGACGATGAACCGGGGCTCGGGCACCGAAACGATCAGATCCCACCAGTCCTCGCGGGCCACACTGCGACCCTCAGGGCGGTTGGCAGAGATGACGCCGGTGACGGCGTAGCCAACCAGGGGTGGGAAGTCCTGGAAAACGGTCTTGATCTCCGGCAGCATGAAGCCGGCGTCCTTGGGGCGGAAGTTGAACCCCTCGATGGCATTGCAGATGCTGGGCGAGTCGATTTTCGACAGAGCCTGCAGGGTGGCATCGCTTACGGTTTGGTACAACGCGGAACCTCCGGTGATGACTGACACTATGCGCGCCGGCCCTCCGCCGGCGCGGCCACAGGATACCACAATTGCCGGCCGCCAGCGATGACAATCGCCGTGCACCGATCATCCTGGAGCGCACTCTGGAGCGCGCTCAGGCCGGTGTTATACTGGGACAATAAGCAAAGAAAAAGGGCATAACGGGTTGGCCGGGGGAAGGTTATGACCGTTCTGGTGACCGGGGCCACGGGGCTGTTGGGAAGACGGGTGGTCCAGCAATTGCTGGAGACCAACCACGAGGTGCGCGTCATGGTGCGCCGTCCGGGCAGCGAGAGCGTGCTTGCCACGCCGCCCACGGACCTGTGCTACGGGGACGTGAGCGATCCCGATGCACTGGCCGAGGCCTGCCGCGAGGCAACCGCGGTGGTCCACCTGGTGGCCGTGATTCGCGGCGGCCCCAGGCAGTTCGACGCCATCAACCGGCAGGGCACGGCCAACGTGGTTGAGGCCGCCAAAGCAGCCGGCACCGTCAAACGGTTCATCCACGTGAGTGCACTGGGAGCGGCCGACACACCACAGCTCCAGTATCTGCACTCGAAATGGCAGGGCGAGCAGGCGGTTGTGGGCAGCGGGGTGCCCTACGTGATCCTGCGCCCTTCGCTGATATTCGGGCCGGGCGACGAGTTCACCACTGCAGTGGCAGCCCTGGTGCGAACCATGCCCATCGTGCCCGTGATCGGTTCCGGCAACAACCGCCTGCAGCCCATCCACGTTGACGATGTGGCGCGGTGCATCGCCCTCTCGGTCAGCGGCAACATCCGGGGCAACCATACCATCGAAATCGGCGGGCCGGAGCAGTTGTCCTACAACGAGATCGTGGGTGTCGTGGCGCGGACGCTGGGCCGCAGGGCGCGCCGGGTGAATGTTCCCCTCTGGAAGATGCGCCTGCCGGTAACCGTCATGGAGAAGCTGACCCCCCGGGCGCCCATCAACCGGGCGATGCTGCAACTGGTGACTCTGCGAAACGTTGCCGAGCCGGGATCTGTGGAACGCACCTTCGGCTTCCGTCCCCGACCGCTCTACGGGAACATCGACCACGTGCGGAGCATCACTGCCGGCCAGGCCATCCGCATCAACCTGGGACTGTCCGCCGGCGGCTAGCAGGGATCGTGCCAACGAGTTACCAGGAGGCGGTTGCCCGGTTGCTGGGCCTCGTCGACCACGAGCGTTCGGTCCCTGCCCAGCCGCGGCAGAAACGGATCTACGACCTGCGGAACGTGGAGCGCCTGCTGGCGCGCATGGGCGACCCGCACCGGAGACGGGGAGTGGTGCACGTAGCGGGCACCAAGGGCAAGGGCAGCACGGCGGCCATGGTCGAGTCCATTGCGCGCGCGGCGGGTTACTCCACCGGGTTCTATTCCTCGCCGCACCTGCACTCCTTCTGCGAGCGCATCCGGAGGGACGGGAAACCGGTCTCCAGGGAGCGGTTCGCGGAGTTGACCGACGCCGTCTGGCCGCACCACCTGAACAACGCGGCCGATCCGGAGGCTGGGCCGGCCACACTTTTCGAGTACATGACGGCCATGGGTTTCCAGTGCTTCGCCGAGGACACGGTCGACGTCGGCGTGATCGAGGTCGGCCTGGGCGGCCGGCTGGACGCCACCAACGTGGTCACCCCCGAGGTCAGCGTGATCACCCCGGTGAGCCTGGACCACATGGCGATCCTCGGCGACACCATCGGCGAGATCGCGGCGGACAAGGCCGGTATCATCAAAGCGGAAACGCCGGTGGTGGTCGGGCCGCAATTCGCTGAGGCAATGGAAGCGATCGACCGCGCCGCCAACGAACAGTCGGCGCCGGTGGTACGCGTGGGTGACGCGATCACGTGGAATGTCGAGGAGGCATCGGCGGCGGGACAGCTACTGGAAATACGCGGTCGGCGGGACACCTACCGGTTGCGGCTGCCATTGCTGGGAGATTTCCAGGGCTCCAACGCGGCCACGGCGGTGGGTGCGGCGGAGGCGCTGGCCGACGCCGGATACGCCATCGACCCCCACGCGATCGTCGCCGGGCTGGAGTCGGTGGAATGGCCGGGACGGATGGAGGTCCTGGGCCGAGAGCCGACCCTGGTGGTGGACGGGGCGCACAACGACCACTCCGTGGCGACGCTGCTGGCTACCCTGGACACCTACGTGCCGCATCGGAACCTGGTCGTGGTGGCGGGCTTTTCGCGAGACAAGCGGGTGGACGCCATGGTCGAACTGCTGGCCCAGCGGGCGCACCGAGTGATTGCCACGCGCTCGAGGCATCCCCGATCCATGCGGCCCGCTGAGATCGCGGAACAGTTCCGCGCTCAGGGCATTCCGGCGGAGCGCATCGGGATCACTGCGCACACCGGAGACGCGGTGAGCGGTGCCAGGGCATCGGCGAACGATGATGACCTGGTGCTGGTCACCGGATCGCTGTTCGTGGTCGCCGAGGCGCGAGAGGCCGTCCTGGGCATAGAGCCGGAGACGTACCCCGACCTCCTACCGCCCGATTTACGCTGAACCGAACCCGACTGCTACAATTGTCGCCATGATGCACACCGAAAACGGGCGGCGGCGAGTGGTGGTAACCGGCCTGGGGGCAATCACCCCGCTGGGCCTCAGCGCGGACCAGTTCTGGGACAACCTGGTGGCCGGCGTGTCGGGCATCGGCCCGATGACCCTGTGCGACCCCACGGATTACCCCTGCCAGATCGCCGGGCAGGCCGACGACTTCGACGCCACCAACTACATCGACCGGCGCGAGGCCCGCCGCATGGCCCGGTTCTCGCAGATGGCGGTGGCAGCAGCGCTACAGGCCGTCGCTGACGCCAAACTGGACATGGCGCAGGAGGACCCGTACCGCGTCGGCGTGCTGCTGGGCAACGGCAACGGCGGCTTCCCCACGCTGGAGGAGAACTGCCGGATCCTGGCCGACCGGGGCGGGATGCGGATGTCGCCGTTCTTTTTCCCCATGGTGCTGCCCAACATGGCGGCGGCCAACGTGAGCCAGTACGTGGGAGCACGGGGCTACAACTCCACGGCGACCACAGCGTGCGCGGCGTCCAACAACGCCATCGGCGAGGCCCTGCAGGCGATACGCTACGGCGTGGCTGACGCCATGGTCACCGGCGGCGCTGAGGCCGGCATCAGCCAGCTTGGGCTGGCGGGATTCGCCGTGATGCGGGCGCTCAGCACGCGCAACGACGACCCGCAGCGGGCCAGCCGGCCCTTCGACGCCGAACGCGACGGATTCGTGCCGGCAGAAGGTTCGGGCATCCTGGTGCTGGAGGAGTTGGAGCGCGCCCGGGCCCGGGGCGCGAACATCATCTGCGAGGTCGTGGGGTTCGGCGCGACATCGGACGCGGGACACCTGGTGCAGCCGCAGGAGACCGGTGAAAGCGCAGCGCGCGCCATGGCCGGAGCGCTGGCCGACGCGGGGCTGGGTATCGGCGATGTTGACTACATCAACGCCCACGGGACGTCGACGCCGCTGAACGACGCGGTGGAGACGGTCGCCATCAAGCGGCTGTTCGGGGACTCGGCCTACCAGGTCCCCATCAGCAGCACGAAGGGGATGATCGGGCACGCGCTGGGCGCCTCGGGCGCGCTGGAAGCCGTGGCCTGCGTCAAGACCATCACCGACCAGCGAATCCACCCCACGGTGAACCAGGAGTCTCCGGATCCCGACTGCGACCTGGACTACGTGCCCAACGAGTCGCGGGCGGCCGAGGTTAGCGTGGTGCTGTCCAACGCCTTCGGGTTCGGCGGGCAGAACGCCTGCCTGGTATTCCGGCGCTGGGAAGAGTGATCCCGCGTCTGGCGCCGGGGCAATAAATGCGCCGGCGCGTTTGGGTGGCGCCGGCGGAAAGCTTGTTGGGGTATTTGGCGAAGACTGCCGGCTAGTCGGCGGCGGCTTCGGCGGTTTGTCCGGCGAGCATCTCGTCGAGCATACGCTGCAAGGCCATGGTGTGGCTGCACACCCGTCGGGTCGCGAAGAAGGCGCACTCGCAGTTCCAGTCTCCGTCGCGGTAGGCGACCCGGTAGGTATTGTGGTTGCCGATGAACGAAGCCTCGAAGGTGTGGATGTTCACCCGCTCCGGCTCCTCGGCGTACCTGCGCGCTTTGTCAACCTTGCCGATGTAACTCGAACTCATTTCAACCCCCGCAGTGTGATGGGACGGGGATGGAACCCCGCCCGGCCTCTTATGGTACTTGCAAGGGTCGGAACTGGTCAATAAGCGCGGGGGGCGCATCGTCGGCGCTCTGGAGCTTCACTCAGCCCTTGATCCGGGTTGCAAATGAACCATTGACAGGCGGACTGACGCGATATATATTATCTGTATAACTAATAATCAGTATTCACTCATAAGATGCCCAATCGGGAAACGGGCGCCCGAGATAACTTACAAACAAGGAGGATACGATGATTCCGCGGATAATGAAGCGGGACGGACGGCGCGGATACCAGCCGATACGGTGGATAACATTCAGGACGATAATCCTGTGGACCCTTGCGCTGGCGTTGGCCCTGGTGGTGGTCACCAATTTGCAAGTCGAAGGCGTCGACGCTGCGACGCAACTCCAACACGACCACGAGCCGAAGCAGATGCCAGTCGACGGCGGCGGCGAATTGGAGCTGGATAATTTCTGCGAGGCTCCCGCCATTTCCGGCGACCACGGCATGGCCGAAGTATGGACAGCCGAAATGGAACACGCCGTTGGCCCGGGTTCCATGATGCCCGACCCCGCGAACGATTCCGAAATGACAGAGGTATGGGCCGCCGCCCTGACGGTGGGCCGGACCGCCGACTCGGGGAACCCCATCCAGGTGTACACCGGCTATTTCCCGCAGGGGTCCGAATACCAGGGAAGCCTGGACGACACGACGTTCACGGTCAACGGCATGGATTACGAAGTGAGCTCCGTGTTCGAGCAGCAGTTCGGCGACAATTTCCGCCAGTTGGTGTTTGAAGCGGGCGAGCGACTGCCGGACGACCTGGTTCTACAAGTCGAAGACGACCAGTTCAACGTGTCGGATTCGCGCCGGCTCGGCGCTCGTCGGAACATACATGCCTGGACACTGGAGCAGAGCCTGGGCTGGGAAGAAGGCGCAATCATGCCAATTGCGCTGATGGAGCTGCCGGAGCCTGATCCCAGCCCAGGCCCGATTTGCAACACGGTGGCGCTGCAATAGGCGAAACCGCCGCGCAATCATCGGGCCACGAACGGGCCAACGGACGCTGGATGTCCGTTGGCCCGCTTGATGCCTCACCCGCCTTTCTGGTTCGGCGCCGCAAGCCACCGCCGGTCGGCGGCGTCACTCCGCAACCAGTGCCGCGTCCTTCCGCGAGAGGGGCAGCGCCAGGAACATTACCGCCGCCACCGCGAACAGCGCTCCGATGTAGTAGATGGCAGCCTCGAATCCGAAGCTCTCGTACAGCGCTCCCGCGATGAGCGGAGATGCCACCGACATCAGGAAGGCGAACGATTGCACCACGCCCAGGCCGGTGGATGCCACGTCCCTTCCCACTACATCGAAAACCGCGGCGGTCAAGATCGGCTGGTCGGGATAGAGAAACAGCCCCAGCAGCGCGATCACTATGGTGAGTTCGATCCCGGTGTCGAACACCGTCAGGGCGAGAGTCGCCAGGCAGGACCAGACCAGTCCCGGCACCAGCAACTGCTTGCGTCCAAATCGGTCGGACAGCGCGCCGGCGGCCGGCTTGGCCACCAACCCCACGGCGATCAGCATCCCGATGTGGAAACCCCGGGACGCTGGGCCCATATCCAGGTCGTTCCCCAGATACAGGGGCAGGATCGTGACCAGCGCCACCAGCGCCATGCTGCGCAAACCGCGGACCACGGTCAGTACCCAGAGGGCCGGCGTCTTCAGCAGGCTGCCGGTCGCATCCACGCGTTCCGACAGCGTAACGACGGGTTCGTCCCGGCCTCGACCGATGTTGCGCAGGGACCAGATGGCGCACGCGGCCAGGAAGAGCGGGACTATCGCGTACACACTGAGCAATTCCCGCCAGGACAAAAACGCCAGCAACGCCCCGGTGGCCACCGGTCCAGCCACGTCGCCCACGCTTCCGCCGACTCCGTGGGCGGACAGGGCGATCCCACGTCGCTCCGGGAAATGGTGCGAAAGCGACGCCGAGGCCGGCAGGTGCCATATGGAGTGGGAGATCGCCACCACCCCCATGCCAACCAGAAGCAGCGGATATACCGGCGAGATACCCATGGCCAGGCAGCCCAGGGCCGCGACAGCCAGGCATGCTCCCAGTAGCGGTCCCCAATATCGCCGGAGGATGTCTACTACCACGCCAGCGGGCAGGGCAACCAGTCCGGAGGCCAACTCGCGCGCGGACATGATCCCGCCGACACCGACCGTGCTGAGCTGGAAGGTCTGCTGGATCTCGGGCAGCGCAACGACGAAGCTCTGCACGATCCAGTGGAACACCACGTGCCCGGTGGCGAGTCCGGGAATTATGATCCGCCCTCCGAGAACCGGGGCGGGTTCCCCCGGTCGTTGGGCTGTTTCTGGGTTCTGCATGGTCCGGTTGTGCTCCCGCGATGCGAAATGGGCCTCCACTATGGCCCAGACGGTTCACAAGGTTGCTCGACGCTGATCCCGCCCGGGTTTGCGGAAGGGGTTTCCGTGGGGGTGCAGTATAACAACCCGACGACGTTGCGAAATCGCCGGAATATGGTGGAACAACGTGCGACGCAGGATGCCGCATCGTCGATATCCGGATGGCGCCAAGGGCCCAATAGTGTGGTCTCGAGTCAAGACCGGCGGTAACTGAGACAGCGAAAGCGGCAAGGCATTTCTTGACTTTGACTAGGGCCAACACTACGATATGAATAGGGCAAAATCCCGAGCTAACGCTCAGACGGACTGAGGAGGATCTGATGCTAGAAATCGTCCTTGCCGTCCTGGCGGCAGCAGGGCTAGCAACAGGGATAGCAGCGGTGGTTTGGCTGCTGCTGTCGGCCAAGAAAGGCGGAAACCAACTTCAACGCAGCCGCGAGGAGGCTGCGGACACCCTCACCCAGGCCGAAGAGGAGAAGCGCAACATCCTCCTGCAGGCGCAGGAAGAGGCGCTGAACATCCGGGAGGCCGGTGACAAAGAGATTACGGAGCAACGGCGCGAGCTCAACCGCATGGAACGCCGTTACATCCAGCGAGAAGAACAGCTTGACCGCAAACTGGAGTCTTTGGACCAGCAAGAGACGGAACTGGAAGCACGGGAATCGCATGCCAAGTCCGAACTGCAGAAAGCCGAGGACCTGAAACACCAGCACAACCGGGAGCTGGAACGGATCGCATCACTGTCCATCGACCAAGCGCGAGACATCGTGCTGAAGCGTGGCGAAGAGGAAGCATCCCACGAACTGGCTCGCCGCTACTATGAGTTGGAGAAGGAACACCAAACCCGGGCGGACGATAACGCCCGACGCATCCTCACCCTCGCCATAAATCGTCTGGCCACCGACGTAGTGTCGGAGAGCACGACAACTGTTGTTTCCCTGCCCAACGATGAGATGAAGGGTCGTCTCATCGGCCGCGAAGGACGTAACATACGGGCTCTTGAGGCCCACACCGGCGTGGACATCATCGTCGACGACACGCCCGGAATTGTAACGCTGTCCTGCTTTGACCCGGTGCGCCGGGAGATCGCCAGGCTGGCGATGACGCAACTCGTGAAGGACGGACGAATCCAGCCCACCCGTATCGAAGAAGCGGTCAACCGCGCGGAACGCGACATCGAAGAGACGATGTGGCGCGCCGGCGAAGAGGCCACCTTTGAGGTCGGGGTGAGCGGGTTGGACCCTGAGCTGATCAAGCTGCTGGGGCGGCTCAAGTATCGCTACAGCTACGGCGAAAACGTGCTCACACACTCCATCGAGGTGGGGCTGCTGGCCGGAATGCTGGCGTCCGAGGTGGGCGCGAACGTGCAGACGGCGCGTGCCGGCGGCCTGCTCCACGACATCGGCAAGGCATTGACCCACGAAATACCCGGGCCGCACGCCGAGATCGGCTACGACCTGACCACGCGCAACGGCGTCGGGTCCCTGGTCTGCAACTGCGTCCTGGAGCACCACGACGACGACCACACCAGCATCGAGTCGTTCCTGGTCGCTGCCGCCGACGGGATCAGCGCCGCCCGCCCTGGCGCGCGCAAGGAATCCATCGAGCAGTACACGAGGCGGCTTCGCGAGTTGGAGGACACCGCCTACAGCTTCGACGGAGTGCAGCGGGCGTTTGCCATCCAGGCGGGCCGTGAGGTTCGCGTGATGGTCAGCCCCACCGACGTGGATGACGTGGCCTGCGCCAGCCTGGCCAGGAACATCGCGGGCAAGGTCTCCAAGGACCTGCAGTTCCCCGGCCAGATCAAGGTTACGGTAATCCGCGAGACCCGCGAGGAAAGCATCGCGAGATAACCACCCGGTTGGGAGTAACGAAGGGACCAAAAGGGGCGACCGTGCGTCGCCCCTTACAGCGTGCCCCTTTGAGGATCATGTTATGCGAGTGTTGATGATTGGGGACATAATCGGCAAACCGGGCCGCAGCGCCCTCTCCCGATTGCTGCCCGCACTGCGACAGGAACTGGACATCGACCTGGTCACCGCCAACGCGGAGAACACCGCCGGCGGGTTCGGCCTGACCCTCAAGACCGCCAACGCCCTGTTGCAGGCCGGCGTCGACGTGATGACGTCGGGCAACCACATCTGGGACAAGAAGGATATTCTGCCCCACATGGAGGAGTTGCCTCTGCTCCGGCCGGCGAACTACTACGGCGCGCCCGGACGGGGCTGGATGATGTTCGGCGACGTCATGGTGATGAACCTGCAGGGACGGGTGTTCATGCCGCCCATCGACTGCCCCTTCCGCGAGGCCGACAAGCGGCTGGCGGAGGCGGAAAGCGAGCTGGGGTTCGCGCCGAAAACGGTGGTGGTGGACTTTCACGCCGAGGCAACCTCGGAAAAGCAGGGTCTGGCCTGGTACCTGGATGGCAGGGTGAGCGCGGTGGTGGGCACGCACACCCACGTGGCGACAGCCGACGCGCGCATCATGCCGGGAGGCACTGCCTACGTCAGCGACCTCGGAATGACGGGTCCCCAGGACTCCGTCATCGGCACGGAGGTCGCGCCGGTGCTGGAGCGCTTCCGGACCGGCCTCCCCCAGCGGTTCGAACCGGCCAAAGGCGCCTGCATCCTGAACTCCGTGCTGATCGACATCGACGACGCCACCGGCCACGCCACCGACATCGTGCGCATCGACCGCCGGATAGACGAATAACAACCAAAACATCCACGGATACGGGGAGACCTGATGGCAATTTCTGTTGACCTGCACCTGCACACCACCGCGTCGGACGGGCGGTTGACGCCAACCGAGTTGGTGGAACTGACCGCTTCCAAGGGATTGCGCACGATATCAGTGAGCGATCACGACACGACGGCAGGGCTGGAAGAAGCGCAACGGGCCGTGGACCGCATCCCCGGCATGCGACTGATCCCCGGCATCGAGCTCAGCTGCGACGTGCCGGGCGGCGAAGTGCACATGCTCGGCTACTTCATGGACGTGGCCGACGCCGGCTTCCAGGAGACGCTGGCCGGGTTCCGCGAGGGCCGGCTGGCGCGCGGCGAAGGCATGGTCCAGAAGCTCGCGGAGTTCGGTCTGCACATCGAATGGGAGCGGGTGCTGGAGATAGCCGGCGACGCCTCGGTGGGGCGGCCGCACATCGCGCAGGCACTGGTCGAAAAAGGTTATTTTGCCGAGCCGTCGGACGCTTTCCGGGAATACCTGGGACGGAACGGCAAGGCCTACGTCGAACGGTCCAAGCTCACGCCGCCGGACGCGGTGAAACTGCTGAATGACAGGGGGGGCGTGGCCGTGTTCGCCCACCCCTGGTTCGAGCGGCGGGGCAACGAGCCCGAGCCGGAACAATCGCTCATCGAGACGGTGGAGGAACTGAAAGCCGCCGGCCTGCACGGGATGGAAGTGCATTACTCGATGTACGACGAGGCCACGGTGGACTGGCTGGCCGACGTGGCGCGGGCATACGACCTGATCCCGTGCGGCGGCAGCGATTATCACCACAGCGGCAACTCGCGCGAGCCGCTGCCCGGCGTCAACGGGCCGCCCATGGAAACGGTGGAGCGACTGGAGGAAGCCGCCCGGCGGCTGGCGTCGCGCCGGTAAAGAACGACCGGCGCTAAACGTGGCGACTATGGAGTTGCCAGCATGTCGGGCGATGCGGCGACCCTGATCGGCCTGTGGGCCGTGGCGTACCTGATCGGAGCCATGCCGATGTCGTATCTGCTGGCGCGAGCGCTGGGAGGAATCGACCTGAGGCAGCACGGCAGCGGCAACGTGGGGGCGAGCAATTTCGCCAGCCAGATGGGAAAGAAGTGGTGGTTGCCGATCGCCGCCATCGACATGGGACGCGGCGCCGGGCCGGTCCTGATTGGACAGTACGCCCTGGGTCTGGCAGACCTGGCCTGGTGGTTGACGCTGACTCCGTTGTTCACCATTTTGGGCAACAACTGGTCGCCGTTCCTGCGCTTTACGGGCGGCCGAAGCGTGGGAGCCTGGGCCGGGGGTATCCTGGGCTTCTCGCCGCCGTTTTTTGCCGCAGGTTTAGCGCTTTACGTATTGGGCTGGCGGGTGACGCGGCGATCTGCGGAGTGGATGCTGGCGGTGATGATCGCGCTGCCGTTGTTGGCTATGGCCTGGCCCGAGCGCTGGCTGCTGGTCGGTGGGAACGAGCAGTTGGCAGTGTTCGCGGCGGGCGGAGCGGTCCTGATCCTGGCCAAGCGGCTCGTGTCCAACGGGCAGCCGGCTCCAGCGGATGTAGCGTGGGGTACAGTAATATTCAACCGGTTGCTGCGGGACCGGGATATCGCGGACCGGGAGGAATGGCTCGCGCGCACCGCCGAGAACCGCAACGACGGGCTGTAAAAACGCCTGGGATCCGACGGCCACGCACCAGGGATCAGATGGCTGAGCGTCTCTGCCTCGGATCACGATGCCCAGAACCGCCGCCGAATTCCTGCGCTATGCTTGCAATGAAACTGTGACGATATTTGCCGAGAATCAGGGGATAATAGGGGTATGGTAGAACAATCACAGGCCACGACCTGTCACTGGCACCCGGCGGTGCCCACGGGGCTGTCGTGCAGCCAGTGCCGGCGGTCGATATGCACGCAGTGCCTGGTGCAGGCGCCGGTTGGGATCCGCTGCCGGGAGTGCGGGAAGGCGGTGCCTCTGCCCACCTTCGACGTACGGCCGTCGAACTACGCCAAAGCGGCGGTGGTGGCCGCAGTGATCGGCGTGCTCGGGGTCATCCTGTGGCTCACGCTGATATTCTTCACGGGAACCCGGATGATATCGTTCCTCGTCACGCCCCTGGTCGTGGGCTATGCGGCAGGGGAAATCATCAGCCGGGTGGTCAACCTGAAACGCAGCAAGGGGTTGATGTACATCGCCGGCGGGACGGTGGTGCTCAGTTCTCTGGTCGCGATGATCTTGACCGGAGGTCTGGTACTAAGCCTGTGGGGCATCCTCGCGCTTGTCGGCGGGGTGCTGATCGCCATCGGCCGCGTGAGACTGTAGGGCCAGACGGGATCCTCCCCACAGCAGTCGACGTCGGACTACTTCACACCGCCGGAGCGTGTTCCGCCCAGAGGCGACGGACCGTATCGCGGGTGACGCCAGAGCGAAAGCCGCGACGCTGCAGGTAGTCCCACATCTTGCGGTGGAAGTCCGCATAGGGTATTGCGCCTCGAGCAAGCAAACGTTCGGCGCGCCGCCCTGCGGCACGATAGGCGGCATCGGTCTCGTCGAGGCCGTCCAGGGCATCCTCGATTATGGGCTCGGCCACGCCCTTGCCGCGCAGTTCACGACGGATCAGCGAGGCGCCGCGAGGTTTGCGGCGGTCACGGCTGTTGCGCCACTGCTGGGCGAACTCGGCGTCATCCAGGTACCCGTACCGTTTGAGGGAGTCCAGCGCCTGTTCGACTACGGGCTGTTCAAAATCGCGCCCGACGCGCCGCCGGACCTCGGCCACGGTTCGAGGCTTGAAACTGACGTACCGCAGCGCCACCTGCAGCGCGTCAGTGTAGGCATCCGACATGAGCTATCAGTCCGGCCAGTCGAGCGTGATGGATAATGACTAGTTCAGGCTGACCGAGTCGGGGTTGGCGATGTAGGCGGCAGCGTCGGCAGCGGTTCCGTTCAGGTGGCCGTTGCTCTCGCCGTCGATGGGCTCTTCATCAGCCACCTGGTCACCGCGGATGAGGGCCTCGATCTCGTCGGCGATTTCGCCGTGCTCCAGGAGGAAGTTCTTGGAGTTTTCACGTCCCTGTCCCAGGCGGGTCTCGCCGTAGGAATAGAAAGCGCCGGCCTTTTTGATGATGTTCTGGTTCACGCCAATGTCCAGCAGGTCACCCATCTTGCTGATGCCCTGGTTGAACATGATGTCGAACTCGGCAACGCGGAAGGGAGCCGCGACCTTGTTCTTGACGATGCGAGCGCGGACACGACTGCCGATGATCTCCGACCCTTGCTTCAGCGACTCGCTGCGGCGCAGGTCGATACGGACGGAACTGTAGAACTTGAGGGCCCGGCCGCCGGGGGTGACCTCGGGGCTGCCGTAGCTGATGCCGATCTTCTCGCGAATCTGGTTGATGAAAACGACCGCTGTGCGGGAACGGTTGATGGTGGCGGTGAGCTTGCGGAGGGCCTGGGACATGAGCCTGGCCTGCATGCCGACGTGGACGTCGCCCATGTCTCCTTCGATCTCGGCCTGCGGAACCAGGGCGGCGACGCTGTCGATGACGACGGCGTCAACGGCGCCGCTGCTGACCAGCTTCTCGGTGATGTCCAGCGCCTGCTCGGCGGAGTCGGGCTGGGAGATGAGCAGGTTGTTCAGGTCAAGGCCACAGGTGGTGGCGTAGTGCGGATCCAGGGCGTGTTCAGCGTCGATGTAGGCGGCGAGGCCGCCCATGCGCTGGGTCTCGGCCATGATGTGGATGGCAAGGGTGGACTTGCCGGCCGATTCCCCGCCGTAGATCTCGGTAACACGGCCGCGGGGCAGGCCGCCGACGCCCAGGGCCATGTCCAGGGACAGTGAGCCGGTGGGAATGACGTTGGTGATGAGGTGGGAGACCTGCTCGTCACCGCGCATCACCGCGCCCTTGCCGTGGTCTTTTTCAATACGGCCCAGGGCGACCTCGAGTGAGGCCAGCTTGTTCTTGTCGAGATTCAGGGTTTCGGGGTTGATCGCCATCGTTAGCCTCCCGCACGGCTGGTTTGCACTTACGGGAAGTTTAGCACGTGCGTTCCATTAATGCAATGGAGCAATGTCGTTATTTTGCCGGGATTTACGGGGCCCACGGCCCCGAGGCTAGAAGTCTCAATATCCGCCGTCGAAGCCAATGGTGACGACGCCGTTCTCGACGATGATGGGGGTGATCCGCTCGCCGCCGGAGAGCTCGAGGAGGGCCGGCACCTGGTCGGGCTGCTTGGAAACGTCGATCTCAGTGTAGGCCACGCGCTGGCGGCGGTAGTGCATCTTGGCCTGCGCGGAGAAGGGGCAGTCGGGGTGGGTGTAGAGGATGATTTCGGTGTCGTTGGTGGTAGTCAATTTATGCTCCTGTGGATCACTTCGGGCGACCGGACAAGGTGACGCGCCATGAGGATGCCCAATTTTACGCAGGGGTGGGGTATTACGCAACGCGAGAAGAATTGCTAACCCGCGCTCTCGCCGGTGTGTCGCCGCCAGGTGCGGCGTCCCCGTTCAGTCTCCCAACCCGAGACGCAATTAAACCGGCACTGACTGGGCTTCCAGGACTTCGTTGACGACCGATTCCTGGCTGCGCTCGCGCAGGCGGGCCATGCTCTTGAGGATGACGCGGTGCGCCAGGGCTGGGGTGGCCAGGGTCTTGATGTCGTCGGGGGTGACGTATTCCTGGCCGCGAATGCCAGCCAACGCCTGGGCGCAGCGGTAGAGGCCGAGAGTGGCGCGGGGGCTGGCGCCAAGCTCCACGTCGGGATGCTCGCGGGTGGCGCGGATCACCCGTACCAGATAATCCCGCAGGACGGGATCCATATAGACCTGGCGGACCAACCCCTGGATGCGCAGAACATCGTCGGCGGAGGCCACGGGCTGTAGCGAGGTCAACGGGTCGGCGTCCTCGAACCGCTCGAGCATCGCGGTCTCGTCATCCTCCGAGGGGTAGCCCAGGCGCAGGCGGAGAAGGAACCGGTCGATCTGGGCCTCGGGCAACGGGAAGGTGCCCTCCAGCTCGATGGGGTTCTGGGTCGCCAGCACCAGGAAAGGCGCGGGCAACAGCACAGTGTCCTGGTCGACGGTGACCTGTCGTTCGGCCATGGCTTCCAGCAGCGCGGACTGGGTCCTGGGGGTCGCGCGGTTGATTTCGTCGGCCAGAACGACCTGGGAGATGACCGGGCCGGGGCGGAACTCGAACTCGCCGTTATGCTGGTTGTAGTAGTGGATGCCAGTGATGTCGGACGGCATCAGGTCGGGCGTGAACTGGATGCGGCGGAATTCGCAGTCCAGCGAGTAGGCCAGGGAACGGGCCAGGGTGGTCTTGCCGATGCCTGGGACGTCCTCAACCAGAATGTGCCCGGCGCTGAAGAGGGCGGCCAGCGTGTACTCGATGACCTCGTCCTTGCCCACGATGGCCAGCTGGACGTTTTCGCGGATCCGGGCGGCGGTGTCCGCGATCTGCTGTGCCTGGGCGGCCGTGATCACGAGGTAGCCTCCACCGGGTTGGCAACCACGCCAGCCAGATACTCCTCGGCTTCGCGCAGGTCCTTGGGGGAATCCACGCTGCGCCAGAAGGCGCTGGAGGACACGGCGGACATGCGGCCCCCGGCTGCCAGGGCCGGGAAGGTGCTGTTCTCGTGGTCACCCAGCTCGGGCAGCAGGCCACGGATGGCGGGGTGCAGAATGTAGACGCCGCCGTTGATGGCGTAGGGAAGGACCGCCTTTTCGCGGAACTGCTTCACGGTGCCGTTCGCGCCGGTGTCCACGATGCCGTAGGGGCTGGTCATTGGGACGGTGAGGATGGTGGCAAGGTGGTCCTCGTTCTGTGCACGACGGGAATGGTAGTCGGCAATAAGCTCCGCCAGCGGCGCGTCGGTGATGACATCGCCGTTGGTGGCGATCACCGGGCCATCGTCACCGGGCAGGGTGGCCAGACCCTGTCGCAGCGCGCCGCCACGCCCGAGGGGAACATCTTCGTAGCTGTAGTGAGCGCGAATCCCGAGATGACCTCCGTCGCCGAAAAAGTCCCGCACGGCGTCAGCCAAATGGCCAACCAGGAAGACAACGTCGGTGACGCCGGCTTCACGCAACCACTGCACCTGGTGCCACAGGATCGGGCGACCACACAGAGGGATCATGGGCTTGGGCAAAGTATCGGTCAAGGGACGAAGGCGTTCGCCTTTTCCGCCGGCGAGGATAAGTGCGTACATGGCGGGGGTATGCTAATGCGGCAGACGGATGCGGTCAATGGCATGCGCTGCAGCCAATCGCCAATTGGCATATTGATTGGGCAGGTCCATTTCGATTGCGACCTGCTCATTCGTTCCCGATGTCACGCCAGCAACCGAACGCGCCCCTGCAGTATGCGAGCAGGGGCGCGGCAACGGACTGAATCGGTCAGGTGACCGGATCAACCCTACTCGTAGGCTCTGGGGCGGAACTCTGATGAGCAGAATTGGATCTGTTCCCAGAATCCGGCCGCGTCCCGCTCAACGTTGACCGATTGCAGAAAATCGCGGGTTGGGTCGTCGTAGATGACGCACGGCGCCCACAGGGCAATGTCCGGGAAAGCGAACAATAGTGCTATCACCAAAGCCATGCAGCCCATGAACGGTAAGACTCCGATATACACGTCGGTGATCGTGCTTTCTCGTAAAGCCTCCTGGGCCGCGGCGGTTTGTTCCGCCATCTGCTGGTCCACGTCCTGTCTCACGCCGTGGAGGATATAGAGGTTGATGCCCTCGGGCGGGCTGATGAGC
Source organism: Dehalococcoidia bacterium (assembly GCA_963663945.1). Classification (GTDB taxonomy): domain Bacteria; phylum Chloroflexota; class Dehalococcoidia; order Lucifugimonadales; family UBA3495; genus Bin87. The sequence goes on along the minus strand of OY760687.1, from coordinate 3,590,970 downwards.
GCGGCTTCGACGAGGATCACCATGATGATGCCGAACCACACCAAATCCACACCCACGGCTTCCAACGACGGCACCAGAATCGGGATGGTGGTCACCAGCATGGCAAAGCTTTCCATGAAGGTACCCAGCAGCAGGTAGAAGAACACCAGGATGATGACAAACTGGAGGGCGTTGAGATTCAGGCCGGTGATCCACTCGGAGATATCCTGCGAGATGCCGAGACGGGCGAAGGCGAAGCTCAGGGTGAACGCCGCCATGACGATGAGCATGATCATCGACGAAGTTCGAACGGTGGAGATGATGGCGTCGAACAACATTCCCTGGACCGCAGAACGGGCCTGGTTCCAGCTCTGGTAAGTGGGAGGCGGCAGCCGGTCCTGGCTCCCGATGAAATAGATGGCCAGATACCACGCCGGGAAGAAGATGAAACCCAGCATGACCAGGGTGGCGGACAGACCTGACAGGCGACCGCGCTGCTGCTGCACGTAGTCGTCCAAGGCAAAGACCACCACCGGGAACAGGAGGATGCCGACCAGGATAACCGCGGTACGGTTGTCGCTGATCTTGCGGTACAACTCGTTGGCAATGGCGACGACCAACGCACCGACCACACCGAGGGCGGCGGCTTCGGTCGGCGTGGCCCAGCCGGTGTAAATGGAACCGAGCACGACAAAAATGATGGCCAGAACCGGCACTATAGACATCATTCCGATGAGGGCTTCAAAGAGCATCCGCCGCCACTCGGAAACGGCCTCGCCGTAGGACAGGACCGACCGACCGCGGCGATAATCGCCCCGGTCGTTGGCGTTTGCTATGCGGGCTTCGGTGGCCTGCTCCTGCAGGAGCGTCGCCATTTGTTCCTGGTCGTAGCGACGGATACCAATGCCGTGGAACCAGGCCCGGTAGAGGCGGCGGACTCCGTCGTCCATTGGCGCAGTGGTTGGAAATATGATCGAGGTGACGACCATCATCAGGATCATAACGAACGCGAGGAGGAAGCCGGGCAGGAAGCCGCCCATGTAGAGACGGCCGATGGACTCCTCAACCAGCACACCGTAGATGATGAGTCCGATGCTGGGCGGGATCAGGATGCCGAGAGTTCCGCCGGCCGCGAGGGAGCCGATGACGAGACGCTCGCTGTAGCCCCGCTGTCGGAAGGACGGCAGCGAAACACGGCTGATGGTGGCGGAGGTGGCTACGCTGGAGCCGGAGCACGCGGCGAAGACGGCGCAGGAGGCGATGTTGGTGTGGAGGAGGCCGCCGGGCAGGAAGACAAGCCAACGAGAGAGGGCCCCGTACATGCGCTCGCCCATGCCGGAGCGGAGCATCAGCTCGCCCATGAGCAGGAAGAGGGGCACCGCAACCAGTATGAAGTTGGTGTTGCTCTCCCACGCCTTGTTGCCGAGGATGTTCCACAGCGGGGCATCGGAGAATGCCTGCATCATCACCAGGGACAGCACTCCGAGAGCGCCGGCGACGTACAATCCGATGAGGAAGAAAACTCCCATCATGCTGAAAGCGGTGATGATTGCCATGTTTTACGGTCCTCCGTGCAGTGATGGCCGCCCGATGGGCGGCTGCTGTGGAGTAGGAAGGGCTATGGTGGAAGGAGCAGGAGGGCTACACGCCGGAAGCCGCTTCCTGCAGGACCTCGGCGTCAGTTGCCAGATCGGCCACGTCGCCGCCGGAGTTCTTGTGCCAGATCTCCAGTAGGCCGCGCAGGATCATGCTCAGCATCCACTGGAAAGACGTGAAAGCGAGCATGGTGAAGCCCACGGCGACAATCATCTGGAACATCCAGAGTTCGGGCAGGAAGTTGCCGATGAGATAGGTGTTCGCCAGGGCGGGTTCGCACATCCCTTCGGAGTTGGTGCGGATGCACTTGGACTCGGCAACCTCTTCCCAGCTCTTGATGGCCGTGATAAGGCCGAAAAAGCCCACGGAACCGAGGGCCAGCCAGTCCGCCGCCGACCGCATATATGGGTGGATTCGCGAAAAGAGGGGCAGCAGAACATCAATCCGGACGTGGGATCCGGTGCGCAGGGAGTAGGAGAACGCCCAGGTTCCGGCGAAAGCCAGGACGTAGCCGCCCACCAGTTCCTGGTTTCCCAGGATGGGGCCGCCCAGCTTGCGCACTATCACCTGGTAGGTGATGTAGATACCCAGAAGGAGCAAAAGTGACCCGCAGACGTATCCAAAACCGCGGTAGACCCAGTCCAGGGCGCCGTCGATTTTATGGATCAATCGGGTCAGCAAAACCGGCGTGGGGATTGCCGCAGGTTGTGTAGTCAACTGGCGCCTCCGGTAAGCCGGCCATGATGTTTAGCGATACGCCGGCAAATCATCGAATGCTGGAGATACAAGGCGAAAAAGGGGCAGAAATCCCCACGAATGACACGCAAGATGGGACTATATTGGCCGGTCTGATAAAAGTCAACCAGTGCGAAATTCGCCGCGATCCGGTGGGTCTTTTACCAGCCCGGCCTGAAGATGGAAGGGCCCTGAAACAGCGCTGTGCGCTACTGGATGTCCTCCGCCTGACCGTCGGCGCCGACGCGGACGCCGATGATGGGCGCGGCCTTCCCGTTGTCAATCTGGACGGCTTCGCTGTTGGGCCCTCCGGTGCGCTCCACCCAGCGGGGCAGCACGTTGTTGCGGCCGGCCTGGAACAGCGCGTCCTTAATTTCCTGGGAAAACTCGACGTACTCCATGCCGCCCTCGGTATTCTCGCGGATGCCTTCCTCGGCCCATATCGTTTCGACCCAGTCGCGGGAAGTGCGCTGGTGGCGCTCACCTTCCTCCCTGATGATGGCCTGGAGATCCGCCAGGATCGCATCCCATAACAATTAGCGTAAAGGCAATTCCATGGTTCGTAATTAAATACTGCGGGGGCGGTTCGTGAACCGCCCCCGCGCATGTCGAATGTCGCCGGCGCTCCGGCTATTCGGTTGCCGACGCCGTGCCGTCGGGGTTGATCTTCACCTTGACGATGGGGGCCACCACGTCATTGAAGATTACGGCCGCTTCGGAGGTGGGACCACCGACACGATCGACCCAGCCCGGAACGACGTTCTCGATGGCCGACTTACGCTGGGCAGCCTGCATCTCGGGCGTGAACGGCACTGCCTGCATGCCCTGCTCCACGTTCTGCGCGATGGCATCGGGAGCGAAGTGCTCGAAGAGGAGCTGGCGGTTCAGGTAGGCGTGGCGTCCTCCCTCCTCAAGAACGATGTTCTGGAGGTCCTTGGGCATCTTGTTCCAGCGTTCGGTGTTGACCGCGAACCAGCTGTGACCCACGGAAACGATGGGGCCGACGAGATAGTCGGACACCTCATACCAGCGCAGGCCGTGTCCACAGGAGCCGCAGGAGATGGCGCCGTCGATGACGCCGCGCTCCAGGGCGGTGTACACGTCGGCGAAGGCGATGAACTGCGGGTCCGCGCCCATGCCGGACAGCAGGTCGCTGAGCACGGTGCTGTGACTGCGCACCTTGAGACCCTGGAGGTCTTCGAGCCCTTCGACCTGGGGCTTGGCAAAGATGTAGTTGTGGGCCGTCATCATGTAGGCGATCTGGATCCCGCCGTTTTCAGCAGTGACCTCAGCCATCTTGGGCTGGATGGCGTCAATGACGTCCAACTGGTCCTTCTGGGAGGCGAAGAGGCCCCAGAGGTTGCTCATGTCCATGATGGGGAAGTCCCCACCGACGTAGCCGGAGTAGATCTGGGCGGAGTCCAGCGTGCCGTCCTCAATGAGGCGCAGCGAGTCGGGACCGGCGATGCCCAGTTCGGGGAAGGATGAGATTTCAAAAACGACCTGACCGTTGGTGCGACGCTTGACGCGTTCCACGAAGCCGATGTCCTCGGTTTCGGCGTAGTTGCCGATGGCGAGGCCACAGTCGACCAGGGTGCGGTTGATGCAGGCCATCTGGAACTCGAAGCTTTCGCCGGAGGAGGTCAGCGGGGTCAGGTTGAAGTTGATGTCGCTCTCCACGCCGCAGGACCAGCCGGAGGGGCTGCCGCCGCCGTGGCTGTCCGGCACGCTGGCGGCGGTTTCGCCGTCGCACTGCGTGGACGCGATGGCTTCCTTCTCGCCGGTGGGCGAGTCCACGATGCTGATGCAGACTTCGCCGACGCCGCGGTCATCGCCGCAATCGATTGTGTCCATCATCATCATGGCCTCGGTCTCGCTGGCGGTACCATCAGGGTTGATGACCACGCCGACGATGGGGCCAACCTTCTCGTTGAAGATCTGGACGCCCTCGGAGCTGGGGCCGCCGGCGCGCTCCACCCAGTTGGGGATAATCGAGTTCAGGGCAGTCTCGCGCATGCGGGCCTTCACGTCGTCCGGGAAGTCGGAATATTCCATTCCCTCTTCGACGTTGAGGCTGATGCCGGCCGGATCCCAGTCCGCCTTGAGCAGGCGGAGGTTCTCGGCTTCGTAGTCCTGGCCGATTTCCTTGAGGATAGCTTGATTTTCAGCGCTCAGGGCGTTCCATTTTTCGCTGTTGACGGTGACGTAGGTCACGCCAATGGAGCCTACTATCGGCCCGTAGAGGTAGTCGGTGACCTCATACCAGCGCTGGCCATAGCCGGGGGTCCCGCCGGTGATGCCAGCGTCGAGAACGCCGCGTTCCAGGGCGGTGTAAACGTCGGCGAACGCTACGAACTGACCCTCGGCGTCGAGGCCGGCCAGCAGGTCACCCAGGATGGTGCTGTGCTGGCGGATGTTCTTGTCCTTGTACGACGCCAGGTCGGGCAGAGGCTCGCGACTGAAGACGTACTGGTTGGGATAGTAGGCCCGGAAGATGGGCTCGCCACCGGTGGAATCCCGCAGGATGCGGATCATGTCATCTTCGATGGCGTCGGTGAGGGCCAGGTGAGCATCGTTGCTGGGAGAGAGTCCCCAGAGGTTGCCCACGTCAATTATAGGAAGGTCACCGCCCACGTAACCGGAGTAGATCTCGGCGAACTCCAGCGTCTGGTCGTTGACCAGCCGGATGGTGTCGGGGCCGGCGAGTCCAAGCTCGGGGTACGACGAGATTTCGATAGTGACCTCGCCGTTGGTGCGCTCACTGACGTTGGGCGCGTAGAAATCGCGGATCAGTTCACAGGGACGAAGGGTGCGGTTGATGCACACCACCTGCAGGGTGATCGCTTCCTGGGTAGCTGCGGCCGGGGCGGCAGCGGTGGGTTGCTCGCCGGCGGCCGGAGCAGCAGCCGGCGCGGCCGGCGCCGGTTCCCCGCCTCCGCACGCGGCAACCACCGTCATCAGCAGGGCAACGGCGCCGGCGGCGAAGATCGCTCGCCACGGCAGAGAAGCCGCAGGCAAGAGCCGCAATATGCGTGAATTCTGCATAGTATCCCCCCTCGTAATTGCGATTTGCGCGGCTGGCGGCATGGCCGTATGGGCGTGCGCCGGCCTCGCATCACAGTTTGCCGCAACACCGTACCAGCAGGCCGGCGCAGTGTCAACGATGAGGCAAATGGCGGCGTTTTACGGGCGCTTTGTTGTTTGTTACTCCTCTATAAGCACCTTCAGGTGGCCGACGATGAACCCTTCCACGTCGGCGGTGTGAACAATTTCCTGCCAGAAGTTGATATCGTCAGCGTCCGTGCCCGCCGTGAGGGTCACCGTCTGCGGCGTGGCCCAGTTAGTAGGCGTGAAGGTCAACGTCTCGGCGCTGGCGGTCAGATGCGTGGAAGGTGAAATCGACAGGGATATCGTCACGTCCCGGTCCGGCTGGGCGCCCAACGCCACCGTATACGTCCCCGTCTGACCCTCCGCGACGGTGAGGCTGTACGCGCTGATAACCGGCCAGTTGGCGTCGGCGTTGGCGGGCAGGGTCGACTCGTTGGCAACCGTCTGGCTGGAGAAGTGTTCCAACGGGTTCCCGGCGTGGTCCACGATGACTCCCGGCACATCCCGGGCAAACAAGTCGTCGTAGGCCACCTCAATATCCTGCCCCTGGGTGATGGCCGTGTCCAGGGTGAGTGTCAACTCCTTGCCCGATATGGCGGCCCCGTGGGTGTGGGCCCGGTGATCGTCCACAAACACGTCGATCAGCGCCCGCAGATAGACCCCAACGTCCACACCCGCAAAGCTGGTCAGCGTCTGGAGGTCCGGCCGCACCTGGACATTCTCGCTGAAGGTGATAATCACCTGCGAACCATCCTGTGACGTCCTGACGCTTTCAACCTCCGGCGCCACCTCCACCACCGGGTGGTCGGCGAAAGTGCTGGCCGCATGGCGCAGGTCGGGCTCGTTGCCATTCGGGTCCGTGATGGTCCCGCCGTTCAGGCTGAAGGCGTCCTGGACAACCTTCAGGCCATCGGTGGCTTCATCGGCGGTCTGCACGGTGTACGTGAACACCAGCACATCGCCGGTGCGGCCCGTGCTGGAGCCGCTGGCGGCGTCTCGCGCTTCGTGGAATGCGGCCACTTGCGTGGCGCCGCCCAAATCCAGCGTCAGTTGGGGCGTGCCGGTCACGGTCACGTCGTCGTCAAAGGTAACCGCCAACTCGATGGTGTCGCCCATTTCGTAAACGCCGTCCTCGCCCGGGTCGGAGATCACATCCACCGAGGTGGTATGCACCCGTCCGGCCACCGCATGGCCTTCCTGGTCGCCAAATCCCGCGAACCAACGTGCCAGTTTTATGTCCACGTTCAGCGGATAAACCGAGTGCTCTGGCTGGAATGACCCAGCAAAAGCCCAAAGGGAGAACCCGTCGTAGTCCACGTCGTCGTCCCGGACGTCGTATCCAAAGATAAGGGTGTTGGTCTCTGCTCCGCTTCGATAGAGCGCATAGCGGTCCTCCTCGCCCACGAGCAGACGGATGGGAGGGCTGCCCACAACTCTTACGGGGCGAGTGTAAGTCACCGAGACCAGTATGGTCTCACCGGCGCGGTAGATACCCCGGCGGGCCGGAGTCGACTCGACCGCCGTGGCGGTGACGTAGGGAAGGCCATCAAGCTGGTGTGCCCGCTGAGCCGCGAAACCCGGTATGTGTGGGTTCACCAGTTTTCGGTTCCCGCCTGGTAAACGCGAGTGTTTCCGGTGAACGTGTCGTTTTGGCCTTCGGGAAGCTCAACCCCGTTGTAGTCAAAGTCCGTGTCCTGCACGGTGTAGACGAAGACCAGCGTGTCAGTGCCGGAGCCACGACGGTAGGTTGCCTCCCGGACGAGCGGACCGACCTGGTCCACGTGTATCTGTATGGTGGGCACTCCCAGCACGGTCACGGGTTCATTGAACGTCAACGCGATTTCGAGGTCGGCTCCGAGACGGTACTCGGGAGGATGGCTGGGAGTGGAGACTATTTCGTTGGAGATGACTGTCGGCCGGGTGCCCTTCACCGCCTGGTCGGCCAGGTCGGCCAGGGCGGGGATGTGCTGGTTCACCGTTCGTTCGGTGCGGGCCTCCCAGATGTTTCCGGAGTCGCCGAAACCCTCCTGGGCCGGGATGGATATACCATTGCTGTCCACATCTCCCTCGTCCACCTTGTAGCTGAAGACCAGGGTATCCGTGAGCGAACCGTCATAAAAACTAGCCAGCACTTCCTGATCGCCCAGGTTGACCTTGAACGCCGGTTTCGGCTGCACGGAGACCGCCCGGTCGAAGGTGGCGGAAATCATGATCCGGTCGTTGATCCGGTAGTGGGTCCCATTGGCGGGCGTGGAGGTGACGGCGATGTTCTTGATGTAAGGCCGGCCGTCCACCTTGTAACCGGAGGGGTCGACCAGACCGTCGTAGTAGGGGCTCACCTCGTGGGATGCACCCTGGTCGGTGATGGTCCCGCTGCCGCCGAATCCATATCTCTGGCCCTCCGGACCGATGTAACCCCTGACGACCCGGAACCCGCCGGTGTCGACGTCATCGGCGCGAACCGCATGCCGGAACACCAGGGTCTCGGTCCCGGAACCGCGATCGTACCAGGCAGCGGCCCATTCCTCTTCATCATCGCCGATGCGCAGAACGATATATACCCGGCCATTAACCTGGACCGCGCGATGGAACCGCACCGCGATTTCCAGGTGCTCCCCCAACCGATAGGTGTCGCCGTCTTCCGGCGAGGAAATGACGGAGACCTCCAGCACCTCGGTCCTGCCGTACACCAAATGGTTGACGTCGGTCGGGATGCCCTGGTATTCGCTGTTGACCTCCGTGCGGTCGGCTTCCGTGAGGATGGAGCCGTCGCCGCCGTAGTCGCTGTTCGGGATCTCGATGCCGTCGATGTCGACGTCGTCTCCGGTGACCGTGTACTCAAAGGTCAGGGTGTCGGTCCCGGAACCGCTGACGTAGCTGGCGCCCTTGTGCTCCACGTTGCTGCCCTGGCCGAAGAGCAGGCCCAGGTTGACCTCCCCACCCTCGACTATTACATCCTCGGTAAACCGCTGCATGATGCGGATTCGGCCGCCGCGCTGGTATTTGCCGGCAATCGGCGACGAATCGATCCAGGTCTCCGACGCGCCCGGGCCGTCGTCATCGTGAATGGTTATCTTGCAATTGCCCTGTCCAGCAGCGCGCGAATCGGACGACGCATTGACCGCTTTCACGTTGAAGTATTCGTCCGGCTCGCTGAAATGATCGTCCTGGGTGTAGAAGCTGCGTCCCATGCGGGCCGAATTGGATTGATAACGATTGCTCGCCTGCCCTTCGTGGTGCAGCGGCCGGTAGTCAGTCTCGTCGGCGGTACCCGTATAAGTGGTCCAATACACCTTGATCGTTGACGCCCCGAGATGAGGCGGTTGCTCGGTGACAACGTGCAGACGGAACCTGCCGCCTTCGGTCACTGATTTGTCGGTACATTCGAGGTCGATCCACAATGCGTAAGCCGCCGCGTCGGGCGGGTCCTGAACCGCCAGTCCCACCACAAACGCCAGGACGATGAGCAGGGTCATAGCCACAAGCCTGAGTGGTTTCAACACAGCAACAATTGGACGCATGACGTCTGTACTCCTTAGTTATCGGGGTCCCGGGCAACGCGGACTCCCAAGCGCCTCGAGGAGGAGTGAGGGCTTGGGAGCCGCTCGTGTCAGGCCACCGCAAACAGCAGTTATGTAGCCAGGGCAGAGCCCTCGCCTGCGGCGGATCAACCATGGGAAAGGCTATCGGACGATTGTGAAAATGGCGTGAAAAGCGCGCCACAAACCGTGAATATATGGTGAAATTGTCGCGACAGGAAAACCGAAGATTGATCGGCGTGACCGGGTGATCGAAAACGGTTCCGCCTGATACTTGACGCCGGCCTCAAGCAAATGAGCGACTGGCGCTACGATGATTCGGCGGCGGAAACTCCTGACACCGCAGTTTGAACCGCCTGCACGAGGCAGGCGGCCTACAGATTTGGCGCCACAGCCTCGCCATCGCCATAAAGCCATCGCGTCCTGGCGCTGTTTCCCTGTGCCCCAGCGCCGTTGACGCTGGACGGACCGTGACCGGGAGCGCAGGGCGAGCCAGGGGTCCCCGGATGACACACTAGCATTGAGTGTGGGGTGGGTTCTGTTGGCAGTATCATGGTTTGGGGAGGTCACATGCCCAAATCTGACCGGTAACGGATTGCGCTTTCATTGACAGGGATTCAGGCGGGTGATAGCATACCCGGCAGTTAAATCGCGGTGATGGGGAGTAGTAGGCTGGGAAGGCCGCATAGAGAACCGACGGTTGGTGGAAGTCGGGGGCCGGAATTGCTGAACTCGTCCCGGAGCGTCTCGGCTGAAGCGCGATAGCGTGAGTAGGGCGAGCGGGTCGGCTCCGATAACGGCTGTGTACAGAGAGTTTCGCGTTGAGTGCTCGCCGGAGATACTTCAGGCAATGAGCCGGGCGCGGAAAAGAAGGGTGGTACCGCGGGAATTGAAACCCGTCCCTTCGGGGTCGGGATTTTTTATGCCCTGACCACATCGGAAACCGCAGAGATCACAGGAGTAGCCGTACTATGGAAATGACAGGCGCGGAAATCATCTGCGAAAGCCTGCTGCGCGAAGGCGTGGACACGATATTCGGACTGCCCGGCGGCGCTGTACTGCCGTTCTACGGCGCGCTGTCCGGCTATCCAAAGCTTCGCCACATCCTGGTACGGCACGAGCAGGCCGCCGCGATGGCCGCGGACGGCTATGCCCGGGCCACGGGCAAGGTCGGCGTATGTTCCGCCACCTCCGGCCCGGGAGCCACCAACCTGGTAACCGGCCTGATGGCCGCGCAAATGGACTCGGTGCCCATCGTTTGCATCACCGGACAGGTGCCACGCGCCGCCATCGGTCGCGACGCCTTCCAGGAAACCGACATCACCGGCATCACCCTGCCGGTTACCAAGCACAACTACCTGGTGATGGACGTGCGCGACATCGCGCCGGCCATCAAGGAAGCCTTTTACATCGCGCGCACCGGCCGCCCCGGTCCCGTCCTCATCGACGTGCCGAAGGACGTCCTGGCCGGCGACAAGATCGAATTTGAATGGCCGGACGAGGTGGACCTGCCCGGCTACGTCCCACCCGGCGCGCCGGACCCGCGGCAGGCGCGCGCCGCCGCCGACCTGATCAACCGGGCGGAACGGCCGGTGATCCTGGCCGGCCACGGCGTGCTGATCTCCCGGGCCTGGGACGAACTGCGGGAGCTGGCCGAGAAGGCGCAGATCCCGGTGATCACCACGCTGCTGGGCATCGGCTCGATGTCCACCGAGCACGTGCTGAACCTGGGAATGCCGGGGATGCACGGCATGGCCTACGCCAGCCTGGCCATCGACCGCTCGGACCTGGTTATCTCTCTCGGCGCGCGGTTCGACGACCGGGTCACCGGACGCCTCAGCGACTTCGCGCCCGGCGCCAAGATCGTTCACGTCGACGTCGATCCCACCGAGTTCAACAAGAACGTGGTGGCCGACGCCCCGGTGCTGGGCGACCTCAAGGCCAGCCTCCGCGCGCTGATACCGATGGTGGAATCCAACGTGCACCTGGACTGGATCAAGGAAACGGACACGCTGCGGGCCGAGCATCCATCGCTGTTCATCCGCAAGTCCGATGTCCTTCTCCCCCAGCAGGTGATGAAACAGATTTCCGACGAGACCAACGGCGAAGCCATCATCGTGACCGGCGTTGGCCAGCACCAGATGTGGGCCGCGCAGCACTACGGCTATAAGGAGCCGAACTCCCTGATCACGTCGGGCGGCAGCGGAGCCATGGGATACGAGGTGCCGGCGGCGCTGGGCGCCAAGGTGGGCCGGCCGGAAAAGACCGTGTGGTCCATCGCCGGCGACGGCGGGTTCCAGATGACCCTGTGTGACCTGGCCACGGCGGTGGAAAACAAGATCGACGTCAAGTACGCCATCCTTAATAACGGCTCGCTGGGAATGGTGCGGCAGTGGCAGGACTTCTTCTACGACAAGGACTTCTTCGCCACCATCTACAGCGGCAACCCCGACTTCGTGAAGCTGGCCGAGGCCTACGGCATCCGGGGCATCAGGGTCACCAAGCAGGAAGATGTGTCCGGGGCAATACAGGAGGCCATGGAAACGCCGGGGCCGGTGGTGGTGGACTTCGTGGTGAAAGAAGACGAATTCGTGTACCCGATGATCCCCGCCGGGGAGTCGGTGCACGAGATGCTGGAAGAGCCCGAGGCCGAGGGGATCGTTAGCTAGACTAGATACCAAACAGTGCGACGGCACCAACAGATCAAGACAATACATCCAATCTCGCCTGCCGCGCCGCGTGCCGATTGGAAGACAACTATGACCAGCAGCAGCGAAAATCACGCCAATATCTGCGCCGAACAGGACTGCCCTCGGCCACCCAATCGCCCCGGCCAGCCGCTGTGCTTGGAGCACTACAGGGCGTTTCAGGCCGGCGGCCTAGATGAGTGTCCGAATTGCCCTGCCGTCTACAAACCGTCGGAATATCCCGTGTGCAGGGAGTGTAACCAACGAAATCGGCGGCGGCCGACCGGCGTACAAATTCCGGAACGGCGTGACGAATACGTTGACGACAGTAGGGGCTGGGATCAGCAGCCGATGTCACAGGACAAGCCTACGCCGTCAGAGGCTGCGAGAGTAATCGGCCAGGCGCGCCTGAATCTCACCTTCCACCAAGACGCATGCGAAAACCATGAAGCCAGTACCATCCAATATCTCATCATGCCGGTACTTGCCGGATTGGGCTGGGATATTCATGATCCGTCACAAGTTGCTACGGAGTATAGACCTCCCGCCAATCGAAACGTCAGGCCAGATATTGCACTAAAATACAGCGGTACCCCGGTGGCATTTATTGAAGCAAAGCGATTGGACCGGGAGTATTCCTCTGACTATGGGGCACAACTCGCGAAATATGCCGAGTATCTAGCAGATGGGAACAAGGCTGTACTCACTAACGGCCGTTTCTGGCAGATCTGCGTAGTTTCGGATGGTACCCCGAATCTTCGCGAAACGATAGATATAACTCGTGGAGAAGTCGAAGAGGCGGCTGCAAAACTCTCCAATGCCTTAGGGAAGTCCGCTTTGCAGGTTGACGCCCAAAACCTGCCGCCAACGGTGGCAATCACCCATCGAGCGGCACCCGACCGCGACACTATCGTCCGCAACTTGGAGCGATACCGCGGACAAGAAGCCAGTCGGCGGGGAGTGCCATTGTTTGTTGTACTGACCAACGACGTCATTTCGCTGGTCGCGGAACAGCGCCCCGTCAATCTGATCCAACTGCGCACAATACACGGTGTCGGACCTGCAACAGTGGAACAGCACGGCAAGACGATTATCGCCATTGTGCTCGGACAATGGGTCCAATAGAGGAGTCCCCAATGAAAAGAGACCAGGAGGCGAACCTTGCAAGCGCCTAGCATGGAACAACACACCATCGTCGCGCTGGTGCAGGACCGGCCCGGTGTCCTGACCCGGGTGGCCGGCCTCTTCCGCCGGCGCGGGTTCAATATCGCCAGCCTGGCGGTGGGCGCCAGCGAGCAGAAAGGCCTGTCACGCCTCACCTTTGTCGTCACCGGCGACCAGTACACCGTGGAACAGGCCACCCGCCACCTGGAAAAGCTGATCGACGTGGTGAAGGTGTCCAACATCTCCGAGGAGGACGTGGTGGCGCGGGAGCTGGCCCTGATCAAGGTGAGGACCACGCCCACCAACCGCAGCGAAATCCTGGAGATCATCAACCTCTTCCGAGCCAAGGTGGTGGATGTGGGCACCCTGTCGCTGGTGGTTGAGACCACTGGCGAAGAGGAAAAGATCGACGCGCTGTACGACCTGCTGAGGCCCTTTGGCATCCTGGAACTGATGCGCACCGGGCGCGTGGCCATGGTGCGGGGCAAGACCGGCGGACGGATCAGCGACGACGTCGGGGCCGACGCCATCATCATGGGAACAAACGGAGCTACGGCGGAACGGATGGTTAGCTCCGCGCCGGGGCACTACGAGGGAGTCTAATCTGCGCACGTCTTCCCGGCCTTGAGCTGGAATCCAAACGTGCAACAGGCAAAAAAGTTTCCTGGATTCCTGCTTGCGCAGGAATGACGGGAAATTGCGCAAGCGAAGGATGAACTAGCATGGCAGTGAATATTTACACCGAGAAAGACGCCGACATGTCCTTCCTGGAAGGCAAGACCGTCGGCATGATCGGCTACGGCAGCCAGGGTCACGCCCACGCGCTGAACCTGCACGACAGCGGGGTCAAGGTGATGGTGGGCCTGTACGAAGGCAGCGCCAGCCGCCAGGTCGCCCGGGACGCCGGCCTTGAGGTCGGCAGTGTGGCCGAGGTCGCCAAAGAAGCTGAAGTGATGATGGTCGCCATTCCCGACCACGTGCAGAAGGACGTGTACCGCGACGAGATCGAGCCCAACCTGGGTCCGGGCAAGGCCTTGATGTTCGCCCACGGCTTCACCATCCACTACCAGTTCGTGGTGCCCCCGCCTTCGGTGGACGTGATGATGATCGCCCCCAAAGCGCCGGGTCACCGGATGCGCGAGCACTTCGTGGAGCAGGGTATCGGCGTGCCGTGCCTGCTGGCGATTCACCAGGACGCCACCGGCAACGCCAAGAACATCGGGCTGGCCTACGCGGCCGGCATCGGCTGCGCCCGCGCCGGCGTGCTGGAAACCACCTTCAAGGACGAGACCGAGAGCGACCTGTTTGGTGAGCAGTCGGTGCTGTGCGGCGGCGTGACCGCGCTGATCAACCTGGCCTTCGAGACGCTGGTCGAACGCGGATATCCGCCCGAAATCGCGTACTTCGAGTGCCTGCATGAGCTCAAGATGATCGTTGACCTGATCCAGCAGGGCGGGTTCAACTACATGCGCTACTCGGTCAGCGACACCGCCGAGTATGGCGACCTGACCCGTGGCACGCGGGTGGTGGACGACCATGTCCGCCAGAACATGCACCGGGTGCTGGACGACATCCAGAGCGGGTCATTCGCCCAGGAGTGGATGGCCGAGTGCGACGAGGGACGGCACAACTTCCTGCGCCTGCGCCAGGAAGCGCGCACCAGCCGGATCCACGAGGTGGGCCGGGGGCTGCGCGAAATGATGCCGTGGATGAACCCGCGGGAAATCGAGTAATTCTGCAACGCCCCTGGACGCCGGCCCGCGCCGGCTCTACCGGAAACGCAAGCAGGAGGTGACACATGGGCATGGAGGTACTGTGCAGAGCAGTTCACCATCGCAGACTGGTCCTGGCGGGGCTGGCTGTGGTGGACTGCGTGTGCCTGCCCAGCCTTTCCCCATCTAGCACGACGTAACAATCAACGCTGACGCGCCCAATCCCACGCCGGGACACGACGGGCGACCGACCTCATGGAGGGAAAGGAACCAATGGCTGCACAAGTAAAATTCTTGGACACGACGCTGCGCGACGGCGAACAGTCCGCCGGCATCGGCATGACGGTGGACGAAAAGCTGCAGATCGCGCGCCAGCTCGGCCGCTTGAAGGTCGACATCATCGAGGCCGGCTTCGCCGCCAGTTCGCCTGGTGATTTCCAGGCCGTCCAGCGCATCGCCGAGGACGTGCATGGCCCCGTCATCTGCTCGCTGTCCCGCGCGGTTCCAGGCGACGTCGACGCCGCCTGGGGCGCCATCAAGAGCGCCGAAAAGCCCCGCATCCACGTTTTCCTGTCTTCCTCGGAGATCCACCAGATGCACCAGCTGCGGAAGGACCGGGAAGACGTCATGACCATGGCGGTGGACATGGTCTCCCGGGCCCGGGGCTACTGCGAAGACGTCGAGTTCTCGCCCATGGACGCCACCCGCACCAACCCTGACTACCTGTACCGGATGCTGGAAGAAGTGATCCGGATGGGCGCGAGCACCATCAACATCGCCGACACCGTGGGCTACGCCATCCCGTCGGACTTCCAGACCATGCTGAACAACATCAAGCAGAACGTGCGGGGCATCGAAAACGTGACCCTGTCCGTCCACTGCCACAACGACCTGGGCCTGGCCGTATCCAACAGCCTGGCCGCCATCGAGGTCGGCGCTCGGCAGGTTGAGGGCTGCATCAACGGCATCGGCGAGCGGGCCGGCAACGCCTCCCTAGAAGAAATCATCATGGCCCTGGATACCCGCCAGGACCTGTTCGGCGTCGAACTGAACGTGGACACCACGCAGATCTACCCCACGAGCCGGCTGGTCAGCCGCATCACCGGCATGAACGTCCAGGCCAACAAGGCCATCGTCGGCGAGAACGCCTTCCGCCACGCCTCGGGCATCCACCAGGACGGCGTGCTGAAGGACCGCTCCACCTACGAGGTCATGCAGCCCGAGCGCGTCGGCTTGCCGCCGGACGTGCAACTCGTCCTGGGCAAACTGAGCGGCCGCGCCGGCCTGCAGGCCAGGCTCGAGGCGTTGGGCTACTCGCTTGACCGCGAGGAAGTCACCGGCGTGTACGAGCGGTTCGTTGAGCTCGCCGACAAGAAGAACGAGGTGACCGACCGTGACCTGGAAATCCTCATGGACGAGGAGAACCGGACGGCATCTGAACCCATCAGCTACTCCCTGGAGACGGTGCACTTCACCAGCGGGGACAAGGACATCCCCACGGCGACGGTCCGCCTGATCGGCCCCGACGGCAACGCCAAGACCGACGCCTCCACGGGCAACGGTCCGGTGGACGCCGTGTGCCGGGCCATCGACCGGGTGATTGGCAGCACCGCCAGGATCTCCGACTTCCAGGTGCAGGCCGTGTCGGAAGGACGAGACTCGGTCGGTTCGGTGTCGATCCGGATCGAGAACAACGGCCGCATGTTCTCCGGGCGCGGCGCCAACACCGACATCATCGTCGCCAGCGCGCACGCCTACCTGAGCGCGATGAACCGCATGCTCGCTGCCGACGAAGCGGCAGAACTGCCGGCGGTGGGAACAACGCCGGACTAGGTAGCGCGACCTAACCCAGCAAAACAGCGCCCTTCACCTAGCAGTGAGGGGCGTTTTGTATATTCGACGCCAGTAGAAGAATTACCCCCGCTGATGATACCTGGATCGACCAACTTGGCGATGCGCCGTGAGCCGATGCCGGCGGTACATCCGAGTGAAACGAACCGGAAATGAAACCCAGATTTTGGTATGATTCATACGGGATATTGCGAAATGAAGCGGAAATAACCTGGAAATGACCCTGCCGAACGTCAGCCCTTACCTGCGTCCAAACCGGTGGATGCGGTACGATCCGACTGCCGTCATGGAGTCCTTGATAGCCGCCAAAACCGCGGCAAGGGTGCTGAACAGCCTGCCGCATTTACCGCAATGGATTGCGCAGGTCCATGAGGAACAACTGCGACTGGAAGCGGTGGGCACATCCCGGATCGAGGGCGCAGAGTTCACCCAGCGAGAACAGGACGCAGCGCTGGCGCCACAGATAGCGGCGATCGACTGCCCCGCAAAAACAGCGCCCCTCGCCGGATGGTGAGGGGCGTTTGCTATGACCCTAGCAAGCTGTCTGCCGGCGTTTCGTCCCAGGTCCTACCATCCAAGACGCGGCCGTGGCGTTTCTTGAAAACCCCACCCCATTGCTTGAAGTGGAAAGGCACGCCGGCGGACTGGCACTGGTCGCGAATGTCACGAGCCCAATCGCCCTCCATGGGCCGTGCTCCCGGGCCGGATTCGCCGCCTACGATGACCCAATCGATGCCCGAGAGATTCAGGTTGGGCAAGGGGCCAAGCAACGGTTCAAGCGAGAGGAATTTGATGGCCGCGTCGGTCTCCTGTAGCCGGTTTATTCGGCAGATGTAGTCCTGCGATTCCACGCTGGCGCCCATCCAGACCTGGTCTGGCCAGGGTAGTTGCGAGTTCAGGCTGACCGCACGTTCCGGGCGCTTGGTGAGAACTTGGTAGCGGTGCCAGTGAGCGCGGACCATGACATCGAAAACCTGATCAATGAAATCGTCCGGGACGTCGACGTGAAAGAGGTCGCTCATAGAGTTGACGAAGATGGACCGCGGTTTTCGCCAACGTAGCGGGATATCCAGCGTGTCCGGGTGCAGGGTCACGTC
This sequence comes from Dehalococcoidia bacterium, assembly GCA_963663945.1. Classification (GTDB taxonomy): domain Bacteria; phylum Chloroflexota; class Dehalococcoidia; order Lucifugimonadales; family UBA3495; genus Bin87. The sequence goes on along the minus strand of OY760687.1, from coordinate 3,573,502 downwards.
GAAACCGTTCCGGTACTTTTCCATACCGGTGGCCTTGAGCCGCTTGGAAAGGCGCTCGGCGTAGCAATGCTTGCAACCCGGGCTGATCTTATTGCAGCCGGTTACCGGGTTCCAGGTTGCGTCGGTCCACTCGATTTTTGATGCTGCCATTTTTAAGCCCGCCTTTGATGGGCGTTAGCCATCGTCAAGAAACCGTACGGAGATGCCTTTGCCATTGGTGAACCCTCGGCCGCCCGATGGGCGATGAACCGCAATACGCCCTTGCTTTTCTAACGGTTGGAGGGTTTTCTGTCTAAGGTGACCGGTGTGGAACACCGTTTCGTCCGTCATAACAAAGCTCTCGATCGTCTCTACGGGCGTGGGTGTGTCGCCAAACTTCTCTCGCAACTGCGTCGCCAACAGGCTAGGGCGTGTCTACATTCAGTTCTGGCTTTGGACGGTGGTAGTTGCATAGCCGTGGTGACGCGCGAGCAGGGTCGCAGCGCTGATGTATGCCGTTCTGGCCGGCTTGGCGCCGATGCTGACCCGGTTGCGGTAAGGCGTGGCGTGGCCACGTACCGTGCCGCTGGCGTGCTGGATCTGGACCAAATCTCCGGTACCAATTCCGTCGATGCGTTTTCTTCGGTTCTTGTGTCCGGGTGTTGGGATTTTCCGGCGCTCGGCTGGTGACAGCCGGCAGTAGTTGGCCCAGTCTTGGCTGCGCGGTGTGCCGGACTGGTCTGGCACGATGCGTTTCCGCTGGCCGCGGCCGATGGCCTTGATCGAGAGAATGTGGTTCGGTACACCGCGAAGTGTGGCGGGTTCTCCTAACACGGCGGCGTCGATGTGATGGTCTTTCTTCACGTTAAGCGTTTGTCGGTTGTCGGCCGTCTGGGCGGCGTCATGTTCCGTTACGTGGTGTCCCTCCTGGCGTAGTCGGTTGAGCAACGCTGGGATGATGACATTCATGTGCGCTGCGGACTCGAGTGGCTTCTGAAGCTGTGCCTTGATGTCGGCCAGTCTCTGGGGCCGGCGTTTGAGGAACTCTGCGAGTGACTTGTTGCCCTTGCGTTGGTTGCATTTATGGCAGGCGACGACCAAGTTCCATGGGGAGTCGGGGCCACTGAGGCTCCGTGGGATCACGTGGTCCAGTTCCACGGGCTTGGCCTTCTTGCCGCAGTAACGGCAGGTGGAGTTGTCGCGGTGGATGACGAAGGCCCGCAGCGTGGTCTGATAGAGCGGGCCCTGCTGGTAATCCTTGCCGTGGACTCCTGGGTTCCGGAGATGCTGTACGTCGAACTGGGTCGTCTCTACATGGATCTCTGAGATGGCTATGAGTCCGTTGAGCCTGTACACCCAGGTGATGGTGTTATCGAGGCGGCTGCGCAGGCTGGGCGGTAGCCAGCCGGCAGAGCGTCTGCGGTTGGAGAATCGGGGCTTGCGGAAACGTAGGCGGCCGCGACGGGTCCGGCGGAATGATGCACGCTGGGTCAGGCGTTTCCTGACGTCATTGCGGTGCTGGAGCGTGGCGCAGAACAGGATCGTGCGGTTCTGCTGCTCGTCGTCGCGTACGATGGCGATGCCGGTGAAAGATTTGCCTGGGTCGATCATCAGGCTGCTGGACTGTATGGACTCTTGGGGTACGGTGCGGTGCAGCGTCAGGTAGTAGATGCCGTTCTGGTGTCGGCCGTTGGCCTTGCCCTGCTCACCAGGATGCGGGCGCGTCGTGGTGAGCAGGGGGTCAGTGGCCGCTGTTCAGCGTCGATGACCGGGACTCGGTTTTGAATGTTGTTCATGGTTCCAAGTTGCCCGAATTACCGGGCGTGCAGCCGTGAGGCTGTTGAGGTCTCCTCGTCAATGTCTGGGGATGGATGTCGGCAAGCCGACTGCCACAGTGGGTTGATCCGTAGGCGTAATTTCTCACTGTCGCAGCGTTGTCGCTGCGCTGGGGCTACTGCGCGAGTCCTCACGGGTCGCGCCGCGGTGTCGCAGAGCTTGGAGAGCCTGGGGCTGGAGAAGCACCCCAAGGTCGTTATTGGTGAACCATCCTTCGACGTAGTTAGCCAGCGTTGGCCAGCAACTGAGACTGCTAAGTCATGTTCACATCCAGTTATTTCTGAATGTAGACACTCCCTAGTGTCCACGTCAGGCGTAAACAACACCGGTTGCTGTTGGTGGTGCCCACGAAACTGAAATGATCCGTCTGGTACCGCCTTCCAGATTGCCTGTTTCATAAGGTTGCAACCCTTCTCGTGTCCTGTCGCAAAATAGATGGTGTAGACGTGTCGATTCCCGTTCCACAGCTGACATTGGACAACATACCGTGCCCCATGGTGTTTAAGTTGTCGATTGTATAGCGCGTGAAGGAAATCACGTTTCTCTTCCCACGTAGGCATGGTCAGACACTGTCTCCATTCCGCAGTTCCGAAAAGCTCGGTAAGAGGACGTTCAAACGCCGAGTGATCATGCCAGCGTCTCATAGGTTCGTCCATGAAGGATATTAAACATTCGCTCCTTCGGTTAGCGAGGATCCTTTCGATCAAACTCATGGGGATCCCTTTGACGCCAAAAGGATCGATCATCACGAACGCAGGTGCCAGACGCCTCTTCTGCTCATCAAGGTAATCCAATGTTTCGCCAACGTTGTCTTCGAAGGTACCTTCCCATAAATGGATTTTCGTTTTTTCATCATCGCCGCGTGCGGCAAGTGAAGCGCGAAGGTGCGCAACTCGTGCAGCGTCTTGCTCTATGAAAAGGCACACGACTTCAGTATTAATCAGTCGCCCACCCCGCCTGTGTCGCCGGATACATTCCAAGGCAACTAGTGGCGAGCCTTTTCCGCCATCGCGGTATTCGCCTGGTCCAGCAAACCCGTCAATAAACAAGATCCTCGAGTTACTGTTCCCCAAAATCGGGAACCAACCTTGGAGATAGGATTCGAGAATGAGATGCTTGCCTTGCGTTTGATCTTCTCGGTCCCACAAGATGTCGCGCGTCACAGAAATCACCTTTAGTATGCGTAAATCCGCCTTTCATGGTAACCGACGTGCTCTTATCTGAGAATGGCCCATCTGTCAGCAATTATTGGGCACGCGCCATGATATCGCAGCACCATAGGCGCATAGCCCTTGTTCAGGTGTCGAGCGCTTAGTGGGTCAGGTACGGCCGCGTCACAGCGACCGCCACGACGCACTTTCCATTCCCGCCTACGTGGGGCCCACGTAGGCGGGAAGGACGCGGTCAGGTTATAGCCCCGCTTGACGCTTACCCGCACCATCGGGTACATTGCGAGCATAATTCCGTCGCCCTCGGCGAAGAAGGACTATCTATGGCTACTTTGCAAGACCGCACCACTGTCGAGATGGAACAGGCGCTGCAGAACGGCTTCAGCCTGTCGTGGCTCCAGCAAATCAAGGACCAGGTCCCCGGCGCCGAGGAAGAATTGGCGCACGACCCCACCCTGGCGCAATACACCCCCGACCTGCTGGACGAGTCGCCCAACCAGACCCAGCGCACGCGCGGCGCCATTCCCCGGGAAGGTGTGCCGCAGTTCTCCGCCTACACCTTCCGCGACAAGAAGGAAGTGTGGGGCTTCAACCTGACCAAGCTGTACCAGGAAGCCGTCTCACGGCAGTGGTCTTCGGCCACCGACATTCCCTGGGATACCTTGCGTCCGCTGCCCGACGACATCGAGGCCGCGCAGTGCCAGTTGGCCACCTTCTTCGCGCAAGTCGAGTTCGTCGCAGCCGACGTGCCGGGCCGGTTCATCTCGCAGATGTCGCCGGACTACCACGAGGTGCGAATGTTCCTGCTGACGCAGGTGATGGACGAGTCGCGCCACATGGAAGTGTTCCGCAAGCGCGCGCTGGCCAATGGCGGCGGCCTGATGCGGATGATCGACTCGGTGAGCGACGTGACCGGTGGCAGCACCGACAACGCCCGCGAGTTCACCGAAATGTCCAGCCGCCTGCACATCGTGGGCGAGGGCAACGTGCTGACGCTGTTCCGCCTCGGCGAGTTGATGGCGTACAACGACGCTGAGAAGGCCATCTACCGGCGAGCCGCGCAGGACGAGGCGCGTCATGTGGCCTTCGGCGTGCTGCACGCCCGCTACATGAACGAGTGCACGCCGGAGCGGCGCGAAGAAATCCACGCTTACCTGGACGAGGCGGAGGACCGGCAGGCCACCGGCAACGGCGGCGAGAACCCGGCAGCCCGCAGCGCCAACCTGACCGCCGAGTCCCTGGCCATCCTGCTGGGCGGCGGCGCGGACAAGGCCGAAGAGGGCCAGAAGATCCTCGCAGCCATCCGCCAGCGGCAGGTCAAGGAATACTTCCAGCGGTTGAAGTCCTGCGGCTTTGACGACCGCATCGAGAACGGGCGCGTCAACCCGGCGCTGCTGGAGGTATACCAGGCAGCGGCGTAACCTGCTCGACAATCGGCACGGAAATGCCGACGGCCCGTCGTCCTGAGGTCGGCGGGCCGTCTTCCATTGGGGGGAAGCATCATGACCACACAGAATGATCCGCAGAACGGCAGCGACCCGGCAGGGCCCGTCGATGACAGCAACCCCACCGGGAACTACCGCTCCTCCGCAGCGGAGCGCGTCCAGCAGAACGTCGCCGACAACACGGACGCCGAGCCTGAGGCCGCCGAAACCGCAGCGACACCCCCCGAAGCGGAGGCTCCCAAGTCTCCTACCGAGCGGTTCCCCTGGATGAAGGACACCCGCCAGTGGGGCACCCGCGCGCCGCTGACTCCCCACGGGCTGACCATTGATGGGATCAACGTGGGCCTGTACGGCGAAATCCCAGAGGAAAGCCGCGAGATGACCCGCATGCCCCGCGGGTCCTTTGCCACACCGGGAATACCCCGCCTGGACAACTACTCGGTGAACCGCAAGGATGAGTTGTGGTCCGACAACTCGGCCTGGCTGTACGAAGAGGCCATCCAGCGGCGCTGGAACGCCATGCAGGACATTCCGTGGTCCGATATTCCGGACCAGCCGGAGACCCTGGAACTGGCCTGGTGCCAGCTGTGCACCGAGCTGGGTCAGCACGCCACCGCCGAGATCGACACCATCGGCCTGTGGCTGCACCGGATGAACTACGCCTACATCGAGCCCAAGATGTTCCTGGCCACGCAGGAGTTCGACTCGGCGCGGCACTTCGAGGCGATGCGGCACCGGGCGCTGTGCAACGGCGGCGCGTTGGGCCTGGAATCGCCGGGCATGATGAGCCGGCGCATGGTGGAAACCCGGGCCGGTTGGCCTGAGGTCGCCGTGTCGCTGTACATCGCGCGCGGCACCATGACGATGCTGCTGTACCGGTTCGGGATGCACTACGCGACCAACGCCGTTGATCGAAAGCTGTTCGGCCTGAGCCTGCAGGACAAAGCCCGTCACATGGCCTACGGTATGGCCATGCTCAAGCTGACGGTGGCGGTGAAGGGCGTCGACTTCGGCGTATCACTGCGCCGGATTCTCGGCTCCATCGAGAAGGACATGGCTGGCGAGATGAAGGACCCGGTGCTGTGGGAGGCCATGGCCATCATCGCCGGAGGCTCGGTTGCCGGGATGACCGAGGGCATGACCGCGGTCAACAAGATGCGCACTCACTACGTGCGCCAGTACCTGACCCGGCTGCACTACGTCGGCATCCAGAAGCAGGAGAGCGCCCTGCATCCCGACCTGGTCACTGTGCTGCAACAGTCGGAGTGAGGAGATGCCGCCGCGCATACGACGCCCGGAAACCCCGGCCCGACGCGATGCCCGCATTGCCAAGCATTTAGAGCAAGCGCGCGATTACTGGTCCAAGTGGCCCGCCCATCTGGCCGAGGGTGATTACTGCCAAGCCGGCGAAAAAGGCTGGGGCACGGTAGCGCAATTGGCCAAGGCCGTAGCAACCCTCCGAAGCTGGGAGCACTATGATCACGAGGCCATCCGGGACTCGATCACAGGCTTGATGGCGGAACTGCCTGAGCAGGCCCTGACGATCGACCGGGGCCTTCGCGCCGCTGAGGGTTTGCATGGCAATTTCTACGAAGTCTATATGAACTTGGAACGCGCCCGATATGCCTTGGAGGATGTTCGCCCGCTGTTGGACATCCTGTGGGAACTGCTGCCGGCGCAATACACGGGCGGCGTATCCTTCACCCAGTGGGTCGAGCCGGGCTAACCACGGTTGAATGATCCCATAACTCGCCGGCAGGTCTGCGAGCGTTGCGGCGGCTATGGCGTAAAATAGCCGCCGCACATGCTTATATCGTCCGCAAACCTCCTCCCCGATGACATCGGGGCTTTCGTCCGTTTGGCGGTCCTGTGCGCGTTCTCCGGCGCCGTCGCCATCTGGGTCAATGGGTGGTTCCAGGCGCTGGTGGCCACCGCTTTGGGCGACCCGGCTCCACGAGCGCAAGGACGCCTCTTCGGCAATCCGCTCCGGCATCTCGATATAGCCGGGATGATCCTGGCGACCGTTTCCGGCTTCGGCTGGGGTCGCCAGTTGCCGGGGCCCCCGGGACGGCAGGGACGGTGGCCGTCGGTCGTGATCGCCGCCGCGGGTCCGTTGGGCAACGTTACGGTGGCGTTCCTGCTGGCGTCGCCGGTCAAGGCGGGCCTGCTGGGATGGACCTACCCATCGCCGGACAGCTTGAACCTGGTAATGACGGGCGGCCTGCGCTCCGGCATCTCCGACGTGGTCGGGCTGTTGATCATCTACAACCTTATCCAAGCCGCGTTTCAGGTGCTGCCCCTGGCGCCGCTGGCCGGTTACCGCGCGCTGGCCGGCCTGATGCCAGAATCAACGGCGGAAACTCACCAGCGATTCCAGCGGTACGCGCCGCTGTTGCTGGTGGCGTTGGTGGCGTCGGATTTCGTGCTGCGACCGGGGATCCTGTGGTCCACCCTGCTCCCGGTGGCCAATTGGCTGGCGGGGCTGGCCACCGGCTACTGAGTAGGGCCAAATCTCTCGGTTCGGATGGCCGACTCGGGGACGCCGGCGGAAAGCAGGGCGTCCGCGGCGGCCTCCACGAAACCGGTGGGCCCACAGGCGTAGGACAGTGGAATCGCGTCAACGCCATTCAGGGCCATGAGCTCGTCCACACATTCCCGGACCATCGCCGCGTCGACCCGGCGGTCGTAACCAATCCAGCCGGGCGGTTGGCGTCGGGTCAGCGCGCATTCGACAGCCACGCAGGGGCTACGCCGGCTCACGATATCGAGGAACTTCCGGTAGATGATATCCTCAGGGCCACGCGCTGAGTAAAGCAGCAACGCCGGTGTTTCCGGCGCCGTGAGATCACGGTGCATCAGGATGGATTTCAGGGGAACGATGCCCGACCCGCCGGCGAGCAGCAACAGGGGGCCGGCCAGATCGGGCGTCCAGGTGAACGGGCCGCCGATGGGTCCGCGCACTTCCAGGACATCGCCCGGCTCCACCACCTCGTGGAAATACGGGGAGACTTCGCCATCGGGGATGATCTCCACCGTCAGATCGATGTGCTCGAAATCATCGGGCGCCGAAGCCACGGAATAGGAGCGCTGAGCTTGGTAGCCGTCGGGGGCGGTGAGACGCACGTCGTAGTGCTGTCCGGCGCGAAAAGGGCGCGGCTCAGCGAGCCGCAGGGCGAAGGTCTTGGCGCGGTAGGTCTCGACGGTTACCCGCTCCACGGTGGCGAGTTGCCAGGACGTGGTTTCTCTACATCGATGCACAGGACATTCAGGGTGCTGCTGATTGGGCCTTCCCGGGTTCCTGCTTTCGCAGGAACGACCGGGAAGGATTAGTCGCCCCAGTACCGCTGTTCCTTCCAAGGGTCGCCGTACATGTGATAGCCGTACTGCTCCCAGAAGCCGGGCTGGTCCTGCGGCATGAACCGGATGCCACGCAGCCACTTGGCGGACTTCCAGAAATAAAGGTGCGGCACCACCAGGCGGGCCGGGCCTCCGTGCTCTGCGGCGATGGGTTGTCCGTCGAACTCGAAGGCGACCATCCCGCGACCCTCGATCACGTCCCACGTGGGCAGGTTGGTGGTGTAGCCGCCGTAGGAGAAGGCCATCAGGTACGGCGGCGGCTCGGAAACGCCGGCGGCGGTCAGGAGATCGTCGATGGTGACGCCCTTCCAGGTGGTGTCCAGCTTGCTCCACTTGGTGACGCAGTGGATGTCGGTGAATATCTCCGTTTCCGGCAACGAACGAAACTGCTCCCAGTTCCATTCACCCAGGGGTTCGCCGTCCGCGCCCACCAGGACGAAGCTCCATTGTTCCAGCGGCACGCGCTGGGTGGGCCCGGCAGTTAATACCGGGAACCCCCGTTCCAGGTATTGTCCCGGCGGGATGGGACGGGGAGGCGTCTCGCGGCGGCGTCCGAAAAATCCTCGGGTGACCATCTGCACGTACTCCTGAGGCCGACGTTGATTGGCGAGGGTATAAAATCCGAAGAATCCTGTCAAACGACAAGCACTGCGACCGGCATGACTCCATTGAGTGCAGCCCGGCGGACCAGCGCGTCAGCACTCGTGGTCGTAGCCGTCGTACCTCTCGTCATAGTACATGTCATCATCGGGACGGCGGCGGAACTTCCCATACAGCCATTTGCCCACGACTACCACCACTGCCAGCATCACCAGTCCGCCGATAATCCACACGTCCAGGTAGGCCAGGAAGGACAGATCAGCGGGTTCACCACCGGCCTGCAGGGAAACGGCAAGTACAATTAACGGCATCATGTTCAAGCCTGTTGTCGTCGCGGTCACCCGTATCGGATGCGCGGATGGCCGTCCGGTCAGCAGGTTCCGGAGGCCACGAGTTTGTGGGCCAAGTATGTAGCGGTGGCGCTGACCGCCGCATCGCCCATCGGCGAGGAACTGGTCTCCATACCACTGGGCGTGGGGCTGGGACTGGAGCCGGCGCTGGTTGCCGTGGTGTCCGTGGTGTTCAACATGCTGCCGGCGCTGGTGATTTCGGGACTGTTTCGCAGGGCAGAACGAGGGACGGGGGTGTTGAGGGTGATGCTGCGCATGCGTCCTGACCCGGTTCGTTCGGCGGTTCGGTGGATGCTGAGGCGGCGCAGCCAACGGCTGCTGCAAGCGCTGGACCGCTGGGGCGTGTGGGGAGTGTTGATCGTCACGCCATGGGCCGGGGTGTATGTTACCACGCTGACTCTGGAGGTGGCCGGGATGCGCCGGATCCGGCTCTTGGCGTCCATCGCCGCAAGCCTGATTATTCATGCGGCGATCGTCACTTTGGCCTCGGTGGGAGTTTTCAGCCTCGTGTAATCGTAAATCGCCGAATCCCGCATCGTTCGCCGAATGACGTCTGCGGTTTGGATGTACAAGAATAACGCAACACGCCCGCCATACCACCCGGCAACCGGGGAAACCAGGCGGAGCGAGGCCGCGTACACCAGCCCACTGGCGGAGATCATGAAGCAAACAGTAAATTCGTTCCTGCAACACCTGGTCGTTGAGCGCGGCTTTTCCCAGAACACGCTGGACGCCTATAGCAACGACCTGAACCAGTTCCGCGTGTTCGTCGCGGACAGTCTCAGTTCCGAGGACCAGGAAGTCTGGCGTCTGGTGGACATCAACCTCCTCAACGCTTACATCAGCGAACTCAGGGACAACCGCAAGTACCGGGACACCACCACCGCACGCAAGGTGGCGGCAGTCCGATCATTCTTCGGTTACCTCAGCGCCAACGGGCTGATAACCGAAGACCCGACCGAAAACCTGGGCTCGCCCCGGGTGGGACGGACGGTCCCCAAGTACATCTCCGAGGAGGATGTGAAGCGTCTGCTGACCACGGCGGCAGACACCGGTACGCCGGAAGGGCGCCGGGACGCCAGCATCCTGGAGCTGCTGTATGCCACCGGGTTGCGCGTCAGCGAACTGGTAGCGCTGAACGTGCAAGACATCGATTTTGAAGAGGGGTTCATCCGCACCTGGGGCAAGGGATCCAAGGAACGCATCGTCTACCTGTACCCCGACGCCCTGACGAACCTGCGGGAGTACATCGGCGGAGCCCGGGTCGAGCTCTTGGGCGACAAGAAGGGCGAGACGGCCCTGTACCTGAATCAGCGCGGCGAACGGCTCACCCGACAATGGGTGTGGAACATCCTGAAAACGGCTGCCAAGGCCGCCGGCGTAGACCCGAAAATCACGCCGCACACGCTGCGGCACAGCTTTGCCACCCACCTGCTGCAGAACGGGGCATCCCTGCGTCACGTGCAGGAATTGCTGGGACACTCCAGCATCTCAACGACGCAGGTGTACACGCACCTGACCGATTCCCACGTCCGTGCCGAGTACGAGCGGAGCCACCCGAGGGCCTAACCGAGACGTGCATGGAGCCGTGGGGCTCAACACCCACCGAGCAGCCAGCGAACGGCGAGGGTAGCGTTACCCTCGTCGTTGCAGATTCTTGATGGCCTCGTCGATCCGCCGCACCTGCTCCGTGTCCCCGGACGAAAGCCGGTAGCAGCGGTCGAGGTACAACTGGGCCAACTGCACGCCGTTGGGAGTGGTGTCGCTGGCAGCGTCAACCAGCGTGCCGATGCCAAACTCATCGGGCAGGTGCCGACCCAGAGCCGTCATCTCCGCGATGATATCGGCAATGGCGGCCGCATCGTTGCCCTCCTGGGCAAAGCGCAGGCGGCCCAGCAGGCGACCCATCTCGGCCAGGCGGTCGCCCTCGCTCATGAAACTCCAGAGCACCTCATTGACGCCCAGATTGTCGCTGTCACCACCATCCGCGGCATCAGGGAGTGGAGCGGACGCGCCCAGGGGTATGGCGGCGCCCTCGGCAGGCGCCGTCGAGAGGCCTTCCTCACCGCTGGTCCGGAACCAGGTGTCCGAGTATTCCTGGACGGCCTGAGCCACCGATTCCATCATGCGAGCCAGGTCGTAGGAAAACATGCTGCCGCCATAGACCAGGTCATCGTTCCGTACGTTGGCCAAGCGGACCAACTGCTCGTATCCGCCCTCCACCAACTCTGACATCGGCGGCATTGCGAAGGCCGAGAAATTGGCCAGCGGGCCCGAACCGGCGCTGCCCAGATGCGCGGCCAGGAACGGCGGGACATATTTGGTCAGATCGGCGGTGATGGGCAGCGTGATGATGTAGGTGCCGTATACATTGTCCGGCTCGGTGTCCACGCGAAAATACAGCAGTGCGTGGCCTCTCGGTCGCTGGGGGTCGCCGATTTCAAACTGCAGATCCATTGGCGCAAGTATAGATTAGGGTTGCGGCGATAGCAAAGGCGGAATGCACCCCAAAATTTGGTGACACGCAGGAATAGCGAACGTGTGTTCTCTGATGGTAACGTGCTGTCGAGCCGCCAACCGGCGGCGATCATATCAACCACGGAGGACACGGTATGCTGGCAACTGCTCAAACTTGCGCCGTCATTGGCCTGGACGGCCAGATCATTCAGGCGGAGACGGACATTTCGCCGGGACTGCCCGCGTTCCACATCGTCGGACTTCCAGACACGGCGGTGCAGGAAGCCAAGGAGCGCGTCCGGGCGGCGCTGCGCAACAGCGGCTGCGAGTTTCCCATGCGGCGCATAACGGTGAACCTGGCGCCGGCCGATCTGAAAAAAGCCGGCCCGGCCTACGACCTGCCCATCGCGGTGGGAATACTGTTCAGCACCGGACAGGCGCCGCCCACCGCGGAGTCGGCCATATTCCTCGGTGAACTGTCGCTGGACGGCGGGCTGCGCCACACTGCCGGCATACTGCCAATGGTTTCAGTAGCGCGCGATCAGGGCATCAGCTCTGTATACGTGCCGGCGGTGGACGCGGCCGAAGCAGCCCTGGTGGACGGCATACAGGTGTACCCAGTCGATACGCTGGCGCAACTGCTTTCCCATCTGCAGGGCGAGACGGCAATCGCCCCATATCCGCAGAATGGCGTCCATCTCAACGGGAACCGCGAACAGCCCGACAACACCGATCTGCGTCACATCCGGGGCCAGGACCACGCCAAGAGGGCCCTGGAAGTAGCCGCCGCGGGTTTCCACAATATTCTGCTGAGCGGCCCGCCCGGTTCCGGTAAGACTTTGCTGGCCCGGGCGCTGCCCGGGATCCTGCCCTATCTGACCACTCAAGAGGCGCTGGATGTCACCAAGATCTACAGCGTGAGCGGTAACCTGCCGCCCGACAGCCCGCTGGTGGCCCAGCGCCCCTTCCGCGCCCCGCACTACACAATATCGAACGCCGGTCTGGTGGGCGGTGGTCGCATGTTGCGCCCCGGAGAGATCACGCTCAGCCATCGCGGAGTGCTTTTCCTCGATGAACTGCCGGAATTCGGGCACGCCGCACTGGAATCGTTGCGGCAACCCCTGGAGGACAAAAACGTAACTATCACGCGGGTCAGCGGCACGGTGACCTATCCGGCGAGTTTCATGCTGGTGGGAGCCATGAACCCATGCCCGTGCGGCTATGCTTCGCATCCGCGCCGGGAGTGCGTATGCAGCCCTGCAGCCCGCGCCCGGTATCAGCGGCGTATCAGCGGGCCGCTGCTGGAGCGCATTGATATCTTCGTGGAGGTGCCACCGGTTGAATATGACAACCTGCTGGGTCGGGCTGATGGCGAGGGTTCAACAGCAGTGCGGGAACGCGTGATGGCGGCGCGGGCCATCCAGGAGGCGCGGTTTGCTGAGGGATCGGAAATCGCCGGGCAGTCAAACGCCGAAATGTCCGGATCGATGATCTGGGAGCATTGTCAACTGCAGGATGACGCGCAGGCGTTGTTGCAGCGGGCGTCGCAACAGCTTGATCTTTCGGCCCGGGCGTTGCACCGGGTGGTCAAGGTGGCGCGCACGGTTTCCGACCTTGCCGGAGCCGAGCGGATAGGGCCGGCGCATCTTGCGGAGGCGCTGCAGTACCGCGCCCGGGAGCTGATCTGAGCGCCGCCGGCCAGCCCCGACCTTGATGGACAATGGCTACAGGAAATAGGGATCGCCATGGTTTCCGCTGCAATCTCCCGACAGAAGACACGACAGGAAGGGCGTGAGGAAGGGCAGGCAGTGGGCCGGGAAGAAGCCAACACCGCCTGGCGTGAATGGAATCGGCGTCGCGAAGAAGATGCTGCTCTGGGGAAGCCGTTCGATGAGCCCACTGCCGATTCCGGTGACGTAACCTATTCTCCCGGCGCCCGATCCTGCAACCGATATGAAACGCTAGCGGAACAGGTGACCCAGTACGAAAGAAAGCGTCTGCCGTAACCCGGCGTGCTGGGCCACGCGAACCGTGATGTAGATGTGCCCGCTGGCTCCGCCGTCCAGGCCGGCGTTTCCCTGACCCCGCAGACGAAGGCGGCGGCCGTCGGCCACGCCGGCGGGGATGGTTGCGCTGAGCCACAACTCCCGTCGCAATCGCTGCTCTCCACTGCACCGCCAGCACTGGCTGGCCTCCAGGGTCTCCTCCGGCTCGAACCCCGTGCCACGGCAGCGCTGACAGGTCTCGGTGCGCGTAACCGGAAACACCTTGCGCATTCCCTGTCTCGCCTCCCGGCCTGTTATCAAGAGGGCGGCTTCGATATCCTCGCCACGCTGGGGAGGTGACGGCGAATACGCGCGAGGACGCTCGGGCCGGGGCGGGCCGGGGCGGCGGCCATTCTGCGGGCTGCGGCGGTTCGGCTCGGCGACGGGAAGGTCGCTCACGCCGTAGATATCGTAGTGGCGGCGGCGCTGCGGATCAGACAGGGTGGCGTACGCCTGATTGATTTCTTTCATGCGGGCCTCGGCTTCGGGCCCGGTGTTGAGGTCCGGGTGATACTGGCGGGCCAGCCTGCGGTAGGCGGCGCGGATTTCTTCCGTCGTGGCCGCCGCCGGGACGCCTAGGATGCTATAGCAATCGCCGTTCATGGTATTACTGCGACATGCCGCAATCTTAACAGGTAATACTTTAAATAATCACTGGCGATGCCAGCGAGTTTGCCAATTATCGGTACGGATGTTACCCTGAAAATGTCGGGGCGTAGCGCAGCCCGGTAGCGTACCTGCATGGGGTGCAGGGGGTCGCCAGTTCGAATCTGGCCGCCCCGACCATTTACACCGATATCCAAACGTTCAGGCGTCCATCGGGGCGCCTTTATGTTTTACATCGCGGTGCGCCCGCCGTCCACGACTACCTCACTTCCGGTGACAAACGACGCTTCGTCCGACGCTAGGTAAACCACGGCGTAGGCGATGTCCTCGGGACGACCGATGCGGCCCAGCGGCACGCGCTGGCGCTGCTCTTCGTCGCTGAGCCCGCTGCCCCGATTCGCGCGCGACTCCTGCAGCATGGGCGTGTCGATAGGCCCGGGATGCACTGAGTTGCAACGGATGCCCTCACCGGCATGCTGGATGGCGGTGGACTTGGTGAACAGTCGCACTGCTCCCTTGGTGCTGCTGTAGCCGGCGAGGTTGTAATCGTTGCCGACCAGCCCAGCGGTGGAGGATATGTTCACGATGCTGCCGCCGCCGGCTGCTCGCAGGGCCGGCAGCGAGGTCTTGGTGCCCAGGAACACACCCTTGGCATTCACGTCAAAGAGGCGGTCCCACTCCTCGACAGTCATTTCCTCGATGCTGCGGCCCAGAACGATGCCGGCGTTATTCACCAGCACGTTGAGCTTGCCGTACTCGGAGACGGCGGCATCAACCGCCGATTGCCAGTCGGACTCGCTGGTCACGTCCAGGTGAACATAGGTGGCCTGGCCTCCCAGTTCCCTGATTTCCGCCTCTACACGGCGGCCCTCATCGTCGAGGATGTCACCGAATACCACGCACGCGCCTTCGGAGGCGAACATCCTGGCCTCCACCGCACCCTGACCGCGCGCTCCGCCGCTGATCAACGCGACCTTGCCGTCCAACCTGCCCATGTTGTCCCTCCTTGATAGATGCCCGAATGACGTTGCCTGCGCGTTTCGCGCAACCTGCTACCCGGTGATGACTTCTTTGAACTCGCGCATGGCGTTGATATGGGCATCAGCCCCGCTCAGGTTGGCGGACATGGTGTTCACGGAAAAATGCGATGCGCCCATGCCACGCCATTCCTCGGCCCTGGCCTGCCAGAACTCCGGGTCGCCGTCCGAGTAGTTGACCCGCGGCTCCATGCCGATGGCGTCGGGGTCGCGTCCGGCGGCGACCGCAGCCTCGCGCACCTTGGCGATGGCGGTTGCTGCCTGGGGATCATCGGACTGGAACTGCGGGAACCAGCCGTCGGCGCAACGCCCCACCCGGCTGAGCACGCGGTCAGTGGGGATCGGCCCGCGGGCGCGGCTGCCGGCGCCCATCCACAACGGGATCGGCCTCTGCACCGGCAACGGGTTGATGCCCGCATTGGTTACGTTGTGGTAGCGGCCGTGAAAATCGACGACTTCTTCCGTCCAGAGCCGGCGCAGCAACTCCATCTGCTCCTCGGCGCGACGGCCCCGGGTGGAGAAGTCCTCCCCCAACGCCTCGTACTCCACCGGGTTCCAGCCGATGCCCACGCCCAAGCGGAGCCTGCCGCCGCTCAGCACGTCCACTTCGGCGGCCTGCTTGGCGACCAGCGCGGTCTGACGCTGCCCGAGAATGACGATTGCCGAGACCAGTTCCACGCTGGTGGTCAGGGCCGCCATGTAGCCGAAGGCCACGAAGATTTCGTGGAACATGCTGTCCTTGGTGTAGCTTCCCGTCCACGGCTGGTGGTAGTCAGTGTCCGCGCCCAGCACATGGTCATAGGCGATGATGTGGGCGTAGCCCAATTCCTCGGCCGCCTGCACGTAATCGCGCACGGCGATGGGGTCGGAACCGATCTCCGTCTGGGGGAAAACGACCCCGATCTGCATCTGTCGGTCAGGCATGGCTACGCTCCTGTTGGCATGGGGCTGGTGAGACTTCGGCGATTTTATCGTGCGCGGTGTCGGCTGGGCAAACGGAGCGCTGTCCTGGCGCCGGCCATTGCCGCTCATGTACGGCCAACGGGCCGGCCACCAGCGTCAAGGAGTGGCCCACACCAGGTTCCAGATCAGGAAGAACGCGAGAACGGCCATCCAGCCGGTGACGAACGAGATGCGGTAAATGCGCGTGAACCACGGGTGTTCCCAGAAGGGCAACCGCCGTTCGCGCGCCCAATGGGACTCCGCGTCGCCGCCGGCCCAGATCCAACGCCCGAATTTCCTCGCCAATTCCATCGGGCTGGACCGAGCTACAGTATCTGCGACAGGAAGTGCTTCACGCGCTCGTGACGCGGGTTGTTGAAGAACTCGTCCGGAGCCTGGTCCTCGACAATCTGGCCCTCATCGAACATCACAATGCGGTCGGCAACTTCACGGGCGAAGCCAAGCTCATGGGAAACGGCCAGGATCGTCATCTGCGACTCGGCCAGTTCGCGCATGACTTCGAGCACTTCCTTGATCATCTCAGGGTCGAGAGCCGAGGTGGGCTCGTCGAAGAGCATGATGTTGGGCTGCATGGCCAGGGCGCGCGCAATGGCGACGCGCTGCTGCTGGCCACCGGACAGTTGACCCGGATACTTGTCCGCCTGCTCTGGGATGCCGACCCGCTCCAGGAGTTCCATGGCGACGGTATCTGCCTCGTGGGAAGGCATCTTGCGGACCTTGGTCGGCGCCAGCGTGATGTTGCGCTGGACCGTCAGGTGGGGGAACAGGTTGAAGGACTGGAAGACCATGCCCACGTCGCGGCGAATGGCGTCGATGTTGCGGATGTCGTTGGTCAGCTCGATGCCGTCGACAACGATGTCGCCACGCTGGTGCTGCTCCAGTCGGTTGATGGTTCGGATGAAGGTGGACTTCCCTGAGCCGGAGGGGCCAATGATCACCACCACCTCACCCTTCTGGACGGTGGTGGTGACGCCACGCAGGGCGTGGAAGTTGCCGTACCACTTGTGCACATCACGGCACACGATGATGTCTTCGACGGCGTCCGTGGTTCCGTTGGTAGTCATGGTGGCCTCCGATGCGGCGAGTATTATTGGCCGTTACTGCGGAGTCGGCGGCGAGGCCGGCGGGCTTGGCTTCTCGTGTGGGCGGCCATCTACTGCTGTAAATCCGTGGTTAGCGGGGGCTGTCCTTCAAGCTCAGTAGCGCTCGGCCAATTTGGCAGGCGCGTCATCCCGCTCAAGCGTACTCAGTTTCGCTCGAACTGTCATTGCGAGCGAAGCGTGGCAATCTCGTCGGGGTAACGGCGTCTCTTTCGGCGACGATATCGCCACGTCGCTGCGCTCCTCGCGATGACAAACTGGGTATGCGTGAGGTCTCAAACCGCATGACATTAGTTATCTTTCGCGTCATTCTAGCAGAACGCGGCAAATCGACGCCCCGGGCGCTACCTCTCGCCGACTCCCATGTGACGTTCGATGCGGGCGCTGACATAGGACATTCCATAGGTGAAGATCCAGAATACAAACGCCAGGAAGATGAACACCTCGCGCGCGTTGGCCAGGAACTCCGGGTTGCCCTGGATGAATGCGCGGCTGATCTCCACCACGTCGAGCATGCCGATGATGTACACCAGGCTGGTGTCCTTGAACAGTGCGATGAACTGGCCCACGATTGCGGGGATCACGTTGCGGATAGCCTGCGGCAGGGAGATCAGGAGCATGGTCTGCCAACCGGGCAGCCCCAGGGCGCGGGCGGCCTCGGCCTGGCCCGGGTGCAACGCTTGCAATCCGCCCCGAATGTTTTCCGCCATGTATGCCGCGCTGAACAGCGTGATCACGATGGCGGCGCGCAGGAGCGAGTTGGGATGGAAATTCTCGGGGAATGCCAGTGGCACCAGCACCTGGGACATGAATAGCAGCGTGATCAGCGGCACGCCCCGGAACACCTCGATGAACGCGACGCACAGCAGCTTCACGACAGGCAATCGGCTGCGCCGTCCCAGGGCCAACGCGATGCCAATGGGGAAGCTGATGACGATGCCGGCAACCGCCAGCAGCAGGTTCAGCATCAGCCCGCCCCAGTACACCACGGATACCGGTTGCAGACCCGGGACGCCCGGCAATCCCCGCAGCAGTACCAAGGTCAGGAAGAATGCGATCACTCCAAAGATGGTGACGCCGCTTGCGGTTCCCAGGCGCGTATAGCGGGCCAGCGCCAGGCCCAGGAACATCGCGGGGACGTTTGCCAGCAGCAGCAGGCGAACGTCCAGGCCCATGGTCTCGAAGCTGTAGGGGAGGAAAGCGAGGAGCGCCAACACCACCACCACGATCAGGGCGATGCGCTTGGTGATTCCGCCGCCAGCCACGCCCCAGGCCATTCCGAAAAGGATTGTGACCAGCAACAGCGAAGCCTGAGGCCGCCAGAAACAGTTCTGACCGGGACACGCCGCTTCGATGTTGTACTGGCCGATGAAGAGTTGGCCCCCAAGAGTGGATATGACAAGCCAGTTCGCCTGAACCAGGACCCATCGCAGGCCGAAGAACAGGGCCAGGACCGCGATCACGCCCACGATCAGGGTAAGCGCGCTGTTGTACCAGGTGCTGAACAGGTTGGTTCGCAGCCAACCCACCACTCCAGTCTCGGAGCGGGGAGGAGTCTGCGCCGATGATACGGCCGGTTCGTTAGCGGTGGTCACTGGGTCAGTTCCCGGCGATACGAATGCGGCGGTTGTAGAGGTTGCCGATCAGCGAGTAGGAGAGGCTCATGGCCAGGTACGCGGCCATGATCATGATGAATATTGAGACTGCCGGCGCGGTCTGGGTCATGGTCTTGGCAACGTTGGTAAGGTCCGAATACCCGATGGCGCCAGCCAGGCTGCTGTTCTTGGTCAGGTTCAGGAATTGGCTGATCAGCGGCGGGATGATGACACGCATGGCCTGCGGGAAAGTTACCTGCCGCAGCGTGCTCATGGGCGAAAGACCCAGGGCGCGGGCGGCTTCGATCTGGCCGCGACCCACTGACTGGATGCCGGCGCGCACGATTTCGGCGATAAAGGACGAGGTGTAGATCACCAGGCCAATCAGCAACGCGAGCATGCCGCCGGACATGGTGAAACCGTCACTGATCCTGCCGAAGGCGCCCTGGGGCGCCGGTGCGGAAACCACGAAAGGCGCCCCGTCGATGAGGCCAATCACCAGCCAGGCCACCGCTCCGACGACCACGGCCACGGCCAGGCCGCCGATGATCGGGTAGGAGGCGACGCCGGTGGTGATTTCCCGTTGGGTCAAACCCCGGTGCACGGCGGCGCCGGCGATCACCGCCGCTACCGCCAGGGCCAGCCAGGCGATGGCGGAGCCCAATCCGTCGGAGAAGGGGAACGGGATGGAAATGCCGGCATTGTTCACGTAGATGCGACCGGCAATCGCGTAACCCTCACGAACCGGCGGCAGCGACAGCACGATGTAGAACCAGAAGAACAGTTGCACCAGCAGGGGCACATTGCGGAAGAATTCCACGTAGATGAGCGCCAGCTTGGCAACCAGCCAGTTGCCGGAAAGACGCGCCACGCCCATGAAAATACCCAACAGGGTGGCCAGGATGACGCCCACAACGGATACCACGATGGTATTGACCGCGGCGACGCCAAAGGCATACAGGAACGTGTCGGACGACTCGTACGGGATGAGGTGCTGCCCGATGGGCGTCTGGTATTCGCGGGACAGGAACCCGAAACCGTAGGGGATTTCCCGCTCGTCAATGGCGTTGGCGATGTTGAGGAAGAACCAGGCGACCAGGAACACGACCAGAAAACCGGACACGATCTGAACGGTCCACTGGATCACCTGGGAGTGCCGCCAGACGGGTATCCCCTGGTAGGTGAGGTGTTGAAGCAGTGCAGCCATATGGAGGATGGAGTCGCCTTACAGTAAGTGGACAGATTTTAGCGCAAATCGGCCGGACGCGCCCGGTCGGCGCACAGGCAAAAATAAGGGCAGGGGTGACCAGCCCGCAGGCGGTCACCCCCGCAATTGCGCCGGGCGAAGAGTCGGCTATCGTTAGCGCAGCGGCGCGGCGTAGATCTGGCCACCCTTGGGGCAGTCGGCGCAGGGAGCGTCGGCCCACAGGGCGTTCCGACCACCGGCGCGCGGCAGGTTGATGCCGTCCGGTCCGAGGTTGCGATTGTAGATTTCGCCGTAGTTTCCGACGGAGCCAATCACGTCCTGGGCGGCGGTCGCGCTGAGGCCCAGACTGTCCTGGCCCCAGGAGCCTTCAAAGCCGAGCAGGCGGTCGACCTTGGTGTCTCCGGAGGTAGCGGAGGGCATATTGGAGGACGTCACACCGTAGGCCTCGCCGTAGATCAGGACGGACATCACGGTCTTCACGATGTCGAACCACTGGTCATCGCCGTGGGGGACCACCGGACCCAGAGGCTCCTCAGAGATGGTCTCGGGGAGGATGGTGTGGGCGGTGGGATCCTGGAAGGCGCTGCTGATAGCCGCCAACTGAGAGCGGTCATTGGTGAAAGCGTCGCACTGACCGCTTTCATAAGCAGCAACCACCGCGTCGGTATCTTCAAAAGTCAGCGGGCTGATGTTGAGGCTATTCTGGTTGGAATAGTCCTGCAGGTTCAGCTCGGTGGTGGTGCCCTGGGTGACGCACACCGTGGCGTCCTTCAGCTCCAGCGCGCTACTGAGGCCCAGGTCCTTGTTAACGATGAAGCCCTGACCGTCATAGAACATGGTCTGGGCGTAGTTGCCCCACTGGGCGTCGCGGGAGGTGGTCCAGGTGACGGTGCGGACCAGCATGTCGACCTCGCCGGACTGGATGGTGGGCCCGCGTTCAGCGGCCGTGATCAGCCGGATTTCGATCGCGGACGGGTCGCCCAACACCGCGGCTGCCAGGGCGCGGCACAGGTCGATGTCGAACCCGACGTTGTTGCCGGAAGCATCGATGGAACCGTAGCCGGGAACGTCGTTGCGGCTGGCGCAGATGACGTGGCCGCGGCTGCGGACCGTGTCGAGGCGGCTACCAGCCTGAACGGCCATGGCTTCGGTGGGTGTGGGAACGGCTTCAGCGGTCCGATCGGGCATGGCGGTGGGCTGACCCGGCATGGCGGTGGGCTGATCGGCCATGGCGGTCGTCGGCTGCTCAGCCATGGCAGTCGTGGGCTGTTCAGCCATGGCGGCAGTGGGATCCGCGGCGGGACCGGTTGGGGCAGTGGGTTCCTCACTGGAACAGGCCAGCAACGCCGCTACTGCCACCAGCAGCATCATGCCTGCAATGTACTTAAAAGTCTTGGTCATCAAATATTTCCTCCTGTCAAGTCTATTTCGCCCAACATCGGCGCACAGTTCGTGTCAATCATAAGTCAACCCTTTCGGTTTTGACAATCGGAACGGCAGACGGAATCAACCAATACCGGACGCGCCTATTTGAATGCCCACAACGAGAGGGCAGTTCCGCCGAATATCTTTGCCAGGTCGGCCTGCGGACACCACTCCTCCATCTGCCGCCAGGTGTGTCGCAGAGAGTTGCGATAGCCTTCCCGGTTGGTCACCCGAGGCCAGTCCGATCCCCAGATCATGCGATCCGGACCGAAGGCATCGTAGGCCATGCGCACGTAGGGTGGCGTGTTCCGGTACGGGAAGGGCGGATCGCTGATCTCGCCCATGCCGTGGATCTTCATCACCGTATTGGGGAAGCGGGCCAGGGTCAACGACTGCCGGAACACGTCGTCGGGCGGCATCTCCGGCGCGCCGATGGCGTGGATGCCCATACCGGCCAGGTGCTCGATGATGACGGTGAGGTTGGGCAGTTCCTCAACCAGAGAGGCGAATTGAGCCGACGCGAATCCTTCCGCCGGACCGCCGACGCTGACGGACACGCCTAAGTGGGCGGCGGCGCGCCAGATCGCCAGCGGGTCGTTTCCCGGCGACCGGTGGAAGTTTCGGATGCGCAGCGTCTCCGCGCCGGCGTCGCGCAGGCCTTCCAGGGTGTCGGGCGCGGCCGGATCATCCACGTCGACACGGCACACCACGGCCAGCCGGCCGGGGAAGCGCTGACGGCACTCCAGCACGTAGGAGTTGTCCAACGTGGCGGTGGACTGCACCAGCACGGTCTTGGCGACGCCGTTCAGCTCCATCTGGGCCAGCAGCATCTCCACGGGCTCATAGTGGTCGCGACCGATGTGCACGTGGGTGTCGACGATGGTCATTGTTGAACTCCCCGCTGTCGGGTGATGGAAACACGCCCGGCTGAGGGCGCTTTCAGGTTGCAGAGCATAGCAAAACGGCACATTTGCTGCTACTCTGACACCATGCAGAGGAGGTATGTCCTATGATTTCTCAAGCAGAAAACGTGACGCTCACGCAAGTCGGGCCCGGCACCGCCATGGGCGATCTCATGCGCCGCTACTGGATGCCCGCCCTGCTGTCCTGGGAACTGTCGGAGCCGGACGGAGAGCCGGTTCGGGTCAAGCTACTGGGAGAGGAGCTGGTGGCGTTCCGCGACACCGACGGGCGCATCGGCCTGCTTGACGAGTTTTGCCCGCACCGCCTGGTGTCGCTGTGGCTGGGCCGCAACGAAGATTGTGGCCTGCGCTGCGTGTACCACGGCTGGAAGTTCGACGTGAACGGCCAGTGCGTGGACATGATGAACGAGCCGGCGGACAGCGATTTCCCGTCCAAGATGACCACCACGTCCTACCCGACCGTCGAGCTGGGCGGCGTCATCTGGGCCTACATGGGTCCGAAAGAGCACATGCCGCCGCCGCCGAAGTTCGAGTGGGCCGCGGTGCCGGAAACCCACCGCCACGTCACCAAGAACATCCAGGAGTGCAACTGGCTCCAGGCGCTGGAGGGCGGCATCGACTCGGCTCACGCGACGATCCTGCACCGCACCATTCGTGTTGACACTCCCCACGCCGGCCTGCGCGTCGACTCGCCCCACGTGCAGGGCAAGCCGCCGGAACTGGAGGTGGACATCACCGACTACGGATATCGCTACGCCGGCATCCGGTCGCTGGGCGACGAGGGCAACCACGTGCGGGCGTACCACTTCGTGATGCCCTTCCACCAGATCCGGGCCAGCCAGCGCGGCTATCGGGGCCAGTCGGGGCCCGTGGGATTCCTCGCCTCCGGACACATGTGGGTCCCCATGGACGACAACAGCGTGATGGTCTGGAACTGGGACCTGTCCTACGACGACCCCATTGAGGAGCAGGAGCGCATCGACATGGACCGCGGCTACGGGCGCGGGCCCGAGCACATGCTGGACAGCTTCCGCACCAGGGTCAACCAGGACAACAACTGGATGATCGACCGGTCGGTGCAGAAGACGGAGACGTTCAGCGGCATCGACGGCGTCAACGCCCAGGACGTGGCGGTGCAGGAGAGCATGGGCCACGTTGTGGACCGGTCGCGGGAAAACCTGAGCCGCACCGACATGGCCATCATCTACGCGCGGCGTGAGCTTCTGAAGGCGGCGCGGACGGTGGCCGAGGGCGGCTCGCCTCCCGGCGTCGGCGACAACTACTACATGCTGCGTCCGTCGCAGGCCATCCTGCCGGTGGGCGTGGACTGGCGCGACGCCCTGTGGGACGACCTGTATCCGGACGGGTCGCAGTCGCGAAACGGGAAGTAGTAGAGGTTCAGGAAATACGGCAAAAAGCAGGGGCGAGTGATTACTCGCCCCTATCGCATTGTGCGCCCTGGTGAGTTCAGCGATAAACGCTATCCCGCCTGCTGACGCGAACTACCAATATACCCAACACATCGTCCTGAATGTCGCACACGACACGACAATCGCCCACGCGGTAGCGCCAAAGCCCTCCTAATGGTCCGGTCAAAGCTCTACCCAAGCTACGTGGATCGGTTCGCGTAGCGACCCGCTCGTCCATATATTCGATGACGCGTCGGGACATTTGGCTGTCCAGCCGGCGCAACTGATCCCTGGCAGTTTCTGAATACTCAATTGTCCAGAGCAAGGTCTCGCCTTACTTCCGCGGCAGAATAAGTCGTTTCCTGCCCACTGCGGACGCGCTCCAGAACCTGATGGGCCAGGTAGTAGTCCTCGATATCTTCAAGCCCGCGTTCGATAATCTCCTTGAGGAGGATCGACTTGGATCGGCCGGTGCGTGCGGCCAGAAGACTAAGACGTTTTTCAGACTCGGGGGAGAGTTCCACCGGCGTGGCCATGCTTAAATTCCTAACGAGGCTTGTTCGTACTTGCTCGAGTGTACCATCGGCACGAGATAACCAATAGGAGCGGGTTTAAAACCCGCTCCCAAAAGCTCTGCGTCTGGTTGACCTCGGATTTAGCCTTCCTTCAGCGCCGGTATCACCTTGGTGCCAAGGAGCTCCACGGAACGCATCACGTCCTCGTGGGCCATGTGGCCCTCGTTGCCGTAGATGAGGATGTAGCCGGGATCGAGGTCCCTGCGGATGTGGCGCAGTTTCTCGGTCACGGTCTCGGGGCTGCCGACGATGATGTTGTAGGCGTCCTGCAGATCCTCGTAGGTCATGCGGCGACCCATGGTGCCCGTGCCGATGAGGGGGCGGGACATCTTGATGCGCAGGGCCTCGCGGGACTGGTAGCCGGGCGGGTCGTTGAATTCCATCGGCCCGCGGTTGCGGTGGTTCTCGGTCCACAGGAAGGTGCGACCGATCTCCTGGGCCTTCTCGTCAGTATCGGCGACGAGGCAGCGGATCAGGTAACCGAAGTGCTCCGGGCCAGCCTCGTAGCCTTCCTCGGCCGCGGTCTCGTGGTAAATGCCCTTGAGCTGCTTGGTCAGGTCGAGCAGGGAGCCCAGGTTCATGTACGGGTAGCGATGCTTGGCGGCCCAGATCACGGACTCGGGGCTGCCGGTGCCGGGGAACCAGACCGGCGGGTGCGGCTTCTGGATGGGCACCACCCAGGGGTTGACCATGCGGTGGGGCCAGTACTCGCCCTCCCAGCGGAAGGGGCCTGGCTGGGTCCAGCACTTCACGATGAGGTCGTGGGCCTCCTCGAAGCGCGGGCGGTTCTCGGTGGGCGGGTAGCCGGCGTGGAGGGTTTCCACGGCGGTGCCGCGCACGAAGCCGGAGATGATGCGGCCGCCGCTGATACAGTCCAGCATGGCGATCTCTTCGGCCATCTTGACCGGGTCGTTAACGGCGATGACATTGCCCAGCATGGCGATCTTCGCCTTCTTGGTGCGCTGGGTGATGACGGCGGCGTCCACGTTGACTGACGGCTTCATGCACCAGTAGGAACTGTGGTGCTCGTTGGACATGATGCCGTCGAAATTGACCTCATCGGCCAGCTGGTACTGGTCGTGGTAGTTGGAGTAGAGGACGTGGGCCTTTTCGGGGTCGAAATAGGTGTTGGGGAAGTGCATCCGCCCCGATTCCCACCCTTCGAGGTCATCCTCGGTGACATGGCCGTAGGGCTGTTCGGAGAACCAGAAAACTTCGAGATCGTGAGCCATGATGTTTGCTCCTTCTGGGTGGCGCGCGGGTCCGCCAGCGGCGGGAGTGTTCCGGTGATCGGGCTACAGGCTGTTCAGGAATCCAGTGACGGCGCCGACGAATTCGCCGCGCTTTTCCACGGCCGGGGAGTGTCCGCAGTTGTCGATGATCCGCAGCTGGCTGCCCTGGATCGCCTGCTGGAACAGGTGCCCGCACTCCACAGGAATGATGGCATCCTGGTTGCCCCAGACAATCAGAGTGGGCGTGCCGACACGGGACAGCGTATGGGGAAGGCTGGGGTTGTGCAGGTAGGGCTTCCAGCAGAGCTGCGAGGCGGTGATGGCGTTGGAGTGGACAACCAACTGCTCTTCGGGAGACAGTTCGCGGGCGTAGTTTTCGTAGTTCTCCACCTGGCTGGGATCGTGGAAACGCTGCTCGAGGCGGGTAGCTGCGGATACCATGAAGATCTCCGCAATCTCACCTTCCCGAGGCTTGATTCCGGCGGGGTCTACCAAGACCAGAGCATCGATGTTGTGATCGTCCATGGCCGCCATTTCAGCTGAAACCCAGCCGCCCATCGACGAGCCCATCAGGATGATGTCCTGCAGGCCCAGTGCGTCGACGAACATGTGGTTGAAGTGGGCCACGTCATGGATGGTCTTGACCCAGCCCGGAGCCTCGGTGCCGTTGAACCCGGGTTGGCTGGGGACGTACACGGTGTACTCGGCGGACAGATCCTCGTGCCAGGGCTGCCAACCGTTGGATCCACCGGCTCCATGGAAGAAAACCAGCGGCGGACCGTTGCCGCCGGAATACATTTCGACGGCAGTCCCGTTGACATTTACGGTAGTGCGGGAACCACTCTGAACTGTTGTCATACTCTCGTTCCTGTGAGGGGTGAGGATGGCGTTATTCTGTTACAGGGCCATCTTGATGTCAAGGCAAGCCTGCCTGCGCCGGCGCGGCTGCCGGCAGGCCCCCGACCGAATCCAACCGTGAGCAACGCCGGCAATCTAGACGGACGCCAGCAGCGTGGAAATGGCGCGCGCCGTCAGGTTGGAGGCCATGGGCAGCTTGTAGGCGTTGTCGGGCAGGGGCCTGGGGCTGGCGATGGCCACGGCTCCCGCGTCCGACGACGACACGTCTGACACTGACCGGCCGCGCAGGTAGTCCTCGGTCCCCTCAGCGCGGTATGGCGTCGGCGCAACGCCGCCCATTACTACCGATGCATCCGTAACCACTTCGTCGACGACAGTCAGAGCGGCCGCGACGCTGACCAGGGCAAAGTCGCCCGACTCCCGCTCGCGGGCCTTCAGATAGATGCTGCGCTGGCCGGCAGAAGGCCGCGGTAGGGACACGGCGGTCATAAGTTCGCCCGGCTGCAGGATGTTCTCCCGAAGCAGGTCGACATCGGGGCCAACGAAGAAGTCGGCGATGGCTACGGTGCGCTCACCTTCAGGAGAGGCGATGGTCACCGAGGCGCCGAGCGCCGCCAGAGCCACGGCAGTATCGGATGGATGCACGATGAAGCAACGGTCGCCGCCCGTCACGCACAGGTATTTGCCGACGCCCGGCACCGCGTAGCAGCGGTCGCCGCCGCGCTTCAGGCACACGGTGAGCGGGTGACGGTAGTACCAGCAACGGGGTCGCTGGTTGAGGTTGCCGCCCAGGGTGCCCAGGTTCCGCACCTGCGGCGTCGCCAGTCCGGCGGTAGCCTGAGACAGGGCGGCATAGTGGCTGCGTATGCCGTCGTGCGCCGCGAGATCAGCGATGGTGGTCAGCGCGCCGATGCGCAGGCCGCCGTCAGGTGTTTCCGCAATGCCGGTCAGGTCGGCGTCGGATATGGAATCCAGCGCGACCAGGGTGGACGGCTCGGCAGTGCCGTCGCGGATTTCGGATAGCAGGTCGGTGCCGCCGGCGACGGGCACGGCATCATTGGGCGCAGCGGCCAGCAGGGCGCAGGCTTCCGCCAGGGAGGTGGGTTGGAGGAGTCGGAAGGTCATGGGGAGTTCCTCAAACTGATGCTGCATATGTTACAGTTACAAACAGCTACAGGCAGTAAGGAGAGCGATGTGGGGTACTTCAGCGTCCTAGTTCACGTGGGGCATTCGAGAGGCTTGGGGAGTGACATGCGGCCAGTGGAGGCTGTGGTCGACACGGGAGCGTCCGATTCCATGTTTCCTGCTTCATTGTTTGAGCGATTGAACATTGAACCAGAAGGGGAATACCCTTGTTTCTATGCCAACGGCGAAAGTGAGATGCGTAATTACGGGGTAGCCTCGATCCGAATTGGCGAACGTACCAACATCTGCCCGGTGATTTTCGGGCCGGACGGTCATTTTCTGCTGGGAGCGACGGCGCTGGAAATCTTCAAGCTCGCGGTGGACCCGGTGGGACAGGAGCTTGTTCCCGTGCGCGGGTTGCGGTTAGGCTGGGGTGGCCCATTGTAATTGGCTGTTGGTAGCCCGCCGGTGAGCAGCAAAACGGGCAGTCTTACCGCCCGGCCAGGGCATCCAGCACGCGGTCGGGGGTGATGGGCAGGCGGGTGAAGCGGATGCCGATGGCGTCGTAGAGGGCATTGGCGATGGACGGCGCGACGCCCACGGAGGGGACCTCACCCAGGGCCTTGGCTCCCATGGGACCCACCGGGTCGATCACATCGGCGAAGATGGTGGTGATGTCGGGGTAGTCCTGGATGGTGGGGCTCTTGTGCTCCAGGTAGCTGCCGTTGAGGGTGACGCCCGTGGGCTCGTCGGTGATCAGCTCCTCGCTGAGGGCGAAACCGAGCATCTGGGAAATGGCGCCCTCCACCTGGTTCAGCGCGGTCCGGGGGTTGATGATGCGCCCGGAGTCGTGGGCGGTGACGTAGCGGGCCACCCGGACCCGACCGGTGGCCGTATCCACCTCGATCTCGCAGAAGTGGGCGCCGAATGAGTTGATAATGTAGTCAGGGCTGCCGGGGGTGATGGTGGCCTCGGCAGCAAGGATCTGCGGTGCGACGGCCCGGGCGAGCTCAGCGTAGCTGATGCGGCGGGCAGGATCGCCCGCAACGCGGACCGCACCGTCGGCGATGGACAGTGCGGAGGCGTCGGCCTCCAGACGGCCAGCGGCGGCTTCCAACAACTGTTCGCGGAGGCGATCGGCCGCCTGTACCACCGCCGTTCCGGTGGAGAAGGTGGCGGCGGAGCCGGCGGTTATGGGCGCGTCGGGGGTTCCCTCGGTATCGGCGAAGCGCGGGATGACGTCCTCGTAGGGCACCGCCATGGCCTCGGCGGCAAACTGGCACAGCACGGTGACCGCGCCCTCGCCCACGTCGATCAAACCGCTTACCAGGTTGACCCTGCCATCTTCCCTGATGGAGAGGCCGGCGGCCGAGTCGAAGCCGACGCCACCGCGGTAGAGCATGATGCTGACTCCCCGGCCGCGCCGGATGAAGGGGTCGGCGGGATCGTAATGCTCAAAGGGTTCGTCCCAGCCGAACTCGGACGCGCCCCGGCGCAGGCACTCCTCCAGACCATTGCTGGAGAAGGGAATGCCACCCTCCACGGGCTGGCCGTCCACGATCTGATCGAGCGGCGTCAGGCGCGGGCCGGCCTGTCCTTCCAGGGGGACATGGTTGCGCATCCGGAAGGCCAGCGCGTCCATGCCGACGGCCTCGGCGGCGCGGTCCATGAGGGTCTCCAGGGCGAAATGACCCTGGGGCGCGCCCAGAGCGCGATAGCTACCGGCCACGGGCCGGTTGGTGGTGACCGTCCGGGCGTCGAAACGGACGTTGGGGCAGCGGTACAGGTACAGAATGCCCTGTCCAATGCGACGGGTCATCTGGGGAGCCGTCGCCTGGTACGCTCCCGAGTCCATGAGGGCATCGCCGTGGATGGCGGTGATGTCTCCATCACGGGTGATGCCGATGCGAAGGTCGATCCGGCCGCCGTGACGGGTACGGCCAGCGACAAACTCCTCCTCCCGGCTGTACTCGATGCGGACGGGACGGCCGGATCGGATGGACAATAGCGCGGCCAACGCGGCCATGCGGGACTCGTCCTTGTTGCCGTAGCTGCCGCCCATGCTTGGCCCGATGACGCGCACGTCGGCCTGCTCAAGCCCCAGCGCCTCCGCCAGCACGGCGCGGTCCACATGCACCCCTCGGGTGGACTTCCACACGGTGAGCCGGTCGCCATCCCACGACGCCAGGGCGGCGCGGGGCTCCAGCGGCGTCGCCGAGTGGGTGGGCAGGCGGTAGGTCTCTTCAAGGACAATATCGGCGGCGGCAAACCCGGCGTCGATGTCGCCGCGCTGCAACGCCAGGGGTTCCGGTATGGCCAGGTTGCCGTGGGGATGGATTTGCGGTGCGTCTGGTTCCAACGCGGCCACCGGATCCGTCACGAAGGGCAGCACGTTGTACTCAACCCGCACGAGGGCGGCGGCGGCACGCGCGGTTTCAAGGTCATCGGCGGCGACGGCGGCCACCTCATCGCCCGCGAAACGCACGCGGGTGTCCAGCACCAGCATGTCGGGGGCCAGGCGGGCATCGGGCGCATCGGCCGGCGTGACCACCGCGCGGACCCCGGGCAGCGCCAGGGCCTCGCTGACATCCACGGACAGCACGTCAGCGTGGGGATGCGGGCTGCGCACGATGACGCCGTGGAGCATCCCCGGCAGCGCGATGTCGGCAGAGTACTGCGCGGAACCGGTCAGCTTGTCGGCCAGCTCGTAGCGGGGCACGCTGCGGCCGACGGTGGCGAGAGGCGGGGAGGGGGTGGCAACCATGGGGCGATGGTAGCAATGGCCCCGCACAGCGTCAACGAGATCCTGTCACCAACTGTTTGCCCAGTGCTCGGTGCGTGCGATACGATGCAGCGACCATGACCAGCCGGCATGAGGCCAACATTACGCTCACCGTCAACGGCGCCGAGCATACCCTCAAGGTGCGGCACCACTGGTCGCTGCTGGACGTGCTGCGGGATATGCTGGGGCTGACCGGAGCCAAGCGGGGATGCGACCGCGGCGAGTGCGGGTCGTGCACCGTGCTGCTGGACGACACGCCGGTCAACGCCTGCCACGTCCTGGCGATGCGAGCCGACGGCCATGAGGTTCTGACGATCGAAGGGCTCGCGCCAGCCGGTGAACTGTCACCATTGCAGCAGGCATTCCTGGATGAGGACGGCGGTCAGTGCGGGTTCTGCACCCCAGGATTCGTCATGGCGACACGCGCGTTGCTTGACGGCAACCCTGCGCCAACGGATGCGCAGATACGGGAGGCACTGTCCGGCAACCTCTGCCGGTGCAACGCTTACGGTCGCATCCTGGCGTCCGTACGGGCGGCTGCGCGTCGTTCCGTCTAGTTTGACTCTCCCGAACGGGCACGCATACACTTCGCCCGGTCGGTCGGGATATGGCCGGCCGCGACGTTGCACGGAGGAAACACCGATATGACCACCGCCCACACCCATGACCATGACCAAGATCATCCCCACACGCATCCGCAGGCAGCATCCGAGATGCGCGGCGCGGCCCTGGCGTTGCTGAACAGCCTTGATGCCTCGCAGAAGGCCGCCATCACCTACAGCTATCATGACGGCGAGCGGATTTTCTGGTACTACCCGCCGATGAACCGGCATGGACTGATGCTTCGGGACATGAACGAGGAGCAGCGCGGGTTGGCCTACGCGCTGATGGCCACCGGCCTGACCGAGGACTCCAACCGGCAGGCCCAGTTGATCATTGAGCATGAGGACGTGCTGGGTCCGCTGGAAAAGGAGGCGGGCCACGTGACGTTCCTCAGGGACACGCTGTGGTACGCCTGGACCATCTTCGGCGATCCCGCCAGCGACGCCGAGCCGTGGGGCTGGCGTGTGGAAGGTCACCACGTCTCGCTGCACTACAGCGTGTGGGGCGACCGGGTCCTGTCCGTTACGCCGTTCTTCTTCGGCGCAAATCCCGCCGAGGTGCGCAAGGGCCCGAAGCAGGGCCTGCGCATCCTGAGCGGCAGCCAGGACATCGCGCTGGAGTTGATGGAGAGCCTGGACGCCGGCCAACAGAGCAAGGCGATCATATACGATGAGGCGCCCGCCGACATCATCACCTTCAACTCCTCCAAGGCGTCATTGCCCAAGGAGGAGGGCCTGTCGGCCACCGCCATGTCCGGCACGCAGCGGGAGATGCTGATGGCGTTGGCCAGCGAGTACGTGAACCGGATCCGCGCCGATCTGGCGGAGGACAAGCTGACCGCCCTGCGCGAGGGCGGTCTCGAGAAGATCCACCTGGCCTGGGGCGGCCCGGTTGACCGCGGACAGCCCCACTACTACCGGCTGCACGGCGGCGACTTCGTGGTGGAGTACGACAACCGGCAGGATGGGGCGAACCACATCCACTCGGTGCTCCGGGACGTGAACAACGACTTCGCGGCCGATGTGTTGCGGGACCACCTGCTGCTATACCACGTGCTGTAGCGTCGCTGGCGCAGATCAGAGATCACAAACGCGGAAGCCTATGTGACATCCCCGAACCGGTCCATACGGATGGGCGACAGAGAACCCGGCAGACCCGGTTGGCGCGTTGCGCTAGCCGGGTCTTCTCACGTCCGGTCTATAGTAGCCAAACCAGGACCCGGTGGCCCAACGCGTCGTCGAAACGGGACTGGGACAGGCCGTTACCACTTAGGTGGCGGATGGCGGCGGCTCGGCGGGCCGGCCGGATGAGGGTTCCCGCATCGCAGTCGCCACCAGCCAAACCATCGGGAACCGGCGGGCCGGATCGAGGCGTGGCTGTTACCGCCGAACGACGACACCGTCCCGGCGTCCGACCCTGTCAAACACTGTCAACGCCGCCGCTTCCTCCCGTTGCGACCAACGAACCCAATGCATCACTGTCGCCGGCGCCCACCGACACGTCAGGGACCGACCTTGGTCCGACGCCCGCAGCCAGAGCCTCACCAAGCTCGACCGTACCCAGTTTCACTCGAAACGTCATTGCGAGCGAAGGGTGGCAATCGCGTGACGGCAACCGGGGTCTCTTGCAACAACGCGATCGCCACGTCGCTGCGCTCCTGGCGATGACAAACTGGGTATGCGTGAGCCAACCGAGCCTTTGCGGCGACCGCGACGCTGCACCGTCAACCACTGAAGACACCGCGCACGTCCGTCAGGTCGACCTATCGAGCCAAGCGCCGCGGGACAAAGGCCGGTCATTTCCGATTTGTTATGATGTAAATACGAAATTCGACGCCGATACGACGAACCCAATTCAGGAGCCACCCAGGTATGACCACGTTGCTAGACCGTATAGACCCCGCCGTCGCCGCCGCCATTGACAGCGAAAACCACCGCCAGCGCGATTCCATTGTGCTGATCGCGTCGGAGAACTACGCGAGCAAGGCGGTACTGGAAGCGCAGGCGCAGTTGATGAACAACAAGTACGCCGAGGGCTATCCCGGCCGGCGCTATTACGGCGGTTGCGAATTCGTTGACGTGGTAGAAACCCTGGCCATAGACCGGGTCAAAGAGCTCTTCGGAGCAGAACACGCCAACGTGCAGGCCCACAGCGGCGCGCAGGCCAACATGGCCGCCTACTTCGCTGTCCTGGAGCCTGGCGACACGGTACTTGGCATGCAGCTGGACATGGGCGGGCACCTGACCCATGGAGCCAACGTCAACTTTTCCGGCAAGCTGTACAACTTCATTCCCTACGGCGTGGACCGGGAAACCGAGACCGTCGACTATGACCAGGTGGAACGGTTGGCCAGGGAACACAATCCCAAGCTGATCGTGGCGGGTTGCAGCAGCTATTCCCGGGTTTTGGACTTTCCCCGCTTCCGTGCCATTGCGGATTCCGTGGGAGCGCTGCTGATGGTGGACATGGCGCACATCTCCGGCCTGATCGCCGGGGGCGCGCACCCCTCCCCGTTCCCTCACGCGCAGATCGTGACTTCGACCACCCAGAAGACCCTGCGCGGTCCTCGCGGCGGTATGGTCCTGGCCGAGGCCGATCTGGCCCGCAAGATCGACTTCGCGGTGTTCCCATTCATGCAGGGCGGCCCCTTCATGCACGTCATTGCCGCCAAGGCCGTCTGCTTCGGCGAGGCCCTGCAGCCGGACTTCTCCCGCTATGCCCACCAGGTGGTGGCCAACGCGCAGGTGATGGCACAGGAACTATCCGAGGCCGGTGTCCGGCTGGTGGCCGGGGGAACCGATAATCACCTGATGCTCGTGGACCTGACGCCGCTGGGCATCACCGGCCGTCAGGCGGAGCGCGCCCTGGAGTCGGTGAACATCGTCGCCAACAAGAACGCGATCCCCTACGACCAGTTGCCGCCGCGCACCGCGTCGGGTTTGCGCCTGGGCACTCCTGCAATCACCAGCAGAGGGATGGGCGAGGAGGACACGCGCCAGGTGGCCAGGCTCATCGTGCGGACGCTCGGCAGCATCGGCGATGAGGCAGCGATGTCAGCCATCGGCGAAGAGGTGCGAAACCTCAGCCGGCAGTTCCCGGTACCTGGCCTGGACGAAGAGTAGCGGTCGCGCCGCCTTACCGCCAGGTGAGGCGATTCCGGTGAACCAGCACCGCCACGCCGATGATGGCGATCAGCATCCCGACCAGGATCGTCATGCCCGGCAGAACCGGCACGCCGGCGTAGGACCAGGAGTTGACGTAGCTGCGCGGGGTGTGCGCCGGAGCCAGGCCCAGCTCTCCAGCGTCGGGCACCGTCAGGTCGGTGGTCACCGTGCCCCGGTAGTCGCCTGATGTCGTAACGCCGCGCGCGGGCACCGGCAGCTTGTGGAAGCTCAGGTGCAGCTCGCGAGTCCGGCCGTCGCCGGTGAACAGCCACGACTGCACGGCGGACACCTGATCGTCGTGGCCCACGAGCCAGAAGGTGATGACGTCCGCGTCGGGCAGGGCGCTGCGATCCGCGCCGCCGGGATCCACCCGCAGCGCGCTGTAGCGCCCGTCCTGGCCGATGGCCACTGATTCGCTGACGTATCCGTCCTCGCAGCCGCCGAGGCAGGCCACCATGGAGACCCCAGACGGTACGATCCGGCTGTCGGCAAAGGCGTGCCCTTCGAACACCTGCCACTGCCCGCCCGTGCTGGACGCCGTGGCCTGCGTGGTGTCGTCGGGTCCCGCGCCCAGGGCGGCCAGCATGGAACCCAGCAGCATCGAGGCCGCGGCCAGCGTAAGAATCGTCCGCCGCGCGATTCGGGGGCGGCGTGGGTTGTTGCGTTTCATGTCCGTGCTCCCGTTGGTCAGCATCAGTTATCGGTCGTTTATCGACTCGTCACCAGTCTTGTATAGAGGATGAACAATCCTAACCGGCATGGCAGGCAACCGACATCGGCAAGGGCGCGCGTTTTTGAACAATTTTTTGATAACAAAAGGCCCCCGCCGTTTCCGACGGGGGCTTGCTTTCCGATCGTGGACCGCCGCGCGGGCGATCCTGATCCGGGGGTTTGTCCAGGGACTACGCGGTGGTGCGTCGTCCCATGACGATGGCCGCGATCGCGATTATCACGGCCACGATGGCCACGATCAGCGCGATGATGCCCATGGAACCGGCGGAACCGGACGGGCCGATGCTACCGGCGGGACCCTGGGGACCCGGAGGGCCCGGAGGTCCGGCGATGCCCTGCTCGCCCTGCGGACCCGGAGGTCCACCTGCGCCAGCGGCTCCGTCGCGACCATCGCGGCCGTCAGCGCCGTCAGCGCCAGAGGGTCCGGGGACGCCCGGAGGCCCAGCCGCGCCAGCAGGTCCGGTGGGACCCATGGCCCCATCCTGACCAGCCAGGTCGGCGGACAGGTCCATGATCATGCGGTCACCGCTCATCCAGGTGTACTCATAGCTCACCATGCGCTCACCGATCATGAAGGTGACCATTTCGTCCATCATCTTGGGCTGCATGAGTTGCAGCTCGAAGCCGCCGCCCTGCATGGCCATGGCGGAACCGATCTTCTCGTCGCCAGCCATGGCGACGATCATCGTCCCTTCGGGCACGGGAAGGCCGTCGGCCATCGCGTTGCCGAATATGAAGGCGGGCGGCACGTTGGCCCGTGGCGCATCTCCCTGAGCCGCAACGAGGCCCAGGGGCAATGCGATCAGCAGGGCAATCAACGCCACCGCCGCCATCGCTCCAATTCTCTTCATCTCATTTGCTCCTGCTTGGAGTGGTCCCCCCGCCCCCGCAGCGCGAGCCACGGAGGCAGGGGCGCTTTACTGGACACTCATTCAGTCGGTTGACTGTCGCTCCCTTTCGGGGACGACGGCCTACCAGACCTCCAGGTTCCAGCAGTCGTCGCCACGGCAGGTGAGACTGCGGACCTTGTTGTTCAGGACCACGTCTTCCACGGTCTCGCTGACCAGGATCCAGTAGGCCTCACCGTTGACCATTTCGGTCAGGGTGTTGAGATCGGCGAACTCGGGGCGCGGGTCGTAGAACGACCAGGTCTTGCCCACGTCGTCGAAGTGGAAGATGGCAACCAGGCTGTCACCCAGGTTCTCCGCGGCTCCGGGGAGCTCAGCCGGAGCGCCAGCGGCCGAGGACTCGGCCAGGACGTTGACCTCGCCAATGGCGATGGTGCCCTTGACGTTGATGACAACGCTGTAGATGCCGGGGTCAAGACCGGGGATCAGCACGTCCTCGACGGTGACGTTGCCGTCGCGGTCGGTGTTGACGCCGGGGTCGTTGGAGCGGGTGCCGCCGATTTCCACGTAGTCAACCTCGGAGTAGACCGGCATGTTCCCAGCGGTCAGGCTGAGCATGTCGCCGGGCTGTCCCTCGCTGGGGCTGACCTCGATGGTGGAGGCCGGAACCGCGAAGGAACCGATCTCGGCCACTTCCGCGTGGGTCATCTTCACCTGGATGGTGCTGGGGATGGCCACGTTGCGGTGCACCCGGTGCTCCTGAGTGACCCGACCCACCGCGTCGGCGAAGAGGATGTAGGTGCGAGCGCGGTTCGCGCCCGGATTGTCATCCACTTCCACCTCGATGCTCACCGAGGAGGGGTTCTCCGGGTTGTCCACTGGCCAGTTCTCACCGGTGATGGTGATGTAGTCCCGGGGGCCGGCCACGTCAGGGCTGACCGTGACGGTGGGCTCGGGGATGGTGATGTCAACGTCGGAGCCGAAGCCCTTGCTGTCCTCAACGCTCAGCTCATGAACACCGGGGATCAGGGTCGGGTTGGAACCGCCATTGGTGGGCCACAGGATGATGGTGGCCACGAATTGGCCGGAGTTGGAAACCTCAACGCCGGACGAGTCAGCGCAGCCGCCGGAGCTGGATATGGATTCCTCGTCCACAATGACCGGCACGTTGTCCAGCGTGATGTTGGACGCAGGGATGCAGGTCTGGCTGCCGAAGCCATTGCCGGTGATGGTGAGGGTCTCGTTGGGCAGCGCGTCGGTCTTGCTGACGCTCAGATCCCCACCGGTGATGGTGATCTTGCTGTCCTCGTTGACGTCGCCCCACTTGGCATCAATTCGCAGCACGCCCTCAAGCCCGCCGGGGACATCGAAGGTCGCCTCGCCGGAACCGTCCTGGCGGATGGAACTGCCGACGACGCCCGAGATCACCTGGCCGGCGATCTTCAGCTCGACGAAGCCGCCGGTGCCAGCGGAGAAGTCCTGGGCGAACACGTTGACGGTGTCGCCGGAAGCCACGCTGCTGGGAACCACCTTGATGGAGGGCTCCAGCTTGAAGTCCTCAACGTCGGTGCTGGAGGCGCGGCCCTCGCCGTCCACCATGCAGATGTAGTTGACGTTGCCCGGCTTGAAGGTGGGCGCCGTGACCTCGAAGGTCACCGCGACCTTGTCGTCGCTGCCGACCAGCGCGCCACCGACCTCGGTGCCATCCTCGATGATGATGCGGCACAGGTGCTGAGTGAACACCATGTCGGTGTACATCTTCTGGTCCGCAGCGTCCAACGCCATGAAATCGGCGTGGGCGCGGAGCGGGTCGCTGAGCTTGTAGCTCATGTTCGCGTCGTTAACGTCGAAGTGGAAGCAGGCCTCGTTGGTGGCGCTATCAGCCTTGCCCAGAGCGGCCTTCATTCCGGCACAGTCCAGGGTCTCCCACCACTTGGCGGTCTCGTAGCGAGCGTGGGCCAGGACGTAGACGCCCGCGGTGGTCCCGTTGTTGAAGCCGGAACCGGTGACGGTCATCTCGTAGCCGCGGCTGTTGTCCACGTCGGACAGGCCGATCTTGGCGACGGTGCTCAGAGTTCCGGTTCCGATCTTCTCGCCATTGCTGTTCAGGATGTCGACATTGTCGCCCTCGTACATCGGGCCGCCGACGTTGTCGGTGGGACCCAGCACCGAGGCGCCCACGCTGTGGGTGCCAGCTTCCGAGGGGTTCTTGATGCCGGCGCTCTTCTGGATCACCATGGTGACCGTCGTGTTGGCCTTGAGGCCGTTGGCGCCTTCGCATTGCGCGTCGTTGTTGGCGCACATATCGGGTACCGACACGCGGATGTCGATGTCATCCTTGTCCGGCGTGAAGTAATCGTCGGTGTCGATCTCCGGATTCTGCGTGGCATACACCCGGGAACCGCGGCCCGTTGTCACATCAGCCGTGTCGTGCGCAACGAAGTACACGTCGCTGGCAGATATGGAGTCAGGCTCCTGGAAGTCGTCCTCCAGGTACAGCACGAAGGCGCCGCCCACGGGAACGGCCTGCTGCAGCTTGATGGTCAGCTTCAGCTCCACAGTGGCGCTGCCGCTGGTGCTGCTGGACGTGACACTGACGTCGCCGGCCGTCGGGTCGGTCGGGTCGGTCGGCGCCGACGGTCCGGTCGCGCAGTCGTGGTCGTTGTCAGGGTCTTCGTCGTGGGCGATTTTGCCGATGAAGCCCAGATCATCGCAGTGGGTGCTGCCGGACGCACCGTCGTGCGCCTGCGTGTTCGTCGGGGAAGACGCCATCACTAGGAATGCGGCCACCACGCCGACGACAGCGATTGCCATCACCAGCGACACCGGCCAGAGGCGCTTTCTCGTTTTATTAGCCATTTGACTGAATCTCCTTTGAGATTGTCTTTGTCTGCCGCAATTGGGAGGGTTCCGGAGCAGCACCGGAGCGAGCCCGGAACCCTCTCAATTCAATTACGGTACGGTCACGATGTCCACGTCGTAGTCGTACTCCGTGTCCATCGTGGACACCACGATGGCCATGTAGCGACCGGACGCCACGTTGGTGAACGTGTGCGACGTTGCTCCGTCAGTGACGCGGTGGTCGCGGACGCTGTAGTCGGAGAGGTCAACCAGTCCAACCTCGTGCCCGTCGGCGTTGGCGCCGTCCGTCCACGTGATGGTCACGTTGGTGACCCCGGGGTCGCTGTCGTCAACAATCGCCATCACGCCTGTCGGCGCGCCGAGCTCGGCTGCCGTTACCGTCACCGCGATGGTCTGCGTGGCGGACTCGCCGCGCGTGTCGGTGGCAGTCACCGTCACCATGGCCGAACCTGCAGCGACGCCGGTGATGGACACCATGCTGCCGCTCACCGAGACGGTGGCATACGACATCATGTCGGACGTCGCCGTGTAGGTCAGCGAGTCGCCCATGTCGACGTCGTTGAAGTTCGGCGCGACGTTAACCGTCACGCTCTCTCCAGCCGTTACCGTCTGGGCGGCAATGCTGCCAACCATCATGGGGGCCCTGTTGACGTCACACTTGGCCAGCAATGCCATCACGTCGGCTTGGCCGGTCTGGCACACTGGATGCGTGTGGTCGGGTGCATCGGATGGGTCGGTGCTCAGATCCACCTCGGGCTCACCGAGCCATTCCACGTGGAAGGACCTGACGCCGTCAGCCGTATATTGGCCGTTAGCGCCTTCGGCGACCACCACGATGTGGTACGTCCAGCCGTTGTTCAGCTCGACATTGTCATCTTCATTGAAACTCACCGGCGATTCGGCATCCACTTCGGTATGCACAATATTCCGGTTTTCGGCGTCAATCAACAGAACGTCGTGACTGACCGAGTTCCGGGCCGACTCGAAGGTCAGCTCGCCTTCTCCGGGACTACCGCTGCCGATTTCAAACGTCAGGCCCGTGGGACCGGGACGCGGTGAAAGCACGCAGGTGACCTTCTCGGTGGTCTTCAGGTACTTGCCCTCGTTCTCGTACACCTCCACGTAGAAGTGGTGGTCTTCGCCCTCTTCAACGGGGCAGGGGTTGAAGAACCGGAAAGTGCCCTGGTAGTAATCGCCAGCAAGTCCGTCCAGATACGCGTAGCTTTCGGCAGCGCCGGGGATCACCACCCGATACTGGTCGTAGGCCAGGGCTTTCGCCTTCGAAAGCTCCGACTTCAGGTTCAACTCCAGGCGGCCCTCATCCAGGCCCACCACGCTGGCCCCGCGCCACATGGGCTCTTCGTCCACGTCGGTGCTGAAGGGCTGCATGTCGGAGTCCAGGAACCGGATGTAAGCCGGGCCCTCCACCGTGGAAGTCACGGTGAGTTGGACTTCGCTCACTCCCACGTGCGCTTCGACGGTGTGCTGTCCCGCTTCGGCTTCCGCTTTGGTGAGGCGCGGGTCGTCTCCGGCCAAGAGCGTCAGGTACTCCTTCTCACTGATGGCCAACTGGTAGCTTTCCACCACGGGCTCATCGCGCACGAGTACGCCCATCGTGTTGTTGTCGACATCTTGGTTGACCATGTGCTCGACGTTGTCGTCGGGGTCGTCGATGAGGAAGCCGTCGGACACCGTTTCGTAGATCTCCCAGTGGTCCCAGTCGTTGTAACTGACCACGGTCATCATGTCGGAACGGAACTCGTCGTCATCCCGCGGATCCGGCGCGTCCTCCGGCTTACAGTAGATGGCACCCTCGGCCACCAGCTCCAGATCCTTGTCTTCCACTTCGACCAAAGCCCAGCCGCCCACGCTCAGGCACTCGCCCTCGATTTGGAAGGCGCGGGAGCCTTGGTCGGTGGCTTTCACGGTCAGCGACCCTTCCAGGTCGGTTTCTTCGTCATCGACGAAGCCAGCGCTGACCAGTCCATCGGAGTCCGTGATGGTAATGTTGACTATCTCGCTGGCGGTGACGGTGACCGTCACGTCGTCCAGGGACCCGGAGACGCCCAAGTTGAACGTGGCATCGTATTCACCCGACGGTTGAACTACGTAGACCGCGGAGTGAGGTATGCCCCGAAGGCGCTCGTAGGGATCCGTCGCATTGGGACCGGTAGGCGCCGCCGCCAGCATGGGGTCGGCGTAAGGGTCGGCCATCAGCGTGTAGGCTTCCGCCACCGTGACGTTGAAAGCAGTCTCTACCGTGCCGCCATTGCCGTCATCGGCCACGACCGTGATCCGGGCGGTGCCCCTGATATCGCCGGCGACGACCGTCATCTGGCTGCCCGCAATGCTCGCGTTGGCTACGGCGGTATTGTCGCTCGACGCAGTGTAGGTCAGCGTGTCCCCATCGGAGTCTTCGAACATGCCGGAGACGTCAATGGGTTCCGTAGATTGCCGGATGCGCAGCTTTAGAGGGTCGAAGGGACCTGTTACCGTCGGATCCGTATTGTTCGGGTCCGTCTCATGCGTGTGCGGGTTGGCCGCTTCTTCGCCCTCACATTGGGCGATCTCGTTGATATCCGTAAGTCCGGCGCACGGGTCATGTGCCTGGACAGCTGGTGAGCCTGCCGCAGCCAAAGCTACGAAAGCGGCGATCACACCAACCAGCGCCAGCGACATCACCAATGATGCCGGCCAGAGGTACTTTCTGGTCGTTTTGCTCATTTCGTGAAATCTCCTTTGAGATTGTGTTCACGTTCTTTCCCGGGCCCGCCGGTCCGCCGCTGTTGCAACAGCGGCGGACCCGAGATTGTATTGCTCCACTTTCGTGGCTCTATTGCACCGTTTCGATGTTGGCAGTCTCGTGCAACACCGTGGTGGCGTCGCCCGTTCCCTGGACCGCGATCACGATGCCTAGATAATCAGTGCCTGAGTTCAGGCCGGTGACGTCGCCCGTGCGGGCGTCGCCTTCGTTGACCCTTGACCGGTCGTATTCAACGTTACCGGAAGCGACCGTGCTCAAATCCACCGCCAGGAGGATATAGAAGTCAGCGTTCTCCGCGCCTTCCCAGGTGAGCGTCAACGTACCCGTAGCATCACTGGTGGCCATGACCATGGTCGGCGCCATCAGCGACAGGTCGTGCGAGTGGTCAGCCGCCGGGTCGCGCGGGTAGTAGACCATGGCC
Organism: Dehalococcoidia bacterium; assembly: GCA_963663945.1. Classification (GTDB taxonomy): domain Bacteria; phylum Chloroflexota; class Dehalococcoidia; order Lucifugimonadales; family UBA3495; genus Bin87. Next base: position 3,532,033 of record OY760687.1, on the reverse strand, counting down.
CAGTCGCTTTCGCCGGCAGCGTTCACTGCCCGCACCTGGTAGACGATGGTCTCGCCATCCACGTAGTGGCGCGGGTCGGTGTACGCGGTCCTCTGGTTGGTGGCCTCTTCGGCGTCAGTCGTGGGGTGTTCCCACGTCTCGCCCATGTCCATGGACCGCTGGATCTCGTAGCTGTCCACTTCGGCGCCTTCGCTGGGAGCGTTCCACAGCACGTCAACGCCTCGCTGGGTCCTGGTGCCGGTGCCGTCCTTTGCCATTTCCGACGTTATGCCTTCCACCATGTTGGGAGGATTGGCTCCACCAGCGACAAAGCTGTCGGCGTCGGACCATGGGCCTTGGGTTTCATTATCGGCATCGGTACGAGTAGCAGTTTCGTCGTTCACCGCCCGTACCCGGATATGATAAAGCTCTCCCTTGATCAGGGTGACCTCATCGTTGGTTACCATCAGGGCGGCATCAACAGTGGTGACGGTGATAGGCACAGTTCCGGGATCGGTCTGAAGCCAGTCGCCGGCGTCGGCTTCCCCGTCGTCATCATCCATAACGTACTGGTACTGGTACTTGACGATGGGCTGGCCGCCGTCTTCGGACGGAGCGGTCCACGACGCTTCGATAGTATTCGCGTTTGGAGATGACGCCATCACGCCGGTAACTTGGCCCGGAGCCGTGGAGGCGGTTGTTGCACCATCAACCATTACGCTTACGGGGCCGGCTGTCGTTCGCCAGTTTGACCTGAGCGCGAAGGCGCGGTATTCAATCGCCTCGTCAAATGGCAGGTTAAGGTGCTGGAACCTCCGGTTACCATCAAACCCGGTGAAGGTCGTTCGGCCGGTGAGCAGGCTCCAGGTATTGCCCTCGTCTTCCGAGTAGTCGATCCGGTAGACGTTCTGAGTACCCACACCGGCAGGTCTCTCGAGAGCGATTTGGATTTCCTGTTCCAGGGCCGGGCCGTCACCGTCGGGTTGGTCGCTGTCGGTATCAGACCCCGTGACGAACAGTGTTGGCGGTCCGTACGCGTCGGCTAAGGGCGTAGGAGTCTCACCATCAGTTCTGTCCGCGTCGCCGTCGGCGTCGGTCAATACACGGGCTACTGCGCGCACGCGAGCGGAGGTCTCGGACGCGCTGGTGCCGATGATCAGTGTATCGTCATCGGCCGCATCATCTGCCCCGTCGTCCGTATCGTCGGCGCCATCGTCGATGGTCATCGCGAATACACGGAACTCTAGCCACAGCGGGGTGTTGTCGCCATCAGTACTGTCAGGTCCATCCGAGTCGTATACGACGGGAACACCTGTGAAGTTCTTCTGCGTGGCAGTGTAGGTATTACCTACAGGAACCCTGAAGTTTTCGCCGTCCACCGGGATGGTCCCACCGCCTGCGGCGGTGTCGGTGAGCGCCTTCAAATCGTCGCCTTCAGGAATATCCGGCCAATCTGTCCCAGCTCGCCGCACCTGGATGAGATAGTCCGTGACCGGCCAGCCGCCGTTGTTCATGATTTCAGGCGCGAACCAATACAGCGCGATATTACCATCGGCATCACCGGTGTTAACCGCGGTCAAACCGGTCGGCGCGGTAGGAGCAGTCGCCGCAGCGGTGGTGGCATCAGCGCGCACCCAACCATCCATTGTATTTGGCGCTTCCGCGTCTGTCCGATCATCGGCGGTGACGCCTGTGGTGGGATCGTCAGCATTCAAGGCACGGATCCGATAGACCCGCATATCACCAGGATCCAGGCTGAGCCCAGGGTTGCCATCGGCAGCGGGAGTGTCCTTGTCCGTGTAGCCGCCATTTTCCATGCGGTCTTCTTCGGAGACTACCAGGTAAGGGACACCTCCGGTCGAATTAGTGCCAGTGCCGTCAGACTGCAATCCAAACCATTCGGAGTTCGTCGCTTGAGCGCCGTCCACCTTGTAGTACTGGATCTCGTAGCCGGTGATAAGCTCGCCGCCGTTGTCAGCAGGGGGATCCCAACTGAGTTTGATCTCCCTCTGGCCCATGGCGGTGGCAGTGAAATTCCGCACTGGCCCCGGCTTGCCCTTCACTCGGGTCATGCCTTCGGCCGGGTCGGACACCGGGCCTTCTTTGTGGTCGTTATATGCGAACACACGGTACCAGCGGACATCGTTCGCCGTCAGGGTATCGTCCGTGAAGGCGTTCATGGTGTGCGCATCATCGGCAGTGACCCTGGTTTCCCACACGAAACTGTCGTCTGACTGGTCGATGCGGTAGCCCGTGGCATCCGCAACCGCGTCCCAGGTCACGATCAGCGTGGTCCGTCCGGTGTTGCCGGAGGCGGGGTTCGCCTCCACATTCATCGGCACTCCGGGCAGGGGGTTGGCGAAAACGCTCCCCGTTCCCTGCGCCGCAAACATGGCCAAGGCGCCGGCGACGGCTAACACCGCCACCAGGGGCGCTGACCATATCAGCTTTCTCGTTTTTCTACTCATGTGACAAAATCTCCCTTTCGAGACTGTCGTTGGGTACGTTGAGTTTCTGGTTGCGCCCTCGGCCCGTTGTTTCCGGGGCCTGTGTGTTCAAGTGCCCGCAGACGGGCGTGGGGCGGCTTTCTACAGGTTATTTGGCTCACACCTCCTTGTGGTGAGGCCGTCGCTGGGCCCGGCTTTGGGCCGGCCACGGCCGACGGCTAGATAGATTTCCAGACTTGCCCTGCAATTCTAGCGGCGTCAATATTACGGGAGTATTACAGAAAGCGCCCGGTTTTGGCCGATTTTTTGAGAAAAGGCCAACGACTTGCACCGGCCTACTATTTTACATCGATGGACAGGATCGACGGGATGGGGACGGGGAAACGTCAGAAGCCGGATTTTCCAGATTTACGGATTATCGGGATTATAACCGTTCACTGATGGAGACCTCCCAATCCTGGCAAATCCTGAAATCCCGTAAATCCTGCTTCTGACGATCACCTCCTCAAAGCGGGCCGGCGCGGGTGCGGGCCATGCTTGCCCCCGGCGTTGAATGGGAGTAATATACCCCCTGCTGCCATGAGCGCCGGAAATTGGCCTCGGTCAGGCATGGATTGGCCGGTGCCGGCGACGTGGCCCGGGGCGGTCCAACCGCAGGGTCGCCGACCAACTGGAGGAGGTAACAAAACCGATATGTTCGACAAGGCTTCGCTGGACCAGCTTTTTGAAGAACTGCGGGACGAGTTCGAGCTGGAGACCGACTGGGAAGACATCCAACGGGACGCGCACCTGGCGGTGGCGTTCGCTGACGCCGGCACGCTGGACGATCAGAAGGGCGGCCTGGACGCCCGCATCGTCGAGCTGGTCGAGCGGCACAATCCGGGCTAGTCCGGTCCCGCCAACCCCCGCAATTGCGCCCCGCCGGCAAGCCGGCGGGGCTTTTTTGGTGTCTGCCGGCCGGGGCGGGGCAACGTCAGAATCAGGATTTGCCGGATTACCGGATTATATGATTGGACAGGATTGGGAGGTCTCCATGACGGAGCGGTCCCAATCCTGACAATCCGCAAATCCTGAAAATCCTGATTCTGACAATTCACGAAAGTGCGTGCTCATGACGGGATGGGTTGGGACACTGGACTTTTTTTGATGACACAACGCCGTTGACGTATGGAACGCCCGTTCTATACATTAGTCAGGTGTGGCCCGCTCAATTCGCAATTTCCGGCCACGAGAAAGAGGTGAATAGTGTTGATCTGTCGACGTTGCAACTCCGACCGACTGCTGGAACTGGCCCGACTCGACGGGGAAGACCATACGGTGTATCGCTGCCTGGACTGCGGGTTCCTGTTCAGCCCGCCGGACGGGCACGCCGACGGCGCCAACGTGCAGCCGGCCGCGACGCCGATCAACCCCGAGGAGGCGCGGCGACGCCTGGCGTCGGTGGCCGCGGTGCGCCGCCGGCCGGGCTCCGGCTCCGGCTCCGGCGCGGGCTCGGCCCCCTCGGCTCCCGCCCGTTAGTGGGGCAGGATGGGACGGACGTTGCTACAGCCGTCTCAAAATCGTCTGAATCAGGATTTGCTGGATTTGAGGATTCTCAGGATTTCTCTCAATCCGGTGAATCCCATAATTCTGGGAATCCTGATTCAGACAACGGTCCGGTGCGGTTCGCCTCAGACACCCTGGGCGTGACGCTGTGGAGCAAGCAGGAGGAGGTACTGCGGGCGGTGGAACGGAAGCGTCGGGTGGCGGTGAAGTCGGGCAACGGCCTGGGCAAGGACTTCACCGCCGCCGTGGCCGTGCTGTGGTACGTCCACGCCCACGATCCGGCCATCGTGCTCAGCACCGCGCCCACGTTTCGGCAGGTGCGCCACGTGCTCTGGCGGCAGATCCACCGGCTCTACCGGAACGCACCGGACACGCTGGGCGGCACCATGCTGGACACCCGGTGGGAGGTGGCGGAGGACCGCTACGCCATGGGCCTGTCGGCCAGCGACGCCGACCAGTTCCAGGGCTTCCACTGCGAGAACATGTTCGTGGTGGTGGACGAGGCCGAGGGCGTCGCCGAGCCCATCTACGAAGCGGTGGAGTCGGTGATGACCTCGGCGCACCCCACGCTGCTGCTCATCGGCAACCCGACGACCACCTCAGGCGGGTTCCACCGGGCCTTCCACCGGGAGCGGGGCATCTACGAGACCATCACCATGTCGGCCCTGGAGTCGCCCAACGTGGCGTCGGGGAGCATCGAAATCCCCGGCCTGACCACGCCGGCGTGGGTGGAGGAGCGGCGGCAGATGTGGGGCGAGGGCAGCGAGATGTTCCGCGCGCGGATCATGGGTGAGTTCCCCGACCGCGGCGAGGACAACCTGATCGCCATCTCCGACATCGACGACGCGACGTATCCCGTGGGCGAGGTACCGGCGGCGACGGGCGGGTACGAGCCGGTGGCGCTGGGCGTGGACGTGGCCCGGTTCGGCGTCGACCGCAGCGTGATCATGGTGCGGCGCGGCGACGTGGTGGTGGACGTGCGGGTGTTCCACGGGTTCCCCACCACGGCGACCGCCGGGCAGATCGTGGCGTCGGCGCGGGACAATCATCCGCAGCAGGTGAACGTGGACGAGACCGGCCTGGGCGCCGGCGTGGTGGACATCCTGCGGGAGCAGGGGTTCGCCGTGTACGGGTTCAACGGGTCCGGCGCGCCGGTGCGCGAGGAAATGGTCTGCGCCAACCTGCGGGCGGAGGGCTACTGGACCCTGGCCCGCCGGTTCCGCGACCACAGAATCCGCATCCCCCACGACGCCGAGCTGATCGCCGAGCTGGCGTCGCTGCGCTATCGCTACAACAGTCGGGGCAAGGTGCTGATGGAGAGCAAGGAGAGCATGAAGAGTCGCGGGCTCCCGTCGCCGGACAAGGCCGACGCCCTCATGCTCGCCTTCCTCGACACCGGCGCGATGATCGAACATCCGCGCTGGATGCGGGACCTGTTCCTTTAATACACGATGACTGTCAGAAGCAGGATTTCCCGGATTAGCGGATTTTCGGGATTGGGTTGTCCGGTGGCGGAGTCACTACAATCCTGCGAATCCTGAAATCCCGAAAATCCTGATTCTGACAATATATTAAGGAGATAGCGAACATGGTGAAACTGGGCAAAATGCTGAGCGCGGTTCGGGTCGGCCGGCGCAACGCGGCGGACACCAGGATGGTGCAACGAGCCAATCGGGCCGCGCTGGCGGACCGGCTGCCGTCGGACGAAAGGCTGGCCGGCCTGGCTCCGGATACGGGCGGCGGCTGGGCGCGTCCGGAGTACGGGCGGTACATGGCGACGTCGCCCTCGGTGTACGCGGCCATCAAGCTGCGCGCCGACGCCCTGACCCGGCCGCCGCTGCGGGTGTACCGCACGACAGAAGCCGGCGGGCGCAGGACGCCCGTGGAGCCCTCGCATCCGGCGGCGCGCCTGCTCGACCGGGTGAACCCGTGGCACACCCGCGCCGACCTGTGGCGAGCGACCGAGACCCACCTCTGCCTGTGGGGCGCTGCTTTCTGGGCCATCGAGCGCGACGCGGACGGCCAGCCGGAGCTTTGGCCCCTGCGTCCCGACCGCGTGGCGGTCATCCCGGACCGGCAGCGCTACGTGCGCGGGTTCGTGTACCGCGGGGTCGCCGAGCCCGTGGCCTACACGCCCGACGAGATCGTGTGGCTGCGCTACTTCAACCCGCTGGAGGAGCTGGCCGGACTGTCGCCCCTGGCGCCGGCGCGGCTCTCGGCCGACATGGGCCACGAGGGGTTGCGGTTCAACCAGCACCTGCTCCGCAACTCGGCGCGCCCCGACTTCCTGCTGCTGACCAACGAAGACATGAACGAGACCGAGCTGGAGGAGTTCTACGCTCGCTGGGAGGCGCGCTACCGGGGATCGGCCAACGCCAACCGGCCGGCGGTGGCGTCAGAGGTGCGCGACGTGAAGACTCTGGGCCTGTCCCACCGGGACATCGACTTCATCCAGGGCTTGCGCTGGAGCCTGGAGGAGGTCAGCCGCACCTACGGGGTGCCCAAGCTGCTGCTGGGCGACTTCGAGCGGGCCACCTACGCCAACGTGCAGGCGTCGGAGCGCATGTTCTGGCGCAACACCGTGGTGCCGGAGGTCAAGTTCCTGGAGGAACAGCTGAACCGGATGCTGCCGCCTCGCCTCGGTTACCCGCAACTGTCGGTGGAGTTCGACCTGTCAACCATCGAGGCGCTGCAGGAAGACGAGAACAACCGGGTGCAGCGGGAGTCGGCCCTGCTGGATCGGGGCGTGCTCACCATCAACGAGGTGCGCCGAGAGCGCAACCTGCCCGAGGTTCCGTGGGGGGACGGGCCGTCTGTAACCGCGTGACTATTACCCATTTCATGGTACCGGCGAATACTGTTGAGTGCCGGAGTAACGACGAGTATGTGTATTAAGTAATTCCCGGGTTGAATATCATCCCGCCCGGCCTGATAATGCCGGCTGGCGCCGACTTTCGGCCAGCCTCATCTCAGGCGCCATCGTCTCCCCACAGGGGCGACGACCAGGGAGCGACGCATGATTGCAGTACTCGGCGGCATCCTCGGCGGCGTTGGGCTGCTGTTCTTCGGGATGTGGCTCCTTTCCGAGAACCTCAAGACGGTGGTGGGGCCGCGCCTGCGGGTGCTGGCCAGCCGCCTGGCCGACAACCGCTTCGCCGCCTTCGGCTGGGGCACCCTGGCCGGCGCCATCACCCAGTCCTCGCCGGCAGTCACGTTCATCACCATCAGCATGCTGCGGTCGGGGCTGATCTCGCCCAAGCAGGGTTACCCCATCGCCCTGGGCGCGCAGATGGGCGTCGGCCTGATCCTCTTCATCGTGACGGTGGACATACGCGTCGCCGCACTCTACGGCATTGGCATCGGCGGGCTCATCGTCACCCGCCTGCAGCGGGGCAACTACCGTGAGGCCGGCGCCATGCTCTTCGGCGTGGCGGCCCTGCTCTTCGGTCTCGTCCTTATCAAGGAATCAGCGCAGCCGCTGGCCGACCAGGCCTGGTTCCAGGCCGGCCTGGAGATCTCAGCGGAGTCGATCCTGCTGTCCTTCATCCTGGGCGCGCTGCTCACCTTCATCGTGCAGGCGCTCGTGCCGGTGGTGGCCTTCGGCATCGGACTGGCCGCCGCCCAACTGGTGGGCGTGGAGCAGGTGCTGATGTACATCTACGGCTCCTACGTGGGGCTGGCCATCAGCGTCATCGTGGTCTCGTCGGGGTTGAGCGGCACCGCCCGGCAGCTGGGCATGTTCTGGGCATTCCAGGTGTTCTTCTCCGCGATCATCCTGGTGATACTCCTATATATAGAGGTGTACGCGCAGGTGCCGCTGGTGAAAGCCCTAGTGACCTGGCCCGACATCGGCCTCGGCCCGCAGATGGCGCTGGCGGTCATCGTCTTCGGCATGCCCTCGCGCATCGTGGTGCTCTCCGCGCCCGACTGGACCATGCGTCTCTTCGCCCGCATCTGGCCGGCCAGCGCGGAGGAGGAACGGTCACGGCCCCAGTTCATCCACGACCAGGCCATCGACGACGTGACCACCGCCCTCGACCTGGCGCACCTGGAACAGAAGCGCGTCCTCGGCCGGTTCTCCGAATACCTGGAGCAGGCGCGCATGGGGGCGCCCCTCGGAGCCGTCCGTCAGTCCACTCTTGCGATCAACGGCCGGATCGACGAGTTCCTGACCGAGTTGGGGCAGCGCAACCCGGGGCAGGACAGCGAACGGCGCAACGCCGTGCTCAGCCGCCAGAAACTCATCACCTGGCTGGAGGAACAGTTCTCCACCCTGCCCGACCTGCTGCGCGACCTGCCCGAGGACGACATGCTGGACACCTTCCAGATCAGCGTCGTCGAGGGCACCGACGCGGCGCTGCTCATCTTCCTAGATGCCCTGGAAGAGGACGACCCCGACTCGTGGGAGTTCGTCGGGCAGGTGATGGGCGACCGCCGCAGCCTGATGCAGGACGTGCGCGCCCGCTACCTCGCCATGGCCCCCGAGGAAGACGACGGCCGCCACCGCATCATCGTAGAGGCCACCAACGCCGTGGAAAACATCTTCTTCCTCCTCGCCCAGCTAACCCGCGACTTCCAGGGCGAGAGAAGGGAAGCGGCGGCAGTTGCGTAGGGCAATGGGTTACCATCTGTCCAACTACGTCTACAACGATGGGTACCAAGTGCCTCATCTGTCCCCAGATACCTCTGGACTTCCGATCGTGCCAAGAACGGCCAGTTCACTGTGGTTGTGAAACCCGTTGTTCCCAATTGGATCGCATCACCTGGTGCAGACGATTCAACGTTGGTACGAACTCGTCGCCGGCCTGCATTGCGATGGACTTGTCCGTGATCACTCGTACTGCACGTTCCATTGCGTCCATGATGGACACTTCTGCCAAGCCGATAGTCAATTCCAACGGCTGATCACTGCCCAACGAAATATGGACGTTATCCGAAAATTGGTCCAATAGGTGACGCTTCAACTGTCGGTCGGTTCCTTCGGGCAAGTCGCGCGCTATGTGATTGAGCATGTCGCCTATTGGTCGCCACGGAAAACGTCGCTTAGTGGGCGGCATTTCCAACAGAGTATGGATGTTACTCATCACATATCGGTATTCTTCCCGACGATCCGCGCTAATGAACTGGTCGTATTCCAGAGATTCGCGAGCACTGTGGTACTCCCTAATCATTTGCCATTCGAACCAGTCCCTCAGCTCATCCTCGCGGTCCGTTAAGTAGACGAACCTAATGTAGGCCTCGTGGATGCTTCTTGATAGGGCTGCCGCAGGTCGTGACAAATTACCAGCTGCGAGTACCAAGATGCCCCGGTAGCATTCCAAAATCTGTGTGCACGTGTTTGAAATTTCCCACTCCCATAAATTGTCCGGCTCCCAAAACTCCGAAGGTGAGAGCCTCCGTCTGCGCATTCCGTCTAACGCGCTCTCTACCAGGGTGCAAAGACGCTCCAACTCATGGTTCTGGTTCATGCCTCAGACCTTCTCATGCGAAACATAAAGATTCAACGGAACGACCCTCGACGTTTTCAACCCAAAATCGGCCCTAAGCCATTCCCGAGCGGTTTTTTCTGGGTAGGTGCATATGGCTAATCAGTTGAGCGAACGTTGGGCGCCTTAGTCACAAAGTCGCAAAAGGCGTACGCACTTGTATTTGTTAGCGTCTCGGGAAAATCCACAGCCATCATTCTCTCTCTGAATACTACCTCATTGACATCATGAGTGGTCCCTGCCGGATTGTGCAATCATGGTAGTATTTCTGGCGCCTCAATCCAAACTTCTTCCAAATGATACATTCTGCCCAGCAGTGGCTGCGCGATCATTTGCAGGTCAGATTTTTCGGCATGTACCAAGCACGACTTGAACATGCCGAAGACGGCCGCTGGAGCTCGTGGATTGACGATCTGCCCGGCTGCGCAGCTTGGGGTCGAACACGCGAGGAAGCTTTGACCGCGCTCAACGATGCTACCATCGCCTACATTGCCGATATGGGCGAGGCGGGCGAAATAGCCCCGAGCGAAGCAGCGATGATTATGCGGAACCCGTCGGCAAACGGATTAGTTGGTTTTGGTAAGCCGGCCATCCGCCTTCTGCCCAGCCCACTTTTCTTCCCGGATTGAGCCCTCGACCGCGGCTGCGTTATCATCAGGTCACAGGTTTTTCCGTACCGACACCATTGCCAGCCACTCCCACTACACTCGCCGCTAAGGAACCCCATGGCCAGCCAGAAGTACCAGAGAGACAGCCGGCACCTGCTGGCCCAGGCCCGCGGCGAGCTGACCCAGGGAGACCTCCGCCAAGCCTCGGAGAAAGGCTGGGGGGCCGCGGCGCTGATGATGAAGGCCATCGCGGAGCAGCACGGATGGGAGCACGAGAGGCACCGACATCTGACGCGGGCGGCGAGCCATCTCAGGGCCCTCACCGGCGACGGCGACGTCATGGACCACTTCGCGAGCGCGAACCTGCTCAATGAGAACTACTACGAGGACACGTTTTCCCTAGCGGACGTCGCCGAAGGGCTGGACCGTGTTGAGCTCCTCCTGGACAAGCTGGAACCCCTGCTGGGCTCATAGTCATTGTGGTTTGACCGTACACGCGAAGATAGACACTCGCTTTCGGTGATTGAGCCGCCTTCTCCGGCTGTGCTATTATCGGGCCACAAAGTTTTCTACCCTACCCTGAGCGGGCGTAACTCAGTGGTAGAGTGTTTGCTTCCCAAGCAAAAAGTCGTGGGTTCGAATCCCATCGCCCGCTCCATATCGTTACCTTTCTCTACCTTGACGTAGCCACTGCGAGGGGCGTAGCCGCGCCCAGAGGATTAGCCAAACATGACCACAACCGCCCAATCCTGGACTTCCAGCATCACCGAGGTTTCCGGCTCCAACGTCGAGGTCGTCACCGGCGGGTCCGGCAACCCGCTGGTCATCCTGCACGACGAGCTGGGGCACCCCGGCTGGCTGCGCTACCACGAAGCCCTGTCCCAGAACCACACCCTGCACATTCCGTCCCACCCCGGTTTCGGCCAGTCCGACCAGTTGGACTGGTCCATGAAGATACATGACATGGCCATCTGGTACCTGGGCGCGCTGGACAAGCTGGGGCTGGAGGGCGCCGACCTGATGGGCTTCTCCCTGGGCGGCTGGCTGGCCGCCGAGCTGGCCACCATGTGCCCGCAGCAGTTCCGACGCCTCATACTGGTTGGAGCCGGCGGCATACGTCCTCCCGGCGGAGAGATCTACGACATCTTCGAAGTCACTCCTCCTCTGTACATCCGCGACTCGCTGCTGGACCCGGACGGCACTCCCGAGTACCGCACGATCTGTCCCGCCGAGCCGGAGGAGGACATCCTGGAGCGGTGGGAATTTGCCATGGAGGGGACCTGCCGGGTCTCGTGGCGGCCCTACATGCACGACCCGGGCCTGGTGCACCAGGTGTACCGGCTGGAGCGTATCCCAACCCTTCTCATCTGGGGCCAGCAGGACCGCATCGTCCCGGTGGGCGCCGGCGAGGAGTACCAGCGCCGCATCCCGGGCAGCCGCCTGGAGGTCATCGACAACTGCGGCCACCACCCCGAACTGGAGGCCACCGACCGCTTCGTCGAGCTGGTGGAAGGGTTCCTCGCATAACCAGGATGCCAACAGATATCCCCGATAACCGCGAGGGGCGCAGCGCACGCTGTGCCCCTTCTTCGTTGATGGTTCCGCGCCGCCACCACATTTCGCGATAGAACACCTAAAGTTACGTCAAATCCTTACGACTCGATTGCAAAAAACATCCCGATGGTGGTGGCCATCACTTTTGTGTGTCCGGAACCACACGAAGCATAAATTGACGAATATCGAAAACCTGCCTCTGTTGCTTATCGTGGCGTGACGTGTTAGCCTGTTTGACGAATGACAGAAGAGACCCAAAACGAGAAGGTACGAAACCCGTAATGTTGGACGCCGACACCAAGCAAGGAATCATCGGGGAATATCGAGCACATGAGTCGGACACCGGCTCAACCGAACTCCAGGTCGCCATGCTCACGGAGCGTATCCGGCAGGTGACCGATCATCTCCGCACCCACCGCAAGGACGTGCACTCCCGGCGGGGCTTGGTAACCATGGTTTCCAAGCGGCGCCGACTCCTTAACTACCTCAGCCGCGAGGATGTAGGCCGCTACCAGAGCCTCATCGGCCGGCTCGGGTTACGTCGGTAATCCGGCTGCAAACGCCGGAATCCAGCGTCCGCACGCCCTCCCCACAGCCGGCCGGAATACAACCCGCCGGCGCTCCCGCCCATAGACGGCTCCTCCGGTCGCAATTGCTGGCGCCCGGAACAAATCGTCCGGGTGTACGCCCCGAACTGGAACTTTTCCCGCCCGCAAAGCCGTAACCGAACGCGCAACGTAGCAATATTAGAACGCTTCGCATGTTGTCCACAAGTTTGGCCACCGGACAGTGCGGTTTTAGCGCAATATCGGGAATCACCTGAATCGCGGCGGCAGAATTTGTAATCAATAATCGCGATGAAACCGACCCCTACTCACACGTAGCAGGTTGGTAGCAACAACGATGGAAGAAGAGGTAGAGAGAACTGCTGTTATGACAACTATAGACGCCGCCCAAGAATTGATGAACCCCTTCTCCATTGACGGCGAGATCGGCGGGCATCCCATAACCCTCGAAACCGGTCGATTGGCCCAGCAGGCCCACGGCGCCGTGACCATCACCTGCGGAGAGACCATCCTGCTGGCCACCGCCGTGATGTCCGACCAGGCTCGTGAAGGGATCGATTTTCTGCCCCTCACCGTGGAGTTCGAAGAGCGCCTTTACGCCGTCGGCAAGATCCCCGGCAGCTTCTTCCGACGTGAAGGCCGCCCCGGAACCGAGGCCATCCTGTCCGCTCGCCTGACCGACCGCAGCATCCGCCCGCTGTTCCCCAAGGGAGTGCACAACGAGATCCAGGTGATCATCACCGTGCTGTCCGTGGACGAAGAGCATCCGCCCGAAACCCTCGGCATGGTTGCTGCCTCCGCTGCCCTTTCCCTCAGCAAAATCCCGTTTGAAGGGCCCATCGCCGCGTGCCGCGTCACCTGGGACGGCAGCGACTACCAGATCAACGCCAGCTACCAGCGTGGCAGTTCCGCTGATCTCAACATGATCGTCGCCAGCAATCGCGACGCCATCATGATGGTCGAATCTGGCTCCGTTGAGGTATCCGAAGAGGTCATCCTCGAGGGCATCCGGCTGGCCCACGAAAGCAACGTCCAGACCATCGAGTTGATCGACAAGCTCGTGGCCGAACGCGGCGCAGCCAAGACCGAGATCCACTTCGATTATTCGGAGACCGAAGAACGCCAGAAGAAAGTCGACGCTCTCGTCAACGGCCGCATCTCCGAGGTGCTGGAGCGCAACTCGTTCAAGAGTGAACGCGACTCCAGTCTGGACGCCGTGGAGACGGAAGTCGCCGCGCAGTTGGCCGACGACTATTCCGGCGGCGACATCGCCGAAGCCTTCAAGAACCTCGTGAAGAAGGAAGTGCGCGGCCGCATCATCAACCAGAACGTCCGCCCTGACGGCCGCAAGGGCGATGAGATCCGGCCCATCACCTGCAGCGTCGGCGAATTGCCCCGCGTCCACGGTAGCGGGCTGTTCACCCGGGGCCAGACCCAGGTGCTCTCCATTGCCACGCTGGCGTCGCTTTCCATGAAGCAGACCCTGGACACGGTGGGACCCGAGAACACGAAGCGGTTCATGCACCATTACAACTTCCCGCCCTACAGCGTCGGCGAAGCCCGGCGGGTGGGCTCCCCGGGAAGGCGTGAGATCGGCCATGGCGCCCTCGCCGAGCGGGCCATTCAGGCCGCCATGCCCCCGGAAGAAGACTTCCCCTACGTCGTCCGCATCGTCAGCGAAGTGCTGGCCTCCAACGGCTCCACATCCATGGGCAGCGTCTGCGGCTCGTCCATGGCCCTCATGGACGCCGGCGTTCCCCTGCGGGCTCCCGTGGCCGGCATCGCAATGGGCCTGATCACCGACGCCGACAGCGACCGCTACGCCATCCTCAGCGACATCCAGGGCATCGAGGACTTCCTCGGCGACATGGACTTCAAGGTCGCCGGCACCGAGAAGGGCATCAACGCCCTGCAGATGGACGTCAAGATCGACGGCCTGACCCAGGAACTCCTCAGCGAAGCGCTGGAACAGGCTCGTGTCGGCCGCCTCCACATCCTGGACCGCATGTCTGAGGCCATCTCCGAACCTCGCGCCCAGATGAGCCGGTACGCCCCCAAGCTGGTCAAGATGCAGATCCCCGTCGAGAAGATCGGCGCCCTCATCGGCCCCGGCGGGCGCGTCATCCGCGCCATCCAGGAGGAGACCGGCTGCGGCATCGACGTTTCCGACGACGGCGGCGTCATCATCTCCTCCAACGACCAGACCATGATCGAACTGGCGCGCAGCCGGGTCGACGGCCTGACCCGCGACCCCGAGGTCGGCGACATCATCACGGGCAAGATCACCCGGACCACGAACTTCGGCGTCTTCGTCGAGCTCACCCCGGGCGGCAAGGACGGCCTGGTGCGCAACGAAGACCTGGGTGACCTCGCCTACGAGAACGTGGACATCGGCCAGGAAATCACCGTCATGATCCACGAGATCGACCACATGGGTCGCATCAACCTGTCGCGGCGCGCCCTGATGGGCGACACCGAGCCTCCCGCCCCACGGCCGGAGCGGAGCGGTTTTGACGACCGCGGACCGCGCGGCGGCTTCGGTGGCGGCGGCGGCGGTGGAGACCGCGGCGGTCGCGGTGGCTTCGGCGGCGGCGGCGGTGGAGACCGTGGCGGACGCGGCGGCTTCGGCGGCGGCGGTGGAGACCGCGGCGGTCGCGGTGGCCCAGGTGGTGATCGCGGCGGACGCGGTGGCTACGGCGGTGGCGGTGGCGGCGGACGTGGTGGCGATCGTTCCGGACCCGGACGTGGCGGCCCAGGCGGTGGCGGTGGCGGACGCGGTGGCTACGGCGGTGGCAGTGGCGGTGGCGGCGGAGACCGCGATCGCAGCGGCTCCGGCCCCAACCGCGGCCGGGAACGCGGGTCCATGCTGGGCAGCGAGCCCGGCGACCGCGGGCAGGGAGGTCGTCGCAGCACGGGCCGTCCACCTGGTCCGAGCCGCAACCCGTCCGATCGCCGGTTCCTGGGTGGCGGCGGCGCACGCCGCTAGTCCGGAGACACACGGACAATCCGACACGACAGGGGCAGGTTTCGTACCTGCCTCTAGTCTTGTATCGCCGGGATCGGCGCTGCTGGGTCATGCCGGCCCCGGTGGCTCAGCGACCCACGCAGCGGCTATGTTATCCTGTAATTGGTGCTGTATGATGCCGGCACAATGCGCCCTGCTGCTACCGGGGATCGGGAGGCGATGACATGCCCGTAATAACCATCAACGGCCCTATCGGGGCCGGCTCCATCGCCGTCGGGCAACAGGTCGCCGAGGACCTGCATCTCAACTACGTGGACCGTATGGTCTTCGCCGAGGCCGCTCGCATAATCGGCTCACCGGTCTCCAACCTGATCGCCAAGGAACAGAGGGTGGAGCGGTTCGGTGACCGAGTCACGGCCCTGTTGGGTAGAGTCCTGGAACGGGCTGCGGTATCGGGAGACTATGACCTTGGCGTTGGCATCGAGACGCTGCCCGAAACCTACCACGAACTGGCCGGTGAACCCTCATCGCGAATGCAGCGCGTCAACGACCAGGTCTTCATCGACACCACCCGCGAAGTCGTGCGCAACCTGGCCCAGGCCGGTCACGTGGTAATAATTGGCCGCGGCGCCAACATCATCCTCGGCGACACCCCCGGCGTGCTCCACGTGGGGATGCTGGCTCCCATGTCGCGACGCCTCGAAACCATCATGGAGCGCGAGCACCTCAGCGAAACCGAAGCTCGTTCCTACCTGGAAGGCCTGGAGGAAGCACGCGTCAGGTTCTTCCAGAAATTCTTCAAGGTGTCGCCCCAGGATCCGACGCTGTACCACATGGTGCTGGATATGGGTCACATGAGCGACGCCACCGCTGCCAAGGTCATTGCCCATGCCGCCGGCGACCTGGAGCACTGAATAGCGTTCACAATGCCGGCCGCCCAAGGCCGGTCCAACATCAAGGAGGATACACCGAAATGTTTGTCAGGATGGTTTGGGGTAAGCTGCGCGCGGGCTCCTGGGAAGAATTCGAGCGGCACTACCACGAGCGCGTTGCCACCGGCACTGCGCCCAAGGGGCTGAAAGAGCGGCAATTGATCCGCAGCACCGAGGACCCGGACGAGGGCATCAGCGTCAGCGTGTGGGACACCCTGGGTGATCTGCGCTCCTACGAGACCAGCGAGTTCCGCGCCAACATCGCCCGCGAGGTTGAACACCTGTATCGCGGCGAATACTGGGTGAAGCACTTCGAAGTCGCGTCCACCGACTGACCTCGCTTTTCGATCCCGTGCAGCAGAAGGCCCCGCTCCGATCGGAGCGGGGCCTTCTTTGTGCCTGCTTATCAGGCTGACGCTAACGGCTGGCGCTGGCGCCCGACACGCGAGCAATGCCGGCCCGCGAGCAGTCCTCGTCCTCCTGGGCCGTGCCGCCGCTGCCACCAACCGCGCCGATCAGCTCTCCGTTCATGTAGATGGGCAGCGCGCCCTGTCCCGGCACGAACTCGCCGCGTTCCACTTCCATCACCGCCCGCATGATGGGCGTGGTGGACCGCTCGGTCAGGTCTCCGCTGGGCTCGCCGAAGCAGGCCGACGCCCTCGCCTTGCCGCGCGACACGTACGGTGTCCGCCAGGCGGAACCATCCATCTTGCACATCGTAATCAGGTCGCCGCGGGCGTCCACCACCGAAAAGCTGAACGCTTTGCCGAGGTCCAGCGCGGCGGCTTTCGCGCCAGCCAATACTGCTTCCGCCTGGTCGAGGGTGATGTTAGGCATGGTCAAATGTCTCCTTGTGCACCAGTTTCAAATCTGTCTGAACTCCCGTCCGGTTGAGCGAATTCAACGGGCTGCGCTATTATAGCAGCGCAGCCGGCCAGACCACCGCGTCAAGTGGGCACCCCGCCGGTTCACGGGACACGCTCCACCATGTTCGGTTTCTTCGACTCATTCAAGAAGGGTTGCGGCTGCGCCCTTGGCGCGATGGCCGGCCTGGTCATCGCACTCGTCATTATTGGCATTGTCTTTGGCAACTGTGAGGTCAACGGTTTCTAACGTGCCTCCCAGCATCGCTTCGCCCAGGAGAGAGTATGCAGTTCGGATTTTACCTGCCTAACCACGGCCCCAACGCCCAGCCCGGCCCGCTGGCTCAGATCGCCCAGACCGGCGACCGCCTCGGCTTTTACTGCATGGTGGCCGGCGACCACGTGCTGGTGCCCAGCCAGATTGACTCGCCCTATCCGTACACCGTGGGCGGCGAGTTCCCCACCGGCGAAAGCGGCGAGTATCTGGAACAACTGACCCTGCTCACCTACCTCGCCGGCGTCACGGAGAACATCCGCATGGTTCCCAGCGTGATGATCGTCCCCTACCGCCCGCCCATCCTGGCCGCCAAGATTCTGGCCACGCTGGACGTGCTATCCCAGGGCCGCCTCATCCTGGGCGTCGGCGTGGGCTGGATGGAAGAGGAGTTCGAGGCGCTGGGCACGCCGCCCTTCGCCGAACGCGGCGCGGTGACCGACGAGTACCTGCAGGCCTACAAGGAGCTTTGGACCAGCCCGAATCCCGAGTTCGATGGAAAGTACGTCCAGTTCTCGGGCATCCAGTTCCTGCCCAAGCCCGTGCAGAAGCCGCATCCACCCATCTGGGTGGGTGGCCAGAGCCGGCCCGCCATCCGCCGCGCCGCCACCATCGGCGACGGCTGGCACCCGGTGGGCACCATCCCGGCTGCGACCCTGGAGCCGGAGGAGCTGGCGGGTGACCTGGTGACGCTCAACCGGTTCGCGGAACAGGCCAGCCGTGACGCTGCCGAAATCCAGATCTCCATGAAGGCCCCGCTCTACGACCCGGGAACCATGCAGACGGGCCCGCGCCGACGGTTCTCCGGTTCCACCGACGCCATCCTGGAGGACGTCCACACTTATTCCGAAGTGGGCGTCTCCCACATCATTTTTGATATCCGCGGCAGCGACCTCAACCAGGCCCTGGAGCGGTTGGACTGGTTTGCCGGCGACGTGATGCGACAAGTTGACTGACCCGCCACGGGTGGGAGCGAAACGCCCCTATGCTATAATTCCATCGCTCGACAGTCTGCGCCTGCGCCGCAGTTCCAGCGTTGCCTCCACTTCAAGTTAGCTGCTTTTCGCGAGGAGGAATACAGCCTTGACTTCCCTCAATGACCGCTATGACGCCGGCCATGACATGCGCGGACAGATGTCCGGCGGCGATTCCACGCACTATGCGCTGCCCGGCGTCGACCAACTGGCGCCCGACCTCAAGCGCATCATCGACGAAGCCCTTTTCGGCACCATCTGGCGCCGCCCTGGTCTGAACCTCAAGCAGCGCTGCATCGCCACAATATCCGCCCTGATGACTCAGGGCGAGTTGAACCTGCTGCGCCGGCACATCGTGCGCGCCCTCAACGTTGGTCTCACCCCCAACCAGGTGGTGGAGATCTTCATCCAGTCCACGTTCTACATCGGCGTCCCCGCCGTCGAGTCCGCCCTGCGGCTGACCAAGGACATCTACGAAGAACTGGGCATCGATTACGAACCGGCCGTGGAGTACGACGTCAACCGTCATCCGGACGAGTTGCTGGCGCTGGGACAGGAAATCCACCGTCGCCACATGGGCAACTCCCTGACTACCTACGAAGACGAGACTCCTGAAGGCCAATTGGAACGCATTGTCGACGAATACAACTGGGGCGCCATCTACAGCCGCAGCTTGCTTGACGACAAAGACCGGGCCATCATTTCCCTGGCCGCCCTCACCAGCATGGGCGTGTACGACGCCCAGATGCGCCGCCGTATTCGCGGCGCCATCGGGGTCGGTCTCACCTCCACGGAGGTGATGGAAATCTTCATACACCTGTCCATGTACGGCGGGTATATGAACACCCGCACCTCCATGCGCATCGCCCGCTCGGTATTCAACGAACTGGAGATCGAGTAGCGTTTGCCAAAGGCACGGAGCAACAATCGTCGTGGATAGCGCGAGGTAGTCGCCTCGCGCTTGTGCTTTGGGACGAAACCAATACCAGACAGCACGGAGGTCGGCAGCAACAACATGAAACTGCGCTTGGACGACGGCTGCGAGCTGTTCTACACCATTGACGACTTCACGGACCCGTGGACGGAGCCGGAGACCGTGGTCATGCACCACGGCATGGCCAAGAACCACAAGCTCTGGTTCGGCTGGGTTCCCATCATTGCCCGCCACTATCGCGTCATCCGGCTGGACATGCGTGGCATGGGCCAGTCCGATGTCCCCGACCCCGGCTACCCGTGGTCGGTGGACAACTTCGCCAGGGATCTGGCGGAGTTTGCCGACAAACTGGGGCTGGAAACGTTCCACCTGATCGGTGAGACCGTGGGCGGCAGCATCTCCATGCGCTACGCCACCATGCACCAGGAGCGACTCCTCTCCCTGACCGCCTGCACCTCGCCCACCAGCTTCAACGACGCCCACCACGCCGAGTCGGCGGTGCAGATCGAAAACGACGGCATCGGCGCGTGGGTCGAGGGCAGCATCGGCCGCCGTCTTGACCCACAGATCGTGGACCCGGCCTACACCCGCTGGTACGCCGAACAGATGAAGGCGACCCCGCCCCACGTGGTTGCGGGTTTCCAGGCCCAGGCATCGGGCGACCTGCGACCGCTGCTGAAAGACGTGCAGACGCCGGTGCTGATCATCGCCGCCGCCGCACTTCGCGAGGAGGTTCTGGGCGATTTCCGCGGCGCCGCCGACGTGTTCCCCAACGGGCGCGCTGTGGTATTCCCGGGAGTGTCCGGTTTCGTCCAACACATCCTGCCCGTGCCCTGCGCCCGGGTCTGGCTGGACTTCGCTCGCAGCCTCGCATAGCCTCGCCGACCTATGGCAAACCGCGCCAGGTCTCAGCCTGGCGACATCGCGGGTGGTGAGGCATCACGGCGGAGACGGAGAGCGAACTCTCACGCACGCCGTCGCGCGCGCGAACGCCGCGCGCGTCACCCGACCGGGTTCCTGGACCGGCTGATAACCAGCGGCGAACTGCAACTGATGCCCCGTCGGATGAGCCGACGCCTCCATCTGCCCTTGTTCATCGAACTGTACAACGTACAGTTCTTCCGCCTCAAAACGCGCTACCTGTGGCAGTCGGCCCTGGCCGCGGTGGTGATGCTTGTCGTCATGCTTATGGTGGATTCCGTGGCCGACGCGGTCCTGGCCGCCGGCCTGGGCTCCAGCGCGGTTATCGTATTCGTGCACCCCAACTCCAGCAGCGCGGCGCTCAGGCACCTGGTGGGCGGGCACATCCTGGGGCTGACAGTGGGGGCGTTGACGTCCTTCGCCCTGTTCCATGCCGGCTGGGTTCCGGTACCCGAAAGCGCGCATCACTGGGCCGCCGATGTTGCGGCGGCGATGACGCTGGGCGTGGTGATCCTGCTGATGTCGATTACGGACACCGAACACCCTCCGGCTGCCGCGACCGGCCTGGGTTTCGCCCTGCAGAGCCTGGAATTTACGCTGGTGATGCTGTTCATCGCCGCCGTCCTGACGCTGGCCGCCAGCAAGATCATGTTCCGCGCCTACATCCGCGACCTGGACTGACGCTCCAATCGGAAACGAGGGGCTCGTCGGCCGCGGCAAACGGCTGTGCTACCATGTCTCACGCGTCAGGGGACCAGCCATTCCCATCCTGGCTCGCGAGGCCGACCATGGACACGTTCAAGACCACCGCGAAAATCGCCAAAGGCGGCGTTCTTATTTTGAACAACCTGCCCTTTGCAGAGGATATTGAGGTGGAGGTTACCGTTCAGGTTTGCGCCGCGCGGCTCGAATTGGACCCGGATGATTTGAGCCGCCCGGCGCTGCACAACCCACTCAAGGGCACGGTCATCTGGCATACAGACCCATTTGAACCGGCCATCCCTGAAGAGGAGTGGGAAATGCTGGCCAACGACAGTCCGCCCCGGCCTGCGAATTCTGAGGGAGAGCCGAGCAAGGGCTGACCACCGTTGATTGTTATTGACACCCATATTCAGATTTGGTGGGTTGAAGAATCCGACCGTCTGGCTGAAACTCAACGACAGGCTATCGAGAACGAGCGGCATCAATCTGGGATTATCGGCGTTAGCGCCATATCTTGCGTAGAAATTGCCAGACTCGCAGGAAACGGGCTGATCGAGTTGCCGACAGATTCTCTGACTTGGATGCATAGCCTATTGAGTTACCCCACCGTCCGGCTGCTGCCCATCACACCCGAAATAGCCGTCCGCGCCTACGGGCTCCCGGAACCCTTCCACCGCGACCCCGCCGACCGCATCCTGGTTGCCACCGCTCTGGAGTATTCCTGCCCGCTTGTCACCTCGGACGGTCGCATCCTGGATTATCCTCACGTTACTACTATCGGATAAAGAGGACCCAAACATGCCCGACTCCCTGTCCCGCCAGCTGGCCCGCTGGGCCGTCAACCTGGACGCCGCCGACCTGCCGCCGGCCGTAGTCGACAAGATGCAGACTTCCCTGCTCCACGCCACCGTGGTCGCAATCGTCGGGGCCGGAACCCACCACGGCAAAGCCGCAGTGAACCTGGCCCTGGCCGAGGAAGCCTCAGCCCACGGCGCAAGCATCCTCGCCTCCGGCGGACGCGCCACCCGCGGCGGGGCCGCCTTTGCCAACAGCAAGCTGATGCATGCCACCAACCAGGCAGACTCTTATCGGATGCTCACCCACCCGGGCCCGTGCGTCATTCCCGCCGCGCTGGCCTCGGCTCAGTTGGGCGGGGCCACCGGAGCCCAGCTGCTCACCGCCATGGCCGCCGCATACGAGGTGGAATCACGTATCGCCGGCGACTTTATCGCGTCCACCCAGGCCCGTGGCTTTCGCTCCAGCCCCATCTATGGCACCCTCGGAGCCGCCGTCGCTACCGGCAAGTTGCTCGGACTGACTGAGGACCAGATGGTCACCGCCATCGCCCTGGCCAGCACCTTCACGGCCGGGACCAACGAGGGGCCCCGCTCGGGCGGGCGGGAGATGATGTTCCACGAGCCTCAGTCCACCCGCAGCGGCATCATGGCCGCCCTGCTGGCTCGCGAGGACGTCCGGGGATCCGAGGAGGCCCTGGAAGGGGCGGCCGGCTTCTACAACGCCTTCACGGGCAACAACCGCGGCGAGCTCTCCTACGTGTTCACCGGCCCTCAGCAGGTGTCCTTTGAGCCCGTAACCGAAGGACTGGGAACCCGCTGGGAGCTGCTGCACACCGTGCTCAAAATGTACCCCACAGCCGGCTACAACTGCCCCGTGATCGACCTGATGACGGACATCCGGCGCTCCCACCAACTGGCCATCGACGAGGTCGAACGCATCACCATCGACATGAACTGGCTTGAGACCCTCTATCCATCGCCGGCCTTCCCCAACCCGTCCCGGGGCCAGGCAGTCGTGGGCAGCACGCATTATTTCACCGCTTACGTCGCCGTGAACGGTAGCTATCCGCCGCTGCGCACCCGCATCGATCCCGGCGACGGTTCCGAAGCTGCCACCGCCGAAAACCACGATGCCGTGCTCTCCCTGATGCACAAGGTGCAGATCGTCGGACACAAGGACCGGCCGGCTTTCGCCCCGCGCATCACCATCGACATGGCCGGCGGCAACGTGTACCGCGGCGAATACCAGGGCAACGAACTGGAATGGGGCCTGGACACCGAGGTGGAGCGCCTTCAACCGCTGTTCCCGCAGATCGACTGGCCGGCCGAAAAGCTGGAGGCTACAGTAGGCGCGGTGCGCGATATCCCCAATGCCGCCGACATCAGCGACCTGATTGTCGCCGCCACGCCCTGAAAGTTTCGTACCCGGGTCGAGCGGGAAGGCCGACAGGTCCTACACTTCCCGTTGACCGCCCGACCGGCCAACCAACACAATCGATCACAGGAGTAAATCATGCTGCCAGGACTGGAAGGCAAGGCCGCGCTGGTTACCGGCGGGAGCAAGGGCATCGGTAAATCCATCGCTTACGCCCTGGCCAGGGACGGCTGCGCCGTTGCCATCTGCGCCCGAGGAGAGGACGACCTTCGGGCCGCCGCCGCCGAAATCGGGGACGCCACCGGCGCCCGAGTCATACCCATCCGCGCCGACATGACGGACCCCGACGACATCGTCAACCTGGTGCGCGAGACTGTGAACGGGCTGGGACGGCTCGATATCCTGATCAACAACGCGGTCAACAGCACCAGCGACCGCGCGAGCCAGATTCCGGACGACGTCATCCTGAACCACATCACCACCAAAGTGATGGGATACATTCGCTGCGCCCGGGAGTGCGTGCCTCACATGGTCGCCTCCGGAGGCGGACGCATCATCAATATCGGCGGCATGGCGGCGCGAAACTCGAGCCCCACCAACCCGGGGTCAGGCGTCACCAACTCGGCGATGTCCAACTACTCCAAGGCCCTGTCCGACGACGTCGCCGCGGACGGCATCCTCGTCAACTGCATCCACCCGGGCAGCACCCGGACGGAGCGCTACATGGGACTGGTCGCGGAGCGGGCCGTCCGGAACAACACCTCATCAGAGGCAGAGCTGGCCGGTTCCGTCTCCGAAATACCCATCGGGCGCATGATCGAGCCGGACGACATTGCCAACCTGGCTGCCTTCCTGTGCTCGGATCTGGCCTCCGCGATCACGGGCCAGACCATAGCGGTAGACGGCGGGGCAGGGAGGGGCGTGCACTTCTGACCGCGCGCCACCTATAGAACGCGAGAGTAGCTAACCTGGCGTTTGGTATTGGCGCCGTGCCCCGTGCGGCTGCACGGCCCAATATTCTTTCAACTCATTCCCAGTTCACGCAGCGCGTCGGCGAAGTTGGAGTCGAGAACGTAGGCGTCCTCGGTTCGGTCGTAAATCAACGGCCGGGGCAGGTCCACGTTTCCCCGACGTCGCTTGAGGCGGTTCAGGCTGTGCCCCTGGCTCGATAGCGAGCCGGACAGTTCGCGCTGTGTCAGCCGCAGCGTATGCATCAACTGGGCACGCTTCTGCGTGTGATTGGGCGACCGGGACACGCGCAGCATCGCCTGCCGTGCCGTGTCCGACAGATTCCGCCAGAACGTTGTGACGTAACTTGCGTTCCAGGTTGTTCCCGATACTCCCGCCGCCGTTTCGGCCGGCTCTCCCTCTTCTGTTCCAGCTTCCGGCATTACGATAACGGCTGTTGCTTCACCGGCCGTCTCTCTTACTGCTGCAGTTGGTGCGGCCGTGGTCGGTTCCGAAACCCGGCCGGCCATCCCTCTCAGCGTCGCCACCACTTCCTCCACATCGCCCTCAATCGTTATTGTGACATTGGCCAAAGTTTTGCTCCTGGTTGCCCGATTTTACGCTGCGCTGCCGGTGTTCTATATAATCTAACATACGTATTGCTCAATACACCATACCACTCAACAACCAAAATTAATTTCACCGATTAATCGCGGCCAATAACGCGGCTTCCAATACTCGCGGCGGTACATATTGCTCAAATCGATCAGCGATCCGGCCATCGCTGCCTACTACGAACGTCCAGGGCTCGGACACGAGGCCCCATTCGTCGACGGCTAGAACCAACTCACGCGCCGGGTCAGCGGGGTTGATCAGATGCGGGTCGCGATACACCTCTACATGAACGAAGTTGGCCCGGCCTTCATACTCTGCAGCCAGTTCCGACAGGTCCGAAACCTGCGGACCGCACGTCGCGGTAACGCAAAAAGCCGGCGTGGCGAAGGTGACGACCGAGGGATTGCCAGATCTCACCGCCTGCGCCACCGACAGGCTGTACAGGGCCGGATCCGGTTCGGGGCTGCTGCTTATGGTTCGAAGATCATTGACCGTCGTCACTGTTGGCGTGTCGGACAGGGGCGCAGCATCACCGATAAACGGCGCGCGGTGCGTTGGAGCCACCGACACCACCGAGCCTATCGTCAACGACTCCGCGGCTTCCGCCGGCGATTGTGCATACTCGAACGTGGCATGCAACTCCCAGACTCCCAGCGTATCGCCGGTGGCGGTTCCGGCCTGGTCGAAAGACACGTTGGCGATGAACACGCCCCGACGACCGTCAGGCGGCCAGGGCAGGAATTCCGCCTCGGTTCGGTGTCTCACCTGGCCCGTCGCCGCGCCGGGCTCGTAATACACCGCGCGTATCGCCACGGCGTCGGGGCGCACTGGCATATAGTCCCGATCCACCAATCCAAACGACACACGGTTGTCTCCCACCGCGAGGTCGCTGTTGCTCACTACCAGGCTGACCGGCGGCCCGCCAGGGGGTAGGGACAACGGATCGTCCGGAGCCGTGGCCGGCGCGCACGCCAGCGCCGCCACCCACGCCAGAATGAGTACCGCCGTCAGATTCACTGGCGACACCGGGCGACCGATCTTCCACTCCCTGGCCGCGTAAATAAGGCTGGGGCAAGATGGGGTCAACTCAAACCTTCTGACTTCCGACTTGCTGGCGAATTCCTAATGGATACAATCTATATACGTGTCGAAACATCAAACCGGACTGGTTCCAAAACGAGTATCCGTCATGTTGCTCTGAGCCCACCGGATCTCGACGCGCAGGGCGATGTCTGATCGCGAAAACGATACCGCAACAGAGCAAGATCGATGCTGTCTCATTGACCGGTTCGTCGTCGCCGGCCTGACCTGCCAGCAGGCGGTTTCCGAGTGGTTCCGGCGGGACGCCGCCCAATTACTCTCTCAATAGTCCCGATCCGGTTTGTGGCCCACTCTTCGCTTCCACGGGCGTGCGTACCACTCGCCATACAAGTATAGGCAGAGCCGGGCGGTCGCGCAATGGAATTGGAAGCCGGAAATCTCGTTTCTCAATGACATTCGAGGCCACGAATGGCGGGCATCTCCGGATTAACGCGGCTGAACGCGGAGCCGAATGTTTTGGTCTATAATCTCTGTACCCTAATCTCGATACTCCACGAGAGGCAGATATGCGCTTCGGCTCCTTCGTATTTCCCGTCAGCCACCGCCCCGAGAACGACTCGGCCGTTATCGACAGCACCCTCGACGAGATCGTGCTGGCCGAAAAGATCGGCATGCACTCGGTCTGGCTGACCGAGCACCACTTCGACGGCGCCGCCGCCCATGCGGACCCACTGGTGCTGGGCGCCGCCGTGGCATCCCGAACCACTGATCTCAAGATCGGGTTCGCAGTTGTAGAACTTGCCTTCCATCACCCTGTCCGGCTCGCCGTGCAGACGTCGCTCCTGGACAACTTGAGCCACGGGCGACTCATCGTCGGAACCGGCCGGGGGTCCGCCTACAACCACTACGAGTACATCGGGTTCGGCATCACCATGGAGGACGGCCTCGCGCGCCTGGACGAGGCGGAAGAGTTGATGGTCAAGGCGTGGACCGGTGAACCGCTGCAGCACGAAGGCACCCATTGGGACGTGGAGTTCCCGCTGCTGCGGCCCCGCCCGTATCAACAGCCTCATCCGCCGCTGATCCGCGCGTGCATCAGCGAAGCCTCCACGATCCGGATGGCCGAGATCGGCCGCCCGGTGATGATCGGCATCCAAACCTTGCCCAATCTGCAGTCACGGCTGGAACGCTACCGGGCCACCATGCTGGATTCCGGCTTCACCGAAGAGCAAACCGAGGCCACCCTGGACCAGTGCTGGGCCTCCCGTGACCTCTTCGTCGCAGACAGCTACGATGAGGCTCACGAGATCGCGGCCGCCGGCTTCGAGCGCGAGCGCACCCACTTCCGCCAGGCCCGCGAACTCTACAACCCAGGCGGCTTTCCGCCTCCTGATCCCAACCGCCCCATCCCCGCCGGAGAGAGCCTGGAGCACTCCTTCATCATGGGCACGCCGTCCCAGGTGGCCGAGCAGGTCGCGGCCATGCGCGACATCGGCGTACGCAACCTGATGCTGAAGCTGAACGTCGGCGAAATGGACACCCACAAGGTCCAGAAATCCATGCGGATGCTCGGCGAGAAGGTGATGCCTCTCTTCACCTAGTTCTGGCCTTGCTCCGAGGGCGCTTGTCCTTCCTCGGCCTCTGCATCCAACGGCCCGGCCGGCATTACCGCATCCACCGGTATCTTCACATCGTCAAAGCAGCCGGGCCGGAGCACGTCTCCCGCGCGCAGCCGTCGCGTCACTCTGTAGCCAGCCTCGGGTGGCTCGGTGTGCGCCTCCACCACGCCCTCAGGCAGCACCGTGAGCCACACTTCAGGTATGCCCGCACGAGCGTACCGGGGAAGCTTCTCGTTGCGGTCATAGCCGAGCGAACTGTCAGCAACCTCAATCAGCAACAGCACATCCTCGGGGCCAGGATGTCCAGACGCGTACCCATCAGCCTTTTCTCGCAACAGGGCAACGTCAGGCTGTGGCTCGGTATTGTCATCCAATCGCACCGGACTTTGCACCTGTACGATTGCCCTTCTCCCCACCGCCTCGGATAGTTCTCGGTTGTAACAATTAACGCAGCCGAGATGCCGACTGGCGACTGGCGCCATATCGGTTACCACTCCATCGATGAGTTCCACCCGATCGTCTTCGGTCAAAATCCCGGCCTGGGCCATAGCCAAGTATTCCGTCACGGTAAACCGCCGGATCCGAAGGTCGAGCGCCTTGGCCGGAGGAGGCTTGGTCTGCGTTGCCACGATGCTTCTCCCCGCGTCGGGGCCACCTACAGAGCCCGAACCATGGCGTCCAGGCTCTCCAGCGCCCTGCTAATGTTCTCCTGGCTGTTGGCGTAGGACAGACGCACATAACCCTCGCCGAACTCGCCGAAGGCCGCGCCGGACAGCAGCGCGACGCCGGCCTCCTGCATGGCCCGCTCCTCGAACTCGGCGCTGGTCAGTCCCGTGTCCTTGATGCTGGGGAATGCGTAGAACGCGCCTTCAGGCTCGGGGCAGTTGATGCCGGGAATGGACTGCAACCCGTCGGCAATGAGACGGCGACGGCGCGCGAACTCGGCGGCCATCTCCTGCACGGCGTCCTGCGGCCCGTCCAGCGCGGCCACGCCGGCCATCTGGCTGAACGACGCGGCGCAGGACACGCTGTTGGTCGCCAGCCGCGACACGTGGGGCACCAGTTCCTCAGGCATTATCCCGTAGCCCAGCCGCCAGCCGGTCATGGCATAGCTCTTGGAGAAGCCGTCCAGGATGATGGTTCGGTCGGCCATGCCCGGCAGCGCGGCGATGCTGTGGTGCTCGCCGGAGTACAGGATGTCCTTGTAGATCTCGTCGGACATTACGTACATGTCCGGGTGGCTGCGCACCACGTCAGCGATGGTTTCCAGCTCTTCAAGCGTGAACGCCGAGCCACAGGGGTTCTCCGGCGAGTTGACGATCAGCAGCCGTGTGCGCTCGTTGACCATGTCGGGCAGGCGGCTCAGGTCAGGATGGTACGCCTTGTCTTCCAGCAGTTGCATCGGCACGGCCGTGGCCCCGCTGAACTCGATCATGGACTCGTAGATGGGGAACCCGGGGTTGGGATAGATGACCTCAGCGCCGGCCTCGGCGAGGGCCAGCAGAACGTAGAACATGATCGGCTTGGCCCCCGGCGTGACCACCACCTGCTCCCAGTCGGTGTCGATGCCGCGCACCTCCCGGCTGTTGCGGGCCACGGCCTGCCGCAACTCCGGCAGGCCCGGCGTGGGGCCATAGTGGGTGTAGCCGTCCTGTAGCGCCTTGACGCCCGCCTGGACGATGTGCTCCGGCGTCTCGAAGTCGGGCTCGCCGATCTCCAGGTGCACGATCTCGCGGCCCTGCGCTTCCAGCGCCCGCGCCCGTGCCAGCACCTCGAAGGCGGATTCGGTTCCCAGGCGGCTCATTCGGGTGGCAATAGTCATAACCAGGCATCCCTCAAATCAGTTTTTCGGCAAGGGCGATTCGCCCTTCAGCAAAGGTTATCACATCCCCACGACCCTCACCCGATCCGTCACCTTGGGCAAGGGCGGTCACTTCAACGAAATACAATGCACACCGTATAGCAACTCGCGACCATGAACTCCGTGCAGTCTAAGCATAGGCGAACTACATGGTACTATATTGCTATGCCAAGAATATTGATATGGTTTTCAGGCCCTATATCCACTTTTTGCGCTCTACTGGTGGGGTCGCTACCCGTGTTAGAATATTGCCGTTCGGTTCCGCTCTCGGGACCTACCTCGCAGCTAGGTTTATTTGCGATGGGCCATGGTTGTTTTGGCGCGACTGGAACGCTATGCTACAAGCGCCGGGATTGGGTGTTATAGCCTATTCGTCCATCACAGCGTCGTTGGAGGGGTTCATAATGCTGGGCATAATGGCAGCCGAATACCTGAGGAACAAGGAAAAACGGAACAAGGAAAAAGTCTCCCGGCAATTGTTGGAGTTGGCGGGAAACAGATCTGAAAGAAAACTGGCGTTCCGATGGGCAGATGACCACGGCGTCGATGTCGAAGAACTGCGTGACGCCGAGGGCCGCCGCTATTTGAGCAGGTTTAGTCGGCGCCGTCAGGGCGGCAGGCGGCTTCGCAGATGATGCGCGTTGCCGGGCGCACCGCAAGCAGAGGGCCGGGAGCACATGCCCCCGGCCCGTTCGTTATCCTGCGGCCCACCCTCCAGACAGATGGCGAACCGATGCGGTACCCCGACTACAGCTTCCAGAAACTTCCCACCTGGCAGACGATGTCGACCTTGTTGATGGACTCGGCGGGCCAGCCCACCATGTTGAGCCAGTCTTCAAAGTGGGACTGCTCCACCGCCTCGCACTCGGAGATCAGCTTGCCATTCTCCAGGTCTCCATAGACCTTGAGGACGGTGGTGCGCCGGTCGGGCCGCCACTTGCGGACGGCGTCCAGCTTGTCCCGGAAGTCGGCCTCGGTGATGCCGGGGACGTTGTGAACGGCGATAAAACGTGCCATCGGTTGCAACTCCTGCGCTAGTCGTCAGCGGGCGGTACGAAGGGATACGGGATCGGCGGGCCATTCCGCAGGGGCAGAACCACTGTCGCCGTTCCCGGCATGCTCTCGATGCCGTCCTGGGTCTTCATCCCAATTTCCAGGTCGATGAAGCCCATCTGGCCCTTTTCGTACTTGCTGGTGATCCGGCCCCACATGATCAGCACGTCGCCGGGAACCAGCATCGCCCGGTGCTCGAAGCGCGCCTTCCACGGCCAGCCGTTGGGCAGCGTCCAGTCCTTCAGGTACTGCGGAACCACGCTCTGCTTCCACGATCCGTGCACCAGGATGCTGGGGTTGCGGTCGTGGTTCAGCCCGAAGTCCAGATCGTAATGGATCCGGTGGAAGTTTTCGATGGCCGCGCTCCACCGGAACAGGTGGGTTGGCGTGGGCTTGTAGATGTATTTGGGCAGCTCGTCGCCCTCGTTCACGTCATCGTAGTAGATCTGTTCCTTGGCACGCAGGCCATCGGCATCCGGACGCTCGTTGAGCTTCCAGATCTCCTCGGCCTCCATGTTGAGGAGGTCATCCAGCAGGGTGGTCATGGCGTTTCTCCAGTGGGTCCGAAGCCGGTGAAGTCTACCGGCGGGAAAGCAACTAGCGACGGATGGTCGAAGCGCGCGTGATGCACAGCGTCACGTCGTTCTGGTTCCAGAAGCGCGTCTCGCGAGTGATGATCAGGAACGGCGTGCCGTCCCGCCCCAGGCGCTCTCGGATGTCCGAATAACGGTTCTGGAAGAAGATCGTGTCGCCGATGCTGGGGTAGGCGTACAGCTCGATCTCGTTGCCGGCGTTGAGCACCCGGACCAGGTTGGTTGGAACCGGCGGCAGCTCACCGGGGCGCTCCACGGAGCCGATGCCGTCCGATTCGGGGTTCTCCTCGAAGGCCGCCGTGATGGGGTCGCCCTGGTCCGGCCGGATGCGGCTGGCCAGGTAGCTCACCATGATCGGCGGCGTGATGATCTCGCCATAGCGGGTGGACTTGGCGAACTCGTCATCCCAGTAGCGCGGATCGGGGTCCATCAGCGCCTGGGTGAACCGGCGCATGTACTCGGCGTCCACCACGCCCCAGGATTCGACGACGTCGCCGCTGACGCCCACCATGGCCTGCACTTCCGGCGTCAGCGCGGTGGGAGGGGCTTGTTGAGTCATAGGGAAATGCTCCGTAACAGTGGAGATTTAATGCACGGGCAAGCGTAGCGCAGGCCGCCCGGTTCGTCAATTGGCAGTCCTGCTTGGGCTACCGGCCCCGTTACGAACCAACGCACGGGTCACCCGCAGGACAATCAAGGGCGATGGCCCGACGAGCCTAACGCTTCGCCGTCTCCGCCCACACCAGGCTGGCGGCGCCCACCATTCCCTGGCTGTCGCCGAAGGTGGCTGGCGCCAGCCGGAACGCCCGGTGCCCGGAGCTCATCGCTTGCCGCCGCGTGCCCTCCTCGATCTGGCCCAGCAGACCCAACTCCTGCAATCCCAGAGTCACGCCGCCACCCATCACCACCACGTCGGGATTGAAGATGTTGAGCACGTTGCCCAACCCGACGATGATCGCCCCCACGGCCGCCTCGATCACCTCCAGGGCCACGTAGTCGCCACGCGACGCGGCCGCGAACACCGCCTCGCCGGTCAGCGCCGCGTCAGCCTCGTGGGCGCGCTGCAGCGGCGATCCCGGGGTGGCATCGGCCAGTCGGGCCTGGGCGGCTCGAGCAATGGCGGTGCCCGAGGCCAGGGCCTCCAGGCAGCCACTGTTGCCACAGGCGCATTGTGGCGCATCAGCCCGCAGGTCGATGGTCATGTGCCCGACCTCGCCGGCCGCCCCCACCGCGCCGGTGAACACATCTCCCCGGTCGACGATGCCCGCGCCCACGCCGGTGCTGAAGGTTATGAAAACCAACGTGCGGGACGGATTGTCCTGCGGCCGGACCGGCCGTCCGGCTCCGTAGTAGTACTCACCCAGGGCAGCCAGGTTCGCGTCGTTGCCCACCCAGACCGGCGCGCCCAGCATCGGCTCCCACAGCGCGGGCAGCGTCACACCGTTCAGGGCCGGCAGGTTGGGCGAGGACAGCAGCATGTTGCTCGCCGCGTCTATCGAGCCGGCCAGGGCAACTCCCGCGCCGGCAATCGTCCGGCCGCCAGCCCAGTCTTTCGCGGTTAGCAGCAGCCCGCCGGCGGCATGTACCAGTTGATCTTGCAGCGCGCCCGGTTCATTGGCGACCCGGTCCTGCCACAGGATGGTCCCCTGCCGGTCGATGACCGCAGCGCGGGCCCACGTCCCGCCCCAGTCCATCGCCAGCGCTACGGGCGCGTTGTCAGCGTGAACGTTGCTTTCAGGCGTGGTCATCCTCCGGCCTCCGGTGCGCGGGATTGTATCATTCCGGCTCTGGTCGGCACGGGTCATCCACCCCGGGACGCCGCTTCCGCCAACAACTCATCCAGCGTGCCGCGCAGCACGTCTTCCGGCATGGGCCCGACGTATTTGCGCCGTATCGTCCCATCGGCGTCGATGAAGAACTTCTCCGGTATGCCGCGCACGCCGTACTCCAGGGCGATCGCCCCGTCGGTGTCAACGCCGGTGGGATAGGCGACGCCAAACTCCACCAGGAACACCTCCGCCGCGTCCGGCGTATCCCAGACGTTGACACCCACGAACTCCACCGGCGCGTCGGAATAGGCGGCGTAGATGCGGTTCAGCGTCGCCGCTTCCTGCCGACACGGCCCGCACCAGGACGCCCAGAAATCCACCATCACCACCTTGCCCCTGAGGTCGGAGAGCCGGAGAGTGTCGGCATCGTCCAATACCAGCGTGAACTCCGCTGCGCGCGATTCCGACACCCGCACCTCACCGAACTGCGCGTTGATCCCGGCGCCGGCCGGCTGCCCCTGCTGTTGGACGGCCGCCCAGGCCAGGAGGGCGAACAGCGGGAGCAGCACCGCCGCCGTTCCCAGGATGATCCATCCCCGCCGGGACATCAGCTCACGCTCGGCGTCGGACGCCGCCAGATGCCCCAGCCCAGCAATCCCGCCAGCGCAACGCCCACCATGATGGGCAGCGCGCCGAACCAGAACCGCGCCTCCGACAGCGGGTTGCCCACCCGGTCAATCCAGGTCGGTTCGGGCAGGCCGGACAGCGTGATGCTGACCCCGGCTCCGGGTGCGAGGTTTTCCGCTCCCCAGGCCCGGTACGTGACCTCGCCCACCGAGAACCCTTCATCCGGCTCCAGCCCGCCAACGCCGATATTCCCGAACTCTGCGGGGATCAGCAGATTCAGCGACTCCGCGCCCTGCAGGGTGTTGTCCCGCCACGCGACCTCGTTGCCCTCGTAGGGCACGGTGAACGTGAAACTCGCCTGGTGTCTCCCCGGAGGTACGGGCGCGGTGATGGCGAAGCCGGTGCCCACCGGTATCACCTCGCCGCCCACCAGGTTGGTGGAAACGTCCAGGTCGGTGGCCGCCGCCGGCAGGGAGAACCGCAGGAAACTGAACTGACCGATCATGGGCGGCGCGGAGAGATCCGGCACCAGCGTTGTGTCGCTGCGGTTTTCCATCGTGAACAGTTGCACCACCGCCATGCGACGGGTGGCCGAATCGATCCCCGCCACGATGATCGACTGCTCCGTGGTGGCCACCACGCCCACGTCGCGGGTGAATTCGTAGACCGTCAACTCCACCGGCTCGGCTATATCGGACTGCGAGAGCACCTCGGTGTAACGGGTCTCCCCGTAGTCAACGGCCAGCGCGAGGCTGTCTCCATCTGACACCGCCGGCACGCGGTCGAACCGGAAAGTTCCGTCGTCATCCGTGGTCTCCTCGTAGGTATCCACCGACCCCGAACCCGCGCCAAATCGGTGCAGCAGCACGGTCACGCCCGTGGGGGAGTCCATTCCGTCCGTGCCGTTGACCACTGTGCCACTGATGGACAGCGTGTCCGGAGACTGCCCGTGCAGAACTGCGGGCCAGATCGCCAGCAACATGGCCGCAGACACGGCCACTGCGAACCCCAGCATCAGCAAAGGGCGATCAGCCATTCGATGCCTTTCCATGCTAGCCTTGCCGGTCCAGATCCCGCATGATCTCCGCCGCCTGACGGCGGTATTGGTCCAGTTGCTCGCGGAAATCGGCGTCGGCAATGCGCCCGAGGTTGTGGTCCATCTGCAACGTGCGTATCGCCTCGTACACATCCTCCAGCGCGACGCCGCTCTTCGTCGCGCCGTCATCAGCTTCCTGCGAGCCGGATGCGCGGCCGGACGCTCGCCATCGGCGAGCCAGGAACGGCCACGCGACTACCCCCACGATGAGCAACGCCACCGCTATCGCCAACCCCAGTTGCATCGAGCCTTCTGCCTGGCGTCGACCGGCTAGTCAGCCGCGCCAGGGGCCGGCGACGCCACCGCAACCGGACGCCTCACCGGAGCCCGCGTCGGCCACAGCGCGATCACCGTGCCGAATATCATCACCGGGCCGGCCACCCACATCCACCAGACCAGCGGGTTGACCAGGATGCGGAACCCCACCGCTCCGTCCTCGCGGTTCTCGCTGGGCACCACGTAGAAGTCCTCCACCGGCGTGGAGCGTATTGCCGCCCGCGTCGACGCCATGTTGAACGCAGGATGGAACGTCCGCTGCGGGTGCATCGTCTCCAGCAGTTCGCCATCGCGGTACACCTCCACCGTGGTGCGGAATTCCGTGCGGTCGGAGAAGGCCAGCGCGGTGGTGTCCACATATTCCAGCGTGTAGTCTTGCACGGTGACCGACTCGCCCGGCATCAGCGCCACGTCGCGCTGCACCCCGTAGAACGACTGCCCCACGACGCCCAGGGCGACCATCACCACCGCCAGGTGCACAATGTAACCGCCGTAGCGCGGCCGGTTGGCCAGGATCAGGCGCACGAACCCAACGGCCGGATTGTCGCCGACGCTTCTCCGGCGGGCGATGGTCCCGCGCACCCACTCGGCCACGATGCTGGCCGTCACCAGCGCGCACAGACCGAAACCGACCACCGCGTAGGGCTGCCGGATGCCCACGACCAACAGGACGGCCACGGTCACCAGCGCGGCGGTCCCCGGTATCAGCAGCGCCCGCTGCAGCGATCGCAGGTTCGCCCGGCGCCACGGCAGCAGCGGCCCGACACCCATCAGCAGGACGAGCCCGAGCATCAGCGGTCCGTTCACCTGGTCGTAGAAGGGCCGGGCCACGGTGATCTCCTGCTCGGCGAACAGCCGCGACAGCAGCGGGTACACCGTCCCCCACAGCGTGGCGAAGCCGATCCCCAGCAGCAGCAGGTTGTTCACCAGGAACGCCGACTCGCGGGAGAGCATCGAGTCCAGGCTCTGCGCGCTCTTCATTCGATCGTAGCGCCAGAAGAAGATCGCCAGCGGCACGATCACGCCAAAGGCCAGGAACAGCAGGAACACCCACCCCAGGGTGGACGCGCCGAAGGAATGCACCGAGGGCACCGGCCCGCCCCGGTTCATGAACATCCCGTACAACGCCAACCCGAATGCGACGTCGATGAGCACGATATTCCACATCCGGAACATGCCGCGCCGCTTCTGCACCATGATCGAGTGCACGAAGGCCGTCAGCGCGATCCAGGGCATGAATGCCGCGTTCTCCACCGGGTCCCAGAACCAGAACCCGCCCCAGCCCAGGATGGTGTAGGCCCACCAGGAGCCCAGCAGCAGACCGGCGGCCAGCAGTGCCCAGATGCCCACGCCCCAGGCTCGTCCCGCGTCAATCCAGTCATCGCCGCCCTTGCCCCCAATGAGGCTGCCCAGGGAGAAAGCCATCGGTATGCTGATGCCCACCAGCCCGGCCATCAGCGCCGGTGGGTGGAAGAACATGCCGAAGTGCGTCAGCAGCGGGTTGATGCCCTGACCGTCGGGGACGGGAAACGGCAACTTGGCAAAGGGGTTGGCCATGAACCCCATCACTGCCAGGAAGAACACCTCGATCAGCATCAGGATCGCCGTCGTCCACGCCAGCGTGGGCCGGGCGGACGCGGGGGCCAGCCAGATCGCCAGCGCAGCCATCACCGACAGCGCGAAGGCAATGTAGAGCAGCGATCCCTCGTTGCCGGCGTAGAAGGCGACCCAGGTGAAGATGTTGGGCATCGCCAGGTTGCTGTGCTCGGCCACGTACTGCAGCGAGAAGTCCCGCGCGATGAACGACTGCACCAGCGACAGGGTGGACACCAGCAGCACCACCACCAGGACGTAGGACGCCTTGCGCCCGCTGTCCACCAGCGCATTTGAACCGCGCAACTGCCCGCCCACCGATGCGAAGCAGGAATAGGCCGCCAGCGCCAGCCCCATCCAGAGGCAGGCCGCACCCAGATCACCCATGCTCAGTCCTTCCCGTCGGAGTCCCGGCGGTCCAGCGCCAGGTCCCGGTCCACCGCCGCCAGGTAAGGCTGCAACCCGTCAGCATCGCTCGGCCCGAGGGGCTCGTCATCTCCATTCCGTCGCCGCATCGCTCGCAGGGTGAGCAGTCCCCCCGCCAGCGCGGCTACGACCACAACGCCGGGAACAATCCATGCGGTCAGGTAGAACCCGGAGCGCGGTGGCTCGGCCAGCACGCTGGGCCCGTAACGCTCCGGCGCAGAGAACCAGGCGAGCACCTCGTCCCGGGTCGCTCCCGACGCCAGCAGTTCTCTCACCTGCGCCCGCATCTGCTTCGCCAGCGGCACCTCGGTCTGGTCGATGGTCTGCGCCGGACACACCGGACACATCAGCATCCGGTCAATCTCCTGCGCCTTCGCCTCGTCGTACGACCCTGCGCCTGCTCCGGATTGGGCGGCAACTACGCCTACCGACGCCAGAGATACCATCACGGAAACCGCCGCAATCACGACCAGAAAAACGCCCCGGCATGCCGGGGCGAGTTCGTTGCATGTTCTCATCATAAGTGCCCCGAAGTCATCCGGGGGCCGACGCTACTGGCACGCGGCAGCATTGCCATCCTGGATGCAACCTTCCACGTAGTCCAGCACCAGCTCGATTTGATCCGGGGTCAGCAGCTTTCGGAACGGGGGCATGACGTTCACGCCGCCCTCGATCACCCCGCGCAGACCGTCTCGATCCAGGCTCCTGGCCGCTTCTGAGGTGAGGTTGGGGTTCTGCGTGGCCAGGTCCAGGGGTTGGTAGCCATAGTCGACGATCATCCGCGCCAGCACCGGCCCGTTGCCCAGACCCTCGGCCCCGTGGCACATAACGCAGTTGGTCTCAAAGATGTGCTTGCCGGATCCGGCAAATGACGTGGAGTCCGGCGCGGTCGAACCGTACCACGGCACCGCCGACGCCGGCACGCTGAGCCGGGGTGGCTCATGGGCCTTGTACGCCGGCTGATAGTGCATTTCGTAAAAGATATCCAGCGGGTACGACCCCTGCGAGCAGCCGGCCGCCACGATCCCCACCGTGGCCAACGCCGCAAACAGCAGCGGCAATCGGAACCTGCCGGGGATCGAGCTAAACCGTGTCATCAAGTTTCTCATTGCTACTTTCAGCCATTGCTACTTTCGGATTCGATCATCGCAGCAGCCGGGCCAGTCTAGGCGCGGTTGGTCGTAACGTCCACTGCGCCGGCATCGTTCAGGATTTCAGTGACCTGGGGGGCCTGTGCCGCTCCGGCGTTGACCAGGAGCCCGATCAATCCGGTCGCGATCCGGTCGTCACTGTGCGGAGAAACAAGATTCGCCCGCAGTGACAGCGCAATTCCGATCACGGTGAACAGAATGGCTCCCAGCATCGCTCCGGCGAAGCAGATCACCGCCAGCGGCGGCATCGCCAGGATGGGCTTGGGTTCGATGGTCATCGGCACGGCCAGCGGGGTCATTCCCGCTACTATCAGGGACAAAACAATCCCCAGCGCTCCGCCGATCGCTGTCCATATGAACAGGCTGTGTCGCTCCATCCGTTCGCCGAACGCTCCCTCGGGATACGGGATGTCAGTCAGGAATTGGTAGTCCGACTCGGCGACGCCCGACGCTTTCAGCGCGTCTCCGGCGTCAGCAGCCGATGAGGCGTCCTCGAACAGGCCCAGTATTGCTTGCGTTGCCATGCGTTCGTTCCAGTCCTTGCTACTGGTCCGTCTTGACGTCTACGGCGCCGGCGGCGTTCATTATCTGAACCACCTCGCGGCTCTGCTCGGGCTCCGCTTTTACGCGCAAGCCGAGGAACCCCTGGGTGATGCGGTTGTCATAGAGGCCCAGGTCGAACTTGGGCAGGCGCGATTCGAAGACGATGCCGATCACGGTGAACAGAATGGCGCCCAGCATGGTGCCTTCGTAGCAGACGATGGCCATCGGAGGCAGCGACAGCACGGGCTTCCCGCCGGTTACCAGCGGATATGCCACCTGCGTCATCGCCGTGATCATGATGCCCGACGATAGCCCCAAAAGCGCCCCGATGAAGGGATACAGATACAGGCGGTGCGGCTCGTCCCGCTCCCCCAGAGAACCTTCAGGATACGGCGAGTCGGTCAGGAAGTCGTAGTCGGTGTCCGGGATCCCGGCCGACTTGAGCTCGTCGCCAGCGGTGGCTGCGGACTCTGCGTCCGAAAACACCCCCAGCACGGTGTGCTTCGCGCTGGCTGCGGGCATCGCGTTCCGCAACATCCCCATTATCCCTTGCATTGCCATGACGATAACTCTAAACCTTGTTCCTTGTCATTTCGAGCGCACTGTGGCAATCCGGAAAATCCCGTCCACCCATGCCAGGCTAGTCCTCTCTGAACGTCGCCGGCACTGTCCGGCGGCCAATCTGCATTTCGGTCCTCAGGATGTCGCCTTCCTTGATGTCGTACAGCGGCACCAGCGGGAACACCCGGCTGAATAGCAGCATCAGCATGGATACGAAGGCGAACGTCGCGCCGACGATCAGGGCTTCCGGCCACTGAGGAAGGTAGTCGTTCCAGGTGAACGTCTGGAATTGCTTGTTGGCCTGGCCGGGCACGAACAACAGATATCGCTCCAGCCACATGCCCACGTTCACCGAGATACACGCCACGGACATGATCCAAAGGTTGCGTCGCCACGCCTTGGGCAGCCACAGGATCACCGGCAGGAAGTAGGTGATGCCGACGAACACTATCATCCAGATGTTGTAGGCCACGCCGTGGTCGCCCGGCAGGAACTGCAGCGCGCGGACGGCGAGTTCGTCGCCTTCCAAACCGTAGATGCCGAAGATGATCTCCATCACCAGGAAGTAGAACCATCCGGTGGCGACGACGATCAGCAGGCGTCCCAGCGCGTCGATATGTTCGTGGCGGATGTAGTCCTGCCAGCCGTAGGCCCAGCGCAGCAGGATCATGGCGAACACCACTGCGGACACACCGGAGTGGACCGCGCCGACCACGAAGTAGGGCGCGAACACCGTGCTGTGCCACGACTTGATGGCCACGGCCATGCCGAAGTCCCAGGACACGATGGAGTGCACGGACACGAACACCGGAAGGATCAGCGCGGACAGCAGTACGCCGGCGATGATCTGCAGCTTCCACTGTCGCGGGTTGCCCTCCCAGCCCATGGCCAGCATCGTGTACACGATTTTGGGCCAGCCGGTGGTGCGGTCACGCAACACCGCGAAGTCCGGCACCAGGGCGATGAGCACAAACAGTGTCGAAGAGGTCAGGTAGGTCAGGATGGCGGAGGGGTCCCACACCAGCGGGGTGCGGATGTTGGGCCAAACGCCGCGGGCGAAGTCATAGGGAAACGCCCAGTACAGGATGCGCCATGGCCGACCGGTGTGGATGATCGGCATGATCATCGCCGTCATCAGCGAGAAGATGGTCAGAACCTCGGCGGCGCGGGTCGCCGGCCGACGCCATTCGGCCTTGGCCAGGCGCAGAATGGCGGAAAGCATCACGCCAGCGTGGCTGATACCGATCCAGAACACGAAGTTGGTGATGAAGAAGCCCCAGACCACCTTGTAGTTCAAGCCGGTTATACCGAGACCCCGGTCGATCATGATGCCAATAGTTATGGCGGCCGCCAGCACGATCATACCGAGCAGCGACACCACCGGCCAGAACCAGCGGGGCGTTTCCAGTATGGACCGCAGCAGGTCCCGGTTAACTTGCGCTGCGGGTAGGACTTTGCCTTCCTGCATTTTGACTTACTCTTACCTGTGGTGGCTCTGGCGGTTTCGTTTCTGGCGTTGTGGTGAGTTTAGCGCGTCGGTCTGGCGTTGGATGTCATTGCGCGTTTGGGTGTCATTGCGAGCGTAGCGTGACAATCCTGTGCCTTTTGGGTGCGGTCTCTATTCCGGCTTGGCGAGCACGAGGTAACGTCCGCGGATCAGCGTGTCGACCCGCTGGTACATCGAACCTTCTTTCATTTCCCAGAGGCACAGCGGCGGCAGGATCATGAGACCGACACGCAGCAGGAAGAGCACTATGCCCACGCCGCCCAGGATCATGAAGATGTCCCAAAGGTCGGGGAAACGGGCCGCGGTCACGTCGCACACCTGGGTAGCGGTGACCTGGCAGAGCAGCGCCGGGAAGGAGAACGCGTCCGAAGGCAGGTAATAGAGCCCGTGCAGGTCGGCCGGCGCCGCCGCGAAGGCCGCGGCAAATATACGGATGTGGAAGAGCATCAGGCCGATCAGGATGAAGACGGCTGCCAACGGCGCGCCCCAGCCCTCGCGGCGGGCGTGGTTGGACACCAGGATCGGGAACGGTATGAAGAAGGTGAAGAACAGCTGCGCCCAGAATATGCCGATGTACGACTTGAACATCAGGTAGTTCAGGATCGCCTGCTCAACCTCCAGCCGACCGTACCAGTAGGTGATGAAGAATGCGAACAGGTGGTACGTGTGCAGCAGCGTCAGGCCCAGCAGAACCTTACTGGCCGCCCAGAAGGGCGCCTGGCCCATGTATTCCCGGTAGCCGCCCCAGCGCCGCAGCGCGTAGGCCGTCAGCAGGATGGCTGCGAGGCCGCCCTGGAAGCTGATCACCGTGTAAAAGGGCGGCAGGATCGAGTCCTTCCAGCCCGGTATCATCGCCATGGCGAAGTCGCTGACAATCAGGAACTGGACGAACACCACCAGCATGAAGTACAGACCGCCCAGGATGGCGAGGCCACCTTTCTGGATCTGCCACTGACGCTTGGTGCCGTACCAGCCGCCGGCCAGCCTTCCGTAAAGAGACGCGCGGAACCCGGTCACCATCGAACGGCTCTGGGCCATGTCCGGCATCGCCGAAAGCCACAGTATGGACAACGAGCAGAACACCAGTCCGATCATCGAGGCCATCAGCCATCCCGACGGGTTGCTCAACTCCTGGAACCAGATGGACCGGCGAACCATTTCCTCGCCGCTTTCCGTCATCACTCCGATTTCGGGCAACGCGATCAGCGCGGGGATGAACAGCAGGATGTTGACGATGCTCACCACCGAGAACACCTCGGCGATGCGCGTCAGGGGCCGCCGCCAGTGGCTCTTGGTGAACCGGAAGGCGCATGCGGCCAGCGGGGCCGAGGCGGACAGCGTGAAAACGAACGCGAACGCCGCGACGTAAAATCCCCAATCGTTGTGGTCGGAGAACCCGACCGTGACCAGCTTCAGCACAAAGCCCACGATGCCAAGTATCGTCAGTATTCCACCGACGATAAAGACCCAGCGCAGCAGGCTCGAACCTTCTTGCTGCCGCTGGACAACCCCGGACACCAACTCCGACCGTTCGGGGATCACCCACATTTCCGGCCCGAAATGGCCGTGCTCGTGGGAATCGTCCCCCTGGGAAGCTACCCCGTGGGCGTCGTGATCGTGGCCTTGTCCGGGTTGAGCGTGTGCTTCGCTAGCCATCAGTGTCCGCCCTTAAGGGGATACTGGTCGATTTTCTTCAGGTAGATGACGCTGGGGCGAGTGTTCATCTCTTCCAGCAGCCGGTAGCCCCGGGTCTCGCGATCATGCTCGCCGTGGCCCGGGTGCGCATTCACGTCGTCGAAGTACGGCTTGATGGCCGTATCCTGATCTTCCAGGTCGCCGAACATCAGGGCGTTGGTGGGACAGGCCTGCACGCAAGCCGGGTCGTAGTTGCCTCCGGTGATGCGCTCGTCGTTCAGACGCTGCCCGCCGCGAGCCTCAACCTCGATTTCTCCACGGCGCAGCCGCTGCACGCAGAAGGTGCACTTCTCAGTGATACCCCGCGTCCGCACGGTTACATCGGGATTGAGCTGGTTTTCCAGCCGGGCCGGCCAGTTGGGATGCCAGTAGTTGAACATCCGCACCTGGTACGGGCAGTTGTTGATGCAGTACCGCGTGCCCACACAGCGGTTGTACACCTGGACGTTAAGTCCCTCTTCGTTATGGTAGGTGGCGAACACCGGGCAGACCGGCTCGCACGGCGCGTTCTCGCAGTGCTGGCACAGCACCGGCATGAACCGCGCCTTGATGTTCGGGTACTCGCCTTCCCAGTAGCGCTCGATGCGGATCCACTCGTAGGCGCGGCGCTGCAGGAAGTAATCCTTGGTGTTGATGGGGATGTTGTTCTCGGCCTGGCAGGCAACCACACAGGCCTGGCAGCCCGTGCACTTGTCCAGGTCAATGATCATTCCCCATTTGTGCGGAAATTCAGCGTTAGGCATCTTTCAGTAATCCCAAGGGCGGCACAGGTTATGCGCTGCGCTTAGTGATCTCCAACAGTCTTGTAAACCTGCTCGGCCGGGTGTTCGCCGACTTCGCGGCTGGTGTAGTCGCCCTCCAGCTTGGATACCGCCATGCTGTCGCCCGTGGGCGTTATCGAGCAACGGGTGGAACCCCAGGCCAGTCCGCCGGAGCCGTCGACCACGACGGGCTCCAGTATGGATACTACGTTTCCGCTTTCCCGCGCGTCCCGGTCAGTGGCGTAGCTCGACCCCATGGTGCGGCCGCCGCCCATTGGCACCGCCGCGATCCCAGGGGGAGCGCCCGGGTTCAGGTACACCAGCGCCTGGATGCTCCCTGCGCCGGTGGTGATGTTGACCACGTCGCCTTCGCGCAGGCCCATCTGCCGGCCCTGTTGTTCATTTATATCAACCCAGGTCTGCCAAGTCACTGTGGTCAACGGGTCCGGCGTGCTCTGCGCCCACGGCAGGTGGGCGTTGCGGCCATCCCTCACCGTATGGTGCTCGTAGGGCTGCAGATGGAAGTTTCCACTGCCGACG
Source organism: Dehalococcoidia bacterium (assembly GCA_963663945.1). GTDB lineage: Bacteria > Chloroflexota > Dehalococcoidia > Lucifugimonadales > UBA3495 > Bin87. Next base: position 3,488,836 of record OY760687.1, on the reverse strand, counting down.
ATATTGGCTGGCGATGCGTTGCGCGCGATCCTGGCCAGCGTGCCCTCCGGGGGCGTCGCCGCCCGGCCGGTCGCGTTCTCATTCCACCAGCCGCCGTACATCAGCGTATCGTTGAGGTCCGCTCCCAGCGTTTCTTCAACGTTCGAGCGGATCATCCCTTCGTAGCTCTCGGCGGGCATGCTGTCGCCGCGGCCCAGCGTTGCGGCCGCGTTCAGCAGCACATCGGGGAAGCTCCGCGGATCCAGGTCCGCCAGCGGATTCACCACGGGCTGTTGCACCGCGTACAAGTGGTAGCCCGGCATGGGGTCGGGCAGGTCGTCGCCCCAGTCTTCCAGCGCGGCGCGGTCCGGTAGCAGCAGGTCGGCCATGGCCGATGTCTCGTCCAGGAACTGGCTGGCGCTGATCACCACCACGCCCTCGTTGCCCAGCGCTGCCTCCAGGCCGATGCTGGGCGGCAGGCCGTAAACGGGGTTGGCGTTGTGGATGATGACCAGGGGAGCGGCGGCGCTGTTGATGTCGCCGGCGATCCGCTGCCAATCCGCCAGGGATGCCACCGGAGCCGCCGTCGGGCTGTCGGAAATCGGGCTGCCGGGATCGGGCAACAGGCCACCCTCGTGTCCCACGTTGCCCAGGATGTAGTTCAGGATCAGGACTGCCGAAGCGTTGAACTGGCCGTTGCTGTACGCGCCGGCCTCGCCGCCACCGCCGATGGCCAGGCCGCCGGGGGACATGTAGTCGCGCGCCAGCTTCTCGAAAAACTCCCGGACCGAATATCCGTCCAGGACCGCGTCCGGTATTCCCAGCACGTCCACCAGGGCGTCGGGTATGAATTCACTCAACGCGCCCGGTCCGGCCTCGCCCGTGATCTGCGCCACCGCCGGCGATTCCGGGTGGGCCGACGCGACCGCCCATGCCAGGGCCATGGCGGCATAGCCTTCCGAGCCTGGATTGATGGGTATCCACTTGTCGGCGTTGGCCGCAGTCATCGAGTAGCGGGAGCCGAAGTGGTAGTGCCGACCACGGTGCGCCTTTGACCGGAACTTGCCGTACGCCACCGAGTAAGCGGTTGGGTTGCCCCAAGTGGACAGAAAATCCGAGCCGAAGCTGGACAGGGTTTCGGCGTTGGCGATGTCATGGAAGGGCAGGCTGTCGGTGCCCATCACGTCCTTCACCGCCGCCCGGTACGCCGTGTCGTCCGCCGCGCCACCGAAAGCCACGTGCCGGCCGCCGAACGCATCGGCGAAGGCGCCGCAGATCTTGGCGAAGCTGCACTTGCGGTCGTCGGTGATCAGCAGCATGCCGTTCCCGCGATCGTCCACCGCCGCGTTGAACCGGTTCAGCGCCTCTTCCCAGGTTATTGGCCGGTAACTTCCGGACCCTCTCGGCCCGTTGCGCAGCATGGGTCCTGCGATCCGGTCGGGGTGATAAAGCGACTGCAGCAGCGTATCGGACGCGGCCGCCTGCTTGCCCTGGTTCGTCGGGAAACGCGGGTTGCCGCGCACCTTCTTGGCGCGCCCTTCCATCACCCGAACCAGCACACCTTCGCCTCCGGGAACCGACCCGTCATAGGTGGCGTACCAGTTGTCCCGGCCCTTGACCAGGTCTTCGGGAATCAGCGCCGGGCTCTGCACCCGCAGTTCGTCGTCGAACAGGTCGCAGGCGATCGCTCCCGTTGCAGCGATGCCAGCCCAGGCGAGGAAGTTGCGGCGCGTTAGTTTCATTGGTTCAAGAGTCCGGTTGCGGCGTGCGGCCTACTTGTGGCAGATCGTGCAGTCGGTGCTGACGTTGTTTTCCCGGTGGCAGTCCAGGCACGTGCCCATCTTCAGCGACTGCCCATCCTGCGGCTGCACCACTTCCATGTTCGCAACGTCGCCGTGGCATACCGTACAGGCTTCGGGCACCGTCACCGGCAGGTTCATCGGCTTTTCGTCTCCCACGGGCAGCGTGACCGTGCGTTCTTCGCCCTGGGTCAGGAACCGGATGTGGGCCTCGTGGACGAACCGCACGTGGTCCGGCATGCGGTGAACCCGTTCCCAGTCAATGGGACGTTCCTCCGCGTGCTTGTCCAGCACCCGCTGGATGTTGATGAGCGTTTCGGGCTCCACGGCATCGGTGGTCACGTTGTTGCCGTTGACCTGCTTGTGGCAGATCACGCAGACCTCCACGGCCGGCACCGTGGCCGCCGCTCCTGAGGTCACGTTGCGGTGACAGAACTCGCACTGAATGGCATGGCCGCCCTCTTCCACGGAACCCGCGTGCACAGTGTGCGGGAAGTCAATCGGCTGCGCCGGCGCGTTTCCCCAGCCGAAGGGCGGGTTGGAGAACCATGATATGAACAGCACCACCAGGATGAAAGCGACAATGGCCGTCACAACGAGGCCGGCGATCGCCATCGGGATGAGCTGTCGGGTGGGTGGGAGGGGTGGCATGGATATCGGCAGGTAGGTGCGTGGCAGGGACCGGTTGCGTCAGGCAGCGGGTGTCGCAGCGCGGCGGACAGGTGCCCTGCGCGTTATACGAAGAGGCGTTCCCAAACGTTCTGCAGCGTCATCGGCGACTGCATGACCGTCAAAATCATCATGACCACGGCTCCCGCCAACGCGGCAACGCCGATCGCGGTGAGGGGTAATCGCAAACGTGAGAAGGACGCTGGGTACGTTCCGGTCTGCACACCCGACGGGATCAGCGCATGGGCGATCAGAATGCTGAACGCAAAGATGATGATCAGGGGGAAATAAATCCAAAGATACGTCAGCCAGAGGCTGACATCGGCCCAGAGAGCCGCGTTCATCGCGTTGGGGTCGGTTTGCGGCATGTGGCTGGTGAACCTGCGCTCGAACGTATGATGCTGGGTATTCTACCCGGGATCGACCACGCAAAGCGGCTGAAATTACGCGGCCCGTTTTTGGCTGGTGAAAATTATCACATTCAATTTGGCCTGTCAACAAGATTCGCGTACGCCCAACGCTACTTTCGTGGCAGCCGCCGACGCCTCCGCCCGCTCGTTTTACAGTCCATCCCTACATCACAGCAAGCGACGCTGGGCCAAATCCACCGGCGGGCCAGCGTGGGATCTGCCGCGGATGCTGGCTGCCGGAATCGTCGGCGCGCGCCTGGTCAGCGCGCTGAACGCCACCACAACAGAGCGTTTGCCATGTTCACAAAACATGCACGATTTCGTCACGAAATTCCAATTGACGAGTCCTGAACCGCCTTTTAGCCTCGATGCCCATACTCGCCTGTACGGCCCACAGCGAAATCAGAAATACATCGGATCGAATGATGACCATCGAATTATGCAAACGGTGAGCAGATACACGGAACGGGGCCATTGCGTGCCTCACCCCGCGCGCGTTGTCTATCCAATAGTTGAAACAACCCGCTGCTCCCATAACCAGGAGCAGGACGGAGCGCAGGGACCGGGCCCGGTTCGACCGGCAACCTTGAGCGGAAGCATCCACCTCCGTAGCGCTACCTGACGCGCAATAGCCACGCGGTGGTCGCGCCCCGCCCCGGTACACCCGCCCCCGGCAAATGGTGAACGTGGACGAGTACGTATTCGGCCTCGCGTATAGCACGGTCAGGCGCAATCCATCTGCTACTCATTTGGGGCCGGGAACCGTGTTAGCGCAGCCCCTCGGGAGGATAAATCACCCCAAGGACAGGAACACCGGGCGAAAGCGAGAGCCATTTCGCCAAGGGGAGGCAATCGAATAGCCTGGCATCGGCGACGATATCGTCGCCGAGCGTGTTGTCACCAGCGCCCAAATAACTCGGTGTGGTGGCACGACCCTCTCCATCACCCGCCACACCTGGCGGGTCACAGCAAGCCCGCACCGACGCATAGGTCCGAAGGGCTTGAGAGGGCGCATACCGAAATCAGGGGGCGCATCGGCGCCAAAGGCGATCGCCTGTGGGCTCGCGGTTCGCATACCGGCTCCGACGCCACCCGTCTCGGAGCGCCGATTTACGTCAATACAAACAACCAGGAGACAGCGCATGCGTATAACTGGCATCGCGAAAGAAAGAGCACATCGCACCCTTTCCAACCGTTTCACCTTACGTCTGGCCCTGCTCGCCCTGACATGCCTCGTTCTGCTGGCATCCCTCGGCGCCTTGCTGTTCACCGGGAAATTGGCATCCGCCCAAAGCGCCGAAGACCCGCAGGCCGCCTGGTCGGCCACCTTGACCGTGGGCTCGGACAGGTCATACGTTCCCGCAATAACCGGATACTCAACCTGGGGAGATGAGATGGGAGCGGTCTCCAGCCAGTCATTTTCGGTGGATGAACGCTCATATCGGGTACTGACCATGCTGACCCTGGCCGGAGGGCTGTATCTCAACATCAGTCGCGAACTCCCGAAAGACTTCACGCTGGCGATCGGAGACCAGGAGTTCGTCGCGTCGGACAGCTTGAAACCGAAAACCGTCGCCGCGGGACGTTACTGGTGGGCGGCCGGCGACCTCGACTGGGAAAGCGGCGACACAGTTGAAGTGAGCATCACGCCGGTTGAGGGTTCGGATGCGCCCCCCGAAAGAGGGGCAGCGCGCCCCCTGGCCTATGCGAAGAACCTGCCGACGGACCACAATGGCACGGATCCCTTCACATTCAGTCTCCACTTCACCGATCAAATCCGGATGAGTTACAAGAGGCTGCGCGACCAGGTGCTGGACGTGACCAACGCGTCGGTGACCAAAGCCAAGCGCAGGACGAGGGGTTCCAACCGCATCTGGGACATTACGGTGCAGCCCGATTCGCCCGACCACATAAACTTCTACCTGCTGGCGGACCGGCAGTGCTCCCACCAGGCCGCCGTCTGCACCAGGGACGGCAGGAAACTGTACAACGATCTGAAATTCCGGGTGACCGGATCCAACGCTCCGACGCCGGCGCCGCCGACCCCCACACCTACGCCCTCCGTTACGCCGACGCCTGCTCCCACGCAGATACCGGGCCGGCCGGAACTCTACAACCTGGGAACGACGCCCGAGCACATGGCCAAGATCAGGTGGAAGTGGCGCATAGACGCTGAAACTCGCCAGCGTCCGAGGTTCCGGGAGATGACGACCGACTTCACGATACACAATGACGTCGGCAATTATTCCAGACGAAGCGGGCTCTACCTGATGCTTGGCGTCCACAAAATCTCCGATACGCTGCTCTACTACGGGATCCAGACCAGAAACGACGGGAGCAAGGCCCTGATCTTCTCCAGGTGGGACACCACGGACCTGGTCAACGCACGGGTAGCCCCCGGCGGCTTTTCGGAAGCGGGCACCTACGAGGGAAATTTCATATCGGTGAGGCGCCACTACGAATGGGGCGACGGCGACTACCGGGTGCGCCTGGCCTCCGATGGGGCGGACGACGACGGAGAATGGTTTGGCGTGTGGATCACGGACGTCGATGCCGACACGACGACCTGGTTCGGGTCCTTGAAGTTTCCTTTCGCCGGCGGTGAAGACCAGGCCTGGATCAAGGGATATTCCTATAGCACCATAGAAATCTATGGCCGCCCCATCCGGCCAATCGACGTTCCGGTTTGGGAGGTGAGCATTCAACGCCCGGTTGGGGACGGCGCAGCGTCTTCCCATGGGGTTATAGGTTACGGCAACGGCCCGACCGACTTCCCTAACGCTGAGATACACTATGACACGGACAACAATCTGGTCAACCTGACCGTTGGCGGGGCCACGGAGCAGACGACCTCACCGCAGACAGTGGTCTTCCCGTAACGCCAGAGCAAGGCCCGGCACGGTTGAGAAAGGCCCCTTGCCGAGCCCGATACCGGCCCGGTGCTGAAGAGCGCCGGGCCGACGTCTGCTCACTCCGTTTCTCACGCCTACCCAGTTTTGTCTGGAACCGTCATTGCGAGCGGAGCGTGGCAATCTCGTGACGGTAACGGGGTCGTTTCCAGCAACGAGATCGCCACGTCGCTGCGTTCCTCGCGATGACCAACCGGGTACACGTCAGACTCCGCTTTCGTTGACGCCCCAAATGCCACCCCATATAATGCCGGACGGACTAAAACGCACTGCCAGCACGCCCTTCCCGGCGGATCGCTCAAGGAGTCTCCAGAATGACCACCGAAGTCTACGAATCTGTATTGCACCCGCAATCCCTCGTCGCCGAGCTCAAGAAGAACAACGTTTCGCACGTCGTCTGGCTCCCCGACAGCGAGACCAACTTCCTGTACAACATGATGATGGAAGAGCCCACCCTGGACTTGATTCCAGTGTGCCGCGAGGGCGAGACCATGGCCGTGGCCGCCGGGCTCTGGGTCGGCGGCGCCAACCCCGTGGTGCTCATACAGAACACCGGTGTCTTCGAGGCGGGCGACTCCATTCGCGGCCTGTGCCTGGACCTCAACCAACCCCTGGTCATGCTGGTAGGCTACCGCGGCTGGACCCGCCGCGGTCCTACTCCCGACTCCGCAGGGCGCTTCATCGAGCACATCCTCCACGCCTGGGGCATCAACTACTACCTCGTGGAAACCGATGACGACGCCGACCGCATCAGCATCGCGTTCGACGAATCCGTGCGCCTCAACCGGCCCGTGGCCGTCCTCATCGGCACCGAGTTCGGCGTCTAGTCGATAGCAACCATTCCCCACGCATCCCGCGTCCACGAACCCAGGAGCAAATCCCATGATCAACAACACCGATGCCGTGCGCGTCATCGACTCCAACCGCGAAGACGCCGTCGTCGTCCCCACCATGAACGCCGGTAACCACCGGTTCGGCCTGCCCTCCGTCAGCACCAACCAGAACCTGGACCTGCCGATCTCCGGCGCAATGGGCAAGGCCAGCAACGTCGGCCTGGGCATCGCCCTCGCCCAGCCCGGCCGCAAGGTCTTCGTGCTGGATGGCGACGGCAGCCTGCTGATGAACCTCGGCGCGCTGGTCACCACCTCCACCAAGGCGCCCAAGAACTTCTACCACTTCCTCTTCAACAACGGCGTGTACGCGGTCACCGGCGGGCAGCCCATCCCGGGGTCTGAAGGCGTCACCGACTGGCCGGAAGTCGCCCGGGGCGCCGGCTACGCCGCCGTCTTCTCGTTCGACAACCTGGAAGACTTCACCACCGGCATCAGCGAAGCGCTCGCCGCCGAGGGCCCGGTCTTCATCCACCTGGCCGTCGAACCCGAGATCGAGAACACGCCGGTGCAGTTCCGCACGCGTGCCTCCCGCACCGCGCAACAGGCCTACGAGGAAGTCACCGCCGCCCTCGCCGGCGACAACTAGCCAACCCACCATCCAGGATCCGTATGTAGGGGCGAATGATGATTCGCCCCTACGATTAGGTAATCCCCTCTCGCCCATGCCCAAGTTCCGCCCCTTCAGCATCTTTGGCCGTCTGTTCGCGTCGGCCGTGGTCGTGGCCGGCTTCTACCTGCTGTGGCTGGGGTTCATGGAAGGGAATGCCCTGAAAGCCGTGCCCGGCGCCGTGCTCATCCCGGCGGGGTTGTACCTCATGGTGTCGTCCCGACGCACCGAGGCCCGCCGCGATTCGGAACGGCTCGAGGAAACCGATACACCGTCCGGAGACGGGGAATGATCCCTTCTCGCGAAGTGGCCCGGGCCATCAACTACCACCGCCAGGACTCGCTGGTGGTGTCAACCTCGGCTGCCCTGCGAGACTGGCACAACGTATCGGAACGGCGCGACCTGGACATCGACCTCACTGACTGCATGGACCGGGCGCCGGCCGTCGGTCTCGGCCTCTCGCTTGCCCAGCCCAACCGCCCCATCCTCGTGCTGGACTGCGACGCCACCCTGCGCACCGACCTGGCCAGCCTGGCGACCATCGGCGAGGCCGCGCCGGCAAACTTCGTTCACTTCGTGCTGGAGGACGCCGACCACTCGTCCACCGACGGGACGCCCATCCGTGGGCTCGACCGGATCGATTTCGAGGGTATGGCCCGCAGCGCCGGCTACGCCCACGCCTGCCGGTTCGACAACCTGGAGGAGTTCCTGATCGGCCTGGAGGAGATCATGGCCCGCACCGGCCCGATCCTCGTCGCCGTCAAGGTCCTGCCTGAGCCGGAACTGCCAGCGTTCCCGGAACGCACCATGGCCGACGGCTGGGCCGAGGTGCGCCGCGCCCTCAGCGATGCCTAGTCGTCGCCCTCGTTTTCCACGGCCGGCCGCACCACGATCTGCCGCGCCACGTTGTAGCCGATGGAGATGCGGTCCACCTCCGTCTCCACCTGCATGACCCCCAGGTACGGCATCCCCTCCAGCAGGGTGATGCAGCGTTCGGGCACCAACTGCGCCTCGCTCAGGAATTTCAGCAACTCCGCATCCTCTTCCGGGACCCGGTCCACCACGTAGGCCGTACCGTTGGCGGCGTTGTCCAGGGTCACCGCGCCCGGCGACGGCGTGCTCGGCCCACTGCCCGGTATCGGCCAGCCGAAAGGCGAGTGGGTCGGGTTGCCCAACCGCTCCATGAGCTTGGCCTCCATCGCGTCGGACATGCCGTGCTCCAGTTGGTGCGCCTCAATGTGGGCCTCGTGCAACTCCATGCCCAGCAGGCTCACCACGAGCCATTCTGCCAGCCGGTGGCGGCGCGCGATGTTCTCGCCTTCGGTCTGCCCTCGCCTCGTCATCCGGATGCGCTTGTCGCTGCCGATGTCCACCAGGCCCTGCTTCTGCATGCGACGCAGCATGCCGGCCACCGACGGCACCGACGTCCCCAGCCCTTCGGTCGGCGGCAACTGCCGCAACGCTTCCGTCAACTGCGTCAGCGTCGGGATCTCCGAGTCCTCCCACATCTTGTACAGGGACAGCAGGTAGTTCTCGGTAACGGGCGACAGTCGGTCCGGCGTGTCGTGCCCTTCCGTCTGGGCCCTGGACTCGGTGGCGGTTTTGCGCGGTCGCGGCACGACCCCTCCCTCCGGGGATAAGTCTCGGGGATAAGCCCGGGAATGTCGCGATTATACTCCATCCGCCGGCTACCGCCGCCCACAGCGGAGCCAACCCTTGGTCCATGCATGACCCATACCGGTCCGGCAGCGGAGCCGGTCAACCGCGCTTTCGGACACGCCAGGCGTCGAGCAACTCGAGGCAGGACTCGCCGATTCGATCCCGCACGCTTCGTAAAAACTCGACCAGCGCTGCCAGCGGGTGCACCCTGCACGGATTCGTGCCCGCGCTGCCCATTTCGGCCGCCTCTCCGCTCCGCACCGGTCCTGGCTAACGCACGACCGGTGGCTACCGCAGCCGCATTGACGCCGCGTCGTCACGACCGCTGACGCATACCCAGTTTCAGTCGAACTGTCATTGCGAGCGAAGCATGGCAGTCTCATGGTGGCAGCCGGGGAATCTTGCAGCTACCAGATCGCCACGTCGCCACGCTCCTCGCGATGACAACCTCGGTACACGTGAGGTCACGACCGGGATTGACAGGACTATGGATCACTCATACACTTAATATCATATATACTGATACATATTATCTGTCATAACGATACCGTGCTCGATCGGGGCGCCGTTTCCCGCGCCGAGCGCCCGCAGCCCGCGGGGAATAACTGAAACCAAGGGAGGATATACCTATGCTCATGATAGCCATACGGAGAACTTTCAGGATTCTGGGGGTTCGCGAGACTCGGACGCTGAACATCGGACTTCTGATAGCCCTGATCGGTTCGCTGGGACTCACCATCGCGCTCGGTTCCTTATACCCGCACAATCGCGTGGCGGTCGCGGCTCCCCACGTGGGGAAATATGAGCCCTGGCTGAAGATCAACTGCCTGGAATCGGTAGTCGAAGAAGGCGACGACTTCCGCCTGATGGTCATGAAGAAGTTCGATTCCGAATGGCCCCACGAGACCATGAAGGTGTGGTGGTACACGCACCCGATCACGGCCGACGCGACGGACTACGAGCACCTCCACCAGGAACGACAGGCCAGCAATGGCTACCAGTCCAAGCACGGCAGAATGGGTCGCGATTTCCACACGTTGGAAGACAATTACCCTGAAATCGACGAGACCTTCACCGTCAAATTCCTCAACGCCGTCAGCAAAGGCCACGACGGCGAGTGCACCATCACGATCACAGACGACGACGGCGTGGGCATCCACCACCTTGAGATCACTTCGGTCCCACACGAACTCCCGGCATCCGATGGCCAGGAGCCCCGGGTCGGGTACGCCGCGGGCGACGTCATCGAGATCACCGCGCATTTCACCGGTGATGTGACGACCGTCAATCCCGACACTGGCAAGCAGGCGGACTACGCCGGCATCTACCTGCAGGTCGGCGAAAACCGCCGGTTCGCGCCCTTCCTGCGCAGCTACGGACCGGACGCCCTCGTGTTCGGCTACACGGTTCAGGCCGACGACCGGGACGCCAACGGCATCAGCGTGGAGGGCGGCGGACCCGGCACGGGCCTCGGCTACAACCCGAACCACCGCGATGGCGGCATCTGGATCACCGACACCGGCAGCAGCCGCATCAATCGCATCTTCCACGGGTTGCGCAACGTTCGGGCGCACCGAGTGTTCCAGGTTGACGTCGACGAACCTGCCATCACGCCGCCCGAGGAACCCATAGCGGAACCCGAACCCACAGAGGAACCCACGCCCATAGTGGATCCCCCCGCCACCAACCCGGAGCCTCCAACGAACCTGGGGATGGAGAACTCCATATCGGCTGGCGACGGCTTCTTCAGCGTCGAGCACGGTGAGCTAACCGATGAGGACGGCGGCCGGGACTGGTTCGCCTTCGTCGCCGAGGCTGGGGAGAACTACATCATCGAAGCGGAGAGCCGGATGCAGCTCCTGGAAGACGGCGGCACCCCCTACGTGGACAATCACCTCATCGACCCGAGCATCCTGGAGATCGTCAACGAAGCGGGCGAACAGGTGCTGGGTGAGCAGGACCGGGGCGGCTTCATCTCTAACTGGGCGCGGGCATACTTCACGCCAGATGAAGACGGGACCTACTACATCGCCGTCGGGTCTGGAGCGCAGTACCGCATCGGCACCGGGCATTACACCATCTCGGTGCGGCAGGACGACCACGCGGACGACAGCCGCACTCACCCCGACGTCCTCATCCATCCCGGAGAGTCGATCATCGCCCGCATCAACTCCGACGTGGCCCCGGGCGACAGCACGAACCCCAATGCCTGGGCCTGGGCGAAAACGGAGGGCGGTAGCGTCGTGCCGAGATGGGGGATCGAGTGCGCAGACGACAAGGACGTGTTCCGCTTCGAGATAACCGACGCGGGCGCCTATCGCATCGAGATGCTCGACGGCCCGATCGGTGTGGGCCTTTGGGCAATCTGGCGAAACAACGGGGCTGGAGAAAATCTCTCTCGTGAGGCGCCGGTGGACGCTTTCGTGGATGACTTCAGTCCCGGCACGTATTACTTCGGTGTCGGCACACCGTACCAAAGCGTCGGCAACACCGGCGACTACACCGTGTCGCTGACCGTGGTGGATGACGAGGCGCTGGCCGTCAAGCCGTAGCCGGCCAACCCACAACCGTTCCGGTCGACCGACCGAGCTATAACCCGGGAGCCCCTCGCTGGAGGGGCTCCCATTTGCATTCTCAACGTCGGCGTCGCTACAGGAACGCCAGCAACTCCCGCAGGTCGCTGATCTCGTGGTCCGGCGTGATGCCCGAAACGTTCGCCCCGCCGTCCTGGTTCAGCCACACGCTGCGGATGCCGCACCCGTTGGCACCCGCAACGTCGGACTGCAGGGAATCGCCGACGTGGACCACCTGCGTTGCGTCGCAGCCGCACTTGCCCATAGCCAGTTCAAAGATGCGCGGGTCGGGCTTGGCGATGCCGCACTCCACGGCCAGGATCACAAAGTCAAACATCCCGTCGAGACCAACCCGGTCCGGGTAGGTGTTGCCGTTGGACACCAGACCGAGCCGGTAGCGGCTTTTGAGGTCGTTCAGCACGTCGACCACGCCCGGAAACGGCCGGGTCGCCCCGAACCGGGCCTCGGTGTAAACCTCGTACAACCGCTGTGCGCCGTCATCGCTGCGGTGGCCGACCTCCGCCAGTGTCCGCGCCAGGGCCTCGTGGCGAATTACCTCCACCGAGGTCGTGGCCTCGCTCATCTCCTCGGCAACGGCCTCCCGGATTTCCGTCATCCGCTGCACGGTGAGCGCCTCGGCCGCCGCGTTGCCCGCCATCCGCCGCAGCTCAGCCAGCGTCACCTCCAGCGCGCTCAACATGGCGGAGCGGAAGTCCCAGAGGGTGTCGTCCCCGTCGAAAAATATCGCTTTGATCTGGTTCAATATATATCTCCATGATGCAGACCGGATGCGGGCGCTACGGAGGCACGCATCGTAGTCAACTTCTGCCCGTCCGCGTCGTTGTCGCGTGGATCGTTACGTCCGAGCAACCATTATAGGACGGGGGCGCGCGGAGGTACTCGACAGCAGGTATCCGAGCAACAAGTTGACCCGTCGTACGATCCCCAACGACAATCAATCCACATGAAGGCGGACTATACCCCGACGCGAGCCGCAAGAGATTGATATGAAGACCAAAGGCGTGATCCGGGGTATGACCATCGAGATGGAAACTCTCACGGACTTCCCCGACGGACAGGTAGTGGCTGTAGAAATCAGCCCACTCAAGGCCCCCACTACGATAGTAGGCAACCTGGATCCGTCCCAAGATGACGTGATGAGGGCCGCCACCGAGCTCCGTCAGCGCATCGCCGAATGGCTTGGCGGCAACCTCTACTGCTCTGCCCGGTACGTCCGAGAGGACCGCAACCGATAAAACCAAAAAATGCCGCCCCATCCGGGCGGCATCGCTAATCAGCAGCGTTAGTCGCCGCTACCCGTGCGTCCCGTTCAGCTCCGCCAGGTAGGCCGGCCCGTCGAAGAAGGCCTGGCCGTCCACGAAGGGCAGGAGCTTGTGGCCGTCGCGGAGGACGATGCGAACCCGGGAACCGGGCTCGACGTGCTCCACGTGGGACTTCATCACCTGGACTTGCTGTCCCGACGGCAACGCCACCGAGTACATGTGGAAGGCGCCCATGAATTCCTGCCGGGTTACGGTGCAGTCGCCTGAGGGATCCGGGACGATGTCCATGCAGTCCGGGCGCACCATGACCTGCAGGTCCTTGTGCTCCGGCCAGGGCGAGGGCCAGAACGACGGCCACGGCGCGCTTCCCACCTCGCAGGCCAGGAAATCGCCCTCCTGCCACGCCGGCAGGAAGTCGGCGGTGCCGAAGAACTCGGCGGTGAAGCGATTGTCCGGGTTGTGGAATATCGTCTCGGGCGAGCCCAGCTGTTCGATATGTCCCGCGTTCATCACTACCACCCGGTCGCCCAACTGCATGGCCTCTTCCTGGTCGTGGGTCACGCAGACCACGGTGGCGCCGCGCTCCCTCAGGATCGCCCGCACCTCGGTGCGCAACTGTTCCCGCAGACTCCGGTCCAGGCTCGAGAAGGGCTCATCCATGAGGATAAGGTCGGGCTCCGGCGCCAGGGCGCGGGCCAGCGCCACGCGCTGCTGCTGTCCGCCGGAGAGCTGATGCGGATACCGTTCGTCATACCCTTCCAGGTCAACCATACGCAGCGCCGCAGCCACCTGCTCCTTGCGGTGCCGCGCCCGACCCAGCCCGAAGGCGATGTTCTGGGCAACGGTCAGGTGGGGGAACAGGGCGCCTTCCTGGAACACCATACCGACGCGGCGCTTCTCCGGGCTCTCGTTCACGCCCGGCCCGTACACGGTGCGCCCGCCGATCTCTATCGTGCCGGCGTCGGGGGCGTCAAACCCGGCGATCAGGCGCAGAGTGGTTGTCTTCCCACAGCCGCTGGGGCCCAGCAGGCAAAGGATCTCGCCAGGTTCAACGTCAAGGTCGACGTTGGCGACGGCTTGCGTGTCCCGAAAGGATTTCCACAGGCCCGACAACCGCAGGGCCTTGTGCCCGGTAACCGCGTCGCTGACTGACGCCTGTGTCTGTTGTTTAGATTGAGCGAGGAGCATTTTCAGGCCATATCATGTTGGCGAATGAAGGCTGATTGAACGCTGGCGTCAGTGTATCTGCGCCTCAATTGCCTGTCAACACATGCAGAAGGCAGAATCCGCAGATTGACCCACGGCAGAACCGGCTTTGAACCCGGGGTGACCGCCGCTGCGACTGCCTCGTACGGGAGGCCCTGGCCTCGCGTGTCCTCGACATATCCGCCGCGCAACCGCTCCCACCACCCGCCGAACGGGTTGATCCAAGCGTCGCGCCACGGTTATTACTCGGGAATCCGTGCGTTAAACATCCAGACGATGTTGATTGATTTTTCATGTAATTGGGGACTTGACATGAAAGTAAGTCTGCACTAATTTATGGACACGTTCAGCCTGAACACTGCTATGACGTACCGCCACAACCGCATTTGTGGCGCGCCGTATCGAAGGTTGACGGGCATCGAACCGAGCAATTCCGGCGACCATCGCGGAGGAACCCATGATGCATAAACAGGCGAAACCAGACCCGCGCACCCTTCCCTGGCTGCTGATAGCGGCCGCGCTGATCCTCATACCACTCATGGCAGCCTGCGGGTCTCCCGCCACTCAACCGCCGGCGGCGCCGGTTGAGGTAACCCGGGAAGTCGAGGTTACCCGCGAAGTGCCGGTGGAGGTCACGCGGGTCGTGCGCGAGTCGTCCGGGACTGACGACCCTGGCAAGTTGGTGATTTACTCCGGTCGCAGCGAGTCGCTGGTGGATCCGATCATCCAGCAGTTCAAGGGCGCCACCGGCATCGATGTCCAGGTAAAGTACGCCGGGACCAGTGCGTTGGCCGCCACGCTCCTTGAAGAGGGCGAGAACTCGCCCGCCGACGTGTTCTACGCCCAGGATCCCGGGGGGCTCGCCGCCGTCTCCGAAATGATGGTGCCGTTGCCGGAGGACGTCATCGCGATGACTCCCGAGTGGGCGCGGTCCAGCGACGGCAATTGGGTGGGCATCACCGGGCGCGCCCGGGTGGTGGTGTACGGGACCGACGATCTCACCGAGGCCGATCTGCCCGACGACCTCTGGGGCTTCACCGAACCGTCCTGGAAGGGACGGGTCGGCTGGGCGCCCACCAACGGCTCCTTCCAGGCCATGGTGACCGCGCTGCGCGTCGGCTGGGGCGAAGAACGCACCGAGGAATGGCTGCGCGCCATGCTGGACAACGACGTGCAGGTCTATCCCAAGAATACCCCGCAGGTTGCCGCCGCCGCCTCCGGAGAGATCGACGTCGGCCTGGTGAACCACTACTACCTGTACCGCTTCATCGCGGAAGAGGGCGAGGACTTCCCGGCTCGCAATGCCCACCTGCGCGCCGCCGGCCCCGGGGCCATCGTGCTGGTGTCCGGCGTCAGCATTCTCGAGTCTGCGGACAACCCGGAAAACGCCGAGGCCTTCGTCCGTTTCCTGTTGAGCCCGGTGGCCCAGCAGTACTTCGCCGGTTCGACCTTCGAGTACCCGATGGTGGCGGATGTCCGCCCGTCAGTTCTGCTGACGCCGCTGGACCAGATCGAGCAGCCCGACATCACGCTGGCCGATCTGTCTGATCTGGCCGGCACGCAGGCCCTGCTGCAAAAGGTCGGGGCGCTGCCTTAGCGGCGGTAGCGCCCCTTCGCCTGCCCCTCTCGGGCGGCTGGCCCGGTCGGAACCCTCCTCCCGGCCGGGTCAGTTTAGCATCCGCCACATCGAGGGAGCAAAGAGCCGGGGCGCCGGATGACCGACGCCCCGCTGTGTGCCTGGTTATAACGATGTGGAGCCCGCCTATCTGGCCGCCTTGGCGTACTCCAGGTGGCCGAAGACGCCGGTGATGCTGCCGAAGACGTACTCGGACACCTCGTCAGGATCGATCACCAGGGTGGAGCGGACGTTGACGATGGGGATGGAACGATAGGTGTCGTAGATGTCATCGCCCATGACCCGGGCCAGCCGATTGCGCTCGGTCGGGTCGGTTTCCACCAGCAGGCGGTCATAGGTCTCGTCGTACAACTGGCCCTCCATGTAGAGCGCGCCGCCCGTGGGCAGTCCCGACGTTTCGCTGACCCGGCCTCCGCCGGCGTAGTAATAGATCCTGGTGTTGGCGTTGATGGGGCGGATAGTCTGGCGAACGGGAAGGATGAAGTGGGCGTCGTGCCGGTCGCGGAAGGCGTCCAGGGCGCGGGCGAACTCCACCTCCACCAGTTTCACATTGATGCCGATATCCTCGAAGGACTGGGCCACGGTCTGGGACACCTCGATGGTTTCGGGCAATCCGGGCAGGCTGCTCTGCCAGACCTCCAGGCTGAAACGGTTCTGGCCGTTGTCGCCGGGGAATCCGGCCTGGTCCAGCAGCTGCTTCGCCAGCTCGGGATCGTAACCGTACTTGGCGTCGAATTCCTCCTCCCAGCGCGAGTTCCAGCCTTCCAGCGTTGGGTGGAAGATGGTGTTGTACATGGGCTCGCCGCGGCCTTTGAACAGCTCGTTGATGATCTGATCCCGGTCGATGGCCCGGTTCATGGCCTGGCGGACCAGCACGCCGGTTTCGCCGGGAGCGTTCCAGGGCTCGGTGTCGGGGTTCCAGTTCACCTGGGAGACGTAGTACTGGCCGAAGGGAATGATGGTCAGGCCAACGGTGGGCAGCGGACTTTCGATCACCTCCATGCCCTCGTCGATGGCCTGCTGGTGGAGCACCTTGGGCACATCGACCATGTTGGCCTCGCCGGTGAGGAGCATGGCCAGGCGAGTCAGATCCTCCGGCGTGGTGCTGATGCGCAGGTGCTTGAACTCGGGGTTCATCCGCCAGTGATCGTAGGGCACGGCCTCGTACTCGGCGTATTCCTTTAGCTCCCGGTTCACGAACTGGTAGGCGCCGGTGCCAGCCGGGCCGCGCTCGAACATGGCGTCGCCCTGGGCGGCGTGCTGGGCCGAGCTACGGACGGCCATGCAGCCGATCTGCAGGATGCTGAAGTACCAAGAGGCGACGTCCACCTGGGGCTGGGCCAGCGTCATCTTGAACGTATAGTCGTCGATGACCTCCATGTCGCCGTTTTCGATCATTCCGGTCATGGAGTCGGCGCCCATGAACCTGCTGAGATGAGCCTTGCAACCGGCCAGCGGATCAGACATCTGCTGGTCCGCGGTGAGGATCACGTCCTTGACGGTGAACTCGCCATGGCCGAAGTGGAACTGCACGCCCTCCTGTAGTCGGAAGGTGTACTCGCTGGCGTCGGGACTGACATCCCACTCGCGGGCCAGCTGGGGATAGACGTCGGAGACGCCGGTCCTGGGGTCGATGGTGGTCAGGTTCTCCCACATGGGGCGAAAGACCAGGTGGCCGCTGCTGGTGGCGAGCCAGGGATAGAAGGTGTCCTGGGGCAGCGGCGTGACCGCCAGGTGGAGCATGGCCTCGCTTTCGGCCATGGATGGCACGTGGGTGGGCGCCGGCACCGCCGTAGATGCCGAGCTGGCGGACTCTCCGCCGACGGGGATTGGGGCGGCGATTTCCTCCTGGGGAGCGGCCGCCTGGCCGCACGCCCACACCGCAAGCAGGGTCAGTGATAACAGGAGCAGTTGAATCGTGCGTAACGGTTGGGCCAATCGATGAACGGACATGGTCACACCTCCGTCGTTCGTTGCCTGATCGCGCACCGCGGTTTGCGCCTCTGTTACTTAAACCGTAGCAGATCACCTATTGATTGTCAATAATGATTATCACAAAACCTTTTTGTGAAATAATACACAACAAAAACGGGACGGAATAACGAATTCCGTCCCGTATGGGTCAGCCGGTGTCGCCTTGCGGTCTATTGGGCCCGCTTGGCGTACTCCAGGTGTCCGAAGACGCCGGTGAGGCTGCCGAACTCGTACTCCAGGACCTCGTCGGGGTTCACCACGAGGGTGGAGCGGATGTTGACGATGGGGATGCTGCGATAGTTGTCGTAGATGTGATCGCCCATCTCCTGCGCCAGCCGGTGTCGCTCGGCGGGATCAGTTTCTTTCAGCAGCGCCTCGTAGTTGTCGTCGTAGATCTGGTGCTCCATATAGATAACACCGCCGTTGGGGAGGCCCGTATCGGGGTTGGTGGGACCGGTGTAGTAGTAGATGCGGGCGTTGGCGTTGATCTGCCGGATCGTCTGGCGCAGCGGCTGGACGAAGTGCGCATCATGCAGGTCGCGGAAGGCGTCCAGCGCGCGGGCGAACTCCACCTCCACCAGCTTCACCTCAATGCCGATATCCTCAAGGGACTGGGCAACGGTCTGAGACACCTCGATGGTCTCCGGCAACCCGGGCAGGCTGCTTTGCCAGACCTCCACGAAGAAACGGTTCTGGCCGTTGTCGCCGGGGAAGCCGGCCTCGTCCAACAACTGCTTGGCCCGTTCCGGATCGTAGCCGTAATTCTCCTCGAACTCCTCCTCCCACCTGGGGTTCCAGCCTTCCAGCGTTGGGTGGAAGATGGTGTTGTACATCGGCTCCCCGCGACCCTTGAACAGCTCGTTGACGATCTGCTCACGGTTGATGGCCCGGTTCATCGCCTCACGGACCATACGACCGGTCTCGCCGGGAGCGGCCCAGGGCTCAGAGTCGGGGTTCCAGTTGGCTTCACTCACGTAGTACTGGCCATGGGGAACGATGGTCAGGCCGACAGTCGGCAGGGGGCTCTCAAACACCTCCATGCCCTCGTCAATGGCCTGCTGGTGCAGCACCTTGGGCACGTCCACCATATTTGCCTCGCCGGTCAACAACAGGGCCAGCCGGGTCAGGTCTTCGGGGGTCGTGCTGATGCGCAGGCGCTGGAACTCCGGGTTCACCCGCCAGTGGTCGTAGGGGACGGCCTCGTACTCGGTGAACTCCTTGAGTTCCCGGTTCACGAACTGGTACCCGCCGGTGCCGGCCGGGCCGCTTTCAAACATGGCATCGCCCTCGGCCTCGTATTGATCCGCGCTGCGCACGGCGGCGCACGGGATGACCAGGATGTTGAACCACCAGTCCGCCACGTCGACCTGCGGCTGGGCCAATGTCATCTTGAAGGTGTAGTCGTCGATGATCTCCGCTTTGCCGGCATCGATCATCTCGGTCATGGAGTCGTACCCCATGAATTTCTTCAGGGGCGACTTGCAGCCGGCCAGCGGGTCGGACATCTGCTGGTCAATGGTGAGGACCACGTCCTTGACGGTGAACTCGCCCCAGCCGTGGTGCATCTCGACGCCTTCCTGCAGGCGGAAGGTGTACTCGCTGGCATCTGGGCTGACGTCCCACTCGCGCGCCAGTTGCGGAAGGATGGTGGATACACCCGTTGCCGGTGATATGGTGGTCAGGTTCTCCCACATGGGACGGAACACCAGATGACCGCTACTGGTGGCCAGCCAGGGATAGAAGGTGTCCTGGGGCAGCGGAGTGACGGCCAGGTGGAGGAAACTATCCTCGTCGGCCATGGCCGGCATGGCGGTGGGCTCGGGAGCGGCGGTTGCGGCAGCCTGTGCCGGGGCTGCCGGCGCGGCGGTTGCAGCGGGCGCGGCCGGGGCCGGAGCCTCGGAACCTCCGCAGGCCCAGAGGGCTGCCAGGGATAACAGCAGCACAAGGGCGACGATTATTCGGGACAAGCGAGCCGGGCGCGGCAAGCGAGCCGTACGAATATTTGCCATAGGGTGACCTCCTGTCGTTCGACTACGAAACGACCGTCGTAAAAACGGGGTTTTTCGTTTCCCGCCAGACAGTATCACCAGCAAATTGTGATGTCAATTATCAATTAATTGAATATATTTCTGCTCATAACATCCGATAACGTTTGCTTTGTATTGTCTCGCCAATACTGTATTTTCTCATCCCAAATACAGAGATTTATTAGCGGAAACTTTCACTTCTGACGGATATAACGCCTTAAAAGGTCATCGGGGTCGGCGGTTGACCGCTGACCCCGATTTTGTTGCGGGTTCGGAGGATGTCGGTATGGATCACCGGGCCCGCTTGGCGTACTCCAGATGACCAAAGACGCCGGTGAGGCTGCCGAACTTGTACTCGGCCACCTCGTCGGGGTTGGCCACCAGCGTCGAGCGGATGTTTACGACGGGAATCGTGCGGTATGTATCGTAAATGTCGTCGCCCATTTTCATGATGAGTTCGTGGCGTACCTGGGGGTCGGTTTCCACCAGCAACTTTTCGTAGGTGTCGTCGTACAACTGCCCTTCCATGTACAGAACGCCCCCGGTGGGCCGCCCCAGGTCGGGATCGGTGGGCCCGGTGTAGTAGTAGATGCGCGTGTTGGCGTTGATCTGCCGGATGGTCTGGCGCGCGGGGAGCAGGAAGTGGGCATCATGCAGGTCGCGGAAGGCGTCCAGCGCACGGGCGAACTCCACCTCAACCAACTTCACATCGATGCCGATGTCCTCGAAGGACTGGGCAACTGTCTGCGCGACTTCAATGGTCTCCGGCAGGCCGGGCAGGCTGGTCTGGTACACCTCCATGTAGAAACGGTCCTGACCGTTATCGCCGGGGTAGCCGGCCTCGTCCAGCAGTTCCTTGGCCCTTTCCAGATCGTAACCGTACCGCTCGTCGAACTCCTCCTCCCAGCGAGGGTTCCATCCCTCGAGGGTCTGGTGGAAGATGGTGTTGTACATGGGCTCGCCGCGACCCTTGAACAACTCGTTGATGATCTGCTCCCGGTTGATGGCGCGGTTCAGCGCTTCCCGAACCTTGTTTCCCGTTTCTCCGGGAGCGTTCCACGGCTCGGTGTCAGGGTTCCAGTTGACCTGGCTCACGTAGTACTGACCCAGCGGGAAGAGGGACAGGCCAACGGAGGGCAGGGGGCTTTCGAAGACCTCCATGCCCTCGTCGACGGCCTGCTGGTGCAGCACCTTGGGCACGTCCACCATGTTGGCCTCGCCGGTGAGCAGCATGGCCAGCCGGGTGAGGTCCTCGGGGGTGGTGCTGATGCGCAGGCGCTGGAACTCGGGGTTCACCCGCCAGTGGTCGTAGGGCACGGCCTCGTACTCGGTGTACTCCTTCAGCTCGCGGTTCACGAACTGGAAGGCGCCGGTTCCCGCGGGGCCGGTCTCGAACATCGAGTCGCCCTCGGCCTCGTACTGGGCGGAGCTGCGGACGGCGGCGCAGGGGATCACCAGGATGTTGAACCACCAGTCGGCCACGTCCACCTGGGGCTGGGCCAGATCCATCCGGAAGGTGTAGTCGTCGATGATCTCCATCTTGCCGGCGTCGACCATCTCGGTCATGGAATCGAAGCCCATGAACTTCTTCAGGGGACCCTTGCAGCCGGCCAGAGGGTCGGACATCTGCTGGTCGATGGTGAGGACCACATCCTTGACCGTGAACTCGCCCCAGCCGTGGTGCATCTCGACGCCTTCCTGCAGGTAGAAGGTGTACTGGCCGGCGTCGGGGCTCATTTCCCACTCCCTCGCCAACTGGGGCAGAATGGTTGAGACGCCGGTGTCGGGGGAGATGGTGGTGATGTTCTCCCACATGGGCCGGAAGACGAGCTGGCCGCTGGAGGTGGCGAGCCAGGGGAAGAAGGTATCCTGCGGCAGCGGGGTCACCGCCAGGTGGAGATAGCTGTCCTCCTCGGCCATGGCCGGCATGGCCGTGGGCTCAGGCGCCGCGGTGGCCGCAGCCTGGGCGGGAGCCGCCGGCGCCTCGGTGGCCGCAGCGGGGGCGGCGGTTTGTGCCTCCGGCGGAGTGGAGCCGCCGCAAGCCCAGAGGGTGGCAAGCGTCAGCGTCAGCGCTATCAATACAGCGAAACGCGCCACTTGTGACCTGCTAAACTTTGCCATTTGAGCACCTCCGGCCAATAAACTACGTTTTACTGCGCATTTACCGTGTAAACGCTCGTTTCCGGCCAGACGATATCAAAGGCAAATAGCAATGTCAATTATCGCATTTATCGATATTGGTGCAGAATTAACATCCGTGACGCGGCCCTGGGGCGCTGGATTCCTGCTTTCGCAGGAATGACGGGGTGGTGGTGTGAATGACGGGTTGGCAGGAATGGCGGGTTGGTGGTGTGAATGGCGGGTTGGCAGGTATGACGGGTTGCAAGTATGGCGGTTTGGCGGTGCGAATGGCGGTTTGGTGATGGGGACCGTTACCGGCGGACGGGGATGGTGTCCGGGTATTTTTGGCGGAAGGTGCGTTCGAGGGCGCGCTTCCAGAGGGGTGAAAGCTCGATGGTGGAACCATCGTCCTTGCGCGACAGGGGCCGGGGATGGCAGGCGCACGGCGGCGGCGTCAGGCCACGGGGGTAAAAGCCGTGGGGATCGGGGCGCCGGGCCAGGGGCGCGTCGACCAGGCCGTGTTTCTCCGCGATGTCCCGGTAGTTGGGGAGGGCGATGATGTCCGCGACCGTCATGGGAGCCGGACGCGACGGAGGTCGCGGCGGCCGGCGGCCCCGGCCCGTGACCGGTCGACCTGCGATGGCTCCCTCGACGGAGCGGACCAATTCCGACACCCGGTTGAGAGCCCGGCGGGTCAGGCGATGAGCCTCCGGCGGGTCGGCTTCGGCCAACCGGTCGGCCAGATAATAAATGTTGCGGAAGGTGCGGACACCGCCGTTGGAGATGCTGCCTTCCGCTGCGAGGGCGAACAGGTAGTTGGTCAGCGTACGCCGGGTCAAGCGTTTGAGGTGACCCTGATAGACGACAATAAGGAATGCCTCTTGCGCCGACTATTCTTGCCGGTTGGGATGGTGTAAATCGTCCGGCACGGAGGTGCCGGATTGATCAAGGACCGACAAGTCAGACTTTTGAGGCAAAAACGTATGGAAGGAAAAACACAGGAGACGGCGGCCGCCATGTCTGGGATGAGCGTGCGCTCGGCGCGCAAATGGCAGAGTGGCCCGTTGCCGTCGGAGACCAAACCGGAGCGCTGGTGGCGCACTCGGTCCGATCCCTTCGACGGGGTGTGGGAAGAGGAGATTGAGCCACTGCTGCGGGACGACCCCAAGGGCAAGCTGAAGGCAACGACGATTATCGAATGGCTGGAGGAGCAGCATCCCGGCCAGTTCAGCACCTCCCAGCTGCGCACGCTGCAACGACGATTACAGGACTGGCGGGCGCTGAATGGTCCGGACCAGGAGGTGTACTTCCCCCAGGAGCATCCGCCGGGACGGGAGGCCCAGTTTGATTTCACCCACTGCAGCGCCCTGGGAGTGACCGTCGCCGGTGAGCCCTACCCCCACCTGCTGTTTCAGCTGATCCTCAGCCACTCGGGCTGGCGCTACGCGGAGGTCGCCGCCGGCGAGACCTTCCTGGCCCTCAAGCAGGGATTACAGAATGCGCTCTGGGCCCTGGGCGGCGTACCGGAGGTGGTGCGTTCCGACAATACCTCTGCTGCCACCCACGAGATGAAACGCAGCCGAGGCCGGGCGCTAAACGACAATTACGCCGCCCTGCTGGACCACTACGGTGTCCGATCCACCCGCATCAATCCTGGCAAGAGCCATGAAAACGGCGTCGCCGAGCACGCCCACTACCGTTTGAAAGACGCCGTGGACCAGGCCCTCATCCTGCGCGGCAGCCGCGATTTCCACACCGCCGACGACTACGCCGGTTTCGTCCGGAAGATGGTGGAGAAGCGCAATCGCCTGGTGCGGGGGAAGCTGGAGCAGGAAATGGCTTGCCTAAGACCCCTGCCGCCAGCCCCCATGCCGGAATACGCCAACTACCAGTCCAAGGTGCGCCGGTGGAGTACCATCCAGGTGGCGGGACGCAGCTACAGCGTCCCGTCCCGGCTCATTGGCAAGGTGGTACAGATCCGCCTCTATTCCGACCACGTGGAAGTGTACTACAAGGGCCACTTTGTGGAACGAATGGCGCGCGTGCACGGTGATGGGGAAGTAAACGTCAATTACCGCCACGTCATCAATTCCCTGGTGCGCAAGCCCGGAGCATTCGCCCGGTACCGGTTCAGGGAGCAGCTGTTTCCCACCTTGCGCTTCCGGCTCACCTACGACGCGCTCAGGCAGTGGCGTGGGGAGCGCGCCGACGTGGAGTACGTGCGCATCCTGCACCTGGCGGCCACCACCATGGAGGTCATGGTGGACAGCGCCCTGTCGCTGCTGCTGGAGACCGGTCAGCCCTTCGACTACGCCGAGGTGCGGGAACTGGCCGAGCCCAGGGTGCCCCAGGCTCCGGTGCTGGTCCTCTCTGGGAAGCCGGACCTGAAGATCTACGACGGTCTGCTCACGAGCAGTACGGCCATGGTGGGGGTGTGCGCATGATGGACACCCCCACCAGCGTGATCCAGGAGCGCATCGGCGAGCTATGCCGCGAATTCAAGCTGCCCACCATGGGCGCTCAGTCGGTGGCCCGTTTCACTGAGGCTGGCCACGGCGAGGCCCTGTCCACCTTCCTGGAGGTGCTGGAGCAGGAGGCCGAGGATCGCCGCCACCGGCGCATCAACCGGCTGCGTCAGGCGTCCCGGCTGCCCTCGGGCAAGACCTGGGAGACCTTCGAGCATCACCGGATGCCCCTGACTCTTCGTCAACAGATGGACCATCTGGCCCAGGGCAGTTTCGTGGAACACGGCGTCAACGTGCTGGCCTTCGGGCTCCCCGGCACCGGCAAGACCCACGCCCTATGCGCTCTGGGCCACCGCCTGGTGGAAGCCGGACACTCCGTCCTCTTCGCTCCAGCCTACCGCCTGGTGCAGGACCTCCTCGCCGCCAAGCGCGACTTCGACCTGCCCCGACAACTGCGCAAGCTGGACAACTTCGACTTCCTCCTCCTGGACGATCTCGGCTACCTGCCCCAGGGGGCCGAGGAGTCCGAGGTCCTCTTCACCCTCATCGCCGAACGCTACGAACGCCGGTCCCTGGGCATCACGTCCAACCTGGTCTTCTCCGAGTGGGAGCGCATCTTCGCCAACCCCATGGCTACCGCCGCAGCGATTGACCGGGTGGTCCACCACTCCGTCATCCTGGAATTCGACGTCCCCAGCTACCGGACTGACGCAGCACAGCAACGCGGCGAGACTGCTGCGGCCGAGGAGGTGAACCGGCAAAACTAATCGACGATAAATCGGCAAGAATGGTTGACGCGGGACAGACCCCGGTGGACCACTGCGGCGGTGGCAGCATGGGATGCCGCCCGGACGAGGGCGTTGGCGGCGCGATCATAGTTGCCGGCGTTGTGGTCGGACCGGGCCAGGCAGAGAAAGCGCCGGGCCTGGGCCTGGTGATGCTGGACGCTACCCACGATGGACTATTGCTCCTCGGGATGGGTGCGTCCGAGCGTTTGGCTTTTACATCGATGTACAGGATTTACAGGATCGATTTGGCGGTTGGGATGGCTCCATTGAGTTTCGGTTTTTACAGGTGACTGGTTGGTTTTTGCAGGCGATTGGCGATTGGTTGGTGTCGACCAGGTTCCGGGAAATGATCAGCCCTACGGCCGGAGGTGGTGCGCTTGTTTTTTGCTCTCATTGCCCATGCCCGAAGCATGGCGCGCTGTGGCGGGCGCGGTGGCAAAGGGGACTACTCCGATTAATGCGATCGGGGGCAGTCTCCTGACGCCGGTAGCGACTTGGCTGCTGATGAAGTGGCCGTGTATTCCCGGAACCTGGTCGGAAAGTCAGTATCACCTGTGAGACACAGAATAGCACGTCAGTTCTGATACGGTCAAGGGGTGTGTTGGCATGGATAGGGCCTTTTCAAAGTCATTGCGAGGAGCGGAGAGACGCGGCAATCCCGACGATGCAATAGGGCTTTCCCGTATGGGTCATGTTCCCGGAGCGAGATTGCCGCGCTTCGCTCGCAATGACAAGAGTTACTTTGGAAAGGCCCTGTGGCATGGATAGCAGAATGGATGGGATTGCCCACCGGGGTTGGTCGTTCGCCCGGGTGGGGGGGAAGGCAGGGTCAGACGAGGGTGTTCTGCTGGCCCTGGCTGCGACGACGGCGGGGGGCCTGGCGGAAGGTGGCCGGCGCGCCGCCGCGCGGATATGACACGCCGGCGCCGGCCAGCAGTTCCTCGATGGTCAGGATCTGCACGCGGGGGTGCTGCTGGTCCGGGAAGTGCTCCGGCGTATAGATGCCGGCGGACAGCGCCTCCTGGCGCATGGGCTCGGTGGGCGGCTGCAGGGTGATGAACACGCCGACCTCGGCCTTCTCCCGCTCCATGTCGCCTTTGAGCGTGGCGATCATGCCCCGGTTGACGTGGCCGCTCTTGACCTGGGCGATGATGCGCTTGGGTTTGCCGCTGGCGTCGTCGAAGAAGTTGATGTAGCCGTCCACGCCGGCGTCGGCGCCACGGCGACGGTCGTTGGCGGGGCGGGCGTCGACCATGCCCAGGGCCCACCACTCGAACTGGTAGCGGTCCTGCTCGGCCAGGGCGGCGGCGCTGCCGGAGTCGGTGGGCTGGCCGACGATCTCGAAAGGACGCAGCGCGTCGCCGAAACTGTCGTGCAGGCGGTGTCGGACCAGGGTGATGGCGAGGTGGGTGACGTCGATACCGATCCAGCGGCGGTTGAGACGCTCGGCGGCGACAGTGGCGGTGCCGCAGCCGCAGAAGGGGTCGAGGACGACGTCGCCCTCGTTGCTGCTGGCGTTGATGATGCGCTCCAGCAGGGCCTCGGGCTTCTGCGTGGGGTAGCCGAGTGCTTCAGCGGATTGTGAAGGTATAAGCGGGACGTCGTACCAAAAATCATTGACCGGACTACCGGGGCTATCATCTAGATAGTATTTGAGCCTTGGCATGCCACCGACTTTTTCTGGCCAATGCACTCGGTTCTCTGATTCGTACATATCCAAATTGTCGGGCGTAGTGACCCAGTGCATGCCGCTTCGGCCTCGTTGATTTGGGTCAATACCCCGCCAAGACTGCCCCGTTTCTCCGTTCCTGCGTCCACTCACCAGCAATGGAACAAGTTGATAGTACCCACGTTCATCTACGCCGTTATAGAGTTCCAAAGACGCGTTTGACAGTTCGCGAAACTGTACTGAGAAATGGTATTTGGGGCTTTTCCCGTAAAAGAGAAGCACATCGTGGGCGCGTCGATACCGTCGATGGATGCTGGAACGTGTTTGGCTACGTTGCCAGGAGATTTCGTTGACGAAATTGCGAGCCCCGAACACTGCATCCATTAGCAGCTTCAAGTAGTGGCTGGCAGTGGGGTCGCAGTGGAGGTAGATGCTGCCAGTGGGCTTGAGGACGCGGTGGAGCTCGATCATGCGCTGGGCCATCATGGTGAGGTAGGCCATCATGTCGTTCTGGCCCAGGAACTGGCGCAGGGCGGCGAGCAGGCTGCCCACCTTGTCCGGCCCCCGGGTGACCACGTCCTGGAAGGCGATCTCCGACTCCCAGCCCCAGTGCCAGGTGTCCTCGAATGCGGTGATCTGCGCGGCGGATTCCTCGCCGGAGCGCTCGCGGAAGAGGACGTTGTAGGTGGCGTTGGAGTTGAAGGGCGGGTCGAGGTAGATGAGGTCGACGGATTCATCGTCGACGTACTGGCGCAGGATGTCCAGGTTGTCGCCGAAGTACAGGCGGTTGGGGGATGCGGAGTCGGTGGTGGCGGTCATCTAGGCGTAATCATCTGCGGCGGCGTGTGTATCCGTCTGGCGCTATTGTAACCGTTCAGAGTTGCGGGGAAAGCGTCATTGCGAGCGCAGCGCGGCAATCTCGTTGGCGCCGGGGATTCCGTCAGGGCAGACGTTGCCGCTATGGCGTCGAGATTGCCACGGCGCTAGCGCCTCGCAATGACAGAGTGCAGGAGGAGGCGCATCAGAACTCGGCGTTGCGGGGGGTGTGGGGGAAGGAGATGGGGATTGCGGCGTGAGGCGGGTCGATCCTGCTATGGGATTCGGATGGGCGAGGGTGGTGGATTCCTGCTTGCGCAGGAATGACGGCAGACACGCCGGTGTGGGTGGCGCGGCGGCGGCGAGCGGGGCGTTGCGAATTGCGGCGAAAATAACGGGACGGAACTGGTGGTTCCGTCCCGAACAGGCTGGCGCATGTTGTCTTGCGCCTACTGGGCCCGTTTGGCGTACTCCAGGTGGCCGAAGACACCGGTGAGGCTGCCGAACTCGTACTCCAGGACTTCGTCCGGGTTGACCACCAGGGTCGCGCGGACGTTGACGATGGGGATGGTGCGATAGTTGTCATAGACGTGGTCGCCCATCATCTGTGTCAGACGGTGTCTTTCGGCCGGGTCCGTCTCTTTCAGAAGGGCCTCGTACACATCGTCGTAGAGTTGATCTTCAATGTAGGCCACCCCGCCGGTGGGGCGACCAAGTTCAGGGTCGGTGGGGCCGGTGTAGTAATAGATCCGCGCGTTGGCGTTGATCTGCCGGATGGTCTGGCGCACGGGCAGGATGAAGTGTGCGTCGTGGCGGCCGCGGAAGGCCTCCAGGGCCCGGGCAAACTCCACCTCCACGAGATCGGCAGAGATGCCGATGTCCTGTAGGGACTGCGCCACGGTCTGCGCCACCTCGATGGTCTCCGGCAGGCCGGGCAGGCTGCTCTGGTAAACCTCGACGCGGAAGCGGTTCTGGCCGTTGTCGCCGGGGAAGCCGGCCTCGTCCAGCAGTTGCTTGGCCAGTTCCGGGTCGTAGCCGTATTTATCGTCGAACTCTTCCTCCCAGCGTGGGTTCCAGCCCTCCAGCGACTGGTGGAAGATGGTGTTGTACATGGGCTCGCCCAATCCTTTGAACAGCTCGTTGATGATCTGGTCACGGTTGATGGCCCGGTTCATGGCCTCGCGCACCATCCTCCCGGTTTCCCCGGGGGCGGTCCACGGCTCGGTATCGGGATTCCAGTTCACCCCGCTATGGTGATACTGGCCGAAGGGCAGGATGGTCAACCCGACCGAGGGCAACGGGCTTTCAAACACCTCCATGCCTTCGGCGACCGCCTGCTGGTGCAGCACCTTGGGCACGTCCACCATATTGGCCTCGCCGGTGAGCAGCATCGCCAGGCGGGTCAGGTCTTCGGACGAGGAGGTGATTTTCAGGCTTTTGAACTCAGGGTTGACGCGCCAGTGATCGTAGGGCACGGCCTCGAACTCTGCGGTTTCCTTCAGTTCCCGTGCGACGAACTGGTAGGCTCCGGTGCCAGCGGGGCCGTTCTCAAACATGGCGTCGCCCTCGGCGGCGTGCTGAGCGGAACTGCGAACCGCGGCGCAGGGAACCACCAGGATGTTGAACCACCAGTCAGCCACGTCCACCTGCGGCTCGGCCAGCCGCATGGTGAAGGTGTAATCGTCAATAACGTCCATGTCGCCGTTGGCAATCATCTCGGTCATGGATTCTGCGCCCATGAAGCGAGTGACTGCGGACCTGCATCCGGCCAGCGGGTCGGAGGTCTGCTGGTCAACGGTCAGAATCACGTCCTGGACGGTGAACTCACCCCAGCCGTTGTGCATTTGGACACCCTCCTGGAGGTAGAAGGTGTACTCGCTGGCGTCGGGGCTGATATCCCATGCCCTGGCCAGCTGAGGAAGAACGGTGGAAACGCCGGTTTCAGGGCTGATTGTCGTCAAGTTTTCCCACATCGGGCGTATGGGCACATGGCCGCCACTGGTGGCCAGCCAGGGCAGGTAGGTGTCCTGGGGCAGCGGGGTAATGGCCAGGTGAAGGACCGCTTCTTCGTCGGCGATGGCCGGCATGGCGGTGGGTTCCGGCGCCGCGGTGGACGCGGCTTGAGCCGGGGCTGCCGCCTCCGTTGCGGCCGGCGCGGCCGCCGGCGGTTGGGGTTCGGCGGCAGACCCGCCGCAGGCCCACACCGCGGCGATGACCAGCGCCATCATCGCCAGGATCACGATTCGTGAAACTTGAATGGGAACAGGTTTCGTCATTTGATAACCTCCAACCAACACAATGTGAGCTGCAGCGCAGGCACGGTAAAGTATTTCCATTCGCGGCGAGACAGTATCAAATGCCCGATACAACGTCAATTGTCGCTTCACACGATCTTGGTTGCGAACGGATTTCATCGATGGATATGCCCGATACTCACGCAATTCGTTGCATGTTCAGCCACAGGGTACCGACGCCAGATCGCCGCAAAGTTCAACAGGCCCGACAAAAGCGGGCCTGCGATGCTGGCTGGGCCTGGTTTCCGGGTCAGAACTCGGCGTTGCGCGGGGTGCGGGGAAAGGCGATGATGTCGCGGATGTTCTGCATGCCGGTGGCGAACTGGACGGTGCGCTCGAAGCCGAGGCCGAAGCCGGCGTGGGGGGCGGTGCCGTAGCGGCGCAGGTCGAGGTACCACCAGTAGGGGGCGTCGTCGAGGCCGGCCTCGGCCATGCGGCGCTGGAGGACATCGAGGCGTTCCTCGCGCTGGCTGCCGCCGATGATCTCGCCGATGCGTGGGACCAGCACGTCCATGGCGCGGACGGTCTCGCCCGGGTCGCCTGAGCCGTGGGAATTGAGGCGCATGTAGAAGGCCTTGATTCTGCTGGGGTAGTCGGTGACGATGACGGGTCGGCCGACCTTGCGCTCGGTGAGGTAGCGCTCGTGCTCGGACTGGAGGTCTGCGCCCCACTGCACGGGGTACTCGAAGGACTCGCCGGAGGCCTGGAGGGCGGCGACGGCCTCGGTATAGGTCATGCGCTCGAAGTCGGAGTTGGCGATGTCCTCCAGGGTCTGGATGAGCTCCTGGTCGTAGAAGCGGTTGAAGAAGGCCATGTCCTCGGGGCAGGTCTCCAGCACGTGGGCGAAGATGCTGCGGAGGAAGTCCTCGGCGAGCTGGGCCAGGCCATCGAGATCGCAGAAGGCGACCTCGGGCTCGACCATCCAGAACTCGGCGAGGTGGCGGGAGGTGTTGGAGTTCTCGGCGCGGAAGGTGGGCCCGAAGGTGTAGACGTCGGACATGGACTGGGCGAAGATCTCGGCCTCGAGCTGGCCGCTGACGGTGAGGAAGGCGGGGCGGCCGAAGAAGTCGGCGTCGTTGTCCACGCGGCCTTCGGCCAGGGGCAGGTTGTTGAGGTCGAGGGTGGTGGCGCGGAACATGGCGCCGGCGCCCTCGGCGTCGCTGGCGGTGATGATCGGGGTCTGGATGTAGAGGAAGCCGCGCTCCTGGAAGAACTTGTGGATGCCGAAGGCCATGGCGTTGCGGACGCGGGCGACGGCGCCGAAGGTGTTGGTGCGGGGACGCAGGTGGGCCAGCTCGCGCAGGAACTCCAGGGTGTGGCGCTTCTTCTGGAGGGGGTACTCCTCGGGATCAGCGGAACCGAGCAGCTCGAGGCTGGCGGCGGCGATCTCGTACTTCTGGCCGCGGCCGAGGGAGTCCTGGAGGTTGCCGTCGGCGCTGACGCTGCAGCCGGTGGTGAGCCCGCCGACCAGCGAGTAGTCAGGGCAGTTGGCGTCGACGACAATCTGCAGGTCGGCCAGGGTCGAGCCGTCGTTGATCTGCACAAAGGCAACGCCGCCGGAGGAGCGGACGGTCTTCACCCAGCCCTTCACGTTGACGGGGCCGGAGATATCGCCAGAGCTCTCGGCGGAGAGGAGGTCTTTGATGCGGGTGCGATGGGCAGGCATGGCGGGCCTCCGGGGGGCGGGGGTGTTTATGGGGCGGATTTTAGCATAGGGAGTGTCCGGTCACCGGCAACACAGAAGGCGTAACGACGGCAGCAATGGCGCACGGTGGCGTATAATGATTTACGAGTGGAGGATGTTATCGGCCGGCGGTTGGCCTGCGAAAAGCAGTTCATTTCCGTTGAGGTCCACTGAATATCGGACCGGCGGCGGGTTCCGGGGCAGTTCCGGCCCGTCCGTTGGGGTCAATGGGCATCCTCAACCGATGAAAAGCCCCGGACTGTCCCGGGGTCTTTTCTATGAGTTGGTGAGTTCAATCAATCCCCATCCACGGAACTCGCCCTCTGGGCTCCGGTAGAGCTTGGGCTCAATCAATAGATCCCAAGCACGGTTAGGTTGATCGGGTGAGATAAAGTGCCGCCCCACAGGATGGGCAGTACGGTCCGCGACCTGCAACCCGGCATCATTCCGATCCTTGGGTGCAAAAGTCAATTCAAAACAGGTCAGTGGCTTGGCCAGCACATTTTCGCCGGTGCAGATGCGTTGGAACGCCCTCTGAAGCAGAAAGTTTTCCCTCTTTCCTCTGGATTCGATTATCAATTTGGTGAGGGATCCGTGCTGTTGCCGGTCCGACAGGAAGCTGTGGGTACGTTCGATGCAGAGGCGCAGAGCTTCCCCATACAGGTCCGGCGATGTTGCGAGTCCTGGCTGCCAACAGCGCTTATCGACGACCGTCGCGATGATTGTGAAGTTGCATCCTCTAATCAGCTCATTCAAGCCTAGCTCGAATTCACCCTGTTGCCGTGGGTCGCCTCCGAAGTCAAAGGGTGGTTTGTGGACGCGTATCGAGTTCCAATGCAGCACAATCTGGTCGTGACAGAAATGCTCTTTCTTGAACGCCCGCAGCTCAGGTACTACTTTGCCCGCGTATTCCTCCCTATGAAAGACGCAGAAATTTAGTAGGAACACTGGGTAATTGGGATCGATATTGCGAACTTCAGTGTCCCCACTCTCATCGGCGAAAATTATGAACTCGCTGTATTCCACATCACGATACTGCATAGGGCACTATCAGCGCCTACTCGATCCGTTCTCAGATGGCCGGCCGCTGCTGGTGCCACTCCGTGGCCTGCTGGTAGGTGTGGGCGATGTTGAGGAGGCGGTCCTCCGACAGGTGGGGGCCGATTAGCTGGAGGCCGACGGGCAGGCCCTGACCGGTGTCGGAACGCGCGAAGCCGCAGGGGACGGACATGGCGGGGAGGCCGGCCATGTTGACGGGGAGCGTGTAGACGTCCACGAGGTACATGCGCACCGGGTCGTCGGTGCGGTCGCCGATGGGGAAGGCGGTCACCGGCGAGACCGGCGCGGCCAGAGCGTCGACCTCTTCGAAGACGCGGGCGAAGTCCTGTCGGATCAGCGTGCGGACCTGCTGAGCCTTGTGGTAGTAGGCGTCGTAGTAGCCGGAAGAGAGGGCGAAGGCCCCCAGCATGATGCGGCGCTTGACCTCGGGGCCGAAACCGTGCTGGCGGGTGCGCTCCATGGCCTCCCACATGTCGACGTCGCCCTGGCCGTCACCCTGATAAGAATAGCCGTACTTGACGCCGTCGTAACGGGCCAGGTTGGCGGAGCACTCGGACGGGGCGATGATGTAGTAGCAGGCCAGGGCGTACTCGGTGGTGGGCAGGGAGACCTCGCGGATCTCAGCGCCCAGGTCCGCCAGTTGGTCGATGGCGGCGGTCACGGCGGCGCGGACGCCATCATCCATACCCTCGGCAAAGTACTCGCGGGGCACGCCGAGGCGCAGGCCCTTGATGTCGCCGGTCAGCGCGGCGGAATAGTCGGGCACCGGATCGGGCAGCGATGTGGCGTCGCGGGGGTCGTGGCCGGCGATGGCCTGGAGGATCAGCGCGCAGTCGGCGGCGTCGCGGGCCAGGGGTCCTACCTGGTCCAGCGAGGATGCGTAGGCCACCAGGCCGTACCGGCTGACGCGGCCGTAGGTGGGCTTGAGGCCGGTGACGCCGCAGAAGGATGCCGGCTGGCGGATGCTGCCGCCGGTATCGGTTCCAAGAGCGAA
Source organism: Dehalococcoidia bacterium (assembly GCA_963663945.1). GTDB lineage: Bacteria > Chloroflexota > Dehalococcoidia > Lucifugimonadales > UBA3495 > Bin87. The sequence goes on along the minus strand of OY760687.1, from coordinate 3,455,322 downwards.
GGGAGCCGCGCCGGCCGCAACCGCCGCCGCCGATCCACCGCTGCTGCCGCCGGGGACGCGGGACGTGTCCCAGGGGTTGCGGGTAGGAAAGAAGGCGGAGTTTTCGGTGGACGACCCCATGCCGAACTCGTCCATGTTGCCCTTGCCGAGCAAGACGGCGCCCTGCTCGCGGAGGCGGGCCACGGCGGTGGCATCATAGACGGGAACGTACCTGGCCAGCATCTCGGAGGCGCAGGTGGTGGTCACGCCGTTGGTGCAGAGCAGGTCCTTGATCTGCATGGGGACGCCGGTGAGAGGAGATGCGTCGCCAGCGGCGATGCGGCGGTCGGCGTCGGCGGCCTGCTGGCGCGCGACTTCGGCGGTGACGGTGATGTAGGCGGATATCCGGTCATCCACCGCGGCGATGCGCTCCAGGCAGGCGTCGGTGAGCTCGACGCTGCTGATTTGGCGGTCGGCCAGGAGGCGGGAGGCTTCGGCTACGGACAGTTGCCAGAGATCGCTGGCGGCGGGTGTGCTCATGGGGTTACTCGTCCAGCACGGCGCGGACCTGGAACAGGTCTCCGCGACGACGGGGGGCGTTGAGCAACGTGTCCTCGGCGTCGAGGCTCTCGGCGGGCTCGTCGTCGCGGAGGACGGTGTCGAGGCCGGCGACGTGGGCGGTGGGCTCCACGCCGGCGGTGTCCAGCGCCTGCAGAACCTCGAACTGGTCGAGGATGTCGGAAAGCTGGCGGGCGAACGCCTCCTTCTCCGCATCGGTGAGGGCGATGCGGGCCAGGGCGGCGATGTGTTCTACCTGTTCTCGGTCAATGGGCATGGTTGGTCTGTTGCTCCATGTTGCTATGTAGATGTAATGGCGTTGCTGCCGATAATGGAGAGGACGATGTAGCCCGCGACAGCCAGGATGAGCCATTCGAAGGTGCGGAAAATGCCCGAGCTGACCTATGGCGTGTGGACAAAGTCTCGCGGGTGGGCCTTACGCTTGCCGGCCTGCGTCTCGCTGCGCCATTTTGTGCGGTCAGTAGCGGAGGAGGTGCGTGGGCACCAGGCGGCCGGCCACTGGGTCGACGGCGAGGGCAGCTTGTTCGAGGGTGACCACGCCAAGCAGACTGGGCTCGTTTGCTTCGGCGAATATGACCGGCGTGTGGAATTGCAGTCCCTCGAGTCTGATCGTGGTTTCGCCTACGTCGACCGGGATCATCCGGCCGTCGGCGGTCTCTGATGGCAGTGAGCGTTGGACTGGAACTCCCAGGCGTTCGAGGGTTGCGCGTGGTACCGCAGTGTACGTCGAGCCGGTGTCGACGATGATGTCGAGTTCCTCGAATTGGTTGCCGAGGTGGTCGCCGAGCTGAATTGTGACGGTGACGGTGCCCAAGAATGCTCCTCCTGTGGTGGGGCGCGGACTGTCGTTGGATGTGTTCTTTGTCGTCCGGCTTTCCGCGCCTGTCATGCTTCATGCGTACCCAGTTTGTCATCGCGAGGAGCGAAGCGACGTGGCGATCTCGTTCCCGCAGTAGCGTTCCGTGCCCCGACGAGATTGCCGCGCTTCGCTCGCAATGACAGTTCAGGAGGGCTCGCAATGACGGTCCCGGTGAAACTGGGTACGCGTGAGCTGTCATGCCGGTCGACAGCGTGGGTATTGGTCCACGGAGGCTAGCTCATCTCGGAGCCGCCGGAGACGCTGATGCTGAGGCCGGTCATGTAGTCGGACTCGGCGGAGGAGAGGAAGGCGGCCATGCGGGCGATGTCGTCGCCCTGGGCGATGCGGCCCAGGGGCACGCGGATCTCGCGCTCGCGCACCATGAGGGCGCGGTGCTCCTCGCCGGAGGTTCCCTCGGGAGCCAGGGCGGCGGCGATGAAGTCGACGCGCTCGGTGTCTACCAGGCCGGGGCAGATGGCGTTGACGTTGACGCGGTAGGGGGCCATCTCCTGGGCCAGGGACTGGGTGAATCCGATGACGGCGAATTTGCTGGCGCAGTAGGCCCCGTAGCGGGCGATGCCGCGCTTGCCGGCGCCGGAAGAGATGTTGATGATCTTGCCCGGGCCGCCCCGGCCGACCATGTGGCGGCAGACGGCGCGGCTGACCAGGTAGGTGCCACGAACGTTGACACGCATGACCTCGTCGAAGGCGTCCTCTTCGAGTTCCACCACGAGTACGCGGTCACGGCCGGGTCGGGAGCCGGCGTTGTTGACCAGGATGTCGATCTTGCCGAACTCGTTGATGGTATCGGACACCATGCCGTCGACCTGGGTACTGTCGGCAACGTCGTAGTAGAGGCCGAGGCTGCGGCGGCCCATGGCCTGGATCTCGTCGACGACGCTGGGAAGGCCCTGCCAACCGTCGAGGCGGTCCTCGGTGCGGATGGCGTCCAGAGATGCCTCGACGTCGGTTACCACGACGTCGGCGCCCTCCGAGGCGAGGCGGGTGGCGATGGCGCGGCCGATGCCGTGGCGGCCGCCGGCGCCGGTGACGAGGGCTGTCTTGCCGTTGAGGTCGTACATTTGAGTGCGCTCCTGTTCTTTTGATGCTCAGATTGGTTTCAGCGGAATAGCGCGTAACATCCTATCAGTTTACGTTAGAGGTCGCAGATGGCTCGGAGTTCCGCCGGGCCCGGATCGCCCGAAGGAAAACGATGGCCAGCAGGATATCCACCATCGCCTGGATGACCGTCAAGGCTGCCCAATATGCGCCTGATGCGGGGTTCCAGCCGGCGTCAATGGCGGGGATGACAGCACCAGAGGCGACGAGACGCAGCGTCGAGTTCGTGACGCCCGCCGCGATGTCCCGCGTCAACCATTCTTGCCGATTTATCGTCGATTAGTTTTGCCGGTTCACCTCCTTGGCAGGCGCAGCGTTGGCGTCGGCCGCGGCAGTCTCGCCGCGTTGCTGTGCTGCGTCAGTCCGGTAGCTGGGGACGTCGAATTCCAGGATGACGGAGTGGTGAACCACCCGGTCAATCGCTGCGGCGGTGGCCATGGGATTGGCAAAGATGCGCTCCCACTCCGAGAAGACCAGGTTGGACGTGATGCCCAACGACCGGCGTTCGTAGCGTTCTGCGATGAGGGTGAAGAGGACCTCGGACTCCTCAGTACCCTGGGGCAGGTAGCCGAGATCGTCCAGGAGGAGGAAGTCGAAGTTGTCCAGCTTGCGCAGTTGTCGGGGCAGGTCGAAGTCACGCTTGGCGGCCAGCAGATCCTGCACCAGACGGTAGGCCGGTGCGAAGAGGACGGAGTGGCCGGCCTCCACCAGGCGGTGTCCCAGAGCGCAGAGCGCGTGGGTCTTGCCGGTGCCGGGGAGCCCGAAGGCCAGCACGTTGACGCCGTGATCCACGAAGCTGCCCTGGGCCAGTTGGTCCATCTGCTGCCGTAGAGCGAGGGGCATCCGGTGATGCTCGAAGGTCTCCCAGGTCTTGCCCGAGGGGAGCCGGGACGCCTGACGCAGCCGGTTGATGCGCCGGTGGCGGCGATCCTCGGCTTCCTGCTCCAGCACCTCCAGGAAGGTGGACAGGGCCTCGCCGTGGCCAGCCTCAGTGAAACGGGCCACCGACTGAGCGCCCATGGTGGGCAGCTTGAATTCGCGGCAGAGCTGACCGATGCGCTCCGGGATCACGCTGGTGTCGGTGTCCATCATGCGCACACCCCCACCATGGCCGTACTGCTCGTGAGCAGACCGTCGTAGATCTTCAGGTCCGGCTTCCCAGAGAGGACCAGCACCGGAGCCTGGGGCACCCTGGGCTCGGCCAGTTCCCGCACCTCGGCGTAGTCGAAGGGCTGACCGGTCTCCAGCAGCAGCGACAGGGCGCTGTCCACCATGACCTCCATGGTGGTGGCCGCCAGGTGCAGGATGCGCACGTACTCCACGTCGGCGCGCTCACCGCGCCACTGCCTGAGCGCATCGTAGGCCAGCCGGAAGTGCAGGGTGGGAAAGAGCTGCTCCCTGAAGCGGTACCGGGCGAATGCTCCGGGCTTGCGCACCAGGGAATTGATCACGTGGCGGTAATTGACGTTTACTTCCCCATCACCGTGCACGCGCGCCATGCGTTCCACAAAGTGGCCCTTGTAGTACACTTCCACGTGCTCGGAATAGAGGCGGATCTGTACCACCTTGCCAATGAGCCGGGACGGGACGCTGTAGCTGCGTCCCGCCACCTGGATCGTACTCCACCGGCGCACCTTGGACTGGTAGTTGGCGTATTCCGGCATGGGGGCTGGCGGCAGGGGTCTTAGGCAAGCCATTTCCTGCTCCAGCTTCCCCCGCACCAGGCGGTTTCGCTTCTCCACCATCTCCCGTACGAAACCGGCGTAGTCGTCGGCGGTGTGGAAATCGCGGCTGCCGCGCATGATCAAAGCCTGGTCCACGGCATCCTTCAAACGGTAGTGAGCGTGCTCGGCAACGCCGTTTTCGTGGCTCTTGCCAGGATTGATGCGGGTGGATCGGACACCGTAGTGGTCCAGCAGGGCGGCGTAATTGTCGTTTAGCGCCCGGCCTCGGCTGCGTTTCATCTCGTGGGTGGCAGCAGAGGTATTGTCGGAACGCACCACCTCCGGTACGCCGCCCAGGGCCCAGAGCGCATTCTGTAATCCCTGCTTGAGGGCCAGGAAGGTCTCGCCGGCGGCGACCTCCGCGTAGCGCCAGCCCGAGTGGCTGAGGATCAGCTGAAACAGCAGGTGGGGGTAGGGCTCACCGGCGACGGTCACCCCCAGGGCGCTGCAGTGGGTGAAATCAAACTGGGCCTCCCGACCCGGCGGATGCTCCTGGGGGAAGTAAACCTCCTGATCCGGGCCATTCAGCGCCCGCCAGTCCTGTAATCGTCGTTGCAGGGTGCGCAGCTGGGAGGCGCTGAACTGGCCAGGATGCTGCTCCTCCAGCCATTCGATAATCGTCGTTGCCTTCAGCTTGCCCTTGGGGTCGTCCCGCAGCAGGGGCTCAATCTCCTCTTCCCACACCCCGTCGAAGGGGTCGGACCGAGTGCGCCACCAGCGCTCCGGTTTGGTCTCCGACGGCAACGGGCCACTCTGCCATTTGCGCGCCGACCGCACGCTCATCCCAGACATGGCGGCCGCCGTCTCCTGTGTCTTGCCTTCCATACGTTTTTGCCTCAAAAGTCTGACTTGTCGGTCCTTGATCAATCCGGCACCTCCGTGCCGGACGATTTACACCATCCCAACCGGCAAGAATAGTCGGCGCAAGAGGCATTCCTTATTGTCGTCTATCACGCGAGGCCGAAGGCGACCCCGACCAGGGCACACTTGCGGATGGCGGCCACGGACCGGTCGACCAGCGCGCCCACGGCGACTGCCGCCAGCGTGGTCGCTGCGATCATCAATAGCGGGGCGGCCATTGCCAGAGCGAAACGGTCGAGTTGGGGCGGGATCAGCAGGGTGAACAGGTCGACCACCGCGCTGACAAAACTGACGAGCAGGTACAGGAACGCCAACCCGAAGAGTACGCCGACGGCGGCGCCGATCAGAACGCGCTTCCACACACTGACCGGTTCGTTTAGGGCCGCGCCGGCGACGATGGCCGCCAGGGCGCAGAAGAAAGCCCAGACCAGCGTGCTGGCAGCGAAAGTCACAAGGGACATTGCCAAGCCTGGGGAAGGTGAGACGCTACCCGCGCCTATCGCTTCCGCACTGGCAGGTAACGTTGCAGTTCGGAAACTGCGCTATTCGCGGCCGGGCCAGTTGACCTGGTGGTCGTGATGGTGCAGGGCGTAGGCGCCGCCGGCGGAGTGGACGACCAGCTGGTGGCCAAAGGCCTCGGCCAGGACCGACTCCAGGAGCACCTCCTCGGGAGGGCCGTAGGCGATCAGGCTGCAGTTGACCAGGGCCACGTCGCTGGCGCGAGCGGACACGCAGGTGAGGTCGTGGCTGCTCATGATCACGGTAACGTCCTGCTCGCGGAGCCGGTCGATGATGTCCAGGAAACGATGCTGCGAGGTGGGATCCAAGCCGCTCATGGGCTCGTCGAGCAGGAGCACGGACGGGCTGGCGGCGATGGCCCGGGCCAGCAGCGCGCGGCGGCGCTGGCCTCCGGACAACTCGCCGATGCCGCGCTTTCGCAGGTCGATCAGGTCCACGGTGGACAGAGCTTCGGCGGCTGCATCGCGGTTGGCGCGGCTGTGCCCGCGGAACAGGCCGCGTTGGGGGGTGAGTCCCATCATGGCCACGTCCCAGACGGTCACCGGGAAATTCCAGTCCACCTGCTCCGCCTGGGGCACGAATCCGATGTGCTTGCGCATGTCGGAGCTGGGCTGGCCCTGGACGAGGACGCGGCCGGTGTCGAGCTGGACCAGGCCAACCACGGCCTTGAGCAGGGAGGATTTACCGCCCCCGTTGGGACCCACCACGCCGGAGAGGCTGCCGCACTCCACGGAGAAGGACACGTCGTCCAGGGCGCGGATCGTCCCGTAGCTGACGCTGACGTTCTCGAAGCAAACGACCTGCGGAGTGGCGCCGGCGTGGGTGTGGGTCTGCCCGTCCCGCGAGTGGGTATGGCTGTGCTCGGCGTGGTTGTGGGTCGCTCCGGCCGGCGCGTGGAGATGGTCGTGCTCGGCCTGGGGGTGCCCGGCGTGATCGTGCGCGGATGTCTGCTGCATGTGGCTAGGCGCGGAACCAGTCGTCGCCGGCGGGGGGCCAGGGGTTCTCGGCGTCGAGCACCTGGGAAAGCTGGGTGAACGCGCCCTTGAAGGTGGCGGGGTGCAGCCAGATGCTGTTGAAGCCGAGGTTGACGTAGTTGTCGGTGCGGCGGGAGGTGGTGAACCGGATGTCCTGGGTCTGCAGGTAGGCATCGGTGGCCAAAGAGTCGGCGATCTCGTAGATGGTGAGGTAGAGGCCCTCGCCGTAGCGGGCCAGGAAGCGGCCGGAGGGAGAGTCGGCGCTGGTGGGCTGGGCCAGCTCGATGAAGGTGTCGCCGCCGGTGAGCGGGAGAACGGCGATCTCCAGGTCGGTGAAGCTGATCTCGAACCGGCGGGTGGGCTGCAGTCCGAACATGCGGCTCCAGTGCGCGATGGCGGCGTCGAGGTCGTTGACGATGACCGCCATCTGGCGCAACTGGCGTGTGCCGGGCTCTTGGGTCGCAGACTGCCAGTCGGGGCCGGCGGCGGGCCACGGGTTGTCCGGGTCGGTGACCTCGATGATCTCGATGAATGCGCCGTTGCAGGACGCGGGGTGCAGGAAGACCGACCTGCTGCCCTCATGCTCGGTCTCGCCGGTGATGCGGACGCCGAGGTCGCGCAGGTGCGGGATGAGCCGGTCGTACTGGTCGGTCTCGAAGATCATCAGGTAGGGCGCTTCGCCGCGACGCTGGAGGAAGCGGGCGCCTGCGGAGTTGTCGTCGCTGGGAGCCAGCAGTTCCACGAAGGTGCCGTTGCCGGCGGGCAGCACCGCGTTGTCCAGGCCGAACTGGGGCAGTGCGCCGGTGCGGGAGGGCTGCATGCCGAGGATGCGGCCGTACAGGTCGATGCCCTCGGGAAGGTCGTTGACCATCATGGCGATCTGGCGGAGCTTGGTGAGCATGGCGGTGTGTATCCGTTAGTGGAGGGAGCGGCGGCGGTTGCGGTTGCGACGGCGTTGGTCTCTCAGAGCCAGCAGTTTGTATTCGGCCTCATAACGTGACCGCTTGGCGTCGTGCAACTGGCGTTCAGCGACCAGCCTCTGGATGGTGAGTTCCTCGAGGCTACGCTGTGATTCCAGTCGCTCACGCTCGCGTTCCTGACTCCGCTGTTCCTCTTCCAGCGCCCATTTGTGCCAGAAATAGCCCGCGAACATGGTTACCGCTCCCTCTGCGACGGGCCGTTGCGCAGACGGCGGCGATTGCGGCGGCGTGACGACGAGGTGGCTTGATCCAACTGGGACTTGAGGGCCTCCACTTGGGCCTCCGCCGTGGCGGCGCGCGCCTCGGCGGCCTGTTTCTCCTTCTCCACTTCCTGGATCCGGCGAGCATAGAAGTATGTGGAAAGCACGGTGACAGCACCTCCGGGCAAGGTTACGGTTGGGCTGACTATCTTGAATATTCCCAGCCAATCCCAATCTGCACTGTTCCTGCTGATGGCATCGTCCGCCACCGGGACGCCGTAGTAGATAGCTGTTGCCAACCCAACCGCCGCAGCGTGGAACACCATGAAATCTACCACAGCCATGACGGTTGCGGCAAAGTGCACGAGGAGAAGCGGTCTATAGCCGCCGCGCGCCTGCGCCCCGTCAGCGCGCTGGGTAGTCATGTCGTCAAGAGCACTGTCAGTCGCGGGACGGCAGGTTCAGTCGGGCGGTGCCTATGACGTAGGGGCGGTCCGGCACGGGGCCGGTCATGGTGATGTCACACTGGACGTGGTTGCCGTCGTCGTCCTGCTCGGTGTCACTGACCTGGATGCCGACGTGCAGGGGCTGGTTGTGCGGGACGGTGCCGCGGAAGACCAGGTCCAGGTCGGCGACGGTGCCGGCGCCGGCCCAGTCGGTGACCACGCGGGACACCAGGGCCATGGTCATGATGCCGGGGACGATGGGACCGTCGAGGCCAATCTTCTCGGCCTCGGCCTGGTCGGTGAAACGGTTGGGGGCGGGGTTGCCCCATAGGGAGCAGAAGTCGACCACCTGGTCGAGGGCGACGGAGACGATGGCGGGGCCGATCTCGTCGCCGAGTTCGATGTCCTCGAAGTAGAGTTTGGCGGATCCGGTCATGTCTCAATCACTCCCGGACCACCTGGGAGCGCTGGACGTCGGCGACGACCACGCCATCCTGGTTGCTGAAGGTGGTCTCCCACACGACGTGGACCATGGTGCCGGAGCGACCCGTCTTGGTGTAGACGTCCTTCAGGTGCGACGAGGCGGTGAGCCGGTCGCCGACGACGATGGGCGCCCGGGGCTCGACGCGCTGTCCGCCGTGGAACTGGCGACGGCCGAACTGCAGCTTGATGTCGGGCAGCTCGCCGCGCTCGAAGAGGGCGCACAGGGTGGGCGGCGCGACCTGGTCGGCGTAGCCGGCGGCGCGGGCAGCCTCGCCGTCGGTGAAGATGGGGTTGTCATCGCCGATGCTGCGGGTGTAGACGTCAACAATCTCCCGGGTCACGTCGAAGGGGCCGGACTCGTGCTCGACACCGTACAGGGAGTGGTCGTATTCGTAGTCGATCTGGGTGGGCATGCTGTGCGCTCCTGATCGCTGCTCCGTGGGCAACGTTCTGTTCCAGGCGGTTTCTTGGCATGGATGTACAGGATGGACGGGATTTTTGGATGCGAGGATTGCTGGATTCCTGCTTGCGCAGGAATGACGGGGTGAGGCGGGAATGACGGTTATCTCAACGAGATTGCCACGCTGCGCTCGCAATGACGGTTATCCCAACTGGATTGCCGTGCTGCGCTCGCGATGACGATTATCCGACGATCCGTGGGCCGGTCAGGCGACCGGAGCGGCGGCGGTTTCCTGGATGTACACGGGGCGGAACTCGCCGGAGATGAGGGCGTCGACCAGCTCGGGCTCGGTGCGGATGTCGGCCTTGAACTCGGTGACGGCGCGGGCGATGTGGCTGGCCAGGTGGGCGTCGCTGCCGGCGGTGCCCAGATAGCCGGTGCGCTGGCAGAGGTCCTCGGCGCGCTCGTTCTCCTCGGGCTTGCTGCCGGCGTTGACCCGCTCCACGATGGACACGTCCTCGAAGACCTCGCCCTGCTCCATGTACTCCACCAGGCCGATGCCGAAGCGGCCCGGGTGGGCGGGCACGACGAAGCCGCCGTGGTGGCGGGCAGCCTTGATCAGCTCGCGGCCGTCCATCTTGACGTCGCCGAAATCAACATCCTTCGCCAGGGCGGGGGTGATGTTGTAGACCAGCATGTGCCCGAAGCAGGTGTCCAACTCGGCGCCCTTGAGCACGATGACGCCATACTCGGCGGCAAGCTGGGAGTAGTCGACGTCGAAGTTGAACTGGCGGTGCTCGGTGAGGACGATGCCGTCGATGGTGTAGCCCTTCTTGCGGTGCACCTGGATGAACTTGAGGTACTGCTCGACGGTGGCGCGGGAGTCGTCGGACGCCACGGAGTGGCAATGCAGGTCGAGATAGGTCAAGGAAACAGCCTCCAGCGGCCCGATGCAATGGATAGCCCCTTCAAGACCGCCAACTGACGATTATAGGGCGCGGAGGATGGGGGATGCAACTGCGGACTGACGGTCTCGGCTCCGCGGCGGACAGCATCGGGTTGAAACTTGACCTGCCGGTGTGTGTGTGATGGTGGCCTCAGGAGGATCGAACCTCCCGAGTGACGGCGCCGATTGACACTCCACGAATGCTGACCTACCGTATCATCAGTGTGATAGCACGGTAGAGGTAACAAATATATGGTTTCTCAGGGGTACAGGACGGCCAGCCGGGAGCTTTTGCAGCAGGGCCGGGAGGAACTGGTCCAAGGGGACGTGCGCCAAGGGTCCGAAAAGGGTTGGGGCGCGGCCGCCCAGATGGTAAAGGCGATAGCCGAGGAGCGCGGGTGGGCACATCGAAACCACGCCGCACTTTTCGAAGCCGTATCGCGCCTGGTCGCCGAAACTGGGGACGAGGACATCCGCCGCCTTTTCGCCGTCGCCAACAGCCTGCACGTCAACTTCTACGAAAACTGGGACACCGCCCAAAACGTGCAGGGCAACCTGGATGACGTGGGGCGATTCCTGGATAAGGTGGAGCCGCTGCTGCAGGGCTAGTTGCAGTAAAGTCCCTGCACATGGTGTAACAGGAACCGGGTGGCAAGAAGAGGGCCACCGCGTCATCCTTATCGGAACAACAACGAACCCGATAAAGGAGGACCGCGATGGCCAAGAACAGCATGGACTTATTGGAACTACTACGCAAGCGCGGCATGGAGGGCGACGTGGACTTTCTGCGGGAAGCCTTGCAGGTGCTGGTGGAAGGCATCATGGACGCTGAGGTGTCGGCGCAGATCGGCGCCCAGCACGGAGAGCGCAACCCGGACCGGATCACCCACCGCAACGGCTACCGCAACCGGGACTGGGACACCCGGGTGGGGACGATGGAACTGCGCATCCCCAAGCTCAGGGAGGGCAGCTACTTCCCCAGCCTGTTGGAACCCAGGCGGCGCAGCGAGAAGGCGCTGCTGGCGGTGATCCAGCAAGCCTACGTGGAGGGCGTGTCCACCAGGAGGGTGGACGATCTGATCAAGTCCCTGGGCTGCGACGGCATCTCCAAGAGCCAGGTGTCGAGGATCTGCGGGCAGCTGGACGAGGTGGTGGATAACTTCCTGGGTCGACCTTTGGACGCTGGCCCCTATCCCTACGTGTGGCTGGACGCTCTCACCCAGAAGGTCAGGGAAGGTGGCCGCATCGTGAACGTCAGCGTAGTGGTGGCCACCGGCGTCAACGCCCATGGTCAGCGGGAGGTTCTCGGCATGGACGTGGGAACCAGCGAGGACGGCGCCTTCTGGCTGGCGTTCCTGCGCTCGCTGAGCGCCCGGGGCCTCAGTGGGGTGGAGTTGGTCATCTCCGATGCTCACCAAGGCCTGAAAAACGCCATTGCCACGGTATTCGCCGGAGCCGGTTGGCAACGCTGTCGCACCCACTTCATGGCCAACCTGCTGACCCGGGTACCCAAGCGGTCCCAGCCGGGTGTGGCCGCCATGGTGCGCACCATCTACCAGCAACTCTCTCCTGAGGATGTCCACGCCCAGGCCGACCGGGTGGTGGCCCAGCTCCAGGAGCACTTCCCCCAGGCTGCCCAGATGCTGGCAGACGCCTTGCCCGACATCCTGGCCTTCACCGCCTTCCCAGTGTCTCACTGGCAGAAGCTCTGGTCCAACAATCCATTGGAGCGTCTGAACAAGGAGATCCGCCGGCGTACCGACGTGGTGGGCATCTTCCCCAATCGGTCTGCAACCCGGCGTCTGGTGGGCGCGGTGCTGGCCGAGCAACACGACGAATGGGCCGAAGGCCGCCGCTACCTCACCATCGCCAATTACCCAGAACCTCAGACTCTGCCAGCGGCCCACATCCTGGAGGCGGCAGCCTGAACATTATCACCAAGGATGACGCCTACCACACCAGTTGACGGGACGTAACCCTAGTTGCCTACCTCAGTGGGTGGCCCTCCAAGAGCGCCGACTGGCATTTCAGGACGGGGCGTTGGGGGATGCAACTTTGGGGTTTGCCGACGCGTACGTCCCCGCTTTCCACAGCCTGTCATTGCGAGCGAAGCGCGGCAATCTCGTTGGGGCAAGGAACGCTCTTGCGGGAACGAGATCGCCACGTCGCTACGCTCCTCGCGATGACAGAATGGGTACGCGCGATGACAGAATGGGTACGCGTGAGTGGGGTTTGCGCTCGCGGGCGGGCGCGGTTGGCAGCCCGCATTGAATTGCATGGATGCACAGGATGGACGGGATTGGATCAGAACAGGGAGCGCACCGCCGTCAGGATTTGCGCCAGCTTGGCGTCGGTGAGACGGCCGACGGTATTGCCGAAGATTCGTTCATTCATGGTCATTATCCGGTCGGGGCGCACCCAACTGGCCTGGGCCAGTTGGCCGACCTCCAGGTCGTCCGCCGCCAGCGCTATCTGCCCACTGTCCGGGAGCGCTTGCGTGGTTATCCGGCATACCATCCAGTCCAACTGATTGCCATAGCGAACATCCGCGACCAGCAGTCCTGGCCGCAGTCCCGCGTTCGTCAGGTCGGTGTAGGGGAAACGCACAATGACTATGTTGCCCACCATTGACCGCTACCTGGTGTCCCGTATGTCCGGTAGTGATGCCAACCAGGCCTGATATTCCGGGTCATCGTCCAGCCCGCCGCGTTCGCCGAACCATTCGGAAAGCGCCATGGTCTCCCATTCGTTCTTGTCCCGGTCGTCGAACACTATCAGCTGGCCGTCTTGCCAGTAGGCCATGCTGTCCACCACTGCCATGGTTTTCACGCTGACGGTGCAGACGCGGCGCAGGAGGTCGATGACGCGCTCCTTGTGGTCGGCGAAGCGGTAGGTGTTGAAGCGCTCGCGGATGGTCGGGTCGCGGGGCTTGCGCTCCTTGTACTGGTCGAGGACCCATTCCAGGGCGGAGCGGCTGCCCAGCTGGTAGCGGAAAGCGTCGGCGGGCACGCCGGTCAGCTTGGTGTGCTGGTCCAGGGTGATGACGCCCTGCTCTTTGTCGGCGCGCAGGATGGCGCGCGGGGGTCGTCCTTCGACAGGCTCAGGAGGAGCGGGGTGGGAAGGCTCATGTCCTTCGACAGGCTCAGGAGGAGCGGGGTGTGAATGATCGGGGCCTTCGACAGGCTCGGGATGCGCGGAGTGTGAAGGTCCATGTCCTTCGACAGGCTCGGGATGCGCGGGGTGTGACGGCTCATGTCCTTCGTCAGGCTCAGGATGCACGGGGTGTGACGGCTCACGTCCTTCGTCAGGCTCGGGATGCGCGGGGTGTGACGGCTCACGTCCTTCGACGGGCTCAGGATGCGCGGATATTGAGTCCACCCGTTCCAGGGGGTAGGGGTCGGCCGTCTCGAAGCCCAGGTGGAGGTCCAGCAGTTCCTGGCCCATGCGCGCCCAGTGGTCGAAGTCGTGGTAGAAGGGCAGGCGGGGGAACTCGCGGAGCAGGTCGACGCGGTAGTCGTGGCGGTACACCGGGTCGTGGAGCACGGCGTAGGTGTAGGCGAAGATGTCCTCGGCGCCGATGCCGTCGGGATAGCGCTGGTCAAAGCGGGCGCCCCACTCCTGCCGGTAGTGGTCGTTGATCTGGCGCAGGCCCCACTCGGTGATGTTGCTGACCCGCTCGCCGTCGGGGGTGTAGCGGTATAGCGGGAGGCATTGTGTAGTTTTAAGCAAATCATGCGAAAACACCCGGTCTGCCGCCAAAACCTGAAAGCCATTGCTGGTGGCATTGCCCGGGAAGCAGATAACTTTGTTTTCATCAACAGCACCAGTAGGAAATACTTGTGGCATTTGGTACTGCATTTCGTTCAACTGCCGATTGAAATATAGCCACTTGCACAAAAATGGGCGAGATATGGCTTGGCGGATGCTCTCTCTGGAAAACACGTTGGGCGTATCAAGCCGTAACTGTTTTTCTAAATCCCGAGTCCATTTGATAGAGGCACCTTGTGTGACATTGGCCGCGCCCTTTCCGCCGTGTTCAGCACGGACTTCCTCATATCGGTTTATAAACGCGCGCACTTTGGTCCCCAAGTGATCGGCGTCAAAGTCGTACACCCATTCGTCACGGTTAGTGCTGGCACCCAGAGAATACAGCCCGAAAACTGCCTGTTCGTCGGCGGTCGTTTTAGCTAGCTTGGTTTCCCGGTTAGCCAGTCGTATCAATCGCTCAAAGTCGCTGTTGGACTGGTCGAGCCAGTAGGATTTGGCGTCGGGCGTGATGCCGTCAAACGTGATAGCGTCAAACGCGGCACCACGCAAATACGCCAGTTTGTCCGCTGCCAGTTCCGCGTCCTCGCGGCGGGCGTAATGAATATTGAACTTGCCCGCTCGGGCCTTTTCGCGCACAAAGAAGCCAACTGCCACCCCGGTCTGAATGCCAAATACGTTGTGCATCGTGCCGGATATTTTCGGGTTGCGCCGCACGTCCGAACCCAGATCAAGGATGTAAACGTCGGTGAATTCTTGCGCTGTTATCTGCCGGAATCCGTCGTCTTGCCGTGTATCCAGATAGGCCCGGTTGGTGATGAACCCGATGATGCCATCATCGGCCAACCTATCTGACGCCCAGCGGATGAATCGCTTGTACATATCGTACTGGTGGGTTCTCTGCGCCGTGCTTTCCTTGATATAGGTTTCCCGGATGCGCTCATCGACAATCGGATACTTCCGATTTGGATTGTCGTCGTTCCAATTGAACTGCTGGTCGTTGTACGGCGGGTTGCCGATGATGACGCTGATGGACTTTTCGTTCTGCTCCTGGACGCGGATCCAGTTCTCCTCGGACATGCCGCCCAGGTTGAACGCGCCCTGGCGGGTGACGGCGCCGCCGCTGGCGCCCTGCCAGTCCATGTTGTCCAGGGTGTCGACGAAGCAGAGGTTGGGGAACTCCAGGTAGCGGCCGGTGCGCTCGCGGTAGGTGTACTCGATGTTGAGGTTGGCGATGTAGTAGGGGAGGATCGCCACCTCGTTGGCGTGGATCTCGTTGCGGTACTTGTACTCCAGGCGGTCCAGGGGCAGGTGGTTGATGAGGCTGGTGACGAAGGTGCCGGTGCCGGTGGCCGGGTCGAGGATCTGCACGTTGTCATCGGCCAGCGTGCGGCCGAAGTGCTTCTGGAGCAGGTGGTCCGCGCCGCGGATGATGAAGTCGACGACCTCGTTGGGGGTGTAGACGACGCCGAGGCGGTCGGCGGCGGCGGGGTTGTAGGCCTGGTAGAAGTCCTCGTATATGGCCTTGAGGAACTGCTGCTTTTCGGCGTAGTCGGCGATGTCGTCGGCGGCGCGGCCGATGGCGCCGTAGTAGACGCGGAGGCGGTCGATGGCCTCACGCCGGGCGTCGCCGGTGAAGAAGGTGCCTTCGAGAGCGTCAAGCTGGCGGGCGACGTTGTTCTCGCGGTGGAACTGGTCCTCGCCGAAGACGCGGAGGAAGATGTCGCGGGTGAGGATGTGCTGCAGCAGCATTTCGCGGACGTCGGCGTCGGAGACGTCGGGGCTGATGGTCTGGCGGCAGAGGGAGAGGAAGAGGGCGGCGGCGTCCTGGTAGTCGGGATTGCCGGCCTCGGCGTCGGCCACCGACTCGCGCAGGCTTTCCAGCACGGCGGGGAGGTCGGACTTGAACTGCTGGCGGGCCTGGCGGAACTCCTCGATCTCGGGCAGCTCGTAGTCCAGGAAGCGGCGGATCAGGCGGTGCAGTTCGCCCGGTCGGGCCATGTCCACCCGCATGGACTCGGCGCCGTTCTGGAAGAGGACGGCGGTCTGGGAGTCCTCGAAGAGGATGTTGTCGCGGGGGTAGCCGCGGTTGAACTTGGCCTGGATCTCGGCGTCGAGGTCGTCGTGGGTGTCCTTGGCCTCCCAGTAGCCGCGGGCCATGCGGAGGGCGTCCTTGACGGTGCCGTCGGGGCGTACGGTGCCAGCCGGGCGGGAGCCGGGACCGGCGTCGAGCTCGTCGACGAGGGCGAGCTTCTCGCGGTGGTCGCGGCAGTAGGAGTCGAGGCAAACGGCGAAGGCGCGGCGGATGCTCTGCTCGTTGTCGGAGCCGCCGAACTCGAGGAAGCGCTGCAGGTCGGCGCGGTAGCGTTCGATGTGGGGGTAGGAGGGCATGGTATGGGGCATTTTACAACACGCCCGGCGCGGCCACTTTCGCAAATCGTCAGAAGCAGGATTTACGGGATTTCAGGATTGGGCAGGATTGGGAGATGTTCGTGATGGGACGGTTTCAATCCTGGTAATCCTCTAATCTTGGGGATCCTGCTTCTGACGTTTCCCGACCGCAACACGGGTGTGCGGGCCCGCCTTTGCGCCGGCGCGGCGGCGGCGCGCGTCCCGTATAATGGTCGGCAGGTGAGGATGATGACCCAACCCAGCGTCAGCAGCTTGCGGAATATGATGAACGCCGTGGAGCAGAGCCCTGATCTGCAGCGGGAACTGCGTCAATGGGTGATCCAGCTCATCCGCGGTAGCGACGACCTGCGCGAGGACCTGCGCCGGGAGATTCTCACCGACGAACTGCTGCAGCTCCCCGTCCGCTTCACCCGGATGGAGCAGGACGTGGGGACCCTGAAGGATGACGTGGGGGTTCTGAAGGAAGACGTGTCGGCCTTGAAGGACGGGCAAGCACGGCTGGAACAGTACGTGATGGATCTCAGGCAAGGGCAGGCCCAGGTGTCCGGCCACATCGGCAGACTCAGTGGCAATGACTACGAAGCCAGGGCCATAGAACGTTCGCGGCGACTGATCCGACGGCTCCATGGCATGGAAATGGGCACGGTAGTCCACTCCGGCAGCCCACCGTCGCCAACCTTTGATGCTGAAATCCTGATCCCGGCAATCCGAAGCGGGCGGATAACCCGCGATGAAGCCGATGATCTGGAAGACGCGGACTGCATCCTGCGTTTGGATGACCCTGAAAAGGAGACCATATACGCCGTGGTCGAGATTTCGATCACAGTCCAGGAAACCGACCGGGTGAGAGCGGCCCGCCGCGCCGAGGTATTCAGTCGAGCCGTGGAGGTTGAGGCGCGGGCCTACGTGGTGGGAGAGCAGGAGGAACCCTCGGGCGACGGCATCTCCCGGGTGACCTTCGTTGAGTACCCGCCCGAATACCCGGCTGAGCTGTAACGGTTCGGCCGTAATCGTCAGAAGCAGGATTTACGGGATTTTGGGATTGGACAGGATTGGGGAATGTCCGTCATGGGACGGTTTCAATCCTGGTAATCCGTAAATCTGGAAAATCCTGATTCTGACGATTCCGGACCGCAACACGGGTGCGGGTGGGATAGGGTACCAATCCCATCACGGCCGGGGACCTCGAAGATTGGCTGCTTTAGTTCCGGGATTGCCGCGCTGCGCTCGCGATGACACCGGGGTATAGCGGAACCCTACGCCCGCGTCCATCGCTGTATAATGGCCCCTGCGCCGGCGCGTATGGCGGCGCCCAACAACACACTTACAAGCACACTCACAGGGAGCGGATTTGTCATGCCCAGCAACGCTGAATACATTGCCATCGAGCAGAAGTACTATGCCCAGACCGTGCGCCGACGGCCCGTGGTCATCGTGCGGGGCGAGGGCTCTCGAGTGTGGGACGCCGACGGCAAGGAGTACATCGACTTCGTGGCCGGCTGGGCCGTGGACAACCTGGGGCACTGCCCGCAGGTGGTGGTCGACGCCATCGCCCAGCAGGCAGCGACGCTGATCCAGACGTCCAACCAGTTCTACACCCTGCCGCAACTGGACATCGCCGAGATGCTGATCGAGAACTCGTGCATGGACCGGGTCTTCTTCTGCAACAGCGGCGCCGAGGCCGTCGAGGGCGCGCTCAAGCTGGCCCGCCGCTACGGCAAGCTGCACAAGGACGGCGCCTACGAGGTCATCACCGCATTCAACTCCTTCCATGGCCGCACCATGAACGCCGTGGCGGCCACGGGCCAGCCGCACTACCACGAACTCTTCGAGCCCATCCCTGAGGGGTTCACCTACGTGGACTTCAACGACGTGGAGGCGGTGATGAACGCCACCACCGAGAACACCGTGGCCGTGATGGTCGAGCCGGTGCAGGGCGAGGGCGGGGTGAACATCCCCGACGCTGATTACTTCCAGCGGCTGCGGGCCTGGTGCGACCAGAACGACATCCTGCTGATCCTGGACGAGGTGCAGACCGGCATGGGTCGGCTGGGCAGCCTGTTCGGGCACCAGGAATATGACGTTGAGCCCGACGTGATGATCCTGGCCAAGGGGCTCGGTTTCGGCGTGCCCATCGGGGCGTTCCTGTCCAAGGAGAACGCCATGGCGCTGACCTACGGCGACCACGGCAGCACCTTCGGCGGCAACGCGCTGACCACGGCGGCCGCGGCGGCCGGCACCCGCTACATGCTGGAGAACGACGTCCTGGGCAACGTGAAGCGCATGGAGGTCGTGCTCAACGACAAGCTCAACGGGCTGAAGGCGCGGTACGGGTTCATCGAAGAGATCCGCTGCAAGGGCCTGCTGGCCGCCGTACAGTTCGACAGCGACATCATGCCGGCGGTGATGGACGCGGCGGAGGCGGCGGGAGTGCTGCTCAACGGCGTACGTCCCAACGCGGTGCGCATCATGCCCGCCCTGAACATCACCGAGGACGAGATCGACGAGGGCGTGAACCGGCTGAGCGAGGCTTTGGGCAACGTTTAGCCCAGCCAACATGTAGCCAGGCACCGGGGATAGGGTAGACGCCGGCGGTGTTCCTGCGGGGATACCGCCGGCGTGTGCATTAGAATGGTGTTTATGGGGTTGGTTTTATGACTGTTCCGCCAACACAACCGGATCTGGAGGCGCGCATCACCGAGCTGGCCAAGCGGCTGCACTACCACGGTCCCAACGCCCGGGAACAGATATTGCACCGGGCGCTGAAAACCCTGGAGGACAGCTTGCCACCGCCGCGCCCGCAGTGGTCCAAGGAAGAAAGCTCCGCCTTCTGGACGGATATACGCGAGGGGGCTCGCAAATATCGCGAAACACACCCATATGATCCCGCCAACCCGGAATCGCGGGTATGGCAAGAAGAGCTCTACGATGAGAATGGGTTGCCCAAATGATGGCGGCCGACACATCGGCTCTGATCGCTGTGATAACTGGCGAACCAGATGCCGAGGCTTTTTCACAAGCCATCGAACGGGATGGAGAAGTAATAGTGTCAGCCGCTACTATGGTGGAATTGCTGATAGTAGCGTCAGGCAAAGGTGAAGACGTACACCGCAGGGCAATCAGATTGTTGCAAGGGCCCGATTTCGAGGTCGTACCGCTGGACTACGAGCAAGCATTGGTAGCCGGCGAAGCTCACCGCCGATACGGAAAAGGCCGGCATCCCGCCGCGCTGAACTTTGGCGATACTTTTGCCTATGCCTTGGCCTCGATCCGCAATTTACCATTGCTGTTCAAGGGCAACGATTTTGCGCAGACGGACCTTACGCCGGCAGTGTGACTACAGGGTGACACACGGTACCGTGCCACTGATCGGTCCCCTTGGTTAGTACTCTTGGCGAGGTTATGACATGAAACTGGATGGTCGGGTTGCAGTTATTACGGGCGCGGGGCGCGGCATCGGGCGGGCCATCGCGCTGGCCTACGCGCGGGAAGGGGCGAAGCTGGCGCTGGCGGCGCGTGGCGAGTCGGAGCTGGCGGATGCTGTTGGCGCCGTCTCCGAGCTGGGCGCTGAGGCCATCGCCGTCCCCACTGACGTCACCAGCCAGGAAGACACGGAGCGGCTGGCCAATCAAGTGGTGGAGCGGTTCGGACGCATCGACGTGCTGGTCAACAACGCCGGCATGTCCGGGCCGGTGGGCCCGTTGCAGGGCAACGACATCGCCGACTGGGTGAACACCGTCAGCGTCAACCTCACCGGCACCTTCCTGGTGTGCCGGGCGGTGATACCCGTGATGCTGCAGCAGGCCGGTGGCAAGATCATCAACCTGTCCGGCGCGGGCGCGACCAACGCGTGGAGCAACATGTCGGCCTACTGCTCCAGCAAGGCGGCGGTGGTGCGCCTCACCGAGGTGCTGGCGCAGGAACTGGACGGGCAGGGAGTTACGGTGAATGCGCTGGGGCCGGGCTCGGTTCACACCAGCATGTGGGACAAGATGACCGAGCAGGCCGCCGAGGCCGGCGCGGACTTCATCCACCAGCTGGGGCTGCGGGTGACGTCGGGCGGCGGCGCGTCCATCGACGAGTGCGCCGAGCTTGCAGTGTGGCTGGCCTCAGAGGACAGCGGCGCGCTGACCGGCCGGCTGATCTCGGCGGCGACCGACGATTTTCGCGGCCTGCCGCCGAGGATCCCAGAGATCATGGCCGGAGAGGCCTACACCCTGCGGCGGGTTGGGCTCGAGTAGGGCCTTTCAGCAGACGAGCGCGTCCCCAGAACAAAGTTACCGCTCCGTGCGTGCCCGCTTCATCATCGCGAGGAGCGTGGCGACGTGGCGGTCTCGCTGTCCGAAGGATGACCTTCTCCAGCAACGAGATTGCCGCGCTTCGCTCGCAATGACGCAAACCCGTGCGCACGCGCTATGACACGAGCCCGTCCGCACGCGCAACGACGGGATGAGTTCGCCTCTTGGCTAATCCCCCTGCTGGCGGCGCTGGGTGCGGACCGGCAGGCCGTAGATATCTATGAAGCCCTTGGCGGCGGTGTGGTCGAACTCGTCGGCGCGGTCGTAGGTGGCCAGGCCGTAGTTGTAGAGCGGACGGTCGGCGGTGCGGCCGACGACCACGCAGGAACCCTTGTTCAGGCGGACGCGGACGTCGCCGGTGACGTGACGCTGGGTGCTGTCCACGTAGGCGTCGAGGTCGCGGCGGTGGGCGGTGTACCACAGGCCGTTGTAGACCAGCTCGGAGTACTCCTGGGCGATGCGCTCCTTGAAGCGGCTCTGCTCGCGGGACAGGGTCATGGTCTCCAGGGCGCGGTGGGCAGCGTGCAGCAGCACGGCGGCGGGTGATTCGTAGATCTCCCGGCTCTTGATGCCGACCAGCCGATTTTCCACGTGGTCGATGCGACCGATGCCGTGGGCGCCGGCCAGGGTGTTCAGGTGGCTGATCATGGCGACGCCGGCCATGCTCTCGCCATCGACGGCGGTGGGAACCCCTTCCTCGAAACGGATCTCCACGTAGGCCGGCGCGTCGGGCGCGGCGGCGGGACTGACCGTCCACTCGAAGGCGTCCTCGGGGGGTTCGACCCAGGGGTCCTCAAGCTCGCCGGCCTCGGCGCTGCGGCCCCAGAGGTTCTCGTCGGTGCTGTATTTGTTGTTGGACGCCGCGATGGGCAGGTTGCGGTCGCGGGCGTAGATCACCTCGTCCTCGCGGTTCATGCCCCACTCGCGGATGGGCGCGATGAGCTCCACGCCAGGCGCCAGGGCGGAGACGCCGACCTCGATGCGCACCTGGTCGTTGCCCTTGCCGGTGCAGCCGTGGGCCACGGCGTCGGCGTCGTGCTCCCGAGCCACGTCGGCCAGGTAGCGAGCGATGAGCGGGCGGCCCAGGGCGGTGGCCAGGGGATACTGGCCCTCGTAGATGGCGCCGGCGCGGAGGGCCGGCCAGAGGAACTCCTCCACCAGCGTCTCCCGGCCGTCAACGGTGATGGCCTCGGATGCGCCCACGGCGTAGGCGCGCTGGCGGATGGTCTCCAGGTCCACCATGCCCAGGTCGATGGTGCAGGTGATGACTTCGGCGTCGTAGTTCTCCTTGAGCCAGGGCACGGCGACAGACGTATCCAGGCCGCCGGAGTAGGCGAGAACGATTTTCTTGCTGGGCATTGGCGGGATTTGCTCCTTGATCGATAGTTGGATCAGCAGAATGTGTCAGACAACTCGGTGATGGTTACCAGGCCGCCGGGGATGGCGTCAACGCGGAGGTTGCTGCCCTGGAGGAGGGTCATGCCGATGAGTGGGTTGGAGCCTATGCTATCGACCTCGACGATCCGGAGCCGGTCGTGCCACCAGACTCCGGTGACATACACAGCTACCGGCAGTATCGCGCCATCTGCCAGAATGACAGTAGGGGTAGTCTCATAGCCGTCATAATCTACTGTTCTCAGATTGAGCCGGTCAATGATCTCTTGCGGCAGCGTCATCTCTCCGGTGTAGCCGGTGTCTATGATGAAATCGACACCCTCCGTCGCGCCGTCGTCGCCCTGTACAGAGAGGGCAACCACGGCTTCAAGAAAATCGTCGACGGCGCTGACCTTGCCATAATGGGTCATTGCGGCGCCTTGGTCCGATCAACGATGTAACGAGGGCTGAGGAACCGTTTGACGTAGCTGTGGTGATTGCGGATGGTGTGCATTATGGCGTCCGGGCGGCGTGCGTGCAGCGCGCGACCGGTTTCAACCGAACTCTCTCCGATTTCGTAATCACCGCTGAGAACGTCGATTCTCACGAACTTGCCCTCGTCAGCGGGGCTCATCAGGGGGCGGATTTTGGACTCGTAAATTGCCAGGGCGCGGCGTTCCCTTTCCTCAAACGACATTTTGCCGGGTGTGGTCATCTCATAATCTCCGCAACGGCGATTAACCGGGCAAACAAGATAGCATACGGAGACTACGGTTCGACTTCACGCCACCTGTTCCAACGGTTCGCGGAGGTACTCGTGGCTGCGGACGCCCTTAATTCTGGTGGTGGTGGGCCTATTAGGTGGGCATCAGGCCAGTCGAAATGGCCTTCGTTGAGTTCTTCCGTCGTTGGATGAGAACTTTGGTCGCAGTCTCGTATGCGGCGGGAAGGCGGTTGAGCTGAGGCGACGCGCTTGCGTCTGATCATTCCGGCGGCTCGGTGCGCAGCTGGTTCACGTAGTTCACCAGGGCGAAGACACCAGAGGCCTGCTTGACCAGAAACTCTGAGCCCATAAGGCCGCCCAGGCTGCTGAACACGTCCAGGCGGATGCGCCGTCCGTTGCTGACGATGGAGCGGTCCCAGTGGGCCTTCACACCGTCGATGGTGGACATGGGCACGCGGGCGGAATCGGCGGACACGGACTTGCCCAGATAGATGAAGTCGCGGTCGGCCCACATCATGCCGCGGCGGCATTCGAAGGGACCAACCATCTCGGGCGCTTCGTCAGAGGATTCGCCGAGTTCAGTGGTCTGCTCTTCGGTGTAGACGTGATGCAGGTGCGCGGTGAGGCCAATCATGCCCCAGTACTGCAGGGGTCCGAAACTGGCGCGGACGAGACCGGTGGGGCCCTGCACCATGATCCTGGTTTCGGCGCGGGTGGGGTTCTCCTTGAAGAAATCCCAGTCGGCAACGATATCCGAGACGTCGGTCAGGGGCAGGCGGAAGGACTGGTTGGTATCCATGCCGGACTTGTGCAGGCAGCCGTCTTCGATCCACACCAGTCCATCGAGGCAGGGGATCGGATTGAACACCTGGGGGGCGCGGATTTTGCCGTTGCGGCCATCGGCAGAGCCGCCCGACTCGCGACGGCGCCGCCGGAAAATGCTAATCATGCCCCCTCCTGCTCTCCATTGCGCTGGCGCCCGCGAAAATTATTCTACCAGCATATGTTGAGCGCACCTACCACTGGTTCCAGTGAACAATGTCCTCCAGAGACTCGCGGTGGGCCGGGCGGAAGCGGTCGCCGATGGTGTAGGCCAGGGGGATGAGGCCGGCCTGCATGATGCGGTCGTAGGGAATGTCCAGCACGGCGGCCGCTGCCTCCTCGTGCATCAGGTGGATGCAGGTGAACACGGAGCCGATGCCACGAGCCCGGGCGGCCAGCATCATGCTCCACGCGGCGGGCATGATGGTGCCCCACTGGGCGCTCTGCACCAGGGCCGGCGCGCTGTCGGTGCGCCCGGCAATGCAGGGTATGACCATGACGGGAGCGCGGTGCAGGTTGTCGGCGAGGTACTGGGCGGAGTCGCCCACCCGCTCCTGCACCGCGGCGCGCACCGGGTCATCGTAGGTCAGGTTGCTGGCGGCCGTGGGCGACTGGGTGTACCGGTTCCACCCCTGGCGGTAGAGATCGGCAATGGCGCGACGCTTGTCCGGGTCGGTGACCACCATGAAGTGCCAGTTCTGCCGGTTGCTGGCGGTGGGGGCCTGCTGGGCCACCGCCAGGCATTCGCGGATGACGTCGTCGGGTATGGGTCGGTCGAAGTCCAGGCGCTTGCGAACGGCGCGGGTGGTGGTCAGCAGATCGTCAGGGGAGAGGTCGTGAATGACGGGCATGGGTGGGCTCCTTGGTGGTCTTTCTCAGCCGACGATCATATCACCCGGCCGAAACTGGGTACGGGTTTAATTCGAGACACTCGACTCGCACGGCAAGCAGATAATCCGCTGAACTCCAGAGGGTCCAGCGTGACCACCGCCGACACCTTCGCGAAGGATCCAAAACCCGCGAAACGTTTCCGGTTGCCGGACCCGCCGGAAGAGCCGGAAGACAAGATGGCCAGCTTCGACCATCTGACCGCCAACGGCACGGGAGGCCAGACTACAGCAGTCTGAAGTTCGCCTCCAGGCCGAGGCCCGGGTCCGCGAACTGGAGGAGGTACTCCAAAGACTGCGGAACGGTTAACCCCTCAGGGCCTGCCGGGTTGGTCAATCGCCAGAGGAGAACGGCGCGGCGGTCCAGCCAGCCGGGCGGCGGATCCTCGTGCGACGGCTTTGCCGCTCCGTATCAAGCACGGGGTCGCCATGACAGCGCGAGCGAAAATCGGTACGTGCGAGGGTTGCCCCCGGTTGCAGGGCGGCGCTTTGCGCTAGGCGGTGGAAGCGACCCGCGTCATGGCATCAAGCTGGGCGGCGAGCACCGGCAGCAGCCTTTCCAACTGCCCGTGATCCGTTTCGCCCATGAGGCAGATCTGTAGCCAGTTGCGCCGGCGCAGGTAACCGCTGGCGTAGGAGGTGTAAAAGCCGTGGGCTTCCAGGTTGCGGCCCATCTCCTGGGCCTCGAGGCCAAGTCCGGTTGCAGAGCGCGCTGGAAGGGCGATGGTGGTTACCGCGCCGGCGCTCTCAGATTCGGCGGCGACCAGGGTGAACCCCAGGTCGCGCAGTTGCTGCCGGAGCCAGCGGCCCTCCTGGTCGATGCCGGACAGCAGGGCTTCGGACTGGCGGGCCAGGCCGGCGTCCAGCGCGGCCAGCAGGTTGGATGACAGGGTGAAGGGCACCGCGCCGCTGTCCTCGCCGGCGCAGTGGAGCCCCAGGTCCAGATATCGCGGCAGGGTTTCGTCGGGTTCGGGCCGGTAGCTGGAGAAGACCAGGCCAAGGCCGGGGTAGGCCGCCAGGGCCTTGCCGCTGGCGCCGCTGGCCAGCCACACGTCGCCCAGGTCCACAGGTGTGGCGCCGATGCTGCTGATGCAGTCCAGGGCGAGGCGGGTGTCGTACTGCCGGCACATCGCCTTGAGGCGGGGCAGGTCGGCCAGGGCTCCCGTGGAGGTCTCGCAGTGGGGCATCCAGAGCCAGCCGGCGGGCTGCCCATCCACTGCATCGGACAACGCCCGTTCGATGCGGGCGTAATCCAGGGGAGCGCCCCACTCGTGCTTCACGTGCGAATAGCGCAGGCCCATGCGGTTGGCGTGATCCAGCAGCCGTTCGCCGAATTCGCCGGCCGTAACGACGACGCCCGGCGCGTCCAGGCGGGAAAGCTGGGCTGCCACCACGTCGTTGGCCATCGTGCCGGAGCCGACCATCACGGCGCAGTGGCCGGCGTTGGTGAGGCCACGCAACCGGCGGCGAACATTCTGCATCAGAGCGGCGAATTCCGGAGAGCGATGGGAGAGCGGCGGACGATGGAAGGCCCGTACCACCGCCTCGGGCATGGCCACGGGGCCCGGCGTCAGGATCACCGGCTCACCTTGAGGCGCATCGACGCCATCGTGGAACAGGCCGGCGAACTCGGCGCCCACGTTGCCCACCGGCCGGTACATCGGCTGGTAGGGGGCGTCGTCATCGCCCACCACCGGACCGAAGGGGATGAAGCCGATGTGCCTGTAGAGGGCCTGCTGGGAAACGCGGCCGGACATGACCACGTATTCGTATCCGCCCTCCTGGCAGTAGCGGGCCATCATGGTGAGCAGGCCGGTGAGTACGCGGCTGCGGCGCATGTCGGGGCGCACGGCCAGCAGACGCACCTCGCAGACGCGGGCGCCCTCCGCCTGGGGCAGGTACTCCTCGAGGCTGCCCAGTTTCTCGTCCAGGGAGAAGGGCCGGCGGTCGCGCACGCAGATCATGCCGACGAGGTCGTGGTCGCGGCGGCAGATGAAGTAAGTGTTCTGGTCGTGGAAGCGGTCCACCAGCACGCCGGCGTCGTTGGATGGATGCTGGGGGACCTCCTCGACGAAGGAGGCATAGTTCAGCTGGGAGATCTCTTCAAACTCCCAGGGCTCATCGGCCTGCTTGAACGTCAGCCGGTGAGCATTGTCGTTGCTGCCGTTCGTGGAAACGTTGTCCACGGGCAGCGACCCCGATTCCGCGATGTTGCGTTGCGTCATATCCATCACAGGCGGGTGGGCCGAGAACCTGGCTGGCAGCGTGACATTATACTAGGGACATGCAATCAGTTATTGAGAGGATATCAAAGGCCTTTTTTACCATAAAAATCCCGCAATGCACACTATCGTCCCGGTGGGATATAATGCGAGAAAAGGTGAAACTCCATTCGCCATCCTGGGAGGTAACGATATGGCCCACACCCCGAAGCAGCTTGGTCACCTGGTCATCAAAGTCCGGGATATCGAGCGCAGCGTTGACTTTTACACGAACGTACTTGGCCTCACGGTGATGACCGGGCGCCCGGGCGGGATGACATTCCTGTCCGCCGACACCACGATGTCCCACGAGCTGGCGCTGATCCCGTTGGGGATGGACGCGCCCGGCCCCGAGGACCGGCGGGTCGGCATGGCCCACATGGCGTGGCAGATGAACTCCTTCCGCGACCTGAAAGAGCTGTACCAGCGCTGCAAGGAACACGGCGTGAAGTTCAAGAGGCTGGGCGACCACGGCATCTCCATGGGCGTGTACATCTTCGATCCCGACGACAACGAGATCGAGATCTACTACGAGGCTCCCGAGGCCGAGTGGGGCAACAAGGAAGGTTTCCTGTTCGACGGGAACTTCCCATGGCAGCTGGAACCCATTGAGGAGCTGGAGCCGGCGGCAGTGGGCGACGACGACTAGACGACAGTCGCACACCTCGCCAACCATCGTAGGGGCGACGGATCCGTCGCCCCTACAAGCGTATCTGGCCCTGGAACGGGGCCTTCCCCGCTCTGGAAATATCTGTGATTGGCAGCCCCGGCATACGGATCAGCCGACAATTTCTCCAGGCCGGCGCGCTGGCATCGGTCGCGGCGGTTCTGATGCTGAGCGCCGGCTGCCTGTGGGACGGGGCGGTCAGGCGCGCCAAGGAAGGGAATACCCACCTGATGGCCGGCGAGCTTGACCAAGCCATCGCCGCCTACGACGGCGCCATTGAGCGCGACCCCGAACTGTCGGAAGCACACAACAACCGGGGCCTCGCCTACGCCCACAAGGGGGAGTTTGCCCTGGCGATTGAAAGTTACGATCTGGCCATCCGGTTCGATCCGGAATCTGCGGCAGCGTACAACAACCGGGGCAACGCCTATGCCGGCCAGGGCGAGTACGATCGGGCGTTGTGGGACTATCACGAAGCCATCCGGCTTGATCCGGAGTGGGCCCAGGTCTACAGCAACCGGGGTTGGGCCTACGCCCGCAAAGGCGAATACCAACGGGCCATCGAGGACTTCAACCAGGCCATCGGACTGGATCCGGATTTCCCCCAGGCCTACAGCAACCGGGGCAACGCCCACGCGTTTTTGGGTGAACACGACCGGGCGATCGAGGACTTCAGCCAGGCCATTCGGCTCAACCCGGTATCTGCGGCCGCGTACAACAACCGGGGCGCCAGCCATGCCGAAAAGAACGATATTGAGCAGGCCATAGAAGACTACGAGGCGGCGATGCGGCTGGACCCGGCGTGGGCCGCGCCGTTTTACAACCGCGGCAACGTCCACCACGACCAGGGCGCGTACGACCAGGCCATTTCTGACTACAGCGTCGCCATAATCCTCGATCCTGGAGACGCCGAGATCTACTGCTATCGGAGTCGCGCATTCTCGG
The DNA here is from genome assembly GCA_963663945.1 of Dehalococcoidia bacterium. Classification (GTDB taxonomy): domain Bacteria; phylum Chloroflexota; class Dehalococcoidia; order Lucifugimonadales; family UBA3495; genus Bin87. The sequence goes on along the minus strand of OY760687.1, from coordinate 3,427,098 downwards.
CATCAGGCGATGAACGCCGGGCGGATGACGACCGCAGCGCCGCCCGGGCGCTGGGTTACGACTGCACGCGGTGAGCGATGACAACCCCTGATATGGACACAACGCGGTACGACTACATCATCATCGGCAGCGGGATCGCCGGGCTGAACACGGCGCTGCTGGCCGCCGGACACGGCAGCGTGCTGGTGGTGACCAAGGGGCGCATCGACGACTGCAACAGCAGGTACGCCCAGGGCGGCATCGCGGCGGCAATCGGGCCGGGCGATTCGGCGACGCTGCACGAGCGGGACACGCTGGACGCCGGAGCCGGCCTGTGCGATCCCGATGCGGTGGGCGTGCTCACCGGGCAGGGTCCGGACAGCATCGCCGGCCTGATCCAGTGGGGTGTTCCCTTCGACACCATCCACGGGCAAATCGCGCTGGGCCGGGAGGGCGCGCACAGCATGCCGCGCATCCTTCACGCCGGCGGCGACGCCACCGGCATGCACATCGAGGACACGCTGGCCGACCGGGTGCGGGCGTCGGAGCGGATCACGGTGCTCGAGTACACCCACGCCATCCGCATCTGCGCGGAGGACGGCACGGTGGCCGGCGTGGAGGTGATGGGCGACGGGAGCAGCAAACGACGGGTGATCAACGGCGGCGTGGTGGTGGTGAGCACCGGCGGGGCGGGACGGCTGTATCGCTACACGACCAATCCGGAGGTGGCCACGGGGGACGGCGTGGCGCTGGCGTACCTGGCCGGCGCTGAGGTGATGGACATGGAGTTCTACCAGTTCCATCCCACGGCGCTGTGGCTGGAAGACGCCCCCACGTTCCTGCTGTCGGAGGCGATGCGCGGCGAGGGTGCGATCCTGCGGAACGCGGGCGGGGAGCCGTTCATGTCCAGCTACCATCCCATGGCCGACCTGGCGCCCCGGGACGTGGTGTCGCGGGCCATCGCTGCCGAGATGGAGCGGGCCGACGGCCGGGCGGCGATGCTGGACATATCGCACCTGCCGGCGGCCACGGTGTCCAGCCGGTTCCCGACCATCTACGCCGAGTGCCGGCGCTACGGGCTGGACATCACGCGGGAGCCCATACCCGTGGCTCCGGCGGCGCACTACATGATGGGCGGCGTGCGCATCGACACCTGGGGCCGCACCAACATCGCCGGTCTGTACGCCTGCGGCGAGGCGGCCTGCGCGGCGGTACACGGCGCCAACCGGCTGGCCAGCAACTCGCTGCTGGACACGCTGGTGTTCTCCCGCCGGCTGGTGGAGGCAACCCTGGGCAACGCGCCGGAGTACGAGGCGCCGGACGATGAAGACGGCAACCTGCGCGTCGGGCTGTCGAACCGCGCCATGGTGTGCGCCACCGTGCCGGAGCGGGGCAGGGAAACCCTGCAGGACCTGATGTGGCGCAACGTAGGCATCGCGCGCAACGGCACGCGGCTGCTGCTGTCGGCGCGTATCCTGAACCTGTGGCAGCGGACGATGCCCCTACCGGAAACTGCCGCGGACTTCGAACTGCGCAACATGCTGGTGGTGGCGCGCCTCATCGTCGAGGCCGCCCTGCAGCGGCGGGAAAGCCGGGGCGCGCACTACCGGGAGGACTTCGCCGAGACGTCGGACGAGTGGCGGCGGCACATTGTGCTGAGGGGTTAGCGGGGAGGCCCAACCCCAAGCGAGCCGCAAACCCGCACGTGTGGGGATCAGTCCGGCTTGACTACAGCGAATCCTTGACGGCACGCTCGCTACGCTAGCGGCCCGGCCAAGGGTTGACGACGTCAACGCCGAGCCCGTCGAAATCGCGGACGTTCCGGGTGGCCACCGTCAGTTCGTTGGCCTGGGCGATGCCGGCGATGAGCGCGTCGCCGAGGTCAAGGGTCCGGCCGGAACGACGGGTGTGGGCACGCAGGGCTGCGGCCAGTTCCGCTCCTGCTCTATCCAAGGGCAAAATATGATCGCCATAGATTGACATTATGCCCGAGTGAGCAGCATAGAGACGGTCACGCCGCCGGCCATCGGGAAGCAGTCGCAACCCGTATTCCAGTTCGTGTATGGACACGGAAGACAACCAGAGATCATCGTGCTCCAGCAAGAACGCCACAACTCCGGCATCGGGAACGTCGTTGGTCAATTCAGAGACGACGTTTGTGTCCAGAAGGTAGCCGCTCATTCATCCTTCGGATCAGCGAAGGGGATTTCCCTTTGGGAGCGGCGATCACGGGGAATGTCCAGGTTCGTACCGCGCGGAACGTTGCGAACCAGCCACTGACCCAACGGCGGTCGCGGCTCCGCCTGTTCCGCACCCGGGTCGGCTGGTGTGACTACGAAAGTGTGCCCGGCACCGATGTATTGGGGCCCTTCCGACTGAGCAAGGCGCAACAACTCAGGGAGACGCGCCTGAGCATCGGCAACGGTCCACACGCGTTTGCTACCAGAGTGTGCCATGGCCGTCACCTCTCACGGGACGCGGAGTTTCTAATCGACCAGCGAAGAACCCCATAGTCTGATGATACCACCGTGGCGGTGGCGGTATGGTTGTTGCTGCGCGATGCTGCCGGCGCGGGGGCTACCACAGCTCCCGCGTGGCCAGCCGCGCTCCCTCCGCCATGGAGGCCAGCTTGGCCCAGGCGATGCTGGCCTCGACCTTGCGTCCCCACGCTGACGTGCCGAACCCGCAGTCGCTGCCGGCCATGACGTTCTCCCGGCCCACCACGTTGCCGTAGTTCAGGATGCGCTGGGCGATGAGCTCGGGGTGCTCGATGAAGTTGGTGGTGGTGTCCAGCACGCCGGGGATGAGGACCTTGCCCTCGGGCAACGCCACATCCTGCCACACCTTCCACTCGTGGCCGTGGCGGGGGTTGGAGCCTTCGATTGACAGTCCCAGGGGGCGGGCCCGCAGCACGATGTCCACGATCTCGCGCAGCGGCACGTCGTGGTGGTGTGGCCCCTCGGTGTTGCCCCAGCAGACGTGGAGGCGCATGCGCTCGGGGTCGATGTCCTGCAGGGCGTAGTTGATGACCTCGACGTGCTGTTCGACGATCTTCTTGAACTCCTCCACAGAGAGATGTGAAAACTGGGAGATGCGGGTCATGGCCAGGTCGGGGCAGTCGAGCTGCAGGATGAGGCCAGCGTCGGCGATGGCGTTGTACTCGTCCTTCATCACCTCGGCCAGGGCGTAGAGGTACTCCTCCTCGGTGGCGTAGTACTCGTTGGGCAGGAAGTTGGCGATGACGCCCGGAGAGGCGGCGGTCATGAAGACCTCCTCCACGTTGCGGCCGGCGGATACCTCCCGCAGGTTGGCGATGTCGCGCTCCACGGCCGGCCAGTCCTTCCAGGCGATGGGACCGGTGCAGGCCGGCTGGGGCATGTTGCGGGAGGACATATGCGTCTGGGTCGCTGCAAAGTCAGGGAAGTCGTCATCGTCCAGGCGGGGACGGGAGCGCACGACGCGTTCGCCCTCGAAGCCGGTGAGCCGCTCCTTGACGTAGGTGGCGTACTGGGACCGGCCCTGCTCGCCGTCGTTGACCACGTCGATGCCAGCGTTCTGCTGCCGGTCGAGGATGTCGCCCACGGCGTCGCGGATGCTGGCCTGGAACGCGGCCTCGTCGAAGCTCTGCTGGTCCTCGCGCCGGCGGAGCAGGTCCTGGAGCTCGGGCGAACGGGGCAGGCTGCCGGTGTGGGTGGTGAGGATCCTGGACTCGCTGCGTTTCATGGTCCCTCCGTAAACGCGGTGATGATGGGCGTGGCGGGTGCAATTGTAATGCACGAGGCGGGAGACGCCCTTCGACAAGCTCAGGGCGAGCGGCCAGCTGGATTGCTGCTTCGGAGGGAATGATAGCGCGCGCGATTGCCGCAGCGGCGTGGGTCAGCGCCGGTCGAACATTGACTGTGCCACCAGAAGCCTTCGCTCCTCCTGGGTCATCTGGGCGAAGTTCCTGATGGCAGTCTCGGCCTGGGCAATGAAATTGACGGTTCTGGTACGAGTAATCGAGAAGTTGGGGTCATAGTCGGCTTCCTGGCGCAAGCCCTGGAGGTCGATGAAGGCGCGGGCGAAGTATTCTCCGGTTGGGGACAGCAGGTTCAGGACTGCGCGCAGGTTATTCTGGGCTCTGCCGTGGTCGAGGCGGCGATAGACTCGTTCCCACGCATAGGCGGACATGCTGGATTGCGGTTGCCCGGCGATCAGTTCGGCGTTGGACGCTGCCAGGGTGTGGAATACGGCGTAGTAGGCGGTGCTGATCGCACGTCGCATATCCGCTTGGGAGGGTGGCGGTGTTGCCGCCTGTGGTACGAGTTTGTGGCAGGTGTCGATGAATTCCTGTGGGTCGATCATGACGCGGGCGATGGCGGGGTTGGCGACTTGCGGTATAGCCACCTGGTGGGGTCGTTGATTTCGGTATAGCCGACCAGGGCGCGCGCGGTGATGCCGGCGGCGCCGACGGGCTCGTCGGTGACCCGGAACAAAGTGCCCATCAGATAGCCGTCGAGCACGGGGTTGTCGGGGTCGGGAGCGGTGTAAAGCAGTTCGACGTCGAAAAACTCCTCTTCGTCAGCGTCCAGCCGGACAGTGACGTTGGCGTCGTGGAATTGGACGGAAGGCGGGAAGTGAGTTTTCGCCCCGTCGAGAATTATTCTCCTGATGGTATCTATTTCCTGTTGGGTGATGGGCATTTTGGGCCTCGCGTTGTGACGGTCTTGGCTTTGATGCTATGGGGCGTAATCTGGATAGTCAATGCCTGGGAAAACCTCACCCGTACCCAGTTTGTCATCGCGAGGAGCGTAGAGACGTGGCGATCTCGTTGCGGCCAGGATCGTCGCTGCATCAACGAGATTGCCGCGCTGCGCTCGCAATGACAGACGGTGATTAACACGCGATGGCAGCAGGGCGGGGCGTGCTATCCTGCCCGGCAGGATGTGTGCTATGACGCCCATTATGCCGACCATATCGCCGCAGGAGTTTGTCGCTCGCTGGCGGGATGCCGGCTTCGGCGAGCGGCAAGGGGCGCAGTCCTTCTTCAACGACCTGTGCGGGCTGGTGGGCCACGCGACGCCAGCGGCCTACGGCGATCCCGAGGCGTTCACCTTCGAGAAGTCAGTGCCGGGCGGGTTCGCCGACGCCTACTACGAGGAGCATTTCGGCTGGGAGTTCAAGGGCCAGGACGCCCAGCTGGACGGCGCCTTCGACCAGCTGCTGCGCTACCAGGTGCACCTGAAGACGCCGCCGCTGCTCATCGTGTCGTCCTTCCAGACGCTGCGGATCCAGACCAACTTCCCGGGGATGGAGACGGCGCGCTACGACGTCGGCATCTGGGAGTTCGCACAGCCGGAGCGGCTGGACCTGCTGCGGGACGTGTTCTTCGCGCCGCACCGGTTCCGCGAGCGGCTGCGCTCCGTGGACGCGGTGACGCGGGAGACGGCGGCGGTGTTCCAGTCCATCGTGGTGGACATGGAATCCCGAAATGAAGACCCCGAACGGCTGGCGCGCTACCTGAACCAACTGGTGTTCTGTCTGTACTCGGAGGACGCGGGCCTGCTGCCGGACGGGCTGTTCGCCCACATCGTGCGGCAGAACTTCCGCGAGCCGGCCCGGTTTGACGGGGCGGTGGCCAACGCCTACAGGCGGTTATCGGCCAAGTCCGCCGGGGAGATCCTCGGGCGTCTGCTGGCGCTGAACCTGGAGCGGGCAGAGGAGTAGTCCATTCTGTTCTAGCTGTGATACAGTACAATTGTCCTATATTTTGCGCATTGTAACGCTTGAAGCGGGAGATCGTATGCCAGGCTTTTCACTGATTAATGCCAGTGGGCTTTCAAAACCCGCGGATACCCTGGTAACCAAAATCTCCAACGCCATCGGCCGGCATTTTGACCCGCGCCAAGAGGTACGCATGGCTGAAGCGGCGGCTCAGGTAGACCGCATCCGCAGGATGGAGGCCGCAGAAACCGATATCGAAATCATTGAACTCAAGGAACGGGCTGCCTACCGCTTCGCCAACGAGGAAATGACCAAGCAGCTCAATATGGAAAACGTGATCAACAAGGCGCTGCCAGGCCTTGACGAAAACTCAAACCCCGAGGCGATGGAAAACGACTGGATTTTGAACTTCTTTGACAAGTGCCGGATGGTGTCGGACGATGATATGCAGCAGATATGGGCCGGCATTTTGGCAGGCGAGGGGAACAACCCTGGCTCGTTCTCGCGCAGAACGGTCAACCTGGTTGCGGATTTGGACAAACGCGATGCAGAGTTGTTCAAGTGCCTATGCAGTTTCGTCTGGACGGTAGGTAATGAGCTCGTACCGTTTGTATTTGATACACAAGAAGAAATTTATAACCGACATGGCATTAATTTCGAGACATTAGGCGACCTTGACGCCATTGGCCTCATCCACTTCGATGCTATCGGAAGGTTTCAGATCCTCCATCTACCTAGGACATTTCCTTTCTTCTATGGTAATCGGCGAGTGGATTTGACCATGCCAAATGATTCTGAAAACAAGCTGTCCACAGGAAGGGTTTTACTTACACGCGCTGGCGGTGAGTTGGCACGTATCTCTGGAGCCGTTGTTGTAGAGGATTTCTTTGAGTACGTCTATGATCGATGGGCCAACGATTCGCTGGTACCCTCGCGTGAACCGGCTCCAGCGAAGACCGAGGAAGATTATGATGACACCGAGGCCAAAATCGAGCATATGCTGGAATACCGGGAACTGGCCTCACAGATGCGACTGCGAGTAGCGTCGTTGACGGAGCAATATCCAGACCAATGGGCTGCCATGGTCCCTGGCGGAGAACTGTTCGTGGCCGGCACTATGGACGAACTACTGGCGGTTCTGGATGAAAGGGGCTTGCGGGATGGGAACGTCGTCATCGAGTTTCTGGACCCCGATCCAAGGCCGCTTATATTATGATTCTAGGAGAATTTGGGCCTGCCGGGCAGCCCATCGTCGAAGGCTACTTGACGCTGCCCCGGTTTAGTATGACCAGAAATATCACCTTCCTAGTTGACACCGGAGCTCATGCGACCTGCATCCATCCTCAGGATGGCGTGCCCGCCGCAATTCCCTTCGACCAACTGGAATACCCCGTCACCTCTGACGGCGTGGGCGGTCCCGCGACATATTTCCGGGAAGGCGCCGTCCTAGAGTTTTTCGACGGCGACGCAAGAGAAATTCGCATCTACGAGGTTGATGTCCTCATCGCAAAGCCGGCCACAGACCCGATGCACAGCATAAACCGGCTCCCTTCCCTGCTGGGCCGAGACATCATCGACCGCTGGCGTATGGTGTATGAACGGGCAGATGGCCTGCTGGAATTCACGGCGAGGAGCGGCGACACCGCCCCGGACGGGCGATAAGGGCCGTCAAAAGCTGCATAAAATGCAGTAGCGCGACTATGTCCGGCACCTGTCCCTCAAGCAGGACAGCGTGCTCCGGCCACTCCGCGCTTACTTCGCGATGCTACGGTTCGACTTTGTGGATGTCAACGATTTAACCCTTACAGCCTGATCGCACTCCAATCGTGTGCGAATGTAGCTCGATCTGAACATCGACAAGACCTATGTGTCCAGCAGAGGCAATACGCGCTGAACGAAACGCTTAACCTCGTTCAGTCCCGCCCGGACATTTCCCTCAGCAAGCCATCCTTCGTAGAAATTGGTATGCAGTTGGCCGGCGTTGTTGAAGCTCACCAGGATTGTATTATCCTGAATTTCGGTGGCGATCCGGTCCACGCAGCCATAGAGGTCTTCGTGGCGCTGATGATCCCAGCCACGCTTTTCCGCAACGGCTTTGACGACCTCGGCGGCCGCGCCCCAGCCCTTTTCGGAGGCCTGCCGAAGATCTCCGGCATCCAACTCTGCAAAGGCCTGTTCGAGAAAGGTGGTCGCGGCCATCTCGTACTTGGCAACGTTCAAGGTCATCCTGTCCTCTCGCCACAATCAGGAAAAATAAAGGCCCGCCAGATCCCCGGCGGGCCGCTACTAAATCTGAAGTATCGAAGATAATATAGCAATTGATCTACAATTAGTCAAATTGACATACCTAGATTGGGAACACCCAACATCTTGATTCAGATTGCGAGCATACGATTCGTCCACCAGATCCATCATTGTGACTGGGCCGGGTTTAGTCATCAAATGGATGCTGCCTCCAGGATCCAGCCACATCCGGTCAGGACCGCTGACCGGGTTTCCGAATCTCCCCAAGATTGCTGGCGTTGTGGTGTTGACGTCGGTTTACGTGAGACGGGAATGGCCGATGCTATACTGCGAGTGCGCACGGGTTCACGTCCAGCAGGAGGTCTGTTGATGACCACCGCTAAAAAATTAATGACCGCCGATGACTTGCTGGCAATTCCCGACGACGGCAACCGTCACGAACTTGTCCGAGGGGAACTGATAGAGATGCCGCCGCCGGGGATGATGCACGCCATAATCACGGGACGAATCGGATATCGATTCTCGCATTTCATCGAGGAAAACAAACTTCCCTTCGTGTACGGACCAGAGGCCGCGGTCTTTATGGAGCGGGGCCCGGACACGGTCCGCGCCGCAGACTTTGGAGTCATTTCCCTGGAGCGGATCGGCGGTGCGATACCGCAGCGGGGGTACGTTTTCGGCGTAATACCCGACCTGGTAGTGGAGACAGTATCACCGGAATACCGTGAGTCGGTGGCGGCCGCTCGGGCAAAGATGTGGTTGGATGCCGGCGTGCGCCTGGTTTTGACCGCGTACATTGAGCGCGAGGTGATCGTGGTCCGTCGCGAAGACGGGACGGTGCAGGAGCTTGGCGTTGGGGATTCGCTGACCGGAGAGCCGGTGCTGACCGGATTTGAATGCCCGGTCTCGGAGATATTTGCGACGACTCAAGCGTGATGGTTTGGCCGGCTCTCGATGGAGCGGCAGTCCGTGGGCACAAAATCGCCCCAAAATTGCTGACACCGTCGCGTTGACCGCGCATGCAACCGCCCGTTAGCCTGTAGTAAATCAAGCGAGACGAGAGCCGGTGGACTGACCTGATGGCGGGTCGGGTCCACCGGCTTTTTGCGTGAGTCGGTGGCGGATCGGTCGGTCATCGGGCGGCGCCGGCGGGGAGGTCTGGATGACGATGATGAGGCGGACGATGATGGAGGCGCGGGCGCGGCAGTCGGGTCGCACGGCCGGCTGGCGCGCGTCGCGGGGTCTGCCCGACGGACGGGCGGCGCTGCTGGCGGCCCTGGCGGATTACCGGCGGGGCGCGGCCGAGGCGCCGGTGGTGTGCAAGTGGGGAACGGCCCTTCGACAGGCTCAGGATGCGCGGAGCCTGGGGATGCCGGGGGCGACGGGATTGCCATCCCCGTATCGAGTACGGGGTCGCAATGACAACGAGCGGATCCTTCGACAGGCTCAGTATGAGCGGAGCCTGGATTCCTGCTTGCGCAGGAATGACGAGTTTAGACGCCATGACGGAGTTGGTCGCCATGACGGCATCGATCGCCATGACAACGGGCGGGTCCTTCGACAGGCTCAGGATGCGCGGTTTTGGGAAGGTGATGGCAGCGATAAGGCCATGGCCGGCCCGCTGGTTTTCGTGGCGTCCACCGGGGAGGTGGACCGGCACGGCGACACCGTCGCGCCGGAGGGGTGGCGGCTGGACGCCTATCGGGACAACCCGGTGGTGCTGTGGGCCCACGACTACGGAGAGCCGGCCATCGGTAGGGCGGAGGCGGTGTGGAGCGACGGACGCGCTCTGCGGGCACGGCTGGAGTTCGCGCCCACCGAGTTTGCCGGCCAGGTGGAACGGCTCTACCGCCAGGGCTTCCAGAAGGGCGTGTCCGTCGGCTTCCGGCCCCTGCGCTTCGAGGAGCGGCGAGACCCGGTGAACGGCGCGTTCCTGGGCATCCGGTTCCTGGAGCAGGAACTGCTGGAGATCAGCGCGGTGCCGGTGCCGGCCAACGGCGGGGCGCTGCTGGCGGAGGGGACCCTGGGTTCCACCGAGGCGCCGGCAGAGACGGGACGCGCGCTGGACGAGGTGGTGGGCCTGCTGCGGGGGCTGCGTAACTGACGTCCGGCACCTACCCGTTTTGTCATCGCGAGGAGCGTGGCGACGTTGCGATCTCGTTCCGACAACAGCCTGCGCCCCACCGACGAGATTGCCACGCTGCGCTCGCAATGACGATGAATTATCAGGACAAGGAGTTTGCAAAGGTATGACGCTTTCAACATGGGAACTGGAAACAATCAAGAACGAGGTTGCGGAGGTGCGGGAGTTCTACCGGCAACGGCTGGACGCCGACCTGCCGCCCCTGCGCGAGGAGATGGAGCGGCTCAGCCGGGCCGTGGGCGAGCTCACCGAGAAGCAGCGGTCCGGCGAGAAGCAGTCCATGCTGGCCCGCTACGCCGGCGGAGCAGGGGGCAGCGACCGCGGCGGCGACCGGCCTCGCGTGCCCTTCGGCAAGTACCAGGGGATGGATGCGCTGGACCTGGCCTGCGTGCGCAGCGTGCTGGCGGCCCAGCAGCGCGAGCCTGGCGACGTTAATCCCCGGGCGCTGGAAGACTGGCAGGCCAACCTGAAGGCCGCCATGGACAGCACCACCGCCGGCACGGGTGACGAGCTCGTCGCTACCGGCGAGGCGGCGGCCCTCTGGGCGGACATCAACGTGGATACCCACGTGGCCGGCCTGTTCACCCGGGTGGACATGCCGACCAACCCCTTCGAAATCCCGCTGCAGCTGGGCGACGTGTCCTGGTATCCCGGCACGGAGAACACCGCCACCACCGAAACCGCGCTCACCACCGGCCGGCAGACACTGACGGCCCACGAACTGGTGGCCGAGGTTCCGTGGTCGCTGACGCTGGAGGAGGATGCGGTGATCGCCATGGCGGCGGAGGTGCGCAGCACGCTGGTCCGCAACGCCGTGGAGGTGATCGACGACGTGCTGCTGAACGCGGACACGACGTTGCAGAACAACATCAACGCGGACGGGGCGACCATTGCCGCGTCCACGGCCGGCAAGGCGCACTGGCTGGTCGGGTTCGACGGGCTGCTGCACCTGCCGCTGGTGGACAACGCGACGCAGGGCAACAACCACGCCGCAGCGCCCAGCGCCGACATGTTCAACGAGGTGCGGGGTCTCCTGGGCAAGTACGGCGTGCGACCGTCGGAACTGGCCTACATCGCCGACGTGGGCACCTACATCAAGTCGCTGGCCGTCAGCGAGTTCCGCACGCTGGACAAGCTGGGCTCCCAGGCGACGCTGCTGAACGGGCAACTGGCGCAGGTGGACGGCATCCCGGTCATCGTCTCCGAGCAGTTGGCGCGGTCGGACGCCGACGGCAAGGTGACCGACAGCGGCAACAGCAACACCAAGGGCCGGCTGCTGGCGGTGAACTGGACGCAGTGGCGCCTCGGGTTCCGCCGCGAGCTGATGATCGAGACGACGCGGGACATCCAGAAGCGGCAGAACATCATGGTGGTCAGCATGCGCCTGGCCTTCATGGAGCGGACGGGGACGCGGTCGTCGGCCACCCACACGGCGCTGCAGTACAACATCACGGTGTAGTCGTCAGAATCAGGATTTGCCGGATTTGAGGATTAGCAGGATTGAAATGGTTTCGCCACCGGAGAGCCGCAATCCCGAAATCCTGGTAGTCCTGATTCTGACAATTGGAGGATTGATGCCCAACACTTACGGTGACCTGACGACGCTGAAATCGCCGGCGTTTCTGAACACGCCGGACGACGGACACGACCAACGGTTGCTGGGGATGCTGGAGACGGCGTCCCGGTGGATCGACGGGTACTGCGACCGCCATTTCTTCATCAGCGAGGGCAAGCGCAGGTTCGACGGCACGGGCCGAGTGGTCCTGGCGGTAACCGACCTGGTGTCCGCCGTCGAGGTGCGCGTGCGCCAGGGATCCAACGGCAATTGGATCGGCTGGAACTCCGGCGACTGGCTGGCCTACCCGCTGAACGCCGCGCCCACCGAGCCGGACGGACGACCCTACACCCGCATCGTGGCGACAGCCGGCGGGCGACGGTTCCCGCTGAGCCGGGGCGGCGTGATCGTCTCCGGCGCATGGGGCTACGGCGATGTGCATGAGGACACGGGACTGCAGGTGTCGAGTGCGGACGCGGCGGTGGACGACACGGAGTTCACCGTCGGCGCTTCCGGCGGCGGGCCGGCCGTGTCACTGTCGGCCGGCCATACGGTGCGGGTCGGCGACGAGCAGATGCACGTGACTGGCGTGGCCGCCGACGGGCAGGGTGGAACGACGCTCACCGTGCAGCGTGGCGTCAACGGCACGATGCCGGCGACGCACGCGGTGGGATCGGTCGTATCGGTGTACCGCTATCCATCGGCGGTGACCGAGGCGTGCCTGCAGCAGGCCGGCATCTGGTGGCGGGAGAGGGTTGGCGCGCCTTTCTCGCCGCCGGAGGGCGATGGCCGGGGAGAGGCAGATGGCATCTCTCCAACGGTGCGGGCGCTGCTGAAACCATATCGCCGGCGCGTTGCCGCGTTGGGGGTGTGAGCGTGACCGGATATTCCAGCGCCGGCCGCAGCCACGTGGCGGTGGAGGATGCCGGCGGCGTGATGCGGGACCTGTCGTCCTGGGTGGAACGGGTTGGTCCTCTGGGTCAGGAACTGACCGCAAGGGACGCGGCCGGCGTCAACGACGGCGCGCCCCGAACGGCGGCGGGCGCGGAGCTGGCGCAGGAGTTCACCCTGTCGGGCCGGTGGGACGACACCCCGGGCATCGGCCCCGACACCGTGCTGGCGGGGATCGTCGGCCGGACGGTCGCGGTGGAGTACGGGCCGGCGGGCAACGGGCAGGGACGGCGTCGGGTATCGGGCCGGTTCGTGTGCCTGTCCTACCGGATCAGCAGCGCGGCCGGCGAGCCGGTGCGGTTCGAGGCGGGGTTCCGCCAGGACGGGCCGGCAACGCTGGGAGCGTGGTGACGGCCAGGATGGGATCAGTCGGCGGCGACTTCTTCGGCGGGAACGATGATCACGCGTCCGGCATCGTCATGGTGGTGGCGCATGAGCAGGTCCATGCGCTCGTGCATCGCCATCAACAGCCCGCGGACCTCGGCGAGCTGTTCCCGGACGGTTCCCATTTGCTCTTCAAGGCGCCCGACCCTGGGAATAATGCTCTTCAACTCACCAATGTCACGGGACTGCCGGTAGAGGGCACCCAGGATCGCGATGAGCAGCAGGGAGATGAAGGCCAGAAAGCCGTAGAGGATGTAAAGCTCAGCGGTAATCATTATCAATGTTGCTTACTGTTAGCTCTCAAACAATTATCGCATGAACACCCGATTCCAGCAACGTCGGGCACAAAATCAGTCGTCAATCAGATCAAGCATCCGTTGCACGAAGTCCTGCACCAGCGGAAGGCCCCGCGCGATGTCGTCCGGCTCCATGAAGTCGTGGGTGGCGTTGGCGTGAAAGTGCTGGGCGGCGAAGAAGCCGGCGATGATGGCGGGGTCTCCGGCGGCGAGGCGATCGGCGGCGGCTTTCACCGCCTGGTGGCCATCCGCAGGCCAACCGCGCTCAAGGGCCGCGGCCGTCACCGCATGGACGGCAGCCTGCCACAGCCGGTCCGAACCGGCGGCAACATTTCCCGCCGCGAACTCCGCCTCGGCAGACTGCAGCGAGTCCCGTGCTGCCCCGCCGTGCTCGAGAGGCGTCAGCGGGGCGTCCTGCCCGCAGGCATCCAGCAGGGCGAGCATACGGTCGACAAACTCGCGCATCAGCCGGCAATAGTCGGCCAGTTGGTGGCGCTCGACGAAGCCGTGGTTGAACCTGGCGCGGAACTGCTGGGCCACGGCGAACTGGTGACGCAGGTGGTGGTCGCTGGCCTCGTTGGCCAAGCGGTCGGAGGCGGCCTTCAGGTCTTGCGGTTCGCCCGTCGGCCAGCCGCGCGCTTCCGCCACGGCGGTCAGGGCGTGGGCCGCGGCGTTCCACAGGTTGTCGTAGGCCAGCAGCGGTTCCTCATCCTCAAAATGCTGGTCGGCAGCGTCGAAGAAAGCCTGGGCAGCGTGGGCGGTGTTCTGGAGAAGCATTGTGGATTTTTCCGGTTCCGGCGTAGGTTCCGGCTCAGGGCCGGCATAGGGAAGGTTTAGCGTGACTTTGTGTATGTGCCACCAGTGAGTTCCGAGATGTCCTGCAGGGTACCTGTGTTGATGAAAAATATTCCAAAGGCGACCGTATGCACTACAACATCCGACGATTTCAACATCTTAACAGTTGATTCAGAAAGTTCTGAATCATTGGCGATTCCGTCTGACATGAGCACTATACGTTTTTGTCTACACCCATCTTCGTCGCAGACTGGACTATCGGGCATCATTTGATGAGCCCGACGCAGTGCGGCATACATATTCGTTCCTCCGCTATCCGCTTGAAAAGATGGAATAGCGGTATTCCATGGGGCATCAGCAGGGTCCATGAAATCAAACAAAATCTGATGGGTGCTGCCGAACATTATCAGCGCCACCTGGCTCTGTTGAGCAGGTTTATCCGCCACTCCGTGCAACGCCTCATGCAATGACTTTGTTTTGAGCGCCATATTCCCGGAGTCATCCACCACATAGACTGTCATCGAATTGTCTGTCAACAAATTTGGCAGAACGGTCTGGATGGGATCCGAAGTGGCGACGGCATATCCGTACCAACTGCCACACGTGATACTAGACAGGAGCAGAAGCAGCAGCAACACCAGCAAAATCCACCACGGCCATTTGCGCCGTCCGCCGCGCCGCCGGCGTCCGTCGTCCTGATCGTAGCTCAACCAACGTGACGAATATGCCATGGATACCTCATGCCTGGTGACTGGAGTGTGTCATTGTCAAGGAGTAGCGGCGCTCATGCGTGCCCAGTTTCACCGGAACCGTCATTGCGAGCGAAGCGCGGCAATCTCGTTGGGGCAAGGAACGCTACTACGGGAACGAGATCGCCACGTCGCTTCGCTCCTCGCGATGACAAAATAGGTACGCGTAAGGGAGCAGCAATGGTGCTACGACGGATGGTGAACACTATGTCGTTTGAAACCAGGGCTGGCGGTTCAACTCGTGGCGGTTCAGTCCATTTTCGTAAAGGTGCCGCCGGTGCGGGCGGCGATGGCCTGGAGAGCGCCGGTGTCGACGTCAGGGCTGAGGGCCACGGTATCGATGGGGACGTCGGACTGGGCAAGCGCGTCGACCGTGGCCGGGTCGAGGTCGTCGATGGGGACGGCCTTGCCATCGGTCATCAGCACGTAGCGCTGGTCGTGGCAGGAGCCGTCGCCCAGATCCATCACCTTCGCGTCACCGTCGAGCCGGAACGAGGGCCGGTCCGGAAGGGAGACCATGGTGCTGCCGTCGGCGGCCCGGGACAGGGCCAGCGCCGTACCGACCGGTGGCACGACTCCGCCAGGAACCAGGTCTGCGGCCTCGCCAGGCTGGTTACCGCCATTGGTTTGCTCGGCGCTGCCGGACTCCTCCGGATCGTCAAGGAGGAGCAGGCCGATGAGCCCCAGAAACAGCAGAAGCAGCAACAGGAGGAGCAGCCACGGCCAGATGCTGCGCCGTTCACCGTCGTCGTTGTAGCGGGCGTGCTGTCGGGTGGGTTGGATGCGCACGACATGGGGTCGCCCGTAGCGAGGGCCCCGGCCCCAATTCCACGGCCATCGCCATCCCCGGCGCCTGCGGCGCGAGTCCTCGTCGACGCTATAGCTGATCCAGTGCCTGGCCATGCTCCATGCTCCTTGCTCAACCCTGATGCTAATCGTTTTTGCCCATTTGCGCCAATCCCCCGGCGAGAAACCGCAACCACCCTACTTTCAACAGGACCAACCGTTCATCTGGAGGTCCAGCAACGCGCATGACTATGAATAATGAAGCAATCGCATTGCCGTCGAGCAGCGCCGCTACGATGCCCCCGCTGCACTGGCAGGTCTGGGTGAACTGGGCCGGCAACGGGATCTGGGGCGCGGAGGACGTGGACATATCGGACGACGTGCTGGGCCTGCGCTGGCGCTGGGGACGCCTGGGCTTGCCAATTCCCGAGTTTGCCGCGCCGGCCTCGCTGGAATTGACCCTGAACAACGCAGATCACCGCTACACCCCGGGCGATCATGACGGCCCGCTGGGCCCCAACGTCAGCCCCGGGCGTGAGGTCAGGTTGCGGGTCAGCCGGCTGCATGACGACTTCGCCACCACAGGCGTGGGATCCGAGGACCTGAACGGCCGCAAGGTGACGTTCGGTGACCCGCGTTGGCAGGTGATCGCCACGGCGGGGAACGGCTTTGCGGTCCTGGACGGCGCAGCGCGGGGCACGGTGGGCTCATTTCCTCCCTCCGATGCGCTGGCGCTGCTGGAAACCGGAGACGCCACCGCAACGCTCACGACACGCTACCGCAGAGTGACCAACGGCCAGGGCGGATTCGTGCTGCGCTGTGTGGCGGCCAACGACTGCCTGCGGCTGCGGTTCGACCACGTATCCAGCGTTTTGGAGCGGGTGGCCGGTTCCACGGTGACCCACCTGGCATCCGGGGGTCCGCTGGTGTCGGGAGCGTGGCACGACCTGGAGATCGAACAGACCCTGGACGGCGTCCGCGTACACGCGATCAACCTGGAGGCCAGCGACCCCGTAGGTCAGACCCTGCTGGCGGCGAGCGGAATTGTCGATCCACCGGCCTCGGGCCGGCACGGACTGTGGCACAGTTTCCGCAACACGGCGGACCGCTGGGGTGGCTTTGGGGTGGGACGCGGGTTGTTTCGCGGGCGGGTGACCGCCATATCACCGGACTACGCAGCCGAAACCTGTCGGATCGAAGCCCGGGATGCGACGCAGCGGCTGGAATCGGTACGGCTACAACGCGCTCTGCCGGGCGGGCCGATGCGCTCCGGCGACGTGGCCGCATCAATCCTAGCCTGGTCGGGCCTCCTCCATTACGAATACCTCCTGGACTCCGGTCGGGTACTGCTCACCGGCGGGGCGCGGTCGGTTTGGGAGGTGTCGGCAACGCGGGCGCTGCGCCGGTTGCAGCGCGAGGAGCACGGGCTGATTTACACGGACGGCCACGGTCGCGTCCGGTTGGAAAGCTCCACGCTGCGGTCGGGCATCCGGGCCCACGGCGACCCGGCATCGCTGGCCAAGGCGCGTGTCGTAGATACCGCCGACGGCGTAGACCCCTACGCCTCGCACTTGCGGTGGGACGACGGAGCAACGGCGACGGAGGATGCGGTCGTGTTCCGCTACCGGAGGCTGACCGACGAAGGCCCGCAGCAGGTCTGGAGCCTCAACGAGCCTCTGGCCATCGACGCTGGCCAGGAACGCCTGGTGCTGGCGGCATCGGAAGCCTGGGAGGCGATCGACGGGGTTCAAACACCCGCGGCGCAGACCGATTACACGGCGACCGACGATGCCGCCGGTACGGGCGCCGATGTGACCGGTGATATCACGGTGACACTGCTGACCGAGGCGGTATCCGGCATCGCCGGCCGGGGCCGGATGCTGCGGATCCGCAACTCGGGAGCGGATCAGGCCTACGTGCAGACGCTGAGATTGTCCGCCGACCACTGCTGGCGGGCCGAGTCGACCACCGCGCACCGCGCCGGCGCCGCGGAGGTGTCCGCCACCGGGACCCTGGTGAACTGCCGCTACGTCGACAACTACGCCGCCGCGCAGGCCGGCGCGGAAGCCCGTCTTGCCGAACGCTCGCAACGACGCGCGCAGGTCGAGGCATCGTTGCCGCTCTTCGCCGCGTCCAACGCCCGCGCCGTTTTGGAAGCCAGGCTGTCGGATGTGGTGGAACTGCGCGCCGCAGCACAGCGCATCAGCGGCGCCTGGCTGCTGGAGGGTATGGAGATTGACGTGAGGACCGGGGGTGAGGGAACGGCGCGGTGGTGGTTGACGGAGGTGTAGGAGCAGGGTCCGCCGCAATTCACGTCGTTGGCTTATTATATTTTGCGGCGTAAATAATAATAAGCCGGACCGTTATTATACTTTGCGTAAATGAGACCGTCTTCAAACGGAGCGACTCCGCCTATCCGGCTGTGGCTAGGAGAGCAGGACGGCGGAACATCACCAGACAAGTTGACAATGCGATGTTACGTTATTACGATTTGCTATCTAAGTCGTAATAACGATCCCTGCTATTACGACTTGCGCAATTAGCGGGAGTACCTTTCCTCATGCATCGTGAAAAGACCGGTGACTACGAAGTTTGGACGTCAGGCGGCGAGGAAATCCGCGCTTTCATTCCATATCCCCTGCCCCCAGACCCGCCCATCACCATGACGGGACCGTTGCAACAGTCTTTCGAGACGGCGACCCTTGCGGTGGGTCGATTGGACGGCATCTCAGTCCTTCTGCCCGACCCAACCCTGTTTATCTACGCTTACGTGCGGAAAGAGGCCGTGCTGTCCTCTCAGATCGAGGGGACACAATCGTCACTCTCCGACCTGTTGTTGTTTGAGCTAGACGAAGCACCAGGTGCGCCGACCAACGATGTGACTGAAGTGTCAAACTATGTTGCCGCACTGGAACACGGGCTGCAACGCCTTCGCAACGATTTCCCTCTATCCAACCGCCTAATACGGGAGATACACGCCATATTGCTCGCAAGCGGTCGCGGCAGCGCACTGAACCCCGGAGAGTTCCGCACGTCGCAGAACTGGATTGGCGGCCGGCGGCCGGGCAACGCCGCTTTCGTACCGCCGCCTCCGGGCGCAGTGAGTGATTGCATGGGAGCACTGGAACAGTTTCTACATGCCAAAGACGATGGTCTCCCAACGCTCATACGCGCCGGCCTGGCCCACGTCCAGTTCGAAACCATCCATCCGTTCCTCGACGGCAATGGTCGGACGGGGCGACTACTTATCACGTTTCTACTCTGCCATGCAGGTGTGCTACGTGATCCTCTTCTGTACCTCAGCCTTTACTTCAAACAACATCGGTCCGACTATTATGACCTGCTAAACACTGTACGCCGGACTGGAGATTGGGAAGATTGGCTGGATTTTTTCCTGGAAGGTGTACGAGAAACTGCGGAAGGGGCGTTCGCCACCTCCCAAAGACTGTCTGACTTGTTCGCCGCAGACCAATCTCTCACCCAGAAAACCGGCCGACGGGCTGGCTCAGTCTTACGGGTGCTACAAGCTTTTGCTGCACACCCGATCCTGTACATTTCCAGCGTCCGAGAACACACCGGGTTGTCCATATCCGCAGCTACGGCAGCGGTAAACGCGTTGGTCGACCTGGGAATCGTGCGCGAAATTACGGGACAACGGCGCAACCGGCTGTTCACCTACAGCGAATACCTATCCATCCTGAGCGAAGGTACGGAGCCGTTGTAGCGCCAACCGGCGCCGCCGGCGGCGTGATAGCATCGCAGGCCAGCCATGCTACAGGGAGAAGCGGAGTGACCGGGAAAATCCAGTGGGACAATCCTTTTGACGACGCCGGCATTGAGGAGATGGCTGACTGGATGGCTCCCCGGCTGGGGCAATCCCCCATGTACCACATGGCCATCGATGGGGCCGACCCGGATCTGCTGGCGGTGCTGCTGGAGCGGTTGATGAACGAGTACCTGGAATATCGGGAAATCCCTGCCCGTGTCCGACGGGACCGCAACCTGGTGTACGTTTCCATGGGCGAGGATGACGAGGACGAGGAATCGGCAGCCAACATCAGCGTGCCGCTGGTGCGCGCCCTGATGCGCCGCCTCCGCGGCTCCGCCTGGTGACGTTGACTTGTGACCGCTCGCATCGCCGCTACCACTCGGAACGGGGCGGACGCTCCATCAGGACCGGAATGCAATCGGCCGCCGGCAGGCCCTCGAACAACACCTGCGACATGAGGCGGGTAATGGGCATGTCCACGTCCAGGCGCTCGGCGATTTCCAGCGCGGCCACCGTGGTGTTGATGCCCTCGGCAACGGCGCCCATGTCGGTCAGGATATCGGGCAGCTGACGACCACGGGCCAGTTCTTCACCGACGCGGCGGTTGCGACTCAGCGGGCTGGCGCACGTTGCCATGACGTCGCCCAGGCCGGCCAGGCCGGCAAAGGTCATCAGCTGCGCGCCGGCGGCGATGCCCAGGCGCCCGATCTCGTTGAGGCCCCGGGTCACCAGGGCGGCCTTGGCGTTATCGCCAACATCCATGCCATCGGCGATGCCCGCGGCCAGCGCGATGATGTTCTTCAGCGATCCGCCCATCTCCACGCCCACCACGTCGTCGCTGGTGTAGATGCGAAACGCCGGCGACATCAGGGCGTCCTGGACCAGACTGCGAGATCCTTCCTCCGAAGCCGCCACCACGGACACGGCGGGTTTGCCGGCTATGACTTCGCCGGCCAGATTGGGGCCGGACAGGACGGCAAAGCGCCCGGGCGGGTGACCGGGCATTTCCTCGGACCATACCTCGCTCATGCGCAGGCCGGCGGGCAGCTCCAGTCCCTTCGTGGCGCTGAGCACCACGGCCTCGGCGGGAAGGTGCGGGCCGATGCGCTGCAGGTTCTCCCGGAAACGGTCGGATGGGACGACGACGATGACCAGCGCTGCGCCGGTCAGGGCTGCCTCAGGGTCATGTTCGAGAGACAGGGTTGCCGGGAATGGAACGTCGGGCAGGCGTCGGGCGTGGCTGCCGGCTCGACGGAGCGTTTCCGCCTCTTCCGCAGTGCGGCACAGCAGACGCACCGGCGCACCGGCGCGGGCCGCCAGGACGGCAAGGGTCGTGCCCCAGGTGGTGGCGCCGATGACGGCAATGGGGAATGGCAGATCGGTCGTCAAAGGAGCGTTCCAGCGCGGCCTACATTCACAGGGGCGACGTGAACCGTCGCCCCTGCACGATCATCGCAATTTCGTTGCGCGATCTAGTTGTCCGCGCCCTGCTTGGTGTTGAAGTGCGGCATCACGTCGCTGGCGAACCATTCCAACTGCTCCATGGACGCCGAGGTGGGCATACCCATGTTGGTGATGCCGATGTTGACCTCATCCAGGCCGGGGTACCGCTCCTGGATTTCCATCAACTGCTCGGTGATGCGATCCGGCGGGCCGACGAGATACTGGCCGGCGGCGACGGATTCCTCGATCGTCGGCATCTTCAAGCCTTGGGGAACCGGGCGGCCGAAGGCGTTGAGGGCGCTCAGCTGCTCCTGGGTCAGGCCGGCGATGAAGCCCAACGGGCCGAACATCTTGACCCGCTCTTCCATCCACAGACGCGCCTGATCCATGGCTTCCTTCTCGGAGTTGGCGATCTGCACCGAGTATCCCACGGCGAGGCCCTCGCCCAGTTTCCAGTCCTTGCCATGCTCGGCGTGGATGGCCTGCCAGCGGTGGATCACCTCGTCGCTGGCGCCGCCGGTGGCCGCGCCGCCGCCGATGATCCCCTTGATGCCCCAGCGGGCCATGAAGTTGATGGCGCGGTCGCTGGCGGACACCACGGGCTGCCACCACTCGACATCGTACTTGGGCCGGGGGACCAGCGTGATCTCTTCCAGATCGTAGCCGCGGTAGGGCACGTTGGGCGGAATGTCGTAATGCTTGCCGTGGTGGGAGAAGCTGCGCTGGTTGAACGCCTTCCACATCACCTCCACCTGTTCTTCAAAGAGCTCGCGGTTGGCATTCTGGTCCATGATGGGCGAGCCGAAGACCTCAACCTCGCGGGTATGGTAGCCGCGGCCCACTCCGAAGCGCACGCGGCCGTCGGTGAGCCAGTCGGAGGTGGCGTAGTCTTCAGCCAGGCGCAGGGGGTTCCACATGGGGTTGATGTTGAAACCGCAACCGAAGCGCAGATTCTTGGTGAGGTGCGCCAGATGCACGTACAGCATCATCAGGTTGGGGATGCACTCGTAGCCCTCGCGCTGGAAGTGGTGCTCGGCGATCCAGAAGGTGTCATAGCCGAGGCGGTCCATGGCGATGGCGATCTGTTCGGCCTTCTCGATGGCGCCGCCGGCCAGTTCCTCGTCGGGGAGCCAGCGGTCGTTGGCGGGGGTGCCCTGGTAGCCGGGGTTGTCCATGTCGACGTTGCCGGCCCAAAGGCTGCCAAACTTGGTAATCATGTAGAGGGTTCCTCCTTGGTGGCGGACCGGTGAGCCGGCCTGGGTTCAAACTTTGTTAGCGGATATGGTAGCGGGTTTTGGGAGGGATGTCAGCCGGGGGACTGCCGGGGCGGCTAATCGCTTCCGTTTTCATTGCCGGGCTGTTCGCCGGATGCGTCAGGCGGTTCCAGCGTATCGGTCAGCGGAGCCAGTGGCAATCCATCCTCGCCGTGGCGATGCAGCGCGAACCGTCCCAGCATCCGCCGGTTGGTGATGATCTCGGCCCGGTTGGCCTGAAAGTCCAGCTTCAACTCGGTTCGCAGTTCAGCCATGTCGCCTTTCAGTTCCGCGCGCAACTCGGCCATGTCGCTTTTCAGTTCCGCGCGCAACTCGGCAATTTCCGTCCTTACATTCGCGATGTCGCCCTTCAGCTCCGCACGCAGTTCGACAATTTCTGTTCGGACGTCGGCGATCTCCGTCTTGACTCCATATATCTCCGTTCTGATTTCGGCGCCGCTTGCCTTCAGAGCGTTTTGGAGGGATGAATTGCCCACCCTCGCCATAGAAACCAGCGCCAAAAGCAGGGCGATGCCGACGCCGATGATCGTCCATTCTGTGGGGCCCATAGCCAAACTCCGTTCGACGGGGAAATGTTTGCATCACCGCGCCGACTCTGTCAGCGCAGCCCCCTGAAGAACTCGCGCATGTCGTTCACCAGCTCGGCCGGCTTCTCCAGTGCGGCGAAGTGGCCGCCGCTGTCCATCTCGGTCCAGCGCTGCACGTTGTAGGTGCGCTCGGCCCAGGAGCGCGGCGGCGTGGACAGTTCCCTGGGGAACACGGCGATGGCGCACGGCACGCCGATCTGGTCGTCGGGGCCGAAGTACCAGGGCGTGCGGCTGTTTTCGTAGTACAGGCGAGTGCTGGAGTTGATGGTCTGGGTGACCCAGTAGATCATCACGGTGGTGAGCAGGTCGTCCTTGGTGTAGACGCTCTCCACGTCGCCGTTGCAGTCGCTCCAGGTGCGGTACTTCTCGACGATCCAGGCGCAGAGGCCGACGGGGGAGTCGTTGAGGCCATAGGCCAGCGTCTGGGGCTTGGTGCCCTGGATGTGGGCGTACCCGCCCTCGGCGGCCTGCCACGAGACCCGCTGGTCGATCATGGCCAGCTCGTCGTCGGACAGCGAGGAGGCAAAGTCTCGCCGGTATCCGCCCTGGGGAGTGCCGATGACCTGCTCCAGGCGCTCGCGCATGCTCAGCCCCTCGAGGCTGGCGCCCTGGTAGGGTATGGCCTGGGTCACGGAGGTGGTGTGGATGGCCAGGACGTGGTCGGCGTGGTGGAAGCCCAGGCGCGCGGTCACGCCGGCGCCCCAGTCACCACCCTGAGCGGCGTAGCGCTGGTAACCAAGCTCATCGGCCATGAGCTTGTCCCACAGTTCGGCGATGCGGCGGGTGTTGACGCCGCGCTCGCGGGTCTGGGCGCTGAATCCGTAGCCGGGCATGGAGGGCACGACGACATCGAAGGAGTCGGCCGGGTCGCCGCCGTGGCTGGCCGGGTCGGTCAGCAGCGGGATGATCTTGTGCATCTCGTAGATGGAGCCGGGCCAGCCGTGGGTGACGATGACGGGCATGGGGTTGGGCCCTTTGCCCTTCTCGTGGATGAAGTGGATGCCCTGGCCCTCGATGGTGGTGTAGAAGTTGGCGAAGGCGTTGAGGCCGGCCTCGGCCTTGCGCCAGTCGAAGCCGTCACGCCAGTAGGCCACCAGTTCCTTGATGTAGTCGAGATTGGAGCCGTAGTCCCATTCGGCGCCGGGAATCTCGTCGGGCCAGCGCACATGGTTCAGCCGGTGCCGCAGGTCTTCCAGCACGTCGTCGGGCACGTTGATGGTGTAGGGCTGTACCGCCATGGTTGAACCTCCGAGGAGCGTTTTGTGGTCAAGGGTATGGGGGCAATCCGCACGAGGCGGGCGCCTCCGGCAGTTTAGCACACAGAGATTTCTCACAAGCGAAAACAGAACATGCGATTGCTTCCAAGAGACGTAACCGCCGCCCAGATTCTGCATGGAATCTCAACAGCTGATCCACTTCGCAATCCCAAAACGCATAGTTGACAAAACGCCTCGAAACGGGTATATCACTTGATAAATCGATATTTTATAAACGATGCGCTGACAAAATAGAAGGAGAAACATACGTGACCACTCTCAAACCAACGTTGGCCAAAACGCTTCAAGCAAAGACCGAAAGGGTATTCTTGCATCAGCTCTACCGGCAAATTGCCGCAGCGTGGCAAGACGCACGTGATGAGATGGTGTCGGCGGGATACCGACCGGAGATCATCTACTATCAATTCGCACAGGCTCTCCGAGCGCGCGTGGACCATCGTTTAACGGAGCTCGGCAACGCTTACCCGAGATACAACATCCGGATGGAGCCAACCAAGAATAAAGGCGCGTATTTTGCGCTAATCGACTTGCCTCATGCTAAACTGACCACGTCCGCAGTCCGCCGATCGACAGAATCGCCGCGGGATGCATATTTTCGCAACCAGTTGGCCCGTCTTCAGACCGCTTTTGACATCGACCCAAACAACAATGCTCTAGTAATGTTGAACATGGACCCTGATGTAGCCTTGGGGATCATATACGCCGTCGTGCTACACGGACCAAAGCCGCATCAGCGTTACGAATTAGGCTTCGTCGATATCGCGTTCCTTGATGCGGACGGCGTGTATCTCGAGGATCGCCTCCATTTGGACCATCTGAATCTGCAAACCGACCAAGAGATGGCAGAAGCAAGGGAGTTAGAAGGCAAGATAGCGTTGGCGTTGCAAAGCAACGCAAACGTTGGTCTGACTCAGTCGGAGGAGAACCTCGGCTGACATACGAGATGAAGCTATGAAATCAGGAACCCCCGGCTTCATCGGTCATCGCCTAAGTCAGGCGTTGCAGGCTCGTTGTATGAGACCTGCATCGCTGGCCAGGATGCTTGACGTGTCCAGTACTGCGGTGTCCAACTACCGCAACGGCACCAACTCTCCCCATCCTGACGTATTGTCCAAGATGGCAATGATCTTGGGCGTCAAGCCCGAATTTTTCTTGCAACCTACCAAACCGACTTCAGCGGACGCTGTGTTTGAACGATCCAAGTCAACCGTCACCAAAACGTCGCGGATGAGAGCCCGCTGTCTCCAATTGTGGCTGTCCGAGATTGTTGACTACTTGAGCGAGCACGTCGTGCTGCCGAAAGTCAACCTCCCCGATTTCGGCATCGACGGAGATTGGGACGACTTGTCTGATCTTGACATAGAGGAGTTTGCGGTAGCAGCGCGGAGATATTGGCAGCTGGGAGAGGGACCGATCAGCAATATCACATTGTTGGCTGAACAGAACGGAGTGGTAGTTTCGCGAATTCAAATGCTCGATAGCAGGCTTGATGCATTCTCTAACTGGGACTCTGAGTCAAATATACCCTACATAATCCTAGGAAATGACAATGGTTCAGCGGTGCGATCTCGTTTCGATGCTGCGCACGAATTAGGTCATTTGCTTCTACACCGAAAAGCAACAACCGAGCAGTTGGAGGATAAGGCGAATTTCAAGAGGATCGAGAACCAGGCTCACCGTTTTGCCGGTGCTTTCTTAGCCCCAGCGCAAGCATTCGGCACTGATGCGTTAGTGCCTGGACTCGATACATTTAGAGTTCTCAAACCCAGATGGAAAATTTCCATCAAGATGATGATTAAGCGCTGCCATGACTTGGATCTTGTCGATTCAGACTACGCCAGAAGGATGTATATGGCGTACAATCGACGTGGATGGTCAAAACGTGAGCCTTTGGACGAAAGAATGCAACCGGAACATCCAACATTGCTAAAGCAAGTATTCGATTTCGTTTCTGATGCGGGAGTTTTGGCGCCAAATCAGATCGCTGCGGACCTACCATTTATACGGTCGGATGTGGAAAGTCTAGCGTGTTTACCTGATGGGTACCTCAATGAGGATTCATCCCATTGGTGGGCGATACCCAAAGTAACACCAACAGGGTAGAGAGAATGCTGCCTGCGTACAGCGGGGTTACTCTACCAAGAACCGCGTGAACACCTGGTTGGCTACCAGATATGCCTCCTCCGCCAGCCGCAGCCGGCTGTCCCCGTCCCACACCAGCAGCCCGTCGTCAGTAAGCTCGGACAGTTCCGTTTCGTAGCGGGCCAGCAGGTCGATACCGGTGCGTGCTGAGGCGGCGGCAACGTCCATCCCGTCCAGCAGCCGCAGGCCCAGGAACATGGTCTCGGCGGCGGTGGTCGCCTCGTCGGATACCTCGGAGCCGTCCACCGTCGGAACGTCCGCGATCCGGTCCGCCGTTGCCGCCGGCCAGGCGCCGACCCTATCCGCATTTTCGGCCCACTCCCGGGACAGCCGCGCATACTCGCGGGGCGAGCGCACCGTCCAGAAACGGCAGGCCGAGCCGGCATCGCCGACGCGCAGGGAAGAGTGGGCGCCCGGGCCAACACCCACCCACTGCAGGTTCCGCCAGTAGGCCAGGTTATGCTCCGATTCGAGCCCGGGCAGCGTCCAGTTGCTGATCTCATAGTGATGGTAGCCAGCGTCAGCCAGGGCGAAGCGGGCGTGGTCGTACATATCCGCGGCGAGGTCCGGGTCAGGCTCGGGAAGGCTGCCCTGCTGCACCCACCGGCGCAGGGGAGTGCCCTCCTCCAGCGTCAGCGAGTAGAGGGACAGGTGCTCCGGCGCCAACGAAACGACCCGGGCCACGGTGTCCCTCCACTGGTCCAGCGACTGTTGGGGCAGGCCGTACATCAGGTCCAGGTTCACGTTGTCGAACCCGGCGCGGCGGCAGCGCTCCAGCGCCTGGGCGGCCTCGTCGGCGTCGTGGCGACGGCCCAGCATGGCCAGCAAACCGTTGTCCATGCTCTGCACGCCGATGCTGACCCGATTGATGCCGGCGGCGCGGATCTCAGCGCACTTCTCGGGAGACAGGTCGTTGGGGTTGCACTCGGCGGTGATCTCGGCGTCGGCGCGGACGGCGTAGTTGCGGTTGATGGCATCCAGGATGCGGGCCACGTCGCCGTCGGGCAGGTAGGACGGGGTACCGCCGCCCAGAAAAATGGTGTTGACGGCTGGACGGCCAAGAACTGTGGACCAGGCGATAATCTCCTGGATGACGGCGTCCAGGAAATCTTCAAACTGGGACTCGATGCCCTGGTAGGTGTTGAAGTCACAGTACGGGCACTTGCTCAGGCAGAACGGCACGTGAACGTAGAGCGATATGCCTTCGGACAGGGCGGGGCGGGCGCCGCGACGGAGTTTTGCGGATTGAGACATAAAGCATCCTGAACGCAGGGATGAGATGAAATGATCAAAAGGTAGGGGCGAATGATCATTCGCCCCTACCTTGGAGTCAATGCTATTCGAGCCTGCAACCGGTCAACTGCCGCGCTGCTCGTCCGATTCGTCGGTGGGACGGGCCTGCCCGTCGACCACGCTGTCGGGGTCCTCGTCTTCCGGCCGGGGAGGCGGCGGATCGCCCATGTGCTCGCGGACGACGGCCCGGGGGCACAGGTTCCAGAACAGCCAGACGGCCAGCCCGAGGATGATTATGTCATCGTACCGGCCCAGCCCGTAGGGAATGCGGTCGCGCACCAGGTCGACGGGGAAAACGGCGTAGACTAACGCCAGCGGGATCAGCAGCTTGATCAGCGTATTGACGCGGGAATCGCGATGCAAGCGATACAGCGCGCGCACGAACTTGACGATGCGCGGCCCCAACTGGGGACCGAACATCATGAGGATGGGCCAGAGGAAGCGGAGCATAGTCAGTTCACCGTATTTTACGATGTTAGCACATGGAAGGCCGCGACGGTGAGGAACCAAGCGTTTTGCTATACTGCCGGCAGACCCAAACCCTGACTAAAGGATGGACCGCTTTCATGTCCACGAATAACGCTTTGCCCGCCACCATCGGCGAACTCCGCGATAGCGGCTACCAATCGGTATCGGTTCGGGAGGAGATCCGGCGCAACCTGATCGCCAAGATCCGGTCCGAAGAGCCGGTGTTTCCCGGCATCGTCGGCTTCGACCAGACGGTGATCCCGCAGCTGGAAAACGCCATCCTGGCCGGCCAGGACATCATCCTGCTGGGCGAGCGCGGGCAGGCCAAGACCCGCCTGATCCGGGAGATGGTCAACCTGCTGGACGAGCAAATCCCGGTCATCGCCGGCAGCGAGTTGAACGACGATCCCTACAGCCCGATCAGTCCCGACGCCAGGCAGATGGTGGCCGACATGGGCGACGCCACGCCCGTGGAGTGGATCGGCCGGGACCAGCGCTACTCGGAAAAGCTGGCCACGCCCGACATCTCCATCGCCGACCTCATCGGCGAGATCGACCCCATCAAGGTGGCAGAGGGCCGGCACCTGTCGGACGAGACCGCCATCCATTACGGGCTGGTGCCGCGGACCAACCGGGGCATCTTCTGCATCAACGAGTTGCCCGACTTGGCCGAACGGATCCAGGTGGGCCTGTTCAACCTCATGGAAGAGCGGGACGTGCAGATCAAGGGCTACCGCATCCGGATGCCGCTGGACGTGTTCGTGGTGGCCACGGCCAACCCTGAGGACTACACCAACCGCGGCCGCATCGTCACCCCGCTGAAGGACCGCTACGGCGCGCAGATCCACACCCACTACCCCCAGTCCCTCGACGAAGAGATCGCCATCATGGACCAGGAACGCAACCGCTTCCCCGACGAGGACCGGGTGGTGGTTCCCCAGTTCATGACGGACATTATCGCGGAGGTGACGGCCCGGGCGCGTTCCAGCAACGAGATCAACCAGCGCTCGGGCGTCAGCGTGCGGGTATCCATCGCCAACTACGAAACGCTCATCAGCAACGCGCTGCGCCGCAGCATTCGGCTGGGGGAGGACATCGCATGCCCCCGCATCAGCGACCTGCCCTTTCTCGTCGCCTCCCTGGGTGGGAAGATCGAGCTGGAAACCTTTGGCGAGGGCCGGGAGGACCGGCTGGTAGAGGACCTGACCAAGCGGGCGACGCTGGGCATCTTCGGTCGCTACTGCAGCGTGGACGAGCTGGACGACATCGTAACCGCCTTCGACCTGGGCAACGCGGTGGAGACCGGGAGCGACGTTCGCTCTGGGTCCTACGCCTCAGCGCTTGACAACGTGGATGGGCTACGCGCCGCGGTCACTGCGCTGAACGGCGACGACCAGCGTCCCGAGGTGGTGGCGTCAGCGGTGGAATTCGTGCTGGAAGGGCTGCATCTGAACCGGCGGCTGAACTGCGCGCGCACGCCGGCCGGCGGCTACCGGTACGCCCGGTAAGATCACGCTGCTTACTCTGCGAGGAGGTGTCACCATGACATCGCAGAACATCGCCGCCGCGCCGCCGGTTTCACTGGAAGAGTATGCCGCGCTGCCCAAGCATCCGCGCTACGAGTTGGTGAAAGGAGCCCTGGTCGAGCTGATGGTAGCATCGGAAGAACACGAACATACCGGATCGCTGGTCGTCATAAGGATCGGCAATCATGTGCTGTTGAATCGTCTGGGCCGGGTGTACCTCAGCAACCGAGGCTATGTCACCGGACCCGATTCTCCGGCTACGTCGCGGATGCCCGATGTTTCGTTCGTTTCCAATGCGCGGCTCGCGCAACCCGATTTATCCGGAATGCTCTACGATGGCGCACCGGATCTGGCCGTCGAAATTCTGTCCGAGAGCAACACCGCAAGCGAAATTGCCCAGAAGATCCGCGAATACCTGAACGCCGGCGGAAAGGCCGTCTGGGTCATTGACATCGACGCCCGCACGCTGACGGTACATACAGCCGGAGCGCCGCCGCTGGTTCTCATGGACGCCGACGCGGTGGACGGCGGGGACTACCTGCCCGGCTTCACCTGCGCCGTGGCCGATATGCTGCCGGTCCGGCCCGGCTAAACGAGGGAGGCGCGTCGGCCCAGCGTGACGCCGTGGGGCAGCACGATGGTGACCTTCAGGTTCCGGAAGAGCAGGAACCGGCTCATGGAGACGTCCACCTGCACGGCGTATTCCGAGATGCCGGGGGCCAGGTAGAGGGTGATATCGTCCTGGCTGGCGGGGTCGTAGGACTCCAGGCTGCGGCGGCGGCGCACGTTGGTATCGACCGATACCTCGACGGACTCGCCACTTCAACCTTTCCAGCAGATCAGGTCGACCACGGGCTGGCCGCCCTTCTGGCGGATGAACTGGGAGGCTTCGGGAGTTATTTCAAGCTGGGCGGGCATATTGTTCACTAGTCCAGGGGCTGGCCGTCCCACGGCGCGTCCGGGTCGAGGTAGCGTCGGGGTATGTCGCCGCGGAGGGCGGCGCGAAATTCTTCGGCACTGTTCATCTTCAGGTCATCTATAGCTATCTTGCCTATCGGCAATGCGTTGATGTCTTTATCTCCATGGGATATTTTTGTGCGCAGGTTCAACCAGGCGTGATAGAAATAAAAGTGATCCCGATTGCTTTGGACAAATCCCATTCTGCGAAGCAGGCGCAGAATTTCGCGGGACTTGACGTTAGCAATTCGGACCATCGCTAGGCCGGCACTTGATTGCGGGCGGGAACGACCGGGGATGTCCAGGGCGCGACGCCATCGGCCGTGAGTTCAGCCATAAGCTTGGACACTGCCTCCTTCGCAGCCTGTCCAGTGATATATCTCTCCGGCTTATGGTCCAGGTAGATCGCCATGCTATCTGCAACATCAACCAGAGCCTCAGCGTCGGTATCTCCCTGGCCATGAGCGCGGTCGACCGCTGGGCAGATGGCGGCGTAGCAAATCGACCCGTCCGACAGCGTATCGCGCCACACAACAACATCGTACTCCATTCTTGCGATCCTTCGATCTAGTCCAGGGGCTGGCCGTCCCACGGCGCGTCGGGGTCGAGGTAGCGTCGGGGTATGTTACCGCGGAGGGCGGCGCGAAACTCGTCGGCGCTGTTCATCTTCATTTGCTTGATGGCGATGTCTCCCATCAGTCCGGCGCCAATCTCCCTGTCACCATGAGAAACTTGCGTCCACAACCTACCCTCGCTCGTGATCAACCATTCATGGTAAAAATAAATGTGGTCACGGTTGTCCTGAACGAACCTCATCCTCCGCAGCAAACGGAGTAATTCTCGGGTCTTGACATTGGCTATCCTGACCATCCTTATGCGAGCGTCGGCGCAACAGCGGGTGCAACCTTACGCACCCAATGGTCGATGCCTTCCGAGGCCAAATCAGCGAGTTTTTCCGACAACTCGTCCTGAGCAGCCTGGCCCGTCTTCACCCTGCCGGGCACCCGTTCCAGAAAACCGGCCATTGCGTTCGCTGCTTCGGCCAAAGCTTCTTCCTCAGTATCGCCCTGTCCATGGGCGTAGACAATAGCCGGGCAAACTGCAGCGTAGCACTTGGAACCGTCGGATAGGTCATCCAGCCAGACAACAACATCGTATTCCATGGTATTCCTCTAAATTTGTAGTAAGAGCAATTATACCGTGAGCTACGATGCTTCCGACAGCAGCAAGGTGTTGCGTGCTTCAATCGCTGCGGGGTGTACCGCCGAACCTTTCTCCAGCATCCGGACGACGTTCCTCGTGAGGAACATGGTCATGGCGGCGGGCAGGTCATTCTCGGCCAGTTCCTTCAGCTCGCCCTGCCAGGGGTAGCGCTTGACCTTGGCCGGGTCCAGTTTGTCGGCGAGGAATACGATGTGGGCGATGGGGTCGCCGCCGGCGGGGTCGCCGGTGGTATGCCAGTACACCGCATTGTACAGCTGCGGGTGGCCCAGGCCGTCCTCGCGCTTGAGCAGCTCGGCGCCCACCATGCCGTGCAGGATCGCCGGGTTCCGGCGTTCGAACTCGGTGACGGGAGGCAGGTCATATTCCTCCATGCGGAGGAGGTTCTCCAGGCCGGAGAAGTGCTTGGTGGCGTCGTGGGCCAGGCCGGTCAGGCCGACGGCTTCCACGTCCTGCCCGTGGCGCTCGGCCAGGTCCCGGGCGATCTGCTCCACACGCTGGCAGTGTTCCTGGAGCCCGGGCGGGAGGCGGCGGATCCGGCGGTGAATGCGATCGACCACGCGGTCGGAGATTTCGATGGTGGTCATGGAGTAGCCGTCCTCACTTGATGCAGGGCACAGTCATCACTGCACCGGGATATCTCCGGCCCAGCCCCGTCTGAGAGCCGAAACGGGGGCCAACTCTTCGTTGACGGGATCAACCGCCAGGGTCAGGATCTGCAGCGTGGTCGCGCCGACGCATTGCCCACTTTCATCGGGCCAGAAAGCGACCGGACAGATGCTGCTGAAAGTCTCACCGGACCGAACGGTTATTGCGATGCGAGCGTACCCGCGCGGACACCGCAGGATGGTTCCGTCGGCGAGGACGTAGTCCATCGGCCGTTCCGTCGCCGGGACATGCAGACGCTCCAGCAGGTCCGCCGGAAAAGCGGATTCGGTGGCGCCGGTGTCCACCAGAGCAGTCACCGGGCGCGTATCGCCCCCGGTGATGTTCCCGATGTGGATTTCGGCCATGAAGTCGCCCATTGAGGTCAGCCCATGTCTCCCAGGGCGCGGCCGCCCAGCAGGTGCATGTGGGGCCAGGCGATGGTCTGGCCGGCGTCCTCGCCGTTGTTGACCACCAGCCGGTAGCCGCTGATGGTTACGCCCTCGCGGCGAGCCATCTCGGCGGCGACCACGAACAGGTGGCCCATGGTGGCCTCCATGGCGGGGCTGATGTAATCCAGCCCGTTGATGGGCATGTTGGGGATGATCAGCAGGTGCACCGGCGCCTTGGGGTTGATGTCGCGCACCACGAAGCAGCGCTCGTCCCGGTAGATAACGTCGGGATGCAGCGGGTCGCGGGCCATGGCGGCGAAGGGCGAACTGCGGGCGGGGGTCATGGTCATGGGAGTTACTCCTTATCGTTCCCCGTCATTCCCGCGAAAGCAGGAATCCACCAACGAGCTGTATGGGCCAACAGGGCGAGTGTCAGGTCTTCTGGATACCGGCTTTCGCCGGTATGACGCATCTAGTGAGGCGGTATCGTTGCAACCGGCTACCCAGCCTCAATCTCCTGCAGGGCCACTTCCTTGTGGTCGTGGACGCTGCCGTAGGAGAGTTCCTGGACCTTAGCGCGGCGGGTGTAGAGTTGGAGGTTGTGCTCCTGGGTGAAGCCGATGGCGCCGTGGCACTGGTGGCCCAGGGAGCAGACCCGCTGGTAGGCTCCACTGCACCAGGCCTTGGCGATGGCGACCTCGCGCCGGCCGGACTGACCCTCGGCCAGGGCCCACGCCGCCTGGTAGGCCACGTGGCGGGCGCCCTCGACGTCGGTGGCCATGTTGGAGCAGTGGTGCTGCACGGCCTGGAAGCTGCCCACGGGCCGGCCGAACTGCGTGCGCTGCTTGACGTACTCGACGGTCATTTCGACCACGGCGTCAGCGCCGCCCACCATCTGCACGCAGTGGGCCGCGGTGGCCCGGGCCAGCGTGCGATCGATGACCGGCCAGGCCTCGCCAACGGATCCGAGCACGGCGCCGGAACCCACGGTCACGTTATTCAGGCGCACCTCGCAGAGGCGCTCGTTGCCGATGGTGCCCACCTGCTCGATCTCCATGCCGGCGGCGTTGGAGGGGACGAGGAAAAGGGTGATGCCCTGCTCGGGATCGTCGCCGGCGGGCATGGTGCGGGCGGCGACGATGAGGGTGTCGGCGGCGTGGGCGTCGGGCACGAACAGCTTGGTGCCGCTGATGCTGTAGCCGTCGCCGGACGCGCTGGCCTGGGTCTCAACCCCCCAGGCCTCGGTGGTGGCCGACGGCTCGGTGAGGGCCAGGGTGAGGCGGACGGTGCCGGCGCAGACGCCGGTCAGGATGTCGCGCTTCTGGTCGTCGCTGCCGGCGTCCAGCACGGTGAGGCCGCCCAGCACAACGGTGGCGAAGAAAGGAGCGGGCAGCAGGGCGCGGCCCATCTCTTCAACCAGCACGGCCAAGTCCAGGAAGGAACCGCCGGTTCCGCCGTACTGCTCAGGGAACGGTATTCCCGTCCAGCCGAGGTTGGCCACCTGCCGCCACAGGTCCTCGCTGAAGCCCCGCGGGTCGTTTTCGAGTTCGCGCACCAAGGTGAGCGGGCATTCCTGCGCCAGAAATTCGCGCGCCGAGTTCTTCAGCATCTGCTGAATCTCGCTGAGTCCCATGTCCATAAGTAGGCCCTCCGGGGCGATGTTGGGGAGATCGCAGGGAGTATAGCGTACCGGGCCGGCAGCGGCAAACCGAGCACGAGCAAGTTTGATGCGCGTCTCGGTTTGCCATACAATATTAGCAACAGAATCCTCCACGCCTCTCATCGGAACGGCACACTAGGGAGGGGCGTTTCTTGTTGGATCGGTCCTGCCGGCCCGCAATTTCCATCCACGATCGGCTGAACCACTTCGTTCACCTGGGCATGACCATCTCAGACCACTCACCGCCGGCTGCATATCCGATACTACCGATTGAGCAACTATCGGCGTCCCACCCAAGCGCCATCCACCGATGGCCAGCAACTGCCGATCCTGGCGGAGGCATCCGTATGATTGACATGCATCGACATTTTACGCGGCAGCACCGCAAACGCATCGATCAGGATAGGCACTGGCTATCCCAGAACAGGGACGAGGTTATGAAGCTGCTGCGAGCGCGCGACGGCGATATTTGCCTGTGGTGCAACAAGCCCAATGAAGATTACGAGATTATCGCTGCCACTGACCAATGCCAGAAACTTAGGCCGGTAGAGCTGGCTATTGACCATATCGTTCCTGCGTCGAGCGGAGGTGAAACCGATATCGACAATCTCTGCCTGTTGCATAAGGAATGCAACCTGGAAAAAGGTCATTTACTGTCGAGTACTGTCGAGAAGTTTTCAAGAGCGAGTGCGCCAGTACCGGGCAGCGCGCGAAGGTGAGGACGACGATGAGCGCTGGATGCATGAATGGTGGCGGATTTGGCGTTACTAACCGTTGACGGTACAGCATCACAAGAGGTGGCGCGGCAATGACAACTCATGCTGACGGATCAGAATCTGGTGAGACGCTGCGTATACCGCATGACGTGTCCGACATTTCCGAGCGAGTTCAGAACGCGGGCGAGCGCATTCCCGTTGAGAAGGATGGCCGCACGGTAGCCGTGCTGGTTCCGACTTCCGACATGGCCGCTTTGGAAGCCCTGGAAGAACGCCTTGATTTGCTGGACGCACTGGACGCACTGGCCGACTACCGGGCGCACGGCGGGGTGGAATGGACCGACCTTAAATCAGACTTGGGAATTTGACCTACCAAATCATCATCTCCCGACCTGCGCTAAGGGACCTCCGCAGCGTCCGGGACGCGCGTATCCGCCGACGGCTATCGGAGGCCATTGATGCTCTTGCAGAAGATCCATATCCGCCTCGGGCGCAAAAACTCCGTGCCTCCCATGAAGTTTGGCGCATTCGAGTTGGAGACTGGCGAATCTGCTACATCGTTGATGGTGGCCGCCTGATAGTTCTGGTTCTGATAGTCGGACAACGTGGCGACATCTACGAGCGATTGCGTCGTCGTCTGGGATGAGGCTTCGATTGGGATGAGGCTTCGGTCTGTACCCCCTTCGGTGGGCACCCCCTTCTCGTTGCCCCTCATCATCGCCCCCGTGTAGAATGCCGGCGTCATCCTTCCCCGCCGTCGCATTGCACTCCACGGAGGCTTCCCATGTACAACCGACCCACCCTGAGCTTGAGCCAGGTCCGCAACGCCATGAACGCTATGCTGGACAAGGCCCAGCAGGAACCGGACCGCCCGCTGGCCATCGCCATCGTTGACGGCGACGCCAAGATGCTGAGCTACGCCCGCATGGACAACTGCCGCGCCTTGCCCCAGCGCATGGCCGTCAGCAAGGCCTACACCTCCGCCATGTCCGGCTCCGACTCCGACGCCTACGCCCAGCGCCTCAAGAACGAGGACCGCAACATCGCCGACTTCGGCGACCCGCAGTTGGTTGCCGTGCAGGGCGCCGTCGTCGTCCGAGACCCCGAGACCGACCTGGTGCTGGGAGCCATCGGCGTCAGCGGCCTCTCCGCGCAGGAAGATGAGGACCTGGCCCGGCTGGGCGCGCAGGCGTTGGGGCTGTAACCGACACACCATCCTTGGCAGGGGCGAATGATTATTCGCCCCTACGTCTATAACCGCTCCGGAGGCTCGTCCCCATGCCCAACCCCCGCGCCGAGTTCTCGCCCATCTTCGACCGGCCGAAGCTGACCCTGCCCGACGGTGCGAAGGTCGCCGTCTGGTTCATCATCAACGTCGAGGAGTGGGACATCGACCAGCCCATGGCGCGGACGGTGCTGCCCTCGCCCCAGGGCGCGGCCGTGTCGCCCGACATTCCCAACTACTCCTGGTACGACTACGGGATGCGGGTGGGCTTCTGGCGGATGCAGCGGGCGCTGGCCGCGCACAACCTGCCCTGCACCATCAGCCTGAACGCCGCGGTGTGCGAGGCTTACCCGAACCTGGTGCAGTCCTGCCTGGACCTGGACTGGGAACTGCTGGGCCACGGCTACATCCAGCAGGTGCTGCACAAGGAGCCCGACGAGCGGGCCACCATCCGCAAGACCATCGAGGTGATCCGCGAGTTCAGCGGGAGCGCGCCCCGGGGCTGGATGGGCCCGGGCCTGGCTGAGACCCACCACACGCCGGACGTCCTGGCCGAGGAGGGCATCGAGTACGTCGCCGACTGGGTCAATGACGACCAGCCCTACGAGATGCTGGTCAAGTCGGGCCGGCTGGTGGCGCTGCCCTACACGGTGGAGCTGAACGACATCCCCATCTACCTGGTGCAGCACCACTCGGCTCCGGAGTTGTTCCGCCGGGCCAAGGACTCGCTGGAGATCATGCTCGCCGAGGGCGAGGACAACGCCCGGGTCATGGCCATCTCGATGCACCCGTACATCACGGGCGCTGCCCACCGGATTGGGCATTTCCACCGGCTGGTGGAATACATCACGCAGTTGGACGGCGTCTCCTTCTGGACCGGCAGCGGCATCCTGGACTGGTACAATGAGCAGGTGGGCGTAAAGTAGCATCCTTCCCGCCCTGTAAACCGACAGTTATATTGGACCGGCAGGGATTGAGAGCCAAAAGGGACATCACCATGACTACCACTGCAAATGCAGCAAAGACCATTGCTATTTCCCTACCGGTTGATCTGGCCGATGCCGTTGTGAAGATGGCGGAACGGGATGGCCAGACGCTGGACGATTTCGTTGCCAAAGCCCTGCGCGATGCCCGTAAGGCTGATTTTGATGCGCAACTGGCCAAGATTCACGAAGGCTGGCACCTTCGTATGATGAGACTTGGGCTGTTCAGCGAAGAAGACATTTTCAGATACCTGGAATCATGAAAGTCATTTTCGATACCAATATTCTGGTATCGGCATTTGAATTCCCCAACGGACGCGCCGCTCTAGTTCTCCTAAACATCAGGTCAGAACGTGATCTGATGTTTATCTCTCACCCCATCATCCAAGAGCTCCTCCGGGTGCTCGCCGACAAATTCGGGCGAACGGAAGTTGAACTGGAGGGAGTACGAGCTTTCATCCAACAATTCGGTCGCCTGGTAACTCCCACGGAAAACGTCAATGTCCTCGCGGACGAGCCTGACAACCGGATCTTGGAGTGCGCCGTCGCCGCCAACGCGGATGTCATCGTGACCGGCGACCGGCAGATGCTGGCCCTCGGGAGCTTCCGAAATATCCGCATCCTGGCTCTCGCCGACTATCTGGGCAGTGTTGATAACTCGTTGGTAAATCGTTGATGGCATCCCTATTTAGCGTGCACATTTCGAGAATAACTTCGTTGCTTCCGTTGATGCTGCCTTCGCTCTTTCCCATCCAATCTTTCCTGTCAACAACACCCTCCACCTTCTCAGCTTTCACTAACGCGTTTTTCCACCACAAACGACGACTTATCCACGCCAAAACCATGCTTGCCACGTGGGGTTATCAACCATATCCACGCCATTACTACCGTTACCACTGTCTTTAAGAAGTTGGAATCCGAATGATCGATACAGTTAGAATTAACGTTAAGGCCGGGAATGGCGGCGATGGCTGCATCAGCTTCCTGCGGCTCAAGTACCAGCCCCGCGGCGGACCGGACGGCGGCGATGGCGGCGATGGCGGCAGCGCGTATATCGTCGGCGACTCGTCCATCAACACTCTGCTGCACCTGAAGTTCAACAGCACTTTCTACCTGGATCGTGGTGTCCACGGCAAGGGCAAGAACCAGCGCGGCGCCAACGGAAAGGACACCGAGATCCGCGTGCCCCTGGGTACGGTGGTCTGGCGGATGCACCGGGACGGGACCAAGGACTTCCTGGCGGACGTTACCACCGAGGAACCGGTGCTGGTGGCCCAGGGAGGGAAGGGTGGCTGGGGCAACGCTCGGTTCGTGTCGTCGACCAACCAGGAGCCGATGCTGTCGGAATCGGGCGACAAGGGCGAGTACACCGTGTTGTGGCTGGAGCTCAAGCTGCTGGCCGACGTGGGTCTGCTGGCCAAGCCCAACGCCGGCAAGTCGACGCTGATCTCCCGCTGTTCCGCTGCCAAACCCAAGGTCGCCGACTATCCCTTCACCACGGTCGAGCCGGTGCTGGGCGTGGTGACCCACGGCGGGCAGGACTTCGTGATGATGGAGATCCCCGGTCTGCTGGAGGGCGCGCACCGCGGCATCGGCCTGGGTCACCAGTTCCTGCGACATGCGGAACGGGCGCGGGCATACGTGCATCTGATCGACGGCATGTCTGACGATCCAGCCGGCGACTTCCTGATGCTCAACCGGGAGCTGCGGGAGTTCAGCCCGATGCTGGCCGCCAAGCCTCAGGTGGTGGCGGTGAGCAAGCTGGACACCACCGAAACCTACGAGCTGCGGGACGTCATCGAGGAAGAGTTGCGCCGCGCCATGACCATGGACGATGGTTTCGTGGCTGGCGATGATGAGACTCCCATCCACTTCGTATCGTCGGTTTCCGGCGCCGGCGTGGACGGGCTGCTGGGTGAACTGGTGCGCATCCTGGCTGAAGCGCCCCGTCAGGGCATCGACGCGTCCGAGTGGGAGGGCGAGGCCCCGGTTGCCAGCGCTGCTCGCGAACGGCCTCCGCTGGGGATCCACCTGGATGGCGACGTCTACGTGGTGGAGTCGGAAAGGCTGGAGCGGCTCACCGGCCGTGCTGATATGCGAGACTACCGCGTGATGTTGCAGTTGTGGCGGGAGATGAGCCGGCTCGGCATAGCGCAAAGGCTGGCGGAGGCTGGCATCGAGGCCGGTGACACCATCCGCATTGGCGATGCCGAGCTGGAGTGGTTCTGATGTTCGCCGGTGACCCTGACCGGCGACGCATCGGCATCCTGGGCGGCACGTTCGATCCGCCGCACCTGGGCCACCTGCTGATCGCAGAGACGGCGCGGGTGGCGCTGGACCTGGAATCAGTCATGTTTCTGCCAGCGGGCGAGCCCTGGCTTAAGTCGGGTCAGCGGATCACGCCGGCTCACCACAGGTTGCGCATGGTTCAGCTGGCGGTGTCCGATAATCCCGACTTCTGCGTGTCTGACTGCGAGATACGCCGCCGCGGGGCAACGTACACGGTGGATACGCTGCGAGAGTTGCGGTGTGGATTTCCGCCCGATGCCGATTTGTACTTCATTGTCGGCTCGGACGTCCTGGAACAGTTTCACCGCTGGAAGGAACCGGAGGCCATCCTGGAGCTTTGCCGCCTCGCGGTGATCGAGCGGCCGGGCGGCCCCGAGGAAGGAATAGCCGCGCTGCGAGGGAACTTCTCGGAGGCGCTGGATGCCGGCGCGGTGGTGTCGGTGGCCGGTCCGAGGGTCGACTTCAGCGCGTCGGAATTGCGCCGGGTGCTGGCGGGCGGCCAGTCGACGCGGTACCAGATACCGGACGCGGTGGCGAAATACATCGCCGAGCATGACCTGTACCAACCCCTGGATTGAGGACTAGCGGAGCACCTATGAATAGCCGGTCTGACGATACAACCGGACGCTTGCTGGAGCTGGCCCTGGAACGTGGGGCCATCCAGTACGGAGATTTCACCCTGTCGTCAGGCAGGAAAAGCTCGTATTACTTTGATGGTCGCCTGCTCAGCCTGGACCCGGAGGGAGCGCATCTCATCGGCAATGCGCTGCTGCCGCTGTTGACCGACGCCGGCGTCGACGCCATCGGCGGCCCGACCCTGGGCGCGGATCCCATCGTGACCGCTGCGGCCATGGCGTCGTGGCAGCAGGGCGCGCCATTGCCGGCCTTCATCGTGCGCAAGGAAGCCAAGGGCTACGGCATGGGCCAGATGATCGAGGGGCCGCTGCCGGAGGGGTCAACCGTCGCCATCGTGGACGACGCCTGCACCACCGGCGGGTCGCTGTTCCACGCCATCGACGCGGCGGAAGAAGCCGGCTGCACCGTGGGCCTGGTGCTGGCGCTGCTCGACCGCAACGAGGGCGGCAGTGACGCCATCCGGGATCGGGGCTACAAATTCGAAGCGTTGCTAACGGCAGGTGAGGACGGGCGGATACGGCCGGCGTAGTACTGAGGCGATCATTCGCCGCGCAGTTGGCTGAGTTGGTTTTCCAGTTCAGCTATCCGCGCTTCGGCCTGGATACGAGCCTCGCGCTCCGAGGACATGGTGGCAATGTGTTCACGAGTGTCAGGGTCGTGCCAGCCCAGTTGCCCGCTGATCCAGCGCAGGTTCAAATTGAGGACTGCGCTATGACCCTGCAGGCTCCCGTCGGGCAGCTCATCAATCCGGATGGGTTCGTAGCGACCGTCCACCAGCCGGTCTCCGGCCAGACGGGCTCCGTGGTAGTGACCGGTCTCGTCGAACCGCCAGTACTCCGGGATGCCCAAACCGGCGTAGATGACGCGTTTGTCGATGGTGTCCCTCCGTCCGGTTGATCGCGAGGCGACCTCAAGCACGAAATCGGGTGGGTTGCCCTGTTCAGAGATGACGTAGCCGTTGTGGGCTTCGTAGAGGACTGGGTCAGCGTTGAGGGCGATCATCAGGTCGGGGTACGGCACTCCGGTCATATCCGCAAGCTCGCCAGTAGGAACCGGGGTGATGTAGAGGTCAGATCCCACAATGGTGCTGTCGGCGTTTCCGAGATGTTGTACCAGGAAATGGGCGCTGCCGGTGATGGACAGATGTTTGGAGGCGGTCATCTTTTCGTCCGGAGTCTTTGGAGGATCCGGGAGCGTGAAGTCAAGCGGGGATTTGGGTGTTTTGGCGGTGGTCATGTTGAACCTCGCCTGGAGCGGCGTGTTGGGCCCGTTGGCGATCGGGCAGGTGTTGAAGTCGATTATACCTGCGTAGAGGATTCGCTGGACGGCAGCGCGGCTACACGCGGTAGAAGCTGCCGCCGCCGGCCCAACGGGCGCGCAGGGCCCGGCTCCCGACCACGGTATCGAACCTGATCCACTCGGCGGTGGGTTCGCCCACCGGACCGATGTCAAACCGCGGCGACGCTACGGGATCGCCGGCCCGTGGCGTCAGCGGTTCCTCGCCTCCGTTGGGCCAAGCGAGGTAGAGCCGGCCCCGGCGCAGGATGACGCGGAAGCTCGTCAGGTAGGGGGCGTGGCTGCGGTAGTGGCCGGCGAAAGCGGCCCACTCTGGTGGAGATGATGCCGTCTCAGCCAGCGGCGCGGCGCCATCGCGGACGCACACAGCGGGACCGTGGCGCATCTCGACCATCGGGGCGTCGTCGCCGGCGTCCCCCCGCGCCCGGAAGCGCAGCGGGAACGGGTCGAACCCATCATCCGGCACGCAGAACGTGTTTCCCCCGATGTGCTCCAGGGTGATGTCGGGATGATCCTGGCGGTGCAGGAGAAGCCGGTCCTCCCGGGCGGTTACGGTCAGAGCGGCGCCGGATGCCTCGTCGATGAAGTGGCCGGCGTAGCGGTCGGCACATTCAACCCGTGTTGGGTCCGACAACGCCGGCGCTTCCGGAATCGGGTCGCCGTCGCGGATTGCGGCCGCTACCTGGAGGGCGTACCGTGCCGCCGGATACAGGTCAACGCTGGAGCCGTTGCACAATATGACGACACCCAACCCGTCCGTCTGGTCGGTGATCATGATGGCGCGGAAGCCCACGGTGCTGCCGCCGTGGCCGGTGAAATGGTGGCCGTCGCCCCGGTGGGATATGATCCCGAAGCCGTAGCGGTAATCCTCTTCAGCGTCGCCCCTTGGCATTGCGATGGTCGGCGTGGTCATCTGGTAGTACAGCGCCGGCGAAACAATGGGGCCGAGTTCGCCACGCCCGTCGTTGAGCCACAGCCGGGCGTAGCGCGCCATGTCGCCGGCCGTAGAGACCTGGCTGCCGTCGCCCACGGCGTATTCTGACCAGTGAGCCGGAATGAGGGGGTCGTTCAACCGGCGCGGCCGGTCGTCGTGAAGATCGACGTAGCCGGTGGCCATGCCGTGCCAGGTGCGATGGCTGATCACCGGATGGCTGGCGTGCATCCCCAGCGGCTCCAGGACCCGTTGGCGGATGGCGCTGCCGTAATCCATGCCGGTGACATCCTCCAGCAGCCAGCCCAGCAGCTTGTAGCCGGTGTTGGAGTAGTGGAACCGGGAGCCGGGCTCCCAGGCGGCCTCGGTGTCCCGCAGGGCGTAGCCCTCGTAGCGGGCCGCGGGCGCGAAGTCGGTGCCCGCGGGCAGGCCGGCGGTGTGGCTCAACAGGTGCCGGAGGGTGATCGGGCCGTATCGGGAGGGCAGGGCCAGCCAGGGCAGGTGCGTACTGATCGGCGCGTTGAGATCCAGCCGGCCGGCCTGCACCAGTTTCAGCAGCGCCAGGGCCGTGAAGGACTTGCCGATGCTGCCGATCTGGAAGGTGGTGTCGGCCAGCACCGGGCTCCGCGCCGCCAGGTCGGCATAGCCCACGCCGGCGGTGAACAGAGTCTCGCGCCGATCGGTCAGCGAGATGGACAGGCCCGCTGCGGGTGCCGCAGAGAGCCAACGCCCCAGGTATTCGGTGAGCGGCGCGTAGCTTTGTGGAGTGTTGGGGTTAGTTGGAGAAGCCATGATCGTGGCCCGGAGGGGTCAAACCGATATGATGCGCAGGCCCTGCAACCGCTCGAAGTGGCGCCGGTTGTTGCTCAAGAGCGTCAGGTCGTGGTGCAAGGCAGTGGCTCCGATGAGCAGGTCCATGTCCGGAATGAGGGTTCCCGTGGCGCGGAGCTTCGCGCGCTCGACGCCGAATATACGGCAGATGGGGACATCCAGGCCAATGATGCGAAATGGGCGCAGGAAATCTTGCAGTGCTCTTTCGCGTCGTTCCGGGTCGTGGCTGTTCAGCACCCCCTCGTACAACTCTGCCACAGAAATGATGCTGATGACGATACCGTCGGGACGCAGCTCATCTACGAGTTGTATGGTGTCAGCGACACGGTTCAGATAGTCAATAGCCCAGTCGGTGTCCAGGAGGCTACTCATTTGCTGACGTCTTCGGGGCGCAGTAGATGCAATCACAGTCGAGGCCACGATGACGGGAAGTGTAAATGAGCCGTTTCAACTCCTCGCCGTCGATGCCGCCTCCTATCCAACCGCCGCCGGCCGCCTTTGACCGTTCGGTCATTTCCTCTGCAGACATGGCGGACACGGCGGTTTTGGTGTCCACGGTGACCAGGACTTCGTCTCCCTCCTTGAGGTCAAGGCTAT
Source organism: Dehalococcoidia bacterium (assembly GCA_963663945.1). Taxonomy (GTDB): domain Bacteria; phylum Chloroflexota; class Dehalococcoidia; order Lucifugimonadales; family UBA3495; genus Bin87. The sequence goes on along the minus strand of OY760687.1, from coordinate 3,383,355 downwards.
CAATGGGAACCAGAGCGCCATTGATAAATTTTGCTTTGACGGTCCTGAACATTTCTACCCCCTTATCCCGATGACTACATCTACTGCCCGGGCCCCGGTTTCTCTGGACCGAAGAGCAGCGGCTGCGCGGTGATGCAAGCCGTGATGCCGGAGTCGCCGTCGCTGCCGTTCTCTTCCTCAGCGACCACCCGCAGCGTGCCGCCGACCTCCACCGCCGCCGTGCGCACGTAACCCAGCCCGATTATGCTAGCGCCGTCCGCAGCGGGAACCACCGTCGCCGAGGTGACCAGCCCCATCGCCGCGCCCTCGTCGTTGACCAGGCGGGATCCGGGCAGCGCGCCGGCCTGCGCCGGATCAGCATCGAAGCTCAGCGACACCAGGTACTTCTGCACCTTGTGGTAGGTGTCCAGGCGGGCGATGACCTCCTGGCCGATGTAGCAACCCTTGTGGAAGTCGATGGCGCCGATGAGGCCAGCCTCCAGCGGGTTGTAGGTGTCGCTCATCTCGCTGCCGTACGCCGGCCGGGCCCGGGCGATGCGCAGCGCCTCGGCCGTCTCCGCGCTGATGCTCGTCGCGCCGGCCAATTCCAGGTGCGCGATGCCGCGCTCTTCCGTGGCGTACGGTGACACTTCGCGCTCGATCAGGGTGTCCGGATAGATCAGGTGGTAGGTCGGAGCATGCTCACTGTTTTCAGCATCGGCGGGCGGTATGACCAACCAGGCGCGAAAGGAGCGCTCACCCTCCATGGGGTCACCGACGAACACGTCGTGCACTGTGCCGGCGGGTTCCGTGTCCAGTATGGCTCCAGGCCTTGGGTCCATCGAGAAGTTGCCCCCGTCCAGCACGGCGCGGAGAATCTCCGTTGCCTCCGGCCCAGTCACCGTGAGCAGAGCGGTCTGCTCCGTGATGTCCTCGACCTCCAGGTCTTCCATGATGGTGTACTTGTCCAGGAAGTCGGTCACGTTCTGCTGCTGGCCCGGGCTGGTGAGCAGCAGCTGGTGGTCACCGCAGTGGATGACGTAAACCAGGTCGACGATGCGGCCGCGATCGCTGGTGAGCACGGTCACAGCGACCTCGCCGGCTGGCGCGTCCGGGTCAATCTCGTTGGTGGACAGGCGGTTCAGCAGGTCGCGGGCGTCCTCGCCGGTGAGCAGCAGGATGCCAGCGTCGTCGGGATACACGGCGGCGCGCTCGGTGGCGGCCTGGAACTCTTCGGTGGTGTGAGCGTCAAGGACGGCGCTGGTCATGTGGGCCTCCGGGATCAGGACTTACGGGTGGCGAGGTCGGAATACGCAACAGGGGCGGGTCTGCAACCCGCCCCTGCGCCGCGTCGTATCGGGTTTGCGTGTGCCGGCTACACGGCGAAGGAGGTGCCGCAGCCGCAGGCCTTCTTGGCGTTGGGGTTCTCGAAGATGAACCCCTTGCCGTTGAGGCCGTCGGAGAAGTCGAGCTGGGTGCCGACGAGGTAGATGTAGGACTTCTTGTCCACCATCACCTTGACGCCGAACTGCTCGACGATCTTGTCGGATTCGCGCTCCTGGTCGGTGATGGTCAGGTCGTAGGTTAGACCTGAGCAGCCGCCGCCCTTGACGGCGACGCGCAGACCGATATTGTCGGTGAGACCCTCTTTGTCGGCGAAATACTTGATCTTTTCGGCAGCCTTTGCCGAAATCTCTACGGTGAGTTCGGCGCCGTTCTGTGTGATGGGCATGGTTTGATAACCTCCGGTGCGGGGGTTGATGGTGCGTTGATTTTACGAAAAACGGTGGGGGCGCGTCAAATGTTTGCGTCAGCCTTCCAATAGCGGGTCCAATTTGTCCAGCAGCGTTCGTACGTCGTCCAGCCCGTCGCCTATGAACTCCGCGTCGTACAAGTTCTCATAGAAGTTGGTGTGCAGGTCGCTGGCGACTTGGAATAACCTGCGAATGTCGGTATCCCCCGTTTCCCGCGTTAACCGCCTGGCCACCTGCCACAGCAAAGCGTGTCGCTTGTGCTCCCAACCTCGTTCCTCCGCCACGGCTTTGATCATCTGCGCGGCGGCGCCCCAGCCCTTTTCGGAAGCCTGGCGAGAGTCACCCGCAGTCAGCTCCTCCTGCGCCTGCGCGAGCAGGAACCGGCTGTCTGATCGATAGGTTTCAGTGGTCATATTCTTGCTCACCGGTTGGGAACGGGGTCATTGAGGCCAGGATGGCGCTGGTGTCGCAGATAACGAGTTTTGCGGTCATGTGGCGGATACCTGATCCTCGTTGAGTCCGTTGGCTCGGAACGCCTTCAGGGGCTGTTCGAAAGGAACGTAATCGGTCGGCGTTAACGTTACGCTCTCGTCCTGTCGTCCGACGACCATGAATCGTTCGCTCGGGAAGAGGTCGACAATAGAGGACGGGACGGCGAAGTGACGTGCGCCGAGTGGGTCGAAACCCCGGGCATTGGAGCAGACGAGTTCCCGTATCAGCTTATCAGGGCTCAGACCTAGGCTCTGGCTCCAGTTAGTGCTCTGCTCAGCCGTCCAGTCGGCGATGTCGATCTGGATTGATTGCATGCGAAACTGTCCGTGAACGTATCGCGTGTGGCTGATTATAGTGCGCCATTGGGGCGTTGAGGAAGCATCCAACTGCATGCTTCCGGGGGATGGTCACCAAGGACCGGTCATCGTCGCGGCGCTCACTCTTTCTTGCGCCTCGGCAACGAATTTGCTTGCCTTGTCGATGTCGATTGGTACCGTCTCTCGCGTTATCAGAAACAGGTCAGCGTCAGTCGTTCCGATAACACGCAGGGCGTCATTTGCCCTGTGTACCGCGGTGTCGGAATTGCCGTTCTTTATCTCTGCGTGTGCCAGAGCTATCTGTTCCCAAGCGGCTTGGGCATGGTTGGTTACGTCCAAAGTATTCTTCTCCTGCTCGTCAAGAGGTATCATAATGATTTCGTTTCTCTTGTTTGTTCTATGGGTAATCCATGAACGACACTCTTTATTTTATCACATGATGCAGCGATCAACCCTATGTGGCGCGGTGCTGCATCAGCAACGTTGCTTAAGTTCACCCCTGATTTTCGAGGACAAGCGTTCTTCGCAGGAGGACACTCCAGCACTGGTAATTCAGGAGCCAGTTCTACCGCTCCCCCTCCGCCGTCAGCGCAAAGCACGTCCGGCCCGGGCCGTGGTCCCAGATGGTTTCGGAGAAGGGGCGGCGGTCGGCCTGGCGCTCCGGGCTTGCGGCGTTGAACACGGCGCACAGCTCGTAGTCGGTTTCGTCGATGATCCGGTACTCGTACGGTGCGCCGGTATCCGGGTCCTCAATGGAGCGGACGTAGTACTGCGGGCCCAGCAGGTCGAACAGGCTGGCCGGCATCTCCTCGTTGAGCTCCAGGTAGGTGTCCATGTTGCGTGAGATGCTCCGCAGGTCTTCGATCCGCTCCTGGTCCAGCCGGACATCACGCTGCTGCCCAGGCGTCCCGACCACGTAGATGGAGTAGCCCACGACGGCCACCACCACAACCACGGCCGCTATCACCAGGCCGCGCAGGATGGGAGCGGCCCGCGCCGCCGATGCGGACACCTCGTCCTCGGCCTGGCGCATGTCCCACAGGTAGTAGCCGAAGATTGGCATGACGATCAGCAGCACCGCGGCGACCTTGAGGAAGAAGTTCACCGTGGGTTCGCCCGTGAGCAGGCTGGCCAGCAGCGCGATTATGTCGCCCAGGATGATGCCCGCGCCCACCACCAGCGTCAGGTAGGTCAGCCATCGACGCACCAGCGACTGGCGGCGTTCGGGGTCGGTCGCCACGGCAGCGGTGAGCCGGCGCATCAGGATCAGGTACAGGGGGAAGGCGACGATGACCGCCGCGATGGCGGTGGCATCCGCCGTCGACGGCGATGACCGGTAGCGGTCCAGCGAGTCGGCGAAGGTGTGGTCGATGAGGCCGAAGAGCACGGCGCCCAGACTGAAAGCGAAGACGTACAGCGCGATGAACGACACCAGGTAGAGGAAGGCCTCCCGCGCGTGCAGGTAGGGTCTTGGCCTTGGCACCGCCACCGGGAAGTCCACGTCGGCGTAGGCGGCCATGGCGCTGCGCACGTCCCGCTCCTGCCAGCCGGCCTCCAGCAGCACGCTGCGGATGGTGTCGCGGTCGATGCCTTTCTCCAGGGATTCCTTGATGAATCGGCGCAGTTCCTCGTTCATATTTCCTCTTCTGCAGTTATCTCGCCCGGCGAGTTATATGCACAATCCCAGCGAATTATATTGAATCATGTTGTTACACACTGCGGGATTCATGTCCAGTGTCGGTGTGCGTGTTTTCGAAGGATCTGACAAACGCCAACGCCCATCGCGGTCGGCCGTAATCACCGACGGCCCGTCCTGACACAGGAGCGGCGCGGATCAGAACAGCGGCCGCTGCGGATCCGGCGCGGCGTCGGGCGCGATCTGCCGGATGGCGTCGAACCACTCCTCCAGCTCGTGGAAGGTGCGGTGGGTGAAGTTGCGCAAGAAGGGGTGGTCCAGCCCGCCGTCGGACGGGTCGGCGTACATCAGCACCGGGCGGGCCGGCTCGGCGGTGTGCGAGGCATACATCAGCTCGGAGTACATGCCAGTCGATAGCCGGCCGCCCATGGTGATGCGGTAAGCGGCGACGCACTGGGCCTGCTCCACCATGGTCAGGTCCCGGTGGCGCACCTGGTTCTCCATGTCATCCCACACCTCCAGCGCCTCCCGTGGGTCCAGCGTCATGGGATACGGATCGGCGCGGCCCTCGGCGAGGGCGCCGGCGGTGTCCAGGGGCCAGCGGGCCTCGGCGGCGGAGATGGTGATCTCCCGCACGTCGTCGGCGCAGGCGGCGCGCGCCTTGTCGAACACCTGCGGCGTGCCCTCGTCCAGGGTCAACGGGTCGAAGATGATGAACCGGCGGTGCAGCTCGGCGCGGATGTCGTCCACCGACCCCCGCAACTCGGGATCGGAGCGGATCGCGGTGATGGGGAAGCTGGAGTACACCAGCGGGTACTGCCGGCGGGCGAAGATCAGCCGGTACAGCATCTCGGCGGGATGCTTGATGCTGACCACGTAGTGGGGCACTGCTCGCTCCGGAGAGAGGTTCCGCGCGAGCAGGTCGGCCATGGCGATCTCCGCGCTGCGCCAGCCCAGGATCTCCCGCAGGCGCAGGCGGAAGTTGGTGTGCCGCTCGGCGTCACGCTGCGCCAGCGCGCTGTGGATGTCCAGCATGTCGTCCACCAGCGTGATGATACAGTCGGGGCGCCACCGCCGGATGGTCGGCAGGTCGATCAGCGAGAACTGCCGGCCGCTGGTGTAGTAGGTCAGGTGCGCGGCGATCAGGCTGTGGCGCGGGTCGGCCGCCTCGATTTGCTCTGCAATGGCCTGGCCGGCCCGCTGCCACGCGGCCAGCTGGTAGGCGGGCCGGAAAGCGGCCAGCACGCCGGCCAGTTCGTTGCCCTGGGCGGCCAGCGCCTCTTCGATGCCGGCAAAGAGGAACTCGCGGGGGTCGGGTTGGGTGACGGCGTCGGAGCCGGCCGGCGTGGTCACCTCGCCGTGGGCGCGAAGGCGGGTCAGCAGGTTGGCGACGACGATGTTCTTGTTGACGCCGGAGATGCCGGCCAGCAACGCGCGCATGCATCAACGATGCCCGGACACCCCCGGTATGTCAACCCGGCGGTAGGGGCTCACGCGTACCCGCTTTCGCAGATCGTCAGAATCAGGATTTACCGGATTTTATGATTTGGCAGGATTGGGAGATCTCCATCATGGAACGGTTCCAATCCGGATAATCCGTGAATCTTGAAAATCCTGATTCTGACGCTTCCCCACCGCAAAACGGGAGCCGGCAGCCTACCCGCCGAAGGGCCACCACCAGCGTTTCTTCGGCGGGTCGGCCGCCGGCGGCGTTACCATGACCAGCGGACGCTCGCTGAGCGACTCCAGCTGAGCGACGGCCGCGTCGAAACGGTGCAATTCGATGGGCTTGCGGCAGAACCGCCCGGGAGAGATGTTGAAGGACCAGAGCAGGCTCTGTTCCGCCGCGGTTCCGGTCAGAATCATCACCGGAATGTTCCGCAGGTTGGCGTCCTCGTTGATCTCGGTAAGGACCTCCTGCCCGCTCTTTCTGGGAAGCATGAGGTCCAGCAGGACCAGGTCCGGCCGGGGAGTGTACGCGTACTCGCCCTGCCGGCGGAGATAGGTCATCGCGTCCTCTCCGTCCTCGACCACCGACAGGTTCACGGCGTACTCTGAGTCTTTCAGAATCTCTTCCGTCAGCCGGGCATCCGCGGGGTTGTCCTCAACCAGCAGCACCTCGATGGGGTTTTCCGGGGAGCGTGTAGTCATGGCGCTTTGCCTCCTTTGTCGTCCGTGGTGACGGCGGTGTCCTAACGGTGGCCTTGGTGGCGGAGCCGCTGACTCATGCAGCGCGCTGCGCTGAGATGGGCGGTTTCCAATGGGATCACTCCGGCGGCAACTTGGCGACGGTAAGCCAGAACCCCTCAATCTTGCTGACCACGTCGATGAAACGGTCCAGGTCGACGGGCTTGGTGACGTAGGCGTTGGCGTGGTGGTTGTAGGAGTTGAGGATGTCGCCCTCGGCTTCTGAGGTGGTCATCACCACCACGGGAATGGACAGCAGGGCCGGGTCGGTCTTGACGTCTTCCAGCACCTCCCGACCGCTCTTGCGGGGCAGGTTCAGGTCCAGGAGAATGAGGTCGGGACGCGGCGCGCCGGCGTAGTCGCCCTGCCGCCTGAGGAAGGCCATGGCCTGCTCGCCGTCGCCCACCACGGACAGGTTGTTGGACACGCTGGCGTCGGCGAAGGCCTCGCGGGTTAGCCGCGCGTCACCGGGGTTGTCTTCGACCAGGAGAATTTCGATGGCCTTGCGGCGTGTTTGTTGTGTCATCGCCTTGGTCTCCTGCGCTGCGTTGCGGGGTTATGACTGACGCTGGCCCGGTATTTCTGTGTTCAGATCCCCTGTGTTCAAGCCCCTGTAATCAACCGTCCGGCCCGCCCGGCGCCGCCGGCAGGTCGGAATCGGTCAGGGTGTCGAGGTCCGTGGGGATGGTGAAGAAGAAGGTCGCCCCGGCGCCGGCCTGGGACTCCACCCAAATGCTTCCCTGGTGCCGCTCCACGATCTTCTTGCAGACGGCCAGGCCGATGCCAGTCCCGGGATACTGCCCGATCCCGTGCAGGCGCTGGAACACCTGGAAGATGCGGTCCGAGTACTGCGGGTCGATGCCGATGCCGTTGTCGCGCACGGAGAAGAGCCAGTGGTCGCTGCGCGGCTCGGCTTCGACCCGGATGCGGGGCGGACTGTCGCCGCGGAACTTGATGGCGTTGCCCACCAGGTTCTGGAGCAACTGCGCCAGCTGCGAGGTGTCGGCCGGCAGGCTGGGCAGCGGGCCGGAACTGACCTCGGCGTCGCTCTCGGCGATGGCCACCTCCAGGTTCTGCAGCACCTGGTGCAATACCCCCGGGCAGTCCGTGGGCTCGAAGGACGCGCCCCGGGTGCCGACGCGGGAGTAGGTCAGCAGGTCCTGGATCAGGGTCTGCATCCGGGCGGCGCCGTCGACGGCGAAGGCGATGAAGTCGCTGGCGTCCTGGTCCAGGTTGGCCTTGTAGCGGCGCTCCAGCAACTGCAGGTAGCTGGTGACCATGCGCAGCGGTTCCTGGAGGTCGTGGGAGGCCACGTAGGCGAACTGCTCCAGCTCGGCGTTCGAGCGTTGCAGCTCCCGGGTCGCCTGCCGCAGGGCGCCGGTGAGCCGTCGCAGGTCTTCGTACACGTACTGCAGCTCGAAGGTGGCGGTGAAGAACTTGGCCAGCTGCACCAGCTGGTCCTCGTCGGCCTGGTCGAATTCGCCCTCGAACTTGTCGCTGAGCTGCGCCACGCCGATCAGCCCGCCGTCGCGGCGCAGCACGGGCACGGCCAGCCAGCCCGGCAGGGGCGGATGTTCCAGGCCGTGGGCGTTCTTGAGGTCGCTGAACCGCTTGAACTCCGGATGGGCGTAGAGCTCGTCCGTGGTCATCCGCGCCGGCGCCCGGTTCCTGACCACCAGGCTCCAGATGCCGTCGCCCGTGGGCATCACGTCGTAGGAGTTGTAGTGGGCGTACTTCTCGGAGAAGGAGTGGGTGTGGATGGCCGCCTTGAAGTCGCCGTCGGGCACGTAGCTGAGGGCCGCCTGGTGCGCGCCGATCCGGAGCCGGGACACCAGGGCCAGGCCGTGCAGGGCCTCGTGGAAGGTCTCGGATCCCGCAACGTCGGCCGCCGCGGTGTCGGCGCGGACGATGGGCGCGCGGCCGCCGCTCTCGTCCAGGGTGAGCCGGGTGCGCAGGGAGGCGACCTCCTGGTCGCGCTCGACCAGCAGCGCGGCGAGACGGGCGACTTCCTGATGCAGGTCCTGCTGTGTGCTCATCGCCTCCGTCTCCCGACCGCCGGATCCGTTATTCAGCCTGTACCGGTTTCAGCCCTCCGTAATGACGATACAAAGTATTGCAATAGACTATGAATGTCAACGGCTGAAGCACGGCGCATGCGTACCACGTTTCGCGGCGGGGAAACGTCAGTATCAGGATTTGCGGGATTTATGGATTATCAGGATTGGGAGCGCTCTACCTCAAATGGTCTCAATCCAGTCAATCCCTGAATCTTGAAAATCCTGATTCTGACAAACTACCCAACTCGAGCACGGCGGGCGGTCAGACGAGGGGCGTCTGCTGGCCCTGGCTACGGCGTCGCCGCGGGGCCTGGCGGAAGGTCGCCGGCGCGCCGCCGCGTGGATATGACACGCCGGCGCCGGCCAGCAGTTCCTCGATGGTCAGGATCTGCACGCGAGGGTACTGCTGGTCAGGGAAGCGGTTATGGAACAACCCCGATAAGGACCAGCGGTACAGCCGGCACTCCGCGGCCTTGGCGCAACACGTTCACCAAATCACGCTCGTAATAGGGGACTCCCGAAGACATCTCTTGTTCGAGAGCTTTCATGGGAAGAATCTCGATGCCCACGTCGATCGTGTCAGTAACGTAGAAATGGAGGTGTTTTACGAACAGGTCGTGAGCTACGAATGCGTACTTGCCGAATTGGACCTCAACTGCGACCCTGTCTTTGACGAAGTCAGTCTGGTTGTAGGAACCGAATGGGGTGTGTCCAGCGTTTTCGATTTCAAGCCTTTGCGCTTCAGGTGGTAGGTGGTGGATGCGGCGCATGAGACGCTCGTCTGCGGTAACCCAGAAATTCCTGCGCTCCTGTTTCCAACCCAGAGAGTGAAACTCACGCTTGAATGCTGCATTCAGATCGGTTGGTGAAAATAACAATTGGCCTTGTTTTCTGATCTCGCGTGACTGTTTGGTGCGACACGTCTCCGCATTCACTTGGCCTATGACGTGTTGGACCTGCTCCCAAAGTTGATTTCGGTGGACGATAAGATGCTCTTCTCCGTTCAGATGGGAATACTTGGCCGCTATGCGCATTAGTGGCCCCCACGCGGCAGGGACGGGTCATAAATGGGCTTTCCCATGGGGCGCGTGCGCAAGGCGCCGCGATGCCATGCTTGAATACGCTCCGCCGCAATCGTGACATATTCTGGAACGATGTCACATCCGTAGGCCAAGCGTTGATGCATAAGTGCGGCGATGACTGAGGACCCAACGCCCATGTAAGGATCGAATACTGCGTCGCCTGGGTTGGTCATTGACAAGACCAGTCGCTCGACCAACTCGACAGGGAATTGGCAAGGGTGGATAGTCTTTTCGGGATGATTGCTTTTGACGTTTGGAAATTCCCAAACGTCACTGGGATTCTTACCGTTGGCATTCCCGGAGAGTTGCCCAACGTTCGGACCTTTGTAGTGCCGCTTGCCAGGGTATTTCGATGGGACGCGAATTGGATCGAGGTTCCACGTGTAGTCGTCGCTTTTGGTCCACCAGTTAATCGTCTCGTAACGCCCTGACAATCGTTTGGATGCGTGCAATCCATGACCGAAATGCCAGATGATGCGATTTCTGAGCTTCAGGCCGTGATCCCTGAATAGTGGATACAGAACGGTATCGAGTGGCACGATCTCGCTGTTATCGACGAAGTTGCCCACTTGCCAACAGATCGACCCCTGGGGATGCAACAGGCGGATGCATTGCTCGATCACGGCTTGCTGTGTTTCCAGGTACTGGTCCAGCGTAGTCCTGGTTTCGTAGTCCTTCCCAAGGTTGTAGGGTGGCGAAGTGACAATGAGCTTCATCTGCAAACCAGCGTCTGCAAGCTGCTGCATGAAGTCCAGGTTGTTTGCGCAGGCTATAGCCGGTTCGCCGTCATTCGCAGGTATTGTCGGACTGGCCAGAGGGACCGCATCTGGCAGGCTCGGCCCAAGTTCATGATGCAATTGAAGCTGCATGGTTATCCACCACGTGAGTTCGTGTCTGTTGGCTGCGCTCCCTAGCGCCTCCTGAGATGCGGGCGCCAAAATAGACAGCCTGAGCCTGAACCGATCCTATCAGCGAGCAGGTCATAGGGCAACGGACGATTGGCCGGGGCCGCCAGCAGACTGCCCACCTTGTCCGGCCCCCGGGTGACCACGTCCTGGAAGGCGATCTCCGACTCCCAGCCCCAGTGCCAGGTGTCCTCGAAGGCGGTGATCTGCGCGGCGGATTCCTCGCCGGAACGCTCGCGGAAGAGGACGTTGTAGGTGGCGTTGGAGTTGAAGGGAGGGTCGAGGTAGATCAGGTCAACGCTCTCGTCGTCGACATACTGGCGCAGGATGTCCAGGTTGTCGCCGAAGTAGAGGCGGTTGGGGATTGCGGCGTCGCTGGAGGCAGTCATGGCGCGGTTCCGTGGTCGGGCTGCAATGGGTGGTGGCCCATGTTACACCAACGGTATTGCGGGTCTGGCAATGGCGGTGACAGCAAACACATGGGCATGGGTTCCTGCATGCGCCGCAACGACAGGGTCGGGCGCCACGTGCGTGCCCGGTTCGCGGTTGGGAAACGTCAGAAGCAGGATTTACGGGATTTTAGGATTTGACAGGATTGGGAGATATCCATCACGCAATGGTTCAAATCCTGACAATCCGTAAATCCGGCAAATCCTGCTTCTGACGATCTACGAAAGCGGGTACGCACAACGCGGAAAAAGTGCCGCCGCAAACCCCCATGCTATACTCCGCGCAACTGCGGAACGCCGTCTTCATTGCATCGGCGAGGAATCCGCGGATGTTCACGGAGGCAAGCTGATGGACGTTTTCTACTTCACCGAGATGCCCTACGCCGAGTTCCCGGAGTCGGAGGCGGAGAAGTTCCCGTCCATGCGGCTCACCTTCCCCAACACCTACTTCGACCCCCAGACCGCCAGCGGCCTCATGAACCGCTATCTCGACGAGTACCAGCACGCCGAGGAGATGGGCTTCGATGGCCTGATGCTCAACGAGCACCACAACACGCCGTCGTGCATGGACGTCGAGGTTAACATCACCGGCGGCATCCTGGCGCGCATCACCAAGCGGGCCAAGATCCTGATGCTGGGCAACATGCTGCCCACGTCCGACAACCCCGTCCGCCTGGCCGAGGAGATCGCCCTCTTGGACGTGATCTCCGGCGGCCGCATCATCTCCGGCTTCGTGCGCGGCATCGGCATCGAGTCCTGGGCCAACAACACCAATCCCATCCACAACCGCGAGCGGTTCGAGGAGTGCCACGACCTGGTCGTGAAGACCTGGACCACGCCCGGACCCTTCCGGTGGGAGGGCAACCACTACCACTACCGTGCGGTCAACCCCTGGATGCTGCCCATCCAGAAGCCGCACCCGCCGGTGTGGGTTCCCGGCACCGGCAGCCCCGAGACTGTCGAATGGACGGCGCGGCACCGCTACACCTACGCGGCCTTCCTGACCCCGCTGGACGTAGCCAAGAACCTGTTCGCCCGCTACCGCGAGTACGCCGCGGCCGACGGCTGGGAGCCCGGCCCCGAGAAGTTCGCCTTCATGATCTGCGCCCACGTCAACGACACCGACGAGAAGGCGCAGGAGGCCGGCAAGGCGTTCCTCTGGCGCATGAACTACCCCCTGCGCGGCCCCCGCGAATACTGGTCGCCGCCCGGCTACACGTCCCGCGCCGGCGCTGCGGCGGTGGCCGCCCGCCGACCCACGCCCCTGAACGAGATGTCATACCAGGAACTGCAGGACCGCTACCATCTGGTGGTGGGCAGCCCCGACACCGTCATCAAGAAGCTGCGCCACATCCGCGACGAGCTGGGCATCGGCTCCATCCTGCTGGAGGCCCAGGGCGGCCAGCTATCCCACGCCGACACCATGCGGTCGATAGAGTTGTTCGGGAAGGAAGTGATACCGGCGCTGAAGGACTGATGGGGAGCAGAGGCGGCGCCAAAAGCGGATAACGTACAATTAATAGGGATAGTAACCCTCACCGTGGAGCGGCCATGTCGCTGCCAATGCTAACCAGGATCAAGGCCCAGAACCTGCTGTCCTTCGGGCCGGAGGGCATAGATCTGGATCTGCCCGCGCTGACCGTGCTGATCGGGCCCAATGGGTCAGGGAAATCCAATCTGTTGGAGACGGTTGGGCTGTTGCCCGGAGCGCCCCGCGATCTCGCGATCCCTATACGGGCAAGTGGTGGGATCGGCGATTGGATCTGGCGCGGTAGCAACCAATGGCACCCTGCAGCCTCATTGGAACTGACGATGAACCTTCCGCCGCTTCTCGACGGCGACATCACCCACGCCATAGAGCTCGTGACTGTTGGCCAGATGTTTGGCCTACGTGGTGAAACAATTCGCAGCGGGACCATCTTAGGTTTCAAGTCGAATCCACCGGTGGCTTGGCATCGCGATGGACAGACCGTCTACCGCACCACCCTCATTGAGGGGGATGAGCATTACATTCAAGAACGGCAAGTTGGTATTGATAAATCTGTGCTATCAGAGGTAAAGGACTTTGTCCAATTTCCAGAACTGTCCATAATCAGTGATTTTTACGAACATATCAGTTTGTACCGTCATTGGGAATTCGGGCCGAAAGCCGCGATCAGACAACCACAAAGAATCGACGTAAAGCCCAGCCCGTTGTTGGAGGATTTCTCTAACTTGGGAATGTTCCTGAATAGGTTCAGGCAACATCCCCAGCCGAAGAAGGAACTGTTCGACAAGTTGGGGGACCTCTATTCCGGTCTCAGGGATTTCGAGCTCAATATAGAAGGCGGGACGGTCCAAATCTTCTTCACCGAGGGTGAGTTCTCCATACCGGCTACTCGCCTGTCCGACGGCAGCCTCCGATACCTGTGCCTGCTGGCTATCCTGCTTGACCCTGAGCCGCCGAGCCTCGTGTGTATTGAAGAGCCAGAGCTCGGGTTCCACCCGGACTTGATACCCAAGTTGGCCGACCTGCTGGTGGACGCCTCGAGCCGGTGCCAGGTGATAGTCACGACACATTCCGACATCTTGGTCGATGCGCTGAGCGACCGGCCGGAGAGTGTGGTCGTGTGCGAGAAGCACGACGGCCAAACATCCATGCGCCGCCTGGACAGGTCCGATCTGGCAGTCTGGCTCGAGAAGTACCGGCTGGGCGAGTTGTGGACACGCGGCGAGTTGGGAGGCGTCCGCTGGTGAGCGCCCGCGTCTACCTGGAAGGCGGCGGTAATTCGAAAGAAGGCAAGGTCAGGTGTCGCGAGGGGTTCCGCAAGCTGTTCGAGAAATGCGGGTTTTCTGGCAGGATGCCGGCGCTGGTGGCCTGTGGAGCCAGAAACGACGCCTACGACGATTTCAAGATTGCCCACGCCGAAGCTGCTTCGGCCGACTTCATAGGGTTGCTCGTGGACAGCGAGGACCCGGTGGCCGACATAGAGCAAACGTGGCAGCACGTTGGTCAGGGGGACGTTGATAACTGGCCCAAGCCCAGTGGCGCGACAGAAAAACAGCTGATGTTGATGACCACATCGATGGAGACCTGGATGGTCGCAGATCGGGAAGCGTTGAAAGCGCATTGCGGCCCCAGACTCAACGAGTCTGCGCTTCCCGCAGTTCAGAACATGGAACAACGGGATCGCCACACCATCCTCAACGCACTACAAGCCGCCAGCAGGGATTGCCCGGGACCCTACGCCAAGGGACCGAAATCATTCGAGTTGTTGGGCAAGCTCGACCCGGTCGTGCTTGAACAACATCTGCCCAGCTTCAAAAGGGTACGACGGATATTGGACGGCAACCTCTGACACGAACTGATGATACGGACCCGGTTAGTCTGAATCGAAACGCCCCCGGCGCTCACCGGGGGCGTGTTCATTGTGCTGCTAAGCCGTGCCGTGACTCAGGGAACCGGGCGCATGCCGATGTTACGATAGCCACATTACCTGCAAGGAGGCATTGCAATGGCGGCCAACGCATACGTGCTCATTAACGTGGAGCCAGCCCGGACGCAGGAGGTTGTCGAACGCCTGAACGCCATCAGCGGCGCGGCGGTTCGCGAGGTGCTGGGACCTTACGACATGGTGGTGGAGCTGGAGGCGGGTACGGTGGAGGACCTCACCGAGATCATGCGTCACCGCATCCGCCCCATCAACGGCGTGACCAACACGGTCACGTGTCTGTGGTTCACCAATATCTAGCGCGAGCAGCCCATCACAAGGGGCAGTCGACTAGAAGAGGCGATCAATTAGAAGGGGCAGTCGATGCCCAGCTCGCCGCACGTGTCGTGGAACCAGTCGACGACCTCCTCATGCAGGGGGATGCCCTCGACGCGGCGGAGTTCCTCCATCTCAGCCTCGGGCTGGCCGGCGACCATGACGCGCTCCTCGCCGGGAGCCGGGCGGGTGGTCTTCATCATGTGCAGCCACTCGTCCATCTGGTCCTTGAAGTGGTCGGGGTCGTCGAAGCCGGCCACGTTATAGGCGGCGACGTAGTGGCCGAAGTTCGGGCGACCCGGCACCGCGCCGTAGCCGAAACCGGTGAGCACGCCGGCCAGGATGTCCACCATGCAGGACAGGCCGTAGCCCTTGTGTGAGCCCAGCTCGCGGGTGCTGCCCAGGGTCAGCAGGGTGTAGTTGTCGGGCGCGTCGGCTTCCTCCATGATGGGGTTGCCCTCGGCGTCGGCCAGCCAGCCCGGCTCCAGCTTCACGCCCAGGCGGCGGGCGATGCCGACCTTGTTGCCGGCCACGGTGCTGGTGGCGGCGTCGAACACGAAGGGCGCCTCGTTGCGCGACGGCACGGCGATGGCGATGGGGTTGGTGCCCAGGCGCGGCTCGGCGCCAAAGGTCGGCACCACCGACGGTGGGCAGCTGGTCATGCACACGCCGATCATGTCGTGTTCCAGCGCCATCATGGCGTGGTAGGACGCCATGCCCAGGTGCCGCGCGTTGCCCAGGGTGACCATGCCCACGCCCACCTCGGAGGCCTTGCGGATGGCGATGTCCATGGCCTTGGGCGTGGTGATGATGCCCAGCCCGCGATCGGAGTCGATGCTGGCGGTGCTGGGGGTCTCGCGGACGATCCGCATGTCGGGGTTCGGGTTGATCTGCCCGCTGGTATATCCGCTGACGTAGCTGCGGAGCATGTTGGAGACGCCGTGGGAGTCGACGCCGCGCAGGTCGGCGACCACCAGCACGTCGGCGCCCAGCTGGGCGTCCTCGGGCGGCACGCCCATCTTCTCGAAAACGGCAGCGACGGTGGACTTCAGGTCGTCCCCGGGAACCATCGTGGCCTCGTCCAGGCTGACACGAAACTTGGGCAGCAAAGCGCACCTCCGGTCCGCCGCGAGGGCGGATTTGCAGGGTCAAAATATACGTGCGGCAGTATAGCATCCGCAGAGTGGTGCCCGTTTGCCAGCGTATGCTACCGATGGCAGAATGACCGCAACCCACGAGAGGTAATTGATTTGAGCACCACCAACCTTGATGACTACAACGCCCGCGCGCTGGATTTTCTGGCCCGTCTGGGGGCGCAGCCGGCCGTGGCCTTCCACGAGCAGGGCGTCGCCACCGCCGTCCGCGACGCGCTGACCGAGATCGGCGTGTCCTGGCGCACCGACAACTTCGGCAACATCGTCGCCCGCATCGCCGGCACGGACACCGATAAGCATCCGCCCATCGCGCTGATGGCCCACATGGACCACCCCGGCTTCGAGATCGTGGGTCGCGACGGCGACTATCTCATCGGCAAGGCCCTGGGCGGCGTGCCGGCTGGATCCTTTGCTGCCGGAGTGCCCCTGCACATCGTCCTGCCGGGAGGTCAACGCATCCCTGCGGAGACCGTGGGACCCCACGGTGAGGAGCGCGAGCGGCAGGCGCAGATCCGCCTGACCGGCGCGGGCGACGAGGATGTGCCGATCCCTTCGCCGGTGGTGTTCGACCTGCCCGACTTCAGCATCGAGGACGACCGCATCGTGATGCGTGCCGCCGACGACCTGGCCGGCTGCGGCTGCATCCTGGCGACGCTGTCGGCGTTGCGCGGTGAGCCGTCGGCTGGCGACGTGTACGGCGTGTTCACCCGCGCCGAGGAGGTGGGCCTGGTGGGCGCGCGGCTGCTGGCCGAGGCCCGCACCCTGCCGATGGACACGCTGATGGTGTCGCTGGAGTCGTCGCGGACCCTGCCGGGCGCGGTGATCGGCGGCGGGCCCGTGATCCGCGTCGGCGACGCCGGCAGTACCTTCAACGCCGACGCCGAGTCCGCCCTGATCCGCGCCCGCGAAACCCTCACGGCCAGCCAGCCCGACTTCCGCTGCCAGCGCCAGTTGATGAGCGGCGGAGTCTGCGAGGCCAGCGCCTTCAACGCGTGGGGCTACCGCTCCACCGGCGTCGCCTTCCCCCTGGGCAACTACCACAACGGCGCCGAGGACGGTTCCATCGCTGCCGAGTACATCAACCGGGACGATTACCTCAACGGCGCCGCGCTCTGCACCGAGGCGGCCCGCCAGGTCCCCATGCGCTGGGACACCGCCTTCAGCCGCCGCATCCGCCAGGTCCCGGATGGCATGCGCGCGCGGCTGGGCGGGTAGTCTCGAATCGACCAAATAACGGCCGTATGATTCAGCTATACCATCCGCCTTTGCGAACTTCCGAAACGACACGTTGGCTGATTAACTGCAAATGGTTGGCGAAGCATCCGGTATCGACCGTCATGTCAGATCCTGAATTCGATCAATAACACACCCAGGGCCAGGTAGGACAGGCAAGTTAAGTGACAAAGAAACAATTGATGATAACGTTTTTAATTACAGTGATTGGCGGTCTGGTAAGTGATGCAGTAAAAGACTATGCTATCAAACTTGTCGTACTACTGTTGCCGGACGCTCCTTTGGTTCTGTACAACATCATAGTGACTGCGTTGGCTGTCCTGGCGTTCGTGGGATTCTCTGTGATTGTTTGGCAGGTCATCAGATGGGTATGGATGCTTGTCACGAAAGCGGATGTGCGCAATGTCACGTGGGATAGAATTCGGTCATGGCCCAGCAACAAGTGGGATTTGCTTCCTGTAGTAGGCGTAACCTATGCGATCGCGATAGTGTTGCACTGGATCGCGATCGCACTCGTCTTGCCGAAGGGCCAATTTATGGGGGTGTTGTCTGCCGAGGAGGTCACGAGCATCTCCTTCATTTCATACTCGCCCATGCTGGTGATCGGAATGATTTACCTGGTCCGTTCCATGCACGAAACCTATCGTGAAATAAAAATGTTTTGGCAGTCAGGAACGCGCAACATGAAAATCGGATTGGCAATAGGATTAACCTTTATCTTGGTCGGCTGGATCGTATTCATGATAGGCGACTTCATAGGCTGGAATGACCTACTTTGGTTTAACCGATTTTAAGTAAAGACCGCCGTGTAGCCGAAAAGTCGAAGAGTATTGGGATTTGCCATCGCACGAATTGATGCAGATAAGGTCGTAAGCGAAACTCATCAAAGGTTTGTTCAAACTAAGCCCTTACTGTGTATATGTACGTGAGACTCTCAGATGGTCCATTACCAGATGATCGGCAATGCAACGCAACTTGCCCCGACCACCCCGCCAGTTTGTTACAATTCATCCGCAACTCCATCGAACCAACCCACAGGAGGGCATCAGCATGCCAGTTCATCATCAGGCGCAGGGGGCGGGCGACGTCACCGTCCACAAGATCGAAAACATGGGGAGCCTCGGCAACAACGGCTACATCGTCATCTGTCCCGAGACCAACCAGGCCGTCTGCATCGACACGCCGGACGAGCCGGAGAAGATGATCAACGAGGTCCGCGAGGCCGGCGTTGACGTCCAGGCCATCCTGGTGACCCACGGCCACGGCGACCACCTGGCCGGCTACAACGAGATCACCGGCAGCATCGGCGCGCCGGCGGCCATCGGCGAGCTGGATGCCCACCTCCCGCCCGGCCCGGTTCAGCGTCAGCTCAACGACGGCGACACGGTGCAGTTCGGCAATCGCGCCATCCAGTGCATCCACACGCCGGGTCACACCGACGGCTCGACCTGCTATGTGGTAGGCGGCTTCCTGTTCTCCGGCGACACCCTCTTCCCCGGCGGACCGGGCCGCTCCCGCAGCCCTGAGGCGCTGGGACAACTGCTCAACAGCATCAGTTCCAAGCTGCTCACCCTGCCCGCCGACACCTACGTGTACCCCGGCCACGGGCCCGAGAACACCACCATCGCTGAGGCCACGCGCCGCTACGACGTGTTCATGTCCAAGGACCACCCGGCCGATCTGCAGGGCGACGTGGACTGGCTGAACACCTAGCCGAACGCCTGGCGCGTCGAACTAAAACCGTTATTCCCGCGCAGGCGGGAATCCAGCAGAACCGGATGCTGGTGGGTTGAACTCCCGGATTCCGGCACGGTCCGGATCAACTGTGAAAAGTTAGGAGTTTGATGTACCGCAAGACGGTTCTCGATAACGGGCTGCGGGTGCTGACGGCAGAGATGCCGCACACTCGCAGCGTTTCCATGTTCGTCTCGGTTGGCGCGGGATCGCGCTACGAGCCGGA
The DNA here is from genome assembly GCA_963663945.1 of Dehalococcoidia bacterium. GTDB lineage: Bacteria > Chloroflexota > Dehalococcoidia > Lucifugimonadales > UBA3495 > Bin87. The sequence continues at coordinate 3,364,404 of OY760687.1, read as the reverse complement.
CGAACTCGCCGGCCTGTCCCACTTCCTGGAGCACCTGCCCTTCAAGGGTACCCAGCGTTGGCCGACGGCGCTGGCGATCTCCGAGGCGGTGGAGGGCGTCGGCGGCATGATGAACGCCGCCACCGACCGGGAGATGACGTCCTTCTGGTGCAAGGTGGCCAGCGTCCACGCCGACCGGGCGCTGCCGGTGATCTTCGACCTGATCCTGAACCCGCTCATGGACCCCGCTGAAATGGAGAAAGAGCGGGAGGTTATCCTCGACGAGCTGCGGATGACCAATGACTATCCGGCCCAGGTGTGCGACCTGCTCATCGACCGCGCCCTGTGGCCCGACCAGGCCATGGGCCGGGATGTGGGCGGCACTGCGGAGTCGGTGACTGCCATCAGCCTGGACGACGTCAGCCGGTACATGGAGCGTCAGTATCGCCCCAACAATACCGTCATCGGCATCGCCGGCGCCATCAACCACGACGAGGCGGTGCGCTTCGTAGCGGACGCAACCGAGGCGTGGACGCCCGGCGAGTCGTTGACGTGGCAGCCGGTGTCGGCTTCCGCGCACGACGCGCCGGCCATCCTGCTGGACAATCGGGTCACCGAGGACACCAGCATCTGCCTGGGGCTGCCCGGCTTCGCCCTGAACGACCCGGACCGCTACGCCGCCACCGTGCTCAACGGGCTGCTGGGCGACGGCATGAGCAGCCGCCTGTTCCAGAACCTGCGCGAAAACCTGGGGCTGACCTACGACTGCCACAGCTCGCTGAGCAGCTACCGCGACTGCGGCGCGCTGGTCGTGTCCTGCGGGACCGAGCCATCGCGGGCCGTGGAGGCAGTGGCGGCGACGCGGCATGAGCTGGCCGGCCTGCTCACGGCGCCGCCGGAATCCGAGGTGCACAAGGCGCGCGAGTACATCAAGGGCCGCCTGCTGATGCGCATGGAAGACTCCCGGGCGGTGGCCTCATGGCTGGCCTCGCAGGAACTCCTGATGGACGAGATCACCACGCCCGACGAGACTGCCGCCAGCATCGACGCGGTGGGCCCCGCCGAGGTGCTGCGCGCCGCCCAGCGCCTGGTGGACGCCGCCGCCTTTCGCCTGGCGATAGTCGGGCCGCACGAGGATGCTTCGGGTTTCGAGGCGGCTATCAAGGGATGACGTGTTGGGGCGCATCATTCGCCCCGGCATCCGGGATATGGAACCCATTACCATGCAGGGGCGGCGCATGCGTCGCCCTTACGACTACAACACGACAGCGAGAAGGAGGCACAACCATGGCGGCCACGCGCTACAGCAAGGTGATCCAGCTGCTGGAGGAAGGCAAGCCGGTGTTCGGCACCGGGCTGATCTGGAACGGCAACCTGGACGAGATGATGTACTTTGCCGATTCCGACTACGACATGGTGATGATCGAGATGGAGCACGAGGGGTTGTCCTTCAACAACCTGCGCACGTCGCTCCAGTTCCTGCTCAACCGCAAGCGCGTCGCCGAGGGCGGCGGCCTCATGGCCGATCCGACGCCCGTGGTGCGCATCCCGCCCAACACCCGCGAGCAGAACCAGTGGGTCATCAAGCAGGCCCTGGACACCGGGGTGTACGGCCTCATCCTGCCCCACTTGGACACCGTGGAAGGCGCGATGTCCGCCGTGCAGTCGGCGCGATATCCGCAGGTCCCGGGCGTGGCCGACTTCGAGCCCCACGGCGAACGGGGCTGGTGGCAGCGCATCGCGCCGCGCTACTGGGGCCTCTCCGCCGCCGAGTACTACGACGCCGCGGACCTGTGGCCGCTGGACCCCGACGGTAACATGCTGCTCATGGGCATCGTCGAGGAGCCTACCGGCGTGCGCAACCTGCCGGACATTCTGAGCCAGGTCAAGGGTATCGGCGCCGTCTGGGCCGGCCCGGGCGACATGTCCGTCGCGCTGGGGCACAAGGGCAACGCCGGCCACCCCGAGGTGCAGGAGATGCTGCTGCGCATCCTGGAAACCTGCAAAAACGCCGGAGTGCCCTGCGCCGTGGGCTGCACCGCCGAGGAGGTGCCCATGCGGCTGGAGCAGGGGTTCAGCATCCTGATCACCGCGCCCACGCGCACAGCCGGTGGCCTGGTCGAGGGACGTCGCATCGCGGGACGCTGACGCCGCTGACGGAACGCACCGGATCCCAAAGAGTGGGGCGGGTTTCAAACCCGCCCTATTGCATGTCGAAGATGTACTGCCGCACCCCGAAGGAGAAGCCGGGCAAAACGTCCTCGCCGTCCAGAGTCTCCGGGTCTTCCAGCGCTTCCGGCTCGGCTTGGCCGGCGCGGTAGATGTAGACGCGGCGATTGGGTGGGTCGATCAGCCAGCCCAGGCGGGCGCCGCCGTCCATCCACAGCTGCATCTTGCGCTGCAGCGGGGCGAGGTTGTCGGTGCGGGATCGGATCTCGACAACGAAGTCGGGCGCGCCGGGGAAGACGGTCTCGCGTTCTTCCTCGGTGGCGTCGTCGTAGCGTTCCTGCGTGATCCAGGCAGCGTCGGGCCCGCGGATCGCGCCAGTGGCCAGGCGGAAGCGGCTGGTCTGCGACGCGTTGATCCCTCCGTTGGCCCTGCGGAAGATGGTCAGTTCGGTGTTTAGTTCGGTTTCTTGCCGATTGCCTCTCAAACCAACCATGGGCAGAATCACCAACTCCCCAGCCTCGTTCACTTCCATGTCGTAGTCGTCGTTGGCCTCGCAGAACTCTATGAAGCGGGCCGGAAAATCCGAAGCGAGGAAGTCCATGCCTAGGGCATCAAGGCAGAGCACGACGGAACCTGCCGGTTCCACGCTCTCGTCAGCGATGGTTTGAGTGGCGATCGTGGACTCTGTTGGGATAGTGGTCATGAAATGTACCCGACGCCCCGCCCCTATTGCATGTCGAAGATGTACTGCCGCACCCCGAAGGAGAAGCCGGGCAAAACGTCCTCGCCGTCGAGTGTCTCCGGGTCTTCCAGCGTTTCCGGATCGGCTTGGCCGGCCCTGTAGATGTAGACGCGACGGTTGGGCGGGTCGATCAGCCAGCCCAGGCGGGCGCCGCCGTCCATCCACAGCTGCATCTTGCGCTGCAGCGGGGCGAGGTTGTCCGTGCGTGATCTGATCTCGACAACGAAGTCGGGTGCGCCGGGGAAGACGGTCTCGCGTTCTTCCTCGTTGGCGGCGTCGTAACGCTCCTGGGTGATCCAGGCGGCGTCGGGTCCGCGGATCGCACCGGTGGCCAGGCGAAAGCGGCTGGTCTGCGACGCGCTGACGCCTCCGTTGGCCATCTCCCAGTTGCCCATGAATACGTTGAGATAATGTTCCCGTCGGTTGCCTCTGAAACCTACCATGGGCAGAATCACCAACTCCCCGGCCTCGTTAACTTCCATGTCATAGTCGTCGTTAGCTTCGCAGAACTCGATGAACCGGGTGGGGAAGTCCGCGGCACGGAAATCCATGCCCAGGGCATCGAGACGCAGCACGACTGATCCCTCCGGTTCCACGCTGGCTCTGCCGGCGGCAACGGTTGGCTCCGCGACCTCGGGTTCTTTTGGCCTGGTGGTCATGGGCCCTTACGGATGTCGGTTCACGGGCGGGTTCGAGCGAGATGCCGCTTTAGTTGCCCGCGGTCGGCGGCAGGGCGGGGCCAGCCAGGTAGTCGAACAGTGGCGCGTCTGACGACAGGATGATGGTGTCCTGCTGGCGGATGATGCGCTGGTAGGCCTCCAGGCTGCGCAGGAAGGCGAAGAGTTCCGGGTCGCGGTTCAGCGCTTCGGCCAGAATGCTGATGGCCTCGGCCTCGCCTTCACCCCGCCGCTTGTTGGACTCGCGCTCGGCCTCGGCCAGGATGATGTCGCGGTCGCGGTCGGTGGCGGCGCGGATCTTGCGGTCTTCCTCTTCACCCTCGGCGCGGAAACCGGCAGCGATACGGTTACGCTCGGCGCGCATCCTGGTGTAGATGGACGCGGTCACGGCCTCGGGAAAGTCAGCGCGTTTGATGCGCACGTCGATTATCTGGATGCCGAAATTGTCCCGCTGGGTGGTCTCACGGACTGCTTGCAGCACTTCGTCCAGGATTTGCGTGCGGGTTTCCTGTGCCTCCACCAGGGGCAGTCCCTCTTCGTCCAAGACGGGATTGCCTTCCTCGTCAACCAGAGGCTTGGCGCCGATGATGTCGGTTCGGTCGCGCAGGGCCACCCGGTCACGCAGGGTGGAGGTCACGATGTCCCCCAGGCGGCTTCGGGCCGTGCTCTCGGTTTGAAGGGTCTTGCGGAACTGCACCGGATCCGTGATCCGATAGCGGGCGTAGATGTCGATTACCAGGTTTTCCTTGTCCTGGTCGGGCATGGACACTGGCGGCGCGTCAATGCGCAGGATCCGCTTGTCCAGCCGGACGACGGTGTCCACGAAGGGCGCCTTGACGCTCAGGCCTGGTTGAGTTTTGGTGTCCACCACCTCGCCGAAGCGGAGGATGATGACCTGCTCGGTGACGTCAACCACGTACAGGGCCTGGCGCAGCACGACAAGTCCGACGATGATGACGATGGCGACGATTATCAAGTTTCTCATTGGGGGTTCTCCGGGGATGAGAGACGGTCAGTCTGGATTACCTGCGGTTACGGATTGGGACCGATGGGGGCAGGTATGACGTTTCCGTCCTGTCCCAGAATGAGCACCGGTTCGGTGTCGGGGTCGACGATGATCTTGGTGACGCCCGGGAAGACGTTTTCCAGGGCTTCCAGGTAGAGACGTTGGCGGGTCACTTCGGGAGAATGCTGGTACTCGTTGAGCACCGACACGAAACGCTGGGATTCACCGTTGGCGGTTTCGATACGGGAGCGCTTGAATGCCTCGGCCGCCTCAATGATACGCTCGGCGTCACCCCTGGCCCTCGGAATGACGTCCGCTTCGTAGGCCAGCGCCTGGTTGATGCGGGTCTCGCGTTCCTGGCGGCCTCGCAGCACGTCGTCGAACGCGTCGCGCACTTCTTCCGGCGCCTTCACGTCCTGCAACTGCACCGAGATGACCTCGATTCCAGCTTCGTATTCGTCCAGGATGGCCTGCAACCGTTGTCGGGTGTCGGTTTCCACCAACTCACGACCGCGCACCAGCACGTCGTCGATGGAGCGTTGCCCCACCACCAGACGCAGGGCGGCTTCCGCGCCGTCCTTGAGGGTCCGCCCGTCGGGGCGTCCCTCCGGAATGAGGCGGACGGGTTCGCCAGGGTCGTCAACCTTGAACAGGAAGTTGTTCAGGTTGCTGATGCGGTATTGCACCACCATCTGAACGTCGACGATGTTGAGGTCGCCGGAAATCATCAAGGCTTCATCAAGGAACGGAGTATTGACCGCAGCGTCGTTGGACCTGAAGCCCAGCTCCATGCGCCGCGTCTCGGTGACCAGCACCACGTCCTTGTTGCCCACCGGCGCCGGCCACCACCAGTGGAGGCCTTCTTCCGATACGGGGGCGCCCTGTACGGCTCCGAACAACCGCAGCGCGGCGTTTTCACCAGGGCTTACCGTGTACACTCCGGTGGCGGCCCAGATGATTATCAGCAGGGCGACCACGGCCAGAATCAAAATGCTCAGGTTTCCACCGCTAAGGCGTCCACCGGAGCCACCAAACATGCCGCGTACGCGACCGAGGAGTTGTTCAAGGTCGAATTCGGGTTGACGAGGCGGTTGTTGACCTCCCCCGGGTGTGAACATACGTAACTATCCTTTATGCAGTTGCTGGTCGGTCCCGGATCATTGTCAACCGTTATATCAGGACTGGCCAGCGCAATGAGCGATTTCCGGTACGATTTTCAGACGGTTGGCCGCGACAGTATAACACCAACGTTGGCGGGCTGGTTTATAATTGGCGGGCCGCATTGGGCGGTGTTTCCAGGCCGACGCCGCGGGCCGCGCGGGGCGGTCGACATCAGGCTCATTTGCACCCATCTTCGTGAATTGTCAGAATCAGGATTTTCAAGATTTGGGGATTATCAGGATTGGAACCGATCCGTAATGGAGATCCCCCGATCCTGTCCAATCATAAAATCCTGATTTTGATGTTTCCCCGCCGCAAACCGGGCACGCGTGAGCAACATCAGGATGTTTGAATTATGACCACGCCCATTCAGATAACTCCAGGAGATCGGGAAAACCCCGAGCAGCCCCAGGGGCTCACCGTCAAGACCGGCGAGGATATGGCGCGCGTCCAGGTGACCTGTCCGCACCAGAGCGGCCTCATCTACGCGGTGCCTGGCGACCGCAGCTGGGTGTGCACCGACGAGCTGCGCCCGGCCCATGCCATGGCCGGCTTCTTCCGCGAGCTCATCGCGCTGAAAGACCCCCGCGTGGAGAGCCTGATGCAGCAGTGGGGGCTCTACTACCGCAGCCTGCCCCTGGATGCCGAGGCGGACGGCGCTGGCGCCGGCGAGGACGAAAACGGATAGGGGCGAGTTTTAAAACCCGCCCCTGCTTGCTGTCTGCTCCCTGGGCTGTCTGTTCGCCGGTTAGGAACGTCAGTCGTCGCCCGGCGATGCGCCCGGTATCGGCTCCGGCGTGCTTGCGCTGCTGAAGGATGGCGCGGGGCTGGGCACGGGCCCGCCCTGGGTAACCGGGGGAGCCGGCGGAGCATAGGGTGAAGGCGTCGGAGCCTCTGGCCAGGCCGGTTCCGGTTCGGTGCCCGGCAGGTCGTCGTTGAACAGCTTGTTCAGGGCGTCGCCGGAAATGGCCTCGTGCTCGATCAGGTATTCGGCCACCTGCACCAGCTTGGGCTTGTAGTCGATGAGCAACTGCTGGGCCTGGCGGTAGGCGTTGTTGATCAGATGCCGGACCTCGTCGTCGATCTCCTCGGCAATCTTGTCACCGTAGTCGCGCTCTTCGTTGATCTCGCGCCCCAGGAAGACCATTTCCTCGCGCTTGCCGAAGGTGCGCGGGCCGAGGGTGGGGGACATCCCGTACCGCTTGATCATGCCCAGGGCCACCTTGGTGGCGCGCTCGATGTCGTTGCTGGCGCCGGTGGTCACCTCGTCGAAGATCAACTCCTCGGCCACGCGGCCGCCCATCATGACGGACAGCATGTCCTGGAACTGGTTCTTGGTCCACAGATAGCGGTCTTCTTCGGGCAGCAGGGTGGTGTGCCCGCCCATATTGCCGCGGGACACGATGCTGATCTTGTGAACGCGGTCGGCGTGGGGCAGGTTCCAGGCGACCAGGGCGTGTCCCGCCTCGTGGTAGGCGGTCATCTCCTTCTCGCGCTGGTTGATGACCCGGCTCTTGCGCTCCGGGCCGGCGATGACGCGCTCGATGGCCTCTTCGAAGTCCTGCATGAAGATGCTGGACTGGTTCTTGCGGGCGGCCAGCAGCGCGGCTTCGTTGACCAAGTTGGACAGGTCGGCGCCGCTGAAGCCGGGGGTTTCGCGGGCGACGACGTCGATCTTGATCTCGCGGGACAACGGCTTGCCGGCCACGTGCACCTTGAGGATCGCCTCGCGACCCAACACGTCGGGCAGGTCCAGGGTGACGCGGCGGTCGAAACGGCCGGGCCGCAGCAGGGCCGGGTCGAGAATGTCGGGCCGGTTGGTGGCGGCGATGACGATGATGTTGGTGTTGGTCTCGAAGCCGTCCATCTCAACCAGGATCTGGTTGAGGGTCTGCTCGCGCTCGTCGTGGCCGCCGCCCAGTCCGGCGCCGCGGTGGCGTCCCACGGCGTCGATTTCGTCAACGAAGAGGATGCACGGCGAGTTGCGCTTGGCCTGCTCGAACAGGTCCCGCACCCGCGCTGCTCCGACGCCCACGAACATCTCCACGAACTCGCTGCCGGAGATGTGGAAGAAAGGCACGCCGGCCTCGCCGGCCACCGCCCGGGCGAGCAGGGTCTTGCCGGTTCCGGGAGGGCCCACCAGCAGCACGCCCTTGGGGATGCGCGCGCCCAGTTGCAGGAAGCGCTCGGGGTACTTCAGGAAGTCGACGACTTCCTCAAGCTCGGCCTTGGCCTCGTCCACGCCCGCCACGTCGCCGAAGGTCACCGACGGCCGGTTGAACGGCATCATGCGGGCCCGGCTGCGGCCGAAGCTCATGGTCTGGTTGTTGGATCCCTGCGCCTGCCGCATCATCAGCAGGATCAGGCCGCCGAAGAAGATCAGGGGCAGGAAGTTGAGCAGAATTCCGAAGACGCTGCCGAATCCGCTGGAGCCCTTGTACTCCACGTCGGGCGCGCTGACCTGGTCCCAGATGCCGGTGGTGATGAGCAGGCTCTCCAGATCGGTGTTCTTGCCGATGCGGCTGCTGTACTTCTGGGCTTCCTCTCCCTGTCGGCCCACCGTCGGGATGACGGTCAGCTTCTCGCCGTCGACTATGATCCTCTCGATCTGGCCGGCCCGGGCTTGCTGCAGCACCTCGGTCAGGGCCAGTCGCTCGCTGCTGCCGAAACTCGGGAGCAGCGTATAGAAGATGACGATCACGCCGATGATGATGAGGAGATAGATCAGGCTGTTGCGGACCCAGCGGTTGTTGGTCATAACATTCCTGCCGTTGGAGAGTGCACGGCTGCGCTGCGGCGCAAGTAAATCACCCAGACTGGCCAAGTATACTACCCGCGCGTGGACTAATTTGCAAAGTTAGCGTCGTCAGCCGTCGGGATTCGTCGCCAGTCAGCCGCGCCGGCCGGCGTAGAATGGTGTTTTCATCCAGCCGGTCGACTCGACAAGGGGGTTTCAAATGGCATACGAACCTGGACGCCGAGTGTATCTGTTTGGCACGGGGGGCACCATCTCATTCGTCGGCGAATCTCGCACCGATTTCTCCAACTACAGCTACCGGGGACAGCAGCTGACCATCCACGAAATGCTGGCCCGGGTTCCGGAGGCCAACGAGCTGGCCGAGGTCATACCGGAGCAGGTGATCAACGTGGGCAGCACCGAGGTCTATCCGCCCCACTGGCTCACCCTGGCCAATCGCATCAACGAGCAGTTCGTCGCCGACCCCGACGCCGCCGGCGCCGCCGTGACCCACGGGACCGCCACGCTGGAGGAGACGGCCTATTTCCTCAACCTCACCGTGCGGGACCGCCGGCCCGTGGCGGTCACCGGCGCCATGCGTCCGCCTTCGGCCATGGGCACCGACGCCGACAACAACCTGCTGGACGCGGTGCGGATCGCCGCCGCGCCCCAGTCCGCCGACCGCGGCGCGCTGGTGGTGCTGAACAACGAGATCCAGTCCGCCCGGGACGTTACCAAGACCGACTCCTACCGGGTGGAGACCTTCCAGTCCGGCCACATGGGCTTCCTGGGCTACGCCGACGCCGACGGCCAGGTGATCTATTACCGCCGGCCGGAGCGCCGGCATACCGCGGATTCCGAGTTCGACGTGTCCGGTGTCGCGGCGTTGCCGCGGGTCGACATCGCTTACGGCTACGCCGGCGCCGGCAGCACGGTCATCGACGCCCTGGTGGCGGACGGCGTGGACGGGATTGTGGCCGCCGGTCTGGGCAGCGGCGGTTCGCCGTCCACGTTCATGGCCGGCCTGAAAAACGCCCAGGAAGCCGGCATCCCCGTGGTGCTGTCCACCCACGTCGGCACCGGACGGGTCGTACAGACGCGCCGCTTCACCGAGGAGGGCTACATCGTGGCCGACAACCTGCACCCCAAGAAGGCGCGCATCCTGCTGATGCTTGGCCTGACGCAGACCAAAGACCCGGCCGAACTGCAGCGAATGATGCTGGAGTACTGATGGCATCGAGGACCATCCGTGCGCAGGCCCGGTGTTAGAATCGAGACCATACCGGGCCTCACACGTACCCACTTCGGGTAGTTTGTCAGAAGCAGGATTGGGAGCGCTCTGCCCCAAATGGTCTCAATCCGGCCAATCCAGATTCTGACATTTCCCTGCCGCCAGACTGGGTACGCCTGAGCGCACCGGGTCCAAATCGCAGCGGATGGACTATCTCCCTCCCTCGGAAATGGTTGTAGGAAATGGTCAAATGATGGAACGCGCCATTGGCCAGGTAAGCGCCCCCGACCGGATCGGCGTTGAAGTCGCCCGGGCGGTACAGTCCGCGGTGACGCCGGACACAGTGATATTGTTCGGCTCCCGGGCCCGGGGCGATCACCGCCCGAACTCCGACGTCGATCTGCTGATCATATCCGAGGCCGGCCCGGCTGCTGGCAGGGGTCTGGCTACCAGAGTTGCCCGCGAGTACTTCCGCGACCATCCGCCGCGCCTCCGCCTCGACGTGGTCACCATGGATGCGCGGACGTTCAACTACTGCCGCCGCGCCAAAAACCATGTGGCCGCGCAGGCGATGCGGGACGGAGTATTGATGAGCGACGAGAACCTTGACCTTTCCGGAACCTACGAGGACGGATATCCCGACAGCTGGCCGGACGTGAAAGAACGGCTCCAGGCCGCGTACCGCCACATGCGGGCATTTCATCGCTTGGTTGACTTTGACGACAGCGACCAGGAGATGTACGGCTTCCACGCCCAGCAGGCCGTGGAGAATGCCATCAAGGCGTGGCTGTCGGCGGCCGGCCTGGAATACCGCGCGGTACATGACCTGCGAGAGGTCGCCGGCCAAATCCTCCGCGACCCCGCCGAGGCCGACACGCTGGCGGCGGCGCAGCTACGATCGATGATCGACTACACCTCGTTTCCAAACGCCGGCTACGCCGGGGGGCCGGACAACTGGCTCACCCTCTACGCCGTAAACTACCGGTACAGCGGTACCGCATTCCGTATGAACGACGTCGATAGAGACCGTTTCCGCGAGGAGATCAACCTGGCTGTCGGGACATTCATCAACCGAGCCTACGAACTGACCGGCGCCAGCGAGGCGGACGTGGCCCAGGCGTAGTCGGGCTGCCCAACGTCCAACGCGGCGAGCCCGACCGAGCCTGAGCATGCCCTACCGCAGTTTGACACCTCCCGCCCCGCCTGATAACCTGAAATCGTTAACAACTGAACCGTAAACGCCTGCCGGTGGCCCGTTAGTAGCGCACCCATTCGTTCGCGCACAACGGGCTGAAAAGGAAATCCGGTGTAAGTCCGGTGCGGTCCCGCCACTGTAATTGGCGAGACGCCCTCCCTTTCGCATCATCAGGATGCGATCGCAAGCCACTATCCGCTATCGAGCGGACGGGAAGGCGGAGGAGCGTCGCTATCAGCCATCAGCCAGGAGGCCTGCCAGCAGGTGTGTTCCAGCTGCACTTCGTGGAACGAGTGGGCGGAATCCCGGTAGACCCACAGCAAGACCGGCTCCCAGCCTCAGGCTCCGTTACCCGACCGCAAAAGTGCAGTCGGGTTTTTTTGTTGCAGCAATCAATGACTCCTCCCTGCGCTGCTCCGGCGGACCGGTTCCTCCTCCATCGGCCCGTCGGGGCGCGCTTTCATCAATTTGCCTTGCCGTCGCCGCTGGGTGATAATCGACCCAACGCACCCGTCGCACGGCCCGGGCGCTACGCCAACTGAGAGGTGACTGCATGAGCGACGTCATGCTCCGCGAGATACTCGAAGAATGCCGCGACGGGGTCGACGGCATCGGTTTCAACGAGGTTGTGGTGATGTTGGAAAGCACCGCCGCCTCTGCCGAGGTCTACATGGACTTCGACGACCTGCGCTTCACTCCGGACGGGCGCATCGTGACCCTCATGGTGCCCGGCGGCACCCACATGCACCTGGACATGTCCAAGATCCGCGAGGCCGAGTTCATCCACACCACCAACGACCAGGGGCTCCCTTCGTACCAGCTTTGGATGCGCGACGGCGAAGGCCACCCGGCCATGCGGGTTTACCTGCGCAAGTCGGAGGACGACGCCACCAACCCGCCGCGCCACGGCTTCTTCATGGCCCTGCTGGACAAGTACCCCAGCAAGATCGACCTGCCCGCCGAGGCCTACGGGTCCGCCGGCGAGCACCCGTAGGGCCGTCCCCCATCGGCATAGCTGGCGGGCGAATTTACATCGATGAACAGGATCAACAGGATGCATCGGATACTGACCGGAGGTTCTATTCACCGTATGGTCACGAGGGATGACGTATCCAGAACGATAAACCCAATCCTGTCTATCCTGTGCATCGATGTGAAATGAAATGCGGGTGCGCATGCGTGATCACATGGTGCTGATATGACCTCCGCCGTAGTCATCGCTGGCGTCCGCTCCGGCGTCGGCAAGACCACCATCGCCAGTGGCGTGATGGGCGCGCTGGCCCGCCGCGGGATGCGGGTCCAGCCCTTCAAGGCCGGCCCCGACTACATCGACCCCTCGTACCACACCATCGCCTGTGGCGTTCCCTCGCGCAATCTGGACACCTGGATGCTGCCCCATCCCGTGGTCTCCGAGCTGTTCCACCGGGCCGCCGGCGCGGCGGACATCGCGGTGGTCGAGGGCGTAATGGGCGTGTTCGACGGTCACTCGTCGCTGGACGAGGACGGCTCCACGGCCGAGCTGGCCAAGCTCCTGGACGCACCGGTGATCCTGATCGCCGACGCCGGCAAGGTCGCCCGCAGCGTAGCCGCCGAGGTGTTGGGCTACCAGCAGTTCGACCCCGACCTGCGCGTGGCTGGCGTGATCCTCAACGGCGTGGGCAGCGAGCGGCACCTGGAGTTCTGCCAGCCGCAGATCGAGGCCACCACCGGCCTCCCCGTGGTGGGCTGGCTGCCCCGCCGCGACGACCTGGTGCAGCCGGAGCGCCACCTGGGCCTGATCCCCACCGCCGAGGGCACCGTCATGAACGACTGGTACGACGCCCTCAACGCGCAGATCGAGCGGACCATCGACCTAGATGCAATCACCCGCATCGCGGCCACCGCCGGCCGGCCCCGGGCGACGTCCGAGGGCGTCTTCCCGGCGACGCCGCAGGCTCCTCGTGCTGCCATTGCCGTGGCCCAGGATCGGGCATTCTCGTTCTACTACCAGGACTCACTGGACCTGCTGGCAGCCTGGGGCGCCGAGATCGTGCCCTTCTCGCCGCTGGACGACGAGTCATTGCCCGACGGCGTGGGCGGCGTGTACCTGGGTGGCGGCTTCCCCGAACTGTTCGCCGAAGATCTCTCCGGCAACGCCGGCATGCTGGAATCGATGCGGCGGGCCGTCGCGCGCGGCCTGCCCATATATGCCGAGTGCGGCGGCCTGATGTACTTGGGGCGCAGCCTCTCCGACCTGGACGGCCAGCAGTTCCCCATGGTCGGCGCAATTCCGGTTGTGTCTTCCATGGAGGGCCGGCGGCTGCATCTGGGTTACCGCGAGGTGGCGGCCTGCGGAGACGGCCCGCTGCTCACCGCCGGACAGCAGGTGCGCGGCCACGAGTTCCACTGGTCGGTGCTGCAGGATCCGCCCGACGCCGCCAGCGCCGCCTACCAGGTGGTCAACCAGAACGGTCGGCCCGAGGGCTTCCGCGCCGGCAGCGTGTGGGCCTCCTACATCCATGTCCACCTGGGCAGCCGGCCGGGCCTGGCGAAACGGTTCGTGGACACCTGCGCGGCGGCGAACGGAGGAAATACCGAATGACCACTGCGCCGGCTAAAGCTCCCTCCAAAGCGCCCATCAGCGTGAGGAAGCCCTCTGACTTTGAGGGCTACGTGCTGATCCCGCTGTCCGAGTTCGGGCTAACCCTGGAGAGTCCGGAGTTGGATGGTTGGCTCCAAGAGTTCGCAGGTCGGAACCAGGATGCAGTGGGTGATTTTGAGATCACCGCGCAAGGAGAACTGAAAATAATGTCCCCCACCGGGATTCCGGGAGATTGGCACGAAGCCGAGATCACGGCCGATCTTGTGTTCCGAGCGCGCGAGCATGGAGGGCGGGCCGGCGGGCCCACGTCCATGTTCATTCTTCCTGACGGCTCTATGCTGTGTCCGGACGCCTGGTGGATGTCCGCAGAACGCTGGAACTCGTTGCCCGAAGAGGCTCGCAGACCCTTCAGGGCCGTGGTTCCAGATTTTCTAGTTGAAATAGCGTCACCCTCCAACCGGGGGCCAGAGTTGGAAGACAAGGTGCGCCGTTATCTTGACGGCGGCGCGCGCCTGGTCTGGGTGATCAACGCCCGCCTGCGTCGCGTCACCGTATACCGCCCCAGCGCGGAGCCGGAGATCCTGCAGGACCCGGATATGCTGGGCGGCGGCGACGTGCTGCCCGGCTTCGCCTTCAACGTGCGCGAGCGCATTTTCGACAACGTCCCGTGATCTTGATCAGTTTGATGAAAGCAATGCAGGAGTGATGCTCACATGACTACGCAGGAAACGCGCCACGGCCCGCAGTCGGTTCGCGGCCCCCGCATCAACAAGGGCCTCGTCATCGTCAACACCGGCAACGGCAAGGGCAAGACCACCGCCGCCATGGGCGTGCTGATGCGGGCCTGGGGCCGCGACATGAAGGTCGTGATGCTCCAATTCATCAAGCACACCACCGCCAACTTCGGTGAGCAGCGCGCCGCCGAGAAGATGGGCGTCACCGTGCGCGCCATGGGCGACGGCTTCACCTGGCGTTCCCAGGACCTGGACGCCAGCGCAGATCTGGCCCGGGCGCTGTGGGAGGACGCCAAGGAGGTCATCGCCGCCGGCGAGTTCGACCTGGTGATTCTCGACGAGTTCACCTACCCCATGCACTACGGCTGGCTGCCGGTTGAGGACGTTGTCGACGCCCTCAAGGCCCGTCCCGAGATGCAGCACGTCATCATCACCGGCCGCCACGCGCCCGAAGCCCTGGTCGAATACGCCGACCTGGTCACCGAAATGAACGTCGTCAAGCACCCCTACGACGCCGGCATCAAGGCCCAACCGGGCATCGAGTTCTGAGCTGGGCGCAGCCGCCGTATGGGTGATCGTCATCGCGAGGAGCGCAGCGACGTGGCGATCCCGTTCCCGTGGCGATGGCTGTTGCCCTGACGAGATTGCCACGCTGCGCTCGCAATGACAGGAGCCGGGAATATTCATGAGCATCTCACCATTGGTTGACCAGACCATCGCCGCCATCGGGCCGCTGGACGCCGCCGCCGTGGCTGCCGCCGAGGCCCGACAGGGCGTGCTCACCAAGCCGCCCGGCAGCTTGGGCCGGCTGGAGACCCTGTCCATTCAACTGGCGGGCATACTCGGCCAGCCGATACCGGAGATCACCGGCAAGGCGGTCATCGTGGTGGCCGGCGACCATGGGGTCGCCAGCGAGGGCGTATCGGCCTACCCCGCCGAGGTCACGCCACAGATGGTGTTCAACTTCGTGGCCGGCGGCGCGGCCATCAACGCGCTGGCCCGCCACGCCGGCGCAAACATCTCCGTCATCGACGCCGGCGTCGCCGTGGACCTTGACCCGCAGCCCGGCCTCACCATCTCCAAGGTCGGCTACGGCGCCGGCAACATCGCCCGCGGCCCCGCCATGAGCCGGGAGGATGCCGTCCGCTGCCTGGAGATCGGCATCAACGCCGCCAACGAGCAGGCCGACGCGGGGGCCAACCTCATCGCCGGGGGCGACATGGGCATCGGCAACACCACGCCGTCGGCCGCCATCACCGCCGCCGTCACCGGCGCCGACGTGGCAACAGTCACCGGCAGGGGAACCGGTGTAGATGACGCCGCTCTGGAAGGCAAGATCGCCACCATCCGCCGCGCCCTGGAAACCAACCAGCCCGACGGCGGCGACGGCCTGGACGTGCTGACCAAGGTTGGCGGGTTCGAGATCGGCGTGCTGGCCGGCGTCATGCTGGGCGCGGCCGCACGCAACTGCGCGGTCGTCGTCGATGGGTTCATCAGCGGCGCGGCGGCCCTCATCGCCTGGCGACTCTGCCCGAACATCGCCCAACGCTACATCGCCGCGCACCGCTCCGTGGAGCCGGGCCACAACGTCGGCCTGCAGGCCATGGGATTGTCGCCTCTGCTCGACATGGACATGCGCCTGGGCGAGGGCACCGGTGCGGCCCTGGCCATGCCCATCATTGAGGCCGCAGCCAAAACCCTGGCGGAAATGGCAACCTTCGCCGAGGCTGGCGTCTCCGACCGCGAGGACGGTTAGCGAACCGAAACGCCAGCCCCGTCAAGAGCCTCGATTCACCGGGATATACATGATGAGCCGGATAAACAGGATGTGTTTCCGATCATTCTGCGCATCGCGGTAAAACATGCGCTATTTGTTCGCCCCATCCCTGGTGGCGCTGTCCTTCCTGACGCTGCTGCCGGTCGGGGTGGCTAAGCCCACCGACGCCGAAATCTCCCGCTCCCGGGGCTGGTACCCCTGCGTCGGCCTGCTATACGGGCTGATGCTGGTCGGGCTGGTCGGGCTGTTCATCCTGGTATCCCCGATCCTGGCCCGCACTCTGCTGGCCATCGCGCTGCTGATGGTTGTCCCGGCGCTGGTCAACCGGTTCCTGCACCTGGACGGCCTGATGGACTTCTGCGACGCCATGTGGGGCGGACGTACCGTGGAACGCCGACTGGAGATCATGCGGGATTCCCGCGTGGGCTCCTTCGCCGTGGCCGGGTGTTTCTGCGTGCTGCTGGTGAAGTTTGCCAGTCTGTACACCCTCGCTCTGTCGGATGCTTTTATCGTCTCCCTGCTGGTCTTCCCGGTGATATCGCGGTGGTCCATGACGCTGCTGCTGACGGCCTTTCCCTACGGACGCCAGCAGGGGATTGGGAGCGCGTTTTTCGCCGGCGATCGCCCCTGGCTGGCGACCACGCTGGCCCTGCTGACCACGGTCGTCGTGTGCTGGCTGTCGCTGGGCGTGGTGGGCGTATCGGTGCTGGCAATGTCGTCGCTGCTGGCCCTGGCATTGGGCCTCTGGACCGCTCGCCGCCTGGGAGGCGGTCTCACCGGCGATTGCTACGGCGCCACCAATGAGATCATCGAAGCCTTCTCGTTGTCCTGCTTCGCGGTATGGCTCCATTTCGCCGTACCGTCCTACGTCGATACCGGTTACGGGTCCGGCGTCTTCTTCCGCTACCTCAATTGGCTGCCATTGCAGCGTGGCTGGTTCTCGTACAGCGGAACCGGTCTGACCAACTGAACTCTATGGATCCGATAGCCGCCGCGCTGAACAGCCTCCCCATCCCTCTGGACGTGCTAACGCTCCTGCTGGCCCTGCTCCTGGACATGGCGCTGGGTGAGCCTCCCAACCGCCTGCATCCCACGGTGTGGATCGGCAACACCGTCGCCCTGGCGGAGCGGATCGCGCCCGGCGCGACGACCGCGACGTCGCTGCAACTGGCCTTCGGCGCCGGCATGGCCCTGCTGATCCCGGCAGCCTGGGGCGCGGCGGCATGGGCGGTCGGCTTCGGGTTGCTCCAACTCCACCCGCTGGCCTATATCATCGTGGTCGCCGTCCTGCTCAAGACCACCTTCTCGGTGCGGATGCTGCACCGCGTCGCTGCCGGCATCGGCTCGATACTGACCGCCGGGGACATCGCGGAGGCGCGGCGGCAGATGTCGTCCCTGGTCAGCCGCGATACCTCGCAGTTGACCGCAGGGCAGATGTCCGCCGGCGCCATCGAGTCCGTCGCCGAGAACATCACCGACAGCATCGTGGGCCCGCTGCTGGCCTTCGCCCTGTTCGGCCTGCCCGGCGCGGTGGCCTACCGGGCGATCAACACCCTGGACAGCATGGTCGGCTACCACGGCCGCTACGAGTACCTGGGCAAGGCGTCGGCGCGGCTGGACGACCTGGTGAACCTGGTCCCCGCGCGGGTCGCGGCGCTGCTGCTGTGGCTATCCACCGCCGCTCTGCCCGGCATGGCCGGCGGCCGGGCGTGGCGCATCATGTTCGCGCACCGTGGCCGCACCGAGTCGCCCAACGCCGGCTGGACCATGGCGGCCATGGCCGGCGGCCTGGGCGTGACGCTGGAAAAGGTCGGCCACTACCGCCTCGGCGACCCCGCGCCGGAGCCCGAGGCGCAGCACATCGGACGCGCCACCCGCGCCCTCTACGTCACCACTGCGCTGGCCGCCGCCGTCGCCATCGGCATCGTCTGGCTGCGGTGGGCGTACTGGCCGTAGTGTAAAATGCGGGCAGGCCATCCAGGACGGCCACAGGGGGTCACCGATGATCGTCATGCGCCACGGAGATCGAATGACGCTCTCCGAGTACCGCCTCACTCAGGAAAATGACGGTGTTTGGGACCTGATTGACGGGGTGCTGGAGAAGCAACCCCTCGCTACCTTAGTACACCAAATGGTCTTGGGCGAATTGCTAACTCGGATCAATGAGTTCACCACTGCAACCGACCCGTCTCTGGGACTCGGAATCCGCAATATCGGCGTGGCGTTTTCGGAATCCTTCGCGCCTACGCCCGACATCGTCTATACGCGTCGCGAGCATTTCCACCTGATGCGCGGCAGTTTCATGGAAGGCACCCCCGATTTGTTGGTTGAAGTCCTGTCTCAGGACCGTGACCGGGATCTGGTGAGGAAGCGAGACAGATACGCTGCCGCAGGAGTTCCCGAGTACTGGATAGTTGACCCGGACAACGAGATCATTCTGGTTTTGGAATTGTCTGAAGGCCAGTACGTGGATCGAACCGTGCGCCGCACTGAGACTCTGACAACGCTCACGATACCGGGCTTCGAATTGTCTTTGGAACGTCTTTTCGGGCACCAGATCCTCGCGCAGCTCCGCGATAACGGTTAGGCTCGCAAGGATGGCAGAGGAAGCCTCATACTCCAACCCGCCCGCCCGCCCCGTCCACGGCGGCATCAAGGAGGCCGAGCTGCGGGAGCTGGGCCTGCGCCTGGAGGACTGCCTCGACTTCTCCGCCAGCGTGAGTCCGCTGGGCCCGCCGGAAGGCGTCGCCGCGGCCATCGCCGCCGTTGACCTCACCGCCTATCCCGACCCCCACTGCCTGGCCCTGACCGAGGCCATCGCCGCGCACCATGTCGGCGACGGCGTGTCCATCGAGAACGTCATCGTCGGCAACGGGTCCACCGAGATCATTCACCTGCTGACCCGCGCCTGGATCGGCTCGCCGCCCGCCGGCTGCGCTCAGAGCGCCTTGCTCCTGACGCCCACCTACGGCGAGTACGACGGCGCCGTCCGCATCTCCGGCGGCAGGGTGGCGACCCTCACCGCAACCCGGTGCAGCGAGGGCTTCGCCTGGGACACGGCGGCCGTTCACGACGCCATCGCCGCCGAGCGTCCCGCTCTGACCTTCGTCTGCAACCCCAACAACCCCACCGGCGTGCTGATGGTTCGCGAACAGCTGTCCGATATCGCTGACGCCGTCGCCAGCGTTGGCGGCCTGCTGGTGGTCGACGAGGCCTACATCAACCTGTCCGAGCGCCGCGCCGATGCCGACGTGGTCGCGCTGGCCGCAGGTCACGGATCCATCATCGCGCTGCGTTCCATGACCAAGGACTACGCCCTGACCGCACTGCGCCTCGGCTACGCGGTGGCCAGTGAGCCGGTAATCGCCCGCCTGGCCGCCCTGCAGCCCGACTGGAGCGTCAACGGCCTGGCCCAGGCGGCGGGCCTGATCGCCATCGCGGACACGGCGTACCTGGAACAAGCGAGAGCGGCGGTGGTCGCATCCCGCAACTGCGTGGTGGAGCGCCTGTCCGATCTGGGCATCCGCTGCTATCCCACGGCGGCCAACTTCGTTCTGGCGCAGGTGGGCGACGCCGGCCGGCTGCGGGATGGCCTGGCCCGGCGCGGGCTGTTCGTGCGGGATTGCACGTCCTTCGGCCTGCCCGATTGCATCCGCATCGGCCTGCGTCCGGCGGAAGATTGCGCGAAGCTGGCCGACGCGATCGGCGAAATTTGGAACCAGACCCCCCGGCCATAAGGGAGCAACATGGGCATCATCTACATCACCAGGCACGGCGAGACCGAATGGAACGCCGAGGGTCGCATCCAGGGCCACACCGACGTACCCCTGTCCGACCGGGGGCGCGAGCAGGCGCAGATGCTGTCGCGCCGCCTCGCCACGGTTCAAATCGACGCCACCTATTCGTCTGACCTGGCTCGCGCCGCCGAAACTGCCCGCGTCGCGCTGGGCGAGCGTGACATCCCGATCACCTTCACCGAGGAGTTGCGGGAATACAGCAAGGGCGTCTTCGAGGGCCTCACCGAGGCCGAGTACCGCGAGGCCTACCCCGATCTCTACGAGCCGTCCCTGGAGAACAACCTGGACTTCGCGCCGCCCAACGGCGAAACCATCCGGGACACCAGCGCCCGCCTGGCCCGCATCGTGCAGCGGGTGAAACAAGCGCACCTGGACGAGAACGTGCTCCTCGTCGGCCACGGCGGCAGCCTCCGCGCCGGCATCGTCTCCCTGCTGGATCTCCCCCTGGAGGCCAACTGGAAGTTCGCCATGCACAACTGCTCCCTTACCGTCATCTACACCTACCCCGACAACTGCGTCATGCACCTCTACAACGACACGTCCCACATTGCCGGCGTGGTGCGGGCGTGGGACCGGTAAGCGGCAATAAGCGAGGGTAACTGTTCAGAGTCTGGGGCTCTTGTGGCAAACGCGCCGTTACTGCTTTCGCAGGAACCGGGTTTGGACAAAATCACCTCGGTGAATGACCTGCCACCGCCGCAATTCCATTCCGACGCCGTGCTGGTTGCCCCATCTTCTCATGGCCAAATATCATCAAACCACAGCACGATCCCGCGAGGTGGGCAATATGACCGCCAAACCTGAAGCACTCGAACAAATCTCCAGCGTCATCAGGACCGAGCTCCCCAAGTACTTGTCCAACGAGTTCGTCATCTATGACGTGACAGCGCAGAACCGACCCGGACCGGATGACGAGGACTACGTGCACGTCCGAGTGGTACTTGAAGATAATCATCCCAGACTCGACCCGCGAAAGCTGATGGAATTCAGCGACGAAATGCACTCTCTTTTCGAGCAGGCCAGCATAGACCACATTCCGAGCATCTCCTACGCGAACCGCAGCGAGCTCAGCCTGTGACCACCGCCGCCAGCTCGCCGCCAGCCCCGGTCGATTGGCGAAACCTCATCCAAGCGGGACACGATCTCCTCAACGCGCAACCAGCGGGCAATTCTCCCACCAATGAACACATTCGCAGAGCGGTCAGCAACGCCTACTACGCCATGTTCCACGCGCTGGCTGAGAGCAACGCTTCCGTACTCGTCGGTTCGCCCAGCGACGCGGCAACCGCCGCAGCCTGGTCGCGGGCATACCGCGGCCTCGACCACACCACGGCCCGCCGTGAGCTACAGCGACACCGCCAGGAATTCTCTGTCCAAGGCCGGCGCTTCGCCAACGAGTTCGGCGATATGCAACAGTTCCGCCACTCGGCCGATTATGACCACACCGTTGGATTCACCGCACAGGAAGCAATTGCCTACCTCGACCGCGCGCAAGCCGCGATCCTCGACTACACGCAAACCTCACCCACTGAGCGGGTTCACATTGCTACTCTGACACTTATCAGGCCGCGCTAGGCGCAAGTCCGCACCGCCTTCCGGAGCAAGAGACTCAATGAGCAGATACTCTAAACCCTCACCACATGACGCCCAAGCGCATTATCTACAACACCAGCGCTATCCTATCCTCGATAGCCTCCGGTTCGATGAAGCGATATCAGAGTTACGGGCCGCTAATCTCACCAAGGAGGCATCTATATGCCGTTAGGCATTGTCATCGACATCGGAGTTATTCTCCTTCTCCTCGTCAGCATCGTTCTGTGCGCCACGGTTATCGCCGTTCTGTCGAAATTGACGCCGCCGCTAATGCGTTCTGCAAAACATTTGGAAAAGATATCTGGAGATGCAGCCGCGGTGTCAGAAGACGTGACCAACGACATTGCCAAAACGGCGCGTAACTCGGCCATAGCGTCAGACAGCGCCGTTGTAACATTAGTGCATTTGGAAAAGATATCTGGAGATGCAGCGGCAGTATCCGAAGCCGTATCCCATGATATTGCCAGAACCGCCCGCAACGCGGCCATCGCATCAGAAAATGCTGTCGCAGCATTGGAGAATTTGAACAAGATATCTAGCGATGCAGCAGCAGTGTCCGAGGATGTGACCAATGATGTCGCCAAAACAGCCCGTCACGCTGCTACTGCGTCAGAAAACGCCGTCGAAGCCTCGCGAAATATGCTTGATGCAAGCAAAGAGGCCCTCAGTGCGGCATTGGCCTTAGCCGCGATCGCGAACGTGAATATTCGCGGTATCCTCACGCAAGTGGTTGAGAGCAACGTCAAGGACGTCAAGAAATTGGCAGAAATCGCCATTAGTCATTTGCCGCAGGGCGTTTCGCGCGTGGGTTCCTTGTTCCGCCGGCGTGGAGGATGAACGAGCAGAGCCAATGCGCCAAGTTTGGATACCACCCAGAATCGAGTGGCCTCGCGGTTAACGACGGGTTTTCTAACTGTACGTCACCGCCCCAATCGCCGCGTCCAAAATCTCCGCGGCCAGGTCCATCTGGGCCTCCGTCGTTGTGAACGGCGGGACGAAGCGGAGGACCGACCCGCGACGGCGGATGCTCACGATCAGGCCGTTGTCTAGCAGCATGCGGCCGATGCGCTGGCCCTGCTCGTAGGCCGGCTCCCGGGTCTCACGGTCGGTGACGAACTCGATCCCCTGCAGCAGCCCGCGTCCGCGCACGTCGCCGATGATCTCGTGCCGCTCCTGCAGCCGCAGCAGGTGACCCTGCCAGTACCGCCCGATGCGGTCGGCCACGTCCACCAAGTTCTCCTCAAGGATGATGTCCAGGCTGGCGATAGCCGCGTTGCAGGTCAGCGGGTCGTTGGAGTGGGAGTGGGCGACGACCAGGCCGGTGTCCACCGCGTTCTCCTCGATCTCGTCGGTGGTGATGGTCGCGCTGATGGCGATGCCGCCGCCGAAGTGCTTCGAGATGGTGAAGATATCCGGCACCACGCCCTCCTGCTCGGAGGCCCACATCGATCCCAGCTTGGCCAGACCGGTCTGGGCCTCGTCCAGGATCAGCAGCATGCCCCGCCGTTCGCAGCGCAGCTTCAGCTCCTGCAGCCAGCCCGGGGGCGGCTCGATGACCCCGCCGGCGCTGAACAGCGGCTCGGTGATGACGGCGGCCATGCGCCCGTCGGCCTGGGCGTCCAGCAACTCGAAGCTGGTGTCCAGGCAGGTGTAGTCGCACGCCGATTGGTCCTTGCAGAATGCGCAGCGGTAGCGGTACGGCGCGATGATGGGATAGTTGCCCGGCGCGTAGGGGCCGTATCCCTGCCGCCAGCCGGAGAAGGTGACCGCCCGCGCGGCGTCGCTCATGCCGTGGAAGCTGACCACCGGGCTGGCCACCTCGTAGCCGCCGGTGTAGCGCTTGGCGATGGCCATGGCGGCCTCGTTGGAGTCGCTGCCGGAGCCCAGGAACATGCTGCGGTTCATGCCCTCCGGCGTGATCTCCGCCAACCGGCTGGCCAGGATGATCTCCCGGTCGTTGAGGATGGTCATGTGGCTGTGGATCAGCGACTCCGCGCTTTCTTGCAACGCCTGCACGATGCGCGGGTGGTTATGCCCCAGCGCGGCGCACATCTGGCCGGAGTTGAAATCGAGGTACTCCTTGCCGTTGATGTCGCGCACCACCGACCCGCGGCCCCACACGAAAATCGGGCCGGTGACGCCGCTGCGGTCCATCCGGCTGCGGAAGCTGTACTTCCGCGCCAGTTCCAGCAGTTCCTCTTCAGTATGATTGTCGGGCACGGTGGGCCTCCGGGGATGATGGATACGGGCGATTGTAGTGCGGAGGCCGGCGGTGTCAACCGGGCCAGATTGCCCATGCGTGCCCAGTTTGATGACGGCGGGAGCAAATTTACATCGATAAACAGGATGGACAGGATTTGATTGATTGCTGGACACGCCCTGCACCCTGGGACGGCGCCGTAAGCGGAGCGGTGAGCCGGTGTTGTCGATATCCTATCCGCCCTGTCCATCGATGTATAAGACAAACTGGGTACGCGTGAGGGCCAGATTGCAGACGAGACCCGGGTCGCGCGCGCACCCAGTTTCGCAAGAACCGTCATTGCGAGCGCAGCGTGGCAATCTCGTTGTGGCCGGTATCGTCGCCGCATCAAAGGGATTGCCGCGTCGCTGCGCTCCTCGAGATGACAAACTGGGTACGCGTGAGCGCTCTCCCTGCGCGCAGCGACGCAACAGGTACGCATTTTCCGTGGTATAAAACTTGCAAAACAGGAATCACTTAACGTCCGGCGCGCAAAATAAATATAATCGACCGCAAGATGAAATATAATGTAGGTATTCAAACAGACCGCATATTGTGCAAATACAGTACACTATGTGCTGCCACTGGTGCCGCGCTTTACCATACTTGGCCGGCCGGTGGGGGTGAAGAATGAATTACCCGAATATTGATGGACTGAGGGCGCGTCCTTTCCTTGGCGTTGCGATTGCCCTGCTGGCGGCGGCGCTGCTGCTGACCGGAGTCGCATGTGGAGGCCAGGAGCCGTCAGCCACCGCAACACCCGAGTTCTCGCTGCCCACCGCGCTGCCCAGCCCTGAGGCCGTGCCGACCACCGGCGCCGGCTCCGAGGCCACGGCGGCGTCCACATCCGCCTACTGGGACGCCCCGCGTACCTGGGAGCCTGAAGACGTGAGTACGCTGGAGCGGGTCACCCAGGAACTGGTCGCTCCCCCCTTCTTCCCCGAGCACGAGCAGGTGTACGACGGCGAACCTCGTGTCGTCGAAGTCCGCATGGAGATCGAGGAGAAGGAGATCGAGGTCGCGCCCGGCGTGTTCATGTGGGCCTTCACGTTCCACGTTTCGGTCCCTGGCCCCATGATCGTGGTGCACGAGGGTGACTACGTGGAGCTGACGCTGGTCAACCCGTCCAGCAACGAGCTGCTGCACAACGTCGACTTCCACGCCTCCATCGGCGCATTGGGCGGCGGGTCGCTGACCAACGTCGGTCCTGGCCAGGAGGTGGTGCTGCGCTTTCGGGCGCTGAAGCCGGGCGTGTACATCTACCACTGCGCCCCCGGCGGGACCATGGTGCCCTGGCACGTGACCCACGGCATGAACGGCGCCGTCATGGTGCTGCCAAAGGGCGGGTTGAAAGACCCCGCTGGCAACGCCATCACCTACGACCGGGCCTACTACGTGGGCGAACAGGACTACTACATCCCTCGTGATGAGAACGGCGAGTTCAAGCGCTACGATAGCGCCGCCGCGTCAGCCGTAGATGACCTGGAAGCAATGAAGACCCTGATCCCCACGCACATCGTGTTCAACGGGGTCACGGGAGCGCTGCAGGGCGACGGGCAGTTGACCGCCAACGTCGGCGACAATGTCCTGATCGTCCACTCGCAGGCCAATCGGCAGTCGTATCCCCACCTTATCGGCGGACACGGCGACTACGTCTGGGAGCGAGGCAGCTTCACCGACCCACCCGAAACCGGGCTGGAGACGTGGATCATCGCGGCCGGCTCGGCCGGGGCGTCCATCTCCACCATCCGACAGCCGGGCACCTACGTGTACCTCTCCCACAACCTCATCGAGGCCTTCGCCTTTGACGCCAAGGCCATCCTCGTGGCCGAGGGCGAATGGGACAACGACCTGATGGAGCAGGTGTCGCCACCCGGCCCCATCCAGTAGCGTCCCGGATCGCAATCAGGAGCGCAGCGCGGCGAACCCGCTGCCGGTGGTGTCCTCGCTACCTCAACGAGATCGCCGCGTCGCTGCGCTCCTCGCGATGACAAAATGGCTACGCGTGAGTGTTGATGTGCCTTGACTGGATGTCCTTACTGAATACAATGCGAAGGTAAGGAGACTGCCATGATCGTCAAGATCACCTCCAAGCGTCAGGTTACATTCCCGGCCCGGGTTCTCGACGCCATGGGTGTAAAGCCCGGTGACCAGTTGGAACTCACCGAGGGGCCGGACGGTTTCATCCTGCGCCCGAGGCGCATCGACTACTCGCGGTTAGGAACATTGCGCGACAAGATCGCGCCGGGCGCCGCGCCGTTTGAGATCCGGAAGTTCCGCGATCAGCCCTATGACCCCTCGCTTCGGGATTGATACCTCAGTCCTGGTGAGGCTGGCAGTCGGGGAACCCGAAAGGGATTTCCGGCACTGTGTAGAAGCCCTTCGCGTCCTGGTCGAGGATGAAGGGCGCGAGATCTTCGCGTCCAACCAGGTCATTGGCGAGGCCTACGTCGCCATTCAGCACCACTACGGAGTATCCGACGCCGATGCTCGCGATGTGCTGATAAACGTGCTCACCAGCGGCCTGGTCGCGCCGCTGAACGGCCACGCCGTGATCCAATCTCTCCAGACCCGGGAGGGCCCGGGTCTGTTCGACCGGCTCATCGCCGAGGATTATGGGCGCGCCGGTCTGGAGACACTCACGCTGGATCGCAGGATGGCAAACCTGCCCAATGTACGCCAATTGTAGATCATCCATAGCACGTCAACAGGAGAATGAGTGTTGAACGACCCGCATGTTGAAGCTCTGATCTACGTCATAGAGCACGACAGCACAGTCAGCTATGAGAACGCCACACCCGTCGAGTTTGAGCATCCAGAATTTCGCGTCAGGGTCGAAGACGGACACGCCCGGTTGATCCATCGATATATGACCGGTAATACCACTCCGGCCAGATCGCCGCGCCTCGTTCCGAATAACTCGTCGTGCGATGCGGCCAACCCATCTACTGTAGTAGGATTGGCGGACGATTACTGACCAAGGAGCCTCCCACCATGTCCACCACCCCCGTTTACACCTACACCTACGACCACATCCACGTCCGCACCAAGGACCCGGAGGGCATGGCCAGCTTCTTCGAGACCATGTTCGGCGCGAAGGTGCTGCGTCTCACCCAGAGCGACGGCGTGCCCCGCGTCGACCTTGACGTCAACGGCCTGGCCATCTTCATCGCCTCCGTGCCGCCCGAGGAGCACATCGATCTGAGCCCGCGCGACCCGCACCTGGGCCTGGACCATTTCGGCTTCCGCGTCGATGACATCGACGGCGCGGTGGAGGATCTGCGCGGCAAGGGCGCGGAGATCTACGTGGAGCCGCGCACCATCCGCCCCGGCGTCCGCATTGCCTTCGTCCGCGGCCCCGACGACGTGCGCATCGAAATCCTCCAGCGCGACGGCTCCGGCCTGATGGAGGAGTGATCGCCTGTCTGTTGCCGGCTCGCATGAGTAGCAGCAAACGACCTGGAGTGGCGCCGTCCGTTGTACCGAACGGACGGCGCCTGCGATTCCCATTTCGGGCAGGGTACGTGCCCTTTGCGTTGGTGTGCTCCCTCTGCGCCCTCCTTTTGATGGCCGCATTTGCATGTAGTCCCAACGATGCGCTAACGCCGCCCCAAGGTGAAACGCCGGCAGGCGACGTCGACGTGACGCTCCCCCGCCATCACGAGCCACCGCTGGTGAACGGTGCGGTAGCGCCGCCCCAAAGTGAAACGCCGGCGGGCGGCTTCGACGTGACGCTCCCCCGCCATCATGAGCCACCGGTGGTGAACAGTGGCAACGACTATGTCTTCGGCGAGCTTCGCCGCTCCGGCCCATGCCTCCGGATCACCTACTATGATCAAACGTCCCCCGAGGTATCGCGGGAGGGGTTGCTGGTGGTCTGGCCGCCGGGATTCGGCGCGGTCGTACGCGGTGACGCGGCGCAGGTGGTGGATCCAGACGGTCAAGTGCGAGCAGCGGTCGGCGATACCGTCCGTCTCTCCGGCCGAAAGATGCGTCAGGATACGGGAGAGGCGCCGGAGTGGGACTGGGCTGGCGAACCGGCAGCGGATTGTCCCGGGCCCTATTGGCTGGTTGGCGACGAGGTGAGCGCGGGTGTGCCCCGGTATCCCAGTGATCCTGACGATTCCGCGATTTTCTTCCCCGGGATGGCACACCAGCACGGGCCGATAGTGAGCATGGCCGCGTTGCTGGAAGGACGCTTGGAGCTGCACGGCGAATGCCTTCGCGTGGTGACTCCGTGGGAGATGCAGGGGTTCGTGATAGTTTGGCCACCCGGCTTCAGGGTCGAAGCGCAGGACGGCGAGTTGGTGGTGGTCAACGGCGGTGGTTCCGTGATCGTGCGGGTGGGCGGCGCCGTCGCGATGGGCGGAGGTCAGCCGCCCAGGAAAATGTTTCCTGAGAGTTCGAGATGCCCGGGGGAAATCTGGAACGCCATGTCGGTGCGCTCGGTTCCTTGACGTACGTGCGCAGCGTGCCCGCTCCCACCTGGGCGCTCACGTCTCCACCCGTCTACGATCACATGGGGCCACACTGGCGTTCGCGTTGATTCATGATACC
The DNA here is from genome assembly GCA_963663945.1 of Dehalococcoidia bacterium. GTDB lineage: Bacteria > Chloroflexota > Dehalococcoidia > Lucifugimonadales > UBA3495 > Bin87. The sequence continues at coordinate 3,336,229 of OY760687.1, read as the reverse complement.
TTACGGCCCACGCCAATTTCGCCAACTCAAGGATAGGATCATGCCCCGCGCCGCCTTCGTCTACGACGACGCCATGAGCCAGCATGTGCTGCGCCAGGACCACCCCATGCGGCCCATCCGGCTGCGCAACACCTACGAGCTGCTGGAGGCCTACGACGCCTTCGACGGCGTTGACTCCCTGCTGGTCACGCCGACCCTGGCCGACGAGACCAGCGTCGGCGCGTTCCACTCCCGCGACTACATGGCCGCCGTCCGCACCTTCAGTCTCGGCCTCACCGGCTTCCAGCCCCAGCGCTTCGGCTTCGCCCAGGGCGGTGACAACCCGACCTATCCCGGCATGTACGAGGCCGCGATGCTCAGCACCGGCGCGACCCTCACCGCCGCCCGCATGGTAGCCGACGGCGAGGTTCCGGCCGCGTTCAACATCAGCGGTGGCCTGCACCACGCCGCAGCCCGCAACGCCAGCGGCTTCTGCGTGTTCAACGACCCCGTGGTCGCCATCATGTACCTGCTGCAGCGGGGCCTCCGCGTCGCCTACGTGGACATCGACGCCCACCACGGCGATGGCGTGCAGGACGCCTTCTACGGCGACCCCCGCGTGCTCACCATCTCGGTCCACGAGTCGGGGCAGTACCTCTTCCCTGGCACCGGCTTTGCCGGCGAGGTCGGCTCCGGCGATGGCGTCGGATACGCGGTCAACCTGCCCCTGTATCCCTACACCGACGACGAGATCTACATCGAGGCCTTCGAGGCCGTGGTCCCGCCGCTTCTCGAAGCCTTCGCGCCCGACGTGCTGCTCACCCAGCTCGGCATCGATTCCTACCACACCGACCCGCTAACCCACCTGCAGGTCACCACCCGGGGCTTCATCGCCGCCGTGACGCGACTTGGCGGGTTGGGTTATCCGTGGCTGGCCACCGGCGGCGGCGGCTACGACATCGGCGCGGTGGCCCGCTGCTGGACCCTGGCCTACGGCGTCATGTGCGGCGCGGACTGGCCCGATCGCATCCCCACGCCAGCCATCGAGCGGCTGGGCCGCACCACGCTGCGTGACACCGAGATACCGGAGATCCCCGACCACATCCGCGCCGACGCCCGCGCTCTGGCCACCGAGAGCGTGGCCGCCATCCGGGACGCGGTGTTCCCGGTTCACGGCCTGGAGGCGTAGCCCTCCCGGCCCGGCGGTACGCAGCGCACCGCCGTGGTGATGAACCCGCTGTGGGCCACCATGCGGTGGGCCGGCCGCACGCTGCGCCGCGACACGTTCCAGCCCCGCAGCAGGGTCTCGGCGGTCTCAACGCGAGCAAAGCGGCCGTCGTTGTTCAGGGCCAGCACCACTTCCTGCACCTGCAGAACGGTGGGCAGGAACGACAGCAGGATCCCGCCGGTGACCAGCGCGTTGGCGGCGGCGTCCACCGCGTGCCAGGGCTCGGGCAGATCCAGTATCACACGGTCAACGTCCGTGTCGGAGATGCCATCGAAGATGTTGCCCACGGTTACCTCGTGTCGCGAGGTGTCGGGTATCACGGAGCGCACGTTGGACAGCGCCTTGTTCACCACCGCCTCGTTGATCTCGTAGGAGTGGACACGTCCCATCGGGCCCACCGCGCGGAGCAGAGCCGTGGTCAGCGCGCCCGAGCCCAAACCCGCCTCGACCACCGTGGCGCCGGGGAAGATGTCCGCCATGGACACGATGTTGCCCAGGTCCTTGGCGTAGATCACCTGCGGGCCGCGCGGCATCAGCCGCACGTAGTCGCCCAGGGTGGGCCGGATGCCCAGCATCACGTGGCCCCGACTGGTGGTGTACCAGCCTCCCACTGGCTGCCCGATGACGTCGTCGTGGGACAGCCAGCCCAGGTGGCTGTGGAACTCGCCGCCCGGGTTAAGGGTCTCCTGGTAGGTGCGGCCCTTGCGATCCAGGAACAGGGCCAGTTCTCCTGAACGAAATCGGCCGCGGTCGGTCTCGTCGAAAGCGTGGTCAGTCGGGTCGCGGCCGTCTTCATCGTCTGGCGTTGTCATTGGTGTATTATACCGCCGTTATGCAGGAGCGGATGTTCACCCTGGAAGAGGCCAACGACCTCGTGCCGTGGCTGGAAGAGCGTTTCGAGGCCATGGCGCCGCTGCGGGCCGAACTGGTCCGCCAGCAGGAGGAGTTGCTGTCCCTCCTGCGCCGCCGTCGCAGCAACGGCCACTCCAGCAGCGAAGAAGAGATCGCCGAATCCGAGCGCGTGGTCTCCGAGCTCACCCGCCGCCTGCAGGAAGCCGTCGCCGAGATCACTGGTCGGGGCATCCAGGTGCGCGACATCGGCCGCGGCCTGGTCGACTTCCCATCAAACCGCGAGGGCGACATCGTCTACCTCTGCTGGCAGCGCGGCGAGCCCGCCATCGACTGGTGGCACCCCACGGATACAGGCTTCGCGGGACGGCGGCCGCTGTAAGTAACGTTGGCTCCCCGCGAATGCAAGGTTAGGGCCCAAAGATTGCATTGCCTGGTAGGCAACGCAAGGAACCTTGCACTGGAGACGGCGTAGTGCAAGGTTAGGGCCCAAAGGTTGCATTGCCTGGTAGGTAACGCAAGGTTCCTTGCGTTAATGGCGCACTAGTGCAAGGTTTGCGTATTATCCTTGCACTATAATAGGTGACGCCGGCGCCTATGGGATCCAGCCACTGGAACGAAAATGCGCGAAACCGATTTTACTGACGCCAGTCCCGGCCGGCTTGTGCCGGCGGACATCTTGGATGGCAGTTATTGGCCCGCTTTCGTACCCGACCCGCTGCCGCCGCCGTTGCGATGGAGCGATGAGACCGTCGGTCTACTGTCTCAAGCTGACCGGTCGATTGGCCGGCTCAACGGACTCGCCGCCGGTATGTCCAACCCCTATCTCTTGGTCGGGCCCTTGACTACCCGTGAAGCAGTGGCCTCAAGCCGCATCGAAGGAACCACATCTGACATCCCGGAGTTGTACCGGTTTCAACTGGATGGAACAGCTCCAGACCGCGACGATGCCGAGGAGATTGATAATCACGTCAGGGCCATGCAGTTGGGTTTGGAGCGTTTGCAACAACTGCCAATGAGCCTGCGGCTAATTCGCGACGTTCATCGAGAGCTGATGTCAGGTGTTAGAGGAGGCAACCGCCGCCCCGGCGAGTTTCGCACCTCGCAAGTGGTTATAGGAGGCCGACGCGGCATTCAAGGCGCGAGGTATGTGCCGCCTCCACCTCGGGAGATGACCCCTGCCAGTCATGCCCTCGAAGAATTCATGCATTCGGACAGTTCGCTGCCCCCGCTGATTCTGGCGGCCTTGGTGCATTATCAGTTCGAGGCCATCCATCCGTTTGAGGATGGGAACGGACGCACCGGCCGGCTGCTGATTACTTTGCTGCTATGTCAACTGGGGTATCTGGACTATCCCTGCTTGTACCTCAGTGATTATTTTGCGAGATACCGGCGGGAATATCTGGATCTATTACTCGGTATTAGCCTGCGGGGCGAATGGGATTCCTGGCTGCAATTTTTCCTGGCCGGCGTCGCCTTCGTGGCTGAAGACGCCCTGGAACGCGTGGGAAAGCTGGACCGGATACGGATGGATCTCCAGGACCGCGTCCGGGAGCATCGCATGGCAGGAGCAGAATTTCAGCTGATTGAATCGCTGTTAGAGCAGCCCTATGTTACGTCTGCCCACGTTCAAAATGTCCTCGGGGTTTCCCACACCGCGGCTCAGGGGTATCTATCGCGGTTGACAGATGTTGAAATCCTGGAACCGGTTCCCGGCCGCCTCCGCCCCCAGCTTTACGTCGCCCAGGGCATCCTCAACGCTATTGCCGAAGAGCCGGACTTTCGCGACTTCTGATCTCCGCTAACGCCGCCCGTATCTCGTCCGCGTGCACCGCGTAGAAGGTGCCCACCACCGGCACGCCTCCCGGCGTCCGGCGAGCGGCGGCGCGGACCATGCCCACCACCTCGCCGGCGGTGTTCAGCACGGGGCCGCCGCTATCCCCCGGGTCGATGGGCGCGTCCATCTCCAGGTTGCGGCCGTAGCTCTGCGCACCGAAGTTGGTGATCTGCGAAAGGATGCCGGCGTTGGCCTTGGGCGAGCCCACCTCGCCGTTGCCCTTGACCCCGCTGCCCGAGTAGCCCAGCGCCAGCAGATCCCGGGCGATGTCGTTGATGTCCGCGTCCCCCAGCGCCAGCGGCGCGGCGCCGGCCCCCATCTGCGTTCCCGCGACGTCGTACCGGAGCAGCGCGACGTCCCGGCGCTCGTCCTTGCCCGCCACCGTCGCGACGAAGGCCGGCGCGGCCGCCTGCCGCACGGTGACCTCCTCGCTGCCGGATACCACGTGGGCCGCGGTGACGATCACCCCGGGTTCCAGTAGCCAGCCCGTGCCATGCTGCCCGTCCTCCGGTTCGATGTAGAACACGGCCGGCCAGACCTGCTGGTAAACCGCGCTGAGATCAGCAGGTGCGTGTTCCGCCAGGGCGGTCGCCACCGCCTGCTCGATCCGCGCGTCGGACTCCGCGTCGCTCGGGCCGCAGGCGCCAGTAAGCAGTATGAGGGCAACCGCCAGCGCCCAAATCCTCATGGCGAGGGCGGCGCCGCGAAGCCGTTGCGGAGAAATGTCAGAATCAGGATTTGCCGGATTTGAGGATTATCAGGATTGAGACCGTTTCGCGATGGAGAGATCTCCAATCCTGTTAAATCACAAAATACCGTAAATCCTGATTCTAACGGTTTCCAGCGGATTAGATGAACCGCGCCTGTGCCCGGGCCTCGTCGGCGTAGTCGATGTACACGGTGATGACCTCGCTGAAGAAGTCCACCGCCTCCACGCCCTGCTCCCGCTGGCCCACGCCGGAGGCTTTCAGGCCGCCGAAGGGAAGGTGCACCTCTCCGCCCAGGGTCGGCGCGTTGACGTGGACCATGCCCGCGTCCACCGTGTTGATGTAGCGGAAGGCCCGGGGGATGTCCCGGGTGTACACCGAGGACGACAGGCCGAACTTGACGCTGTTGGAGATCTCCACCGCGTGCTCCAGGTCGCGGGCGCGGAACACCGTCAGCACCGGCCCGAAGATCTCCTCCTTGGCGATGCGCATGTCCGGCGTCACGTCGGTGAAAATCGTCGGCTCCACGTACCAGCCCTCGTCGTAGATGCCGCCGCTCAGCGTGCGGCCGCCGAAGGCCACGGTCGCGCCTTCGTCCCGGCCCACGGTGATGTAGTCCGACACCGTGCGCTGCTGCGACTCGCTGGACAGTGGGCTCACGTCGATGCCGTCCTCCAGCCCGTCGCCGATGGTCAGGTTCGACGTGCGCTCGATCAGTTCCTCCATGAACTGATCGTATACGCCGTCCTCGACAATCACCCGGCTGGTGGCGGTGCAGCGCTGGCCCGTCGAGCCGAAGGCGCCCTGCACGATGCCGCCCAGCGCCTTGTCCAGGTCGGCGTCGGCCAGCAGGATCACGGCGTTCTTGCCGCCCATCTCCGCCTGCACCTTCTTCAGCAGCGACGCGCCGTGGGTGTACAGGTCCGTGCCGATCTCCGTGCTGCCGGTGAAGGAGATGCCGGCGACGTCCGGCGACTCCACCAGCGCGTTGCCCACGCTGCCGCCCGGTCCGGTGATCAGGTTCAGCACACCTGGAGGCACGCCGGCTTCCTCGAACACCTCGGTCAGCTTCACCGCGCACAGCGGCGTGCTGGAGGCCGGCTTGAAGACGATCGCGTTGCCGCAGATCAGCGCCGGCGCCATCTTCCAAGCGGGAATGGCGATGGGGAAGTTCCACGGCGTGATGATGCCAACCACGCCCAGAGGCCGGCGCACGGTGTAGGCCACCGTGTTGGGCAGTTCCGACGGCGTGGTGTACCCGAACATCCGCCGGCCTTCGCCGGCAGCGTACTCCATGATGTTCATGGCGCGCTTGACCTCACCCCGGGCGTCGGGCAGCGGCTTGCCCTCCTCCTCGGTGATGGTGCGGGCAATCTCCTCGCCGCGACGCTCCATGATATCCAGGGCGCGGAACAGCACCTGCGCGCGCACCGGGGCCGGCGTGTCGGCCCAGCCGGCGGCGGCTTCCGACGCGGCGGCCACGGCCCGCAGGGTGTCCTCCGGGTTGGACAGCTGGAAGTGCCCCAGCAAGGTGTCCTTGTGGGCGGGGTTGTATACCGAGTAAGTGCGGCCGGAGTCGGAGGGGGTCCACTGGCCGTTGATAAAGTTATTGTGCGTGCGAACTTCGGTGGTGGGCATCTTGGCTGAGGCTCCTGTGTCCGTCCGCCTGCGGCGGCTTGCGAGTGCGAATCAGAATACTACCGGGCGCAACCCACGGCAAGCGGCGTGGCGCACCGTTGTGCAGCGCCCGCGTCTTTCCGGCGAAAGCAGGAATCCAGGCGATCATCCCGCAGCGTGGCGGCATGCGATAGCGGCGGGTTAGAATGGCATCGGCCGGTGTGATTAGCCCGCCGCCAGACCAGATCTCACCAAGGAGACAACCCATGGCTGCCTACGTCATCGCGACAATTGAAGTTACTGACCCCGAGAAGTTTGAGGTCTATCGCGGTCAGGTTCCCGCAACCATCGAGAAGCACGGCGGCCGATACCTGGCCCGTGGCGGCGACGTGAAAGTCGTGGAAGGCGACCAGCCAACCCGCCGCACCGTCATCCTCGAGTTCGACAGCCTCGAAAAGGCCAACGGCTGGTATTACTCCGACGACTACGCTGGCCCCAAGGAACTGCGCATCGCCTCCACCATCTCCAACGTGATGATCGTGGAAGGGGTCTAACCGTCCCACGGCTCAGGAGTGACCCCAGCATGACCACCGCAACCGGGGCAAAAACTCGCCCGCGTGTCAGGGTTCAGGAACTGGTGAACCGGTTTGTCCGGCAGGGTCTGGATCGCCCGCTATCCGAGGACGATCCGGACATCTACTACCCTGAATCGGACGGGAACCCAATGGCAGAAACCGACGCCCAGTTTTACCCGCTGACCGAAACCGTGCTCGCTTTACGTCAGCGGTACGCCGACCGGGATGATGTTTATGTCTCCGGGGATCTGCTGGTCTATTACCGGATGAACGACAACACGGTGCGCCTGGCGCCCGACGTGTTCGTGGTGTTCGGCGTGGAAGACCACCTGCGCAGCTCATACATCATCTGGCGGGAGCAGGGCAAGGCGCCCGATTTCGTGCTGGAGATCGCCTCGCCCGGTACCTTTGTGCGCGACATGACGGAAAAGCGCGCGCTCTACGCGGCGCTGGGCGTAACCGAATACTGGCGTTTCGACCCCACCGGGCAGCTTTTCAGTCCCGCTCTTGTCGGCGAACAGTTGGCCGAGGACGGGGAATACGAGCCCATCGAAATTGGGGCGGGCGACGACGGCATACTCCGCGGATACAGCGAGGTCCTCCAGTTGGAAGTCTGCCAGCGCGCCGACGGCGATCTGCGCCTCTATGACCCGGAGGCCCAGACCTGGCTGAGCTACCTGGCGGAGGAGGTGGCCGCCAGACAGGCCGCTGAGTCGGAGCGAGATGCCGCCGACGCCGCCCGACAGGAAGCCGAAGCCCGCGCCCGTGCCCTGGAGGATCGGCTCCGGCAGCACGGCCTGTCACCCGATCAAGTCTAGCGCGGAGGTTCAGTGATGCGCGAAGTTGAGGACTACGATGCCAAACTCATCCTGCTTGAATTATTGGAGGCCGCAAAACAGGGTGAAACGGTGGTGATAATGCACCACGGCCAGCCGGTTGCGCATCTGTGCCCGGCTCCTCTTCCCGCTTCGACTTTGGAATCACCGCGGAACCCTTCGGAGGAGAATGAAAAGGCAAGCGACGAAAAGGATAGCGGGTCGCCGGAGCCGCGGGAGACTGTCTCCGACAGCTTGCGGGACATCCTGGATTGGCGACGCTACGGGCGCCGCTGATGCCTGCTATCGCTCTTGACACCTCCGTGGTGGTGGCGTGGGTTCTTGACGATGAAAACGAACCCTACGCCGACGCCGCCTTCGTATCACCGCTGATTTCCGGCTGGTTGGTTCCCCGCTTCGGGCACATTGAGATGCGCAATGTCCTGCTCACCGCCGAGAGGCGAAACCGGATGTCTTCGACGCGTGCCGCTCAGCACCTGGAGACTCTGACCGCGCTGTCAATGGACACCGACGACCAGACCGATCTGAATGCGGCCTGCGAGTTAGCCAAAACACACGTCCTGTCGATCTACGACGCGGTGTATTTGGAACTCGCCCTGCGGCGTGACGTGATGATGGCCACGCTGGACCGCAGGCTGCGCCGGGCCGCGCAGTCCGAGGGCCTGCTTTGGCAGCCATAAAATGAGGGGCGGGTTCCAAACCCGCCCCTTCGCGTCGTGCCGTGCCGTGTCTGCCGGAACCGGCAGCGCTAGCCCTCGAAGTCCACGCCCACGCCCACGATTTCCACCTGCATTGAGCGGATGTCGGGCGCGCCCTGGTCGAACGTCACGCCGACCACCACGTTGATGCCGCGGTCCACCTCGGGGGCGCCGGGAATCTCGAAGCTGGCGTCCAGGTTGTCGCCCTTGATGGCCATGCCCAGGTGCTCGGCGATGATCTTCTCGCCGTCGTACACCAGCACCTCGGCCACGTTGGCGTGTGAGCGCGCGCGGAAGGATACCGACACCGACTCCGCCTTGGTCCGGTTGCCGTTCTGCACCGTCGGCGTGGGTATGGCGAAGTGCATCCAGGCGTTCTGGCCCTCGCTGCCCTCGATGCGGGCGAATGGCCCACAGTGGCGTACCGCGGTGACACGGTTGAGGTACTCACTGGTCATCGCGGAGCCGTGTACCCAGGATGTGAATTTCTGTCCTGCCATCGTCGTAACCTCCTGCCGCCAGCGCGGTTGGATAGCGCGATTGTCGTTGCTGATCAGAGGGGATTGAATCGCGGTACAGAATACCCGTCGGGCGGGTAGACCGCAACAACGGCTTGAGACGCTCCGTCGTTCAGAGCAGCGAGCCCCGATTGCGCTCCATCTCCAGCAGCCGCGCCTTCACGCCGATGCCGCCGGCGCCGTAGCCGTGCAGACCCCCGTTGCTGCCCACCACCCGGTGGCACGGGATGATCAGCGGGAAAGGATTCTTGGCCATGGCCTGGCCGGCAGCGCGGGATGCCTTGGAGTTCCCGGCAGCCTCGGCCAGCCACTGGTAGGAGCGGGTCTCCCCCGCCGGTATGCCCCGGCACGCGGCCCAGGCCGCCCCGAAGAACGGCGACGCGTTGGACAGGTCCAGTGGAATCGCGTCCAGGGCGCTGACGTTGCCAGCGAAGTACTCGTTGAACGCCGCCAGCGCGTCCGCGAAGACCTCCGCGCTTTCGTCAGCGTCGTCCATCGCGCCGCCCAGGCCATCCAGAGCCTGTTGCGGCTCCGGTTGCAGGCTGACCCGGCGCAGTCCCTGTGTGGTGCCCAGCAGCGCCAGCCACCCGAAGGGCGTCTCCTCCAGGCAGTAGTGAAGCGTCCCATGTGGTCCCGGGCCTGAACTCATTGCCATGTTTCTCCGTGTGGCCCGGTCACCTTTGGGCACGGGTCGTCAGACTTCCCGGCGGCGCAGGGCGTACCACGCCAGCGGCCCGCGAACCGTTTTCCAAGCCTCAGCCACGTCCGGGTCCGCATCTGCATCCAGGCGCTCGCGACTCGCATAGGTGTGCCGGACATAGGCATTGACGATCCGCCTGATATCCTGCGCCTGCTCCGGCACGGCTGCGGCCAGAGTCCCTGCCCACTGGTGTGGCGTCTGGTGCTCCCGCAGCGGAAGCGACGCCAACCGTCCCAGGCGGCGCAGGCGTCGGTACGCGCCCGGCACGTCCCGGGGCGGCGCGAACAGCCACCGCCACACGGCCCAGGCGACCAGCGCCAATGCCACTGCGCCAGCCAGCGATCCTGCGATCCAGGGTATCAAGCCGCGGGCGGTGGTGGCCCAGCCTTCAGCGACCAGGTCGCCGCCGAGCAGGTCGGCATCCTCCAGCCCGTCTTCGAAGTCCTCGCATTCCTCTTCGATTTCGCATAGCAGATCCTGATCGTCGGAGGTGTCGCCGGTGGACACCGCAGGTCGGACCTGCTCTTCCGGCGGTATGGCCACCGGTATATCCCTGCCGGGAGTGGGCTCAAACGGGATCCAGCCGTAGCCGGGGAAGAACACCTCGGTCCAGCCGTGGCTGTGGCGGTCCGTGACCACGTAGATGTGGGAACCGTCCGCGAGGTTTCCGGTGGTGTAGCCGGTGGTCATGCGCGTGGGAACCCCCAGGCTTCGCATCAGCACGGTCATCGCCGAGCCAAAGTACTCGCTGTAGCCCTGGCCGCTCTCGAACAGGAAGTGGTCCACTCCGTCCGAACCGAACGGCGGAGGATCGATGGTCAGGTTGTAGGTGTAGTTGTTCTTGAGATACTGCTCGATTGCCACCGCCTTGTCGTATGGGTTGTCATACGCGCCCGTGACCGACCGCGCCAGTTCCCCCACCCGTGGCGGCATATCGGGAGGCAGTTGCGTGTACCGCGCCCAGAGCCAGGGAGCGTACTCCTCGCCGGCGGTGCGCAAATGTTCCGGCTCCGCGGAGGACACCGAGGCGGTGAGCTGATAGGGTTCTCCGGCCTCCGCCGCGCCGCCGGCGGCGCGCACGGCCAGCACATCCGGCTCGGAGGGCACTATCTCGCCGATCACGGCGTTGACCACGCTGCCAGCGGAGTCGCGTTCCACTGATTCCAGCACGAAGGAGGTGGGCAGCACGCCCGCAACGGTTTCTGCCGCGGCGAAGGCGTCTGCGGACACGGCGTCGCGCAGGCCGTGAACGGCCAGCTGGAGGGCCGCAGGCAGCAGGTCGGTCTCGCTTACCAGGTGCGGGTCAATCACGTAGCTGGGGGAATCGAAGGTTTCAACGCGCACGTCACGGTTGGCGCCGATCACCTGCCCCCCGGCGAACAGGCTCCGGCTGTCGTAGTTTGGAATGACCTCAAACGTTACGTTGAACCGTTCCTGCTGAGGGTTGGGCGTGCTGTGCTTGGGTTGCCATCCGGGCTCGCGGAGCACGGTGCCATCGGATAGCCATCCTTCATGCGTGTAGGTCGCGTAGGAACGCGCCTTCCAGTACATGGGCACCGGGGAGTTCACCTGCAACACCGGCGTGTCCGTGGGGTTGATGGTGCCCTGGAAGGCCATGGTGTCGCCCCAGATGCGGTAGGGCAGCGGACGCCGGGCCGGCAGTCCGGCGAACAGCCGGTTGAAGTCCTCCTCCCACGACACCAGGGGAGCGCGCGTCATCGAGTAAAACGTGTTGGCCGGCCCCCACTGGCCGCCCACGGGCAGCAGGAACGCGATCACCAGGGCGACGATCGCAACCATTGATGTATCGCTGACGGTCAGTATGCCCAGGTGCCCGTCGTAGACCCTGCCCTCCGCGTCCCATCGTTGCCGGGAACGCATCGACTGGACCCACCCCACCAGCAGCAGGCCGGTGAAAATGTAGATTGCCAGGTAGATGCTGGCGGTGTCCGGCAGGAAGGTCAGGTTGGACATCAGGCCCACCGCTCCCAGGGCGAACACGCCCCAGAAGTTCCGGTAGCGGAAAAACACCCATCCCGCCAGGTAGCCTGACAGCCACGAGGCCATCATCAGTCCCACCGCGAAGGGCAGAGGGTCAACGCTGATGCCTTCGTTGCGGGCCGCGAACAGCCACAGTCCCAGCCGCTCGAACAGTTCTCCCGCGGTGGCGACCTGCAGTTCGTCCGGAGCGGCGACCACCATCTGCCAGATGATCACACCGATGCCGATGAGCAATCCCACGGGCAGCACTGCGGCGGTCCACAGGCGGATGCGCGTCAGCGGGATGGCGGTCAGCACCGCCAGGATCATGACCAGCACCAGCGACGGCGATGGCGCCCAGTCCGCTGCCTCCACCGACCACACCACGATGATCATGTTGAGGAGGAGCAATCCAGCGGCTACCCAGCCGTCGGGAGGACGCAGCGCGGTCAGAACCGACAGCAGCCTGCGGGCCGCGCCGCCGGCTCCGCTCCACGACGGGTTTGCCTCCGACGAGGGCGGTGCAATGGGAGGGGAGGGGGCAGTGATGGTAGCCATGACGAGGTTTCTTTACAGAAGTTGCTTTACACAGGTCGTGGGTACGGGCCCAATTGTATCGCTACGCAACCGGGCCGGCTACCGGATCGGGCGTCGTGGCGGGCGCCGGATCCGCAGGGACGCCGCTGCCTTCGGGTATCCTGGCCCCGCTGATGGCAAGCGGACGCGACATGGCCTGGTTGATGTCTTCGCCACGTCGCACCACGTAGATGGGTATGTCGTGTTGGGCCAGGTAGTCGGCCACCGACTGGCCGGTCATGCCGGTGCTCGACTCCCCTCCGGGATCGGTGAACGACGTGTGGTCCACGTAGCACACCGTAACGTTGATCCCCTGACGGCGCAGGCTCACCAGGGCCGAGGTCCACTCCGGACGTCGCGAGGCGGTGATGACCATCAGCGTGTTGAACCCCGACAGGTGCGGGCGCAGGTCGTATACGAACCGCTCCAGCGACAGCGTCCCGTCCGCGCGGATGCCGGCCAGGGTCTCCATCAGTATGCCCAGCTGGGCCGGCCGGCGGTCCGGGTTCAGCATCCAGAGGTCGGCGGAGTTGGCGGCCAGCCCCACGGGGACGGCAGTTTCGTCCCAGTGCTGCACCAGCGACGCCGCAACGGTCACGGCCAGCTCTTCCGTGTTGTCCGGTGGGTCGCCCAGGTGAGAGCGCCGGTCCATGTCCAGCAGGATCCAGGCCTGCGCCGACACCCCGATGTCAAACTCCTTCACCATCAGGCGATTCATGCGGGCGGTGTACGGCCAGTGGATGCGGCGCAGGCTGTCGCCGTGGGCGTAGTCCCGCACCGTGGATGATTCGGGTGTAATCGCCGGCGTGCGCCGCGAGAAAACCGAGTCGCTGGGCAGGTTGGCGAAACGGCGGTCCAGGTCGGGCAGGGGCACGGTCCGGGGCAGCACCGTGTAGGACTGGTCGTTGAGGAAGGTCCGGCTCAGGCGAAAGAGCCCGAAGGGATCGCGGGCGGTGACGCGGACCTGCCCGGTGCGATAGATGCCCCGTCGCGCAAGATACGTGGCGATGCGGAAGGAGCGCACCTGTCCCTTGACCAGCGCCACCGTGCGCCCGCCCGGCTCCGCCAGGTCGGTGTCCTCCACAACTTCCAGCCACGACTTGGGCAGTCGCGCCCGGTTGATCATCTGGATCTGCCCTTCCAGGTAATCGCCGACCCGGCCCCGGGTGCCCAGCCGGGTCAGCCGCACCTCGATGCCGCGCAGGTTGAGCCAGGCCCAGCCGTAGCCGATGATGACCAGCAGCACCAGTGTGAACAGCAGGCGGTAGAAGAAGGAGAACCCGGTACCCAGAGAGTAAAACAGCACCGCCAGAATCAGCAGGCTGAACAGTATCTTGCGCCGGTGTTGGCTGATGAAAGACTTGATCATGGTGAACAACCTGTTAGTTGCTCCAGCATTCAGGATTCGTGAACCGCTCCGGAATATCGCCGTTCATAGCGTCGCGAAATTCATCAACGGTCATACGTAGCTGCTTGGTGATGATTCCGCCCATGTAGCGAGCCCTGATCTCATGGTTGCCGAAAGAAACCTTCGTATACAAGCCAAGACCAAAGTGTCTGTAGCGCCAATGGTCGTTATGAGCAGTTTCGATAAATCCCATCCTGAGCAGCAGTCGACGTAACTCGCGTGCCCGCACGTTCGCGTATCGCGGCATTAGACGCTGGCTGGTAGTTCGGATGAAATTGATACTCTGTGCACTTTGTAAGGGACGTCTTCAGCCGAAAGCTCCTCCACGATTGCAGCCATTTCGGCCGCGGCCTGCGCTTCATCCGCCAGGGATTTCCCGTCCTCCCAGGGATGCAGGATCACGTCGGTCATCATCGAGGTGATGTCCGCCAAGGCTTCTTCCTCGGTGTCCCCTTGTCCTCCGACACCTAGCACGTACGAGCACCAGGCGGCATAGCCAACCGACCCATCAGATGTTGTGTCTTCCCAAACGAGTACGTCGAAGGTGTGCATGTTCAGCTCTCTCTTTACGGTTTCAATGCGTTGCATGCGAACAGACGTCAAAGCAACTGACTTTCAATGTTGCTCAGTTGCTCCAGCATTCAGGATTGGTGAACCGCTCAGGTATATCGCCGTTCATAGCTTCGCGAAATTCATCAACGGTCATGCCAAGTTGGCCAATTATTCTACCCATAACAATGGCACCAACTTCCTTGTCGCCAAATGATACCCTGGTGCGCAAACCCAAACCCTCATGACGGTAACGCCAATGGTCATTGTGCGAGGTTTCAATCAATCCCATCCTGACCAGTAATCGACGCAAAGCGCGGGTTTGAACATTGGCATACCGGGGCATCAAACGCCAGCCGGTTCTTGTGCGGGAATGGTAACCCGATGGACCCGGTACGAGACGTTTTCGTCAGACAGTTGCTGCATCAAATTGTTCATCTCGCCGGCGGCCTCTTCAGAGTCAGCTAAGCTCTTGCCGTCTTCCCAAGGGCAGTGAATGACATCGGTCATGGCAGTGGTGATGTCTGCCAATGCTTCTTCTTCGGTATCGCCCTGCCCCCACACGCCCAGGACGTAGGAACACCAGGCGCCGTAGCAGATTGATCCGTTGGATAGGTTGTCTTCCCAAACCAAAACGTCAAACGTGTACATCGTCCGCCCTCCCAATACGCCAGCCTACCGCGCCCCCGGCACCGGTACGCTGTTCAGCAGCTCGCTCACCATCTGCTCGGCTCGGACCCCGCGCATCCTGGCGGCCGGCGTCAGCACGATGCGGTGGGACAGCACGGCCACCGCCAGTTCCTTGATGTCGTCGGGCAGCACGTAGTCCCGGCCGCGCACCAGCGCCAGCGCGCGTCCGGTGCGGAACAGGCCCAGCGATGCCCGTGGCGATGCTCCCAGCGCCGCGTCGGCGTGTTCCCGCGTCGCCTCCGCCAGCCCCACCAGGTACTCGCGGACCAGGCCGTCGACATATACTTCCTGCGCCGCCTGCTGCATCCCAATTACCTGCTCCGGCGTCGCCACGGCCTCGAGGTCCAGGATCGGATGCGAGTGCTCCTGCTGCGCGATGATCGTGATCTCTTCCTCGAAACGCGGGTAGCCCACGTTGATGCGCATCAGGAACCGGTCCAACTGCGCTTCGGGCAGCGGGAAGGTGCCCTCGTACTCGATGGAGTTCTGGGTGGCGATGACCAGGAACGGCAGCGACAGCGGATGCGTCACCCCGTCCACCGTGACCTGGCGCTCTTCCATGGCTTCCAGCAGCGCCGACTGGGTCTTGGGCGTCGCCCGGTTGATCTCGTCCGCCAGCACCAACTGGGCCGCGATGGGGCCGGACCGGAAGGAGAACTCCCCTGTGGACTGGTTGTACACCGATACGCCGGTCACGTCGCTGGGCAGCAGGTCGGGAGTGAACTGGATACGCGAAAAGGTTCCGCCGATGGAGGTCGCGATGGAGCGGGCCAGCATCGTCTTGCCCACGCCCGGCACGTCCTCGACGAGGATATGTCCCTCGGCGATCAGGGAGGCCAGCGCCATCTCGATCACGTCGCTCTTCCCCACGATGACCGTGGAGACGTTGTCGGCGATGCGCCGCGCCACGACGGCGGCGTCCAGGATGGCCGGCGCGACCCCGGCCGCGGGAGATACTGCTGTGTTTTGCACGGTACAATCCTGACCAGTTTGGCTGAGTTCCAGTTTGACTGAGTTCGCGCCAGTTTAGCACAGGCGGCCCCGCCGATTGCCTGGCGCGCAATGAAAACGGCCGATGCTACACTACAATAGAACATACAATTTCAGCAGCCAATCCGGAGCAATGCCATGACTCAGCTTGAAGATTGCCGCCCTGTGGAAGTCAGGGGCCAGGTGCGAGGCGTCCAGATGAACCCGCCGGGCGAAGACCGCGGCGGAACCTTCCAGCTGTTGCTGGAAGACGGCACAACCATCGTCAGCCCTTATCCCGAAGAATGGCATGTTGATGTTGGAGCGGCATTCCAATCTAACGATATGAACCGCGCCATCGTTTCCGGCGTCGGCGAATATTCATCCGACGGCAAGCTAAAACGCATCAGAGAAATCGAATCATTCGATACTTTTCGCATTCACGATTGGAAAGAGGCATTTATGCGCCGTGGCAGGATCCGGGCGGGCCTGTGAATGACTACTTTGCCGACTCCGGCTACTGGATTGCCCTGATTACGCCAGACGACGAATTTCATGCGTTGGCTATGGAATACGGTGCGCTGCTGGAAGCTCAAGGCGACCGGATAGTCACCACCCAATTGGTGCTCAACGAGGCGCTTGCTCCCCGTAGTGGCACCTCCGCCCAAATGCGAAGAGCGATTATCGATCTGATTGACCGGATTATCCAAGACCCGCGAGTGTCTATCATCCGGCAATCCTCGGAACAATTTGACGAAGCCTTTGCCATGTTCCGTACTGTGGCAAACGACAAGGAATGGAGCATCACGGATTGCGCCAGTTTCCTGCTGATGCGGCGGTTGAATATCGCCGATGCGCTGACCGGCGACCACCACTTCAGGCAAGCCGGATTTACCGTTTTGTTGGAGCCAACGAGGACGTAACGTTATGACGGAGCAAACAACTGCGGGATTTGATCCTGATAGTCACTCCGAAAACCTGCGCACGGTGAAAGTTCAGGGCCAGGTTCGCGCGGTTCAGATGGATCCGCCAACTCCCGATGACGAACCCGAGGGAGGCACCTTTGAGTTGTTGCTGGACAACGGCGACCTGATCGTCAGCCCTTACCCGGCGAAGTGGCACCTCGAGGTGGCCGGCGCGTTCCAGGCCAACGACGTCCGTCGTGCCGTAGTTTCCGGCATCGGCGAACACTCTGCCGACGGCCGGCTGCAACGCATCCGTGAAATCGAATCCTTCGCCATGGTCTGGGCGCACGAATGACGTTGGTATCGGACGAGTAGTCGGTCATTCGTCTGCTTCCTCAGTTTGCGGGGTTTCGTAGTTCGAGATCTCCAGGTTCGTGCCCGGGGCATGTTTCCGATCAGCCATTGGTCCCTGGGGTACACGCCGCTCCTCTTGCACCTGCTCAGGCTCGGCCGGCGCCACGGCGAAAGTCTTGCCAGTGCCGATTGCCTGGCGCGCGGTGAAAACGGCCGATGCTACAATCGACCCATGACCACCCATCTCGACCTGACCAATGCAGCGTACCGCGAAGCGGCGGCGGAGATTTTGCTCCGGCACGATAGCGACAACGCCGAGGCCAATATCACGTCGGCGATCCGTAATTTCCTCACCCAGACCGGCCTGGCCAAGGCCGGGGAAATCGTCGAGGAGAACCCGCCCAGCGACGGTAGCCGCCGCGCCGTGGACCTCACCGCCCTGGACACCTTCACCGAGGTCAAGCGTCGCATCGGCGCCAACGCCGGTTTCGACCCCGACCCGGCCAACGTCCAGCAATTGGATGACTACCTGGCGCTCTCCAAGTCCGACGGCAAGGGCATCCGCACCGGCATCCTGACCGATGGGAAGTACTGGCTGCTGCGCTGGCCCGAAGCCGGCCCGGTGCGGACCTCGCGTCCCTATGGCTTCGTCCTGGAATCCTCGGACCAGTGGAATCTGCTGCGTGAGTGGCTGCGGGACAGCGCCCTCATTTCGCTGGAAAGCATTCCGGCCGATCGTTCCAGCGTGGAGCAGTACCTGGGTCCCGGCAGCCCCACCTACCAGCGCGACATCCACGTCCTCGCCAGCCTCTACGATCAGGCCGCCCAGCACGAGACCGTCAGGGTCAAGCGCCGGCTGTGGGAGAACCTGCTTCGCGCCGCCCTGGGCGAAATCGCCCGCGACCCCGCCGAACTTGACCACCTGTTCATCCGGCACACCTACCTCAGCCTCGTCATCGGCATGGCCGTCCAGGCCTCCTTCGGCATCGACCTGCGCCAGCTGGCCGAAACCGATCCCTCCGACCTGCTCCAGGGCCGCCGCTTCCGCGATGCCACCGGCCTCAGCGGCATCATCGAATCGGACTTCTTCGCCTGGCCCGACGAGGTGGGCGGCCACGACCTCCTCAAGGCCCTGGCCCGCCGCGTGGCCCGCTTCGACTGGCAGAACGCGCCGCCCGACATCGCCGCCATCCTCTACGAGGCCGTCATCCCGCCCGACGAACGCCGCACCCTGGGCGAGTACTACACCCCCGCCTGGCTGGCCCGGGCCATGGTCACCGAGCTGGTGGACGACCCGTTGCAGCAGCGCGTCCTGGACCCCGCCTGCGGCTCCGGCACCTTCATCGCCGAGGCCGTGCGCCATTTCCTGGAAGCGGCGGGTGTTTTTCGCATGGATGCACCGGATGAACGGGATATGGATGCACTGGATGAACGGGATAATGAAGCCAACCCGTCATTCCTGCGAAGGCAGGAATCCATAGGTCCACGCACCAACGACGGTCTGGATTCCCGCGTTCGCGGGAATGACGGTAGCTTGGGGAATGACGGCAGCCGGGACGATGGGCTGAACGGACCGGCGGGTGGGCGGCTCGAACCCAAAGAACTCCTGGAACCCAAAGAACTCCTGGACCGCCTGCGCGTCGCCGTCACCGGTATCGACGTCCATCCCGTGGCCGTCCACCTCGCCCGCGCCGCCTGGGCCCTGGCCGCCCGGCCCGCCATCGAGGCCGCCGTGCGCGCCGGCTACGACGCCTCCGGATCCGTTCCCGTCTACCTGGGCGACGCCCTGCAACTCCGGTTCAACGCAGGCGACCTCTTCGCCGGCCAGCAGGTCACCATCCAGGTGGATGACGACGCCAACTCCGAGCTGACCTTCCCCATCTCCCTGGTGGACCGCGCCGACACCTTCGACTCCCTGATGAGCCAGGTCGCCGCCGACATCGAGGCCGGCGACGACCCCATGCTCGCGCTGGATGACCACGGCGTCGATGATCCCAACGAGCGCCAGACCCTGGCTGCCACCATCGCCGTCCTGAAACGCCTCCACGACGAGGGCCGCAACCACATCTGGGCCTACTACGCCCGCAACCTGGTCCGCCCCGTCGCCCTGGCCCGCACCAAGGTTGACGTGATCATCGGCAACCCGCCCTGGTTGAGCTACCGCAACACAGCGAGCATTTTGCGCTCCGAACTGGAAAATCAGAGTAAGGGCCGCTATGGCATTTGGGCAGGAGGTCAGTATGCCAATCGTCAAGACGTCGCGGGCCTGTTCTTTGCCCGCAGCGTTGACCTCTACCTGAAGGACGGCGGCGCAATCGGGATGGTACTGCCCCACAGTGCGCTGCAGGCGGGACAATATGCTAAGTGGCGCAGCGGCGTATGGGAGCAGCGAGGTTTGACTGCTAAAGGCAACCTTAGAAAAAACGTGGAACGCACACTTGGGATTGATTTCTCGCACAAGACCGCTTGGGATCTTGAGAAATTGGAGCCCAACACTTTTTTCCCTGTCGCGGCCTGCGTAGCGTTCGCAAAACGTGTGGGCGAGAACGCCGACGGAACCCCGCTGGCCGAATTTGTCGAACAGTGGCTGGGGAAGACAGGCAGTTCGGATGTGGTGCGAGTGCAGGGCAACATCGTCGACACTTCCGTGGCTGGAGAATCTCCCTATGCGACTCACTCAAGGCAAGGTGCAGCCATAGTACCGCGTTGCCTGTTCTTCGTAAGCGAAACAGAAAACTCCGCCATCATTCGGGCCGGCCAGACTGTCACCGTCAATCCCCGCCGCGGTGCCCAGGACAAATCCCCTTGGCGCGACCTAAACCTGGATGCTATAGTGGAACAGACCATTGAACGCAGTCACCTCTACGATGTTCACTTGGGCGAGACGGTCGTTCCCTACGCCACCCTTAAGCCACTCAAAGTGGTGCTGCCTGTGAAGCACGGCGTATATCACATATCGACCGACCCCGATGAGGCAGGTGGCGTTCGATTGGGCGCTTTGGAGCGTCGCATGCGCGGACGCTGGCAAACCGTTTCCACCCTGTGGGAGGAGCACAAGAGTTTAGCTAACAAGCTGGATCTCGGCGGGCAGGTCGACTATTACGGTAAGTTGTCAGAGCAGTTGGACTGGTTCGAGAACCCGAAAACCAGACCGGTCAGGATCGTTTACACCCAAAACGGGGTGCCCACAGCTTCAGTAATAAATCATGACAGCATCATTGATACAAAACTATATTGGGTTACCTGCGAAGACGATCGGGAAGCAAATTATCTTGTGGCGATCATCAATAGCGACACGTTGTACGAAGCGGTAACACCGCTGATGAGCAAAGGTCAATTCGGTGCTCGGGATTTGCACAAGCACCTTTGGAAGTTGCCAATCCCCGAGTTCGACGCCGAAAACACACTCCACGCTCGCGTGTCCGATGCGGGTGCGGAGGCGGCGGCGGCCGCTGCGGTGCGGCTGGAGCGATTGCGAGCGGATCGCGGCGACAAGCTCACCGTGACCATCGCCCGGCGCGAGTTGCGCAAGTGGCTCCGCGAGTCTCCCGAGGGCGCCGCGGTTGAGGAGGCGGTCAAGGACCTGCTGACCGGAGCGACCGCGTCCTGACGATAGACTCCCCGGAATGACACCTCCCGCCCAACCCGCTATAATTGCACGGCGTACGTAAACGAACGGCACACTCTTTCACGAGGCAGCGTTGCTATGGAATTCGCATTCACCCCAGAACAGGAAGCCCTGCGCGCCGAAGTCCAGCAATTTATTGCGGAAAACGTAACCCCCGAGATCGTCGCCGAACTCGAGGACACCGGCATCCGCCGGCGTGGGCCCAAGACCCGCGAAATGTACCAGGAAATCGCCAAACGCGGCTGGATCGGCATCTCCTGGCCCAGGGAGTACGGAGGCCAGGCCGGCAGCCGCATTGACCAGTACATCGTCGAGGAAGAGTTCGCCCGCGCTGGCATCACCGTTGGCGGCGCCGGCTCCGGCGCCCCGGCCATCCTCGCCGCCGGCACCGAGGAGCAGAAACAGGAGTTCCTGCCCGGCATCATCCGCGGCGAGATCAGCTTCGCCCTGGGCTTCACCGAGCCCCAGGCGGGCGCCGACCTGGCCGGCCTGCAGTGCCGCGCCGTCCGCGACGGCGACGAGTATGTCATCAACGGCCAGAAGATGTACACCACCGCGGCCCACTACGCCACGCACATCTACCTGATGGCGCGCACCGATCCCGACGCTCCCCGCCATCGCGGCATCAGCATCTTCCTGATCCCCATGGACACCCCGGGCATCACCGTGCGCCCCCTGTGGACCATCCAGAACGACCCGCCGGCGCCTCTGGGCACCACCTACGGCGACAACCGCACCAACGAGACCTTCTTCGAGAACGTCCGCGTCCCCGCCTCCTGCCTGCTGGGCGAGGAGAACCAGGGCTGGTACGTCGGCGCCATGGGCCTGAACCTCGACCGCGTGGGCGCGTCCCGCTACCTGATCTCCATCCAGCGCGACGAGGACATCGTGAACTGGGTCAAGGACAACGACATCGAGGGCTACGCCATGCGCGAAGACCCCGCGCTGCGCGACCGCCTGGCCGATATGTGGATCGAGGGCCAGGTCTGCCGCCTGATGACCCTGCGCAGCATGTCCATCGTCGAGACCGACGGCAACTTCACCTACGAGGGATCTGCCGAGAAGGTCTTCGCCCCCGAGCACGGCGTCCGCACCACCGAGACCATCGCCCAGATGCTCGGGCCCTACGGCCAGTTGCTCAACGGCTCCGAGGACGCCATCGAGAGCGGCGTGTTCGCCCACAACCTCATGGGCGCCTTCCAGAGCGGCATCAACCACGGCAGCGTCCAGGTCATGCGCGACCAGGTGGCCCGCCGCGGCCTGGGCATGCCCCGCGTCTAGCGATCTCCGGAGTTTCCGCTGTGACGCAACCGTTGGCGGTGGCCGCCGAAACCTGCGACGAATTCCTGCGCCAGGGCCGCGAGTCCCTGGCGCAGGGCAGGTTGGCGTCAGCCTCGGCCGCAGGCTGGCGAGCCGCCGTGTTGGCCCTGGAAGACTACTCCGGCAACCCGGTAGCCGACGGCGATTTCAGGAATGCCGCGCGCACCCTGGTGAAGGACCCTCGGGCGCATGCGAACACCGCCGAGTGGGCGCTCAGCGCCATCGCGCTATCGGATAACGACGACGACTGGCTGGACAGGGACGGAGTAGGCCGGCGTCTGGACGACGTGCAGCGACTGGCCCTGCTGGTCAAGGACATTGCCCAACCGCCGCAGAGCGCCGATGACATCCTCGCCCGCAGCCGCGAATGCCTGGCCAACGGCTATCTGGCCGTCGCTTCCGAAAAGGGTTGGGAGGCGGCCACCCATGCCGCCAAAGCCTACGCAGATGCCATGGGCTTCAACTGCGACGGCGACAACCACTTTGAACTGGTTGCGAGGTCCTTGGAGAAGGATCGATCATTTCCCAAAGAGGTAGCAGTTTGGATAGATGGGGCTTCGCTGTTGCGCAAGACTGCCTCGCTGTGCAGTACGTATCCGCGTAGTCTGCACCCTGAAGTGCCCGTCGAGGACAGCCGCCCGGCCGTCAAGTTCTTCCACCCCAGTTGGCTTCATCCCTTTATCCTTGCTGAAGACCTGGACGGTGTGGGTCAACTGGTGGCGGCATTGCGGTCCCGATCCAGTGAATCGAAAGGTCTAACCGGTTAGAATGTCTCAGTTTGGAGCTGATCACGACCGCATCAGTGTTGAATTTCTGCGCCGCAGTCGTGAGTATCTGGCCCAGGGTGAATTGCTGCAAGCTTCCGAAAAGGGATGGAGCGCCGCAGCCCACGCCGCCAAATCTTACGCCGCCACTCGCCAGTTGCAGTACAACCATCATGAGCAGTTGAATGACCTGATCACCGAGATGCGACTGGAAACTCACATTGATCTGGTGCGTGAATGGCACATCAACGCAAATAGACTGCACAGCAATTTTTACGATGACAACCTTGATGCTCTCACCATCGCGACCTACCTTGACGATGTGGCAAAGATCGTAAACCTCATCAGGCAACTGACAGGCCAGCTTCCTGTAGATTGCTGACCCTGTCGTTGCAAGACATTTACTGCCCAAACCTACCACTCCAACCGAGGCACGATGAACGTACTACCCGCCGAAGAAGAATTGATGGTCAAGAACGCCGCCCGGGAGTTCCTGGACGCGGAATGCCCGCCCAGCCTCGCCCGCGCCATTGAGCAGGACGAGCGCGGCTACTCCGTGGAACTCTGGGAGCAGATGGCCAGCCTGGGCTGGTTCGGCATCTCCCTGCCCGAGGCCTACGGCGGCGGCGGCCTGCCCGTCACCTACCTCGGCCTCATCCTCGAGGAGTGCGGCCGCGCCATCGCGCCGGTGCCCTTCCACAGCACCGCCACCGCCGCCCTCGCCGTTGCCAACCACGGCTCCGACGAGCAGAAGCAGTCCATCCTGCCCCGCGTCGCCCGCGGCGACCTCATCATGACCTGGGCGTTGCAGGAACAGGACCCGCGCCTGCGCGCCGACGCCGTGCAATGCCGTGGCGTGGTCGATGGCGACAGCCTGGTCATCAACGGCATGAAGCATTTCGTGGACAACTTCGCCGCCGCCGAGATGGTGGTCATGGCCGTGCGCACCGCAGATCCAACTGACGACAGCGCCGGCATCTCCCTGGTCATCGTGCCCACCAACTCCGGTGGCATCACCGAGACCCGGCTCACCACGCTGGCCAAGGACTCCCAGAGCAAGATCGCCCTGGAGAACGTCCGCATCCCTCTGAGCAACGTCATCGGCGAGGTCAGCCAGGGCTGGCCGGCCACGTCCGAGATGCTGGACACCGGCACCGCACTGCTGTGCGCCCAGATCATCGGCGCGGCCCGCAAGGACGCCGAGATGGCCATCGAGTACGCCAAGAACCGCGTCGCCTTTGGCCGCCCTCTCGCCGGCTTCCAGTCCATCCAGCACCTCTGCGCCGACATGATCGTCGCCGTGGACGGCGCCCAACTGCTCACCTACGAGGCCCTGTGGAAGCTGGACGCCGGCCTGCCCTACAGCGTCGAGGTGTCCCAGGCCAAGGCCTTCACCAACGACAAGTGCCAGGCCACGGTGCGTTCTTCGCAGCAGATCCACGGCGGCATCGGTTTCATGATGGAGTTCGACCTCCACCTCTGGTACCGCCGCGTCGCCGCGTGGACCATGCGCATGGGAACCAGCTTCGAGCACCGCGCCCGGGTCGCCCGCTCCCTGCTGGCCCAGCCCGGCCGGGTGCGCCTGGGCATGGACATCGAAGCCGTCGCCTGAGCCAATGCCACCTGTCATCGCGAGCGCAGCGTGGCAATCTCGCCTATCATTCAAACCACACAGGAGCCTGACAATGCCCGCCGATCCCGTCTGCCCCGTCTGCAAGACCGTAATCAACGAGGACAGCGCCCGCGCCACCACCGGCCAGACTATGCACGGAGCCAACGAGGTTGACCCCGACGCTGGAACCCGTAGCTTCTACAACGGCGAGTGGTACTATTTCTGCACCCTGCAGTGCCGCACCAGGTTCCTCACGGCGCCCAACACCTACATCGAGACCTAGCCGCCACTTGTCATCGCGAGCGTGGATCGGCAGTACCGCCGCCTCGCCCCACAACAATCTTTGAACGAACCGATGGGAGGATCATCATGCACGTCGGTCTGGTAATGGAATGCGATTACCGCGAGGGTCGCACCCAGGACGAAGCCTTCGACGAAGCCTTTACCGTGGCTCAGATTGCCGACGAAAAGGGCATCGACGGCGTCTGGCTGGCGGAGCGCCACTTTGCCGCGCCGGCCACGCCCACCGACCCGGGCGGAGCCGGCATTCCGTCGATCTCGTCGGTTCCCCTGATGATGGCCGGCATCATCGCCGCCCGCACCGAGCGGGTGCGCGTCGGCACCGGCGTCAGCGTCCTGCCCCTGGCTCACCCCATTCGGCTCGCCGAGGAAGCCTCCATCGTGGACAACGTGTCCCGCGGCCGCCTGGACTTCGGCATCGGACGCAGCAGCTTCCCCCGTTCCTATCAGGGCTACGGCGTGCCCTACGACGAGAGCCGGGAGCGGTTCGCTGAGGCCCTGGAGATCATCCTCAAGGCGTGGAACAACTACCGCTTCGACCACCACGGCCACTACTACAACATGGACGATGTGGTCGTAACTCCCCGCCCCTACCAGCAGCCGCATCCTCCCATCCGCATCGCCGCCAACTCGGTGGAGACCTTCCGGATTATCGGCGAGCTGGGCTTCCCGCTGGTCACTGGCGTGCGCGGCCAGGGCATCTCGCAGGTTGCCAGCAACCTGAAGATCTACCGCGAGACCGCCGCCGCCAGCGGCCATGACGTGGACGACGCGTACGTGCGCATGCCCATCTATGTGGGCGACTCCATGGAAGAGGTTCGCGCGGACACGGAAGAGAGCACCATGCGCGCCTTCCGCCGCACCGCCGACACCTACATCCGCACCGTGGAGGCCGAGGGCGCCAACGCCAGCGAGGAGCGTCGCCAGCGCGCCGAGCAGTTGCTCAACACCACTTACGATGACCTCCTGGTGGACCGGGTCGCCTACGGCACGCCGGAGCAGGTCGCCGAGCGCCTCATCTCCCTCCGCGACGACCTCGGCCTGACCGGCTTCATCATGGAGCCCAACCTGGGCGGCACCGTCCCCCCCGAGCGCGTCCAGAAGTCCATCCGCCTCTACGCCGAGGAGGTCGGCCCTGCCGTGCGGGGGTGATTTCCCGAAACTTCCGGCACAAGCAAAGGCCCCGCCAACCGGCGGGGCCTTTCGTTTTGAGAGAAGGCAGGCGCACTGCTATTCCGGTCGTTCTGCGATTGCGCGACGCAATTCCTCCTGTAATTCTGGCACAGTGTCGGTGACTATTCTCCAAACCGTTTCGGATTCCGCACGCCAGGGAATATGCGCGAGAACAACTCGCGTCCGAATTAGCTCGCTCCAGTCAGCATTAGGAATGGTTCTCAATATACTCGGCCCGGTCTGCTTGGCCATTTCAGCTAGCAAGCATATCGCTTGATAAACGGCTAGCCGCGACCTGAGTTCTCCCGCCAAATATTCCGACGCGTGATGGTGTCGGAGCCAAGCAATAACCTCACACCAATGTTCGAGCTGACGAAGGCGATTGGATTCGTCAGGGCCCCGTTCATCCGGCGGTGTAGATAACATCACGGGCTTCCATTTCACGCTTGGCCCACTCCGTGCCCTTTGCTATGTGCTTTTCCAGGGTGTCTTTTTCCTCAATCCAGACGTGGCAGCCCAGCAGGTTGTACAAATCTTCAACTACGTCCATGTGGTGCTTCTTGAAGTACCAGGAACGTTCGCCTGGCCCAAAATCTACGATCAAGTACAGGTCAACGGACCGGAACGGGTTGTCATCCGGCATGAACGGGAAGGGATTTGGAGGAGGGCGGGTTTGACTGGGATCAACGGCCATCTCCCGCACCCCCCATCGCCGGCAGATCTCGGCGATAGCTTCCAGCGGCAGGTCATCCCGCGTCAGCAGCGGCTTGGGTTCTGGCGTCGTCATCGCGATGCTCTCTCCTCACTCCCAGCATAGCACTTGCGCTAGGCGCCAATCTCCCCCAGAAACGCCAGCAGCGCTGCGTTCACTTCGTCCGGCTTCTCCTCGTGCAGGAAGTGCCCGCCGCCGGCGATGAACTGCGTGCGCAGGTTGGAAGCCGCCCTCTGCCACGACGCCTCCGGATCCAATCCGCTGGCCGCCGAGGTGCGCTGCCGCCGCTCGCCCCACAGGTACAGCACCGGAATGTCCAGCACCCGTTCCGCGTCGGCGCGCCAGTCCGGCGGGTCCTCGTAGGCCGCCGCCCGGTAGTAGGAGAAACCGCCCCGCAGCGCCCCGGGCTGTGAGTAGGCCGTCGCATACACCGCCACCTCCTCGTCCGACATCATCGCCTGGTTCACCGACCAGTTGCGGTAGAAGTGCCGCAGGTAGGCTTCCTCGTTGCCTCGCACCAGGTGCTCCGCCAGGTCGGGGATCTGGTGGAAGTATGAGTGCCACCGTTCGCGCACACCCTCGGGGGTCTGCGGACCCAACTGCTCCAGCGGATGCGTTCCGTCCAGCAGGGCCAGCCGGTCCACCTCGGCCTCGTGGTCCAGGCAGTAGCGGTAAGACACCCGCACGCCGATGTCATGCCCCACGATGGCGACCTTGTCGTGCCCCAGGTGCCGCACCAACTCGTAGATGTCCGTCGCCGCCGTCCGCGTCCGGTAGTCCTGCAGGGGTTTCTCCGAGGAACCGAACCCGCGCATGTCGGGCACGATGACCTGGTAGTCCTGCGACAGCACGGGTATCTGCTTCCGCCATGAGAACCACATCTCCGGCCACCCGTGCAGCAGCACCACCGGGTACCCGTCGCCCTCGATCACGTAGTGGATGTTGACCCCGTTCACCCGCGCCGTGCGGTGCGTGAAATCCCAATTCCCCATGATGCACTCCCTCTTGGATAGCGCTCTAAAACTTGTAGGGGCGAATGACCATTCGCCCCTACGCCACATTGGTTCCGTCGCGGCTACAGATTCATCGCGTCCAATCCCACCCGTGACAGGTCCTCGTCGGCCTGGCCGCTGGGGTAGCCGCCTACGCCGATGCCGCCCAGGATCACGCCGTCCTTCATGATGACCAGTCCGCCCTGCCCGTAGGTGAACCCGGGGTCGCCCATGTCGGCGATGCCCCGGCCCTGGGCGGCCAGCCCGGCGGCATGCTCCCCAGAATCCCGGCCGATGATTGCCGAGGTGTACGCCTTGCGCCGGGCGTGACGCCGGCTGAAGACCCGCAGGTTGTCCATGGTCAGGTAGGCCAGCATCTCGCCGCCCGCGTCCACGATGGCCATGGCCACCGGCGCGTCTGGGGTCTCGTTGGCCTTGGCCAGCATCGCGTCCATCGCCGCCTTGACCTGCTCGGTGGTAAGTGCCGGTTTCGTAGCCATCAGTACGCCTCCAGAAAGTCGTTTCGCAACCCAAAATGCGGCCCGATGATACCACGGGGTCTGCCAAATATTTGCGCCGCACATTTTTGCGCTGTGATCGCCGAGTTTCTCCTCATGAATCAAAACGCAAAAGCGCCCCAATATCAGGGACGCCACCTCGCGAACACATCCAGTCGCTGACCTTACTCGAGCAGGTCTTTCAGCGTCTCACCAATTGTGGACTCCGAACACAACCGCACGTTGACGCGATCTGCATACTCACGCACGCTTTCGGGTATCCGCTCCAAAGAGGAATCAGGAACGCAAAGGATTGCCTGCGCTCCTGCATGGTCACCGTATTCGCGCGTTTGCCATACCGCTCCCAGCAATGGGGTCGCAGTCTTGACCTCAATGACAGCAGATTTTCCTCCGTGCTCGACCAAGAGGTCTGCAGTGGGTACTGGTTTACGCTTTCCAAGCCCAAAGATGCCTCGCCTGGGGATGTTCACACCCAGGCGGTATACGCGGTACCCCAGTCTATGTGCGGCCTCAATGGCCTGGGAAACCAGTTCCTCCCCTGACACTGCCATCATAAGAACCAACCTCCAAAGATTATCCATTGGATCAAAAGGACCGCTATTCCGCTTACAATGCTAGACGTTACGCCGACTTTCCAGTCCCTGGAACGGTCCCGCCGTTTGGAACGTTGTTGTTCTTCTTCCAGTATCGTATACAGCGAACGATCCGCGCTGTCTACCGGCTTCACGAGGCCCAGGGTCACAGGCGTTTCGAGTTCTCGAATCACTGCATTGACGATGATGCATAGGGTTTGAACGCAGCGGATCATCGTATCCGTCTGGATTTGCATTACCCAATCGTAGTTGATTAGCACCCCGGCGCCTTGAACGTCGGCGGTAAGAAAATCGGAACCGGAGGGCATCAGGGAAAACAATTGTGTGCTGGCGTCGATCGTCAACGGCACAAATTCCTCGGCGTCGACCAGGCGTTGCCTGGCCGTTGCGTCGAGGTTGCGCCTCTCCGCTACGTTCAATTTCACGTCTAACCTTGCCAGCATTTCCCGTGCATCTCTCGATCCTTGGCAGTCTACTTCTGTTGGTAAGGCCGGTTGCTTTTATTCCACTACCATTGGGTGGGTCCCGTTTCTATGGAGCATTATACACCTATAAGATTGTATGAAAGCACTATCGTGGTGCTACGTTTGCATTGTGATGCTCTTTTGCGCAACTCCGTGGCAGCCGTAGCACTGCCATCGCCCCGTCTCATCGGCCGCTTAAGCCCAACGCCGCAAGCCTGCCAATTGCCCCCTAGCCCTACTCGCGCATATCATCACGGCACACACCCGTTTTGATGAGGTAACGTGATGGACTATCGACCACTGGGCAGCACCGGTATCAGCGTGTCTGAGATTGGCTTTGGCTGCGGCAACGTCGGCGGCCTGATGATCCGCGGCGAGCACCGCGACCAGGTCAACGCCGTCGCCCGCGCCATGGAACTGGGCATCAACTACTTCGACACCGCCTCATCCTACGGCGATGGCCAGTCGGAAACCAACCTGGGGCGGGTGCTGAACGAGCTATCGGCGGACGTCTACGTCGGCACCAAGTTCCGCGTCACCACCCACGAGCCGGGCCGCATCCGAGGCAACGTCATCGCCGCGGTGGAGGAGAGCCTGACCCGGATGCAGCGGGAGCAGGTCGACCTGATCCAGATGCACAACCACGTTGTGTCCGTGGCCGATGGCGGGTCGGTATCTCCCGAAGAGACGCTGGGCGAGGTGGCGGACGCGCTGCGGGACCTGCGAGACCAGGGCAAGGTCAGGTTCTGGGGCATGACTGCCGTGGGCGAGACCGCCGCCCTCCACCGGGTCATAGACTCCAGTACGCTGAACACCATCCAGTCGGTGTACAACCTGGTCAATCCCAGTGCCGGCGCCACCGTACCGCCCGCGTTCGACATGCCCGACTATGGCAACCAGATTGAGCGCGCCGCCGCCAACGGCATGGGCGTGCTGGTGATCCGCGTTCTGGCCGCCGGCGCGCTGAGCGGGGAGCCGACGCGGCATCCTGTCGCCGTGCCCAGCGTCGCGCCCATCGGTTCGGGCCGCGACTACGACCAGGATCAATCACGAGCTGAGGGCTTCCGGTTCCTCCAACAGGAGGGCTACGCCGGCAGCCTCGTCGAGGCTTCGCTGCGTTTCGCGCTGACCAACACCGGCGTCAGCAGCGTGCTGGTGGGGTATTCCAGCATGGAGCACCTGGAGCAGTCCGTCGAGTTTGCCGCCAAGGGGCCGCTGCCCGCGGACGCCATGGCTCGCTTGCCTGAGGTGTGGGCCGGCTTCACGGGCTGACACGTTGCGTGCCACGTCAGGGAGTTGCCGTGCTGAGCGGCCCTCACCAACGGGCGTGGCGCAGTTCGCAGCAACCGGCCCGGTCTGAGGCATCCTGCCGGTTGCCGGCTGACGCAGTTTCCGGGCTCTATTGCGTGAGCATCTCCGGGAGCGCCATCCCCCAGGCGTTTGGCGGGCTCCTACCGAAAAAACCCCGAACCCGTCGCGTTGTTGCGAGCAAATTCAGGCCGATTTGACGGGTAACCAGCGCCGGGCGGGGCGACTTCGCAAAACGCCGGAAACTCTCTTCCCATTCCCTTGCGCATCGTTGCGCCCGGTCGCCAGAATCGGGCAACGTCGGCGGCATCCCGTGCCGGTTCTCCCTTCGGGTGCCTGTCGGCATTTTCCATTCAGTACATTTGCCCCCTGCCGAGGATGGACTCATGGCTATCGACGCTCTCTCAGACGGCGCAAACGTGTTCGTGCTGTCCGACCAGCGCCTGGACAGCTCCAATGCCGGGGCCTTCAACGAGGAGTTGGAGTCGGTCACCGGTTCCGCCAGCCGGGCCGTGGTGATCGATATGCAGGGGCTCAATTACATCAGCAGCGCCGGGCTTCGGGCGATCATGCAGGCCGTGCGCAGGATGCAGCAGCAGGGCGGCAGCCTGGCCCTGTGCTCCCTGTCCAGCGACGTGCGCGCCGTGTTCGAGACCAGCGGCTTCGACCAACTGATCGCGATCCATCCCTCCCGGGCGGAGGCCGTCGCCGCCGTCGTCACCGAAATCTGACCGACAGGCCGGCGCGCTACAGGCCGGCGCGATCTGCGATAGGTTTCGGAGGCATCTCGCCGTCGTCCTCCATATCCGCCACGCAGTCCGCCGCTAACTGCCGAATGCCGGAGAACGCTTCCCCCTGTGTCGGCGCGAGCCAGCTCAGGGAAGGAAACTCGGTGCACAGTCCCACGAACTCAGAATCCTCGGCGGACCATGTAACCTGGTACGTGTAACGATCAGCCATCGCCACTCTCCGCGGTCGTTGCCGCGTGAATTTGGATCATCAAGGCAAGCAGGTCAACCAGCCGTATGCCGCTGGCCGGGATGCCTACCCACCTGCCTAAATCGTCAGAAACAGGATTTACGGGATTTTACGATTTGGCAGGATTGGGAGATTTACATCACGGAACGGTTCCAATCATGATAATCCCAAAATCTTGAAAATCCTGATTCTGACGTTTCCCCGCCGCAATCTGAATACGCAAGAAGTCACGGGCCAAGATGCCGTCGGCGTTCAGGGCAGCGGTCCCAGTCCCATCCGGATCCGACACTCTTCGTACACCGCCTCCAGGAAACCGCCGGCATAGTGCTGATGGCTGAAGGTGATGCCGTGGGCCGAGGCGTCCGATTTCGCCGCTTCGTACAACTGCACCGCCGCCCCGTTGTCGTACGGGAAGGGCATGGGCCCCATGTAGTGCTCGAAGTCGGAAATATCGGCCCAGGCAATCAGGTCGCCCATCTCCGCGTCGTTCCTCGCCCATTGGCCGCCGTCGTTCTTGCCGCGCATCAGCGACCACGCGGGCAGGTTCTCCGGCGGCTTCAGGTATCCGCCCGACGACATACCTACAGAACCTGTTCCGCCAGGCGCTCCAGCTCGTTTAGACCCTCAGCGCCTGTGTCCGGCGGCAGGGCCACCGTCACCCGGTTGGCGCCGGCCTCGCCGTATCCCGCGATGATATCGCGGTCCGGTTGTACGTTGGATACGATGAGTTGTATCGAGCTGGGGTCCCTGCCGGCGGCCTCGGCCAGTTCGTCCATGGCGGCGCGGCCGGCCCGCACCTGTTCTTCGGTCACCCGCACCGGCATCCAGCCGTCGCCCCAGGCCACAACGCGCTTGAACACGTTCGCGGCGTAACCTCCCAGCAGCACCGGCGGATGCGGCGTCTGGGCCGGCTTCGGCGAGCATTTGACCAGCGGGAAATCGAAGAAGCGCCCGTGGAACTCCGCCTCGTCTTTGGTCCAAAGCTCCTTCATCGCAAGGATCGCTTCCCGCGTCTGGCCCCAGCGGTGTTCAAAGTCACCGCCCATGATCTCGGTTTCCTCCCGCAACCAGCCGGCGCCAATGCCGAACAGGAACCGTCCTCCGGAGAACTTGTCCAGGGTGGCGATCTGCTTGGCCTGCATCAGCGGGTTGTGTTCCGGCACCAGGCTGATGCTGGTGCCCAGCTTGATCGTGCTGGTGGCCGCCGCCGCCATGGCCAGGGCGATCAGCGGATCGCCGATGTCGGCCATGGAAGCCGGGATCGACCCGTCCGGCGTGCCGCCGTACCGGGAGGTGGTATGCACGGGCAGGATGGGATGCTCCGGAAGCCAGAACGACTCAAACCCCAGTTCCTCTGCGCGTTTCGCCAATTCTGCCGGGTCAACCGAATCGCTCGAAGCCCTGGCGCTCACTCCAATATCCATCTCGAGACCTCCCTTCAAGAACTTGGCCCGATGTTACCACCGAACGGTGCCAGATCGGCTCCCGCCGCGGCGCCCATGCTTTCGACCCAGGGCCGCCAATTAACGCCGCCTGGGTAGTTTGTCAGAATCAGGATTATCAGGATTCACGGATTGGCCGGATTGAGGCCATTCGGGGCAAAGCGCTCCCAATCCTGGTAATCCATAAATCCGGCAAATCCTGATTCTGACGTTTCCCCGCCACCAAACTGGGCACGCATGAGGCTCGGCGCCATGACGCAGGGCAACGGGCAGCACGCCTCAATACTTCCGCAGGGCCGGCGCAGTCACCCCAAGCAACTCCTGTCGCGCAATCGACCATACCCGGGTCAAAGCCTGCTGAACCGCCGCGCAATCCTGGCCGATCATCTTGACCCCGACGCCGTTGCCGTCGGGCAGTACCGAAGCGCCGACCCGAACCTCAGAGGAGGGCTCCAGGTTGCGCCTGATCCGGTCCAATATCGAACTCGCACGCACGCTGTCGCACACGATCAGCAGGGAGCCCAGGGTGCGCGCGGTTGCCTCATCTGAATCCTGCTGACCCCCGAAGCCCAACACGCCGATACCGGTGAGGTGGCCCACTTCCGGTTCCAGGTCGAAGGCGTCCCGATAGACCGGCCGTCCGCTGTGGCCGCATACCGTGAGCCGGTTGGAGATTCTCCTGAACCGGAAGGACTCGCCCATGGCCACCCTTCCGGGCGTGACCACGTCGCTGAACAGCAGCGCGCCGCCCGGCTCGCAGGCGATCTCAATTTCCTGCTCCAGGCTGGCGTCCCGGTAGGGTATCAACGGGTCCGGCAGATATTCGAGGTATCCATCCGATGCGACGTCGAGGCGAACCCGCTGCTCGGCGACGTCCCCGGTCATCGTGTACACCTTCGTCGCGCTCTGGGTGGTCACGTGGGCCCTGGCGCCGGCCCCGACGCTCACCGCGATGCGGTGGCGGTCGTTTTGCAGCAACCCGCCGGTGGGGTTGGCCAGGAAAACGTAGGCCATGTCGGGCACGGCCTCGTCCGGATACAGCGCCTGCTGGACCAACAGGGGCGGCCTGGTGCGGCTATGCGCCAGCCGGGTACGTCCGGCCCTGCGCTCCAGCCCCAGCTCGACCAGGCCGTTTTGGCCGGGCGAGCCGGCGTCAGCAGACGGCGCCCGGGCCAACAGCATCGAGAATCCGGTCCAGCACCGCGTCCAGCCCCTCACCGGTTCGGCAGTTGGTGAACGCGTAGGGTCGCTCACCCCGCACGACGTTGAGGTCGCGCCGCATCACGTCCAGGTCCGCGCCCACATGGGGAGCCAGGTCGGTCTTGTTCACCACCAGCAGGTCGGTCTGGGTGATGCCCTGCCCGCGCTTGCGCGGGATTTTGTCCCCCGCCGCCACGTCGATGACGTAGATCTGGTAGTCCGCCAGGGCCGGGCTGAAAGTCAGCGTCAGATTGTCGCCGCCGCTTTCGATCAGGACGATGTCGGAATCGGGGTAGGCTTCGGTCAACTCCTCAGCCGCCAGCAGGTTGAGGCTGGGGTCCTCCCGCACGGCGGTGTGTGGGCAGGCCCCGGTGGCAACGCCCCGGATGCGCCCGGTGTCGAACACCCCCTCCAGGGTCCGCGTGACGTGCTCGGCGTCCTCGCGGGTGAAGATGTCGTTGGTGATGACCACCGGATGCCGGCCTCGCTCCATCAACATGGGCACCAGCCGCTCCACCAGCGTGGTCTTGCCGGAGCCCACCGGCCCGCCGACGCCAATTCGGGGCACACTTCGCATGGTTATTCTCCCGTGGGTTTTTCTACAGGCGCGCGGACGTCCGTCAACTGGCGAACATCCGCACGTCGTCGTGCTCGTGCAGCATGGCTGCGATGTCAGCCTGCGGGTTGAACGACGTCATTTCCCGCCAGTCACGATCCGCAATTTCATAGGCCATCGCGGTCACCGGCCCGTGCAGCCCATGCAGGATGCGCTGCGCCTCCGAATGCGTGATGGGCAGCAGCCGTTGCGCCGCGCCCAGGACGCCCACCGCGAAGCTGTGGCAGTGCATCAGCAGGGCGTTTTCGGCATCGATCCCCGCCGCGCACGATGCCACGCCCAGCGCAACCGCCCCCGTTCCCGGCGTTTCCCGTTCAGTCACCAGCCGCCGAAACTCGCCGTGAACCGAGGACTCAGACCGTCCTTCGAGTAGCGGCGCGGTTTCGTCCATGATCCGCCGCCCGGCGTGACAGGAGGCCACCCGCAGTTCCGCCGGCAGTTTCATCGCGTGCAGATGCCAGTCGATGTCCACCAGCGTCGGCAGGTCGCCGTCCCGCGCCGCGCGGTGGGCATTCAGCAATGCGACCCCATCGCAGGGCAGGATCGACCAGGTCAGCAGGTTGCGCAGGTACTCCCCCAAATCGTCGGCGTTCCGGACCCAACCCCGCGTCACCATCCCTTCCAGCCCCTGGGAGTGGGCGTAGGTACCCGACGGGAAGAACGAGTCGGCAAGCTGCAGGGCGGTGAGGAAGCTCGCGCTGCTGTCGGCGCCCATCATGGTTCGCGTCCGCTAGACCAGGAAGTGCAACTGCGCCAGGCTGAGGCGATCCGCCGGCGGCACAGTGG
This sequence comes from Dehalococcoidia bacterium, assembly GCA_963663945.1. Classification (GTDB taxonomy): domain Bacteria; phylum Chloroflexota; class Dehalococcoidia; order Lucifugimonadales; family UBA3495; genus Bin87. Next base: position 3,300,848 of record OY760687.1, on the reverse strand, counting down.
CGATCTCGCCGTCAACGCGCACCGTGTAGGTGTCCGGGTCGACCTCGATGACCGGCATGGCGTCGTTGCGCACCATCTGCCGCTTGGTGATGGTGCGGCACCCGCGCACCGGCTCGACCCGTCGCGTCAGTCCCAGGTCGCGGTGGATGCCCGCCTCGTGGGCGGCCTGGGACACGAAGGTGAGCGAAGTGCTGGCCACCGCCTTGCCCATCGCGCCGAACATGGGACGGTAGAACGACGGCTCGGCGGTGGGTATCGACCCGTTGGGGTCGCCCATGACTGCCCAGCAGATCATCCCGCCCTTGATGATCATCTTGGGCTTCGCGCCGAAGCTGCCCAGCGGCCACAGCACAATGTCCGCCAACTTGCCCGGCTCCAGCGAGCCCACCAGGTGCGATATGCCGTGGGTGATGGCCGGGTTGATGGTCAGCTTGGCCAGGTAGCGCAGGACACGGAAGTTGTCGTGGTCGGGCGAGTCCTCGGGCAGCTTGCCTTTGAACTGCCGCATCTTGTCGGCGGTCTGGAACAGGCGCGTGAAGTTCTCGCCCACCCGCCCCATGGCCTGCGAGTCCGACGCGTACATGCTGATCACGCCCAGATCGTGCAGCACGTCCTCGGCGGCCATGGTCTCCGGCCGGATGCGGCTCTCGGCGAAGGCCACGTCCTCCGGCACCCGCGGGCTCAGGTGGTGGCACACCATCAGCATGTCCATGTGCTCGGTCAGCGTGTTGACGGTGTACGGACGCGTCGGGTTGGTGGATGAGGGCAGCACGTTCAGCTCGGATGCGATGCGGATGATGTCCGGCGCGTGCCCGCCGCCGGCCCCCTCGGTATGGTAGGTGTGGATCGCCCGCCCGCCGATGGCCGCGATGGTGTCCTCGACGAACCCGGCCTCGTTCAGCGTGTCGGTGTGGATCGCCACCGGCACGTCGAACCGGTCCGCCACCGCCAGGCAGCAGTCGATGGCCGCCGGCGTGGTGCCCCAGTCCTCGTGCAGCTTGAGCCCGCTGGCTCCAGCTGCGATCTGCTCCTCCAGGGGCGCGGGATCGCTGGCGTTGCCCTTGCCCAGCAGCCCCCAGTTCATGGGCAACGGCTCGGCGGCCTCCAGCATCCGCGCGATGTTCCACGGACCCGGCGTGCAGGTGGTGGCGTTGGTGCCGTCGGCCGGCCCGGTACCCCCGCCGATCATCGTGGTGATGCCGTTGGACAGCGCGTGGTACACCTGCTGCGGCGCGATCATGTGGATGTGCGAGTCGACGCCGCCGGGCGTGGCGATCAGGTGCTCGCCGGCGATGACCTCGGTGCCCGGGCCGACCACCATGTCAGGATGCACGCCGTCCATCACGCCCGGGTTGCCGGATTTGCCCACCGCGACGATGTGCCCGTGGCGCACCCCGATGTCCGCCTTGATGACGCCCAGCATCGGATCCATGATGATGGCGTTGGTGATGACCAGGTCCAGCGCCCCGTTGCGGTTGGTCGCCTCCGACGCCTGCCCCATGCCGTCCCGCGCCGACTTGCCCCCGCCGAACACGAGCTCGTCGCCGGGCGTGAGCAGGTCCCGCTCGATCTGGCAGACCAGTGACGTGTCGGCCAGGCGGAACCGGTCCCCCACGGTGGGGCCGTAGAGGTCAACGTACTGCCGGCGGCTGATTCGGGCCATGTCGCTATGCCTCGCTGGTGTCCGCCGGATCCGACGGCTGGTCAAGGAAATGCCGTTTGGCGACGGCTTCCGCCGCCTGTGCCCGCACGGCCGGTGAGTCCAGGCTGCCATCGGTCAGGCCGTTGAGCCCGCGCACCCGGCGCGCCCCGCCAATGGCCACCAGCGGCACGTCCTTGCGGTCGCCCGGCTCGAAGCGCACGGCGGTGCCGGACGGCACGTCCAGCCGCATTCCGAATGCCGCCTCCCGGTCGAACCGCAGCACCCGGTTCACCTCGAAGAAGTGGAAGTGCGAACCGACCTGTATGGCCCGGTCGCCCGTGTTCCACACGGACAGCGTGCGGGTTGGCCGGCCCGCGTTGATCTCAACCGGCGCGTCGGCGATGATGTAGTGTTCGCTGGGGTTGCTCATGCTTGTCTCGTATGTTGCTACTTGTCTCGTATGTGGCTAAACGATGGGGTCGTGAACCGATACCAGCTTGGTGCCGTCGGGGAACGTCGCCTCAACCTGCACCATGTCCACGAGCTCGGGCACGCCTTCCATCACGTCCTCCCGACGCAGAACCTGGCGACCCTGCTCCATCACCTCGGCGACGGTCCGACCGTCCCGCGCGCCCTCCAGGATCGACTCCGTGATCAGGGCAATCGACTCGGGCACGTTGAGCTTGAGGCCGCGACCCTGCCGCTTGCGCGCCAGGTCGGCCGCGACGTAGATCAGCAGCTTCTCCGATTCCCGTGGGGTCAGCATCATGGTCGGTTGCCTCCGGCTCTACAGCGAGGAGAGGTAGCGGGACACCTCGTAGTCGGTCACTTCCGACCGGTACTCGTCCCACTCCAGCTTCTTGTTCTCGATCAGGCTGTTGAACACGTGGTCGCCCAGCGCCTCGTAGAGCAACTCGCTGGTCTCGGCCAGGTTGATCGCCTCGCCCAGGCTGGACGGCAGCGTGCGGATGCCCAGCGACTGGCGACGCTGCGGCGACATCTCCTGCACGTTGCCCACCACCGGAGCCGGCACCTGGTACTGCTCCTCGATGCCCTTGAGCCCCGCGGCCAGCATCGCGCTGAACGCCAGGTACGGGTTGCACGCGGGGTCGGGAGACCGGTACTCGATGCGGATGGAAGATGCCTCGCCACGCTCGTAGCTGGGCACGCGGATGAGATCCGAGCGGTTCACGTGGGTCCACGACACGTACACCGGCGCCTCGTAGCCCGGGATCAGCCGCTTGTAGGAGTTGACCCACTGGTTGGTCACCAGCGTGATCTCCGGCGCGTGGGCGATCAGCCCGGCGATGAACTGCTTGCCCAATGCCGAGAGGTACTGTTCGTCGTCCGCGCTGTAGAAACGGTTTTCCTCGCCGGAGAACAGCGACTGGTGCAGGTGCAGTCCCGACCCGTTGATGCGCGAAACCGGCTTTGGCATGAACGTGGCGTACACGTTCTGCAGTTGCGCCAACTCTTTGATCACCAGCTTGGCCGTCATCAGGTTGTCGGCCATGGTCAGCGCGTCGGTGTACTCAAGGTCGATCTCGTGCTGGCTGGGCGCGCCCTCGTGGTGGGAGTACTTCACCGGAATGCCCATCTCGGCGAGGTTGAGCACGGTGTCCCGCCGCAGGTCGGACGCGGGGTAACTCGATAGCTGGTCGAAGTAGCCGTCGTGGTCCAGCAGTTCCGGCGCGCCGGCGCTCTTCAGGTAGAAGAATTCCAGTTCCGCGCCCACGTTGTACGTGAACCCCATCTCCGCCGCCTTGTCCAGATTGCGCCGCAGGACCTGGCGCGGGTCACCGGGGAAGGTCTGGCCCCGGGGCTGGCGGATGTCGCAGAACATCCGGGCCACGGCGTTCTGGCGCGGACGCCACGGCAGCAGGTTGAAGGTGGACGGGTCGGGGTGGGCTCGCATGTCGCTCTCGTGGTGGCGGGCGAACCCGTCGATGGCCGAGCCGTCGAAGCCCACGCCGCGCTCCAGCGCGTCCTCCAGGTCGTCGGCGGTCACCGCGAATCCCTTCAGCTTGCCCAGGATGTCGGTGAACCACAGGCGGATGAACTTGACGTCGTTTTCCCGCGCGGTCCGCAGTACGAAGTCCCGGGCGGCGGATGTCTCAGTTGTCATGACTATTCCTCACGTATCGAGTTTTATGCGCCGGTGCCTACACCGCCACGTACTCCCTGACCAGGTTGTGGTCCAGGTCCCGTGCGGCGCCTTCCAGCACTATGGCTCCCTTTTCCATCACGTAGCAGTAGTCGGCGATGCCCAGGGCAAAGTCCAGGAACTGCTCGACCAGCAATATCGTCGTCTCGTTCTGCTCCCGCAGCCGGTGCAGCAACTCCTCGATCTCCTGGACGATCGACGGCTGGATCCCCTCGGTGGGCTCGTCCAGCAGAAGCAGCGACGGCTGACGCACCAGCGCCCGGGCCAGCGCAAGCTGCTGCTGCTGCCCGCCGCTCAGCGTGCCGGCGACCTTCTTCGTGTAGGTCTTCAGCGCGGGGAACAGGCCATACATCCTTTCGACGGATTCGGCGCGCCCCTGCTTGCCGGCGAAGGCCTCAAGGCCCATCAGCAGGTTCTCGTGCACCGTCAGGTACGGGAAGATGTGCCGGCCCTGCGGCACGTAGCCGAACCCCGCCTTGGCCCGCTTGTGCGGCGCCCATCGCGTCATATCCGACTGCCCGAACTGGATCTGACCGGCACGGGGGTTCAGCAACCCCATGATGGCCTTGAGCATCGTGGTCTTGCCCACGCCGTTGCGGCCCATGAGGCAGACCACCTGCCCCTCCGGCACGTCCAATGCCACGTCGGTCAGCACCAGGCTCTGCCCGTAGCCCACGGACAGGCCCTTGATGGTCAGGAAAGGATCGGGTTGGCGAAACATTGCGCTGCTCTTCAGTCCGCGGCCACCGGCGCGGCGCGCTCGGCCTCGGGTCGCCCGTTGAGCCGGCCGGCCTGCGGCCGCTGCGACCGGCTGTTGCCCAGGTACGCCCGGATGACCTCCGGATCCTGCTGCACTTCTTCCATCGTGCCCTCGCTCAGCACCTTGCCCAGGTGCAGCACGGTGACCGTCTGCGCGAACTGCCGCACGAAGTCCATGTCGTGCTCAACCACCAGCACCGACCGCGCGCCGCCGATGGACTGTAGCAACTCGCCGGTGCGGTCGCGCTCCCGGCGGGTCATGCCGGCCACCGGCTCGTCCAGCAGCAGCAGCTTGGGCTCCTGCACCAGCAGCATGCCGATCTCCAGCCACTGCTTCTCGCCGTGGGACAGCCCGCCCGCGATGTCCTGCGCCCGGTGCTGCAGGCCCACTTCCTCCAGCGTGCTCATGATCCGGTCGCTCTCACCACGCCGCGTCTTGCCCAGCAATCGCGTGATGCGGCTGCGGAAACCCAGCGTGACCTCCAGGTTCTGGTAGACCGTCAGGCTGGCGAAAATCGAGGGCGTCTGGAACTTGCGGCCCACCCCCAGCCGCACCAGTTGGTACTCCTGCCGCCGGCTCAGGTCCGTCGTGCCGTCGAAGATGATGCGCCCCCGCGTCGGCTTGGACTTGCCGGTGATCACGTCGATCAGCGTCGTCTTGCCCGCGCCGTTGGGCCCGATCAGGAACCGCATCTCCCCGTAGCCGATGGCGAGGTCCAGCTCGTTCAGCACCGTGAAGCCGTCGAAACTCACCGTCAGGCTCTCCACCGACAGGATGGGCTTGCTCAGGTCCGGCGTGGGGCTCGACCCGTTGCGCGAGGCTGAGTTGTTGGTACTGCCAATCATCGTTGTGCTCCAGGAATCCAGCGGCTGATCGCCCCGCGAACCTGCTCGCGTGACAGCCACCACGGCTTCCGCCAGCCCTCGCCGCGCAGCAGGCCCATGATGCCCGACGGGAACAGCAGCACCGCGCCGATGAACAGCAGGCCCAGGAAGTATTGCCACACCGCAGGGAAGGACTCGCTCAGGCCGCTCTTGGCTCCGTTGACCACCACCGCGCCGATCACTGCCCCGAGGAGCACGCCGCGTCCGCCCACGGCAACCCAGATGGCGATCTCGATGGATGGCACGATGCCCATCATCGTCGGCGAGATGATGCCCACCTGCGGCGTGAACAGAGCGCCGGCCACGCCGGCGATGCCCGCCGACAGCGAGAACACCAGCGTCTTCAGCACCGCGGGGTCGTAGCCGGAGAACCGCACCCGGTTCTCGTCGTCGCGCATGGCCACCAGCAGCCGGCCCAGCCGCGACGAGATCAGCCACCAGCACAGCAGGTAGGCCGCGACCAGCGCGGCCACGCTGGCGTAGTACAGGATCAGCTGCATCGAAGGCGCGTTCAGCGGATAGCCGAAAATCGTCGTGTAGTTGGTGATGCCGTTGGTGCCGCCGGTGTACGCCTGCTGCCCGATGAACAGGATGCTCACGATCAGCGCCAGTGCCTGGGTGATCAGCGCGAAGTACACGCCGGTGATGCGGCTGCGGAACACCAGGTAGCCCAGCGCGCCGGCCAGTACTGCCGGCACGACGAAGGTCATCGGTATGGCGAACCAGGCGTACTTGAACGGCGCCCAGAAGAAGGGCAACTCCGTCAGGCCGCTCCAGAACATGAAGTCGGGCAGCTTTCCGCCGGCGGATTCCAGCTTCAGGAACATCGCCATGGCGTACCCGCCCAGCCCGAAGAACACGCCGTGCCCCAGGCTGAGCATCCCGGCGTAACCCCAGATCAGGTTCAGAGACACCGCCAGCATGGCAAAGGTCAGGAACTTGCCCAGCAGTGCGATCCGGAAGTCGGACAGCACCGCCGGCGCCGCCAGTAACACCGCCAGCATGATCGCCGGCGCGATCCATGAGCCGATGCGGTCGTGCATCCGGACCGGCGCCGACGCGTTGCGCACCACGGTCATGATGGATGACATGGTCGTCATGGCGCTCTACCGTCCCTTGGCCCGCATCAGGCCGGCCGGCCGCCACTGCAGGAACAGGATCACCATGGCGAACACCAGCACCTTGCCCACCACGGCCGTCGTGCCGAACTCCAGCATCGTGTTCAGCATCCCGATGATCAGCGCCGCCAGGATGGTGCCCGGGACCTGCCCCAGCCCGCCCAGGATCACGACGATGAAGGCGTCCACCACGTAGAAGGTACCCAGCGACGGCCCGATGGGCCCGATCAGCGTCAGCGCGCACCCGGCCACGCCGGCCAGTCCGGAACCCAGCGCGAAGGTGAAGCTGTCCACCCGTCGGGTCGATACTCCCAGGCTGGAGGCCATTTCCCGGTTCTGCATCACGCCCCGCATCCGGCGTCCTTCGCTGGAACGGTACATGTAAAAGTAGAGCCCGCCGATGCACGCGGTGACCAGCCCCAGGATGAATACGCGCTTCACGGGCAACACCAGGTCAGACGTGACCGTGAGCGCGGTGCCCAGCCACGGCGGGGCCACCACCTGCACGTTGGGCGCGCCGAAAATCGTCCGCGCCAGTTGCTGCAGGAACAGGCCGACGCCCCAGGTCGCCAGCAGCGTATCCAGGGGTCGGCGGTAGAGGAACCGGATCAGCGCGTTCTCCACCACGTACCCCGCCGCTCCGGCAACCACGAAGGACGCGGGAATGGCGATCAGGAACGTGATACCCGATTGGGCGTCACCGGTGAATCTGAGCGCGGCCTGCTGCAGCGCATACGTCGTGTACGCCCCGATCATGATGAACTCGCCGTGGGCCAGGTTGATGACGTTCATCAACCCGAAGGACAGCGCCAGTCCCAGAGCGATCAGCAGCAGGATTGAGCTCAGGCTGAGCCCGTTGAACAGTTGTAGAGCCCAAACTTCCATATTGTGGCCATAAAGGAGTTTGAGGAGGCGGAGGCGCGGATGTCATCCGCGCCGATGTTTGTTGGCGGTGTCAGGGTTATGAGGACTTCGTGATTTACAGGATTGGAGCCATCCGGTGGCGGAGAACACCCAATCCTGTCAATCCTTCAATCCGGCAAATCCTGATTCTGACGGTTGAGACTACTGGGCCAACTCCCGGAGGCCGGCGGCCCATTCGTAGGTGTCCAGGTAGGGGTCCGGAACCACCGGGGAGCCGGAGTTCCAGATCTCGTCGATCTGCCCGTCGTCGCGCACCGTGCCGATGCGGACGGTCTTGGACACGTGCTGGTTCTCGTTGTGGATGGTCACCATTCCGCCCGGAGCGGCGAACTGGATGCCCTTGGCGGCTTCCTTGACCGCGGCCACGTCGGTGGACCCGGCCTTCTCAACGGCGGCCTTCCACAGGTACACGCCGAAGTAGCCCGCCTCGATGGGGTCGTCGGTGACGCGGTTCTCGCCGTACTTGGACTTGAACGCGCTGACGAACTTCACGTTTTCCGGCGTGTCGGTGGTCTGGAAGTAGTTCCAGGCAACCAGATGGCCGGCGATGTTGTCGGCGCCGATGCCGGTGATCTCTTCCTCAGCGACGCTCACGGAAATCGTGGGCAGGTCCTCGGCCGTGATGCCGGCGTCCTTGAGCTGCTTGAAGAAGGCCACGTTGGAGTCGCCGTTCAGCGTGTTGAACACCACGTCGGGATCGGCGGCCTTGATCTTCGTGATCACGGTGCTGTACTCGGTGTGGCCCAGCGGGGTGTATTCCTCGCCCACGGCCTCAAGGCCGGCGGCGGTCAACTGCTTGTTGATGATCAGGTTCGACGTGCGCGGGAACACGTAGTCGGAACCCAGCAGGTAGAACTTGGTCTTGCCCTCTTCCAACAGGTACTCGATGGCCGGCACGATCTGCTGGTTGGTCGTCGCGCCCGTGTAGAAGATGTTGGGCGACGTCTCCAGGCCCTCGTACTGCACCGGGTAGAACAGCAGCCCGTTGTTGGCCTCGAAGACCGGCAGCATCGCCTTTCGGCTGGCGCTGGTCCATCCGCCGAACACCACGGACACCTCGTCCTCCTGGAGCAGCTTGCGAGCCTTCTCGGCGAAGGTCGGCCAGTCGGACGCGCCGTCCTCGATGACGACCTCCAGCTGCTTGCCCATCACGCCGCCCGAGGCGTTGATCTCTTCGATCGCCAGCAGTTCGGCGTCATGCACGGCGGTCTCGCTGATCGACATCGTGCCGGACAGGGAGTGCAGGATGCCCACCTTGATCGTGTCGGACTCGGGGGCGGCGGGCTCGCTCGCCGGTTGGGAGGCTGCGCTGGCAGCCGGAGCCGCGGTCGCGGCCGGCGCCGGGGGCGGCTCGGAGCCGCACGCGGCCAGCATCAGGGGCATGAGAACAGCGGCCACGCCAATGAGCGCGAACCGCATCAGTACAGGCAGTTTGGCTAAACCGGTTACAGACATCGTGGGTGTTTCCTCCTCTGGGGTGTTTCGTCAACGGCAGGTCGCCGCCAACTCTGGAAAAACGACTGCATCGGACGCGGTGCGTCGGTGTCGATGCCGAATACGCTAGTCCCACGGTGTTACCGGCAAATTGCAACTCTATGACCGTGAAGTTGCGTCGGTGTAAACGACGCGTAACGTCGCCCAGCAGCCCATGCCACCCCGATCCGCCTACCCCAAGCCGCTTCCAATCTCCACAAACCACACCTCTGCCCTCAATTCGTCACGGCCGAGCCAGTAGGCCACTGCGGCCATGCGTAACCGGTTTGGCGGTGGGAATCGTCAGAATCAGGATTCACAGGATTTTGTGATTAGACAGGATTGGGAGTGTTCGGTCGCAGAACGGTTCCAATCCTGACAATCCCCAAATCTTGAAAATCCTGATTCTGACGATTCACGCAACGGGGGCACGACCCATACGAGAGCGGGCAGGCTCGAAAAGAACCTGCCCGCTCTGCCGAACGCGCATAATCCGCGTCGGCCCCCTGTTTCACCCGGCTCAGGTGATGGCCGGCGGGATGTTGATGGGGAAAGGCACGTTGGGATAGCGTTCCAGCAGCCGGCGCCACGACGCGTGCCCCACTGCCTCCGCCCGGCGCACCACATCCGCCTCGTCGATGGTCAGCACCTTGCCGTCCTGCATGACCCACGCGCCATCCACCATCACCGATGTGATGTCGGCCGGCTGGCCGTTGTGTACGAACGCGGACACCACGCGCAGGGTGGGCACCAGGTGTGGCCGCATCAGGTCCACCACGAACAGGTCGCCCTTCTTGCCCACCTCGAGGCTGCCGGTGATGTCCTCCATCCCCAGCGCCCGGGCTCCTCCCGAGGTGGCCCACTCCAGCACGTCCTCGGGCTGCGGATACACCTCGTCGTTGCGGCGCACCCGCTCCAGGAACAGCCCGGCCCGCATCACCTCAACCATGTCCTCGGCCATGTTGTCGGTGCCCATGCCGATGACGCACCCCGCTGCCTGCAACTCCCGCACCGGCGCGGCCGCGCCCCGGCGGGCGGCGATGGCGGCGTTGTTGGTCACCTTGACCCCGGTCTGCCCCAGCAGCGCGATCTCGGCGGAATCGACGTACCGGCAGTGGGCGGCCAGCAGGTCCGGCCCCAGAAAGTCGTTGGCGAACAGGTAGTGGGTCGGCGAGACCCCGCGCACCCGCATCACCGCCTCGATCTCCTCACGGCTCTGCGACAGGTGGATGGTGTAGCCGACGCCGTGGCGCTCGGCCAATTCCCGGCTGCGGCGCAGCAGGTCCGGCGAGCAGGTCTCCGGAGCGTGCGGCGCCGGGAAGCAACTGACCCGCCCCTGCTCCCGGCCGTGCCACGCCTCCACCAGGTCGGCGCAGCGCTGCAGGCCGGCGTCGGCCCGGGCCTCGTCGAACCGGTACACCCCGTTCCTGGCCTCGTCCACGTCGTTGATGTTTTCCCCCAGCACGAGCCGCAACCCCGTCGCCGCCAGGTCGGGAGCGTAGCTGGCAACGTCGGATGAGATTTCCAGCAGGCAGGTGACGCCGCTGCGGATCGATTCCAGCACGCCCAGCAGCGCCAGCGTCTGCCGCTCTTCGTCGCTCAGCAGCGCCCGGGCCGACACCGGGAAGGTCAGCCGCGTCGGGAACCCGAAGTCCTCCAGGATTCCCCGGTCGCCCGTCGCCAGCAGGTGCGTGTGACAGTTGATCAGCCCGGGAAAGACCGCCTTGCCCCGCCCGTCCACCACCTCGGCGTCGGGATGCGCCTGCCGCACGTCATCCGTCGGCCCGATGGCCGCAATCCGGTCCCCCGAGATGGCAATGCCGGCGTCATGCAGAACGTCCCGTCCCGCGTTGCCGGTCACAATGGTCGCGTTGGCGATAACGGTGGTCATGTCCACTCCACAGAACCCCTTTCCAAAGGTAATTACATTCCAGAGTAAAAAAGATAATACCTCTGATCTTGGCGAATACCTTGCTACCATAACACCGTGGTATAGTGGTTCTAAGGGATTGACTCGATAGCAATCGCCTACTAATCGATGGCTGCGCCAGTCCCCTGGCTAAGAGGTGCCGACGATGAAACGCAATGACTCCGCTACAGTGGAACGGCGGATGGGTTCAATCAAGCCTCCCCTGGTAGCCTTCGGCCTGGCGTCGGCGCGAATTATATTCCACGCTTTCCGCCATCCTGGCAAGCCGGCCAGAGTCGACTATAGAACCGGAGACCTTTGGCCGGATCGTGAAAGATCAGCCTAGAGGTCCACTGCTCAGTGGGTCGTACTTCTGGATAGTTTGTCTGCTCATCGGAGTCGCTGTCCTGTTTGCGATCCTGGCCGTGATCCTGTCCCTGTATGTGGACTCGGCCGGTGGTACCAAAGAAACCGTCAAGGACTCGATCGGGTATCTGTGGCATTGCGTGGCGTTATTGGTAGGAGGCTTGGTTGGTCTCTTAGCCGGACCGAGGCTCGCCCAGTCCTCGCTAGATTGATCTTATCCTCTATTCAACGAGCCAAAAAGGCCGGGATTAAACCCCCGGCCTTCCTTCTGGTATTTCCAGTCGCCTTCCCTGGAACCCCTCGCCGCCCGGCTCAGTCACCGCCCGCAGCCCCTGCGGTCACACCGAGGTCGCGTCGGGCGGCGCCGGTCCCCGCTCCAGCAGTTCCAGCCAGTTCCCGTCGGGGTCCTCCATGTAGCAGCCCTTGCTGGCCGCCGGATACACCGGGTTGGGCCGCGTCGCCGGCGGGCTCACGAACCGCACCCCCTTGGCACTGAGGTCGGCGTAAAACGCGTCCAGGTCGTCGACAATGATTCCCAGGTGGCTCGCTCCCACCTGGTGGCGCCGGGGCAACGCGACGGCATCTCCCGCCGGGTTCAGGTACTGGATCAGCTCCACCGAGTGGCGTTGATCCCCCACGCCCAGGTACACGATGTGCAGCCGCGCATCCGGATAACCCACGACCTCCGAGATGAAGTCGCCTTCCAACACCTGGTCCCGCTCGATGCTGAGACCCAACAGGTCCCGGTAGAAAGTCAGGGAGCGCTCCATGTCGCTCACCACGAACCCGGTGTGGTTCATCCATTGGACTTCCATTGCTGTGAACCTCCCCGTGTGGTCAGAATCAGGATGTACCGGATTGATGGATTGACCGGATTGGATCGGTTATTGCGACAGCCGGCCTCATCCTGAAAATCCGCTAATCCAGCAAATCCTGCTTCTGACGTTTCCCCCGGCTACCGGCCGTCATTGATGTAGTCGGAAACCTTCTCGCCGATCATGATGGTCGTGGCGTTGGTGTTGGCCCGGATGCAGTCGGGCATGATCGACGCGTCGGCCACCCGCAGGCCCTCCACTCCCTTGACCTTCAGATGCTGGTCCACCACCGCCAGGGGATCCGAGTCCGGCCCCATCTTGCACGTGCCCGATATGTGGTGCGACGTTCCCGAGTTCTTGCGCAGCCAGTCGTCCAGCAGCTCGTCGGACTCCAGCTCCTCGTCGGTGGGCATGATCCGCTCTTCGACCAGGTCGGAGAAGGGAGGCCGCTCCGCCATCCGGACGCCCAAGCGTATCGCCTCCCGCATCCGGCGCAGGTCCTCCGGCTCCTGGTAGTAGTTGTAGTTCAGGAACGGCTGCACGTGGGGGTCAGTGGACTGCAGCGTCAACTCGCCCTGCCCCAGCGCCAGTTGCAGGCTCGCGCCCATGCCGATGTAATTGAGGTCCTCGTCGATGACGACGTGGGCCGGGCGATGCTCGCTGGTCATCAGGTTGGGGCTCAGCTGCATGTCGTTGCGCAGATTTGAGCCTTCCACCGTGTAGCGAAGTCCCACCTGGATCACCGGCGCCTGCACGTCGGGCTTCTCGCCCTTGCCCAGATACAGCACCGACGCCGCAGGATGGTCGCGCAGGTTCTTGCCCACGCCCGGGGAGTCGTGCACCACCGGGATGCCCATGCTGCGCAGGTGCTCCGCCGGACCCACGCCGGACAGCATCAGCAACTGCGGCGACGCCACGGCCCCGCTGCTGACGATGATCTCGCCGCCCTCCACCGTGAAGACCTCGCCTCCGCTCTCCGCCTCGACCCCCACCGCTCGTGGTGAGCCGGTCGAACCAGCATCGAAGATGATCCGCCGCGCGGTGACGCCGCCCCGTATGGTCAGGTTCAGCCGGTGCCGCGCGATGTCCAGGTAGTTGATGGCCATGCTCATGCGCACGCCGTCGATGGTGTTGCGCGCCCGGGGCGAGACGCCCGTGGACTCGGGGTGGTTCTGGTCCTCGTCCTGCGGAAAGCCCTCGTCAAGGCACGCCCGCTCGAAGGCCACGGCATGGGGCAGCCACTCGTTGCGGGGAGCGCGACGCACCGGCACCGGCCCGTCGGAGCCGTGGAAGTCGTCGCCGCCGAAGTCCAGGTCGGTTTCCAGCTTGTTGAAGTAGGGCAGGCACCGGGTGAAACTCCACTCGTCGTTGCCCCACTCGGCCCAGCGGTCGTAGTCCTCGGGGATGCCGCGGAACAGCACCTGCCCGTTCACCGCGCTGGAACCGCCCGTCGCCTTGCCTCGCGGGATCGTCAGGTCGTCCTGCTCCTCGGTGATCCGGGCGGTGTAGCCCCAGTTGTGCGGCCCGTAGGCCGAGAGCCACACGTTGTTGCCCAGCTTCAGGTCGTCGGGCAGTTGCTCAAAGACCGGATAGTCCGGCCCCGCCTCCAGCAGCAGCACGGAACGGTCCGGGTCTTCCGACAGCCGGCTGGCGATGGTGCATCCGGCGGAACCCCCGCCCACCACGATATAGTCGTACCTCATGCTCTGGCCTCCTGCAGTGAATACGCTTTGCTGGCAGTTACATGCCGATAGGTGCGTGTCGTAATTGAAGCGCAGACCGCCCGGCCGCTCAAGTCATGTGACTGGCTCTAACGTCCGGGCCGTGGCCGCAAATCGCCCGTAGCCTAACACCTGGAGAAAATTGTGTCGCGCGAAGACAACACGCCATACGACCCGTGCTTGCACCGATCGCCGCACAGGAGCACGGAATTGACTCAAGCGCCATGAGTATCGTTGGCGGTTTCGTTCGCGATCAGATATGGGCTGGACAATCCGCTTTTCACTGGGGATGGGGTTACGCCTCAATGGGCAGGTTTGCCAAAATATCCTCGTGGGGAGTATGTTGTAACTTGACCCGATTAACGAGGCTGGGGTGATGTCTGCCACATACGCGCTACAAGATGCCGCTAGCTGGCGTCGTCGCTTGGATCGCCCGGCATATCCAGTCCGAGATGCCGCCCGGTACGCCGGTATTGCTACTCGCACAGTCGGATATTGGCATCGCGGCGCTCTGAATCGTCCAGCAGCGCTGCCAGGCCGTGAGGCTGGTCGTCCGTTGTCTTACTACGAGCTCATCGAAGTCGCGTTCGTAGCTACGTTCAGGAAACTGGGCCTATCCCTACAGAAAATTCGTACGGCCCGTGCCTATGCGGCGCGCGCGTTAAACTCTGAGTATCCGTTTGCCCAGTACGCATGGAAAACAGAGGGCTTTCATCTGATGCTCGAGATGCGCGAGCTAGAGGAGGATGCGGAGGTTGGTAAGCTGGTGGCTGCAGACCTTGATGGGCAAGTGGGCTGGGAGGAAGTAGTCGCGGAACGGTTTGAGCAGTTCGATTATCAGCATGATATCGCCCTGGTCTGGCACCTCGTAAACAGGAATATCCCTGTTTCTATCGACCCGCGGGTCTCATTTGGAGTGCCCGCTGTCCATGGTGTCCCTACCTGGATATTGAAGGGTCGTTGGGACGCGGGGGAAACGGTCCCGAGCATCCAGACCGATTATGGCTTGGCCGGAGAGGATGTGCTTCACGGGTTGAGGTTCGAAGGGGTTCGTGACGATGAGTTGGTGGCGGCGAGTTGAATGACTGCCGCCGGTCTCATCCAACCTTCTGACAGTGATGATGCGATTTTCTTCTTCGATAGGGATGTCGGAATTTTCCTTCCCCGGAGGTTGCGAGATCTAGGTCTGCCCACGCAAGTAGAGATTCATCAAGAGCACTTTGCCCAGACAGCGGAAGATGATCTTTGGATGGCTGAAGTAGGCAGGCGGGGATGGATTGTAATTGGACATGATCGCCATCACCACACACGTCCGTTAGAGAGGCAGGCTATCCAAGATCACGGTATAGGCTGCTTCTATTTGTGGGGAGGAGACAAGCCTGGTCACGAAAAAATGCGGTGCTTTCTAAGCGCCTACGATAGGATGATCGAAGCCGTCGGCGTTACGCCGCGGCCTTTCGTATATCGGGTTCTGAAGAACGGGAGTCTAAGGCAATTGGACTTGGAAGCTTAGGCTCCCGCGAAGTCACGTGCGAAAAAGTGGAGGCTACGGGATTCGAACCCGTGACCCCCTGCTTGCAAAGCAGGTGCTCTCCCACTGAGCTAAGCCCCCACGCGAGGCCCCTATGGACCAGCGGCGGCCGCGTCGACCGCCCTTCCATACTACCATCCAGCCGCGATTGCCGGCCATGCGCCATCACAGGTCCATGATCAGCACCCACATCGGCTCGCGCCCGATGTCATACACCTCCAGCGGCTCCAGCTCCCCGCTGTCCTGGTTCACCCGGTAGGACGCCAGCCGCCCGGTATCCAGGCCCGACGCGTACAGGTAGCTGCCCGTGGTGTCCAGGCTGAAGGCCCGCGGCACCGCCTCGGTGGCCACCCGTCCGATGGCGGTCAGGCTGCCGTCACGGCTATCGACGGCGAAGCCGGCCACGCTGTTGTGCCCCCGGTTGGGCGCGTACAGGAACCGGCCCGACGGCGTGATCTGGATCTGCGAGCAGGTGTTCCGCTCGGTGAAATCCTCCGGCAGTGTCGGCACCGTCTGGAAGGGCGACAGCGTGCCCGCGTCGGCGTCGAACCGGTAGGCGGTGACGCTGCACCCCTGCTCGTTGGACGAGTACACCACGTCCAGGTTGGGGTTGAAGCAGATGTGCCGCGGCCCCTCGGGCGACGTGGGGTTGGCCCGGTCCGGCGTGTTGGGCGTCAGCCGGCCCGTCGACTCGTCGAACCGGAACTGGAAGATCGCGTTGGGCCCCGTCTGCGACCCCTCGGCGATGTGCGGCACGAAGGCGTAGCGGTTGGACGCGTCAGTCTGCACGTAGTGCGCGCCGATCCCCGTTTCCCGCCACTCGATGGGCGTCGCGTCCAGCCGCCCGTCGCCGTCGAAGCCGTGCACTGCCACCCGCGACTGGTAGTAGTAGGCCGACAGCAGGTAATTCCCGGTGCGGTCGACAAAGAGGTGCACTGGATTGCCGTCCAGGTCGATGTCGCTGATCCGCTCGAGATCGCCGCTGCCGCCGTCGATGCTGTACGACGTCAGCCCGAACTCGCCCGGCCGCCGTCGCCCCACGAATAGATAGCGCTTCCCGGGATCCGTCGCCATCGGCGCCGGCATGCCCGCCAGCGCAAACTCGGTCCGCCCCGTCAACCCGCCCGTGGCCGGATCCAGATCGTACCGGGCGATGACGTCGTCCCCCTGCAGCGATACGTACAGATAGGTAGCCATCTCAACACCTCCGCTAGTCTCATGCGTGCCTGCTTGGGTAAGTCGTCTGAATCAGGATTTACGGGATTTCAGGATTTGACAGGATGGGGAGATCTTCATCACGGAACGGTTCCAATCCTGATAATCCCCAAATCTTGAAAATCCTGATCCTGACGGTTCCTCGCCGCAAACCGGCTACGCGCATGAACTCCGCTATTCCATCACCCGCGCGTCGGGCAGCCCCAGCAGGAACTGACCGTGGTTCTCGTAGGCCGTGTCGCTCACCATCTGGTGCTGGGCCGCCGCGTTGATGTCCCGCAGGCACTGCTGCAGGATGTTGGGCGTGAACAGCGCCTCGCCGCCGCCGTAGCGGAAGGCCTGCGCCGTCACGTCTGCGGCCACGTCGGTGGTGTAGGTGGCGCAACTCCGCATCTGCGCCTGCAGCGGAGGCGGCGGAGTGTGACCGTCGCAAACCGACTGCCACGCCTCCTCAAGGATCTCCACATTCAGCGAACGCGCCGCCCGCAAGCGCAGGTCGCACTCTCCGATCGCCCGCTGGAACGTCGCCCGGTTCGCCAGCAGGTTCGCGGAGTTGTATCCCCGGGTCTTGGACGCCGCCGCCTCGGTCACCGCGTCCAGCGCCCGCCGCGCCACGCCCAGGGCGAAGGCCGAGTGCTCGTTGGTCACAAAACCCGGCCGGCCCAGGCGGTACAGCGCGCCGCCCCGTTTCGGCTCCGTCAGCGTCGAGTCCCACGCGAACCCGTCGGGCACGAACAGGTCGTCCACCGAGAAGTCGCAGCTTCCCGTGCCCCGCAACCCCATCACCTGCCAGTTATCATGCACCTTCACCTTGTGCTTGGGCATCGCCATCCGGACCTGCCGCGGATGGTCGGCCGGTTCGTCCGCAACCACGCGGGCGCCGGCGGACACCCATTCGGCGTGCCTGATCCCGCTGCCGAACCGCCAGTGCCCGGTGACCCGATAACCGCCGTCCACCCGCGTTGCGGTGGCGGAGGGCGCGGCCGCTCCGGCGACCTTGGGCGGCTTGCCGCCGACGAATATCTCCTCGATGGCATCGTCGGACAGGAACGCCCCCAGGCTGCCCAGGCTCGCCGCCCCGATCATCAGGCACCAGCCCGAGGCCGGATCGATGCGGCTCACCGCCTCCAGCACGTCCAGCTGCGTCACCACGTCGGCCTCGGCGCCGCCCAGCGCGTGTGGCGTCTTCAGCCGCAGCAAACCTGACTCATACAGCGCGTCCACCGACGCCGGCGCCAGCGTGCCAATCCGCTCCGACTCCTCCGCCCCCGCCTCCAGCGTGGCCCGCACGCTCTCCACCGCGTCCATCAGGACGCGATGATTTTCGGTACGTTCCGTTGGAAAAACCTTCACTTGATTCACACGTTGCTACAGGGAGTCATCAGAATCAAGATTTTCAGGATTTGAGGATTGGCAGGATTGGAGCCGTCGAGTGGACCAGAACACGCAATCCTGAAAATCCTAAAATCCGGCAAATCCTGATTCTGACAAATTCGCGTTTCAACCATCCACCTTCGGAAATACGTCCTGCACCAGCGCGTCCATGGTGTCCAGCAACTGCTGCAGGTCGCCGCAGTCGTGGCAGTTGATCTGGAACTCGTCCAGGCCGGACTCCTGACGGTAGCGGTTGAGGTCCGACACGATCTGCTCGGTGGTGCCGTAGCCCGTCGGCCGGTCGCTGTCCGAGACGGAATGACCAGAGATGCTGCTGATGTTCACCCGGAAGCTCATCCGAACTCGCGGCGGCTCGTCCCGTCCGATTTCGGCGGACACGTCGTTCAGGTACTGCCAGTTGCTGACCAGGGTCGGCAGCGGCGTGGGCGTCGGCTGCCACACCTGCGCGAACCGCGCCGCCCGCCGCAGCGAGGCGTGGCTGGAGCCACCGATCCAGATGGGTGGGTGCGGCTGCTGCACCGGCTTGGGGCTGGTGTGCAGGCCGTCGAAGGAGAAGAACCGCCCGCTGAACGACACCGGGTCGGGCTCCCAGCACGCCTTCCACAGCCGCAGGTATTCGTTGGTGCGCGCGCCGCGTTCCCGGTGCGGCACGTCCAGCGCGGCGTACTCAATCTCGTTCCATCCGGAGCCCACGCCCACGATGGCGCGCCCGTCGGACATCTGGTCCAGCGTGGCAACCATCTTGGCCGTCACCACCGGGTTGCGGTACGGCATGATCAGCACCGATGTGCCCAGCCCGATTTTCGACGTGCGCGACGCCACGTAGGCGAGCGACATCAGCGGGTCGTACACCTGCCGCCACGGCTCGCTCCGCGTCCCGTCGTCCACGATCACGTGGTCGTTGACGAACACCGCGTCAAACCCCAGTTCCTCCGCCTTGATCGCCGTGTCGAGGATGCCCTTTGCCGAGGCCGGGAAACCCAGGTAGTCCGCGTTGGGCAACCGGAACGAGTACTTGACCATTCGATACCGCCTTCCTGTATGAATTATCGATCACGTTTGGCGGTCATCATATTGCCAACGCGAAGTTGAAACAAGAGTCGGCATCGGCGATAATCCCGCTACGAAAACGCCCGCAGCGGAGGCCCACCATGTCCAAGTTTCGTATCGTCCCCCACGGCCGGCTCCAGGAATGGGTCGCCGAGGAGAAGGGGTTCTTCGCCGATGAGGGCCTCGACTACGAGTTCGTCGCCTCGAACCGGCCCAGCGAACCGCTCAACCCTTCTGTCGATTCCGCCGAGGGCGCGCCCATGGAGATCAAGCGCGGCGCCTTCGAGTCCATGGAGGCCGGCCGCGCCTGCGAGATCAGCTCCGCCTGCCACTGGGCGGTGGGCATGGCCGCCAGCGCCGACCACGGCCGCATGTGGGGCCACGCCTATTCCGTCACCCCCAGCGGCATCTGGGTCGCCCCCGAGTCTCCCCTGCAGACCCCCGAGGATCTGGCCGGCGTCGAGGTTGCCGTCGGATGGCATTCGGGCAGCCACTTCTCGGCCCTCCAGGCCTTGGAGAGCATCCTGCCCCGGGATCAGATCAGTCTCCAGTTCGTGGGTGGCCCCCTCGATCGCTTGCAGTTGGCCCTTGATCGCCGCGTCCCGGCCGCTAACGTCTTCGGCGCGCCCGGCTACGTGCTGGAGCAGCAGGGCTTCCGCAAGCTCGTTGACACCAGCTTCATGATCGGCTTCCTCATCAACGGCGACGCAACCGACGACCAGTTGCGCGCCTACTTCAACGCCCTGCAGCGCGCCCAGCGCGAGATCGACGCGGCCAAGGAGCGCTACCAGCGCTACTTCCTGAACGAGCTACCGGAGCGCTACCACCCGCTGTTCGACCACCGCCGCGCCGGCATCGGCGAACGCCTCGTCTTCGAGCCCTACACCAGGGAGATGTTCGACCGCACCCACCGCTGGATGCTGGACTGGCAGATCTTCCCCCCGGACCAAGTGGGCAGCGTAACCTACGAACAGGCCGTGGCCGTGTAACCGTCAGACACGGGCGGACCCAAAGGAGCGGGGGCGCAGCGATTGCGCCCCCGTTTGCATTTTGGATCCCGTGCCCGGCAGGGCCCAATCCGTTCACCGTCTGGCGGCGAAAAGCACCTGCGCGGCAAATGCCCTTCGATCCCTGGCAGTGGTCTCGATGAACCGATCCACCGCATCTTCTGCCCGGCTGATGGCCGTGTCGGCCTCGGAGCGGGTGAAAACAGACAGTGGGTTGTAGTCCGCGTCGTGCCGTAGCTCTTGCAGATAAACGAACGTCTCGGCGAAGTCGAATATGGCATCAGGGAAACGGTTGATCGCCGACGAGATCATTTGAGACCTTGCTCTGCCGTGGTCAAGGGCTCGGTAGGTTCGGGCCCACTCCGGGGAGTTACGTAAATCGTTGGATGCTCCAATAAGTGTGTTCGCGTTGTTTTCAGCCAGGGCGTGGAACATCGCGTAATAGGCTGTGCTGATGGCCCTGCGCAGTCTGGCTTGTTGCGGGCGACCTCTGGCTTCGCCGTGCTCAGGGGGGTCTGCCAGTAATCTGCTGATCGCGATCAATTGCTCCCAATTCATTCAGCGTCCTGACGATACGGGGCCGCCTTCATCAATGCTGACCATTCCCTGTCTTCGCTTTCCTCTACGTACGACTGGGTGATCACGCCGGTTACTCCGAATTGCTGGAATGCGGCGCGGTTTCGCCTGTTGAATCCGTTGAGCCATCCGGGATCCAGGGCGTCCCCGTCCCCTGCGTACACGACCCTGATGTGCACGTAAGCGTCATCGAATTGGTCGGTCTTGGTGACAACCGTGACGCGGGGGAAGGTCACTGCTTTGCCGAACCTGCCCGTCAGGTCACTGCGCGTGATTTCTTCGATCTGGGCTTTTTGGTCGTCCGTCAGAAGTTCTTGTGCCATGATCTTACCCTTGCCTGCACGGTATCAGTGCCTCGATCGCGGCTCCACCAGTGCCGGTAATCTGACAATTGTAATTGCTGTAGCTCGCTAAATCGAGCCAACAATGTCAGCAACATGTGGAGATTGCTCTGCTCCTTGTCACCCCAGTCCCAGCGTCGCCTCCGGGAACAGCTCCTCCACCGCAACCGCCTCTGGTATCACATTCTGCTCCACGTTGAAGCCAACGAAGGTCTCCAGAGTCTTCCTAGAGCTTGCCACTCCGTAGGGAATCGGGTCGTCGCCCACCACGTCCACCATCTGGTGGTAGGGCCGGTCCTCCGGCGCAGCGGCATCTCCCGAACGTAGCTTGCCGAGGTAGAGAGCCCTCGCCGTGTTGAACGTCTCGAACAGCTCGCCAGCCAGGTCCGGGTTGGCGTCCAGCGCGGCGTTCTTCACCACCAGCATGTGGCTGATGGGATAGACTCCCGTCTTCCGGTGCCACGCGGCGTCGGCGGCATCCGGCTCGTCGAACAGCGGTTGCACGTCCGGCGAGTCCACCGGCCCGACCCCGATGGCGGCGTCAATCTCTCCCGACACCAGCATCTCGCCCAGGTTGCTGTTGGATGACGACACCACGTTGGCCGGCGCCACGTACTCCGCCACGTGCTCGTCTCCCGACAGCACCCACGTCACCGCGTCCAGATCCACGCCGTACTCCGTCTGCAGCAGTCCCCGCGTCCATACTCCCGGCGTCAGTGTGTAGCTGCGCACTCCGAACCGCTTGCCCTCCAGGTCCCTGGGCGACTCGATGCCGCTTTTGCGGTTCACCACGATGCCGCCGTGGTAGAAGGCCCGCGTCAGGAAGATGGGCACCCCCGTGAACTGCTTGCCGTGCGCCCGCGCGCACAGGTACGTGGACAGCGCCATCTCCGCCACGTCGAACTCCAGCTCCCGCACCATCCGTCGGAAGATGCTGGTCACCGGCGATACTTCGATGTGCTCCATGCTGAACGCCGGCGACGTGATCGTCCCATCCTTCAACGGCGTCGTGTGCCCGTAGTTGCCCACGGCGGTGCGCAATACCAGGTCGCTCATTTCTCTGCCTCCCGTGCGTTTTTCATGTTCAATCCGGACGCCGTATCACCGGCCCGCCCATCATCCCGCAAATCCCGTCCGCCCGCAAATCGACACGACGTCGGCAACGTTCCAGAGCCGTGCTCCCGTCGCAACCTCCACCACAATCAACCCGTCCTCCCACCCTGTCATTCCGGAGAAAGCCGGAATCCAGGAGCCCTTGATCGGCCAGACCCCTGCATATCCTGGGGCCCTTCGATTATTTGCAGACAGCGCCGATCAAACCCACAGGACGTGATGGTTGCGCGGTGCTGCCATGATCTGGCGCGCCGACCCGTTCGCCAAAAACCCGCCACCACCCGCATTCCGCTATCATGGGTTCGTTATCTCAAAATGGCGTCACACGCGCGCGAGGATGCAGGAGGAAATACCTTGGGAACATTGAACACAGCAGAGGTGGGTGAATTCCTGTCCCAGCCCCGAACGGCGCAGTTGGTCACCATGCGGCCCAATGGCGCTCCCCACGTGGCGCCGGTCTGGTTCCTTTGGGATAACGGTCAGGCTTTGGTGATGGCCGGCCGAGCGACGGTCAAGGTGCGAAACATCCGCCGCAATTCCACCGTCTCCCTGTGCGTCTGCACCCCGGATCGCCCCTATTCTTTTGTGACCATCGAGGGCACGGCCACTGTCACCGACCGCGGGCTGGAAGACGCGGTGCGCAGGATATGCGTCTTCTACGATGGCGATGAGCGAGGCGCTGAGTTCGCCGCAGAACTTCTGGCGGACGAACGCTTGACCCTGATCGTCATTTCCCCTGATCGGTTCATCTCCTGGAAAGAGGACGACGAATAGGAAACTATCTCAACGCTCGTACAACCGCCGATCCGTCCTTCGCGCTGGGGATACAGCGCAACATGGAGATCCCGTCGCTGCTGGACCCCCGTCGTAAACGCCCCGTCGTCCTGCCGCGGTGCGGTTCCCGATCAACAGGTCGGCGCGCACCGAGACGGTTATGCGTCGCGGGCGCTGCCCCCCTGGTGAGAAGTCATCCTTCCCAGGGCGTTGAACGCCAGCGCCTCCCCCTCCGTCTGGATGGTCTCCGCCATCCACTCCGCGATGCCGGGCGCAGCCCTTTCGATCGCGCGGGCCAGGGCATCCCGCAATAACTCGCCGACTGAACCGTAGCCCCAACCGTCCTCGTCCTCATGCTGCAGCCGCATCGTCAGTTCCTCCTGCAGCGCTGACCGCAGCGGTTTGTAGGCCTCGAAGACCTTCAGGCCAAATATGTCGACCAAGCTGGAATCCGGCCTGGCTCGCCCCATTGTTTCCACCAGGCTCAGGCACTCCTGCAGCAGGCAATGTCTGAATTCGGTGGCCAGCTCTTCATCGACCCCTTCGACTTCCAGTACGCTGTCTACGCTCGTACCTAAATCGTGGTTGTCGAACGGCTGGTCCCAATCGGTCCCAACCTCGATCATCGGCGCGATCACGATGGTCTCGAATTCCTCGCCGAACCCCACCAGGTCTTCCACGTAGAACGAGTCCTCGTATCCCTTTTCCAGTATGTCATTGATCGGATCGTGACCTTCCGTTTCAATCTCGTCCGCCAGTTCGCTCACCAGCGCCGCAGCGATATGCCGGTTTTCGTTCAGGTACGTAGCCAATTCCTCCACCGTGGAGATTTCCGCCTCCTCGTCCTCGCGTTCCGCCGGTTCCTGATCGTGATACATCCCTGAACTCCTGGGCAATGACTTGATGCGCTCCGAGCATTGTCCGCGCAGCCCGGCGGTCAAGTCAACGTGACCACGGCACTCATGCGTACCCACTTGGTCATTGCGAGCGCAGCGTGGCAATCTCGTTGCGGCCAGGGTCGTCGCTACACCAACGGGATTGCCTCATCGCTTCGCTCCTCGCAATGACAGGTGTGCTGAAAACTGGGTAGGCATGGGGCCCATGGCGGTGGCGGCCAATCGTCAATCGCTCCGCCGGTTGGACGCGAACGCCCGGTGGAATTCGTGCCGCGGCCGGCGATGAAAGCGCGGCGTGCCGGCTTTTTCCTCATTGCGCCCCAACTGTCTTGGCGGTATGATGATTCTCAGAGTTTACCCACGTCACACCGCCGCTTGAATAACCTATGGCTGCTGATACCACCGCTGCTGAGAATCTCCGCACCGCCCTCTACGACACCCACGTAGCTCTTGGCGCCCGCATCGTTCCTTTCGGTGGATGGGACATGCCCGTGCAGTACGAGGGGGTCATCGCCGAGGTGGCCGCCGTGCGCAACGCGGCTGGCCTGTTCGACGTTTCGCACATGGGCCGGCTGCACATCGGCGGACCCAATGCGGCCGCGCTGCTGGACATTCTGCTCACCGGCTCCGCATCGGGCCTCCGCGTGGGTCGCGCCCGCTACTGCTTCATCTGCAACGAGCAGGGCGGCGTCATCGACGACACCATCTTCTACCGGCTGTCCGAGGATGAGTTCCTGCTCATCCCCAACGCCGGGAACCGGCCCATCGTAGCCCGCTGGTTCGACCGCCAGCTCGCCCAGCATTTCGACGGGCGGGGTGTGCATATCACCGACCGCACCATGCTCACCGGCCTCATTGCCGTGCAGGGCCCCCAGGCCGTCGGGATTGTCGACCAACTGTGCGCGGACTTCACCCCCGGCGCCCGTCGGGCAAGCAACCCGGGCCGCACCCCCGCTCCTTCCCAATTGCGCCCCTTCGCCTGGGGCCGGGGCCACATCGACCGTCGCCGCGTTTTCATTGGACGCACCGGCTACACCGGAGAGGATGGGTTTGAACTCGCCGTCGGGTCGGCCGACGTCGTCCCCATCTGGAACAAGCTCACCGACGCCGGCGTGGTTCCCTGTGGCCTCGGAGCGCGGGACGTGCTCCGGCTGGAGGCCGGCCTTCCGCTGCATGGCCACGAACTGTCCGAGACCATCACGCCCATTGAAGCCGGCTTCGGCCGGTTCGTGCGGCGCGACGGCGGCTACAACGGCGCCGACGTGCTGGACCACCAGCGCGTGTACGGGACCGAACGCCGACTGGTCGGGCTGACCCTGCCCGGCCGCAGCGCTCCCCGCGCCGGCTACGATGTGCTGGCCGATGGCGAGGTCGTCGGAACCGTCGCCAGCGGCAGCTACTCGCCAACCCTCGAGCAGTGCATCGCCATGGCTTTCGTGGACGCCGCCCACGCTGACCCCGACACGGTTCTCACCGTGGACATTCGCGGGCGCCAGTCCCAGGCCACCACGACGGAACCGCCCTTCTACCAGCGACCGGGCTAGCTTCGACCTGCTCTGTGCGCATCGGCGCATCCTGCAGGATCGCCGGCCGCCGCACCATCGACTACCATACCCTTGGGAGGTATCAGACAAAGTGAATCCCGAAGACCGCAAATACTCCAGGGAACACGAGTGGGCCCTGGTCGAGGATGCCGCCGCAGGCACCGTCCTGGTGGGCATCACCCACTATGCGCAGGACCAACTTGGCGACGTGGTGTACGTGGAATTGCCCGACTCCGGCGCTCCCGTCGGCCACATGGCCAAGATGGGTGAGATCGAGTCCGTCAAGGCGGTCTCCGACCTGTATTCGCCCGTCAGCGGCGAGGTCACCGAGATCAATGGACGCCTGGCCCAGGAGCCCGAACTGGTGAACACCGATCCCTTCGGCGACGGCTGGATGCTGCGCGTCCGCATGAGCGACCCGGCTGAGCTGGACGCGCTGCTCGACGCCGGCAGTTACAACGAGTACCTGGGCGGCCTGTAGATCCGGCGCCATCCGTCGAACATCGTAGCCGCGCGCATCCCGGCAAGACTTTTCAGGAGCCGGTCCCGTCAGGGACCGGCTTTCTGCTGCCTGTGGACTCCTGCGTCGGGCAGCCTTTGACCGTCGCCACTGCATTGCATTCGCCGCCGGCGCCGAGCCAAACGGTGGTTTAACGGGCGTAGGTGGAGCGCCGGCGCCGGCAGCCGGCTTACCCGCGTTTCGACACGGTGCTGAATTCAACCCGGTCGCCGCTGATCGCTGACTCCCGCGCTTCCGACTTGTGTGGCAACTGTTCCAGTCGACAATGGCGGCGATGCTTGGGTTGCTCCGCGACCACAGTCTCGTCACGGCCCCTACCTTTCCCGGTTTGCTTTCACCTCTGTAACAATGGTCGAAGTTTCAAAGTTGGAGGGAAAGTCTTCTGGCGCCGGAATCCGTCCCGGATTTACCTCCCAGCACGTCAGCGCGAACAGCATCCCCAGCAGCGCAAAACGCCAGGAATTCCTGAGCAAGAGCGTCAGTTTCAGATCGAATGGCGCCGTGTTTTTGTGGCCAAGGTGCATTTATCCGGGTTCCTCCTGGATTGCGGTTGCCGCGCGCCGGTACGCTGATTTCGCTCTGTCGAGTTTCTCCGCCGTTTGCATCCGTGGCCTGGAAGCGGGCAATCGATTGACCGGGAATACCATGTGGCATTCGGCAGTGATCCCGGTCATGACGTCGATTTTGCCTTGGCGTCAATGTGCATGGTGCGAAATGATGCTGTCGCGCGGCTATTTATAAGTCAGAATCGTCGTGAACGGCGATCGATGCCAACCGAGGTGCCCCCCGTTCGTGCACGCGCGTAACGTGCCATGTGCCAACAGGCGCCCTTGGGGCCAACGGGAACGCGAGAGTGCGACCGTTCGCACGGATGATAGGCTCCAGTCTCAACAAAGTCTGTGCATTGATGGTTTTGCACGCCGAAAGGTTGGTATGTGCGCGAATAGGGCCGCGATTTCCGGCGCAAAACGGCGTTTCACGTTGAATGATTGCCCATTGTTCCCATCCGATGTTCATGTGCAAACCCGTGCCAAACCTCCAGCGGGAAATGTAAACATGGCGTTGGAAATGCCCCAGCCAACGGAGCAATGGGCACGATCAGAGGCGCGGTCGCTCCTGAGGCTGGTTGCGTGAACCGGCGCTACCGCGTTGCCGGCGACGGCCCTGCCGAGGGAATCGTCAATACGTGGGAACCCTTTCCGACGCGGCGGCGTGGCTATGGTGACGGGACTTTGCCTGTTGGCCCCGGGCATGGGCAACGCAGGGCTTGCCGGGTGGTGGCCTGCCCGATTGACTGAGCGGAAAAGTGCTGCAAGGGTGACGGATCGCCACTTGCCAGCTTAAGAGTCGGCGACTATCATAGCCGCATGGCAGATCGCGAAGTCCGCTATAAGATGGGTGCTGCCCAGTCCGTGTCCGCCGAGACTTTCGGGCGCCCCGGTCAACGTACATTCCGGCTGGTTGCGGAGGCCGGAAGGGCCCAGTCCTTCATCTGGCTCGAGAAAGAGCAGATGTTGCAGTTGGCCCTGTATCTCCAGCAGGCCGTGAAGCAGTTGGGCGAATCCGCGGGCGACCAGGAAAGCGCCCCCGGCGAGACGGCCTGGATGGGGGACCCGATAGAGCAGGACTTCCGCGCCCGTCAGATGCAGTTGGAATACGACAAGGAAGCGAACTGCTTTGTCATCCACGCCTACGAGGGTGACGAGGACGACCCGGACGCCGGCGCCCAGACCTCGGTGAGTTTCTGGATGACGATGGACCAGTCCTCAGCGCTGGCCGACCAGGCGTTGCGCATCTGCGCCGCCGGTCGACCCCCCTGCTTCCTCTGCGGCGCGCCCATCGATCCCGACGGCCACCGCTGCGCCCGCGCCAACGGCCACGCCGTATTCGAAACCGGCTAACCGGCCATCCGGCCGCCTTTTCCCGTGGTCACCGACGGGCCATCCGACCTTGACCTGCTCCAGCACGGGGAGATCCTGAGCTGCGAGCTGACCCGGCAGGGCTCCAACTACACCTACCTTGCTGAGATCTCGCTGCACGATCGTTACGCCCTTGCCATCTACAAGCCCCGGCAAGGCGAGTGGCCCCTGTGGGATTTCCCGTCCGGCACCCTGTACAAGCGCGAATGCGCCGCCTACCTGCTCAGCCATATCCTGGGTTGGGACTTTATCCCGACCACCATTATCCGCGAAGGCCCGGGCGGCATCGGTTCGGTCCAGCTCTATGTGGACCACAACCCCCGGGAAAACTACTACACCATCACCCGCGAGGAACTGAGCGACTGCGACGCCGACCAGCTGCGCACCATCTGCTGCTTCGACCTGGTTGCCAACAACACCGACCGCAAGCCGGAGCACGTCCTCCGCGCCCCCGACGGCAAGCTGTGGGGCATCGACCACGGCCTGACCTTCCACGCGGACACCAAGATCCGCACCGCCATCTGGGATTTTGCCGACGAACCCATTCCCGATCGCCTGCTGGAACCCCTGCGTAGCCTCTGCGGGCAACTGATCGCTCCCGTCGGCGAGGTCGCGGAACTGCTGTCCCTTATGGACGCCGCCGAGGCCCGGGCCCTGATGCAGCGGCTGCAGTGGGTGCTGCAGGAAGGGACGTACCCCGGCCTCCCGGGGTACCGCCGGCGCCGAAGACGGGACTAGCTGCCCTCGGCCAGCAGCCCGTAGTCGAAGTGATCAAGGTTCTCGATGATCACGTCCGCCGCTGACAGGTCCAGGTGGCGTGTGGAATCGGTCAGCGTGCAGACGGTATAGGCCCCCGAGCCGGAGGCCGCCGCCAGGCCAATCGGGGAGTCCTCGATGGCCACGCACTCCGTCGCCTCCAGCCCCAGCAACCGCGCCGCCTTGATGTAGATGTCCGGAGCCGGCTTGCCGTTTTCGATGTCGTCGCCGCCCAGCGCCACCGGGAAGGCATCGGACAGCCCGATCACCGACAGCTTCAGGTTCACCCACTCGCGCAGAGATGACGAAGCCACCGCGATCGGCAGACCCCGTCGCTGCGCTTCCGCGATCAGATCCCGCACTCCCGGCCGGGCCACCAGGTCCGAACGCAGCACGTCCTTCACCACCTCGTTGTAGCCTGCCAGCAACTCCGCCGGCGTCTGCGGTATCCCGCGCAGTTCCTTGACCCGTATCCAGGTCTCCTCCACCGTGGTGCCCAGCAGGTGGCGGTTGTTCTCCTCTTCCGTGATCGGCGCCGCGCCGCAGCGTTCCACCATCACGTTCACCGCCTTGTGGAACAGCGGCTCGCTGTCCACCAGCACCCCGTCCATGTCGAACAATATCCCCTTGTAACCAGGCATCACCAGTAGTCCTCCAGTTTGCATCGCGGAGAATTATATCCTTTGCAGCGTGGTGTGGTTTCTATCAGGATCGGCCAATCACTCACACGTACCCGGTTTGTGGCGGGAAACGTCAGAATCAGGATTATCAGGATTCAGGTATTTTCAGGATTGGAACCGTTCTGTGATGGCGACCTCCCAATCCTGCCGAATCATAAAGTCGCATAAATCCTCATTCTGCCGGTTTATGAAAATGGGTATACATGAGCGGTTATTCGCTCAGCAGGAAGCATGACGAGGCCTTGAAAATCGCCCACAGCGGCAGGCCAGGGCCGATGCCCATCGCCTCCATCGACGTCCCCGTGATGTGGCACCGCAGCGGCATGCCCTCGCAGTCCAGCGTCACCTCGTAACCCGGCGGACGCGGCGTCACCGCCGACACCACGCCGGCCCAGGTGTTGCGCGCCGATGACTCCGGCAGCGGGCCGGCGGCCAGGATGATGTCCGACGCCCGGATGCCCACGGTCACCGCATCGCCCACCGCGCAGCCGTCCGCCAGCGGGGTCTCCAGCTGACGCTCCGCCGCCGCGCACACCATGGTCCCGTCCTGTGGCAGCCGCGCCGTGACCCGCATCTCCAGCAGGTTCTCGACTCCCACCAGCCTTGCCACGCGGCCCCGACCCGGCTGCTCCAGCGCTGTCAGCGGCGGCCCCGACGCCACGGTGACGCCGCCGTCGATGATCTGCACCTCGTCGCCTAGGGCCAGGGCCTCTTCCCGGCTGTGCGTCACCAAGATCACCGGCACGTCGAACTGCCGAACCGTTGCCCGAAGTTCCGATCCCAGCTCACGCCGCAGCTCCATGTCCAGCGCGGCGAAGGGCTCGTCCAGCAGCAGCAGGTCCGGCCGCGGCGCCAGCGCCCGGGCTAGCGCCGCCCGTTGCTGCTGTCCTCCCGAAAGCTGCCAGACCCGCCGGTCCGCGAGCCCGTCCAGCCGCAGCCGTCCCAGCAGTTCGGCCACCCGTCGTCGGGCCGGATCGCCACGCCGGTCCCGCAGGCCGTAGGCGATGTTCTGGCTGACTGTCAGGTGCGGAAACAGGTGGTTCTGCTGCGTGACGTATCCGACTCCCCGGCGATGCGGCTCCACCCAGACCGGCCGTCCTCCGGCGCCGTTCCCGTCCTCGTACACCGTGCGGCCCGCTATGTCGATGCGCCCGGCGTCGGGCCGCACCAGGCCGGCGATGGTCCGCAACGCCGTGGTCTTGCCCGCTCCCGACGGCCCGAAGAGCACCAGGATATGCCCCGCGTCAACCTCGAAGGCAAGTTCCGTGCGGAAGTCGCCCAGGCTCACCGCAAAGTGGCCGGACGCGCCGTTGCTGCCGGTTTGATCGCTCATGCCGTCGACCCTGTGCGCCGTAGCAGCACGCTCAGCGCCGCCAACGCCAGTACGGACATCGCCAGCAGCAGCACCGACAACGCCAGCGCCGATCCCAGGCTCGACTCCATTGCCGTCATGATGGCCAGCGGCATGGTCTGCGTGCGCCCGGTCAAGTTACCGGCGAACATGATGGTCGCGCCGAACTCTGACACCGCCCGTGCCCAGGCCAGGGTCAGTCCGGTCAGCAGCGACGGCCACGCCACCGGAAGCGTCAGCCGCCAGAACGTGGCCCACGGCGACACTCCCAGCGTCTGCGACACTTCCTCGTAGGTAGGATCCACGCCGGCGAAACCGATGCGCGCCGCCCGGATGTAGAAAGGAGCCGCCACGAACACCTGCGCGAAGATCACCGCCGCCGTGGTGAACGGCAGCGTCACCCCCAATCCGCCGAGAGACGGCCCCAGCAACCCGTTCCGCCCAAAGGCCATCAGCATCGCCACGCCGGCCACCACCGGCGGCAGCACGATGGGCAGCTCCACGAAGGTGTCGATCACCCGCAGCACGGTCGACCGCCGGCGGGCCAGCAGCAACGCGAACGGCGTGCCCACCACCACGACCACCGCCATGCTCACCACGCTGGTGATCACGGTCAGCCGCAATGCCTGCAGCACCAGTTCGCCGGTCAGTCCGGCCAGTAATCCTTCCTGCTGTCCCGCCCTCGCCAGCAGCGCCACGATGGGCAGCCCGATGAACAGCACGTAGACGACGGTCGCGGCCACGCCCGCTGGCGCCAGCGCCCCCAGGGACGCCTGGTGTCGTCCGCCGTCAGCCCGACCGTTGCCCAGCAGGAACCTCGGGATCATCGATCACCGCGGCGCTGACGGAGCGACGCTTCCGGTGGGCGCTGGGTCGTGGCAGGGGCACGCGATGTTGGCCGGTGGCGCAAAGCCGTAGTCCCGGAGGATGGCCTGTCCGTCGTCGCCCTGCACGAACTCGATGAAATCTTGAGCGACCTGCGGATTGGCGGCCTCCCCCAGCGCCGCGATGGGATACTCCGCCGCCGGGTTGAATTGCAACGGAATGTCGATCACCCGAAATGAACCGTCGAGCTGCCGCGTCTTCGCGTCCGTCTCGTACACCACGCCGGCATCCACCTCCCCCAGCGCAACCTTCTGCGCCACGGCCAGCACGTTGGTCTCGTTGGTCACCACGTTGGCCAGCACGCTCTCAGCGTAGTTGTCGGGAAAATCTGCCGACTCCGCCATCAAGTCCAGCGTCGCCCGCGCGTAAGCGCCGGCTGGCACTTCCGCCGACGCGATGGCGATGCTCACTCCCGGGCGCGCCAGGTCGTCCAGGCTCTGCACGGCGCTCGATCCAACCGGCGCCACCACCGCCAACCGGTTGGTGGCGAAGTATTCCGGAGTGTTCCCCAGCAGGTTGGCTTTCCTGATCGCCGCCATCTGCTCCCAGTCGGCCGAGGCGAAAACGTCCGCTCGCGCTCCGTGTTCCAGTTGGGTGCGCAACGCCTGACTTCCCGCGAAGTTGAACGTCACGTTGGTGCCAGGGTTATCT
This sequence comes from Dehalococcoidia bacterium, assembly GCA_963663945.1. Lineage (GTDB taxonomy): Bacteria > Chloroflexota > Dehalococcoidia > Lucifugimonadales > UBA3495 > Bin87. Next base: position 3,268,868 of record OY760687.1, on the reverse strand, counting down.
GCTTCGAAAGCGTCGGCCACGGCGCGGAACGGTTCCGCCAGCGAAGCCGCCGCGAACACGGTCACCGTGTCCGCCGGCGCTGCTTCCTGCGATGCGGCGGCCGCGCACCCGCCGGCCACGAACGCCAGGACGAACGCCGCCGTTGCCAGTGCCAGAAAGCCGGAGTTCATTGAGCCAGGAGTCCTCGTCGGTCACACATGGACGTGAATTATAGCAACGGGCCCCTCGCGCGTATTCCGTTTGCTGTGGGGGGACGCCAGAATCGGGATTGGCAGGATTGGGAGATATTCTTTACCAAACGGTACCAATCCTGATAATCCCCGACCCTTGAAAATCCCGTTTCTGACGGTTCCGGTGAAACTGAGTAGGCGTGAGCAACGCAGGGTCTTTCGATTGTGGGCATCCGTCATTGCGAGCGAAGCGCGGCAATCTCGTGCAGAATGGAGCAATCCTCGCAAGAGGCGGCCCTGAACCCAACGAGATTGCCACGGCGCAAGCGCCTCGCAATGACAATCGAAAGGCCCTGTGAGCAACGGCCCCGCCTTGACTTGCCACTGGCGCTGCCGTTAAATGGCCCAACGGCGGCGGCGACTTCTGCGGACTGCCGCCTTTCCCCTTGCAAGACCAATCGACCCTTAGGAGGTCACCAAATGGCTCTCGTGCGTTGCGTTACCGAAATGGGCATGGGCGTGGATGTCCATGGCCTGGATTACACCCTCGCGGCCAAGCGGGCCGTGTTCGATGCCATCCACCACAGCAGCCTCGGCTTCGCCCGCCTGGTGGACGCCACCGCCGACGACATGACGGTCAACGTCACCATCGGCGCGCCCCATCCCGAGAAGGTCAACGCCGACGAGGTCGCCGACTCGCTGCCCCACGGCCGCGCCAACGTGGACGTCGTCGTGGGTGGCCTCCAGCTGCTCAACGACGACGGCAGCGACGGCACCCTGATCGCCAACGCCATCATCACGGTCAGCATCGAGGACGGCAAGTAGCCAGCGAGCCGTAGCCCCCGTGCCCGACTTGACCCTCTCCCCCGAGGAAGCCAGCCGCATCTGCATGAAGGAGTGCCACGCCATGTGCTGTCGTGGCCCCATCGTCCTGCGGCTGGAACCGGACGAGGTCACCGGCTTCTATCGCCTGGCCGCCGATCTGGGCACCGAGGCCCGGATCAACCGCGCCCCCGACGGCGGCGGCAACGTGCTCTTCCTGGATCAGGAGCGGGAGTGCTGCCCCATGCTGGATACGGCCACCTCCGGGTGCCGCATCTACGACCAGCGCCCCCGCGTCTGCCGGGAGTTTCCCCGCAAGCGCGAGCCCGGCTGCGCCATCTCCGAGTGGATTACGCCGGAACCGGAGCCCGACCAAACACCGTAGCCGCCACCTTCGCCACGAAGTTGCGCCCCATGGCCTGGTAACCCTCGGCGTCCGGATGCAGGTCGTCGGGCAGCATGTGGGCCATCTCCGGCCCGAATAGTTCCAGCCCGTCGATGTAGTGCAGGTTGCGGTCGCCGCGTGCCTGCAGAAGAGCCGTCGCCTCGGCGACCTCCGCGCGCATCGCCGACAGGGTGAACCCGACGGGGTTCTCCGTGTCCTCCCGCCATGTTGAGAAAATCGGTGAAATCACCACCAGCGGCGTGTCGGGATGCTTCTCCCGCAGGATGTGCACGAAGCCGATGATGGCCGGCATGAACGTCCGCAACCCGATGCTGGCCGCGGTGTACATGTTGATCCCAACTTTCATCGACAGATAGCCCGCCGGCAGGTCCCGCATCATCCGCGCCACCATTGGCTCCAGGTGGCACCCGCCGCCGTAGCCCAGGCAGGTCAGGTTCAGATCGCTGGCCCGCGCGGCTACGGCCGGCCAGGTCAGGCTGGGGCTGGCCGCGGTGCGGCAGTGGGTGATGGAGCTTCCGTAGGTCACCCAGCGCGGCCGCCGGTCGTCGTACGGTTCCAGGCCCGCCCCGTCGGAAATCTCCAGTGCCCTGATCCGGAACTCCCCGTGCTGCGGCAGCCACAGCTCCACCAGCTTCTCGCCAGCCGGCAGCCCATCGAACCGGAAGCCGTCCTGTCCTTCCAGCGCGGCCGAGCCGTGGACCTTCCCGTCGCAGTAAAGGTCGATGGGGCTGGACTCCACCGCCGGAACCACCGATCCGGCCAGCACTTCGGTGTCGCTGTTGAATGAAATCCGCACTCCGGCCGGCATCGCCGCCCGCTCCCGCAGCGCGTCGGGCGGAAACAGCGAACGGTCCTCGTAGGGGATGCGCCACGGCATCCGCCATTCGTCGGTGTCGTGAAAAGAAATCGCCCCCTGCCAGGTCAGCCGGGGGTCGTCGGGGCGAATGGTTTGAGGCATGGTGGTCCTTCCCCTTGTGTGATGAGTGCCGTGCGGCGACTGCGAAGTCAGAACAATTGCCGAAATTCTGCGACACTCAGGCCGGATTGCCGGATGATCGCGCGTAGCGTACCCGCGTCTAGTTCTCGATGATCGGGGACTACAAGCTGAGCGAACGGTTCGTCACGGCGTAGGATGATGTGGCTACCCCGTTGCCGCCTTTCGTAGAAGCCTATTCTCTCCAGTGCCCTTACACACTCCTGCCCTGAAACTTGGGGCAGCCTGTTCATACGGCGACGACCAGCGCCTCAAAGCGTTCTTCGGGTACTGCTAGTCCGTCCTCTTCAAGCGCGGCAATGTAAACCTCAATCGCCTCCTTGATGTTGGCAATGGCCGCTTGCCTGGTTTCTCCCTGGCTGATGCAGCCGGGCAGACTGGGGCATTCGACCACCCAGTAGCCGTCCTCGCCGGGATATAGGATTACTTGCCGCATCGCTGGTCCTCCCGGTTGCGCCAGAACTTGATCCGCCATTGCGTTCAGCCCAATTATACAGAAGTGCTTTGTGCCCTGATTGAAGCGCCTCGCCAATCTGGAACTGCCTCGCCTTTTCCAGTATCATTGCGGAAATCCACTAGACTGCACCCGCATTCTCCTGAAACCGAACGCTCCTGAGCTAGGAGGATAGCCTTGAAGTACGACTACATCGTCATCGGCGCCGGCTCGGCCGGCTCCATCATGGCCACCCGGCTGAGCGAGGACCCCAACACTTCGGTGCTGCTCCTCGAGGCCGGGCCGGACTACCCCAACTTCGACCACCTGCCCGACGAGGTGAAGTTCGGCTACGCCACCGCCACCGACGTGATGACCAGCGATCACAACTGGCAGTTCACCGGGCACGGCACCGACGAGAACCCCGAGATCATGGTGCCTCGCGGCAAGGTGACCGGCGGCTCCAGCGCCATCAACGGCCAGATGTTCCTGCGGGGCGTCCCCGAGGACTACGACGGCTGGGCCGCCATGGGCAACGACCAGTGGAGCTTCCAGAATCTGCTGGGTTGTTTCCGCCGCCTGGAGACCGACACCGATTTCTCCGACGACTTCCACGGCAACGACGGCCCCATCGTCGCGCGGCGGTTCAAGCGCGAGGATTGGCTCCCCGCCCAGTCAGCGTTCTACAACGCCGCCCGCGCCTACGGTTTCCCGCACACCGACGACCACAACAGCCCCGACTCCACCGGAATCGGCCCCACGCCCTTCAACAACCCCAATGGCATCCGCTGGAGCACCGCCCTGGGCTACCTCGACATGGCCCGGCACCGCCTCAACCTCACCATCCGCCCCAATTGCACGGTGCACCGCGTCGTGTTCGACGGCAACCGGGCCACCGGCGTGATGGTCGAAACGGGCGGCGAGATCTTCACCGTTGAGGCCGACGAGATCATCCTCAGCGGCGGCGCCATCGCCTCTCCGCAGATCCTCATGCTCTCCGGCGTCGGTCCCGCCGACCACCTGCGCAGCCTCGGCATCCCCGTCGTGCACGACAGCCCCGGCGTCGGGCAGAACCTCCGCGACCATCCCATCGTCCCCGTCACCTGGCGGACCAAGTCGGGTTTTCCCCTCGACGGTTTCGCACCGAGGATGCAGACCTGCCTGAAATACACCGCTGACGGGTCCGACCTGCGCAATGACATGATCATGATCTTCTCGTCCTTCGCCACCGAGCAGGTGATCCGCGGCGGCGACCGCATGGAACCGCTGGGCATCCGCGCCTCGGTGTCCATCTACCTGGCCGTCGGCGCCGGCGAACTGAAGCTCCAGTCCACGGACCCGCACCAGCAACCCTATCTGGACTACAACTACCTGAAGGAAGAGTTCGACCGCAAGCGCCTGCGCGACGGCGTCCGCATCGCCGCGGAACTAGGCAATCACAGCGACTTCGCCGACATCATCCAGGAGCGCACGGAGCCCCTGGACTCCGACCTCGAAACCGATGAGGCGCTGGACCACTGGCTCCGCAGCAACGTCTCCACCGCCCAGCACATCTCCTGCACCTGCAAGATGGGCCCCGACTCCGACCCCATGGCGGTGGTTGACCAGCAGGGCCGGGTCAAGGGCGTGCAGAACCTCCGCGTCGTGGACGCGTCCATCATGCCCGACTGCATCCGCGCCAACACCAACGTCACCACCATGATGATCGGCGAGCGCGTCGCCGAACTCATGCGACAGGGCAGCTAGAGGAGGCAATACATGGCAAACCGTGATGTAGAACTGATCGGCCACCTGATGCGGCGCGCCGGCTTCGGCGCCACCCGCCAGCAGCTGGAGGCCTACGCTGCCCAGGGTTACGAGGCCACCGTGGAGCGGCTCCTGGACCACAGCGACGAAAGGCGCATGGGCGACGACCTCATCCGCCGCTTCCATCCCGAGTTGTCCGGCATGATGGGCACCCTGGGCTCCGGCGAGAACTGGCTCTACCGCATGGCCACCACCACCACGCCGCTGCGCGAGAAGGTCGCCCTGTTCTGGCATGGAATCTTCGCCACCGGCTACCCCAAGGTCATCCACGGCAAGGCCCTCTCCGACCAGGTCCGCATGTTCCGCCATAAGGGCATGGGCAGCTTCAATGACCTGCTGCTCGAGTTGTCCCGCGACCCGGCCATGATCATCTGGCTCGACAACCAGGACAACCACAAGGACGCCATCAACGAGAACTTCGGCCGCGAGCTGCTCGAGCTCTTCTCCATGGGCGTCGGCAGCTACACCGAGCAGGATGTCCAGGAGTGCGCCCGCGCCTTCACCGGCTGGACCCTCGGTAACCGCGAATACATGGAACTGCGCTCCATGCGCGACTCCGACTGGCCCTACGGCCGCATCTCCTGGCACTTCGAGTTCCAGGATGAGGACCACGACTTCGACGAGAAGGAATTCCTCGGCCAGCGCGGTCGGTTCAACGGCGACGACATCGTCGACATCATCTGCCAGCAGGAGGCCACCGCCCGGTTCATCTCCCGGCACATGTACAGCTTCTTCGTGGCCGACGAGCCGCCCGTCCCCGAGTGGCCCTACACCGAGCCCCAGGATCCAGCGGCCATCGACCTGCTGGTCAAGGCCTACTTCGACAGCGGCTACAGCATTGCCGCCATGCTCCGCGCCCTGTTCAACGCCGACTTCTTCAAGGACGAATCGAACTGGTACCGCAAGGTGAAGAGCCCGGTCGAGCTGGTTGCCGGCGTGCTCCGCCTCACCGGCGAGTTCGACCGCCCCCGCAAGGAGATCCTCGACCGCTACCAGCAGGCCGTCTTCATGGGCCAGTTCCTCAACAACCCGCCCAGTGTGGAGGGTTGGCACCAGGGCACTGACTGGATCGATACCGGCTCGCTGGTGGAGCGCATCAACTTCGCCTCCCAGCAGCTGGGCGACACCGCCAAGCCCGGGGTCAGCGCCATGGTCGAGCGCATCGCCGAGAGCCCATCGGCCGTCTCGCCCGAAATGCTCGTCGACGCCTGCCTGGACCAGGTCGGCGCGATCACCGTTTCCGAGGAGACCCGCCGCGAGTTGGTCGACTTCGCCTCCGTCGCGGGCTCGCCCGACGACCCCGGCGCCGGCCGCATCGCCGAGGTGCTGCAGATGGTGGCGTCAAGCCATGAGTTCCAGCGGGCATAGGAACAGTCAGAATCAGGATTTGCCGGATTGAAGGATTTACAGGATTGGGTGTTCTTCACCACCGGACGGCTCTAATCCTGTCAATCCCATAATCCTGAAAATCCTGCTTCAGACAATCTCCAAGGATGAACAAACCATGACCTCAGTCCAAGACATACCGGAGATCAAGCTCCTCGAGTACCGCATGACCCTGGGCATGACGACCATGGAAGGCCGGGGCTTCTACAGCCCCACCGACGTCGCCATCGCGGACGACGGGCGCATGTACGTCGCCAACCGTTCGCTGGAGGGCGTCGTGCGGGGTGTTCGCGTCACCGTCTGCGACATCGACAGCGAGTACTACGGCACCTTCGCCTCCTACGGCGAATCCCTCGGGCAGTTCATCTGGCCCTCGGCCTGTGCCCTGGACAGCCTCGGTCGGGTCTATGTCAGCGACGAATACCTGCACCGCATCTCGGTGTTTGACCGGGAGGGCGCCCCCCTGTCCAACTGGGGCGAGCACGGCTCCGCCGAGGGCCAGCTCGACACCCCGTCCGGCCTCGCCTTCGACGCGGACGACAACCTCTATGTCGCTGACACCTACAACCATCGCGTCCAGAAGTTCACCGCCAGCGGCCGCTTCCTGCTCGCCTTCGGCAGCGAGGGCAACGGCCCCAACCAGTTGAGCCTCCCCTGGGGCATCACCGTCGGCGCCGACAACTGCGTCTACGTGGCCGACTGGGGCAACGACCGCGTCCAGAAGTTCTCCTCCGACGGCGAACACCTGGCATCCTTCGGGACCAGCGGACGTGGCGATGGCCAGTTCCACCGCCCCTCCGGTGTCGCGGTCGATGCGTCCGGCAACATCTACGTGGCCGACTGGGGCAACGAGCGGGTGCAGGTGCTCGACGCCAATGGTAGTTTCGTCCAGAAACTGCGCGGCGAAGCCACCCTGTCCGACTGGGCCGCCAACTTCCTGGCCATCAACGTCGAGGAGGGCGCAGCCCGCTCCCGGGCCAACCTCGAACCCGAGATCGAGTACTTCGTTGACGAGCCCCACGAGGAATCCTCCCACATCGAAAAGTATTTCTGGTCCCCCGTGTCGGTCAAGCTCGACCGCGACGGGAACCTGTACGTAACCGAAAGCAACCGGCACCGCATCCAGGTGTACCGGCCAGCCCACGCCTCCGCTTAGCCATTGAAATCACACCAACGTCACCGCGCTCCCCCGCTTAGTCGTTGCGAGCGTAGCGTGGCAATCTCGTCGAAATCAAAACGGCCCCGTCAGACCTCAAACAGGAGGATAGCCCGATGACTTCCACCAAGAAGGAAAGGTCGGTGGTGGTGATTGAACTCCAGGGCGGCAACGACGCCCTGAACACCGTCATCCCCTACAACAACCCCCTCTACTACGACTTCCGCAACAACGTCGGCATTCCCGAGGGCGACGTGCTGCGTCTGGACGGCGAGGTCGGCTTCAACCCCAGCCTGGCGCCGATGAAGCACCTCTGGGACCAGGGGAATATCGGCATCATCAACGGCATCGGCTACCCCAACCCCAACCGCTCTCACTTCCGCTCCCGCGACGTCTGGTACACCGCCGAGTCGGAGAAGATCGGCGCCGAGGGCTGGCTGGGCGCGGCCATCCGCGACCTGGATGCCCGCGGTGAGAACGTCCTCACCGGCGTCAACTTCGGCCGCGGCCTCCCCCGGTCCATGGTCTGCAAGGGCGTGCCCGTCGCCTCGGTGGCCAACCTGGAGACCTACGGCCTGATGCCCGACATCCAGGACGAGAAGTCCCGCCAGTACGCGCTGGAGGCCTTCAGCCGCATCTACGGGCCCACCGAGAGCAAGGACATCGTGGCCCAGGTGCTGTCCGAGACCGGCTCCAACGCCCTCAAGGGCGCCGACCGCCTCCGCAGCGCTCCCGGCCTGTACTCGTCCACCGTCGAATACGCCGACACCCCCATCAGCCAGTCGCTGCGGAACATGGCGCAGGTGATGTCCGCCGACCTGGGCACCCGCATCTACTACACGATGCACGGCAGTTTCGACACCCACAGCAACGAGCTTCCCGCCCACCACAAGCTCTGGACCGACGTGTCCACCGCCATCGCCGACTTCACCAGCGACCTGGACGAGCACGGCATGCTGGACGACACGCTGATCCTGGTCTTCTCCGAGTTCGGGCGTCGCATCAAGGACAACGGCACCGGCACCGACCACGGTTCCGGCGGCGTGGCTTTCGTCCTCGGCGGCTCGGTCAACGGTGGCATCTACGGCGAGTACCCGTCCCTGCGCCCCGAGGACCATTCCGAAGGCGACATGCACTTCACCACCGACTTCCGCTCCACCTACGCCACCATCCTCAACCGCTGGCTGGAGCTGGACCCCATCCCCATAGTCCACGGCGACTACGAACAGTTCGCCTTCCTGTAGGCGAAGAGGGAATCACGAAACGGCCATCCGATTCGGTGGCGCGGTTTGAGCGCTCTGCCACCAGCAGTCGGATGGCCGGCCATGATACGAGCGCTGACGCGGTAAGCGCTGGCGCGGCGTCGCCTGTTTTTCTTGCGCGGCCGGCCCTAGTGGTGCATTAGCTTGTGGCCTGGTTGGCCTACAGGCATGTTCACGAAGTCTTTACGATGAGTTGGTGTGTCGAATGATCCGCAGAACTCTCAAATACGCCTTAATTGTTGTTGTGGTTGCGGTCGTTGCCTACGCGGCGCTTTCAGTGTACGGAGAGGTAAACAAAACCGAAGCGGCTAGGATGACCGAATCTGTGCAGTTAGCCGAAAACCAAGCTGAGAACATGAACCGAGCCTTGGGAAACGTCAGTGACTTTGCCAGCGGTAACTCCTCTAGCAACCCTTCGGAAACGGCATCGCAGCCCGAAGTCCCCGAGATCTCCAAGATCACTAACATTGATACGCTCGTCGATCGGTGGGAGCCTCGATATGACGATGCCAAACTGGCCTACGTCAAGTTTGAATCAGCGATCGACAACGCCAAGGCCAGCGCGGCCGGCTACTTCGCGGCCCAACAAGCTCTCACCGAGCGGATCAATGACCCATCGACTAAAGCCCAAGCGCGGGCGGATGACGAACACGACCTGAATCTGTACCGGCAGTGGGAAGCGCAGGCGGACTCAGCCCTCGCTAAGGCCAGAGCCATAGGGAGGCAACTGGACGATATGGATGCGAGTCTGCGCAAGCTGGAACTGCGGACGGATTTTGTTTTCGATACCTCGTCGTTCCAGGAGGTTCCCGCAGCGATATTGGAATTGAATGCCGAGTTAGGAGAATTTAGGGCTGCCAGCGAGACAATACGTTCGGTCACTGCGTCCCCGTTTGAGGCCAAATGACGATGCGAGAGGCCAGTCGAACCAGCGTGCAAGGCAGGAACCGTGAGCTGATCACATTGATCGTGAGGCTCTCGGCATTCGCGGCCACGTTGATACCCCTGGCGGCGATGGCGCTACCTTGGGTGACGCTGGATGGTACTGGAAAATCGGTGAGCGGCGTTGGCGCCATCGCGCTACTGGTGCCGCCAACGATCGAATATCTCTATACGGTGTCGCCGTTGCAGGCGGCTCTTCTAACTGTGGGCCCGATACTGGTGGTGTTACTGGCGATAATCACTAGCTACAACTACCGACGACGCAAATCGATTTACTGGGCCCCGCCGGCAATACTGGCGTTGACTGCGGGCATTGCGTACGGCGCGTCGGATATCGTTACTGCCACAGAGCCAGGCCTGATGATCGTGATGGCAGTCGCTGCACTGCTCACCTTGCATCAGGTTGCGATCCGGGTTCAGGTGGTGCTGCGCCGCAAGATGAAAATGCCCGCAGTTTACCGAACTCTCGCGGTCGCCACCGGGATGGGCCATTACCGCTGGTCAGAACGGTGAGCGCCTTTATGGCCAGGTGGGATCAATCCTGCACAGGACAATGGTAGGCCGCAGGCGTTAATCTTGCGGTGAAAGTGCCATGCCACCGAGACGTCGGCGTAGGAGAAACTCAAGGGGTTGGCCGGTGGTGGCGGCAGTGATTGTTGGCTTGGCGGTAGCCGGAGGAATTTACTGGTATCAAAATCCAGATTTTGAGTTGAGCTGGCCGCGAGACCTCGTCGACCGGCTTGCTCAACGATCCTCCCGGGAACAAGCACCAGAATCTTTTGCTGCGGTAGCGGCGACGAGTACTCCAAACGCCGTCTCTCGGGTTTCCGCAACGCCCACATCAGGATCCGGCCGTGGAAATCAGTTGCGCCAGTTGGTCCCGCAGCTGAGTGGGGAGTCTAAAGAGCAGCGCGATGCTCGCGCCCGCATTGAGGCCGCAGCCAGGGTGTCGGAGTTGGAGTTGAAGGTGCACGCCGGCATTAACGCCGAACGTGCCAGCAATGGAGGATCACCACTCAAGTGGGAGGAGCAACTGGCGGCCGTGGCCCGGGCTCACAGCGATGACATGACGAATCGGGGATACTTCAGCCATGACACGCCCGAAGGGCTGGGGCCGTCGGATCGAATCGACCGGGCGGGATATAGCTGTTGGAAGGGGAGCCATTACGGAGTCGCTGAGAACATCGCCATCGAGACCACATTGGGAAACTTGGACCGTACTGCAGCTGAGGCGGTTCAGGGGTGGATGAACAGCCCGGGCCACCGCACCAATCTGCTTGGCAGACAGTATGATCGTACCGGCATCGGTGCCTCATTCGGCACTTGGCGAGGGTACAAGGCAGTCTATCTGACCCAGGTGTTTTGCTGACTATACGCGCGGGTAATCACGAAACGTCGGGGCGAACATTCATTCGCCCCCACCCGTCGCAAGCATCAATGCGTCAGCCGATTCAGTCTGCCACGTACGTCTCGCCCCACCTGTCCAGGTACACCACGTCGGACAGCGGCCCCCGGCGCACCGGCCCGAAGTTGCCCATGGGGTAGCCGATGGGCAGGATGGCGTAGGAGTGGACACCGGGCGGCAGGCCCAGGATCTCCTCCACCTCCTTCTCGTGGCGCAGGTGGCGGCTGGTCAGCGTCGAACCCAGACCCAGTGCGCGGGCGGCCAGCAGCATGTTCTGCACCGCCGGGTAGATGGACGCGCCGGCCGAGCGCGTCGGCGTCTCCGCGCCGTCGTCCTGGCAGGCCACGATCCACACCGGCGCCTCATGGTAGTGCTCGGTCAGGTACTCCACCGCGTCGTGCTGCCGGCGGTACCGGCTTGGGCTGGAACCGGGAGGCGGCTCACTGCCCAGGTAACGCGGCCCGACCACTTCGTCAAAGGCCTTCTGGTACCACTTCTGCACCTGCTCCTTGATGCTGCGGTCCTTGACCACCAGGAACCGCCAGCGCTGGTTGGCCCCGCCGTTGGCGGCCCACTGGCCGGCCTGCAGGATGCGATTTATCAGCTCGTCGGGCACCGGGTCCGGCTTGAGCCGGCGCATGGCCCGCGTGGTGCGCATGATGTGAAACAGATCGGTGGATTCCGTCATTTCTCTACTCCTCCGCGTCAAATCGCGGTGCGCGCTTTTCCAGGAAGGCGGTCATGGCCTCATGGGGATACGGCGTGGCGAACCCCAGGGCGAAGGCCTTGATGGTGTACTCGGCCGATTCCGCCTCGCCCAGTTCCAGCCACTTGCCGACGATGTCCTTCTGCGATGCCAGTACCGGTCGGGCCATCCCCAGGAACTCCCGCGCCGTTGCCATCGCCGTTTCGTGCACCAGTTCGTGATCAACCACCTCATCGACCAGGCCGATGCGATGCGCCTCGGCGGCGTCCACGGTCTCGCCGGTGAGCAGCATCTTCCGAGCCCGGCCCAGGCCCACCGTCGGCGGCAGCAGCGACGCCTCGATCACCGAGGGCAGGCCCACCCGCACCTCCGGCAGTCCGAAGATGGCGTCATCCGACGCGATGCGGATGTCGGCGGCCAGCGCCAACTCCAGTGCGCCGCCCAGGCACGGCCCCTGTATCGCGGCCACCACCGGAACCGGCACATCCACCAGGATGCGCGCCGCCTGGTGCAGGTTGCGAATGAACTGCTCCGCCGTCAGCGGGTTCAGATCCTTCATCTGGCGCAGGTCCACGCCGGCCGAGAAAGCCCGCTCGCCGGCGCCGCGCAGCACGATGGCCCGCACGGCCGGATCGTTGCCGCACTTCTCGACTCGCTCCCGCAGTTCCCGGAACACGTCGGGTCCCAGGAGGTTCAGGTGCGTGCGCCCCGCGATGGACAGCGTGGCGATGCCGCTCTGGATTTCCACCGATACTCCGTTGGTCACGTTGGCTCCATTCCCACTCATCTGGTCGTCTCAGCCTTGGTTACGCCGTGCTTGGCCAAAATGGCGTCGACGAAGGGCTTCAGCACCTCCTCGGCGCATTCGATAGTCACGCCGACTACTTCGGACGGGCTTTCCTTGTCGAAGAACGCCACCACGTCCTTGCAAACGTCGTCGCCTTCGCCCATGGGCCTGCCGTTGGTGATGCAGAGCGTCTGGGTATCGGCGTAATACTTCACTTCGGGCTCGTTCTCTTGGTGATTCACGATGGGTTGAGTCATCGGATTCATCACCTGAATCAGTCACCGACCGCAGCGGCCACTGGCTCCGGCGTCCCGGCGGCAACGGCGCTCTCGATGAACCGCAGCACCTCGAAGTTGAAGATGTCCGGCTTCTCGAAGTAGACCGAGTGGCCGGCCTCCGGCACGCGCAGCAGCCGCGACCCGGGGATGGCCCGCGCCCCGGCCTCGATCACCTGCGGCGGCGAGATCTGGTCGTCCTCGCCCACGAAGAACAGCGTGGGAACCTTCAGGTTCGCCAACTCGGCGGCGCTTGGACCCATCTGCATGCCGCCCGGCGGCGTGTGACGCGGCGGGTTGGTGCGCGACACCTGCAGGTACAGGTTGGCCAGGTTGGGATTGCGCTGCACGAACAGGGGCGCAACCGCCCGGTAGCCGATATCCCCGGAGGCGGCGGGGTTGCTGGCCTGCTTTTCCGCCCAGGCGCGCTGCTGCTCGATCACCTCTGGCACGTTCATCCCGCCCACCGTGTCGGCCATCACCAGGCTCTTCACCCGGTGCGGATATGCCACGGCAAACCCCAGCATCGTCCGGCCGCCCATGGACTGCGCCACCAGGTGAGCCGACTCGATCCCCAGATGGTCCAGCAAACCGCGCAGGTCGTCCACAAACGAGTTGGCGCCCGGCCCGTTGGGAGTGTCGTAGGAGTGGCCAAAACCCCGATGGTCAAAGGTGACACACCGGTACCGCTGGGAGAAGAAGGGTATCTGCTGCCACCAGCTCAGCAGGTTGCCGCCAGCGCCGTGGGCGAACACGATGGCCTCGCCCTCGCCGTAGCTCTGGTAGTGCAGGTCGATTCCGTTGATTTGCGCGCTGCTCACGTTGCACCTCTCGTGGGAGTGTCGGGTCTTTGGAGTGTCGGGACGGTTTGGTGTCGTTGTCGACTGGTCCCCCCCAAGTTTGGCATCGTCTGTGCCGGGTGGCAATCCCGTATACCCGTTCACCCGTGCCCGCTTTGGTGAATGGTCAGAATCAGGATTTTCGGGATTTGAGGATTTTCAGGATTGGAACCGTTCCGTTGAGAAGTCCTCCCAATCCTGCCAAATCATAAAAATCTTGAAAATCCTGCTTCTGACGGTTCCCTGCCGCGGTCTGACGTAGGTTTGTGATATTCATCATCGATCTGTATGTCTTGTACGTATATTCATTCAAGGCGTAGAATATCCGCCGTTGCGCAACGGCAATCGTCGCGTTGCGCCGTTTTCATTAATCGCTATGACCAGCAACGACGCACCCTCCGGCGGAGCGCGCTTCGGCTTCCGGCCGCGCAACGTTTACTACGGCTGGTACATCGTCTTCGCCACCGGCTTCGTGATGACGATAGCCACGGTGCCGCTGTTCCACGCGATGACCCTGTGGGCCGTCGCCCTCGAAAACAGTTTCGGCTGGCCCCGAGGCCAACTCTCCCTCGCCCTCACCTTGACCCGCATCGAGGGCGGCCTGATGGGCCCCATCGAGGGCTACCTGACCGACAAGCTCGGCGCCCGCAAGATGGTGTTCATGGGGTTCATCATCCTGGGCATCGGCTTCCTGATCTTCTGGCAGATCGACGCCGGCTTCTGGCCCGTGGCGCCCCTGTACATGTTCTACGCCGCCTACATGGTCATGGCGGCCGGCCAGGGCATGGGCAGCTGGGTCCCCATGATGACCACCATCAACAACTGGTTCTCCCGCCGCATGGCCTCGGCCATGGGCTGGGCCAACTTCATGAGCCGCGGCGGCGCACTCATAGTCATCCCCCTCATCGACCTTGGCATCAACGGCAGCGTCGGCGTCCCCTTCACCGGACATACCCTCGGCATCGGCCGCGCCATCGGCTGGGAAAACGTCGCGTTCATCCTGGCGATCCTCATCCTCGTCGCCGCCCTCCCGCTGTCCTACGTCATCCGCAACCGGCCCGAGGACATGGGCCTCCAGGCGGAGGGAACCGAAACCTCGACGCCGGCGCGCGGCGGACGTCGCACTCCGCCAGCCCTCCAGGGCCTCACCGCCCAGCAGGCGGTGCGCACCTCGGCGTTCTGGCTCATCGCCCTCGGCCACGGCATGACCAGCATGATCATCCTGGCCATCTTCACCCACCTGGGCCTGCTGCTCAAGGACGCGGGCTTCGAGGAATACGCCGGCACCGTGGTGATCCTCTACACCCTGGTGTCCATGTTCTCGCAGCCCCTGGGCGGCTACATCGGTGACCGGTTCCCCAAGCGTTATGGGCTGTTCGTTTTCACCACGATACAGGCCAGCGCCGTGCTGCTCCTCACCTTCAGCACCGAGCTCTGGATGTTCTACACCTTCGCCGTGATCTTCGGCTTCGGCTTCGGGGGCCGCAACCCACTCACGACGTCCATACGCGGCGAGTACTTCGGTCGCGGCAACTTCGGCAAGATCCTGGGCATCAGCACCATACCCATGAACGGTCTGCTCCTGATTTCGAGCCCCTTCGCCGGCTACATGTACGACTGGCGGGGCTCCTACACCATCGCCTTCCTGGTGCTGGCGGCGTTCAACTTCATCGGCGGCGTCTTCTTCCTCTTCGCCAAGCGACCGAGCATCCCCACCACGCCCGCAGCAGCCGCACCCGTCGCCGCCTCGGCGCCAGCGGCGGGCGACTCCTAGGATGCAACCCCGGGCTCGATGACCGGGCGCACCACGCAAAAGATTGAGGGCGGGTACGAAACCCGCCCTCGTCGTTCAACGTCCGTGTCGTAGCGGATCAGCCCAGATCGGTCTCGGTGATCTCGACGTTATGGATCGCCAGACGCTCGGTCGGCTGCGAGTTCTCACCGCTGCGGCTCTGCCGCACCGGCGACGTGGCCAGCGCTTCCAGCACGTCGTCGCCGTCGGTCAGCATCCCGAATATGGTGTAGTTGGGCGGCAGCCCCGCGTTCGCGCCGTGCACGATGAACCACTGGCTCCCGTTGGTGTTGGGGCCCGCGTTGGCCATCGCCAGGGTTCCCCGCGTGTAGGAGCGCGTCACTTCCTCGTCGCTGAACCGGTAGCCGGGCCCGCCGGTGCCGTCGCCCTTGGGACACCCGCCCTGGATCATGAACCCGTTGATGACCCGGTGGAACTGGTTGTCTTCGTAAAATCCGTCCCGCGCCAGGAAGACGAAATTGTTTACGGCTCTCGGAGCGACCTCCGACAGCAGCTCAATAGTCATGTCGCCCTTGTCGGTCTTGATGACAGCGTGGTACCGCTTGGTCCCTTCAATGACCAGGCCGGGCGAGTTCTCATATTGCTTGGGGGGCATCGAATGTCTCCTGATGATCGTGGAACGGATAAGTCCCGCCGATTATACCCTACCCTCAGCCGCAACCCCCGGCGTTGCTATAATCCGAGTAAATTTCACTACTCCGATTACGCGGCTGACGCGGCGGACATCGACCAATGTACTGGCGGAATCCATAATCGGCCCAAACGCCTGAAATGTCCGGGTATTGCCGGTTTTTCGGGCAACGCCTGATCCCGAACCCGTAGGATGCTCCCTGATGATGACCGAGAGTGAGCGACGCGATTCGCCAAGAAATCGTTGGACCCGCTGGTACATGTGGCTCGCCTACGGCGGCGGCATTCTGGGCGTGGTCGCGGTCGTGGTCGTAATCGTGGCGATGGCGGCCGCCCCCAATGATGACGGCGAGACGGTGGCAAGCCACCACACCATGGCGACGCTGACCCCCCACGACGCGGCTGCGCTGATCCGCCAACACCCCAGCATCAGCGGCCCCGCCGAATTGAACGACCTGCAATTCATCGCGAACCAGGATGGCATCACTCTCGATGAGTCCATCGCGCTCCATGCCTGGCGCGGCGACTTCTCAGAGATGGTAACGGCCATCGAGGACGACGACCCCGACAGCGTCGTTCATGCCGGCAGCACCAGCGGGTCGTCGTCGGCCTGGATCAAGTTTTCGGGTTCCATCTCCGGCAACGCCCGGACCGCCATCGACAAATTCAAGTCCGAAAACCCTCACGTTGAGGTCAGCCTGCAAGTAGGCAAAGACCCGGGGTTCACCAGGCGGGAGGCGGATGAAGCGGTAGTCGGAGCGCATTTCGCGGTGATGGCGGAGGACGGTGTACAGGACGGCGTGACCTATTACGACAGCGACGCCATTGAAATCGTCGTGACCGTCCAGATGGCGACTCCGCCCTCCGGTGAAAAACTATCCTCACTGGAGGAGGCAGCCGAGCGCGGCGCCGCCGAGGCCACCAGACCGGACATCACGGACAGCCTCGCCATATCGCTGTCAGTCGTCCAGCATGACATCAGTGGAACCGATGACTCCAGTGCGCCCAACTGACGCGGCTTGACACACTCTGTTCACCGACCCGATCTGCCCGGAAAAGCGGAATTCGAGGGCAAAGCGGAATACGAAAATCGTCAGTCCGTTGATCGATCTACGCTCCGGCCACCCCAGAATCGGGGTAGCGAAATCTCCTCTATAATCCGCGCGAACCACGACCAACCCGGTGAGGCGCGCCAGCGCCGCCCGATAAGGAGCCATTCATGCCCAATCCCACCGTCCACATCATCGCCACCGGCGGCAGCATCGCCGGCGTCGGCCCCGACCGCATGGACTACACCCTGTATCCCGAGATCGGTGACCACCTCACCATCGACCAGAATCTGGCCCGCGTCCCCGAGATCGGCGACAACTTCAACATCATCGCCGAGGACATGGTCAGCGTTGGCAGCACCGCCATCGGCCCCGCGAACTGGATCGCCCTGGCCGAGCGCATCCACGCCATCGACCGCGATGAGCCTGACACCGCCGGCATCGTCATCACCCACGGCACCGCCACCCTGGAGGAGACCGCCTACTTCCTCCACCTCACCGTCAAGACCGCGCGCCCCGTGGTCATCACCGGCGCCATGCGCCCGCCCACGGCCATCAGTACCGACGCCGACCTCAACCTGTTTGACGCCGTGCGCATCGCCGCCACGCCCGAGGCCGCCGGCATGGGCGTGCTCACCGTCCTCAACAACGAGATCCACTGCGCCCGCGAGGTCTACAAGGCCAACACCCTGCGCGTCGAGACCTTCAGGGCCAACGAATTGGGCTTCCTGGGCTACGCCGACTCCGACCACCAGGTCGTCTTCTACCGCCAACCCGTCCGCAAGCACACCACCGAAACTCCCTTCCGCGTTGACGGCATGAGCGACCTGCCACGGGTGGACATCGTACACGCCTACGCCGGCGCCGACGGCATGCTCATCGACGCGGTGCGGGCTCACGGATCGGCGGGCCTGGTGTTGGCGGGATTCGGCGCGGGAACCTTCCCGCCGGCGGTCATCTCGGCTGCCGAGGCCGCCGTGGCCGGCGGCATGCCCGTCGTCCTCGCCAGCCGTTCCATCGCCGGCCGCGTGGTGATGACCCCCCGCAAGGATGAGCAGGGCTTCATCGTCTCCGACAACCTCATGCCCCAGAAGGCCCGCCTGCTGCTCATGCTGGGTTTGACCGTGACCCAGGACCGCGGCGCGCTCCAGGACATGTTTTACCAATTCTGAGCCGGGCACCGTTGCCTGAATTCGTGCTCGTCAATATACCCGCGCCCAACATGTCCAGGATAGTATCCCTTCCTCAGATGAGGTTGTGGCCGAATGTAACACGCACATTTTGTGCAGTGGTTGTGATTTTATCGCTCGTGATGACGGTGATACACTTACCAACCAAACCTACACTGTCTGCCAGAGGCCCGGATGCCCATCAGACTTGCCCGAACAATCGTCTGGAGGATCGGGCGGCGGACACATCGACTTCGAGGGCTTTTATGCCCATGTCGGCGCACGATTATAAGCTGCTGGCATTTTGTTGGGACGGCATGCGTCCCGCGGCGCCCGGAACCCGCAAGGTCGCAGGGTGGGCAAGGGAAGAGAGACCAAGGCTTGGTGGGCACTCGCTGTCCCAGTTATGGCGATACCGGTATCGGATTGCTTGAAATTAAACGGTTGCGTATATGCGAACCTGGTTGCCGCCCGGAAGCCTGCTGGCTGAACTCGCCAGGGTCTCTCGACCTGTAAGAAGTAATTGAACGTAGGTGGAGGTCACATGCGACCCAATATCATCATTCCACTGGTCATCGTGTTTGTCTGCGCTTTGGCCGCGGCCGGCATGTTCGCGCTGAACACGGCGCAGGCCAGCGGATACGGATGCCCCTCGGATTGGCCTGACGCGTCTTCCTCAGGCGAATCAGGCAACGGACAAATCGACTTCGAGGGTTTTTACACGGATGAAGACGGCGATGAGTGGTACATCATCCGCAGCACCGACAGCAACGGCACGACGTCCGTCCGCGCCTACCCGGCCGACGACCGCTATGACGCTGGCTACCGCAGCGGATCCCCCGCCGAGACCTGCTACCTGATAGTGCGCCGCGCCGGCGAAACCGAGGACGCGGCTCAACCCGAGCGGGTCCAGTTGCGGGAAGAGCAGGAAGAAAGCGACACGCCGCCCCGCACGCCCTCCCAGACCCCGGGCACCGGTGGCGGCACCGGCGGAACCGGCGGCGGCGGGACCGGCCAGGGCAATGCCCTCGCGATTATCGCCGCCTCGCTGGAGATCATGAGGCACTCCGGCGCATTGGTCGCAGCTGACCTGCCCACCTCCGAGCAAGAAATTCGCCAATATGCGGGCATGGTGGCCGGGCGCGAAACCGCGATGAACGCACAGCTGGCGATCCTGGCCGCAAACAGCCAAAGCAGCAGCGTCGGCGAGATCAGAACCCTCGTCAACCGCCTGGTGTCCAATGCGAAAGCCATCCAGGCCGGAAGGCCCGCATTGTTGCGAGCAGTGGCTATGGAGGTACGAGAAAGGAACGCGCTGACTCGAACCAATCAGACCCATTTGTTCCCCAACACCGAGGCCACCCTGGACGAAGGGTTCTACAATCTGGTTACCAGCGTCGACAGTGTCTCCACGGACGACATCCTGTATTACTGGCACCTGGATAGCCTGACAGCGACGGTGACGTTGGGGAGTACTTTCCTGCAGGTAGCCAGCCTCATGCAGGATCCCACGTTTGTAGCCCGAATCCGGGAGGGATATGCCTCCATTGCCGGCCGCATGGAGCGGGACATTGCATACCTCCAGGAGGAAGGTGACGCTGCGTTGCGGCGCGACGTCCTCGGTTACGCCAATGCGGCGTACAACGCCGGCACCGGATCAAACAATTACTTCGATCGTCTGGAAGGGCGGCTCACACTGGTCGCGAACGAAAGGGCTCGGGTCGAGAATAACGACGAAAACCTCGCCCGGTTGCGGGATGAAATTGGCCGTCTGGCTGCCGATGTCCTGGATCGGCAACACCCAATACCGGAAACGACGCCAGAGGTGGTCGTCGAGAACCCTGGCGTCACCGCGAGCGCCATCAAATTCGGGCAATCCGCCGATTTCTCCGGCGGTTCAATGGAATTGGGCACTGGAATGCGCCTGGGAATCCAGGCCGCGTTCCAGGAGGCGGGTCCGTCAACGGCCGGACACTGAACCTGGTGTACCGCGACGATGGCTACGAACCCGATCGTGCCTTTGCCAATACCCAGGAACTGATTAACGACGAACAGGTATTTGCCCTGATCGGCGCGGTTGGCACTCCCACATCCCGCGCGGTGTCCCCGCTGGCCCAACGGGAAGGCGTGCCCTTCGTCGCCCCCTTCACCGGCGCTCAGCTGTTGCGCGAGGATACGCTGACCAACGTCCTCAACCTGCGTGCCTCTTATCACCAGGAAACCGACCGGATGTTGGAGTACCTTCAGGGCCAGGGCATCACCCGCATCGCCGTGCTTTACCAAAACGATTCGTACGGCCTGGACGGTCTCACTGGCGTAAAGCAGCAGGTGGCTGCCCGGAACATGCAGCTGGTGGAGTCCTGGTATTACCGGCGGAACACCGAAGCCGTGCAGTCAGCGGTCTTCCGTATCTCGGAAGCGGACCCGGCGCCTCAGGCAGTGATCATAATCGGCGCCTCCGCGCCGGCGGCCCAGGCAATCCAGATGCTCCGCGAGAAGCTGGGTGACGATCCGATCTTCATGAACGTGTCCTTCGTGGACAGCGATGCCCTGGCCGCAGGGCTCACCACGCTTGGCGAATCCCGCGGCAACGTGTTCTTCACGCAGGTGGTACCGCTGCCGGGCAATACTGACGACCCGCTCATTGTCAAATACCAGGCCGCATTGGAGTCGGTCGATCCCCAGGCTCAACCCGGGTTCGTCTCTCTCGAGGGCTACCTCGCCGGACGCCTGGCGATTTACGCCGTGGATGCCTGCGGACAGAACGTCACCCGGACGTGCTTCCTCAACGAGGTCCAGACCGCCGGGACAATCGACCTGGACGGCTTCGAGCTGATGTTCGGCGCTACCGACAACCAAGGATCCGACGCCGTGTTCCTGACCCAAATCGACCCCAATGGGCAGTACAGCGTGGTCCGGTAACCTCGCGGGCTTGCCCCTATGCGCTCACACCGCGTTGCTCCAATGATCGTGTGACTGTGAAGCGGTCCCGACCAAAGAAACGCCCCGCGACCAATCCACGGTCGCGGGGCGTTGATCCTGCGCAAGAAGAGCAGGGCTCCAAAGTTTCTGACAATCTTCTGCCCCAAAAAGCCCGCCTGCTGCTAATGCTGGGCTTGACCGTTACGTCTGACCGCGACGTGCTCCAGCAGATGTCCTACGAATACTGACTGGCCACACATACGCTTTTTCGACATGGTGACCAGAGATAGCACAGCAGCTATCAGGTACAATATGCGATGCATTCCAGAAGCCATCAAGGGCGTGCCGATATGATTCCGATACGTGATGCTGCTTACTTGGCAGAACTGGTTCACAATCTTTGCAACTTACCACGGGAACCTGAGTGGGTGGAGTTCAAAGTCAACCAGGCAACCGCGCCGAACGAGATAGGTGAATATATTTCGGCATTGGCTAACGGAGCTGCCCTTAATGGGGAAACTGCCGCATATATGCTCTGGGGCGTTACGGACGATGTCCATGCTGTTATCGGCACGCAGTTCAAGCCTTCTATGACGAAGCAAGGCGGAGAGCCTCTGGAAAACTGGTTGAGGAGGGGGCTGACCCCACCCATGGACTTTCGCTTCCACGAAGTCGTGATCGACGGGAAACGTGTAGTGGTACTGGAGATCGAACCAACAAAGCAACAGCCTGTTGCTATCTGGGGAAAAGAATATGTTCGTATTGGCGATGTGAAGACGGAGCTTCGTAACCATCCCGAAAAGGAACGTGCTCTGTGGAACCTCTCCGAAAGAGCAAGCTTTGAAGATGGAGTAGCCGCAGAGCGATTGAGTGGTGACGACGTCATTCTCAAACTGAATTATGGAGCCTACTTCAGCTTGCTCCAAAAACCAGCGCCGGAGAGTCTTGACTCCATCCTATACGAACTCGAGCAAGACCGGCTGATTGCGCCCTGTGCCGCAGGGGGTTGGAACATCACCAACTTGGGTGCCATCTTGTTCTCCAATCGGCTTGGCGATTTTCGACGACTCGAGCGTAAATCCATCAGAGTCATTCAGTACCAGGGAGCGAGCCGAGCCGAATCCGTGGGCGAACGTCAGGGTTCTTGGGGTTACGCGGCAGGCTTCACCAATTTGATCAAATACATTAACGACAGAATATCCAATGAAACCATCGGGCAAGGGTTGCGCCGGACATCGCCGATGGTCCCCGAGTTAGCGGTGCGGGAACTGGTGGCCAACGCGCTGATTCATCAGGATTTTTCGGTGACCGGAGCCGGCCCTATGGTTGAGATCTTCGACGCCCGCGTTGAGATTACGAACCCTGGGGCACCGCTGGTGAACACACAGCGGTTCCTCGGTAGCCCGCCCAGATCGCGCAACGAAACGCTGGCGTCCATGATGCGTCGCATTGGCGTATGCGAGGAGCGCGGCAGCGGCATTGAGAAAGCCGTCTTAGCGGTGGAATCTGAGTTGTTGCCCGCGCCGCTGTTTGAATTCGGACGAGGGGTTCACACGGGCCGTGCTGTTCGCGCATAAAGATTTATCCGATATGGACCGTACGGAGAGGGTACGCGCCTGCTACCTGCACGCCTGCCTGCACTATAAGCTGAGCCAGCCGATGAACAACACGTCGCTGAGGGAACGGTTTGGCATTGCGAGCGACCATGTTGACCGGGCATCCCGACTGCTTAGGGAAGCTGTAGAAGATGGACTGATTGTCGTCCGAGACCCCGACGTTGGCAATAGGTTCCGCACGTACCTACCGTTTTGGGCAGCATGACTTTATTTGCACGCCATTTGCAAAATCCCCGAAAATCCCGCGTTTTTCCAATGGGGTCGTCTTTTTCCTACGGGATGGACCGCTCGATTTCTATTTGCACGCCATTTGCAAAATCCCCGAAAATCCCGCGTTTTTCCAATGGGGTCGTCTTTTTCCTACGGGATGGACCGCTCGATTTCTATTTGCACGCCATTTGCAAAATCCCCGAAAATCCCGCGTTTTTCCAATGGGGTCGTCTTTTTCCTACGGGATGGACCGCTCGATTTCTATTTGCACGCCATTTGCAAAATCTCCGGAGAACACGCCTTCCAATTGCATTAATCGCTTAGATTCTCCGATCAACCGCGCCTAAATCTGCTTGCAAAAACAGGCTATTTCGCCACGCAAACCACTCCGTCTCTACTGGAGCGCCGCTGGATTTTGCTTGCACGTTGCTTGCAAAACAAGCCCGAGGCTAGCACTGCTGTGGCGTCATCTGGGTTGGAGTGTATAATGCGGCCCATCCCGCCCCTGGCCACCTTCTGAGGAGCGCAATACATGGCACAGGCAGCCGGCGTCAGCCCCTCTCAATCCACGACGCAGGATGCGCCGCCCCGCACCCGGGGCTCGGTGATGGCGACAACGCTGGTGGGCGCTCACGCCTTCGAGCACCTGTACGCCCACAGCATCCCCATCATCATCCTGGCCATCATCACCGAGTTCGAGCTGGGCGCGCTCAGCGTCGGCGCGGTGGTTGCCATCCGCTCCATCTTCGGCGGCATTACCAGCACCGCTGGCGGGTTCCTCGTCGATCTGTTCCACCATAGGGTGGCCTGGGTGCTGGCGATCAGCACGCTGATGATCGGCACTGGCTACCTGCTCATGTCCATCGCCCCATCCTACGCCCTGATCCTCTGCGCCCTGGCGCTGGGATCCATGGGCAGCGCGTTGTGGCATCCGCCGGCCCTGGGCCTGCTCGCCCGGCGCTTCCCCGAGCGGCGCGGCCTGTTCATATCCATGCACCGTTCCACCGGCAGCGTCGGCGACGTCATCGGCCCCCTGGCCGCCGGCGCGCTCATTGCCGGCGCCCTGACCTGGAGCGGCGGCGTTGGCGATGCCGAGGTCGCAGTGTCGTGGCCCTTGCCCTGGGGCACCGTGGACTGGCGCTACATCCTCGGGTTCAGCACGCCGGTGATGTTCATCGCGACGGTGGTCATCTTCATCCTGTTGCGCAACGCCGGCAGCGAGCGGCCGGTAAACGTTGACATCGGCGCCCGCGTCCGCACCAACTGGGCCGGTATGAAGGACGCCTTCCGCGGCACCGGCATGTGGTCCATCTTCACCGTCTCCGCCGTGCGCGGCATGGCCGACCGCTCCCTCGTGTTCCTGGTCCCCCTGTATCTGATCCACCTGGGAGTCGGCGAATTCCAGGCCGCCGTCCACGTCATGCTGATGGTGCTCCCCGGCATCCTCTTCGGCCCGATCATCGGCTCATTGTCCGACCGCATCGGCCGCCGCCCCCTGATCATCTTCATCATGGGCGTCACCACGATGCTCACCATCGCCATCATCATGGTCAGCGGCGAGGGCTACAGCCCGTGGATCACCGTCTTCGTCGCCATCTACGGGATGATGAACTTCTCGGTCAACAACCTGACCCAGGCCGCCGCCGCCGACATCGCCGCCGGACGTCGGCTGGAGTCCAGCTTCCTGGGCCTGATGTGGGGCAACAACACCCTGTTCGGGGCCATCGCTGCCTTCATGATCTTCGGCCCGGTGGAATGGTTCGACTGGCAGTACGGCTTCTTCATCGCCGCCGCCATCTACTTCGCCGGCTTCCTCGTCTCGCTGCTGATCCCCGGCAAGCCACGCGAACCCGAGGCCGTCCCGTCGCCGGCCTAGCCGCAGGGTAAATTCGGATTGGCAGCAGCGCAGGGGACGCTTCCCGATGCGCCGGCGACGGGTGACCGTCGCACCGGCAACCGTGTACTGGCGTCCACGCTGATCGGCGCCCACGGCTTCGAACACCTCATCTCCAACAGCATCCCGCTGCTGACCACGGTGATGGCCGTGGATCTGGGCCTCGGCGCGCTGCAGGTGGGGGCCATCGTGGCGGTGCGCTCGGCCGCAGCCGGAATCACCAGCGTCACCGGCGGGTTCCTGTCCGACCTGCTCCACCACCGGATCGCGTGGGTGCTGTCCATCAGCGCCCTGCTCACCGCCGTGGGCCTGCTGCTGATTGCGATCTCGCCGTCGTATGGCGTGATCCTGATGGCGCTTGCCCTGGCATCGGCCGGCGCGGCACTGTGGCACCCGCCCGCGCTGGGTCTGTTGGCCCAGCGGTTCCCCAATCGCCGAGGGCTGTTCCTGTCCATGCACCGCTCCACCGGCAGCGTCGGCGACGTGGTGGGCCCGATGATCGCCGGCATCCTGCTGCTGGGTGCCCTGCGCTGGGAGGCCGCCGACGGGCTGGCGATGGGCTGGGAACTGGGCCTGGAGCCGGTCAGCTGGCGCTGGATCCTGGCCTTCGGCGCGCCCATCATGTTCGTCGCCACCTTCGTCATCTACGGACTGCTGCGCCACGCCGGCAACGCGCCGCCGGTGAACGTCGACCTGCGACAGCGGCTGCGGACCATGTGGCAGGGCACCTACGTGGCCTTCCGGGGAACGGGCCTTTGGGCCATCTTCGCGGTGGCCGCGGTGCGCGGCATGGCCGACGGGTCCATGCTGTTCCTGGTGCCGCTGTACCTCACCCAGGCGCTGGGCATCAACACCTTCCAGGCCTCCGCGCACCTGGCGCTGATGGTCGGCCCGGCGATGTTCACCGCCCCGCTGCTGGGCGCCCTGTCCGACCGTATAGGACGCAAGCCGCTCATCGTGTTCCTAATGGCCTTTGCCACGGTTTTGACCATCGCCATTCCCCTGGGCGGGCAACAGTATTCGGTCTGGATAACGCTCTGTGTCGCGCTCTACGGCTTGCAGCACTTCACGGTGATCAACCTCACCTCGGCAGCCGCAGCCGACGTCGCCGCCCGCTACCGCCTGGAGTCCAGCTTCCTCGGCCTGATGTGGGGCAACAACGTCCTTTTCGGGGCCGTCGCCGCCGTGTTCATATTCGGCCCCATCGAGTGGCTCGGCTGGCAGTACGGCTTCTTCATCGCCGGCGGCATCTACGCCGTGGGCTTCCTCGCATCCCTGGCCATCCCGGGCCGAGGCCGCGACCCCGAGCCGGCCGCTGCCAGCGGCTAAACGCTTCGTACAGCCGCTATAATGGTTGAGTGTGGATTCGATTCGGAGAGAGCCATGCTATCGCCGGAGCAAGCGCGAAAAGTTCAGAGCGTAGTTTGGGAGGCTGATCTGGCATTGGGTCAGCAGGATTACTGCTTGGCCAGCCAGAAAATGTGGGACGCTACCGCGTTGGCCATCAAGTTCGTTGCCGAAAAAAGGGGTTGGCCCCACGCAACCTTTGAGGAAATTTACGCGGCCGGGCGCAAGATCGCCCGTGAACAGTCCGATGAATCCTCCGCTGAATCAGAGCTGAACTACGCGGAGTGTCACCGTGCCAACGCCCAGTGGAAGATATTTGAAGACTACGAAGTGATCGAAGACTGGGATCTTGCTCCGGGCTTTGTCGAAAGGATACTGGGACGCCCGGCGCGCCGGATCGAATGACCGCCGAGGAGCGCATCAGGGCCGCGCGAGAATTCATCGCTCTCGCCAATCATTTTTTTGGTGCCGGTAACTCCATGGTCGGCGCCGAAATGCTGTGGGGCGCGGTCACTCAGATTGTCATAGTCATCGCCATGAATCGCCAAGAGCCCATACAGGACCATCAACATCGCCGGGCAACGGTACGTAACCTGGTGAGTGAATTGGGCGATGGGTCCATCCGGCGCGACTTCAGCGAAGCCCAGAGATTGCACGCCCATTTCTACCACAACGATATGCCTCCTGAGTTGTTGAATAGCGCGGTAGCGAAAACTCACACACTCATCAACCGTCTCCTCCCCCTGACCGCCTGACCCGTGACCGATTGACATGACTATCGCCGCCTTTATCGCTGCCAGCCCTCGTCTGGCCGGCGCGTTCCTCCTGCTCACCGCCCTGGCCACCGCGATTATGGTGCCAGCCCGGATTATCGCAGATGCCGACCAGCCGACCCTGCGCCTGACCCTCGAGGCAATCGACGAGAATACGCTGGCCTACACCTACAGCGCCGTGGCCCGCATCGTCTCGGGCATCTTTCTGATGGTGGCGGCGGGACTATTGAGATCCGTGACGACGCCCTGGTATTCGGCGCCGGCGAAACTGGCGATGACCGCCCTGTCGTTGTCGGGCGTGATAACGGTCGTATCTGGTGTGTGCGCGCTAATCCTGACCAACGTCGGCCCGTCCGCAATTGCTTTTGATGACGCCCGCTTGTTCGAGTTGGCCAGCCGCCTGGACACCGCCCGTTGGATCACCGGCAAGCTCGGCTTCTCCCTGGCCGGCCTGGGCCTCATCGCCCTGGCCCCGGTGCAGTGGCGGGTGGGCGGCGTGCTCAAGGGCGCAGCCGTTGCCGCTCTCGTCATCGGCGTCGCCATGCTCTTCATCTGGGTCGATGCCGCCACCGCCATGCACCGCGTGTCGGGTATCGTCTTCCTCGCCTGGCTCGTCGTGAGCGGAATTTGGCTGGTCGCCGGTCTGCTCAAGCCGCCGGCGCCCACCCTCGACGCCGACGATGCCCCTCAAAACGCAACCGGAGAGTACGAATATGGCCGACCGCGCAACTAACCTCGCCACCGTCCGCCGCGTCCGCGAAGAGCTGACCACGCTCCTGGACGGCATGGACTACTGCCTGGACTGGAAGGACGCCTCCGGATCCGACGCTGATCCATGGTGCGCCCGCGAGGTCCTCTACCACCTGGTGGACACGCCCGAAGGCGGCATCGGCAGCGTTATCGCCGGCGTATTGAACGGCAATCTTGAAGAGGTTACCATCCTGCCCGACATCAGCAACATGACGCCGGATCGCCTTGCCGCCGAAATCGACGATGCCCTGGCGGGACCCCTGGCCATTCTGCAAACCGCCGAGGATGCCATCGCCAACGCCGGGGATGGCGACTTCGAGGAACGAACCGCCATGGCCCACCTGCCGCACCGCGAAATCCACGAACCCCGCACGGCACAGTCGTTCATTGACGGCCTGGAACGGCATTGGGGCGAGCACCTCAACCAGCTCCGCGCCATCCGCGACGCCCTTGGAATGTGATCCCGCGTCGACCCGGTTTGACACCCGCGAAACCGCCCGGTTATATTTCCCTTACTTTCGTTCAAGAAAAGGGAGGAAATCGAACATGACCACTCAGACGGGAAGGGCTCGATTTGAGGCCGGCAACGTTACCTTCATCGTCCAGCACGAGTTGTGGGACGGCAATATCCAGGACCACTCCGACCAGGGTGTGGCTATCCTGGTTGAGGTCGGTGGCGAGACCGCTCTGCGCTTCAACTGCTTCGACATTGAGAAGAGCTACGTCTACGCGCCCGACGGTGACAACGTCCAGTACCGCATGGACCACACCGTCGACGGCAACCCCATCGGCTGGTCCGTGAAGACCATTCGCAACAACCTGGCCGCCATGCTCACTACAGCTGGCTACGCCGACGCCGCCGGCGCCGTGGATATGAACGCCGTCAATGCCGCGTTGGCCGAGGTGGACAGCACGGCGCGGGCCAAGTTCGCCGCCGAGCGCAACACCGTCAAGCACAACCGCGGCACCGACATCATCGAAGCCGGCAACATCCGCTTCGGCCTCGAGATGCGCCGCCAGGCCTCCGGCGACGGCGGGCTGGCCATCCACGTCCTCAGCGACCTCGCCGGCAACACCGGCCGCGTGTTCACCGAGGAAACCGAGCTGCTGGCCTTCGACTGCTTCCGCGACGAGCCGCACTACCACTACGGCCCGCGCAACAAGAACCACCGGATCTTCTGGGACAAGACGCTGGTTCCGGACCCGCTGGGCTGGTGCCTCGACCAGTTCAAGACCGGCAAGCTCAAGGCCATGCTGGAACGCGCCGGCTACCCCGGCGTCGCTGCTGACCTGGACGAGGACCTCCTCTCCTCGGTCATCCCTCAGGTGGAATCCCGCGGCCGCGAGATGGAAGCCGGCGGAATTCCCCCTGAAGTCACGCCCAACCTGGTACGGTAACCACACCGCGCCAATCGAGGCATCCTGGACTTCTTCTACCGCCGCCGGCAGGATCGCCGGCGGCGGTAGCGTTTTTCCCGGTTTGCCGCTGTCAAACGCAGGGTGTTAGACTCGACTTCGCGCCGGTTGCATGAAGCCCTCGGCCGTCGCACCGCCCGTTTTCCTGCGGAACACACCATGACCACCACCACGGAAAAACTGCTTACCGCCGACGATCTCCTGGATCTGTATGCCGATGGCGTGCGCGGCGAGTTGATCAGGGGGGTCCTGTACAAAACAGTGGCTGCCGGTATTGAACACGGCGAAATCGTAATCAACTTTGCCGCCGAACTTCGGACGTTCGTCCGACCGCGCCGTTTGGGTCGCGTGGTGGGTTCCGATGCCGGAATACGGCTGGAACGGGATCCCGATACAGTCCGTGAGCCCGATATTGCGTTCATTTCCGCCGAACGCCTCCCGCTGGAGCAGCGGGTCAGCGGATATGCCGAGGTGGTGCCCGACCTGGTGGTGGAAGTGGCCTCGCCCGGCGATCGTACGGTGGCAACATATGACAAAGCGCAAATGTGGCTGCGCCACGGCGTTCGCCTGGTTTTGATCGTCTATCCGAACACCCGCACCATCCTCGCCCTCCCTGCTGAAGGTCCGGCGCGAACACTCAACGAGGACGATACGCTGGATTGCGGGGAAATCCTGGCCGGCTTCAGTTGCGCGGTACGAGACATCTTTGATACCTGAACCCTCAGCCGCCACGTGCAGACAATGGCCTCCAACGCAGACATCACCGTCAAACCGATCGAAACCCCCGCCGAGCTCGAGGGCGCTTTCAGCCTGCGCATTCGCGTCTTCGTGGGTGAACAGGGCGTCCCCGCCGACATCGAGGTGGACGAGGCCGACACCGACCCTGGCACCGTCCACGCCGTGGCCGTGCATAACGGGGTCATCATCGGCACCGGCCGGCTCCTGCCCGACGTCGACGGCAAGGGCCCGCACATTGGCCGCATGGCCGTGGAGCGGGACCGGCGACGCGATGGCATCGGTGGCCAGGTGCTGAACTTCCTGGAAGACCAGGGCCGCGCCCGTGGCTTCCGGCAGATCACCCTCCACGCGCAGGAGTACGTCAAGTCCTTCTACGCCGGCCACGGCTACCGGGAAGTGGGCGACATCTTCGAGGAGGCCGGCATCCCTCATCGCGAAATGGTCAAGGAACTGTAGCGACCGGAGGCACACCACGCATGGGAATTCTCACCGATGACATGAAGCGGGCCCTGACCGAACAGCGGCTCATTTTCGTCGCCACCGTCTGCCCGGATGGCACACCCAACCTGTCGCCCAAGGCCACCACCATGATCTGGGACGACGATCACATCCTGTTCACGGACCTGGCTTCACCGGGCACCATGCGTAACCTGCAGCACAACCCTTCCATCGAGATCAACGTCGTGGACCAGTTCGCCCGCAAGGGCTATCGGTTCAAGGGCACCGTGGCCGTGCACTCCGGCGACGACCTTGAGGCCACGGTGAAGGAGCGGATGCGCAACGGTCCGTCCAACGTGACGGGCCTGGCCGACAGCGTGCGCGCTGTGGTCCTGATCCGCATCGAACAGGCTCTGCCTCTGGTTTCGCCCGGCTACTGGGGCGGCGCCACCGAGGCCGGCACGCGCCGCAACTGGGAAGACTACTGGGGCAACATCAACGCCGGCTGGCACGAACGCCACGCCGAGCCGGCGCCGTCCCAACCCGCGTAGGGGCGAACGATCATCCGCCCCTCTCCGTGTGGGTGAGAATCAGGCGACCGCTGCTGCCTCGACCCCGTCCATCACCCGCACTTCCATCTTGGCGATGTGGCTGGTCGGACGATCGCCCAGGACTGATCGCTCCGGCGACGCGAAGTAGGCCGCTTCCTTCTCCGCAATCTGGTCCGCGCTGTCGAACCGGCGCACCCAGATGAACTCCGTGCGGTCGGCGTTCACGTAGCTGGACACCACCGGGATCCCCAGGCGGTCGTGCAGCGGCCGGATGTGCTCGTTGAACAGCCCGAGCCACGAATCCATCATGCCGCGGTTGATGGTGTAGATGCGCAACTGGTAGGTAGCCATTGGTCAAACTCCATAGGTCATTGTGCGGGGAATTAATCTTTTTACCGGGATGCACAGGATACAGGAGATAGACAGGATGATTTGTTGCTATCCGGTCTATCCGGCTCATCCTGTGTATCCCGGTAGATTTATACGGTCAGGCGACCTGGTACTGGGCGATGGCGTCCTGGCTGAAGGACAGTCCCAGCCCCGGCCGGTCGGGCACCACCAGGTCCCCGTCCACGATGTCCGGCGTCTCGTCGAACAGCCGCAGCGTCCAGGGCATGTACTCCACCGTCAGCCCGTTGGGTATGGCCGAGATCGTGTGCACCTGCACCTCGGGTATCAGGTGGGACACCACCGGCAGGTTGAAGGCCTCCGCCATGCCGGCGATCTTGCGGAAGGGCGTGATCCCGCCGGCCCGCAGCAGGTCCACCATCACGATGTCGATGCTGCGCTGCTCCACCATGTGTCGGAAGGGCCGGATGCCGTACACGTACTCGCCGGCGGCGATGGGCGTCGTCAAGGCGTCGGCCACGCGCGCCAGTCCCTGGTAGTCGTCCCGGGCGACCACGTCCTCCAGCCAGAAGAGGTGGTACTCCTCAACCATGCTGCCGATCTGGATGGCCTGGTTCACGTTCCAAAGCTGGTTGATGTCGCACATCAGGTCGATGTCGGGCCCGATGGCGTCCCGCAGGGTGCGGATGCGGGCCACCTCGCGGGCGGCCGTGGGCTCCGCGCCCATCTGCGTCTTCATCTGGCGGAACCCCTGCTCCACCAGGCGCGGGCCGGCCTCGGACAGGTACTCCAGGCCCATGGGTCGCATCAGCGCGCCGCTGGCGTAGGTGGGCGCGCGGTCACGGTAGCCGCCCATCAGGCCGCACACCGTCTGGTCCAGCGCCTTGCCCTTGATGTCCCACACCGCCATGTCGATGGGCGCCAGGCCCAGCGACAATATGCCCTCGGGCCCGGCCGACGAGCACGCGTCCATCAGCTTGCCCCAGACGGCCTCGGGGTTCATCGGATCCTCGCCCACCGCCAGTTGCACCAGGTCGTCCACCGCCCGCCGCAGCGCGTGCACCAGCGGCCCGCCGAAGAAGGTCAGGCCGATGCCGTTGATCCCCTCGTCGGTGTGCAGTTCCAGGGTGACGAATTCGCGGGTGCCCGGTTGGTCGATGCCCACGACCAGCGGGTTGTCCGCCGGTGTCTGCAGAACGCGCGTGGTGCCGCCGGTAATTCTCATGGTCAGTTTTCTCCTTCTGCAGGCCTGTACCTGGGGCGCAGGGTAATCACAGTTACACCTGTCTCGGTCGCTCTGGTCAGGTCACGGTCATCTATAGATTCACCCACTACCACCGGTGCGGAGTTTTCGCGATACACTGCCGCGAGAATGTCCGCGCGATGCCGGGCGCGGGTGATGTCATGTTCATCGATCCTGGCTGAAGCTTCGATTACTACCCAAATCGGCTCGTTGTCGCTGGACTGTCGGCCATACAGGACCATGTCCGCCAGCCCGACTTCCTGGTCGGAACTGCGTTCCACTGTACCTGCCTGCTCAGCCTGGCGAATGTCGTTAATACGATCTTGCGCCAAATTGATCCCTGGGCCGACGATGGTGTCACAATGATATAAACCCATCTGCTGGATCACGCTTGGGACTATCTTGCGGGCAGCAGTGATCTCGAATACGTCGCCCCGTACTGCCCCCAGTTGGCTCTCGACGCGGTCCAACCGTCGGTTGGTTCGCCTCTGCTCCGTTTTCAGCTCTCCGACATCAGCCTTAACCTCAACCATGTCGGATTTCAGGTCTGCGACATCAGCCTTGACCTCAACCATGTCGGATTTCAGGTCTGCGACATCAGCCTTGACCTCGCCCATGTCGGATTTCAGGTCGACAACATCGGACTTCAGGCCGCCCACGTCAGTTTCCAAGTGCCCCAGACGTTCGTTTACGGCGCCGAATTGCTCGTTGGTCTGCCGGGCCAATTCTTCTACCGCTTTGGTCAGTGCCGCCATCGTTTCCGGCAACCTCAGGACCTCCTCCGTGAGCACCAGTCCGCGAATGGTGCTGAGCCACTCCGGTCGTTCTTGGAGGATCCTGGCCAGATCGCTGATGTCGTTGATGGTAGTCATTGGTACACGGCTTCGCGTAGGCATGCTGCTTGTGAGGTTGATCTCCGGGCAATTATAACCCGAACCACCCACGCCCGTTTGACGCCCGCCCCCGGCCAGCGTAGCATTACCTCATCCATGCACTTATTCCAAACACCCCGGAGGCGCCGATGACGACTGTACCGAACAATACCGACGAAATCCGCCAGGCCGTCCAGGAACACTATGGTCAGCGCGCCTCGCGGGTGATCCAATTGACCGACGTCACGCCCCAGGGCGAGGGCTGCGGAGCCGAAAACTGCGGCCACGGAACCTGCGGCGGAGACGATTGCGGTCACGACGCTGCCGCCTGCGGTTGCGGCGACACCACCGCCGCCGCCTGCTGCAGTCCCGCCGACACCGAGCATGCGATGGCCCTTTACAACGAAGCCCAGCTCCAGGGTCTGCCCGTGGAGGCGATGGCCGCCTCCGCCGGCTGCGGCAACCCCACCGCCCTGGCCGACCTGCGCCCCGGCGAAACCGTGCTCGACCTGGGCTCCGGCGGAGGCATCGACTGCTTCATCGCCGCCGAGCAGGTGGGCGAGTCGGGCCGGGTCTTCGGGCTGGACATGACCCCCGAGATGCTCGCTCTCGCCAACGCCAACCGCGACCGCATGGGCGTCAACAACGTCGAGTTCGTCCAGGGCCACCTCGAGGACATCCCACTGCCCGACGCCAGTGTCAACGTGGTGATCAGCAACTGCGTCATCTGCCTGTCCCCCGACAAGGACGCCGTGTTCCGCGAAGCCTTCCGCGTCCTCGCGCCGGGCGGACGTCTCCACGTCTCCGACATGCTGGCGATGACCGAGGACGGACCCCGTCTGACCGACGCCGAATCCTGGGCCTCCTGCATCGGCGGCGCCGAGTACCGCGGGACGTACCTGGACCGCATGACCGCCGCCGGTTTCGTCGACATCGCGACCATCGACGAGTCGCTCCGCCTGGACGAGGACGACGTTCCCCTGAACGTCGCCAGCGTCAAGGTATCGGCCCGCAAGCCCGAATAGTTCCGCCGAAATCCGGCAGGCTTTGGGACGGGGCGAGCCATTAGGCCCGCCCCGTCCCGTTTCTGTCGTGCCACACCCCACCATTGCGCGTTATAATGCCGTGGATTTGCCGCAAACATGCCTGTTGAGATGATCCAGAATGTCCGAAGCTCCGCAAAATAGCGCCGCAGACGAGTACGCTCGGCAGTTCATGCCGCCCGGGCGACGTGGCCAGCCGGATCACCGGCAACCCGCGCCGGACCACGTTGAAGAAACTGTGGCCGTCGAGGAAACCGTTGCCGTTGAGGAAGCCGTCGCCGTCGAAGACGCTCCGCCGGCAAATGCGGAGGCGGTCGCCGCAGCGCCGGATGTCTCCGAAAACGGGTCTGCTGTCCCGGTGCCTTCTGACCAGTCGGAAGAGACTGCGGTTGCCGAACCGCCACCCCCAACCCGTCCTGCATCCGATAACGGCGCTCGGCCCGTCGCTCCGGCCCCGATTCCCGAGCCGTGGGTGGACGCCGAAGACGAGGAGGTCGCGCCGGCATACGTCGAGGCCAACGACCTTTTCAAGATCTACAAGCCGGCCGACCTGGAAGTTGTCGCCCTGCGCGGCGTCGATCTCGAGGTGCGGGCCGGTGAACTGATCGGCATCGTCGGCGCCAGCGGCTCTGGCAAGACCACCTTGCTGAACATCCTCGCCGGACTGGAGCGCCCCTCGGCCGGAAGCATCCGCGTGGGCGAGCGCGATCTGCTGGACATCACAGACCATGACCTGGTGGCCTATCGCCGCCGCGAAGTCGGGTTCGTCTGGCAGGCCACCGGACGCAACCTCGTGCCCTACCTGAGCGTGCGCGACAACATCGAGCTTCCCCAGGCCATCGCCAGCGTTGGCAAGCGTCAACGCCGCGAACGCGCCGAGGAACTGCTGGAAGCCCTGCAGATGTCGGACAAGGGCCGCCGCTACCCGTCCGAGATTTCCGGCGGCGAGCAGCAGCGCGTGGCCATCGCCGTCGCCCTGGCCAATAACCCGCCGCTGCTCCTGGCCGACGAACCCACCGGCGAGCTGGACACCAACATGGCCGAGGACGTCTTCCGGATGCTCCAGCGCATCAACCGACGCTTTGGCGTAACCATCATCATCGTCACCCACTACGCTGGCATCGCGCGCTGGGTGGACCGCGTGGTTCGTATTCGCGACGGACGCATCGGCTCCGAGTCCTACCTCATGTCCTCCTACCGGGGCGACGAGGGCCAGGAGGAGGAGTACCTGGTCGTCGACCGCGCCGGCCGCCTCCAGCTGCCCCGGGAGTACGTGGAGCAGTTGTCCATGGAGGGGCTGGCCACCGCCGGCATGGACGAGGACACCGGCTCCATCACCCTGCGCCCGGCCACGGCTCCCCACCGCAGTCGGGAAAGGTGGGAGACCATTGCCGACAACTAGGCGCTCCGCCGTACAGATGGTGAGTTCAGGCAACCAAATGACGGGTGTAACCTCATGGCGGACGTAGCCCCATGGCAGAAATAACGGCGGCCCTCGCCGCAGAATCGGTGGTCCGCGAGTTCGGCGAGGGTGACAGCGCCGTCCGCGCGGTCAACGAGGTCACGGTCAATATCGCCCCCGGCGAATTCGTCGCCCTCGTGGGCCGATCAGGGTCGGGCAAGACCACCCTGCTCAACCTGCTGGCCGGTCTCGACCGCCCCAGCTCCGGCAAGGTCTGGTTCGAAGGACGCGAACTGTCCCAGATGCCCGAGCGCGATCTGGTCGGCCTCCGCCGCGACCGCATCGGCTTCGTGTTCCAGTCCTTCGGGCTGATACCCCTGCTCTCGGCTTTCGAAAACGTGGAACTGCCCCTGCACATCGCCGGCGTGTCCTGGCGCGACCGCCGCCGCCGCGCCAACGAGGCCCTGGATCTGGTGGGACTCACCGGCCGCTCCGGCCATCGCCCCTACGAGCTTTCCGGTGGCGAGCAGCAGCGCGTCGCCATCGCCCGCGCCCTGGTCGCCGATCCATCCGTGCTCTTCGCCGATGAACCCACCGGCGAACTCGACAGCGTCACCGGCCAGACCATCGGCGGCATCATGCGCGACATCGGCGCCAGTCGCGGCGTCACCGTCGTCACCGCCACCCACGACCTGTTGCTGGCCGACATGGCCGACCGCCGCCTCCAGATGGCCGACGGGCGCATCGATTCCGTGGATGGCGCGCCGTCCGCCTGACCTCGATCACGCGCGCTTGGTAGTCGTAACTGTCCGGTGTGGGCAGGTTTCCTGGTGACCAGCCGGTCGTTCCCGCGAAAGCGGGAATCCAGCGGTCGAAATGACAAGCCCCGTCGACCATGAAGGCTCTTCACGATCAATGGACTCCGGCTTTCGCTGGAGTGACGTCATGCGTACCGAGTTTGCGGCGGGGAACAGTCAGGATCAGGATTTTATGATTTGACAGGATTTGCAGATCTCCGCCACACAACGGCTCCAATCCTGATAATCCCCAAATCTGGCAAATCCTGATTCTGACGAATTACGAAAGTGGGTACACGTGAGGCCTACTGTGTCCGAAACTGCGGAGCCATCAGCCCCACCTGCAGGGAAGGCGGCAGGTTGTTGCGTGTGACCTGCATCCGGCCCTGGGGCTGCAGGCTGCCCTCGGCCACTCCCAGTTCCCGCAGGAACGTCTCCGGCCCCGCCGGCTCAACCGCCGACGGTTCTCGCTCGGCCCGGTAGTGCATGGGGATGAGCCAACGCGCGTCCAGTTGTTGCGCCGTCTGGTTGATGGCCCGGTAGGACAGCAGGTTGTGGTCGGATCCGCCGGCCGGGGCCAGCACCACTTCGGCCGGGCCGATGAGGTCGATCTGCTGCGCCGTCAGCGGCTGGGTGATGTTCCCCAAGTGGCACACGTTGATCCCGTCAAGCGCGATGGCGAACGCCACGTTGCGCTTGCTGCGCGGGGTGTCCTCGGGCAGCGGCGTCATCACGGCCCGGATGGTGATCCCCTGGAACTCGTATTCGCCGGGCGTGTCGAACACTCGCGGCTGGCCGTCAACCTCGCCCGCGCTGTTGTGCATTGGGTCGTCGTGACTCACGGTAACCCCGGCCGCGTCCACCATCTGCCTCGGGTCGATCTGCACGCCCAAGCCGCCCACGCCGGAGGCATAGGGGTCGGTGATGATCGACAGTCCCGCGTTAGTGGAGCGCAGCCTGAAACAGGCGTGTCCCAGCCAATAGATGTCCATGGGTTACTGGAGTTACTCCGAACTGTGGTCAGGTTTGGCGGTGAACCGGTCCAGCAGCGCCCATCCCGCGGGTACCGCCAGGCTCGCGACGATGAGCTTTGCCAGGTCGCCGGCGACGAAGGGCAGCAGGCCGCACTGCCACACGTCGGCGCAGCCCCAGGCCTCCGCCACGTTGCCCGGCAGGAACAGGTTCAGCTGGATCAGGCCCGGCACGTAGAGCGCGGCGTTGCCCAGCAGCATGGCCGCCAGGATCCAGGGACGCCGGTTCCATCCGCGTTGGCACAGCCAGCCCACCAGCGCCGCCGCCGGTATGAAGCCCACGATGTATCCGCCGGACGGGAGCAGCCAGAACCAGCCGGAGGCTCCGCCGGCGAAGAAGGGCAGAAAGGCTCCCTCTACGGCGTAGAGCGCCAGCGCCAAGCCGCCGCGCCATCCCCCCAGCATCGCGCCCACCAGCAACACCGCGAAGGTCTGGCCGGTGATGGGCACGGGCGTGAACCCCAGGGGGATCTTGATCTGCGCGAACAGCGCCACGAGCAGGCTGCCGGCGACAATCAGGGCCACATCCCTGGCGATACGGCGCGCGCCCGCGGATTCGGGCAGGATCAGGTCCGCGAGAGTGCCGGGAAGCGGGTGCGATGGTAGGGGAACAGCGGTTCGCGTTTGCATTGCCTTAATATCCTACCACCCGCCCTGAC
Organism: Dehalococcoidia bacterium; assembly: GCA_963663945.1. GTDB lineage: Bacteria > Chloroflexota > Dehalococcoidia > Lucifugimonadales > UBA3495 > Bin87. The sequence goes on along the minus strand of OY760687.1, from coordinate 3,230,768 downwards.
CCCGTCAAACGGAACGCTTCGAGCGTATCAATGCATTTTCCGGCCTCCGCTACCGGTGCGCCGGCGGTCTGACGGTTGCCAGGCCTTCACGTACAGTCCTACGACAAGTTGCACGCACACTGTTGTGCGATGGGAAGTGTGTAAGGCATATAATTGCGTGTGTTGCTTACAACGAGAACAATAGAAAAAGGGCGATAACGCGATGAGATTTCTGATCAATCGATGGCGTCAGGTCGGCACACGACTCTACCTGGCGCTCGTCTTCGCCGTGGCGCTCACGCTCCTGTCCAGCGCGGTCGGCATCTACTATTTCGAGCGCAGCGGAGACCTCAGTTACCGTATTCGCTCCGAGTCCGCCCCGGCGGTGGACGCGGCGTGGGCCGCGGCGCTGTCCGCCGAGAAGCTGCGATCATACGGCCGGGAAGTCATCGCCGGTTCGGGCTCTGCCCCCACCGCCGCCTCACGGGCAGAAGTGGGCGAAATCCTGATTGAGCTGGAAGAATCGCTGGGCAAACTGGTTGCGCTGGAAGACATGGAGTTCCTCGCGCTGGCCGTCCAGGACGCCGCGTATGGAATGGCCGGCGTAATTGACCGTTTGATAGCCGGCCCCGCCGTGTCAGAGAGGCCGGCCCTGGTGGCCGAATTCAACGACAGCAGCGATACGCTGGACCAGTCGGTCGGCCTCCTGGTGGACAGCGCCGGCCAGTACGCCGACGTTAACCTCGATGCAACGGTGGGCAGTTTCGACCAGGGGCGCGTGCTGCTGGCAACCATCTGCGCGATCAGCGTGGCGGCCGCCACGCTCACGGCGTGGATCTGGGTGGGCAACGGCGTGCTGCGCCGCCTGTCGCGCGTGTCGGACCGGATGCGCAGCATGGCCCAGGGCGACCTGGAGACCCCGGTGCCCGAGGTTAGCCGCGACGAAATCGGTGAACTGGCACGAGCCCTGGAGGTCTTCAGGCAACACGCCCTGGAGGTGCAACGCCTGAACCTGGTGGAACAGCTCTACCAGGAGCTGCGAGAGGCGAACAACGAGCTCCAGACCATGCAGGCGCGGCTGGTGGCGCAGGAGAAGCTGGCGGCGCTGGGCGAACTGGTCTCCGGTGTCGCCCACGAGATCAGCAACCCGCTGAACTTCGTGACGAACTTCACCCAGGGAGCCACCGAGCTCCACAGCGAACTCACCGAGATGCTGGAAACCTACCGGGACGGTATGAAGTCTGAGGACGTTGCACTGCTGGACGATATCACCAATGAAATGAGTGACAGCCTGGGACGGGTGATCACCAACGGTGGGCGGGCGTTGGCTATCGTTGAGCGGATGCAGGGGTTGAGTGTGGACACCCGGCCGCCGGAACTGGCGGATGTGAATGCGGAGTTGCGGGACGCCGTCCTGTCGGCCTGCGAGGACCACGACCTGTCTCCGGCATTTGATCTGGACGACAACATCGGTTCGAGGCCAATCGTCGTCGATGAACTCAAGGAAGCAGTGGGCAATCTGGTTACCAACGCGTGCTATGCGATGAGCCTGAAAAAGATGGAGCTGGGAGAGGATTATGAGCCCGCGCTGTCCGTATCAAGTCGCCTGGTGAACGGCGCGGTCGAGATCCGCGTGCGGGATAATGGGCCGGGCATCGCCGACGACGTGCGGGACCGGATCTTCAATCCGTTCTTCACCACCCAGGAGGGCGTGATGGGTGCCGGCCTGGGCCTGACCATAGCCGCCGACGTGGCTCGCCGCGCCGGTGGCGACCTGCAGGTGGACACGGTGCACGGTGATTACGCCGAATTCCTGATGACCGTGCCGGTACCCGAGAACGTGGCAGTCGACCCGGACGATGATGACGATGACGACGACGCCCGGTGTTAGGGCTGCGATGCGCGACACAACGACCGATTGATGCATGCGCAGTGCGGGCGCGCTACCTCCAGTCGTGTCCGGAACTGGCGTGAAATTCCATATCGGCCCGCAGCGGCCACGCCCGTTCCGCCACCACGTTGAGCGTGTTGTCCCGGCGGGAAACCTCGCCTTCAATGATGACCAGCGGCCGCCGCAGCACGTGCTTGAGCGTCTCCCAGCGGTGCTCCCAAACGGCCACCGGTATCAACCCGAATTCGTCCTCCAGGGTGAGGAACACGGCCCGGGCCAGGGGACGCTGCCGTCTGACGACCCGGCCCGCCACGCGAACCACATCGCCTTCGTGGCAGCCCTCCAGGGTGTCGCTGCTATGTACGCCTCGCAGCTCGTGGCGCGCCAGTTCCATGATGTGGCCGTCCGGACAGAGGCCCAGCATGTCGTATTCGTCCAGCATCAGCATGGACCGGTTCTTCGACGCCACCGCCGCCGGCGCTTCGGCCACCGCCATGGGTAGCGCCAGCTGGCCGCGGCGCGCGTCCGGCACGTAGCCGGCGCCGATCTGCCACAGCGCGCTGCCCCGGTCGGCGACATCCGGCAGGCTGTCCATAGCGCCGGCGCGGGCTAAATTCTCCAGGGCCTGGCGAGGCAGGCCGGACCGCGCCAGCACGTCCGCCAGGCTCCTGAATTCGCCGGCCTCACGCGCGCGCAGCAGAATCTCGCCCAGGCGCTGGTCCACGCCCTTCACAAGGGTCAGCCCCAGCCGGAGCGTGCGTTCGCCCTCGGCGGTGCAGAGCAGCTCGGAACGGTTGATGTCAGGATGGGCCACCCGCAGGTTGATCCGGCGGGCGTCCTGCTTCAGCGTGTCCAGGTCCCAGAACCCCATGGGCTGCTCGTTGAAGAGCGCGACGTAGAACTCCAGCGGGTAGTGACGGCGCAGCCACGCCATCTGGTAGGCGGTAAAGGCGAACGCCAGGGCGTGGCCCTCCGGAAACATGTAGTGGGGGTTGAACTTCCCGAAGATCGCCTCGGCCGCGTTTTCGGGCACGCCACGCTCACGTGCGCCGTCCAGGAAACGCTGCCGATACTCCGCCACCAGGGCGGCGCCGTTGCGGCGTCCGAAAGCGCGTCGCATGCGGTCCGCGTCGGCGGCGGTGAAACCGCCCACGTCCATGCCCAACTGCACCACCTGGTCCTGGAACATGATCACGCCCAACGACCGCTCCAGGGCTCCCTGTTCCAGGGGATGAGCATACTCCCAGTCGAATCCCTTGCGCCGGCGCAGGAACTCCGCCACGCCGTCGTGCGCTCCCACGCCGGGACGCACCGCCGCGATCTCCAGGGCCAGCTCGTAGATGTCCTGGGGGTGCATCCGCACGATGGTCTGCATCTGCGCCGCCGACTCCACCTGGAAGACACCCACGGTGTCGCCGCGTCCGAGATCGTCAAAAACGTCCTGCTCCCGGTAGTCGATCCGGCTCAGGTCGGGCTCAATGCCGGTGCGGTTCCGGACCAGGCGCACCGCCTGCTGCAGTTGGGACAGGGCGCCCAGGGCCAGGAGGTCGATCTTCACCATGCCGGCGTCATCCACGGTCTCCTTGTCCCACTGACCGATGTAGCGACCCGCAATGGCGGCCGGCTGCACTGGCATGAAGTCCGTGAGGGCGGTGGAGCTCAGCAGCATTCCGCCCGGGTGCTGCGCCACGCCCTTGGGAAAACCCTGGAGGCTGTCGGCAAGAGCGAAGAGGCGGTCCCAACCCGATCGCTTCACCAGTTCCCCGTAGCCCGGCAGATAGGGCAACTCCGACACGGAGTTGGAGTCCAGCCGACGGGCCAGCGCACCGACCTCGTCAGGGGGCAATCCCAGGGCCTTGCCCAGGCCCCGCACCACTCCGCGCGCCTTGTACGTGGGGAACATCCCCGTCAGCACGGCATGGTCCCAACCCCACTCCTCGATGATGCGCAGTATGAGACGCTCGCGTATGTCCCGGGGAAAGTCCAGGTCGATATCCGGCATCGACGTGCTCTCGGATGACAGAAAACGGTCCAGCGCCAGGCCGTAATCCAGCGGGTCAACGTGAGACAGGCCAATCAGATACCCCACCAGCATGGACACCGAGGAGCCACGCCCCCGTCCCGGAGGGAGCCACTCCAGGGGCGTTTCCTGGTGTCCCCATCCCAGCTCCAGCATGACCTCTCGCGCCAGTTCCACCACCCGGTGATAGACCAGAAAGAACCCGGCCAGGCCATGCTTCTGGATGAGCCCGAATTCCTCATCCAGGCGTTCTCTCACCTGCCGGTCGACACCGCCGTAGCGTCGCTCGGCCGACTCCTCGCAGAGCCGCTCCAGCCATGATTGGGCGTCGTAGCCCGGCGGGGTGGGCGCCTCTGGGAAACGATATCTGCTGGTGACGAAATCCAGCGCGCCGAAATCGGAACACCGCTCCGCCAGGGCAAGTGTGTTGGCAAGCGCCTCCGGATATTTGCGGAAGCGTCGTTCCATCACATTTCTTGCTTGCAGATCATAGTTACTGTTGACCTTAAGACTGTTACGTATCTCGCTTAGAGAAGAGTTCAAGCGCATGGCCGTAAGCGAGTCGTGCAGCCGCGCGCGGGAGGCGTCGTGATACCAGGGGGCGCTGGTCGCAACGCAACCCAGGCCACACCGTTCCGCCAACTGCGACATGCGCTCGTTGCGGGCGGTGTCACCATGGGCCAGATGTTGTTGCAGCTCCAGAAATACCGAGCCGGCGCCGAACCAGCCGGCGTATCGCCTTGCCCGTTCCTCGGCCACGCTCCAGCGGCCGGCGGCAACGTCCTCCGCCAGCAGACCATCGGGATCCCCCAGCAGTACGATGAGACCCTCGGCGTGGGGCTCCAGGAAGCGGACGTCCAGAACCGGCGTGGTTCGTCCACCCGTCACGTGCGCCAGCGAAATCAATCGACACAGATTGGAGTAACCCGCGCCATTCTCCGCGATAAAGGTCACCGGGCCACTCCGGTCACCCTCGCGTACGGTCAGGTCGGCGCCCAGTATCGCCTGCATGCCGGCGGAGTGGCACTCCTGCACGAAATCCAGCGCGCCGCACAAATTGTTCGTATCGGTCACCCCCAGGGCCGGATATCCGTAACAGCCGGCCCGTTCCACCAGCTCTGCCGGAGACGAAGCCCCGGCGCCAAAGGAATACCAGGAGTGGGCGCGCAGCTCGATGAAGCCGGTGGACAAGTCAGTAACCCTGCTGATACCACTCGCCGGTGGCGAGGTCGCGGTACACCGTGAGCAACTTGCCTCCGTCCACCACCAGTCGCCAGTACCGCCGGCGGGCCGGATCCGGCATCCACCACTCGGTGTCCACTTCCCACAGGTCAACCACTTTCTGGACGGAATGCGACTCCACTGCTCGCGGCACGTTCTGGACCTCGGCCACGGCCACGGCGGCAACCCGTCCCAGAGGCGTCAGCTCAGAGCCCAGGGCCCACCGCCGCTCCGGCAAGGGAGATCTGAGAGCCAGCGCCACCGGACGGTCGACCCCATCAATCGTCGGGACCGCCACACCCCGGCGTTCGGACAGCCACAGGCCCATCTGCCGGCCGGCCAAATGGACCAGACCGGACACCGTGAGCGACAGGTCCGTCAACGCTGCATCGGGCCAGCGACCTTGACCCCGGTTGTCCTGGGCATTCAACCCGGCCAGGATCATTGAAGCCAGGCTGTCGGATGAGCCGGCGGGGGTGCGCAGCCGCCGGTCAAACTGCCAAACGCCATTGGGTGAGAGATCGCCTTCGATTGATACTTCCGTTATGCCTCTGCCCTGAAGGCCGGGAGCCTTCCAAATGCGTTCGGACAACAGGCGAACCCCAGCTTCCCAGCCGGAAACCGTATCCACCGGAAACGGGAACTCCATGCGCTCGTGAAGAACCTCCGGCAGAGCCGCCGGAACCACCGGGTCGTCATCAATGCCCTGGGCCAGCTTCCAGGTTCGGTATCCAACGACACCCAGGAAATCCGCCAGGACGTGTGCCGGCATCGCGGCCACGTTGCCCATCGTGGCGATGCCAAAACCACGCAATCGCGCCGTGGTGTCCGGGGCCAGCGGAAGCCACGACACCGGCCAGGTTGCCAGCCATCGAGCGACGTTTACCGGGGCGGTAAATCCTTTCCCCGGCTCGGCGCTGGCCGCTGCGCAGTATGCCGGCAACTTGCCTGACGCCAGTCCCAGCCGGGGTTGCAGGCTGGCATCAACCGCGGACAGGATCGCCGACTCCAGGCCGGACGCTCCACCGTACATGGACGCCATACCGGTCAGGTCCAGGTAGAAACGGCCGTAACTGTCCGGCTCCACGCGATCCACAACCTGAAATAGCGAGAGTGTCAGGTCATCGTTGAATGACGACAAATACTGGTCATCTACGGCTAAAACCACCGCCTCCGCACACCGGGACAATGCCTCCGTCAACGTCTGTCCGGCACGAACCTCTCCGGCTTCCGGCGAGGCGTCCACCACCACGCGGCGGCCGGAGTCTCCGGTGGCCACGATCAATGCGCGACCAGCCAGATCAGGCCGTCGCGCCAGTTCGGCCTTTACGGGAAAGTGCGTAACCAGCAGGCATCCGACTGCGGTGTCCATGCGCCACAAGATAACAGCACGGACGTTCTTATACGTGGCGGGAATGTCATGAAAATCCCGCGCGCCTCGCCAACTCATGCGGCGAGGCGCGCGGGCAGATCCGCGTCAGAGCGATTGAAGCGTGGTTTTACGTTGCCCGGGCGTTGCCTGGGCGATTTCGCAACAGCCTGGGGATAAAGAGGGACTTCACCTGCTGCGAATTGGGTGGCTCCTCATGCGACCCCGGATCGGAAAACTCCGAGATGACAACGGCGGGCTGGGCTCCATTGCCATTACCGCGCCGGTAGATGGCAACGATGAGGTTTCCTCCAACAACGACCACCACGTAGACGAAGTTGGACAACGCGACCCAGATAAATCCGAGGTGCAACCTTTCCATTAATTCGTCCTTGGTGTATCCCAGCGCGGCGAAATTGATATCCCAGGAATACAGGAGGTTGTGGTCCGGCTGGGGCAGCGAACTGGGCGCCAGGTAGAGCGTCAGGATGGCGGCTCCACCCAGGGCAGACAGAACGATAATCGCCGTCACCACCGCCCAGAGCAGGAACCGCAGGTCGCGCTCGCGCGGTGTGATGACCGGGTCGCGCAGCACCAACAGGGTGATAAACACGACGCCCAGTACGGGCATGACCACCGTCAGATGGAGCCATGATCCGACGTTGGAGATAACCATGACGCAGCAATAAACGAAAATCAGCGGCAGAAGCGCAACCCACGCCGCTCTTTGAGGGGCTCTTTTCTCACTGCCATTGTTGGAGTACTGCCATTTCCACAAGAAGTCGAACATCAGCCCTGCAATCAGCGCCAGACCCAGGTTCACCATCAGGGCCAGCAAACAGGGAATCGGCGTACCCGCAAAATCGGCGATGGTGTAGAAACCATAGTTATCCATGCGGATCAGGGGCATCTGCAACAGGGGAGTACTCAGGAGAAAGAACAGCGATACGAAGAAGAACTCGCGTAGCTGATCCCCCTTGCGCATCCGCAGAAATCCCTGGGTCAACACCAGCCCCATGACGATCGCGATGAAGAAGGTCAGGATCCAGTCTGCGGTCCAACCGAGGGACGCCAACGCATACCCACCGCCGGCGACGCAAATGCCCGGCAACAGAAAGCGAGAGAGGCAAAAACGGATGGAGTCAGACAGATTGGAAGCAGCGATCAATCTATCCCCGGTCTGCGGGCTGCCGGCGCCGAAATTCGCTAGCGCATCCGCAGAGTCATCCGCAATGCCAACGTCTGAGGGGTCGGTAGAAGAGCCTTGGTTGAGCGCGCCGGATCGGTCGCGGCCGTCCAAACCCGCCAGGGTTATCAGCCCTTCGACCTCCACCGATGACAGTTCGAGGGCTTTCCCGAACGCCAGCAAACGTTGACGCGTAGGGCGCGTGGCGCCCGATTCCCAGCGGGACACGGTGCTGTGGCTGTACCGTTCCCCGTACTGACCGTCGACATCCGCCATGCGGCTCAGTAACTCTTCCTGAGTAAGCCCCTTACGGCCGTCAGCCTGCGCGAAGGACTCCCGGTAGGCCCGCATGAGCATCCCCACCTGGGCGGCTCTCAACCGGCGGTCATCGCGTTCCAATACCATCTTTCTGCACACTATGGCAGCGACATGTGCAAATTGGCTTTTGCACAGACTCTCGGAAATCTCCTGCTTATTATCCCGCACTGCCCAACTAGTGGCAAGTCAAGTTGGCAGGTTGTTCACATCAACATCGTGAAACATCAAGCCTCTACTTTGCTCATTCCACACACTTTTTGACGAAGTCGTTCAATTTTGCCTTATGGAACATCAAAACACGTCACATCGAGAACTATTTTCCAATCGTTTGCTCTGGGTTCGCATAGCGATTGCTGTGTCGGCGGCTCTGCTTATGTCGCTGTGCGGTGGAGGCCCGGCAGAAACCAGTCATGAAAGCGCCAACCGCGCAATGGTTTGGGAATTGACAGAGCCGAATGATTTTGTCACCACCGCTCAGGGCGACGATACCACCGCTTTTCGGGAAGAGGATGCGGGGTTTTCCGCGCATCACCGGGTGCCCGATCATTTCCAGGGAGATGGCCAGGATGACCTCCGTCCACGCCTCAACGTGATGGCAGTCACCGTTGCTCTGCTGGAAGACCCGGACCAATCAAACAGCTACCGGACTGCTGCCGGCCGCCACGTCGATTCGGGAGGCAATTTCGGGATAGTTGAGTTGCCGATGGCGGTAACGAGCAGCCGCAGCAGCGTGGTGCCACCCAGACGGGTCACAGTGTACTACGATGATCGGGGATGGGTCGTGGCCTATTTGCCAGCAGATGATCCGGCAGCAGGCATCTGGCGGTACGATCCGCAGGACCGAATGGCCAACGATCTGGATCAGAACCTATTGTTGCTGGCTATTAACGAGGTGCTGGCGGTTGCCAGGCAGGACGTGCCTGATATCGTCGAGGCGGACCACGACGCAGTTGGCTATTATCACTGGCAGCACCCGGAGCACAATGCCTTCTTGCTGTTCAGCCATGAGTCCGGAGGGGGAACATCCGACCCGGTCAGGTGTCCCGCGTCAACCATTCTTGCCGATTTATCGTCGATTAGTTTTGCCGGTTCACCTCCTCGGCCGCAGCAGTCTCGCCGCGTTGCTGTGCTGCGTCAGTCCGGTAGCTGGGGACGTCGAATTCCAGGATGACGGAGTGGTGGACCACCCGGTCAATCGCTGCGGCGGTAGCCATGGGGTTGGCGAAGATGCGCTCCCACTCGGAGAAGACCAGGTTGGACGTGATGCCCAGGGACCGGCGTTCGTAGCGTTCGGCGATGAGGGTGAAGAGGACCTCGGACTCCTCGGCCCCCTGGGGCAGGTAGCCGAGATCGTCCAGGAGGAGGAAGTCGAAGTTGTCCAGCTTGCGCAGTTGTCGGGGCAGGTCGAAGTCGCGCTTGGCGGCGAGGAGGTCCTGCACCAGGCGGTAGGCTGGAGCGAAGAGGACGGAGTGTCCGGCTTCCACCAGGCGGTGGCCCAGAGCGCATAGGGCGTGGGTCTTGCCGGTGCCGGGGAGCCCGAAGGCCAGCACGTTGACGCCGTGTTCCACGAAACTGCCCTGGGCCAGATGGTCCATCTGTTGACGAAGAGTCAGGGGCATCCGGTGATGCTCGAAGGTCTCCCAGGTCTTGCCCGAGGGCAGCCGGGACGCCTGACGCAGCCGGTTGATGCGCCGGTGGCGGCGATCCTCGGCCTCCTGCTCCAGCACCTCCAGGAAGGTGGACAGGGCCTCGCCGTGGCCAGCCTCAGTGAAACGGGCCACCGACTGAGCGCCCATGGTGGGCAGCTTGAATTCGCGGCATAGCTCGCCGATGCGCTCCTGGATCACGCTGGTGGGGGTGTCCATCATGCGCACACCCCCACCATGGCCGTACTGCTCGTGAGCAGACCGTCGTAGATCTTCAGGTCCGGCTTCCCAGAGAGGACCAGCACCGGAGCCTGGGGCACCCTGGGCTCGGCCAGTTCCCGCACCTCGGCGTAGTCGAAGGGCTGACCGGTCTCCAGCAGCAGCGACAGGGCGCTGTCCACCATGACCTCCATGGTGGTGGCCGCCAGGTGCAGGATGCGCACGTACTCCACGTCGGCGCGCTCCCCACGCCACTGCCTGAGCGCGTCGTAGGTGAGCCGGAAGCGCAAGGTGGGAAACAGCTGCTCCCTGAACCGGTACCGGGCGAATGCTCCGGGCTTGCGCACCAGGGAATTGATGACGTGGCGGTAATTGACGTTTACTTCCCCATCACCGTGCACGCGCGCCATTCGTTCCACAAAGTGGCCCTTGTAGTACACTTCCACGTGGTCGGAATAGAGGCGGATCTGTACCACCTTGCCAATGAGCCGGGACGGGACGCTGTAGCTGCGTCCCGCCACCTGGATGGTACTCCACCGGCGCACCTTGGACTGGTAGTTGGCGTATTCCGGCATGGGGGCTGGCGGCAGGGGTCTTAGGCAAGCCATTTCCTGCTCCAGCTTCCCCCGCACCAGGCGATTGCGCTTCTCCACCATCTTCCGGACGAAACCGGCGTAGTCGTCGGCGGTGTGGAAATCGCGGCTGCCGCGCAGGATGAGGGCCTGGTCCACGGCGTCTTTCAAACGGTAGTGGGCGTGCTCGGCGACGCCGTTTTCATGGCTCTTGCCAGGATTGATGCGGGTGGATCGGACACCGTAGTGGTCCAGCAGGGCGGCGTAATTGTCGTTTAGCGCCCGGCCTCGGCTGCGTTTCATCTCGTGGGTGGCAGCAGAGGTATTGTCGGAACGCACCACCTCCGGTACGCCGCCCAGGGCCCAGAGCGCATTCTGTAATCCCTGCTTGAGGGCCAGGAAGGTCTCGCCGGCGGCGACCTCCGCGTAGCGCCAGCCCGAGTGGCTGAGGATCAGCTGAAACAGCAGGTGGGGGTAGGGCTCACCGGCGACGGTCACTCCCAGGGCGCTGCAGTGGGTGAAATCAAACTGGGCCTCCCGTCCCGGCGGATGCTCCTGGGGGAAGTACACCTCCTGGTCCGGACCATTCAGCGCCCGCCAGTCCTGTAATCGTCGTTGCAGCGTGCGCAGCTGGGAGGTGCTGAACTGGCCGGGATGCTGCTCCTCCAGCCATTCGATAATCGTCGTTGCCTTCAGCTTGCCCTTGGGGTCGTCCCGCAGCAGTGGCTCAATCTCCTCTTCCCACACCCCGTCGAAGGGATCGGACCGAGTGCGCCACCAGCGCTCCGGTTTGGTCTCCGACGGCAACGGGCCACTCTGCCATTTGCGCGCCGAGCGCACGCTCATCCCAGACATGGCGGCCGCCGTCTCCTGTGTTTTTCCTTCCATACGTTTTTGCCTCAAAAGTCTGACTTGTCGGTCCTTGATCAATCCGGCACCTCCGTGCCGGACGATTTACACCATCCCAACCGGCAAGAATAGTCGGCGCAAGAGGCATTCCTTATTGTCGTCTATCATCAGGTTTGTCGTCCCGCCGACCATCAGCAGCATTCTGGCTTCGGCGACGGTACTGATCACCAGCATCCAGACCCAGGGTCAATCTGCGGTGAGCGCCGAACTGGCGATAGATGACAACGCGGTCGTAACAGTACAGGAACCTTCCCGGTTAGCGGTATCGGGGTTCGAATTGGAACGTACCGACGATGCCAGCCGGCTCTACGAAGTCACGGTCGCCGCTGATACCGGAGCGACCGCAACCGGGGCGGTCATGTTTGTGTACACCAAGCCGGGGTCCTGACATAAAGGGCGGCTGATCCACGAGTACATTGTCGGGTTTGATCGTGCGCGCTATCCGTCCGCTCATGATGGTCTTGGTTGTGTTCACCGGTTGCGCGGCTTTAGCTGGCACATGGGTGAACGCAGCCGATTGGAATCCATTCCTGCCCTCCAAAATTACAGAAGGCGCGACTGCGCCGCAGTCCTGTGTTGAAGATGTAAGCATCCAGAATCTGTCCGTTTATGACCGCGGTAACGGCTATATTTTCAAAGATCCCCCTAACTATGGCGATGGCGATGGCGATGGCGACGATATCGTCATCTTTTACGATGTAGTCAACGCGAGCTGCCAGGAAGTAACCGTCACCGTGGCTCTGACGGGATCGGTGAGCGAGGCGACGATTCACGATGCCGATGGATCTACAGCGCCATGCGCGGACGGGTGCACCATCGCTGCAGGTTCGCCCGAATACGGAACCGTTCAATGGGATTTGGGCAAGCATCCCAACGCCACCGGTGAAAAGGTTGTTGCCACCGTTACGATCGACGCGCCGGCGGATTTCAGCGACACAGACACGAGCAACAATAGCGCCACGTCAACCGATGCCATAAACATTGTCAATGATGTGGCAACGGCAGACATCGGCGTCAAATCGGTCATCGCGTCAAAGACGTCGGCCCTGATCGGAGACGACATTGATGTCACGGTAACCATCAGAAATGATGGCGATGCCGAGGCAGACGTCAGTGTTACCCTCGACCGCGGTGACGACACTGAGGAACTGGATTCCGCCGAAGTTTCCGACCTCCCGCCCGATGGGGAGAGCACCGTTACGCTCTCGTGGGACACTGACGACGCGGAGGCTGGAGAGCACAGTCTGCGCGTTTTGGCAGAAACCGAAGGGGACGGCAACTCGGCGAACGATAGCAAGACGGTCACCGTGACCCTTCGCGAGCCGTCCATCGACGTCGCTGTCACGGGTGTACTGGTATCATCAACTGAAGCAATCATCGGGGATTCGGTTGATTTCACCGTCTCGCTCGAAAACGACGGCGACGTCGCGGTCGCTCCCACCGTTTCCCTGTACCAGGGCGACGAAACGGAAGTGTTGGGCTCCGCGACCGCCGGCACAATTCCCGCCGGCGGTTCGGAGACCGTTACCATCTCCTGGGATACCGCAGGAGCGGAGGCCGGAGCACACAGTGTCCGTGCCGTCGCAACAGTCGCTGACGATGACGATTCAAGCAACAACAGCGCGACGGCGTCGTTGACCCTGCATGATCCGGTGGACGTTCGACTGCGTTTCACGAATCTACTGGCTTCCTCGGTGGTTAAGGGAAATGCAGTGAGCGTGCCGTTTACCGTGACCAACGCGGGAGAGAACGATACCGGAGAAGTAGTAATCAGCCTGTATGTCTCTGAAGCCGGCCAAAACCAGACGACATCCCAGGCGGAAGCCGCGGCAACCGAAACAGTGTCCACGTTGGCTGTCGATGAACCGTCATCAGGCGTGCTGAACTGGGACACGACCGACGCGAATGTCGGCGACTATGACCTGTTATTGGCTGCCACCGCGGCGGGGGATGCAGATCAAGCCAACAACTCGGTATCAACCACCGTCGAAATCCGCAATTGGTTGGCGCTGCGGACCGTCTCCCCTAGCAATGCCGCCGCGATAGTCGGAGAAACGGTCGAGTTCACCGCTCAAGTGGCAAACGTCGGGCCGGAAGAAGTGACCGGCGTGACGGTTGGCCTCTTCGAACCCAATATCTCAAAAGCGCTGGAATCATCAACGATTCCGTCCATAACGGCGGGCGCCACTGTTGCCGCGACGATTGAATGGAACACAGACGGTCGTGGTGCAGGAGTGCTCGACCTCATCGTCGCCACCGGCGCAGATGGTCAGGGTCCGGACGGGGACGACAGCCAATTCGTGAGCCTGGATATCCGCAATCCCGTAGCGTTGTCATCGGCGATTCTCGCATCGACGGACAACGTGGCAGGGTCGACCGTTGCCATCAATGTGGAGGTGCTCAACGAGAGTGATGCCGAGGTTACCGATGTAGCAGTTGATCTGTTTGTCGGGGATTCTGAGACGGCGAGCGGTGCCGCAATGATCGCGTCGATCGCAGCCGGTGAAACCGTCGCAGCCAGCGTGACGTGGGATGTCGCCGACGCCGAACCCGGCGAGTACCAGTTGAATGTCGTGGCTAGCTCTGCGAATTACAACCGAGATGCCAACGATTCAGCAATACTCACCGTAACTCTCCGGGCGCCCGTGATGGCCGTAGCGCTCGCGTCAGCGACGATCAACCGCAACGTGGCCGCCATCGGCCAAACCCTGGAAGTGGTTGCCGCAGTCACCAATCATGGAGAGGCTCCGGTCGCGGTGCCGGTTGGAGTGTACCTGGTCGACCGTTTGCAGGGGACGACAGCCGCGTCAACGGAAACGACACCGCTCATAGAACCCGGGGCCAGTTCGGAAGTGACGCTGCGGTGGGATTCCGCAGGGAAAGGCGTGGGTACGCATACCCTGAAAATCGCCGCGGAACTTCCCGAGGACACCACCGACGACGACAATGAGGAACTCCTCGAGATCGAACTGTTCCGGTCGGCTTTCGATGGCACTCATGATGTGGACAGTTGTGTCGAGGATGTCCGGGTCCAGGTTACTGACATCAGAGACCTGAACGACCAAACCCGCGCGCCACCGAACTATTACGTTGGCGAGACCCTGAGGGCCGCCTACAGCGTCTACAACTTCAGTTGCCAGACCGACGCCACACTTGTCGTCACAATGAACGGACCTGAGGGTCACTCAATCGCAGACGCCAGCGCGCTCTGCTTTTCCGACTGCGTCGTCCCTTTCGGCGGGAAGGCAGAGGGCGAGATCGCGTGGGCCATCCCGACGCTCCCTGCCCTGAGCAATCAACACCTCGAGGTTGCCGTCACCATAGCCAGCCAGAGCGATTTCGTGGACGCAGACGAAGCCAACAACTCCGCCCAGTCAACAGATTTAATCAATATCGTACATCCGGACGACGTTGTCCTGCGTCTCGGAGAGCAGACAGTCGACAAAATCAGCGCGAGGAAATCGCTGACCAGCCTCGGGTTTGGTGTGGTCGATGTGCGACTGATATCCGTAAACCCGCTACACACTACGGTGCCGTTCGCCGCCGACTCGGCCGAGATTGTGGTGGAGGTGGCGAATGATGGGCCGACTACGGAGCCGGCCACCTTGCGGTTCGTCCTGGCGCCCGGTAACGCGGAGAGTCCGCGCGAACTGCACCGCCAAGAGATGGTCATTCCAACCGGTCAAACCAGGATGGAGACCGTTGAAGTGCCGCTGCGGGACGTGCTGCCTGGCGTGCATACCGTGGAAGTTCTGCTTTCGGCGGCGGTGGACCAGTCCCCGGAAAACAACGCGGCGACCTTCGAATTGACCCGCACGGGCCCGACGATCGAGGTTGTGATATCTGACGTCGCCGTTTCGCCAGACGTGCTGATCCTGGGGAATGATGCGACCGTGTCCCTGGCGGTCCGGAACGAAAGCGAGATCACCCTGCCCCTGAAACTGGAATTGTATGTAGACGACGATGCCGAATCGGCAGGCACGAAATCCATCGGCGAGTTGGCCCCAGACGGCCGATCTGACCAGGTGATTGCATGGCGTGTACCGGCATCGGCACGAATGCTGGGGAAACACACGCTGAGGTTAGTGGCGTCTTCAGGAGACTTCGGCGCCGTCGCCACCGTCAATGAAGACGTGATCCTGCACATTGATGCCGAGATAGTGCGCATCAATGCGTCTCCGACAGAGACCGCGATGCAGGGCGAAGAGGTTGCCATCGAGGTGGAGGTGCAGAACAACGGTCCAGCCGCGGTCAACGTGCCGGTAACCCTCCACTTCCCATCGGAAACCAAGGATCCTGAAACCGACCACGCCCCAACGCCCGCCAAGTCAACTGGAACCGCCTCCTTCACCTGGAAAACCACAAATTACTCCGTCGGCGAGCACACGCTAACGGCGACTGTGCCGGATCAGCACAACATCGCCAGTGGCGAGATATCTATGGAGTTGCCGTTCCGTGTCTCCCCACTGGTGGTCACGGCAGCGATCGTGGATGTCTTGGTATACCCGACAGCGCCGATGGCAGGCGAGCCGGTTTCGATCGCGGTGACGGTCCGCAACGACGGGCCGGTTGCGACCACAATCCCGGTCACGCTGCATTTCCCGCCGGGCGGCAGGCAGCCCGACAGCAGGAGGCCCCGCCTGGATCCGGGTGAAATCCGGACGGTGGTTTTCGAATGGCTGACCGGCAACTACCAGCCGGGCACGCATCGGTTCCTCGTCGAGGTAGCGGCCATCGACACTCCGCAACGGCGTTTCACGATCGAACTGCTGCCGATCGTGGAAAACGTCGCGCTGGTGGGCATGGGCACATATCCTGAAGAAACCGCAATGGTGGGCGAACCGGTGGAGGTTTGGATCGACGTGCGCAACGATGGGCCGGTGGCTTTGAACGTTCCGGTTCGGCTCACGTTCCCGTCCGCCAGCAAGCGCCCGGAGGTACGGTCGCATCGGGTGGGCCCGGGCGAAACCGTGAGGGTCTGGTTCGAGTGGAAAACCTCAAACTACGAACCCGGCGTCCACACTCTGCGCGCAGCGATCCTGCTCGATAGCAACATCACGCTGAGACGCACCACCGATGAATTCCGGTTCGCCCTGACGCCCCTGGTAATTGCCGCCACCATCGTGGATGTCACCGTAAGTCCGGAGGAGCCACGTGTCGGCGAGCCGGTTTCGATCACGGTGACCCTGCGGAATGATGGTCGGATTGCAGCCAACATCCCCATCACGCTGCACTTCCCTCCGGGTGGCAGACAGCCCGATAGCAGGAAACACCGCCTGGATCCGGGTGAAACCGGGACGGTGGTTTTCGAATGGCTGACCGGCAAACTATCGGCCGGGCACGCACCAGTTCCTCATCGAGCTAGCGGCCGTCGACACTCCGCAACGGCGTTTCACGATCGAACTGCTGCCGATCGTGGAAAACGTCACCATTGTCGGCATGGGCACATACCCTGAAGAAACTGCGATAGTGGGCGAGCCGGTGGAGGTTTGGATCGACGTGCGCAACGATGGACCGGTGGCTTTGAACGTTCCGGTTCGGCTCACGTTCCCGTCCGCCAGCAAGCGCCCGGAGGTGCGGTCGCCGCGAGTGGCACCGGGCGAAACCATGAGGGTCTGGTTCGAGTGGAAAACTTCAAACTACGAACCCGGCATCCATACTCTACGCGCGGCCGTCCTGCTCGATAGCAACGTCACGCTGGGACGCACGACCGAGGAAGTCCGGTTCGCCCTGACGCCCCTGCTAATCAACGCGACAATCTTGGGCCACTCCGTGAATCCGGAGGAGCCGCGTGTCGGTGAGCCAGTGACCATCACGGTGACCCTGCGGAACGATGGCCGGATTGCAGCCAACGTCCCGGTTACGTTGCACTTCCCTCCGGGCGGCCGGCAGCCACACACCAGGCAACCGCGCCTGGATCCGGGTGAAACCGGGACGGTGGTTTTCGAATGGCTCACCGGCAACTTTCAGCCGGGCACGCACCGGTTCCTCGTCGAGGTAGCGGCCATCGACACTCCGCAACGGCGTTTCACGATCGACCTGCTGCCGATCGTGGAAAACGTCGCGCTTGTGGACATGGGGACATATCCGCACGAAACCGCAATGGTGGGTGAACCGGTAGAAGTGTGGATGGACGTGCGCAACGATGGGCCGGTGGCATTGAAAGTTCCGGTCCGGCTCACGTTCCCGTCCGCGAGCAAGCGCCCGGAGGTCCAGTCGTCACGAGTGAATCCGGGGGAAACCGTGAGGGTCTGGTTCGAGTGGAAAACTTCAAACTACGAACCCGGCATCCATACTCTACGCGCGGCCGTCCTGCTCGATAGCAACGTCACGCTGGGACGCACGACCGAGGAAGTCCGGTTCGCCCTGACGCCCCTGCTAATCAACGCGACAATCTTGGGCCACTCCGTGAATCCGGAGGAGCCGCGTGTCGGTGAGCCAGTGACCATCACGGTGACCCTGCGGAACGATGGCCGGATTGCAGCCAACGTCCCGGTTACGTTGCACTTCCCTCCGGGCGGCCGGCAGCCACACACCAGGCAACCGCGCCTGGATCCGGGTGAAACCGGGACGGTGGTTTTCGAATGGCTCACCGGCAACTTTCAGCCGGGCACGCACCGGTTCCTCGTCGAGGTAGCGGCCATCGACACTCCGCAACGGCGTTTCACGATCGACCTGCTGCCGATCGTGGAAAACGTCGCGCTTGTGGACATGGGGACATATCCGCACGAAACCGCAATGGTGGGCGAACCGGTGGAAGTGTGGGTCGACGTGCGAAACGATGGGCCGGTGGCATTGAAAGTTCCGGTCCGGCTCACGTTCCCGTCCGCCAGCAAGCGCCCGGAGGTACAGTCGCCTCGAGTGGCCCCGGGCGAAACCATGAGGGTCTGGTTCGAGTGGAAGACTTCAAACTACGAGCCCGGCATCCACACCCTGCGCGCGGCCGTCCTGCTCGATAGCAACGTCACGCTGGGACGCACGACTGAGGAAGTCAGGTTCGCCCTGACGCCCCTGGTAATCAACGCGACAATCGTGGACGTCGCCGTAAATCCGCAGGAGCCGCGGGTCGGGGAACCGGCGACCGTCACGGTGACCGTACGCAATGATGGCCGGATTGCTGCCAACATCCCGGTCACGTTGCATTTCCCGTCAAGTGACAAACAGCCGGAAACCCGGCGCCCCCGCATCGATCCAGGGGCTGCCAGCAAGGTTTCTTTCACGTGGCGTACCAGCCGGTATGAGCCCGGGGTCCACTCTTTCGTCGTCGAAGTGGCCAGTGATCCGCCAGCAACACGCGAGTTCAACGTCGAGTTGCTCCCGCCCATCGTCGACGTTGCCATCGTCGGCATGGGCTCCGACCCCAGCGAGACCGCAGTGCGGGGCCAGGAAGTGAAAATCTGGGTTGACGTGATCAACAATGGCCCGTCGGCCCTGAATGTGCCGGTGCAGCTCTCGTTTCTTTCCAGCGACAAGCAGCCGCAACGAATATCCCCGCGGATCGAGCCGGGGGAAATTGCACGGGTCGAGTTCACCTGGAAGACCTCTAACTACGATCCCGGAATTCACGCTCTTACGGCCACGATTCTGGCGGAATACAACATCACCGAGCTGGACACATCCGCCACCATCCAGATCAGGCTCATACCTGCTCAACTGATGGCTTCGATAGTAGATATATCTTGGAGTCCCGAATCCCCGGTGGTGGGCGAACCGGTGCGCATCACTGTCACGATACGCAACGACGGGCTTGTCGCGGCCAACATCCCGGTCACGCTGCACTTTCCGTCTGGGGACAGGCAACCGGAAACGCGGCGGCCTCGCGTGGCTCCGGGCGCTGTTGGCACGGCGGGCTTCACGTGGCGCACCAGCCGTTATGAGCCCGGCGATCACGTATTCCGCGTGCTTATACCTGGCGTCGCGGGTTCGGCAAGAACGTTCGAGATAGAACTGCGGCCGCCCGAAGTTGATTTTGCCATTGCCGGTTTCCAGGCGCCGGATCCATTGCATCCGATTGTGAAGGGCGATTGGGTTGAGATAACCGTCATGGTACAGAACCAGGGGCCATACGCGGGCCGGGGCACGGTTTACCTGTTGAACGCGGCCGATCTCGGCACGATGTACGAGCAAAGCGCGAGCCTGGAGCCGGATGAATTCAGAGAAGTGGAATTCACCTGGAAGACGCTGCGGTACCCGGTGGGCGGCTATGAATTACTGGCTCGAGTTGATGCGGAATATGACACCGACCCTGACAACGATGAGTCGGATCGGGTTCACGTTCACCTGCTGACCGACCGCGACATCACGGTCGGGTTTGGCAACAACGTCCGTCCGGCGGTTTTCGCCGAGCCGGTATCGACAGCCGACCTGTCGTCGATCGCCCGCTATCGCAACGACATTTTGGTCGTCGGCAACCGCGAGACTCCGATTGACCGACCGATCGCTGCGGGATCTGGCCCACCAACCCGCGCATCGCCGAAGCCGGCAGGTGGGAGTTACGACTCGGCCCGGATGTAGTGGCAATGGCGTGCGGCGCAGCTTTCCCCGTGGGCATGCGCGCGATACCAAGGCGCCATGGGGGAAAGCCTGCCCCGCGCGGTGCTGTGTCCCCGGGCGCCCAGTGTGGTTCGTTAATGTTGTGGACAAAAACGCGGTCGCCAGATTAGCATCAACTAAGTGCTGATGGTGACCAGCGGGAGAAATTTATGCCGGTACGCGACGAAATTCTAGAGGTGGTCCGCGGCGCGGCCTACAGAGCCCTCACCAACTGGAAGGGCGAAAATTCCGCCGGCGAAGCACAGAGACTTTTCGGATACTTCGAAGGGCGTCGCCCCGTTTACACGGGACGATATCCAATTCTGGGTCTGTTGCAGGAAATGCAATCCGCCACGCATGCAGGTAACGGCGCCACGTCAAAAAACGACGACGGGATCGATCGACCTCCGGAAACCCCATCCTGGGCTGGGACGAACATCTTGGCGAATTTACAACACCGATGAGCCACGATTGGGCTCGAGCCATCAAGGAGAGTGCTTCGGACTCCACAAGTCGACACTTCCTCAATGCGACGTCGTGTGTTGAGGAAGCCAAGCCTTTGCAAGGGGCTGAACATCTGACCAGTGGGGTGGTATGTTCCATAGCCGCCATCGCTGCGTTGAAAGGCTGGCCTCATGCTGACCGGGAAGACGACCTCAACGTCGTAGTGGGATTGGCCACCGGGCGACTGCCGCAAAACCCCAACCAGATCTACACGTTGCTGCAGTCGGCCCCAGCAGAAGGACATTGCCTGAACAGCGCTTACGCAGCAGCAATGGGACAACCTGATCAGATTAGGTACGGCTTCTTCTACAATGGCGCAGATGGCTACGACAAAGACGCCACGCTTTTTGCTCAAAGAGCCGTCGAGTTGGCTATGGGGCTGGCCACCGGATTGCCATGACGCTCGACGAGCGCCTTCAAACTACTGAGGAATTCGTCGAGCGATCGGACGACGAATTCGACAACGGCGGCAATGCGATGGTAGCCGCCGAGATTTTATGGGGAGCCCTCGCCCACTGCCTGATCGCCTTGGCCGAGATCAACGAATGGCGATGCGAAGGCCACCAGGGATACAGGGAAGTCGCCAGGCGCTTGGACAGTGCTGATCAGCCCGGGCGTTGGAGATCGGACTTTGCAGCCGGCGAACAATTGCATACGTATCTCTACCAACGGAATCTGCAGCTGGGCGAACTCCAGAGCCGTCGCAGCGCAAGCGGGTTTGCAGTGCGCCAACTCGTTCCGACGATAAGACGACAGATCGGGCCGCAGAATCCCTAAGATCTCGCCGGGTTCTTGGGCCATCGCACCATGGGCTCTAGCCATACGGCATCACCACCGCGTCGCGCAGCACCTCGACCAGGTGGCGGGCGCGGCGTCCGGCGCCGTGTTCCACCTGCTGGCGGCAAGAGACGCCCATTACCGCGACCTCGGCATCGGGTTTTGCCTCTATGGCCGGGAAGAGGGAGAGGCCCCCGATCTGCATGGAGATGTCGTAGTGCTCCTTCTCGAAGCCGAAGGAGCCGGCCATGCCGCAGCAGCCGGCGTTGATCAACTCCGCCTGGTAGCCCGATGGCATGTTGAGCACGGCCATCGAGTTGGCGGTGCCGACCATCGCCTTCTGGTGGCAGTGGCCGTGGAACAGCACCTGCTTCTCCAGGTCGGAGAACTGCAGGTCCAACCGGCCCTCGGATTGGGCGTTGGCAAGGAACTCGTCGATGAGGAACGCGTTTTCGGCGACGGTGCGGGCGCGATCGTCCGCCACGAACTCGGGGTACTCGTCGCGGAGGGTCAGCAGGCAGCTGGGCTCGCAGCCGACGATGGGGATGCCCTGGCTGGCGTAGGCGTACAGCGCGTCGATGTTGGAACGGGCCTGGTCGCGGGCCTGATCCAGCAGACCCTTAGAAATCATGGGACGGCCGCAGCAGCCACCGTTGACCAGTTCTACCCGGTAGCCGGCGGCCTCCAGCACCTCCACAGCGGCGATGCCGATCTCAGGGTAGTTGTAGTTCATGAAGGTGTCGTTGTAGAGGGCGACCGTGCCGTACTTCGCCTCGCCATGCCCGGTCTGGATGCGCCGGGCGAACCAGTCAGGCAGGGACATTGACGCAAAGGCCGGCTGCTGGCGTTGCGGCGCGATGCCCAGGAACTTTGACGTCAGCGAACGTCCCAGCGCGGATCCGGCCAGCCAGTTGGTGAGCGGCGCGTAGCGGCTGCCCAGCTTGTTCAGCCCGTTGATGTTGGCGAAGAAGCGGGAGCGCAGGGGCACGCCGTGCTCCTTGTGGTAGTGGTCCAGGAACTCGTACTTGAGCTTGGCCATGTCCACGCCCGACTCGCACTCGGCCTTGCAGGCTTTGCACTCCAGGCAGAGGTCGAGGGCTTCGTGCAGCCGGTGGTCGGTGATGGAGCTTTCGGCGCCATCGGGCATGCGGCCGGAGAGGGCGGCGCGGAGCAGGTTGGCGCGGCCCCGGGTGGAATGCTCCTCGTCGCGGGTGGCCATAAAGGACGGACACATGGTGCCGTCCAGCTTGCGGCAGGCGCCCATGCCGTTGCACATCTCCACCGCGCCGGCGTAGCCGAAGTCCTGGGAGAAGTCCAGCGTGGTGTCCAGCGCCTCCGGCTGGTAGGCGACGCCGTAGCGCAGGTTCTCGGTCATGGGCGGGGTGTCGATGATCTTGCCGGGGTTCATGATGCCCTGGGGATCCCAGGTCTGCTTGAGCTCGCGGAAGGCGTTGTAGATCTGGTCGCCGAACATCTTGCGGGTCCAGACGCCGCGCACGATGCCGTCGCCGTGCTCGCCGCTCATGGAGCCGCCGAACTCCTTGATGAGGTCGGAAACGGCCTCGCCGATGGACACCATCTTGTCGATGCCGTCCTGGTTCTTCAGACTGACCAGGGGGCGGATGTGCAGGCAGCCGACGGAGGCGTGGCCATAGTAGCCGGCGGTGGTGCCGTGCTCGGTGACGATCTCGTCGAAGCGGCGGACGAAATCACCCATGACCGACGGATCGACGGCCGGGTCTTCCACGAAGGGGATCGGCTTGGCGTCGCCGCGAGTGCTCATCAGCAGGCCGAGGCCGCCCTTGCGCAGGTTCCAGACGGCGGCCTGCCCGGCGCGGTCCAGGATGTTGACGCAGGCGTATGCGAGCCCGATGTCGGCCTTGAGGCCGTCCATCTTGGCGGTGAGTTCGTGCTCCGATTCGCCGTAGAACTCGACCACCAGCATCGCGCCGGGATCACCCTCGACAAACCCGGGGAGCCGCGCGTTCCCCATGGCCTCGCGGGAACGGTCGAGGACCATCTTGTCGATGAGCTCGATGGATGACGGTTCGTGGCGCAGGACGCGGGTGGTGGCCTCGCTGGCGTCGTAGATGGTGCGGAAGTGCAGGACGGACAGGGAGGTCATGGTGGGACGGGGGACGAGGTTGACCTTGGCTTCGGTGACGACGCACAGGGTGCCCTCGGAGCCGACGACCATGCGGGCCAGGTTCACCGGGCCGCCGCGATGTGCGTCGTCCAGGATGAACTCGTCCAGGTTGTACCCGCTGACCCGGCGCTGGATCTTGGCGTAGGTGCGGTCGATCTCGTCCTTCTGCTCGCGGGCGATGCGGAGGACGCCCCGGTAGATGTCGCCCTCGAGGCCGGAGGCGCTGATTCGGGATTCCAGGTCGGACGGGCTGAGTTCGCCGAAGTGGGCGGTGGAGCCATCGGAGAGGACGACGTCCAGCTCCTGGATGTGGTCCAGGGTCTTGCCATAGATGACGGAGTGGGCGCCGCAGGTGTTGTTGCCGATGCCGCCGCCGACGCAGGCCCGGTTGGCCGTGGTGGGGTCGGGCGCGTACTGCAGGCCGTGGGGGCCCATCTGGCGGGTGAGCTGGTCCAGGATGATGCCGGGCTGGACACGAGCCCACTGCTCCTCGGCGTTGACCTCGAGGACGTTGTTGAGGTACTTGCTGAAGTCCATCACGATGGCGTGGTTGACGGTCTGGCCGGCCAGGCTGGTTCCGCCGGAACGGGGCAGCACGGGAATGCCCTCGCGGGCGGCGAACTCGACGACGGCCTGCACGTCGGCAGTCGTCCGGGGAATGACAACGCCCACGGGTTCCATCTGGTAGATGCTGGCGTCGGTGCTGTAGAGCAGGCGGGAATGTGGGTCAAAACGGACCTCGCCGTCCACGCGCCGGCTCAATTCGTCAGCGATCTCCTGCCGTTCGCGGCCGCGAATCCTGCGTTCCATTACCGTCGCCATCTATGGTCCTCCCAACTGATGCAAACCGTCCCATCGCGGACGATTTTGGAGTAGCAAAGCAGGGCGCAAGCGCCCGGCCGGCAGTATAGCACGCGCATTCTGCCCGCCTGGTTCGCGCCGCTGTCAGGCCGTTTTCCGGGGAAGTGACCGTGTTATATTGGCGCAACCAACCGACCCACCAAAGGCGGCGACATGTCCACTCAGTCCGGCTCGGGCGAGCAACAACCGGAAAACCGCATCGGCATGATGATCGAGAAGGTCATGGTCGGCCCGCCCCATGAAGGAGAACACGGGCAGGGGTTGATGATCTGCACCAACCGGGGCGACATTCCGGCCATCCTGCACGCCGCCGAGGAGACCACGCGAGCCGTGGTCTGGGTCTGCGGAGCGCGAGGCGGATTCGGCGGGCCCGGCAGCGGGCTCTACGCCGAGTTGGCCGAGGAGATGACCGGCCAGGGGATCACCTCACTGCGCATGGACTACCGTTATCCCAACGACGTCCAGCAGTGCGCCCTGGACCTGGTGGCCGGGTGCAACTTCCTGCGGGCCACGGGGCACGGGCCGGCCATCGTGGTCGGGCACTCCTTTGGGGGCGCCGTGGTGATCGCGGCTGGCGCGGTGAGCGACAACATCGCCGGCGTGGTGTCACTGTCGCCGCAGACCTACGGGGCGCAGGGGGCGGGGATGATCTCGCCCAAGCCGCTGCTGGTGGTGCACGGCAAGGCTGACACCCGGCTGCCCTTCTCGTGCGCGGTGGCCATACACGACTGGGCGAAGGAACCCAAGGAACTGGTGCTGTACGAGGGCGCGGAGCACCGACTGGACGAATGCCGCGAGGAACTGGGCGACCTGCTACGCACCTGGATACCGGATCACCTGACGGAGGTCGCTGCCGACGAATAGGTAGCGCCCGACTCAACGCCGCCCGTCGCCAACTGATTAATCCCACATCGATACACAGGTTAAACGGGTTAGTGGTCACATCTGATCCTGTTCATCCTGTGCATCGATGTCAAACTCATGCCGAACACGGCTGAACGGACTGACGCAATGGACTTCATTGACCGCATTGGATACGACAGCGGCGCGACTCCGCTGGAGGACTCGCTGGCTTTCGCCGCGGAGCACGGCATCCACTACCTGGACTTCTCCGCCGAGACCGGCGCGAACCGGGTGGACAACTGGCCGGACGACCGCCTGCGCGCCGTGCGCACGGTGATGGATCAGAACGAGATTGCCGTCACGGTGCACACGGCGTCGTCGGTGAACGTGGCCGAGTTCGCGCCCCACGTGAGCGACGGCGTGGATGCCTACCTGCGGGGAAACATCGACCTGGCCCGGCGCATCACCGCGCACGGCGTGGTGGTCCACGGCGGCATGCACTTCAGCTCGGCGATCGACGCGCGCATGGAGGCGGCCCGGGACCGATTGCTGCGGGTGGTGGACTACGCCGAAAACAGCGGCGTGTCGCTGTTCTTCGAGAACCTGAACTGGGAGCCGGACAACGCCGAGGTGCACTACCTGGGGCACACGGTTGAGGAGTGCCGGTACTTCTTCGACGCCATCCAGTCGGACCGGTTCGGATGGGCGTTCACGGTGAACCACGCCAACCTGGTGCCGGAGGGGATCAACGGGTTCATTGACTCCCTGGACGTGACCCGCATCGGGGAGGTTCGGCTGGCCGACAACACGGGCGAGGTTGAGGTCCACCTGCTTCCCGGCCAGGGCAACATCGACTTCCCGGCCACGTTCCGCCGGCTGGAAGACGCGGGCTATCGAGGCTATTACACCATGGCCTTCGGCTCGCTGGACGACAAGTTGGCCGCGTGGGAGCTGTTCCGGGGATACGGCATCTAGTCGGTCTTGCCATTTCCGCCCCCGGGTCGGTTGCCAGATCCGGCCTACCGCCTGCCGGGAACGGTGGGTGAAAGTCGATCGTCGATTCTGCGATCTGCGGTGACAAACCGTCCTCCTCCTGATAGACTGCGAATAGGCGGTGTGGTATCAATAAATGCAGTAAAAGATACCGCCCGAGATATTGATCGAGGAGAAGGCGGTTCCCGATGATCCAAGCCGACGACCTGCGCCGAACAGCTCTGGTACTGGTTTCCATAGGACTGGCGTGGAACCTGGTTGAGGCGGGGGCCGGTTTCTGGGTAGGGGCCAAGGTTGGCAGCGTGGCCCTGATTGCCTTCGGACTGGACAGCGTCATCGAGCTTTTCGCCGGCGGGGTGCTGGTGTGGCGGTTGCGACAGGAGGGCGATGAGCACGAGAGCGAGGCGGCGGAAAGACTGGCCCAGAGGCTGATCGCCATATCCTTCTTCGTGCTGGCGGGCTACGTTGGCCTGCACTCCGCAGCCAGCCTGGCCGGACTGTTGCCCGAGCCGCAGCCGAGCCTGGTGGGCGTCGGGATCGCGGTGGCCAGCGCCGTGGTGATGAGCATCCTCTACGTGGCCAAGATGCGCGTTGCGGTGCGAATGCAATCCCGTGCGCTGCGGGCGGAGGCCGTGGAGAGCCTGTTCTGCGACCTGCAGGACCTGGCCATCCTGGTGGGACTGGGCTTGAACGCGCTGTTCGCCTGGTGGTGGGCGGACCCGGTCGCCGCCCTGCTGTTGGTCCCCTTCTTCATCAAGGAAGGCCTGGAGAACATCTCGGGGCACGACGACGATGAGGAGGAGCATGGGGAGGACGAGCACGAACACGATGAGCATGGGCATGAGCACACAGCGCCGCGGGTATGTTTCTGCCTGAACTGCTTCTACGGCCTGTCGACGTGCCGGGCCGCCTGCTGCCGAGCATAGATTGCGGCTACGGGGCATCGTCTCTCGTGTCGCGCTGAACCACACCGGGCTCTGGTAGCCGCACTCCGGCGCGCGGGTGCGAAGCGGCAGGGCCGGTGCAAAGTCCGTCCTCCCGCTCATGGTGAGCTTGTCGAACCACGACTCCGGCAACGGCAGCATCCTTCGACAGGCTCAGGATGAGCGGAAACCAAAGAAGCCCATTACTTTGCACAGGCCGTGACGAAGCGGTCACACTGCTAGACAGTGCCCAAGCCGTCGGATAAGATGGCGCAGGTTTTCACCCCGTTGCCGCGGCGCCATTACCGGCGGCTCCGTGCCAGGTCGGTAATAAAAGAGTCGCACGACGGGGTTTTTGTGTGCGCCTGAAACCCTGAGCTGAGAGAAATCCGACCGACCCATGCTCATCACCGTGGCATTCGTCCTGATGGGGGTCATGTTCCTGGCCGGCATGTACGTGGCCGGGGCGCTGGGATCGCTGGCGCTGATCCTGCTCAGCCTGTTCTCCGACAACCCCGTCTGGAACATCATGGGTAACCGGGCGTGGGAGACCAACACCAACATCAACCTGGTGGCAATCCCGCTGTTCATCCTGATGGGGGAGATCGTGCTGCGGGGCGGGTTCGCCAACCTGATGTACCGGGCTCTGTCGCGTTGGGTGGACTTCATCCCGGGCGGGCTGATGCACACCAACATCGCCTCGTGCGCGGTGTTCGCCGCGTGCGCCGGCTCCAGCATCGCCACGGCGGCGACGGTGAGCCGGGTGGCGTTGCCGTCGTTCCGGGCGCAGGGCTACCAGGAGCGGCTGGTGGTCGGTTCGCTGGCGGCCGGCGGGACGCTGGGGATACTGATTCCGCCGAGCATCCTGCTGGTGCTGTACGGTCTGACGGTGGGCGAGTCCATCGGGCGGCTGTTCCTGGCGGGGTTCATACCGGGGATATTGCTGGCGCTGGTGTTCATGCTGATGATCGGCGTGGCGTCGGTGATCTGGCCGGCCATCGCGCCCCGGCAGCAGCAGGGTCGGTTCTGGACGTGGGAGGGCTGGACGGAGCGGCTGCTGTTCACCGTGCTGATGATCCCGGTGATAGCGCTGATCTTCATCGTGCTGGGCAGCATCTACTTCGGTTGGGCGACGCCGTCGGAGGCGGCGGGGTTCGGCGTTGCGGGCGCGATGGCGCTGGCGATCATCTACAACTTCGTGCGCCTGTTCGCGGGCGACATCGCGGGGTTGTTGCTGCGCAGCGGAATCGCCGGCCAGTTGTCGCCGGAAGTGCGGGGAACGCTGGAAGGCTGGCGCGAGCAGTACCGGTTCGACGGCCAGAGTTTCCGCAACTACTGCCGGTTCATGGGGACGATGACGCTGGAGTCGTGCGGTTCGGCGGCGCGCTCGTCGGCGATGATCCTGTTCATCCTCATGGCGGCGTTCACGCTGCAGTTCGCCTTTGCGTACCTGCGGATCTCCATCACCATGGCGGAGTGGGTGGCCAGTTTCAACCTGACCACGGTGCAGTTGGTGCTGTTCCTGGTTGTGTTCTACCTGCTGCTGGGGACGTTCATGGAAGCGTATTCCATGATGCTGACCACGCTGCCGATCATCTCGCCGGTGCTGCGGGCCGCGGAGGTGGACCTGCTGTGGTTCGGGATCATCATGATCATCCTGCTGGAGGCCGCGCAGATCAGCCCGCCGCAGGGGCTGAGCCTGTACGTGCTGCAGGGCGCGCGCCACGATGTGGCCCAACAAGAAGTGGAAGGAACGGGTCAGGTGGCTAAAACGGGCACCATAAACGACGTGTATATCGGAGTGCTGCCGTTCATGGCGTGCATGGCGGTGGTGATCGGGCTGATCATCGCGTTCCCGGACCTGGCGCTGTGGCTGCCGGACCAGATCAAGGGGCCGCGCTGATCTGACCGCCAGCCGGGGACGTATAGTAAGTAGTCTCCGGAGGTTTGCGTCGACATGCCAGCCAAGTATGACATCGCGATTATCGGGGCCGGTTCCGCCGGATTGACGGCGGCGCGGTTCGGGACACGGCTGGGAGCGCGGGTGGCGCTCATCGAGGCCAGCCGGGTGGGCGGTGACTGCACGTGGACGGGTTGCGTTCCGAGCAAAGCGCTGCTGCACGCTGCCAAGGTGGCGCACACGGTCCGGAATGCAAGCCGGTACGGGATCACTGCCAAAGACCAGCACGTCGATTTCGGGGCGGTGATGGGCCGGGTGCAGGGCGCGGTGAATGAGGTCTACGCCCAGGAGTCGCCGGAAACGCTGCGGGCGGAGGGGGTTGACGTGCTGGAGGGGCGGGCCGAGTTCCAGGACGCCCGCACCCTGGCCGTCGGCGATCAGGAGGTCTCGGCGCGGCACTTTCTAGTCTGCACCGGAGCGACGCCATTCGTGCCGCCGATACCTGGGCTGGTGGACATGCCGTACCTGACCTACGAGACGTTCTGGGATCTGGGAGCGCTGCCGGAACGACTGGTGGTCATCGGGGGTGGCCCCATCGGTTGCGAGTTGGCGCAGGCGTGCCAGCGGCTGGGCTCTCACGTGACCCTGGTGGAAGCGGCGGACCGGGTGCTGCCCAACGACGAACCGGAGGCCAGCCAGGTGGTAGCCCAGGCGCTGCGCCGGGATGGGGTCTGTTTACGGCTCTCTTCGCCGGTGGAGTCGGTGGGACGCGGCGGCCACGGGCACTGTGTCCAGATCAGCGCCGGCGGCGCGTCGATCAAGGGCGATGCGCTGCTGGTAGCCGTGGGACGACGGACCAGGGTGGACGGGCTGGGACTGGAGCGGGCCGGGATCGAACACAACGCGCGCGGGATCGCGGTGGACGATTATCTACGAACCAGCGTGAAGCATATCTACGCGGCCGGCGATTGCGCGGGCGGGTACCAGTTCACGCACTACGCGGGATTCCAGGGGGCGATGGCGGTGCGAAACATGCTGCTGCCCGGTCGTTCGCGGGCGCGTCCGCAGCATCCGCCGTGGGCGACGTTCACCGACCCGGAGGTGGCGCACGCGGGCTACACGGAGGAGCAGGCCCGGCAACGGTTCGGCGATAAGGTGCGGGTGTCTACGCTGCCGATGGCTCACGTCGACCGGGCGGTTACCGAGGACGCCACCGCGGGGTTCATCAAGGTGGTGCAGCGGAGCAACGGGAAGACGCTCGGCGCCACGGTGGTCGGCCAACGCGCGGCGGAAACGCTGCAGGCGTGGACCCTGGCCGGCGACAATGGGCTCAAGATGGCGGATGTGGCCCGGACGATGCAGGCGTATCCGTCGCTGGCGACCGGGAACCAGCAGGTGGCGTGGGACGCGTACCTGGACGGCCTGACGACGGGGTTAACCGGGAAGCTAGTGCGGTGGTTCGCGGGTTCCGGCAGGAGCTGACGTCGCCGGACGGAATCGAGAAAGGGCGCTGCCCGGCCGGGCGGCGCCCCTTCTTTTAGCTACCCATAGGGCCGTGCGGCCTCCCGGTTGCCGAGTTATATGCTCAACAATCGTCGCGCGGCCTCCACCTCAGCAGTACTGAGGATGCGAGAGACGTTAAACGCGTGTGCGTTTTTGACTACGGGGTGGCTCCGATCCTGAATTTCTTGGTCCCGCAGTCAACGCAAATCGCCTGGGTCGCGGGGCGGCCGTTCTTCATGGTAACGCCCTGCACATCCTTCGAGTCGGTCTTCGACTTGCACTTGACGCAGTAAATCTGAACTTGAGTCGTCATCGACAATAACCTCCAATGGTTGCTGGGCTCCTATTGTGGGCCCGTCTTGAGTAATACCCTAGCGCCGCAATAGTGTCAATGGAAATGGGACGGCGTTTGGGGGACATTTTCGTGTTGCGGCCGGGTTAAGATGCCGTTGAGGCTCACGGCGGTCAGAACGAGGTCGCCGACTGGGTGAAATGGCGGTTGAAGTTGCAGTGTGGGTCAGGGTCAGTATGTCAGGGTTTTCGTCGGTTTGCGCGCCCGTCGCCGGCTAGAAAACGGCAATCGGGTTGACGGGAGAGCCGGTGGTGTTCTGGAGGCGCAGGGGGTTGATGCTGACCATGAAGGTCCAGCGGTTGCGCTCGCGGCAGGCTTCGGCCACGTCCTCGAGGTTGGCGTTATCGAGGATCCACAGGCCCATGGCGGTAATGGACACCTGGTGAACCGGGTTGGTGAGCTGGCCCGGATACTGGGGAGGGCTGACGTCGTTGCCGGTGTCGGATCCGAGGACAGCGATGTCGCGTTCCCGGAAGAGGGGCAGGCAGGCGGCCTGGCACGCGGTGGAACCGGCTTCGCGCGGCACGGGTCCCTCGACCATGCGGCGTCGAAGCTGGCCGGTGCGCACCAGGAGCACGTCGCCGGGCTCGATGCGGAAGCCGCAGCGCTCCTCGGCGGCCAGGATGTCGTCGGGCATGACGCCCTCGCCGCGCTCCACCCAGTCGGTGCCGCGCACGAAAGGCACATCGACCAGCACGCCGCGGGTGATGAAGCCGTTTTTGGCCTGCTCGACGGAGCACACGGTGGCGCCGAGGCTGGTGGACACCATGTGGGCCGGCTTGCCGTTGTAGGTCTTGCCGTTCCAGAAGAAGTGGGCCAGGCTGTCCACGTGGGTGACGGATACCCCGTGGAAGATCATGCCGATGTAGTCCATGGCCACGGCGGAGGGGCGGTTGGACACCTTGTCGCCGGTGGCCCAGCCCTCGCCGCTCTCGATCATGTAATGCACCGGTGGAGCCGGCACATCCGGCGCCGGGTCCCAGGTAACATCCCGGGACAGGGAGACGCAAAGGCCTTCTTGGACGGTGGCCAGGGCCTGGCGGGTCTTTTCGGGAGTGATCAGGTTGGGCGTGCCGAGCTCGTCGTCGTCGCCCCATCTACCCCAGTTGGACAGGCTGTCGAACCAGCCCAACACTTCCTGCTCCGACGGAATACCGGCTTGCGGCATAAGAATTCCCTCCATCCCTGTCGGCATAGGTCGCCCGACAGGCGTAACAAATTATGACGCAGGGCGGGAGAGGGTGCAACACGGGCGAGGCATTGACGGGTACGCGCTTTCGTTCGGAAGCCGTCAGAATCAGGATTACCGGGATTTACGGATTTACCGGATTGGGAGATCTCCATCATGGAACGGTTCCAATCCTGATAATCCCACAATCCTGATTCTGACGATTTACGGAAATGACGGGTTGGGCAAAAGTGGAGGCGGGGGATCCCCCGCCTCCACTTTGCCACGACGGCATCTCACCGGCGTTTAGCAGGCGTCGGCGTTGGACGCGCCGGCAGGGTTGGAGATCTGCAGGCGCCGGGTCTGGGCGGCCTCGGCGACGGGGACCGTCACGGTGAGCACGCCGTGCTCGAGGGCGACGGAGGCGTCGTCCAGGTTGAGGTCGCTGGGCAGACGGATGGCTCGGGAGAAGCTGCCGACGCGACGCTCGCGCGTCAGGTATTCCTCGCCCTCGTGGCTGACCTCCGACTGGCGGGAGGCCTTGACCGAGAGGATCCGATCGGGGCTGATGGAAACGTCCACGTCATCGGCGGCGAAGCCCGGCAGTGAGGCGTGAACGGTGAGCTGCTGCTCGTTGCGGCTCACGTCCATGGGGATGGACCAGGTCTCGCCAGAGTTCTCGACGCCGTCCTCCATGGGGTCGCCCCAGCGGTTGGCGGCCCACAGAGGGCTGTTGAACAGACGGTTGAAATAGCGCATCTCGCGGAAGGGGTCAAATCGCTGCATGGTCGTCATAATTTATCCTCCTGAGGCATCGGCGCGCTGGCCGAGGGTGTTGTTGGCCGCTGCTTCCGGCCGGTGATGCCACTATACAAAGTTTATGTGCTCTTGTTAAGTCTATGATAATAATACCATCACTATATTGACTGGATTCCGTCATTATTATATGATGGGATCACAGTAAATTTCTGGCAGGCAGGAGCCGCAATGGCTGACTACTACGACATACTGGGCGTACCGCGCAGCGCCGACGAAAAGGAGATCCGGCAGGCGTACCGCCGGCTGGCGCGTCAGCATCATCCGGACGTGAATCCCGGGGACGACGCGTCGGCGGAGCGGTTCAAGACCATCAACGCCGCCTACGAGGTGCTTTCGGACGCGGGCAAGCGCGAAAAGTACGACCGCTACGGCGACCGCTGGGAGCAGGCCGAGCACTTTGATCGGCAGGGGTTTGATCGCCGGGGGTTTGATCCGCAGGGCGGGGGCGATTTCTCGCAGTTCTTCCGGGGCGGCAACTTCGGCGGCGGCGGCCCGGGCGGATTCAGCTTCTCCACCGGCGGGGCCACGCTGTCGGACCTGCTGGGCGGGTTGGGCGGTTTCGCATCCGACATGGGCGGCGGCCGGGGAGAGCGGTTCCGGCCGAGGCCGGCGGACGTACCGGTGGAGATCACGCTGGAGGAGGCTGACCACGGGACCACGCGCCTGGTGAACCTGCCCGACGGCCGGCGGCTGGAGGTGAAGATTCCGGCCGGAATCGCCGACGGCGGGCGGGTGCATATCGCGGCGGGCAACCGTGCCGGCGGCGAGTTCAACCTGCAGGTGACGGTGCTGCCGCACGAGCGGTTCGAGCGCAAGGGCGATGATCTCAACACCACCTTGGACGTGCCGCTGCTGGATGCGGTGCTGGGCGGGTCGGCGACGGTGAAGACGCTGCGCGGGCAGATCGAGCTGACGCTGCCGCCGGAGACGCAGAACGGGCGGCGGTTCCGGCTGGCCGGCCAGGGCATGACCAGGCTGAGCGACCCGGAGAGCCGGGGCAACCTGTACGCGGTGGTGAGCGTGTCGCTGCCCACCAACCTGACCGAGGAGCAGCGGGACCTGTTCGAGCAGCTTCGGGACGCGGAATAGCGAAGGAGGAAGCGAGATGACGCCGCACAACGACTTCCCGACCGAGCCCTGCTTCGTCATCAGCGTGGCCGCGCGCATGGTGGGGCTGCACGCCCAGACCCTGCGCTACTACGAGCGCGTGGGACTGGTGATGCCCTCGCGCTCGGGAGGACGGCAGCGGCTGTACTCCATGGCCGACGTGGAACGGCTGCGGAGGATCAAGACCTTTGTCGACGAGCTGGGCGTGAACCTGGCCGGCGCCGAGGTGGCGCTGAAGCTGATCGACCGGATAACGGAGCTGGAAGGCCAGGTGGAAGCGCTGACCAACGAGGTGACCCGACTGCGCGCCGCCGACAACGTAACCAGGAACTCGGCCGGCGACGGCAGTCCTCGCAATAATTCGACCCGCAGGAATAACGCAACCAGGAGGTAACCGATATGGTGATGACCGCGGATAAATTCACGAGACAGGCGCAGGAGGCGCTGCAGCGCTCCCAGGAACTGGTGCGCAACTACCAGCACAGCCAGTGGGACGTGGAGCACGTGCTGCTGGCGCTGGTGGCGCTGGAGGACGGACTGCCGGAGCGCATCTTCCGCGAGCTGGGCGTTGACGTCGAGGCGGTGAAGAGCCGGCTGCACCAGTCGCTGGACTCGGCGCCGAAGGTGGTGTCGGGCACGCAGCAGATCTTCATCACGCCCCGCTTGCAGCGGATGCTGCAGGTGGCGGACGAGGAGGCGCAGCGGCTGAAGGACCAGTTCATCAGCGTGGAGCACCTGCTGG
Organism: Dehalococcoidia bacterium; assembly: GCA_963663945.1. GTDB lineage: Bacteria > Chloroflexota > Dehalococcoidia > Lucifugimonadales > UBA3495 > Bin87. Next base: position 3,196,268 of record OY760687.1, on the reverse strand, counting down.
TGGCCGCCGCCCGGGAGAATACCGGCGACTCGGCACGGCTGCTGCAGGAGCTGGGCGTCAACCAGGAGATGATGTACCAGGCCATGCAGAAGCTGCGCGGCTCGCACCGGGTGGAGGACCAGAACGCGGAGCAGAAGTACCGCTCGCTGGAGAAGTACAGCGTGGACCTGACCGAACTGGCGCGCGTCGGCAAGCTTGACCCGGTGGTGGGGCGCGAGCAGGAGATCCGCCAGGTGATGCAGACGCTGACCCGGCGCACGAAGAACAACCCGGTGCTCATCGGCGAGGCCGGTGTGGGCAAGACGGCCATCGCCGAGGGGCTGGCCAGCAAGATCATCTGCGACGACGTGCCGGACTCGCTGCACAACAAGCGGGTGATGGCGCTGGACATGGGCCGGCTGGTGGCCGGGGCCAAATTCCGCGGCGAGTTCGAGGAGCGGCTGAAGTCGGTCATCGATGAGGTGACGTCGTCCAACGGCGAGGTGATCGTCTTCCTGGACGAGATGCACACGCTGGTGGGCGCGGGAGCCGGCGAGGGCGGCCTGGACGCCAGCAACATGCTCAAGCCGGCGCTGGCCCGGGGCGAACTGCAGGCCATCGGTTCGACGACGCTGGACGAGTATCGCAAGCACATCGAGCGGGACCCGGCGCTGGCGCGGCGGTTCCAGCCGGTGTTTGTCGAAGAACCGACGCCGGAGCAGGCGCTGGACATCCTCATGGCGCTGAAGCCGCGCTACGAGGCCCACCACCGGGTGACGCTCAGCGACGGGGCCATCGCGGCTGCCGTGCGGCTGAGCGACCGGTACATCACTGACCGCAAGCTGCCGGACAAGGCCATCGACTTCATGGACGAGGCGGGCAGCAAGGTGCGCATCGATGCGGGGATGCTGCCGCCCAATCTGCAGGAGATGGAGAACCGGCGGCGGGAACTGACCGACCTGGAGGAGCGGGCCAACCAGATGTCCGACTACGAGCGGGCGGCCCAGTACCGCACGGAGCGGCTGCGATTGGAAGAAGAGGTGACCGCCGAGCATGAGGCCATCGAGCACACCACGGGGCCCGACCTGGTGGTCAACGAGAAGGACATCGCCGAGCTGGTGTCCAACTGGACGGGCATCCCGGTGGGCCAACTCATGGAGGGCGAGGCCGAGCGGCTGCTGCACATGGAGGAGCACCTGCACCGGCGGGTGATCGGGCAGGAAGAGGCCATCAGCGCGGTGGCGGACACCATCCGCCGGGCGCGGTCGGGCCTCAACGACCCCAAGCGTCCCTACGGCAGTTTCATCTTCCTGGGCCCCACGGGCGTGGGCAAGACGGAACTGAGCCGGGCGCTGGCCGAGTTCCTGTTCAACGACGAGGACAGTATGGTGCGCCTCGACATGTCGGAGTACGGCGAGCGGCACACGGTGTCGCGGCTGATCGGCGCGCCTCCCGGCTACGTGGGATATGACGACGCCGGTCAGCTGACCGAGGCGGTGCGGCGGCGGCCCCACCGTGTCATCCTGTTCGACGAGATCGAGAAGGCTCACCCCGACGTTTTCAACCTGCTGCTGCAGATCCTGGAGGACGGGCGGCTGACCGACGGGCAGGGTCGCACGGTGGACTTCCGCAACACGGTGATCATCATGACCAGCAACCTGGGCACGGGTGACCTGGGGCAGCGGCCCTTTGGCCTCAGCCCGACCGCCGACCGGGAGCAGGACGCCGGGAAGGTGTCGGCGGAGCTGTCCCGTTCGGTGCGCGAGGCGCTGCAGCGGGCGTTCCGGCCGGAGCTGCTGAACCGCATCGACGAAACCATCGTGTTCCACCCGCTGAGCCGGGCGCAGATCGGCGAGATCGTCGGGCTGATGGTCGGCGAGGTGCAGAAGCGGCTGGCGGAGCGGGACATCACCTGCGAGCTGACCGAGGCCGGCTGCGACTGGCTGGTGAACGAGGGGTTCAACGTGACCTACGGGGCGCGTCCGCTGCGCCGCGCCATCCAGCGGCACCTCGAGAACCGGCTGGCGCAGGGGGTGCTGTCCGGCGAGTTCAACGAGCACGACCACGTCATCGCCGACGTGAACGAAGCCGGGGACGGGCTGGCGCTGCGGGCGCGGGACAGTGGCGAGGCTGCGGGCGAGCGGGAGGAGGAGCTGGCTGGGGTGGTGTAGGTTCGCTGCGCTGATTGGCTATTGGGGCGCGGCCCTGTCCGGTGGGATGGGGCCGCGCTTGTTGGAATTGCAGCCAACGTCTTTGGATCGGTCGATCACCTCGAATGCTAGAATCCGGTGAGATGCGTCCGAACAAACGTCTAGGGAGTGTCACATCGGAACCAAGTAAGGGAGAGCAGGATGATAGCACTACTCGCGTTGTTGCTTGCTGCAGCGTTTGCGCTATTCAATGCGGGGACCGCTCCTGGGTTTTTGTTACCGCAGCAGCCGGTCCCTCAATCGATTACGCAGGCATCTGGTTCGGTACCTGAACCAGCCCGCATCGTTACTAACAATGAGACTGAGGCACTCCTCTTGGAACTCCGCAGCCAACTCTTAGACGATCGGGCGGCGACAATAGACTGGTGGTTAATCGCCGTAGCGATAGCTCTGGCGTTCATCACGTTACTGGTCGTCATCGCCGGCTTGTTGGGCTATCGTGTGTTTAGGGAGATCCTCGATGACACCCGGGGGTATAGGGATGAAGCGCAGAAGAGTGTGCAGGAGATCGGAGAATTACGAAGGCAAGCGCAGGAAAGATCGGAGGAAATCGGAAATCTCCGCGAAATCACAGCTGAGCAAGTAGCAGCATCCGACGAATTAGCGGGCGTTTCGGATCTTGCCCGTGAAGTTTCCGGTAGTAGCGACGTTGACCGCGCCACGCTCGAAGCGATCAGGTTGCAACGAAACGGCGAGATCGAATCCGCCATGACTATATGGCAAGGCATTGCCAATACGATGGAACGTGTCGAACCCGATCGCGCTAGCCGCGCTTGGTTTTCTGTCGGTTATCTATACTTGCAAACCCAGAACCATGCAGCTGCAGTTTCTGCCTTCGACAAAGCCATTTGCCTCAGGCCGGAATTTGTGCAAGCTTACAACAATCGCGGGGTCGCTAAATCTGAACTTCAATGCGACGAAGAAGCCATAAAAGATTACAACATCGCTATCGGCCTCGATGGTACGTATTCGGTTGCGTACACTAATCGTGGCGCTTCGAAATTCAATCTCGGCTGGTTGGCGAAGGCTCAGGAGGACTATGCCCTTAGTATTAGTTATAACCCTGAATCTGCCGAGGCATACTGCAATCTTGGAGAAGTCGAGGTCGAACTCGGGCAGTACGAAAGCGCGGTTGGAAACTGCACGAAAGCTACACAACGAAACCCCAGATTGGGAGCGGCTTACTACCACCGAGGCAGAGCGCAGATGGCGCTAAACCGCACGGAGGACGCGCGAGCGAGCTTTTCCGCGGCATCAACATTGGCGGAAAAACAAGGCGATACTGACCTCAAGGACAAGGTCGCTCAGGCGTTTGCTGGTATAGACCCCCCACGATGATCGGGCCGCACAGGCCCAAATCAACGAAACAGCGGCACCGATGAACTCTGCGCTGCGATGGGTTCGCGGACTGGACGGTTACCGGAACAAGTCCTTATCCGGGTCGCGGACTATGTCGCGGCTGTCGGCGTTTTCCATGGGTTCGTAGGGGTAGCCCTTGACCAGGGCCACGGGGACGCCGAGGAGTTTGCCGGTGACCAGTTCGGCGGTGGCGGCCAGTTCGTCGGCGACGGCGATGGTGGTGGTGTGCAGCTCGTTGCCGTGGGGGTCGAACTCGCCGATGTAGCTGATGACGGGGTTGAAGCCGGCCACGCCGATGGACACGTTGATCGCCCCGTTGCGCCAGGGACGGCCGAAGGTGTCGGACACCAGCACGGCGACGTCCACGCCGAGGCGCTGGCGGATGCTGTCGCGGATGCGGCGGGCCGAGGCGTCGGGGTCCACGGGCAGCAGGCAGATGGAGTCGGATCCGGGGATGTTGGAGGCGTCGATGCCGGCGTTGGCGCAGATGTAGCCGTGGTAGGTCTCGCTGATGATGACGCCCCGGTCCATGCGGACGACGCGGCGGCTCTCGCGGAGGATCATCTCGGTGTGGCGCGGGTCGCGGCGGTGGCCCTCGGTGATGGCGATGGCCAGGGGAGAGGCCTCGACCTCGTCGATGGTCATGACGCGGCCCTCGGCCTTGCTGACGATCTTCTGGGTGACGACGACCACGTCGCCCTGCTCGACGGGCGTGCCCTGAGCGGCGGCGGCGTCCATGATCTGGGCGGCCAGGTCGTCACCGGCCTGGACCTCGGGCAGTCCCTCGATTCCTACGGCGCGAATTTCCGGTGGCATGGCGCACCTCCCGTTGTGGCGGCGGGGTGTTGATTGTTGATTACTGTGGGGTGGTTCCAGTTTATCACCGCGCCGCTGCGCTGCTCGCCATGACAAACCTGCTCACGCGTACCCAGTTTGCGGTGGGGGAATCGTCAGAATCAGCAACTGTCTGGAAGGTCAAGGGGTCAGGCGGTGGCGGCAACAGGATGTTGCCAGGGGGCGTTGGATTTGATGATGGCGTTGCAGAGGGTGAGCAGTTTGCGCATACAGGCGGTGAGGGATACCTTCTGGGACTTGCCGGCGGCCAGCAGACGCTCATAACAGGCTCGGATGGCTGGGTTGCATCGGGTGGCCGCCAGGATTGCCATGTACAAGGCGGCCCGCAACTGGCGTCGGCCGCCCCACACCGAGCGTTTGCCCGCTGCGTCTCCAGCGGGATCAACTCCGCCACCAACTGGCGCAGGCTGGCCTCGGTGTACTCCACACGCCAGGACCGGTCTGCCGGGAACGCTCAACAATCCAGGCATGATAGACGACAATAAGGAATGCCTCTTGCGCCGACTATTCTTGCCGGTTGGGATGGTGTAAATCGTCCGGCACGGAGGTGCCGGATTGATCAAGGACCGACAAGTCAGACTTTTGAGGCAAAAACGTATGGAAGGAAAAACACAGGAGACGGCGGCCGCCATGTCTGGGATGAGCGTGCGCTCGGCGCGCAAATGGCAGAGTGGCCCGTTGCCGTCGGAGACCAAACCGGAGCGCTGGTGGCGCACTCGGTCCGATCCCTTCGACGGGGTGTGGGAAGAGGAGATTGAGCCACTGCTGCGGGACGACCCCAAGGGCAAGCTGAAGGCAACGACGATTATCGAATGGCTGGAGGAGCAGCATCCCGGCCAGTTCAGCACCTCCCAGCTGCGCACGCTGCAACGACGATTACAGGACTGGCGGGCGCTGAATGGTCCGGACCAGGAGGTGTACTTCCCCCAGGAGCATCCGCCGGGACGGGAGGCCCAGTTTGATTTCACCCACTGCAGCGCCCTGGGAGTGACCGTCGCCGGTGAGCCCTACCCCCACCTGCTGTTTCAGCTGATCCTCAGCCACTCGGGCTGGCGCTACGCGGAGGTCGCCGCCGGCGAGACCTTCCTGGCCCTCAAGCAGGGATTACAGAATGCGCTCTGGGCCCTGGGCGGCGTACCGGAGGTGGTGCGTTCCGACAATACCTCTGCTGCCACCCACGAGATGAAACGCAGCCGAGGCCGGGCGCTAAACGACAATTACGCCGCCCTGCTGGACCACTACGGTGTCCGATCCACCCGCATCAATCCTGGCAAGAGCCATGAAAACGGCGTCGCCGAGCACGCCCACTACCGTTTGAAAGACGCCGTGGACCAGGCCCTCATCCTGCGCGGCAGCCGCGATTTCCACACCGCCGACGACTACGCCGGTTTCGTCCGGAAGATGGTGGAGAAGCGCAATCGCCTGGTGCGGGGGAAGCTGGAGCAGGAAATGGCTTGCCTAAGACCCCTGCCGCCAGCCCCCATGCCGGAATACGCCAACTACCAGTCCAAGGTGCGCCGGTGGAGTACCATCCAGGTGGCGGGACGCAGCTACAGCGTCCCGTCCCGGCTCATTGGCAAGGTGGTACAGATCCGCCTCTATTCCGACCACGTGGAAGTGTACTACAAGGGCCACTTTGTGGAACGAATGGCGCGCGTGCACGGTGATGGGGAAGTAAACGTCAATTACCGCCACGTCATCAATTCCCTGGTGCGCAAGCCCGGAGCATTCGCCCGGTACCGGTTCAGGGAGCAGCTGTTTCCCACCTTGCGCTTCCGGCTCACCTACGACGCGCTCAGGCAGTGGCGTGGGGAGCGCGCCGACGTGGAGTACGTGCGCATCCTGCACCTGGCGGCCACCACCATGGAGGTCATGGTGGACAGCGCCCTGTCGCTGCTGCTGGAGACCGGTCAGCCCTTCGACTACGCCGAGGTGCGGGAACTGGCCGAGCCCAGGGTGCCCCAGGCTCCGGTGCTGGTCCTCTCTGGGAAGCCGGACCTGAAGATCTACGACGGTCTGCTCACGAGCAGTACGGCCATGGTGGGGGTGTGCGCATGATGGACACCCCCACCAGCGTGATCCAGGAGCGCATCGGCGAGCTATGCCGCGAATTCAAGCTGCCCACCATGGGCGCTCAGTCGGTGGCCCGTTTCACTGAGGCTGGCCACGGCGAGGCCCTGTCCACCTTCCTGGAGGTGCTGGAGCAGGAGGCCGAGGATCGCCGCCACCGGCGCATCAACCGGCTGCGTCAGGCGTCCCGGCTGCCCTCGGGCAAGACCTGGGAGACCTTCGAGCATCACCGGATGCCCCTGACTCTTCGTCAACAGATGGACCATCTGGCCCAGGGCAGTTTCGTGGAACACGGCGTCAACGTGCTGGCCTTCGGGCTCCCCGGCACCGGCAAGACCCACGCCCTATGCGCTCTGGGCCACCGCCTGGTGGAAGCCGGACACTCCGTCCTCTTCGCTCCAGCCTACCGCCTGGTGCAGGACCTCCTCGCCGCCAAGCGCGACTTCGACCTGCCCCGACAACTGCGCAAGCTGGACAACTTCGACTTCCTCCTCCTGGACGATCTCGGCTACCTGCCCCAGGGGGCCGAGGAGTCCGAGGTCCTCTTCACCCTCATCGCCGAACGCTACGAACGCCGGTCCCTGGGCATCACGTCCAACCTGGTCTTCTCCGAGTGGGAGCGCATCTTCGCCAACCCCATGGCTACCGCCGCAGCGATTGACCGGGTGGTCCACCACTCCGTCATCCTGGAATTCGACGTCCCCAGCTACCGGACTGACGCAGCACAGCAACGCGGCGAGACTGCTGCGGCCGAGGAGGTGAACCGGCAAAACTAATCGACGATAAATCGGCAAGAATGGTTGACGCGGGACAGCTATGCCGCGAATTCAAGCTGCCCACCATGGGCGCTCAGTCGGTGGCCCGTTTCACTGAGGCTGGCCACGGCGAGGCCCTGTCCACCTTCCTGGAGGTGCTGGAGCAGGAGGCCGAGGATCGCCGCCACCGGCGCATCAACCGGCTGCGTCAGGCGTCCCGGCTGCCCTCGGGCAAGACCTGGGAGACCTTCGAGCATCACCGGATGCCCCTGACTCTTCGTCAACAGATGGACCATCTGGCCCAGGGCAGTTTCGTGGAACACGGCGTCAACGTGCTGGCCTTCGGGCTCCCCGGCACCGGCAAGACCCACGCCCTATGCGCTCTGGGCCACCGCCTGGTGGAAGCCGGACACTCCGTCCTCTTCGCTCCAGCCTACCGCCTGGTGCAGGACCTCCTCGCCGCCAAGCGCGACTTCGACCTGCCCCGACAACTGCGCAAGCTGGACAACTTCGACTTCCTCCTCCTGGACGATCTCGGCTACCTGCCCCAGGGGGCCGAGGAGTCCGAGGTCCTCTTCACCCTCATCGCCGAACGCTACGAACGCCGGTCCCTGGGCATCACGTCCAACCTGGTCTTCTCCGAGTGGGAGCGCATCTTCGCCAACCCCATGGCTACCGCCGCAGCGATTGACCGGGTGGTCCACCACTCCGTCATCCTGGAATTCGACGTCCCCAGCTACCGGACTGACGCAGCACAGCAACGCGGCGAGACTGCTGCGGCCGAGGAGGTGAACCGGCAAAACTAATCGACGATAAATCGGCAAGAATGGTTGACGCGGGACAAGCGTCAATACGTATCCGCTATGTATGAATCTACAAATAAATTGCTGTGAACGTGGATGCACGACGCCCGAAACGGGGGAACACCGCTGCCTATCGACTGGAGAGGAGCATCCGGCGGAAGTTGGCAACACTCCCGACTTATCTACTTGCGTTGACCAGACAGCAGGCGGTGGCGTAACTCACGGGAGAGAGCGCGGACGTAGCCCAGACCATCTCCTGAAGCGCCCGACAGGAATATCCGGAAGAGAAGAAATCGCCACCAAGAGCACGGACCACTGCTCCAAACAACCGCCGGGCATCCGCCAGTAGATCGGACCCGCAGTTGACCGCCAATCGGCGTCGGCTGTCGTCAATGCTCGGGGCTCGGGTTGTGCTGGTGATCGTTCGCGCCGGCATATACGCAACGTGCCGGATGGAACAGTTCTCAGACCAAAATGCTTGGGATGTGAGCAGAAAGCCCAACCTCGAACGTATCGGCGAGGAAAAAGCAGAGCCGCCGAGTGCGCGATGTTTCTATCCGTTTCCTCTGGCAGCCGGGCTCGCCATGCGGTAACCGACCCGCGGTTCGGTGAGTATGTACCTGGGGCCGGCGGCGGGGTCGCCCAACTTTTGGCGCACCCGTTTCACCACGTCCCTGACCAGCCAGGCTTCGCCGACCCTCTCCGGCCCCCACACCCGCTGCAACAACACACTGTGGGTCAGCACACGAGGCGCGTTGACCGCCAGCTCGTAAAGCACCGCATACTCGGTGGCGGTCAAATTCACCAGTTCCCCTGCTACCGACACTCGCCGCTCGGCGAAGTCGATGCTCAAGTCTTCCACCGCGAAGGGTCCTGACGCCTCGCCCTGATAAGGCTCCAGCCGCTTCCGCAGGGCCGCCCTGATCCTCGCCCCCAGCTCCGTCGGCGAGAAGGGTTTGACCACGTAGTCGGTCGCGCCCATGTCGAAGGCTCTGGCGATGACCTCGTCCTGACCGTACACCGACAGGAATACCACTGGCACGTCCGAGATCCGGTGGATGTCGTTCATGAGGGAGACGCCGTCGGTTCCGGGAAGCATGAGGTCGAGTAGCACCAGGTGAGGTTTCTCCTCTTCCATCAGACGGGGCACGTCGGCGGGATCCCCAGTGGCGATGGGCGCATAGCCGGCTTTGGTGAGAACGTCGCGGATGTACCTCAAGGCCTGCGGGTCGTCGTCAATGGCCAGCACCCGGACCTGACCCGAGGTCGCTCGTCGAGACCGTGCGATGGGCGAAACCGGGACGGCCGTTGCCGTCTCCTCCACAGTCGGCAACGTAAAGGTGAACCTTGCCCCCAGGCCCAGGCCGTCGCTCTCGGCCCAGATGCGACCCCCATGGGCCTCAACGATCCCCTTGCAGATGGCAAGCCCCAGGCCCGACCCGTCGATGCCGGACCTCGTTTCCGCGACCTGGGCCCGGGAAAACTTGCGAAACAGTTGCGGCATCTGCTCGGCGGGAATGCCCCGCCCCTCGTCAGTGACGGAGACCGCCACGTTAACACCTTCCTGCACGCCGGTAACCACAATGGGCGACCCATCGGCCGAGTACCCGGCCGCGTTGGACAGCAGGTTGCCCAATACTTGGACGATCCTCCGCCTGTCGGCCATAACCAGGGGCAGGTCCGGCGCCAGCTCGACCTGCAGAGGGTCCGTGCCACCACCGCTAATAAACCTCCTTCGGGCCTCGTCCACCAGCGCCCCCAAGTCCGAGGGCTCCGGGTCAACCGGAAGAGTGCCCGTCTCGATGCGAGCCACGTCCAGCAGGCCGCTGATCAGGTACCGCATCTGGTCCGACTGGTCCCGAATGATGCGGAAGAACTGCGTCATCTCGGCCGGGTCCAGTTCGGCGGCGGATTCCAGCAGGGTGGTGATCGAACCCTTGACGGCCGCCAGCGGAGTCCTGAGTTCGTGGCTCACCATGGCGAGAAACTCGGCCCGCAGTCTTTCCAGCTCCTCCAGCGGAGTCATGTCCTGCAGGGTGACGATGAATGAAGTCAACCCACCGTCCTCCGAGTGAATTGGTGTTGCGTTTAGGAGGACGCTCACGCTGCGACCGTCAGGAACGCGCAGGAGTATCTCCTCGGCTCGAACGGTTTCTCCCGCGCTTAGCAGTTCGGGCATGGGAAAATTCAAGAGCGAGAGTTCGCGTCCATCCGCACGCACACAGGTCAACACGCCCAGCAGGTCCTCGTGCGACTGTTCAGGCTCACGTAGGCTGTCCACGATGCGCATCGCCTCGCGGTTGAATGACGCTGGCACCCCCGTCCGGGCGTCGAACACGGCCACGCCGACCGGGGAGGTGTTGATCAGGGTTTCCAGATCGTTTCGGGCCTGCCGCTCGTCCCGGTAGGTGCGGGCGTTGGTAATGACCAGCGCCGCCTGGGATGCGAACATCAGCAGGACCTCTTCGTCGGCGCGGCTGAACTCTGCGCCGCCGTCCTTGTCGGCCAGGAAAATGTTGCCCACCCGCTGGCCGCGGTGGAACACCGGCGACGCCAGAAACGGGATCCCCTGCCCGACCGGCAGGGGCGGTCGGAAATCGGCAAGGCCCATTGATCTGGCCTGACCCACCAAGTCCGGGATCCGCAGCGGCTCGGAGATACGGCCCAGGTACTCGAAAAGTTGCCACCTCTCCGGAATCATCCACACCTGTTCCGCTTCCGCCCCGGTCATTCCCGACGACAGGAAGTCCTGCACCTGGCCCTCCTCATCAATGAGGGCCATCACGCCGTATCGTGCACCCGTCAGGGAGCGGGCTGAATCCAGAACGCCCTGCATCACCACGTCGAATTCAAGGCTCTCATTGATGCGCAGGCTCGCTTCGCTCAGTCGCGACAGGCGTTGTTGAAGCGCCTCGATCTCATGGTCCCGTTGGTCTGGCTGGACCATGCTCGTCTCCTTGATCTCGCCCACATCTGTGTATGGGCACCATTTTGCCGTCGGCACGTCGGATTATACAAGATTTTACATAGTCGAAGACCAGAACAATATTCTCGTCATAGACGACGTGCTGTACCATCCCGCGAACATTTCACGAGGTGGGGCTCAGTCAATCCGGCGAGCGAGGACGAGGTGGCATTTCGAGGATGGGCGGTCAACTGTTCCCGTCTGGTCAGGTTGCTGAGAGATGTTTGTCGACACGGTGTCGGCTTCAACGCGACGCCGCAAGTCATCGAACGCGTGACGGCCTTGGCCCTACCGAAAGATCGTAGTTCCGATGCACTGAACTGGCGAGCTTGGGGTCAGATATCCCATCGCCCTAATTGGCAGCATTTGGTTCAAATCCACGGGCACCTGATCAGGCGTCGCGCTCTCGGTTGCTGAGGCTGGTAATGCCCGCGTCCGGTCAACATTGCCTGCGAGAAAGGCTCTATCAAGGCAGCTGCGGTCACCGCCACAGGTTCGAAAAGGGTTCCGATTCCCTCCGGTGCCCGGGATGCGGTCGAAAAGTGCACTGGTCGTGGCAGACAGTTGAGGTGTGATCTGAGATGCCGGACACATGGATGTGCCCGCACACCAGCGAAAAGACCGGTCTGGTACCGACGCCAGGCGAAGGCCAGCGCCGCAGCCGGGGACGCCCTCGCGCCCACCGTCGCTTCTTCAATCGATTGAACTCGGTCCTGGGACGCATCTCAGGCAAACGAGCCCTTGGCGTCCGCACCACCAGACGAGGACTGTCAAGAGGAGCAGCAGTTGATGACCGACTTACCCGTCCCCATTTGGCGGTTCCCGTGTCCTCATTGCGGCAGCCAGGTGGACACCGCGGAATGGGACCCGGACGACCCGTGTGTCGCGTGCGGCACACCGGTGCCTGCAGAACCTAATGCGCATCGCGGGCAAAACGGGGGAGACCGTCCGCTGATCCTCACACGGGTAAAACGCCTGTCGGACGGGTACTCTCGTTGGGAAGGCCAGTGTCCTCATTGCCGCGAGGCTGCCGTCGACTGGTTCTTCGCTACTGAAGGCGAGCCATTCCGATGTCCGTCTTGTGGTGGCGCCGGTTACACGGCATTGTTTCCGAGCTTTAGAAACCCCTCGCTTTCTCAGTCGTGAGACTGGGATGACGGAAGTGCAATCAATCGTTGCATGCCCAGGGCAATCGCGTCTTATTCGAGGAGGACTTTGAGCAGATAGTCCTCATCCCATCCGGCGTTGAGTCGTTTGCCCTGGGTGCCCACTTTCAGGGTTGTCTCGTTTTTCAGGAGGTTCTGTCCGACCTGGCGCAGGGTGTTGATGTTCTGAGGGCCATTGTCCTTGCGGATTCAGCACCGGTCTTCCCGAAAGGACACGTCCAGGGTCCAGTCAACGAGTTTTCGATGCTCCAGTGGCTTCTGATGGTGGCCAGCAGTTGTTCCGCTGAGGCCGAGAGGCTGCTGATGTAGTAGCGGGGCTGACTGGCACCGCCTTCTGCCGTTTGACGATGGCCCACCACCCTGACGGAGGCCTTCAGTTGGGGCATTGCCCCTGAGGGTCCAGATAATCCAGGCAGTCCTGATCGGTGATGACCCAGCATTTCCCGGCGTTCCACTCGCCCGTGTCCCTTGTCCACTGTCTCAGCGTGGCCATTCTCAGCGTGGTCATGGGGTGTCTCGTCAAAGCCCAATGCCTCGGCGCCCTCGAACAGGTCTTGAATGCCCTCATGCAGTCGACCCTGGTTCTCCTTCACCGCCAGCACGTAATCGGCGCCGCCGGCTGGGATCTGCTGAGCGATCTCCCGTTGGCGGCCCATGGCGTCAATCGTGACGATGCAGCCATGCAGGTCCAGCAACTCCAGCAATTGGGGAATGGCGGTGATCTCGTTGGATTTCTTGTCGGTCTTGACCTGGCCCAGGGTCAGGCTCTGCTGGGTGGCCCAGGCGCCGACCATGTGGATCGCCCCTTTCTTACCCGCCCGGTCATAGGACCGTCGCACGGTCTTGCCGTCTATTGCCACCACCTCTCCGGGCAACAACTCAGCGATAGCTTGGTCCAGGACAAGAAGCAGTTCTGCAACTGCACTGGGTCGAGGCGGGCAGAGACAGCGCCGATGGTGTCGTGAGACGGAATGCCGTGAGGCGGTTCCAGGAAACTCTGAAACCAGGGCAGCTTGCTCCTGCCGAAGAGCTCGATATGGACCCCGGAATCGGCGCCGCAGATGGTGGCACAGATGGCGATGGTCAGGTTGTCCACCAGATTATGGCGTCGGGTGCGTTCCACCCGTGGTGATTAACGACAATCAGGAATGCCTCCCTGTTCCTCACCGGAGAATTTGATTGACGCGAGACAAGCCCGGCGTCCCCATGCTGACAGTATGGGGACAGCATTCACCGGAGGTGCCGTTCGGCCGTCGGAGATTATCTGGTCATCTCGGATTTTCGTAGTGCGGTGATCGATTTATAATGCGGCCCATTGGCACGCTGTATCTTGAGGTTTTGCGATGACAAACCTGCTCACCCTGCTGGAACGTGAGAGTCGGCGGCGCAGACTGGCTGATGACGAAAGGTTCACTGCGGCCACATGTTTCGCTCTCGTCAGGGATATGCCTTACCGGCGGGCTAGTTCCCGCCAACCGGAAGCCATTATCCGGGAATGGCAGGGCACCTGCTCCGGGAAGCATTACGCCCTGCATCAAATCTTTGGCGAATTGGGCCTGGAAGCCCGGGTCATCATGTGTACACATCTATTCACGCGGGACAACACCAGGCACTTTCCGCTCGAGTTACGTACGTTGGTGGATCACGAACCGGTTCCCGATGTCCATACCTACATCAGGCTCGCAACCGACAGGGGCCCGATGGTAGTGGACGCCACCTGGCCCAGTAGTGCCGCTCCTCTGGGGATGCCCGTCAACCGTGAGTTCAACGAGGGCCAAGACATGGCCGTTGCCTGCGTTCCCATCGACACCTACGAGGTGCCGGTTGGCCAGGACCCACAAGAATTCAAAGAGCGGCTCATCGCGGAGTTCTGCGGCGCATCCAGCCAGGTCAGGGATGACTTCATTGAGGGTATGGGGCACTGGCTCGGTCGAGCCACCGAGGGTTAACTCCACAACCATTATCAACCGGGGTTTCTGGCCAGATTTCTAGGCCATGGTTCCCAGGGATGCTGCGCGTTGAGCGCGACAGCGCCGCCGGCGTGGGCCAATTCGGCCAGGATACCTCGGCCCGCCTCTTGCAGGAGCGCCACGTCGGCGTCCATGTCCAGCAACTCAGCAACCGTCTGGACTTTCCGGGCGACGTTCCAGCCAACGACCCCGATCACCACGGCCGAGGCACCGGGTCGCCGGCCGCCGACACGCTGCGATGCGACGTCCGGCAGCCGGTCACGTCACCCCCGTCTCTCATCTGACGAAGTTGTCCCACAACCCGGATATTCGAAGGGCCGTCGGCCCGCATTTAACGGACCGTCGGCCTATGCTTCAACCTCGCGTGCTGGCCAAATGACGACCGCCATCCCACACCCGGGGTTGCATATGAATCATGGCGCTTTGCGGCGTTTGGTGCAGTACTGACCTGCCTGATAAGGCGGGCTCCTGTGAGTTTGTCCCACAATTGTCCCACATCAGGACAGGTCAGCGAGCGATCCAAGCCATTTTTGTACTCAGTTTGAACTTAGATTCCGGTACGATTGAAAACTGGTGCCGAGGGAGGGACTCGAACCCACACACCTCCGGGAGGTAGCGGATTTTAAGTCCGCCGCGTCTGCCGTTTCGCCACCTCGGCACGTTTCAAAACCAAAACGCGCAACGCGTCGTCAAGACAATGCGCTGCGCCGGTTCTCTCTGGCCTCGCGGGCCGTTCAGGTGATGAGTGTTATTGGGTGACTGAGGATGTGGAGGCGACGGGCGGATTCGAACCGCCGAATAGAGGTTTTGCAGACCTCCGCCTTAACCACTTGGCTACGTCGCCTCATGTCTGCGCTGCGCTGTCTTGATCAGAGTCGCCTTCGCTCAATTGCGACAGTGATGGTGCCGAGGGCGGGACTTGAACCCACACGAGCGAAAGCCCACGGCCCCCTCAAGACCGCGTGTCTACCATTTCCACCACCTCGGCTAGCGCATGTGCGAGTATAGCACAAGCACTCAAACCGCTGTCAAACGGCTGGGCGGCCTGGGAACCCGGGTTGGAGCAAACCGCGGGCCCAATCATCCCACAACCCCGGCGAATCCGGAGAAGCAACCCTGCACGGTCGCTCCCCGAGCGTTAGTTGCAGAGCCGCGTCAAACGCAAAAAAAGGGGCCGGAGCATCCTGCCCGGCCCCTTTTTTCAGAGCTCAGTTGCTAGTTGACCTGGTGTTCCTGGTTCAGCAGTTCTTTGGCCGCGTCGCCAATGTTGGCTTCCATGCAATCTCGGAGCGCGGAGTATATCGAGCGCTTGATTGCGTCCATCATCCAGCCTTCGTATTCGGGCGCCGTCTGGTATTCATTCTTCACGACGATCAGCTGTCGCAGCGTTTCCAAGTAGTGCGACTGAAGCGGGGTCATCGCGTCGGTTTCGTATTCCTCTACCTGAGGGCCTGCCTGTTGATCCACGCCTATTGGCGCGGCGTTCACCACTGGTTGTTCGTTATCGAGATCGGTGACTTCTGTATTATCTCTTTGTGATGCGCTCATTGCACTTCTCCCAATGTCCGGCGAGGCGGCACCCGCGGCGGATGGTGAGCTCAACGTCATTATAGCACTTCTGCCCGCACTCTCATGCGGCGTTGACCTAGTTTACAAGGGATTCACGGTTTGGCAAGCCCTCCGCCTCGCTGGAGGCCGCGTTCAAACCTGCGAAAACAGGTTGGGCGAAAGCGATGACGGCACCCTTCGAATATTACAACATACGTGGGTAGTTGGCGATCGGTTTCCCGGAACCGAAGCGGGGACGAATATTGCGCTCGTCCCCGCCTGTGAAAGTCCGGTACGTTTAGACTTCGCGGAACTCACCTTCCACCGTGTCGTCGGGTCCGCTTTCCGCGCCACCGGGAGCGGCGCCCGGCCCGCCTTGCCCGGGCTGGGAATACACCGCCTGGCCAACGCGCTGCAGGGCCTCGTTCAGCTCGTTCATGGCCGTCTGCATCTGGGCCACGTTGTTGGCCGCAATGGCCGATCGCAACGCCTCCAGCTTGCCCTCGGCCTCTGCCTTGAGGTCAGCGGGCAACGTTTCGGCGTTCTCGGTCAGCAGCCGCTCCGCGGAGTAGGCGAGGCTATCGGCCTGGTTGCGGGTCTCGATTTCGGCGCGACGCTGCCGGTCGTTCTCCTCATTGGCCTCGGCCTCGGACATCATGCGCTGGATGTCCTCGTCAGACAGGCCGCTGCTGGTCTGGATGACGATGCGCTGCTCTTTGCCGGTGCCCTTGTCCTGGGCGGACACGCTCAGGATGCCGTTGGAGTCGATGTCGAAGGTGACATCGATCTGCGGCACGCCGCGCGGCGCCGGCAGGATGCCGTCCAGCATGAAACGGCCGATGGTCTTGTTGTCGGCCGACATGGGCCGTTCACCCTGGAGCACGTGGATGTCCACGCTGCCCTGGCCGTCGGCCGCGGTGGTGAAGGTCTCGGTCTTCTTGGTCGGGATGGTGGTGTTGCGCGGGATCAGCGCGGTGGTCACGTTGCCCAGGGTTTCGATGCCGAGGGTCAGTGGGGTGACGTCCAGCAGGACGATGTCGCCCACGTCGCCGCCCAGCACCCCGGCCTGGATGGCCGCGCCGAGGGCCACCGCCTCGTCCGGATTGACGGAGCGGGAAGGCTCCTTGCCGAAAATCTGCTGGACCTTGGCCTGGACCGAGGGCATGCGGGTCATGCCGCCCACCAGGATGACGTCGTTGATGCTGCCCGCGCTTACGCCGGCGTCGGAGATTGCCTGACGGCACGGCCCTTCGGTGCGGTCGATCAGGCTGCCCACCAGTTGCTCCAGGCGGGAGCGGCTGAGAGGTTTGACGAGATGTTGCGGGCCGCTGGCGTCGGCGGTGATGAACGGGAGGTTGATTTCCGTTTCCAGCGTGCTGGACAGCTCGATCTTGGCGCGCTCGGCCGCATCACGCAGGCGTTGCAGGGCCATGCGATCCTGGGAAAGGTCGATCCCGGTTTCCGCGCGGAACTCCGTGACCAGCCAGTTCAAAATGGCTTCGTCGAAGTCGTCGCCGCCGAGGTACGTGTCCCCGTTGGTGGACAACACTTCGAACACCCCGGCGCCGAGGTCGAGGATGGTGATGTCGAAGGTGCCGCCGCCCAGGTCGAACACGGCGATCTTGGAGTCGGTCTGTTGCCGGTCGATGCCATAGGCCAGAGCGGCCGCGGTGGGTTCGTTGATGATCCGCTTCACGTCCAGGCCGGCGACCTTGCCGGCGTCCACCGTGGCCTGACGCTGGGAATCGTTGAAGTAGGCCGGCACAGTGATGACGGCCTCCGTGATCCGTTCGCCCAGCTTGGCCTCAGCGTCCTGGCGGATCTTCTGCAGGATCATGCTGGAGATCTGCGGTGGGGCGTAGTTCTGCCCAGCCATCTCCACATGGGCATCGCCGTTGTCGCCGGCGGCGATGGTATAGGGTAGGCGCTTGGAAGCGTCCTGGACCTCGGGGTCGCTGAAACGCCTCCCCATCAGGCGCTTCACGGAGAAGATGGTGTTGTCGGGGTTGGTGACCGCCTGTCGCTTGGCCGTTTGCCCCACGTACCGTTCGCCGCTGCGCGCGTTGACCGCCACCACGGAGGGCGTGATGCGGCTTCCTTCGGCGCTCTCAACCACATCAGCCTCACCGGCTTCGATCACCGCAGCTACCGAATTGGTCGTGCCGAGGTCGATGCCTAGAATCCTTGCCATTGTCGTGTCTCCTCGATGTATTTTGCTGTGCGATTTTTGCTTTGCCCGCGACTTGCTTCAGGACAGGCGCGAGCTTGATTTGACGGTTTACTGGTTCACCACCACCTGAGCCACCTGCACGACGCGGTCATGCAGGCGATAGCCCTGGCGCAGCACCTCCACGATGCTGCCCGATGCGGCGTCGCCGACCTGGGCCATGCCGACCGCCTCGTGCAACTCGGGGTTGAAAGTCTCGCCCAGGCATTCGATGCGAGCGACCCCCTGGGACTCCAGGAAGGTAGCGAGCTTGCGCTGGATTAATCGTACGCCTTCGGACCAGGAGTCCGACGGTTCCGCGGTTGACGTTGTGGCGCCGCTTTCCAGATGGTTCACCGCCAGGTCCAACTCGTCAACGATGGGCAACAGTCCAACCAGCAGACGGCTGTTGGCCTGCCTCTGGATGGTGAGCCGTTCCTCATCATGACGGCGTCGGGCGTTGGCCAGGTCGGCGTGGCCACGTTGGACGGCGTCAGCCTGGCGGGCGATCTCCTCGTTGGCCTCGGCCAGCGCCGCGCGGAGCATGGCCGACTCCTGTTCCGGTGTCATCGGGGGCGCGTCCCCGGAATCTGCCTCCGGAGAGGGAGATCCGGCGGCGTAGAAGTCCGACGCGAGCGTGCCCGCATCGAGATCTTCGGGTTGCCGCCCGTCGGGTGGTTGGGTTTCATCAATTGCCATTTACCTGTCCTGATCTGTGATTTCCAGTGTGATTCCCGTTGAGGTCATTCCGGCGCAGGCAGGCTGAGGCTGCTGCACAACTGGGCGATCTCTTCGCGGATGTTTTCCACCACCGTGTCGTCGTCGGTGGCGCGGGCCAGCCGGCGGGAGAATACGCTCAGGTTGTTGACCAGCTTCAGCGCGAATTCGACGCCGGCCAGGTTGAGCCCCAGGTTGTCCATCAGGTGGCGGATGAGCATCACCTTGCGCAGGTCGTCCTGCGAGTAGAGCCGCAGCATGCCGACGGTCCGTACCGGCTGGATGAGGCCCAGGCGCTCGTACTTGCGCAGGGTCTGGGGATGCATCTCCAGGAGGCGGGCGGCCACGGAAATGATGTACACCCCTTCCAGTTCCATGTTGGGACCTGCGGAGTTCCCGTCCGGCCTGGCCGCTTCCGGCGTAGTCGGTTTACCCGGTGCGCGGGCCGCCGGGGACATCCCCTCAGGCCATCCCGCCGGCGCTTCGACATTTGGAGCAGGGTACGGCTCCAGGCGAGCGCGGCGGGTCTGGTTGGGGTTGGTCCATCGCTGTTGCATCTGGGTGACGCTCCGTGCGTGAATTATATCACATGCTACGGAGCCAATATAAGGCCTTGACACGGCCTGTGTCAATGTGTATCATCCTGTCAAGCGGAAGGTCCGGATACCAAAGGCAACGAAAAACATACGGGCAGGCACCCCCAAATCGGACATCCGGCCAATGGCATATCTCGTATACGAGACGATCAGGTACCCAAGGCAATACAACCAAATTTGCGAATAGCAAAGTTTTCGGTCAGGAGGTAAATCATGAGACTGAAGTTCAACGCCTGCCCCAAGTGCTCCGGCGACCTGGAAGTGCGACGCGACATCTACGGAATGTTCGTCAGTTGCCTACAGTGCGGACTGCAGAAGGATCTGGACGCTCCCAACCAGGCAATCGAGATGGCCAAGAAAGCGCCGTCCACCTCCACCGCGACGAAGCGAGCCGCGCGCAAGGAACTGCTCAAGGCCGCGTAGCCGATGGATCGACCTACAATCGAGGGGCGGGTTCAACACCCGCCCCTTATTTTTGTCATTGCTCGGTTCCCGGCCCTCAGCGCGTCAACTCGGGCCAGAACCGCTCTTCCTGCCAGGGGTCGGCGTTGTTGTTGTAGCCGCGCTGTTCCCAGAAGCCGGGGGCGTCCTCGGCCATCAGTTCGATGCCGTTGACCCACTTGGCCGACTTCCACCCGTAGCGGCTGGGGATGATCAGACGCAGGGGCCACCCGTGGTCCCTGCCCAGCTCGGCCCCGTTCTGCCGGTGGGCCAACAGACCTTCGGACAGGGCCAGATCCAGCGGCATGTTGGTGGTGTAGTCGCCGAAGCAGTGCGCCATGAGGTGCTTCGCATCGGGCGATATGCCGGTCACCTCCAGCAGATCCGAAACCAGCACGCCCTCCCAGGTCTGGTCCAGCGCGGACCACTGGGTCACGCAGTGGAAGTCGGCGTCCATGACCACCTGGGGCAGGGCGCAGAACTGCGCCCAGTCCAGCGTCATCTCGCGCTCGACGAGACCCCAGACGCGGACGGTCCAGGTGGACAGGTCGATCTCGGGCGTGTCCCCGTAGGTGAGCACGGGGAAGGTCTTGGCGACGAACTGCCCCGGCGGGACCTTCTCGCCGCCCGGGGGCGCGATCTTGATCTGATCAGGCCGCTTCAGGCCGAATTCCGGCTGGACGCCCGTCGTCTGCTGCTGGTTGGATGTGGTCATGGGAAAGCTCCGCGTTGGTTCACTTGGCGGCGTGGATGGTGCCTGCAGGCCCGTCGGTGATGCGTCCGACCACGGCGGCGCAGGGTGCTCCTTCCTCGAGGAGAGCGGCCACCAGGGCGTCGGCGCGGGCGGCCGGAACCGACATCAGCAGGCCTCCGGAAGTCTGGGCGTCGCAGAGCAGCAGCCGGTCGTCGTCGGTCAGCGCCGGATCCCAGGTCACGGCATCCTCCACGCTGCTGAGGTTGCGGTGGGTGCCACCGGGAGCAACGCCCTGATCCAGCAGTTGCCTGGCGCCGGCGAGCACGGGTATGGCGCCCAGGTTGACCTCGGCGGCGACGCCGCTGCCCTTGACCATGCTCTTCAGATGGCCCATCAGGCCAAATCCGGTGATGTCGGTCGCCGAGTTGACGCCCACTCGCTGCATTGCCTGGGCGGCCGGCCGGTTCAACGCCGCCATGGTCTGGACGGCGCCGGACATAACGTCCGGGTCGACCACGCCCTGCTTGCCGGCGGTGGTGATGATGCCGGTGCCTATGGGCTTGCTGAGAACCAGGACGTCGCCCGGTTTCGCGCCGGCGTTGCTGACCTGCTTGCCGGGCTCGACCACGCCGATGACGGACAGGCCGTACTTGGGCTCCGGGTCGTCCACGGTGTGGCCGCCGACGATCAGGCACTCGGCCTCGGCAGCCTTGGCGTAGCCACCCTGCAGCGTGCGCCCGAGGATCGACTTGTCCAGCGATGCGGGAAAGCCGACCACGTTCAACGCAATCAGCGGCTTGCCGCCCATGGCGTACACGTCGGACAGCGAGTTGGCGGCGGCGATGGCTCCGTACTCATAGGGGTCGTCGGTGATGGGCGGGAAGAAGTCGACGGTGACGATCAGTGCCGTCTCGTCGTTGATGCGATAGACGGCGGCGTCGTCTCCAGTCTCGGCCCCCACCAGCAGGTCGGGGTGCGAGAGCAGCGGAACATAACTCAGGACCTGGCCCAGGTCCTCAAGGCTCAGCTTGGCCGCTCAACCTGCGCAGTGGGACAACTCGGTGAGGCGGATGGGTGCGTCGAGTTGGGTCATGTTATTCCTTTACAGCTGGTACTCGGGGCGACGCAGGAGCTGGCGGGCGATGACCAGGCGCATGATCTCGTTGGTGCCTTCGCCGATGATCATCAAAGGCGCGTCGCGGTAGTAGCGTTCCACGGGGAAGTCCTTGGTGTAGCCGTAGCCGCCGTGAATGCGCATGGCCTCCATGGACACCTCGCCGCAGATCTCGCTGGCGAAGAGCTTGGCCATGCCGGACTCGAGGTCGATGCGCTCGCCGCTGTCCTTTTTGGTGGCGGCGTCGTAGACTAGGAGGCGGGCGGCCTGGATCTTGGTGGCCATGTCGGCGATCTTGAGCTGGATGGCCTGGTGCTGGCTGATGGGCACGCCGAAGGTCTCGCGCTGCTGGATGTAGCGCATGGAGGCGTCGAGGGCAGCCTGGGCAACGCCGACGGCGCGGGCGCCCACGTTGATGCGGCCGGTCTCGAGGCCGCTCATCACTTGCCCGAAACCGACGCTTTCCTCGCCCCCGATCAGGTTCTCGGCGGGGATGCGGAAGTCCTCGAAGAAAAGCTCACATGTGTCGAGGCCGCGATAGCCCAGCTTGTCCAAATGGCGGCCCACCTTGAAGCCGGGGCTGCCGTCCTTCTCGATGACGAAGGCGGAAAGGCCGCGGTGCTTCAGGGAGGCGTCGGGATTGGTGCGGGCCAGCAGGCAGAAGGCGTCGCCGGACTCGGCGTTGGTGATGAACATCTTGGAGCCGTTGACCACGTACTCCTCGCCGTCCTTGACCGCGCGGGTTTCGAGGGCTCCAACGTCGCTGCCGCCGCCCGGCTCGGTGAGTGCCAGGCCGCCGCGGATCTGGCCGGTGGCCAGACGAGGGAGGAACTGGTCCCGCTGCTCCTGGGTGCCGTAGTGGGTGAGCACGTAGGTCAGGATGTGGTGGGTGCCCAGCGCGCCGGTGAGGGCCATGTACCCCTTGCTGATCTCCTCGAAGATCATGGCGAAGGTGGTGTAGTCCAGCCCCATGCCGCCGTACTCCTCGGGCACGTTGATGCCGAAGAGGCCGAGCTCCTTCATCTGGTCGATGAGCTCGTAGGGGACGGTGTCGTTGGCGTCGTGCTCGGCGGCGGCGGGCTCGACCTCACGGCGGACGAAGTCCCGCACCATGCTGACGATCTGGTTGCGGGCTTCCTCGGGGGTCTTGGTGATGGTGGTCACGGGGGCTCCTGTGCTGTCCCTATATATGGTGCGAGTCAGTCTATCCCAGCCCATGGGGAGGCGCAACTTGGCCGCGTCACGCGGCGTCTCCGGGCGCCCTACGAGCGCGCACCAAAAAGCCCGCCGGAGCGGGCCGTCAGGGACAAAAGCAATGGCTGGGGATACAGGATTCGAACCTGTGATACCTGATCCAGAGTCAGGCGTCTTACCACTAGACTAATCCCCAACGACCCATTGATTTTAGCAGGGGATGGGCGCGTTTATCAACGCGGTACCAATTGGTCATCCCTCCGGGCGGCCGATGATAGAATCAATCCCATAAACGCATGGGAGAGCATGGATGTCGATGTTCAAGGTGGACGTGGGTGTAGGCAATCTGGAAGGCGGCGACCTGGCGCCGGTGCAGCCCGTGGTGGACACCGGAGCGGCGCACTCGATGCTGCCGGAGTCGCTGATGACCGATCTGCGCATCGAGCCACAGCAGCAACTCGGTTTTATCCTGGCCGACGGCAGCCGGGTGAGATACGGATATGGGTTTGCCCGGTTCAGCATCGACGGCGACGAACGCCCCTGTCCGGTGATATTCGGACCGGACGGAAACTATCTGCTGGGCGCGTCGACTCTGGAAGCGTTCAACCTCGTGGTGGACCCGGTGGGAGAGCGGCTCGCGCCGGCGGAGTGGCTGTCGCTGGGTTGGGGCGGCGAATTGGCGTAACAAGATGGAAAATCCCCTCTAACGATAAGGAAAACAATGGCGATCCGAATTCAGCCGGTAGATATCAAAGTACCTGAAGACGATCCTTTTCGATACGATCTGCTCAACCGAAAGGATGCGGCTGACGTCCTAACCCGCATCGTAGGCGAAATTGAGGGTCCGTGCGTGCTTGCCATCGATGCTGAATGGGGCGCTGGAAAAACGACGTTTCTCAATATGTGGGCTCAGGAGTTGCGCAACAAGGGATTCCCCGTGGCTAAATTCAATGCCTGGGAGACTGACTTTGCCGGGGATCCACTGCTCGCTCTAATTGACGAGCTGACAAATGCTATAGGAGAGGACGGCTCAGCTTCTCTGCAAGAGACAGCAAAGGAACTCGTGGTTAGAACCGCGCCGAACCTGCTCAAGTTTATACCGATTGGGGGCGATGCTTTGGCGTCGATTGCAAAGGACGGAATTGACTATTTCACGGAAAATAGGCTCTCCGAGTATCAAAAACTTAAGGAAGAAGTTTGCGAGTTCAAGCGTGCCTTAACCGCAGCTGCCGGTGCTCTGTCTAGTGACAATGAGGGCCGTCCACTTGTCGTGGTTATCGACGAGCTCGACCGTTGTCGTCCTTCTTACGCGGTTGAACTTTTGGAAATAGCCAAACACTGGTTCATGGTCGACCACATCGTGTTCGTGTTGGCTGTTAACCGTTCGCAGTTGGCTCACTCAATCAGAGTCCTTTATGGAGTTGACTTCAATGCGGACGGTTATTTGGGGCGGTTCTTTGATCAAGATTTTTTGTTGCCCGAGTCCGACAGGAAAGCCTTCGTTGACGCGGTGATGTTGAGGATTCCATGGGACAGTTATTTCGACGCGAACCGCCGGCGCGCGGAGCGCAATGTAATCAACCAAGGCATAGATGTGTTGCGGGGGTTTTTGATGCTACCGAGCCTTAGCCTCAGAGAGGTAGAACAGGCGATGCGGCGGCTACAAATGATGTTAGCGCAGTTCGATGCCCCTACCGTGGCCATAGCCGTGACATCGATCGTAGCGCTGATGCTCCGGACCAACAATCGAGACGTATATTCGCGTTTCCTCAAAGGTAGCGTGCCCGATGATGAAGTAGCGGACGCCATATTTGGCGATCCAGCAATCAGCACCGTGCGATGCACTGATCGAGGAGCTCTGATTACAGCAGCGATAATCGTGGCTGCGCAGCCAGACGGTTCATTTAGGCAGAATTTCGGAGATGTGACGTCGGCCCTTTTGCAAAAGTATCGAGATTTGGCCGACGGAAATGAACATGCAAATCGCGTGTTAGACCAGGCTAGTTATATGTGGCGCGATAGGCAGTACAACTTGGGCGTCAGTGGATTCAAGGCTGCGATTCAACGGTTGGAATTGCTATCCGCAGATCAGGTCATGAGGTGATAGTGGGTTTTGCGTGACTTTCTGCCTACAACCTGACGCGCCTAAATCGCGAGCCGCGTGTGGTGACCGTCGCGGTAGCTGCGTGGAGTAGTTACGGCATGATTGACACCGATTGCTCTTGTTGGTAGCCTGAATCTGCGTTCCGGCGCACCATGGCTTGGCCCGCTAGCTCAACTGGCAGAGCAGCTGACTCTTAATCAGCAGGTTCTCGGTTCGACCCCGAGGCGGGTCACCATTTTTCATTTAATCGTTGCGTGAGCCGGCTCATTTGGCCACGTCAACGGTCGCGGGGAAGTGTCGGAATTGGCAGACGAGCATGACTTAGGATCATGTGCCCTTGGGCGTGCGGGTTCGAGTCCCGCCTTCCCCACCAGCGCCCTCCCGGACTTCAGCCCTCTTCACCCTCATAGGGGTCCAGCCAGCCAAAGCGGCGGAAGCTGACCCGGTCGGCGTCGCTGAACTCGATGCCCTCTTCTTCCAGCAGTTCGCGTTGGAGCAGGGCGCCCAGGCCCTCGCCGCGGGGGCTGATCTTGCCCTGGGCGTTGATGACCCGCTGCCACGGGATTTCGCGGCGCTGCTCCTCGGGGTATCTGGTCAGCGACGCCAGGCAGAAGCCCACCATGCGCGGCGTGCAGCCGCCGACGATCTGGGCGATCTGTCCGTAGGTTGCCACCTGGCCGTGGGGAATCTGACGCACCACATCCAGGACGCGCTCGTACACCGGCGGCAGGTCGGGAGCGTCTTCCACGACGGGGTTACTCCGTGGAGGTGGTGGTTGCCACGTTGGCCTTGTTGGCGACGGCGGCCCAGGTCAGCTCGGTGAGCATCCGCACCGGGTCCAGGATCATCCACAGCACCCCGATGTTGAGGAAATACGCGTTGGCGAAGACCACGACTCCCAGTGCGGCCGGTACCACCGCTCCCACCTTGCCGGCCGTGCATCCGCATCGCCACAGCGCCACCGCGGCCACGCTGCACGAGGCGATGAACAGTGGGTTGACCGTGCGCCAGACGTCGCCCCAGTAGTCGCCGAAAAGGCCGGTGTATCCGTTGACTAAAACCATCAGCGCCAGGACCGCCAGGGCGAAACTGCGCACCCACGCGACGCGGCGCGTGCTCAGCCAAAACCACCAGACGCCGGCGAACCCCATCACCAGCGGGCCGATCTGCCACAGCTTCCATTCCCAGTCCACATGGCCGAGGTCGTGCGGATCGGCGACCTCCGTGTTCACCGTCCAGCCGAAGATGGCAAAGATGATGAACGCCGCAGCAGCCAGGGCCGCTATCGCGTCAATGTCACGGGGAGCGAAGGGTTTGAACACGGTGGAACGCTTTGCGGTTTGTCACGACGCCTTGCCGGAAAATCGTTTGTCAGAATCAGGATTTCCAAGATTTGAGGATTATCAGGATTGGAACCATTCCGCGACGGAGATCACTCAATCCTGATAAATCCTGAAATCCGGTAAATCCTGATTCTGACAGTTCTTTCCTACCAGTTGACCAGGCCCGGTTTCTGCGCCTTCCAGCCGGCGTCGGACGGGAACACGGTCTCCATCTCCACGCGGCCAAGGTCGCCCTCAAACATGTGCTCGACGGCGGAGCGCCAGGCGACATAGTGGGGCTGGTCGCGGTGGGTGGCGTGGGCCTCGCGGTTGGCGTAGACCTCGTAGAGGTAGAACTGGTTGGGGTTGTCGGGGCTGCGCAGGATGTCGAAGCGGAAGCAGTTTTCCTCGTCGCGGACGCTGCCCTGTCCATCGCCCAGGCTGGCGCTGGCAAACTCGTCGGCGTAGCCGTCCTTGATGTTGATGGTCACGAAGATGGCGTACATGGTCGGGATTCCTCCTGTGAATTGGGGCGGCATGAGCCCGTTCGGATCGGCCGCCGGGCAGAATTATAGCAGGCGACCCCGTGCTAAAATGCCGCGAGGAGACTGCCCATGCCCACCCCCAACGACTGTTATATCGACCTGCGCGGACTGCACTTCCACTACCGTGATTGGGGAGGCGACGGACGACCGGTGCTGCTGCTGCTGCACGGGCTGGCGTCCACCTGCCACATCTGGGACCTGGTGGCGCCGCTGCTGGCGCGGGAGTTCCGCGTCGTGGCGCTGGACCAGCGGGGCCACGGCCAGTCGGTGCAGGTGGATGAGGGCTACGACTTCGCCACGGTATCCGGCGACGCGACGGCGTTCATCAAGCACCTGGGATGGGAACATCCCATCGTGGCGGGCCACTCGTGGGGCGCGGACGTGGCGTTGGAACTGGCCGCTGCCCAACCGGAAATGACGTCGGGCCTGATCTTCGTGGACGGCGGGACCATTGAGCCGTCGGCGCGGCCCGGCTGGTCCCCGGAACAGGCGCGCGAGGACATGGCCCCGCCCATCTTCACCGGGTTCACTCCGGAGATGATGCGATCCCGCGTGATCGAGGGTGCGCGCTTCGGGCCGAATCCCTCGGAAACGGTGGTCGAGGCGGTGCTGGCCAACTTCCGCGTGCTTGAGGACGGAACCATCCAGTCCAACCTGCGCCGCGAGAACCACCTGCGGATCATCGACGCGCTGTGGGATCACAAACCGTCACAGCTCTACCCGACGCTGCAGTGCCCGGTGCTGATGCTGCCGGCGCGGCAGTCCACGCCCGACGCCATGGACCGGCGGTTCCGGCGCGAAGAGTCGATGGCCAGGGCGGCATCGCTTCTGCCGGTGAGCGAGACGGTCTGGCTGGAGGACAGCATCCACGACGTGCCCCTGCAACGCCCCGAACTGGTGGCGAACACCATCCGGGAGCGCATCAACAACGGGTTCTTCGACCGCAAAGCGTAGACACCGGACAATTCGTCACAGCTCACAGCGACACAGGAGGCTGATCATGACCACCGTAGGCTCCGGCAAGTACACCTACACCCTCGAAGAAAACTGGGCGCACCTGCCCGAGGGCATGACCATGGGCAACGCCTCGGCGGTGGCCACCGACTCGCAGGATCGGGTCTATGTGTTCCAGCGCAAGGACCCTCCCGTGCTGATCTTCGGGCCGGGCGGCAACTACCTGGGCTCCTGGGGATTGCGGGCCATTGACGAGGCCCATGGCATCTACATCCAGGACGACATCGTGTACATCACCGACCGCACCGATTCTGTCTGCGTCATCTTCACGCTGGACGGCAAGCCCCTTCAGGTCATCGGCGACCGGGGCGTACACTCGGACACCGGCTGCGAGATCCCCGGCGAGGTGTGCCCGCGCTCGGCCGGCCCGTTCAACTATCCCACGGAGATCGTGCCCGCCCCCAACGGCGACCTGTACGTCTCGGACGGATATCGGAACGCCCGGGTGCATCGGTTCTCCCGCGATGGAGAACTGAAGCAATCCTGGGGCGAACCGGGCAAGGGCGGCCCGGGCGAGTTCCACCTGCCCCACAGCATCGTCGCGCATCCCAACGGCAACCTCTACCTGTGCGACCGCGAGAACAACCGCATGCAGATCTATTCGTCCGACGGCGAATACATCACGATGTGGGAGGACATGCGGCGGCCGCTGGATATTTCCATCGACAGCGAGGACAACCTGGTGATCAGCGAGGGCGGCGCGAATGGCGCGTCTCCTCGCGTGAGCATCATGGATCCCGACGGCAACGTGCTGGCCCGCTGGGACTCGCAGTCCGCCCACGGCAGTTGGGTCGATGCCCACGGCAACATCTACATGGCGTTGGGCGCCCAGGAGCGGGTGGACAAGTACGTGCGGCAGTAATCTGCTCCCCGAGCGGAGACTGAATGTGCTAGAATACCAACTCTGTTTCGAAGCATGTCGGTTTGGGTTTCACCTGACGCCGAACCAGCGCACAACACGATAAGTCGGTACTCATGAAAGCATCTGAACTTGTTCCCCCAGAGGTCAACGAAAACATCCCCGAATTCGGTCCTGGCGATACGGTTCGCGTCAACTTTCGCATCCGCGAGGGCGCCCGCGAGCGTGTGCAGGCCTTCCAGGGGGTGTGCATCCGGCGCACCCATGGCACCGGGCCGGCCGCCAACTTCACGGTTCGCCGCATCACCGCCGGGATCGGCATCGAGCGTGTCTTCCCGCTGCACTCCCCGCTGATCGAGTCGCTGGAAGTGACTCGGCAGGGCAAGGTGCGAAGGGCCAAGCTCTATTACCTGCGAGGGCGACAGGGTCGTGCGGCGCGCATCAAGGAAAAGACGACTTACCGCACCAACCGGTAGGCGGCTCATTCGAGGCTTCGACCGCCGCCCGCACCCTATACCGGTGCGGCTGCGGCGGTTTTGCATTATCACATCCTGCGACTCACGCCGGTCTCGAGGGAACGGGTGGAAAACGAGGTCGCACCGTGAACTACGCCGATGTCGCCATAGACGCTGACTGGATCCCACCGGGCAAAACTTTTTCCTATCGGGTACCGCGGCATCTGCCGGTGGAGCCCGGGCAGTTGGTGTGGGTGCAATTCGGCCGCAACGTTGTGCAGGGGTTGGTTCTCAGCCTGGCGGATGCGTCGGCAGTATCGGAAGAGGAGACTCGGGACATCCTGCACCCGGTGGAGCCGTCGCCCCTCGTCAGTTCGCTGGGACTGGAGTTGGCCGAATGGTTGGGCCAGACCTACCGATGCTCCCCCTTTGAAGCAGTCGCGCCGATGCTGCCACCCGGCTTTCGTGCGCAGCAGCGGTCAAGACTGACCGCGATCTCCGGCGTCGCGGATGCCGGAGAGTTGGCGTCTTTCCGCGAACCCACACGCATCGCGTGGCAGGAACTGGCCGACTCCTCCACGGCCTGGGAGGAGATCACGTTCCTGAAACGGATCGATCCAAACCGCGCCAACGTGGCCCGACGGGAACTGCAGCGACTGGTGGCCCGTGGGTTGGTGCGCAAGGAGGTCAGCCTGCCGCGACCGCGAACACACCGCTACCGTCGGTTGCTAATTCCGGGTCACTTCCCCGATTCCGGCGACCCGGGGGCAGATTCACCGCCGACACGGGGGTCGCGTCAGGTCGAGTTGCTGGCCGCGGTGCGGGAGTCGACGGCCGGCTACGACACCACGGGCGCCGCCAACCGTTTTGGTTCCGCTGCGGACGCGCTGCTCCAGCGTGGCCTCGTCGGCGAGGAGTGGCAACGAGCAGAACACGAGGTACCTCCCGGCGTGGCGGTGTCCGGTTTGCCCCCGAGCCGACTGACTGCCGCCCAGGACCAGGCCGTGGCCAACATCACTGCAGCCCTGGACGATCGTGGTCTCCTGCCGCGCAGCTTTCTGCTGCACGGTGTTACCGGCAGCGGCAAGACCGAGGTGTACCTGCGGGCCATCGCCCATGCGATCGAGCAGGGCAAGCAGGCGATTTACCTGGTGCCGGAGATCGCGCTCACGCCGCAGACCGTTGGCGTGGTGAACGACCGTTTCCCCGGTCGCGTAGCCGTCCTGCACCATCGCCTTACCGAGCGGCAGCGGTTCGAGCAGTGGTGGAATATTCGCGACGGGTTGGCCGACGTAGTCGTAGGGCCGCGCAGCGCGCTGTTCGCTCCGGTGGTTGATCTGGGCATCATCATTGTCGACGAGGAGCACGAACCGTCTTACAAGCAGGATGAGCACCCTCCTTACTATCACGCGCGGGACGCAGCCCTGGCGCTGGCCCGCCGCTCCGGAGCGGTGGTGGTGATGGGTTCGGCGACGCCCGACGTGAGTACGTACCATGAGGCATCGCGGGGCCGGCATCACCTGCTGGAATTGCCGGAGCGAGTGCCACGACCCGATGGAAGCGCGACGCCCCTGCCTGAAATCAGCGTGGTTGACATGCGCCGGGAGCTCCGGGAAGGCAACCGCAGCGTTTTCAGCCGCGACCTCGCCCAAGCACTGGACTCGACCATCGCCGCCGGCCAGCAGGCGGTCCTCTTTTTGAATCGCCGGGGGAGCGCGGCGTTCATGCAATGCCGGGATTGCGGGTGCGCGATCAATTGCAGCCGGTGCTCCGTGACCTATGCCTTTCATCGTGAGGCCGGTCGGCTGATCTGCCACTACTGTAACCTGCAGCGGCGACTGCCTCGGGCCTGCCCGCAGTGTCGCGGGGGCCGGATCCGCGAGATGGGCGCCGGGACGGAAACGATCACGGCGGAGTTGCAGGAGCGCTATCCCGGAGTAGCCGTCGAACGCTGGGACTCGGATTCGGTTCGAAATCCGGCCGAGCTGGAAACGGCGATGGAACGGTTGGCCAGCGGGGAGGCGCAGGTCCTGGTGGGCACCCAGATGGTGGCGCGTGGGTTGGATCTGCCCAACGTCACGCTGTCAGCCGTGCTGCTGGCGGACCTGGGACTGAACCTGCCGGATTTTCGTGCCGGAGAGCGGGCGTTTGCGCTGCTTTGCCAGGTGGCGGGACGGTCCGGCCGGGGCAGCGTGCCCGGCCGGGCGCTCATCCAGACCTATCAGCCGGACCACTACGCCATCGCGGCAGCCGCCAGCCAGGATTATGCCGCTTTTTATGGTATCGAAATTGCGGCGAGGCAGTTCCAGGGCAACCCGCCCTTCAACCGGCTCGCCCAGGTCTTGTGTGCTGATCTCAGCGTGCGCGCCGTACAGCAAACCCTGGGAGAACTGGCCCAGTCCTGGCGAGAAGAGGCCGCGCGCGAAGGTCGGGTGGACGTTGACATAATCGGGCCGACGCCCTGCATGCCGGAGCGGGTTCGCGGTCGGTACCGGTGGCGGCTATTGCTCCGCGGTCGCCGGATCTGGCAATTCCTCGAAGGGCGCACCATCCCCAGGAACTGCCGGATTGACGTCGACCCGGTGAGGCTGGACTGAGGTTGCCCGCCGTGGGTGGGTCAGAGGCGAGCGCTCTCAAGCGTGCCCGGTTTGGTGGTGGATGGCGAAGAGGAGGTTTGGCGGGACCGGCGTGGCGAGACAGTATTAGTAAACCGGGTTCAGGATGCCCAGTTTTCCTCGGGAGCAGACCTGCCTACGGAAAGTCTGCGATGCTCGCATGTCACGATCCGGGCCCAACCCATGCCGAGGCGTTCAAACAGCAATGAGTGTGCAGTGACTTACGCCAGCATATATTCGCTCCCGTTATCCGACTACCTCGCTCACTCGCTCAGGCCGACACGATGATCGAAAAAATAGAGATTAGTCGGGTGGGGCTCGAAGTTAGCGATCCGATCGTTGACTCCGTACACCAGAAAGGCGTGCGCTACAGGCAGGAGCGCGGTTTCGGATGCAACGATGTCCAGCGCCTGGCAAGCTATTTCCTGGCGTTGCTGAGTGTCTGAGACCTCCGCTGCGCTTGCGATGATGCTCTCCAGCTCCGGATGGGCGAAGTGGCCGTAATTGTTGGCGCCGCTGCCGCTGGCGTCGGCGCTGACCCCGACGAACTTGCTGATGTTCAAGATGGGGTCTCCGGTATCCACGACGTTGTTGTACCACCCGAAGAGGTCCCAGTCTGGTTCCTTGACCACCGACCATTCCGTAATGAGCACCTCGGCCTTGATGCCCACATCGGCAAGCATCGCCTGAGCGGCCTCGGCCATGATGGGCAATTGGAACCGTTGCGGGTAACCGCCGATGACAATCTCCAGGGGTTCACTGGCCTTGTCGACAAACCCGTCGCCGTCAGTGTCGACGTAGCCAGCCTCGGCCAGCAGGTCGCGGGCTTGCCCGGGGTCGTAACCGGGAGCGCTGACGCCGGGGCAGGGCACCAGGGCTTCCGGCAGCAGGAGTTCCGCAAAAGACCCCGAGCCGGCCGGGGCCACCAGCCCGGCGATGCTCTCTCGATCAATGGCAAGGCTCACTGCCCGACGGACCAATGGATCGGCCAGCGCGGGCCGCTCGAAATTGACCCACCACATCACTGCCGCGGTGCCGAATCCCCCAGTGCGAGTCTGCAAGTTGAGATGGGCGCCGATGGTCTGCGCGCCCTCCGGCGATATGTTGACTGCTACATCAATGTCGCCGGCCTGGAGAGCCAGTTCCCGGCTGTTGGTGTCGGGGATTGCGATGTGTTCGATACCGGCCAGCGGCGGCGTCCCGCCCCAGTAATCGTCGTTGGCCACGCTGCTGAGTCGTTCCTTCTGGACGTACTCGGTGGGAACGTAAGGTCCCGTCAGCGCGCCCGCATGCAGGAAATTGCCCTCGCCGGCGGCGTCTGCGGCGGATGCATCCGTGATGGCAACGGCGGGGGTGGTCAGCAGGCCTGGAAGCGTTGGCCGTGGTTCCAACGTGGAGATGGTGATGGTGTGCGGGTCGTTCACCACGATGTTATCAATCCCCAGAGCGTCCGCGGACGCTTCAGACTTGCGAATCGTCCTTTCCAGCGACGCTTTAACCGCCAGGGCGTCCATTGCCGCACCGTTGTGGAATTTCACGCCCGAGCGCAGCTCAATCTCCCAGGTCAGCGGGTCGATCTGTTCGGCGCCCGTGGCCAGCCACGGTTCGGGGCTGAGGTCGGACGCAGACAGGCGGAACAGGTTCTCCGACATACCCGATTGACTGACTATCCAGCCGCCCTGCACGGGGTCCAGCGGGCTGTCCAACCAGATAACGCCGGCTTTCAGCGTGGGCCGATCCAGGACATTGGCAGCGGCTGGAGCCGCCGGTTGTGACGCCGCGTACGATCGCTCAGATCGATGGGCCGGAGCGACAGTTACAACCGGTTGCTGGGGAACGGCGGCGACCGGCGCGGTTGGCCCCGGATCGCTGCCGGTCGCGGAGGGAGTCATCCCGCTGGGGGCGGCGGGAGCGCCGCAGGCCAGCGCCAGCAGCAGCACGAGACCAAACGCCGCGGCCATTTTGTGTTTGAGACGGTATATCAATAACATTTCCATATCCATTCTTCAGGACGTTTCGGTGAGTTCCCGGCGAACACCACCGTTCCGTGCATGCGGGGTTGCTTTCGAATCGGCACCTGGCACGGGCTCAAGCGCAACCGGTGTGATCGCTCGATGGGTGGACGGAGGGTCAGCCGCTGTCCGAACCGGGGGGCTGCTCGGCGCGGGGGCGGCTGATTCGGCCCTTTACTGGTCCAATCCGCCAAACCGTAACGCCACCCTGCGCATCGAGGGCGGCAAGCCCGTCCCCGTCAGGCCGCCAGTATAATTCGGCCACTGAGTCACCCACATCTTCGGCCCCGATCGGGCTGCCGTTTCCGTTTCTCAGTAGCGACCACACCACCACGGAGCCATCGCGCGCGCCCGATGCCAGGCGCCTCGCGTTGGGCGCGAACGTTAAGGTCGTGATGGGCTCATAATGAAATTCCAGAACGCCCGGCGTCGTGCCTTCGGGCCCCTTTCTCCGGAAGCTCCAAACCGTGACCGCCTCCCCCCCGCCGGTGGCCAAAAGGGTGCCGGCGCTATCGAAAGCCAGGGCCGACGGCTTGCCAGGATATCCAGACATCATGGAGTCCCGTTCCGTGGATCGACGCCAGAAGTGCACCGTGTTGTCCTGGCTACCGCAGACCACGATATCCCCGTTCGGGCTCAACACCATCGACACCAGGGACCCCTGCCACTCCATTTTCTGGCGAAGCGTGTCGGTGGAAGGGTTGAAGAACGACACTCGGCCGTAACAGGCCGTGGCCAGCTCATCTGTGCTCGACCAGGCGATGGCGCTGACGGTGCTGGGGTGATCGTCGGACCGCCAAACCTCCGCTCCGTCCGCGTCATACGCACAAACCTGCCGGGAGCACGAGGCCGCCAACCATTGGCCGTCCGGCGACCACGATACGTTTTCCACCCAACCGCTGCCGACGTCGATAGTACGGGTTACCTGACCTTCGGCGGCGCTCCAGATCAAGACTCGCCCGTCCTGGCCGGCCGTAGCGAACGAGGTCCCGCTCGGGTGGATCGCCATAGCGAGCACACCATCTTCATGAACCTTGTGCCGCTCCCAGACGGTCGCGCCAGACTCGCCGTCAAAGGCATAAACGCCACCCTCGGCATCGCCGACCACCAGCGCCTCACCACACAGGGTCCAACCCCCGGCGATAGCATAGTCGCCGACCGTCGCAGACCAGCCTCGGTCAAGAACGCCCGTTGGGCTGCCGGCATTTAGATCAGACATGCTTCGAATTCCTCCCGCATACTCTGTCCATCGAGGTTGCGGCCGATGAAGACGAGCTGATTGCGCCGGGGGTCGTCCCCCCATTCACGGTCCGGCTGGCCGTCAAAGAGCATGTGAACGCCCTGGAAGACGAAGCGATTCGACTCTCCCGCAACACTGATGAAGCCCTTCATTCGGAAGATGTCCACGCCACGCTCGCTGAGCAAATTGCTGAGCCACGCGTTGAGCTTTTGGGGATCGCAGTCGCCGTCTACGTCGATAGAGATCGATCCCACCTCATCGTCGTGCTCGTGCTGGGCGACCCAGGTTCGCTCGGCTTCGACAGGAACCAGCGCTCCCTTGATGCGTGGTGTCTCCTCTACGCAGTCCGGCTCGGCGCAAAAATTGCCCCCCAGCTTGAAAGCCTCTCCATCCGCGTTCTTCAGTTGGAGATCGAATTCCTCCGCGAGGTGCTGGGCGTAGAGGCCAACCCGCCCCGGCGCATCAATCTCAAAGAAGAAGGACTGGCGCCCTGGAGAATCAAGCCGGAGGCTCACATGCTTTCCGGCAGGAATCTCCTCCCCGGGATGAATTGTCTCCGCGGGTTCAGCGTACTGCCGTACACACCACTCGGCGCCCTCTCGAAGAGCAGCGTCATCCGTGCCCTGGTCGGGCACGACGACGAGCGACATCGCCGGATCGGGTCCATCGTCGAGGTTGAGCTCGTAGCGGCCGGTATCCAGCGAATAGACTCCCGTCCATTCGAAGGGGTACTCCGGCTCGAGGAAGGTGGGACGACGCTCGAGCACCTGGTCCAGGTCGAAGGCGCTGAGGTCGAGCACCGTATCGACGGGTACGTTCGCCCGCTCGCTGCGCACGACTCGCGCCATTCGGTTCATGCCGCGGAGTCGAGCTTCCAAACCGTCGAGGGCCTCGCTGTTGACGAGGTCCGTCTTGTTGAGGACCAGAACGTCGGCGAACGCGATTTGTTCCGTGCTCTCTTCGCTCCGGCCGAGCTGCTGCTCGATGTGAGCGGCATCGACGAGCGTGACGATCCCGTCAAGGGCATATTCAGCGCGCAGTTCGTCGTCCATGAAGAACGTCTGAGCGACCGGACCCGGATCGGCCAGCCCGGTGGTTTCCACCAGCACGTAGTCGAACTTGTCGCGCCGCTTATTGAGGTTGTTGAGTACCCGGATCAGGTCTCCGCGCACCGTGCAGCAGATGCAGCCGTTCGACATTTCGAAGACTTCCTCGTCAGCGTTGATGACGAGCGCCTGATCGATGCCGACCTCCCCATACTCGTTCTCGATCACGGCAATGCGCTTGCCGTGCTCCTCCGTTAAAATCCGGTTGAGCAGGGTCGTCTTGCCGGAGCCGAGGAACCCAGTGAGGATGGTGACGGGTACTTTGCGAAACGTGTTCATATAGGGTCCTCCTTCAGATCTTATTGATATGAAGTATCGATAGTTGACGCAGGAAGGCTACACCTCCGGTGATGTCGCTGTCAACCAGGCGACTTGCTCACGCGCACCAGGTTTGGTGGTGGATGGCGAAGAGGAGGTTTGGCGGGTCCGGCGTGGCGAGACGGTACTCGTAACCCGGGTTCAGGATGCCCAGTTTTCCTCGGGAGCAGACCTGCCTGCGGAAAGTCTGCGACGCGGTGATACCAGGGCATGGTCGGCCTCCTCGGGCAGAAACGGAGTCTGATAACCCGTTCCTTGCCTGGAGAGGCCGACCCTTTCAACCCCTCAACTCAAAGCGGGTACGCGTGAGGTAAGTGGTATATTGACAACGTGAAGGATTTTGGTGTATCAATCTGCTACTGCTTGCGCGCCCCAATTCCCAGAATTGGTAGCCTTGTCACGGAGGAGGAACCATGCCAGACATCTATTACGCCAGGCCCAGCAATTTCCTTTCCGATCCCCGAGACCGTACGGTGATCGTGGGTGAGTCCGAGGATGAAGTACTAGAGAAAATGTTCGCCTACCTGGCCAGCCCCGAGGCTCAGGCACGCTACCCCGGCGTGGACGATCCGAAGGAGCTCGAGAACAACATCCGGACGTGCATCTTCAAGAAGGGCACCAAGGCCATCCACAACCGCCCGCCGGATGCCGAACCGGTCAAGTAACGCGGCAAAATACGGGTAATGAATTGAGCCCCCGTTCCTTCTGGACGGGGGCGCTCTGGTGGGCGGGTTGCTGTGCTATCCGCGCGTGGTTATACTGCGGCATCATGGCGATCAATCCTGACGATTTCCCTCCGGGAACCTACCACGAACTGCCGCTGTTCCCACTGAACAACGTGGTGCTTTTCCCCGGCATGCCGCTGCCGCTGCACATCTTTGAGGAGCGGTACAAAGCGATGATCGGCGACTGCGTCGAACGGGACGAGCCCTTCGGTGTGCTGCTCATCAAGGAAGGCAACGAGGTGGGCGAAGCCGCCGAACCGCATACCGTGGGAACGACGGCGCGAGTCTCGCAGGTCCAACGCCTGCAGGAGGGCCGCCTGAACATCCTGACCCGCGGCGAAACCCGGTTCGAGTTGCTGCAAACCGTGCAGACCGTGCCCCATCTGGTCGGGTTGGTCCGGTTCATGGAAGATGACGAGGGGGACGTTTCCGCAACCGCGGTGGCCGGCGTGCGCGAGCAATTCATCCAATTGCAGCGTCAACTTACGGCCATTGCCGGCGGGTGGGACCGCGAAGTGACGGTTCCCGACGAGCCGATAGCGCTGGCCCGCACCGCCTCGGCGACCCTGGCCGTCAGTCTGCCCCTGCCCCCCGACGTGCGGCAATCCCTGTTGGAAACTCCCACCGCCGGTGGACAGTTGGAAAAGTTGCAGACGCTGATGCGGCAGGCCAATCGCATCGTGGCCGAACAGGCGGAACAGAACACTCCGTTCAAAGGGCCGCGCCTGAATTAGTCCGCTGGTCGGGTTTGCCCGGAGCCCCCGTTTGGGCCTCGGCGGCGCGAACACGCCGGCTGCGACAGGGCGGGCCCAACGCGGTCCCCCGGTCGCATCCCCACCGGCGTGGGTGGAGGCCGACCGGACGGACACCCGACGAACGCGATTGCGCCTACCCGGTTTTGCCCGATCCGTAAATGCGGCGGGCGCCGCCCTCCGGGATCATCCCGGCGAAGAGTTCGGGATGGATCATCTCCGCGAGTATCTCTAGGCCGGTGACGAGCCGGGGCCCCGACCTGCTGGTGTAATTGCTGGCGTCGATCACGTACACGCGGTCGTTCTGCACGGCCGGCAGCCCAGCCCAGCCCGGTTTTTCCGCGAGCAGGGGGAGGTCTTCCATGCCGCGTGGGACCTCAAAACCGCAAGGCATGACCACGATGACGTCCGGCTGGCTCTCAACGACCGCGTCCCATTCCAGCGGGAAGGAGCCCATCTCCTTGTCGCCGAAACTATTGGTTCCGCCGGCCAGTTCCACCATCTCCGGCACCCAATGGCCACCGCACATCAACGGGTCGGTCCACTCTAGGTGCAGGACTTTCGGGTGGCTGTCGGCCAGTTCAGCGCGCTGAGTGACGGCGTCGATGCGATCCTGCATGCGAGCGGTGACCTGATCAGCGACGGACTCCGCGCCCGTGGCCCGGCCCACCCGACGGACGTCTTCCAACACGTCACCAAGATACTGCGGGTCCAGCGACAGAACGGTGGGTTCCTTGTCCATGTTGGCGGTGGATTCGGCGACCTGCCGAGAAGACACCGCTCAAACCTCGCAGATAGCCTGGGTGAGCAGCAGGTCCGGGTTGGCTGCGTCCAGGATTTCCTGGTCGATGTGGTAGATCCCGAGCCCCTCGGCGAGGCGCTCTGAGATCACGCGGCTGATCTCGCCGCTGCTGGGCTGTGTGCCTTCGAAAACGCTGCGCACCACCCAAGGTTTGTTTTTGGCCTGGGCGGGGTAATCGCACTCGTGGGTTACTCCGTAGAGTTGGTCCTCCAGTCCCAATGCATAAACAATCTCGGTCGCGGAGGGTAGGAAAGAACAGATGCGCATCTTGTCGCCTGCCTGGTGTTGGTTGTGCGCATTGTAGCACCGTGCCGGTGGCGCTAATCCGCTTCCCGTTGGGCGGCCGGTTCTGCGCTTTCAGGTGGCCGAGCCGGCGTAGGATTGAACAGTTCGATGCGCTCTTCCAGGAATCTCCACAGATCCTCGGTCGACTCTTCCGCTTCCTTAGCGGCGGCAGCGGCCGCACGCTCCTGCTGGACCGGCTGTGCATCCGGGTCAGCCCAGTGGTTGAAGGACGGGCTCTCCACGTCCATTGCCTCGAAGGCGCTGGAGGCTGGCGGTTCGGTACGACGGGGAGCCGACGGAGCAATGAACGT
Source organism: Dehalococcoidia bacterium (assembly GCA_963663945.1). Classification (GTDB taxonomy): domain Bacteria; phylum Chloroflexota; class Dehalococcoidia; order Lucifugimonadales; family UBA3495; genus Bin87. The sequence continues at coordinate 3,157,161 of OY760687.1, read as the reverse complement.
GTTCCGGAACACCGGCCGCAGGACGCGGTGGACGTGGAAGCCGGCAAAGACCAGGGCGCCGGCTGAAGCCAGGAGCAGGAACAGGGACAGCGGAACCGATAGGCTTCCCAGCGAGAACAGCTGGATTATCAGGGGGATCATCAGCAGGACGCCTACGAGCAAGAAGGCTGTGGCCATTCCATCGCGCAGCAACGTGCGAAGAGTGTACCGCGCCGGCTGACCCGCGGTATCACGCACCGTCGCGCGAACGGTGAGGCTGGCGACCACCCGCAATTCACGCCAGATGGCAATGGCGGCTGGCAGGTTGATTCCCACCGTGGCGCCGCCGAGGATTACGCCCAGCAACGCATGTGACACCGAATCCGGATCCGCCAGCAGGTCGGGCAGGGTATACACCGCTGCGGTGCCTATGGCCGTAAGCACAGCAATGATGCAGATGTCGATTATGATGCGGCGCACCGAGTTTTTCAGCAGGCGTCCCGTTTCCCCGGGCAATGAGAACGCGGCCCAGAAAGATTGAATACCCAGGAAGACAACGAGGTTGACCGCCAGGACCGCCGGCGGGGCGCGCCGCTCCAACCAGTCGTAAATGGGCGTCGCAAACTTGGAGGTTAGCGGCGCCAGGACCGCGGTGATGGCCGTGGCGATTGCCAGCACCGGCGCTACCACGGGCCCAACCGCGGCGTTGGTGGCGCTGAGGTGACCGATGGCCAGCGAAAACTCGCCCATTTGCGGCATGGTCATCCCGACCTGCACTGCGGTGCGCGATCGCCGTCCCGCCAGTACCGCTCCGATGGTGTTGGCCAAGATCTTGCCGCCCATGAACACACCCACCACCACCAGGGCCGGCACGATGTGGTCGTCCAGCGTCCGGTAGTTGATGAGCATCCCGATGGAGAGGAAGAACAGCGCGCCGAACATGTCGCGCACCGGGTTGACCAGGCGCGTAACCCGTCCGGCCGCGTCGGTGTCGCCGATGACCACGCCGATCAGGAAGGCGCCGGCCGCCGCCGACAATCCCAGGAACTCGGCAGTCAACGCCAGGCCGAAGCAGCAGCCCAGTGAAGCAACCAGCAGGGTCTCATCGGATTGCATCCGGGAGAGGAAGCGCATCAGGCGAGGCGCCAGCAGCGCGCCGAAAGCCAGGGCCGCGATGCAGAAGATGCCCAGCTTTGCGGCCAACCACCCCACGTCCGCCAGGTCGGTGGAACCCGTGGTCGCAAGCCCGGCCAACAGGGTCAGCAGGATGACCGCGGCGAAGTCTTCCACAAGGAGGATGCCAACGATGGTTTGGCCCCATCCGGCGCGCAGGTTGCCGCTGTCCCGCAACCCCTTCAGCAGTATTGCCGAACTGCTGATGGCCATGGCGCCGCCCAGGTACAGGGCGTTCGCCCCGGAGATGCCCATGACTTTGTCAGCGATCAGAACACCGAGGTAGGTCAGGGTGGATATCTCCACCACCCCGATGACCAGGACGCGCAGGCCGATCTCGCGGATGCGCCTCCAGCCCAACTCCAGACCGATACCGAATAACAGGAGTATCAATCCCAGTTCGGCAAGTAACTCGATGGTGTCGAGATTACTGATAACCGGGTGGGGCAGCGTGTACGGCCCGATCAACAGCCCGGCGATAAGGTAACCGAGTACCGGTGGCTGCCACACCAGCCGGGCTAGCGCCAGCCCTACGGCCGCGATAGCCATGGCGATGGCGAAGTCTTTCAGCAGACCGGCTGATGTGTCGGACAGGCCGGCTGCAAAAATGGTAAGCGGGAACTCTATATCAGATCTCCCTGCCGATGATCAGTGCCTGTGCGCCCGGCCTGGACGCCGAGCCTGGTCGACTAAAGAATTATGCGCTGAGTTGAATGAGCATTCCCGCAACGCTCGATACCAGCGTTGCGGCGTGTCGCCCCGGCCTCGCCGGCGAGGCCGGGGCGTATTTCTTCGCCGTTCGGCGGCGCAAACTATTTCGCGGGAGCTACGCGGCGCGGCCGGCGTGCTTCTGGCGAGTCTCGCCGACGAACTCGGCAGTGACGGAAGTGCTGGGGGTCGCCACGGCGACCGAACCATACAGGGGTCAACGCTTTTTCCACGTGTCCACCAGGTAGTTGCCCTGATCGTCGTCGACGCCCCATATTTTGAAGTGGATGCGCACGTCGGCGTAAAGGCTCACGTCCCCGGGGGTCGCTTCCGGGTCCCTGAAGGCTTCGGCGGTTACTTCCATGAAGTCCACCGGAGCGTCGTCGGTGAGCGCGATGCGCTCCACCATATTCACGGCGCAGGCGGTAATTCCGGAAAGGAACAGCTCACCGGCTCCCACTGCGTCACCGCCGCCATCATCGGCAACCCAGTGATGCGTACGGGCGTTGCAGATTGCTCTGCCGTGGGTTCCCGAGCTGTACGTTTCCACGTGATAGGCCATTTCCAATGCAGCCATCATGCCCCCTTTGGCGTAACGGGCGTAACGCGCTCCGCGGATGTTCCACTCGTTTGATTTTGATCCTGATAACGGCTAAATCATAAACTAAAGGGGCTGGCACGCCAAGCCTGCAATTTTTGACTTGTGGTACATTGGAGACTGCCGTGGACGAAACATCTGACGATCTATTGGGTGTTGTGGTGGTGGCCGCTGGGAGCAGTTCCCGGATGGGCGGCACAGACAAGACCTTCGTTGATATTCTCGGATCTCCGCTGATTACACATACGCTCAAGCGCATCGCTGCGTCGGATGTGGTGGACCGCATAGTGCTGGTGGTCGCTGCCGATGCGGTGCCCGATGTTGAACTGATGGTACGAGAGTCGGAGATTCCCAAGATTGCGGCGGTTTGCGCCGGTGGAGCCAGCCGCCAGGATTCGGTCCTCGCCGGGCTGGTGGCCATGGGCGAGCGGCGATGGGTAGCCATCCATGACGGAGCCCGCCCGTGCGTCTCCGCAGAAATCCTTGGACGCGCTCTCGACGAAGTTCGGGGATCAGGCGCAGCCATCGCCGCGGTGCCGGTGAAGGACACGATCAAGGTCGTGGGCGACCAGCAGGTGATTTCAGGTACGCCCGATCGCTCCACCCTGTGGGCCGCGCAGACCCCCCAGGCTTTTGATTATCACACGCTGCTGGATGCGCATCGCGCGGCTGAGGTCGAATACACCGATGACGCGGCCATGGTCGAAGCCGCGGGCCATCGGGTCACGGTTTTCTGGGGCGATTACCGCAACCTGAAGGTGACGACTCCTGAAGATCTGGATATGGTCAGCGTGCTATTGGGCCGGCGATAATTCAAAAGTGTCCCAAATAGCTCACCGGTTTGCTTGCAACAAAAGGGCTGATTTGCATAGGATATTTAATGTCGTCCTTTGTCACGCACGGACGTGCGCTTTTGGAAATATTGATCGCGCGTTTGGACAAATGGTTTCGACAAGCGGAGGATCAGAATGGTTGCCAGCACCGTCAACCGTCGCTCCCGTTACCGGGAGTACGCTCAATTTCTGCGTCTGAGCGCTGACCGGCTGGACATGGCGGTAGCCCCAGGTCGTCTGGAGCATTTGCGCTCGAAGGTCAACGCCGAGCGGAATATGTTCCTTGCATGGGTCATTATCTGGTCCGTTCTTGCTCTGGTTTGCGTGGCGCCGCTGGTGATGCTGCTGATCGCCCATATGGGCCTGCCTGCGCCTGAGTTGATCGCGGCCCAAAGCGATGTCGTGTACTCCCAGCTCAGGATTGGCGACGAACCCACCAACGCCGACTTCGTCGCGTCCGGGTCGGCATTGGGGTTCCTCGCGGCGATCATCATCGGTTATGCGCCGATCATCGCCTACAGCGGCCCGCTGAACGACATCGAGCACGCGCACCAGGTTCTCAAGTCCATCGAGCGAGGGTAGGCGCTGGCCGCGAGTAGCGGTCTGCTCCGGCGAATCCTTCGGTGCAGTATCGAGTAGGGACCGGAGCCGACGCCCATGCCCTGGCTGACGGGCGACCTCTGGTGCTTGGCGGCGTCAACATCCCTCATCCCACCGGCCTGGCTGGACACAGCGACGGCGACGTGCTCAGCCACGCCGTGATCGATGCCCTGCTGGGCGCCGCCGGCGCGGGCGACATCGGCATGCACTTCCCTCCGGGCGACCCGTCACTTGCTGGGATCAGCAGCCTGATACTGTTGGAACGGACGGCTGTGACGCTGGCTGACGGTGGTTGGTGCATCGCTAATGTTGATGCTACAATGCTCGCGCAACGTCCCCGGCTATCCCCCCACGTGCCGGAGATGCGTCAGAATATCGCCGCCGCTCTGTCGGTAGAACAGTCGCAGGTCAGTGTCAAAGCCACCACCACGGACTACCTGGGATTCACCGGGCGGGAAGAAGGCATCGCGGCTCTGGCCGTGGCGATGCTGTGGCGACCCTGACATCACACGATAATCAAACGGGCGCAAGCGCCGTCGTCCACCCCTTCTGATATGAAGCTGTACAACACCCTGAGCGGACAGGTCGAGGATTTCGTTCCCTCCGACGGCAACCTGGTCAAGATGTACGTGTGCGGAGTCACCCCGTACTCCTCCACCCACGTCGGTCACGCCCTGAGCTACGTGGTATTCGATACCCTGCGGCGTTACCTGGAACACAAGGGCTATGAAGTCCGCCACGTCCAGAACTTCACCGATATCGACGACAAGATAATTCAGCGAGCGCAGGAGTCCGGCGTCTCCGAGGACGAGCTGGTCGAGGAGTTCATCGGAGATTACTTCCAGACGATGGACGCGCTGAACATCCAGCGGGCCGCCGAATATCCCCGCGCTACGCGCGAGATCCCCCGCATCATTGATGCCATAGCCGGCCTGATTGACCGTGGCCACGCTTATCCCGCCGCCGGCGACGTCTATTTCCGCGTGACCAGCAAGGACGACTACGGCAAGCTCAGCCACCGCACCCTCGACAGCATGATCGCCGGCGCGCGCATCCAGGTGGACGAGAACAAAGAACATCCCATGGACTTCGTCCTGTGGAAGGGCGCCAAGCCCGGCGAGCCCTCGTGGGAGAGCCCGTGGGGACCGGGCCGGCCCGGGTGGCACATCGAATGCACCGCCATGTCCCTGGAGTACCTTGGCGAGCAGCTCGACATCCATGGGGGCGGACACGATCTCGTGTTCCCGCACCACGAAAACGAGATCGCCCAGAGCGAGTGCTACACCGGGACGAAGCCCTTTTCCCGCTACTGGATGCATAACGGCCTCCTGCAGTTGGGCTCCGACAAGATGAGCAAGTCTCTGGGCAACCTCGTGTCCGTGGTGGAGGCCCTGGAACGCTACAGTCCGGACGCCATGCGTCTTTACTTCCTGAGCAGTCACTACCGCAGCCCGCTGGCCTACAGCGACGAGGGCGCCGCCGCAGTGGAGCGGAGCCTGGAGCGGGTACGCCGGGCCCTCATCCCCGGCAATGGGGGTGGCCCCGAGGTCGATGCGGAAACGCACCGCACGAGATTCGCCGCGGCCATGGACGATGATCTCAACACGCCCCAGGCCGTGGCCGCCCTGTTTGACCTGGCGCGCGATATCAACCGGGGCCGAGACTCGGGCCAGAGGATCGACGAAGGCCAAACCGCCCTGCGTGAGCTGGGCAGCGTGCTGGGCCTCACCTTCGAGGACCGGCCGGCTCGGGAGGATGATCTCGCTGCGGCCCCATTCATCGATCTCCTGGTATCGGTACGCACCGAACTGCGGGCGGCTCGTCAATTCGCGCTGGCGGACCAGATCCGGGATGGCCTGGCCGAGCAGGGCGTGACCCTGGAAGACGGCGCCCAGGGTACCCAGTGGCAGAGGCAGACGACGGAATAGCGTTGTCCTCGTGTCGTCGTCCTCCAGCCAGTCCGCTTCCGATACCGACCGACCGCCGTCGGGCGATCTGGCTGCCAGCCTCGCCTCGATAGTCGGAACGGAGCACGTCCTCACCGAGCCGGCCGAGCTGGATCGCTATTCGGCCGATGCCCTGACGCCATACCGGGCCTATTACGCCGACGCCGCGTTTGATCGACTGGCCGACGTTGTGGCGCGGCCTGCAGACACCGCCCAGGTTTCTCAGATCGTCGCGCTGGCGCAGAGCGCCGCGGTTCCGCTGATTCCGTACGGCGGAGGAACCGGGGTAATGGGCGGCATCCTGCCGGTGCAAGGCGGGATCATCCTGGATCTTGGGAGACTAAACCGGGTGGTGAACATTGACCCGGTGTCGCAAACTGCCGAGGTCGAGGCGGGTTTGATCCTGCAGGACCTGTACGACGCGCTGGAGCCGCACGGGCTCATGCCGGGGCATGACCCGTACAGCGTTCCCATCGCCAGCGTGGCCGGCACCATCTCGACCAACGGGGTGGGTTACCGTGCCGCCGCATTCGGCCCCATGGGTGACCAGGTGGTGGCGCTGGAAGTGGTACTGCCCGATGGCCGCGTCATCGAAACCCGGCCCGTTCCCAAGCAGTCTTCCGGCCCCGATTTGAACCACCTGTTCATCGGCAGCGAGGGCGTCTTTGGCGTGATAACCAGGGCTACGCTGCGCGTGTTCCGCCAACCCGAGGCAGCCGAGTACGCGACCATGGAGTTCGCCGATTTCGATGCCGGTTTCGCCGCCGTATCGGAAATCTCGGGCCTCGGTATCCGCCCTACGCTCCTGGACCTGACCGAGGACAGCGAAGGCGTCCTGCTGCATCTCCTTTTTGAAGGCTATCGCGAAGGGGTGGATGCCGCGCTGCGCCGCACCATATCCGTTTGCGATGCCGCCGGCGGGTGGGACGTGGGCCCGGAGCCGACGCTGTCCTATTGGAAACACCGTCATGACTCCGCCGTGAACTATCGGCAGACGGCCCTGGGACGCCCCCGCGAAGAGCGCTGGCAGCGGCAATGGGGCCGCACCTTTGACTACCTGCACATGAGCCTGCCAACTGACCGGGTTCTGGAGTACCGGCGCCGCGCCGACCGGATGCTGGAGGCCCGGAAGATCAAGGTGGTGGAATACTGCCTTTGGAGCCGTCCCGAGTTCTTTTCGATGCTGGTGGTGCCCGACGGTGATCGCCGGGTGGTTGGTCGAGACGGTTATGATCCCGACGTGCGGGCCAACCTGGCCGCCGGTGTGGATGAGGTGCTCACCTTGGCTCAGGATATGGGCGGGATCATGGAATACTGCCATGGCGTGGGCATCAAGCTGCACCACCTGTTGGGTCGTGAGCTGGGCGTCAGCAGAGACGCAATGCTGGATATCAAGCGAGCGCTGGACCCGGCCGGAATCATGAATCCAGGGAAATTGACGTTGTAGCGCATCCAGAGGCAGGGTCAGGGTCATCGCTGTGGGCGGGTTCACAACCCGCCCACAAACATTCACAAAACCTATACAATTGGACGTTCAATATCTATTGACGGAATACGGCGAGCGCGCTATCATATTTACAAATGATCACCGGCTATTAGTATTAGCCAAGAGGAGCAAGCAAATGGTTACCGCAATCAATCACGAAACCGAAACCAAGTCCGCGGTTGCCGAAACCGCCGAGGCGCCGGCTGCCGTCGACGTTTCCGCGATCCCGGAAACCCCGGCCGAGCTGCTCGGGCAGTTGGAATCCGACCGCAAGCCGTCGGTCCAGGCGACCATCGTCGCGAGCTTCGTCGCTCTCTGGAACGTCGTGGCCGGCCCTGGCATGACTGAACAGGCGCGCCTGGAGCGTGAGATCGCCGAAACCCGCGGTTACCGCGATGGTTTCACCAAGCTGGCCTAATCAGCCATCACTGACCACCGGGTAGCACCGCCCTCCCAGCGCTGCCCGAGAGTTGGCAGGGGCCGTCGCAGAAATGCGACGGCTCTTTTTCATTGGAGCAAACTCCGATGCAGCAACGTCCCGTGGCGCAACATCCGGCCAAAGGTCCGGATCGTAATACTGGCAACGGACACCGCCCGCTACTACAATCGGAGACACGGCGTCCGATTCCGGCGTCGCCATTACATTCGGCGGTGAGTTGCCATGTCGACCCCTCGCGCTTTCGTGACCCGTACCCTGCTTCCCGAGGCGTTGGACATCATCCGGGAAGTTGCCGAAGTGACCGTATGGCCGGAAGAAACGCCGCCGTCGGTGGAGGCGCTGCGCCGGCACGCCAGTGATTCCGAAGGCATCCTGACCACCATCATGGACCGTGTGGACGGGGACCTGATGAACGCGGCGCCCCGCCTGCGAGCGATCAGCCAATTGGCCGTCGGGCTGGACAATGTCGACGTGGCCGAGGCGACGCGACGCGGCATTCCCGTGGGTTACACGCCCGGCGTGCTGGCGAAGTCAACCGCTGATCTGGCCATGGCTCTGCTGCTGGGAGCGGCCCGGCGCACGTCGGAAAGCGAGCGCTGGCTGCGCGGCGGCGGCTGGCAGATACAGTTTCATCCCACCCACTGGCTGGGACAGGACGTGCACGAAGCCTGTCTCGGTATCGTGGGTTTGGGCCAGATCGGCCGGGAGATCGCGAAACGCGCCGGCGGATTTGACATGGACATCGTTTACCACTCGCGGACCCGCTATCGCGACGCGGAGGCCGAATATGGTTTGCGATACGCCGAGTTCAACGATGTCCTGGCGCAGGCTGATTTCGTGGTACTCAGCGTGCCCCTGACCCCGCAAACGCATCACCTGATCAGCGGGCCGCAACTGGCCATGATGAAACCCTCGGCCATCCTCATCAACGTGTCGCGCGGGCCGGTGGTTGATCCGGCGGCGCTCTACGAGGCGTTGCGCGATGGTCAGATCGCGCGGGCGGCCCTGGACGTGACGTCACCAGAACCCATCTCAATCTATGACCCGCTGCTGACCCTGGACAACCTGGTCATCACCCCGCACATCGGCAGCGCGGCCCTGCCCACCCGCCTGAACACCATGAAACTGGCCGCGCGCAACCTGGTGGCCGGCCTCAAGGGCGAGCCCATGGAAGCCTGCGCCAACGGAGAGGCGGTGGGGTAGCCCTGACCTCATTTGGTCGTTGCCGATGGGCCGGTGGCCGGCTCGGAGCAAACCGGGCAACGACCGTTACGAGTTTGGCGGACCCCGGCTCGGCTGGTGACCGGCGCGGTTCGTGATGCGTGGGGGTCGCGTAGGGGCTAACCCGCATATTCGATGGCATATGCTATGATATGCGCTCCAATCGGGGTTGCCCCCGCCACATGTTTTCCAGGAGTTCCGATTACGATGACCACCCCGACGGTTTCCGTCCAACTTGAACCCCGCGACACCCTGGGCAAGAAGGTCAAAGTGCTGCGCCGCGAAGGCATCGTGCCGGTGCATCTCTACGGCAAGGGCGTCGAATCCCGCTCACTGCAGTGCCAGGCTCGCACCCTGCTGTTGGCCATCAGCGGCGCCGGCGGCGAATTCGGCCAGCCCATGCGCGTGACCATCGCCGGCGAATCCGGCGAGTACACTGCCGTCGCTTCGGAGATCCAGTGGCAACCCCGCACCGGAGACGTGCTGCACGTCGATTTTCGGACCGTTGCTCAATAGACGGCCCGAGCCGCTGACGCTGGCAATCGCCGCCGTCACTGCCAACCCCAGTCAGGGCAGATAGAGCCCGCCGCGCCAGCCTGGGAGGCTACCATGTACCTGGTTTTCCTCAGTGAATCCGGCCTGACCGGTCTAAGCGCCGACGATCCCAACCAGCCGCACCATGTCCACGCCGGACTGCTGGTGCAGGAGAGCCAGTACATCTCCATGACGGGTGAGTACGACGCTTTGCTGCGCCGTCACTTTGGCGCCCCCGCCGGCTCCGACGGCGTGCCGACCGAGTTGCGCCCCGGCGATTTGTATCAGGGCAAAGGGTACTTCCGCTCGTGGCGGCCGGAGCGCCGAGGCGAGCTCATCCAGGATTGCCTGAGCATCCTGATCCGCCGCGAAGTCCCGCTGCTGGTGTCATACATCGACAAGGCGCAGTATCTCACCGCCAGCAAAACGGAGGGCAACTCAATCTACGGCAATTCGGACCCTTCGCAACTGGCGTTCAGCCGCTTCCTGCTGGCGCTGACGATGTTCCTCGATGAAAACGTCATGTCCCAGATGAACCCGGATGACATCATGGAGTCGGTGTGGAACGTCAACGACTATGCGATGCTGATGGCGGGGTCGCAGTCCACGTCGATCTCGTTGGCGCTGAACGATTTCCTGAGCGACGAAAACGATTCCGTCAACCCCAACCTGTATGACGACCTGATGGTGGCGCCCGCTGCCACCAGCGTTGGCGGGCAACTGGCGTCGCTGTGCGTATATATCATTCGGCGCTGGCTCCAGCAGCCCCAGATCACCCACGGGTACTTCGACGCCTTGCGGGAGGGGCGGGTCCTGCAGGTGGTTTACCCCTATCAGTTCGATTAGGCGTCTGGGCTGCGATCGCCCGAGATTGAATTGAACCCCGGTCGGGACTCCGGCCGGGGTTTTTCGCGCCCCACAGACGTCCTCGCAGAATTGATATACTGCCTAACACGCAACTGCCCAATAGGCATCCCCCGTCAATGAAGGGGGACGGTAGGGTGAGGGATTCCGATGGTTACATTGTTGAAAAAGATAGTGGGTGATACGCCCGAGCGAGCCGCCGAGAAACTGCGCGGGCAACTGGTGCCACAGGTCAACCGCCTGGAAGATTCCCTGCGGGCATTGACCGACGAGCAGCTTGGAGCGAAGACCGAGGAGTTTCGCCGACGGCTGGACGATGGCGCTTCGCTGGACGATCTTCTCCCCGAGGCGTTCGCCGTGGTCCGCGAGGCCGCCCGCCGCACCCTGGGCCAGCGACACTATGACGTGCAGCTCATTGGCGGCGCCGTTTTGCACCAGGGCAAGATCTCCGAGATGAAAACCGGCGAGGGCAAGACCCTGGTGGCGACCCTGCCGGCGTTCCTCAACGCGGTCACCGGCGACGGCGTCCACATCGTCACCGTCAACGACTACCTGGCCCGTCGCGACCCGGTATGGATGGGGCCCATTTATCACCTGCTCGGGCTCTCCGTGGGCTGCCTTCAGCACGATGCGGCGTACCTCTACGATCCGGAACTGACCGACGTGGGCCGTGGCGAGTTCCCCAACCTCACTCCCGTGTCCCGTGCCGAGGCGTACCGCGCTGACATTCTCTATGGCACCAATAACGAATTCGGTTTCGACTACCTCCGTGACAACATGGCGGTGGAAGCCGAGCTGCAGGTCCAGGCTCGGAAGGTCGGCCGGCCAACGCATCACTTCGCCATCGTTGACGAGGTTGACAACATCCTGATCGACGAGGCGCGTACTCCGCTGATAATCAGTGGCCCGGCCCAGCAGCCGGTGGAGCACTATGCCAACTGCGCCCGGCTGGCGCCCCGGCTGAGGGAATACGAAGACTACACCATTGACGAGCGGACCCAGGCGATCTCCCTGACCGAAGAGGGCATCGGCAAGGCCGAGCGTCATATGCGCGTCGACAACCTGTATGATCCCGAGAATTTCCACCTGGTGCAATACGTGGAAAACGCGGTGGTGGCCCAGATCCAGAAGGTGAAGGACAAGGACTACGTGATCAGCAACGGCGAGGTCGTCATCGTCGACGAGTTCACCGGCCGGCTGCAATACGGCCGCCGCTGGTCTGATGGGCTGCACCAGGCAGTTGAGGCCAAGGAGGGGGTCAAGGTCCAGCGCGAAAGCGTGACCTACGCCACCATCACGCTGCAGAACTACTTCCGGATGTACCGTAAGCTGGCCGGGATGACCGGTACCGCCGTCACCGAGGCTGATGAGTTCTACAAGATCTACGGCCTCGAGGTGGTAGCGGTTCCAACCAACCTGCCCATGGTCCGGGACGATGCCAGCGACCTGATATTCCCCACGGAGGAAGGCAAGTGGCACGCGGTTATCGAAAACATCGTGCAGCGGTCGGACTCGGGCCAACCGGTCCTGGTGGGCACGACCTCCGTCGAGACATCTGAAGCCCTCAGCGACCGTCTCCGCCGTCGTGGCGTGCAGCACCAGGTGCTCAACGCCCGCAATCACGAGCAGGAGGCGTCCATCGTTGCGCAGGCCGGCCGGGCCGGCGCGGTCACGGTGTCCACCAACATGGCCGGCCGCGGCACTGATATCGTGCTCGGCGGCGCCGACACTGACCGGGAAGGCTGGCGGGAGGAACACGACCGCGTCATCGCAATGGGTGGCCTCCACGTCATCGGGACGGAGCACCACGAAGCGCGCCGCGTCGACAACCAGCTACGGGGCCGCGCCGGTCGCCAGGGCGACCCCGGCAGCAGCCAGTTTTTCGTCGCCCTCGAGGACGAGTTGATGCAGCGTTTCGGCGGCGACCGCATCAAGAACGTGATGAACTGGACCGGCCTCAACGACGATGAGCCCCTGGAGAACAAGCTCATCACCAAGTCGATCTCCAGCGCGCAAGTGAAGGTCGAGGGCCACCATTTCGACATGCGCAAACACCTGCTCAACTTCGACGACGTGCTCAACCAACAGCGCTCCGTCATCTACGAGCAGCGGTCGCGCATCCTGGCCAGCGATGGCCTCCGTGAACGCATCCTGGACATGCTGGGCGCTGAGTTTGATCGCCTGGTTTCCAACCATCTGCAGGCCCGCCATGCCGATGACTGGGATGCGGAAGGGTTCGTGGGCGCCCTGCGTCAGATCTGCCCGCCACCTGATGAGCTGGACTCGCCGGACAAGGTACTGGCGCTGCGCCGGGATCATATCAACGATATCCTGGACAACTACACGGAGACGCTGTACGAGGCCAAGGAGCGTACCCTGGGTTCCGACAACATGGGGATCCTGGTGCGCCTGTTGCTCCTCAAGTCAATCGACACCCACTGGGTCAATCACCTCACCCACATGGAAAATCTGCGTACCGGTGTGGGGCTGCAGGCCGTGGGACAACGGGACCCGCTCACCGTCTATCGCTCGGAGGGCCAGCGCGCCTTTACCGAGTTGACGCGACAGATGCAGCGCGAGGTCACCCATACCCTCTTCCACGTGACCCTGGCGCCGGAAGCTCCTGGGGCGCGCGCCCAGGCCGACAGCGCCAGTCGCGCTCCGGTCAGCCCGATGGCCGCGGTATCGCCCGGGCGGTCCGCTCGCGCGCCCCGCGCCGGTGGCAAGGTAGGTCGCAATTCCAGGTGCCCGTGCGGCAGCGGCAAGAAGTACAAGCGCTGCTGTGGCGCCGGCGCCTAGCCGTCGGATCCACGCCAGGTGGAAAATGCAAGAGGCGGGCCCCGGCCCGCCTCTTTTTGGTTGGCGCGGACGCGGCCTATTGGCCGCGGCGGAACAGACGCCGCACGAACGTGATCGGCTGGGGCTGCGGCTCTTCCATGGAAATGGGCTTGTTGCGACCCGAAGCCCATCCCTCCGGGTCTCGTTCGAAGGCGATGCGGCATCCCGGCGCGCAGAAGTAGTAGGTCTGCCCGTCATGTTCGCTGGTCCCGCCGTTGGGGTTATCGGTATCCACCTGCATCAGGCAAATGGGGTCGGTCGCGGTTGCCATGGCTTTTCTCCGGACGTGTGCGGTTGACGATCAGGCCGATTGTACCAATGGTAGCACGACGGGCGCACACACCGATGGCGCCCGGGCGGTCACTCCAGGTTGGCCCGTCGCAGCCGCAGCGAGTTGCTCACCACGCTGACTGAGCTGAAAGCCATGGCCAGCGCGGCCAGGATGGGATTGAGGAACCCGGCATCGCCGAAGAAGAAGAGCAGCCCTGACGGGACGCCGCCCAGCGCGGCGAACACCGGATACAGCGCTCCCGCCGCCACCGGGATCAGCAACGTGTTGTAGAAGAAGGCCCAGAACAGATTCTGCCGGATGGTGCGCATCGTGTTGCGAGACATCCTCAGCGCGGTGGCCACGCCCATGAGGTCATCCCGCATCAGCGTGACGTCCGCAGTTTCCCGGGCGATGTCGGTTCCGCCGCCCATGGCCACCCCGACGTTGGCCCGGGCCAGCGCCGGCGCGTCATTGATCCCGTCGCCCACCATGGCCACGGTGTGGCCTTCGTGCTGCATCCTGGCGATGGCTTCCGCCTTGTCGGCCGGCATCATGCCGGCGTGGTAATCGTCGATATCGCACTCTGAAGCCACTGCCGACGCCACCTCCGGGCGATCTCCAGAGAGCATCACCGTCCGCACACCCATCGCATGCAGAGCCGCAACCGCCGCGGGCGCCCCTGACTTGACCTTGTCGGCGACTGCGATCACGCCGACAACAAGGCCGCCTCGGGCCACGAACATGGGCGTGTTGCCGCTCTCCGCGAGCCGTGTTGCGGCCGCAGTAAGCTCGGCGTCCGGCGCCGCGCCGACCTTCTCCATCAGTGCTGAGTTGCCGACCGCTATTCCTTTCTCGGCCATCACAGCGGTCACGCCGGCGCCGGCGTGGGCAACGAAATCGGTTGACGGCGTGACCGCCAGACCGTCGAATTGAGCCCGACGCAGCACGGCTCGACCGATGGGGTGTTCCGACAGGGTTTCAACCGAGGCCGCGTAACGCAGCACGTCGGTAGGTGAGACGCCTGCGGCGGTCACGACCTCCGTCACCTCCGGTTGACCGGTGGTGAGGGTTCCGGTTTTGTCCAAGGCAACCACGTCCACGCGGTGGGCGGTTTCCAACGCGGCGGCGCTGCGGATCAGGATGCCTCGTTCCGCGCTTCTGCCCACCCCGACGATGATGGCGGTGGGAGTTGCCAAGCCCAGCGCGCACGGGCACGCGATGATGAAAACCGCGACCAGGGTCAGCATTGCGTACCGCACCGACGGGTCCGGCCCGAGGAACAGCCAGAGTATCGCTGCCGCCAGCGCGATCAGACCCACCGCCGGCACGAACCAGGCCGCAACCCGATCGGCCAGACGCTGCACCGGGGCCGCCGAGCCCTGGGCTTCTTCCACCAGCCGAATCACCTGGGCCAGCGTCGTGTCCGCGCCGACCCGGGTGGCGCGGATGAGTACGGCTCCGGTTTCGTTCAGGGTGCCGGCGAACACGGAATCGCCGACAGACTTTTCAGCCGGCATGCTCTCGCCGGTCACCGCTGACTGGTCGACGATGGTTGCGCCGCTGGTCACATCGCCGTCAGTGGGAATCTGCTCGCCCGGGCGAACCGCCAGGGTGTCACCGGTTTCAACCTGATCAATTGGCACATCTGATATGGAGCCGTCCGCGGCCATGAGGTGCGCCGTTTGGGGCCGCAGATCCAGCAGCCTCTCGATGGCGCCCGAAGTGCGGGACAACGCACGGGCCTCCAGCCAGCGTCCCAACAGGATCAGCGCGACGATTATGGCGGCCATATCGAAGTGCAACTGGTGCGCGCCCGGCGAACCCAGCGCGCCCGGAGCGAGCATCGTCAAAACAATGACAACTACGCTGTACCCGTACGCCACCGACGTCCCCAGGGCGATCAGCGTGTGCATGTTGGGCCGCAACCGCCGAAGGCCGGCCCAGCCCGCCGTGTAGAACGACCAGCCGGCCCAGAACTGCACCAGGGTGGCTACTGCCCACAACAGCACCGGGTACCACCACCCCATCGCGAACAATACGGAGACCCAGGGCAACGCGGGAAAGCTGCCAAGCAGCAGCGCGCCCCCGCTCAGGGCTGCGAAGATGAACCGGACCCGGACGCGTTTTTCCTCTTGGGCCCGCGGCCCGTCACCTCTGCCGCCGTCAGCCGCCAATTGGGGGTTGGTATCGAGACGGTAACCGGCGTCGGCAACGGCCCTGGCCAATGTCTCCAGGTCAGGCGTACCGGCGGCATCGCCGTCGTCCAGGCTGATCGTCGCCCGCTCGGTGGCGAGGTTGATACTGACCTCGCTCACCCCGTCAACGGAGCGCAGCGCCTCGCCGACGTGGTACACGCACGCCGCACAAGTCATCCCGGCGACGGGGAGAACCAGCGTGTTTTCGGTCGATTGTGGCATGGTGTCGGGTCGTCAGCGCGCGCGAGGGTTGGGCGTTTGTTACCGTCTTCATTGTAGCAGCGGCGGCGTTTCCGGGGCGGGCAATCTGCTGGCGCCGGGAGCAGCGCGGCGGGATGGGTTCGGTAGGGTTGTGACCGACGCGGCCTGTCTTTAGTCGGCATTTTAGGTCACATAATGGCCTCAAATTGTGCCAATTTGTGACCAAACCGCCGTTAGCAGCGCGCATTTTTGTAACAAAAGTTATGCAAGGGTTCCATTGCAATTTCGATTTCGTGCACGGAATAAATGGTGCGTGTGCAAATACAGAGTTGCACAGACTTTTCACGGTCGGCTGCCTAGGATTCGTTCCGGTGGAGGATTCGACTCGGCGATGGAATCGGTGGTGAGTCGATGCCGTGTGGTTTTCGAGACACTAGCCGCCGGGGTGAAGCAGCATGCACAGCTACTGGCAGGAATTTACACCCATCACGCGCCGACACGCAGATCAAAGTGTCGTGAGCGCCTGACCCTCGACGGTTCCAGCGGACGTCTGGGATCTGACGGGTCAACCCCCCAAGTGAATTAGTCGTTTATTTCCGTTATTGACTGGCATCCCCTGAACGAAGCGGAGGCATTATGGCTATTGGAGCAGTACGAGTGATGGCGGCTGGCAAGGCGGGACTTGAGAGCTTGCCCTACTTCGTGGATGAATTTCTCGCGCAGGGCGTCGAACAGCTGGCTCCCTGGGCCATAGACCACAGCGATGAGGATCTCGTGTCCCGCGTCAACCATTCTTGCCGATTTATCGTCGATTAGTTTTGCCGGTTCACCTCCTTGGCAGGCGCAGCGTTGGCGTCGGCCGCGGCAGTCTCGCCGCGTTGCTGTGCTGCGTCAGTCCGGTAGCTGGGGACGTCGAATTCCAGGATGACGGAGTGGTGAACCACCCGGTCAATCGCTGCGGCGGTGGCCATGGGATTGGCAAAGATGCGCTCCCACTCCGAGAAGACCAGGTTGGACGTGATGCCCAACGACCGGCGTTCGTAGCGTTCTGCGATGAGGGTGAAGAGGACCTCGGACTCCTCAGTACCCTGGGGCAGGTAGCCGAGATCGTCCAGGAGGAGGAAGTCGAAGTTGTCCAGCTTGCGCAGTTGTCGGGGCAGGTCGAAGTCACGCTTGGCGGCCAGCAGATCCTGCACCAGACGGTAGGCCGGTGCGAAGAGGACGGAGTGGCCGGCCTCCACCAGGCGGTGTCCCAGAGCGCAGAGCGCGTGGGTCTTGCCGGTGCCGGGGAGCCCGAAGGCCAGCACGTTGACGCCGTGATCCACGAAGCTGCCCTGGGCCAGTTGGTCCATCTGCTGCCGTAGAGCGAGGGGCATCCGGTGATGCTCGAAGGTCTCCCAGGTCTTGCCCGAGGGGAGCCGGGACGCCTGACGCAGCCGGTTGATGCGCCGGTGGCGGCGATCCTCGGCTTCCTGCTCCAGCACCTCCAGGAAGGTGGACAGGGCCTCGCCGTGGCCAGCCTCGGTGAAACGGGCCACCGACTGAGCGCCCATGGTGGGCAGCTTGAATTCGCGGCAGAGCTGACCGATGCGCTCCGGGATCACGCTGGTGTCGGTGTCCATCATGCGCACACCCCCACCATGGCCGTACTGCTCGTGAGCAGACCGTCGTAGATCTTCAGGTCCGGCTTCCCAGAGAGGACCAGCACCGGAGCCTGGGGCACCCTGGGCTCGGCCAGTTCCCGCACCTCGGCGTAGTCGAAGGGCTGACCGGTCTCCAGCAGCAGCGACAGGGCGCTGTCCACCATGACCTCCATGGTGGTGGCCGCCAGGTGCAGGATGCGCACGTACTCCACGTCGGCGCGCTCACCGCGCCACTGCCTGAGCGCATCGTAGGCCAGCCGGAAGTGCAGGGTGGGAAAGAGCTGCTCCCTGAAGCGGTACCGGGCGAATGCTCCGGGCTTGCGCACCAGGGAATTGATCACGTGGCGGTAATTGACGTTTACTTCCCCATCACCGTGCACGCGCGCCATGCGTTCCACAAAGTGGCCCTTGTAGTACACTTCCACGTGCTCGGAATAGAGGCGGATCTGTACCACCTTGCCAATGAGCCGGGACGGGACGCTGTAGCTGCGTCCCGCCACCTGGATCGTACTCCACCGGCGCACCTTGGACTGGTAGTTGGCGTATTCCGGCATGGGGGCTGGCGGCAGGGGTCTTAGGCAAGCCATTTCCTGCTCCAGCTTCCCCCGCACCAGGCGGTTTCGCTTCTCCACCATCTCCCGTACGAAACCGGCGTAGTCGTCGGCGGTGTGGAAATCGCGGCTGCCGCGCATGATCAAAGCCTGGTCCACGGCATCCTTCAAACGGTAGTGAGCGTGCTCGGCAACGCCGTTTTCGTGGCTCTTGCCAGGATTGATGCGGGTGGATCGGACACCGTAGTGGTCCAGCAGGGCGGCGTAATTGTCGTTTAGCGCCCGGCCTCGGCTGCGTTTCATCTCGTGGGTGGCAGCAGAGGTATTGTCGGAACGCACCACCTCCGGTACGCCGCCCAGGGCCCAGAGCGCATTCTGTAATCCCTGCTTGAGGGCCAGGAAGGTCTCGCCGGCGGCGACCTCCGCGTAGCGCCAGCCCGAGTGGCTGAGGATCAGCTGAAACAGCAGGTGGGGGTAGGGCTCACCGGCGACGGTCACCCCCAGGGCGCTGCAGTGGGTGAAATCAAACTGGGCCTCCCGACCCGGCGGATGCTCCTGGGGGAAGTAAACCTCCTGATCCGGGCCATTCAGCGCCCGCCAGTCCTGTAATCGTCGTTGCAGGGTGCGCAGCTGGGAGGCGCTGAACTGGCCAGGATGCTGCTCCTCCAGCCATTCGATAATCGTCGTTGCCTTCAGCTTGCCCTTGGGGTCGTCCCGCAGCAGGGGCTCAATCTCCTCTTCCCACACCCCGTCGAAGGGGTCGGACCGAGTGCGCCACCAGCGCTCCGGTTTGGTCTCCGACGGCAACGGGCCACTCTGCCATTTGCGCGCCGACCGCACGCTCATCCCAGACATGGCGGCCGCCGTCTCCTGTGTCTTGCCTTCCATACGTTTTTGCCTCAAAAGTCTGACTTGTCGGTCCTTGATCAATCCGGCACCTCCGTGCCGGACGATTTACACCATCCCAACCGGCAAGAATAGTCGGCGCAAGAGGCATTCCTTATTGTCGTCTATCATCTCGACCGGTTGCGACAGGCTACCGCGGCAAAGGTGCGGGGCAACTGGGGCAGCAGCCGGAAGATTTACGAACTCGGTAACACTCCGCCGGGTTCGTCCATGCAGACTGATAGCACCAGCACCAAGCGGTTCCTGACCCAGATCAACCCGCTGGCAACCGATATGGCAGAGCTTGAGGACGCACCGGCGCGATTGGGCGCTTGGTGCCGAGGGCAGATCAGGCAATACTGCCGGGATACCGACCGGATGTGGGAAAACTTCAAACGAGAGAAAGGCCTTACGTCTTCGTACCAGTTGGCAGTGGTAATCCCGTATTGCCCGGAGGGACCCACCTCGGGAACTGTGGGGATGTATCTGGGCGCGGCGTTGCAACGTTACTTTGCGGGGCAGAACAAGTCGGATCAGTTAGTTGTTTGGGGTATCGAACTATGCCCGCCGGTTTACCACGGTTCGAACGAGGCTGAAATGGACCGCACTGCGGTCAACAACGCCTTCAGAGGCTACGTGGCTCGGCAGGAGGTTCTGGGAGGGGTGCCGCTCTCGGAAGATCCTGAAGATGATGAGCGCGTCCAATGCTTCGACATAAATATCGCCTTTGACGGCGGTACGGTTCACACCGGGGACGTCGAAAAGGCGTGGGCCGCCCTCGACCGGGCTGCCGCCCAGGCGACGGCCTGCCTGCTCAACGGGGCGGGCGGTGGAGACCGCGCAGAGTCAATAGTCCAGCTCAAGCAGGGGAAGCGGTGGAACGCCTATCTGGCCCACGTGATATCCGAACGCTCGTACAGCGATGCATGCCGGTATCTGCGTTATCGAGTGGCTTTGCCCTGGTTCCGGGAACCTGCTACCTGGGATCGAGCATCTCTGCCGCAACAAAAGGAAACGTTGCTGCGCCTGCTCACTCAACATCGCATCAGACAGTTATTGGACAGCGAAGAGAACACCGTTGTCGCCAATCACGTCCAAACATTGGTCGACAAAGTCGACCAGTTGAACGGGATCTCGTTGGCCTCCAGTTTGATCGGCATGTTGAACGGCAAAAATAAGAGCAACCAGGACCTGGCTCAATCCTTGCTGAGGGCCGCAAAATCGGACGATGAAGACGCCTATAGGCGCGCGAAAGAAGCCACGGAAGAAATCGACAGCATCAAGGCCAAGAACGATCACTTCTGCATCAACATTGAACTGCCCGAGAACCAGCGTATCGAGGCCGCCGAAATTGCGCGCGATAACGGCATCCAGGGACCTGTCGCGGAAGTCATTGGAGATGCCGGTGTAGCCATAGTGCGCCAGCGACTGGCGGAATTGTGCAATGAGGTTTTGAAACGACCGGACCTGGGATCTCTGGAAGTCAACTCGGGAGCGGTTTTCGATGAGATCATGTCGATATCGATCGGAGATTGGAGCCGCAACACGAGCAATGATGCGTTTCGGCCTTCCCGGGAACTACTCCGGGATTTTGTTGCCGCCGACCGCCGCAACATCCCCGGAGCGTTCTCCGAGATGACGTTCGATCTCAGCAAAGTGATCTCCCCGGACGAATTGGCGGACGGACGTTCAGGGGAGTCCAACCTGGCCGCTGCTGACGACGATTCCCAGTCCACTGTGCCGCGACCTCGCCAACCCTCTGCCATGAAGTGGAGGTTGAGTGATATCGATTACGACGTTCCCATCGAATACAGCATCCTCGTGCTGGGACGAGTTCGTGCAAGCGACGGGTTCAGGGACGTCAGCACCTACGGAGACCTGGAGAAAAACTATCGTGACTTGACTGCCAGCCTGTCCCGCTGGCGTGAGCTCGCCCGGTACTATGGGGTCAAGCCGCCGCCGGAACTGTTGGAATCTGACGGCGATCAGCCTTCGTCCGGTTCCCGCGTCACCGTCCAGGCAACCGCGGTGACAGTAGTGCGGGAAAACGTGTGATGGAGACCGTCGCACCAAGATCGGTGCGGACCAAAACCGTCCTGGCCGCAGTTGGCATATTGGTGATATCACTGGCGCTGGCGCTGCCGGCCGGGGCATCCGGGCCAGCGCAGGACGGCCAGGCCGTTGACATCTCGGAAAGGGAATGCGCGTTTTGGATCGACGTTGATGGCGACCAGGACGGCGACGATCTGGTTGACGCGCATCCAGACCGCCACATCCTGCAGGAAACCGCAGTTGAGGGCGGCTGCGAGTTCAAGCTGAACACCGAGACCGAGTCCACGCTGGTTATGGTTTCAGAACTGACTGGCTGGAAGTCGGAGGTCACCGTCACCCAAAAACCGGGCATGGGGGAAACATTCCACCTTCACCCGGCGGACGACAAGATTCACGGACTGCGCGGGGGCATGGAGATCGAGATCAAGCACGCCGGCGCCACGCCGCGCAGCGGCAAAATTCGCAGTCTCAACGACGGGTACGAGCACGAGGTTCAGGTTCCGCGCCCGTTCCGACTGGTGGAGATTACGGTCATCACCCCGGACGGACGCCAGGACCGCCTGGAAGTCAGCGTGCAATCCGCCAGCGTCGCTTACCTGGATGCTCAGCGCCGGATCCTTGCCACCAGAGCGGAGAATGGCGCCGCTTCTGAACCCGTGGTGGACCTGGCCGCCAAGTTGATGAACGATGGGTACCCGCAGACCGCAGTTGAGGTGCTGGCGCTTGCCGACGATGCCAACGGCAAGAGTGGCAGCGGCCCCTGGTTGTGGACAACGATTGCGTTGGCCGCCCTGATCGGGGCTGCTGGCGTGGCGGTTGGGGCGTTCGTGTTTCTCTCCAAGCGCACGCCGTCGGCGCGGGTGGAACCGAGCCCGCTCGACCGACTGCAATGACAAGCCGCTCTTGATTTGCGTTCCAGGGAAGCGGCAACAAGTTTACAATAACTGCGAACGTACGCCGCGCGTGTAATGTTGCCTTGTGGCAGTCCAGCCCTCGTCGCTCGCGAGCGCCGGCGTGGTTCCATCTGACGAATAATTGACATAACGCCGCGCAGGTTGGCGATTGATTCCAGTTTTCCAGTTCCTGATGACGGTCAGGGGCTCGGTGGCTTCCGAGCCGTGTCATATAATTAATGTAGCGGAGGATATTCTCAGGAGGTGGAAACCATGGACGTACTGAATACGATGGTCAGCCGGGGTCACGAACAGGTGACGATGTACAGCGACCCCGAGTCCGGCCTGCGGGGCATCATCGCCATCCACGACACCACCCTGGGACCTTCATGCGGCGGAACGCGCATGTGGCCCTATGCCACCGAACAGGAAGCGCTGGCCGACGCCCTGAACCTGTCCCGGGCCATGACCTACAAGTCGGCGGCGGCCGGCCTGCATCTGGGTGGCGGCAAGGGGGTCATCATCGGCGACCCGCGCACCGCCAAGACTGAATCCCTGATGCGCGCCTGGGGTCGGTTCGTGGACACGCTGGGGGGCCGCTACCTCACGACCACCGACGTTGGAACCACGGGTCGGGATCTGGAATTGATGCGACAGGAAACGGAATACGTGGTGGGCCTCGACGTTACGCTGGGCGGCAGCGGAGACACATCCGTCATGACCGGCCTCGGGATCTACATGGGAATGAAGGCCTGCGCTTCCGACGTCTGGGGCACCGACGACCTGCGTGAGCGCACCGTGGCGATGCAGGGGTTCGGAAAGGTGGCCACGCACACGGCGGGTCATCTGATCGAGGACGATGTTCGCATCGTGGTCACGGACATCAGCGAGTCGGCCCTGGACCGGGCCCGCCAGATGGGCGTCAAGGTTGTCGGTCCCGACGAGATCTACGACGTTGACTGCGACATCTTCGCTCCCTGCGCTCTGGGCGGGGTCATCAACTCGGCCACCATTGACCGCCTGCGTTGTAGCATCGTGGCCGGTGGGGCCAACAACCAGCTGATGACGGCCGAGGACGGCGAGGAATTGCATCGGCGCGGGATCGTCTATGCCCCTGATTTCCTGATCAACGCCGGCGGCATCATCAACGCCGCCGCCGAAATCGGCCAGCCTTACAACCCGGACCGCTCGCGCCAGCAGACGGAGCGGATCTACGAGCAGATGTCGGCGGTGCTGACAACGTCGCGGAAGCAGGAGATATCCACCGCTCGGGCGGCGGACATCCTGGCGGAGAGCAGGCTGGATTCCGTGCGCCGCATGCGACGGATCTGGCGCGGATAACTCCCTTCGCAGCCCGGTATTTGGCGGATCCCCACGGCCATCACATCCGTGGGGATCCGTGATTCTGCCGGCGCCCGTACCACGGGACCGAGGCGCGCTATTCCGCGTTAAGGTCCTCGATCCAACCCCGGATCGTGTTCACGTCGGTGGGAGCGCCGGGGATGGTATGGGCGACCCGGCCGGCCTTGTCGATGAAGATGTAGAAAGGCACACCGGAGACGCCATACACGGTGGCGAGTTGCCCTGCCGGGTCGTGGGCGATGGGGAAGGTCAGACCCTGTTTGTCCATCAGCGCGCGGACCTCCGGCTCGGGAGCGCTGATGGCAATTCCGAATATGTCGGCGTCGACGCCGTGGTACTCCTCGTGGAAACCCTGGACAGCTGGCAACTGCCGCTGGCAATGCGGTCACCAGGGGGCCCAGAACATCAACAAGGTCGGGGTGCCGACGGTGTCCTCGAGCCGATAGTCGTTGCCGTCCATGAAGGTTCCCGCGAACATTGGCGCCGGCGGGCGTAGCGCGACCCCGTCGGCCCCAGGCCGCGTTTCTTCCAAGGGGCGCAACGCGGCCGACACGGTTGCCTCGATGTTGGCTGGATCAGACTGGGCGCTGCCGGCGCCCGGGTCGTCGGTCGGGGTACGGCAGCCCGACAGCGCCAGGCACAGGGCGACCGTCACGGCAAGGGTCACAATGACCGAGCAAAGCCGCGCCATGCAGGTGGCTCAGCCGGTGGCCGGATACACGACGGTATCGGGACGGTAAACCGCCCAGGAGAACCAGAGCTGACCAATGCGGCCCGGCACCGGGGTCAGTTCAGAGCCTTCAAGTGGCCCGCTGACCGCGCGGCCGAATATATCCCACTGGCTCCCGGTCTCGACGTCGGTGATGCGCCCGGCGGCGTCTGGGGCGAAGGTCAGCGCGTTGCCGTCGGGACCTCGCGGCGAGAATATACCGGCGGTACCCACATCCCTTCCCCTTGATATCGTTCCGGAGTCCAGCGCGGACGCGGTTCCCGGCGACCAGAACACCAAGATGTCCTCGCCGGCCACAGATGTAGTGACCACCCGCTCCTCGGCCAGCGTGGTGAACGACACCGCCCAGGCCTCGTTGCCGCGTTCAACCGCCACCACTCGCTCGACTGCCGGCAAGCGGGGGTCTTCCTCGCCACGGAACAGAAACGGTTGGCTGCCCGGACGGTCGTACCCGGCGTAGGGGTTGTTCCCGTAGGCGCGACCGGAGTCGGGGCGGGAAAGCACCTGTCCTTCAGAGTGGGCCGCTTTGAAGTCCGCCCAGGACACGATGGACAGGTAGAGTTGCTCCAGTTTGCGGCCGGCGAAATGTCCGATCACTCCCTCGCCGCCCACTTCCTGCCACCAGGTCTCGGTCTGGCGGTCGTACATCAGCAGGTTGCTGTCGCGCAGGGCGCCGGTGGTCCCGAAATCCAGGATCGTGTCGTCAACCGTCCGCCTGTACACGAAGGCGGTATTGCAGAGTGGTCAAAAGGTGATGACTACCGGTTCGCCGCCGACGGTGTCGTTGACAAGTTCGTGCCAGACCATCACCTGGACCGGATACGCGCGAACGTCGCCGTTGAGATCGACCACCTGCACGGGCTCGAGGTCGTCGAGCCAGAGGTCCGCATCAGCAATTGACTCGAACTGCGGGTTGTCGATAGACGGGATACCGTCTTTGGGCGGCCCGCCGGTCATGATCTCGTCGTAGGCTATCGTCGTGCGCGTGAAGTCGGTGTCCCAGGTGGCCCGAAGGAGGCGTTGGTAGCGGGTGCGGGCCTCCTCGGCCTCGTCTGCGGTGATTGTCTGGACACTGACCTCGTTGGCCACCGGGAAAGAGGTGGCTGCGGGAAGCGCGGTGGCAGGTGACGCCAGGGCTGCGGTTGGCAAAGGCGTTGCGCGGTCGGCAAGCGCGGCGGTAGGCAGGTCGGCAGCGGGTTCCAGCGTTGGGAAGGGGGCGTCGGTTGCAGCCAGCGGGACCGCCCACGGCTCGCTGCTCGTGGTGTCTTCAGACGGGGCGCAGGCCAGGGCTATAGAGGCCGCCAGAATAACGCCGGCCAGCGCGAGTGGAAGGCCGGCGGCGATCCTGGTGAGTGGTTTGCGGTTTGACGCCGGCAAGGCTAACGCCCGCGCAGGCGGGGATCCAGGACGTCGCGAAGGGCGTCACCCAGGAGGTTGAAACCCATGACCACAACGAAGATTGCCACGCCCGGGAAGATGCCAACCCACGGGGCGGTCAGCACGTGCTCCTGGGCGGCCCGGGTGAGCATTCCGCCCCAGCTGGGCTGGTCTGGCGGAGCCCCGACGCCGAGGAACGACAGGGACGCTTCGATGATGATGGCGAAACCCAGGTAGTAGGTGGCCAACACCAGGTAGATCGCCAAACAGTTGGGGACAATATGCCGGAAAACGATCCGCCATGGGGGCGCGCCGATGGCTACGGCTGCCGTCACATAGTCGAGCTCTTTGACCGAGAGAACCTGCGAACGCACGGTTCGAATCACCGGAGCGATCATGCCGATGACGATGGCGAGGATGACGTTGTTCAAAGAAGAACCGAGCACCGCGACAATCGCCAGCGCGATGATCAGGCCGGGCAGGGCCATGAGCGCATCGACCACACGCTGAGACGACATGTCGATGATGCCGCCGGCATAAGTCAGGGTCACCCCGATGATGAAACTGGCGGTAATGCCGATGAGGACGCTCCCCAGGCCGACGTACAGGCTGATGCGCGCTCCGTAAATCAACCGGCTGAGAACGTCGCGCCCGACGTGGTCGGTGCCGAGCAGAAACTGGGAATTTGGCGGGATGTAGACGGTGGAACCACCCTGGCGGCTGTCCGGGAGATCGCGGGCTCCGTATGGAGCAAGCACCGGCGCCAACACGGCCACGATCACCAGCGCGAGCACCAGAAGACCGCCGATGGCGCCCAGGGGCTTGCGACGCGCAAACCGCTTCACCTCTCTGAGGCCGGCTGCGGCCGGCTGCAGCATCCCCGCGCGGGGCGGGGGCGCTACTTCAACGCGCTGAGTGGGTTGATTCGCCATGAGTACGAACACTCCTCACGGAACACTGGCCAGCAAGCGCAGGGTGTTCCGATACGCCTGCAACCTACGAGTACCTGATCCTGGGGTCCAGTATTCCATACAGGATGTCAATGACCAGGTTAAGAAGCAACACCACTCCGGCAGCGAGCAGGACAACGCCTTGCACGACGACAAAATCGCGGTGAATGATGGCGTCGATCAGGTACCGGCCCACGCCGGGTATCACGAAGATGGATTCGATGATGATGGTGCCGCCCAACAGCCGGCCGAACTGGTAGCCGGAAACCGTTATGACCGGGAGCAGGGCGTTTTTCAGCGCGTGGCGCCCGACGACCATCCATTCGTTCAGGCCCTTGGACCGAGCGGTTCGCATGTAGTCTTCCCGCATGACTTCCAGCATGGCGGAACGGGCCACGCGAGCCGTGAATGCCATGTCGTGAAAGGCGAGAACCAGCGCCGGGAAGATCAATTGCTGGAGGTTGGTAAACGGATCGCCCCACAAGGTGGCATAGCCCAAAGGAGGCAGCCAGCCAGCCAGATAGGTCAACCCATAAATCACCAGGATCCCCAGCCAGAAGGTGGGCAGAGCTATGCCCACAAGGGCCAACAGCCGGCTGATGTGGTCCAGGAACGTATCCTGCTTGACTGCCGAAAGCACGCCCAACGGAACCGCAGCGATGAAGGCCAGGATTATGGCCAACACCGAGAGTTCCAGCGTGATGAAGAACCGGTCCTTCAGGTCATCCAGAACCGGAGTGCCGTACCAGACTGAGTCGCCGAAGTCTCCCTGCAGGATTTTCCAAAGCCATTCCCCGTACTGGATGTATACAGGTCGGTCCAGCCCGAGTTCGCGCTTGAGGTTGTCGAGGTCCGCCTGGGTAACTTTGCCGCCGTCACCTTCCTCGCCGGTGAGGATCATCATGGCCGCGTCTCCGGGAACGATCCAGAACAGTGCAAACACCAGGATAGTTGCCAGGAGAATGGTGGGTATGAATAGCAGGCCGCGGCGGGCAATGTAGGCGTACATGGTCTGGCCTCATGTCGTCAGCGAATAACGCCAACGGCAAATTGATGGACAAGCGGCCGGTCCCAGCGTCAAGAGACTATTGGGCCGGCCGCCTTTGTCCTTTATTTCACAGTCGTGTCTGGTGCGGTCGCGTGGACGTAGCCAAACTGCTGGCGAGACTACGGCTGGTATCCGGATTCTGCAGGCTGTTCGCGGTCAGGGTCAAACCAGACGTGGTCCCACTTGTGGACCTGCTGGAGGGTCGGTGGAGTGTGGAAGTTCCGGATGCGGTAGTCCAGCGCTCCGCCGTTGGATCCCCAGAAATAGATCACCAGATGGCTCTTGCCAGTGTGAAGGATGTCTGCGATTTCTTCCAGGTGATCCTGGCGGACACGCTGGTCGATGGCGCGGTTCTGGAGGTCGATGAGTTCATCGATCCGGTCATCCTGCCAGTTTTGCGGGTTCCTCAGCACATCCTGGAGGTAGAACTGGTTCAGGATGTCTGCCGGGTCCCGAAGAATGATACCGGTGCCCACCGTGGAGATTTCGTGGGTGCCGTCACGCATCACCGCATAGGTGGTCGCGAGGTCGTTGGGCAGGATTTCTATGTCGATACCCACGTCCCGGCGCAGTTGCGCGCTGGCGACTTCGGCGGCCGGCAGCGTGGGGTTGGAGTTGCGGGTGTTCATCTTGACCTTGATGCCGTCCGGGTACCCGGCTTCGGCCAGCAGCGCTTTGGCTTGTTCAATCGCTGCGGTGCGGTCTTCGGCGAACGCCGCGTTGTTGGCCCTCAGGTCGTCCATGTTTTCGACAACTCCAGGAGCGAAGTACGTTCCCGGCGTGCCGAAGCCCTTGACGGCCCGCTCAATTCCAAGATCGCGGTCGAGGCCGAGGTAGAAGGCCTGGCGCACGCGTTCGTCGTCAAACGGCGGCTTGGCGTTGTTCAGGAAGTAGGCCTCGAAGCCGGAGTCGGGCAGGATCAGGGCGCGCATCTGGCCGTCGGTTTGCTCTTCCAGGATGGCCATGTCTTCGGGACGGTTCACGCCGGTGAAGGGGTTGAACGTGCCCAGAACCTGGCCGGCCTGGAGGGCGGCGATCCGCCGGGCGGTATCAGGGATCAGGTACACGATAATCCCGTCGAAGAACGGTCGGCCCGACTTGAAGTACGTGGGATTGCGGTCGAACGTGTAGCTCACGTCCTTCTGCCACCCGCCGAACAGCCACGGTCCGGAGCCGATCAGCGACTCGGGCTGGTTGGCCTCTTCCTGTGTCAGATCTTCGGCGATGTGCTTGGGGTACATCTTCATGTAGTCCGAAGCGAGGTTGGGCATGAAGGTGGGCGCGGGGAATTTCAGCGGAACCTTGACGGTCTTGTCGTCAACTACTTCCGCGGACTGGTGCTCGTAGAACGCGCGCAGGAAGCCGGTTCGAGCGCGTTGCGCGCCCGGCAGCGTGATGCGGTCCAGGCTGAACTTGATGTCCTCGGCGGTCACCGGTTGGCCGTCGGACCAGGTGGCCACATTCAGGTGGAACGTGAACTCGGTGCCGTCATCATTGACGTCCCAGGTAGTCGCCAGATCGCCGATGATCTCGGTGGGACTGACCGGGTTGTACTCAACCAGTTGGTTGAACCGCGGGCTGGACGGCATGAGGGTGGTGTTGAGCGAACCACCGTAGTGGACGTCCCAGAAGCCGGGGTTGCTGTTTCCGACCATCGGGAAGGTCCCCCGGTAATGCTTGCTCTCGCCCTCGCGCCACCAATCCGGACGTTCGTCGATTGCCACGGCGGTTGGCACGGGAATGGCGGTGGGCGTGGCGTCGAGAACCCGTGTCGGGATGGGTGTGAACGTGGGCGTCGGACCCGCTGCGGCCGAACTGTCGGAGGCCGCCGGCTGGGACTGGCCGGCCTGGCTCGGCGCGGCGGGCTCGGGCGCAGCGGTTCCTCCGCAGGCCAGCCCGACCATCAACAAGGCCGCGCAGCTCACGAGCAAGAACCATTGAGGTCTTCCGATTCGTCGGAAATTCATTGGCGAACCCTCCCGATGCATGTTAATCGAACGCTGGTGACCGGGTGGCCTTTGGCCATCCTGGTCACGCCGGCCGAATTGGCCAGCGGTGGGGATGCTACCCACAAGGTTGTGGGTTGTCAAATGGCGTGCGGAACATCGGGTGGTGGTCAACATCGGGGACTACGTCCAGATCGCCCCGACACGCCATCCCCATTGAGGCGCATGCAAAAGATCGCCCCGACGCGAAACGAACGTCGGGGCGTAGGACCAGTGGTGCGGCCTTGTTGGCGTAGTTTCCGGTGTGCGATCAGCGCCCGCGGAGCCGGGGGTCGAGCACGTCGCGCAGGGCGTCGCCGAGCACGTTGAAGGCCAGCACGGCAATGAAGATGAAGATGCCGGGGAATACCAGCAGCCAGATGCCCGTCTCCGGCGCTTCCCGGCTGGCCACGGTCAGGATGCCGCCCCAGCTGGGCTCGTCCGGCGGCGCGCCCACGCCCAGGAAGCTCAGCGACGCCTCGATGATGATGGCGAAGCCCAGGTAGTAGGTCGCCATGATGATGTAGATGGCGAGGCAGTTGGGCATGATGTGCCGGAACACAATGCGCTGGGGGCGTGCGCCGATGGCTCTTGCGGCGGTCACGTAGTCCATTTCCTTGAGCGTGAGCACCTGCGAGCGCACGGTGCGGATCACGGGGGCGAGCATCCCGATGACGATGGCCAGGATGACGTTGTTCAGGGAGGACCCGAGCACCGCCATGATGGACAGCGCCAGGATCAGGCCGGGTATGGACATCAGAGCATCCACCACGCGCTGGAAAGCGAGGTCAACGAAGCCGCCAGCGTAGGTGCTGGTGATGCCCAGCACGAAGCCCGCGGTGATCCCGATCAGGACACTGCCCAGGCCGACGTACAGGGATATCCAGGTGCCGTACAGGACGCGCGACAGAATGTCCCTTCCGATGACGTCCGTCCCCATGGGGTATTCCGGGCTGGGAGCGAGGAATATGTCGCCGACGGAGGCGTATGGGTCCGGAACCGGCAGGATGGCCAACCGGGATGAAATGGCGACAAAAATGAGGATGAGGGCAATGGCGCCGCCGACCGCGCCGAGGGGTTTCCGCCGAGCGAGGTCCACCGTGGACCGGTACGCAGCGGGGATACGCAACAACGCATTGCGAGCCTGGGAGCCGCCTTCTGCGGTGATGTCGCGAGTAGCCATGATCTGCTCCGTTGATATGCGGTGCGCTACTGATAGCGGATTCTCGGGTCGAGCACTCCGTAGACAAGGTCGATAACCAGGTTCAGGAACATGACCACCGCCGCCACCAGCACCACGACGGCCTGGATCACGACGAAATCACGGTGGATGATTGCGTCGATCAGCATGTTGCCAATGCCGGGAACGAGGAAGATCACCTCGACGATTACGACACCGCCCAGCAGCCGGCCGAACTGGTAGCCGGACACCGTGATGATCGGCAACAGGGCGTTTTTCAGGGCGTGTCGACCGATTACGCCCATCTCCGTGAGTCCTTTGGCCCGAGCCGTGCGAACGTAGTCGTCCCGCATGGTTTCCAGCATGGCCGAGCGGGTGACCCGGGCGGTGAACGCAAGATCATGGAAGGCGATGGCCAGCGCCGGGAACACCATCTGCTGCAGGTTCGTCAGCGGCTGCTCCCACAGGTTGGCGTAGTCCAGCGGCGGCAGCCAGTCGAATACGTAGGCCAGCAGGTAGGTCACGACGATCGCAATGAGGAAGGTCGGCATGGCGATGCCCAGAAGGGCAAACAGCCGGCTGATGTAGTCCAGTTTGGTGTCCTGTTTGACCGCAGATACGATGCCTAAAGGAACCGCGACGATGAAGGCCAGCCCCATGCCCATCACCGCAAGTTGCACGGTGGTGATGAACCGTCCTCCAAGCTCGTCGATCACCGGTGTCTGGTACCAGAGCGACTCGCCTAGGTCGCCACGGAGCATGTCCCATAGCCAGTCCGCGTACTGGATGTGTACGGGCCGGTCCAGTCCCAGCTTGGCGCGCAGCCGTTCGACGTCCTCCAGGCTGACCCGTCCGCCCTCATTCGGGTCGTTGCCCGTGAGGATGAGCATGGCCGTGTCGCCAGGCACGATCCACATCAGCAGGAAGATGATGATGGTTACGATGAGGATCGTGGGGATGAAGAGGAGCAGCCTCCTCACGATATAGGTAGTCATCATTCCTCCCGGGACCGGGCCTGGCAATCGTCGAAATCGTCTCTAGACATTGAGGCGCACGAGCCTACGGCTGGTATCCCGTCCCGATCGGGGGCTTCTCGGCATCCTCGTCCCACCACATGTGGTCCAGCTTGTGGATCATCTGGATGGTCCTCGGGACGTGGTAGTTGCGAACGCGGTAGTCGAGGGTCCCACCGGCGTGGATCCAACCCGTGGGCAGGTAGTGAGGCACCTCGTCACGCAGGAGTTCCACCATCTGGGAGAAGAGCTCCTTGCGCCTGTCCGGGTCCAACTCCTTGGCTTGAGCGGCCTTGAGGGACTCGAACTCCGTGGTGGTCCAGTTGCCGGAGTTGCGCATGGTGTCGAGCCCGTACCATTGGTTCAGGATGTCAGACGGGTCCGGAAGGACGATGCCGCTGCCGCATCCGACGATGACCCCGTAGTCGTTGCTGCGCCACTTGGCGTACAGCGTCGCCACGTCGCTGGACTCGATGGTCATCTCCAGGTTGAGCTCACGCTTCCAGATGTCTTTGACCAGCTGGGCGGAGGTTGCGGTGCAGCCCGTCAGGATGGACGTGATGGTGCCGCTGAAGCCTTCGGGAAAGCCGGCTTCGGCAAGCAGTCGGCGGGCTTCGTCCAGGTCCGCCTGCGCCTTGGTGCCGTCCGCGTCCCGGCGGTAGCCGGGCAGCTCGTAGAGGGCTTCGACACTTTCGTTGGGGGCGAACCCGACGTGGAAGTGCGTGCCCACGGTTCCGTTGCCGCGCAGGATCTTCTCGACGATTTCCTCCTGGTCGATCACCATCCAGAGAGCGGTCCGCACGCGGGGGTCGTCGTAGGGTTCAACCAGCCAGTTGAAGTTGAGGCCGGCGCGCTGCACGTTTTCCATGAACAGGGCGCGCATGCGGCCGTCGGTGTCATGCTCCAACTGCTCGACGAATTCGGTGTAGGTGGACAGTACCGGGTAGTAGGTTCCGTCGGCCTGCCCGACTTTCAGGGTGGCGATGGCCCGGGCCACGTCCTGGATCAGGAAGACCTTGAACCCGTCAAAATAGGGACGCGGAGCCTTGAAGTAGTCGTCGTTGCGGACGTACTCATAGGCCTCCTGCTTCTGCCAGCTGCCATCCTTGAAGATGAAGGGGCCGGAGCCGATCATGTTCTCCGGACAGCAGTTGACGTCCTCCTGGGTCAGTTGGCCGGCCACGTGCTCCGGGTACATCTTCATGTAGTCGGAGGCGAGGTTGACCATGAAGGTGGCCGCGGGGAACTTGATGGGCATCCGCACTGTCCGTTCGTCGATCACCTCTGCGGTCTTG
The DNA here is from genome assembly GCA_963663945.1 of Dehalococcoidia bacterium. Lineage (GTDB taxonomy): Bacteria > Chloroflexota > Dehalococcoidia > Lucifugimonadales > UBA3495 > Bin87. Next base: position 3,124,311 of record OY760687.1, on the reverse strand, counting down.
TGCTCGTAGAAGTTGCGGAGGCTGTTGGTGCGGCCGCGGAACGCGTCGGGAAGGGTTATGCGGTCCAGGCTGTAAACGATGTCACTGGCCTTCACCGGCTGTCCGTCGGTCCAGTTCGCTTCGGCAAGGTAGAAGGTGTACACCGTGCCGTCCTCGCTGACGTCCCAGCTCTCGGCCAGGTCCCCGATGATCTCCTCCGGGTTGACCGGGTTGTACTCAACCAGTTGGTTGAACCTGGGGCCGGAGGGTGTGAGGGTGGTGGTCAGGCTGGCGCCGTAGTGCACGTCCCAGAAGCCTGGGTTGTTGCGAGCGACCCACTTCATGGTGCGGCCGTGCTTCCCGCGAGTCACCCAGTCGGTTTCGGGGGCCTGGACCTCCACCGGCTGGACTGTGGGCGTCGGTTCCGCGGCGGCGGAGCTACCGGAAGACGCTGCCGGCTGGGCTGGTGCTGCGGCAGCGGTGGGTTGGCTCGCCTGGGAGGAGCTGCCGGAAGGCGCGGCTGCGGGCGCCGATTGCGACCCGGTGGCCGCGCTGGCGGGAGCAGAAGAAGCATCCGATTCCGGTGCCGGCGCGCTGGCCGCGCCACCGCAGGCAATCACGAATATCAGGGCGAGCGAGAAAGTGACCAGGATCAGGGCGCGCGGGGTCGTTTTGCGGCGTCGTTTCATGATGCTAACCTCCGTGTGCGCTGCGACAGGCAGCTGGCTGGGTGGAAACCCGATCATTGCCAGTCATCTCGTTTACAGATACGTGCTCATATAGTCCAAATGCCGAACCGAATCTTGATATCAGGATGTATCGGGCAAGCCTAATACGCTGCCAAGTGCTATGTAAAGACGAATTCCGTTATGTAGTTGGCATGTCAATATCAACGAAATCAATAGTTTTTATTGTGAAATACCGCACAATCCAAGCGATGCGGCGCGCGAAATCGCTGCGGCGCGGTGCTTAAATCAGGAGGGGCGCCCACCGGTGGGCGCCCCTTTCGAAGGCAAAGTCGGTTGCGCGCTTACTCGGGGTTCGCCGCCAATGCGACCAGGGTTCCGCCGTTGGCCGCAGTGGGGACCAGCACCATGCCGCCGGCCACGATAGCGGACGCCGTTATGGGATCGTCCAGTTGCGTTTCCCATGCGGTCGAACCGTCGGCGATGGAAAGAGCGGTCAGGCGACCCCGCTCATCGCCCACCAACGCAATGGGCCCGGCGGTGGTTGCTGGGGCCGTGATGTCCGCGCCCACGTCGATCTCCCAGAGGATTGTGCCGTCGCCGGAATCCAGCGCGGTGACCGGGCCCACAGCGTCGGCGACGATCAGGGTCGTGCCGGACAGCGCCGGCTGGTAGGGCTGGTCGTCGACACTCCAGGATGACCAGGCCAATCCCTGCTGGACCGGTCCCTGATTCGTGAAACCCCACAACCACATCAGCGTCTTGAAATAAAGGATCTGCCGCTCCAGCGGATACCGGTGGCCCTGGTAGTCGATACCCCAAATCCGCCCGTTGAAACTGCTGAAATGGAACAGGTCGTCGGTGGCGATGGGGCCGCCGCGCACCCAGCGAGACCGGCCAGCGTCGTAGATCATGCGCCGGCGCCCGGTTTCGGCGTCGATAACGTGCACGTTGGCGTCGTTGGCCGTGGCGATCACCTTGCCATCGATGACCGCCGGCGGCGCGATGGTCCAGTCTCCAAGGCGGTACTGCCACAGGGTTTTGCCGTTGGCGGCGTCCAGGGCGAGCAGGCGGTTCTTGTCGCTTTCGGCCACATACAGCCGGCCGTCGGCGATGGTGGGAGACGGCAGCGAGGCGGTCCGCAGTCGCTTCGACCACACGACCTCGCCGGTTTCTGCCTCAAGCGCCGACACGAGGCCGGGGCGGAATACGACGAACACGAGGTCGTCCGCCACCGCCGGGGTCACTCCTGCGGGCAGGCGTGAGTCGTACTGCCAGAGGAGGTTTCCGGTTCGGCGATCCAGCGCTGTCAAGTTTCCGGCCTCGTCGGTCAGATATACGCGATCGCCGGAGACGGCTGGCGGGGAAACTATGGGCGCGCCGGCGATGTATTTCCACGCGGTCTGGGGTGCCGTTTCGGGTGGCAGAGCGAGGGCGCCGGCGGAGGCCCGGTTGGTCGCGTTGCGGCCGGCCTGTGGCCAGTCGCCCGGGGGTATGGGGGCTGATGTGTCGCCGATCCGGGTTGATGGAGCGGGCGGGTCCGGCGGGAGACCGGTGTATTCCCACAGGACCCATATGACCAGGCCGAGGACGGGCAGCACGATCAAGGTGAGACGCACCAGTCGGCTGCGCAGGAAGTCCAGCCGGATGCGCCGGGAGCGTTCAAGGGCTTCCGATTCGGCTATCGTCTCCAGACCCGAGAACGCGCCGCAGCGGGCGCAGCGGCCGCCGGCAGCTTCGACTTCGCCCTGCTCGGTTGCCCGGTTAAGGTGGCCGCAGAACCGGCAGAATAGAACGTTGTCCTGTGTGTCGTTTGCCATGGTGGCAGCGACACCCTCCGGTGGGCCGGGCTGACCCGGTGGGGACGGCTTTCGGTGTTGGTCGGTCTAAAATGCCGGGCGTTGGAGTACCGCCGGGTCGATCCGGCGGCGGACGCGCTGGCCGTCGTCGGGAGTGCCCAGCAGTTCCCCGTTGTCGACCATCACCTTGCCGCGCAGGATGACCGTGGTCGGCCAGCCGAGGATTTCCCAGCCCTCCCACGGGCTGTAGTCGCGCAGATGCAGGTCGTCCATGGTGAGCCGCTTGTGGATGGTGGGGTCTATGATGGCGAAGTCGGCGTCGCTGCCGGGGGCGATGACGCCCTTCTGCGGGTACATTCCCAGCAGGCGGGCGGCGTTGGTGGCGGTGATGTTGGCGAACTGGGTCAGGGGCATTCCCCGCCGGACCACGGCTTCGGTGTAGTTGACGCCCATGCGGATCTCGATGCCGATGTTGCCGCCGCGCATGTCCTGCACGTTGAGGCCGGCGGTCTTGTCCAGGTAGGTGGTGAAGCTGCTGTCGGTGGCGGTGAAGGTGAGGTTGTTTCCCATCAGGCCGCTCCACAGGTCGCTGCCGTCTTCGGGATACTTCAGCGAGGGGTAGGTGTGGTACTTCATGCCGTCGGGCTCGCGGTACTGGAAGGCGTTGAAGGACAGGGCAAGAGTGAGCACCTCGCCGTATACCGCCTGACCACGACTGCGGGCGGCGGCCACGGCGTTGACGCCGTCGCTGCCGGTGACGTGGACGAAGTACATGCCGGCGCCGTTCTGCTCGGCAATGCGGATCACGTCGCGGAAGGCCACGTCCTCCACTTCCTTGGAGTGAATGAGGTGGGCGTTGTACCAGTCCCACATGCCGCGCTGCTGAGCCAGCAGGTAGTTGTACATGACGATCTCATCGTCCTCGGCATGAACCGCCAGCACGCCGTCGTGGCGGGCCAGTTGGGCGGTGAGGTCGGCGAGACGGCCGTTGTCGATGCGTCCGGTGGGGGTGAGGCTGAGGGGCGGGTCCGCAGGCGGTCGGATGTTGGTGGTGAAGATCTTCACGCTGGGGAAGTCGTTGTTGATCAGCTCGCCAACGCGGGCGATGCTGTCAGCGGTATTGCTGGTCCGATAGATGACGTGGGCCGAATAGTCGGCGTAGGTATTCCCTTCCCAAACCGACAGAAAATCGAGGATGCCGCCAACCAGTTCCCCTTCGTTGGGAGCCGGCGCGAAGTCGACCACGGTGGTGGTGCCGCCCCAGATTGCGCCCAGGGAGTGGTCGATCGGGCCGGCGTTGGGCACGCCCGCCACCTGCTGATGCACGCCGGGCTGGACGTTGGCGGCGGCGTGGATATGAGGCTCAATGCCGCCGGGAGTGACGATCCGCCCGGTGGCGTCGATGGTCTGCACCGCCTCGTCAACGAGGGTTCCCGGCGCGCCGATGGCGACGATGCGCCCATCCTGCACGCCGACGTCCACGGAGGCTGCTTCGGTTGGCAATACAACGGTTCCACCGGTGATCAGCAAGTCAAACATGGTCAGCCTCCTGAGTGGTGCGCAGGTACGCTCGTTGCCTCGTCAATCGGCACCGTACTCTGTGTGGCGGCGATTCGGCACTTCTCTTCCCGAGGGCGTATCGACTCTCACGAGCAAAATCGCCGTCGGTCGGTAACCATGCGGATAGTACCACATGGCCGGTCCCGGCCGGGCGGTGGGTCAGCCCAGAGCCTGCGCCAGGTCGGCGATCAGGTCGTCCACGTTCTCCAGGCCGACGGACACTCGCAACAGGTCGTCCGGCGTGGGACTGTCCGGCCCTTCGATGGATGCCCGGTGTTCGATGAGGCTCTGCGTGCCGCCGAGGCTGGTTGCGCGCACGAACAGCCGGACCCTGGCCGCCACGTCCATTGCGGCGTCCCTGCCGCCGGCAACCTGGAATGACAGCATCCCGCCGAAGTCGGACATCTGCCGCGCAGCGATGTCGTGGCCCGGATGGTCCGGGAGCCCCGGATAGTGCACCGCCGACACCCTTGGGTTGTCCTGCAGGAAGCGGGCCAACCGTCCGGCGTTGGTGGAATGCATCGGCATTCGCGCCGGAAGCGTGCGGATGCCGCGCAGCGTGAGCCAGCAGTCGAATGGCGACGGCACTGCGCCGCACAGGTTCTGGATCAGGCGGACCCGCTGGAAGATGTCGGAGTCCTCGCGACCGACCACCGCGCCGCCGGTCACGTCCTCATGTCCGCCGAGATACTTGGTGGTTGAGTGCACCACAAGGTCCGCGCCGGATTCGAAGGGACGCTGCAGCATGGGACTGGCCCAGGTGTTGTCGCAGGCGCACAGCGCGCCGGCGGATTTCGCGATTTCGGCCATCTGCGCAATGTCAGTGATCTTGAGTAGCGGGTTGGATGGGGTTTCGACCCAGACGAGGCGGGTGTTGGGCCGCACGGCCTCGAGAACGGAATCCACGTCGGTCATGTCGACAAAGCTGGTTTGCAGGCCCCAGGGAGCGAAAATCTCCCGCAGCATCTTCGACGTGCCGTGGTAACAGTCGTCCGGTGCGATAACGTGGTCGCCCGGGGCGAGGGCATGGAAAACCGCGGCCGTGGCCGCCGAACCGGAGGCGAAGGCTGATGCCTCGGCGTGTCCCGCCTCCCCGCCCTCCAGCAGGGCGAGGCACTGCTCCAGGGCACGGCGGTTGGGGTTGTCGACGCGGGAGTAGACGAAACCGCGCGAATACTCGCCGTCGGGATCCCGCTCGAAGGTGGTAGAGAGGTAGATGGGAGGGGCGACGGCGCCGGTCGCCGCGTCGATCTGGTGGGCCGCCTGGGCGGCGATGGTTTCGAATTGCATGGTGTCGTGGGTCGCAAGTTTATTTAGGAAGATGGAGCATGCAGAGACTGGCATCCGCAGTGAACACATAGACGTGTGCATCGACACAACGTGCCCGCCATTGTGCACTTGGTCCACGCGGTTGCCCTGCGATTATAATGCAAAAAGTGGGACTTGCTTCGTCGCACAAAGGCCATACTAGCCTCGCATTCTTCGCCCTAATTCAAGCATAGACCGCGAAGATTGCGCATACGTTCGTAGCTATAACTCAAACTTCCCCGGGAGTATCCAATGTCAATTCTAAAGCGCGCTTCTTGGCGTGACCTGCTCGTCGTCACATCGTTGGCGATCACCGTTTTTAGCGCGTTCCTTGCGTATTTGGCACTACAAGAACCACATCCCGGAGTCACATTCACGAAAATTGCAGAGACCGACATCCTAGATTTGCACAGGCCAGTGGAGGATCTGGGCATTGTTTTCCGGGGTCAAGATCTTCAACAGCAGGGCCGCAATTTGCGCATAATGACGATTATCGTAGAAAATTCAGGCTCAACCAACATCCGCGCAGGGGATTTTGACCAAAACAACGAATGGGGTATCCAATTCCTAGGAGGTGATGTGATTGAAGCTCGCTTGATAGCAGCGAGCACGGATTATCTGAAGTCCCAGGTGATGCTTCAACGTACCGGGCCTGACATGGTAACTTTCCCGAAAATCATTTTCGAGAAAGGTCAGTCTTTTACGATAGAAGTATTGTTGCTGCACTCCAAAAACCATGACCCATCGGTATCGCCGATTGGAAAAATCGTCGGTCTCGGTCAAATAAGCGTGGTCGAGCGAACATTGTCCGCCGAAAATATCGGATTCCTGAAGCGAGTGTTCATGGGAAGTCCACTCGTGCAACTCACTAGAGCGGGTGCATATTTCGCGGGATCTGTCGTGATCATGATCGGAGGGTTGTTTGCGCTGATTCTGGTAATCGAGTGGCGCGAGGATCGCAAGAAAGAAGAGCCGAAACAAGGCGGACCTCCGGACGGAGAACCCTCGGGATAAATAGCTGCTGATGCGGACGCAGGCATGGAATGGAAATGTGGTGCAAGCGGACTGGGTGGACCGTGGATCGAAATCGAAACTCGAGATCGATCTGCGGAAACGCGTGCACGGTTTTGCCCTCCGCGAGAATAGCGGATTGCAACGCGAGATACGCTGGCTTTGATCTGTCTATAAAGACCACAAATGCCGGCGAATGACGGAATGCTTGTACTGACCGTTCTTTATTCAGAATGTGTCCGATCAATAGAAGACTTGGCACATTGGATCTTTACCGTCAGGGGAGGCGAACGTAAAGGCTTGTGGCCGGCTGTTTCTGGATGGTTTGTTCGGCGAAAGTTAGGTGTCCGCCTTGATGAACTCCGACACGCGCTCGCTTATCATGATGGTGGTGGCGTTGGTGTTGGCGCGGATCACGTCGGGCATGACGGAGGCGTCGGCGACGCGCAGGCCCTCGATGCCGTGGACCTGGCCGTGCTGGCTGACCACGGCCATGGGGTCGCTGGCAGGGCCCATCTTGCAGGTGCCGGCGATGTGGTGCTGGGTGTAGGCGTTGCGCAGTATCCAGTTGTCCAGGGCATCGTCGCTGACGAGGTCGGCATCCACCGGATTGAGGCGCTCGACGATGAAGTCCTTGAAAGGCGACTCTTCGGCGATTTCCAAGGCCTTGCGGATGGCCTGGCGCATGCGCTGGCGGTCGTAGGGATCGCTGAACAACTGGTAATCCAGGTCTGGCTGCACCGCCGGGTCGGTGGATTGCAGCGAGAGACGGCCGGCTCCCAAGGCGTTCTGCAGCCCTACGCTCAGGCCGAAGTGGAAGCCGGAGCCGTCATAGCTGATGCTCGAGGGCCGGTGCTCGCTGGTCATCAGCGTCGGAGTGATCTGGAAGTCGGACTTGGTCGGCGAGTCGTCGGCGCTCCAGCGCAGGCCCACCTGGATGTTGGGCGCGAAGGTGTCAGGCTCCTCGCCTTCGCCGCGGAACAGGATGTAGGCGGCGGGATGGTCGCGGAAGTTCATGCCGACGCCGGGCAGTTCGTGGTTTACCGGGATGCCCATCTCCCGCAGGTGATCGGCGGGCCCGATGCCCGACAGGAGCAGCATCTGCGCAGAGCCGATGGTGCCGCTGCATAGGACGATCTCCCTGCCCTCGACGGTGAAGATCTCACCGCCGCTCTCCACCTCGACGCCCACGGCCTTGTTTCCATCCAGCACGACACGGCGAGCGTGGATGTTGCCGCGCACGGTCAGGTTGAGCCGGTGGCGGGCGGTGCTGAGGAAGGTCAACGAGGTGCTCATCCGCACGCCGTCGATGTTGTTCATCGGCCGCGGCGAGACGGCGGTATAACAGTCGGGCGCGTTCTGGTCGGGGTGCTCGGGGATGCCCAGGCGGACGCAGGCGTCGTAGAAGGCCGTATTGAAGGGCAGCCAGTCCTGGCGCTTGGGCCGGCGCACCGGCAGCGGACCCTCGGAGCCATGGAAGTCGTCGCCGCTGTAGTCCCAGTCGTTCTCGAACTTGCGGAAGAAGGGCAGGCAGTCGGTGAATTTCCACTCGTCGTTGCCCCACTCGGCCCACAGGTCATAGTCCTCTGGGATGCCACGGAAGACCACCTGGCCGTTGATGGACGACGATCCGCCCATGGCCTTGCCGCGCGGGATGACCATGGGCTCATCCTGCATCGGGTTGGCGCGCCCGCGCAGGTCCCAGCTGTGCGGGCCGTAGGCGGAAAGCCAGGTGTTGTTGCCCTGTTTCAGGTCCTCGGGCAGATGCTCGAAGTCAGGATAGTCGGGGCCGGCCTCCAGCAGGATCACTGACTTGTCGGTCATCTCGGAAAGGCGGGTGGCCATGACACAGCCGGCGGAACCGCCGCCGACCACGATGTAGTCGTACTGCATACTGGGTGTCGCTCCTTGAGGGGATGAGAGTTGCAGAAGTGCGCAACCGGGCGGATTTTAGCATAGGGAACGGTATTGGCCTGGCGCCGGGCCATGGGGCGACATATAGGTGCGGGTTCACAGCGGCCCAGTTGGTATAATCGCACCATCCTCGCCAGGTACACCCGTTTCATTTTGAAGGGGCAAGGTTATGACGACAACCAAACCACAACTGCTGACCGCCGACGACCTGCTGCGACTGCACAGCGAAGGGGTGAAGGGCGAGTTGATTAGGGGGGTGCTGCACAAGAAGGTGTCGAGCGGACTGGAACACGGCCAAATCGCGATAAATTGGGGAATATTGTTGGGATCATTTGTGAAGGAGCGCCGGTTGGGCCGAGTATTCGGCTCAGATACCGGCGTGCAGCTGGAGCGTGGCCCGGACACGGTTCGGGAGCCGGACGTGGCGTTCATATCCGCCGAGCGGATGCCTCTGGATGTGCGTGAGCGACGGTATGCTCAGGTGGTTCCCGACCTGGTAGTCGAGATAGTGTCCCCCAACGACAGGCCGATTCCCGTGTTCGACAAAGCTCAAATGTGGCTGCGCCACGGCGTCCGTCTGGTCTGGCTAACCGACCCGGAGGCGCGAACGATTACGGCGTTGCCTCAGTCCGGACCGACGCGGACGTTAACGGAGGCCGACACGCTGGACGGCGGTGACGTGCTGCCGGGCTTCACCTGCCCGGTGCGGGATATCTTTGAGGTGTAAGTGACCCGGCCCATAAACCCGCAGTCCATATCGAATCCTACTCTGCGTCCGATTGGAGCGCCGCCCTCGCGATGCCGCGAATCATTCCCCGGAACACTGCGGCGTGTACCGGCCAAATCGCATACCAGTACACCAAACCGCCCAAACCCACCGGGTCGAACTCGGCGGTCTGGTGAATCACCGAACCTGTGCCGTCCTCCGACGGGGTGACCTCGAACTGCAGCCACGCCCGGCCGGGCAATTTCATTTCCGCGCAGAACCGGACCATGCGGCCCGGTTCGTATTTTTCCACCCGCCACCAGTCAATGGCGTCGCCCACGGCCATGTCGGACGGGTCGCGTCGTCCCCGGCGCACGCCGACTCCACCCACGAGCAGATCCATGAAACCACGGGCGCGCCACAGGGCGTTGCCGAAATACCAGCCGGCATCGCCGCCGATGCGCTGGACCGGCGTAAAGGCTTCATTTGGCGCGGCAGGCACGACCACGGAACGCCGGTCCACCAGGCGCGTGCCGAAACGGACGCCGCCCCAACTCTTTGCCTTGCCGGCCGATGACAGCGCGTCGGACCATCTGGTCTCGGCGACCTCCTGGTCTTCGTTGCGCATGGCCGCCGTGATGGCGTCGCTGACGCCCATGGGACGGATGGGGAATGCCTCGGAGGCGGCCGGATCGGTTACTACGCTGGCGTTGCGGAGGCTGTCGATGAGCTTGCGCCCGACCCGAGCGTACAGCGGCGTCACCAGGCCCAGCCACAGGCTAGACAGGCGTGGCGTGAGGATCGGCACCGGGAGCATCACCCGGCGCAGGCCCCGCAATCGGGCGTACTCCCGCATCAACTCACCGTAGGACACCACGTCCGCGCCGCCGATCTCGAACACGCGGTGGCCATCCACCGGCAGGGCGATGGCGCGGTGCAGGTATTCCAGCAGGTCGTTGATCGCGATGGGTTGCGCGGCGACCGATACCCATCGTGGCGTGATCATGACCGGGAGCCTCTCCACCAGGGCCCGCACCATCTCGAAGGAAACGCTACCCGACCCGATTATGATGGAGGCGCGAAACTCAATAACCGGGACGCCGGATCCCCGGAGGATGTCGCCCACACGTCGCCGGCTGTTCAGATGGTCCGACGGGTCCGGCCCGTCGGCGCCGAGTCCGCCCAGGTAGATGATACGGCGTATTCCGGCTTCACGCGCGGCGTCGGCAAAGTTCTGGGCGCACTGTCGCTCTTCCTCGGCGAAGTCTCCCGAGGATCCCATGGAGTGCACCAGGTAGAAGGCCACATCCTGGCCGCACATCGCTTTGACGAGGGAAGCGCGGTCCAGCAGGTCTCCCTGAACAACCTCGGTGGTTTCGGATAGCCGGCTCCGCAGGTTTTCGGGGCGGCGCGCCAGGCACCGAACGCGGTAGCCGTGGCGTTGCAGCACGCCCAGCAACCTGCCGCCGACGTAGCCGGTGGCGCCGGTGAGGCAGATACGGGGGTTCTCGCCGATGACCGTGGCGTCCATCATGACACCCGGACTCGTCGCCCTGGATGTTGCGGCGGTGACGCGCCGTTAGAACCCCACCATCCACTGGGCGAAGCGCTCCAGCAGCCCTTCCGCGCCAATAGCGACCAGGCTGTTGGCCGCCGTATCCACGTCGATGCGCCCGTAGGCGAGCAACAGGTACGTGTTGGCGTTGCAGGCGACCAGCATGTCAATGTCGTCCGGATCGGGATGGATGCCCGCGCCGATCTGCACGCCTTCGGGTTGCACCAGCACGTCGATCGGGTCGGCGTCCGATAGCGCAAACAGGTAGCGGATATCGCTGGTCGGCGGGTCGTCGCCCGGGTTATAGGCCGACCGGAGCCAGCGTGCGGACATGCCCAGCAGCACCGGGATCGCGTCCGGGTGCAGGGCGGCCTGTGGATCAAACGCGCTGCGGATGTCCCAGTCGTGCACCGCCAGTTCCTGGATGCGCTGGCTGACGTATTCGCGCGCCGTCATCGTGCCGCGACGGGGGTGCCAGCAGTCGCAGCGCCAGTCGCCGCCGGAGAAACTGCTCAACAGCAGGTGCAGTTCCCGGTAGTTCCGCTCGAAGGTGGGTACCAGATCGTCGCTCAGTGAAATGGAGTAGGCGATGTCGGCGTCGGCGTTGGCGGCGGACATGGCCATGTTGTCGGTGGGTGCGCTGAAGTCGGGAGGCGGCGCGGAATCGCCCTGACGCCCACGGGTCATGCTCGCGATCTGCCTTTCCGCCCGGTTGGTCAGGTGGCCGGCCACATCACGCACGGTCCAGGCGTCGCACGCCGAATGCCGACGCAGGTCAGTTGGCGACAAACCTTTCAGGAATCCGTTCAGACCTCGGGCCAGCGTCCCGATTACCGCAACCTCCTGTTGGATTACCGTTTCGTCATAGGAAGTCATCGTGTCCCGCACCTGCAATTACCCTATCGGGTTCGTTTGATGGATGGTTTGTCTACAACCCGCCGAACCAACGGCCGAGGTTTCTTAACGATACGTGGGCAATGGTGTCTGCGGTTTGGGAGACGCGCACCCGGCCCGCGCGCTTGGCCGTGTTCCAGTCCACCCGGTTGTAGAGGCAGAGCAGGTAGGTGTTGGCGTCGGCGCGGATGGTCAGCTCCGGCTGGTTCTGCGGCGAACACTCGGATACGGTGTAGCTTTCACCAGTCACGACGACATCGTGCTGCAGGGTCGCGCCTTCCCCTCCGCCACCGATTTCGAACCGGTAGACGGCCTGCGTGGTCAGCGAAGCGGTGGGCCGGAAGCAGAGCTGGTACCACATTTCCGACGCGGGGAGCAGGGCCACGATGCCGTCGGAGTCCAGGTTACCCACACCGGTGTTGCCGGCGCGCATGTCCCAGTCGTGGATCACCAGTTCCTGGATCCGGAGGTCGACATAACTCTCAGCGGACATGGTGCCGCGCCGACGGTGCCAGCAGCCAATGGTCCAGTCGCTCCAACCCTGAAGCAGCACGTCAAGGTCTTCGTAGTTCTGCTGGAAAACATCGAGGAGGTCGTCGCCCCAATCGTGGCGGATCTGCACGTTGCTCGTGGCGTTGGCAGCCTGAACTTGGTCCGGCGTTGCCAGGCGGGTCTCGCCTTCCGGTGGGCCACCCTCGCCGGCCAGCCCCCGGCGCATGGCTTCCTGCTGGCGAACGGCGCCGCCGGCGAGGTGAGCGGCGACGGTTCCCACGTCCCACTCGGAACATGCGGACTGGGCGTTGAGGTCGTCCGCGGAACTCGCCGAAAGGCGGCCGTGGATGTCACCGGCCAGCCGCTTGATCAGGGCAATTTTCGTCGCTACGTCCATGGGCATGGTGGTTCGCCTCCACGCGTTTTCAGGGTTGGTGCACAGGCATGGTAAGTGTATCACGGCGGTGAAATTTCCCATGCCGTTGCGGCGTTAAGTTCCGTGGCAGCGCTGGCGCAAAAATGCGGGCCCGCATCGAATGCGGACCCGCGCAAACCGTCAGAAATTTGGCGCCGTTTAGTTCGGGAACCACGCCACCGAGGAGATCTCGCTGAACTCGCGGTTGAACTTGCTCCACGACGCGCCGGCGTCACCCGACTGGTACAGGTAGCCGTAGCGGCTTCCGGCAAGCAGGAAGTCGGGGTTCTGCGGCTGGGAGTTCACCACCCACATTGCCGTGTTGGGCTCCACGGGCAGGGGCAGGCTGTTCCACGTCGCTCCCGCGTCCGTGGAGCGCATCACCACGCCGGTGGAGCCGGGTGTGGTGTCGCCGAAGGTGGTGAAGATGGTCTGAGGGTCGTCGGCCTTCACCTTGATGCCGCGCGGGTATCCCAGGGGGAAGTTCTGCCGCACGTCGAGGTTCCGCCACGAGCCGCCGTCATCGTCGCTCAGGAACACGTCGTCGTTGACCATGACCACCACGCGGTGGGGCGGGCCGGCCGTCACGGTGACGTTGTGGATGTCCATGTTGGGGATTTCCTGGTGCGGCACGGTCTCCCAGGTGTCGCCGCCGTCGGAGCTGTGGCGCAGGCCGTCCACCTCGATGCCCACCCAGATGCTGTTGCCGTTGGTCGGGTCGATGGCGATTCCGGTGACGCGCGGCACGCCAACGGCGGGGCACTCGGCGGCCACCTCGCAGGGACGGTGTTCCCAGGAGGCGCCTCCATCCGTGGTGCGGTAGATCTGGCACGGGTCCGGTGTGCCGGTGCCGGCGAACCCGACCTGCGGGTTGGATGGATCGAAGGCGATGGCCCAGACGGCGGTGCCGTCCATGGCCGTGCTGACCGCGTGCCAGGTGTCGCCGTTGTCGTCGCTGCGGATGATGCCCTTGTCGCATCCGGCCAGCACGCTGGACGTGGTTCCGGGAACGGGGGTCAGGCAGCGCACCACGGCGTCCGAATGGATGCCCTGGGTGATGCCCACGCGTCGCCAGGACTCGCCGCTGTCGATGCTGCGCATGACGCCCTGCCCGGCGGTGCCTACCAGAATAGTGATTCCATCTGCCATGGTGATGCCTCCTTGTCGTCGATTACCTTGATGTGTTGCGGGTCAAGGGTTGCGGATGCAGTTTATTTGGCGACATGATAACGCTGTACAGCGAGGTTTGCTATCCCGCTGCTACCTGATGTCGTCCGCCGTTTCGGCTTGAGGCAGCAACGCTTCCACCAGGTGGGCCAACGCGTTGACCTCGCTGACGATGAAGTGGCGGTCCATCGTCGGGTTCTCGATTTCCTCGTAGACATACTTGACGGCGTAGGGTGTCAGGGTGGCCAAGTGCGAGAACGGCTGCGCTTCGCTGACCCCATTGCTCTCCAGAATAGCCAGCAAGTCCGCGGCGTTGTGCGTCCGCTCATAGCGTTGTCCCAGCAATGTGATCCACGCCTTGAATGCCAGTTCGGCGCCGCGCTGGGCGTGGAAACCGAAAATGTTTTCGATGAAAGTCTCGTCGTCAAAGGCCATGGCGGACACGGCGCGAATCTGCCCCCGGGCCATGCGCATCAACTCGCGTGCGTTATCCAGTTCCGACACTATTTCCTCCCCCGGGAGGGCCTCGTGAACGCCATAAAGTATCAGTCCCTCTCGCCAGGCGCGGCCGGCAACGTGGTTGATGGACCGTTTTTTAGCGCGGTATTCGGCGTCGGTCCAGACGATTACGTCGACATGCTTGGTCAGTTCGACGGCAGCGGAGAGGGCGGCGGCGCGGGCCCGCTCACGCAGGTCGTGTCGCTGTTGGGCATCTAGTTCGGCCTCGGCGGCGACGATTGCCAGGTCAAGGTCGCTGTTGTGGCGATGGTCTCCCCTGGCTCGGGAACCGAACAGGATGACGCAGCGGGCGTCTACAGCGCAGCCGGCTGCGCTGGCGATGCGCTGCAGTGTCTCGGCTCCGGCAGTTGGTGGGTTCGCGGTTTGGTTTGCGGTTCCGGTCGGGAACGTCATAACGGCCTCAATCCGGATGATAGCACAGCCGAATTAACGAGTACCGGGGCGGTGTTTGCACCGCCCCGGCCAGGTCGCGCGATTGAAAATGGATGCTGCGTCAGTCGCCGTTGCCGGACGTTGCTGGAGCCGGAGCGCTGCCGGCAGGGGACGGGGCCGCAGGGGCTGCGGGCTCCGCGCCGGTGCGATACTCCGGCGGCAGTTCGTCCTCCCAGTCGGGCACCTGGTGATGGTGGGTATTGGGCAGGAACAGGATGGCGACCACGCCGCCCAGGCTCATGATGAACGACAGCAGGATCGTCCAGCAATAGGGGTTGTCCAGGATGGTGGGGAAGCCCAGGTCCCGCACGCCGATGAGCAACAGGCTGCCGAGTCCGGCGCCCGACGCCATGCCGGCGCCGGCTCCCATCATCTGGAACCCGTAGGCGCTGCCGATGGGCGCGTTGCCGTAGTACTGGCGATTGATGATCGGGAACGCGGACATCTCGCCGCCAAATCCGATGCCGAACAGGATGGCGAACAGGTAGAACATCCAGGCGTCGTTGGCGAACAGCAGGATGAGCACCGGCAAGACCTGCAACGCAAAGCAGATTGCCATCACCCACTTGCTGCCGAAGAGGTCGGCGGCGATCGGCACACCGAACCGGGTGACGGTGCTGACCAGGCTCATGGTTGCCGCCGCGCCGGCTCCGATGGCCGTTGCGCCGAGGAGCGCCGGGTCCTGGATGCCCTGGTAGCCGCCGGCGGGTCGCAGGGCTTCCACCACCATGATGGGCAGGAAGACGATCACGATGCTGTGTCCGGCGCAGCCCCAGTAGTGGATACCGACCAGGTTCCAGAAAGCCGGTGTCTTGCGCACCTGCTGGAGGAACACGCGCGCGCGTTCCTTCGCGCCGGCCCCGGTGGTGGGCGCACGCCGGGGAGTTTCGGAAGCATCGGCTCCAAGCTGGCGCACTCCCGCGTCTTCAGGGGAGTTGTAGAAAATACGGGTCAGGAGCAGGAGGATTATTCCGCCCAGGATCCCGGGGATCCAGAAGGCCATCCTGATGCCGATGGTGTCTGGTTCCAGCCACGGGAACAGACCGGTCCAATGCTGTCCGGGCCCCACGGAGAAGAACACCACCAGTCCCAGCATGATGGGCGGCGCTATCACCGGGCCAAATCCCTGTGACGATTGCAAAATGCCCATGCCCAGGCCGAGATGGCGGCGGAACCAGGACGTAACCGACACGGTCAGCGGGACCTGGAAGATGCCCATGGACGCGCTGAGCATCACACCGAAGAACAGGTAGAGTTGCCAGATCTCCGTCATGAAGCCGGTGAGGATCATCCCGGCGATGTACAGGGACGCTCCCAGGGTCATGGTGAACCGCGCGCCGTAACGATCGCCCAACCAGCCGGACGGAGGACCGAAAACGCCGGACACCACCCACTGCAAAGAGAATGCCAGCAGGATGACCCCTTCGCTCCAGCCGAACACTTCGGAAATGATCGGAACGATAGCCGGGAACGACATCCGGAACGACGATGACACCAGCCGCATCATCGCGGTGATGGCGACTATCGCCCAAGCGTAGTGGACGCGATAGCCGATCAGCGTGAACTGATCGGGGCGGAGGTTAACTATGGCCATAATCCTCTCCCTTAAGCGCCGCAGTATGCTACTGCCGTCAATACTGTGTCAAGGGAATTATTTGCGGAAGGACCGACCGTGCCGTCCAGCAGATCGAGACCCGTGAGGATGGTGTCCAGATGTGAGCATCAACGTGGACGCGCCGGCGCGGAACCCAGGTGGCTGCCCGCGTCCACCAGGATGGTCTCCCCGGTAACGTGCTCCGCGCCTTCGATGAGCCAGACCACCGGTTCCGAAACGGTTTCTGGCGTGCCGGCCGAGCCCAGCGGGGCGGATGCGGCGTAGCGGTCGATGAAGCCCTGGTAGTTCTCCTCGCCCAGGCCCTCACGCCACCAGCGGGTCTGCATCACGCCGGGACAGACCGCGTTGACCCGGATCTCCGGCGCCAGGGCACGGGCCAAGGAGTAGGTCATCACGTTGAGCGCCGCCTTGGACGTCGCGTAGGCGATGGAACTGCCGGAGCCGCTGAAGCCCGACCCGGAAGACACGTTGACGATGGCGCCGCGACCTTGCTCCTGCATGGCCGGAGTGACCGCCCGCGCCATCTGGAACGCTCCGATGACGTTCACGTCGAGGACGCGCCGAAAGTCCTCTGAGGCCAGACCCTCCAGGTCGTAGTGCGGAACGATCACCGATGTGGCGGCGTTGTTGACCAGGCCGTCTATCCGGCCCCATTGTTCCAGCGCCGTCGCCGCCATGCGCCGGCAGTCGTCGTCTGAGGACACATCGGCCTGGCACAGGATGGCCCCGCCGCCGAGGCTGCGGCACTCCTCCGCGGCGGCCTGCGCCTCGGCGTCGCTCTTGGTGTAATTGATGACCACGTTGCCGCCCTTGGCCGCCAGCCGCTGGGCGACGGCCGCGCCCAGGCCAGTGGCCGATCCCGTCACGATGAATACGCCGTCCTTGATTTCCATCTGGATCACCCCGATGTCATGCGATTGCAGAGTGCGCAGATTATAGCGAACGGGGCCCTTCAACTTGACCCGCCCCACGGCGCCGCTACAATCTTTGCACCATCGAGTAGCAGGAGGCGGAACAATGCGGCTGGAAAACAAGGTTGCCATCATCAGCGGCGGA
The DNA here is from genome assembly GCA_963663945.1 of Dehalococcoidia bacterium. Classification (GTDB taxonomy): domain Bacteria; phylum Chloroflexota; class Dehalococcoidia; order Lucifugimonadales; family UBA3495; genus Bin87. Next base: position 3,107,203 of record OY760687.1, on the reverse strand, counting down.
GCCCGGGGAATGGGCGCGCAGGAAGCCAGGCTGTTCGCCGCGGAGGGCGCCCAGGTGGTCATCGGCGACGTGCTGGACGACGCGGGACGCCAGACCGAAGCCGAGATCAACGAGACCGGCGCCGAGTGCCTCTTCGTTCACCTCGACGTCACCAGCGAGGAGGACTGGCGCAACGCGGTTGCGGCTGCGGTGTCGCGCTTCGGCAGGGTGGACATCCTGGTCAACAACGCCGGAATCTCCACCCGGGGCGGCATCGAAGACATGACCACGGAACAGTGGGAGCGCACCATGGACATCAACGTGAAGGGAGTGTTCCTGGGCACCCGCGAGGTGATACCGGCGATGCGCGATGTTGGCGGCGGCTCCATCGTCAACATCTCCTCCGGCGCCGGCATCGCGCCGGCTCCGGGCACCTCGGGAGCCTATGCGGCCAGCAAGGGCGCGGTGCGACTGTTCACCAAGTCCACCGCGATCCAGCACGCGCGCGAGGGCATCAGGTGCAACTCGGTGCACCCAGGTCCCGTGCAGACGCCGATGCTGGGCACGACGCCGGATGACGAGGAACGGGTTGCCGCCCAGGTGGGGAGGGTTCCGTTGGGCCGCGTGGGCCAGCCGATAGAGATCGCCTACGGCGTGCTGTATCTGGCCAGCGACGAGTCGTCGTTCGTGACCGGCTCCGAGGTGGTGATCGACGGAGGGCGGACGGCTCAGTAGGTCAACCGATCGTAAGACCCGGCTGGGGCTGCGAGTCTTCGGGCGCCAGCAATTGGTTCGGGCCCGCGCCGACGAACCGAGGAGATCAACGAAATCGAGACGCAAACGGCCGGAGGCGGCGAAAAAGGGATAAACAAGGCCTGGTTTTTTGCCGTGCTGTCGCTTGCCGTTTTTGCCGCCCAGAGCGCGGTTTTCATCGTGCCGCCGCTGCTGGTGGAAATCGCGACGGATCTGGAGGTATCGGTGGCGGTGGCGGGACAGTTGGCTACGGCCACGTTCGCTGCCTGGGCCGTTTCGCTGATCTGTGTCGGGCCCCTGTCCGATTCCTTCGGCCGCCGGCCCGTGGCTCTGGTAGGCCTGTCGATCCTCTTCGCGTCCGTACTCGCTTCCGCATTTGCGCCCAACATTGAAACCCTGTTGGCGCTTCGGGTGTTGACGGGCCTGGCCGGGGGAACGCTGCCGCCCACCGCGGTGGGGGTCGTGTCCGACGTCATTTCCCCGGCCAGGCGGGCGCAGGCGGTGACCGCAATATTGGCCCTCAATGCAGTGGTGTCGGCCACCACCGTACCATTGGTGGCCGTGCTGGCGGACTTGGGCGGCTGGCGTCTTCCGTTCATGGCAACCGCACTGTTGCTGGCGTCGGGGTTGTTGGCCAACTGGATCTGGTTCCCTAAGGACAGCCGGAACCGGGTTCGGGGGTTTGCGTTCGTCTCCAGGTATGTTTCGCTGCTCTCGTTGCGGTTTTTCCGGGTGGCGATAGTGGTAGGCACCACGCAGCGCATCGCTTTCTGGGCGACGCTCAGCTTTTTCCCGGCTCATCTGATACTCACCTACGATGTGCCCCTGGGACTGGTGGCCGTGCCCCTGGTGATAACCGCCGCCGGTCAAATTGTCGGAAGTTATTCTGCCGCATATGTTGCCAAAAATAGATACCGTGCCGCTCTCATTGCCAGCACCTCAATCGTGGGCGGGGTCTGTGCGTTTCTGTTCTTTTCCGTCCATTTGGGGCTCTGGACCGCGGTGGCTGTGGTCGCGGTGGCCGCCGCGTTTCTGAGCGTGGCGATACCCGCGATGGTCGCAGCCAGCACCGAATATTCGGGCGAATCCAAGTCCACCGGGGCCAGCCTCATGGGGCTGAGCAACCAGTCCGGCGGCGCGCTGGGCGCAGCCATCGCCGGCGTCCTGCTGGCGAGCCTTGGCTACGCCGGGATCGGTTACCTGTGCCTCGCCGTAACGGTTGCATGCGCGCTGATGACTCCACTCTTCGGCAGGCAATTCGGCGAATCAGCCGGTCGTTTCGCTGGGCCGGAGCCGGGTGTTCCGCAGCCTGAGCGCGGCGGCGATTAGTGATAACAAAACCGCCCCGGCAAGAACACCGGGGCGGATGAAGGGCTCGGTATACCGCGGATGCTGGAACTAAACGCCAGCAGCCACCGCCGCATGGGCCTTGAGGAACCCGCGCACCTGCTCGATGGTGGTGGCCTTGAGGTCAGGGTCTTCCTTCCAGGGCCAGGCCGTCGTCTGGGCGTTGGGAGCCAAAGCGACCATGTCCATGGCGGCCTGAAGCGAGTGGGACGGCGTGTCGTCCGGCATGACCAGCAGCGGGGTCTGGCAGTTGCGCGCGAAGTCCTTGTCCACGCTGTAGAAAAAGTCCGGCTGCACTCGGTACAGGTTGTGTAAGTACTGTCGTATGGTATCCATCGAGATGTCCGGCCGGCCGGCGATCAGCGCCGGCCCCCAGGGGTCGATCCCAGAGTCGTACATGGCATCCGGCGTCGCGTCGGAGTGGCCGACCGGCTGGCACAGGACTGCACCGCGAACACGATTGGGCGCCTTCTTGATCAGCGTCATGGCGAAGGGGCCGCCGATGCAGAAGCCGATAAAGAGGAATTCGTCGATACCCAGGTGGTCCATCAGGCCAAGCTGGTCGTCGGCGAACGCGCCCCACGGGTCCTCGACCTGCACCGGCCCGGTGGACTGGCCGCCCTGGGCGTTGCGCTGGTCCATGGTGATGCAACGGAAGTCGTTCTTGAACTCGTCGAACGCGTTGATGACCTGCCGGGGCCAGCCGCTCATGATCGAGTTCAGGCCGCCGCCCGGCGTACACAGCAGGGGGAAACCGGAACCCTGTTCCTCGTAATGGATGGTGACATCGCCTCTGGTGTAGAACGGCATGTGAGCGTCTCCTTGGTGTCGTCGGTGGTGAGCTTTCCGGCGATTGTAACTTGGGCCATGGGGTTGTCAAGATGAGCAGAACGGCGACCGGATGGTGATCTGTTGCGTTGGCGATGGGGTCAGCGGGAACCTGCGGATATTGGGCGCTGCCCACGGGCAATGGTACGGATGATACGCAATCCTGGCAGCAGCCCGGATATCTTGAAGGGCGAGAAGCAGTTTGATGCCGCGAGGCAGGCGACGTTGCGACGCCTTCATGCCGGGCTTACGACGCGGACTACAGGGCGTGCAACGCCGGGATGACCTCACGCCCCACCAGGTCGATATGCTCCAGCACCTCGGCCTGGGACATGTCTGGATAGAACAACCGCAGGGCCACGTCGGTGAACCCCATCTCGTGGTAGGCGGCGATCTGCTCGACGCATTCCTCGGGGCTGCCCACCAGGAAGGTGTCGTCCATCAGTGTTTCCAGGTCGCCGGTAACCTTGCTGGTCAGCTCATCGTCTGCGCCGTGGAGACCGTGTTGGGCGTAGACCTCGTACTTCCTCGCGAGCTTGGCGCTGGCCCGTTCCAGCGCCTCATCGTGGGTCGGGCCGCAGTAGAACTCGCGCACGATGACCATGTCCTCGGGGATGTCGTGGCCGTTTTCCTCGAGGGTCTCGTGGTACAGCGATATCTGGCGCCGGATGGCAGCGTTGGACTGGGCGGGCCCGACGTAGAGGATGTCGCCGCTGCGGCCGACCCGGCGCACCGCCGGATCGCTCATCGCCGCCTGCCAGATCTTGGGGTGGGGCTGCTGGTAGGGCCGGGCGGTGGGACGCGCTCCGGTGACGTGGAAGTGGCGGCCGTGGTGGGTGACCTCATCCTCGGTCCACAGGCGGCGCATCAGCCCGAGCGCCTCGGTGCAGCGGGCGCCGCGATGTGACAGGCTGGTTCCGAAGGCTTCGAACTCCTCCGGCCGGTAGCCCAGGCCGATGCCGAGGATGAAGCGCCCTTCCGCGATGTGGTCCAGGGTCGCGGCCTGCTCGGCGACGTCCACCGGATTCAGCAGTGGCAGCAACAGGACCGAGGTGGCCAGTTGCATGTTCCCCGGCTCGGCGGCCAGCCGCGCCAGCACCGGCCAGGGTTGGAAGTGCTGGAAGGGATCAATCAGGTAATGGTGGCCCCAGCAATAGATGTCGAACCCGGCGTCACGCGAGGCCCGGAACTGCTCCAGGTGGTTCTGCCATTGTTGCTGATGGTCGATGCTGTCCCGCTGCACCACATGACCGACCTGATAACCAACGCGCATATCCTCACCCTGACCCGCCCCTAGGCGGGCGGCCTGTCCCTCCGGAAAAGGCGGCTGAACTTCCCTGCCGACCGGTTTCTATTAATCCGGACGCTGGACTGGTCGATATTCGTCACCGTCATTCCTGAGAAAGCAGGAATCCAGCGGTCAAAATCGTACGCTATCCTCCCTGTTTCGTCATATCGCAGGCTATGGATTCCGGCTCAAGGCCGGAATGACGAGAGGGAGTTTTCGAAGTGCCAACGGGCCCTAGCCGCCGACGTGGCGGTACTTGATCAGCCGCTCGCCCTCCAGGTTCTGGTTCACGTAGATGTCGCCGTGGGAGTCGACCCAGACGGCGTGGGCGCCGTTGCCCCATCCGGCGTCGCGGGGGCTGCCCCAGCGGGCCAGGACGTTGCCCTCGATGTCCAGGATGGACATGAAACCGTCCAACTCCGGCACGTACACCGCGAGATCGTCGTCGATGTAGATGTCGCAGGGTCGCGCGAGATCCGTCCACTGCTCCAGGAAGTTGCCCTGGGAGTCGAAGATCTGCATGCGGTTGTTCTCGCGGTCGGCCACGAACACCCGCCCGTCCGTGTGCACCCAGACTCCGTGGGGGACGTGGAATTCGCCGGGACCGGTTTTACCTGGCGCGCCCCAGGAGTCCACCAGTTCGCCGTCGGGAGTGAACCGGTGCACCCGGGCGTTCCCGTAGCCGTCGGAGATGTAGAGCAGGCCGTCCGGGGAAATGGCGATGTCGCTGGGGCTGTTGAACGGCCCGGCCGCCCTGACGACCGTATCGCTGTAGTTCCCTGACCAGCCGGTGTCCGAGGGCTTATCCCACTCGCCCATGGTCATCAGCAGGTTGCCCGTGGGGTCATACTTGAGGACCACGTGGCTGTTCTTGACCGGCATGTAGAGGTTCTCGTCGTCGTCGATGAACATGCCGTGGGCGTCGGTGAGAACGCCCTCGCCCCAGGAGGCGAGATAGTTGCCGTCGCGGTCAAGGACGATCAGCGGGTGTTCGCCGCGGTTGAAGAGATATACTCGGTCCTCGGAGTCGGTGACGATGGCCGTCTGGCCGAGCACCCATCCCTCGGGCAACTTCTCCCAGTTCTCGACCTGCTCGTAGGTGTACTTGCCACTGCCGACGGTGACCATGTCCTCGTCTCCTTGATCGCGCCCGGTGACCCCGGGGTCAGGTTGTTGGTAGGTTTAGTAGGTTGTCAGCGTATCGATAACCGCCTGTTCCAGCTCGCCGGCGCGGACCGAGACCTGGTCGGGAGTCAGGCCGCCCAGGGGGTGGGGAATGCCGAGCGGGTGGAAGTCGGGGCGGCCAAAGGTGCGGGCGTGGAGGAAGGCCGAGTTCAGGAATGGGTCGGTGCAGAGCACCACCGTGGGGATGCCGAGGTTCTCCAGGGTCATTGCGTCGTGCACACTGCACGCGGTGCAGGAGCCTCAATCGGCAATCGCTGTGACCACGAAGTCGCAGCGCTCGGAGAGATCGCTGATGATGTCATCGGCGGCCGGCCGGGAATAGACGTACTTGTCCACCGCGAGGATGTCGCCCAGTTCGAGGTCTTTCGCCATCCGCTCGCCGATGTTTCGCAACAGGAGGTCGGCGTTGGCCTTGCGGTTGCCCAGGAAGCCGCCGACCTTGTCGTGCAGCGTGTCCAGCCGGGGCGCGGCCCGCCAGCGTGACGCCGCGTCCGGGTCGATGGGCAGGGCCAGGCCCAACTCCCGCATCCGGTCCTGATAGTTTGTGACAGTCATCGTTACCTCTGCAATAACGTCACCCCGCACTTGATACGGGGTCTGGAGTCCTGGATCTGCAATCAACCCGGGATCTTTCGCGTGACCCGGCGCGAGCCCCAGCCGGGCAGGTAGGCCGAGTGGGGGCCGCCGGCGCCACCGGCGACGAAAATGTTGATGCGGTCCGGGGAGCGGACCACCGGCACCATCTGGTCGTCGTCATCGGCGTCGATGTACCTGGGCCAGAAGTGGCCGCGGCGCGAGTCTCCCTGGGGCGGGCCGCCCTGGCGGAGTTTACGCACCGGCTTGCGGGCGTTCTCGTAGAGAAACTGGCGGATGTCCCGCTTGTTCCAGCCGTCGCGGTGGAGGAACTTGGCGTGCTCGGGGCCAATGACCACGAAGGTGTCGCCCATGACGTACATCTGGACGTTGCCCAGGGTGCACATGGTGTCGGCAAGAACGGACAGGAAGTTCCGCGAGTGGGAGGCGTGGTACATGATGTTGTGAGGCGCCTCCGCCGGGAACACCGACACCGTGCTGTCGGTGGGAGCGAAGCCCAGCTCGACGTGCATGGGCTCCCAGGGGTTGGCGTCCTCGTCCTCGGCGACGCAGTAGGTGTAGGCGCCGGGGTGGCCGAAGGTGGCCTTGTTGGTCTCGCCAGGAATGGCGCCGCCCAGGTTGAAGAGGGCCAGTTTGACGGCGCGGCCGATGGTGGCGTTGGCCCGCCAACCGGAGCCGAAGCAGTTGTAGCCGCCGTTGATGTCCAACTCCTTGACGATGGGGCCGTTGATGATCAACAGCGGCGTGTGGATGCCGGTGGAGCACATCACGCCCCGCAGGTTGAACCGCTCGTCCATCATCGCTTCGAGGGCGGTGATGATCACCGGCATATGCTCCGGCAGGCAACCCGCCATGACCGCGTTGACCGCGATGCGCTCGACGGTGGCGCGTCCGCCCAGGGGCGGCAGTTCCGCGACGAGTTCGTCGCCGCTGCGGCCGGCGCTCTCCACAAACTTGCGGACCAGGTCTTCGGATGGCGGCACGACCGGCAGGCCATCGGTCCACCCGGTCTCGAACATCAACTCGATGGCATCAGAAACGTCGGTGGAAAGCATTATCGGCCCATCTGGTACGTTGGATTTTCCGGCAGTTCAGCGGTGGCGAGTGTAGTCCGCGTACATAGGGCTGTCAACGCGGCGATTGAGCGCACAGACACGACGATCCCCTGCGGGGTGATCTGTAGCGCCTCGTCGCGATCATCTTCGATTTGTTCCGCGCCGGGTAGACGAGCGGAGGGCCGTCAGGACTGGGTGGCCAAACCTGGGATGATGGTCTCCCGGAAGGCGTCCACCTCGGGTTGCGGCATGTCGTAACCACCCTCCTGGGTGTGGGTGGGAAAGATGAAAACGTGATCGATGCCCGATTCGTCGCGTGCCCGCTTGAGCCGGGCAAGGCATTCCCCGGGTGTGCCGAACAGACCGAAGGCGTCGCAGATTTCGGCGGCCTGGGCGTTGCTGATGCTTTCGGGGACGAAGTTGTCGGCCAGGTCGATGCCGGCCTCTCGCAGCCAGACCAGGTTGGAGTCGCTGGGGTATTTCAGGTACGGCTGATCCGGCCGGAACCGCTGTTGGGGGAAGCGACGGGCGGCCGGCCCATCAACCGATACCGTTGTCGGGGTGATGAAGATCGTCTGGAATCCGTCGAGGCTGCGTCCCGACCGTGCCGCTCCGATCTCCAGCCGGCGGCGGGCGGCATTGACCGCTAGAGGATGGAGGCCGACCAGCAACAGCGCGCCGTCGGCGACCTCGCCGGCCAGTTCAACCATCCGTGGGCCAGCCGCGGTCATGAGCACTGGCGTGGTCGGGTCGCTGACATTGCGCAGACGAGTCTCGAAACCGTTGAACTCCACGGTCTCGCCTCTCAGCAGGCGGCGAATGGTCAGGATGGACCGGCGCATGGCCGCCACGGTGGCGCGGGGCCGCCCGATATTGCCCACGGCGAGGTAGCCGGGGGCCACGGTCAGGCGCACGCGCTCCGGCGCAATCTCCTCCAGCGAGTGGGCCAGCGAGGCCAGCACCATCGGGTGACGGGTGACCGGGTTGGAGGTCGCGGGGTACAGCGTGAGCCGGGAGGTCCGCTCGGCGGCCAGGGCCAGGGTCAGAAACACGTCCCGCCCGCTGTGCTGATGGTCATGGACGCCAACACCCGAGAATCCGGCCTCTTCGCATTTGGCGATGAAATCGGCAGTTTCGGGGAGCGGCAGGCCGACGGGCACCCTGATATCGACTCTCATCACCCACCTACCTCTGGGTCCAGAGATGGGCGAAGTCGACGGCCACCACCTGCTCATAGGCCACGTCTGCGGAGAGCGAGCCGAGACTGTGGCAGAAATCAGTGAGGCTGGCCACGGAGTCGGGCGAAATCTCGGCGGAGTAGTAGGGAGCGTCCCGCCGCACGAGGTCCTCGATCAACTGGGCCTCGTCGGGCGGAAACAGCCGCCGGCCAATATCGGCGGCCAGCGACGGGTCGGCCCGCAGCGCGCTTTGCGCCGCCACGATGGCGAGCACGGCGCCCTGGGCTGCGGCCGGGGATTGTTCAATCAACCTTTCGGTGGCGACCAGCGCCGCAAAAGTGAAGTCCCGGGCGGGCGGCGGGCCGAGACCCTGCCTGGGATCCAGGGCCACGGCGCCCACACCGCTGCGTATTGCTACCTCTGCTCCCATGGCGTTGGCCCAGAACCCGTCGATGATCCCTTCTCGCAGGGCCTGGGCAGCGTGGACGCCGAAGGACACGCCGGCGTCGCCGCTGCCGGGCACCGGGCCCAGCGCGACACCGTCTCGCTCAGGATCAACACCCGCTTCGACCAGCAGCCGGCGCAAGGCAGCATCCGGCCCCGGGGCCGCACCGATACGCAGGCCCTTGACCGCCGCGACGTCGCCGGGTTGAACTCCCAGGTCGGCGCGCAACACCAGCAGCCAGAAGGTATGCTGGGACAGCGCGGCCAACAGCTTTGCGCCTTGCCAGTCTGTGAACGCGGATGGGGTGGCGTGGGCAGGACCCGCCACGAAGTCCACGTCGCCGTCCTGCAACGCCTGCATGGCGCGGCCCACCGGGAAGACCATCTCCAACTCCACATCCATTCCCTGGGACTTGAAGAACCCCAAATCCACCGCGGCAACCGCCGGGAAATAGGAGTTGGACACCAGGTCGGGTACCGCGATGCGCATTCGAACCATCTCCTGCCGCCGGGCGTGGTTTGAGTCTCGGGGTCGCGCCGAGTTTACCACCGGTCACACACCCGGTATCCTCTGTCAGCGGCTCACGGATTGAACCGGCAGCGAAATCGGTTGATGGCATTGGTCCGGGCGACACGATTGGTCCGGGCAACATCAGAGGAGCGGCCCCATGAACACGTCCCACCGTCCCACCGGATTGATCCGTTATGACTCGTCCGGAGCCCACCGGGGATACACGCTCTTCTCTCCCAACGGCGGGGATGATGCCTACCTTATTGATATGGAGGGCAACTTCGTCCATCGTTGGCATTATCCCGGCGGTATCGCGTACGGTTTCCTGCTGGACAATGGCAACATGCTATTCCGTGACCTGGGGGCCAACCCGCCGGGCGCTGACCATATCCGTGAGTTGGATTGGGACGGCCGGCTGGTCTGGGAGCACCACGACCCCAGCCTGCGACGCCACGCCCGGCTCCCCAACGGCAACAACCTGATGCTGCTCCAGCGCGACCGGATTTCCACCGACCTGAGCCGCAGGGTTTCGGGTGGTTTCGCCACCGCCAACGACCCGGAGCAAATGCTTGGCGACCAGGTGGTGGAGGTTGCTCCCGACGGGACCGAGGTCAACGCCTGGCATTCCGCCGACCACCTGGACCCGGAGACGGACGTGATCTGCCCCCTGGAAAGGCGGGATGCCTGGGGAAGCGCCAACGACCTGACGGCGTCTCCCGACGGCAGTTCATTCCTGGTCAGTTTTCGCATTCTTGACACCGTGGCGATGGTGGACCGGGCAACCGGGGAGATCACCTGGAAGTGGGGGCCGGGGAACATATCCCACCAGCATCATCCCACCTACCTGGACAATGGCAACGTGCTGCTGCTGGACAACGGGTCCCACCGGCGCGGCCTCAGCTATTCCCGGGTTGTCGAGGTGGATCCCTCGACCAGCGAAATTGTTTGGCAATACCAGGGCCGGCCGATGGTGTCGTTCTTCACCCACTTCACCGGCGGGGCCCAACGCCTGCCCAACGGCAACACCCTCATCACCGAAGGTCAGCAAGGAAGGCTGTTCGAGGTTACGCCGGCAACCGAGATAGTGTGGGAATATGTCAGCCCCTTCTTCGTTCCGTCCCAGTGGGGCATGGCCAACGCCGTATTCCGCGCTCATCGGTACGGCCCTGACCATCCCGCCCTGCGGGGCAGGGACCTGGACCCCAACCGACTCGGTAATCTCAACCGCCTGTATGGGAGGAGGTAAATCCAACTCACGGCCGGTCTCGTCGGGGCGGCGTCTGACTGCACGCGCCCATCGCCCGTCCAGTAGAGCCTCGCGATCTGTCAACGCCAATTTCGTTAACGCCAATTTCAAGGAGACGTAACCATGTACAACAAATCCATGATCAGCCTGGAACAGGCTCAGAACGCCATCACTGCCATGATCGCCGATTTCAACCGGGATCCGGACCGGCGCAAGGTCGATATGGCCGTGGTGGACGATGCCGGAAACCTGCTGGCCTACGCCCGGATGGACCGGTGTCTCAGGCCCACCTTCGCCCTCCGCAAGGCCTACACATCCGCGGTCCGCTCCATGGATACCGCCGCGTTCGCCGAGCAACTCAGCAGCACGGGCCGGTCGCTGGAGTCCTTCGGTGACGCCCAGTTGATAGCGCTGGCCGGGGGAGTAGCGGTGTTCCATGACGGCGTGGTGGTCGGCGCCATCGGCGTGGGCGGCCTGCCCAGCGGGCTCGACGACGAAGCCATCGCCAAGGCTGGGGTAGCCGCATTGGGGATCTGACGGCGACGGCGCCTCCCGAAATGCCCGCGCCGCCATAGCTCGACCGTAATTTCGGCGACCTTCTCAACGGGCCCTGGGGACCAACCCTTGCGGAGCCGGCTCACCCGTGGCGTGTACAATCGGGTGAGCGGCAGACGAGGAGGTTGTTCATGTCTACAGGACTGCTGGCTGGGGTAACGGTTCTGGATTTTACGGCGGCGTTTGTCGGGCCGTTCTGCAGCCGGATCATGGCCGATATGGGCGCCGATGTGATCAAGATCGAGCGTCCGGTGGCGGATCAGGACGAACGGTTCACGCCGGAGTCGCTGCCCACGCGCAACGGCGTGCCGTATCTGCACCTGAACGGCGGCAAGAAGAGCCTGTGCGTCGACCTGAAGACGGAGGCCGGGCTGGAGATAGTCCACGCCCTGGTCAAGCGGGCCGACGTGCTTGTGGAGAATTACACGCCCCACGTCGTGCGGAGCTACGGGCTTGATTACCCCAACCTGCGCGCGCTCAACCCGAGCATCATCATGTGTTCCATGACGGGCTACGGGCAGGAGGGATTCGCGCACAACCCCGAGCACGTCTGCACCGATCCGGTGGCGCAGGCCGTCAGCGGCCTCAACTGGATCACTGGCGAACGGGACGGCGCGCCGTACACCATCGGGGGCGGCATCGGCGACACCATCACCGGCATGACCGGGGCAATGGCGGTGGGATACGCGCTGTTTCACCGGCAGCAGACGGGCGAGGGCCAGTACATTGACCTGTCCATGATCGACAGCCTGATGTTCCTGGACTCGCTGGCGATGCCCCACGTGGCAGCCAACCACGGGGCTCCGCTGCACTACCGCAACGGCGAGCAGAACACCTACACCTTCCCGATGGGGATATTGAAGGCGAAAGAGGGGTACATATCGCTGCAAGCGCCGGGGCAGGGGCCCAACAGCGCGTGGGGCCGGCTGTGCGAGTGCATGGGACGCGAGGACCTGATCGAGGACCCGGGCTACCGGACGGATGACGACAGGGTGGAGCGACGGGACGAGATCGTGGGGATCATCGAGGAATGGCTGCAGACCCTGCCCGACGACGAGGCGGCGCTGCTGGTGCTGGCGGAGGCGCGGATCTCATCGGGTCCGGTGCTGTCACAGGAGGAGATCTGGCGTCATCCGCACTACAAGGCGCGCGGAGCGTTCCAGGAGATTGAGTACCCGGAGGTCGGGCCGGTGGGTGTGGTGTCGCCGCCGTACCGTTTCTCAGCGACGCCGGCGGCGGTCAGCGGGCCGGCTCCGCAACTGGGCGAGCACAACTACGAGGTGCTGGCCGAGCACCTGGAGTACGCGGTGGAGGATGTGGCCGCGCTGATTGATGCCGGTGTGTTGTACGAATCGCCGGGGGCCAGCAGGCGAAGGCGGGCGAGGTCTGCTTAGGGCCGCACCGGTTCTGGGATCGAGCAGAGGGATGGGGCGGCGTTCGGCGCGTTACTGAAAGCGCCGGCGCTGACTGAGCAGCGCCGGCGGACCTACACTCTCATGGCACCGCACAGCCGTTGGGTTGCCGGGCCTCGGCACGCGAGATCACCGGACCGAACGATCCTGTGCCGGCGCTGGTCAGGCTAGCGCCGGAAGAAAGACAACCACTGAGGACAGGTCATCTTTTCTCCAGCACACCCGCCCTTGGAGATGGTTGCCTAGAAGTCGGGTTGTGGCCGGGCTCCCCACCCCTGAGGGATGTTGACCAGGTTTGGCTCCAGGTCTTCGACGGAGGTCTGGCCGCAGTAGGCCATGGCTCGGTCGATCTCTTCCCGGAGCAGTTCCAGGACGCCGTGGACGCCATCGGCCCCGTCGATGGCCAACCCCCAGAAGAGGGGACGCCCGATGCCAACGGCCCTGGCCCCCATAGCCAGCGCCTTGACGACGTCGCTGCCGCGGCGGACGCCGGAGTCGACGTACACTTCGCAATTGCCCTTCACCGCATCGACGACCTCGGGGAGCATCTCGATTGCGCCCATGGTCATGTCCAGTTGGCGTCCACCGTGAGTGGATACCAGGACGCCGTCGACACCGCTTTCGGCGGCGATGTGGGCGTCCTCGGCGGTGCGGATGCCCTTGAGGACAAGGGGCAGGCCGGTGAGGTTGCGGAGCCAATCGAGCTCGTGCCAGGTGAGAGGAACGGTGCGGTTGACGTTCCAGCCGACGGACTCGTCGGTGCCGCGCAGCACATTCTCCGGCCTGTTGACGCCCCGGAAGTTGCCCTGCTCGAAGTTCCGGTTGTACCGGTTGCGCAGGTCCCGCTCCTTGGGGCTGGGGGTGGGGGTGTCCACCGTCAGGGTGATGGCCTTGAACCCGGCCTCTTCGGCGCGGCGGACCAGCATCTCGGTGAGGTCGTAACCCCGGTGGTAGAGCTGGAAGAACAGGGGGCTGGTGGCCTCCTCGGCAACCTCTTCCATGCTGCAGTTGGAACCGGTGCTGAGCATCATCAGGGTGTTGGACATGCTGGCGCCGCGGGCGGTGGCCACCTCACCCTCGGGATGGGCCCGGTGATGGGAACCGGCGGGGCTGACGAACACCGGCATACTGAGTTCATTACCCAGCATGGTGGTCGACAGGTCCCGCTCCCCGATGTCGCGGAGGAACCTTGGGCGCAACGTCAGTTCCTCGAAGGCGGTGCGGTTGCGCCGCGTGGTGAACATGTCCATGGCCCCGGCGTCGATGGTGTCCCAATCGTCGTGGGGCAGGACCAGCCTGGCACGTTCCTCGTAGTCGTAGAGATTGATGGGGTCGAGTCGCATCTGGACCTCCCTTTGGAGACGGAGCCTCTCTGGCGCTCCCCGCCCGGCACGCGGGTTTGGGACAGCGTTGTCCGTGGGTAGAGTTGACGGCGCTCACACTTTACGGGTTGAAGCGTCTGCGGGCAAGTCCCAGGGAAATGGCGAAAGCGTTCGGTTTGGGTGGTCAGGGTGGACGGATTGTGAACGTCAGCGTGGTGGTGGCCGTCGGCGTAAACTCCCAGGGACAGCGCGAGATTTTGGCTACGTCCCGTCAAGCATCCGTGGTGAGCGTCATCCCTGTTGATGTTGTTCAGGCAGCAAACTACCGGACATTGTCGGCCGACATCAACCCCATCAAATGACCCGGGCAATGTCCTGGTACAAATCCGGCTTGAGCGACAATATTTGCCCCAAACCCTCGTACCCTGTCGATGAGCTGGTTGAAATGCTCCAGCGGGAGGTACAGGCACTACTGGGACGAAGGGATTTCTTACATCCGGTGGGGCTCCCTTCGTTACGTCATCGAACTGGCAGCTGTGCGCCGCCGGCAACCGCTTCAGGCCGGAGAGGACTTGGACCAAGCCCTGGCTGAAACTGTCGCAGTCGACAATGCCACCCGGCGAGACGCACGCGGTCCCGGACGAACCGTAGCCCTGCACATGTTCCGGGGCAACAATCGCCGCGCCTGGCATTCCGATGGCGGCTACGATGACATTGCAGAGTGCGCTTTTGCCGCGCTGGAAGTGGACGGATTTTTACTGGAGTACGACACCAAACAGGCCGGGGGATTCGAACCACTCCGCTTGGCGCCAAGAGACAAGACGGTATTATTGGGTCTGATCAACTCCAAACATCCGCAGTTGGAGTCGCGAGATCAGCCCTTCCGGCCCATCGACGAAGCAGCCAGGTACATCCCCATTGAGCACTTGGAGCTGAGCCCGCAGTCGGGGTTCGCTTCCGTGGCCCCAGGCGATATGCTGACATCCGAAGATCAGAAACGAGTGCTGGACCTTGTGGCAGATACGGCCGGTAAAGCCTGAACACGGACTCCCAGTCGGCAACTCAGGACACGGGCAGGCGCGTGACGGTACAACTTCGGGCTCGGTGATATCGGCGATGCTCGATCCGCATCAGAAATTGGCAGGGAGCGACCTATGGCAGAACGATATCGAGTGATCATCGCGGGTGGAGACCTCCATCAGGCGGGTCCTTTGACGACGCGGAGTTGTGGTGCCTGTCGCTGCCACTGAGCATGATCGCGACTCTGTGGGAAGCGCAGTTCGCAGCGTGCGGCGCGCGGGTGTTATCCTGACACGTGGCGTCCCCGGCGACGCGAGTTGCAGGTTGCGCCAATATCAGGTGTGGCGCCGGAATTGTTGCAATAGCGACGGCGGCTTCATCGAGGAGATTTCCCGTGGCTATAGATCGCCTGCCTTCTGGCCTGGTTCTGAGCGGCGGGTCGATCTTCTTCACCGAGGAAACGATGCCGGATTCCCTCCGGCGGGAGCACGCGCTGCCAGCCCAGCATTGGGCCGTGCTACACGCCTTCGAGGGGAGCGTCACCTTCGTGGACCTGCAGTCGGATGTTGACCGCATCTTCTCCCTGCACTTGACTCAGTAAGTCTCGATGGTTTCTCATTGGGTGGAGATCGTCGCAAGCTCCTGACCCGAGGTTTCAAACATGTCCGATGACAGCCAACAACACCTGGCCGAAGCGCTGGCAGAACTCCAGAAGCGAGTACGCCATCTCGAAGACGTTGACGCCCTTCGCAACCTGAAGGCCGAGTACGCTGCCGCCTGCGACGACAACTACGACGCGGACCGGCTCGCCGCCCTGTTTGTGGAAGACGCCACGTGGGAAAGCGAGGGCATGGGACGCTACCAGGGGCGGGAAGCCATCCGCGAGTTCTTTCGGGGCATATCCGGGCACTTTGTCTTCGCTCTGCACTACGGCCTGAACCCGCAGATCGACGTGGACGGCGATACTGCCCGCGCCCGGTGGTACCTCTTCATGCCCTGCACGGTGGGCGATACGGGGGAAGCGGTGTGGCGAGCCGGTCTCGACGAGGAGGAATACGTCCGAGTTGAGGGCAGGTGGATGTATCGGAGCAAGAAATCGGCTCCCATTTTCCACACAACTTTTGAGCAGGGCTGGGCTAGGCAGCGGTTCGTCTGACCTTTTCCAAGGGTTTTGAGACCACCCTGGGGTAGTTCCAAAACGCAAAACTGCCGGTGTCACGGTCCTGGCCCAACCTGTCCGCGGTGTCCAAACAGAACGGTGTTCAACCAGAAAGGAGCGAGCAGTGCCTTACGCCAACATAGACGGAGTCAACCTGTATTACGAGGAGTATGGCGCCGGCCCCACGGTCATGCTGACGCCGGGCGGACGCGTGGACCACAACGGCCTGCGTCCCATGGCCGCCCTGCTGTCCACCCATTGCCATGTCATCATCCACGACCGCCGCAACTGCGGCAAGTCCGACGTGGTGATCGGTGGCGAGCTTTCCGAGCAGCACCTTTGGGCTGAGGAGATGGCGGCCCTGCTGAAACATTTGGGCGCTGCCCCGGCTTACCTGGCCGGAGGATCCGCCGGTTCGCGTACTTCCCTGACGGTGGCGGTTCGCCACCCTGAGGTGGTCAAGGGTGTGTTTATCTGGGAAGTCTCCGGCGGCCCAAGGAGCGCGGAACTGATGTCACCCGGCTACTACGGACAGTACATCGAGGCCGCCGAGCGCGGCGGGATGCCCGCCGTGGCCGCCACCGAGTTTTTCGAGCAGCGCACCCGGGACAACCCTGACAACCGGGAACGGATCCTTGCCATGGACCCCGGGGAGTTCTGCTCTGTCATGCGCCGCTGGCGGGACCAGTTCTCCCGACCCAACCCGGTGGGAGACCTGACTGAGGATCAACTGAAGTCCATCACCTGCCCGGTGCTGGCCTTCGAGGGCAACACGCCGGACGAGGTTCACCACAAGTCTGCCGCAGAGAACGTGAAGCGACTCGTGCCCAACGCCGAGCTGCGCCCGTCGGCCTGGACCCACGAGGAGTGGGCGGTGATCGGTCAGCACGAGAACACCTTCCCGGGCATCGCCGCCACCAACCGCTACCACATGAAGTCCACTTTGTACGCCGCACAACTGCTGGAGTTCATCGCCAGGGTCGAGGCCCAACAGCCTGCAGCCGTGGCCTGACCGCATCCAGTACAGACCAAAACGGAGGAACAGGATGGGAACTTTCAGACTTTACTCTGGCGATGACGGCCAGTCCCACATTGAGACCATTGACCTGGACCACACGCCTGATTGGAAGAGCGCCCGGGACGTCACCACCATCAGCTTCAGTGAAGCCCCAGCCGGACGCTTCTCTGACTGGCACACGGCGCCACGCCGTCAGTTTGTCATCATCCTGTCAGGGCAACTGGAGATCGGCCTGGGCGACGGCTCCAAGCACGTCTTCGGCCCCGGCGACGCCCGCCTGGTCGAGGATGTCACCGGCCAGGGCCACACCACCGCCACGCACGGCGACCAGCCCTGCGTCACCTGCACCATCCCCCTGGCCAACCAATAACCAACGGCGCTTGAGCGGCAGCCCTTGAGTGGGAGGGCTGCGCGAATGGCATTGGTCACCACCGCCCTCCCTCATTGCTCCGGTTGCCGGGACGGCGGGAGGGCCGGATGACGGAATCGCTTTGTACAGCGGTGCAACGAGAGTTTGCAGTCGCTCACCCGCTCCGGTCCAGGAACTCCTGCACGCGGGCCTTGGATGGCTCCTTGTCGTAGCCGTTTACGGCATCATCGCGTTGCGCACCGGGTCGCCTCCGAAGAAACGCTCGTACAGAACTTGGCGCCCGCCGAATGCGCTGCACGCCACATCACAGGCCAGGTGGAACAGCTTGGCCCGGGACGTGGCGTTGGCGGAGCCCGTGGACGCGTACCGTTCGATCTCTGCGTTCGCCGTGCGGATGATTGCGGCGTGTCTCCGGATCGGGCTACCGCAGGAATTGGGCCAACTGATCCGCGTTGGACCGCATCATGCCGATGTAATCCGGAAATTCGTCGTCCGGCAACGAACGGACGGTGCCGACCTGGATGCCGGCGTCCCGGGCGACCTGTTCGAGGGCATCATCGGAGAATTGGGTCTCCGCAAAGACGGCGGGCAAGCCCTTGTGCACCACCAGGTCCAGGACGTTGGTGATGTCGTCAGGAGAAACATCCCCGCCGTGGCCGCCGACGAAAGCTTGAACCTCCATGTCATAGCGCGCACCGAAATATCCGAAGGCGTCGTGGAAGGTCACCATCACGCGGCGTTCGGCAGGTATCGAAGCCAACGCATCGGCGATGTAGGCGTCCAGCGCCTCCAGTTCCTCAATGTACGCCGCCGAATTGTCCAGGTAGGTTGCCGCGTTGTCCGGGTCTGCTTCGATCAACCCGTTGGCAATCTGGTTCACATAGTGGACCACCAGGCGGGGGTCCTGCCAGAAGTGGGGGTCGCCCGCGCCGTGGTCATGGCCGTGACCGTCATCGTGGTCATCGTGCCCTTCCTCGGAGTGGTCACCCTCGCCCAGGATCCCGACGAAGGCGATCTTGGTGGGGGCGCCGGAAATTTCCCAGTGCCCGACTTCTTCCAGGTCATGGGCGTCGAGCGCGATGACTTCGCCCGCACCGGAATTGGTGACGAAGATGTGATCGGGAGCGGTGGCAATGTGAGGCCGTGCCCAGAAGCCGGGATCGATCTCACCGGTCAGCGCGTCCGACGTTGAAGCCAGGAGGTCCAGGTCATGGGCTTCGTACATGCGCAGTTCGCCGTCGCTCATGACCACCAGCAGCAGTTCGCCGTCGTGGCTGAGAGCCACCTGGATGGGTCGCAGGTCCTCGCTGGCCGCGATCAACTGCTCCATCGAGCCTTCTTCCGGTTCGACGACGTACAGGCCAACCGCGGAACCCAGGGCGAAGAAGTGGTCGAGGCCGTGGTATCCCCAAACGGAAGTTAGACGGAAATCGTCGGGTGATCCCGCCGGAGCCGGAATGAAAGCATCCTCGTAATGGCCGTCGTGGGCTTCGACCATGAGGACGCCGCCGGTGCAGCCGAACACGGCCATGTGCCCGTTGCCGGCGTCGCCGTGCAGGTCGGGGCAGCCCTCGGCGCTGTGCAGCACATTGCCGTCCAGGTCCCATATCTCGGCGCCGATGGGCAGCCGGTAGTCCTCGGGGCTCTGATCGTAGTTGGGATGCTGCGGGGTGATCGCGAACAGGTCGTCATCCATCGGCACCGCGGCTCCGTGGTGGGGGCCGGCGTTCAGCACCACGGGCCGGTAGGCGTCGCCCTCCTCCACAAGCTCGTGCTCGTTGATCAGCGCTATGTCGCCGGAGCCGTCGTAGTACACGGTGGCCCACTCGCCGCCGACGTACATGTGAACGGGATTGTCGCCCGTGAGGTCGATCCCCAGAAGGCTGACGTCCCGTTCGACCATATCGAAGTGATCGCCGTGCTCTTCGAGGTACATGCCGCCGTCGATGACGTTGACGGCGTTGGCGTCGCTGGAAACGGCGACGGCAAAGCGTCCGCTCTTGGTGGGGTAGATGCGGCCGGCGCGGGAACCCAGATCGAACTCGTCCTGGTGGACGTGGTCGGTTTCGAGATCGATCACGGACAGGGCGCCGGTTTCGCCGTCGCCGATGAGCAGGCGGCCGGCGAGTTCTGACCCGTGTTCATCTCCGTGTTCCATGGCGTGGTCGTCGCCGCCCGGGAATGGCAATTCAACCAGTTCCTGGGCCTCCAGCCCTTCAGACGCGATCACTCGAATGGCTTCGGCAGACGAGGTGTTGTCGAGCAGATCGTCGATGTGGACGGCGAGCCCCGCGCCGTTGCTGACCACGAGGTCCGCCTCCGCTATGCGGACACTGTCTGCGGGGGTACTCTGCCACGTGTGGACGTCAACGCCCGCTGATACCAGCGCGTGCACCTGCACCAAATCGCCACCCACCTGTCGCGCGAGGTCCGCGAGCACGGCGTTGCTGGCTATCACGTTCACGGGATCGGTCTGCATGGACTCGTTTGCCGAAGACGCGGGGGTCGACCCGGCCGTCGGAGCGGCGGGGGCGGCAGGAGCCGCGGGAGCCGCAGTCGCAGGGGAAGACGCAGCCGCGACTTGAGGCGCGGAACCTGCGGCGGGCGAATCACCAGACGGAGGGAGGTCCGGTTCTTCGCCCCCGCAGGCCGTCAGCAGCAGCGCAATTGCCGCCAGCGCAGCGAGGAGCGCCAGGGCCGGCCGCAGCGGAACGATCGTGGCCAGGGTCGCGGGTTGTAGAAAGGGTGGGTTCATCGGTTTTCTCCGTTGCTTTGGGTTTCGTTTGCCGGTCTGATCGATATGGCATAGCAATGAGCATTTGGATTGATATGTTGTATCGATTACTTTCCGACCATGGCTTTGACTTCAATCGTGGATGGCAGGGGATATCAAGTCTCAATTAAGGGAGCAAAAATAAAGTGCGCCGGGGATCAGTCCTCGATGCATTCGCCGCATTGGCCGTACACTTCCAGCCAATGGCCGCTCATTCGGAAGCCCGCGGCGGCAGCGGCTTCCCGGAGTATGTCCTCCGCGTCGCATACCTCGAGGTCCGCCGACGCTCCGCATACCCCGCACAGCAGGTGGTGGTGATGCCCCTGGTGGCTGAGTTGGTAGCGCAGGTCGTGATCTTCCAGCAAGACCCGACACACCTGACCGGTTTCCACCAGCAGGCGCAAACCCCGGTACACGGTGGCCCGGCCCACGCAGGGCAGCGACGCGCAGAGTTCCTCGGCGGTGAAGGGCCGACTCTGGGCGGCGATGGCGCTGATGACCAGGCGGCGGGGTTCGCTGTCCCGGTAGCCCAGATCGCTCAGTTGAGAAACGATGTCGTCCACCACGGCGGCGGAGCGAGGCCGGGGGTGTTCGTGGTCGGAATGATTGTTGGCGGCTGCGATCATAATGATACCAAGTATCGAATACTATCACCGCAATTCCGCCGTGTCAACATCGGACCAAGTTGGCCCGACATCAGGATCGGACCGTGGCGCCCGCTGCCCATGCTAAGATTGGGCGTAAACGGTAACTCTCTTCTCTCCCGGCGGGGAGGGTGGAGCTGAGGGCATAAGAGATGAAACTGATTTCGTGGAACGTCAACGGCATTCGGGCAGTTCACAAGAAGGGATTCCTCGAGTGGTTTCAGGAAGCGCAGCCCGACGTGCTGTGCCTCCAGGAGACCAAGGCCCACGAGTCCCAGTTGCCCGCCGCCCTGAAGCAGGTCGAGAGTTATTCCAGCTGGTTCACCACTCCGGAGCGCAAGGGTTACAGCGGCGTGGGCCTCTATACTCGCGAAGGACATGAACCCCGCAGCGTCAGCTTCGGCCTGGGCGTTGAGCGGTTCGACAGCGAGGGGCGCACCATCGTCGCCGACTTCGATGATTTCGTGTTCCTGGGCATCTATTTCCCCAACGGCAAGCGGTCCGCCGAGCGTCTGCATTACAAGATGGAGTTCTACGACGCCTTCCTGGATTACGTGGACCGGCTGCGAAGTGAAGGGCGCAGCGTGGTTGTGTGCGGCGACGTGAATACCGCCCACAAGGAGATCGACCTCGCCCGCCCCAAGCAAAACGAGAAGATCTCCGGCTTCCTACCGGAGGAACGAGCCTGGATGGACACCTTCCTTGAACACGGCTACATCGACACCTTTCGCCGGTTCAACCAGGAACCGCAAAACTACAGCTGGTGGGACCAGATGACTCGCGCGCGGGAACGCAACGTGGGCTGGCGCATCGACTACTTCTTCACCGACAGCGATTTCGCCTCCAACCTGACCGATGCGTACATACTTCCCGACGTGATGGGATCCGATCACTGCCCCGTCGGCATCGAAATTTCGTGAACTTCCCCATCAGCGCGTTGACGCGGTGCGCCCCGAGGGGCAGTGAAGGCGACAGGATGTGGGCAGGTCATGCAGACGCGTTGTCAGCAGGTTTGCGACCTGACTAAGTTGTTCAGGCGACCGGTGGACCTTCAGCAGCAGTAAGGGATGTGCTGATATCCCACAGCCTGGCAGCCAGTTCTGCATCGTAGCTCATGCCAGAAGACGCCACTGGACGGCAGTCCACGAAATACTTGCCGGTCACACCCTCCGCTTCGGGCGATGAGGCCAGGTACACCGGCGTCTCCGCTCCCTGGTCCGCGGTGATGCCGCGAACTCCAATGAAGAAATTGACCACACGACCCAGCAATCCATTGTTGCGGGCGATGTTGGTCCGCACCAGGCCGGGATGCAGGGCATTTGCCGTGATATTTTCGCCTTCCAGACGCCGCGCCAGCTCATAGGTGAACAGGATGTTGCAGAGCTTGGAGCGTTTGTAGGCTGGATATCCCCCATTGCCTGAAGGCTCAGGCAGGTCTTCCAGCCGGAACTTGCCCGGCGATTCATGCGCACAGGAGGATACGTTGATGATCCGGGCCCGTGGCGCATTTCGCAGATGTTCGAGCAGCAGGCTGGTCAGCAGGAAGTAGTTCAGGTGGTTCAGCGCGAAGGTCATCTCGATACCTTCGGCGCTGCGCCGGTCGGACAGGAAGATGGCCCCGGCATTGTTCAGCAGGACGTCTAGATGGGGCAGCAGTTCCATCGCCTCGGCTGCGACACGACGCACCTCGCGTTGCGACGAAAGGTCGGCCAAAAGGTACTCAACTGCTGGGTTGTCCGTATCGGCGATGATCTGCTGCACCGCGGCTTCGGTCTTGGCGGCGTTGCGGCCTACTATGACTACCCTGGCGCCCATACGGGCCAGTTCGCGAGAGGCCACGTAGCCGATGCCATCGCTGCCTCCGGTTACGAGACAGATTTTGCCCTGCATCAGATGATTCATAGGGACACCCTTGGTCACCGTTTGTATTGTGGGGCATGGCAGACCGGGCGGCAAATCCGGTTGGCGAGGGACAGGGACTGCAATAACGGATCCGCTCCGCCGATCCCAACATAGCTCCTGGATCGATCCCGGCGACCAAGCCATGTGGGCAATCCGATCCCAGTGTCGGATTGGTGACCATGGTCATGACCACTGTATAATGGGCTCAGCGAAACCGCGCCCATCCCATCGGAGCGTTGACCATGACCACCCACAGCGGAGACACCGGCTCGAGCCGGACGATGAAGGCATCCGAGTTCAAGGCCAAGTGCCTGGGGCTGATGGACGAGGTGGCCGAGCACGGCGGCGAGATCGTCATCACCAAGAACGGCAAGCCCGTGGCCAAGCTGACTGCCTACCACGAGCGGCCCAAGTCCCTCTTCGGCATCGACAAAGGGCGCCTGAAAATCACGGGCGACATCATCTCGCCCATCGACGTTGAGTGGGAAGCCCAGTCCGACCCAGACCGGGTGCTCAACCCTTGATCCTGCTGGACACGCACGCTGCCCTGTGGCTGAGGGCCGGCGACGCCAGGCTCGGTCCGTTAGCTCGCGCCGAGATTGAGCGGGCGTGGCAGGCCGAGGAAGTCGCGGTATCAGCGATGTCCTTCTGGGAAATGGCGATGCTTCGAGAGAAGGGACGCATCGAATACCCCGACGACCTGAGCCGGTGGCGACTGGAGCAGTTGGGCCAGGGCCTGATCGAGATCCCCGTGGACGGCGAGATCGGCATCCGCGCCAATGAACTTCCCGATTTTCACGCCGACCCGGCCGACCGCATCATCGTCGCCACCGCCATGAACGGCCACCAGTTGGTGACCGCAGACCGCCGCATCCTGGACTGGTCCGGCGGCCTGCGATGCGTGGACGCCGCCCGGTGAGTACCGCCCTCTAAAATCCCGTTTATCGCCAGAACCGTGTCTGCGGTGAGAAACCACCGCGCGCTTGAGCAAGCAGTTGCGGGGACACCTGCCCCGTCAATCGCTGCTTCGCAGTACCCATTAAGCTCGCTCTCGTATCAATTTGGTTCCGTTGCGCCTGACGACCACGAAGTTGGGTCAAGGCTTGCTGCACAGCGCGATGTAAATGGCGGTCCGTGGTGCAAGCACGTCAATTATGCCGCGATGCCGCAATGCCGCGAGTGCAATTCTGCGGTTGACCTGCCAGTGCGCCGAACGTACATTGTGTCGGCCCACACGGGACCTGTTGCAAAACCCGATGAGAATGGGATGTGTGCTTCGCTATGGCTCTCCGATTTGTTCACGCCGCTGATCTCCACCTGGACAGTCCGTTCACGGGCATCCGGGCCGCCGCGCCGGAAAATGTGGCGCGAGCCCTGTACTCCGCCACCTTCGATTCCTACAGAAACATCATCGACCTCTGTATCTCCGAGCAGGTGGACGCTTTGCTCGTGGCCGGGGACATTTACGACGGCGCCGACCGCAGCCTGCGCGCCCAACAGGCCTTCATCGATGGCCTGCGCAGCCTGGACGCCGCCGGCATCCGGTCGTTCGTGTGTCACGGGAATCACGACCCGCTGGATGGATGGGAGGCTCGGCTCGCTTATCCCGATGGATGCCACCGGTTTGGCTCCGAATTTGCGGCGGTGCCGATCTTTCCCGACGAACCGGAGCGCGCCCTGGTTTACGGCATCAGCTATCCGACCCGGGATGTGTACGACAACCTGGTTTCGCGTCTCGGGCCAGTGGACGAGAATGCGTTCACCGTCGGACTGCTGCACGCCAACGTCGGCGGCAACACCGACCACGCACTTTACGCCCCCTGCTCCCTGGACGACCTGGCGCAGTCAGGGATCGACTACTGGGCGCTGGGCCATGTTCACACCCGCCAGGTCCTGCGCGAGCGCGCACCGACGGTGGTGTATCCAGGGAACTCGCAGGGCCGGCATCCCAACGAGACCGGCGCGCGGGGCGTCTACCTGGTGGAAGTCGACGATACCGGCAGCGTCAGCTTGGACTTTCGCCCCACGGACACGGTGCGGTGGGAGCGGGTGAGCATTGACATCAGCGCATTGGAAACCGAACAGGACCTGCTCAACGAGATCGACGACGCCATGCACGGCCTGCTGGACGGTGCGGACGGCCGGTCCGTGGTGGTCCGCATGACCCTCACCGGCCGGAGTGAGCTGAACCGGTCCCTCCGACAGCCCGGTGCGGTTGACGATCTCCTGGCCGGCGTCAACGATCAGTGGGCCGAGCGGCTGCCCTTCGTGTGGTGCGAACGCATTGAGGATGAGACGGCGGCGGCCATAGACCGCGACGCCATGCGGTCCGGCGAGGACTTCCTGGCCGAGGTGCTGCGCACCGCCGATCAGGTCAGGGACGACCCCGCAACGGTCCCGGATGGGCTGGCTGAACTCTACCAGCACCGGCGATTCAGGCAGCATCTTGCCGCTCTCACCGATGAAGAGATCGCGGCGCTGCTCGACGAGGCGGAGGCACTGGCCGTTAACCTGCTCGCCGAGGATGACCGCTGATGAGAATAACCGGCCTGCACATCGACGGTTTCGGGCGGTTCGCCGACCGCAGTTTCGGCCCTTTGGAGCGTCCGGTCACGGTGTTCTACGGCCCCAACGAGGCGGGCAAGAGCACGCTCCTCGAATTCATCCGTCGCATCCTGTTCGGGTTCCCGAACCGGCGCGGCGGGACAAACGAGTATCCCCCGTTGGCCGGGGGGCGGCACGGCGGCCGGATCACCGTCGCCACCGACGCCGGAGAAGTCATCACCATCGATCGAACTCCGGGACGTGGAGATGGGCCTGCCTCCCTCACCACCGCCGCCGGCGAGACGCTTTCGGATACCGAATTGCCGAGGCTGCTGGGGAACCATTCACGGAGCGTGTTCCAGAACATCTTCGCCTTCACCCTGGACGAACTGAACAACGAAAGCCTGCTGAACGACGACAGCGTCAACCTGCAGATCTACAGCGCTGGCATCGGGGCGATGCGGCTTCCCGATGCGCTGGCGGCATTGGACCGCCAGAAAAGCGAGATTTTTCGACCGCAAGGGAGAAATCAACTCATCCCAAACGTTGCCCAAGCCATCGAAAGCACGGATGCGAAGCTGAGAGAGATCGCTGGCTATGCTACGGAGTATCGCCGCCAGTCGGATCGGCTGGCCGAAATCGAGCTGGAACTGGGCGAGGTGGGCACTCGACGCCTGCAAATCGCGTCGGAACAGGACCGGCTCCAAAACCTTGAGCGGGCGTGGGACCACTGGAACGAGGTGATCAGCGCGGAACAGCGGCTGGCGGAACTGCCTGCGGTGGAGTCGTTCCCGGAGAACGGCGTGATCCGCCTGGAAACTCTGGAGGCGCAGGCCGAGATTGCTCGCGAGGAACTGCACGCTGCGGATGAACGGGTGCTACGCGGCAAGGCGGAAGTTGACGAAGAAATCGAGCATCTGACGATCCTGGAGCGGTCAAGCGAGGTGCGAGCGCTGGAGCGCGGACGCGGCGCGTTCGACCAGTCGGTCAAGGACCTGCCCGAGCGGCGTGCCGAACTCGCGAGCAAACGGTCTGAGCTGGAAACCTCCCTGGCGAACCTGGGAACCGATTGGGACACTGATCGCCTCGCCGAGTTCGATCTCTCGCTGGTGGTCCGCGAGGAAGTCGCCAGCCACGGCGAGCGGCTCCAGAGTGCCCGAGCCGTCGTCGATCGGTCACAGACCACGCTGGCCCAGGACGAGGCGACGCTGACGGACGCCGAACAGGCTACGCAGCGAGCGCAGTCAGAACACGATGCAGCCACACCTCCCGAACTGGACGAAAACGGCATCCGCGAACGCCGCCGTCGCATCCGGCAGTCCCGAACTACCCTGGATGAATTTGGCCGTGCCGAAGACCGGAGCCGGGATCTGCGAGCGCAGGTAGGAGATGGACCAGAACCTGGAGCGGCCGGGTCTCAAGCCGGCCGGTCCCGACTCCTTGCCGGCGTGCTGGCCGGCGTGCTGGCTGGCGCGCTGCTGGTGTTTGGTCTCTGGCTGGCGGCGACCACCACCTTTGGAGCCGGCGCAATCCTGGCCGCAATCGGCGCGGTGCTGGCCACGGCGGCAGTTCTCTGGTTCGTGCGCGGTCGCTCGAACGGGCAACCCACGGCGTCCCGAGCGACGGCCCGGGTCCGCGGACAAATAAGCGAGGCGGATGAGCAACTGGCGGGGATACGTTCGCGCCTCCAGGAGGACGCCGATGCGCTGGGCCTCGCGGCGCTTGACTCCAACACGCTGCTGGAAGCCGAGGATAGTCTGGACGCGGCAGATGCCAGGCTCAGGGAATGGCGGCACCTGGAAACCACGCTGGCCCAGGCGACCGAACAGGTGGAGCGACAGACGCAGCGGCGGGACGACGCACAGCAGGCCGCGCAGGATGCTGAGGCGGCGCTGGAGGCGGAGCAGCAGACGTGGCAATCCTGGCTCGAGCAGCGCGGGTTGCTGAGCACGTTCACGCCCGACGGCATACAGGAACTGCGCACGCTGGTAGACCTGGCGCGAACCCACAACCGCGATGTGGCGGAGATGGAGAACCGCATCACGGCCATCCAGACCGACATCGGTGAGTTCACCGACTTGGCCCGCCCGCTGGCGGAAACCCACGGCTTTGCGACGGAGTGGAGCGACTTCCCCAGGGTCGCCGGCGTCGCCGACGACATCATCGAGTTGCACAGTGACGTAACCGAAGCGGCGCGAACCCGCGCCGACGCCGACAAGGAACTGGACTCGGCCCAGCAGGACCTGGCGACGCGGCAGAAGAGTCAGCAGGAAGTTACCGATCAGATCACTGTGCTGCTGAAGTCCGGTGAGTCCAAGGACACGGACGACTTCCGCCGGCGCGATCTCGTTTTCCAGGAACGAGCCGGCCTGAACTCGACACTATCCAGCGCGCTGGAGCAGATGCAGCGGGTCAGCGGGCCGGGCGACGCGCTGGAGGCGCTCCGAACCACGTTGGCGAACACCGACTTGCAGACTATCCGCGACGGCGTACGGGAATGTGAGGCGCAGTTGGGGGATATCGACGGGCAACGGTCCGAGCTGGACACCGAGCGCGGCGCCATCCGGACCACGCTGGACGGGCTCGCTGGCGAAGAGGATTCATCGCGGCTGAGGCTGGAGCGTCACCGGCTATCGGAGGAGTTGCAGGGCCACGCGCGGGAATGGACGGTCCGTGCGATCGCTGAGAACCTGATCCGACAGGCGCAGAGCAAGTTCGAGAGGGAGCGGCAGCCGGACGTGATCCGCCACGCCGAGCGCTTCTTCCTCGACGTCACCGACGGCGCGTACCAGGGCGTGTACTCTCCGCTGGGCAGCTCCGAGATCAACGCCAGGGACGCCATGGGCAACATCAGGACGCCCCAGCAGTTGAGCCGAGGCACCCGCGAGCAACTGTTCCTGGCGCTGCGCTTCGGCCTGATCCTGGAAATGGGTCAGCGATCGGAACGACTCCCGGTCGTCGTGGACGAAGCCCTCGTCAACTTCGACCCGACTAGGGGTGCCCGGGCAGCTGCCTCGTTCATCGACCTCTCCGAAACCAACCAGGTGCTGGTCTTCACCTGCCACCCGCAGATCGTGGACTGGTTCGTGGATGCTGCGGATCGGCGAGGCGTAGTTGAGCCGGACGTTGTGCGGATTTGACGAAATCCCCTCAGTTAGAGCCTGCGAACAGTTAGCGAGCGTCACCATATGTGTTGTGTAGATTCGCAGAAAGCAGGCGAAGAACTCCATATACGGAACCGGTCAGACGCAATCCCCATATCGCTTTTGCCGCAGCTGAAACGCGCGGTCGCCACCTTCTAAGAGCGCTAAGAGCGTATTTGCGCGCTCTCGAACCAGAGCATCGAACAGTGTGCCTACGATTGGTTGTTCGGAGGCCTCAGGCGAGAGCACGATTACTCTTTCCACATCCCCTGAGACCACGACATTAGCGTCGTGACTAGCAATGATGAACTGCCTAGACGAGCGTTGTTTCCGTATGGTGGGTACTAAGTTTGCGAAGATGGTGGTGGTTGGCACAGCGTCCTCTGGTTGGTCCGTGACCGCCGGTAGCCGCGACGGGGCGAATGAGATTGCCTTAATCGCGAGCGCCTTGAGACCTTCCGTAAGGCTGTCAAATGGCACAGGATCTTCACCCTCACCGACGCTACCTCGGGATCGCCTCCGGTTGCGAGCCGAGACCGGCGATGGCGACGTGCGGCGCTTGTCAGGAAGCGCAAGCCTGCTGCACGAAAACTTCTACGAAAACGAGCTGCTGGTCAGAGACGTGGCCGACGGCCCAGACAACGTGGAGGCCTTGCTGGCCTAGCTGACACGCCTGCTGGCCCTGTCGTAGTCTCGCCTACTCTCAACCGTCGAGTATCGAAATCGTTTGCTGCTTTTCTGGCATCGGTCCGACATCCCGGTGAGGTTGCCAAATTTCGGCTGACGAATGACCGCGCGGTCCGGACCTGCGCGTTCGCGGCTATGCCTGCTCGCAGAAGGCCGTGTTTCGCTCGGCAAACCTTTGCCTTCCGGCGATCGTGTCCGGCTCTGGACGGCCACGCGCCAGCAGAGTATCTTGCGGCTTAGTTTCCCCGTGCTGAGGTTTCAGCAACATAGGCCGGAGCAACGTTCTGGAGCGGGTATACGAGGCGGTGCGGCGGAGAGCGGTCGCCCAGTTCGGATAGGACCGCACCGCGGAGCTGGAATCGTACTCGCGAACCGCGGCCGAGCAAATATTCGACGTTGACAATGCCGAGGCCGACCCGGAACTGGAACCGCTGAAACAGGAGTAACCGGCGCTGGGAACGAAACAAAACCCGCACCAGTGAACGGCGAAGCAACCGCGGCGCGCATGACGCCTTCAGCGAGGTTAAATGATGCCTGAACTCCACGAGCTTTCGGTGGCAGAAGCCGCCGCGCAGATTCGCGAGGGAACCCTGTCTCCGGTGGCGCTGGCGGAGTCGCTACTGGCGCGCATCGGCGCGCTGGACGGCGACCTGCAGGCCTGGGTCACCATCGACCGCGACGCGGTGCTGTCGGCGGCCCGAGAGCGGGAGGTGGAAGTCCGACGTGGCGACCCGCTCGGACCGATCCACGGCGTACCCGTGGGCCTGAAGGACATCTTCTACACCGAGGGAATGCTCACTGCCTGCGGCTCGAAGGTGAACGCGGATTTCGTGCCGGAATTCGATGCGACATCGGTGGCCAAGATCAAAGCGGCCGGTGGGATCATCCTGGGCAAGGCAGCCACCACCGAGTTCGCCTCTGGCGACCCCTCACCGACGCGCAACCCGTGGAACTTGGAGCACACCCCCGGCGGCTCCAGCAGCGGGTCATCTGCGGCGGTGGCGGCTCGTATGGTTCCGGCCGCTCTCGGCTCACAGACCGGAGGTTCAACGTGCCGGCCAGCGGCCTACAACGGCATCGTCGGTGTGAAAGCCACCTACGGACGCATCTCACGGTACGGGGTGGCCCCGTTAAGCTGGTCGCTGGACCATGTGGGTATCCTGACCCGGACGGTGGTCGATGCCGCGCTGATGCTGACCGTATTGAGCGGCGCGGACGACAATGATCCCGGCAGTCTGCGCGAACCGGTGCCCGACTTCAGCGCGCAGATGGCCGAGCATGACCGGCCCCCGCGCATCGGGTTGGTGCGGCAGTACTACCAGGACTATGCCACGCCGGAGATTTGGGCGCACACCGAGGCCGTGGCCAACCAACTGGCAGAAGCCGGGGCCCTAGTCGAGGAAATACCATTACCCGACAGCTTCGCGGTGGTGCATAGCTTCCAGCGCATCGTGTCGAACGTCGAGTGCGCGGGAGTCCACGGGGCCAATCACCGCGTGCGCGCCGCCGACTACGGGCCGCGCATCCGCGCCGGCATGGAGATGGGCATGATCATGCCGACGTCGGCGTACCTGAAAGCCCAGCGACTGCGGCGGCAATTTCGCGCCGACTTTAGCGAGATGGTCGACAAGGTCGATGTTGTCATGACGCCGGCGATACCCGCTCCGGCTCCCCGGGACCTGAACACCACCGGTGACGCGGCGTTCCAGGTGCCGTGGACGGCAGCAGGGTTGCCCACGGTGGTGGTCTCGACGGGCCTGAGCGAGCTGGGGATGCCCATGGCGGTGCAGTTCGGCGGTCCGTGGGCCCAGGAGGGCAGGGTCCTGGGCGCGGCACAGTGGTGCGAGCGGATGGCAGGGTTGAAAGGGGCGCCGCCCAATTATTGACACCTGTCCTCCATGAGGTTGTGTCCGTACGCGAATGGCACAGAATCAGGGTGCCGGCTGATACCCTTCACCCCAACATTTCCCTTGAACCTTCAGGTCACGGCGTGTCGGTGTCGGCGGGTCCTACTGCAACAATTCGGCGCGATTTGAGGTCGGAGGTCTGATTCCTCGCTCACGTTTGGCAGTACGCGCTGCGGATGTGTGATGTGTGGCCACGGTCCGATTGATGGGGGATGCGCTGATATTGCCGTTTGGGCGGTTGAGCGATTGTAATGACGCCTTTCGTCTTCACAATATTCACGCGTTGACGACGAGGTTGGCAACGAGATCCGTCAACCATTCGACCGCCTCAGGGTAATGAGCGAGGTCGAGCACGAACTCCCGTCCCCTGCCAACGCCCCGCAGGTAGGCGTGGTTGGCGTCGGTGCGCCAGCGTCCGAGGCCAGGATGGTAGGTCAGGGGCGGCTTGCCGCCGTCGGACAAAATCATCGCGGGAGCCGCCAGTTTGACACGCATGCGCCGGTTGGGTCGGTCAGGACCAGCCGCCGGTCGAACTTGGGGAACACTCCCCATCCCGCGATTTCACATTGGTCGTAGTCGCCGCTCAGGTCCAGATGCAGAGACGCCGCGTGCACAGTATTCCTGTCGCCGCGGTAGCCTTCATAGACGTGGGGATGATGGCATGCCCAAGGGATGTGATCTGGCCTGATGTCAGCGACCCGATGCTTCTGGTCGACTTGGAGCCAGCCCCATAGGATGTGCAGGTTCGGAGCTCCTCTGACGAAGCGCCATCCCTGGGTGGTTTCCTCATCTCGACGGTAGAGGCCGAAGAACAGGAAGAGGTTGCTGCCGTCGACGCCGTGGTTGTTGAGATTGCTTTGTGCCGCGCCGGCTTGGCCGAGCATTCCTCGTCACCGTTGCCAGGCGTTGCGGTCTCTCCGGTACGGGTACGCGTTGGAGTCCAGGTCGGGGTCGAGATGGACGCGGTCCCGTCCGCTCATCCGGCCGTCGGCGATGCCGGTGACAACACAGGCGATGTCGACTTCACCGTGCCGAAGGTCTTCGAGCCGCTCGCGGTCTCCGGAGGGAATCGGTAGCGAGAACATCGTGCGGTCGGGGAAGATGGGGCTGGTGCAGCTTCCATACTCGGAGTCGAAGCCCTTGCGGCTGAGGGTCAGCCACATACGGGGTCTAATGGCGGAGAGGGCGGGATTCGAACCCGCGAGAGGTGTTACCCCCTACGCGATTTCCAGTCGCGCCCATTCGTCCACTCTGGCACCTCTCCGCGGTTGCCCGGATGCCGTAGCGTTCCGGACGATGTAGGATCTCGAGCGGCGGGATGAAAATTATAGCATGGGCCGTGAGTGCCGGCGGCGACGCATCACCGCATGGATGGACATTTCATCCTCGACGGCGAGGTCGGGTGTTGAGAGGCATCGTGCCCGCCAGCAGCAGTTCGACTAACGGCAGGAAACTGCAACAGGGCATGGCGGAAGGGTCACTGAAAAGGGCCGGCGGCTTTGGGTCAGTTGACTGCCCTCCAATAACCGTCGGCCCTTGCGGGTTCGAGGCGAGTGTATGCGGAACTGCGTCTATTCCAGTTGTCGGAGCCTGGGGTCCAGCGCATCCCGGAGCCAGTCACCGAACAGGTTCAGGGACAGCACCGTCAGGAATATTGCCAAACCCGGCAGGGTCGAAATCCACCACGCGATCGCGATCCTGTCCCTGCCCTCGGCGAGCATGGACCCCCAGGCCGGCGTCGGAGGCGGCACGCCTGCTCCCAGGAAGCTGAGGGCGGCTTCCAGCAGGATGACCACACCGACCAGCAGGGTCGCCACGACAATGACGCTGTTGGCTATCCCCGGCAGGATGTGGACGATCATGATGCGGATCGTTCCGGCGCCAGCCACGCGAGCCAACGCCACGTAGTCTGCGGTCTTGACGCGCAGCACCTCCCCCCGCGTCACGCGGGTGAAGAGTGGCCAGATGGCTATCGCCATGATCACGATGATCAATTGGAAGGATGGTCCGAGGGCCACAACCAATACGAGGGCGACCAGAATCAGAGGGAGCGCAAGAATGATGTCCACCATGCGCATTACAACCTCATCGACCCACCCGCCGTGCCATCCGGCGGTCAGGCCGAGCACCGTGCCCATCGTACCGCCCACCAGCAATGTCAGGCCGGCCATCACCAGTGAAACACGCGCACCATGGATAATCCGGGTAAACAGATCCCGTCCCAGGTGGTCGGTACCCAGGAAATAAAGCGTGTCGATGCCTTCGTTTACGACCACATCCAGTTGATCGCCGATAGCCGCGTTGGGGTCGATCTGCTTGGCGTTGTACTCGGTGATCTGTGTTTTCCGTAGTTCGATGTTGCTGGGGTTGATTACCGCCACCACCTCTTTGGTTACGATCACGGCGGGGACGGGCTCGTACGCCCAGAACCCCGGTTGAAGACGGTGATTCGGGTCCCCTACATTGGGGTCGTGCGGGGATATCCAGTCGGCGGTGATGCCAGCGATTACGACCATTGTCAGGATAAAGACCGGGATGATCAGCACCGGGCGGCGCCAGCGCGCCATGGCCCGGAGCGCCCGCACGATCACGGGCGGGGCGGGAGAAAGAACTGTAGCGTTGGCCATTTAACTTCTCCGGGCCTTTTCAGGAGACGTGGATCCTCGGCGCGGCTCCGAGCCGCTCCACTCGCTGAGCATCCGTATCTCCTACAGGTATCGGATTCTCGGGTCGATGTACGCGTAGAGGACGTCAACCGCCAACGCGATGAATACATACCCCAACGTAAACATGATGGTCAGCCCCTGGATCAGCGGGTAGTCAGACGACCAGAGGGCCTGCACTGCCAATTGGCCCATTCCGGGCCACGCGAATACTAGTTCGGTGGTGATGGAGCCCGTGAGGATAGCGGGCATAGATACACCCGCCAGGGTCAATGGCGGTATCAGAGCATTGCGAAATGCATGCTTCCAGATAATCATCTTGCCGGGCAATCCTTTTGCCCGGGCGAGTTTGATGTATTCCGTGTCCAGCGTATCCAGCATCGCTGAGCGCATCAACCGCAGGCTGCCGGCGAGGAACCCTCCCCATGCCAGGGTGAGCGTCGGAAGTACGAAGCTGTTCCAGTCCTGCCTTCCGGAAGGAGGAACCCACCCCAGAAACACAGCAAAGAAGAAAATGAACATGATTCCAAGCCAGAAAGATGGCGCGGCCTGTCCAATCAAGGCCACGGCCCTTCCGACCTGGTCCAGAACGCTGCCGCGCTTGACCGCCGACATTACGCCAAGGGGTATGCCGACGATGAGCGCGAGCAGGAAGGCAGCTCCGCCAAGCTGGAGCGTCGCCGGGATTTTCTCTGCCACTACCTCCAGCACGGGCCGGCGCTGGCTGATTGACTCGCCGAAATCACCTTGCAGCACCCCAGCCATGAATATTGCGTACTGGTGATAGAGGGGCTTATCCAGCCCAAGCTCCTCCCCCAGCAACTCCCACTGTTCCTGGGTGGCATGATCGTCCAGGAGCAGAGATCTCGGGTCCCCGCCCACACGCGCCATGACGAAGATAATCATCGACACCGCGAGGAGCGTGATTATCATCAGGAAAAATCGGCGTATCAAAAACCGTTGCATGTCAAGGTCCCAGCATCAGATGTTCAGATACGTTCAACCCGGTTTCATCGCCTGGAGTCGACGATCTCTCTCACTACGCCGAGCAGAAAGGTTCCCACGTTGGCCACCGCTGCTGCGCCGAACGCCGCGTAGGTGAAGGCATTGATGGGAGGATTAGCACAGCACTTGAGTTCCCGGTTCAGCGCGTATTCGTACCCAATCCAGGATCCAATGATCCCGCCCGCGAGACCCGCAGATCCAATCAGTATCAGTGCCGGCAACGAATTGCCGTCCAAGCGTAACCATGTCAGAGACCCGCCCATTGCGGCGCCGACACCTGCGCCGGACAAGAACATGACATCCCGGAGCAGCTTGGATGAGGTGTCGGTAAAGAAATAATACAGGCCCCATGCTACCCATACCCCCACATAGCCGAGCACGAGAGCTATGAGAAATCCAAGCCCTGCGCGCCCAGCGATTGTGAAGATGCTCGCCGTCAAGCTAACTTACGGCCGGAGCCATCTGGGTATTCCCTGACGCTCTCTCGTCCTTACTGAGTAGTGAGGTTGGGAGCGTACTCGAACCCGGTCAAGTCCCGTGTTTCGGCGTAGTTCAGGTGCGCATCCCAGGGTTCAGTGTCCCCGTTCAGGGCAAACACCTGGTTCTGAGCATAGAGACCGACGGTCAGGGCGTTGTCGTACATGAACTTTGCGGCTTCAACCATGATTGCGTACCGCGCCGCTTCGTCAACGGTGCCCTGGGCTTCGTTCATCAAATCGGTAAGGATCGGGTGATCCATGCCGAAGTTCCAGGCGCTCTCGTGGTTGAAAGCGGTGGACCACCGGTCCAGGGGATCCGGCGCCACGTGGGTGTGCTGGTAAGCCTGGTTGTAGGTGCGGGTCACGATGCCCGGGCGGAAGGTCTTGTAAGGCAGGTTTTGCTGGTTAGCCTTGACGCCGATTTGATCCCACATCTGGGCGATGGCGGAAGTTACTTCAAGGTAATTCGAGCCGCCCAGGGGCGTGAGGGTAATTTCGAACCCGTCGGCATAGCCGGCCTCGGCGAGCAGTTGCCGAGATTTTTCAGGATTGAACTCCCACTGCCGGTATTCCGCCGGAAGCTTGTCCAGGTGGAACGCCCATGCCGGCAGGGAGTCAGGGATCGCCTCTCCGCTCAGCAGCGTATCCGAGATTGTCTGACGGTCAATGGCGATGGACAGGGCAGTTCGCACCTTGGCGGCGTTCTGCCATTCCTCGGATGCGGGGTCCGGGTTGCCAGAGATCCAGGGCAGGGAAGGATCGAACCCGGGGACACGTTCCACGTGTTCCGGTGTACGTGAACCGTCAGGGTTCACTCCCACGTAGTAGTTGCCATAGAAGGCCATACTCACGCCGCTGCCGCCGGCTATCTTGACGAAGCTGGTGCCTGGGCTGTCTTGCACCGCTGCAATGGAGTCGAGGTTCATCTCCATGGCTGTGAGCTTGCCAGTCTGGAAGTTGGCCACGCGGGTGGACTCCTCCGGAATGTGCTGCCACACCAACTCGGCAAACTCTGGTGTCTTGCGCCAGTGGTTTTCGACTGCGGCCCACCGGGTGAACTGGTCGCTCTGGTGCTCCTGGAAATCCCAGGGGCTGGTTCCGGCGATGTTCCGGCTCGCCGCGTCGACACCGACCTCTTCGAGTTGCTTCTGGCTGATGATGTTGACATGGGGGCGAGCAAGCAGACCCAGAGTGTCGTACTGCGGCGTCCCGGTGTTGAGCTCGATGGTGTACTTGTCTACAGCCTTGGCTCGCCCTTCGTCGATGACGCCGGTAACAACGTTACCTTCCTTGACGTCCCCGCCAAGCCCCCAGATCCTGCGGATATGGGTGTTGAACGCCACGCGGGAGCTCTCGCCGCCGCTGATCATCACGCTCCAGAGTACGCCTTCCGCATCCAGTTCCCCGTAGCCCTTATGGAACTGGGCGCCTTCCACCAGCCTGAACGTCCAGGTGACGCCGTCAGGAGCGACACTCCATTCCTTGATCAGCCACGGAACGATTTCCTTGTCCTCATTCATGTAAAGGAGGGTCTCGGCGGTGGTGTAGCCGTTATGGTGATAACCGGCTCCCTCCGTGACCGTCGGGAAGACGTGGAACGGGGCGACGAGGGGCAATC
This sequence comes from Dehalococcoidia bacterium, assembly GCA_963663945.1. Classification (GTDB taxonomy): domain Bacteria; phylum Chloroflexota; class Dehalococcoidia; order Lucifugimonadales; family UBA3495; genus Bin87. Next base: position 3,070,574 of record OY760687.1, on the reverse strand, counting down.
CGAAGGTCAGAGTCCCACGGGGCGCCACCACATCCGAGGCTTGCGGCACGGTCGTTGCTGCGGGAACGGCAGTAGCCACAACCGCCGGCTGCCCCGAACTCGCGGAGGGAGTACTTTCCGCCATAGCTGCAGCGGGCGCTTCAGTTGCCGGTGCCGCTGGCGCAGCGGCGGGCGCTTCCTGTGCAGTTCCACAGGCTACCGCCACAACCAGGACGAGAGCCAATAGAGTGGAACCAAATAATCGGGAGAGTGGGAGCCGTTGGTGCTTCATATCAGAACCTCCGAGTTCCGAAAAAGTAACGCAGGTCACCGTGCGATTTCACGGTTCTTCCCGTCCTGACCAAAACCTGCGCTGTCAAATACCCGTTGGCATTCATCAGAATCAACTTCATACCGGGTCTACTCGGCGCAGACTTTTGGCCCATCGTGAAAGGCCCGCGTAACATAGACTCCGATTCGCTAAGAGTCAATAGCAGATGGTCAACAGGCAAATTCTGTCCGGTTTCCAAAAAAGCGGACAGTTTAGTGTCATGTGCACTAACGAACTGGCCATTAGCGCACCGGCTGCTCCAGCGGCGGTTCCCAACCCATGCTTGGAAAGGTTAACTGTCATCCCTTGCCCGCCAGCCTGACTTTGGTCGCCTGCGCCATGCTCTCCGTGTGCCACAGTCGCTAACCTATCTGTTAGTGGTGTCGCCAACGGATTCCGGAGGCCATGTGCGTCGTGATCTTCACCCTGCCTGGCGAGCCGGTGGTCAGACCATTTACATGATGCCTGTTGCTCACTGGGCATCGATCCCGTTGATGGGACCGTGGCCCAATGGACCCCCTGGCGGTGGGGACGCTGCGAACCGCAGCCCCGGATTACTACGTTCTAGACACCATGCAAATGCGCCCGGTCAATCCGGGCGCATTGCGATTTCGCGAGCGCGGGGATTCCACCCCCGCGATCACCAGGCAGTCGTCGAATCTCCTGCCCAGTCGATAGTTGACCGGATCACGGTGCGAACGGGCTTGCGAAAACCATCCCCTTGATCGTGACCTTCCTGGTCTTCAGATCGCCGTCGTCGCTGTGTGGTACGAAGTGATAACGGTCCACCTCAGAAGTCTTCGTCTGGTAGGTCACAGCAGTGGGCACGTTGTTCGGGTCAGTGGCATCGCCGCTCCACCTGTAGAACGTCTCCTGCGCGGTGGTCTCCCCCGTCGCATCCAGGGACCAGCTCAACTGCGTCTGACCGGTATTGTCGATCACCACCCGGCGCTCGATCGGGTTGCCGTTACGGTCCTCATAGTATTTGCGACGCGCCGGGCCCTCGCAACTCCAGCTGCCGTCCGAAAACTCGCAGCTCTCGTATGCATTGGCCAACGCGGACATGCTCATCACTCCGTTCCCTCGATGGTACGTCTTGTACATGTACTGCTCAAGCGTCACGGTGTAGCCGGTCACGTCGGGATTCTTGTCGTCCCACTTGCGCCAGTCCACGGTGTAATCGCCGTCCCTTTGCATTCGGATTTTTGCAAACGAAGTCGAACTGCAGTGGACCGGCGCGACGCCAGCAATCCCTGGAGTACAATCTCCGGTGATACTCTGCACAAGCGTCTGCCGGTTCACCTGCAGGCGGTAGATCGTGGATGAACCAGACTGATCGTGAGTAACCGTGGTGGTGATGGTGTTGTTTCCCTGCGCCAGGTCAACCTGGTGCCCATCCTGCGACGGCCTGCTGTCCACAGGAAGGATCGCCACGGTAACGCCGGAACTTGCGGATGGGACGGCCGTCACCGTGGTGCGGTCGTCCGAATACAGAGTGTTCACGTTGTACTGGAGTGTTGTGCTTCGGAACGCAAAGCTAATGCCGGCGAGGCTCAGGGACTCCAGGCTGGTGTCAACCGCCGCGGGGTCTCGCACCGGGTCCGACGACGTCAGCGATGCACTCTTGCCCGAGCCCTGGGCGTCGGTGTAGCTCGCAGTGGCGCGCAGCAGAGCGCCTTGGTCCGCGGGGCCCGGCGTGTAGGTGGCGGACGTGGCCCCCGCCAGGATGGCCCAGATGGAGCCGCGGTCGGGTGACTTGGACCATTCCCAGGTGATGGAGGTTTCTCCACCGTCGGCATCCTTTAGCGACGCTGCGACGGCCTCCCCATACTGAGGGCTCGATGTTGACAGGCTCACCTTGCCGGCCTCATCGGCGTTGATCAAGTCGACCGTCACGGTGATGGTGTCGTCGATTGGGGAGTCCGAATTGTGATCCGAGCCCTTGCCGTCCGTTACCTGAACAACCACGGTCAGCGATGGCTTGGTCTCGAAGTCCAGCAACGCTCCGGCTGCCACCTCCAATTTGCCAGTAACTGGATCAATGGTGAAATTGGCAGCGTCGTTGCCGGTGGCCAGCGAGTAGGTCAGCTCATCGCTGTCAGCATCCGACGCGAGCACGGCAGAGCCTAACCCAGCGCCCGTGACGGCGGCTTCGCTCACGGATCGGGTGGCCGTTGCGCCTTCGTCGAATTCAGGCGGTTGGTTGGCCGGCCGAGGCGGGACCGCATTGGTCGATACCACGTGAACCGTTTTGCCGGTCCCGTGGTTATCGTCGTAGGTAGCCTGAGCGCGCAGGAACTTCTCATGATCGGCAAATGCGGGAGTGTAATCAGCCGTGGTGGCGTCAGTAAGGTCTGTCCAGGTGGTGGCGTCAGCAGTGTCTGCGGTCTGCCACTGCCAGGAGACATTGGTGACGGGGATATCAGGGTCATCCAGCTCAGCGCTGATCTGCTCTCCGACCTGTGGGTGTTCCTCGGTGAGGGAAACCGTGCCAGGCTCGTCGACATCGGTCAGATTGATGATAACGTCGATAAAGGCATCCCACGCGATGTCGTCTTCGCCATCGGCGTCCTTGCTGTCCCGAACGCGCACGTTGACGGTGAATGACTGTGCTGTTTCGTAGTTCAGGTAAGCGCCCGATTCGACGAAGATCTGCCCGGTGGTGAAATTGATGCCAAATCGGTTTGAATTCAGTCCCACCAGGCGATAGTCCAAAGTGTCGTCGGGGTCCGGGTCGGTGGCGGTTACGACGGCTCCCACCGTGGTGCCGGGGTTCGCGTTCTCATGCACCGACCGGGTGGCCGCGGCGCCCTCGGTGAACGAAGGCGACTGGTTGATTGGGGTTTCAGCCAATACCGCGTTGCCCACGACTCCGGTAGCCGTCTTGTCCATTCCCTGTCCGTCGTCGTAGGACGCCAGCGCCCTGATGAATTTACCGACATCCCCTGATACGGGTGTGTAACTGCTCGCTGTGGCGCCGCTGATATCGGTCCAGGTGGAGGCATCCACGGTAGCCGCTGTTTGCCATTGCCAGGTGAGATCCGCGACCGAACCGTCGGGGTCAGTGAGCGATGCCGCCAGCGACACGTTGACCTCGGGGTTGTTCGATCCCAGCGTGACGGTTCCGGCCTCTTCGACGTCGGACACCGCAATGGTGATGGAGACCTCATCGTCCCAGCTGGAATCTGCCTCGCCGTCGGCATCTTTGTTGTCCCTTACTCGAACATCGAGGTCGTAGGAAGTGGTGCTCTCGTAATCGATACTCTCTCCGGTCTTCAGCTTGATCAGCCTGTTATTCACCCGGAATGGATATTCCGACGACTCATCTATCTCGTATTCCAGCGTATCCCCATCCTGATCTGAAACACGCAGACGGGCGATTACATCAGTCTCAGACCGGTTTTCGGCGACGGAGTACGTTGCACCGTCGGCGGTGACAAATTCAGGGTCGAAGTTGTGGGGCACGTCCACGTACACCGTGACGGAATCGTCGGCGCTGGTATCAGCCCTGCCGATCAGGCCTTTCCCGTCGTGGACGGTGGCGACGAACGACAGGCTCTCCCCAGCCGCGAATGTTGCAGAATAACGGCTATCGATATTGAGAAAGCGGTCGATGCGGAATCGACTGGCGTCCGCGCCCCTGAGGTGGAAGAGCAGCCCATCGCCGTCCGCGTCGGTAGCCTCGGGCAACTGGCCAACCAGACTGTTCCCGGGCAGGCTGTGATGTATTTTGAACCTGATCGAATCGACGGTGAACGAAGCAGGACGGTTCAGCTTTGCGTAGGCATAGAGTTTCTCGTTCCGGGTGTCCAGGATCCACACGCGTTGGCGGTAGCCGGTCATGCCCCCGCTGAATCTGTCATTTTGCGGAGCCGGACGGAAATCCTGGGACTGTTGACGGACACCGTCGTCCAGGCTGTAGGCGAACGCGTTGTCTCGGCTCCTATCGAATACCCAGATGTGCTCGCCGTCGGACCAGATGTTGCCCGGATTGTTATTGGCTGAATGAAGGGTAATGTCCCGGGTTGCGTGGCGTATCATGAGGGGCCACTCGTAAGCGTACAGTTTGTCGTCGGACTTGTCCGACACCCACATGAGCGTCCCGTCAGACCACATTCCGGTGGGGTGCGCGTTGTCTGAATCGAGAGTTTTCAAATTCGCCTGACTGTACGCTCCGATTGCATCCTTCTCATAGGCGTACAGTAGGCCGTCCGAATCGTCACAGACCCAGATGTGGGCGCCGTCCGACCACATGGCTACCGGGTCGTCGTTGGTGTTGGTCAAGATGTAATCCAGGCTCGAACGGGACCCGTCGCTCAGATCGTAGGCCAGCAAAGCGCTGCGGACGCTTCCCTTGTTCCCAACCCACATGGTCGTTCCGTCAGTCCAGATGCCTTTGGGTTGGGAGGTTTCAGTAATCGAGATATCGTCGTCCTGCAGCCTGAAACCCTCGTAAGTCACCGCGTAGACGTGGCCGTCGTCCTCGTCCACGATCCAGAACTGTTTTTCATCAGACCAGATGCCCTTGGGGTCTCCGCTGCCGACCGGAAGTCGGAACGCCGGACCGCCCGTGCGCGGCGTGTAATCGTACCGATACACGATATCGTCTGAGTCGTCGGTGATCCACAATACACTGGATCTGGCGCTTGGCTCCACCCAGATCCCCCAGGGGTTATCGTTCCCACCGTGCAGAAAAAACGTTTGTAGAATCGCTTGCTCCCCGTCGGACAGCCGGTAAAAGAACACCGCTTTGTCGTGCTTGTCCACGACGAACATATAGTAATTGTCAGTCGCAATGCCCCTCGGGTCGTCGTTGCCGCCGTACAGATTGATGTCCCTGTTCGACGCTCGCGACCCAGATTCGATGTTGTACGCATAGATCTTTTTATCGTCCCAGTCGGAGACCCACATGATGGTGCCGTCGGAAGTTATGCCCTGCGGATGCTTGTTGCTGTAGGTCAGGTCGATGTCTTGGTCTGGCAGCCGAGCGCCCGTTGTCAGCCGATAGGCTTTGATTTTGGCTTCATCTCCCCTGTCGTCCAAAATCCACATCGTTTCGCCATCTGACCACACGCCCTCGGGTTTGTCGTGTCCCGATCCGAGATCGAAACCGCGTTGGTGCGCGTTTACGCCGGCGTCGACGGTGCCGGGTCCGGCGCCAAAAAGCAGTATGGCTGCTATGAGGATCGCGGCTGCGAAGGTGGTTGTGATTCGGAGGGCCTTTTGATTTGACGTTATGGTTGTGAGCACGATTATTCTCCGTTTTGGGACACTTATGCTGGTCCCGAATGTTGATATGGGTATGCTCGCGATGGCCGATATGCCAGCGCTGGAAGAGGCCGCCGGGGCCGATCGGGCCGCAGCTCCCTTGAAGTTATTCCCAAGGTGCTGGTATCGATGGAAACGGTTATGGGCGAGGATTTATGATCCCCGGCCATCACCGGTGCGGTTCCACCCGGCCAACGCACAGACCCGCGTTCGCATGCCTGAGGTGACTCGCCACGCACGGGAATCAGCGGTTCCGGGAATCCAGAATTCCGCGATGCCGGCGGCCGAGCCGAAACCCGGGCAGACGCAAAAAGCGGGAACTGTGGCGCGCAACTCCGACACAAAGCCACGGACAACGGGCCGGGTCGACGCTGCTGAAGGATGGAGCCGCAAGCGCGGCGAACGCGCTTGCCCGGGATATCCCCGGCTCGATGAAGTTATGGACAGTCCTGGTGCAATCTCCCTATTGAGTCGTGCGAGGTCTCCCGTATGCGGGAGGTATTTTTGTTATCGGGCGCAATCTGAGCGCAGGCCTGCAGAAACCTCACGGTCACACCCATTTACAGCATAGCACAAAATACTCCGACGGCGTCAACAATTGGTAAACGATCAGTCCATTGCGCATAAGATAGTGTAATCAGGCGAACGGTAACGTCCCAGGTTAGTGAGGAAGCGCCCCCTGTCGTCTGGCCGCCTGCTTGTGCGGAGTCCCGTTCCCGGACAAGGTTGGCGTGTTCCGAGGGCGTAGCCGCCGGCCCGTGGGTGCAGGCAAGCCGGCGCGGGCGGCGTTGAGTTGACCTGTGGTGCGATTACCGGAGGCCGGGGCGACGCCGATCCGGTATAGGTCAACCATGAATGCGTAGGCGTACCGGTCGTTCCCGTCGCGTGGAGGTCATCGGCTTATGGGAAGTTCTCGCCGTCGACCCGGCGTACTCCGAAGTGCCAATCAGATGAGGTGCCAGGCGGCCGCCTTGGCGGTTGCCGATGGAGATGGGCATGTTCCCCGGTTTTACCCGCCGGCGACGACGTAATCCCAGTTGCCATTGGCGCCCCGTTTTTTTGCAGGATGAAACCCACATCCTTGTTGGACTGGCGCCAGGGGACAGTTGGGACCTGCCCGTCCTGGCCGTTTCCGGAATGAATGGTCATCTCGACGTTTGTTGGGCGCGTCTGGTTGCACCGTCTTTGATGACAGCGGGACTGCAGCCGAACGACCATCCGATCGTAGTCTGTCCGGTTCAGGACGCTGATGTCTGAGCGGTTCAAGCCGGATTGTGGAAGGAGATGCCGGGCATGAATTTGGCCGCTCCCTACCTGGCTGCGGTAGGAAACGGCCGTTTTTCGGGCGCTGGTGCGATGTAAAACTGGCGGAGAGGGCGGGATTCGAACCCGCGATACCCCAGAGGGGTATACCGGTTTTCGAGACCGGCGCCTTCAACCACTCGGCCACCTCTCCGTGTCGTGGGGTCCCTGCCGAAGCACTGCCGGCGGTGCCAAAAAGCAGCGTTGGTTGACGCTCGTTTATTGTATCAGACATCGCTCTGGATACGCCCGCGGGACGTGGCGACCCCGGCGTGATGCGTTCGGATGACTTTCTTCCGGGCGCCCCATATAATGCAGCCACAGCGTTGGTTAAACCGGCACCACTCGTCAGGAGGCCCTTCATGGCAACCGCAACCAGGTTCGAACGGATCACCCAACCCCTGGTCAAGATCACTGAAATGGACCACATCGTTTTGCGCACCACGGACGTGGAAGAATCGCTCCGTTTCTACACCGAGGTCCTTGGGCTGCAGGCCGAACGCGTCGAGCAGTGGCGCGCCGGCGAGGTCCGCTTCCCATCAGCTCGCATCAACGCCGACACCATCATCGACTTCTTTGGATCCGACGAGATTCCCAGCGGCCGTGACGATGTTCGCAACCAGGACCACTTCTGCATGGTCATAGATGAGACCGACATGGATGCCCTGAAGGCGCGCTTTGAGGACGCTGGCATCGACATTCAGGCCGGCCCGGGCAAGCGCTGGGGCTCCCACGGGGATGGCATATCCCTCTATATCTACGATCCGGACGACAACGTCGTCGAGCTTCGCCACTACTGATCGCCAATGTCACTACAGCCCAGTTTCCCGCAATCTCCCTTCCCAGAAAACGCGCCGGTCCGTCACGACGGGCCGGCGTCGTCGCCTTACTGGGAGGAACCGACGTCGTCTCCCTATTGGGACGCCCCGCAGCTGGCCGATCTCGAGGTTGGAATAACCCAACCCGAGCCGACGTCCGGCGGCACTCCAGCAATCCTTCAGGGCCTCAACGAGCCCCAGCAGCAGGCCGTGATCACCACCGAGGGCCCCCTGCTTATCGTGGCCGGCCCGGGATCCGGCAAGACCCGGGTTATCACCCACCGCATCGCCTATCTGGTCGGCGAGTGTGGAGTGCACCCCTGGCAGATCCTCGCCGTCACATTCACCAACAAGGCCGCTCGCGAGATGCGTGACCGCCTGGACCGCCTGCTGCTGAGTCGCAGTGCGGATGTCACCATGGGCACGTTCCACGCGGTGTGCGCCCGCATCCTTCGTCGCCACGGCGAACGGGTGGGTCTGGACCGCAATTTCACGATCTATGACCAGGACGACCAGATCGACGCCCTGAAATCGGCCATGCAGTTGGCTGACGTGGATACCAAGCGCTACAACCCGCGGGCTGTCCTGTCACGCATCTCCGCGGCCAAGAGTGTCCTGCAGGATTCCCACGCCATGGCGCGGGCCGCCTACGACAGTGACGACGAATACGGCGCGCACTGGGTCGATACCTGCGCCCGCGTCTATCGGTACTACGAGGAGGCGCTGACCCGCCAGAACGCCCTGGACTTCGACGATCTGCTGGTGCGCACCACGCATCTTCTGGAGCAGCACGCGGAGGTTCAGGAGCAATACCACCAGCGCTACCGATATCTTCTGATAGATGAGTTCCAGGACACCAACGTCGCCCAGTATCGTCTGGCCCAACTGCTCACGGGCTCGCACCGGAACCTGTGCGTCGTCGGCGACCCCGACCAGAGCATCTACGCCTGGCGGAATGCCGACATCGGGAACATTCTGAGCTTTCAGAGCGACTTTGCCGGCGCCACGGTCATCAGTCTTGGTGAGAACTATCGCTCCACCAAGAACATCCTCAACGCCGCCTCCAGCGTCATCTCATCCAACACGGAGCGGATCGAACGCGAACTGTTCACCAGCAATCCCACTGGCGACCCGGTTACGCTGCACGAGGCCTTCAGCGAGGAGGATGAGGCCCTGTGGGCGGTGGACGAAGTATCGCGACTTGCCCGCACCGGGCGGTTCCGCAACGGCGACTGCGCCATCATGTACCGGATAAACGCACAGAGCCGGTCCTTCGAGGACCAGTGCATGCGGCAGGGCATCCCCTACCGCCTCGTGGGCGGCGTGCGTTTCTACCACCGCAAGGAGATCAAGGACACGGTCTGCTATCTGCGCGTTATCTTCAATCCGGACGACGAGGTCAGCCTGCAGCGGGTCATCAACCAGCCGCCCCGCGGCCTCGGCGCAAAGTCGGTCCAGCAGCTCACCGCCTTCGCCGCCCAACGCGGACTGACGAGCCGCCAGGCCATGCGGGAAGTCGCTGCGGCCCGGGCGGAAAAGCTGCCGTGTCCCATTGACGTCACCGCCCGCGCCGCCCGCGCCATGGCCGATCTTTCCGTCACCCTGGACCGGCTCACGGAAGCGTCGCGCGAGCTGGGCGTTGCCGATTTGCTGGACCGCACCCTGGATATGAGCGGGCTGGCGAAGCATATCAACGCGCAGGATGACGGCGACGAGCGTTGGGAGAACATCCTGGAGCTACGCGGCCTGGCCGAAGATTACGGTCCCTCCGGAGACGGCAACGCCGACGGTCTCAGCGCGTTCCTCGAACGAGTGTCGCTGGTTTCCGACGTGGACGCCTATGAGCAGTCCGAAGACTCGCTGACGCTGATAACCCTGCACCAGGCCAAGGGTCTCGAGTTTCCCGTGGTCATGATGGCCGGCATGGAGGAGGGTTTGCTGCCCCACAGCCGCTCCATGGACACGCTGGCTGAGGTCGAAGAGGAGCGTCGCCTTTGCTACGTTGGCATGACCCGCGCCAAGGAGCGTCTCTACCTCCTTCGAGCTTTCCGCCGCCGTTACCCGTCTTCGGGGGGCGTATCGCTGCCCTCCCGTTTCCTCGAAGAGCTTCCCCATGAGATGCTTGCGTCTCCAGCTCTGGACCGGCCGCCCGGGTCGCGGGCTGACTCCCACGGTCTCGGCGCGTCGCGCTCCTCAGGCAACTCTGACGTGGTGATCGGTGGTTCCTACGCACAGGAGCGCCGCGCTTCCCGCACCCGGCTTGGCGACGGATCCGGGACCGGCGGCGATGCCACGCGGGGACGGCTGCGCGGCAACATCGACGAACGCCTTACCGAGTGGACCTCGAGCCGTCGCGCTGCATCCAAACCAGAACCCGAGCGCGTTCCCTTGGCGGTGGGCGAGATCGTCCGCCATCCCACCTTCGGGGAGGGCGTCGTGCAGGAGGTTGAGGGGAGCGGCGAAACGGAACAGGTCACCGTCAACTTTCCCGGTGCCGGGTTGAAACGGCTGCTGGTCAGCCTGGCTCGGCTGGAACGCGGCTAGTCGCTTCCTGGCGAGCGGATTTTTCCTTCGCGTCTTCCGCAGCAGATTACCGTCTTCGGACGTCAGCTGGAGAATATCTGTACCCCCATGCGCGTGTTGGACCGAAATCAAACGCGACGGATTACGTGATAAACAGGCTCGAATAATATCATTAGCGTAACAATATACGATGTGGGATGTAATTCACAGCGACAGCAGTGCAATTGTGAAATCTTTCGCATATAATGCGGCCCTGTGTTGTGCCGCGTTATTTTTCGGATAACGCAATATTTGGTGCGCTTGACGGCGCGCGGCATTCGTCAGGAGGAATTATCGTGCTGAAACCAACGATTGTGCTCACCATCGCTGCTTCGCTTCTCCTGGTTGTGGGCATCGCCTGCGGCGGCGCTGAAGAAGCTGCTCCCGCCGCTCCAGCCGCGGCGCAGCCGACTGCGGCTCCGGCGTCCCAGCAGGCCGCCGCTCCCGCTGCTACCGAAGCTCCGGCAGCGCCGGCGCCGTCGGGCGCTCAAGCCACTGCTGTTCCCGCCATCATAGCCACCGCCACCCCAAGCCCGACCAACACTCCATCGGCCGCGCAAGCGTCGCAGTCCGTGGGAGGTCGCCTTAAGATCGCCGTAACTCCGCCGGTACAGGAACTGGTGCGCGGTTGGCTCGGCACCACCACCTCGGCTAACGCTCAGGTGCGCCCATTCGCGGAGCCTCTCGTACACACTGACCGCTTCGACGGCTCGCTCCAGCCCGGGTTGGCCACTGAATGGGAAATCTCCAAGCCGGACGGCACTCAATGGGTGTTCCGCCTGCGCGAAGGCGTTCCCTTCCACGGCGATTGGGGCGAATTTACCGCCCACGACGTGCCCCACTCTGCAGCGATGATCACCCAGGAAGAAGCAATTGCCACCGACACTGGCCTCTTCCGCGGACTGTTCGGCCAGACCCAGGAGGAACTCCTGGAGAACATCCGGGTGGTGGACGATTACACCGTGGAGTTCAACCTGCTGCGCCCTGAGGCTGCGATGGATTTCGTGGTTTCGGCGCAACAGGGCAACTACTTCATGTACAGCAAGGACCAATGGGACACCGAGGGTTTCGAAGGCTACATTGCCGGCGCCGCCGGCAACGGCCCCTGGCAGTTTGAGAGTCGCCAGTTGGGCGTGGGCGGTAACATTGTTTACTCCCGCGTCGAAGACCACTGGCGCCAGACGCCGCACTGGGCTGAGCTGGAACAGATCAACACGCCGGAGCCGGCCACCAGGTTGGCCAATCTCCTGACTGGCCAGGTACAAATCGCTGAGGTCAACCGCGACCTTCACCCCGAGGCCAAAGACGGCGGAATGATAATCGTGGAGAGCGAACTGCCCTCCATTCAGGTCGCTTTTGTAATGGGCGGAATCTATTCCCCGCTCAGCCCTTATCACGACCCATCCGATCCGCATCTGGACGTTCGGGTTCGGGAAGCCATCAACCGGGCCATTGACCGGGAAGAAATCAACAAAGAACTGTTCAGTGGATACGGTTCGCCGCATCCGGTCTGGGGATTCCACCCCAGCTTGCCTGGCTGGAACTCTCGCTGGGCTGAGGAGTTCGACGATAAGTACGGCTTTGACCCTGACCGCGCTCGCGAGCTGATCAGGGAATCCGGTCATGAAGGCTACCCGCTGAAGCTGATTATTACCCAGCTTTCGGGCGTGCCGGAAATGATTACCATGGCCGAAGCCGCATTCACCTACCTGCAGGATGTCGGAATCGATGTGGAAGCCGAGGAGATGGAATGGGCCCGATTCCGTGCCGATTTCTACGTTCCCGGCAACACCCACGGAACCATAGCTCCTATTCGCGGGACGCTGCGCCCCGCCGAGGTAACTCTACGCTTCTACAACGTCAGCGGTCCCGAAGGCTTCCAGCGCATCGTCCCCGATCCCCAGCTCGACGAGCTCTACGCGGAAGCCATCTCCGCCGTCAACCCCGACGTGAAATCCACCGCGCTGCGGAACGCCGGCGACATTAAGTTTGACCTGTACGCCGAGGTTCCAATCATTTGGCTGCCCAGCCAGATTGGCGTCAACCCCAATGAGGTGGGCGAGTTCATCTGGCCCGGCAACATCAACACCGCCATCACCCACATGGAGTACATCACCACCGCCCAGTAGCATGCCACCGTTTTCCCACTGCATCCGAAGGGGCGAATAACCATTCGCCCCTTACCACCTGACAAGGCGACTGATCGTGCAACGCTACATCGCGCTACGGATCATACAATCCATCCTGGCCCTGCTGGTGCTGACGGTGATTGTGTTCAGCCTCGCCCGCATCGCCGGGGATCCGCTGGATGTGTTGCTGCCTCTGGAAGCCACGGTGGAGGACGCTGAGCGCGTCCGCGCGGCCTGGGGCCTGGACCAGCCTCTCTACATCCAGTACTTCAAGTTCCTGGGTAACGCGCTGACCGGTGATTTCGGCGAGTCCATCAAGCACCGGGATCAGCAGGCAATCGGCCTGGTCCTGGACCGATTGCCGGCTACGGCCCAGTTGGCCGGGTTGGCGTTGCTGGTGGCAACGCTGATCGCCGTTCCCGTGGGTGTGCTGTCAGCGGTCAAGAAGGACACTTTCTTCGACTACGCGGGGAAAGTACTGGCTCTTACCGGCCAATCGCTGCCGGCTTTCTGGTTGGGCCTGGTGTTGATGTGGATTTTCGCCGTCCATCTCGAACTGGTGCCCACCTCGGGCAAATCAGGCATCAGGTCTTTCATCCTGCCGGCCATCGCCATCGGATGGTTTCAGGTTGCCGCGTTGATGCGTCTGGTTCGGTCTTCGATGCTGGACGTTCTGGATACCGAATACGTCAAGCTGGCCCGCATCAAGGGCGTATCCGAGCGCAAGGTCGTCTGGAAGCACTGCCTGCGCAACGCGGCCATAGCGCCGTTCACCTACTTCGCGCTGATCATGGGTTCCCTCATGGTCGGGAGCGTAAGCATCGAGTTCGTCTTCGCCTGGCCCGGCGTCGGCCTGCTGGCAGTGGACAGCACAATTGCCAGGGACTTCCCCGTCATCCAGGCGGTGGTCATCGTCTTCTGCCTGGTCTACATCACGGCGAACCTGCTCGTGGACATCGCGTACGCCTACGTCGACCCCCGGATCCGATTCAGCTAGTCTGCCGATATCCGGTGTGATCTGTCCCGCCGACCGCCGGGTTCAAACGAGGAGATCGTTCCGATATGGCCGCTGAAGATCGCACCAGCCCGGTTCCCGCCGCCCCAGAGCAGAGCGCCGGGGATTCCCTGACTCAGCAGTCTCGCCTCAGCCTGGGGATCGCGGAACTGCGGCGTGCGCCGTGGTTCCCAGTGGTGATCCTGCTGGTGGTGCTGGTAATTCCGGCCGTCTTCGCCAACCAGATCGCTCCGCATGATCCAACCCGGGGCAGCCTCAGCAGCCGCTTGCAACCCCCGGTCTGGCAGGAAGGTGGCAATTCCGAGCACCTCCTGGGCACCGACAAGGTGGGTCGAGACATTTTGACCCGGATCATATACGGGAGCCGCATTTCAGTCATCATCGCGATGATCGCCATAGTCGTAAGCGGGGTAATAGGCACCGCTCTCGGCATCACGGCCGGATACTGGGGCGGTTGGGTCGACGCGCTCATCATGCGCCTCGTGGATATCTCGTTATCCATCCCGATCATTCTGCTGGGTCTGGTGCTGGTGGCGGCGCTGGGGCCCCGGACCAGCACCGTTATCGGAGTCATCGTGGTGCTCCTGTGGTCGCGCTATGCCCGCCTGGCCCGTGGTGAGACGCTGGCGGTGCGAGTGCAGGACTTTGTCTCCCGGGCCCAGGTCGCCGGTTCCGGCCACATTCGCATCATGTTCAAGCACATCCTGCCCAACGTTTTCAACAGCCTGGTGGTGCTGGCGACGCTGCAGGTGGGCTTCGTCATCATCCTCGAAAGCACCCTGAGTTTCCTGGGAGCCGGCGTGCCCCGGCCCAATCCCGCCTGGGGCCTGATGGTGGCCGACGGCCGTGAACTGGTTGCATCCGAAAAGGGATGGTGGGTCTCTCTCCTCCCCGGCATGGCCATCATGCTGGTGGTGCTGAGCATGAACCTCCTGGGCGACTGGTTGCGCGACCGCCTCGACCCCAAGCAACGCCAGGTCTAGCCTGCCGCGGTCCTGATCCACCGAAACGGAAACGCCCGTGCGCCGTCCCGCGCGCGGGCGTTTGCATGTGTGCCCGCCGCAGTGACGCTGTCCTCGCCCCCGACGGTGACGGTTGTTCGCCCGTCAACGCTTCCGGGAGGAGCGTCCGCATTCCGCCACATCCGCGCGATGATACGGTCATTTTCGGCACTTATAGCGTCGATTTCAGGATATAATAACGCGCGAATACGTGCGTCATTGGCGCCATTAGCGTAACTTTACGCACACAATTGTGACGATTTACGTACAGTGCACCACTGATATTGTCGATTATCATACTTTTGACCGGTCGGTATTCGATCTTTATACTCTGGCCCCGTCGTTGTGGCGCGTCCGCGACGGCCATATAGTCACCGTTTCTGGGAGGGAACAAATTGGTTAAACCTACGATCGTTTTCGCCCTCGCCGGGGCCTTGCTGCTGGCGATCGGCATCGCCTGCGGCGGCGCCAGCGAAACCCCGGCTGCTCCCGCGGCGCCGGCTTCGCAGCCTTCGTCCGAGCAGCAGCAAGCCCAGCAGGGTCAGCAGCAGGCGCCCGCCGCCTCTGAACCTACCGCGTCGGAACCGCCGACAGCCATACCCACGGTTGTGGCGACCGCCACGCCCAGCCCGACCAACACGCCTACCGCAGCCCAGGAGACCACGACCATCGGCGGTCGCCTGCGCATCGCGACGATCCCGCCCGTCCAGCAGCTCACGGGCAGCTGGCTGGGGACTACGACCTCGGCCAACACCCAGGTCCGGCCCTTCACCGACCCGCTAGTTCACACTGACCGCTTCGACGGCTCCCTGGTGCCCGGCCTGGCCACCAGCTGGGAGGCCAACGAGGATGGAACGCAGTGGACCTTCCAACTGCGCGATGACGTGAACTTCCACGGCGATTGGGGCGCATTCACCGCCCACGACGTGCCGGTCAGCGCCGGGTTCGTCATCCGTGAAGACGCCATCGCCACCGACACCGGTCTCTTCCGTGGCCTTTTCGGCGACACAGAAGAAGAGCTGGCGACCAACATCGTGGCCCTGGACGACAACACCATCCAGTTCAACCTCAAGACCCCCAACTCCCTCATGGACTTCTTTGCCGGAGCCCAGCAGGGCAACCTCTTTGTGTACTCCAAGGCCCAGTACGAGGCCGAGGGCATCGAGCAGTTGCAGGCCAAGCCCGCCGGCGTCGGCCCCTGGGTCTTCGAGGAGCGCACTGTCGACGTCAACATCCTTTACTCCCGCAACGCCGACCACTATCGCCGCGCCCCCTTCTTCGAGGAGATGGAGTACGTCCTGATCCCCGAGGAAACCACGCGACTGGCCCAGCTCCAGACCGGACAGGTCCAGATCGGCGAGATCAGCCGCGAGCTGCACTTTGACGCGCAGAACGCCGGCCTGGAAGTCCTCCAGAGCGAGTTGCCTTCCATCCAAGTCGCCTTCATCATCGGCGGCGTCTACAACCCCGAGGAAGCCGGTCCTTGCCTCACCGATGACGTCGAGAACTGTTTCTATCAGCCCGGTGAGCCGCACCTGGACCCCAAGGTCCGAGAGGCAATCAACCGCTCCATTAACCGCGAGGAAATCAACACCCAGCTGTTCGGCGGCATTGGACGCCAGCACACCGTGTGGGGCTACCACCCCGCTCTCCCGGGATACAACCCCCGCTGGACCGAAGAGTTTGACGACAAGTACGGCTTTGATCCCGAACTGGCCGCCCAGCTCCTGGAAGAATCCGGCCATAAGGGCTACAAGCTCAACCTGCTCCTCACCGAGCTTCCCGGTGTTCCGGAAATGATCCCCATGGGCGAGGCTGCCTTCACCTACCTCACCCAGATCGGCATCGACGTGGAAACCGAGGCCATCAAGTGGTCCGACTACCGCGCCAAGTACTACCGCCCCGGCAAGACCCACGGCACCCTGGCCGCCACCCGCGGCACCTACCGCCCCGCTGACATCACCCTCCGGTTCTACAACCGCAGCGGCGACGCCGGCTTCTGGCGCACCTCCGTGGATCCCATGACCGACGTGCTGTATGACACGGCTACCCAGAGCGTTGATCCTGAGGTCAAGGCCCAAGCCCTGCGCGACCTCGGCGACCTCAAGTTCGACCTCTACTCCGAAGTGCCCATCGTGTGGCTGCCGGCGCAGATCGTGGTCAACCCCGCCGAAATCGGCGAGATGGCCTGGCCCGGCAACATCAACGCCAGCTTCACCCACACTGAGTACATCACTCCGGCCTCCAACTAGGCCCATCAGCAACTGCTGGTACAATCCGTAGGGGCTGCTCGCGGGTAGCCCCTACGCTCTGTAACAAGGTATTCGACCGTGCAGCGTTACATACTTTTCCGTATTGGCCAGTCGGTTCTCACCCTGCTGGTGCTGACCGTCATCGTGTTCTCACTGGCCCGGCTGTCCGGCGATCCGCTGGACGTGCTGCTTCCACTTGAAGCGACCAACGAGGACGCGGAACGGCTGCGAGCCGCCTGGGGTCTCGACAAGCCGGTACATATCCAGTACTTCACCTTCCTGGGCAATGCCCTCGTGGGCGATTTTGGCGACTCGCTGAGAGTGCGTGGCCGCACCGCTATGAGCCTCGTCCTGGAGCGACTCCCCAACACTGCGGCATTGGCCGGCGTTGCCATCGTCGTGGCTATTGTGATCGCCGTTCCGATTGGGGTGTTGTCGGCCGTCAAGAAGGACACACCATTTGACTACGTGGGCAAGGTAATTGCCCTGTTTGGCCAATCCCTGCCGGCGTTCTGGCTGGGCCTGATGCTGATGTGGTTGTTTGCTGCCCAATTGGGCTGGTTCCCGGTGTCCGGCAAGGAGCAGGGAGTTCTGTCCTACATCCTGCCCGCCGTAGCAATCGGCTGGTTCCAGGTCGCCGCACTGATGCGCCTGGTGCGCTCGTCGATGCTCGACGTGCTGGATACCGAATACGTCAAGCTGGCCCGCATCAAGGGCGTGGTCGAGTGGAAGGTGATCTGGAAACACTGCCTGCGGAACGCGGCGATTGCTCCGTTCACCTACTTCGCGCTGATCATTGGATCCCTGATGGTCGGCTCCGTGTCCATCGAGTTCGTCTTCGCCTGGCCCGGAGTGGGCCGACTGGCCGTTGACGCCGCCGTGACCAAGGACTTCCCGGTGGTGCAGGCCGTGGTGATTACCTTCTGCATGGTCTACATCGTCGCGAACCTGCTGGTGGACATCGCCTACGCCTACGTTGACCCCAGGATCCGATTCAGCTAGGAGAAATTCCGTATGGCTGCCGAAACCCCTGTCGCCAGTCCGGCGGTCGCCGACGCGCTCGCCGAAGGCTCCGTCACTCAGCCCGGTCTCCTGGGCCGGTTCTGGCGTGAAGCCCGGCGTTATCCCCTGTTTCCCATTGCCCTGCTCCTGATCGTCATGGTCATCCCGGCCATCGGCGCCGACTGGATCGCACCCCATGATGCGAAACTGGGCAGCCTGTCCTCAAAGTTGCAGCCGCCGGCCTGGATGGAAGGCGGCTCCACAGAGCATCTGCTGGGCACCGACCGCGTGGGCCGCGACATCCTGTCTCGAATCATGCACGGGGCCCGAGTGTCTGTCGTCATCGCCGGAATTGCCATCTGCATCGCCGGTGTCGTCGGCACCTCGCTGGGTATAGCCGCCGGATACTGGGGCGGGTGGCTGGATGCCGTGGTGATGCGCCTGGTGGACATATCATTGTCCATCCCCATCATCCTGCTGGCTCTCGTGATCGTTGCAGCGACCAAGCCCAGCATGGCAACGGTGATCACCGTGCTCGTGCTGCTGATGTGGTCCCGCTATGCCCGCCTCGTACGCGGTGAGACCCTGGCGGTTCGCGTTCAGGACTTCATCGCCCGGTCTCGCGTGTCGGGCGCGTCCCACCGCCGTATCATGATCCGTCACGTCTTTCCGAACGTGTTCAACAGCATCATCGTGCTGGCGACGCTGAATGTCGGGTTCGTCATCATCCTGGAAGCCACGTTGAGCTTCCTCGGCGCCGGGATCCCGCCGCCACAGCCGGCCTGGGGTCTCATGGTCGCCGACGGCCGGGTGCTCATCGCATCGGCCCAGGGTTGGTGGGTCTCGCTGTTCCCCGGCCTCGCCATCATGCTGGTCGTGCTGAGCATGAACCTCCTGGGTGACTGGCTGCGCGACCGCCTCGACCCAAAGCAGCGCCAGGTATAACGGTTGCCATCAGGCAGTCACTGCAGAAACAGCCAGGCAACCCTTTATCATGCGACAACGAGGGCAGGTTCCCCACCGGGACCGCCCTCGTTTCCATATCCGTGCCCGCGATAGCGTCGAGCCCACCCGACCTATACAATAACCCTATCTTCGCGCGTACAGCCTGACCAAGGAGCAACCACCATGCAACTCGGAGCCATCTTCCCCCAGACTGAAATCGGCGCCGACCCCATCGCCGTCAAGGATTTTGCCCAGGCCGCCGAGGCCCTGGGGTATGAGCACCTGCTGGTCTTCGATCACGTTCTCGGCGCTGACCACACCCAGCGCGCTGAGTGGAACCGTCCCTACAACAAGGACGACATGTTCCATGAGCCTTTCGTGATGTTCGGCTACCTGGCCGCTCTCACGGAGAAGATCGAGTTCTGCACTGGCATCATCATCTTGCCGCAGCGGCAAACTGCCCTGGTCGCCAAGCAGACCGCCGAGGTCGACGTACTTACCAACGGTCGCCTGCGCCTCGGCATCGGAGTGGGCTGGAACGAGGTTGAATTCGAGGCGCTGGGCGAAAACTGGGAGAACCGCGGCCGCCGCTCCGCCGAGCAGGTTGAAGTCATGCGCATGCTCTGGACCCAGGAGGTCGTGAACTACGAGGGCCGCTACCACAAGATCACCCATGCCGGCATCAACCCCCTGCCCGTGCAGCGCCCCATTCCCGTCTGGTTCGGCGGCGGTGCTCCCCAAGTGGTGCGGCGCATCGCGCGAACCGGGGACGGCTGGTTCCCGCAGTTCCAGCCTGACGGCGCGGGCCGGGAACGCCTGGAGGAGATGCGCGAGCTGGCGCGCGGCTATGGCCGAGACCCGGCCACCATCGGCGTCGAGGGCCGCGCCTCGCTGGCCGACAGCAACAACCCCGACGACTGGAACAAGCTGGCTGCCGACTGGAGCGACGCTGGCGCGTCCCACTTTTCCGTAAACACCATGCGCGCCGGCCTCAAGGGCCCCGACCAACACATTGAAGCCATCCGCCGCTTCAAGGAAGCCGTCAGTTAAGCGGTTGTCGACGGACGCTTGGAGGATAAGGGGCGAATCATCATTCGCCCCTGCCTTTGCTTCACGCGGCGCAGCCGTAAGCTGCGTATCCAGCAGGCTGTTGACGCTTCAACATGACTGACCAAATGAACTGGGATATTTGATGATGACACCTCGACCGATCGACAATTGTTACTGGGTGGTTCCCGGCAAACTGCTGGCCGGCGAATATCCCAGGAACGTGGATGACGCTTCGTCGCGGGAGAAGATCGCGCGTCTAACGGACGCCGGTGTATCCGCGTTCATCGATCTGACCGAAGCCGGCGAACTGTATCCATACTCCCAGTGGCTGGGCGGGGCGTCCCACCAACGATTTGCGGTGGTGGACGCGTCCGTACCACGGTCTCCATCGCTGACCACCGAAATCCTGGACGCTATCGACCACCACATCTCTGAAGGCCGAACCGTGTACCTTCATTGCTGGGGAGGCATCGGCCGAACCGGCACCATCGTCGGCTGCTGGTTGGCCCGTCATGGGTACCCCGGCCAGGTGAGCTTGGGACGCCTTGAAGAGCTCTGGAAGCAATGCCCCAAATCCAGGTACAGGAAATCCCCCGAAACTCAAGAGCAGCGGGACTATGTACTCAACTGGGAGGAAAACCGATGAGCAACGGTAGCGCGTATTCAGGGCATTGGTTTTCCTCGGATGGTCATTAACCGAAAATAACGTACTGAAAACGACGTTGCGTGTACAAGCGCAACGTGTGCATGAACAAATAGCGGCATGGACCGATCAGGCGCTGAACCCGCAACAGGGGTACGAATTATGTCCGACCACGAATCACAAATTACGCTCGTATGGGCGGCCGACCCGATGCGCCACTGGGGCTTCTTGCGCCAGGGCATCGCGGGGATCGATTTCGGCGTAACTACAGACATGACCGGAATGTCCGAAGACGAGGTCGTATCGGCAGTCAAGCAATTCGATCAGAGTACACAGGTGGCCGGCCAGTTCAGGCGCCTCTTGTTCGGCACGCCCATCGGCTCGCTGGTAGTTACCGGCGCCGCTGCGAGGGTGACCCGGAGCGACCGGAAATGGTCGATCGGGAGGGTGGCCGGCGGCTACGAATTCCGCGACAGGAATCCGAATGATCGCCACACCATCAAGGTCGAGTGGTCCGACCAGACCTACTCCCAAGAGGACATCACGCAGTTGATCGGGACCAACCCCTCCGGCCGCCGTTCCACGGTGACCCCGCTGGGAACCGTTGAAATCCCGGAGGCCGCCGCCGGGACCGGTTAAGGGTCAGGAGCAGGTTAGACTGTTCCGACCAGCGCTTTCAGCGCCGCGTAGGTGCGTGGGCCGGATTCATTGTCGCCTTCGCCGGCGAAGATGTTGGCCATGAAATCCGTCGCTCCACCGGCGGCAAAGGCCTCCAGTTGACGGCGCAACGAATCTTCGTTGCCGATCACCGCAACCTCCGACGGGCCTTCGACGCCCTCGATGTCCAGCACCCGGCGGTAGTTCACCAGCTGTCCGTACCGTTCGTAGGCCTGGGCCGCCTGTCGCCGGCCCACCGCTTCATCGTCGCATACGGTCGTTGGGAGCCCCACGCACACCCGGGGAGTCTCCCTCCCGTTGGCGTCGGCTGATTGGCTGATGCGCGGGGTGATGTGCTCGCGTATCGTTCGCGGTCCCGCCATCCAGGTGATGGTCCCGTCCGCGCGTTCCCCGGCCAGTCTCAGCATCCTCGGCGCCAGCGCCGAGATCAGCACTGGACACTTGGGTCGGTTGAGCACATCCAGTTCCGCGTTCACGTTGTAGAATTCGCCGGAAAACTGGACCCGGCCTTCTTCCATCAGCGGACGCAGCACCGACAGGTACTCGCGCACGTGCAGAGCCGGTCGGTCGTATGAAAGGCCGAAGCTGCCCTCGATGCCTGGGCGATGGGACGGCCCGAGCCCCAGCAGGAACCTCTCGTTGGTAGCTGCCGCGGTGGTCAAGGCCTGTTGGGCCATGGCGACGGGATGCCTCGGATACGTGGGCACCACGCCGACGCCCAGCTCAATCCGACTGGTCTGCGTGCCGGCCAGCGCGAGCACAGTCAGCGCGTCGTAGCCCCGCGCAGAGATGTGGGGTACCCAGAAGCTGTCGAACCCGTCCTCTTCAGCCTGCTTGATCCGCCCGATCAGTTCGTCCAGGCTCATCAGGTCGGCGGTCGACGCCCCAACAAATACTCCGATACGCATTGTCGCCCTCCATGTACTGCTCGGCGAGGCCAGCCGACCCGATATTCGGTGTTACCCGGACAGTATATTCTCCGCGATTGCGCGCGCTTCATCCCGGTTGTTGACAAACCGGTCGGCGGGCACCCGGTGCAGGGTATTCAACGCCCGCAGGTTCCGCTCCACGGGCCCGGAAAGCCCCATCACGATCGGTTCCGTGTCCTCATCCAAGGCGACATCAATCATCTGCTCGACCACCATGGCTGCGCTGTCGTCCATGTACGCGGTCTCGGTGAAGTCGAAAATCACCACCTCGTGCTCCTGGATGTCCTGGCCGATGGTGCTCACCAGGTTGCTGGACGAGGCCACCGAGAAACGGCCGCGCATTGAGACCAGACCAACCCGGGCGGAGAACGGGTCCTCGTCGTCGGCGTCCAACTCCGGAGAGAGGAACGTTGCGTCCAGCAACGGGACCGACACCACGCTGTCCAGTTCCTGCCGCTCCAGGAGGCGGGCGCTGGCCATGCCCGCCGCGATCAATCCGATGGCGATGGCGGTCACCAGGTCCAGGAACACGGTCAGCACGAAGGTCATCAGCATGACCACAAGGTGTTCGCGTGGCATCTGGTGGATCCGTGTCACGAACCGCCAGTCCATGATGTCCCAGCCCACCTTCACGAGGATCCCGGCCAGAACGGCGTGGGGTATCGCTTCAACGTACCGGCCCAGGCCAAGCACCAGAGCCAAGAGGACTGCCGCTCGAATCGCTCCAGAGAGTTGCGTGTTCCCGCCGGACCGGATGTTGACCACGGTGCCCAGCGTCGCGCCCGCCCCGGGCAGTCCGCCGATCATCCCTGCGATCATGTTGCCGATGCCCTGGCCGATCAACTCCCGGTTGGGATTGTGCCGCGTTCGGGTCAGCGAGTCCGCGATCAGCGAGGTCAGCAGGCTGTCGATGGAGCCCAAGAGCGCCAGCACCAGAGCGGGCTCCAGCGCGCCCAGGATGAATCCCACCGAGAACACCGGGAACTGCAGGTCGGGCAACCCCGTCGGCACGTTGCCGATGACCGGAAGGTCATTCAGCCACAGGATGCCGAGGGCGCAACCCACGGCCATGGCCGCCAGGGGAGCCGGCAGCACCCGCCGGAACGGCCGAGGCCACAGGATACCGACCACCAGGGTAACGGCGGCCACCGCCAGGGCATGGAAGTTGACGCTCGTAAACACTTCTTCCAGCGCGTTGACCGCCCCGATGACGCCGCCGACCGCCACCGGCGAACCCAGGAACGGCGCAATCTGCACGATCATGATGATCACGCCAATACCGGTCATGAACCCAGAAATCACCGAGTAGGGCGTGTACGCCACGAAGCGACCGATGCGCGCCAGTCCCAGAGCCGCCTGGATGAACCCGGCCAGCATCACTATCGTGAACGCTTCCGCCAGGCTGTTGGCGTGGCTGGTTACGATCACCGCCATGGCGATGGACATCGGACCGGTAGGGCCCGAAATCTGCGAGCGTGTGCCGCCGAAAACCGCGGCGAAGAAGCCGACGGCGATGGCGCCGTACATGCCGGCCGTTGGGCCGAGCCCAGACGCTACGCCGAACGCCAGCGCGACTGGCAGACCCACCACCGAGCAGGTGAGGCCGCCGAAGATGTCGCCGCGGAGATTGTCGAGGGTGTAGTTAAATTTCACGGTCTTAGCAGCGTCACTACGCGGTCCAGTATCCTGTGGCCCACCTCGTACTTGGTGAGCAATGGCAGCCTTTCGACCTCCATCTCGCGGTCAATCAGCACCACCCGGTTCGTGTCCACGCCAAACCCGCTGCCTTCTTCCGTAATATCGTTGGCCACTATGAGGTCCAACTCTTTGCGCCGCACCTTATCCGCGGCGTTCGCCTCCAGGTTCTCGCTCTCGGCTGAGAACCCGACCCGCACGAAATTCCCTCTGGCCGTCGCCAGGATGTCCGTTGTCTTTTCCAGGTCTATGGACATCTCGTCCGCGGCGGTCTTCTTGATTTTCTGCTCTGCCATGACTGCTGGCCGGTAATCCGCGACCGCCGCCGCCATGACCAGCGCGTCCGCCGTTTCGGTCTCTCCGAGCACGGCATCGCACATGTCCTGCGCCGACTTGACCTGCACTGTCCGCACCAGCGCCGGATCTGGCAACGCCGTAGGGGCGGTCACCAGCACCACCTCCGCTCCCCGGTCCCGTGCCGCCTCAGCCACCGCGTAGCCCATACGGCCGGAGGAGTGGTTCGTGATCACCCGCACCGGATCGAGGGCTTCCTGAGTGCCTCCCGCGCTGACCACCACCTTCCGTCCCGCAAAGTCCCCGTCCTTTCCCAGCGCGGCCGCGATGTGGCCCAGCAATTCCGCCGGCTCCACCAGGCGTCCCATGCCCATCAATCCGGATGCCAGCCGACCCGGGGCCGGTCCGGCCAAGAACACGCCACGACCGCGGAGGCGCGTGATGTTCTCCTGTGTCGCCGGGTGGTCGAACATGTTGGCATCCATAGCCGGCGCCACCAGCAGCGGCGCCTCCGTGGCGATCACCGTGGTGGTGAGAGGGTCGTCCGCCAGGCCGGCGGCCAGCTTGGCGATGGAGTGCACCGTGGCCGGCGCGACGACCACGATGTCGGCCCACCGTGCCAGCGCTACATGCTCTACGCTATGCTCGGATTCGGCGTCGAAGGTATCGGTGACCACTGCCCGGTGGGTCAGGCTTCGGAACGCCAGCGGGGTTACGAACTGCGTCGCGCCGTAGCTGAGGATCGTTTCAACGTTCGCTCCGGCCTGGACCAGCTTGCTGGCCAGGTCCAGTGCCTTGTAGCAGGCGATGCTGCCCGTTACCCCCAGCACGATGTTCTTGCCGGCCAGCGCGGAGTCCATATCAGCCCACCCTGCTCAGCCCGTCCGGCGCCCCGTTCCCGGGGAGACCCGCCGCGTTCTTCCGGAAGATGATGTCGAGCCCGACCAGCGTCAGTTCCTGGTTGATGTCGTCGAACACCGGCGTGTGGTCGGCGATCACGGTCACCAGTCCGCCTGTGCCCACGACCTTGGCGTCTTCGCCGATTTCGGCCTTGAACCGCTCGACCATTGCAGTGACCAGCCCGGCATAACCCAGCACGATTCCCGACTGCAACGAAGTCGTCGTATTGCGCCCCACGGCCTCGGCCGGCGCCACCAGTTCGACCCGTCGCAACTGGGAGGTGTTGTAGTACAGCGCGTCGGCCGAAAGGTTGATCCCCGGTGCGATGGCTCCGCCCAGGTATTCCCGGTCCCGGGACACCGCATCAAACACCGTGGCCGTTCCCAGGTCGACCACGATCATGGGAGCGCCGTAGAGTTCAACCGCCGCCACCGCGTCAACGACCCGGTCGGCGCCCACGTCACGCGGGTTGTCATAGCGGACCGGCATCCCCAGGTCGATCTGCGACGTGACCTGCAGTGGTGTCACCCCGAAGAACCGTCGACACAGATCCTCGAACATACCGGTGAGGGGCGGGACCACCGAGCAGATGCACGCTGCGGTGATGTCTGTAGTCGTGATTCCCCGGAACTCGAGCAGATTCTTGAGCAGGATCCCATACTCGTCCGCGAGGCGACGGGAATCGGTGGCCACGCGCAGGGTGGTGACCAGCCGCTCCACCGGATTGGCCCCGTTACCGGTCCCCTCGGTGGCGCCCCCTTCGCGGAACACCCCAATGGTCACGGCCGTGTTGCCGATGTCGATGGTCAGCAGCATGTCATTCCAGTTAGACGATGTGATTCAATAAGGCATCACATCGGCGGCATTATAAATGTCAACACGGTTCCTCGCAAACTATTTTCGGTTCGAATTGCTACACCCAAGTGAATCGCACGTAACAAACTGTCATATCTACAGGCTTGTGCCGCACCATTGGACGGTCATAGCGATGTATGCGGGCGTGCTCATCGCGGCCGGGATTGCGCCCCGGCCGCCGCTCGATCCCACAGTTGGCCCGTCAGCGTTGGGACACCTTTCAGGGTCGTCTGCATGCCCATGTCGCTCAGGTGTGACACCCCTGACTACTGTGCGGGCCCGGCGATGCCCACCTGGACGATCCTGGGCTGGTCGACACCGGCCACACCCACGTACCGGAACGGCTTGCCGTCGGCCTCGCGGGGCTGCACGCCCTGGGAAACCACCTGCTCGTTGCCCAGAAGCAGGTCCGCGAATGGGGCCGCCTGCGTGCCCGGGTTGGGGTCGGTGGGGAATGTGAAGTCCAGCCCGGGCCGGGTCGTGAACTCGACCCGACCGGTCTCGTCGCTGACCCAGAACTCGGCGATGACGCTTGAGTTGGCGATCTCCGTCAGCGTCGCGTTGATTTCCTCCGGCGACTTTCCCGCCTCCAGTGCGGCTGCGATGTAGTGGGCGGTCAATTTAGCCTCGGCGATCATGTGCGCCGTTTCGTCGGCGTTGGCGGGCGCTACCTGGTCATTGGGAGCGCACCCAGCGGCCAGAATTATTGCCGTAGCCGCCATCGCCAGCATATAGAAAGCCCGCATTTTCATTCTCCGGTGTTGCTCGTGCGGCCTCGATCCGAGGCCTTATTGGGTGCGATTGTATGCTAAAATCGCGGCTGAATCCCTCACGGAGACGTGTAAAAATGGCCGATATCGCACTGGTGCAAATCGTCAAGCAAGGGCGCGACGCCGTCGCCGCCTGGCGCGAGGAGCACTCCAACCAACCCATCGACCTCAACGCCTGCTACATGAGCCATGCTCGCATCCCCATGGTCAACCTGCGGGGCGCCGACATGCGCAACGGCGACTTTATGGGCGCGATGATCCGCCGCGCTGACCTGTCCAACAGTTACCTCAACGACGCGCACTTTTACCGCGCAGACCTCCGCGAAACCAATCTCAGCCGTGCCATCGCGCCCGGCGCCAATCTGCGGGGCGCCGACATGCGCAACGCGAATCTCTCCGGCGCGAACTTCGACCGCGCCACCCTTTCCGAGGCCAACCTTTCCGGCGCGGACCTCACCAACGTCAACCTGGACCGCGCCAACCTGGACCGCGCCAACCTCACTGGCGCCGACCTCACCGGCGCCAGCTTCAACGGCACGAACCTGTCACGCACCAACCTGTCGTCCTGCACTCTCAACGGGGCCGACTTCTACGAAGCCATTCTCAACGACGTCGTCACCGGCGAGGCCGATTTCCGCAATTGCATCATCGGCTACACTGTGTTCCAGAACTGCGCCCTCGACGCGGCTGTCGGGCTGGACGAGGTTCGCCACGACGCTCCCAGTACCATCGGCCTCGATACTCTGCTCCGGTCCCGCGGTGCGCTTCCAGAGTCATTCATCCTGGGTTCCGGGGTGCCGGTCGCGGTTGTCGGGCTCCAGGACAGTGTTGCCGATGCTCCGGTAACCACCCTTGAAGTCCACATATCCTGCGCCGAGGCCGACATTCCCTTCGCCCGCGTGCTGGAAGCCAACCTGCGGGCCCAGGGAGTGCGCAGTTGGGTGTTCGCCGAGGGTTTCAGGGGCAACCCCCTGGTCGACCGCCGCGCCACCTCCGGCGAAGAGGAGATCGAGCGCTGGGTCCGCCACTACGACCGCCTCATCGTGGTGTGCACCGCCGGCGGCCTCGATAGCGAGACCGTCCGCAACGATATCACCGCGGCCCACGAAGCGCAGCGAACCACGGATAGCTGGACCATGTTCCTGGTGGACGCAGATGGCGTCATGAGCGGTGGCCGCAACCGCGCCGCCCGCCTCATGACCGAGGAACTTCGCTTCTTCGACCTGACCGGCCAGTCCGATAACTCCGCCGAGTACCAGGCCGCGCTGGATGACCTGATCACCAACCTCCGCGAAGAGCAGACTGCCAGCGCCGCGGCTCCGGCGCGCCGGGAGATCGATCCCCGTACGCTCCAACTGTAGCCATCGGAACCCTTTGACGAACGAAGAGGGGCGGCCATTTGGTCGCCCCTCGAACTTATCGCGCAGCCCGCGCCGGTCTCCTGGTCTCCGGGTGTTGAGGCGAATTACGCTGGCGGCCAGGGACCTGCTGATCGCCTACCGGAACGGCGGGGCGTAAATCTGGCCGCCCTTGGGGCAGTTCTGGCAGGGAGCGTCCGCCCAGAGCGCGTTGCGGCTGCCGGACGGGCGCGGCACGCCCAACCCGCCGGATCCGAAATGCCGTTCGTAGATCTCGCCGTAGTTCCCCAGTTCGCGCACCACGTCCTGGGCCACCGTCGGGCTCAGGCCTATGCTGTCCTGTCCCCAGGAACCCTCGAACCCGAGCAGCCGGTCAACCTTGGTGGCGCCCGTGCTTGCGACGGGCACGTTTCCTGAGTTGACGTCGTAGGCCTCAGCGTAAATCAAGATGCCGACCACCGATTTGACGATGTCGAACCACTGCTCGTCGCCATGGGGCACCGCCAGGCTGATGGGCTCTTCGGAGATGGTTTCGGGCAGGATGATGTGCTCGTCCTCGGCTCCTCCGGCCGCGATGATCTCGCCCTTCAGGAAGGTGCGGTCAGTGGTATACGCGTCGCACTGTCCGGCAACGTAGGCAGTGATTGACGCCTCGATCGTCTCGAAGGTGACGACGTTGATATCGAGTTGATTCTCGCGGTTGAAGTCCTCGAGATTCAGTTCCGTCGTGGTCCCCTGCGCCACGCATACGGAAGCGCGTTTCAACTGGTAGGCGCTGGTGATGCCCAGTTCCGCCGGCACGGCGAATCCCTGGCCGTCGTACAGGGTGGTATGGACGAAGTTTCCTCCCCAGGTGGCGTCCCGGCTGGTGGTCCACGTGTTCACCCAGGCCAGGATGTCGATCTCGCCAGAGGCCAGGGAAGGCCCTCGCTCCGCGGCCGACCCGATGATCCTGAACTCAACCGCCTTGGGGTCTCCGAATACGGCCACCGCAACGGCCCGGCACAGGTCGATCTCGAAGCCGTCGTTCTCCCCGTCCGCGTTCAAGAATCCGTAGCCGGCCACGGCCTTGGTGGTCCCGCAGATGAGGTGCCCGCGCTGCCGCATCTGGTCCAGGCGTCCTCCGGCCTGGCTGGAGACGCTGGTGTTGATGATCTCGATACCGGCGACGGGCGCGCCCTCAATGGGCGTTCTCGCCGGGGTGGTGTCTGCCGGCGTTGTGGGACCGCAAGCCGCGAGTGCGAGGATTGCGGCCGATAGAAAGATTATTGTGGGCAGCTTGAAAATGGTTGTCATGGTATTTCCCCCGTCCAGCATCATGCCTGGTGCGAGTCGGATTCCGGGGCAACGTTGAAAACGAAATAGGGGGAGGGCAATTGCCCTCCCCCTGGTTAGACCGTTCCGAAGAACCGACCGATTTGGCAGGCTACATCGATTTAGATGTAGTCTTCCTCCTCGTACATCATGTCGACGTTGTCGGTGCTCTGGTTCAAGCCGCGGACGACCTGGGCCTTGAACTCGGACAGCATCTCGTCGGTGACTTCGTTGCCGTTGGCACGGGCGGCGTCCTTCAGGGCGTCGAAGGCCCATTCGCCGGTGTCGCCGTGAGGCATGTCGAAGAAGCCGGGCTCGAAGACCGGAAGTTCGCCGGGGCCGAAGTAGCCCTTGCCCTCGATGTTGTAACCTTCGAGGTCGTGGGTGCCCTTGCCGAGGACCTGACCGGTGGCAGCGTAGTGCTCCATGGTGGCCTTCATGCCGTACTTCTGGATCGGGCAGACCTTCATGCACACGCCACAGCCGAGGTAGCGAGCCATGACCGGGCGGCAGCGCTTGAAGTAGAGCTTGTTCTTCTCGATTCCGCGCCACCAGATCTTGTCACGCATGAGCGCGCGGCCGGGGCAGCGGTTCACGCAGACCTGACACACCTGGCAGAAGGCGTGGATGCCGTAGTCGACGGGCGCGTCATAGGTGACGCTGGCGTCGGTGGTGATCATCATGATGCGGCAGCGGGAGCCGACGTGGGGGGTCAGCAGGTAGCCGCAGGCGCCCAACTGGCCGAGGCCGGCCGCGACGAACATCGGGATATAGGGACCGGTGTTGTCATTGGGGCTGTGAACCTGGGCGCGATAGCCGAGGCCGCGGATGAAGTTGCCCAGTTCGAGACCGGCAGCGCCTTCGGTCCGATAGGTGCTGGAGTGCACGATCTCGGCGTCGATGCTGGGGATGGTCTGGGTGGGCTCGAAGTCCTGCTCGTAGGCCAGGCAGATGACGTGCGGGAACTGGACCCAAGCCTTCTTGCTCTGGTACACGTAGCGGATGTCAAAGGCGGTGATGCCGACTTCGACGAAACCGAGCTCGCGGGCCTTCTGCTTGATGGCTTCGGAGACGTCCTCGCCGCTGGCGTCGGACGTGGGCTCCAACTCGCCGGTCAGGCGGGCGGCCATGACGAGGTTGCGATTGAGCTTGTCGTGTTCCTTGCGGATCTCACGCATCTCGGCGTGCTGGTCGCGCAGGGTGTTGGCCCAGTCGCGGGAGGCGCGCTCGGTGATGTTCATGGTCTCGATGGGGTATTCCCGGGAGTACCAGTCAACTTCGCGCTGTTCCATGGGGATGCCGGGAGTGGTTTCCAGCTCCTCGGGCACCGGGATTGTTACAGGGGCGTCGCCCAGATACTTACCGGGTCGGCGAACCTCGTGACCTATCGAAAGCATATCCTCCTCCTTCTTAGTTGGATTGCGTGGACAGACCTAATTTGCCGGGAAGGGTACTTCCCCGGTTCAATAATGTCAATACTCAGCATGCAAAATCATCATATTCCATTGCTCAATGATTGTTATTCTGGGCATTATCCTATGCTCCGATAAAGAGAGCAAGGCTACCCATTTCTCGCGAAAAAGCGAGACGCTTCAGGTACGTCTTACCTGCTGCAAAGTGCCCTGAACAACCGTGGGCCCAGCCGGTCGGCCCGAGGCGCGACCGGCCACGGAGCCGGCGCTAATCTGCTATGCCGACTTGCGCTTCTACGCCCAGGGCGTCCCGCAAGTAGCGGCCGGTGTGGCTTTGCTCGGCCTGCGCGAGCGCCTCCGGGGTGCCACAGGCCAGCAGGTTGCCGCCCTGATGACCCGCTCCGGGCCCCAGGTCGATTATCCAGTCGGCATTCTTGATGAGGTCCAGGTTGTGCTCGATGAGGAGCACCGAGTTGCCCTGGTTCACCAGACGGTGCAGGACGCGCAGGAGAGCGGCGCAGTCCTCGAATGAAAGGCCGGTGGTGGGTTCGTCCAGGAGATACAGGGTGCGGCCGGTGGCGCGGCGGGATAGCTCCGTCGCCAGCTTGACCCGTTGTGCTTCCCCTCCGGAAAGCGTCGTGGCCGGCTGCCCGAGACGAATGTAGCCCAGCCCCACGTCGCGCAGCGTTTCTAACTTGCTGCGAATGCGGTTGTAGTTCCAGAAGAAGTCCAGGGCCGTTTCGACGGTCATCGCCAGCACATCAGCGATCGACTGATCACGCAGCGTCACCTCAAGCGCTTCCCGGTTGTAACGGCGACCCTGGCAGATTTCGCAAGGCACGGTGACGTCGGGCAGGAACTGCATCTCGATTTGGATGTAGCCTTCGCCCTGGCACGATTCGCAGCGGCCGCCCTTCACGTTGAAGGAGAACCGACCTGGTTTGTAACCCCGGATGCGAGCCTCGGGCAGCGAGGCAAACAGTTCCCGGATGGGAGTGAACGCGCCGGTGTAGGTTGCCGGATTGCTGCGTGGGGTTCGACCGATGGGGGACTGGTCGATGTTCACCACCTTGTCGATGTGCTCGATACCGGTGACCTCGTCGTGGTCGCCGGGGCGGTCTCGACCCTGGGCCACGACCTGCGCCAACCGCTTGTAGAGGATGTCGTACACCAGGGTGCTCTTGCCGCTGCCGGACACGCCGGTGACGCACCCCAACAGGCCCAGGGGGAACTCAACGTCGATACCCTGGAGGTTGTTCTCTCGCGCCCCCACGACGGCGATGAACTTGCCGTTGCCCTCACGCCTCTCTTCAGGCACGGGAATACGCTTGCGGCCGCTGAGATACGCGCCGGTGAGCGACGCTTCATTGGCCATGACCTCGGCCACGTTGCCCGTGGCTACGATGTTGCCGCCGTGCTCACCTGCTCCGGGCCCGAGGTCAACGATGTGGTCGGCGGCGCGCATCATGGCATCGTCGTGCTCGACCACGATGACCGTGTTGCCCATATCACGCAGCCGGGTCAAGGTCCCAATGAGCCGATGGTCGTCGTGCGGATGCAGTCCGACCGTGGGTTCGTCGCATACGTACAGCACCCCGGTGAGGCCACTACCGATCTGGGTGGCGAGGCGGACACGCTGGGCTTCTCCGCCGGACAGCGTGCGGGCGGTGCGGCTCATGGTCACGTAATCGAGCCCGATGCCATCGAGGAAATGCAGGCGGCCTTCGATTTCCTTGAGGATCTGATCGGCGATGACCATTTCGCGCGGGGTCAGGTTGGGTGGCATGCCAGCAGCAGGAGAACGGCGCCCGTTGCGGCGGGTGCGACGACCCTTTCCATTGGTTCCGTTGGCGGAGGGTTGGGATTCCTGATCGGCCAACGGGTCCGGTACGTGATGCCCGTTGCTGCCGTTGCTGGGGAACTGATCCGGTGAGTCGGCGACCGGTTTGATGCTGCGAACCCAATTCAGGCCTTCCCCGATGGTGAGACTGGTGACCTCGATGATGTTTCGACCGCAAATCAGCACGCCCAAGGCCTCGGGTCGCAGGCGCGCGCCGCTGCAGGAACGACAGGCCCGCTGGGCCATATAGCGTTCGATTTCGCCGCGGGTGTGGTCCGACTCGGTGTCGCGGTAGCGCCGTTGCAGGTTGGGGATGACGCCTTCGTAGGCGGTGTTCCAGGAGTAGGTACGACCGCGGCCCGTGCGGTGACGCACCTTCACCTGCTGCTTGCCGGCGCCGTAGAGCACGATGTTGAGCTGCTCCTCGGTCAACTCGCGCACCGGAACGTGGGGTGAGAAGTCGAACTCGCGCGCCACCGCCTCCATCATGCTGGCGTACCAGGCGTTGGCCGCGCCGGAGCGGGCCCACGGTACGATGGCCCCCTCGAGCAACGAGAGCGAACGGTTCTGGATAACCAGCGATGGATCGACCTCCAACTGGTATCCCAAGCCAGTGCAGGTCGAGCACGCGCCGTGGGGGCTGTTGAAGCTGAAGGTGCGCGGCTCGATCTCGGGCAGGCTGATGCCGCAGGCGACACAGGCGAACTGCTCGCTGAAAACCAGGTCCTCCTCATCCTCGCGTCCCACCGTGAGGACACCCTCGCCCTCGCGCAGGGCGGTTTCCACCGATTCGGTGACGCGGCTGGGTTCGGTGTCTCCGCGAATGATGAGGCGGTCGACTACGATGTCGATGTAGTGCCACTTCTGCTTGTCCAGGGCCAGGGTGTCGGTGTCCTCGACCAGCATCACCTCGCCGTTGACGCGAACCCGGACAAACCCGCCCCGGCGAGCGGCCTCGAACACCTCGCGGTGCTCTCCCTTCTTGCGGCGGATTTTCGGCGCCAGCAGCGTGATGCGGGAAGACTCGGGCAACCCGAGGATCGCATCGACAATCTGCTGGACCGTCTGTCGGGCCACCGGGTTGCCGCACTTGGGACAGTGCGGCTTGCCGACGCGGGCAAACAGGAGCCGCAGGTAGTCGTAGATCTCCGTAACCGTGCCAACAGTAGAGCGGGGGTTGTGGGAGACGCCCTTCTGGTCGATGGAGATGGCCGGGGACAGGCCCTCGATGTAGTCGACATCGGGCTTGTCCATGCGCCCCAGGAACTGGCGGGCGTAGGCGGACAACGATTCCACGTAACGGCGCTGACCCTCGGCGTAGATGGTGTCGAACGCCAGGCTGCTCTTCCCGGACCCGGAAACCCCGGTAATGACGACGAGCCGGTCCCGGGGGATCGTCACGTCCACGTTCTTGAGGTTGTGCTCGCGAGCGCCCTTGATGAAGATGACTTCCTGCGGCATAAAGACCTTACCGGATCAGGTTTGAGGAACGGGCAGGCTGGAATTCGTTTCGATTAGAGTGGATCGTCCGGTCGCCCGAGTTCAGTATCTTCCCGGACTTTTCGCTTTGCAGGCGGTTCTGAATCTGCGGAAAGCCTAGGGTAGTTTTGGCTATTCCAATTCTACCAAAGGGTCGTTGGCGTTGACGGAGTCGAGGGGTTGAACGAACACGGTCTTAACCACGCCGTCGCGGTGGGCCATGATGCTCTGTTCCATCTTCATGGCTTCCACCACGCACACTTCGTCACCGGCGCTCACCGCGTCACCGGGCCGCACCATAACCGACATCACCCGCCCGGGCATGGGCGAGCGCAGGATGTCGTCGTCGACTGGCGCTCCGGATCCGGCGGGCGTCGCCGTGGGGGCATCCGGAACGGTCAGACCGCCGGACGGTCGCCCCCGGCGTGGTGGCGACGGGGCGGCATCGGCATCGATGTCGACTTCGAAGGTCTCGCCGTCAACGGTGACCTCGACGGGAGACCGGGAGAGGTCACCCACCTCGACGGTGTACCACTGGTCACCTACGCGTACACGGATAGTGGTCAATCTATCTACCAGGATCCACTGCCGAGCCGGGACCGGAACAGCTCACGGCGACCCTGCGTGCGCCAGCGCGATCCCGGGTCGGCGGCCGACGCGCCGGCTTGACCCTGCGCCGCGTAGACGGCGGCGGCGCCGATGGCCGCGGCCAGAGCGCGGGGATCCATACCCGGCGACGAACCGCCAGATTTTGCAGGGTGGGTGGAGTTGGTCATGTCGCGGCGCCCGTT
Source organism: Dehalococcoidia bacterium (assembly GCA_963663945.1). Lineage (GTDB taxonomy): Bacteria > Chloroflexota > Dehalococcoidia > Lucifugimonadales > UBA3495 > Bin87. The sequence continues at coordinate 3,035,962 of OY760687.1, read as the reverse complement.
GGATTTTGCCTTCTGATCTTGCAGCCGTCGTTCGAGTATGGTTGGCAGGGAGCCGGTATTGTATGCGGCGGAGACGAACTCCGGGCTGGCCAGCACATCCCGCAGCAGGGGAATGTTGGTGGACACACCCGCCACTCGAAACTCCGCCAGGGCGGAATCCAGCGTGGCGATCGCGGCGGTTCGATCCTGCCCCCAGGCCATGACCTTGGCAAGCAACGGTTCGTAGTGTAGCGAAACCTCGTAACCGACGTAAAGGGCGGTATCCACGCGGACGTTTTCGCCCTGCGGGAGATGAACCTCGGTGACCACGCCGACGTTCGGAAGGCAGGTGTCCGGGTCCTCCGGATACACGCGGGCCTCAATGGCGTGGCCGTTGGGCCGGATGTCGCTCTGCCTGAGGGCGAACGGCAGGCCGGCAGCGGACTGCAGCTGCAGCTCGACGATGTCCCTGCCGGTCAGCAGTTCGCTTACTCCGTGCTCCACCTGCAACCGGGGGTTCATCTCCAGAAAGTAGAAATGGCCGTCCGGAGTGACCAGGAATTCGACGGTGCCGGCGTTGGTGTAACCGACTTCCCTGCCCAGCTGTCGCGACAAGCGACCAATCTGCTCCCTGACCTCGGTAGGCAACTTGGCTGACGCCGGCGTTTCCTCGATCAGCTTCTGGTTGCGACGCTGGATTGAGCAGTCGCGCTCGTGCAGATGGAGCACATTGCCGAACTGGTCGGCGATTAACTGCACCTCGATGTGGGATGCCCCTTCCAGGTAGCGTTCGTAGAACAGGCTGGAATCGGCAAAGGCGGCCTGGGCGGTCTTGCGGGTACGTTCTATGATTGGTTCCAACTCCGCCATCGAATGGACCACGTGGATGCCGATGCCGCCGCCGCCGGCGGTGGCCTTGACCATCATGGGGAAGCCCAGTTCCCACGCCTTGGCGATGGCCTCGTCGTCGCCAACGGGTTCCTCGGTTCCGGGCATGATCGGCAGACCGGATTTTCGGGCCACGCGGCGGGCGGAGAGTTTGTCGCCCATCTGGTTGAGCACTTCTTCGCCAGGCCCGATGAACACCACGCCTTCGGTTTTGCAGCGGCGCGATAGTTCGCTGTTCTCGGAGAGGAAACCATAACCCGGGTGGACTGCCTCGGCGCCGGTGGCATGGCAGGCATCCAGCACCGCGTCGACGTTCAGGTAGGAATCCCTGGCCGCGGCTCCGCCGATGCAGACCGACTGGTCGGCCATACGGGTGTGCATGGCGCCGGAGTCGGCTTCGGAATAAACGGCCACGGTCGCGATGCCCATGCGCTGGCACGTGCGGATGATTCGAGCGGCAATCTCGCCGCGATTCGCCACCAATACTTTGTCAAACATTCAAACACTCCCCAAACACTCCCGAGTCGCCGTTCCGGCGCGGGCCGCCCGTTATATCGGACATTGAACAATATTTGCGGCAGGGCCCAACAATGTGTGGATGACACGGAAAGTGTGTCCCAAAGCGCCGCACGAGTTTCTGTCCCTATCGATTTATGCGCCCGATCCAATGACGGGCAGTTTACATAGAATGTATGTGACGGACTTTTACGCCATTGGCGGTTGACAGGTCAATACCCGTCGCGTCGACTTTCATACGAATTTTGCAGTTTCTAAAAATTCCTGAGACCGTATCCTGCGGTCCAGCCAGTACTGCAACGTCGCAGCCAGAGTTTCGCGAACCTCACGCTCCAGAGGCGGCGGAACGGATAACTCCGGTAGCGCTCCGACCGATTCTGTGCGGTGGAGCAGCCGCAGTAGTTTGAGCGCGGACAACGACAATGGCCTCACGACCACGTCGGTTGGGCCGCACTCCGGGCACAGGGTCCCGCCGGCTCCGACCGCGAAACGGTGCCGCTCGGGTTCCAGTTCCTCCCCGCATTCCACGCAAATGTAGAGTTCCGGCATGAAACCGGACAGCCGGAGCAGTTGCAGATCGAAGTAGCGCAGGGCGAGATCGGCGTCCCTTGCGGTTCCCAGCGCTGCCAGGGTCTGCACGGCCAGGTCGAACAGCTCCGCGTTGGCGGCGGACAGGGCGCTGAAACCGTCGACGAGTTCAGCGACGTAGAGCCCGCGCGCTGAATTCTCGTAGCCGCTCTTGACGGCGGGGAACGCGTCGACCACCTCAGCCTCTGTGACCTGGTCCATGGAACGGCCGCGGGCTATGGACACGCGAACCAGGGTCAGCGGTTCCAGATGGCCCATCAGCTTGCTGGTGAGGCGTTGGGCCCCGCGTGCCAGCAATTCCAGCTTGCCGTGCTCGCGGGTGTACATCACCGACAGCAGGTCAGCTTCGCGCATCGGTGACCTGCGCAGGGTCAGGCCCAGGGCGCGATAGGTCCGGGTTGAGGTCATGTCCCGGATCGTGGCGCTATTCCAGCGCGCTGCGGCCGGCCAGCGCGCGGCTCAGCGTGGTCTCGTCGGCGAACTCCAGCGAGCCTCCGACGGGGAGACCACGGGCAAGGCGCGTGATATGGATGCTGGTACCGGCCAGGCGGCGGCTGATGAAATCGGCGGTGGCGTCCCCTTCCAGGGTCGGATTGGTAGCGACTATCAGTTCCTGGAATGGGCTGTCGGTTTCGCGCAGGCGCTCGAAAAGCTGAGGCAGATGGATGTCTTCCGGACCAACCCCGTTGAGTGGCGAAAGGACCCCGTGGAGCACGTGGTACAACCCGCGGTAAGCGTGGGTTCGTTCCAGGGCCACGAGATCGCGCCGCTCTTCCACCACGCAGATCTGTTCCTGGTTGCGTTGGGGATTGGAGCAGATTTCGCAGGGGGAGGCATCGGTGAGGTTGCGGCACTGCTCGCAGAACACGAGGCTGTCCCGGGCTTCGAGAATTGCGTCGGCCAGGGATCTGGCGTCTTCTCCAGGCAGCCGGATGACGTGGTCGGCGATGCGCTGGGCGCTTTTGGGGCCGATGCCGGGCAGTCGGTTGAGCTCATCAATGAGCCGGCTCAGGGATCGCGCCGTGCCCGGGTTGTACTCGCTGACCATTATGGTTCGGACGAAAGAACGCTGTATGCATTTCAGGGGCGAATGATCATTCGCCCCTCGTGGTCGTCAGCACTGGTTGCCCGGTGGGTCAGAACAGGCCGGGAATATTCATGCCGCCCGTCACCGCTCCCATCTTCTGCGCGGCGAGTTCCTGGGTACGGTTGGACGCATCGTTCACGGCCGCGGCAACGAGGTCCTGCAGCAGGTCGATGTCTTCCGCTGCTTCCGGCTCGATGATCACCTCGGTGACTTCCTGCTTGCCGGTCATGGTCACGCGCACGACGCCACCGCCGGCGGAGCCTTCCACGGTCATCTCTTCCAATTCCTGCTGGGCCTTGGCCAACCGATTCTGCAGTTGCTGGGCCTGGCGCATCATCTTGCGGTTCACCATGATATGTACGGAGCCTCCTGCTAGTTTTCCTCGATTGGACGCGCTCCCAAGCCGATGGCGGTGCGGTATAGAGGGCTGTCCTGCATGGCATTGCGGGCCGGTCGGTCGCCGTCGCCATTGGTTCCAGCCAGGGTGACCGTGAACGAATGACGCTCGCCGAAGCACTGTTCTATAGCCTGCTCAATGGTATCACGAACCCGTGGGTCGTTGAGTTCTTCCTGCATCCGGTCCAGATTGGCAGAGTTGGAGAAGGGCAGCACCAGGATCGAATCATCATCTGATAGGTGCACGCTGTTGGGCCGGCAATCGCGCAGCAAAGCGCCCAGGTTGTACTTGCTGCCCTTGACGCGGCCCAACTGTCGAACCGCTTGCTCCCATCGACCCTGGAAGCTGTCGGAGGATGCGGCCGGCGCATTGGAACGGGCTGGAGCCTCTGGACTGGCCGGAGGCGACTGCCGCGCCGCCGGGGCGGGAGCAGGTCGAGATTCACGGGCTGGCGGGCTGGCGGGTTGGGCCTCTCGTCGCGGCTGGCGAGATGGCGCAGGAGGCGGGGGTGACGGAGCGGATGCAGCCACCGTTGGCGTCGCCGCGACAACGTCCTTCCGGCAGATCTCGGCCGCCGCGATTTCGAGGGGCAGCGTTGACGGCGCATCGTAGCGCAGATTGGCCTCGCCCCAGACTCGGACCGCTCTCAGTATTGTTGGAGCGTCGTGTTTCTGCGCCTCGGACTTGAGGGTGGACAGGATGTCCGTCGGGAGGTCGAGAGTGTCGCCGGCGTCCCAGGACAGCAGCAGTATGGAGCGCAGGATTTCCAGGGTCTGCCGGTGCAACTGGCGCGGCTCACCGCCCTCCCACACCACATCGTTAATCGTTTCGAGCGAACCCGAGGTGTCTCCGGCCAGCATCTTCTGGGCCAGGATCAGGTAGGCGTCGCTGCGCACCAGGCCCAGGGCTTCTTCGACATCGCGGAGGGTTATTTCGCGGTCGACTGAAACCGCCAACTGCTCCAGCATGTTCAGGGCGTCGCGCATGGAACCGCCGGCGTTGCGCGCCACCATGCGCAGGGCGTCGGGCTGGATGGCTACGCCCTCCTGATCGGTGATGTAAGCGAGGCGGTCGTAGATGGTCTGGCCGGGCAGTCGGCGGAAATCGTAGCGCTGGCAACGGGAGAGGATGGTGGGCAGGATGCGGTCGGCTTCGGTGGTGCAGAGGATGAATATGACGTGGGCCGGCGGCTCTTCCAGGGTCTTGAGGAAAGCGTTGGAAGCCTCACGGGTCAGCATGTGAGCTTCGTCGATGATGTAGACCTTGCGCCGGTTCTGGGCCGGCTGGAAGTGGACCTTATCGCGGATCTCGCGGATCTCTTCCACGCCGCGATTGCTGGCGGCGTCCAGCTCGATGATGTCCAGGTTGCGGCCCTCGTTGATGGACACGCAGATGGCGCATTGATCGCACGGGTCGCCATCCTGCGGGTCCAGGCAGTTGACGGCCTTGGACAGCACGCGGGCGGTGGTGGTCTTGCCGCTGCCGCGAGTGCCGCAGAACAGGTAGCTGTGGCTGACACGGCCCTGCATCACTGCCTGCCGGAGGGTGTTGCCGACGTGTTCCTGCCCGGCCAGGTCGGAGAAGGTGCCTGGCCGCCACTTGCGGTAATAAACCTGGGAGGAAGTGGTCATAAATGTGCCACAGATACTCGCTGACGGATGCCGGCCAACTATAACGTCAACGACCCCGCCGATGCCATAGCGGGGCCGCCAGGAATTACGCCGGCTTTGCCGCGCCGGCCGGTTGACCTAATCGGCGGCAGTTTCCGACTCGGCGGCTTGATCCAACTTCTCCGGCGACGTCAGTTTGAGATTGGGAAATCGGACGCGGCGGGCCTTGCTCCAGTCCACGTAGTCCACGGAGTCATGAGTTTCCCAGAACAATCGCTCTTCGGCCTCACTGTTGAAATATTGGATGGGTTTAAGTTTCTTGTCCATAACGTTCTCGCTCCCTGCGGCTCATGTCGCGAGCGGATATAACGCGAATTAGGGATCCCTCGTTGCGCATCGTAAAGGTTACGTGCAGTCGGCGTCCAGCAGAGGTTATCCCGGAAGCGCTGAATCTCCGCTCCTGCTGACTGTGTGCAGTGTCATCCACAATCAAAAGCGGTTGGTTCGAGAAAACCTGTTCTGCTTCATCTTGGCTTGCATCGTGCGAGTCTAGATTTTTCCTGGCGTTGCCGTCGTCCCACTGAAATCCGGTTGCTTGGCTAAGGTCGATCATAAGCGGCGTCAGCGAATCGGCCAAACCAAAAGGGTGCGACTATAGCCCTATTATAAATGCAAACCGCGCGGGAATGGCGGCGGCAATCGACCCGCATTGACACCCGCCGGGCCCCTGCTTAGACTCACGGCGACGCGCCAGCACCATATGAGGAGGAACCGGCGATGCCCGACCTAACTGACCTTTTCCGCCAGGTTGACCAAGCCGAAAACGACATCGTCGCCCTCGAACAGGCGTTGGTGCGCATCCCGTCGGTGAACACGGGATTCATGCCCACCGGGGATGAGACGCCGGTCTGCGAACTGGCCCGCGACTTCCTGGCCGAAGACGGCATAGAGTCAGAAATTCTGGAGTCGGCGCCCAACCGCGGGAACCTGATCGCGCGGATCGAGGGTCGGTCCGGAAACGCCGGCCTGATGTTCATGTCGCACACCGACGTGGTCCCGGTGGAGGACGAGTCGAAGTGGCGGTTCCCGCCCTTCAGCGCGACCATCGCGGACGGCCGCATATTCGGGCGCGGGGCGACGGACTGCAAGGGACTGCTCACGGCCCAACTGATGGCGGTACGCATCCTGAAGCGGAACGGCATCGAGCTTGAGGACGGGCTAATCCTGGCCGCCGGGGCGGATGAGGAACACGGCGGCCGGTATGGTTTCGGCTGGCTGGCGGACAACTATCCGGAAAAGCTGGCGGCGCCCTTTGCCGTCAATGAGGGCGGCGGCACGCCCATCGAGGCGGCGGGCGCGCTGACCTACGTGCTGGGCGTGGGAGAAAAGGGTCGCCTCCAGGTGGAAATCGATGTCAAGGGGACGAGTTCTCATGCGTCCGTGCCCTGGCAGGGCACCAACGCCCTGTACCGGCTGAGCCGCGCGCTGTCGTCAATCGAGGGATTCGAGGCCGACCGGGACACGTCCGGCGCAATTTTCGATCACCTCTCAACCTTCGCGATCGAACACGCCCCGTCGGCGCAGAACGTGGACGACATCATCGCCGAGATCGAGCCGGACAATCCCCGCTTCGCTTCCATGCTGCGGGCGCTGTCGCGCATGACGCTGACGCCCACAATGGTGCGTGGCGGCATCAAGTCCAACAGCGTGCCGGAATCGATCCGGCTGACCTGCGACGTCCGCACGCTGCCGCACCAGGACGATGATTACGTCAGGCAGCAGTTGGACGAGGTGCTGGCCGACGTGCCGGGCGTGTCGTACGAAATCGACTACATGGCGCGGCCGAACTCTTCGCCCTTTGACTCGCCGCTGTCCGACAGCATCCGGCGCGTCACCGCTCAGGCCCTGCAGCGGGACAATATCCAGTGGGTGCCGGCCATCAGCAACGGGTTCACCGACTCGCGGTTCACCCGACCCCTGGGTACGGTGACCTACGGTTTTTCCGGCTCCCACCCGGACGACGACCCCATGCTCAACTACTCTCACGGCACCAATGAATCGGTGGGCATCCGGAGCCTGGTGAGCGGAACCAAGATCATGCTGGGGCTGGCGTGTGACATGCTGGCGGTGAAATAGCATGGCGTACGACAACCTGTGGGTCGACCGCGACGGCCAGGTCGCACTGGTTACGTTGAACCGGCCCGAGAAGCTCAACGCCATCGACCGGAACCTGCACCATGAGATGATGGCGGCATGCGCCGAGTTGCGGGATGACGACGGCGTAAGGGTGGTCATCTTCACTGGCGAAGGCCGCGGGTTCTGCTCCGGCGCCGACTTGACCGGGGCGCGTCCCAACGACGAGGACGCCAGCCGGGGCGAGCGCCTGGACGAATACAACTGGGTTGGCCGGCAGGCCCTGATGATCTACCGGGACCTGAACAAGCCGACGATCGCGGCGGTGAACGGTGTTGCTGCCGGCGCCGGCATGGGTCTGGCGCTGGCATGCGACATGCGGGTCGGCTGCGAAAACACGCGCTTCAAGACGGTGTTCATAGAGCGGAGCCTGAGCCCCGATTCAGGCCTATCCTACTTCCTGCCGCGTATCGTCGGCGCCAGCCGGGCGTTTGATCTGGTGTTCACGAGCCGAACCGTTGACGCCGAGGAGGCGTTCCGGCTCGGATTGCTGGACCGGTTGACCACGTCGGAAAACCTGTTGGGCGAGGCGATGGATCTGGCGAAGCAGATCGCAATGTGGCCGCCGGTTGCCATGCAGATGTCGAAGCGGGCGTTGCAGCGCAGCCTGGACACCACGCTGGATGACCAACTCCAGTATGAGACGCACAGCATTGTGTTCGCCCGGCGCGCTCCCCACGACGTGGCTGAGGCGGCAGCGTCATTCCGGGAACGGCGGCCGCCGGTTTTCACCGGGGAGTAGGGTTAGTTTCCGTTTCCGGTGGTTATCTGGCGTGGATGCACAGGATGGAAGGGATGCCCTGATTGAGGTTTTCTGGATTCCTGCTTGCGCAGGAATGACGGGCTGGATGCAGGGATGACGGATCAAATGCAGGAATGACGGGTTTGAACCCGGAGGTTGGCAATGGCGGTTACCGATTGGGGAAATATCTACAAGGAACTGGGCGCGGTGCCGGTGATCAACGCCACCGGGAGCGTCACCATGCTGGGCGGCTCCACGCCCATCCCGGAAGTGCGCGAGGCGATGGCGCAGGCTGACGGCGCATACATCCCGCTGATGGAACTGCAGGAGAGCGCCGGGGCGGCGATAGCCCGCATGGCAAACGTGCCGGCGGCGTACATCACGTCGGGCGCGGGTTCGGCCCTGATGCTGGCCACGGCGGCGGCCATGGCCGGTGACGACGACGACCGGATCCAGCAGTTGCCCAACACCGATGGGATGAAGAACGAGATCCTCATCCAGACGCGGCAACGGTACTGGTACGACCGCTGCCTGGAGCTGGCGGGCGCCAGGCTGGTCATGTTCGGCTCGGAAGAGCAGACCACGGCCGAAGACCTGGAGAAGGCCATCGGGCCCAACACGGCGGCGGTGCACTACTACGCCGTGGAACAGGAATACGATCCCAACGCGCTGTCCCTGGAGGACACGATCGCGATCGCTCACGCCCACGACGTGCTGGTCACGGTGGATGCGGCGGGCCAGATCTACCCGCTGGAGAACTTCGGCAAGTACGTGCGGATGGGAGCCGATTTCCAGTGCATCGCGGCCAAGTACATGGGCGCGCCCCAGTCCACCGGGCTGGCGCTGGGTTCCCCGGAGATGATCCGCAAGATCGGACTCCAGGCTTTCGCCAGCTACGAAGGCCGGCGCGTGCGCGGCGTGGGCCGACCCCAGAAGGTCGACCGGCAGGAGATGATCGGCGCCGTGGCGGCGGTACGGGCGTGGATGACGATGAACCACGAGGATCGGCTGGCCGACGCAGAGCGGCGGACCCGCGTGATCTTCGGAGCCATTGATGGCGTCCCGGGGCTGAACGCCGAATTGATCGACAACGTCATCGGGCACCAACCCTACGGGCTCAACATCCGGGTGGACTCAGCTGTCGCGGGCTTCGATATCTACGACCTGCGGGACCGGCTCAAGGAAGGCGACCCGCCGATCTGGACGCGGGTTCGGGATGGTGAAGACTGCATCACCATACACATGTTTGGCCTCAACCCGGGTGAGGACCAAATCGTCGGGGAGCGATTCGCGGCCCTGTTCGGCAAGTAGGCGGATCATGCCTTCCTACTCAGTAGCCGTTGATGTCGGTGGCACGTTCACCGACATCGTTCTTTGCGACACGGCGTCCAATGCCCAGTGGGTCCACAAGACCCCATCCACACCCAGCGACCCGTCGGTGGGATTCATGACGGGGTTGTCGGAGATCCTGGCGACCAACGGCGTCGACGCCGGCGATGTGGGCCATATCTTTCACGGCACGACAATTGCCACGAACTCGGTGCTGGAGAACCGCGGAGCGCCGGTCGGGTTGCTGGTGACCGAGGGGTTCCGGTACGTGCTGGAAATCGCGCGGCACGGCACGCCCCGTCTGGCCAATCCCAACTCCTGGGTGAAACCGCAGCGTCCGGTACGCCCACGGGACTGCCTCGAGGTGTCGGAACGAACGGCTTTCGACGGTGAAATCCTGGAGCCTTTGGACGAGGCGGCAGTGCGACAGGCGGCGAGGCATTTCGCACGCGAGGGCGTGGCTGCCATAGCCGTCGCGTTCCTCCATTCCTACGCCAACCCGGCCCACGAACGGCGGGCCCGGGAGATACTGCGGGAGGAGCTTCCGGAAGTGGCGGTTTCGCTGTCCTCGGAAGTCCTGCCGGTGTACAGGGAGTACGAGCGGGCCATCACCACCGTGCTGAATGCGTATGTCACCCCGCGGGTCAGCACCTACATCGAAAACCTGCAGGGTTCGCTGCGGGCGTTCGGGAGCGCGGCGTCGCTGTCGATCATGAAATCCAACGGCGGCATCATCGGGGCCGACACCGCCGTCGAGCAGCCGGTGTACACCGCCCTTTCCGGACCGGCGGCCGGCGTGATGGCTACGCTGCAGATCGCCGAGGCCACCGGGGTGGCCAACTGCATTTCATTCGACATGGGCGGTACCAGCACCGACGTATCATTGGTGCAGGACCGGCAGCCCGGCCTGACGCTGAACGGCAGGCTGGGAGACTGGCCGGTGCAGTTGCCCATGCTGGACATCGCCACCATCGGTTGCGGCGGCGGCAGCATCGCCGAGGTCTCACCGTACGGCAGCCTGACGGTGGGACCGGCCAGCGCCGGCGCGGACCCGGGTCCGGCCTGCTACGGCCGCGGATCGAACCGTCCCACCGTCACCGACGCGAACCTGGTGCTGGGACGGGTCAGCTCCAGCATCGCCGGCGGGCAGTTGACCCTGGATTCGGGGGCTGCGGCCAATGCGATCCGCGACGCGGTCGCCTCGCCGTTGGGCATGGATGAGGCGGCGGCGGCCAGCGGCGTCCTGCAAATCGCCAACAACGCGATGGTGGGCGCCATCCGCAACATCAGCGTGGAGCGCGGCTACGATCCGAGGGAGTTCGCGCTGGTAGCGTATGGGGGAGCGGGGCCGATGCACGCCATCGAGGTGGCAAACCTCTTGGGCGTCACGACGGTGGTGGTGCCTCCACACCCCGGGATCGCGTCGGCCTACGGGTTGCTGGTGGCGGAATTCAAGAACGACTACGCTAGGACGTCGTTGCAACAGCCGCCGGATTACGATCTGCAGGGCATGGCGGAGATTTTCGACGGGCTGGAGCGCGAAGGGCAGCAGTGGCTGGAAACCGAAGGGGTTGCCAACTCCGGCCGGATGCTGTCGTGGTCGGCAGACCTGCGCTACGAGCATCAGGGTTCGGAACTGACCATCCCCTACGAAGGCACACGGATTGACCGGCACGGGTTGGAAGGGATGATCGAAGAATTCCATCGACGGCATTCCCAGCTCTACGGGTTTTCGCTGGACCAGTCGGTGGAGATCGTGACGCTGCGGGTGACCGCTTCCGGACATCTGGGCGACGTCGCGATGCCGACGCTGCCTGATGGTGGCGGCGATCCGGCAGACGCCATTGTCGACGAGCGGCCGGTGTACTTCGAAGAGGCGCGGGATTTTGTTCCGTGCCCGATCTACCGGCGGGAACGATTGTCGCCGGGGGCTGGCATCATCGGGCCGGCCATCCTGGAAGGGATGGATTCGACGGTGGTGATCAACCCGGGCTGGGAATCCCGAATAGATCAATACGGCAACTGCATCATGCGCGCCTCTGGAGAGTGAGATGACGATCAGCAAGAGCCGACCCGAAGCGCACGGCCCCGAGGTTGAGACTGCCCAGCCGGTCAACCCGGTGACCCGGCAGCTGATTCGCGGTTCGCTGCGGGCCGCCCGGCTGGAGTGCGAGCTGATCATCGAGCGCACCGCCATGTCGGCGTTCATTCGGGAGAAAAAGGACTACACCGTGAGCTTCCTGGACGCCGGGGGCCGGGAAATCTACGGGGACACCATGGGCAGCGACATCCTGGGCTGCGTATGGGACTACTACCCGGTAGAAGCGATGCGGCCCGGCGACCTGTATTGGTACAACGACCCGTACCTTTCCCACGGCAGCATCACCCACACGCCGGACATGGTGTTCATCGCGCCGGTGTTCTTCCACGGCGAGGTGGTGGCCTACTGCCATTCCTTCGCGCACTTCTGGGACCTGGGCGGGTCGCGGCCGGGGAGCATCGGGCCGGCGAACACGGAGATCTTCCACGACGGTACGCTGGTGCCGCCGATCAAAATCATTGACGCCGGCAACCTGAACGAGGAGGCCTACCGCATCATCCTGCGGAACTCCAGGTATCCGGACCTGCTGGAAGGCGATTCCCGGGCGCTGATGTCGGCGGCGAATCGCGCGCAGGAACGGCTGCTGGAGATGTTCGAGCGCTACGGGCGGGACACGATGCTGGCCGCCATCGCCGAGGATCAGGCGGACACCGGGCGGCTGGTTCGGGACAAGACGCTGGAGATGATCCCGGAGGGCGAGTATTCCGTGCGGGACTACATGGACCACGCTGGGGTCGGTGAGCGATGGCATTCCTTCCATATCAAGCTGATCCGGAGAGGTGATGAGATCCTGCTGGACGCCACGGACAGCGACGACCAGGCGGACGGGTCGATCAATTTCATCGCCAGCGACGGCGCGCTCAAGGCCTACTTCGGGCAGTACTTCCACCAGTTCGACACCTCGCTGCTGGCCAACCACGGGCTGCTGGCCGGCATCGACGCCGTGAAGTTGCGGGAAGGCAGCATACTGAGGCCGGAATGGCCGGCGGCGTTGGGATGCCGCGCCCACACTTTCACCAAGCTGAAGAGCGCGGTGCGGGCGGTGGTGGCCCAGGCCTCGGAGGGCAAGGTTATGGCGTCGCCGGCGGTTTACGTGATCGCCTATTGGCGGATGAAAGAGGACGGGACAGGGAACTGGCTGCTATGCACGGATGGCATCGCGGTGGGTCACGGGGCACGTCCTTTTGGCGACGGGCTGGACGCGATTTACCAGCGTCACAACGAGAACTATCCGGGCGAGTTCATGGAGATGGAGTACCCGCTGCGACTGGAACGGTATGCCATCGCGACCGATTCGGGAGGGCCGGGCAAGTACCGGGGCGGCTGCGGCGTGATTCGGGACGTGCGGCTGCTGGCGGACGAGGGCACCTTCGGGCTGCGGGTGGAGAACAACCGGTTCCCGGCCTGGGGCGTGGCCGGCGGCAAGGGCGGCGGACTATCGCGGGTGATCATCAACCCCGGGACGCCAGAGGAAAGGGATATCCGGGCGTTCTCCGACGACAATCACTGGAAGCGTGGCGACCTGGTGCGCATCTGCACGGCCGGCGGCGGTGGCTGGGGCGACCCCCTGGAGCGGGAGTTGGGGCTGGTGCTGGATGACGTGAAGGACGGCTTTGTGTCGTTGCAGGCTGCCCGAGATGATTATGGCGTCGTGATCGACGAAGGCGAAATGACCGTCGATATTGCGGCCACCGACGCCAAGCGGGCGGAAATACGGAACGCCCGGGGCAAGATCGGGCTCTTCCACCGCTTCGGCTACTTCGATTCTGCGGCGGAGGAGTTGGAGTGGGTCAACCGGAATATTCCGCGGTGATTTGGCGGTAGGAGCCGTGGCCTTTCGGCGGGACTTATATGCCTAACTACACAGCCAACTGTAAACAGCGCAATACCCTCGCCTGACATCTAGCTGTGCGCTTTGTGCCAACCGGTCCTGAACCCCCTCATGTAGGCAACCGCGATGACGATCAACAGGATTTCGGCTCCGTACAGGCCGGCCAGCAGGAACTCTAGCAGTATCAGGTCGGTGAAGTTGCGAATCTCGACCACGCGGGGAGCGACTATAGCCAGGCTGACGAACAGGAGGCCGAGCCCGAGGGCTCCGAGTATCCACTTGGGATAGGGTGTTTTCTCGCCCCGTCTGAGGAAAAGGCTCTTGACGATGCGCAATGGGCTCATGGTCTCCTCCTTATCAGGCATTACATCACTGATCTGTGTAGTTAGGTATGTTATTCCCCTTTCGGCGGGGGCGGACAGCGACGCGATGATGTCACAGGAGGAAAGCCTCCCTGGCCCCGACGAGATTGCCACGCTTCGCTCGCAATGACAGGTTCGGGGGACGGGATTGCGGGGCTCGCGGTGGCGGTGACGGTTCCCTGTGAACCAAGTGCGGGTCAGAGGGGCTAGCGTCTTGCGCGGCGGGGCGGATCCTCGGAGTAGTCCCACGAGCGGATGCGGACCGGGGTTACCCTGATGTACGCCGCGCCCGGGCGGGGCTCGGTGGGCAGGTCGGACTCGGCTACCCCGCGGCGCTTTGCTGCTTCCCTGGAGTAGTGGAGTATCTCGTCCGGTTCGGTGTGGACCGTGGCCGTGCCCTGCACCATCACGCCCTTGATGTCCTGCATGGTGCTTCCGGTTTCCAGGAGCAGGCTGACGTTGGGGTTGTGGCCGATGTTGCGCAGCTTGAGCGTGTGAGCGCGCACACCCATCAGGATCTCGTCGCAGAGCCGGAAGTAGCCCAGGGGCACGGTGTGCGGGAAGCCGTCCGGCCCGATGGTGGTCAGCACGATCCAGCCGGGCTTGCTGTCCAGAAACTCGTGGGTTTCCTGGGTGGTCAATGGACGAGGCATGGTCAACACTCCTGGCGCGTGCAACGCCTGGCGGCCGGACGATTGTGGCCCGGGCGGCCGGGATTTAGGATGCGCACATTGTGGCACCCCAGATGCGGCATCGCAATTTGGATGCGCCGGCTGTCAGAGCACTTGCCGAGTTGCGGTCGTCATTGGGCAAGCGTAATGGTCCAGCGAATGGATCGGGATTGGAGGTCTGGTTGCCGGCGGGCTGGGGTGTTGCGGTGGCTTACTCCCTGGGTTGGCGGTTCGGGTTTTGTGATGGTGGTTTGGATTTGACGGTCAGGCTTTGCGGTTTCGGGTCGGTGTCGGAGCACGGCCAACACTGTATTTGCGCATGGTTTTTGTGGGTTACGTCCCGTCAACTGGTGTGGTAGGCGTCATCCTTGGTGATAATGTTCAGGCTGCCGCCTCCAGGATGTGGGCCGCTGGCAGAGTCTGAGGTTCTGGGTAATTGGCGATGGTGAGGTAGCGGCGGCCTTCGGCCCATTCGTCGTGTTGCTCGGCCAGCACCGCGCCCACCAGACGCCGGGTTGCAGACCGATTGGGGAAGATGCCCACCACGTCGGTACGCCGGCGGATCTCCTTGTTCAGACGCTCCAATGGATTGTTGGACCAGAGCTTCTGCCAGTGAGACACTGGGAAGGCGGTGAAGGCCAGGATGTCGGGCAAGGCTGATAGACGACAATAAGGAATGCCTCTTGCGCCGACTATTCTTGCCGGTTGGGATGGTGTAAATCGTCCGGCACGGAGGTGCCGGATTGATCAAGGACCGACAAGTCAGACTTTTGAGGCAAAAACGTATGGAAGGCAAGACACAGGAGACGGCGGCCGCCATGTCTGGGATGAGCGTGCGGTCGGCGCGCAAATGGCAGAGTGGCCCGTTGCCGTCGGAGACCAAACCGGAGCGCTGGTGGCGCACTCGGTCCGACCCCTTCGACGGGGTGTGGGAAGAGGAGATTGAGCCCCTGCTGCGGGACGACCCCAAGGGCAAGCTGAAGGCAACGACGATTATCGAATGGCTGGAGGAGCAGCATCCTGGCCAGTTCAGCGCCTCCCAGCTGCGCACCCTGCAACGACGATTACAGGACTGGCGGGCGCTGAATGGCCCGGATCAGGAGGTTTACTTCCCCCAGGAGCATCCGCCGGGTCGGGAGGCCCAGTTTGATTTCACCCACTGCAGCGCCCTGGGGGTGACCGTCGCCGGTGAGCCCTACCCCCACCTGCTGTTTCAGCTGATCCTCAGCCACTCGGGCTGGCGCTACGCGGAGGTCGCCGCCGGCGAGACCTTCCTGGCCCTCAAGCAGGGATTACAGAATGCGCTCTGGGCCCTGGGCGGCGTACCGGAGGTGGTGCGTTCCGACAATACCTCTGCTGCCACCCACGAGATGAAACGCAGCCGAGGCCGGGCGCTAAACGACAATTACGCCGCCCTGCTGGACCACTACGGTGTCCGATCCACCCGCATCAATCCTGGCAAGAGCCACGAAAACGGCGTTGCCGAGCACGCTCACTACCGTTTGAAGGATGCCGTGGACCAGGCTTTGATCATGCGCGGCAGCCGCGATTTCCACACCGCCGACGACTACGCCGGTTTCGTACGGGAGATGGTGGAGAAGCGAAACCGCCTGGTGCGGGGGAAGCTGGAGCAGGAAATGGCTTGCCTAAGACCCCTGCCGCCAGCCCCCATGCCGGAATACGCCAACTACCAGTCCAAGGTGCGCCGGTGGAGTACGATCCAGGTGGCGGGACGCAGCTACAGCGTCCCGTCCCGGCTCATTGGCAAGGTGGTACAGATCCGCCTCTATTCCGAGCACGTGGAAGTGTACTACAAGGGCCACTTTGTGGAACGCATGGCGCGCGTGCACGGTGATGGGGAAGTAAACGTCAATTACCGCCACGTGATCAATTCCCTGGTGCGCAAGCCCGGAGCATTCGCCCGGTACCGCTTCAGGGAGCAGCTCTTTCCCACCCTGCACTTCCGGCTGGCCTACGATGCGCTCAGGCAGTGGCGCGGTGAGCGCGCCGACGTGGAGTACGTGCGCATCCTGCACCTGGCGGCCACCACCATGGAGGTCATGGTGGACAGCGCCCTGTCGCTGCTGCTGGAGACCGGTCAGCCCTTCGACTACGCCGAGGTGCGGGAACTGGCCGAGCCCAGGGTGCCCCAGGCTCCGGTGCTGGTCCTCTCTGGGAAGCCGGACCTGAAGATCTACGACGGTCTGCTCACGAGCAGTACGGCCATGGTGGGGGTGTGCGCATGATGGACACCGACACCAGCGTGATCCCGGAGCGCATCGGTCAGCTCTGCCGCGAATTCAAGCTGCCCACCATGGGCGCTCAGTCGGTGGCCCGTTTCACCGAGGCTGGCCACGGCGAGGCCCTGTCCACCTTCCTGGAGGTGCTGGAGCAGGAAGCCGAGGATCGCCGCCACCGGCGCATCAACCGGCTGCGTCAGGCGTCCCGGCTCCCCTCGGGCAAGACCTGGGAGACCTTCGAGCATCACCGGATGCCCCTCGCTCTACGGCAGCAGATGGACCAACTGGCCCAGGGCAGCTTCGTGGATCACGGCGTCAACGTGCTGGCCTTCGGGCTCCCCGGCACCGGCAAGACCCACGCGCTCTGCGCTCTGGGACACCGCCTGGTGGAGGCCGGCCACTCCGTCCTCTTCGCACCGGCCTACCGTCTGGTGCAGGATCTGCTGGCCGCCAAGCGTGACTTCGACCTGCCCCGACAACTGCGCAAGCTGGACAACTTCGACTTCCTCCTCCTGGACGATCTCGGCTACCTGCCCCAGGGTACTGAGGAGTCCGAGGTCCTCTTCACCCTCATCGCAGAACGCTACGAACGCCGGTCGTTGGGCATCACGTCCAACCTGGTCTTCTCGGAGTGGGAGCGCATCTTTGCCAATCCCATGGCCACCGCCGCAGCGATTGACCGGGTGGTTCACCACTCCGTCATCCTGGAATTCGACGTCCCCAGCTACCGGACTGACGCAGCACAGCAACGCGGCGAGACTGCCGCGGCCGACGCCAACGCTGCGCCTGCCAAGGAGGTGAACCGGCAAAACTAATCGACGATAAATCGGCAAGAATGGTTGACGCGGGACAGGCAAGGCGTCTGCCAGCATCTGGGCAGCCTGGGGGAAGTGCTCCTGGAGCTGGGCCACCACCCGGTCGGCCTGGGCGTGGACATCCTCAGGAGAGAGTTGCTGGTAGATGGTGCGCACCATGGCGGCCACACCCGGCTGGGACCGCTTGGGTACCCGGGTCAGCAGGTTGGCCATGAAGTGGGTGCGACAGCGTTGCCAACCGGCTCCGGCGAATACCGTGGCAATGGCGTTTTTCAGGCCTTGGTGAGCATCGGAGATGACCAACTCCACCCCACTGAGGCCCCGGGCGCTCAGCGAGCGCAGGAACGCCAGCCAGAAGGCGCCGTCCTCGCTGGTTCCCACGTCCATGCCGAGAACCTCCCGCTGACCATGGGCGTTGACGCCGGTGGCCACCACTACGCTGACGTTCACGATGCGGCCACCTTCCCTGACCTTCTGGGTGAGAGCGTCCAGCCACACGTAGGGATAGGGGCCAGCGTCCAAAGGTCGACCCAGGAAGTTATCCACCACCTCGTCCAGCTGCCCGCAGATCCTCGACACCTGGCTCTTGGAGATGCCGTCGCAGCCCAGGGACTTGATCAGATCGTCCACCCTCCTGGTGGACACGCCCTCCACGTAGGCTTGCTGGATCACCGCCAGCAGCGCCTTCTCGCTGCGCCGCCTGGGTTCCAACAGGCTGGGGAAGTAGCTGCCCTCCCTGAGCTTGGGGATGCGCAGTTCCATCGTCCCCACCCGGGTGTCCCAGTCCCGGTTGCGGTAGCCGTTGCGGTGGGTGATCCGGTCCGGGTTGCGCTCTCCGTGCTGGGCGCCGATCTGCGCCGACACCTCAGCGTCCATGATGCCTTCCACCAGCACCTGCAAGGCTTCCCGCAGAAAGTCCACGTCGCCCTCCATGCCGCGCTTGCGTAGTAGTTCCAATAAGTCCATGCTGTTCTTGGCCATCGCGGTCCTCCTTTATCGGGTTCGTTGTTGTTCCGATAAGGATGACGCGGTGGCCCTCTTCTTGCCACCCGGTTCCTGTTACACCATGTGCAGGGACTTTACTTTTTTGTGTCCCAAGCTTCCGTGACCCGCGGGGAGCCGGCTGCTGAGCCGATGCCCTGCGGCACGGGGCGGAGGTGACACCCGCCGGGTCGACACGGGGCCGCCCCGGGGAGAAGATCGGGTAGCGGCCGCTGGCGACCATGATGCGAAGAACCGACTGGGGCCGTTGCCGACCCGAAACCGTATCGCCTATCTATTCAGATGTAGGTTAGGCGAAGCCGCTGGCCTGGCGGCGGAACCGGCGTAGCTCGCGAAGCGGCGCCGGAATTACCTGACGAGACCATGATAGAACATGTGTACGTCAAATGCAAGGAGCGAATGCAGGGCAATCGCGACTCAATCCGCGATGGCGCCGGAGTTGAAATTGGCAGCAGTGAACGGTGAATTTTACCGGGATAAGCAGGATGAACGGGATGGACAGGATATTTCGGCGCGGTTTTTCTGTTACAGGAGGGTTTCTGGGACTTGCAGGCGCGGAGATGTCTGCATGTTGTGGCTGACCTGGATACATTCCAGACCCTTGCATCCAATGTATTGAAGACGCGATTGCCCGGTGTCATTGCAGAACGATTGCAATATCGTGACGTTCATTTGTCCTGCGGGGAGCTGTCTTCCAGTCATCCTGAGACGACCAGGGGACGCCGGACAGGAAGCACATGGTTCGACATGCCCATCTCCGAAGCACGTCAGACGAGCCTGGACCAGCCCCAGGGTCTTTCAGTTCTCCCCGACGTCATTGCGAGCGCAGCGCGGCAATCTCGTTGCGGCCAGGATCGTCGCTACGCCAACGGGATTGCCGCGTCGCGTCGCTCCTCGAAATGACAACCGAAAGATCCTGAGACCAGCCCTGGCAAGGGGGAGGACGGCCGGTTGTCATACCGGCGCGATAGCCGGGCGCCGGTTGGTGTCTGGTATATTCGTGCCCATCGAAAGGAACGATTTCCCGCGCAAGGAGGACGAAGATGGCCGGAACCAAGCGAATTTACGTGGGAATGCACGACGGAGTGTGCGCTGTCGCCAGCGACGACGGCGGCAGGACTTGGGCGCAAGGGCCGGTTATGCAGTTGGCCCACGCGGCGGCGCGCCTCAGCGCGAGCCCGGTTGTCCCGCGTCAACCATTCTTGCCGATTTATCGTCGATTAGTTTTGCCGGTTCACCTCCTTGGCAGGCGCAGCGTTGGCGTCGGCCGCAGCAGTCTCGCCGCGTTGCTGTGCTGCGTCAGTCCGGTAGCTGGGGACGTCGAATTCCAGGATGACGGAGTGGTGGACCACCCGGTCAATCGCTGCGGCGGTAGCCATGGGGTTGGCGAAGATGCGCTCCCACTCGGAGAAGACCAGGTTGGACGTGATGCCCAGGGACCGGCGTTCGTAGCGTTCGGCGATGAGGGTGAAGAGGACCTCGGACTCCTCGGCCCCCTGGGGCAGGTAGCCGAGATCGTCCAGGAGGAGGAAGTCGAAGTTGTCCAGCTTGCGCAGTTGTCGGGGCAGGTCGAAGTCGCGCTTGGCGGCGAGGAGGTCCTGCACCAGGCGGTAGGCTGGAGCGAAGAGGACGGAGTGTCCGGCTTCCACCAGGCGGTGGCCCAGAGCGCATAGGGCGTGGGTCTTGCCGGTGCCGGGGAGCCCGAAGGCCAGCACGTTGACGCCGTGTTCCACGAAACTGCCCTGGGCCAGATGGTCCATCTGTTGACGAAGAGTCAGGGGCATCCGGTGATGCTCGAAGGTCTCCCAGGTCTTGCCCGAGGGCAGCCGGGACGCCTGACGCAGCCGGTTGATGCGCCGGTGGCGGCGATCCTCGGCCTCCTGCTCCAGCACCTCCAGGAAGGTGGACAGGGCCTCGCCGTGGCCAGCCTCAGTGAAACGGGCCACCGACTGAGCGCCCATGGTGGGCAGCTTGAATTCGCGGCATAGCTCGCCGATGCGCTCCTGGATCACGCTGGTGGGGGTGTCCATCATGCGCACACCCCCACCATGGCCGTACTGCTCGTGAGCAGACCGTCGTAGATCTTCAGGTCCGGCTTCCCAGAGAGGACCAGCACCGGAGCCTGGGGCACCCTGGGCTCGGCCAGTTCCCGCACCTCGGCGTAGTCGAAGGGCTGACCGGTCTCCAGCAGCAGCGACAGGGCGCTGTCCACCATGACCTCCATGGTGGTGGCCGCCAGGTGCAGGATGCGCACGTACTCCACGTCGGCGCGCTCCCCACGCCACTGCCTGAGCGCGTCGTAGGTGAGCCGGAAGCGCAAGGTGGGAAACAGCTGCTCCCTGAACCGGTACCGGGCGAATGCTCCGGGCTTGCGCACCAGGGAATTGATGACGTGGCGGTAATTGACGTTTACTTCCCCATCACCGTGCACGCGCGCCATTCGTTCCACAAAGTGGCCCTTGTAGTACACTTCCACGTGGTCGGAATAGAGGCGGATCTGTACCACCTTGCCAATGAGCCGGGACGGGACGCTGTAGCTGCGTCCCGCCACCTGGATGGTACTCCACCGGCGCACCTTGGACTGGTAGTTGGCGTATTCCGGCATGGGGGCTGGCGGCAGGGGTCTTAGGCAAGCCATTTCCTGCTCCAGCTTCCCCCGCACCAGGCGATTGCGCTTCTCCACCATCTTCCGGACGAAACCGGCGTAGTCGTCGGCGGTGTGGAAATCGCGGCTGCCGCGCAGGATGAGGGCCTGGTCCACGGCGTCTTTCAAACGGTAGTGGGCGTGCTCGGCGACGCCGTTTTCATGGCTCTTGCCAGGATTGATGCGGGTGGATCGGACACCGTAGTGGTCCAGCAGGGCGGCGTAATTGTCGTTTAGCGCCCGGCCTCGGCTGCGTTTCATCTCGTGGGTGGCAGCAGAGGTATTGTCGGAACGCACCACCTCCGGTACGCCGCCCAGGGCCCAGAGCGCATTCTGTAATCCCTGCTTGAGGGCCAGGAAGGTCTCGCCGGCGGCGACCTCCGCGTAGCGCCAGCCCGAGTGGCTGAGGATCAGCTGAAACAGCAGGTGGGGGTAGGGCTCACCGGCGACGGTCACTCCCAGGGCGCTGCAGTGGGTGAAATCAAACTGGGCCTCCCGTCCCGGCGGATGCTCCTGGGGGAAGTACACCTCCTGGTCCGGACCATTCAGCGCCCGCCAGTCCTGTAATCGTCGTTGCAGCGTGCGCAGCTGGGAGGTGCTGAACTGGCCGGGATGCTGCTCCTCCAGCCATTCGATAATCGTCGTTGCCTTCAGCTTGCCCTTGGGGTCGTCCCGCAGCAGTGGCTCAATCTCCTCTTCCCACACCCCGTCGAAGGGATCGGACCGAGTGCGCCACCAGCGCTCCGGTTTGGTCTCCGACGGCAACGGGCCACTCTGCCATTTGCGCGCCGAGCGCACGCTCATCCCAGACATGGCGGCCGCCGTCTCCTGTGTTTTTCCTTCCATACGTTTTTGCCTCAAAAGTCTGACTTGTCGGTCCTTGATCAATCCGGCACCTCCGTGCCGGACGATTTACACCATCCCAACCGGCAAGAATAGTCGGCGCAAGAGGCATTCCTTATTGTCGTCTATCACCGGTGGCCCAATCCCGGGCGTACCTGGCGGCCTACGAAGCGGGGGTGTACCGGACGGACGACGGCGGCAACACCTGGCAACACCTGGGCTCATACCCAACCGACTATGCCCACAGCGTGCTGGCGCATCCGGACGACGGCGACGCCGTGTATGTCGGCAGCGAGCCGGCGGAGATCTGGCGTTCCGCGGACTGCGGGGCGACCTGGGACGAGTTCGACGCGTTTCGCGCGGTTCCCGAGGCGTCGGAATGGGGGTTCCACTCGCCGACGCGGGATTCGCACGTGCGCGACCTGCGGGCGGCGCCCGGATCGGTGGATCGGCTGTATGCCGGCATCGAGGTGGGCGGGATGGTGCGGTCCGCGGACGGCGGGTCGAGCTGGAAGCAGTTGTCGGGACTGAACGACGACATCCACTGCGTCAATCTGAGCGCGGACCAGGCCGACCGGATCTACGTGGCGACGGCGGTGGCGCCCTATCGGTCGGATGACGGCGGAGAGACCTGGGAGATGATCAACAACGGGCTGGATCGGCGGTACGCGCTGCACATCTCCGCCGCGCCCGACGACGCGGATGTGGTGCTGGTGACCGTTTCGGAGAACGCGCGGCGAGGCAACCCCCAGCTGTATCGCTCCACCGACGCGGGGCGGAACTGGGAGCTGGTGCAGGGCGTTGGCCAGGGAGAGGATCCGTCGGACATGCTGGTGGCGTTCGAATGGGACCCGCAGGATCCGAGCATGGTTTACGGCGGAACCGACGGCGGCAAGCTGTACCGCAGCACCGACCGAGGGGTCACGTGGGCGCCGTTGCCGGTGGAGGTGGGCACCGTGGCTGTGGGAGCGCTGGCGATCTCGAGCGAATGACCGGATGCAGCAGGGCAATCGCGTCTAAACCAGCGATGGCGCCGGAGTTGAAATTGGCGGCAGTGAACGGTGAATTTTACCGGGATAAACCGGATGAACGGGATGGACAGGATATTTCGACGCGGTTTTGTTGAGTAATCCGAGGGTTTCTGGGACCTCCAGGCGCGGAGATGTCTGCTCGGTATGGCTTACCTGGATACGATCCAGAACCTGGTATCCAATATATTGAAGACGCGATAACCCTGCCGGATGCCGAGTTTGCGCCGTGTTATCATCCGCCTGACTAAACCCGGAACCTGAACGCGCGGGGAACCTGAACACGCGGGAACCCAAACGCCCCCGGAACCCAAACGCGGAGGTGCGATCATGCCGCCGAGTGGCAACGAATGGCTGGCCCTGACGACGGAACCCATCCTGGAACCTGAGCTCCCGATCTGCGACCCGCACCACCATTTCTGGGTGCAGCGCCCGGAGCCGGTGGACTACCAGCAATACCTGCTGGCGGACCTGGCGGCCGACATCAACAGCGGTCACAACGTGCGGTCCACCGTGTTCGTGGAGGCGCGTTCGGAGTACCGCACCGATGGGCCCGAAGAGATGCGCCCCGTGGGCGAGGTTGAGTTCGTCCAGGGCATCGCGGATGAGAGCGCGACGGGAGTGCACGGAGAAGGGCGGGCCGCCGCCGCGATCATCGGTCGAGCCGACCTGAAGATGGGCGATGGCGTGCGGCCGGTGCTGGAAGCGCTGCAGGCGGCGAGTCCGAATCGCTTCCGTGGGATCCGGCACTCTGTAGGTTGGGACCCGCACCCGGACGTGGAGAACCGCGAGGTTGAAGGCCTGCTGCAGCGTGATGACTATCTGGCCGGAGCGCGGGTCCTGCAGGACATGGGCCTGATCCTGGAGACCTCGGTGTACTTCCCGCAGTTGCCGGAGTTGGCCGAGTTCGCGCGGAAGGTGCCCGACCTCACCATCGTGCTCAACCACATCGGCGGCATGATGCGCACCGGACCCTTCGCCGGGCGGGACGACGAGGTCATCCCGCAGTGGCGCAGCGGGATCGAGGCGGTTGGGGCCGAGCCGAACATCATCATGAAGCTGGGCGGGATCGGGATGCCGCGGATCGGGTTCGACTGGCACACGCGAGAGACGCCCGTCGGGTCCGAGGAAATCGCGGATTCCGTGGGGGACTGGATGCGGCACTGCCTGGACCAGTTCGGGCCGGATCAGTGCATGTTCGAGAGCAACTTCCCGGTGGACAAGGTCTCGTTCTCGTACCACGTGATGTACAACGCCTTCAAGCGTCTGTCGCAGGGGTACTCTGCCTCCGAGCGCGCGGCGGCGTTCCACGACACTGCGGTTCGGGTCTACCGGATAGGCGCGTAGGGGCGACGACCGCTCCCGACCACTGAAAATAGGGGCGTCCACAATGGACGCCCCAACTCAAAACCGAAAGGAGGCTTGGCATGGAGCCCTTTGAGATTGCGATTAGCGACGAGGTGCTGGAGGATCTGCGCCGGCGTCTGCAGCACACCCGGTGGCCGGACGAAATGCCCGGCTCGGGTTGGGAGTACGGCTCAAACCTTGATTACATCAAGGAGTTGGTGGAGTACTGGCGGACCGATTTCGACTGGCGGGCGCAGGAGAAGAAGCTCAACGCGTTCCACCACTACAAGTCGGAAGTGGACGGGTTGAGCATCCACTTCATCAAGGAAAACGGCACCGGGCCGAACCCGATGCCGCTGGTGATCACCCACGGCTGGCCCAGCACGTTTTTCGAGATGTCCAAGATCATCCCGCTGCTGGCGGATCCCGGTGGACACGGCGGAGATCCGGCAGACTCCTTTGACGTGGTTGCGCCGTCGCTGCCCGGGTTCGGGTTCTCGCAGGCGTCGCAGGAGCCGGGGATGCAGGTGCAGAAGGTGGCCGACCTGTGGGCCAAGCTGATGACGCAGAACCTGGGGTATCCCAAGTTTGCGGCCCAGGGCGGCGATATCGGCGCCGGAGTCACGTCTCGGTTGGGTTACGTGCACTCGGACAAGATGATCGGGGTGCACCTGACGTCGATCACACGGCCGACGCCGTACCTGGGGTCGGGTTCGTCGCCGCTGACCGAGGCCGAGCAGGCGCATTCGGACCAGCGGGAGCGGTGGCAGCAGAGCGAGGGCGGGTACAGCCACATCCAGGGCACCAAGCCGCAGACGCTGTCCTACGGGCTCAACGACTCCCCTGCCGGCCTGGCCGCGTGGATCGTCGAGAAGTACCGGACGTGGAGCGACTGCAACGGAGACGTGGAGAGCACGTACACCAAGGACGAACTGCTGACCACAGTGACCATTTACTGGGTGACCAACACCATCGGTTCGTCGGTGCGGATGTACAAGGAGAACCAGAGTTCCGTGTGGGAGATGGAAAAAGACGAGAAGGTTCCCACGCCGGCGGGGATGGCGATGTTCCCGCAGGAGATCGCCAAGCCGCCCCGCGAGTGGGCGGAGCGATCATGGGACGTGCGCCGCTGGGTGCAGATGCCCCGAGGCGGGCACTTCGCCGCGCTGGAGGAGCCGGAACTGCTGGCCCACGAGGTGCGGGAGTTCTTCCGGCCGTTCCGAGGCTGAAACCGGACCAGTAGGATTTTCGGAGTGGTGCAGGGGCGAATGATTATTCGCCCCTGCGAATTTCCACTGGCGGGCCAACCCGGTGATGCGGGTAGCGACGAGATTGCCGCGGTGCGCTCGCAATTACGGCCGGCGGGCCCCGGTTCAGCGGGTCAGGAACTTGATGATTTTCGGGTTGACCTCTTCGGGCCGTTCCTGGTGCATGAAGTGGCCGGTGCCGGGGATGATGACCTTCTCCAGGCCGGCGGAGAAGTAGGAGTACATGCCGGAACTGAGGAAGGACTCGAGCCGCTTGGGTCGGTCGCGGGTGCCGTGGAGGGCCAGGGTGGGTACGCGAATGGGACCGGCCGCGATAGCCGCCTGGTCGGCGCGGACCTGGTCGTCCACCTGGGACGCGTCGTAGCGCGCGCGGTAATAGCCGAGGGCGGCCTGGACGACGCCGGGCTTGCGGAAGGTTGACCGTATGCTCTCCAGGGATTCGGCGGGAATGTCCCACTCCGGGGAGGCCCAGCGCCACCACTCCTCCACGAAGGCGTAGTCGTTGTGGGCGACAACTTCCTCGGCGTCGGGCATCTGGAAGAAGAACCCGTGCCAGGTGCCCTGCAGGTACTGGAACTCCATGGACAGCTCGCGGTCGACGCGACCGGAGGCGATGGTCACCAGCTTGATGACCTTCTCGGGCGCGAGGGCGGTGGCTCCGACCACGGCGCCGGCTCCCCAGTCGTTGCCGATCAGGTAGGCGCGGTCGGCTCCTAGGGCGCCGATGAGTTCCACCGCGTCCCGGGCCATGAGGGCCGAATGGTACCGGCCGTCTGCCGGGGCCTCGGTCGGCGCGTAGCCTCGCATGAAGGGGGCCACGGCGCGGAACCCGGCGGCCGCCAAATCGGGCAGGAGGTGGCGGAAGGACCAGGCGTGGTCGGGGAACCCGTGCAGGCAGATGGCCAGGGGGCCGTCGCCCATCTCGAGGTAGTGGAAGTTTATGCCGTTGGCGCTAACGCTGCCGGTGTTGAATTCAGCCATGATGATCTCCGAGTAATTAGATCCTGAACATAGCGGGGATAACGACCCTAACGTCTTTTTCCGCAGCCCGCTCCCGTTGTTGCGGCTGAGCACTTTCGCCGATTACGGCGGCGATGGTCTCGTTGTTGGTAATCACGGCCAAGCTGCGGGCCCGGTCGTACGCACGGTCGATATCCCGGTTATTGATGGTGCGTGACACCTCGAACACGGCGTAGACTTGCTGCTTGTCCATGGTGCGACGAGCGCGGATGATAATGTCCGCAACGTGCAGGTTGTCGACATCATCTCCATCAATCAATCCCTGCGTTTCGGCTTGCTCCGTAGCCGTGCGCAACTGCGGATCCATATCGCGAGAACCGCCAAGGAGAATCCTGCCGCGAGTCAATCCCAACTCATCCTTGGCGATGTTGAGGATATTTTCGCGAGCCCGGCGTTCGGTATCGCTGCCTTTCAGGGTCGCTACGTCGTCCTTGAGAACCTTAACGTCGTCCTTAAGAACCTTGACGTCGTCCTTGAGAACCTTGACGTCGTCCTTGAGGGTTTTCACGTCCGCTTCCAGCGTTTCGAATCGGCGATTCGTGGCGACGACGAATTCGTCAAATTTGGAAACCAACTCCGCGAATTTTGCGGGCAGCGCGACAAGTTCCGGAGTGAGCAATCGCACCCGGAGCGCTTCAAGGTATTCAGGATTGCTGTCCAGCAGGTCCAGCAGATCCTGGAATGTGTTTATTTCTGCCATAAGATGGCCGCACGTTCCTGCTAACTATTATAGTCCTACTCTGGCAGGCAAGCGGCGTCAGAATTCATGGATGCGGGGAAGGACCTCGCGGCCGAAGAGTTCAATTTCGGCCATCACGTCCTTGTGGTCGAGACCGGGTTGCTGGAAGGCCAGATCGACGACACCGACGCCGCACTGTTCGTGGTAGGCGCGGAGTTGTTCCACCACGGTGTCGGGGCTGCCGACGAAATTGAGCTGGGTTCTTGGGGCTCCGCCTGACGGCGGGTTGGACGCCTGGGCGTCGGGAACCGTGGGCGGTCGGCCCGAACGGGCGGCCTGCACGGCCTGGGCGAGGGAGCGGCCGATGTTCATGCCGCGACCACCGCCGGCGTCGTGCACCCGGTCGCGCAGGGCGTGGGCCTTCTCATCGGTTGCGGCCAGGCATATGCCGCCGCGGAACACGACATCATCGGCGGCCGGTTGCCATCCGGCTTCCTGCGACCACCGACGGTAGTCATCGACAACTCCGGTCATATCGTCAGGATGGTCGTAGGAGATGCCCAAACCGAGGCGTCGGGATGCGGCGAACTGGACGGTATCGGCGCTGCGGGTCGCCACGATGAGCGGCGGCAGCGGCCGCTGCACCGGCCAGGGCCAGACCGACACGGTGCGGTACTGGTAGTACCGCCCCTCCCAGGAAAAGGGCTCCGGTTCCGTGAGAGCCTTGAGGACGAGGTCCATGGCTTCGATCAACCGACCGCGGCCCTCGGACGGGTTGAGGTCGTAGACCTGGTCCTCGCTGGGGGTGCCGCGCATGAACGCGGCTATCAGCCGGCCGCCAGTGAGATTGTCCAGCATGCCGATTTCCTCGGCGACACGGACCGGGTTGTTGATGGGAAGCAACTGGCCGAGCAGGGCTATCTTCGCCGTCCGGCAACGCTGGGCGACGGCTGCAGCCATCACCGCGGGGTTTGGTGTGGTGCGGTTGCCCGAGAAATGATGCTCGGACAGGCTGATCCAGTCGAAGCCGAGTTCCTCGGCCAGTTCGCACTCGTCCATGCCTTCCTGGTAGGAACGCAGGGAGACCTCAGGGTCGTGAAACGCGGGCGGCACCGGCCAACCGGAGGGGAACCGGTCGCGCTCGGCGTAGCCCATGCAGCCGAAATATGAAGCTTTCACGTCATTCCTGCAGTGTTGGACGGGCAGTGTTGGAAGAGTGGCCGGATGGCGCGATGTTAGGGGGCAGAACTGGGGTTGTCAACGCGGGGCAGCGTGCGTACCCGGTTTGCGTCAGGGAGTTGTCAGAATCAGGATTATCAGGATTTACGGATTGGCCGGATTGAAACCGACCGAAGGGAGGGTGGTTTCAATCCTGGGAATGTCGCCAGCATATAAATCCGGATTCTGACGGTTTCCCAAAGTGGCTACGGGTGGGGCGGACCGTTTGCTTGACCGTGTGCCGGGCAAGGCTGTACTGTCGCATCGAATGGGTGAACGCGGCCGCGAATCCGCAGGACTTGGAAGCGATGCAACGCGGTTTTGAGCGGCGCCGGAGATCCCGTGTTCAACTGATTTGCCGCCCAGCCGGGCATTACATGACCAGGAGAAGCATTATGCAGACCAGAGAGATGACCGCCAGCGCATCGCGCCTGATGGTCGAACAGATGGTGGCGTCGGGCGTCAAGTATGTATTCAACAACTCGGGATCGCGCGAGGCGCTGTTCTTCAACGAGCTGCACGCGCGGTCGGACATCCATGGCATACTCGGCCTGCACGAGGGCGCAGTGACGGCGATGGCCGGCGGGTACACGCAGGCGAACCTGGCTCCTGGAGTCATGGTGGTGCACCTGGGCGCAGGGCTGGCGCAGGCGATGGGTCAGCTGATCAACATCTGGACGGGCAGCCTGCCGGTGGTGGTGATCACGTTCGCAGGGGATACCGGAAGCTTCGCGGGCAAGATCACCCTGGACGTGAGCCACAATGCGGGCCCGACGGCGATCGCCGCGCCGATGATGAAGGCGAACTGGACGGTCATCGAGCCGGAGGGACTGCCTGCCGCGCTGGAACGGGCGCTGCGGGTGGCGATGACGCCGCCGGTGGGGCCGGTGCACCTGGCGGTGTACGACCGGCTGCTGGGGCCGGCGGAGCACACGGCGAACATCATCGACGGCCAGCTTCCCGAGATCCACGCCGGCTACCCGTCGGACGCCGACATGGACGCGGTGGCCCGGGCCCTGCGGGACGCCAAGCGGCCGCTGATGTACGTGGGCGACGGCGTGTGGAAGAGTGGCGCCATTGCCGAGGTGACCGCGCTGGCGGAGCGATTTGGAGTGCCGGTGGTGGGAGATCCGAGAGCGGTGTCCATCAAGCACCCGCTGCACGCCGGCGGCCGTCGGCTGGAACAGGCGCCGGACATTGATCCCGACCTGATCCTGTGCATCGGCGTGACGCACAACGGCGCCGGCAACGCCAGTGACTACACCGCGTTCTTCAACGCCGAGCGGACGATTGCCATCGGCGCGGACGCGGAGAACCTGGAGAACATCCCCGGACTGGACCTGGCGGTGCTGGCCGACGAGAGGCGGGCGACGCAAAGGTTGCTTGATGCCACCGACGGTTCTGCGGACGATTTGTCCGACCGGCGGAGCCGGGCCCGGGAAGAGGTTGCCGCGCTGCGGGCCCAGCGTCGGGACGCCGCGTGGCGGGTGCCCGCGGAAGATGGCAAGGTCCGCGCGGTGGCCGTGGGCGACGCTTTGGACCGGGCGCTGGAGAGCCGTGGCGGCGGGCTGGTGACCATCGAGCAGTTTGCCGTGGCGCAGGACATCCTGGCCAACAACGACGAAGCGGGCCGCAACCAGTACATCCGGCCGGCCGGCGGGTCGGAAGGGTACGGCGTGGGCATGGCGATCGGCGCCAAGCTGGGAGCGCCGGACACACCGGTGGTTGGCCTGGTGGGCGACGGGTCGCTGTACTACTCCGATCACGCGCTGTGGACGGCGGCGAGCCACGGGGTGCCGGTGCTTTACGTAATCTCCAACAACGGCGCCTACGGCATCGTGGCCAGTTCCTTCGCCAACGCCAACGCCGACATGCGGGAAACCGGAGAGTACCGGGGCGTGGTGCTGGACGGCATCGATCCGGTGAAACTGGCCGAGGGGTTTGGCGTCGAGGCCATGGACGCGACCGACGAGGCCAACATCAGCGACGCCATCGAGCACGGGCTGAGTGTCGTCGAGCGGGAGAAGCGGCCGTTCCTGCTGAACGTTCACATGCCGCTGGGCCTGCCGGAAGGTGGGAGGCCCGGGGAGATTTACAACATGAGCGCGGAGCTCGGCTAACCTGGAATGTTGGGCGGGAAATTTCCCGCCCATCGGCTTTAAGCCTCACGCGTACCCGTTTCTGCCATTGCGAGCGAAGCGCGGCAATCCCGTTGAGGCAAGGAACGCTGGTCCGGGGAACGGGATCGCCACGTGGTTCGACAAGCTCACCATGAGCGGGCTGCGCTCCTGGCGATGCATGAGCGGGCTGCTCTCTTTGCGATGACAAAAAGAGTACGCGTAGGTTTTGGCGCCTGGCGCGATCCCTCAGGGCTGAGTGCGCTAAAATAGGCGCAACTTCAGGCTGAATATTTGATGGCAAGAGCAGGTTGCGGTTATGCCGAACAATTTCTGGATGATCAATTGCAACGAGGCGAACTATAACGTTACGCGACGGTTGGGGTTCACGGGACAGGGGTTGAAGGCGGAATACCGGCGGAAGGTGCAGCGGGTTGAACCGGGAGACCGGGTTATCTACTACGTGACCGGGTCTCGCGTGTTCACGGCGACGGCCACCGTCACCCAGGGGTACGAAGAGGTCGATTCGAGCCCGTGGATCAAAGAGGGCAAGGCGGCCTGGCCCTACCGCATCGGGATCAGGCCGGATGTTGTGCTGGAGAACGAACAATACATCAGCGCGGGCCTGATCGCCTACCGGCTGGAATACGTGCGGAAGTGGGCGCCGGAGGACTGGTACATGGCGTTCCAGGGCAACCTGCACCTGCTGTCAAAGAGCGACTTCTTCCTCCTGGAAGGGGAGATGCTGAAACTCCGGGACGGCCGGGAAAAGGCGCTGATACAGATCGACGCCGCGTTGGCGGCCGAAGACGAACGCGTGAGCGCCCAACGGGAGCGGCGGCGGCGGAATGCCAACCGGAGCAACGCCCGACCACAGCCGCCTGGAAACGCCACCACGGCGGATATCCCGCCGCCGGCAGCGCCGGTGGCCGATCCCACCCCGCCTGTCGATGCCGAGGAGCCGGCCGTGGATACCGAAAGCCCGGGTGAACCGGCGCGCAGCAATGGTCGCGGACGCAGGAACCAGCGGAACCGCGGGAACGGCCGGAGGTCGGGCCCCAGGCAATCGCCGCGCTACGACAGCGGATAGGCCTCGCCGTCAGCGACCAAAGCCAGCCTGATTTCAGAGCATACGTCGGGATCGGATTCGTTGGCCAGGGCCCGGGTCAAGGAGACTCGGGCGGCGTCACCACCGATGCGACCCAGCGCCCACGCGGCGTGTTGTCGTACCAAAGGTGGAGCGGACTGCAGAGTGCGCGCCAAAGCCGGCACGGCGGCGGGGTCGCCGGAATTGCCCAGGGCGACGCAGGCGTTGCGCTGCATGCCGACGCGCTTGGCGCGCATGATCGGCGTACCGGCGAAGCGCTGACGGAACTGCTCGTCGGTCATATCGAGGAGTTCAACCAGATCAACGGACGACAGGTCGGTGCGCCCGAAGTTGGGGTCACCGGTGGCTTTCGCCTTGCGGTTGACCGGGCAGACTTCCTGGCAGATGTCGCACCCGAAGACCCAGTTGCCCATGGATGCGCGGAATTCGATGGGTATTGCGCCCTTGTGCTCGATGGTCAGGTAACTGATGCAGCGGCGATTGTCGACGACGTAGGGGGCGACGATGGCGTCGGTGGGACACGCCGGCATGCAGCGGGAGCACTGGCCGCAGGTTTTGGCGAGAGGGGCGTCCGCGACCAGCGGGAGGTCGGTGATGATCTGGCCGAGAAGGAGCCAGGAGCCGTAGGTGGGATTGAGGATGTTGCCGTTCTTGCCGAACCAGCCCAGACCACCGCGGGCGGCGGCGGCGCGGTCGAGCATGGGCCCGTCGTCGACGTACCAGCGGGCGGCGAACCGGTCGCCCAACCGTTCGGTCAGGTCCAGGACCATCCGGCGCATGCGGCGTTTCATCACGCGATGGTAGTCGCGGCCGCGGGCGTAGCGGGCGATGACGCCCTGGTCGTCGGAAGCGAGAGCGTCGTCGGGCGGAGAGTAGTTCCAGCCGAGGGAGATGATCGAGCGGGCGCCGGGCAGCAGCGTTTCGGGGTCCGTGCCTCGCTTCACCCGCTGGGCGTTGAACCAGGGCAGGCCGTCCATGAGGCCGGCGTCTATGCGTTGCAAGGCCTCCTCGCGCTCGGAGGCGAAGGCATCAGCGGAGGCGACGGCGACCAGGTCGAAGCCGGCATCGTGGGCTGCCTGGTCGACCCCTTGGCGCATCCGCGCGGGGTCTGCGGCGTTGGCGGGGGCGGCAGTCACAGGTTCTCGCGCTGGTAGCGTCCGTCGTAGCCCTGGGCGTCCGGGCTACTCAGTGGGAAGAAAACCATCTGGGCGATGCGGGCGTCCCGCTGCAGGCGGAAGCCGTCCGCATGATGGACGACGAGCAACGCCTGGGAGCGTCCGCTGTAGCCTGCGTCCCACACGGCGGTGTGCAGGGTGATGCCCATGCGCAGCAGGCTGGACCGGGGACGGCACAGAGCCATGAGCCAGCGGGGGAGGTTGACCACCTCGTTGAAGGTGGCCAGGTAGTGGCCGGGAGACAGGTCCAGCCAACCGTCGGATCCGAAATCAAGCTCGGCGGGTTCGGGCAGCATCCGGTCGGCGTCGGAGACGCCGATAGCGGCGCCGCCGGCCCCGGTGGGATACGAGGCCATCGAGCGCAGGGTCACGTCAAAGCCGTTGGGCTGGAGCTGTCTTTCGACGTCGGGACATGCTTCGAGCAGCGGAGGACGACCGGCCAGCAGCGCCGCGATGGCATCCCGATTGAGTGCGCCGCGCACGGGCGCCTCATCCATGGTCATGGCACCGATATGGGGATCGGACAGATATGGTCATGGCACAGAAAAATATTTCGCCCGCCGGCGTCGTCGAGAGAGACGCGCGGCGGGCGGTTTCGCGTTGCCGACGGGGACTAGTCGTGCATGAAGTCCTGGATGTCGGCGGGCAGGGGCTCGTACCTGGGGATCTCGGTGACCACCGCCTGGGTGGTCAGGAGCATGCCGGCGACGGAGCCGGCGTTCTGAAGGGCCGAACGGGCCACCTTGGCGGGGTCGATGATGCCGCGGGCGACCATGCCGGTGTAGTCGCCGCGGTCGGCGTCGAACCCGTAGTCGGCTTCGCCGTTGCGGACGTTCTCGACGATGACGGCGCCCTTGTAGCCGGCGTTGTCGGCGATGGTCGTAAGAGGCGCCTCAAGTGCTTCGCGAACCAGTCGTATGCCGACGGCTACGTCGCCGGAGGAGCTGGCCAGCAGGCCGTCCAGGGCTGCCTGGGCGCGGAGCAGGGTGACGCCGCCGCCGGGGATGACACCCTCTTCCACGGCGGCGCGAGTGGCCGCCAGGGCGTCTTCGGTGCGGCTCTTGCGCTCGTTGAGCTCAGGTTCGGTGGCCGCGCCGACCTTGATGACGGCGACTCCGCCGGCGAGGTTGGCGAGACGTTCCTGGAGCTTCTCGCGGTCGTAGTCCGAAGTGGTTTCCTCGATCTGGACGCGGAGTTCGGAGACGCGGCCGGTGATGTCGTCCTCGTGGCCGCGACCCTCAACGATGGTGGTCTCGTCCTTGGTGGCCACGACGCGGCGGGCGGAGCCCAGTTGATCGATGGACACTGCATCGAGGCGCATGCCGGTGTCGGTGGTGACCACGGTGCCGCCGGTCATGATCGCCAGGTCTTCCAGCAGAGCCTTGCGGCGTTCGCCGAACCCGGGAGCCCTGACGGCCAGGCTGCTGATGGTGCCGCGCAGCTTGTTGACCACCAGTGTGGCCAGCGCTTCGCCCTCCACGTCCTCGGCGATGATGATCAGGGGACGGCGGCCGCCCTGGGCCACGGCCTCAAGGGTGGGCACCACGTCGGCGGCGGAGGACAGCTTCTGGTCGGTGAGCAGGAAGAGAGGCTCGTCGATGGAGCATTCCATGCGGTCGGTGTCGGTGACGAAGTGGGGGGAAAGGTAGCCGCGATCCAGGCGCATTCCTTCCACGACGTCGAGTTCGTCGGTGAGGCTGCGGCTCTCCTCGATGGTGATGATGCCTTCGCGTCCGACCTTGTCCATGGCGTCGGCGATCAGCTCGGCGATGGCCTCTTCGTGGGCCGAGAGCGCGGCGACGCGGGCGACCTGCTCGCGGCTCTCCACGGCGGCAGCCTGGTCGCTGATCTCGCCGCACACGGTGGACACTGCGCGGTCGATGCCGGATTTGATGGCCAGCGGGTTGGCGCCGGCCGCGACGTTCATGAAGCCGCCCTGGATGATGGAGCGGGCGAGGACGATGGAGGTGGTGGTGCCGTCGCCGACCACATCGTTGGTCTTGGCGGCGGCTTCCTTGACCACCTGGGCGCCCATGTTCTCGTAAGGGTCGGGCAGTTCGATTTCCTTGGCGATGGTGACGCCGTCGCTACACACCACGGGAAGGGTCCAGACGCGCCCAAGGATAACGTTGCGGCCGCTGGGGCCCAGGGTCAGGGCGACCGCGCGCCCGAGCTGGTCAACGCCGCTCATCAGGCTTTGGCGAGCGTTCTCATCGAAAATCAACTGCTTTTCGGGCATGGCGGGGATCCTCCGCTAATGGGGGTATTGTTGATGTAAACAGGAATCGTGACACTGAAAAACGCGGCACCCATGGGATTCCGGGTTCCGGTTTCAGCATACCAATTTTCGGGCAAGATGGCCGAAATTGTCAACCTGAACCGCTCGCGTCCGCAAACCGGTCTTGCCTGCGGAACGGTGAGGTCAGCGACGCGCCGGCGCGGACGACGCCGGGGGCGCCAAAGAGTGGTCGTCGACACCGCAGTCGACCGTGGATTAACCTGATTCAGACGATAGGGCATCCGTGCGAAGCCGCCGGTAGTCACCGGATGACAAACAGGGAACGGTTTTGGTAACATCTTGTTCTTGAAAATCAGGCTCCAGGAGATAGAACTTTGCCGGCTCAGAAAGCCCATCGCCAATCCGTCAAACGCAACGCGCGCAACATGAGCGCGCGTCGCGCCACCCGCACCGCCGTCAGTCGCGCCCGCCAGGCCATGGCGGCTGACGATCCCGATTCAGAGGAAGCGGTGCGCAATGCCATGAGCATGCTCGACGTGGCAGTCCGCAAGGGGTTGCTGCACAAGAACAACGCATCCAGGCGAAAGGGCCGACTGGCCGCGGCGCTCAACCGATCCCGAGCCGGCTAGTTCCGAGTCAAAACGGAGCAAGGTTCCACCCGCGAGCGGGTCGCGGAGTTTTCGCCTCGGCGATCCCGGTGGACCTGGCTCTCATCTTGGTCGCCTCCGCCAGCGTGAGGCTTAGTCACGCGGGCGCCGGCAGTCGGCGCTGTTCGAAAGCATAGCGGCCGGAGATCTGGTGACCCCTGCGTGTTGACAACCCGATTGGGTTTTATTAGCATATTGGTGCCGAACATTAGTTTGAGGTGCGGAGAATACACACGGTGTGGAGGTATCCTGTATGCCACCGAAGAAAAACCTGAGGCCACGACAGCAGCAGATCCTGGATTTCATCGGGCAGTTCCTGGACGAAAACGGTATCCCGCCCACGGTGCGGGACATTCAACGCGGCTGCAGCATCAGCAGCACATCGGTTGTCGATTACAACCTGCGCTTGATGGAGCGGGACGGATATCTCAAGCGCCGCTCGGAAGTCGCGCGGGGTATCGAACTACTGGACGAGACCGGCCTGCCGGTAGCCAATGGAGCGGCCCGGGTGCAGATCGTGGGCAGCATCGCCGCCGGTCAGCCCATACCGGCATTCTCTTCGGAAGGGGTGGACTCGGCTGCGGAATTTGACATCGTAGAGGTGCGCCCCGACCTCAAAAAGAGGCACGGGACGCTGTACGCGCTGTCGGTCAAGGGCACGTCGATGATCGACGCGCTGATTGACGACGGTGACGTGGTGGTGATCAAGCCGACCAACACGGCGCGAAACGGCGAGATGGTGGTGGCCTGGCTGAAGGAAGAAGAGGAGGCGACCCTCAAGAAGTTCTTCCGCGAGGGCGACCAGATACGGTTACAGCCGGCCAACAGCACCATGGACCCCATCTACGTGCCGGCGGACAACGTCGAGGTGAAGGGTCGAGTGGTGGAAGTGCTGCGACAGTACTGAGTCGAAGATGGCCTTCAGTTTCGGCTGTTGGCCAGCGCTCCGTAGGTGGCTACCAGGAAGGGCACGCAGTAGGTCAGCGGAATTTTCCAGGCCAACGCGCCGGCCAGATTGCCGGCGACGATGGCGTCACCCTGATTCAGCGCCGTGAGGGCCGTGCCCACCACGGCACTGGCGATTAACGACCGGCGCAGCATAGGCCAGTGCCGCAGGGCGCAGCGCAGGCACTTGGTGATGCCGGTTGCCCCGCCACGAGGCCGGAAGGTGAAGCTGGCGCGAATGCTGGTGGGTCGCGCGCACCGATTGCACGGGAGATCGGCGGGTGGCATGGTACGTCGGGCTCACCGGGCGGCAACGGGAGCGTAAGGCGAGGGTCCCGCAAGCTCGAACACCCGGGTTGGGGCCAGACGGTCCTCGGGTTCGGGGCGGGCGAGGGCGAGGAACTCATCGTCCGGGCCGTAGATGCGCCACAATCGGGGGTCCAATGGGTCGATTCGCGCGGGCGCGACGGCGACGGTTCGGCCATGGCCCACTGCGCGGGCGCGTTCCGTGTTGACCTGCAAGGCGGGAAGTTGCTGCAGCGCCCAATCGATGGGGAGCAGGTGGTGCGACCAATCGTCGGATGATGCGGCCTGCTCGAGGTCATCGGGGGTTATGCCGCTGGCGGCTTCAAACTGACCGCATGATAAACGGGCCAATTCGATCACATAGGCTCCGCAGCCGAG
This sequence comes from Dehalococcoidia bacterium, assembly GCA_963663945.1. Taxonomy (GTDB): domain Bacteria; phylum Chloroflexota; class Dehalococcoidia; order Lucifugimonadales; family UBA3495; genus Bin87. The sequence goes on along the minus strand of OY760687.1, from coordinate 2,998,649 downwards.
GCATTGGCCGAGGTCGTGGGCGATGGACCGGAGATAGGTGCCCCGACCACAGTCAACGGTGAACGTGACGAACGGAAGTCGGATGCCATCGATGGAAATCGAGCGCACCGACACACGGCGGGGCGTCCTCTCGATCTCACGGCCGGCGCGGGCCAGATCGTAGAGCCGGCGTCCGTCAACCTTGACCGCGCTGAACATGGGAGGCAGTTGGTCGATGTCACCGACGAAATTGACCAGGGACGCCGCGATGTCCCGGCGAGTCAACGAGGAGGGATCGGCGATCTCGTCGATATTGCCCTCGGCATCGTAGGTGTTGCTGACGGCTCCCAAACGGATCGTCATGCGGTACCGCTTCCATCCTGAGACCACCAGCTCCATGAGCCGCGTGGCCTGGCCGAAGCAGATGGGCAGGACGCCTTCGGCCAGAGGGTCCAGGGTGCCGGCATGGCCAACCTTGCGGCGCTGGCCGGTGATGCGCTTCACCCGCCGGACGGCGTCCATCGAGGTGATGCCGGCGGGCTTATAGAGGTTGAGGAATCCGTTGATCGCCGGCCGCCCACGTTCACCAGCAGGCATGGGCTCACGCCCGTCCCGCCCGGGATTGGGCGCCATCTCCAGGTTCCTCCTGGACCTCCAGGTCGTCGATGAGCTGCATCAGGCGATCCGCTTCCAGCATGGCGTCGTCCAGTTGGAAGGTGAGGAACGGCACGTGACGCAAGGTGACGCGACTACGCAACTCGCGGCGGAGATAGGAAGCGGAGGACTGTATACCGGCCAGGGCGTCCTGGCGGACAGCCTCCGCGCCCATCACGCTGATGTAGACCCGGGCGCTACGCAGGTCCGACGCGGTGCGCACCTGCGTGATGGTGATGAGGCCTCTCAGTCGAGGGTCGTTGACCTGCGAAGAAAGCAGGCCGGCGATCTCCTCGCGGAGCAGGCCGTTGATCCGTTCCATTCGTCTGCGGTCCGCCATGGGTAAACCTCGCAGCGCCGGCTGGCGCCCTAGTTGGCTCGCTCCATGCGGTAGGCCACGATCAGGTCGCCTTCCTCGAATTCGTTGAAGTCGCCCAGGACGATACCGCAGTCGGTTCCGGCGGTGGCCTGGTTCACCTCGTCGCGGAAGTGGCGGAGGCTGCCGATCTGGGTTTCCGTGACCACCTGATCATCGCGCATGACGCGGATATTGCCCTGCCGGACGATGCGGCCATCCAGGACGCGGCAACCTGCAATTTTGACACCGCGACGGCCGGGGAAGACTTCCCGGATTTCGGCGCGGCCGACAACCACCTCTTCGAATTCCGGTTCGAGCAATCCCTGGAGCGCGGATTCGACGTCCTCGAGCAGGCGGTAAATGATCCGGTATTCCCTGACTTCTACGCCCAGTCGCTCGGCGGTGCGCTCGGCTCCCACTTCGTAACCTACGTTGAAGGCGAGGACGATGCCGCCGGAGGCGGCGGCCAGTTGAACGTCCGAATCGCTGACCGCTCCGGAACCGGAGTGGATGACGCGGGCTTTGACGTCGCCCTCGGACAACTGTTCAATGGACGAGACGGCGGCTTCCACGCTGCCCTGGACGTCGGCCTTGAGGACCAGCACCAGTTCCTTGACGTCGCCGGCGTCGATCTGCTTCACCACGCTGTCCAGCGTGAGCACGGTATCCAGGTTGCTGGTGTTGGAGCGCTGGTCACGGCGGCCGGCCATCTGGCGGGCAGCGCGTTCACCGGTCACCACGGTCAGGATGTCACCGGCTTCGGGGACAGCGTTCAGTCCCATCACCACCCCGGGTGATCCCGGCGAGATGGAGTCGATGGTTGCCCCCTGTTCGTTGGCCATAGCCCGGACGCGCCCCCAAGACGTGCCCGCAACGATATAGTCGCCGACGCGCAGGGTGCCGGCCTGGATCAGCACGGTGGCGGATGGCCCCCGGCGGCGGTCCATGGTGGCCTCTACGACGACGCCGGCGGCGGTGCGGTCGGGATTGGCTTTGAGCTCGAGGATCTCCGAGAGCACCGACAGGTTTTCCAGGAGGTCGTCGACCCCGTCGCCTGTCTGGGCGGAAACGGGCACAGCGATGACCTCGCCGCCCCATTCTTCAACCAGCAGGTTGCGTTCGCTAAGCTGCCGCTTGATCACATCGGGTTGAGCGGTGGGAAGGTCCATCTTGTTGATGGCGATGACCATGGGCACGTCTGCGGCGCGGATGTGATCGATCGCTTCGTCGGTCTGCGGCATGATGCCGTCGTCGGCGGCCACGACCAGCACGGCGATGTCGGTGACGCGCGCGCCCCGGGAGCGAATGGCAGTGAAAGCAGCGTGGCCCGGGGTGTCCAGGAACGTGATGGGCTGCCCTTCGTGAACGACCTGGTAGGCGCCGATGTGCTGAGTGATGCCGCCGGCCTCCTTTTCGACCACCGCCGACTGGCGTATGTAGTCGAGGAGGCTGGTCTTGCCGTGGTCAACGTGGCCCAGGATGGTGATGACCGGCGGGCGCGGTTGCAGCGTTTCGTCGGCTCCCTGGGAAGCGGCGTTGATGGAGGCGGTGTCCGCCTTTTGCTCGGCCAGCCGGGTACGGACACCGTAAGCAGCAGCGGCCACGGCGGCGACCTGGTGGTCGACAACCTGGTTGACGTTGACCATGATCCCGTGACGCATCAGTTGCTTGATGACGTCGATAGGCGACTGGTCCAGGAGTTCGGCCAGGTCCTTGACGGTCATGGAATCGGGCAGGACCAACGCGCGTGATCCGCTGCGGCGCGGCTCGTTGCGCCGAGGTCGGCGGGCTCCGGAGCGTTGTTCGGTTGATGTAGTCATGAATAGCACCTCCTCCAGCGAAATTGCCGTCCAGGCGGGGTATTGCCCCGCGCGAGATCAGCCTTCCGCTTCCCGAACCGCAGCAGGGGCGGTCCCGGACCCGGTGTGGTAGACACCGGGCGCGACAGTTTCAATGAAATACCGTTTCAGAGCGTCCAGGTCCGTGTTGGAGACGGGATTGCGGAGTCCCCGCTCCAGAGAGCGGCGGACGAGACCCTTTTCCCAACAGGTGGCCTGACGGCACAGGTAGACGCCCCTGCCGTTGGCGCGTCCGGTGGTATCGGGCCGCACTTCGTCGTCAGGCGTGCGCACCAGCCTGATCAGATCGCCTTTCGGTCGCTTGTGACCGCAGGCGATACAACTGCGTTCAGGGATGTGGCGCTGTTTCGGAATTACGGTTACCTGAGATGAGGGATGTCGGGCAGGTTCGGTCAACGAAATGCCCGGGCTTACCTTCGGCGGGGTCCGGGTCCGCGCGCGCCGGGCACATTGCCACCGCGGCGGTTGCCGCCGCCCCGACGGCGCCGTCGGTCGCCACCCCGGAAATCACCGACGATGTCTTCCGCGAACCTGATCTTGCCGGCGTCCGGCGCGAGGTTGGGGAGACCCGCCAGGAGTTCGGCCATTTGGGGATCCGCCTCTTCCTCTTCTTCCTCGTCCTCTTCGTCTTCCTCGAACTCTTCCACGACATCGTCGATGGTGAGGCTATCCAGCGCATCAACGCTGAGGCCGAGGGAGTCGTCCGTCGCTACGGGTTCGGGAGAGGCTGCTGCTGCGGCTTCTTCTTCGGCCATCAGGGCCTCCAGCAACGCCTCCTCATCGAGCTCGGGTTCCGCGGCTACGACTGGTTCGGGCGGCGTTTCGATGACGATGTCCTGCGTTTGGCCGGCAACGGCGTCGAGCACAGGTTCCGGTTCGGTTTCGGCGGGGGCGGCGATAGCCTCGGTGACGAGACTGTCGATTTCCGCCTGCACGGTTTCAGAAACGGGCGCGACGTCAACCAGCGCTTCGGCCTCGGCGAGAACCTCGGCGAGAACCTCGGCAGCGGGAGCCAATTCCACCGGCTCCGGTACCGGCGCCACCGGCGCGGCAGCGGCTTCGGCAGCAGCGATGCGAGCGGCAGCCTCGGCGGCTTCGGCCTGGACGGCAGCAACACGGGCGGCCTCGGCGGCGCGCGCCGACCGCAGGGCTTCCCACTGCTCGACGTTCTTGATGTCCAGACGCCAACCCGACAGGCGAGCGGCCAAACGGGCGTTTTGGCCGTCGCGGCCGATTGCCAGCGACATCTGGCTCTCGGGGACGACCACGTAGGCAGTGTTTTCGTCGGCGTCAAGTTCGACGCCGCCGACATCGGCAGGACTGAGGGCGCGGCCGATGAGGACCCGGGGATTGGGGTCCCACTCGATCACGTCGATCTTTTCACCCTGAAGCTCGTTGACCACGCTCTGGATCCGGTTTCCGCGCAGGCCGATGCAGGATCCAACCGGATCGACACCGTCCTGGTGGGAGGATACGGCGACCTTGCTGCGGATGCCGGGGTCACGGGCAATGGCCCGGATTTCGACGGTGCCGTTGCCGATTTCGGGCACTTCGGATTCCATCAGGCGACGGAGCAGGTCACGATGAGCGCGGCTGACCACAACCTCGGGGCCACGGGTGGTTTGCTGAACCTCGACCAGGAGGACTTTCAGCGACTGGTTCTTGCGATACCGCTCACTGCCGACTTGGTTGTCCGGGCGCATGACGCCGCGGGCGCGGTTCTGGCTCTGGGCCTGATGGGGGTTGAGGTTGATGAAAACGGTCGGCCCCTTCTCGATGCTTTCGACGCTGCCGCTGATGATCTCGCCCTGGTAAGCGGAATATTCCTCGAAGATCTTTTCCCGCTCGGCCTCGCGCAGCCCCTGCATGAGGACCTGCCGGGCAGTCTGGGCTGAGATGCGGCTGGTGTCGTAGGCGACCTCTTCGTCCTCGGAAATCTCGCTTCCGATCTCAGCCGAGGGCACTATACGCAGGGCGTCGGCGAGGGCGATCTCGGTCTCCGGGTCCTCGATTTCCTCGACGACACTGCGCAGGGGGAAGATGCTGATGTCGCCGGTGTTCGGGTTGAGCTTGACGGTCAGGTTCTGGGAGCCGGCCACCCGATCGCGACGGAAAGCGGTGGCCAGCGCGACCTCCACCTTGTCCAGGACCAGCTCCTTGCGCAGGCCCCGTTCGGCGGATAGCTGATTCAACGCCATCATGAAATCGCTTTTCATGGTTGTCCTCCGCCGGCCGCGCCGCCGACAGTGATCTGATGTGCATCGCGTTCACAACAATAAAGCGGGTATCCGCCCCGCTTTGTAATCCCGTGAACCGCTCGCTGCCAAGTTGGTGAGGGTGTCTCACTGTGCCCGACAGCGGGGCGTGATGTGGGCGCATTATAGCATTGGGTTAACGTCGGGGCAAGGGCGGCGCGGGCGGTCTGCTGGCTTGGCGATCCATGGCCGGACTGCCGCTACCACCAGATTTTGCCCTGGGCCTCCTGGGCGAGGGTTTCGTAATCACGCGTCCAGAGCTGACTGCTGAGATATTTCCACCCGCCGTCGGCGAGAAGGCATACCACGTTTCCGCTTTCCATCCGCTCGGCCTGCTTCAGCGCGCCGGCGATGACGGAGCCCGAGGAGATGCCCGCGAAAATACCTTCTTTGTCCATCAACGCCTTGGTCATATAGAAGGAGTCGAAACTGTTGACCAGGAGGCGGTTGTCCAGCAGGTTGATGTCGAGGATCGGCGGGATGAACCCGTCTTCCAACCGGCGGAGGCCGGAGATGAAATCGTCGGGCTCAGGGGCGACGGCGATGATCTTGATGTCGCTGCGATGCTCCTTGAGACGGCGGGCGTTGCCCATGAGCGTACCGCCCGTGCCCAGGCCGGCAACGAACACATCCACTTCCGGCAGGGCTTCCACGATTTCCTGGCCGGTGCCTTCGTAGTGGGCGTCCGGGTTGCCGTCGTTGCCGTACTGGTAGAGCATCAGGTAGTCGTGGGGGTTTTTCTCGACCATCTCCTGGGCCATGACGACGCTGCCGTTGGTGCCCAGGGTGCCGTCGGAATAGACGATCTCCGCGCCGTAGGCCTCCAGGAGATGGGTACGTTCCACGGAGACGTTCTCCGGCATCACCACCTTGACCTTGTAGCCCTTGAGGCGGCCGATCATCGCCAGGGAGATGCCGGTGTTGCCCGAGGTGGGCTCCAGGATGGTCCGGTTGGGCGAAATCTCGCCGTCGGCCTCCGCACGCTCGATCATCTTGAGACCGATGCGATCCTTGACGCTGCCGGTGGGGTTTTGTCCCTCAAGTTTGGCGTAGATGCGGACCTCGGGGTTCGGACTGAGGTTCTGCAGTTCCACCAGAGGGGTATTGCCGATGGTGGCAATGAGTCCTTTGTAGGGGGACAGCGTCATTGGTGCGCGGCTCCGGATCGCCTCTGAACAGCGGGTTTGAAGTACTAGAGGGCGCCGGCGCCGATGGCGGCCGGTTCGGGGGCTTCCGCCACGCCGCAGAACACCTCGTAGTCGATGAGTTCGGTGACGGTGGGGTTGTCGCCGCAGAGCGGGCAGTTGGGGTTGCGGCGCAAGCGGACCTCGCGGAACTGCATGCTCAGAGCGTCGATGACCATGAGGCGTGAGGCGAGGCTCTCACCGATGCCGAGGATGTGCTTGAGAGCTTCGGTGGCCTGAATGGACCCGACCAAACCGGTGAGCGCGCCCAGCACGCCGGCCTCGGCGCAGTTGGGAACCATGCCGGGAGGGGGCGGGGCCGGGAACAGGCAGCGGTAGCAGCCCTGGCCGGGGAGAAACACGGTGGCCTGACCGTCGAAGATCAGGATGCTGCCGTCGATGAGCGGCTTGTTGAGCAGATAGCAGGCGTCGTTCACCAGGTAGCGGGTGGCGAAGTTGTCGGCGCCGTTGATGACGATATCGTACTGGCCGATGATGTCGAAGGCGTTTTCCGAAGTGAGCCAGGCTTCATGGAGCACCACGTCGACTTCGGGGTTGTAGGACAGGATATTGTCCTTGGCGGACTGGACCTTGGGTCGGCCGACATCAGGCGTGTGGTGCAGGATCTGCCGCTGGAGGTTGGAAAGCTCGACCACGTCGAAGTCGACGATGCCGATCTTGCCCACGCCGGCCAGAGACAGGTAGACCGCAGAGGGGGAACCCAGGCCACCGGCCCCGATGATCAGCGCGCTGGATTCCATCATCTTGCGCTGTCCGGCGCTTCCGACGTCCTGCATGATGATGTGGCGGCTGTAGCGTTTGACCTGATCTGGGGTCAAGCGTAGGGGCTGGACCATTTTGTGTTCCTCCCGGTTGGCGGTGGTGCGGATTCAACTGAAAACCTGCGCCCCGAACCGTCTGGCGGTGAATTCGGCGGACGCAGGCTTGTAGGGTTCGTTAGTCAGCCTGCCTCCTATGTTCGAGGACAGGCGCAAAAGACCAGCGCGATTTGAGCGGGTGACATCGTTCGGGGAGTGTATTGTCGGGCCCGGAAAGTTGTCAAGCAGCGGGACGGGCGGTCAGACTGAAACCGCGGGCGCCGGCTCCGAAAGGTCACGGGTCAGATCACCTTCGGCGATGAGAGCACGCTGCCGGTCGGCCAGAAGAGCCAGGGTCGTGGACTGGAGCACCTGCTGGATGGATTCCTCGACGGTTTGCCAGATTTCCTTCTGGGCGCACGAGTCGGCGAACATGCAGTCGGTGGGCAGGGTCAGGCAGTCCAGCGGGGACGCGTTGCCGTCAAGTTCCTGCATGATGTCGTAGAGATTGACGTCCTCAGGCGCTCGGGCCAGAAGATGGCCGCCCTGGGGCCCGCGGCGGCTGTGCACGAAGCCGCTTTTGTTGAGGGTGGACATCAACCGTTCGAGGTACGGTTCGGGTATACCCTGGCGATAGGCAATGGCGGCGGTCTGGATCGGGCCATCGCCGTAGCGCATGGCGAGCTCCACGAGCGCGCGCACGCCGTAGTCAACTTTCATCGGGATGCGCAAAACGACACCTCCCTCCTGGGGCAATTATATCCAAACGCGGCGGCAAATGCCAACCGCGTCAGGTATTCGCCTCCGGTTCCTGCCGCCGGCGGTCGTAAACCGTCATATACGTGCCGATCCCGGTGGCGATAAGCTGGCCTTCGTCACCGTGGATTTCCATGTCGCCAACGATGATTCGCCCGCCTCGATTCTTTATCGTACTGCGGGCGGTGAGTTCGCCGTCGCGGGCCGGCGCGATGAAGTTCAGCTTCAGTTCAATGGTGACGGCGTGCTCTCCCTCCCGGAGGACGGAGCGGCAGGCGCGGAAGAACGCGTAGTCGGCCAGCGTCACGAGGAGGCCGCCCTGGACGACGCCGGCGCCCTGACGGAGCTTGTCCTCCACGGTCATGAAGGCGGTGCCCACGCCGTCGTCGGATATGCCGGGGCGGATGCCCAGGAGTTCAGCGAAAGGCCCGTCCTGGCGTGGCTCCGGTTCGGGATTGCTCATGGCAATCATCTCCAATTCCAAATGTAGTGGGTTGGTAGCGCTGGCAATTATAACGACGCCTCTCGGTGCAGCCGAACGAGCCACCGGATATACTGATTGTCCGATGTTGTCACGGCAAGGATATGTAACCACACCGGGTGGCGGCGATGGCTAAAGGGTTGTTGACCGCCCTGGGAGTCATGCTGGTTTGCACGATAATTCCCGTGGCGCAGTTCCTGCTGGCTCCGTTCGGCCCGTTTCTCGGGGCCTACTTCGGGATACGGTCGGTGGATACCACGGGTTCGGCGCCGCTGGTTGCCGCGGCCAAATTCGGCACGGTGGTGGGCGCCGCGTCGGCGGTCATCCTGGTGCTGATCGCGGTGATCCTGATGGCAGTCGTGCCGATGCCCCGGAAGTTCGTAATCCTGACGTGGATCGCGGTGGCCGTCTTCGCGACGTACGTGGCCGGGATGAGCACGTTGGGCGGGCTTTATCGACTGATGAAAGTCAGGTCGGCGGCGCTTACGACGCCGGCGGAGGCGGATTAGCGTTGGACGCGGAGACGCTCCAAACCCTCCTGGAGAGCGTTCGGGACGGGAGCGTGACGGTGTCCCGGGCGCTGGAGACCCTGCGGGACCTTCCCTACCAGGACCTGGGGTATGCGAGGCTGGATCACCACCGGCCGTTGCGGACGGGTTGGCCCGAAGTGGTGCTGGCCGAAGGGAAGACCAGCGAACAGGTTGCCGGAATCGTGTCAGCGATGAGCGGGCGCGGCCATCCCGTGCTGGTCACCCGAGCCGCCCCTGACGTGTACGAAACCGTGGTCGCCGAGGTTCCGACTGCGCGGTACCATAATCTAGCGCGATGCATCGTTGTACCCGACGAAGGGATGGCGCCGCCGGAAGAGGTTGGGCTGCTGATCGTCACCGGCGGCACCGCCGACCTGCCGGTGGCGGATGAAGCGGCGGTGACGGCGGAGTTGATGGGATGCAAGGCGGGCCGGGTGAACGACGTCGGGGTGGCGGGTCTGCATCGGCTGCTGGCGCAGCGGGAACGACTGCAGGAAGCTCAGGTCATCATCGTGGTCGCGGGGATGGAAGCGGCCCTGGCGAGCGTGGTTTCGGGGATGGTTTCCGCGCCGGTGATCGCGGTTCCCACCAGTGTCGGGTATGGGGCGAGTTTCCAGGGTCTGGCGGCGCTGCTGGGGATGCTGAACTCCTGCGCGCCGGGGATCGGGGTGGTCAACATCGACAACGGGTTTGGAGCGGGTTACCTGGCGGCGCAGATATGTCGGATGGCCACGCCGGGCTTTAGCTCGGACGCGGCGGTGGAGCGTGAGGGTTCGGCTTGAACGGGCGGAGATGGCTGCTGCTGGGCCTGCTGACGGTGGCGGTATTCGGCGGGCTGCTGGCTTACGGGGATCTGCGGCAGGTGGGCAGGACATTGGTCGACTCGCCGGCAGCGTACGTCGGATTCGCGGCGGCCGTGGGACTGGCCGTGGTCAACTACGGATTGCGATACCTTCGCTGGTCGATGTACCTGCGCGCCCTGGGGATCAACGCTCCAGCCTCGGTGAGCCTCCCGGTGTTTGTGGCGGGATTGGCCCTGTCGATCACGCCGGGCAAGGTCGGCGAGCTTTTGAAGAGTGTTTGGCTCAACCAGCGTACGGGGACGCCGGTGGCCGCATCGGCGCCGGCGGTGGTGATGGAACGACTGACGGACGTGATATCCGTGGCCCTGCTGGGGCTGACCGGCGTGCTGCTGTTGCCCACGGTTATTGCGTTGACGGTGGCCGCGCTGCTCGTGATCGGCATCGCCGTGGGGCTGTTGGCGGCGTCGCGGTACGGGGAGAAGGCGCTGGGGTTGCCGGTGTTGCGGCGATGGCGGGAGCCGTTGGCGCAATCCCAGGATGGGCTGCGGGTTTTGATGTCGCCCCGGCTGCTTGCGGCAGCGGTGGCGCTGGGTTTCCTAGCGTGGGCGGCCGAGGGCCTGGCCTTGTGGGTCGTCATTCGCGGACTGGGTGATGAGGTGGCGGTTGGGATCGCGCTGCCAATCTCTGCCGCCGCAGCGTTGCTGGGAGCCGTGACCGCGTTGCCGGGCGGGCTGGTCGGGTTCGAGGGCAGCATGGTCGCCTTGCTGGGTCAGGCTGGCCTGCCGGCGGCCACGGCGGCGCTGGCTACCCTGCTGACCCGGCTGGCGACCCTGTGGCTGGCGGTGATCGTCGGGGGGCTGGCCTGGCTGTGGCTGGTCCGGACCGGCCGAAAGCGTGCCACCGTGCTGGCCGGCGAGATCGGGGCTAACGGGGAATCATGAGCCGGCTGGCAGGGCTGTGCAGAACGGCCCGTCCGCTGCAGTGGGTGAAGAACCTGCTGGTGTTCCTGCCGCTGCTGTTCGCCGTGGATCTGGTTTGGGAACCCGGGGACATCGGGACACTGCTGCCGTACATCCCGAGGCTGGCGGGATTGTTTGCCGCATTCTGCGCGCTGTCGTCGGCGGTTTACCTGCTCAACGACGTGGCGGACCGGGAGGCGGACCGGCGACATCCCACGAAACAGGCGCGGCCAATCGCGTCGGGTGTAGTTCCGGTTTGGCTGGCGGTCTCGGCGCTGGCGGTGTTGGCGGTCGTCGGGATGCTGGGGCTGTATGTCATATCGCCGTTGACGCTGCCCCTGATCGGAGGGATCTACCTGATCGCCAACGTTGGCTATTCGCTGCGTTTGAAGCGGGTGGCGTTGGTTGACGTAATGATCGTGGCCGGCGGCTACGTGCTGCGTGCCGTGGCCGGCGCGGTGGCGGTGGGAGCGGCGCCGTCGCCCTGGCTCTACGCGGTTACCGCGGCGGGGGCGCTGTTCATCGTGATCGGCCGGAGGTACGCCGAAGCCAGGCTGGCCGGAGAGGAACCTGAAGCGCAGCGGGCGACGCTTTCGCACTACGCACCGCCGTTGGGAGGCCAGTTGCTGATCCTGTCGGCGACGGCGGCGCTGGTGAGCTACGCGCTGTACGCGGTGGAAGCGGACAACCTGCCGGAAAACAACACGATGCTGCTGACCGTGCCGCTGGTGATATTCGGGCTGTTCCGCTACCTGTACCTGCTGAACAACAGCAGGGATGCCGAATCGCCTGAGTTGTTGATGCTGCGGGACGTGCCGCTGTTGGCGGCGATAGCGGCTTGGATGGCGGTGGCGGGAGCGGTGCTGGTGCTGAATTGACGAAAAAATTAGAGCAGCGTTACCATGCCAACCAAGTATCGTGAGCTTCTCAATAGCGATTGGCGGATATTATGAACTGGAGAGATCACATCGAAACCAATAAGAATGTATCGGCGGGCAAACCGGTAGTAAAAGGCACTCGGCTGTCCGTGTCGTTTATCCTGGAACTGATGGGGGCAGGTTCCGGCGAAGCTGCGATCCTTGCCAGCTATCCGCAGTTGACGCGGGAAGATATACAGGCTTGCTTGCGTTGCGCCAGTGAGAAATTGGCACATGTCGATAACAAGTCGTCGATTGACGACTGGATTCTAGGAGTACAGAACGATTGTAAAATTTCTCGTGGATGAAAATATGGGCGAACAGTCGGTGTCATTGTTGCGAGACTCCGGCCACGACGTATTATCAGTTTTTGAAACGGCTCGGGGCAGCGATGATGTTGAAGTGTTATCCATGGCTGTAACTGAAGACCGGATATTGTTGACCTATGATAAGAGCGATTTTGGAGCGTTGATTTATGACCGCGGCTTACCGGCTCCGCCGGCGGTGATACTGTTTCGCATCCCTGAAATACCTGCGGAGGAACGTCCTCAGTTCGTTGTTGGTTTCGTGTTCGAACGGTCAGACTGGTCCGGCCACTTCTGGGTAGTTGAGCGGGAACGGATCCGGTCGCGGCCGCTGCCGGGCTAGATAGGCGTCGCCAGCGTTGGGAACAAGCTGGGTTTAGCCGCAACCGTATTTACGATGGGGCGCGGTCTTTCGATTGTGGGCATCTGTCATTGGGAGCGAAGCGCGGCAATCTCGTGCAGAATGGAGCGATCCTCGCGAGAGGCGGCCCTGGACCCAACGAGATTGCCACGGCGCAGGCGCCTCGCAATGACAATCGAAAGGCCCTGGGCGAGGGGGCCGGCGCGGTTGCGCGACTGCGGTTCCGTCGCTATGCTTACCGTCGGTTGGCTCACCGGGCCAACACGGCTTATTTTCCGTACCGGAGATTGACGAGATGACACAGGCTGCTCCTCAGATACCGCTGCCGGCGCCGCAGCCGGAATCCGACTTCTATTGGGAGAAATGCAAGGCCGGCGAGCTTTGGCTGCGCCACTGCAAGGCGTGCGACCGGGCGTATTTCTACCCCCGCGACATCTGCCCATTCCCGGAGTGCTTCTCCAGGGACACGGACTGGATCCAGAGCAGCGGGCGCGGCACTTTGCACACCTTTGCGATAGTGCACCGGGGACCGACGCCGGCGTTCCGCGACAAGGTGCCGTACATCGCGGCGGTGGTGGAGCTGGAAGAGGGGGCGCGGATACCTTCCTGGCTGGTGGGCATCGAGTTCGCCGAGGGCGAGATACGGCCCGATGTCGTGCAATGCGGCATGGCGGTGGAGGTGATGTTCGAGGAGATCGACGAAAACATCAGCCTGCCGATGTTCCGAGCGGCGTAGCCCCCGGCACGCCACCGGATTGAATTTCCCGGAAGACGAACCCCACGACAACCGACTCCACGACAACCGACACAGGAGGCGTCATGACGCAGCCCGCAGCCCGAACCGTAATGCAAGAAATATCGCCCAAGCTGGCCGAGCTCTCCGCGGATGTCCTGTTCGGGGACGTTTGGGAGCGACCGGAATTGTCCAAGCGGGACCGCAGCCTCATCACTGTGGCGACCCTGACCGCGCTGTATCGCACCGATCAGCTTCGCGGACACATCGGGCGGGCGCTGGATAACGGCGTGACCCGCGACGAAATCTCCGAGGTGATCGCGCACATGGCTTTCTACGCCGGCTGGCCGGTGGCGGCCAACGCGGTGCGCGTGGCCAAGGAAGTCTTTGACGAACGCGGCGTCTAGCCGAACCCACTAACCCGATTTACGGAACCGTCATTCCAGCGCAAGCCGGAGTGGCGGTCATTGCTAAGTACGGAGGCCCCCAATGCCCACCATGACCGGAGCTCGTTTCCTGGCCGAGACCCTGCGCGAGTACGGCGTAACCCACGTGTTTTTCGTTCCCGCGATCATCCGCCGCGCCCTCGTGGAGATGGAGGACGTCGGCATCAAACGGATCATCAGCCACGGCGAGAAATCGGCGGCCTACATGGCGGATGCCTACGCCCGGGTCACCGGCAAGCCGGGGCTGTGTTTCGCTCAGTCGGTGGGAGCGGTGAACCTGGCCGCGGGCCTGCAGGACGCCTACCTGGGAGTGTCGCCGGTGATCGCGATAACGGGGCACCGGCCACCGATGCACCGGCACCGGAACTCGTACCAGGAGGTCGAGCACTCCAAGCCGTTCGCTTCGGTTACCAAGTACAGCGCGGAAGTGGAAACGGCGGAGCAATTGCCGCATCTGCTGCGACAGGCGTTCCGGGAGGTGACCACCGGGCAGACTCTGCCGGCGCACCTGGACTTCTCCGGCATCTCCGGCGACGTGATCACCGATGGCATGCTGGACACCGACGTTATCGTCGAAGAACCGTTCACGCAGCGGCCGGCGTTCCGCCCGGCTCCGGAACCGGAGCGCGTGCGCGAGGCGGCGCGGATACTGTCGCAGGCCGAGCGGCCGGTGATCGTGGCCGGCGGCGGAGTGACGGCGTCGGGCGCCGAGGCTGAGATCGTGCGACTGGCGGAGATGCTGAACATCCCGGTGGCAACCGGACTGAACGCCAAGGGCTGCATACCGGAGAACCACCCGCTGGCGGTGGGCGTGGTAGGGAGCTACTCGCGATGGTCGGCGAACCGGGTGGTGTCGGAGGCGGACCTGGTGCTGTTCGTCGGCAGTCACACGGGCAGCCAGATCACGTTGGACTGGCGCATCCCCGCCGAGGGGACGCCGGTGATCCAGATTGACATCGACGCCAGCGAGCTGGGGCGGTCTTACCAGGGGGCCTACGGGCTGCAGGGCGACGCCAAACGGACGCTGGAGGCCATGCTGGATGTGCTGGAGCCGACGGGCGGCAACGCCAGCTGGGTCGCCCGGGCGCAGGAGCACGTAAAGAACTGGCGGGACGAACACGAGCCGGTGCTGACCTCCGATGCAGTGCCGATCCGGCCCGAGCGGCTGTGCCAGGAACTGACGGACTTCCTGCCTTCGGACGCCGTCCTGATGGCGGATACCGGGCATGCCGGCATATGGACGGGCAGCATGGTTGACCTCAACCACGAGGGGCAGTCGTACCTGCGTGCGGCCGGCTCGCTGGGCTGGGGTCTGCCGGCGGCGCTGGGGGCCAAGTGCGGAGCGCCCGACCGGCCGGTGGTGTGCTGGACCGGCGACGGCGGCATGTGGTACCACATCGGCGAACTGGAAACGGCAGTCCGCTACGGCATCAACGCGGTGATCGTGGTGCACAACAACGGCGGGCTGAACCAGGACCGGCGCGGCGACGAGGCGGCGTACGAGGGTCGCGAGGGCGGCAACTCGGGTGAGCTGTGGCGGTTCAACGACACGAACTTCGCGCAAATCGCCGAATCTATGGGGGCCCTGGGAATCCGCGTTACGGACCCGAACCAGATCAACTCGGCGCTGGACCAGGCGGTGAGCGCCAACCGGCCGGCAGTGGTGGATATTGTCGGCGACGGGGAAGTCGCGGCGGCGCCTCCGTGGGGTCCGTAAAATCCCGGCTGCAGGGAAAGCAACTTACGCCGATCTGAAAATCCGCATAGGCTACGGGGATTCACACCGGCCAGCGCCAACGCGCCGGCCGGTGTTTTGTTGCTCGTGGATGCTGCCGGTGGGACGAATCGGCGCCGAGCGGTGTAGACGACGAGGCTACTGCAAGGCTAGGCTGAGAAACTCTTGCGCAGCAGTGTAGTCCCGGGCGCCGCTGCGTCGGATGGGCGGGACCAGGTAGCAATCCTGGGCTCCGGCCTGCTGCAACGCCTCCCAGACCTGGAAGGCTATCTCGACTCCCGGGCGGCCGGCATCCAGGTCGTTGGTGAGCCATTGCGGGACGTTGGCGAAAGACACGCCGTCGGGCTCCATCACCCCGACGCCATAGAACACGGGGAGCGGCAGGGGTTCGCCGGTCTCGCGAGCGTAGGCGTTAGCGAAACGGCCGACATCGTCCGGGTCGAACACGGGCTGGGTGATGAGGAAGTTGGCGCCGGCGCGAACCTTCCGGACGGCGAGCCGGGCTTCGGATTCGATGCCGCGACCGAGGTCGACGGTCGCGCCGATGCAGAAGTCGGTGGGGGTACGGAGACTGCTGCCGCGATGGTCCGAACCCGTGTTCAGGCTGGCGACGGCGGCGATGAGTTCGGTGGGTCGGTAATCGTACACTGGCGCTGCGGTGTCTCTGGGGCCGAATGGGTCTCCGGCCACGACGATGACATTCTGCAGCCCCAACGCCTGGGCGCCGAGTAGCAGGGACTCCAGCGCCAGGCGGTTCATATCTCGCGTGGCCAGGGTGAAGATCGGGTCGGCGGCGTGGTGGTCGCGGAGGACTGCTGCGGCCGCTATCGGGTTCATGCGAACCGCGCGGCCGGGGTTGTATGCCGCCGAGACAAAATCGGCAGCATGCGGCGGGGCCGGCACATCCTCGGGCCGGCCGGAGCGCGGAGGCGAGTAATCGCAGATGAACGCGGGACGTCCGGTCTGCGCGTGGACGCGGTCGACGACCTTCGCCATCGGACGAACCCGAAACCGTTGTCCTCGGTGGTCGGTGGATCCGTCGGCTAGCCGGGCAAGCCGTCGAGCAGTTCGCGGAAGCGGGCGATGGCCTGCTGTTCGGAGCGGCCCACGTAGTAGCGGATGCCCTGGACGTATTCGACGACGTCGCGAGGCAGCATGAGCAGCTCGTCGCGGGGCTCGTTGAGGTGATACAGACCGTCGACGCCCTCTTCGAGCCCGACGTACAGGGTGTCTTCCAGGGTGGCCTTTTCGCGGTCTTCGAGGTCCTTGCGCATAACCCACTGGCTGAAAACGAAAGGCAGGTTGGTCCACTGGCTCCATTCCGATCCGAGATCGAAACGGTGAGCGAAGCCGCGCACGCCGCGACGACGGCGGAGGGCGCGGTTGCCGATGAGCACGAAGGCGTCGAAGGTCTCGTCGGGACGTATGACGTCGCCGGGCCGGGAGACAAACTCGCCCGGCTCCAGGCTGTACTTGCCTCGGAGCAGGACCTCGAGCAGTTTGGCGGCGGTGACGTCCTCGTCGGACACGCCGATGGTCACGCCGCCCAATTCCTCCATGGGGTACTGGGAATAGAGACAAACGCTGACGGCGCGGCTCAGGGCGGAGAAGCAAAACCCGCCAACGGGTTCGAAGCGGTCTTCGAGGCGGAACACGTCGGTGAGGTGGGCCGGGCCGGCGTCGAGTTCGCCGTTGTCCAGGGCGTCGCCCAGTTGACGAGGGGTGGTTTCGCGCAGTTCGAAGCCGCGACGCGCCATGTCGAAGTAGAAGGGTTCGGCTTCCAGGTACGGCACGCGGCCGACTCTAACGGGCATCTTCCAGTCACCAATGCATCTCGGGATGATCCGCGAAAACCAGGGTCGCAGTTGTGCCAACACCCGGCCGGCGGCGAGTCCGGATTGTAGGGCGGGCCGCGATACGGGTCAAGGAACGAGCGGGTCGTACGGTACCGCCGCTGCAGCGGGGTGGCGACGATTCGGAACCTCGTACCGGGATAGCGGCGCGTATAATTACTCGCAGTTTTTGAATGGACTGGAGGCGGCGCGTTCATGCGTATCACCAATGTAGAGGCGGACATAGTTCGGATCCCACTGAGCACGCGGTTCAGCGGCAGCGTGTACCAGATTGAATCGCGGTGCACCATCGTGGTGCGGGTCCATACCGACGAGGGGCTGGTGAGCGAGGTCTACTCAGGGGACGAGCGGACGGGGTACGAGTTGCTGAAGGACCTGGTGGTGGGGCCGATGGCGGAGGCCGTGCAGGGAGAGGACCCCATGGCCATCGAACGATGCTGGCAGAAAATGTTCGCGTTGACGCCTCGCATCAGCGACAAAGCGATTGCGATGCGCGCCATCGCGGCCATCGACGTGGCGCTGTGGGACATCACCGGCAAGGCGCTGGGGGTTCCGGTGCGGGCGTTGCTGGGCGGCTACGCCGACCGGGCGCCGGTGGTGCGGTTCGCGTACTACGTGCAGGGGCGGGACACCGCGTACATGGTGGAAGACCTGCTGCACCAGCGGGAGCGCGGCATCGGCGGCGTCAAGCTGAAGACGGGCGGCGTCGCGGTCGCGGACGACCTGCTGCGGGTGCGGGCGATTCGGGACACGCTGGGCGACGACTTCATCATCGTGTGCGATTCCAATCAGGCCTGGACGCTGGAAGAGGCGCTGGAGTTCGCCGGGCCGGCGAAGGAGATGGGGCTGGCCTGGCTGGAAGAGCCGTGCCGGTGGCAGAACGCCGACAACGACATGCGGCAGGTGCGGCTGCGGACCGGCATCCCGGTGGCCGCCGGCCAGGGCGAGAGCAGCTCGTGGGGCGGGCAGCGGCTCATGGACGCCGAGGCGGTGGACATCCTGAACATCGACGCGGCGATCTGCGGCGGGATCTCGGAGTGGCGCCGGGTGGCCGGCGCGGCGCAGATGCGCGGCGTGCGGATGGCCCACCACGAGGAGCCGCAACTGTCGGTGCAACTGCTGCCGGCCCATGCCCACGGCCTGTTCGTGGAGGTGTTCGAGGAGGAACGCGATCCGGTGTACTACCAGCTGAACAGCGTGCTGCCGGAATGGGACAACGGCGAGATCATCGCACCCACCGAGCCGGGGATGGGGCTGCACCTGGATGCGGCGGTGCTGGAGGAGTACAAGGTTTACTGATTCGTACTTTCGAGCACTTTGCGCATGAACGACAGGGAGAATTGGCATGGGAACGTTCAACGTCGATCTATGGGTAGGTAGTCTTTTCGCTGAAGAGGGCGCCATCGTTTCTGCCCTGGTCGACACGGGAGCCACCAATACAATGCTGCCGGCGAGTCTATTGCACGGATTGGGGATCGAACCGGTGGAAACCAGGTTCGCGCGTGTCGCCGACGGGCGGCGGGTCGAACTGCAAACGGCGTGGGCACGGTTTTCTGTACAGGGTCGCAACGCGGTGGCGCGAGTGGCGTTCGGGCCGGAGGGTCAGTACCTGATGGGCGCGACAACTTTGGAAGACCTGGCGCTGGTGGTTGACCCGGTGGACCAGCGGTTGATTGAGCAGGAAGACCTTCTCATGCGAGGTGAGGAACGATGGCCGAAGAACTGACCGGTCCCGAAATTGCGATCCTCGGGCGCAAAATCTACGAAGGCATCCGGGAGAAACTGGAAGCGAACCACTGGGGGGAGCTGGTGGTTATCGATGTTCACAGCGGGGACTACGAGGTCGGTGAGTACCAAGGGGAGCGCAGCGATGTGGAACTTACTAAGCGGTTGATGAAGAGGCGTCCTGACGCCTTCACCTGGGCCGAACTGGTAGGCAGTAAGCAATACATCGCTGCGCGGCTGTCAACCAGGCAAACTTTGGAATACCTGGCTTCGCAAGAGAGGGGCACCCATGATTAGGGGCCAAGTAAGGCCGTCACAAGAAAACAGCACGGGTCTGGAGGCGCGGATTAGTGTTGAGATCGCCGCGGTTAACCAGATTTTCCAGACGTTAGAATCCGTCGTAGACACAGGATTCGAGGGGGCCTTCACCCTTCCTGAATGGGTTGCCCGGGAACTGGGCTTACACCACACAGGAACCCGGCTCCTTACCCTTGCCAGTGGTCAGATTATCCGAACAGACACTTGTGTCGCGCGCTTGCTCTGGCACGGGCTGCCCGTGGACGCGCGAGCGTACGTGATGGGCAGCAAGCCGATGATTGGTACTACCCTGCTCGCTGACTGCCGTCTCACTGTTGATTGGTGGGATGGCGGCGAAGTTATCGTAGAGGAACGAACGCCGCCGGCGCGGTGATAGTCGTGGCAGTCGAGGGGGTTATGATGGCAACCTTGGGCATACTTGAAAAGGTTGACCTGCGGGAAGTCTGGCAGCACGAAGCGCAGGATTTCACGCCGTGGTTGGCGGAAAACTTGGACAAATTGGGAGAGGCGTTGGGGCTGGATTTGGAGTTGAGATCTGCGGAAGCAGCGGTCGGTACTTTCTCCTTGGATGTACTCGCTCACGACTTGGGCAGCGACCGCCCGGTGATAATTGAAAACCAGTTAGAAGCGACCGATCATGACCATCTCGGCAAGTTGCTGACCTATGCCGCCGGACATGATGCTTACGCAGCGGTTTGGCTGGTCAGGGATTTTCGCGATGAACATCGGCAGGCTCTGGATTGGCTGAACCAGCGCACGGGCGATGACACGCAGTTTTTTGGAGTGATCGTTGAGGCGTGGACAATTGATGGATCTCGCCCTGCTCCGCATTTCCGTCCGGTAGCGTTTCCCAACGATTGGCAGAAACAATCAGCCAAAGTTGACCGGAATAACGGCCGCTCTACGTACGCGTCCGAACGAGGCGAACGGTACCGGGAGTTTTTCCAAACCCTGATAGATGTGCTACGGGATCAGCACCGATTTACCAATGCCCGTAAGGGTCAGCCACAGAGTTGGTATTCGTTTAGCTCGGGATTTCGCGGAATTGGATATAACCCGTCATTCAGCCCGCGCCGCGGCATCGCGAGGGTGGAACTCTACATAGATCCTGGCGATGCAGACGTAAACAAGCGGTTGTTCGATGCGCTTGCGACTGCATCGGACGCTATACAAACTGAATTAGCAGAGTCGTTGGAGTGGGAACGCCTGGATAACCGCCGGGCTTGTCGCATATCGGCAGTTCGAGATGCCAGCATCGACGATGACCATGCATCGCTGGAAGAATTACAAGAGTGGATGGTGGATCGCCTCCTCGCGTTCAAACGGGTGTTCACACCGCACCTGCAGGAGTTGACAGAGTGACGATGATGACCCTATCCGCCACGATCGACGAACAGGCAAGAGCATTGGCCCACGAAGCCGGCTGGACCGACGGCCTGCCCATCGTGCCGCCCACGGCGGAGCGGGTGCGGGAGTTTGTGGAGGCGTCGGGGCGGTCGGCGCTGGAGTTGGTGGGGGAGGTTCCGCCGCGCGGGGGACGGGCGACTGTCGAGAAACTGGCGGCCAACGCGGTGATGGCCGGGTGTTTGCCGGAGTACTTTCCGGTGGTCATCGCGGCGATTGAGGCGTTGCTGCTGCCCCGGTTCAACCTGGCTTCGGTGCAGTGCTCCACGCACATCGCCACGCCGCTGGTGGTCGTGAACGGTCCTATGGCCATTGAATTGGGCATGAATTCCGGCGGCAACTGCTTCGGACAGGGCAACCGGGCCAACGCGACGATTGGCCGGGCGGTCAAGCTGGCGCTGACCAACCTAGGCGGCGCGCTGCCGGGCGACGAGGACCGCGCGACCTTCGGCCATCCCGGCAAGTACACCTACTGCATCGCCGAGAACGAGGCGGAAAATCCGTGGCAGCCGTACCATGTGGAGCGCGGCTACGAGGCCGACCAGTCGGTCGTCACGGTGCACCCGGCGGAGGCGCCGCACAACCTGAACAACCACGGCGCGGACAACCCACGTGACCTGCTCACCACCTTCGCGATGTCCATGGCCATCCCGGGCTGCAACAACATCCACGTCATGGGAGATGTGCTGCTGGTGCTGGGACCGGAGCACGCCAACATCATCGCCGGGGCCGGATGGACCAAGAACGACGCGAGGTCGTACCTCTACGAGTTGGCCCGGCAGCCGCTGTCGGTTTTGAAGCTGGGCGGGATCCACGGACGGCACGCCCATCGCAACACCCTGTGGCCGCGCTGGATTGACCGGGAGGACGACGAAGCGATGGTACCGGTGGTGCGGCGACCCGAGGACATCCATATAATGGTGGCCGGCGGCGCCGGGAGGCACTCGGTGTACATCCCGGGTTGGGGCTCGCGGATCACATCGGCCGCCGTGGTTTAGTTTACATCGATGAACAGGATGGACAGGATGATTGCCAGGGATGATTTGTCGGCGCGCATCGCCGCGCTGGGGTTAGTGGATCCGACCGACAGGCAAGAGGAACCGGAGCGCCGGCCGGCGGCTCCGCTGGAAACGCTGGAGGGTTTGAAGGGAGGATTCCTGGACAACCGCAAGGGCAATGCCGACGTGATTCTGGAAGCGATCCGCTCGCGGCTGGCGGACGGTTACGGGATGACCGACTCCCTGGTGCGTTCCAAATGGGTGTTCTCGGCTCCGGCGGCGCCCGAAATTATTGACGAACTCGCGGAGTGCGATTTCGTGGTGACGGCGGTGGGGGATTGAGGGAGTTGCGTGGCGCGCAGTTTGCGCGATGCAGTGGAACTGGAAGACCGGGGAGTGCGCACGGTGGTGGTGCACACCAAGGCGTTTCGGTCAGCGGCCGAGCAGCACATCCTTTCGTTGGGTCGAGCCGACTACGGCGGGTCGGTGTACCTGCAGCACCCGGTGGCGGCCCTGGACACGGCGGCGATTGAGTCGCGGGTGGACGCGGTGGCGCCGGAAATCGTGGCAGCGCTTTTGGGGCACGACCGCGCGGACTAGAATGCCGACCCGGCAATCGGGGTCATGGACCGAGGATTGCCGAATTATTCCGGACAGGGATGTCGGCGACGCTATAGCAGCAGCATGGCGTCGCCGAACGAATAGAAGCGGTACTCGCGGCGGACTGCTTCTTCGTATGCCGCCAGGATCCGCTCCCGGCCGGCGAAGGCGGACACCAGCATCAGCAGGGTGGACCGGGGAAGGTGGAAGTTGGTGACCATGGAGTCCACCAGCCGGAAGTGGTGGCCGGGCAGGATGAACAGGTCGGCGTCGCCGGCGGCGGCCTGGATCTCGTGTGCGCCGTTCGAGTGAGCATCCCGCGCCACGTGCTCCAGGGTGCGGACGGTGGTGGTTCCCACGGCGATGGTGCGTCCGCCAGTCTGACGCGCTGCGTTGATGGCGTCCGCAGTGTTCTGGGGAAGCTCGAACCATTCGGTGTGGATTTTGTGCTCGGCGATGTCCTCGCCGTGGACTGGGCGGAAGGTGTCGAGGCCGACGTGGAGGGTGACCCAGGCGGTAGACACTCCCTTGGCGCGAATTTGGTCCAGGAGGGACTCGGTGAAGTGCAGCCCAGCGGTGGGAGCAGCCACGCTGCCGGGAGCGTCGGCGTAGACGGTCTGATAGCGGTCCGGGTCGTCGGGCGTCTCCTTGATGTAAGGAGGAAGCGGAAGTTCGCCGAGGCCGTCCAGCGCCGAATCGTCGCTGACTTTTACCAGGCGCAGCCCGTTTTCCCGGGCCTCGATGATCTCAACCTGAGCCGAACCGGAGCCGTTGTGGGCTTGCACCGTGACCTGGGCTCCCACCCGGAGCCGGCGGCCGGGGCGTCCCAATGCCTGCCAGACGCCGGGTTCCTGGCGGCGGACCAGCAACACCTCGACGCGCGCGCCGGAGCGGGTTTCGGTACCGAAGAGACGGGCCGGTATCACGCGGCTCCGGTTGAAGACCATGAGGTCGCCGGGCTGCAGATACTCAGTCAGGTCGCGGAAATTGCGGTGCTCGAATTGGCCGACTGGCCGGTTGCGGTCCAGGACCAGCAGACGAGAGGCGTCCCGGGGTTCCGCCGGGGTCTGCGCGATGCGCTCTTCCGGCAGGACGTAGTCGAAATCACCGGTTCGCATTGATGCTGTGGCGGGCAGCTTCCAGCGTGTTGCTGAGGAGCACGGCTATGGTCATCGGGCCGATGCCGCCGGGCACGGGAGTGATGGCCTCGGCCTTGGCGGCGACCGGCTCGTAGTCCACGTCACCGACGAGGCGATAGCCGCGGCGGCGGGAAGCGTCGTCCACGCGGTTGATGCCGACGTCGATGACGACGGCGCCGTCGCGCACCATGTCGGCGCTGATGGCCCCGGGCACGCCCATGGCGGCGACGAGGATGTCCGCCTGACGGGTGATATCGGGCAGGTCGCGGGTGCGCGTATGGCAGACGGTGACGGTGGCGTTGCCGCCGGAATTGCGCTGCATCAGCAGGGCGGCAAGGGGTTTGCCAACGATATTGCTGCGGCCAACTATCACGACGTGCTGGCCGGCGGGGTCGTATCCGGAGCGCAGCAGGACCTGTTGAACACCGGAGGGAGTGCAGGGAAGGAAGGCGGGCTCGCCCTGGAGCATTAGACCCTGGCTGGTGGGATGGAGGCCGTCCACATCCTTGCTGGGGTTAACGCGCTCGATGACCGTGTGTTCGTCCAGGTCGCCAGGCAGAGGGAGTTGGACCAGGATGCCATGGAACCTGGTGTCCCGGTTCAACTGGTCGATCAGGCTCAGGAGGTTGGCCTGGGACACGTCTGCGGGCATGTAGAATATTTCGGAGAATATGCCAGCTTCCTCACACGCCCGGCCTTTGTTCCGTACATAGACGCCGGAAGCCGGGTCATTGCCCACGAGGACGGCGGCCAGACCTGGCGTGGGTCCTCCGGCAGCGACGAGATCGGCCACGCCGGCAGCAACCTCAGCGCGGAGGTCGGCGGCGATTTCGTTGCCTTTGAGGACGCGCGCGGCCATAGGATTTACCCAGTTGGACCGGCCAGGTCGAAGATGTACCGGCGCACGGGGAAATCGAAGCCTGCAAGGACATTCTCTCCGCTGAGTGATTCCGGGTCTTCTTGCACTTCAGGCTCTGGCTCACTCGCACGGTAGATGTAAGCGCGACGATTTGGAGAGTCGATCAGCCAGCCGAGTCGAGCGCCGGCTTCCATCCACCGGCTCATTTTGTCAAGCAAAGGGCGGAGGTTGTCCGTCCGGGAGCGGATTTCCACCACGAAGTCGGGGGCGCCTTCGATGACACGGTTCCATTGGTCATCGGATAAGGCGTCGAACCGCTCTTGTGAAATCCACGCCGCGTCCGGCCCGCTGATCTCACCGGATGGCAGGCGGAAACGCACCGTCTGCGAAGAAGCGCTGCCGCCGTTGGCCAGTTCCCAACCGACCAGGAAGTGGGTCATGTAAGATTCTTCCTTGTTCCCGCGGTATCCGGTCATAGGCAGTATCAGCAGATCTCCGGCAGCGTTGACTTCCATTTCGTAAAGGTTGTTCTGCTCACAGAACTCGATGAACCGCGCGGGGAAATCAGCCGCCCGGTGGTCGATGCCCAGGGCGGACAGGTCCAGGCGGATGGTTCCGGCCGGCTCGGCCGCGCGAACGCCGGCGGTGGCTGAAGCGGCGACTGGTTTGGGTGTGGTGGTCATGGCAGCGAGTACCCGGCGCGGTGTTGACGTTCATCATACCATTCCAGCCTCAGACCGCTTTCCGAATGCTGTCCCGTCCCCTCCGTCCGGCGTCCGTTGTCGATCCCGCGGTGTTTGCCAAGCGTGTGCCGTGGGCCTACAATGCGCGCCATGCGCATCATTTCTTTGCTGCCCAGCGCCACGGAGATTGTGTTCGCCCTGGGGCTCGGCGATTCTCTGGTTGGCGTTTCACACATGTGCGACCACCCGGCGGGGGCCCGCGGACTGCCCATCGTGAGCCGGAGCGTGCGCAGCAAGTCCCACCTCTCCAGCGCGGAAATCGACACGATCATTCAGCAGGCGCGGGCGTCGGGCAATCCGGTGTTCATAATCGACGAGGACCTCCTGCGTCGCCTGCAGCCCGACCTGATTCTCACACAGGAGCTGTGCGAAGTGTGCGCGGTTGGCGCCGGGTCGGTATTCGAAACGGCCAGCAAAGCGCTGGACTACGAGCCTGAGATCTTGAGCATTCGTCCGGCGAGCCTCGAGGATATATACGGCAACATTCAGCGCATCGGCGATGCTGCTGGAGTAGGGGGCAGCGCCTCAGGCCTGGTCGCAGAGTTGCAGGAGCGTTCCGCATTCGTTGAGGACCGCGCCCGGGACGGGAGCCGGCCGAAGGTGTTCTGCATCGACTGGCTTGAGCCGCTGCGCAACACCGGGCAGTGGACGCCCGAGCTGGTGGAACTGGCGGGTGGCGTGGAAGGACTGGCCGAGAAGTGGGGAAAGTCACGGGAAGTCGGATGGGATGAAGTGATCGCGTATCAGCCGGACTACGTGATGGTGATGCCCTGCGCCTTCAACATGGACCGGACCATCCTGGAAACGGCGCGGCTGGCGGAACGGGAAGAGTGGAATTCGCTGAACGCGGTCCGGGAAGGGCGGGTGTACCTGTTCGACGGGCAGATACCCAGTCGGCACGGACCCAGGGTGATCGATGTTCTTGAGGGCCTGGCTGAGGCGATGCGGCCCGACCGGTTTGAAGGACTCGCGCGCCCGGGCATTTTCAGGCCGGCATCTCCGAGGGATCTCGCAACCGTCACCTAGCCCGGGCCACGCAATCGGCCGGGTCATTGGGGAATAACTTATGGCTTTGTACATGATTTCGCTGGAACACGCGCCGGAACGCTGCCCGGGGGTTGATCTCGGCGTACGCGATCGGGTGCTGCGGATGTCGGCGGAGTTGACGGAGACGCTGGCCAGTCGGGGTTGTGAATATCGCGGAGGCTGGGTGGGCAAGTCGTCGCACCAGACGTGGCTGGTGCTGGACGGGCCGGACGCCCACGCGGTGGATGACGCCGTCATCGACATGGGCCTGGCCACCTGGAACCGGACCGACATTTTCCCCATCATCACCATGGAAGAAGCCTTTGGGGGGCTGCCCACGGACTGACCACCGCCCGTCAACCGCGAATCGTCGCCGGCACGTCAACAGGCGATCGGACGACGCGCAACAGGAGAACGGCCATGAGCGAAAACATCTACCACCGCCGCCGGCGCATGTACACGGATCCTGCCGATATCGGCAAGAACAAGATGGCCCCGGCGCGCCAGGTGGATCTGGGAGCAGTCGGTGACTTCAAGGAACTGCCGGCTCGAGTGCGGTTGGAGAATGGCGACGAGTATTGGCTGGCCAAGGCCCGGGACGGGCAATACCGGCTGCTGTCGATGGTGTGTCCGCACGCTTTTGGGCGCGTGGTGAAGTGGGACAAGAGCTTTTTGTGTCCCGACCACGGGTGGCGATTCGAAGAGGGGCAGGGCGTGTGCGTGAACGGGCCGCGGGCTCAGTTGTTTTACCACGAAGTAAAGGCCGAGAACGGCCGGCTGATCGCGCAGATACCGGCAGACAACGATCCTTCGGTGACGCATGCGCCACCGCCGGCGTGGGCGGTGCCGAAGTAGGCGCCCACCAGAGGTTCGATAAATTGCTTCAATTGTAGGTATTGCGTCCCATAAAGCGGCATTGCCCGCTTGGTCCGGCGATAGCGCCAGAGGACTACAGGTACGAGCACCCGACGCGTCAGTTTTATGGCCGCGAGGTGCGGAAAAGCGCGCGACAGATGAATCGTGCGCCGCAGCGGTTGCCGGGCGCGATTCTCCCGGCGATGAAGTACGTCGCATCGAGCGACCACTGGCGAGATAAGAGATGTTTCAGAATAGTGGAATCAGGAATCTGGCAATCGTAGGGATCATTGGCGTTCTGGCGGCGTTCGTCGCAATCGCCCCTCAAGCCGCCGATACGCAAGGAGGTGGCTGCCCGTCGAGTTGGCCCGACAGCGAGCACGACGGGTTTTTCACCGACAGTTCGGGCGACGGGTGGTACATCGTTCGCAGCACGGACAGCAATGGGAACATCGTGGTGCGGGCTTACGAGGCCGATGACAGGTACGATTCGGGCTACGCGCCGGGGTCGCCCGACGAAGTGTGCAACCTCCTGGTCCGCAGTGGGGAGGACGGCGCGGATGCTGCGGAGCCGCGGCGGATTGTTTTTCCCGCAGAGCGTGAAAGTACGCAGGGATCCGGCGGCAGTAACCTGCCGGCCCCCAGCCAGCTTCACGTCACTGCCGGGTCCAACCCCGGCGAAGCGGTGGTTACCTGGCAGGGGGTTGCGGCGGCTCGCTTCTATCGCATCGGCTGGATTGCCGTCGAAGATTATGAAACGGCGATTGAGATCGGCCACCGCTTGGACGACGTTTTTGCTTCTCAGAGTGTGGCCAACAACGGACAAACGTCGCACACGGTCACGGGATTGGTCCCGGGCCAGCTCTACCGATTCATCGTGGGCAGCAGCACCCAGAGGTACAGCCAACCCCAATGGTCGCCATGGTCCGAGCCGATATTGCTGAGCGCTGCGTCTGAAGCCTGTGCCAGCGATCGGGATGCGTTGGTGGCGTTGTACAACGCCACCGGAGGCCCTCGTTGGAGGAACGATGTCAACTGGCTCAGCGACAGTGCGCCAATAGGCCAGTGGTTCGGCGTTTCTACTGACGGCGACGGCTGCGTGGCGGTCCTCTACCTGGACAACAACGGTCTGTTCGGCAGCATTCCGCCCGAGCTTGGCAGTCTGACCCATCTGGACACCCTGGACCTTGACGGCAACCGCCTCTTCGGTGAAATACCGGCTGAACTGGGCAATCTGAGCAATCTGACTGTACTGTCAATGGACCACAACAAGTTGAGCGGGGCAATCCCGCCGGAGCTGGGCCAACTCAGTAATCTCACCGATCTCGAGTTGTGGGACAACGAACTGACCGGAGAGATACCGGAAGAGATAATCGGCCTTACCAGACTGAGGACGCTTGACCTGGACGACAACAAACTGACCGGAACGCTTCCGGCCACACTGGGCGGTCTTGAGAATCTCGGAGCGCTCTGGCTCAGCCAAAACGAATTCACCGGCAACATACCACCCGAGTTGGGAAATCTGTCCAAGCTGAGCTACTTGGGTATACGCAGCAACGAGCTGACCGGCCCGATCCCGGCCGAGTTGGGCAATCTCTCCAACCTTCGGGGACTGACCCTCCGCGAAAATGAGCTGACAGGCCCGATCCCGGCCGAGTTGGGCAATCTCTCCAACCTGAGGTGGATCGCACTGTACGACAACAAGCTGAGCGGCCCGATACCGGCGCAACTCGGCGATCTTGCAGACTTGGTCTATCTGCACCTTGATAACAATGACCTGACCGGAGAGATACCGTCAGAGCTGAGCGATCTGGCCAAAATCGAGTCGTTGAACCTTTCAAATAATATGCTGACCGGCAAAATTCCTTCGGAGTTCGGCGGTTTAGCCGAGTTGAAGCATTTGAGGTTGAACAGCAACCGGCTGACCGGCGAGATACCGTCGGAGTTGGGCAATCTGGCCAAACTCGAAAATCTGTACCTGCTCGAGAATGAACTCGTGGGAACCATCCCTGCGGAGCTGGCCCAGTTGGGCAAGTTGAAGGTATTGAACTTGAACAGGAACCGGATGAGCGGTGCGATTCCCGCAGAGTTGGGCACGATGGCGAGCCTGGAGGAGTTGCACCTAGACAACAACCGGTTCAGCGGTTCGATTCCGCCGGAGTTGGGGGACCTGGCCAAGCTGGAGCAGCTGCACCTGGACACCAACCAACTGACGGGTTCGATACCGGCTGAGCTGACCAAACTGACCGAGCTGATGATCCTGTACGTCACCAGGAACGAGTTGACCGGGTGCATACCGCCGGCATTGCTGAACGTGGACCAGAATGACCTGGATGACCTCATGGACGAGCGGGGGCTGGAGGTTTGTGCGGTTGCCACTTCGCCGTCAAGCTAAAACGTCGGAGCGGTCACCCGGCCGCTCTGGTCTTCGGCCAGTCATGGGTTGATTACCACGTTATAATCATTATCAATTTAGAGCCAACCCCCCACAAGGGTTGACAGGGTGTGGCGGCTAAATTAAACTACCGCCAATCGTCGTGAGGCCGGGGACGAAGCATGGAATCCCGGCAAAAACGGCATCAAATCGAAGGAAGGAGGCACAGGATGTCACACAAGGATGACCTGGCATTGATGGCCCACCTGATGCGGCGCGCCGGCTTTGGCGCCAACCGCGCAGAGCTGGAGCGATGTGTTGCGCAGGGTTACGAAGCCACTGTGGAAGAGCTGATTGATCCGCCCGCGAACCGCGAAGGCGGGAAGATGGCTCTCCTGCTGCGGTACCACCCCAGCTTCTTGCTCCCCGGCGGCGTTCCCTTCTCGGGCCAGGCGAACTGGATGTACAACATGGTATCCAGCGACAAGCCCCTCGAAGAGAAGATTACGCTGTTCTGGCACCACGTATTCGCGACCGGCAACTCCAAGGTTGACAACTGCGACCAGTTGCTCGAGCAGATCGACATGCTGCGGGAATATGGCATGGGCAACTATCGGGACATTCTGATTGAACTGTCCAAGAACCCCGCCATGATTTTCTGGCTGGACAACAACGAAAACCACCGGGACGCCGTGAACGAGAACTGGGGCCGCGAGCTCCTCGAGCTGTTCTCCCTGGGCGTTTCCAACTACACCGAGGTCGACGTTCGCGAGTGTTCGCGGGCCTTCACCGGCTGGACCATCCAGGCCAAGCTGCCGCGCGCTCCGTACGGCCGCTATCCCTGGAAGTTCGCCTACCGCGACGAGGACCACGACTACGGCGAAAAGACCTTCCTGGGTCAGACCGGCAACTTCAACGGCGAGGACATCATCGACATCATCCTCGGTGAGCCGGCGACCTCCCGCTTCATCTGCCGCC
The DNA here is from genome assembly GCA_963663945.1 of Dehalococcoidia bacterium. Classification (GTDB taxonomy): domain Bacteria; phylum Chloroflexota; class Dehalococcoidia; order Lucifugimonadales; family UBA3495; genus Bin87. Next base: position 2,968,644 of record OY760687.1, on the reverse strand, counting down.
ACCTCTACAACTTCTTCGTCGCCGACGAGCCGCAGGTTCCGGCCTGGACCATCGAGCCGGCCCGCGACGAGGACGCTCTGGACGAGATGTGCCAGGTGTTCGAGGACTCCGGCTTCGAGATGAAGCCCGTGCTCCGCCACATGTTCAACTCGCAGTGGTTCAAGGACGCCCGGTTCCAGAAGATCAAGAGCCCGACCGAGGTGGTCGCCGGCACGCTGCGGATGGTGGGCCTCTTCGAGAACCCCGATCCTGGCGTTCTCAACATCGGCAAGGAACCCACCTACATGGGCCAGTCCATCCTGGATCCGCCGTCGGTGGAAGGCTGGCACACCGGCCTCGAATGGATCAACTCCGGCGCCCTGCTGGCTCGCATCAACTTCGTGGCCGACCGGGTCTCGAACTCGGAACTGCCCGGAATGCGGGACATCATCGACCGGATGCAGGAAGAAGGCGTGGAAACGCCTGACCATCTGCTGAACGCCTGCACCGATTACATGGGCTTCGTCGAGCTGAGCGAAGAGACCCGCGGCCAGCTGGCCGAGCACGTCCGCGCCGGCGGCAACGTCAACTGGGACGACCGCTCTGGCACCGCCACCCGGATCGGCGAGACGATGTCTCTCATCAGCGCCACCACTGAGTACCAGTTCGGCTAATCGAAAACTCGCCGGGCCGGAGACGGCCCGGCGACAATATCGATCCGACTGTCTCGACCGAAACAACAAGGAGCATAGGCAATGACCTCCACAAAGAAAGACCCGGTCATCGTGGTCTTGCAGCTCACCGGCGGCAACGACTATTTCAACACGGTGATCCCCTACAACGATGCGTCGTACTATGACAACCGCCCCGCGGTTCGCTACGAACGCGACAGCATCATCTCCGTCAACGACGAGTTGGGTTTCGCGCCCACCATGGGCCCTCTCAAGGAAATGTTTGACGCGGGCAAGGTTGCGGTGATCCACGGCATCGGCTACGCCGACAGCCCCCGCTCCCACTTCCGCAGCATGGACATCTGGCACACCTGTGAGCCGGACAAGGTTGGCACCGAAGGTTGGGCCGGCCGTGTCGCTCGCGAGATGGACCCGAACAAAGAGAACGTGCTGACGGCCATCAACTTTGGCCACGGCCTGCCCCGCGCGCTGGCCGTCCCCGGCGTCCCCGTCGCGGCCATCGCTGATCTGGAGACCTACGGCCTGCTGACCGGCATCGAAAACGCCGACCAGCGTGCCAAGGCGCTGGATCTCTTCTCGAAGATGTACTCCCCCACCGTGGGTGGCAGCTTCGTGAACGATTACCTGCGCTCCACCGGCACCGACGCCATGATTGGCGCCGATATCGTGAAGGTTGCGCCGGAGCAGTACTCCAGCAACGTTGAGTACCCCAACAGCCCCATCGCCAGCCACCTGCGCGACATCGCCCAGGTGTACATGGCCGACCTGGGCACCAAGATTTTCTACACCCAGCACGCCAGCTTCGACACCCACGCTGGTGAGGCTGCTGCCCACCCGCAGCTGTGGAAGGAAATCTCTGAGGGCGTCAGCGCCTTCTTCCAGGACATGAAGGAGCACAACACCGGCGAGAACATCGTCATGTACATGTTCTCCGAGTTCGGCCGCCGAGTACGCGACAACGGCTCCGGCACCGACCACGGCGCAGCCGGCGCTGCCTTCCTCATTGGCGATCCGATCCAGGGTGGCTTCTACGGCGAGTACCCGTCCCGGAAGAACGAGGATCTGGAACAGGGCGACCTGGTTCCCAACTACGACTTCCGCGGCGCGTACAGCACCATCGTTGAGGACTGGCTCGGCATGGACGCCAACCCCATCGTCAACGGGACGTTCCCCAAGATGGACATTATCAAGAAGTAAACCCACTGGCCCAGCATTAAGGCGGCGTACCCGCAACGGTGCGCCGCCTCACCGGCCAACGCATATAAAGTGGAGGATAAACTATGCCTCAGAATACCGTAGCAAGCGGTCGGGCATGGCTGTACGTCAAGAACGTCGGTCGTCAGGGGCAGGTGGGCATGGGCTTCAGCCAGCCCGTCAGCGTGGCGACGCTGTCAGACGGGACGATGTATGTGGCCAATCGTGGCGGCGAGCAGAACCCCAGCGCCCGCATCACCAAGTGCACCATCGGCAACACCGACGGCAAGGGCGGTGAAGAGTTCCTGGGCGAATTCGGCCGCGAAGGCATCGCCTACCAGGCCAGTTCGAGGGGTTTGTTCGAGTGGATCACCGGCATCTCCCTCGACGCCGCCGGTAACGTTTACGCTTCCGACGAGTGGAAGGACATGGTCGCCGTGTTCGACGCCGACGGAAACCTGGTGAAGCACTGGGGCGAGAGCGGAGATGGCGAAGGTCAGCTCAGCGGCGCCGCCGGGCTGGTATTCGACGCCGATGACAACCTCTGGGTGGTTTCGGCCAAGAGCAGCCGCGTCCAGAAGTTCAGCAAGGACGGCGAGTACCTGGGAGGCTTCGGCACCAAGGGCAACGGCGCCGAGGATATGGAGATGCCCTCCGGCATCGCCATCGACGACGCCGGCGACCTTTACATCGCTGACTGGGGCAACCACCGGGTGCAGAAGTACACCGCGGGCGGAACCCACCTGCGCACCTTCGGCAGCCAGGGCACCCGCTCCGGCGAGTTGAACCACCCGCTGGACGTCACCATCGACAACGACGGCGATGTCTACGTGGCGGACTGGATGAACGAGCGCGTCGTGATCTACGATGCGGACGCCCGTCCTTTGGCCTACCTGGAAGGGGATGCCACCGAAGTGTCGGAATGGGGCGATCTGTCCCTGAACGCCAACCCCGACATGGTGAAGGCCCGGCGCCGGGTTCCTGATCTGGAGCAGCAGCAGCGCACCTTCCGGATGCCCATGGGCGTCGACTTCGACCGGGCGAACAACCGGTTGCTGGTGTGCGATACCCTGCGATCGCGCCTTCAGGTTTACGAAAAGGACGACAACTACCTGGACCCGCAGTTCAACCTGTAACCATGCGGTCGATCCGGTAAAAGGTTAGACGCCTTTTCGAAATGACCGGCGCTGGGTCACCCCAGCGCCGGTTCTTTTTCTCGGTACGAAAATAAGAGGGGCGGGTACAAACCCCGCCCCTCTGGCGCTGGGGACCGGAGCAGGCGGTTACAACTCGTGGGTGTGGCTGTCGTTGCCGCCGCCGCGGTTGGTGGCCTCGGGCGGCAGAGTGATGATGGCCCGGCGGTGGGTACCGACGCCGATGGTGCGCTCACCGTCCAGCGCTTCCACCTTGAAGTACAACCAGCGGCCGTCGACACGTTCCAACTCAGCCACGGCCACCACTGTGGCTCCGATATCCGCTCCAGCCACGTGGCGGATGTTGACCTCGAACCCGACGGTGGATTGTTCCGGAGGGAGGTGATCCAGGATGGCCCGCTGCGAGGCCTGCTCCATGGCCCGGATCATGGACGGCGTGCTGAGCTTGGCGACGTGAGGCGCGACGTTGTGCTCGCACACCAACACTTCCCGCCGGCCGATCAGGCCCGGCGACAGTTCTGTTTCCCGGTTGCCGGTTGGTTCAGTCATCGTTACTCCTGTGGCGCGTCTTCCGCTCTCGAAGTTGGCGGGCCGTATGCTATCATATCGCTGATGTTCATCAGCGGGCGGCAAATCTCGCCGCGCTGTGTGGGGCCGCGGTCCTGGATGCATCGCCAATAACAGCGCAGAACCTGGCCCAGGCGTCAGGTTGCATGGGACCCACAAGATGAGCCGCAAGCGGGATTTCCTTTCCATAACTGACTTGTCACCTGACGAGACTCGCCGTCTGATCGACCGAGCCCAGGAGTTGAAATCGGCTCCCCCGGGAAGCGCCAATCCTCTGGCCGGCAAACGGGTGGCACTGCTGTTCGAAAAGCCCTCGCTGCGGACGCGGGTCAGTTTTCAGATTGGAATCGCGGAGCTGGGCGGGTTCAGCCTGTACATGGGGCAGGACGAGGTTGGCCTGGGACGGCGTGAACCGGTGTCCGATGTGGCGCGCGTGTTGAGCGGCTACGTCGACTGCATCGTGGCCCGTGTCAATTCTCACGAATCCCTGATTGGACTGGCGGAATATGGCGATGTGCCGGTGATAAACGCGCTTTCCGACCTGGAGCACCCGTGTCAGACCATGGCCGATCTGCTGACCATTGCGGAAACCCACGGCAAAACTGACGGATTGAACCTGGCCTATATCGGCGATGGCAACAACGTGGCGCGCAGCCTCTGCCTGGGGGCGCCGGCGGCGGGGATGAACTTTGCCATCGCGGCGCCGCACGGTTATCAGCTGGAAGAGCAGGTATTCGACGCCGCCAGCGAGCGGGGAGCGCGGGCGGATGGCGGACCGCGCCCCACGGTGCATCCGCTGGTGCGCCCGGCCGACGCGGTGGTCGACGCCAATGTCGTGTACACGGACGTCTGGACCAGTATGGGGGACGAGGCGGAGTCCGGGCAACGGCTCAAGGCTTTCCAGGGTTACACGGTGGACGGCGCGCTCATGGCCCAGGCGGCAGCAGGGGCGTGTTTCATGCACGATATGCCGGCGCATTACGGCGAGGAAGTGCCGCCCGGGATGCTGGAGCACCCGCAGTCGGTCGCCTACCAGCAGGCGCACAACCGATTGCACGCGCAGAAGGCGGTTCTGGAATTTCTGTTAGCATGAGAAGCCGCTGCCATGGATTAACGGAACATCCCCGCCCGCAGTTTATTCGATAACGAGGCAAAACAAGAGGCCGATGTGCTTGCCGTTCCTGATTTGCCCGAACCGGGCGAACAAAGCCTGGATGACCGTCGCCAGATCAGCCGGCGGTTTATCATTCATGCCCGCGAAGAATTGGAAAAAGGGAACCGCTTGCAAGCCGGCGAGAAGGCTTGGGGCGCCGTGGTTCAACCGCTGAAAGCCGTCGCCGAACAGCGGGGCTGGCGGCACAAGAACCACCAAGACATTCATAACGTCGGGCTTCAGATACTGGCCGAAAGCCCGAACGTAGACCTGCAGGATGCCCTTTCAGAAGCGTATCGTGTGGGCCACCAGAACTTTTACGAGAACTATTACCATCGCGAAGAATTGGCCGAGATGCTGGACAAGGTTGAGGATGTGATGCTTCTCCTGGAATCGCTGCCGGACGCCCCGCCGGGCCGGTTCACGATCACCAGCAATGCCCAATTGCGGCGGCTGCGATCACTCACGGGCAATGAGAGCTTGCAACTTGGTGACACCTCTGCCGTAGGTTTCTCGTTGAAACATGGCTCGGTCAACGAATAGCAGGCGGCCCTGCACGCAGAACAGGCGGAACCTTTATGACCTCTCCCGAAGAAACCACGGCGCCAATCCTTCCGGAAACGCCGGCGCCACGCGCTCCGACCGCCGCCGATGACCCGATGGTGGAAAGCATAGGCCACCCCGACGGAATGCCAGTTGACAGCGAGGAGGTGGAGGAAACGCCGGCGCCACGCGCTCCGACCGCCGCCGATGACCCGATGGTGGAAAGCATAGGCCACCCCGACGAAATGCCAGTTGACGGCGAGGAAGTGGAAGAAACGCCGGCGCCACGCGCTCCGACCGCCGCCGATGACCCGATGGTGGAAAGCATAGGCCACCCCGACGGAATGCCAGTTGACAGCGAGGAGGTGGAGGAAACGGCGGCGACACGCGCTCCGACCTCCACCGTTGACCCGATGGTGGCCATCATCGGCCGCCCCAACGTGGGCAAGTCGTCGCTGTTCAATCGGATCCTTTCGCGTCGGCACGCCATCGTGTCCGAGGTTGCCGGGACAACCCGCGACCGCCTGATCGCCCGGGCGACCTGGAAAGGGCGACCGTTCCTGCTGATCGACACCGGTGGCCTCGAAGACGACCCGGATGGGCACATTCCGCAACGGGTCCAGCAGCAGGCCGATATGGCAATGGGCGCCGCCGATGTGATCGTGTTCCTGACCGACGCGGTCGAGGGTGTTACGGCGACAGACGAGGCCGTGGCGCAGCGCCTGCGGCGTACCGACAAGCCGATACTGCTGGCCGTCAACAAGGTGGACAACGACAACCGGGAGCTTGCCGCCGCAGAGTTCTACGGATTAGGTCTCAACGAGACGGCGTTCATTTCGGCGTACCACAATTACGGCGTGTACGATTTATTGGAGCGGGTTGTTGAGTTGCTGCCAAAGCCCGAGTTCGCCGATCTCTGGGAGGACGGCCCGGAAGGAGGGCTTGCGGTCGACGATGACTGGTGGGATGACGATGCGGAAGAAGAGACGGTGGCGGAAGAGGCATGGACCCCACCCACCGAGTTGAGCCTGTCGATTGTCGGGCGCACCAACGTGGGCAAGTCGATGCTCACAAACGCCATCATCGGAGAGGAGCGCAGCATCGTCAGTCCGGTGGCCGGTACCACGCGAGACGCGCTGGACACGACCATATCGTATAAGGACCATGAGATTACGCTGGTGGACACCGCCGGAATGCGCCGGCCGGGTCAGGTGCAGCGCGGGATCGAGAGATACAGCGTGCTCCGTGCGGTGAACGCCGTGCATCGTAGCGACATCACGCTGCTGATCACCGATGCCACCGAGTTGGCGACGGCGCAAGACGCGCACATCGCCGGTTTGGCGTGGGACACCAATCGCGGCCTGATCGTGGTGGTGAACAAGTGGGACCTGGTGAACCGCAACCGATTCCGCATGGAACGGTGCCTGCACCGCATCCAGGAGCGGCTGCACTTCATGCCTTACGTCCCGGTGTGCTTCACGTCCGCGCTCACAGGCGAAGGGATTGATGACCTGCTGGACACTGCCCTCTCGCTGTGGCAAGAGCGGCAGAAACGGGTACCGTTCCGTGACCTGCAGTACCTGTTGGCCGACGCGGTTTCCGCTCACTCGCCGCCGTCACAGAGGGGCAACATCCGCAACCGCCTGCGGATTCGCCGGGTCCGGCAAGTGGGTGTCAACCCGCCGACCTTCGTGTTTTCGGTCAATGATCCCAAGCTGCTGCACTTTTCGTATCAGCGGTATCTGGAAAACCAGATCCGCGCCCGGTTCGGCTTCGACAGAACGCATTTGAGATTGATTTTTCGGCCGGAGCGCCCGGAAAGAACCTCTCAGTCCGGTATTCGCAACCGCGCCAGGTAGGCGGTTGTCCATGACGCAGTTACGCCAGGCATCGTACGCCACGATTGCGATGCTGGTCGCCCTGCCCATTCTGGTGGTGGCCGGCGTGGCCCTGGCCGGCTTCGGCCGCCAAATGGAGCCTCAGCCGCTATCGTATGTAGCCGTGTGCGTGGTCGCCTATTTGATCGGTTCGATCTCGTGGGGCTATATATTCGTAAACCTGACCATGGGGGAAGACATCCGCGACTTCGGCAGCGGCCGGACCGGCATGTCCAACATCCTGCGGACTTCCGGCGGGAAAGCCGCGGCAGTGGTGTTTCTGCTGGACGCCGGCAAAGGCGTGCTCTGCGTGGCCCTGGCGAGGATGGCCATCGGCGTGGGCGAGGCAGAGGTGGCGGCGGCGCTCCTGGCGTTGTGCGGGCACAATTGGCCGATCTTCCTCCGGTTCCGCGGAGGGCGCGGCATCCTGCCGGGGTTGGGCGCGCTGTCGGTGATGGCTCCCTGGGTGGCCCTGGCTGGCGGGGCGCTGTTCCTGGTGGTCACCCTGTCCAGCCGGATATTGTCGTTGGGCAGCATTGTGGGCACGCTGACCGTGGCGGTCCTGAGCCTCACCCTGATGCTGCTGACCGGACACAGTCAACTGTACACGCTGTACGCCTGCGTTGGCGGCGCGGTTATCATCTGGCAGCACCGGGACAACATCCGCCGCATCGCCAATGGCACTGAACGCAGGTTGGGCATCCCGGCAGTCCGGAATCGCTAGCGGCAGCCGGACCAGGCCCCGAGCGCCGGGGAGAACCGGGTGACCCCGGCGTCTTTCCACCCGCCTCCCTTGAGGAACGGGACCCGGGCAGAAGATGCCGGCTCAGGCGGAACGGATCGTCTGACCCAGCCTGGCTAACGCTTCGGCCAGGTCGCCGACGTCATAAAGGGAGAAGCTGATCCGGAGGCTGTCCCGAAGGCCGCCAACGGACGAAAACGCAGTGCCGGGACGGTATGAGACGCCAGCCTTCTGGGCATCGGGCAGCAATTCGTGCGCGTCGACTTCGTCGGCAAGGTTGAGCCAGAAAAAGTAACCGCCTTCCGGCTGATTGAATTCGACCAGCCCGGCCAGGTCGGTGGAGAGTATACGGGCAACAGCGTCCCGCCTCATGGCGTAGATGCGCCGAAGGTTCGCGAGGTTGTCCTGCAAGAGGCCCAGGTCCAGGGTTGCCTGGGCCACGGCCGCCGCAAAGTGGCTCAGACCTCCGCCGGAGGCCGCGACCCCGGAGTCCACGAAGCGTTGAATTATGCCGGGAGAGGCGTGGGCCCATCCCAGGCGCAAGCCGGGAGCCAGGATCTTGGAAAAGGAACCCAGCGAAACCACGCACCCGTCATCGCTATCGTCCATGGTGACCAGGGGCGGCGGCGGCGGAGGGCCGTAGTGCAGCAGCTGGTAAACCTCGTCGGCCAGGATGGTGAAACCATAACGCTGGGCCAACTGGATCAGCCGGTGGCGGCGCTCCGGAGACAAGGTGGCCCCGGTGGGGTTCTGATACGCCGGTATGACGTAGAGTAAACGGGGTCGGTGTCCATCCAGGAGCATCAACTCCAACGCGCCGATGTCGAGACCATCGCTGTCCGTGGGTATGCCCACGACCTTGAGACCGTGATCGAGGAAGATGCGGCCGATGAGGTAGTAGGTCGGCTCTTCCACAAAGACGGTGTCACCCGATTGAGCGAAGACCGTGGTGGCCAGGTCGATTCCCTGGGAGGCGCCGGCGGTGAGGAAGAGCGAGGCCGGGTCCACGGACAGCTGTCCATAGGCTTCCTGGGATGACAGGAAGTCGGCCAGCCCTTCGAGCAATGGTCCGAAGCCCTGAACGGCTCCGTACTGCAGTGGGACGGCGGACTGTTGGCTCAGCACTCGCTCGCTGGCGATGTGAAGGGCTTCCGTCGGGTGCAGATGCGCGGACGGGTGGCCCCAACCGAGGTCGAGTACACCGTCGGGGATGGAGATGAGGAGGGAGGGGAGGGTGGTGGTCATGGCGACTGGTATGGTTGACGAACAGGCACGCGTTGTGCCGATGGTCTATCCCGTGAGGAAGGGCATAAAAAGGCCGGCGGGTGCGATACCCGCCGGCCGATTGCCGATGTGGCGAGATGTGGGACTGGGCTACTAGATGTAGTCCTGGTCCTCGGCCATCATCTGCAGGACGTCGCCGGACTGCAGCTGAATGGCGCGCTGGATCTGGAGCTTGAGGTCTTCCAGCATGTCGTCGGGGATCTCACCGTCGTTGTCACGAGCGGCGTCCTTCATGGACTCGAAAGCCCACTCGTCGGAGTTGCCGTGCGGCATGTCGAAGAAACCGCGCTCGAAGACGGGGAGTTCGCCGGGGCCGAAGTAGCCCTTGCCTTCCAGGTTGTAACCTTCGAGGTCGTGGGTGCCCTTGCCGAGGACCTGACCGGTGGCGGCATAGTGCTCCATCGTGTTCTTGAGGCCATACTTCTGGATGGGGCAAACCTTCATGCACACGCCACAGCCGAGGTAGCGAGCCATGACCGGGCGGCAGCGCTTGAAGTAGAGCTTGTTCTTCTCAATTCCGCGCCACCAGATCTTGTCACGCATGAGCGCGCGGCCGGGGCAGCGGTTCACGCAGACCTGACACACCTGACAGAAGGCATGGATGCCGTAGTCGACGGGCGCGTCGTAGGTGACATTGGCGTCGGTGGTGATCATCATCAGCCGCATGCGGTTGCCGGTGTGCGGGGACAGCAGGTATCCGCAGGCGCCCAGCTGGCCGAGGCCGGCGGCCACGAACATGGGGATCACCGGGCCGGTGGCGTCGCTGGAGTGGATGACGTGGGCCTTGTAGCCCAGGGAGCGGATGAAGTTGCCGAGCTCGAGGCCGGCCGCAGCCTGCGTCCGATAGGTGCTGGAGTGCACGATCTCGGCGTCAACGCTGGGGATGGTCTGCGTGGGCTCGAAGTCCTGCTCATAGGCCAAGCAAATGGCGTGGGGCAGAACGGTGAAGCCGCGCTTGCTCTTGTAGTCGTAGCGCGGGTCGTAGGAGGTGATACCGACTTCGAGGTAACCGAGCTGGCGGGCCTTGTCCTTGACCAGCTGCGAGATGTCGTCGCCGGAGGCCTCAGCAGTGGCGTCCATTTCCATGGTGGAGCGGGCGGCCATGATGAGGTTGCTGTTGAGCTTGTCGTGCTCCTTGCGGATCTCACGCATCTCGGCGTGGAGGTCGCGCAGGGTGTTGGACCAGTCGCGGGAAGCCCGCTCTGTGATGTTCATGGTTTCCAGCGGATATTCGCGGGCGTACCAGTCAATTTCACGGCCGGTCATGGGGATACCAGGGGTGGTTTCCAGTTCTTCCGGAACTGGAATGGTGACATCAGCGTCCCCCCAGTGCCTTCCGGGACGGACTACCTCGTGCCCAATGTTAAGCATATTAGCCTCCTCGCTGGTTGGCTTGGCCGCAGGATTGCGGCGGCATTTGGGGCAATTTATACCCTAGTTACCCCTTTGTCAACAACCAGCGTCAAGTTCCCGCTGTAAATCGCGTGCGATGGCGAATAGCGGCGCAGGGCCGGGTTTCGGCGGCGATTTGCGGCCAGGGGAACTAACGGGTCCGGCCCGCTCCCCGGAATGCGTCGCGGGGTGCCGAAACCCCCGGAATCGGCGCTATCGGCGCTTCAACCAGGTCCATACTCCGAGCGCAGCCAACAGGACACCCACGGCCACGAGGGTCCACCCCACGCCTTTTAACAAGAGGACCGCCACCGGCGTGAGCAGGAACAGGCCCAGGCACAAAATCACCAGCCCGCAGCCGATCGCCCCGGCAGCGCCGGTTGCCCGGTAAATCATAGTGGAGGGACGCTCGCACGACCCCTAATCCGGCGGGACGCCTGATCCGGGAGGCTGCCTAATCGGGTAGGACGTAGGTGGCTTCGCGCTCGATGACGCGATTTTCCTGGCGCAGCTTTTCCAGATGGGTACGCACGTTGCGTCCCGCGGCGGCGCGCAGTGATCTGCGCAGGTTGCGCGGGTACACGGCGGTGACGATTTCGTCGACGGTGGATGCGCCGCCGTCCAGCGCGGCCAGAACCTGGTCCTCGCGGCTGAGCCGGTGGGCGATCTGCTGCTGGATGCGCTGCTGACCCCGGATAATGGTGTTGCCGTGGCCGGGGCACACCACCAGCGGCCGGGTGCGGGCCATGCGACCCAGGGAGGTCATGTACTGCTTGAGGTTGCGCACGCTGGACGAGGAATTGCCCAGCAGGTTGTCTCCGCTGAACAGAACGCGGTCGGGCCGCAGGAAATAGCAGACGTGGTCATCCTCGTGGCCCGGGGTGAACAGGGGACGCAGGGTGACGCCGCCACCGGTGGCTATGGTCTCGTTGGCGCGCAGGGCATGGACAGAGTCGCCGCCCAGGGAGTGCTGCAGGCGCGGCGCCAGCTTGGGATGGCAGCGCACCGGGCAGCCGAACGCTTCCTGGAGCCGGTCCAAGCCGCCGGTGTGGTCGCCGTGGCCGTGGGTGATCAGGATGGCGTCGATGCGCGGACTGCCCAGTTCGCCCCAGTAGTCCATGATCTGCTGGGTCCAGAACCGGTATGGCTCGCCCGAGTCGATCATGACCATGCTCTCCGAGGGGTCGCCCACGAAGTAGATCTGGGTGCCGCCGGGGTGCATGGCCCCAAAGGTGCTGGGGTCTTCCTGGATGTGGGTGCTGTAGACGTGGTCGGTGATCTGCATGGGGAAACCTCACCACTCGCGGGAGCGGATGTAGCGGTGGGCAGCGATGGCCGCAGTGGCGCCGTCGCCGGCGGAAGCGACCAATTGGGCCGCGGACTGCTGACGGATATCGCCGGCGGCGAACAGTCCGGGTTGGGGCGTGTCCATCGAAAGGCCCACCGGGATGTGTCCGGCATTGTCCAGCGGAACGAGTTCGGAAACCGACGACGAGTTGGGCTCCAGGCCCACGTACACGAAGAGGCCGCCCACGGGCTCGACATTCTCGCCGTCGGCGCTGCGGACGCGCACGCCGGTGACGGTGTCCTCGCCCACGATCTCCACGACTTCGGAGTTGAAACGAACCTCGATCTTCGAGTTGGCAGCGAGGCGGTCCTGGAGGACCTGCTGGGCGTCCAGGTCGTCGCCACGGTGGAAAAGGATGACGCGCTCGGTGTACTCGGTAAGGGTCAAGGCTTCATCGGCCGCCGAGTCGCCGCCGCCGACCACGGCAACGGTCTGTCCCATGTACAGCGGGCCGTCGCAGGAGGCGCAGTGGGAGACGCCGCGCCCGAAGAACTCCTCCTCGCCCGGTATGCCCAGGGTGCGCAGCGTCGAGCCGGCGGCCATGATGACTGCTTTGCCGAGATAGGAGCCACCGTCCTCGCCGGAGACGCGGAGGTAGTCGCCGTCAGAGGAGACGCTGGCGACGGTGTCCATCAGGATTTCGACGCCGGCGTTCATCGCCTGCTCCTGGGTGGAAGGACCGAGTTCGTAGCCGGCGATGCCCTGGGGGAACCCGGGGAAGTTCTCGATGCGCTCCAGGTTGATGATCTGGGCGCCGGCCATCATCTGCTCGACGACGGCGGTGCTCAGGCCCTGGCGTGCGGCGTAGATTCCGGCGGTCAGGCCGGCCATGCCGCCGCCGATGATGATGACGTCGAAGTTCTGGTCGGGCACAGGATTACCTCTCTAATGTTCAATTGGATGCTGGATTTGATACCGACGCGGAGAGTTTGTTGCGTGGATGCGAGGCGCCTGAGTTTCAAACCCGATGGATGATTTCCGATTGTACCATCCGACGATTCTACGTTGGATGGGCCGGTGGGCGACGGCCTCACGCGTATCCAGTTTCCGCAAACCCGTCATTGCCAGGAGCGAAGCGACGCGGCAATCTCGTTGGCATAGCGACGGCCCCGGCCCTAACCAGATTGCCACGCTGCGCTCGCAATGACGGTTCTGAGTAAACTGGGTGCGCGTGAGGGACGACGGCTGCTTGGCACGTCCCCGTAATACTGAACGCGCGCTCTGTTCAACCCCAGGGAAGCGTGGACTGGGCGCGAAGGAATTCGGACGCCGCACGCGCTCGGTTGACACATCCCGGCGGGATACAGAAAATGGCGCCATTATTACCACCAACGGCGCGCGATTAAGGAAGGTGACCAAATGGCAGAGATCCTGGGGCTTGGCCTCACGCATTACCCACCCCTGATTTCTCCCGATGAAGATAAGGCGATCCCGCTCAAGAGGACGCTGCGCGGGAACCAGCGGATCCCGGAGGAGATGAAGAACCCCAGCAGTTGGCCCGAGCCGATGCGGATCGAGTACGGTGAGGACGAAGGGTACGCCTCGTCGCTGGAGCACCGGGCTCGCCTGGTGGCCGGCTTCCGGCGCATCCGCGAGGAGCTGGACGCGTTCAATCCCGACTTCGTGGTGATCTGGGGCGACGACCAGTACGAGAACTTCCGCGAGGACATCATTCCTCCGTTCTGCGTGCTGGCCTATGACGACTTCGAGTGCCAGCCGTTCGCCCACCGTCAGCGGAACTTCTGGGGCGAGCCCCAGGACAAGGTGTTCAAGTACAAAGGGAACAAGGAGGCCGCGCGTACGCTGGTCTCCGGGATGATCGACCGGGGCGTCGACATGGCCTATGCCTACCAGGGACTGCACGAGTCGGGGCTGGGTCACGCCATCCTGAACACGCTGCTTTACCTGGACTATGACCGGAAGGGGTTTGACTATCCCGTGGTTCCGATGCTGGTGAACTGCTACGGCAGCAAGGTGATCCGCAACCGCGGCGGCGCAGTGGAGTACCTGCCCGATCCGGACCCGCCCGGACCGTCGCCGAAGCGGTGTTTGCAGGTCGGCGCGGCGGCGGCGGAAACGCTGAAGGACTCGCCGTACCGCGTGGCGCTGATCGCGTCTTCGTCATGGTCTCACGCGTTCCTGGTGGAGAAGAACCACTGGCTGTGGCCCGACATAGAGTCCGACCGGGCGCGGTTTGAGGAGCTGAAATCCGGCGACTACCAGGCCTGGGCGCGCATCTCCACCGACCAGGTCGAGGACGCCGGCCAGCAGGAAATGCTGAACTGGATGTGCCTCGCCGGTGCGATGGACACGCTGGACTATAAGCCCGAGATTCTGGACTACGTGGAGACGTACGTCTTCAACTCCAACAAGTGCCTGGCGATTTTCAAGTAGCCGGTCGGCCGAAGAAGTTTGGTTGGGGGCGAATAATCATTCGCCCCCACAGCGATATATCGAGCAAGGAGGGGACTCATGGCGGAAATACTGGGGCTCGGACTGACGCATTCGCCGTCGTTCATCCGCCCTGACGAGGACGGGGAGTCCTCGCTGAAGCGGACGCTGAGGACCAATGACCGGATACCCGCCGAGATGAAGAACCCGCTGAACTGGCCGGAGCCCATGCGGGTGGAATTCGGCGAGGACGAGGGGTACGCGTCAGCGGTGCGGCTGCGGGAGCGCATGGTGGCCGGCTTCCGCGAACTGCGCAAGGAGTTGGACGCCTTCAACCCCGACTTCGTGGTGATCTGGGGCGACGACCAGTACGAGAACTTCAAAGAGGACATCATCCCGCCGTTCTGCGTGCTGGCCTATGACGAATTCAACTGCCAGCCTTTCGACAACGGCAATGGATCCGCCCGCCGGAACGTCTGGGACGAAGGCGCGGACACCGTGTTCAAGTTCAAGGGACACAAGCATGGCGCGCGGGCCCTGGTGTCGGGCATGATCGACCGGGGCGTGGACATGTCCTACGCCTATCAGCCGCTCCACGAGCCGGGGCTGGGCCACGCCATCCTGAACACCATCCTGTACCTTGATTACGACCGCAAGGGGTTCGACTATCCGGTGGTGCCGATGCTAGTGAACTGCTACGGCAGCCGGGTGATCCGCAATCAGGGCGGCAGCGAGGAACGTTCGCCGGACCCGGACCCGCCCGGCCCTTCGCCGAAGCGGTGCATGCAGATCGGCGCGGCGGCGGCGCAGGCGCTGCAGGAGTCGCCGTATCGGGTGGCGCTGATCGCGTCATCTTCGTGGTCCCACGCCTTCCTGACGGAGAAGAACTGGTGGCTCTACCCCGACATCGAATCGGACCGCGCGCGGTTCGAGGAGATGAAGGCCGGCGAGTACCAGGCGTGGGCCGGGGTCTCAACGGCGCAGATCGAAGACGCCGGCCAGCAGGAACTGCTGAACTGGGCGTGCCTGGTGGGAGCGGTGGACGAACTGGGCTACAAGGCGGAGATCGTCGACTGGTACGAGACGTACATCTTCAACTCCACCAAGTGTCTGGCGGTGTTCAGGTAAAGGCTCTACGCGACACCGTTAAAGAGGTAGGGGCGAATGATTATTCGCCCCTACGTTTTGGCAGGTTGACGACGCGCGTCAGACGTCCAGGTAGACCTCGCTGCCGGAGGCCTTGAACTCTTCGGACTTCTCCTGCATGCCCAGGAGCAGCGCGGCGGCGGTGTCGCCCATGCCCTTGCTCTTCGCGTAGTCCCGCACGTCCTGGGTGATCTTCATCGAGCAGAAGTGCGGACCGCACATGGAGCAGAAGTGGGCGACCTTCTGCGCTTCCTTGGGCAGCGTCTCGTCGTGGTAGTCGCGGGCGGTGTCGGGATCCAGGCCGAGATTGAACTGGTCCTCCCAGCGGAACTCGAAGCGAGCCTTGGACAGGGCGTTGTCACGGATGGCGGCGGCCGGGTGGCCCTTGGCGATGTCGGCGGCGTGGGCGGCGATCTTGTAGGTGATGATGCCTTCCTTGACGTCGTCGCGGTTGGGCAGGCCGAGGTGCTCCTTGGGGGTGACGTAGCAGAGCATGGCGGTTCCGAACCAGCCGATCATGGCGGCGCCGATGCCGGAAGTGAAGTGGTCATAGCCGGGCGCGATATCGGTGACCAATGGCCCCAGCGTGTAGAAGGGCGCCTCGTAGCAGTCCTGCAACTGCTTGTCCATGTTCTCCTTGATGAGGTGCATGGGCACGTGACCCGGCCCTTCGATCATGACCTGGACGTCGTGCTCCCAGGCGATCTTGGTCAGCTCGCCCAGGGTCTCCAGCTCGCCGAACTGGGCCTCGTCGTTGGCGTCGGCGATGGAGCCGGGACGCAGGCCGTCGCCCAGGGAGAACGCGACGTCGTACTGCTTCATGATCTCGCAGATGTCGGCGAAGTGCTCGTACAGGAAACTCTCCCGGTGATGCGAGAGGCACCACTTGGCCATGATTGAGCCGCCCCGGGATACGATGCCGGTGACGCGGTCGGCGGTCAGCGGGACGTACTGGAGGCGAACGCCGGCATGGATGGTGAAGTAGTCCACGCCCTGCTCGGCCTGCTCGATGAGGGTGTCGCGGAAGATCTCCCAGGTGAGGTCCTCGGCCTTGCCGTCGACCTTTTCCAGGGCCTGGTAGATGGGGACGCTGCCGACCGGGACCGGGCTGTTGCGAATGATCCACTCGCGGGTCTCGTGGATGTTGCGGCCGGTGGAGAGGTCCATGATGGTGTCGCCGCCCCAGCGGGTGGCCCAGGTCATTTTCTCGACCTCTTCCTCGATGCTGGAGGTGACGGCGGAGTTGCCGATGTTGGCGTTGATCTTCACCAGGAAGTTGCGGCCGATGATCATCGGCTCCGACTCGGGATGGTTGATGTTGGAGGGGATGATGGCGCGGCCGGATGCGACCTCATCGCGGACGAACTCCGGGGTGACGACCTCGGGCAGGTTTGCACCGAAGTTCATCGCCTTTTTGGAACCCATAAGACCGGAACCAATGAACTCCTCCCGCTTCATGTTCTCGCGGATGGCGATATATTCCATCTCCGGGGTCACGATGCCCTGACGGGCGTAGTGCATCTGGGACACGTTCTTGCCGGCTTTGGCCCGGCGCGGGTTGCGAATGTGACTGAAGCGCAAACGGTCGAGGTCGGGATCGGCCAGGCGCTCGCGCCCGTATTCCGAAGTGAGGTAGGGCAGCTGCTCGGTATCGCCGCGCTCCTCTATCCATTGCTGTCTCAGGGCGGGCAGGCCCTCACGCACATCGACGGCGACGTCGGGGTCGGTGTAGGGTCCCGACGTGTCGTAGACGTAGACAGGAAGGTTCTTCTCGACACCATCGCTGGAATGGGTGTCCGACAGGGAGATCTCGCGCATGGGCACGCGGATGTCGGATCGGCTCCCGGTCTCGTACACCTTGCGGGAGTTGGGGAAAGGCCGAACGGATTCGGGGTCGACCTGGGCCTGCTGGCTGAGATAGTTCTCGTTGACGATGGTCATTCTGCGGTTCCTCCTGCGGGTTGATGGGGGTTTGGTAACGATGTTGGGGCGAATGGTCATTCGCCCACTTTGATATCGCGGTTGGGGCTAGTCGTCTGCTGCGGAAGGTTCGTCGATGAGTTGGACGTCGGCGTTGAGGATGGCGAAGTCGTACTCGCTATCAGGAGCGATCACACGCTGGCCCAGGACCACAACCGCCGAAATGACGGTCGAAACGACCAGAGCCGACGCGAAGGCCCAGAACATCTGCCCGCCAGCGGGGGCATTCAGCGCCCAGGGCGAGAGCAGGTCAGGCTTGGGATAGAACAGGGCGCCGATGATGATGCCGACGGCTCCGGCGAGGATGACGCCCCATCCGGGCATCCGGCTGGAATACAGGCCCACCAGCATGGGCACCGCGATCGCTGCCCCGAGCAGGTCCGCGATGAGGAAGACATAGAGCACGCTGTGTCCCTGGGACGCCACGATGATGGCGGGGATTGCCACGATCACGGTGACGGCGCGCGCCAGGGTCATCAATGTGCCCCTCTGCAATCCGATACCGGCCAGGTCGGCGGCCATCCCGCTGGCCAAACCGTTCATCAGGGTGTCCAGGGTGCTCATGGCCAGCATGAGGGCGCAGATGAGGATCAGGAAGTGCATCCACAGGGGAAACACGTCGGAGGCCAGGGCGAACAGGGCTGCGGCCACGGCGGGGTATTCAAACGGCCCGACGGATCCGTTGCCAACGGCGGCGATGCCGGCCATTCCCATGAGGAAGGTCAACGGGATGGCGATGGCGGTAGCGCCCCAGAGGCTGCGGTTCAGGGCGGCCTGGCTCTCCACGGTGTACACCCGCTGCCACATTCCGGGGTGGAAGGCGTTGGAGGCGACGATGCCGATGATCAGCACGATGCCGAAGAAGTAACTGCCCGGAGTCGTGACGGACAGCAGGCCGGCCTGCTTCGCTGCGCCCCAGGCTCCGGAGCCGCCGACCAGAACGGCGGCAACGATGACCAGGAGCAGGAGCACCGGTATCAGGACCCAGAATTGGATCCGGTCGGTGTAGATGGAAACGCGCAGGCCACCGTAGGCCGTGTAGGCAATTACGACAATTCCGACGGCGACGGCGGTGGCCCAGGCCGGGGAACCGGTGAGGATGCTCACCGCTGCAGTGATGGCGGTCATCTCCGCAGTGATGAAGATGCCGATGACGAATATGATCACTACGAAGATGGCGACGAAGGGGACCATGCCAAATCGATGGCGGACGTACTCGGTGACCGAGTGCCCGTTGGGCATCAGTTGGCGGATGCGAGGGCCGACAAACATGAACATGACCGGGATTCCGGCCATGCCGAGGGCGTAACCGACCAGGGAGATGATGCCGAAGTTGGCGCCGGACTCGCCCGGGCTCAGGAGAACCCAGGTGCCGAACATCGAGGCGACCAACGTGGCGACCCCGACGTTGAACGGGGCGTGGTTGCGCGAGGTGGTGTAGTCCTCGACGCTCTGGCGCCGTCGTCGCCAGGCATAGGTCAGGCCGAGGACGAGGAACACGGCGCACGCTATGACCAGCGTTGCGATCCCCACGGTGGTATCCAGCATTACGAACCTCCGGTTGGTTTCGAACGGCTGAACCCCGGCGGCTACCACAAAACGAAAAACCGCCAGGCTTCAAACTCTGGCGGAACATAATGTGTGATTCCAAATTCCTACGCCGGCATTACCCGGATCAGGTGCTACGGTCGGCGGCATTTCGGCCGCCCTCTCAGCCTGGCATAACCAAGCTCCCGCCAGAAACATATTCGATTTTGTGGCGCGAGAATATCACGATGGGTATGGGCGGTCAAGCGGTGGTTCCGCGAGTGCGCGGTTACCCAGTTTGCGGCGGGGATACGTCAGAATCAGGATTTTCAAGATTTACGGATTGTCCGGATTAGAACCGTTATGCGATGGAGCTCGCCCGATTCTGCCCAATCCCTGCCAAATCGCAAAATCGCGCAAATCGTCAGAATGGGGATTTACGAAAGTGGGTACGCATGAGGCGGTTCCATGGCTGCGCCAAGCGTCACGACGTGGGGACGGATAAGGAGGGGCGACCGATCGGTCGCCCCTCCACGGAGGGGTAATCGCAACGCTGTCGGGTCGGCTCAGTTCACACGGTAGACCCAGATCTGGTGCATCACTTCCGGCTCGCCCTTGGGTAGCGGCTGGAACGGGTCGGTGACGCCGACCAGGGACCAGGCGCCGCTGGCGGCCAGGGCGTCCTGCTGGTCCTTGAAGCCGAGCTCGACGTGAGTGTCGGGCCGCATGCTGAAGACGATGTGGCCGCCGGGCCTGGTGACGCGGCACAACTCCACGAAGGAATTGGGCGGAGCGTGGCCCGGGGTGAAGACGCCGATGCTGATGACCGCGTCGTAGGCGTCGGACTCGAAGCCGAGGTGATCGCCCAGCGCCATCTGTTGGAAGTCGTTATAGCAACCCTTGGAACGAGCCTCGTCGAGCATCCCCTGGGAAAGGTCCATGGCGCAGATGTCGCCGTAGCCCAACCGCTGCAGCTCCACGCCGACCAGGCCGGTACCGGCGCCGGCGTCGAGGATTTTGGCGTCCTTTGCCACGTGCTCAGCGAGAGTCTCGGCGCCACGACGGGGCGCGAGCCAGACGAAGGTGTTTTCCAGGTCGTCGTCATACTCCTGGGCCCACTGGTCGTAACGCTCAGCCAACTCGTCGTTGGTGGTGGACGAGTAGACCCACTGGACTCTCTCGTCCGGATTTATGCTTCCCGATTCAGGCATGGGTAATAGCTCCGCGATAGGTATCGGACTAGGCCGGCTTGACGCACAGATACTGCGCCCATCCAAGCTCGCCGTTGTTGATGGCATCTACCGTCTTCATGTAGGCGTCGGTCAGGTAGTCAAACCGGTCCTGGTATCCCTCGGGTCCTTCCGCGATGGACGCCAACCGGGACAGGTAGGTGTAGCTGCGGGCGAGGTGGGACGACAGGTCGCGGGCCTGCAGCACGCGGAATCCCACGTTGACCAGCGCATCCATGTAGGAGTAGAAGCTGAAGTCGGTGTCGAAGAGCAGCCGGTCGTAGACGAACTTTCGCGCCGATTCGCTGATATTGGTACGGGGCTTGATGAGGTCATCGAAGATGAACTGCCCGCCGGGTTCGAGGACGCGGAAGGCTTCCTCGAGCACCTGCACCTTGTCGGGCACATGGTAAACGGTGGCCTGGCTCCAGACGTGAGTGAACGTGCCCTCCGCGTAGGGGAGTTCAGTAGCCGAGGCCTTCTCAAATGCCACTTTCCCGGCGAGGTCAGGCATGTGTTCCAAAGAAGCGACGGCGTTGGCGATGCGCACTCCGCTGAGGTCGATGCCAGTGGCGTGAGCGCCGGTGTTCCGGTGCACCCAGACCACATTGGTGCCGTTGCCGCAGCCGACGTCGAGGACGCGGCTGTCAGAGCCGATGCCCGAGTATTCCACCATCAGTTCGTTGAGGCGGATGCCCGCGCCGCGGAACTGGTCGCGGATGTTGTCATCGCCGGTGGGTTCACTGTCGAAGACCCCCCAGTGCACGCTGCCGTCGGCATCCCACACGGAACGGTAGATGACGTCTTCGGCGTCGTAGTACTCCTCGGTCTCCTGTTCCGAAAACCGGTGGCCCGTTACCATATATAGCTCCTTTCGTAGCCTGGATCTTGTTGTAGCCTGGATTTTGATTCGTCTAATTGATGAAGGGGTATTGCGCCCAGCTCAACTCAGCGTTGCCGCAACTTGGATCAAGCACGCGACCTGATTCATCCATGCCGGGGTTCCGCAGCATGATGGAGTTCAGCCGGGAACATGCGGCCAGGAAGCGGTCGCGAACGTTGCAACCGGGATGCGGCGAACCGGAACCCGGCTCTTCGAGGCCGTCGAACGCGCCCCAGAGCAGGGAGCCCTCAGCGTCCCAACAGGAACGGTAGAGGGCGTCCTCGGCGTCGCAGTATGCTTCGGTTTAGCGCTCAGAAAAGCGCGACGGGTTCGGGCTGAGGCTCGGCATACATTGAACCTTCGATCCACTCCAGGAATTTGTTGTTCTCGTCGACCAACATCATGCGGGGATCGACAGGCTCGTCGGTGACCTCAAAAGCGAGGATGATGAGGCAGTCGCGCTCCTGGCAAAGCCGGGCGGCCGCGCCCTGGACGGCGATGGTGCCGCTGCCGCGCTCGGCCGGCAAGGCGTAGGTCTCCCAGCGGGCGCCGTTGTTGATGTTCAGCACTTGGACCTTCTCGAACGCGATGATGTCTGTCTGTTCCATGAGATCGCGGTCGATGAGGATGCTGCCGACGTACCCCAGATTGGCACTGGTTACCCAACAGCGATGGATTTTGGACCTCAGAACTTCTCTCATATTCGCTCCTCGTTTTTAATGGCCAAGCTTGGTTGGCGATGGTGGATTTTCGGCCAGGTTCAGGCCCAGTTTGCCGTCGCGGCCGCGGTGGGGCTCGGAAGCCTCAGGTACAGGCAGGCATGTTTAGACATGCGCCAGCCTGTGGTCGGCGTTGCGGCGAAAACCCGAAGGGGGGAGGGCTCGTGGCGGAACGCTACTTCCGCCGCCCATTTAGGCTACGAGCAGCTAGGGCTCGCAGGGCAGCTGGTGCTTGGCACGCCCGCGGATGGTGTCAACCCCGCTGGGGTGGCCGCTTCCAGATAGCGGAGAATGGTCGCACTGGTCCCGCATCATGCGAGACCGCCTAGAGTCCGGTTCCGACAATTGTCGGCGCGCTAAAAGCGCGGCTGCACTCATATGGCCTCCTTGTTTAAGGGCAGGTTGATGGGTGTGCAGACCTGCGTTTGAGTGCCCGCAGTTTAGCCGCACCGGTTGCCGATGTCAAATCGGAGGCCAATTTTGAGCAAATTTCGCAAAAACTCGTAAAAAAATACGTTTTGGGTTGCGATGACGCTTGATCTATCATTACCGGGTTGTGCCGAAATGAAAGCGCGCCGAAAACCGGTAACTGGCGAAAACGGGGAACGGTGTCATAGTCCCGCAGCCGGCGCCGGAGGCCAGGTGTCAAAGAGGGCCAGCTGTTGCGGTCCGAGGAGGCGCACCTCGCCGAACGCGGAACACCACCGCGGGATACCGCGCGCGGAGGCGTGGCCCTCGAACACCGGGCCGTGTCCCTGGTAATTATGCCGGGACCAGAGCCAGGCGTGCAGCAATTCGTGGGCCAGTATGCCTTCGATGCCCAGGCGCCCGGAGCGTTGCAACCGGGGATGAGACAGGCCGATCAGCCAGGAGCCGTCCGGGTAGCAGAAGCACCTTCCCCCGGTGGCAGAAATGCGCTCCAACACCACCGAACCGACCGGGATTTCCAGCCCGTCCAGTTGATACTTTTGCGCGACGTCGTGGACCCACTCCAGGTCGTTGAGCAGAATGCCCCGGGGAGCGGGCCACGACGACGGTGATTGTGTTGGGAGCATCGACGGCCTGAGTGTGTTGACACGGCGTTATGCCGCGTCTACGGGGTGAGGATGATCTTGCCGGTGGTGGCGCGGCCGGCCAGTTGGCGGTGCGCCTCCGGGGCGTCCGACAGCGGGAAGAGGTGCTCAACCCGCAGGTTCAGCTCGCCGGATTGGACCCACCCGAGCACTGCGCCGGCCCGCTTTTGCAGTTCGTCGCGGTTGGCGGTGTAGTCACCCAAACCGGGCCGGGTGAGGAACTTGGAGCCGTTGCCCAGTACGCGGGGGTCCATCGATTCGATGGGGCCGCTGGCCTGGCCATAGAGCACCATGTAACCACGCGGGGCGAGGCAGGCGATACTGCGATCGAAGGTGTCCTTGCCCACCGCGTCGTATACGACCTGGAGCCCGGCGCCGTTGGTGGCATTCGAGATTTCTGCGGCGAAGTCCTGTTGGGTGTACAGGATCACGTGGTCCGCGCCGGCTCCCCGGGCCAGTTCCGCCTTGGCCTCGGTGGAAACGGTGGAGTAGACGTACGCGCCGAGTGCCTTGCACATCTGGATGAGAAGCAGGCCGACTCCGCCGGCCCCGGAATGGACGAGGACCCGGTCACCGGCCTGGACGCGATAGGTGTCGTAGCACAGGTAGTGAGCGGTCATGCCCTGGAGCATGGCGGCCGCGCCGTCCCGGGCCGACAGTCCGTCGGGCATCTTGATCAGACGCCAGGCCGGTACCAGGGCCTGCTCCGCGTATGATCCGGGGTGGCTGCAATAGGCGACGGTATCGCCCACTGCGACGTTGGTCACGCCGGAACCAACGGCTCGTACGACGCCGGCTCCCTCAACGCCGGCCACCCAGGGCAGGCCGGGCGGGTTGGCGCCCATGCGGCTGTAGATGTCGGTGAAGTTCACGCCGACGGCCTGGATGTCGACGACGGCCTGGTCCGGGCCCGGGCTCGGATCGGGCAGATCGACGTATTTCATCACCTCGGGTCCGCCGTATTCAGTGATCTGGATGGCTTTCATGGCAGCAGCCTCCGTGTTTGCTGGGGTTCAGTTTCGGTAGCATAGCATAGGGCCGGCGGGCAGTCGCAACGAGGCGTTGTCAGCAATCACGAATCGACGGGAGCGGTCCTGCGTGCATGACCCCGGCCTTATCAGCGAAGCGTAACCCGTGCACGGATCACCCGCCCACCGATCGGCCCGATTCGCCGATGGGAGCGATGGCGTCCGTTGGTGAGTGCGAGGTCACACGATTTGGAAATGCGCCTCCGTGGGGACGCAGTCGACGCCGTTGATGGGCACCATGTCCTGAGGACACGCGGAGAACGCAACGACGCAGTCCATTTCGGCGCGCAGGGTCAGGTGGTCGCCAACGGTGGAGACGGGCGGTTCGAACCGCACCGACCCGTCGACGTCCACCGGGATGTTCATGAACAGGTTCCACGGGCTGGGCGTTTCCGGGGGAGTCAGGCCAAGCTCCGCCAGGGCTGCGGCCAGGTTGTCGGTGCAGTTGTCATGGTAGTCTTTGCAGCCCAGCAGTTCATAGCGATAGCGATCGCACGCCGCCAGCAACGTGTCGTGGATCCCCCCGGAGGTGTCTTCCACCAGGGTCAGGATCGGCCGACGGCGATTGGTGACCATGGATTGACCAACCTCCGGCATCACGCGAGCCAGCGCGGTGCGGGAGTGCTCCATGGACATGAACTCGGTCAGGTCATGGCGGGAGAATGCCCAGGTGTCGACCACCTGCTGGCCGTGGGTGTTGATGATGCGCACGCTTTGGCCGCTGGTGAGGAAGGCAGCCTTGCCGCGCCGCGCTGGGATGGTGATGAGAGATGATGTTGTCATAACGTGCACCTGCTACGTGGATCCGGTGGCTTCGGGGAGGGTGGCGATCATCTGCACGGTTCGCACATGATATGTGCGCGGCAACGCTTCGACAATCAGGTCAGCGGGGCCATTGGGACGACGTGGCCCTTGAGCGCCGGGACACGGAACCGGGCAGGTCACGGTGATGCCGGGAGTATATTGCCGCCTAACCCCGGGCGCTTGGTGAACAAATACGGAGTAAACCGTAGCAAGAGTTACGTAACAGAGGCCGCCTGCGCTTCAGGCCCTGGTCTCGTTTGCCGTACCGCCGGCCAAAATGCTATATTGAACGGAGTTTGCAGCATCGGCCTACGGCAAACCCGGAGGGATAAACAGTTGACCAACGACCAGCACCTCTCGATTTCGGAAGCGATCAGTAGGTTCGTAGAACACCTAAAGGATAGCAAACAGGCGTTGCAGGGTCAGCAGGAACTGTTGCGTTTCCAGGCCAGGATAGGCAAGGAAAAAACGATGGCAACGCTCCATGCTATCGAGGTCGGCGAATACGCCAAGTGGACCACGGAGAACGTGGAAGACGCCTCCCAGAGGCTGGATCCGGTGAAGAAATTCCTGACGTTTGCCAACAAGCGCGGCTGGACAGAGATCAGCCTGGCCCGGTACGCCGCGGCCCCCCGGCGCAACCGGCGACGGTTCGCAGCCGGCGAGGGACGGGCGGCCGGCACCCCCAGCGCACGCCTGAGCCAGGAGCGGCATACGGAGTTGCAGGCTGAATTGCAGCGCCTGCGGGAAGAGGTTCCACAGATACGTGAGGCGATCCGGTTGGCTCGGAGCGACGGCGACGTGCGGGAAAACGCCCCGCTGGACGCGGCCCGGGAACAGCAACAAATGACTGAGCGACGCATCCGGCAACTGGAGAACGATCTGGTCAACGTGGAAATCGTGGACGCGGCCAACGCCGACACGGAAAAGGTGAGCATCGGTTCCCGGGTGACGCTGCACGAAATGTCGTCCAGGCAGCAGCGGGTGTTCACGCTGGTGGACGTGCGCGAGGCAGACGTCTCTGCAGGGAAGATATCGACGGTGTCGCCGATCGGGCAGGCCCTGATGGGACGGAGCGCCGGTGAGGAAGTGACGATTACGACGCCCCGGGGCGCCGTAGAGTACCGGATCGAGGGCATCGGCGGATAACGGCCCGGGAATCTGAACCAGCCAAAGTTTGGGGCGGGTCGCAAGACCCGCCCCGTTCGTTTTAGCCGTTGATTTCCGATTAGCCGCCGATGTCGGAGACGGCCTGCAGGATGGTCTCCGGGTCCGGCAGCGTGCCCGGCTGGTAGGTCTCGCGATACCGGATCACGCCCTGGGGATCGACGATGATCACGGCGCGGGTTCCGGCGCCTCGCTCGTCGTTCCAAAGGTCGTAGGCGGTGGTCACCTGGCCCTTGGGATGCCAGTCAGACAATTCGGGATAGGGGAGCCCGCCCATGGTGGTGGTCCAGGCCCGGTGAGCGGCTACGTGGTCACAACTGATACCCAGCACCTGGGCATTCAACTCCTGGAACCGCGCGTTGTAACGGCGGAAGGAGGTGGCCTGATCCGTTCAACCGCTGGTGAAGTCCAGGACGTGGAACGACAGAACCACAGTGTGGGTGCCGCGGTAGGTATTCAGAGAGATGTCTCCGTCGTTGGGAGACGGGAGCGTGAAGTCCGGCGCGGTGTCGCCGATTTGACCTGGCATCTAGCTTCTCCTCGATTATGCCGGGCGGGATGCAATGGCTGGCCCTCCGGCGGGGTTGGCAGGGATTATACCGCACCCCGGAATCGCTGGCATCAGGAGCGATTCTCCAGCGGTGGGCGGCGATCCGTCCGGTACCCGTGAGGGTCGCGTGCTATACTCCGCGACGCCGCAGCCGGCGGCCGGGACGCCCGATTGGACGTGGTATTCGACAGGGGGATACACCTCCCGGAGATGGGGCTGTGGCTTGATGCCCTGCGCAAGCAGGACACTTCGGTCATCTCCCACGCTCACTCGGACCACACGGCAAGGCACCGCCGTCCTGTGCTCACGCCCGGAACCAGGTTGCTGCTGGGCGATTACCTGAAGCGGTCGGAGCCGGTGGAGCTTGAATTCGGCGAAACGCTGGATTTGCCGGATTGCGCGATCACCCTCTATCCCGCCGGCCACTGCCTGGGATCCGCTCAAACCCTAGTCGAGAGCAAGGTGACCGGGGAACGCCTGCTGTACACGGGCGACCTGAGGGTGCAGCCTTCGCCGATCAACGAGGCGCATCAGCAGGTGCCCTGCGACGTGCTGGTGATCGAAAGCACCTACGGTCGTCCGGACTACGTTTTCCCGCCTCAAGAAGAAGCCGTCGGCACCGCGATCCGCGTGGTGGCCCAGTGGATTGACCAGGGAGCCGTGCCCGTGGTCATGGGCTGGCGACTGGGCAAAGCGCAGGAGGCCCTGTATCACCTGCTGAAGGCCGGTTTCCGCGTGGCGTGTGAGGAGAGCGTCTACGAAATAGCGCAGAGGTACGAGGAGGCCGGGGTGGATTTCCCGGGCGAGTACCGCGCCTGTGGCGGTCAGTTCCGGGAAGGCGAGGCGCTGCTCTTCCCGCCGGGCAAGAAATCGCGCGAAATGGTCAACCTGATCAAACCGGAACGCCGGCCGGTTCGGTACCTGGAGCTAACGGGCTGGGCGGCCGGCTCCGGGGTCAAACCCTGGGGCCGGGGCCGGCCGGGTGACGCGAGCCTGCCGTACAGTGATCACGCGGATTTCAACGACCTGGTCGCGTACGTGAAGGCGGTGGGCCCCAGGCAGGTGTACACCGTGTTCGGGTTCCCGGACCTGGCGGACCACCTGCGTCGCAAGGGTTACTCCGCAATCCACCTGGGCAAGAACGCGACGGAAGCGGACCGCGCGTTCCAGATGCCCCTGCTCTAGCCGGTTTACGCAGGGGCAACGCGACCCCGGCGGCCGGGCTTATTCGCCGGGACCGCGCAGCAGGTCGAGGTACTTGTAGCCGGAACCGGTGTTCAGCAGCACCACCTCCTCGTCGGCGCCGATGCTGCCGTCGGCCATGAGCCGCTGAAGGCCCAACAACGTTGCCGCGCCCTCGGGGCAAGCGATAACTCCCTCGGTGGTGGCGAGCGTGTACATGGCCTCGATCATGTCTTCGTCACTGACTGCCAGGGCGCCGCCCCCGGTTTCGCGCAGCGCCTGCAGGATCAGGTAGTCGGCGAAGGGCCCCGGCACGCGGAGACCGTCGGCCTTGGTGGTGGCGTTGGGCCACGGGTCGGCGGTGTCGGTTCCATCGTTCCAGGCCTTGACGATGGGCTGGCAGCCGTCAGCCTGCACGGCGTAGAACCGGGGCAGTTTGCCCTCGATCCAGCCCAGCTCCAGCAGTTCCTGGAATCCCTTGTGCATGCCGATGATCCCGGTTCCGCCCCCGGTGGGGTACACGATGGCATCGGGCATGCGCCAGCCCAGCTGGTGGGCGATTTCCAGACCCATGGTCTTTTTGCCCTCAGCGCGGCACGGCTCCTTGAGGGTGGACAGGTCGAACAGGCCCTGTTCGGCGGCCACGGAAACGGCGATGCGGCCGGCGTCGCTGATCAGGCCATCGACGAGGTTGAGTTCAGAGCCGGCGACGATGGATTCCTTCTTGTTGGACGATGGGGCGTCCTGGGGCATGAAGACCTTGACGGGGGTGCCGGCGCGGGCGCAGTAGGCGGCTGCGGCTCCGGCGGCGTTCCCCGCTGAGGGCATGGTGAACCCGCGGGCGCCGACTTCGACGGCCTTGGACACCGCGGCGGAGATGCCACGAGCCTTGAAGGTGCCGGTGGGATTGAGGCCTTCCTCTTTGATGAGGAGCCGTCGGATGCCGACCTGGCGGGCCAGCGTGGCGGCGTCCAGGAGCGGAGTGCCGCCTTCACCAAGGGTGATGATTTCATCGGGGTCGGTAACCGGGAGCAGTTCGTTGTACCGCCACATATTCGCCGGCCGGCCGTCGAACACCGAGCGCTGCACCTCGCGCCGCAGGCGGGGCAGGTCGTACCGGACGAACAGGACCTTGCCGCAGCATTCGCTGATGGTAGCCAGCCCGTCGTACGGGTATTCCTTGCCGCAGATGGTGCACTCGAGATGGTCAATGTAACTGAAGGAGGTCATCCGTTTACTCCGGGTTGTGATAGTGCTGGTCCTCGACGGAGGCGACCACCGGGTTGGAAATGGCCGGCCGGTTCAATCCCAACGCGTCGCGAACCGGTTCGCTGGCTCGCATCAGCCGCACCGCCGAAGTGGGGAACTGTGGATTGTTGGGATTGGGGACATCGTGCCGTTCAATGATACCCTCGTACAGCCAATCTTCAACCAGCCGGCGGCATTCGAATTCGTTCCACGCGATGCCCCAGTCGAGCATCCACTGGTTGCACAGCATACTGTATCCCACGAAGTTCATGCGGGATTCCAGCTTGCTCATTTCACGGACGAAGATCTGGAGCACATCCTGGGCCGCTTCCGCCTGCTCCTCCGGAGTGGGCAATTGGATATCGATATCACCGTGTTCAGCCAGCTGGAATCCCAGTTCGGCTTCCAGCGGGAACAGCGGCGCCACGGCGAGCATATCGCGGGCGACGGACTGGCTGAAAGCGCACAAGATCACGCGGCGGCCCATGCCGCGGGCGCGGTCGACCAGCACCTGATAGTCGGAATCGCCAGAGCCAAGAATAACCACGCTACAGTCGTCGCGATCGCGCAGCCAGTCGTACACTTCGAGCAGTATGGAAGGGTCGCTGCGGTCCTTGCCGGCCATGGTGCGGGGCGCGTGATATAGAGTTATGCCTGCTTGTGTGAACGCGGTGCCGTCGTCAGGTCGGAGACTCCAGTCGCCAAATGCCTTCCCGCCCAATACTTCCCCAAATACTTGTCCCACTTTAGTCATGGCTTCGTACAACGCTTGAGGGGATATGCTTTTCTGATAGAGTTGAGCCCCGCGACGTATGTTTTCCCAATCGATGGCGATTAATACTCCATTAGACGATTCTTCCAACTGGGCACCTCCATGTGAAGTCATTGGTCGAATTATACATATCACTCGCGTGTGTGCTAGTGATGGCCGGTTAGCCTATTCGGCTGTCATGATTTGGCGGACCGGCAGACGATTGTGCTGCCTGACCGAATCCCGGCGACGATTGTTTGTTCAAGGTTTCCGGTCGCTCCAGCCGAGGATGTACGTGTTGCTGGACCGTACGGTTTTCTTCAGCATCGATCCCAGCCGACGCTTCCCGAAGCCTTGACACAGCCTGCGGTGGTCTGGGGCCGCATGGGCACGCGGCGATGAGACGAATATCGCTTCCACATTGGTCAACATCGACGTTGAAGGCGGTGCATGCGACCGAAATTTGGCGGCATTATAACGGAATCGGGCGCGGACGGATTCGTCGGCTTCCCGTGCTAGAATTAATTGTTTGACATTGGAGGAAACGATTTTATGCCCGACTACGAACTCATTCTCTACGAAGCTGACCGCGACAGTTGCATCACGCGGATCACGTTGAACCGCCCGGACCGCCTGAACGCCCTGAACGATCAGATGCAGGTGGAGATCGCCGACGCTGTGGCAAAGGCCGACGCTGACCCCGATACGCGAGTGGTGATCATCACCGGCGCCGGCCGAGCGTTTTGTGCTGGCGGCGATATGAACCAGCTGGGCGGTTCCGCCAATGGAGAAGGCAGCGGGTGGACATCGGGCAACGCGGACCAGGTGCGGCGGAGCTTCAAGCTGGCCCAGGACATGATCCTGGGAGTGCAGAGGTGCGAAAAGCCGGTGATCGCCATGGTGAATGGCGTTGCCACCGGGGCGGGACTGGATCTGGCGTGCGCGTGCGACATCCGCACCGGCACCGTGAGGTCGCGGTTCATGTCCGCGTACGTCCGGATCGGACTGTTCCCGGGGTTCGGCGGGACCTGGCTGTACCCGCGCACTCTGGGCAGCCTGGGTCGCGCGGCGGAGATGCTGTTCACCGGCGATTTCCTGGAGGCCGAGGAAGCGCATCGCCTGGGATTCTTGAATCGGCTGGTCGACGAGGATGAGCTGGAAGAAACCACGATGGAACTGGCCCGGAAGATCGCCGCCGGCCCGCCCATCGCAATCCGGCTGTCCAAGCTCATGCTGTACAAGGGGCTGGAATTCGATCTGGAAACCGCCATGAAAATGGCCGCTGCCGGCGAGACGATCACGCTCACATCGCAGGACCACGTGGAAGGCGTGGCGGCGTTCCGACAAAAACGGTCCGCCGAATATCGCGACAGCTAGACCGGGGCGTCCAAGTGGCGCCCCAAACATTTGCATGGCGTCCGGCGAGGCTTGTCGGTTCAGGCAACCCCTAATCGAGTGTTGAGGTTTGCTGCTGCGGCAAATCGCTGCGACGACAAGGGCGATGGTAGAATTGCGGGCGTGATGACTATGAATGTTGACAACAGCCTCTCGCCGCACGGTGGTGTCCTTGTACAGCGGGTACATCCGTTGAACAGCGTCAGCGAGGTCGCCGGGCTACCGACCATCGAGGTGCGGGAGCAGATCGTTCACGAGTGCGTGAACATCGCGCACGGATTCTTCTCACCGCTGACCGGGTTCATGGGCAGCGCCGACGTCGCGGCGGTGTCCGAGACGATGCGGTTGACCAACGGGTATGTTTGGCCGATTCCGATCGTCCTGGACGTCGCGCAGACTGAGTTGGCAAACGCCGGAGTATCCGTCGGAGATACAGTGCTGCTGACCCACGGCGGCAATCCGCTGGCCACGCTGGACGTGTCGGAGATATTCGCGGTTGACCTGACCGAGATGGCGCGGCAGGTGTACACGACCACCGACCCGGAGCACCCCGGGGTGCAGCGCACGCTGGGATATGCGGACCGCTTCGTGGCCGGGGACATCACGCTGGTGTGCGAGCCCATGATCAATCCGCCCTTTGACCGGTTCTGGCGGACGCCGGCGCAGCTGCGAGCTGAACTGGGAACCGTGGGATGGCAGCGCGCCGTGGCTCACCAGACCCGGAACGTTCCCCACTCCGGCCACGAGTACCTGATGAAGGGCGCTTTCATGGAGGCCCAGGCCGACGGCGTGCTGGTGAGCGCGGTGATCGGCGAGAAGAAAGAGGGCGACTACATCGACGAAGCCATTGTGCTGGCCCACGAGAACCTGCGCACGCACGGGTTTTTCCGCGATGAGATCCACCGCACCACCGCGCTGCTGTGGGATATGCGCTACGCCGGGCCACGCGAGGCGGTGTTCCACGCCCTGGTGCGCAAGAACCTGGGCTGCACGCACCACATGTTCGGCCGGGACCACGCCGGCGTCGGCGACTACTATGGGCGGTACGCGGCGCACGAGATCTTTGACGAACTGCCCGACCTGGGCATCCGCTCGGTGCTCACCCTGGAGTGGTGGTACTGCCCCACCTGCGGTGGCGTGGCCTACGAGGGCATCTGCGGGCACCCGGACACCAAGCAGGACCTGGCCGGCCGGCTGATCCGGAGCATCATTTCCGGAGGCACGGAGCCGGCGCCGCAGACGCTGCGCGCCGAGACCCTGGAGGTGGTGCGCCAGTGCGCCGAGCAATACGGGTTCGGGTCGCCCTTCGTCACGGAGCAGTACCTGAGCCAGCGAACGCCGGTGCTCACGGTGCCGGAGGCCCCGTAGGCGTCCGAACGGCCGGCGGCGCCACAAACCACACCTGGAGGACATCCCAACATGGTTCTGGAATCGGGACGGATCACAGAGGAAGGGCTGGATCGATTGCGCGGACGGCTGGGCACGTTCAACCGGCCTCGGCAGTACGGCGTGGGACTGTTCAACGAGGACGCCTCCCGCAGCGCCATCCGGCACTTCTGCCAGGGTATCGGTGACACTAACCCCCTGTACTGGGACCGCTCCTACGCCCAGACCAGCAAGTACGGCACGATCATCGCGCCGCCGTGCTTCCTGTACAGCGTTTACTGGTGCTCAGGCCGCACTGGCGGGTTGCCCGGCGTCCACGGGTTCCACGCGGGCAACGACTGGGAATGGTTCCGGCCGATCTACCTGGGCGACGAGATCAGTGTGCAGGAGCAGTTCACCGGGCTGGAGGAGAAGGAAAGCGAGTTTGCCGGGCGCATCGTGATCCAGTCCAGCGTCACCGACTACTACAACCAGCGCGGGGAGATGATCGCCAAGACCAAGGGCTGGCAGGTGAGGGCGGAGCGCAGCGCGGCCCGCGAACGGCAGAAGTACAGCTTCGAGCCCTACCAGTACTCGCGGGAAGAATTGGAGGCCATCCACAACGCGATTCTCAATGAGGAGATCCGGGGCAACAACCCCCGATGGTTCGAGGACGTGCAGATCGGCGACGAGTTGACTCCGGTGGTGAAAGGGCCGCTCAGCCACGGCGACATCACCGCGTTCGTGGCCGGTTGCATCGGCGGCATCAGCCACGGCATCCAACTGCGGGAGATGCTGCGGCACCCTTCGTGGGGGTTCACCGACCCGAACACGGGGGCGCAGGAGGCCATCATCCGCGTCCACGACATCCAGGAGGCGGCGGAGTCGGCGGGACTGCCCGGGGCCTACGACTACGGGTGCCAGCGCTGCTGCTGGATGGGCAACCTGCTGACCAACTGGATGGGGGACGACGGGTTCCTGAAGCGGATGCACGTGGAACTGCGTCGGTTCAACGTGGTCGGTGACACCACTTGGTGCAAGGGCAAGGTTACGGGCAAGCGGGTCGAGGACGGCGAGTACCTGGTGGACATGGACATTTGGGGTGAAAACCAGCGCCAGCAGGTGACGACGCGGGGCAACGCCACGGTGCGCCTGCCCTCGCGGGATGCCAACGGCGGTTGGCCATAAGCGGGCACGGAGGCGAGGCTATGACGCAGCCCAACGCAAAACCGGCGACCAAAATGACCGGAGCCGATTACATGGCCCGCACGCCGCCGTCACACCGGGGTGTGCGGCACCAACTTATTGAGGGAGAACTCGCCACAATGGCCGGGCCCAATGACCCGCATCAAGTGTTCACGGGACGATTTTACATCCAGCTCACTTTACAAACAGATGCGCTGGACATCGGCGAGACGCGAGTCTCGCCCTACGATGTGGCCATCGACGAGCACAACACTTTTCAACCTGATGTATTGTTCGTATCCAAAGATCGGCTTCATATCTTCGATGATGACAATCACGGCATCCACGGTGCGCCTGACGTAGTGGTCGAAGTCCTTTCCGATTCCACTCGCCGCCGCGATTTGGAAGTCAAGCTGCCCGTATATGCTCGCAGCAGCGTCAGCGAAATGCTCGCGGTTGATCTGGATGCCGAATCGATCGCTCATTACGTCGGTGACGGGCGTTCCATGAGGCTTTCCAGGGTTCACGGCTCTGATGACATTTTGACTTCTGAGGCCATGCCCGGAGTTGCAATCGACCTGGGACCGATATTCGCTCGGATACGGGGCGCGATCCAGCGAAACGGCTAGCGCAGGTACTGCTCGGCGGCGCGGGCGAAGCCGTCCATGGAACCTTCCAGCACGCGGTCTTCCAGGCAGTAGGAGATGCGGAAGTGGCCCGGCGTGCCGAAGCCCTTACCCGGCACCACGAGGACGTTGTATTCCTGCAGGGCCGCGACGAATGCCTCGTCGTCGGCCAGGGGCGAACGGGGGAACAGGTAGAACGCGCCCTGGGGCTTGACCACCGAGTAGCCCATGCCGGTTAGGCGGTCGTAGAGGAAGTCCCGCTTGCGCTGGTACTCGCCCACGTCCACCGACGCGTCCTGCACGGCGCGGACGACATGCTGCATCAGGGCCGGCGCGTTGACGAAGCCCAGGACGCGGTTGCAGAAGACCAGGCCGTCGAACAACTCGGCCTTCCCGGAGTAGTCGGGGTGGATGGCGATGTGGCCGATGCGCTCGCCGGGTAGCCCCAGATCCTTGGCGTGGGAGTTGACGACGATGGTCCGCTCGTAGTGGGGAAACACCTGCGGGTAGGTGAGCTCGTCGTAGATGATGCGGCGGTAGGGCTCGTCGCTGATGATGAAGATCTCTGAGCCGTACCTGTTCTCGGCCTGCGTGATCGCATCTGCCAGCGCTGCTATGTCGTCGGCGGGATAAACGACGCCGGATGGGTTGTTGGGGGAGTTCAGCATCACGGCGCGGGTGCGCGGTGTGATGGCGGCTTCGATGGCGGCGACATCCAGCCCGAACTCCGCATCGGTGGGAACGATGATGGGGACGCCGTTGTGGTTCTGGATGTAGTAGACGTACTCGCCAAAGAAGGGTGAGAGGATTACCACTTCGTCGCCGGGGTTCAGGATGACGCGAAGCACCACGTTGGCCGCGCCGGCCGCACCGCACGTCATGACGATGTCGCCGACGCCGAAGGGCAGGCCGGTTTCGGCGGCCAGGGTGTCGGCGACGGCCTGCCGCGTCTCCGGATAGCCGGCGTTGGGCATGTAGCGGTGCATGCCGGCGGTCGGAGACTGGGCGATGCGGAGCAGTTCGGCGTGGAACTCCGCCGGCGGTTCCATGATCGGGTTCCCCAGGGACAGGTCGAACACGTTGTCGTCGCCGTACTGCGCTTTCAGGGTGATGCCTACCTCGAACATGCGGCGGATCCAGCCGCCCTCTTCCATGGAACGGCTGACGTACTCAGAAATGGGCATGGGGAAACTCCGTGCAGTGGTGTCGGGATGAGGGCAATTATAGCTAGCGGTCAGGGCTGATTATTGCCGATCCAGCCGGCGGCGCGCTCACCGATCATGATGGCGGTGGCGTTGGTGTTGGCCCGTACCACGTTGGGGCAGATTGACAGGTCAACGACGCGCAGGTTGTGGACCCCGTGGACGCGGCAATACTGGTCGACCACGGCCATGGGATCGTCGGACGGCCCCATGCGGCAGGAGCCCGAGGTGTGGAAGGTGGTGAACACATTGCGCAGGAGCCAGTCGTCCAGAGCGGTGTCGGAGGCGATTTCTGCAGCCGTGGGTGACACCGGGTCGCCGGCGATGGACGTGAAGGTGGGTTGACCCAGGACGCGGCGGCAGAGGCGGACGGCTTCGCGCAACCGCCGCCGGTCCCGATCGCTGCGAAGGTAGCGATAGTCGATGAGAGGCTTGTCGTTGGGGTCGGATGAAGCCAGGCGCAGCACGCCGGCGCTCTCCGCTGACTGCAGGATGCAGGTCATGCGCAGGGTGGGCCGGTCCGCGCCTGGCCCGCTGCCCAACGGGCTTGGCCCCGATGCCACGTTGTTTACGTACACGTGCATGTCGTTGCGGGACTCGGAACCTTCGGTGGTGTAGCGCAGCAGGGTCTGGATGCGCGATCCGTTGAAATCGGCGGCGACGTGGTCGGGGTGCAGTTCCGAGTCCACATACACCAGCGGGTGATCGCGCAGGTTCTGGCCGACGCCGGGGAGGTCCTGCACCACTGGAATGCCCAGCTCAGTCAGATGATCGGCCGGGCCGATGCCGGACAGCATCAGCAGTTGCGGCGACGCTATGCCGCTGGCGCAGACGACGATCTCGCTGCCGAATGCCGTGAATACCTCGCCGCCGCTCTCGGCTTCCACCCCGACGGCGGTTCGTCCGTTGAACAGTACGCGCCGGACGGACACGTTTCCCCGGATCGTCAGGTTCAGGCGATGACGTGCCGAAGAGAGATAGGCGAGCGCGCAGCTCATGCGGATGCCGGCCGGGTTGTTCATTGGCGCCGGACCAACACCGGCAGACGACGGATGGTTCATGTCCGTATCTTCGGAATAGCCGAGACCCACGCAGGCCTGCACAAAGGCGTGCTGGAAGGGATGCCAGGCGTCGCGCGGGGCGCGAACCACCGGCACCGGGCCGTCGCTTCCGTGGAAGTCGTCCTGCACGTCGGCGTCGGATTCCAGCTTGCGGAAGAAGGGGAGGACGTGACCATAGGCCCACTGGTCATTGGCCTGGGCGGCCCAGCCGTCGTAATCCTCGGGAAGTCCGCGCAGGAACACCTGCCCGTTGACGGCGCCGGACCCGCCCATCACTCGCCCGCGCGCGATCTGGATCGGGTTGGTCTGGCGTTCGGTGGCGGTGGCCTGGTAGGACCAGTTGAAGACCGCGCCCGGCGTGGAAGCCTCCTGGCTGGTTCCGTCGCGGATTTCGGCGGGCCACTGCTCGAAGTCAGCGTAATCGGGGCCGGCCTCCAGCAGGAGAACGGAGCGGGCGGGATCTTCGGACAGGCGGGCGGCGAGGGTTGAGCCGGCGGATCCGCCGCCCACGATTATCACGTCGTATTGCATGTCACCACCAAATGGGTATCTCAGCCCCACCGTCGGTTGCCTGTCGGGACTTGCCAGAGCTTGAATTTCGGGGCCGCCGATGCGCTGCAAGGGTACATCAGCCGGGGTCGCGGCACCAAGCATCGACCGGATGAAAAGGGGCGCTGTGGTATCATCGGGTACGGAAATTTGCCTGCCGGAACGCAGCCGGCGGGCCTTTGAGGTGCGGTTTTGCCTGCTAATGACACTGTTTATGACGTAATCGTGGTGGGGGCCGGCAACGCCGCTCTTTCCGCCGCCATCGCCGCCCGCGAGCAGACCCAGTCGGTGCTGGTCGTCGAGAAGGCCCCGGAGTATTTCCGCGGCGGCAATACCTACTTCACCGGCGGCATCATCCGGTTCGCCTACAACGGGCTGGACGATATCAAGGGTCTCATTCCCGATATGTCCGAGACCGAGGCCAATTCCATCGAGGTGGGGCAGTACACCGAGAACCAGTTCTACGACGACATGATGCGGGTCACCCATGGGCTGTCAGACCCCGAGTTGGCTGAGATCCTGGTGAGCCAGTCCTATCCCACGATGAAGTGGCTGCAGGAACACGGCGTGCGGTTCGTGCTGTCCTTCGGTCGCCAGGCCTTCCGCGACGGCGACAAGTTCCGGTTCTGGGGCGGTCTCGTGGTCGAGGCCGTGGGCGCGGGCAAGGGCCTGTCGGACCAGCAGTTCGACGTCTGCCAGCGCCTGGGGGTCGAGGTGCGGTACGCCACCGAGGGCGTGTCGCTGATCCAGGACCAGAAGGGCAATGTGGCCGGCCTGCGGGTCAAGGGACCGGACGGCTTCGAGGATTTGGCGGGGCGCGCGGTGGTGCTGGCCGCCGGCGGGTTCGAGGCCAACGCGGAGATGCGCTGCCGTTACCTGGGCCCGGGCTGGGAGACCGTGAAGGTTCGCGGCATCCCGTACAACACCGGCGACGGCATCAAGATGGCGCTGGACGTGGGAGGGCAGTCCTACGGGCACTGGTCGTCCTGCCACGCCGTGGCCTGGGACATGAACGCGCCGACCTTCGGCGACCGCACGGTTACCGAGTTGTTCCAGAAGCACTCCTACCCCTTCGGCCTGATGGTCAACATCAACGGCGAGCGGTTCCTGGACGAGGGCGCGGACTTCCGCAACTACACCTACGTCACCTACGGCCGGGCGTTGATGGATCAGCCTCAGGGCCTATGCTTCCAGATTTTCGACGAGAAAGTGAAGCACCTGCTGCGCGACGAGTACTGGATTCCCCAAGCGACCACCGCCGAGGCCAACTCCATCGAGGAACTGGCCCGCATGCTGGATATCGACCCCGACGGGTTGGTGCGCGAGGTGGAGGCCTACAACGCCGCGGTGCGCCAGGACATCGAGTACAACCCGACGGTCAAGGACGGACGCTGCACCGAGGGCCTGGCGGTCAATAAGACCAACTGGGCGCAGACTCTGGACACTCCTCCCTACCGTGGCTGGGCCGTAACTACCGGCATAACCTTCACCTTCGGCGGTGTCAAAGTGAATAACCGGGGCCAGGTGGTCACCAACGCCCAGGATCCCATCCCCGGCCTCTACGCGGCCGGCGAAATGGTCGGCGGCCTGTTCTACCACAACTACCCCGGCGGCAGCGGCCTGAGCGCGGGCATGGTGTTCGGTCGCCTGGCCGGCAACAGCGCCGGTGAGGACGCCCTGGCGCTGAAGGACGTGTAATCCCACGGATGAAACGGACGAGACCAGTGGATATCGCTAGCCGCATTGCCGTGGTATCCGGTCCAGACAGGGGCGTCATCAGCGATGACGCCCCCTTCCATTTGCTGTCAAGGTTGCGC
Organism: Dehalococcoidia bacterium; assembly: GCA_963663945.1. Classification (GTDB taxonomy): domain Bacteria; phylum Chloroflexota; class Dehalococcoidia; order Lucifugimonadales; family UBA3495; genus Bin87. The sequence goes on along the minus strand of OY760687.1, from coordinate 2,929,841 downwards.
GGGGTGTCAGGCAGGCATACAATCCGGCGCAAGTGTTCGATTTGGGCTTGGGGGCATAATGGCGGCGAGTAATCCCGCGCGGTCCGGCATGTTTTACGGGTGGTTTGTTGTGGCCACCTGCATGTTTATCGCGTTCCTGACCATGGGGACGCGCAACGCGTTCGGCGCCTTCGTCGTGCCCATGGAGGCGGAATTCGAGTGGAACCGTACCGTGGTTTCCTGGGCGGCCGCGCTTGGAGCCCTGCTGAACGGTGTGTCGCAGCCGTTCATGGGGTATCTGTTCGACCGGGTGGGTGTGCGGATCGTGGTGATGGCGGGCATTGTCGTCGTGGGCGTGTCCACGCTGCTGATGGCGGCTACGGGCAGCATCTGGTACCTGATCTCGATTTTTGGCGTGGTAGCGGCAGTGGGCCAGAGCGGCACGTCGCTGACCAACACCGGTGCAATGCTCAGCAAATGGTTCCGCCGCCGCCGGGGCCTGGTCATCGGACTGAACGCGTCCGGGATGTCGCTGGGAGGTCTGATCCTGGTTCCCTTTGCTGCGTACATGATCAGCCTGATCGACTGGCGGTTGTCGTGGATAGTGCTGGGTGTGATGATCCTGGTGTTGGGCATCCCCCTGGCTTTCATGTTCCTGCACGACGACCCGGCAAAGAAGGGATTGACGCCGGACGGTGATCCGATTCCCGACAGTGGGTCGGGGGGTTCGCCGGGAGCCGAGGGACCACCGCCTCAGCCACTGTTCGCCGAAAACTGGCGGCAGGCGTTCAAATCCCTCCCCATCTGGCAGATGAGTTTCTCCTACTTCATCTGTGGTTCGACGACGTTCATGCTGGCCGTGCACTTCGTGCCGATGGCGGTGGAGGAGGGTATCAATCCTCAGACCGCTGCGTTGATCTTCGGACTGATGTCGGGCCTCAACGCGCTCGGCGCAACAGGGGCAGGTTGGATTTCCGACCGCATCGGCCGGCGCAAGAACTGGCTCGCGCTGGTGTACTTCTGCCGGGGAACTGGCTACGTGATCCTGGTGGCGTCGTTGGTCGTGCCCGGCATTCCGGTGCTGGCCGGTTTGCTGATCTTCTCGGTGGTTGCGGGCCTGTCCTGGATCGCCACGGCGCCTCTGACAACTTCGCTTACAGCCGAGGTGTACGGTCTCAAGTCCCTGGCAACCATCTCGGGCGTGGCGTTCCTGTTCCACCAATTGGGCGGGTTCACCAGCGTGCTGATGGCCGGTTACCTGCGCGAGATCACCGGGGATTACGTGATCGCGTTCACCATCGCCGCGGTGATGCTGTATCCGGCGGCGATCAGCGCTTTCGCCATTCGGGAGCGCAAGTACTCGGTGCGTTATCAGACTGCTCCGGTCGCAGCCGGGGCGGCCGACTAGCCGGATTAATCGCGCTGACTGCGGTTGCCGCCGGCTGCGCCGACGGATCGTCTCTGCGTCACGCCTGGTGACATCCCGAGCTATGCTGGGTGATGTGTACTGGCGCCCCATTTGCGCGCCTGCTATGATGGCACGGTACTTGGCGGTGTCCGGTCATCGCCTCACGGAACCTGCGAAGCTAGGGGGCTTATGACATCCAAATCCGCAGCGCAAGTTGCCGCGCCGATGTATTTCGGCTGGTATATCGTTGCCACCTGCTTCTTCGTTTCCTTCCTTTCGATGCCGGGCCGACAGGGGTTCGGCCTTTTTGTTACCGAGATGGAGCCCACGTTCGGGTGGGACCGCTCTGATATTTCCTGGGTGGGTTCCGTTGGCTTTCTCATAAACGGAGCGATGCAGCCCATCATGGGGGCGCTGTTCGACAAGTACGGGCCGCGCCGTGTCTTCGGGATCGGGCTGTCCATAATGGGCCTGGCGATCATGAGCCTGGCGTTCATCCAGGACCTGACCCACTCGCTCAACCTGGGCGTGGTCAGCATCCCATTGGACCTGCTGTGGTTCATAGTGGTGTTCTCCATCGTGATCAACACCTGCCTGAGCGCGGCGTCGATAACCAACATGCTGGCGCTGGTGGTGCGCTGGTTCCAGCGGAAGCGGAGCAAGGCGACGGGCCTTGCCGCAGCCGGCACTTCCATCGGTGGCCTGCTGATGATCCCCTTCGCTGCGTACCTGATGGGCGTTATCGACGGGTCCAGCCTGAACATAGCCGGTGTGGAACTGGTCGGCTGGCGCACGGTGTGGTTCATGCTGGGCGCGATGGTCATATTCCTGTCGGCGCCGCTAGCCGTGTTTTTCCTGCGGCCCAGCCCGGCGGAATTGGGCCTGAACCCGGACGGCGATCCCAACCCGGAGGACGCTCCGGCCGGCAGCGCGCCACAGCAGCGCCAGTCAGGCCTGTACGAAGTCAACAGCTGGCGGCAGTGCTTCAAGACGCCGCCCATGTGGCAATTGTCCGGGGCCTACGTGGTTTGCGGTATCACCACGGGTCTGTTGAGCATTCACTTCATACCGTATGCGGAAGACATCCTGCCGGATACGGTCAACTTCCTGTGGATGACCTTTGATGACAAGAAGGTCTTCGCCGCGCTGATGTTCGGCGTAATGACCGGACTCAATGCTGCGGGAGTAATCATCACCGGGTTCATGGGCGACCGGATGCGGCGTAAAAATGTCCTCGCGCTGGTGTACGCGACCCGGGGTGTCGCGTTTATGGCGCTGGTGTTCCTGCCGCTGATGGGCTACGGGATGCTGGGTCTGGTGGCATTCGCGCTGCTGTCCGGCATGTCCTGGGTGGCGAGCGTGCCGTTGACATCTACGCTGACGGCCGACGTCTACGGCTTCCGCGCGCTGGGAACCATCAGCGGGTGGGTGTTTTTCTCCCACCAGATCGGATCGTTCTTCAGCATCCAGTTTGCCGGTTACGCCTACGAGTGGTTTGGCAACAGCTATTTCTGGCCGTTCCTGATCGCCGGTCTCACCCTGATCCCGGCGTCGATAATGGCCTACAGCATCAAGGAGTACCACTACTCCAGCCGGTACAATTCGCAACCGACAGACGCCAGCCCTCAGTTGGCGACGGCCGGCGCTGGCGGACGATACTAGGGCGCGCCGTTTGACCGGTTCGGCCCGCGGTGATCGAGATGGGCGGAACAGCGTTTGTTGCCATTCTGGCGGCATTGGGACGCCACCACGGGGAGGCGGATCCAACCCTGCTGCAATGGATTATGGCCGCCCTCAGCCATATCCTGCTGGGGACGCTGGGCTTCACTGAGCTCACCGTGGTCATCATCATCGGGATCATTATCCTGGCGATGCCGGCGATAATCGTGATTGCTTACGTAGCCAGCAACCGGCGGGTGGCGTCGCGACGGGTGGAAGGCGCCGAGGGTTTGTCGCATCCCGAGTAGCCGACCCGAAGCTCTAGGAGTGACGCCGATCGCCCACATGCCCGGGTGTGCCGCGGCGCCATGCTATGATTGATCGTCATGTGCGCCGCGATCCGTAAAGCAGTCATACCGGCCGCTGGCCTGGGAACCAGGTTTTTACCGGTGACCCGCTCCGTGCCCAAGGAATTGCTGCCGATACTCGACCGGCCAATGCTGCAGTACGTGGTGGAGGAGGCGGCGGAAGCGGGGATCACCGACGTAATCGTGGTCACCTCCCCGGGCAAGGAGGGCATCGCAGAGTATTTCCGGCCTCGACCGGATTTGGAAGCGCGGCTGGCCGACGATGCACAGCTCCTGGAGAAGGTCCGGTCCGGTTCGGATCTGGCTAATGTGTCATTCGTGATCCAGGAGGAGCCGCTGGGCTTGGGTCATGCCGTGCTCACGGCGCGTGAGGCGGTTGGAGATGAACCCTTCGCGGTAATTTTGCCCGACGACATCGTGGACCACTCGCCCGGCGTGCTGTCCCAGATGATGGCCGCCGTTGCTGGCGAAGACGGCGCCGCAGCGGTGGCGGTGGAGCGCGTGCCGTGGGAACTGGTGCAGAACTACGGCGTGGTGGACTCGGAACCTGCGGGTGAGGGTCGGCATCGAGTTCATGGGTTGGTGGAAAAGCCGCCTCCGGGGACGGCGCCGTCCAACCTATCGATCGTGGGGCGTTACCTGCTGCCGTCGCAGGTTTTCGACTGTCTCGAGCGCACACCCCCGGGCGCGCGCGGCGAGATCCAGTTGACCGACGGGCTGGCATTGTTGATGGAAGACGCAGCCGTTTATGCCTGCGAGTTTGATGGGATACGCTATGATGGCGGTAACCCGTTGGGATTGCTCAGGGCTTCGCTGGAGTACGCAATGAAACGCGAGGACACCCGGCAAGCCGCGGCAGATCTGGTACGGCGGTTGGCGGCCGATCTATAGCCAGGCCAGGTTCAATTGACACTCCAATGGGGCCACCGTAGAATTGCCCCGCGTTTTCGGCAGGGATGGTTCCCGCCGGTGTCGCCCCACTTCACCCTTGGAACAGGAGACGCCAAATCATGGCAACTAAAGCCTTTTTGCTGGTTGAAACCGCCGTTGGGCGAACCAGGGACGTAGCGACCACATTGCGGGATCTGGACGGCATCGAGTCGGTGGACGTGGTGACGGGTCCTTACGACATCATCGCGGTGATCTCCGGCGAGGATATGTCGGTGGTCGGAGGACTGGTGACGGAAAAGATCCACACGGTGGTGGGCGTCGTTCGAACCGTGACGTGCGTGGCCGTGGATGCTTGATGAGCAACCGGGGTTGATCAACACGGCTATCTGATCTCGCAGGAGGCATGGTTTGGAGTACCGCTTCACTCCGGAAGACGATCATTTCAGAGGCGAACTGTGCCAGTTTATCCAGGCCGAGTTGCCGGCTGACTGGGAAGGCGGCGGACGCTGGCCTGAAGAATACGACTGGGACTTCACCATGCACCTGCGCGGCCGGTTGGCGGAGCGCGGCTGGCTGACCATGCATTGGCCGGAAGAGTACGGTGGGCAGGATGCGTCACCGGTGCGCTCGGCCATCTACAACGAAGAACTGGCCTACCTGCGGGCGCCGGGCCGGGATATTTTCGGAGTGCGGATGTTGGGTCCCACGCTGATGATCCACGGGAGCGAGGAACAGAAGCAGACTCACCTTCCTCCCATCGCGCGCGGCGAAGTCCAGTGGTGCCAGGGCTACAGCGAGCCCGAATCGGGATCCGACCTGGCGTCGCTGAGCACCAGAGCGGTGCGCGACGGCGACGAGTACGTAATCAACGGATCCAAGATCTGGACGACGCTGGCGCACCATTCCGATTGGATCATGTGCCTGGCCCGCACCGACCCGGAAGCTCCGAGGCACCGGGGTATCAGCTTTATCCTGGTGGACATGAAAACGCCGGGTGTTGAGGTGCGGCCGGTGGTCAACATGGCCGGCGGGCACGAGTTCAACCAGGTGATGTTCGACAATGTGCGCGTACCCAGCAGCAACGTGGTCGGCGAGGAAAACCGCGGTTGGTACGTGGCGGTGACCCTGCTGGACTTCGAGCGATCTGGCATCGACTATTCCGCCATCGCGCGGCGGCTGCTGGATGACACGCGGGAGTACGCGGGCACGGTCTCACGCAACGGCATCAAGGTTACCGAACAGCCCTGGGTGCGCAACCTGCTGGCCGACCGGTACGTAGAGTGTGAGGTGGCCCGCCTGATGGCCTACAACGTGGCCTGGATGCAGGGCGAAGGGCTGGTCCCGAACAAGGAAGCCTCAATGAGCAAGGCTTTCGGGAGCGAGACTCTCCACAGATCCGCCAACAGCGTGCTGGAAGTGGCGGGCCTCGACGGCGCGATGGGCCGTGGCGAGAAGCGGGCTCCGCTGAATGGCCGCTTGCCGGAAAACTGGATGATCAGCTTTTCGCACAAGATCGCCGGCGGTACCTCGGAAGTGCAGCGGGGGATCGTGGCCGGGCGTGGCCTGGGTTTGCCCCGGGGTTAGAGGACGCTATTCATCCTCGCCGGCGAGGATACTCGCGAGTTCCGGCGTGAGTCCCACGCCCTGCTGTTCCAGCGCTGCGCTGATGCGTTCGCGTTCTGTCCGGCGGCCGGCCTTGATGTCTTCTCTGCGCCCGCGTTCGTGAGTTCGCCGTTCGCGTTCTTGGCGCCGACGTTCGCGGGCCTTGCGTTCGGCGGCTTGTTTGGCTGCAAAGAACATTTCGACGAACCTGCTCGAAGTTGGCACGGTCCGGTTCGAACGGGATGCTCCGATTATTCGGGCTGGGAAGCCAACCTCTCGGCAAGCTCAGGCGAGAGCACTACGCCTTGCTCCTCCAGCATCTTGCCAATCCGCTCGCGCTCCTCCCTAATTCCTTCCAGGATGCCTTCCCTGCGGCCGCGTTCGCGGGCCCTGCGTTCGGCGGCTTGTTTGGCTGCAAAGAACATTTCGACGAACCTGCTTGAAGTCGGCACGGTCCAGTTCGAACGGGATGCTCCGATTATTCGGGCTGAGAGGCCAACCTCTCGGCGAGCTCGGGCGAGAGCACTACGCCTTGCTCCTCCAGTATCTTGCCAATCCGCTCGCGCTCCTCTCTGATCCCCTCTTTGCGGCCGCGTTCGCGGGCCTTGCGGTCGGCGGCTTGTTTGGCTGCGAAGATCATTCTGAAAACTCCGTAGAGCGCGGTGGTGGTGGGGAATAGCAACAACGTTGCGGTTATTATAATCCCATCGTCCCGGTTGGTCAGTTCCTCGAGATAGCCCAGTACGGGCAGACCGTTGCAGAAGGCGCAGGCGTTGACCGCGACCGACAGCGACATACTGGCGCTGACTGACGCCGCGCCGTCAAAGAAGCGCCACAGTGCGGTGTTGGCTCTGTCGTCGGTCACCGTTGGTCCGCTCCGTTGACGGCGCCTACGGCGCCAGGCTGGCGAACACGGCGGCTTCTGCTGGCGTCAGTTCCCGCATGGCATCGCGGCAACGGCGCAAGACTCGGAACACGGTCCGCTGGGTAACGTGGAACCGCTCGGCGGCTTCAGGGATGGAGAGGCCCTCGTTGTGTATGATGGAGGCCATATGGAAGTATCGCCCCAGACGGCGGTATTTGTAGAACCATTCCATGTCGTCGAACTTGCAGCGGGGTAAGGGGCAGTCAAAGCAGGTAGAGGCGACCTCACACCCGGTATCCTCGTAGTGGTCGAATCTCGGTTCAGCGATTTGGCGTCCCTTGGGCGCCACGGCGTTCATGGCGAACATAATCCACCTCGAAACGGGCGTTCTAAACACACCGGGATTATAGAACGGCTGTTCGCTGCGCGTCAAGTGTGGCGGCGACGAGCTTTCGGAGCGTTTCCAAAGGAGATCGTCCGTCGAGATGGAATTAGCGCCTACGAATCTAGGAAACGGCGCAGGATTGTCACGGCGGCGGCGGCATCGATCGCACCGGGGTCGCGGCTAGGGCTCTGACCGGACTGCAGCAGGTCGTTGGCGGCGGCGTTGGAGCTATAGGACTCATCGACGGTCAGCACGGGGATGTCGGTCGCCCGCTGGAGAGCGCGGACCAGAGCATCGGTTTTGCGCGCCTGTTCGCCGGAACGGCCGTCGGCGTTATAGGGCATGCCCGCAACTATTGCCACGGCGTCGCGTTGACTGGCCTGTTCCAGGATCGCGGCGATGTCGGCCCGCCGATTGCGACGTTCGAGATACCGGGCGGGCAGAATGAGATCCCCGGGCGGTATGCTCACCGCCAGCCCGATGCGCCGGTCGCCGATGTCCAGACCAAGCAGACGGCCGGAGCGCGCAAGTTCAGCAGGGTCAGGGCCAGGTGACGGGGTTGCCAAATCGCTATCCCCGCACGACGGAGAGGCTAATTGCCCAGTCCAGCCCGGACCAGGTTGGCCACGCTGTCCAGGGCCGCGCCCAGGCGTTCCGGCTGGCGTCCACCGGCCTGGGCGGTCTCGGCCTGCCGCCTCCACCGCCGCCCATCAACTTCGCGGCGTCCCGGGCGATGTTGCCGGCGTGCAGACCCCGGCTCACCAGGTCCGGCGTGACCATGGTGACGATGATCGGGGATCCATCGATGACGGCGCCCAGGGCGATGACAACGTTCTCCAACTTCTGCTTGAGAAAATCGCCCATCTCGCGCATGGCTTCAACATTGTGGGCGGAGGTTACGCCGGCCACGAGTTTGACACCGTCAACGTCGCGAGTGCGATCGAGCAAAGACTCGGCCTCCGACCGCAGGCTGACCCGTTCGGCATCGGCGAGCCTCCGGCGCAGCACGTCAGTGTCCGTCATGTAGGCGTCCAGGCGAGCCTCCAGCTCGGCCACTGGCGCCTGCAGCTTCCGGGAGATGGCTTCCAGGGTGGCATTCTGCTGCACAAACAGTTCCTCGGCGGCGCGGCCTGTCATGGCCTCGATGCGACGCATGCCGCCGCCGATGCTGGATTCGCCCAGCACGACCAGAGTGCCGACCTGGCCGGTGGCGTGAACGTGGGTGCCGCCACACACTTCGAAGCTGAAAGGCTCGTCGTGGTCGTCGTGGTCGCCCATGCGCACCACTCTAACGACGTCGCCATAACGATCGCCGAAGAAAGCCAACGCGCCGTCGCGCACGGCGTCGGTATAGGTGGTCTCGCGGGCGGTGACTGACAGGTTTTCGCGTATCTTGCGATTGGCCAGGCTTTGGACGTCCAACTGCTCGTCCTGGCTCATCGCGCCCACATGGTTGAAGTCAAAGCGCAGCCGGCCAGGCGCGCACAGCGAACCGGCCTGGCGCACGTGGGGGCCCAGCACGGAGCGCAGCGCGGCATGGAGCAGGTGGGTGCCGCTGTGGTTGCGGGACGCGTCGAGGCGGCGCTCGGTTTCCACCTGGGCGGTTACCGCTTCGCCCAGGGCGATGTCCCCTTCAGAGACCAGTCCCCGGTGCACGATGAGACCGGCCACCGGGCTCTGGGTATCTTCGATTCGCACACGGCCATTGGGTCCGTTGATTACTCCCTGGTCACCCACCTGTCCACCGCCTTCGGCGTAGAAGCAGGTTTCGGCAAGGACGATCTCGACCTGCTGGCCCCGGGTGGCATGCCCCACCGCCTCGCCTTCGCGCAGGATGCCAAGGACGCGCGTGTCTATGGTAGTGCGCTGATAGCCGTCGAAGGGTGTGCGACCGGCCCCGAGGTTCTCGTAGGCGGTGACGATTTCCATGCTGCCGGTAACCTGGTGGCCGGCGCGGTCGCGCTCGCGCTTGGCTTCCATCTCGGCGTTGAACCCGTCCATATCGACAGCTAGGCCATACTCGCGTCGACCGATCTCGTCGACCAGCTCCGGCGGGAAGCCGTAGGTGTCGTAGAGTTCGAACACCACCGCGCCGGCGATTATGCCGTCGGACTTCGATGATGCCAGGACGTCTTCCAGCAATGGCATGCCCTGGCGAATGTTCTCCAGGAACTGGGTTTCTTCCAGACCGACGACGCGGCGGATGAAACCCTCATTTTCCCCAAGGGCAGGATAGGCGGCGGTGAAACGCGCAATCACGGCGTCGGTAATGTCAGTCATGAAGGGCCGGTCGAGCCCGAGTTGACGCCCATAGCGGATGGCCCGCCGGATGATACGGCGCAGCACGTAGCCGCGGTCGCTATTGGACGGAACGACGCCGTCGCCGATGAGGAACGAGGCGGCCCGGGCGTGCTCGGAGACAACGCGGATGGCGTAATCAGTTTCGGCGGTCTCACCGTATTCATGACCAGTGAGGTTGCAGACGGCGTCGATGATGGGCTGGAAGAGGTCGGTCTCGTAGACGTTGGGCTTACCCTGCAGCACCGCGGCGGCGCGCTCGAGACCCATGCCGGTGTCAACGCTGGGAGCCGGCAACGGGGTGCGGACGCCCTCGAGGTCCTGGTAGAACTGCATGAAGACCAGGTTCCAAAGCTCCACGAACCGCTCGCAGTCGCAGTTGGGATGGCAGCCGCCGGGCTGGGCGGCGGGGCCACCCTCGGCTTCGACCCTGAGCATGGCGGTGAGCTCGTCGGGCGTCATCATCTCGTCGGTGACGGGATGCTGGCCGCGACCCTTTTCGGCTCCGCCATCGTAATGGAGTTCGGAGCACGGGCCGGTGGGTCCCTCCAGGCCGGCCGGGCCCCACCAGTTGTCGCTGTTGCCGTAACGGTAGATGCGCTCCGGCGGCACTCCGATGTCATTCAGCCACAGATCGTAGGCGTCGTCATCGTCGAGGTGGACGGTGACGTACATACGCTCCGGTTCCAAGCCGAATACACTGGTGCACAGGTCCCACGCGAAGGCGACGGCGTCCTTCTTGAAGTAGTCGCCGATGCTGAAGTTGCCCAGCATCTCGAAGAACGTGAGGTGCTTGTGGTCGCCCACCTCGTCAATATCGGTGGTGCGGAAGGACTTCTGGCAGCTGGTCAGGCGTCGGCGGGGCGGGGTCTGTTCGCCCATGAAGAAGGGCTTGAAGGGCACCATGCCGGCGGAGGTGAAGAGCAGGGTCGGATCTCCTGCCGGGATCAGAGAGGCGGAGGGCATGTACTGGTGCCCGCGTTCTTCGAAGAACTCCGCGAAGGATCTGCGAATACTGTCGCCGTCCGTGTTCATACGAGGCTACGACTCCCGTAGGTTTGGTTACGAAATTCGACTATGGACTCTGTTGGCGATTTTAGGGGAGACGCGCGGCCAGCGTCAACGGCAGAGCCGGCGCCCTCCGCTCGGATCGCATCGCTCGAGTCCATCCGGGCCTGGGCAATTGGGGTTGGGTCAGTACTCGAACCCCGTTTCGGCCGCCCAGGCCTGCACTCCGCGGCGGAAGGCCAGTGCGCCCATGGGGGCGATGACGGCCTGCATGGCCTCCAGGATTTCGCGGGGTGTGGCGCCCTCGTTGAGGGCGACGCGGATGTGCGCCTGGATCTGCTCCTGGTCGGCGCGCAGGGCGGTTTCGACGCAGATCTGGAGGAGTTCCTTGGTCTTGCGGTCGAGGAGGCGCTGGCCGGTGTAGGTGGCCTCGATGAACTCGCCGTATTTCTGGGTCCATTCGGGGTCGGCGAGGGCGTTGATGCGGTGCATTTCGAGGGTGTAGCCCCGGGTCTGGGCGGCTTCCTCGATCAGTCGCTGGGCGTCTGCATTGTCCGGCATGGTGGCCTCCTGGGTCGGATTGGGTTTAGAGGTCGTAGTGGGTGCGGGCCGCGGCCTGGAGCGGGTCATCCTGCTGGAACAGGTCGGGATGCGCTCCACGAGCCAGGGCCAGGTGGTAGGTGAAAAGCTGTAGCGGGACCACGCTGGCGATGGGCATCAGATACGGGGGGCAATCAGGCAAAGGGAAGGCGACTGCTCCGGCATCTTGCAGATTGCCGTCAGCGCGGTTGGTGAGCGCCCACACGGGGGTTCCCAGTTCTCGGGCAGCCAGGGCCAGGTCCTCGGAGCGACCGCGGTCTTCGCCGGCGGGAGCGATGAGGGTAAGCACGCAGTCGGAATCCATGGAGCAGAAGGGCCCGTGGAGCAACTGCTCGGTCTGGAAACCCTCGCAGTCAGCGCGGCTGGTCTCTTTGATCTTGAGCGCGACCTCGTAGGCGTTCGCCCGGTTGGCTCCCCAGCCGGCGGAGATGAACCTGCGCCGTGCGTGATTATCTGCGACCACGTGACCCACTGCGTTCTCTTCGTCAAGGATACCGGCCACCTGCTGTGGAAACGCGCTGAGCCCGTTTGTTGGATCATCCAGGCGAGCAGCGATGCCCAGGTTGAGCATGGCCAGCGCCGTGAGCGCGGTGGTGTAGCTGATGGTGAACGCGGCCGATTTCTCCTGATCCACGGTGCGGATGCCGGCGTCGGCGGCCAGGATGCGCGGGCCCGGGTCGGTAGAGGTGATGGCCACGGTGTAGGCGCCGAAGCTGTTTGCGACGTCCAGCGCATCGTATGACGAACGCTTGGTGCCCCGGTGGCTGATCACTATCACGGCGTCGTCAGTAGTGACGCGAGGCGGCGAAACGCAGAACTCGAAAGAATTGCACGCGAAGGCCTCTGGCCCGGCGTCCATGATGGACGCGCCCACCAGCGCCGCGTGCCACGACGTCCCGATTCCCACCACATAGATGCGGCGTTTTTGCGCCAGAACCTCGGCGACCTCCGCACAACGATCTTTCTGGGACGTGATGACCGCGTGGATGGCATCGGGTTGGGCGACGATGGCGTCGTACATGAAGTACGGGTGCTGGGTGCGTGGGGAAAGGGTTGTCATGTAAGCAAGGTCCGGAGTGGTGAATTGCCAGTGCGGCGGACGTGGCGAAAATATGATAACAGGGGTTGGTTTTGGTGTCCCAATCGCCAGGGTGAGCAGTGTCCTGACGAATGAAACCAAAGCGGCTATAATTCATCGCAACGTCCGTCGCCTGCCAGCCACATCGGCTTAGACGACTGCGACCATACAGGAGCGAACCGATAATGGCAGTCCGCGTTCTTGATGTCCATTCGCACATAACGCCAGCCAGCGCGCTGCGGTCAATGCAGAGCGGCGAAAACTGGTTCGGGGTCACCGCGCCCCAGCTTTATAACCAGCACCGCTACAACCCGCGCACCTTCTGGACGCCGGAGCAGCGCATCTCCGACATGAACTCACTGGGTGTGGACGTTCACGTGCTGTCGACCAACGCCAACATGTACTTCTACGACCTGAGCGTGGACCAGACCATGGCCATGCACCGGGAGTGCAACGACTACGTCGCCCAGTTAACCGAGGAGTATCCGGATCGTTTTGCCGGCCTGGCCCATCTGCCGATGCAGGATGTGGGCGCGGCCATCGAGGAACTTACGCGAGCGGTAGAGGAACTCGGGTTGAAGGGCGCCATGATCGGCGACCACGTCAATGGCCGCACGTTTGACGACCCGGTCTTCCAGCCGCTCTGGGCCACTGCCGAGCGCCTGGGAGCGATGTTCCTGATCCATCAGGGCGGCGATACCGTGGTATCTGAGCGGCTCAATCGCTACCACCTGCCCAACACCATTGGCAACCTGGCCGACCGTGCCATCACCTACGCGTCTTTCGTGTTCGGCGGGGTGATGGACCGCTACCCCGGGCTGCGGGTATGCCTGTGCCACGGCGGCGGCTACGCCTGCTACGGCATTGGACGCATGGATCGGGGCTGGCAGGTGCGGCCGGAGGCTCGAGCCAACATTGACCAGCCGCCCAGCGCGTATCTCGGCCGGTTCTACTACGACTGCCTGACCCACAGCGAAGACGGGCTGCGGATGCTCATCGACATGGTGGGCATTGAGCAGGTGGTGTTCGGGACGGACTGGCCCTTCGACATGGCCGCCGATTGGCCGGTGTCCTGGCTGCTGGGCCTGGACAGCCTGACCCGCGACGAAAAAGACGCCATCCTCTTCGCCAATTTGGAGAGGCTGCTGGAGATCTGACGCAACCAAACCGTGCAACCCTGACCACCGGGAGGGAAACCTTATGGGACTCAACGCCGACAACATTCGCCTCAAGGCGATCAACCACATCACCTACAACGTTCGGGACAAGGACATCGCCCTGAAGTGGTACCAGGAAGTCCTGGGCGTGAAGCAGATCCCCAAAATGGTGGACAGCGACAACCTGTACTGGCTGCAGTTGCCCAGCGGGGCCATGGTTCACATAATCGAAAACCCGGACTCGCCGTCCGCGCCGTCGCATCACACCGCGTTCGAGGTGGATGACATCTCCGCAGCCCGCGACGAGTTGCAGAACATCGGCGTGGAGTGCACCGACATCCAAACCCGCCACGACGGGCAGCAGGCCTTCTACTTCCACGACCCGGACCACAACCGGCTGGAGATCTGCACCAAATCGGGATTTGGCGTACTCGTCTAGCCCGCAAGACACGCAGAATCGATCAGGGGCGAATGATCATTCGCCCCTGATTTTTTGACCGTGTTTGGTGGGTCGGTTCTACGGCCGGCCCATCGCATACCGGTTCAGTATGCCCAGGTAGGCTCGCTGGCCTTCCACCGCGATGGCGGTGCGGTCGGCGAGGTATTCGGCCCAGACCGATTGGGTGAGGGCCGTGGCCTTCGCCGATGGTGTGTGTGGATTCGCCGGATCCAGCCCCGCAAAGGCCTGCATTCTCCCTGCTATGGACTTCGGGCTGCGTTCCAGCGCTGATGCCAGTGCCTTCACCTCCCGACTGTCATGGTGAACCTTGCCGCGATAGAGGTGGAGGACTGCAAGGTCCTCGATGCGTTCCCATTTCCGAGCAGGTGGCATGATCAAGCCTGTTCGCGGGGACGAAGACCCTCCGCCCCCGCGTATAGTCTCTTACCGTCCTTCCTTGATGAACTCGGCGACGCGCTCGCCGATGGTCATGGAGGTGACGTTGGTATTGGCGCGGATGCAGTCGGGCATGACGCTGGCGTCGGCGACGCGCAGGTTGGTGACGCCCTTGACCTTGCCATACTGGTCAACCACGGCCATGGGGTCGCTGTCCGGCCCCATCTTGCAGGTGCCGGAGATGTGCTGGGAAGTCGTGACCTCCCGGGCGATCCAGGCGTCCAGCGCATCGTCGCTTGCGGTGGCGTCCGCTGGCGGCTCAGTCCGCTCCTGGATCAGGTCGCGGAAGTTTTCGTCCTCGGCCAGTTGGATGCACAGCTTTACCGAATCGCGGAGGCGCACCCGGTCCGACTCTTCTTTCAGATAGTTGTAGTCCAGGAAGGGCTGCTCGTACGGGTCGGTGGACTGCAACCGCATATGGCCGGCGCCGGCGGCCAACTGGATGCCGGCGGTCATGCGAATGCCCAGGGGCACCATGCGGTCGCCGCCGCGGTTGATGCGCTCGGTGGCGAAGGACTGCATGCTGATCTTCATGTCGTTGCGCAGTTCCGAGCCGTCGGCGGTGTAACGCAGGCACAACTGCGAGCGGGGAGCCAGGCCGTCGAGCTCAACCTCGGGCTTGGTCCGCCAGGTGCACCAGACGGTGGGATGGTCGCGCAGGTTCTGTCCGACGCCCGGGGCGTCCTGGATCACTGGAATGCCCATTTCGCGCAGGTGTTCGGCCGGACCGATGCCCGACAGCATCAGGATGTGGGGCGATCCGATGGCGCCGCTGCTGAGGACGATCTCGTCGGCCTCGGCAACAAAAGTCTCGCCGCCCGATTCCAACTGGACGCCAACGGCCTTGTTGCCGTCGAAGAGGATGCGGTGGACGTGGCAGTTGGCCTTGATGGTGAGGTTCAGGCGGTGGCGGGATTCGGAGAGGTAGCCGAGGTTGGTGCTCATCCGGATGCCGTTGGGGTTGTTGAAGGGGGTGGGGCCAACGCCGTAGGAATCGGGGTGGTTGTGGTCCCACGTCTCCGGGAAGCCGGCCGCGACGCAGGCGGCGCTGAAGGCGTTCTGAGCGGGCAGCCAGGACTCGCGGGCGAAGCGGTGCATGACGATGGGGCCGTCGCCGCCGTGGAAGTCATCGTTGCCGTAGTCGGTGTCGGTTTCGATCCGGCGGAAAATGGGAAGCAGCTTGGTGTAGGCCCACTCATCGTTGCCTTCGGAGGCCCAGCCATCGTAGTCCTCGGGCACGCCGCGCAGGAAAACCTGGCCATTGATGGCGCTGGAACCGCCGGTTACCTTGCCCCGGGGTACCATGATCTCCGGAGAGGTGTCCGTGCCCTTGCCGACGAACTGCCAGTTGTGGTCACTGACCATGATGTCGATCTCGGTGTTGTAGCCGAACTTGACCTCTTCCGGCAGGTGCTCAAACTCGGGATAGTCGGGGCCAGCCTCGATCAGCAGCACGCTGGTGCTGTGGTCCTCAGTCAGGCGGCTGGCGATAATCGAGCCAGCGGAACCCGCCCCAATAACGATGTAATCGTACTTCATACCAGTCTCGCTCCTTTGGTCACGTTAGTAGGCTCACCGCCGGATGGTAATTGGCCGACGGCGGCGATGCGGCGGTGGATTCCGTACTGCCGCAATGATATACACGGGCCACGAGGGGCGCAAGCGAGAGGAACGCGCCGGTCGCCATTTTGTCACGTGACCGGTGGTGACCCCAATACGGTAGAATAGGCCGAAAACCGGGTACTGGCTGCCGTCCCATGAACAGGTCGTCCGGACCCATTTATCGCCAGCAACGACAATTTAAGGAGATGCACCATGGCAGAACTGGTACTGGGGCTGGCCTCTTCACACAGCCCGCAGTTGAGCACACCAGCGGAAGGTTGGGCCGGCCGCGGCGAACGGGACAAGGGACACCTGGAGCTGATCGGAACCGACGGCATCACCTCCAACTTCGAGGACCTGCTGGCCCGCACCGACACCGAGCGCATCGCCAAAGAGATCACGCCGGAAAAGTTCGCCAAACGGCACGAGCAGAACCAGAAGGCCATCGCTCACCTGTCCAAGAAACTGTACGATGCCAAGCTGGACGTGCTGGTGATGGTGGGCGACGACCAGCACGAGTACCTGCTGGATGACAACATGCCCGCGTTCTGCGTCTACTGGGGCGACGAGGTGAAGGTGTCCGGCCATGAGGCCGGGCCTTCCACCGGCGGCATGAATCTCATCGGCTACAGCACCGAGGACGCGCAGGTGCCCACCGACTCGGCGCTGGGCCTGCACATCATCCACAGCCTGATGGACGCCGAGTTCGACGTGGGCTCCTCGAAGTTCCTCGACCCCACCCGGGGACGGGGAGAGCGCGGTGGCATCGGCCACGCCTTTGGCTACGTGTACAACCGTCTGATGACTGAAAGTATCATTCCGACGGTCCCCGTCATGCTCAACACCTACTATCCACCCAACCAGCCGACGCCGAAGCGGTGCTTCAACCTTGGACAGGCGCTACGCTCCGCCATAGAGTCGTGGCCGAAGGACATCCGGGTGGGCATCCTGGCCTCCGGCGGACTGAGCCACTTTGTGGTGGACGAAGATCTGGACCAGCAGGCGCTGGCCGGGATGCAGGCCAAGAGCGTCGACAAGCTGATGGCATTGCCTCGGGAGAAGATCAACTCGGGCAGCTCCGAGATCCGCAACTGGATCGTAGTCACCGGAGCGACGGAGCACCTGGACATGGATGTCGTGGACTACGTGCCGTGCTACCGCTCGCCGGCGGGCACGGGTTGCGCCATGGGGTTTGCCACCTGGGAGTAGACCGCAGGTTGGCGGCGGCCACGCCGCTATAACAACGAAAACCGTCGGGGCGAATGATTATTCGCCCCGACGTGGTTTTGAACCGGTGACCCGGAACTACGATCGCAGCGGCTTGGAGATCAGCGCCTGGATGCGCTCCGTGGTGTCGGCCTGGTCGTAGTTGCGGAGGAGGTTGATGCGGTTGCGGTTGGGGTCGCCGCCGTGCCAGTACTCGTAGATCTCCTGGCGCATGCCGAAGGACGAGGCGGCGAGGTCGTGGGCCAGCCGAAAGAGGCGGGATTTGTACTCGACGCCCACGCCCTTGCCTGGCATGTAACGGTCGAGGTAGGGCCGAAACTCGGGGTTGGCCAGGTCGGCCTCGCTGGGCTGCATGATCATTCCGGAACCGGAGATCTCCCGCAGCAACTCGACCATCCGCTGCGAGGTCTGGGCGAAATACACGTTCATGCCGGAAATCGAGCCCAGGGACATGAAGCCGTTGTCGGCCACATAGGCGTTGTGCTCCACGCCGTCCATGGCGTGCTCCCACATCTCAGTGTGCATCGCCATTTCGCCCAGCTTGGCGGAGACCTCGCGGTACTCGATGACCCCGATGGCCTCGGCGATGAGGGTGGCGACGGCGGTCATGACCTTCATGCGCTGGTGGATGCGGCACAGGTTTCCCCATCCGCGGAAGTTGGCGTCAGAGCCCAACCGTTGCAGCAGCGGGGCCGAGTCGTAGAGCATGAAGATGCGATCCCACGGCACCAGCACGTGGTCGAAGAACAGCATGGCGTCCTGCTCGTCGTACACGGCGCCCAGAGGATGGCCGTAGCTGCCCACCCATTGGGACACGGGCTCCCGGCACAGCATCTTCATGCCCGGCGTGTCGGTGGGGATTGAGAATGACAGGATGAACCGCGGGTCGGAGCGTCGCATGAAGGTGGCCGACAGCGACACATAGGTCTCGTTGCTGATGGGCGCGGCGGTGGCCAGTTGCTTCGCGCCGTGGACGATGACGCCGTCGGCGGTTTCCTCGACGACATGCAGCGCGACCTCGGTCTCGCTCTCGGCGCGGGTCTCGTTCTGCGGTTGCGAGCTGCGGTCAACCTGCGGGTCGCCCAGCGCGTGGGTGAGGAACAGGTCGTTCTCCATGCAGTAGCGGTGGTAGTTGATGATGTTCTCGGCGAAGTCGCACTTGGGGTGCTTCACCTGCCCCAGCGCGTCGCTGATGGCCACCAGGCCGTTGATGTAGGGCGCGAGGATGTCGGGGCTGCGGCCCAGCTGTCCCCAGGTCTCTTCGTTCCAGATTTCGCTGTTGCGCCGCTGCCGCTTCAGGTCCTCGTGGCTGCGGGGGAGCAGCCACGACAGGCTGCACCGCTGACCCGTCTCCGGCGAGACGAAGGTCATGTCGTCGCGGTACTTGTCCGAGTGCTGCAGGTCGTAGATGCGGGCCAACTCGTGGACCATGCCGGTGGTCGCCGGGTGGGTGGTCACGTCGGCGACCTTCTCGCCGTCCAGCCAGACCTCGCGGCCGTCGCGCAGGCTCTCTATGTAGCGAGCGCCGGTCATGGCGCCGTGGGTGGTTTCGAGCTCGAGTACCATTGTGCCTCCCGGGCGCGCTAGACCAATCCGGCGGCCTGTCTGACGCGCTCAAATTGGACTTTGAAGGTAAACATCAACTGCTTTCTAGCGTCGGATAACTTGCTCCCGCGCCGTAGTCGATTCAATGTGCCGGGAATATCTGGAATGGCATTTTCTGTCATTATGCGCTCAGCCGTTTTTTCAATATGCGTCCAACTGACCGTATCGCTGAATTCGCGAAAACGTTCCATGTTTTCTTCGGGGATTTTGCGCCAAGCTCGGGACGTAGCCGCCTGCCCAGAGAAGTGCGGAATCCATCCTGCGACATTTGGCAACATTTTAGAGCCAAGAAAACTATGAACGTCCTTGCCAATGGCGATAACGGGCGCACTGTGTTGAGCTACCAATTGAAGTTCTTCACGGAGCAACGGATACCACGTCTCCCATCTGTTCGCCGTGTTTTTCCCCGCATCTTCGCCAAGCATCGCTCCTTTGGCGCAATCTGTGATGTAGTACTCGGTCTGTTCTTGGCACAGGAATTGCCTGGCGCAAAAGTGGAGGATAAAGTCCTCTGCTGACCAGGCAAAATTCTTAAACCCGCTTTCGATTAGCTCACGGGCCTTCTCGAGCCTTTCACTCGGGACGGTGCCGGGAGCCCATCTACCCAGCGACGGGTCCATCCCAACCAAAACGAAGCCGACAGGATATTTGGGCGGGATATTAGGTAGATAGATGCTGGTCTCCTTTCCGGCCTCATTGTTGTCTTCATACACTCGGGACCTGAATTTGTCCTCAAACGCACCATAGTCCTTTAGAGAAACCATCATCGACTCCCCATTGTCTCGATATTGGAATTCACGCTGTCTGATCAGCTACGGCCGTTGTAGACGTAGTGAGGCGCGCCCATGGCCGGCGGATGGCTGCGGTAAAACTGCTCGACGTAGGGCGATAGTTGCGCCGCCATGCGCCGCGTGGCCAGCGTCGTGGGATCGAGGGGGCGGGCCAGTTGCTCCCGGAGTTCGCGGGCGACGTCGGCCTTGTTGGCGCGGGTGTGAGCGCCGTCCTGCAGCAGTACCTCACCGTCGACTATGACCGTGGCGATGTCACTGGACTTGGCCCGGCCCAGCACCACCTCGATCGGCGGCGTGTCCGCCTCGAGGTACGGGTCTTCGAGCGCATCCATGCGGACCAGCACCATGTCGGCGCGGCGACCCACTTCCAGCGCGCCGATCTCGTTGCCGAAGCCGGTGGGGGCGGCGGCGTTGGCGCTGGCCATGGTCAGCACCTGATCCATGGTGATGGCCGGTTGACCCAGTCCCGGTTGGCGGTGCAGCTTGCTGACCAGCCGCATCTCCTGCAGGAAGTCGTCGTCGTCGTTGATGGCGGTGCTGTCGGTGCCCATGGCAACGTTGACGCCGCGGGCCAGCATGGGGTTGACCGGAGCGATGCCGTTCTTGAGGCGAAGGTTGGAACTGGCGTTGTGGGCGACGGTGGCGCCGGCATCGGCCAGCAGGTCGATGTCCCGCTCGGTGAGCCAGACGGCGTGGGCGAAGGACACCTCGGGCCCCAGGAACTCCAGGTCCTGCAGGTGCTCCAGCGGCGTCTTGCCCCAGGTGCGGATGCCGTAGTCCTTTTGGTAGGGGCTTTCCACCAGGTGCATGTGTATGCCAGTCCGGTGCCGCGCCGCCTGCTCCTTGCAGCGCACCAGGAAATCGTCGGAGTTCCACTGGGCGTTGGCCGGGCTGAACAGCACCCGAACCTTGCCGGAAGCGTGGTTATGGTACTCGCCCACCATCGTGTCGCAGAAGGCGAAATAGTCGTCATCGCTCATGTGCGCGACGGACAGGTAGCGGCGCACGTCGTCGGCCAGGTCGGCGGGCAGACCGCCCAGGAAATCATCGTCTCCGGTGTAGACCACCCGGTTCTGGTTGCGCAGATAGCACGAGAAGGCCACGCGCATGCCGGCATCCAGGAACCCACGGAGGACGGCATCGACGTCCTCTTTCAACGTTGCCGCGGCCGTTTGAGGGTGGTTGTACATTACCGTGGTCTGGCCCGACTCCAGCATGTTCAGCGCGGTGTACAGCGTCATCAGGTAATGGTCGTAGGGACGGCGACCCCAGCCGGCAAGAATCCACACTTCCAGACAGTCGTCGCAGGTACCCATCTGCAGGGTGGTTACACCACGGCCGTGGTGGTGGGTGTTCACCAGGCCGGGGATGATGGCGTAGTTGGGCCCGCCGAGTTCAGCGTCGGGTTGGTGGCGTCCGCGCAGTTCATCATACGGGCCGATGTCCCTGATGACGCCGTCCTCCTGGTAGATGGCCGCGTCGCTGATGGTGGTCACTCCGCCGGAACTCTGCGGGCTGATGATGTGCTTGCCGCGTATCAGTGAGGAGGCCATGGTTCACCCCGTCAATCGGTTTGAGTGGGAAAAGTAGTGGGCATTCATTACGCGCGGGTGACTATGGGGACGACCGCCAATCATCGCCCGGCATGATGCGGAGCATGAATTCGTCGAACATGGGGACGGTAAAAGCGGTGTCGCCGTGGCTGGGACTCCAGATCATACCCTTGTTGATTAATTGACCGCGCATGGGGGCCAGGGAATTGACTTTGCGGTTCAGTTCGCCGGCGATGTCTCCCGATCGGTGTGGTCCGGCGCCAAGTTGCGCCATGGCCCGCATGTACCTTTTTTCAGACGGAGTCAGACGGTCGAATCTGACCAGAAAGAAACTCTCATCCAAAGTGGCGGTTGCCAGCCGCGAAGCGACCGCGACGTCGTCCGCATCGACTGGAGAACTTTCGGCAACATCCCAAACGTGCTTGCCCCACTCCTGCAGAAAGTAAGGGTAGCAGTGTGTTTGCGCGATGATGGCGTCGACGGCGTCATCATCGATCGTTACGCCTTCATCTTCAGCCGGTTTGCTGATTGCGCGCCGGGCGTCGTCGGGGGACAATGCGCCGATCTCAGGGAACTCAAAAAGCCGCTCGGCGTAGGACTTTGCTTTCCCCATGCTGCCTCGCACCTGGGGAAGGCCGGCTCCGAACATGATCACTGGCAGTTGTCGTTGAGCGGTGCGGTGTAGCGCAGTGATTAGCGCAGCCAGTTCGTCCGTTTGCACATATTGCAACTCGTCGACGAAGAGCGCGATGCACGTTCCTTCCGCTCTCGTAGCAGCGCCCACCGTTTCCAGCAAAGCCTGGAGGTCTGTTTCCAAGTCTCCGTTGTCCGCCAAACCGGGTTCAGGCTCGAAGTCCAGGGCGACCTCAATATCCTGGTACTTCAGCTTCAGGGCACCGGCAAATCCCGCCAGCGCCCGGAGCGCCCGGAGCGCCAGTTGCTTTGCAGCGTCCCGGCGAGAGAGCTTCAACAGTGTGGTACGCAATTGAGGGGCCAGGATGGACGGCAGCGAGCGATTCTCCGGAGCTTCGACTCGCAGCGCATACATTCCCCTGGCTTCCGCGTCCTCGCGTATGCGGTCCAAAAGGACGGTTTTGCCAACACCACGCAGGCCAACCATGAGCAGGCTTTTGCTGGGTCGTCCGATCCTGGTGCGTTCCAATGCAATTCGGGCCGCCTCGCGAAGTTCATCGCGGCCGGCTAACTCCGGGGGCGGCGTACCCGCCCCGGGGGCGTAGGGATTGCGAATTGGGTCCATCGGATCATTTATAACAAAATTACCATGAATTATCAATTAACGATAACTTACGATAATGACGCTATAATTCACGCATTGCCGGCACACCCCGTCAATCGGTTTGGGACTGGTACCAATCGATGATCTCGGACCCGGTGGCGGGCCAAACGCCGCCCTGCTCCATCATGTATGCCAGCGCGTCATCCGCCGCGCCGATGCGGAAGGGCTGGCCCACCATCCAGGGGTGCCAGTTCAGTGCCATCAGCCGGCCGTGGGTGGCCCCATCGGCATGCAACACGTCGAAACTCTCGGTGAGGCGGCGCTGGTAGTCGGTTACGGTGACCTTACGCTGGGCCATAGACGCAACGTCGTCAAGTTCGTACATCAGGGGCAGCGAGAAGAACGGGTTGTTCCCCGTGGTCATCGGGTAGGGCTGTTCGTCGTTGGTCCAATCGCACACGTAGCGCAGGCCGGCCTCGGCCAGCAGTTGGGGCGTGCGGTCGGACTCACCGTATTCAGGCCCGAACCAGCCCTGCGGGGCCTTGCCCGTGGCCCGGGTCAGGGCGTCGACGGAGGCGCGGATGTGGTCGCGCTCCTCGGACTCGGACATGTTGCTGGTGATCATGCGACTGACCGACACGCCGTGGCCGATGATCTCGCAACCGCGGTCCAGGCAATGCTTCACGAGGAAGGGGTAGTTCTCGGCGGTGATGGCGTCCATGGCGATGGTGGCCGTGATGCCATGTTTCTCCAGCGTGTCCAGGAGGCGGAAGATCCCGATGCGGTGGCCGTACTCCCGGTGGGAGAGGCGGGCGTAGTCCGGGAAGGCGCGGGGAGCGGATCCGCCGGACAGTCCCGGTACCTGGAAGCTGCCCTCGGGCACCTGCCACTCCATATGCTCCAGCACCAGGATGACGCACAGGGCGACCCGGGCGTCGTTGGGCCAGCGCAGGGCCGGGCGGCTGATGATGGGCGACCACTCGTGGTGCGGGTGGTCCATTCCAAAGGTGCGTTGGGCGGGCATTAGGGTCTGCTCCTGAATGTTGGAACGTGTCGCGGCGGTCATCGCGGACACGAAAAGTGGCGGGGTAAGCGTTGAAGGACACCGGCAGGTCGTGGTAGCGCAGTCCGGGCCTGATGATCAGGAGTTGGTTTGCGATGTGGCAGGTGTTGGATCGGATTATACCGGCGTCGGGCCGACGTTGAGGGGCCAGGCGGCTCCAGGTGTGGCCCGGTACTCACGGGTAGAGACGGTTCAGGTTGGCGTACCGGTCAGGATCAAGGTCCCGGTCAGCGAGGGCAGGATGGTCGTGACCGTACCGGTGGGCACGGAATACGGAGTTGGCTAGACCCGTGATGGAACCGCCCACACCGAAACCGCTCTGCCCCATGAAGGGATTGATGTACTCCCATGCTATTTCTTTGGCGGGCGTCACCTCGAAGATGCGGCCAGGCGCGCCCTCGCAGATCAGCGTGTTGCCGTTGGGCAGCCGTTCTGCCCCGCTGATGTGGTAGCTGTAGAAGGATATGGGCGGGTCCCCCCGGTATTCCCAGGCAATCTCATCCGTCGCGGGATCCACCTCAATCACCCGTGAGTGGGTGAAGCCCCGCTTGTGCGGGCCGTTGTCGAAGAGAAGCACGTTGCCGTTGGCCTGCATGGTTGGGTGATGCTGGTGGGAGATATTGCCGGGTCCCCACTTCCAGCGGAACTCGCCGCTGGACTTGTCGACAATGCCCACCGTGTCGGTCTGTCGGAAACTGACCAGCAAATCGCCTTCGGCCGTAACGTTGAGGGCGTTCTGGTGCGTCCATTCCTCGCGCCCTTCCAGGAAGCAAATCCGGTCCGCCTCCGGATCCAGGTGATCCCACGATATCCATTCGTAGACCACGTCGCCGGCCGGCGTGATCTCGCGGACGACGTCGCCCAGCATGCCCCGGTCCTCGCCGTCATCATGCCCGCCTTTCACGCGCCGCGAGATTTCCTCGGGGATAAGTTCCCACGCCAGCACGAGCGTGTTGCCGTTGGGCAGACGTTCGAAATCGTGGTGCAGCAGCGGGTACTGGTACTCCCAGACCACGTTGCTGTCCCAGTCCAGCTCCAGGATGGCCCCGGACACCGTCCGGCCACCCCGGGGCAGCAGTTCCATTGCCGGATGCTGCATGAACGAGACTTCCTGCCCGGCCGGACCGGTGCGCAGCAGGAGGTTGCCGTTGCGCAGCAGATACGAGTATCCGATTCCCCGGTTGCAACTCCATCGATGGCAGATGCGGCCCTCCATGTCGATGAGGCGCGATTCGTGGCTGTTCAGGTTGGTCACGAGGGTGTAGCCCCGGTACGCCTGATGGGGCGCGTAGTGAATCAGACCGTTCGGATGGTTTTTGGACCAGCCCATGGGTTTCCCCCGTTACTGCATTTCCCTCGAATAGCCTGCGCCCGACCGCTTGGTTTTAGCGGAGCGGAGCGCGTTATCCAGACCAGATTGCCACGCTGCGCTCGCAATGAGAATGCCTATGTGGTGAAACGTTGAGCGTGTTCCATGGCGTGGTCGTAATAGTTGGCGATGTAGTACTCGGCGATCTCGTCGGCGGTGGTCTGCCACACCCCGTCGTGGGCCATGATGTAACCGAGGACATCGTCCAGGTACTTGATGCGATGGGGCTGGCCGATGAGGAACGGGTGCAGGGCGATGCACATCACCTGCCCGCTGTGCGCGCCTTCTTCGTAGAGACGGTCGAACTGCCGCTTGCAGATGTCGGCGAAGTACTCGGCGGTGTAGTGGTTGTCCCGCAGCACGGACGAGTCGTTCAGCTCGATGGAGTAGGGCACCGACACCAGCTTGCCGCCGTTGTGCACCTTTATGGGCGTGGGCTGGTCGTCGTGGAACCAGTCGGTGTGGTAGATGAGCCCGGCCTCGGCCATGAGGTCGGGGGTGCTCACGCTGCCGGAGATGGCCGGCCCGAGCATGCCCTTGAGTTGCTTGCCGGTGTGCCGCTGCAGAGTGTCGATGCAGTCCCGGTAGAACTCGCGCTCCTCGTCCTCGGTGCAGGTGTACAGGTAGCGGGTGTTGTAGATGCCGTGGCTCATGAAGTCGTAATCGCGCTCGACCATTGCCTCGGCGATTTCCGGGAAGTGCTCCAGCACCGCCAGGTTCAGCGAGATGCAGCAGCGGATGTTGTGCTTGTCCAGCGGTTCCAGCATCCTCCAGAAACCGACGCGGTTGCCGTAGTCGCGGTAGGTGTACTGCTGCACGTCGGGATAGGGCACGCGGGGCCAGGGATCGCGCACGCCTTCGTTGATCGGCGTGTACTCGTAGTGCTCGATGTTGGGCGAGATCCAGAGGGCCACGCGGGCGTCGTTTGGCCACTTGATGATGGGCCGGTCAACAATGGGCAGATAGTCGATGCGGTCGGGAGGCAACGCCATGGTTTTGCTCCTCAAGGCTATGGTTCAGTGCTACGAAATCAGTCCAGGAAACCGGAATCGCGCCGCCACTGGACATAATCGGTCAGGCCGGCGGCCAGGTCATACTGGGGAACCCAACCCAGGTCGTGCCACAGTCGGTATCCGGACAACGGCCCACGGGTTGGCCCTGCGGAGGAATTGGCGGGGTCGGGGGCTGCCGACTCTACGATACGGGTCTGCGGGAAAAGCTCGGCCAACTTGCGCTGGATTTCCGCTCCGGTCACCGAGACGCTGTTGGTGATGTTGTAGAGGTCGTGGGGAAGTTCGGGGGCATCAACCACGGTGGCGATGGCGGACCCGGTGTCGAGGACATAGGTATAGTCGCGCCCGTAGTCGGAAGTGTCCAGGGAGATGGGCTCGCCGCGCAGCATCGCGCCGGTCCACTGGTAGGGCGTGGACATGTTGTCGCGGTGGCCGGTGATGCGCTCCATGGGGCCGTAGGGCGTGCTCACGCGCAGGCTCACGGCGCTGAAACCGTGGAGCGCTCCGTAACGGCTGGTCAGCTGCTCGCTGGCGAGCTTGGTGATGCCGTAGAGGTTGCCCGGCTGCGGGTGGTCATCCTCGTTGTAGGTCTGGTCCGGGTCGCGGCACAGGCCGTAGGCGGCGCCGGAACTGATGTAGACGAACCGCTGGACGCCGATCTCGCGCGCCAGTTCCAGCAGGTTGCCGGTGCCGGTGAGGTTGATGTCGAGGATTTCCTTGCTGCGGGCCGTTTCCCGATCGGTTCGGTTCACGGTGAAAACGGCGGCGTGGACGATCTTGTCGAAGGAGTGGTCTCGCCGCAGGGCGTCCAGGCCGTTCGTGTCCAGGATGTCGCCGTCAACGAAGGTGACCCGGTCGGACAGGTCGCCCAGAAAATGCGTCATCAGCGCGTCGGGGGCCAGCACGTCGTAGCTGACGACCTCGTGCCCGCGAGCGGCGAGCGCCTTGACGATGCTTGCTCCGACGAAGCCGACGCCACCGGTTACCAGGGTTGCCATGGGCTGGTTCTCCCCGAGTGCAACGATCCGCGAAACGCGCCGGATCGATCACCAGTTGGAATGGTGGCGCCAGTATGCCGACCGACGGGCGGGAATTCAACCGGGGGCGCCTGGCGAGTAAGCGCTCTGCCCCGCTGCTGGCAGGAGTCGTAGACGGCTACGTTTCATGTTCGATGGCCGCAACGCACTGGGCGGGGCGAAGATGCAACTGCTTGACTTCCAGTACATGAGCGTGGGCCGAAATGGCAACGGCCTGGGACTGGCCCAGGCCGTCTGACTCCCTCTCCCGATGGCGGGTCTCAGCTGTAGTTATGCTGCTAGCCGGAATCGACTACGGGAGTAGTTTTGATCATCCGGACGGACCGGAAATGGTAGTTGTCGATTCGTTGGAGAGCTTGCTCCCGTCTCGGGTGCAAACCGCGCCGGTATCGGTGCAGTCCGTGGTTGCGGGCAGGGTGATCGTGACGTCGCCGTTGCCGTCCGGTCGCACGGTGATCTCCCAGCGGACGTTGCCCGGTGGCTCCAGCCGTCGGACCTTGGTCACGCGACCTCCATCCAACGTGAACGCGGAATCCCGCAGCGTTCGGTAGCTCAGGCCGCTGACATTTTCATTGAACCGCAGCTCGAATGTGAATAAATCCTGTCCGTTATGAGACGTCGGTGTGTCCGTGAATTCGGCCGTCAACCGCGGCCGGATCGGGTCCGTGGCGTCGCTGGTCACCGTCTCGGAGTAACCCGCCTCGTCGGTGAAGCTCACCCGGACCTTGATGGTCTTGTCCACGTCGGCAGCGAGAAGGGCGTATCGGTTGCCTGTGGCGTTACTGATGTCGGTTTCCGAAGTTCCGTCAACCCGGATCCACTGGTAGGTGAAGGACGCTCCGCCCAGACCGTCCGCGTCGGCGATGTCGGATGTGGACACAACCAGGGTCTGGTCGATCTCTTTTGTCCCTCCGATGGTTGGCAGGCCAGTTGCCTCATCGTTTCGAACGATGAGCACCGTACCGGGATTGGTGGTGCGGAGAGTGGTGCCTCCGGCGCGCATGATGACGAGGTTGTCCTCCCGGTCGTGGGTGATGTTGGAGTTGGTCATGACGCCGTGGAATTGCGAGTAGACCGCCCTGACCCGTTTTGGCAGGTCGACGTTGTTGCCCTCGTCGGGCGGGCTGAGCGCGACCTCAAACACCGGTATCTCATGGGGTTTGATTGCCCCTCCGCCCAGGAGCGCGAGCATGGACTGGTACAAATCACCGCGCGGGTTGAACGTCGGCGGCGCATCGTTAACGAAGGGGAACTTCAGGGACCCCATGTTGGTTTCCACGCCGTTCGGATTCGTGATCCACATGCCGAACCAGCGTCCGTCCGCATCGTCGTCGCTCCCATCATGGGCGATGCGGACCGTATAGTCTCCGACGCCCCAGTCGTAGGGTTTCCGGATGCTGATGAAGTCGCCCAGGATCGTGCCGGTCACAACCCACCCATCGGTGGTGGGCCGGGCTAGACTCTTCGCGTGGGTGCCCCAGCGGTTGAAGACGATGCCCTTGCCCTGGGAGCCATCGGTGCCGGGTTTGTCCAGGTCGGTGCGGATCCCGAAACCGACGCGAGTGTTGCCTATGCTGCTCCAGCCGAACGCCATAACCAGGGCATGGTCTTCCGAGAAGTGGCCCGGGTCTTCACGAACGGTGAAGTTCATGGTGACGGAATCGCTCCTGCCAGTCTGGGTTGGCCAGCCCCACTGCGCGTTGGCCATGATCTCGGGCGCGGCGGCA
The DNA here is from genome assembly GCA_963663945.1 of Dehalococcoidia bacterium. GTDB lineage: Bacteria > Chloroflexota > Dehalococcoidia > Lucifugimonadales > UBA3495 > Bin87. The sequence goes on along the minus strand of OY760687.1, from coordinate 2,901,424 downwards.
TACCTGGCGTCAACCTTGTGGTTCGCGTCGTTGCCCCGCGCTCCGCTCGCCAGGTTCGCACGCAGGGCGCGTCGTGCATCCTTGATAGAACCGCCACCGTGAGGGCCCATGGAGACGTTGCCGTTCTTGGCCAGGGCGTTGGCGGGTATGGCGATGCCGTTGCTGTCGTTGTCCAGGAAAGACGCGTTGTACGCGAAGACAAGCGTTGATGTGCCGCTTCCGCGTAGGTAGTTGGCTGTGCGGGTGGCGGTGCTGCCCAGGGCTTCAATACGGAGCCGGGCCTGTGGGTTCCCACTGACCCGCACCGACCGGTCGAACCTGACCTCCACTGTCACTTCCTCGCCGCGCACGTAGTAGTCGGCATGCTGCGGCGAGGACGTGATGCGCACCCGGTTGACCTTGGGCCGCCTCGAGCGGCCGTCGACCTTGTGGCTCGATTGGGTTCCCAGGCTGGAGTGGGTCAGGCTGACGTTCTGATTTCCGTCTGCGTCCTGGAAATAGCTGGCCGGATTATGGTCAAGTGTTGACGTGTTGTCGCCGATCCACACGCCGTCAGTATCCAAATCGCTGGGTTGGACCAGGGTCGCGAAGATCACCGAGTCGTCCCGGTGGGACACGGGAACCAGATCCCTTCTGCTGGAGCCGATCCGTATCCGGAAGGTGGCCTCGCTGTTGACGGAAACGGTTTCGCTGAACTCGACCTCCACGGCGAGGAGTTCGCCATAGCCGTAGGTGTCGTCACCGGCCAGGCGAGTGGGCCACCCACCAGATTCGTTGGGCTGCACATCGTACATCCGGACGCCGTTTGCGGCGATGGCGGGTGTGACAAACGGGCGCTGCGAAACCCTCGGCGAGTTGGTTTGGGCGCTCGCGTTGTCGTGGTTGGCAAGCTTGATCTTATCGTGGTGTTGGCTTGTTCCGTTGTTATGCGGCGAAAGGTCGGTCGAATCGGCGTAAGTATGGCCGGATTCAAATCCCGCTATGATGAGGATTGCCAGGGCGGCCAACACCGCCGGCCACATTCTTTGAGGTCGAAATCGGCTCAACCGGTTCCTGATCTTCAGCTTTTGCGTATTCATGGTTACAACTCCCATTCAACCGGACACGCAACCGACAGGTCAGCGTGCGCCGTTGGGTTCAACGCTGGCAAGCAAGGTTTTGGGCTCGGTTCATCTGATACAGGCGAGACGGAGCGGCCGACAAAACGAGGCCGCATGGAGCGCTATGGCATCCTCGTGCAACAACATGATTCTTCCCTCCTTGTTGTGTCGTTTCGACCGGCGGACAGGACCCCGGACAGGTGCTGGACGCGGCGCCGTCGACCAACACCGTCGCATCGCTGCATCAAAGTGGGCTGGTTTCGCCGGATCGAATGGTGCACCAACATAGACGATGAGTCTGGAAAAATCTGTGCATAATCGAATTTCGACACCGCGTGCTGCTATTTTTCATAAAACGCACATCTCCCAATTACTGTGCGAAGTTATTACTAACTGATTGCCGCAAATATAAACGTAATTCGTACATTATTTGCGTAGGATGAGCGAGTTCTTTCATCAACCCGGGATTTGACCGAAATGATGTACCCGGGCTGCAAGGGAGACGTCAGGCATCGGAGTAGTTGGACCCCGATGAAGCGGACAAAAACCGCTTACGCCCCCGGGAAGTCCTGCCCGCCTCGGCCACGATCAGACCGAAAGAGGTTTCGCTAACTCAGCAGTCTGACCCGCCACAAGGGGCTCACGAGATACCGGTCAATCAGATTTGCCACATCAGGCCGGCGTATCTACAATTGCCGACAACAACCAGGAGGGAACACCCATGAAGCTATTGGTATTGTCAGGGGGACGACATCCCTACGAAGAGTCGACGCCGATCTTGGAGACCTTTCTCAAGGGCGCCGGCCATGACGTGACGGTAACCGAGGACGCGTCGCCGCTGGCCGACCGGTCCGCGATGGGCGGTTACGACGCGGTGGTGTTCAACACCCGCCGGGAGAACGTGCCCGATTTCGGCGACTGGACCCTTTCAGCGGCGGAAATGGAAGGCCTGCAGGATTACATCAGCGGAGGCGGCGGGTTCGTCTGCATCCACATTGCCACCTGCGTGGCGGCCGCATGGCCCGAGTACCACGACATCACCGGCGGCGGCTGGATCTCAGGCACCAGCTACCACCCGCCGTATGGCGAATTCACGGTCAACGTCAGCCAGGCCGGCCATCCCGGGGCTGACGGCATCGCTGATTTCTCGACCAACGACGAGCTCTACATGAACCTTGCGATCAAGGATGGCAACGACGTCTTCATCACCGGGACTGCCGAAGACAGCACCTGGCCCTGGGGCCCCGACCGGAGCCCCACCCACATGCCGGGCGGGACCTATCCCCTGGGATGGACGCGCCAGTACGGCGAGGGCAACGTGTACGTCCTGCTCCTGGGGCACGACGGCCGGAGCTTCGAGACGCCGGAGTTCCAGAAGTTGGTGCTCAACGGCGTGGACTGGGTCGCCGCCAAAGTCGCGGCCTAGCCGAGGACTTGGTGTCCCGCGTCAACCATTCTTGCCGATTTATCGTCGATTAGTTTTGCCGGTTCACCTCCTTGGCAGGCGCAGCGTTGGCGTCGGCCGCGGCAGTCTCGCCGCGTTGCTGTGCTGCGTCAGTCCGGTAGCTGGGGACGTCGAATTCCAGGATGACGGAGTGGTGAACCACCCGGTCAATCGCTGCGGCGGTGGCCATGGGATTGGCAAAGATGCGCTCCCACTCCGAGAAGACCAGGTTGGACGTGATGCCCAACGACCGGCGTTCGTAGCGTTCTGCGATGAGGGTGAAGAGGACCTCGGACTCCTCAGTACCCTGGGGCAGGTAGCCGAGATCGTCCAGGAGGAGGAAGTCGAAGTTGTCCAGCTTGCGCAGTTGTCGGGGCAGGTCGAAGTCACGCTTGGCGGCCAGCAGATCCTGCACCAGACGGTAGGCCGGTGCGAAGAGGACGGAGTGGCCGGCCTCCACCAGGCGGTGTCCCAGAGCGCAGAGCGCGTGGGTCTTGCCGGTGCCGGGGAGCCCGAAGGCCAGCACGTTGACGCCGTGATCCACGAAGCTGCCCTGGGCCAGTTGGTCCATCTGCTGCCGTAGAGCGAGGGGCATCCGGTGATGCTCGAAGGTCTCCCAGGTCTTGCCCGAGGGCAGCCGGGACGCCTGACGCAGCCGGTTGATGCGCCGGTGGCGGCGATCCTCGGCTTCCTGCTCCAGCACCTCCAGGAAGGTGGACAGGGCCTCGCCGTGGCCAGCCTCGGTGAAACGGGCCACCGACTGAGCGCCCATGGTGGGCAGCTTGAATTCGCGGCAGAGCTGACCGATGCGCTCCGGGATCACGCTGGTGTCGGTGTCCATCATGCGCACACCCCCACCATGGCCGTACTGCTCGTGAGCAGACCGTCGTAGATCTTCAGGTCCGGCTTCCCAGAGAGGACCAGCACCGGAGCCTGGGGCACCCTGGGCTCGGCCAGTTCCCGCACCTCGGCGTAGTCGAAGGGCTGACCGGTCTCCAGCAGCAGCGACAGGGCGCTGTCCACCATGACCTCCATGGTGGTGGCCGCCAGGTGCAGGATGCGCACGTACTCCACGTCGGCGCGCTCACCGCGCCACTGCCTGAGCGCATCGTAGGCCAGCCGGAAGTGCAGGGTGGGAAAGAGCTGCTCCCTGAAGCGGTACCGGGCGAATGCTCCGGGCTTGCGCACCAGGGAATTGATCACGTGGCGGTAATTGACGTTTACTTCCCCATCACCGTGCACGCGCGCCATGCGTTCCACAAAGTGGCCCTTGTAGTACACTTCCACGTGCTCGGAATAGAGGCGGATCTGTACCACCTTGCCAATGAGCCGGGACGGGACGCTGTAGCTGCGTCCCGCCACCTGGATCGTACTCCACCGGCGCACCTTGGACTGGTAGTTGGCGTATTCCGGCATGGGGGCTGGCGGCAGGGGTCTTAGGCAAGCCATTTCCTGCTCCAGCTTCCCCCGCACCAGGCGGTTTCGCTTCTCCACCATCTCCCGTACGAAACCGGCGTAGTCGTCGGCGGTGTGGAAATCGCGGCTGCCGCGCATGATCAAAGCCTGGTCCACGGCATCCTTCAAACGGTAGTGAGCGTGCTCGGCAACGCCGTTTTCGTGGCTCTTGCCAGGATTGATGCGGGTGGATCGGACACCGTAGTGGTCCAGCAGGGCGGCGTAATTGTCGTTTAGCGCCCGGCCTCGGCTGCGTTTCATCTCGTGGGTGGCAGCAGAGGTATTGTCGGAACGCACCACCTCCGGTACGCCGCCCAGGGCCCAGAGCGCATTCTGTAATCCCTGCTTGAGGGCCAGGAAGGTCTCGCCGGCGGCGACCTCCGCGTAGCGCCAGCCCGAGTGGCTGAGGATCAGCTGAAACAGCAGGTGGGGGTAGGGCTCACCGGCGACGGTCACCCCCAGGGCGCTGCAGTGGGTGAAATCAAACTGGGCCTCCCGACCCGGCGGATGCTCCTGGGGGAAGTAAACCTCCTGATCCGGGCCATTCAGCGCCCGCCAGTCCTGTAATCGTCGTTGCAGGGTGCGCAGCTGGGAGGCGCTGAACTGGCCAGGATGCTGCTCCTCCAGCCATTCGATAATCGTCGTTGCCTTCAGCTTGCCCTTGGGGTCGTCCCGCAGCAGGGGCTCAATCTCCTCTTCCCACACCCCGTCGAAGGGGTCGGACCGAGTGCGCCACCAGCGCTCCGGTTTGGTCTCCGACGGCAACGGGCCACTCTGCCATTTGCGCGCCGACCGCACGCTCATCCCAGACATGGCGGCCGCCGTCTCCTGTGTCTTGCCTTCCATACGTTTTTGCCTCAAAAGTCTGACTTGTCGGTCCTTGATCAATCCGGCACCTCCGTGCCGGACGATTTACACCATCCCAACCGGCAAGAATAGTCGGCGCAAGAGGCATTCCTTATTGTCGTCTATCACTTGGCCCACCCGTCCACTGAGAAAACGAGCGGACGGCAAGCAAGATATTGGGGGTGCGCCGCAACGGCGCACCCCCAATTTCGATATGGCGCAGAGCCCCGTAGTCGGGGCAGTGTTGTGTTCTCTATCCGGTCCGTTCGGCGTAGGCCTGGCGGGCCCGGTCGATGGCGCGGACGCGTCCGCTCACGAGGTCATCCTGTCGCTCCTTGGCCCACTGGTTGGACGCCTGGGTGCTGAGCACGCTGCCCTGGAAGTGTGGCATGACGTAGCGGGCCATGAGCTCGTAGCTGCGCAGCATCTTGTCGCGCGGCGCCCAGTCGATGGTCTGAACCAGGAAGGCGCCAAAGCCGCCGCTCTGCTCGCCCAGCCGCTCGATGGCCTCGATGCAGTCGTCGGGCGTCCCGATGATCCAGCTGCCCGTGTCGGCCATGTGGTCGATGACCTTGTCCAGCGGCCCGTCGAAGACCGGCTTGCGGCCATTGGTTCCCTCGCTGTATTCCCGCAGGTAACGGCCGGCGCCCATGCGGGCATCGTCCAGAGCCTCCTTGCGGGTCTCGGCGATATGGCAGGGCAGTACGAGCCGCCAGTCGTCGCGGTTCATGGTGTTGCCGTGCTCGGCCGCCGACTCTTCGGCGATGCTCCAGAGACCCTGCAGGTCCGACGGCCCCGCGGACGGGTCGCGCGGAACGGTGATGGTCAGCACGGAGCAGCCATGCTTGCCGGCCAGGGTCACGCCGGCCGGCGACTGCACCGACGCCACGGCGGTGTGCATGTAGGGCCGCTGGTAGGGGCGAAGCTGGAGCAGGCCCTCTTTCAGTTCAAACCAGTCGCTCTGGTAGCTGAAAGGTTCCGTCTCGGTGAACAGGCGCAGGATTACGCCCAGGGACTCGTCCATGCGCTCACGCTGCAGTTCGTGGGGGATGCCCATCATGTAGGCGTCGCCCGGCAGCGCGCCAGGACCCACGCCGAAGAGCACGCGGCCGTAGGTCATGTGGTCCAGCTGGACCATGCGGTTGGCGACCATCAGCGGGTGGTGGTAGGGAAGGCTGACCACGCCGGTGCCCAGCTTGATGCGATTGGTTCGCTGGGCGGCGGCGGCGATGAAGACTTCTGGAGAAGAGATGATCTCCCAGCCCGCGCTGTGATGCTCGCCGACCCACGCCTCGTCAAATCCCAGCTTGTCCAGCCACTCGATCAGCTCCAGGTCACGTTCCATGGCCAGGGTGGGATTCTCTCCGACACGGTGAAACGGGCCGAGAAAGATGCCGAATTTCATTCGTTCGGGAAACGCCATAAAGGGACCTCCTCCAATGGGGAATGCGAAGGCGCATTCCGTTACGGATTACAGCGAAAGGGGCGACAGACCGCCCCGTATTTGCGCCATTCTGCGCTGGACGGTATGTCCTGTCAATCGCGTCAATCCGTGCGGCCCAACGCCGAAACGCGAGAGCGCTCAGCCTCCTCAATCTCACCAGGGTTCACACTCACGCGTGCCCAGTTTCGCTGGAACCGTCATTGGGAGCGAAGCGCGGCAATCTCGTTGGGGCAAGGAACGCTACTTCGGGATCGAGATCGGCACGTCGCTTCACTCCTCGCGATGACAAAATGGGTACGTGTCAGAGGGTTCAAAGGGTTGACCTTGGGTAGGCAAAGGTATAATCACCCCGACTTCCCATACACTGATGGGAGCAGGGCTCCGATGCAGGTAACGTAATCCGTTTTACGGACTGATGTAAGCAGCCAATGTCCACCGTCTCCAAGTTGGCCGTATCCGTTCCCAAGTCGTTGTGGGGCCATTTCTTCGAGGGCGCCGCGCGCCCGCCGGCGGTCGTTTGGGTTCCCGCGTTGGTGGTGGCGGCCTTGCTGCTGGTTGCGCCGGTTTACCTGGCGTTGCGCACGGTGGGCGCCGGCGAAGACGCCATAGGCCTGATCTTTCGGGCCCGAACCCTCTGGGTGGTCGGCCGCACCGTCGCGCTCATGGTGGTGGTGATGCTGGGTTGCATCGTCATCGCGGCGCCGCTGGCCTGGCTGACCGTGCGCACCGACCTGCCGTGGCGAGCGTTCTGGCGTGTGGCGACGATGCTGCCGCTGGCGTTGCCGTCGTACATCGTCGGGTTTGCCATAGCGGTGGGACTGGGTCCCCGCGGCATCCTGCAGGGTTGGCTGGAAGCGGGTTTTGGCGTTGAGCGGATCCCCAGCATCTACGGTTTCCCGGGCGCGGCCTTCACGCTGATCATCATCAGCTTCCCCTACGTGCTGCTGCCGGTGCGAGCCGCGCTTTGGAACATGGATGTCTCGCTGGAGGAGTCGGCAAGGGTCCTGGGCCGGGACCGCTGGCAGACCTTTCGGAGCGTCACGCTCCCCATGCTGAGGCCGGCGATACTGGCGGGTGGGTTGCTCACGGCGCTCTACGCCCTGAGCGATTTCGGCGCGGTCGCCATCATGCGCTACGAGACTTTCACCTGGAGCATCTTCATCCAGTACGGCGCGGCTCTGAACCGCACGCTGGCCGCTGCGTGGTCGCTGGCGCTGATCGTGCTGGCGCTGGCGGTGGTGTGGGGTGAGAACAGCGCCCGTAACGCCATGGGTGGTCGGTATTACCGCAGCCGCGGGGGCGCGACCCGACTGCCTGAGCCGGTACCCCTGGGGCGCTGGCGCTGGCCGGCACTGGCGTATTGCGGCGCCGTGTTGGCGGTTTCCATCGGCTTGCCGGTGACGGTTCTGGTGTACTGGACCGTACGGGGCGTGGCGGCGGGCGAGCCACTGCTGCTGTTGTGGCGAGCGGCCGCCAATTCGGTTGGGGTCTCAGCGTTGGCCGCAATCCTCACGGTGTTGTGCGCCGCGCCCATCGCCGTGCTGGCGGTGCGTTATCCGGGTCTGTTCAGCCGGTGGCTGGAGCGCATGGGGTTCGTGGGTTTTGCGCTGCCCGGCATCGTCATCGCGCTGGGCCTGGTGTATTTCGGGGCAAACTACGCTCCCTGGCTCTATCAATCGCTGGCGATACTGGCGGTGGCTTACGTGACCTTGTTCCTGCCGGCGGCGGTGGGTTCGCTGCGAACCTCGCTGCTGCAGGTGCGCCCTGAATTCGAGGATGCTGCTCGCAGCCTGGGACGGCGTCCGCTGTCGGTCCTGTTGACCGTCACGCTGCCGCTGGTCCGACCCGGAATCCTGACGGGAGCGGCCCTGGTGTTCCTCCTGACGATGAAGGAACTGCCGGCGACGTTGATCCTCAGCCCCATCGGATTCACGACCCTGGCGTCTTCAATCTGGGCCGCCGCCGAGGAGGCGTTCTTTGCTCGGGCGGCGGCGCCGGCGCTGCTATTGATTGCGGTCTCCTCCATCCCGCTGGCGCTGATCACCATGCGCGAGGAGCGCCGCGAGGACTGACGTTCCGGGCGTCAGAACCAGTTGGCTTTGTCCACGACGTTGCGCAGTTCTCGGCCCTCGTTGAAACGCTTGCAATTGTCGATGAACAGGTCGGTGCGGCGGTCGTCCAGGTAGGGGCCGTTGCCGGCCACGTGGGGCGTGATAAGCACACCCGGCATCGTCCAGAGAGGGTGTCCGGACGGCAGCGGTTCGATCTGGAAGACGTCCAGGCCGGCTCCGGCGAGTTCACCGGCCCGCAGCGCGTCCACCAGGTCGTCCAGGATCACGGTGGCGCCCCGACCGATGTTGATGAAGAACCCGCTGTTCTTCATGGCGCGAAACTGCTCGGCTCGGAACATGCCCTGGGTTTCCGGCGTTTCCGGCACCGTGACCACCACGAAGTCGGCGCGGGGCAGAACCTCCAGGAGGTCGTCGGGACGGTGTAGCTCGGCTACTCCGGCGGTGGGAGCCGACAGCCGGGGGTCCACGCCAAGCACGGTCATGCCGAACTCGGAGCACAGGCGCGCGGTCTCGCCGCCGATGCCGCCGACTCCCACGACTGCGACGGTGGCTTCGGGCAGGTAGATGGTCGGATAGCCCTGCTGCCAGACGCCGGCCACCTGCTGGGGGATGTACACCTGCAGCCCCCGAGCAAAGGCCAGCAGCAGCGACATGATGTGGGCGCTGATGTGGTCGTTGTAAATCTCACGGGTGTTGGTGACCATGACGTCGCTGTCGATCAACGAAGAGTGGTAGTAGCCGGCGCGGGGGCCGGCCTGAGGACAGGCGATCCACCTGAGGTTTTCGGCCCGTTCCAGCAGTTCGGGCACGATGTCGCCAAACGCGGCGTCGGCGTCGCCGATGACCTCCATGGCCTCGCCCACCGTCGGGCACAGGTGGACGTCGATGTCCGGAATTTCTTCCTGCAGCCTTTGGGGCCAGTGGTCCTGATAGTTTGGAGGACAGATGACGAGCTTGAATCCCATGGCAGAGCTCCCTTTGGTGAGGTTCGGATGCGACATTCTAGGCCGATCCGCCGGCAGCGCAACACCGAGTCTGGCCACCGGCACGCCGACGCCGGCGAAAATTACCGTTCTCCCGGAGGTTTGTAGTACAGTACCCGCAACACAAAATCCCTGGCCGGCCGCTGCGATGTGTGGGAGCGGTTGGGCCTGAAATCGGGAGGCTGTTCCGTGCGGAGCGACGTGCTCCGTGGGTGCGCAGTCCGGAACTGAAAAGGAATTTAGCATGAGCACGAATCGCAAACCGGTCGCCGTCGTCATCGGCGCGACATCCAAGTGGCAGTCTGACGGCCGCAACACGCAGTTGGTGCACGGCGGGGAGATCGACGACAGCGACCTGCCCATCGGCGTGCGCTGGGGCGTTGGTGGAGCCGTCGCCCAGAAGTTTGCCCAGGAGGGGTTCCTCACGGTGTTGACCACCCGCAACGCCTCCAACGCGGCGCCGCTGCAGGCGGCGATCAACGAGCAGGGCGGAGACAGCACCATCGTGGAACTGGACCTGTCGATTCCGGAGTCGATCTCGAATGCGTTCGCGCAGATCCGCGAGGAAGCCGGCGATCCCGATGTCCTGGTATACAACGCGGGCTACATCGACGGGCGCGACCTTCCGCCGGAGATGGAACTGCTGGAGAACACCCCCATCGAGGTATTCGAGACCGCGCAGCACATCTCCAGCAGCGGCCCGTTCCTGGTCGCCAAGGAGGTTCTGCCGGCCATGCGCGAGCGCGGCGAGGGAACCATCCTGATCTCCAACAACCCGTCGTCGCTGCGGGGCCGGAAGCGGTACACCGGTCAGTCGCTGTACTATCCCCGGGTCATGATGCGGACGCTGGCGCAGGTGTTGACGGAAGAGTATTCCGAGTTCGGCGTGCACGTCGCCAATGTGATCATCGACGGCACCATTGACTCGCCGGGCACGAGGGCTACTCCTCGGGCGCAGCAAAACCCGGAATTGATGATCAACCCCGTCAAGATCGCTGAGGCCTTCTACTACCTGTACACGCAGGACAAGTCCTGCTGGACCCATGAGCTCCAGCTGACCCCATATCCCGTCAAGCCTGCCTTCTAGGCCGTTTGAACGCTGACCCCCCAACACCTGGACCAACTGCAAGGAGTAATCGGATGGATGTCGGAATGATGATGATCTTCTCCAGCTACGGCTGGGATGAAGGCTCGGACCGCCTGATGTGGGAGGAAGAGCTGCGCCTGGCCGAGATCGCGGCTGACGAGGGCTTCGAGTGCCTCTGGTCGGCCGAACACCATTTCAACGATTACTCCTTCGTGCCGGACAACATCCAGTTGATGACCCACATGGCGGCCAAGCATACCGACATCGACGTGGGAACCGCGGCAGTGATCCTCCCCTGGCACAACCCGCTGCGGGTCGCCGAGAACGCTGCCGTGCTGGACCTGCTGAGCGGCGGCCGCCTGCGCCTGGGGTTCGGACGCGGCCTGGCCCGCCGCGAGTTCGAGACCTTCGGCGTCAGCATGGACGAATCGCGGGAGCGTTTCGACGAGGCCGCTCCGATGATCGTCGATGCGTTGAAAACCGGATTTATCGAGGGCAACGGGAAGTTTTACCAGCAGCCCAGAACCGAAATCCGCCCCCGGCCGCAGCACTCCTTCGACGGGCGAATCTACGCCGTGGCGGCCAGCGACGAATCGGTACTCTCCGCGGCCAAGCTGGGGGCGCACATCATCATGTTTGCCGACCGGCCCTGGGAAATGCGCATGCCGGGAATCGAGAAGGGCCGGGCGCTGCACCGTGAGTTCCATGGCACCGAGCCGCCGGCGCTGATGCTGTCGGAGTTCGTCATCTGCGGCACTGATCTGGAGCAATGTGAGCAGGAAGCGCGCCAGTACCAGGGCAAGTTCGTGGAGAGCAACTTCTATCACTACGAGTTCCTGGGCGATCACTTCGCTTCGGTGAAGGGCTACGACGCCTATCAGCAGAAGGCCGAAATCGCCCGCTCCGCCGGCCTTGAAGGAGCCGTGGAAGGCTTCATGAAGGCGGCCAGTTGGGGCACGCCCGACAAGATCCTGCGGGGGCTTGAGGACCGTCGCGCCCTGCTGGGCGACTTCGAGCTGAACGTTGCCTTCCGCTTCGGCGGCACGCCCATGGACGTTGCCGAGCGCGGCCTGAAGCTCTTTGCCAAAGAGGTGCTGCCCGTCCTGAAGTCCTGGTAGCGGGCAGGACCAGTCGGTAGTTTTGCGCCTCGGCGGGTTACTCGCCGAGGCGTTTCATTCAGTGGCCCAGGGACGGGAGCGGGCCATCTCTCTGACGCCTTGCGCCGTACTGATGGGGGCGAGGCACCGTTCGCCCATGCACGCGTAGAGGGCCGCTTCGCGACGCAGCGGGAAACCCAGTTCGCGTACTCGCTCGGCATCGCGCTCGATATCCAGTGGCTGGACGATCTTGTGAGGCGCGTGGACCCGCAAGGCCGCCTGGTGCAGCGGGCGATAGGACGGGTTGGACGCGTCGCCCACCAGCACCAGGCTGACCGGCCCGTGGGTCAGCAGGCTCCTGGCCCGCCCCCACGCCGCGCCCGCCGGCAGAAACAGGGCTTCCTCGTCCTCTTCCATGCGGCGGGAGGCGTGGTCGCCCAGATAGCTCTTGCCGGGTACCACGGGCTCGAAGATCTGCAGCGTCGCCGCAGCCTGGTCGGCGTAGGTTTCGTCGCCGGTCAGCCGTGACAGGACCAATAGGGCCTCGGCCCAGTTGCTGTTGTCCAACACCGGCTGCTCGCGGCGCAGGAATCCGGCTTCGAAAGAACTGGGTTGGGTCGTGTCGTAGCAACCGCCGGCTGCGGCGCCGAACAGCCGCTGCGTCGTCCCGGCGACTTCGATCGCCCGGTTCAGGTGCTCGGGCCGACCCGTGGACTGGTACCTGGCCAGCCAGGCCCGGAGGAAATACACCTGGTCGATGAGGACGGGCGCGCCGCGGTTTGCCTCTCCCGTGCGGCGGCTGAGCCCGCCGTCGGATGTCCAACTCTCCGTCCACAGGGTGTCCAGGATGTCGGCCCCCAAACGCCGGAGGGACGCGCGGTTCAGCACGTCCCCGGCCTGGACCAGGGCCAGCGCGGCCAGAGCGTTCCAGCCAGCGTAGAGAGTGCGGTCAACGGGCGGCGCTGTGCCCTGGTCACGGTCCTTCCACGATCCCTGGTAGAAGGGCTCGTCGGCGTCCTGGCTGGCATGAAACAGTCCGTCATCGGGGCTGAACAGGGTTGTCAGCAGGTAGTCCAGGATGCCGTCGGCGGCCGTTCGATACACTGATTTGCGGGTGATCTGGAAGGCTTCGAGATATGCCATCGCCAGGTTGGCGTTGCTGACCAGCATTTTCTCGTAGTGCGGCACCTTCCAGTCCCGGCTCACCGCGTACCGGAAGAACCCCTGGTCCTTGCGGTCGTAGATGCCGTGCCACATGCCCTCGAGAGTGGTTTCGACCATTCCGAGCAGGGCACGGTCGCCGGTGAGGCCGTAGCGGGCCATGAGAAACGCCAGGGCCTCCCAAGGGGGCTGCTTGGGTTCCAGGCCGAATCCGCCGAACTCTTCGTCATAGAGTTCCTGCAGCCGAACCTGCACTGCGTCAACTGAGGCCTGGCTCGCCTGGTCAGCCGGCGAGCCGGAAGGGGCTCCCGAGCGGGATGTTTCGTCGACGAACTCTCCGCTGGAGATCTGTTCCAGCAGGGCCGCCATCTCGTCCGCCGGGGTGTAGGGCCGGCCGGCCAATAGCTCGCCGTCCGCGGTCAGGAAGGCCACCGAAGGATAGGTGCCCTGGTTGTAGCGCAACGAGATGTCCGGCCGCTGGTCGACGTCCACGCGCACTGGGATGAACCCGGAGTTGACCAGATCGATCACTCGCGGATCCGAGTAGGCGGTCTCGTCCATCACGTGACACCAGTGGCACCAAGTAGCTCCCAGGGTCAGCAGCACCGGCTTGTCCTCAGACCGGGAAGCCTCGAACGCATCCGCGCTCCAGTCGCGCCAGGCGATGCTGTCGCCGCCGTGAGATTGGCTCATCCGTTGACCTCCCGGTCTGAAGCCGGCGTACGTTGATTGAGATTCGAGCGCTACTGCTTCAGATGATGGCCGTAGAACAGGAGCACCCGGTGCCACATGTCCTGGGCCGGCGCGGCGCGATAGCTGGGCCGGTAGTCGGCGAAAAACGCATGGCCGGCGTTGTTGTACATCACCCACTCGTAGGTCTTGCCGTGCTGGTCCAGCAGCGTTTTCATCTGCTCCGCCTGTTCCGCCGTGGGGTTCTCGTCTTCCACGCCGAATAACGCCAGCAGCGGGCAGGTCAGGTCGGGCACCATATCCATCGGCTGCACCGGCCTGAGTTCAGTGGGCTCGTGGACGATGTGGCCGCCGGCGGAGTCCACCGCCGCATCGATGTTGGCGCTGGTGCACGCCATCATCAAGGTGTAGCGTCCCCCGGAGCAAAAACCGATGATGCCCACCCTGCCGTTGGAATCGGCCTGTGATTTGAGGAAGAGCGCCGCCCCTTCCAGGTCGTCCATGGCGCGGGCATCGGGGGACGCGAAAAGTGTGGCCAGCACGTTTTCCGGCTCGGGTGTGCCCTCGCGGGTGTAGAGGTCGGGCGCGATGGCCAGGTAGCCCTGTCCGGCGAAGCGCACCGCGATGTCCTTGTGGTGGTCCATCAATCCCATGCCTTCCATGGTGACGATGACGCCGGGATAGGACCCGGCGCCGGCCGGACGACTGTAGAAGGCGTCGATCGTCGTCCCGTCGCGGCTGGTGTACTGGATAGTGCCGGTTTCGAGTTCCTGTCCAACGAGTACCATCATCAACCTCCGCCGAATTGATGCGAATTGATGCGCGGGAAACGGCTCAGTGTGGTCGCCGGCATGGCGCAATGCGGGCCGGTTGTACCGCGCAGTCGCGGCCCCTAGTGGCTGGTGTCGCCCAGCAGTGTCAGCTTTTCCCGGAACGCTTCGATCGCGCGCTCTTCGGGCACGCCCATGAAGAACCTCATCCCCTGAACGTACTCGAGAACCTCGCGCGGCAGCATCAGAAGGTCGTTGCGCGGCCCGGTGGACTTGTAGAGATTGTTCATCCAGTCCTCCTGCCCCACGAACAGCGAATCCTGCAGCACCAGGAAGTCCTGGCGCTCCATGCCTTCCCGGACCAACCAGCGGCTGAACACAAAGGGAAGGCCCGTCCACTCGACCCAGTCCTCGCCGAGGTCGAGGCGGATGGGGAAGCCGCGCACTGCCCGGCGACCCCTCAGTCCCTGGTTGCCCGTGAGGAACACGGCGTCGTGCTCATCATCAGTACCCACGAACGTGGTCTCGTTCACGCCATGTTTCTGGGTCAGCAGCACTTGAAGCAGCTTCAGTGCAGTCGGGTCGGGATCGTTGACTGCGATGGCGTTTCCGCCCAGTTCGTCGATGGGCGTTTTGGACAGGAGCACGCAGGCCGGGGCCCGGGTCACCGATGCGACGCAGAAACCGGAGATCATTGACGCTGGCGCCGTCAAACGGTCGATGTCCAACAGGGATATCGGTCCAGCGTCCACCTCGCCGCGTTGCAGGGCGCCGGGAACCTCGTTCGGCTCCATGGGGACCATGACGATTCCCCGACGTTCCATGTCGAAATAGAACGCTTCGCACTCAAGGTTGGGTATGTGAGCTACGGTGATGGGCATGTCTCAGGCCGCCTCCCGGGATCGAATTCTCACGAGTCAATCGTAATATCACGTGACGGGGCCCCCGTCCATAGCCGAACCGCCGGTCAATCCGGTTGTGGTCCGGCCGGAGCGGGGGCCCCGACGCCGTCCGATGCGGTCAGGCTTTACAGGCGCGGCCCCATGAACATGGGTGACTGCTTCCGGTAAACCTGGATGCGGTTGCGCGGTCCTTCGCACACGAACACGCGGTTCATGTCGTCAACCGTGACGCCGGTGGGCGCCCAGAAATCCTTCTCCCGCTCGAGGCCGGGCGCGCGCTCGCGCTCGCCCCACATCTCGGGGTTGGCGTCCAGCTTGTCCTTGCCCCACTTGGAGACAGTGGCATCGCCGGTCTTCTCGCCGCAGAAGTTTCCGTCCGGATCGAAGATCTGCAGACGGTTGTTCAGCCAGTCCGCGACGTAGATGATCCCGTCACGGTCCACCGCGACGTCGGCGGGTCGGTTGAACTCGCCGTCGCCGGAGCCGGAGGAGCCGAACTTCATCAGGAATCGTCCGTCCGCGGTGAACTTCTGGATCCGGTCGTTGCGCCAGTCGGCGATGAAGATGTTGCCCTGGTGGTCGATGTCGATGCCCCAGGGCGAGTCGAGCTCGCCGTCGCCGGAGCCATAGCTCCCGAACTTCGCCAGGAACTTGCCATCCGGGGTGAACTTCTGGACGCGGTGGTTGTTGCCATCCACGACCCAGACGTTGTTGTCCGCGTCGACGGCGAGGCCGGCCGGGCGGTCCAGTTGGCCGTCGCCGCTGCCGACGTTCTCCTGCCACTTGCCGATGAACTCACCGTCGCGGGTGAACATCGAGATGCGGTGGAGCCACTCGTCGGAAACGTAGACGGTGCCGTCGCTGGAGATGGCCACGTTTACGGGCCAGACCAGGGAGCCGTCCTCGAAGTTGTACTCGTGGGGACCCTGCTGCGGCACACCGCGAGCGAAGGCGTTGACGTATTCCTCGTCAACGGTGCAGACCGTGATGCGGGTACCCTCCGGCCGGTACTCAGAGGACCGGCACAGCACGTACATCAGGTCGTCTTCGCCGAGAGCCATGTGGATGGGATAGGTGAACCCGGGCCCGAACTGCTCGCCACGGCCGATGGTGTGGCTGTACTGCAGCTGGACGTGGGAAATTCTTTGAGCTGTAACCATAATTGCCTCCCTGCGTCGGGCTAAATGAAGTCCATCTGCTCGAAGGAGCCGTTCACGATGGGCTGGGCATCCAGACCCATCCACTTCTCCAGCAGGGTGGAATAGAGGCCGCGGAAGTCGTTGTTGAAGTGCAGGTCGCCCTCCAGCAACTGGTTTTCCTCCAGCGACGGATATTCGCCGTACAGGCCGCCATTGACGTTCTCGCCCACGATGAAGGCGACGCCGCCAGAGCCGTGGTCGGTGCCGGAGCCGTTGTCATGGACACGGCGGCCGAACTCGGTGAAGACCAGCAGCACGACTTCGTCGCCGGCGTTGTGCTCCTTCAGGTCGTCGTAGAAGTCGGCGATGGCGTGGGATGTCTCCGTCCACAGGCGGGTGTGGTTGGCCAACTCGCCGGCGTGGGTGTCGAAGCTGTTGTACGGCGCGGTGGTGTAGAACACCCGGGTGCCGAAGCCGGCCAGGTGCGTCTGCGCGATGTTCCGCATGTACTGCGCCACGGTGTCGTTGCCGTACTCAACGGATGAAGAGTACATGGCGGGCGCGGTGCTCAGGATGTCGGCGCCTTCGAGGGCGTCGAGACCAGTCTGGGCGAAGTAGTCCAGGACCGGGCCCTGGCCCAGCATCGGCGAGTAGACCCGTGAGAACACGTCCAACGCCTTGGTGCGCTGCTCCTCGATCTCGATGCCGGTGAGCACGCCGTAGGTTTCCAGGTTGCCCACCGAGGCCACCGGGACACCGGGTGCCACCAGCGACCTGGGGAGACCGCGGCCGAAGTTGACGGCGGTCAGGACGTTTTCCTTCTGCGGGTCGATGTCGCGTATGGCGCGACCCAACCAGCCTTCGTCTCCGACCTTGTCCGGCTCACAGGTATGCCAAATGTCCATGGAGCGGAAGTGCGAGCGACTGGGAGCGGGATACCCCACACCCTGGATGACCGCGACCTTGCCGTCGTCGTAGAGACGCTTCATGGGCGCCATTGCCGGGTTGAACCCGACGCGGTCGGTGATAGGCAGAACCTGGTCGACAGGTATCCGCACGTTGGGCCGGTTGTCCAGGTAGAGGGGATCACCGTACGGGACGATGGTGTTCAGGGCGTCGTTGCCCCCCGACAACTGGAGGACCACCAGCACCGGATCTTTCTTGGTGGATGTCATATCATTCCCCCTATTGCTTTACTCGAACAGGTACTCGGTGGTCGCCACGATGGACTGCAGCATCTGTCCGACCCGCTGGCCGAACTCGTCGGTGCCGGTCCGCAGCTCGCCTTCGCTGTTGGCCAACGCAACGAGCTCGTTGCGGGTGACATCGG
This sequence comes from Dehalococcoidia bacterium, assembly GCA_963663945.1. GTDB lineage: Bacteria > Chloroflexota > Dehalococcoidia > Lucifugimonadales > UBA3495 > Bin87. Next base: position 2,883,904 of record OY760687.1, on the reverse strand, counting down.
CCAACTGATAGTGGCCCAGCAACTGCAGGCAGCCGTCCACCAAACGCTCGGACGAAATGGTGTCGCCCTCGGAGCCCAGGCGGTTGATGATCGCCTGCACGCCGCGATGCGAAGTGTCGCCCACCGCGTCGGCGGTGAAGTTGATGCGTTCCACCAGGGTGCCGCTGTCGATCCACTCACGACCGGTGTGCCAACCTTCCACGGTGGGTGGGTTGAGCAGGTCCTGGCCCATGTAGCGAATGGTCAGGGTCATGGCGTTCAGGCCGGGCCGGGGCATGTCGAAGTCGCCAACCAGGCGCATGGTGCCCACGACGGTCTCGGTGGGGCTCTTCACCTTCTCGAACTGGGCGTTCTTGAAGAAGTCGGAGTTGAACAGCACGCGCAGCATCGACCGGATGTCGTAGCCGGAGCGGAAGTACTCGTCTTCCAGCATCTTGATGGCTTCGGGGTCGCGCGGCGGCGTGTTCTGCCAGGCGGGAACCTGCGGCTCGTCGGCGACGAAGAAGTTGTACATGTGCCGGGCGACGAACCGGGCGGCTGCCGGCTGCCGGGCGACTATCTTGACGATGTCCTCGCCGTTGAAGTTGCCAGTCTCACCCAGGAACGTCTTGTCCGTGTAGTCGTGGTCGGACGGATCGTAGATGAAGGCGGCCTCGTACTTGCCGTACGGATACCGCGGGACGGAATTCGTCACCGTCCACCCGGTGAACGCCCGGGCGGCCTCCTTTACATCGTCCTCGGAGTAGTTGGCCTCGCCATCCATCCCGACGCCCAGGGAGAAGAGTTCCAGCAGCTCACGGCCCCAGTTCTCGTTGATGGCGTCCTTGTGGCTCATGCAGTTGTCCAGATAGAACACCATTGCCGGGTCGGTGGACAGGCCCATGAGCAGGTGCTCGAAGTTGCCGAACCCCAGGGTGCGGAACATATCGAGCTCAATATTCTGTTGCTTCGGATACTCGCACTTGGCGTGGCCGGTGCAGAAAATGTGGTGCCAGAACAGGGCGATCTTCTCTTCAAGCGGCCGCTTGGTGTTGATCATCCGGTAGGTCCACTCTTCCTGCTGGCCTTCGAGGCCGGCCTTGGACACCCACTGCGGCTGGTAGCGCATCAGGATGTCATCCTGAATGGCCGGTTGGCTCTCCGGATTGAGCAACTCCTCCACCGTGGCCTCGTAGCCATTGGCGGCGCGCGCCTCAAGCTCCTCATAGGTCGCTCCAAACCCGGCGCGGCGCATGAGGTGCGCCATCAAAGCAATGTCTTTTTCTGCCATCCTGTTACCTCCTGAATCCGCGTATTTGACCCGAATGACTACCAACTACCCGGGAGTTTCTGTTCCTACCGGGGTTGGCGCCGGGACGTGTTGAAACTGCCGTTTCTTCGGGCACGTTACGGCGGTTGGCAGCATTTCGTTAATTTGTTCGCCATGCTAGCCCGAATGGTTCAATCCGTCAATGTTTTCTATTGTGAAATTACATATCCCAAGTCGATTGTCCCGATCCATGAGTCAGGGATCACCACGGCGGCGCCACTCGGCTGAAATCGACCCCAACCGGAAACGCCGGTCAGTCGAGCCAAATCGATGGTTGGAGATATGTAACGAGGGCGTACGCCCCGGACTTCGCCCGGTTCGACATAACACAAACACCATTCGATAACCCGGGGCTGGCCTGGTCGGAATGGATTACAATCGCGGGGTGGTCAATCTATTGCGCACCTCGTCGCCTGTTTGGCGAGTCGGGCAGCGGTCGGAGTCCCGGGCAACGTCCAACGCCCGGTCTGGATCTTGTTAGAAGCCCAGCCACCACGGGGCCGTGCGGCGTCCTATGCCTCACGGATATTGAGCCCGTGGCGCTCGTACAACTTCCGGTGGTATTGGACCGGGTCGGCGACCCAAGCCCTCTCCCAGGGGGCGCAGATGCTCGTTCTGAGCTGGCTGGTGCTGGAGGTCAGCGGATCGAGCACCAAGGTGGGTCTGACGCTGTTCCTTTACGGTTTGCCCAACGTCGGCCTGCTCATGGTTGGTGGGGTGATCGCTGATCGAGTCGACCGCAAGCGGTTGCTGATAACGATCCAGTTGGCGGTGGGGGTGTCGATTTCGGCGCTGGCGGCGCTGTCATTGGCCGGCGTTATCGCCGTCTGGCACGTCTATGTGGCGGCCGCGCTGTTGGGTTCGTTACAGGCGCTGAACCAGCCGGCGCGGGTGGCAATGGTTGCCGATCTGGTGGACCAGCGCACCCTGCTGGACGCGGTGGCCCATTTCAATGCGGCGGTGCATATCGGGAGGATAGTCGGGCCGCCGCTGGTGGGCGCGGTAATTGACCACTGGAGCATCAGCGCCGCGCTCCTGGCGAACGTGGCCTGCTACGCGATCAGCGTGGTGTGCGTGTCGAGGATCCGCCCCATGCCACGCGATTCGAGACCGGCATCCCAGCCGATTCTGCGGAACTTTACGGACGGGATGGTCCAAATCTGGCGTTCGCCGGTGCTGCTCACCGTCCTGGTGCTGGCCTGCGCGTGGGGCGGGTTCGGGATGAGCCACCTGGCAGTGATCCCGGCCTTCGCCAAGGACCACCTGGGCACCGAGGCGTCCGGGGCCGGCCTGCTGTTGCTGGCGTCGGGCGTCGGCTCGCTGTTGGGGAACCTGAGCATCACCTTCATGCACCGGGCCTGGCTGTACCGTTGGCTGCTGGTCTGCCTGGTATCGTTCTGCGCCTGTCTGACGCTGTTCGCATGGTCGAACTGGTTCTGGGTTTCGTGGTCGCTGTTTCTGCTGTTGGGCGTTTTGAGCCTGGGAACGGTGTGGCCACTGGCCACCACGATCCTGCAACTGTCGACGCCGGCCGAGATACGGGGAAGGGTGATGGGCGTGTTGCACTTCACGCCGGGGTTCCATAACCTGGGGGCGCTGCCGCTGGCGGCCGCCGCCGGTTGGATGGGTTGGTCCGCAGCCATCAGCATAGCCGCCGGCCTGTGCCTGCTGGTGACGCTATGGTTCGGGCTGGGACGGGCGGCGGGACGGCATCTGGCCTCGACCCCGGCCGCATAGGTGAGCCGCAGTTGCGCTGAACAGGGCTCGACGGAACCGACGCCCTGATGGGTCGGTTCCAGTTAGTCGTTGCCACCCGCCGGGCTGGCAGCGGCGGCCACCGGTCGCGCCGTACCCCGGAAGTAGATGTCGCGCCAGAAGCCGCTGCCGACCACCGTGCCGACGACCACCAGCGTGAACGCAGCGCCGGCCACTGACATGACCAAACCCGCGGACCAGAAGTCCGCCAGCCGTCCGTAGAGCAGGTTGGCGAAGGCCATGCTGCCGCCGATGTGCATGGAGTAGGCAGCAGAAACTCGTCCCCGGATATCGTCGGGAACGACCGACTGGATGACGGTGTGGGTGATGGTCATGAAGCCCGAGGTGCCCAGGCCCATCATGACCGCGGCGATCACGGAAATGCCGGTTTGGGACGACAACCCCATACCGATTGGCGTCAGGCTGCTGGTGAAGCCCAGCAAAAGGAATACCTTGCCCCGCGTCATGTGATTGACGATGCCGCCCACGAACAACGATGAGAACAGCGCGCCGATACCGAGCGCGGCCATCAGGGCGTAAACGTCGTTGGCGTTGAACGTGATCCCGTCCGGAGAGAGTTTCTCCAACGCCAGGGGTGGCAGCATGGACTCGAAGGACATCACCAGGACGCAGTGTGCAAGCGCCATCATGAGAATCCCGAAAACCAGCGGCGTGCTGTAGATGTAGGTGAATCCGGCAACCGCGTTGGCCCAGAAACTGCGCCGCCGGTCGACTACACCGGTCGAAACGGTCCTGATGTTGAGAGCGGATGTCAAAGCCATGAGGTAGAAAGCCGCGCACGCCCAGAACACAATCGCGGACGTGCCCAGGGTGACGACCAGGTTCTCCAGGGAGAACGAGACACCGCCGGATCCGAATATGGCGCTGCTGCCCACCGTGACCGAAATCGCCAGCAGGATGGCCGGACCCACGGCGCGCGATCCCTGCTGCATGGCCTGGTTCAGGGCAACCGCGTTGGGCAGGCGGTCCCGGTCCACGAGGTTGGGGGTCAGGGACTGGGATGCGGTCATCTGCGTGGAGCGCAATGTCCCGTTGATGATCGCGAGCGCCACCACGTACCACGGGTTGCTGATGCCGATCATCACCAGGATGGCCATGACGGACGCCTGGCCAATCTGGAGCGCGTAGACCCATTGCAGCAGGGTCTTGCGAGTCATCTTGTCTGCCAGGTAGCCGATGAACGGGGTGGCAAAGAAACGCGGCGACATGGCCGCAAAGGTGATCAGTCCAACCCACAGTCCCTGGGTTCCCTGCAACTCGGGGATGCTATAGACCCACGCTCCACGGGCCACGATCAACGCCCACGCGCCGCTGCTGCTGCACAACGTGGAGAAGGCGAGGAAGCGAAAGTCTCGAAAAACCAGTGCCGCCAGGAACCGATGCGCCCTTTGGGCGAAAAAGTTGGGCTGCGGCGCTGGGTTGGTTGACATATAGGGACTCCGGCCGAGTCAAACATCGGGCTGGCACGGCGTCGAAACCTGATGTTCACCTTGCGGTTATGCGCGCATTGTACTCCAATTATTCAACCTATCGATACCTGAAGCCATGCGATATAGCGTTTGGGCGTCACATCGTGCGCAGGATTGGCTCCGAATGCGCGCGGGGGCGAGACCATGGCCTCGCCGCCGCGATAGTCTCCAGCCGGAGACTGGTATGTTTCATCTGAAAGAGGGATCAGTTGGGCACCCATACCACTGCGCCCACTTCAGTGAACTCACGGTTCACCTTGACCCACGAGTCTCCGGCGTCGTCGCTGGAGTAAAGCTCGCCCATGAGGCTGGAGGCCACGACGAAATCGGGGTCCGCCGGATGAGTGGCGAACTGCCAGATGTTGGAATTGGGCTCCACCGGCAGCGGACGCCGCTCCCAGGTCTGGCCCGCGTCCGTCGAGCGCTGGATGGCGCCGGCGCCGCCGATGGCCGTGTCGCCCACGCCGGCGAAGATCACGTTGGGGTCATCGGGCTTGACGGCGATGCCTCGGCTGTAGGGCAGAACGAACTGGTCGGTGGTCACCACCGACTCCCAGCTTTCGCCCATGTCAGTGGTGGCGTAGATTTCCCGGGGCGTGCTGGCCAGCACCCGATTGGGTTCGCCCAGGCCGATGGCCATGCCGTGGATGTCAGGGTGGACCCCGCCCTCGACGTGGGTCCAGGTGTCGCCGCTGTCGAGGCTGCGGTAAACCCCGTCCACCTCAACGCCGGCCCAGACCGTGCGGTGATCCTTCGGGTCCACCATCAGCATGGTCACCATCGGCGGACCGATGTGGCATTCCTGGGCCATCTGAACGGAGAGCTTGGTCCAGCTTGCGCCATCGTCTCGCGACCGGAACAGCGCTGCCGGCTTGATTCCCACGAAGACGGTGTCGGTGTCCTCGGGGTCAATCGCGATGGACCAGATGGGCACTCCGTCCATGGGAGACCAGAGTTTTTCCCAGGAGGCGCCCTTGTCCTCGCTCCGGTAGATGCCGTTGTCGGCTCCGGCCAGGATGCGATTGGGGTTGTCGGGATACACGGCCATGGCGCGTACCTGGCTGCCCAGGGGGAACGGGTCGCGGATCCGGGTCCAGTTCTCGCCACCGTCGGGGCTGTGCCAGACGCCGCCGCCGAAACCGGTCGCTCCTACGCAGATACTGTGGTTCTTGCTCATAACGCTGTCTCCTCTCTAAACGTGAGTTCCGTGTCGTAACGCGGGCGGTTTGAAAGCGCTACCCCGGTAGTTCGGTGATGGTAATCCAGCCCGGGCCTTCGCCCAGCGGATGCGTTCCCACACGGGACAGTTCGCCCGAATCCCCGACGCCGAAAATGGCCATCTGGCCGGAGTCCTGACCGGCGGAGTAGATGAACCTGTCCTGCAGGTCGAGGCACAGGGCGTTGGGTCGCGGTTCCGACTGGACTATGCCGTTGGAGGTCAGCGCGCCGGTAGCCGCGTCCACCGTGTAGCAGGCGATGCTGTCGTGGCCCCGGTTGGGCGCGTACAGGAACCTGCCCGAGGATGTGATCTGGATCTGGGAGCAGGTGTTGCGCTCGCTGAACCCTTCAGGCGGCAGGGTGGTCACGGTTTGGGACAGCGACAACGTGCCGTTGGCAGTGTCCAGGTTGTAGGCGCTCACGCTGCAACCCTGCTCGTTGGAGAAGTAGAGGACGTCCAGCGATGGATGGAAGCAGAAGTGGCGTGGCCCCAGGAACTCCTCCGGATCCACGGTGGCCGGAGAGTTGGGGGTGATTTGGCCGGTGTTCTCGTCGAACCGGTACTGCCAGATGGAATTGGGGCCGTTGCCGGCGATGTGCGGTACGAACGCGTAGGCGTTGGTCGGGTCGGTCTGCATGGCGTGGGCGCCGGTTGCAGTCTCCAGCGACACGACGGCATCGCCGCCCACCGAACCGTCATCGCCGATGGGATGCACCGCCACGCGTGCGCCCTGGTAGTAGGACGACAGCACGAAGCGGCCCCTCCGGTCGGTGGCCACGTAGACGGGCCAGGCGTCCAGCGGAACCGACCCGTTCTGCGTCAACCCGCCGCTGGACTGGTCGATCTCGAAGCTGACCAGCTGCGTGATCTCGCGGCAGCCCACGTAGAGGAACCGGCGGTCGGGGCTGATCCCCATGGTGAACGGGCCGCCGTCAACGGCCACGTCGGTTTGCAGTGTCATCCCGCCGGTGTCGGGATCGACGGTGAAGACCGAGATCTTGTTGTCCCCCTGGACGGCGACGTACATGTAGTAAGGCATGCTTGCTCCCTCTCGGTTGAAATGCGGTAGCGACGATAGGTGGGCGCCGGCCTCAGCCGGTGGTTGGGCCGTAGCCGGGACGGCGAGCCCAGACCATTCCGTCCGGATCGTGGGCGACCTCCACGGCATTGCCCCTGGAGTCCCGCAATCCCAGCGGGTGCTGCACCAGTTCGATCATATTTCCGTCCGGGTCATTGATGTAGGCGGAGTGGCCGCCGCTGTACTCCCGGACGCTGGGCTTGCTGTATTCCACACCCAGCGCGTCCAGGTTGGCGATCATCTCGTCCCAGTCGTGAATCTCCACGGCAAAGTGCCCCGATGGGTTGGGGTTGGGAGTGAAGGTGCTGTGGATTTCGCCGTTGCCGATGCGCAACTGCAACTGGCGCTGGTTCAGCTCGGGGCCGCGGTCCAGGAATTCCGCGCCAAACACCTTCTCGTACCAGTCTCGGCTCCGATCCTTGTCGCTGATCTGGATATTGATGTGCTGAATCATGGTAACTCGAGACACAGGGCACCTCCTTTTCGTGAATCAATTGACAGTTAGTGAAGGTTTAAGACCCGGCGTACGCCATTGGCGCAAGTATAGCATCACGCTTTCACGGGAAAGCGCACGGTATGAAAAGGGGCCCGGTACAACACCCGGGCCCCTCGGCGGTTGGCCGCGTTCGCGAATGCGTGACGGTCTACCCCAGGTGCTGGCGGATGAACGCCGTCATCCGTTCCAGAGCCTCCTGCGCGACCGGTGTGGAAGGATCGGTCAGTATTCGTTCACCCTCGCCGTCGAAAATCTTGACGTCGATGTCCCCGCCGGCCTTGCGGTACTGGGCGATGAACTCGTCCAGGTCCGGGCGCGGGTGGGCTTCCTCGTAGGAGCGGGCCACACACAGCGTGGGGGGATGCTCCATCTGCTCGCCGGCGGCCAGGGCACGGGCGGGCGCGGCCTCGGCCATGGCTTCCTGGGTCACCCAGTACTCGTCGTGATTGGGCGTCACACGCGCGGCCATGCCCTCCGGCGGCGTGACGTCGTCCCGCAGTCCCTTGGCGTACAGGTAGCGACCCAGCGGGTCGATCACGGGAGAGACCATGATCACGCAGTCCAGGGCGCCGTCCAGCGCCGAGGCTCCGTTGGAAAATGGAAGGGCCGCGTAACGCGGATCATTGGGTCGCATGCCGAGCAGCATGGCCTGGTGCGCGCCGCTGGAAGTGCCCATGGCGCCGACTTTGCCCGGGATGCCGTTCCACGCTGCAGCCTGGCTCTTGCACCAGCGGATTCCGTAGTGGATATCGGCGAAGGATGCGGGATAGGAGGCTACCGGCGGGACGCGAAAGTCCAGCGCCGCTACGATCACGCCGTTTCGGGCCAACGCCTCGTTGGCGGCGTTGCCGTTCAGGCGGTCTCCCCGCACCCAGGCGCCGCCGTGCAACTCGATCATGATCGGGAAGGGACCGCTGCCACGGGGACGGAACAGTCTCGCCAGCAGGGGAGTATCGCCGTGGCGCAGGTATTCCACGTCCTCGATGTCAACTTCGTAGGTCGTTTGATTGCTGATAACCATTCCAAAACTCCCTGTGGCGTGTGCTTGTCCTCAACTACTCCAGGTTTCGGAGCAGGCTGCCGTAGCCTTCGATGGGTTTCGTCCAGCCCACCCGACGGAGGGCCATCCAGATGGTGGCCTGGTTGACCGAGATGACCGTTTTGCCCAGCTTCTGTTCCAGCGCTTCCACCGCGTCCAGCGCGCGCCAGGCGGTGCCGGGCAGGAAGATGGTGTCGGCCTCCTCCTGTGCCACCGTCGGCACGAAGTCGATGATGGTCTGGGGCGGCTCGACGTCGATTTCCCGTGGGTTCATGGAGTCCTGCATCCACGGCTCGCCGTCGGCGCTCAGGACCTCGAAGCCGGCCTCTTCCATCAGCGGCTTCAGGCGGTTGCGCAGATGGTAATTGCGGTAGGGGCCCGCGATGCTCAGCTTGCGGCCGCCCATGTGGCGCAGGGCGGCGATGCTCGAGGTGACGGCGGTTACCGACTGGACGCCGCTGGCCTCCTCCATGATCCGGGCGATCATCTGGTCGTAGGCCATGTAGCCCTTGTGCCAGGTGCCCGAGGTGCAGGCGTACATCAGGACGTCGGGGCCGATGTTGGACAGGGCGCTGGCGCCACGGGCCACGTCGTCGTTCATCTTGCCCACGTCGAACCCGAACAGCGCATAGTCGACCTCGTTGGCCTCTGTGCTGCTCATGCTGAGCCGGTGACCGGTCTCGGTGGAGATTTCCGGCTGGCTGCCCCAGGTGCCGTTCCACATCCGCTCGAAGTGGACTGTGATATCCGGCGGCACCACCCGGTAGAAGTCGGGTTCGACCACCGGGTTGGTGGCGGGAACCAGGGCCCCGATTCGTTGCGCGCTGCTCAGATTCGCCATTCTTCACTGCTCCGGACGATTTTCGGGCGTATTATACAGCCCGCATTGCGGCACGGCGGGGCGAACCCGACGCTGCGCCCGGCAATCACCCGTTGCGCTTGAACGATGATCGAGGAGGAGAACCATGGCTGATGTACCAATTCGAGTGGGACTGATCGGGGCGGGGGGCAACGTGCGCAACCGCCACATTCCCGGCTTTCAGGGCGTGGACGATTGTGAACTCGTGGCCGTGGCCAACCGGACCGTGCAGTCCGGCCGCGTGGTGGCGGACCAGTTCAACATTCCGAAGGTGTACGGCCACTGGCAGGAGTTGCTGGAGGACGACGAGATCAACGCCGTCTGCATCGGCACGTGGCCGTACATGCACCGCACGATGACCCTGGCCGCGCTGGAGGCCGGCAAGCACGTGCTCACCGAAGCCCGCATGGCCAACGACGCCGCAGAGGCCCGCGACATGCTGGCCGCCTCCCGCGCCCACCCGCACCTGGTGTGTCAGCTCACCCCGACCTCCACCAGCTACACCATCGACAACGTCATCAAGCGGCTGATCGACGAGGGGCACCTGGGCGAACTGCTGTCGGTGGACTTCACGTCTCTGCAGAACAACTTCGCCGATTTCGATGGGCCGCTGCATTGGCGGCACGATCGCGCCCTCAGCGGCTACAACACCCTGAACATCGGCGCGTCCTACGAGTCCATGATGAGGTGGCTGGGTCGCGGGACCAGGGTCATGGCCATGGGCAAGGTCAACGTGCCCTACCGGCGAAACGACGCTGGGGATCTCACGTCGGTGTCCATACCGGACCACATCGACATCCTCTATGAGTTGGCCAACGGCGCGCAGGTGCACATGCAGATGAGCGCCACCTCGGGGTTGAACGGCGGCAACCACATCTGGATGTTTGGCACGGAAGGCACCATCCATGTCGACCCGCAGCGGCGGGTGTGGGCCGGCAAGCGGGGCGATGCCGAGTTGACCGAGGTGCCCAACCCGCCGGAGACCCAGGCCAGGTACCGGGTCGAGGAGCAGTTCGGCAATGCGATCCGCGGTACTGAAATCGTGGACATGGTGGCCTTCGAGACCGGCGTGCACTACATGGAGTGGACCGAGGCCGTGGGCCGCAGCGTGATGACGGGTCAGGCGGTGCATCTGCCCCTGTAGGCCCGGCGCCGCAGGTCATCAATCGAGGACAACGCAACGCGATCCGCCGGCGGAACAAATATGCAGCGCAAACTCAATCGTGAGATCAAGGCTTACTGTGCGGATCTAACGGCTGCCCGCGAAATCCTCCGCGAGCATGGGGCCGTGTTCGTGGAGGTCAAGGAGCAGGTTGACTACTACTACAGCCTGCCGCACGGGGACGATTCGCAAGGAACGCGTCGGCTCAAACTCCGCGTCGAGAAGGGCACGGGTACGCTCATCTACTACCGTGAGCGCCAGGAGGCCGGCGCGCGTACCAGCCAGGTTCGGATGTCGTCAGCCGACGACCCGGGGCTGAAAGACGTTCTGCAGGCCGCGCTGGGCGCCAGGGCCATCGTTCGCAAGCAGCGCGAACTGTGGCGCAAGGACAACGTCATCTTCAATCTGGACACGGTCGAAGGAATCGGGCAGATCCTCGAGGTGGAGGTCCAGGACGAGGAAGGCTGCGACATCGACGCCCAGGTGGACGAGTATCGCAGCCTGCTCGGCCAATATTTGAGCGGCTACATCACGGGGTCAAACGAGGACCTGGTCGCCGCGATCACTCCCCCGCCTTGATGAAGTCGGAGACGCGCTCGGCGATCATCATGGTGGTGACGTTGGTGTTGGCGCGGACGACGTCGGGCATGATCGAGGCATCGGCGACGCGCAAGTTGGACACGCCGCGCACGCGCAGCCGCGTGTCCACCACCGCCATGGGGTCGTCGTCCGGTCCCATCTTGCAGGTGCCGGAGATGTGGTAGGAGGTGCTGATGTTGCGGCGCAACCAGAGGTCCAGGGTCTCGTCGCTCTCCAGGTCCGCCGGCGTGGGAGCGGTGATCTCATCGATGATCCCGTCGTAGGCGCTGTGTTGCAGGAACGACACGCAGAGGCGCACCGCCTCCCGCAGCCGTTCGCGGTCCCAGTCCTCCTCTAGGTAACGATAGTCCATGCTCGGCGCCGTGTGCGGGTCGGCGGACTCCAGCCTCAGTTCGCCTTTGCCGGCCGCCAGGTACAGACCGCAGTTGACGGTGTGGGCCGGGTTGTCGTCCCGAACCACGGTGTTCAGCGACGCCGGCGAAAGGATCATGTCGTTGGGCGTGTCCGAACCGGAGGCGGTGAAACGCAGGCGCAGGGCCCGCATGCCGTTGGGGTCCTGCGGAACGTCGTCCTTGACCATGTATCTCACCGACACGTTGGGGTGGTCGCGCATGTTCTGGCCAACGCCGGGCAGATCCACGGCCACCGGGATGCCATGAGCCTGCAACTGGTCGGCGGGGCCGAGGCCGGACAGCATCAGCAGTTGCGGTGAGGCGACCGCGCCGGTGCACAGGATGATTTCGCTGCCCTCGACGACGAAGGTGTCGCCGCCGCTCTCAACCGCGACGCCAACGGCGCGCCCGTCTTCCAGCACCACTCTGCGGGCCTGGACGTTGGCGCGAATGGTGAGGTTCAGGCGGTGACGCACCGAGCTGACGTAGGACAGGGCCATGCTCATGCGCACGCCGTCGATATTGTTCTCGGCGCGCAGGCTGACTCCGGTGGCCTCCGGATTGTTCACATCGGGATGGAAGGGGTATCCGGCAGCGGTGGCAGCCTGGAAAAAGGCCTCCTGGGATGGCGGCCAGGTCTCGCGTTGGTGGTGCCGTACCGGAACGGGACCGTCGGTGCCGTGGAAATCGTCGTGGAAGTCGGCGTCGTTTTCCAATTTGCGGAAGTAGGGCAGGCACTCCAAATAATCCCAGCCTTCGTTGCCCCACGATGCCCAGGTGTCGAAGTCCTCGGGGGCTCCCCGGATGAAGGTCTGGCCGTTGATAGCGCTGGAACCACCCAGCACCTTGCCGCGCGGCACGGGCATCGGCTCGGGTTGTTCTGCCGTGGCCTTGCCGGTGAAGGACCAGTTGTAGGGCGAACCGGCGGCGCGGGCCTCCAGGTTCACCGTGCCCCAGCCCAGCTTGAGCATCTCGGGCAATTGGTCGAAGTCGGGAAAATCGGGGCCGGCTTCGAGCAGGAGCACCGAGCGCTCCGGATCCTCGGAAAGGCGGGCGGCCACGATGCACCCGGCAGTGCCGCCGCCGACAACGATGTGGTCGTATTTCATCGAGATATCTCCAATGTTTGCTTGCTATTGGCTGGCGCCGCTTCGGGCGACGTCGAGCCTACAGAGGTCGATCGGGCAGGTACTTGTCCTCCATCGCTCGGATGAGGTCCGCGCCCAGGATGCCGCCGTTGCTGGCGATGCCCCACTTGCTCTGGGCCGCCGACGCCAGGAAATCGTCGATGGCATGGGTACCGCGTTCCTGGAAATCGCTGAGGAAGTCCCAGGATGCCTGGAGCCCCGCCATGGTGGTGAGCGCGGGATACCAGGCCGCGGCGGCGCCGGCCTCCTGCAGTTCCTCCAGGGTGGGGTGAGTCTGGCTGCCGTGGGTGAACAGGGGCAGCACCGGCCCGGGAATGCGCCGGATGGCTTCCTTGTTGTCCTCCCAGGAGGATACGGCGGGGCAGACCACGTCCACGTTGGTCTCGCTCTTGTAGGCCAGGCAGCGCTCCATCACATCCTCGAAGGTTGCCCCGGGTACGCCGGCAAAGTCGCACCGGGCCACGATCACGAAGTCGGGGTCGTACTCCATCTTGGCGTCCATGGCCGCGCGGAGTTTGCCCACCATTTCCTCGATGGACACGCAGCGGCGGCGGGGGCCGGACTTTGGCGGGTAGGTCTGGTCCTCCAGATGGGTGCCGGCGATGCCGGCCCGGATGTACTCCTTGACTGTCTCGTAGACCTGGATGGCGTCGCCGTAGCCGGTGTCCATGTCGACAAACGCGGGGATGTCGATGGTATTGACGATTTTCCGGGCGTTGTCCACCATGTCGCGCATGCTGGTGCCGCCCTCGGTCAGGCCCATGACCTGCGCCGAGGTGTTGCCGCCCGACATGTAAAAGGCCTCGTATCCCAGCACCTCGGCCATCTTGGCGCCCATGGCGTTCATGCCGCCGGCCAGGACGAAAATCTCCGGCCGCTCGAACAGTTCCTTGAGCCTGGTGGTCATGCGTTGCTTCTCGGGCATCACTGTTCCTCCTTGCGGTGTGTCGTGTGCGGGTCGACCGTCCGGTCGCCTCTGGATTGGATCAATCCGGCATTCCGGCCCGCCCGGGCGGAGACGCGCTACTCCCGACGAGCGGCCCAATGGCAGGTACATCGATCGCCTGAATCTGCTTCTTCTCCGGTTACCTCGTTTCCAGTGGCCAGATGGTGCACATCTTACATCGAATTGAACGTGATCCGACCCATGCCCTGCAATTGCCGCAGGTTGCTCTGCCTGGGCCTCCCAGGCAGTCATGCCGGTACCGGATGCGATTGGCTGCGGGCTAACCGCGCCGCTCGAACGGCTCATGCGGCCTGCGGAGGGTGTTTGTACCGAGGGATGCTCCGTGATAGTGTTTCGCAATTCTCGAGATCTGGAGGAGCCATGGCCGCACATAGCGAAAGACCCGAGCCCAATTACGACCCGTTTCCGCCCGGCCAGAACCGTCGGGCCACCGTCACCGAAGTCGACGTGGAGGACATGGGCGACATGTTGCGGCGGGCCTTTGTGGGACGCGACGTGAAGTTCACCATCTATTGCGATGAGGGGCCCAATGTCGGCGGCAATCACACCGCGCCCGCGCCGCTGCACTACTTCGCCTCGTCCATCGCGTTTTGAGAGATGACCCAGATCGAGAGGTACTCTCGGATGATGAACGTGGAGATCACCGGCGTCAGGGCCCACATCGCCGTGCACTTCGGGCTGGAGGGATCGGTGCTGGCGGGGACGATCCAGGCCAGCGCTCCGAAGGTGGAAACGAGCTACGAGATCGAGTCGCCGGATGAACCGGAACGCGTGGCAGCGGTGCTGCGCAATGCTCGCAACGGGTGCTGGGTGCGGGCCGCGGTTGCCAATCCGACCCCGTTCGAGGACAGGTCGACGCTGAATGGAGAGCCGATCTTCTTCGACTGACTTCTGGCCTGTCGGCGACCATCGGGAGACTATCAGGTGCGCGCCAAGGTGCGCCCCTGACTTTTACAGGGCGTATGGTCCTGGAGCCGTTTACCAACCGAGGCTTTCGGGAATGAGGATCATGGAAATGCGGCCAACCATGGGCTCGTGCTCCATTACCAGGTACTTGCCGATGGGCGTGGGTCTCGCGCCCCGGCCCTCCAGCCAGCGGTCGTGGCGTTCCAGGGTGAAGCCACGGGTGCGGGACTCGGCGTCGGCCAGGGTGGGGCAGATCTTCTGCGTGCCGGCAACAAGGATGACGCGACGCGCTCCGTAAGCGAAGGCCCCGATCTGGCTGCCGGAACCGCTGGCGACCACGATCTCCCCGGTCTCCGCGATGGCCTGGACGCTGCCCACGAAATAATCGGCGATGGTGGTCTTGCGGCGGAACTCGCGCTGTGCCGCCGGGTCGGTGTGGGCCAGCATCTGGTCGTGCAGGTTCACATAACGGTCGTTACCGTGCATGTGCTCGGTATAGCCGATGGTGTCCAGCGTTTCCGAAGTGCTGACGAAAACCTCGGAACCCTCCGGCACCAGTTCCTTGAGCTTGGACAGCGCCGCCTCGCGAGATTCCAGCAGCATTGCCTCGACGTTGCGAGCAGCCAGGGCCTCGATGGTCCTGCTGATGGATGCGGCGGTTGCCGGTGTGTAGGGTGCGCTCGAGGTCATTATCGGGTCTCCTGCGCGGGTCTCGCGCGTGCCGGGGCTACTGGATGCCGGGCCGCAGGTTGGGCATGACCTCGTCGACGAACAGCGTCATGGAGCGCATGACTTGTTCGGGGGTCAGGTCGCCCCACGCTAGTATCGGGCAGAAGTAGTTGATGCCGGTTTCGTCGATGGCATGCTGGACGCGCTCACGCACTGTGGATGGGGTGCCGACGATGATCACGTCCTTGGCTTCCAGCGCATCGAAGTCCCGCATGGCGCCCAGGCGGTCGAGGCCGTTCTTGGCCCACAGGTAGTCGATGTTGTGGAACCACGTCCCGTATGCCGCCCTGGCTTCGGCCCGGGCCTGTGCGTCAGTGTCGGCGATGTACATGTGGCGCACCAGCCCCAGCTTGGGAGCGGTGACGTGGCTGTTGAGCCCGTCGGACATCCGGTCGGCATTCCACACCTGCTTGTACAGGTCGTAATGGGCCTTGACGCCGGCGTTGTCGGCAAACACGGTGCAGGTGTTGAAGCCGTGCTGGGCCATCCACGGCACCGTTTCGAGGTTGTTGCTGGCGTACCACAGCGGCGGATAGGGCTTCTGGTGGGGCGCTATCCAGAGTTCAATATCTTCGTAGTTGTAATGCTTGCCCTGGTAATTCAGTACCCCAGTGGTGAAGCCGCTGGTGAACATGTCCATCTGCTCGTTGAACATCTCCCAGCTGATGCCCAAGTCGACGCCAAACTCCTCGGCCTCGACGGGCGAAACGCCGCGGCCGACGCCCAGGTCCAGGCGTCCGTTGCTGAGGTTGTCCAGCATGCAGATCTCGTGGTAGAGGCGGATGGGGTTGTAGAATGGCAGCAGGAACACCAGTGGCCCCAGGCGCAGGCGCGACGTGCGCTGCGCCGCGGCGGCCAGGAACACCGCCGGCGAAGGCGACACGCTGAGCGGGGTGATGTGGTGCTCGGCCAGGTGGTAGCTGTAGAACCCGCTGCGGTCGGCGTACTCCAGCATCCGCAGCCGGTTTTCGAAGATCTCGCTGGGCGCCGACTTGTCCCATTCGATCCAGTCGAACAGCCCGAACTCGAGGGTATCGTTCAGCGTGGCGACCTGGGTCATGGCTCACCTCCTTGGCGACGATGCGGCTGCCTCAGTCGGCGACCAACGGTAGAGACGGGTCGGCGGCGTACTCCGACATGGAGGCGTCGTACACGGCGACGTTCTCGTAGCCCAACATGGCCAGGATGAAAGCGTCGTTGGACGCGGCGATGCCGCCGCCGCAATAGGTGACGATCCGCTGCGCGCGATCTGCGCCGGCCCCTTCGAACAGGGCTGCCAGTTCGTCGGGCGGCCGGAACAGACCGGTATCCGAGTCGGTCAACTCGCCCGACGGGACGTTGGTCGCGCCGGGGATGTGGCCGGCGCGCCCGTAGCCGCTGCCGCCGTCGGCGCCGCTGTGCTGATCGCGTCCCAGGGCGTTGATCAGGCAACGGCCGCCGCCAGTGCCGGACTCGATAAACTCCTTGACCTCGGCCAGGTCGGCAAATCGCGCCGGGTCTGCGGTGGGGCTGAAGGACGCGGGCCCGTAGGTCGCCGGATCGGTTGACGTGGCCCGACCCTCGGCGGTCCAGCGGCGCAATCCGCCGTCCAGCACCACCGCGTTGCGGCCACCCATCGAGCGGAACATCCACCAGAATCGCGCCGCCCACTGCGAGCCGAGGCGGTCGTACAGAACCAGCGTGGAGGTGTCCGATATGCCGTGGCGACCGGCGGCCTCCGCGAAGGCTGCCGGCGAGGGCATCATGAAACGGTAGGCCTGGTCGTTGTCGGAGAAGTCGACCTGCAGGTCGAGGAAGCCTGAGCCGGGAATGTGGCCGGTCTCATACGCGCTCCGGCCCGACTCGGCGCGTCGGCCGCCGCCTTCGACGTTATGCAGGAACACGGTGGTCTCGAAGACGCGGACGTCGGCATCGGCCAGATGCTCGGCCAGCCAGTCGGTGGATACCAGAAACTCGGGATGCGCGAATGCCATGATCAGCTCCAGCCGTTGCCGGCGTATGGTGAAGTCTTGCTTTCCGGCCCCAGTATCCCCGTCTCACGGTTCGTTCGCAACCGGTCCGAGGAGGCTGGGCGATACATCTGTGCTATAGTTTTTCCGCTACATACTTTGGTTGAGAGATTGCGTTAATGGATATCAGCACAGTCGCTATATTGAGCCCCGGCGACATGGGACATGCCGTTGGTCAGCGTCTCCGGGATAACGAATTGGACGTCATCACCTGCCTGGACGGCCGCAGCGAACGGACGCGCGCCCTGTCCCAGAAGGCTGGCATACGCGACGTTGCGACGATGGAGGAGTTGGTCCAGCGGTCGGACCTGATAATGTCCATGACCGTGTCAGCAGCGGTGCCCGGCGTATGCCAACAGGTCGCCGACGCGCTGATAGCCACGGGCGCAGACACCCTGTTCGCGGAGTGCAACGCCGTGTCTCCTCAGCTCGTGCGGACCCTGGAGTCGTTGATCTCTGACGCCGGCGGGCGGTTCGTGGACGTGTCGATAATCGGCGGTCCGCCGCGGCCGGGCTACAGCCCCCATTTCTACGCCTCCGGGCAGTACGCCGCGCAGTTCGAGCAGTTGAACGACTGTGGCCTGACAGTGCTGAAGCTGGACGGCGAGGTGGGTCAGGCTTCCGGCATAAAGATGTGCTACGCGGCCATGACCAAGGGTTCGTGGGCGCTATATACCCAGTTGCTGATGGCCGCCGAGATGATGGGGCTGACCGAACCGCTGCTGGCAGAGTTCGCTTCGGGCCAGCAGGCGGTGTTGCAGCGCATGGAACGCACCATTCCCACCGTGCCGCCGCGGTCGCGCCGCTGGGTCAGCGAGATGGAGGAAATCCGCGACACTTTCGCCGAGCTGGGGATGACGCCGCACCTGTTTGAGGGCGTGGCGGAAATGTACCGTTTCATAGGCGGCACGCCACTGGGAGAAGAGTTTCCCGAGTCGCGGGACCGCGACCGGACGTTCATCGAGACCATTCAACAACTGGCGCAGCAGGTGTCGGAACGCGAAGACGACGGCGACCAAACCTGACGATGGCCCTGAGCCAGATCCCATTCAGGAGACACTCAATGCCCGAACCGGCGCCCACCAGCAACAATCGGCTCATGTTTTCCACCGAGGAATGGGCCATGGTGTCCAGATCCCAAATTGAGCACTCCACGATTCCGAAAAGCATGGACGAGGAGGCCGGCGTCCTCATCGTGTGGGCTCGCGGAACTGCGGGTCAGCCGGACACCGGATGGACGGCCCGGCACGCCATCTCGGGCGATGCCCTGCGCGACGCGCTGGTCGCGGCCGGCCTGATTCCTGAACAATCAAACTAACGTTGCACGCCGGCCGCAAGGGTTCGCGCTCCGGTCGGCAACGAAAATTATCAAGTCTGAACTGTCACCCATCGGCCCGTCCCGAACCATAGGGGGCAACACCATAGGGAGCGACGGATGGCCAACTTACAAACCGCGCCCGACCAGCTGATTGAGGGTAACGACCCCTTCGGGATGTCGCGCTTCAGCCCCCGGCGTTACTCGATTCAGCATTTTCTCCTGATCGTGGTGACGCACGTCCTGCTGCTAGCCCTGCTCGTCACCTCGGTCCTGTGGGGAAATGCGGCGCTGATCGCCCTGTCGGCTTTGTCTTGGACCATAGTCATTGTGAAGACGGTACTGGTGGTGACGGTGGGCATCCGGACAATAGCGGTCGAGGCCTGGATCAGGCGACTCGGCATGGGGGACTACGAGCATAGCATCGAGCCCCGCGGCAACGACGAAGTGTCCAAGGCGTGCCAGGCGCTTGAAACGCTGCGGCTGCGTTCCATCGAGGTCGTCCGGCTGCAACTGGTGGAGAAGCTCGGCGACGAGCTGGCCGCCGCCAACGCCGTCCTGGAAACCCGGAACCAGGAACTGGACCTGGCCTTGTCCAAGCTCCAGGAGGCGCAGGACCAGATCGTGGCCCAGCAGAAACTGGGCGAGATGATCGACCTGGCCACGGGCGTGGCTCATGAGATCAGAAATCCACTGAACTTCGTTTCCAACTTTTGCGATGGCTCCGCCGAACTGCTGGATGAACTGATGGAGACTCTCAATCGCGATAACCGGGACGACGAGGAAATCGAGGAGATCAGCAACGAACTCCGCGCCAACATGGACCACATCCGTCGGAATCTCGGCCGCGCCGACCGCGTCCTTCAGGGCATGCTCAGCCTGGGAACCAGCAGCGGAGCCTGGCAGGAAGTCGGGCTGAACTTGCTGGTGCGGCAGTCGGTGCGAGCCGCTCTGGACGCCTACATTGCGGTTAATGGCGGCAGGCAGCCCGTGGTCGAAGTACGGGAGGACCCGTCTGACCCGCACTGCCTCGCCCTGCCTGAAGGCATGGCCCTGGCAGTGATGAACCTGGTCCAGAATGCCTGCGAAGCCGTGGAGAGAACCGGCAAGTCAGACGCCCATATCACCGTGTCAGTCGACGCCGACGAGGAAGAGGGCTGCATTACCATCAGGGATGAGGGATTCGGCATGACGCCGGAGGTGTTGGAGAGGGCCCTGACGCCGTTCTTCACCACAAAGATGGGCGACAACCAGGGCGCCGGGCTGGGACTGTGCCAGGCGGCCGAGGTGGCCCGCGTACACGGCGGCAACGTGGTCCTGGAATCGACTGCCGGGATGGGCTCCATCGTAACTCTAACGTTGCAGAGGCGACCGCCCATCGCGACGACAACCGGCCAGGACGCTTGAGAAGGGCAAATCCAACCCGGAACAGACAACTCCCACTGGTGAAACCCGGTATTCGTCGAGCCGTGGACTGACCTCCGGAATTTTGCCTAGCAGACGCACGACGTCGTGCGCCAAGTTGGTCCGGTCCAAATTGACAGTCCTCCGCGCGTGTCCCTACAATCGCGGAAATTCACCAAATCGTGCGAGGGTTCCGGCTCGTTAGGAGGACAAAAATGGCTGAACTACTGGGTCTGGGCTGTTCTCACGGCCCCATCATCCTGACGCCGCCCGAGGTATGGGCCACGGGTCGGGAGCGCGTATTCGCCCGAGTGCCCGGCTACGAGATTCCCGCCCAACTGGTTAAAGAGCTGGGAGACGATAACGGACTGAGCCGTGACATCAGCGACCAGCAGAAGATCATCGATTCCTTCAAGGTCATGCGCGACCGCCTCCACGAGTGGGAGCCGGACGTCCTGTTGGTGATCGGCGACGACCAGGCGGAGAACTTCCTGCAGGACAACCTGCCTCCCTTCTGCCTGTACACCGGCGCTGAAGTCGACGGGTATCCCTTCCAGCGCGGCGCGGCCCGCACCAACCTGTGGGACGCCGAGCCCGAAACGAAGTTCACCTTCCAGTGTCCCAAGGAGTTTTCGCGCGACCTGCGCAACTTCCTGATCCGGGACGGGTTCGACATGGCCTCTTCCAGCGCCCTCAAGGGCTGGGATTGGGGACTGGCCCACGCCATCATCAACCCGCTGGTGTTTCTGGACCCGGAGGGCAAGTTCCCGCTGCTGCCCCTGTTTGTCAACTGCTATGGCGAAGAGGCTGGCCCCGACTATCCGCCGCGTCCGACTCCCAAGCGCTGCTACCAACTGGGGCAGGGGATCCGGCGGTTCCTGGACACCCGGGACGAGCGGGTCGCCGTGGTGGCATCGTCCAGTTGGTCGCACAGTTTCCTGGCCCACAAATTCCAGTGCCGAGAGATTGACGTCGAGACCGACCGCCGCTATCTGGAAATGGTGCGGTCCGGCGACGGGAGCAAGCTGGCGGAACTGACCCCCGAGGAGATCCAGGACTCTGGAGACCATGAGATCCTGAACTGGATCATCGCGTTGGGGATCCTGGGCGACGTTCCGGCCGAGATCGTTGACGTGCGGGAGTCAAACACCCAGCTGGCGTATCGCGTGGCAGCGATCTGGAACTGATATCGTGCCTTGCAGCAGTCGATAGGCCAAAAGCCAGCCGCACCGGGCGTTGATCCCGGTGCGGCGGCCACCGTGTCCACAAACCGAGGGGAAGGCGTCGAACATGGTCACAGTACTGGAGCCACGAACTCAGACCGGCCAGGGCACCGGTCATCGCAGTTGTGACGGGTGTCCCAGGTGCGAGAGTCCCGAGAGTCCGACGTGCAACATCCCTCATCCCAAGTTTGCCAACCGCCATCCGGTGTGCAAGGTCTGTGGGCACTGCGTTCTGCGGGGCAAGCACCAGGACGACGCCTCGGACTTGGACGACCACCCGGGGTTCATCTCCGGCGGATCCGGCGGCGGGCCGAGCCTGAACTGAGCCCGCTGACGGATTTTTGCACCCGCACGCAGGTCGACGTATGGCGGGAGGCCCGACAAAACTCCTATGACCTGCGTCCGCCTGGTCCCGGACAGGTACACCCGGGACACTTTCGAACCGTCCCAGCACCCGGGACTTGCTACGCCGGCCTCGACCGGAACGGTCATTGAAATCTGCACCGACGGGGTGACTCTGGATCTTTCCGGCGTGGTGCTGGATGGTGAACGGAAGGGCGGCGTCGGGATTTGGGTCCACGACTGCCGGGACGTAACGATCGCCAACGGCATCGTGATCGGGTTTCACTACGGGATGCGCGCGGAGAACGTGAGCAACCTCAGCATCCGGGGCTGCGTGGTGTCGGACAACGCGAACCCCGTGGACGCCGGCTGGCTGCCCGATGTCGAGACGCCTGTGGAGGAGGGGTTCGGCGGCGGCATCTATCTTCGCGGGGTACGGAACAGCGTCATCGAGAACAATCAGACCGGCAACAACTTCAACGGCATCAACCTGGTGCGGTCGGAACACAACGTGATCTCAGGGAACCGCGCTTCCCACTGCGGTAACGTGGGCATTTACCTGCTGAAGTCCAGCCACAACCAGGTGCTGGACAATCAGGCCGAGCACTGCATCCGCTACACCGACCGTTTCTGGTGCGATACCGCAGACTCTGCGGGCATATTGCTGGAGGACGGCTCGAACCACAACCGGATAACCGGCAACAGCCTGCGGTATAGCGGCGACGGGTTTTTCATCCGGGGGCACCACGGTGAACCTTCCAATGACAATTTCATAGCGCACAATGACGCCAGTTATTCGCCCAACAATGCCGTTGAAGCGGTGTTTTGCTCGGGCAACGTCTTTGAGGGCAACGTCGCCAACTATTCAAACTATGGGTTCTGGCTGGGCTATTCGACCAACTCGACGGTCCGGGGGAACGAAATACGAGCCAACCGTTTCGATGGCATTGCCATTGAACACGGGCAGGGCAATGCCATCGAGGACAACCGCATCGAAGGCAATCGCAACGGCATCCGGCTCTGGAGCGACCCGGCACGTCAAGCGTCGGCAAACGCGGGCAACCACCGGCGTCGATACACGATCTCGGGCAATCAGATTTTGGCATCCCGGGAGTGCGGGATTTTCGTGACGGACGACCACGATGCGACCCTGACCGAGAACATCTGGGAAGCGAATGTCTGCGACCACCGGCGCCAACCACTTCGTTAAGCCACGCAATTGCTGGGCGTCGGTGTCCATAACCAATCTGACCCCTTTGATGTTTAATCGAGTGAATTCAACCCGAGGGAAACCATGAAATACGATGTGGTGATTGTGGGAGCCGGGTCTGCCGGCTCGGCGCTGGCGGCGAGACTATCGGAAGATGCGGAGCGTTCGGTGCTGCTGTTGGAAGCGGGGCCGGACTATCCGGATTTCGAACTGCTGCCCGACGAGCTGAAGTACGGATTTGCGGCCGCGCCGGTACCGCCGGCGGTGCGAACTGCCGCCGGCCACCCGGACTGGCTCACCACCGACCCGCACAACTGGCAATTCACAGCGACTGCAACCGACCTGGCGCCGCCGATGCTGGTGCCCCGGGGCAAAGTCACCGGCGGGTCCAGCGCCATCAACTCCTCGGCTTTCTACCGGGGGGTTCCCGAGGATTTCGACGCCTGGGCCGCCCGGGGTAATGATGAGTGGAGTTACGAAAGGGTACTGACCTTCTTTCGCAAATCGGAAACGGACGTTGACCAACACGGCGACTATCACGGCGCCGAAGGGCCCATGTTCGTCCACCATTCCAATCCGGAGGCGTGGGACGCGGCGCAAAGGGCTTTCTTCAGTGCCTGTCGCGCCAGCGGGTTCGAGGAGGCCGACGACCACAACCATCCGGACTCCAACGGCGTCGGGCCGAGCGTGACCAACAACCACAACGGGGTGAGGTTCAGCACAGCGCTGGGATATTTGAGCCAGGCCCGCCATCGTCTGAACCTGACGGTGCGTCCCAATTGCCAGGTCCAGCGGATCCAATTCGAGGGGAACCGGGCCACTGGTCTGCTGGTGGAGAGCAGCGGCGAGACGTTTGCCGTTGAAGCCGAGCAGATCATCCTCAGCGCCGGCGCGGTGGGCTCGCCGCACTTGATGCTGCTCTCCGGAGTCGGGCCGGCCGCGCAGTTGCGGAGCCTGGGTATCCCGGTGGTTCACGACCTGCCCGGCGTGGGGCGCAATCTGAAAGACCATCCGAAGGTCTATGTCACGTGGGAGGTGGGCGACGGATTTACCGCTCCTTCCAATCGTGGGGCAGGCAGCGCGGCATTGCGACTGACCGCTCCGGGCTCCCATCTGAGGAACGATCTGGGCATCAACCTCGCCGGGCCGGCGGCGCCTCGGGCCAGGACTTCCCCGGTGGGGGCGCAGGCGCAGGAGCCACCGGTGGTTGGGCAGGACTCCGCAGTGCGGTATTTTGAAATGATGGTGGCCCTGCTCTTGCCGGAAAGCAAGGGTGAGTTGACGCTGACCTCGACCGACCACCGGGTCCAGCCATCGATGCGATACAACTACCTTGCGGAGGCTTTCGACCGGGAGCGGCTGCGGGCGGGCATTCGGCTGGCTTTGGAATTGGCGGACCGGCACGAACTTGCTCCCATGTTGGGCAGACGCATTGAACCTGAGGACGGCGACCTGGAGAGCGACGACGCCCTGGACCAGTGGCTGCTGCGGGAAGCGACGACCTACTCGCACATATCGTGTACGTGCAGGATGGGGCCCTCCGGCGATCCATGGGCCGTGGTCGACCAGTATGGGAAGGTTCATGGCATCGAAGGACTGCGCATTGTCGACGCATCGATCATGCCCGACCTGGTGCGTGCTCCGATCAATCCGGCGGTGATAATGGTTGCGGAAAGAGTGGCTGACTTCATCCGTGCGGGCAGGTGAGAAAATGCGGGATGCGCGACTTGCGAGCGCCAGATCGACGATATATGCTCGCCGCGATTTGAGCTTACGTGGTTTTGTGACAGGCGGAATGAAATGAGACTTGACGGAAAAGTAGCGATTGTGACCGGTGGCAGCCGCGGCATAGGGCGCGCCATCTGCCTGGGGTTGGGTGAGGCGGGGGCGAGTGTGGTTGTAGCATCTCGCACCGACGAGGACAGGTCGGCTGGTACCCAGTACGAGAAGTATGGGTCGGGCGACATCCGCGACACGGCGGCGCAGATCAACGCCGGTGGGGGCTCGGCGATCGCGGTTCGCTGCGACGTAGTGCATGTCGAGGACATTCAGAACCTGGTGACCGCCACGCTGGACCATTTTGGCCGTATTGACGTTCTGGTGTGCAATGCGGGAATGGACTGCGAGTCGCCGGTGGTCGACCTGGACGTTGAGTTGATTGACCAGTGCCTGGCGGTGAACGTACGAGGTCCGCTGCTGCTCTGCAAGTACGCGCTGCCTTCCATGATTGCTCGGGGCGAGGGGGGCTCGATTTACTGTGTCACCTCGGGCTCGGCCAGGGCATACCGCGAGGGGCGGGTCGGCTACTCGATGAGCAAGGCCGCCCTGGAGCGGATGTTTTTCAGCCTGGCCGAAGAGGTCCGGCCGCACAACATCGCGGTGAACGTCTTTGAGCCCGGCCGGGTGGATACCTGGATGAACCGCCGCGGAGATTGGCCGGGAACGTCTCACATTCCCATGGTCCAGCCGGAGGCCCTGGCGCCGCCGGGAGTATGGCTGGCGGGGCAGACGGCAGAGACCCTGACGGGCGAGTTGGTATCGAGGGCCGAATTTGGAGTGACCTGGGGACCTCCGGCAGGATAGCCAGCCTGACCCCTGGACGCCTGAAGGCGTGGGCAGGGGGCGGGCGGAACAGAAAACGGCGCTTCGTGCATGATTTGAGCACGAAGCGCCGTTTTTCGGGGTTAGTTGAGGGGGAGTGGTGGAGCTGGCGGGAATCGAACCCGCTACCTCTTCAATGCCATTGAAGCGCTCTCCCAAATGAGCTACAGCCCCACTGGACCACTGGCGCTTTCGCGTGAGTGGGTGTCCATTTTAGCAAACGTGCCTCTACAGCCGCAACCGCAGGCGCGGGTACGAAAGCGCTGTGATTAGCCGGAAACCCGTTTGCGCCGGTTGGTGATGTAGTCGACCAACACGTACTCGCCCAGGTTTTCGCTGCTGCTGTAGAAGGCCCGGCCGCGATTGATGCGGGTCATACGGTCGACGAAGTTCACCAACTGGTAGCTGTTCTCCAGCATGAACGTGTTGATGACGATGCCTTCCTGCGTGCAGCGGCGCACCTCTTTCAGGGTTTCCAGTTCGGTGCGGTAGCTGGGCGGATAGGAGAAGTAGGCCTGCTCACCCTCCAGGTGCGCGGTGGGCTCACCGTCGGTGATGACCAGGATCTGGCGGGTGCCTCCCTGTTCGCGGGAGAGGAGCTTGCGGGACAGCATCAGGGCGTGGTGCAGGTTCGTGCCGGACACCCAGTTGTTCCAGGTCAGGCCGGCCAGGTCCTCTTCCTCCAACTCGCGGGCGTAGTCCGAGAACCCGACAACATGGAGGGTGTCCCGGGGATACTGCTGGCGGATGAGGGCGAACAGGGCGAGGGTCACTTTCTTGGCGGCGGCCCAGTTGTTGAACAGTCCCATGGACCTGCTCTGGTCCAACAGGACGATGGTGGCGGACCGCGTCATGTGCTCGGTGCGGTAGACCTCGAAGTCGTCAGGGCGCAATTTGACCGGCACCTGCGGCCCGCCGCGAACGATGGCGTTTTTCACCGTGGTCTGGAGGTCCAACTGCAACGGATCGCCGAACTCGTAGGTCTTGGTGTCGCCCAGCAGGTCACCGCCGGCGCCCCGGGTGTCCAAATCGTGGTTGCCGAGGCGGTCCTTCTTGAGGTGCTGAAACACCTCGCGCATGGCCTTCTGGCCGATGCGGCGGATGCCACGGGCGGTCAGGTTCATGTTATCGTCGTCGGTGATGTAGCCAGCGTCCTTCAGCAGTTGGCGCAGGCGGTCCAGCTCTTCCCACGCTCGGCGGGCCTCTTCACCCAACAGTTCCGCCAGCTTCTCCGGGTCGACGTCGTCGAGGTTGCCGGTGCGCATGGCCTGCTGGAGGGACTGTTCCAACTGGTCGAGGTCCTGCATCTGGCGCATGGCTTCCATGGCCTGCTCCAGTGTCATGCTGTCGTCGCCGAGGAAGGGGTACTGGCGGGCCAGTTCATCCGGGGGCATCAGCGACTGCATCAGGCTGGCGAACTCGGACATCTCGTCCATGAGGCGCGGGTCCATGGCGGACTGCATGGCGTCTTCCAGCTCGCGACGCATGTCGGGAGACAGGCTGTCCATCAGCGACTGCATCTGCGCCATCTGCTGCTGGATGCGCTCCATGAGCTCATCGAGACTCTGGGGCGGGTCGTCGCCGAACATCGGGCCCCATTTCTGCATGAAGCCTTCGAAGTTGGGGTCGCGGCCCTCCATTCGATCGCGCAGCATCTGGTTGAGGTCCTGCATCATCTGACGCATGGCCTCCATCTGCTCCGGCGACATATTCTGCATCTGGTCCTGCATCTGCTGGGATATGTTCTGGGCCATCTGGCCCTTGAGCATGTCCAGCAGCTCCTGGAACATCTGCTGGGCGTCCGGGTCCATGAAGTCGTACTCCATCAACTCCTGGATCTGCCCACCCAGGCTGTCTGGGAGTTCATCCAGCTTATCGAGGTTGCGTTGGGCGCGGTCCTGCAGCATGCGGTTCAGGGCCCGCTGCTGCTCCTTGCCATCCATGTCGGCTGGCTCCGGCTGGTCGGCGGCATCGTCCAGGCGACGCTGGATGCCCTCCCGCTCGGTGCGGAGGATTTCGTCCATCCGCTCCTTCAGGTCATCTACCACGGAGTCGAGGTTACTCTGCTGCATCTGCTCGCGCCGCTGCTGCTTGAGCTGCTCCATGAGTTGACGCAGGTTGGGCATTTCGGAACCGTCGCGGTTCTGCATGCCGTTGCGGAAGAGGTCGCGCAGGGCTCGGGCCAGGTCACCGTGCTGCAGCAGATCATCCGAAAGGGCGTCCATCACCTCGCTGGCGTCGACGTCGAAAATCTGCTGGGTGCCATCCCACTGGGAATAGCGGTAGCGTTGATACAGCATTGGAGACCTCCGGACGCGCCGGCGGGAGAAGGACGAACAATTGCGGGATGATAACACACGGGGCGCCGGCGCCCCGTGGCTATGCCGCCGCGCGATGACGGCGTTCAGCCGAAGAGGCGGTTGAGCCAGGCGAGGAAGCGTTGGCAGAGGGGGCTGTTGATCTCGAGATCTCGAGTTCGAATTGCAAGGCCCATTTGTCGCGGGTCTTCGCGAGTGGCGAGCCAGGCGTGGATTTGGGCGCGGAGGGTTTTGGTGTCGGCGAACCTACGTTCCACGAATGGTATCTGGTTTACATATCGGCGCGCCAATGGCCAGACCCGGTCATCCGCAGCAATCATGTCAGCTACGAAGCCCTCCAACTCTCCAATTGAAGCGTTGTCGGGCATGACCCAAATGCCAACACGAGGGCTCCCTGAGGCAGGGTCCTCCGGGATTACGGTACCGGCCGGGTCTGGTTGTACGGGAATGGGAGATACCGGATGTTGCGCGCTACGTATTTGACCGCATACGCGGTTCCAATTTTGTAATGGGATGTTGTCGGCATCGACCATTATGCCGACCGCGGGACGACCGGGTTCGTCGATGTGGCCACTGATGTGCTCAATGACACCTTCGATGCCCTCATAATCCTGTATGGCGAAATTGAGCGTAGGATCACAGCGCTCCGACAGGTGTCTGATCACGTGCTTGTCGTTGGGTCCTTCGACCAGGAGTAGGGGGTCTGACGGTCTGGGATCGAGGTTGATCATCGACTAACGTACCTCGATGTTGCTGCGGGACACAGTGGCAAGCCTCGCCTCATCGTAAGTGATCGCCCGAAGACCGACCGGCACGCGCTCGATGCGGACCAGCAGACCCTCCACGTCCTCCAGCTCGTTGGCCGCCTCGGCGAAACCCACTACGCAATCCCAGCTGTGGGTGGTGGCGATGACCTGCACATTGTTGCGCTGGGCGGTTTGCAACACCATGTTCCAGAACTTGGCTTGGATGGAGTGATGGATGCCGTTTTCGGCTTCGTCAATGAGGAGGAAGCCGTCGGTACTTTTGGCTAAAGACAATGCAACGGCAAACGACCTCATCGCGCCGTCACCGAGGGTGCGCAAAGGAACTCGATACTCTTTGCCTTGAACCTTCGCCATTAGCCGCCGTCTGTCGGTCGAAGGGATGCCCTCTTCTGGATCTATCAGCGCGACGCGCTCCACTTGGGTATTAGCAGCTAGATTCAGTGCTTCTACAGCTCGGTCCTCATATGAAGTGAGTGCCAGTTCGTTCAGATATTTTCCGACCATGTCATCCGTCGGGCCATTGGGACCTAGGGTGTTGCAGACGACAATTTCCGGCAAAGAACGCGATAGCCGTACTGTCACCAAAGCCACTGCATCGTACGCGCCAAATTGCCTTTCCAACTCGATCCGGCCCTTGTAATGTGCTGGGAGCGAACCAGTGTAATTTGGAAGCGATGGTCCAGGAATTTGCCTGATTTGCAGTGTAGTGCTTGGGTCGTCACGTGGGCCGACCAAAATGACGAGGTCCTTGTCTCTTTCCCTGTTAGTAAAAAGTCCGATCCGGTCAGGTATGATCATAGTGCGACCGTCTTCGATTGTCGCAAACGAATCACCCCGATCAACCAATACCATGTCAAATACGTCTGTCAGCCCGCGGTCAGCCCAAATCCGCACCGCATCCAGCACCGTCGTTTTGCCCACGCCGTTTTTGCCGGCGAGCAGCGTCACGCGGCCCAGGCGCGGAATGGTCAGCTCATCGATGCCGCGGAAGTTTTTGATGACCAGGCTGGGGAGGTGGAGATTTTGGTCCGGTGTCGGCTCTGACATGATGCTCCCCTTGGTGAGTGCTCGGTGACGGGCGCGATTGGCGCGTGCGGTTTTCCGATATAATCCCAGTCTAAACTATCAATTCAACACGGGGAAATGATAGCCCCAGGAGGACGCATGAAGTACGACGTTATCGTGGTTGGAGGCGGCGCGGCCGGCTCCACGCTGGCAAGCCGATTGGCGGAGGACGCGAACACCTCGGTGCTGCTGCTGGAGGCCGGCAACGATTATCCGGATCCCGCCGTCCTGCCGGACGATGTGAAGTTTGGCGGCACGCGGTATGCCGAGGCCCAGGACTCCATCCACAACTGGGCGCTGCGGGGCACCATTACCGAGGAGCAGGGCGAGATCCACGTGGCCCAGGGCAAGGTGATCGGCGGCGGGTCGTCCATCAACGGCCAGGCGATGCAGCGCGGTTTCCCTGAGGACTTCGACGACTGGGCCGCCCGGGGCAACGATGAGTGGTCCTACGACAAGGTGCTGCCTTTCTATCGCAAGATGGAAAACGACATGGACATCCAGGACGACTACCACGGCTCGGACGGCCCGATGCCGGTACGCCGTCGGATAACCGGAACGTGGGCGGACATCCAGAAGGCGTTCTACGATGCCTGCCTGGCCGAGGGCTACCCCGCCGTGGAGGATACCAACGGACCCAATCCCACCGGCGTCGGCGTGTCGCCGACCAACAACCTGGGTGGCATCCGCATGAGCGCGGCGATGACGCACCTCAACCCCATGCGGCATCGGCTGAACCTGACGGTGCGGGGCAACGTGTACGTGCGCCGGGTCCTGTTCGAGGGCAACAAAGCCGTCGGCGTCGAGGCGTCGAGCGGGGGCGAGATCTTCACTGTGGAGGCCGAACGGGTAGTGCTGAGCAGCGGGGCGATCCGCTCACCCCAGTTGCTGATGCTGTCCGGCGTCGGCCCTCGGGAACACCTGCAGCAATTTGGCATCCCCATCATCCACGACAGCCCGGGCGTCGGCCAGGGATTGTGGAACCACCTGAGCGTCCATATCACCTATAAAGTGAAGGATGGCAAGACGCTGACGGGCGACCTGGACGCGCCGCACTTTGGCCTGCACTACTCCGGCGGGGCGGGCTACACCAACGACATGGTCCTCCGCAGCAGCACGGTTGTGGACGAGCGTGAAGAAAAGGTCGCCGGCGTGCGGACCCGTTACAACACCGGGGACGTCCCGCCGGAACGCGCGGCGCGGATTTCGTGCACGCTGGGGCTGCCCGATGGATCGGGGTTTGTGAAGTTGCAGTCATCCGACCCCGACGTGCAACCGGAGTTCAACTACCAGTACCTGCGGCATCCCAATGACGCCAAGCGGATTCGAGAAGGCATCCGATTTGGCGCACGGATGTTGGAATCGGAAGCCTTCAGCGACGTGTACGACTTCCGGATAAATCCGCCGGATGACATCCTGAACAATGACGACGCCCTGGACCGTTATGCGCGGGAGACGGTGGGCACGGCCCGGCACGTTTCCGGCACCTGCCGGATGGGGCCGGACGCCGACGCCATGGCCGTAACTGACCAGTATTGCCGGGTGCGCGGCGTTGATGGCCTGTGGGTTGTTGACGCGTCGGTGATGCCGCGGGTGCCCCGCTCCGGTGGCATCCACCCCACCGTCATCATGGTGGGCGAGCGCGTGGCCGACTGGGTTGCGGCCGGGTAAAGTCTTGGCGTAACCGTTCCCCCGTCACGGAGAAAACTATCGACCCGGACCTATTCGTCCGGGTCGATCACTATGTCGGGGCGGGTGTCGACGCCGTAGCGGGCGAAGATGGCGTCGATCCGCTCCATGTCCGCGCCGGACAGAGCCCACTCCAGCGCGGCGACGTTGTCCTCAACCTCCCGCACGGTGCGGGTGCCGACCAGTGCCACGGACACGGCGGGGTTGGAGAGCACCCAGCGCAGGGCGAGGTGGGGCATCGTTTTGCCTCGTGCCTCGGCGATGGGTTTCAGGTCTTCCACGACGCGCAGATTGCGCTGGAAATGCTCCTCGGCGAACACGCCGATGTTCCAGCCGGGCCGGCCGCCGGTGGCGCGCCAGTCGTTGTTGCCGAAGGTGGTGTCCGCCGACATGGCGCCGGTCAAAAGCCCGAATGCCAGCGGCCCGTACACCATGACGCCGGTGCCCTGCTGCAGGCAGTAGGGGAAGATTTCCTGCTCCATGCGTCGGTCGAACATGTTGAGGCCATACTGGACGACGTCCACGCTGCGAACGGATTCACACTCCCGGATCTGGTCGAGGGTGAAGTTCGATACGCCCACGGCCCGCACCTTGCCCTGGTTGACCAGACTGTCCAGCGCGTGCATGGTCTCGTCGAAGGGAGTGTTGACGTCCGGCCAGTGAATCAGCAGGACATCAATGTAGTCGGTGCCCAGGTTCTGCAGGCTCTGCTCCACGGAGGAGAAGACGGACACCATGCGGCTGTCCCGTCCCTTGGGCCGGTCGGCGTAGCCCACGCCGCACTTGGTAACGACGATGACGTCCTTGCGGCGGCTGCCCAGAGCCTTGCCGAGGACGACCTCCGATTCGCCCCGCCCGTAGGCCGGCGCCGTGTCGAAGCAGTTGATGCCCAGGTCGATGGCGCGGTTGACCGCCGCGTCGAGTTCACTCCCGGACACGTCGCCGTAGGTGCCACCCATCTCCCAGCAGCCGAAACCGAGGGCCGAAACGGTCATATCGGTTGGGCCGAAGCGTCGGTATTCCATGGGATTGCTCCTTTACGACGACGGTTCAGCGCAGTTGGGGTTACTCCAGGTTGGGCGAGATTCCCCGACTGGGTGAGACGCCTTCGTAGACGTGGGCGATGCGGAACAGGTTGCCCTCCTCCCACGGACGGCCGATGAATTGTAGCCCGATGGGAAGTCCCAGTTCGCTGAATCCGCAGGGCACGGTTATCGCCGGGAAGCCCGTGGCGTTCATGGGGCTGGTGTTGCGCGAAACGTGACCGGAGCCGGGACCGCGCACCTTCTGGCGGCCACCCTCCACGTCCAGCGTGTCGGCGTCGATGCGCGGAGCCGGCAGCGGTGTGGTCGGGGTGATCAGGAAGTCCACGTCCTGCAGGACGCGGGCGTGTTCCTCCTTGATGATGCGTTGGACTTTCATCGCCTTGGAGTAATCACGGCCCAGCACAAACTGGCCGGCCAGGGTGCGGTACAGGGTGTCGGGACCGTAGTCCTCGCGGCTGGCCTCGATGTATGGCTCGTGGGTGACCACGCTGTCGGCCATGCTGGAGAAACGCAGCGCCCCGGCATATTGCATGCTGGGGACGCTGACCTCTCGGGTCTCAACGCCCAGTTCCTCCAGGGCGGCGATGGCGCGGCGAACCGCTTCCTCCACCTCAGGGTCAAGGTGATCGTAGTAGTAGTTCGACGGAATGCCCATGGTCAACCCGCTGATCCCGCGCTCCATGATGAGCGCGTAGTCGTCAACCGGTACCGGAACCGTGCTGGGATCCAGAGGGTCGTATCCGGCGATGGCCCGCAGGACCAGGGCGCTGTCGCGCACGGAGCGGGTCATCGGGCCGATATGGTCGCCGTTGAAGCTGGTGACCAGCAGCCCGCGCTGGCTGACCCGGCCGAAGGTCTGCTTGAGCCCGACGACGCCGCAGAAGGCGCCGGGCAGACGCACGGATCCGCCCAGGTCGGTGCCCAGGGACGCGAAGGTGACGCCGGCAGCGACGTTTGCGCCGCCGCCGCCGCTGGAACCGCCGGGGATGTGGTCGACGTTCCAGGGGTTATGCACCGCGCCGTAGTGGGGGTTGTTGGAGGTTGCGCCGGCGGCGAACTCCTCCAGGTTTTCCTTGCCGATGATGATGGCGCCGGCGGCCTTGCATCGGCGGACTACCTCGGCGTCCTCGTCTGGGACGTTGTCCCGCAACACCTTGGTTCCCACCGTGGTGGTGATGCCGCCGGTGGCGATGTTGTCCTTGATACCGATGGGGATGCCGTGGAGAGGGCCGAGGTACTCGCCACGGGACAGGGCTTCCTCCGCCTGTTCGGCCTGGGCGAGGGCCTGTTCCCGCATGATGTAGATGAAGGAATTGAGCGTGGGTTGGCGGCGCTCGGCTTCGGCCAGAGCCGCCTCCGTGAGGTCAACCGGAGAGACCTCCCGGGACTGGATTAGCGGGGCGACTTCGGAGATGGTCAACTTGAGCAAGTCGGAATCAGGCATCGGCTTGTCCTCCATCGGCTGGCCTCAGCAGGCGCGCGGACATGACGTCGGAGAGGTCAAGGTCGCGCAGGTTCTGCAGCTCGGTCAGGTAGTATTCCAGCTCGGGTTTTACCAGCGCCAATTCGGCGTCGGACAACTCGAACCCGCCGTATTCGGCGATAATTCGCTTCATGGTTTCGTCGGAAATCGGCATGGGCCACACCTCGCGCACGTTCGAGCGCGCACGTTCGAGATTGAGCGCGAGTGTACATATCGCGCCACGCCGAGGCAAGGAAAATCTTCTGCAGGCGTGACGCCTCCCTGCGTTGGTTTGAGTATCGGCTCCAGACGACCGCGCTTCAGATTGCCGCTCTTATTTTGCTTGTGCTATACTCACGCCCGATCTCGCGCCAGACTAGGAGAGAGGCAAACAGCTTATGGTACAAGCCCCGGAACGCCCGGCGGAAAGTGCGATGAACGCGGCTCCCGCTCTCGAACCGATCACGATGAAGTCCCTGCTGGAAGCCGGCGTCCACTTTGGTCACCAGACCAGGCGGTGGAACCCGCGCATGCGCCGCTACATATTTACGCAGCGCAACGGGATTCACATCATCGACCTGCAGCAGACGATGGGGCTGATCACCGACGCATATCGCGCGATGGTGGAACTGGCTGCCAACGGCGGCAAGGTCCTGTTCGTCGGTACCAAGAAGCAGGCCCAGGATGTGATCGCTTCCGAAGCCGAGCGCACCGACCAGTGGTACGTGAACCAGCGCTGGCTGGGCGGCACGCTGACCAACTTCCAGACCATCAAGGGTCGCATCGACCACATGAAGCGTCTGCAGGAACAGCGGGACACGGGATACCTGGCGCGGCTGCCAAAGAAGGAAACGGTGCGGCTTACGCACACCCTCGACAAGCTGGAAAAGTACTTCACCGGTCTCCGCAACATGGACCGGCTGCCTTCCGCTCTCTTCGTGATCGACATTGGCAAAGAGGATATCTGCATCGCGGAAGCGCGACGGCTCAACATCCCCATCTTTGCGATTGTTGATACCGACTGCGACCCGGGGCAGGTCACCCACGCGGTGCCCGGCAACGACGACGCGGTTCGGTCCATCCGTCTGATCACCGGGCGCATGGCCTCGGCCATCGAAGAAGGTCAGGCGCAGCGGGAAGCCCTGCAGATTGCGCAGACCGAAGCGACGGAGACCGATGGGGAAGAAGTCGACGAGGATGCGCGGCCCTTCAGCAACACCGTGACGCTGGAAGAGCTTGGGCAGATGATGTCCGCTCGTCCCCTCGAGACCTAGCCGTCTGTTCCTGACCAACCGCCAGACCGCATTACCCACAGGAGGCGCAAAAGTTGCCTGCAGTAACCGTTGAACTGATCAAGAGCCTGCGCGAACAGACCGGCGCCGGCATCAGTGATTGCAAGCAAGCTCTCGAGGACAACGGCGGGAACCTGGAGCAGGCCATGGCGGCCCTCCGCCAGAAAGGGTTCGAGCAGGCCGCCAAACGAGCCGACCGCGAAACCTCACAGGGGTTGGTCGAGTCGTATATCCACACCGGTGGCCGGGTCGGAGCATTGGTGCAGTTGGGATGCGAAACTGACTTTGTGGCGCGCACCGACGAGTTTCGCACGCTGGCGCACGACATCGCCATGCAGGTGGCGGCAATGTCGCCGGTGTACCTGAACGAAGAGGACAGGGATGAGGGCGATGATCGCCCCGCTGCCCAGGTGTGCCTGATGCAACAGCCGTTCATCAAGGACGGGTCGAGGACCCTCGCGGACCTGGTGCGGGAGACGGCTGCGCAGACCGGCGAAAACGTGCGTGTCGTCAGTTTCCGCAGGCTGGCGCTTGGGGAGTAACGAACCAAGCGAAAACGGCATCGCTCCCAAGTTGATGCTGCGTCGGGTTTGACAAATGGGTTCCGCCAGCGTCAACGGAGAAACGGTCTATCGCCGCGTCCTTTTGAAGGTCAGCGGCGAATCTTTGCAGGGGTCGGGTCCGGATACGATTGATCCCGAAGCGGTCGCCTACATTGCGGACCAGATAATAGATGCACACTCCCGGGGCGTGGAAGTGGCTACGGTGGTGGGTGGAGGCAACATCTGGCGTGGTTCGGCTGCCGAGCGACGGGGCATGGAACGGTCCACCGCGGATTATGCCGGCATGGTCGCGACAATTATCAACGGCCTGGCTTTGCAGGACGCTTTGGAGCGACGGGGGATCACCACCAGGACACAGTCAGCGCTGCCGATCCAGGCAGTGGCCGAACCTTACATCCGGCGCCGGGCCATACGTCACCTGGAAAAACGGCGCGTGGTGATTTTTTGCGCGGGGTCAGGGAACCCCTACATGTCCACAGACACGGCCTCGGCGCTCCGTGCCCTGGAAGTGGGCGCCGAAGTCCTGCTGATGGCGAAAAATGGCGTCGATGGGGTGTATGATTCGGATCCCAAGACCAATCCCAGCGCCGTACGGTTCGGCAACCTGGAATACCTGGATGCAGTCAACCGCCGGCTGGAGGTCATGGACTCCACCGCGATGACGCTGTGCATGGACAACGAGATGCCGATCATCGTCTTTGATATATTTGAGCGGGGCGCCATGGGCCGCATTCTCCAGGGGGATGTGGTGGGGACGACCATCGACGACGGTTCCCGGCGCAACGGAACCTAGAACGAAAACCGCCAGCTAAAGACGCTCAGCCGTAAAGGAGGGACCAAATGCCAGATCGCAACAACCGAGGCAACAGCGGCGATCAGGATGGACCGACCATGGAGGCCGTGCTGGCCGAAGCGGAGCGCAAAATGGGTCAATCGATTGAAGCGATGCGCCGCGACATCAGCACGCTCCGCACGGGGCGGGCAACGCCGGCGCTGATCGAAGACTTGTCGGTCGACTACTATGGCTCACCCACACCTCTCAAGCAGATTGCCTCCATATCGGCGCCCGATGCCCGGGCCATCATGGTGCAACCCTGGGATCGGCAGGCGTTGCGCGACATCGAGCGTAGCCTGACCCAGTCCGAAATGGGGTTCAATCCCTCCAACGACGGCAACGTAATCACCGTTCCCATCCCGCCGTTGACCCAGGAACGGCGCCAGGAGATGGTGCGGCTGCTGAAGCGCAAGGCGGAGGACAGCAAGGTGGCGGTCCGGAACGTCCGGCGCGAAGGCGTGGACTCCCTGCGCAAGATGGAGCGGGACAAGTCGATCTCCCAGGATGAGAACCGGCGCAGCCAGGATACGTTGCAAAAGACCACCGATGCTCACATCAAGACCATCGACGAGGTGGCTTCGACCAAGGAAGGGGAAATCATGGAGGTGTAGCTTCCGCCTCGAATGTGTCGCGCACGCGCCGGCGCATTTCGTCGATACTGTTGGACGCCCGCCATATCCGGGGCCTCGTCCCCATGAAACCGATAGGCGGGCGCAAGGTTGCCTGAACACCATGGACAGTTTCCCCACACTCTCACTTTCAGCGGGCGCGGTTGCCCCAGCATCGAACGACGTCGCGCCGATGCGTGCGCGAGCCATCAGGACAGGTCAACCGCACTTTCTCTGCGAACGGTTTCATGTCATATAACTCCGACCCGCCCAACATCGAAGACTCCCCGCCGGCCTCCAAGGTGGACGCTGGAGTAGATTCTATTCCAGACCATGTGGCCATAATCATGGACGGCAACGGGCGCTGGGCTGAACGCCAGGGCCTCCCGCGCAAGGCGGGTCACCGGCGCGGCGTGAGCAACATACGGCAGGTCGTCGAGTTGCTGGCCCACCGTGGCATCCGGGTGGTCACCCTCTACGCCTTTTCGACGGAAAACTGGCGCCGGCCCAACGACGAGGTGGATAGCCTGATGGCGATCCTCGCGGAAGAAATCGAGCCGCAGACCCGGGAATTGCACAAGGCCGGCGTCAAGTTGGTGCACCTGGGAGACATGAACCCGTTGGACCCCGCGCTCCAGGATGCGATACGGCAGGCGCAGACCGTCACCAGGCAAAATGCCGGGATCACCGTCAACGTCGCCTTCAACTACGGCGGCCGCGACGAGATCCTGCAGGCGGTCCGCCGGATGCTGGCGGACGGTGTGGATCCGGAGGACGTAGACGAATCGCTGTTCGGCCGCTACCTGTACACGGACGGCTGCCCGGATCCCGACCTGATCATCCGAACCGGAGGCGAGCAGCGCCTCAGCAATTTCCTCATCTGGCAGGCGGCGTACAGCGAGTATTACCACACGCCGGTGCTTTGGCCGGATCTGGATGCGGCAGAGTTGGATCGCGCGCTGAGCGCCTACGGTCAACGGCAGAGGCGGTTCGGCTCCCTGGCTGTCCAGGACCATCCCTCCGGAGCGTAAAGCGGGTGCTGCTGCAGCGGGTTCTAACCGCCCTGGTGGGCGTGCCCGTGGTGTTGGCATGCATCTGGCTGGGCGCGCCCTGGATTACTCTCCTGGCTGCGGTCGCCGCGGTGATTGGGGTTAGAGAAGCGTATCGGCTGTATCCCGCCACCGGGGATCAAATACCGGGCGACGATGACCGCGCCGACACGCCGCTGCCCGTGCTGCTCGGTGGAGTATGGGCGGTCGCGCTGGTGCTGGCGGGAGAGTTGGCGGTACGGCCTCAGGATTTCGGGTGGGCAGTCCTGGGCATCTGCATGGCCGGCGTCATCGTTGCCGGGTTGTGGATGATCGCCGCATGGCACGGGCAGCGCCCGGTTGCCGCGGCGGGTTATTTGATAATGTCGCCCGTTTACATTGGAGGAGCGTTGGCGGCGGCGACGGCGCTTCGTGGAATTGATGGACTGCCCCGCCTGTGGGCGAAGAAAGTCGACGATCCGCTGCCTCCGTTATCACCGCCGCCGCACGTTGAAGGTGACGGGCTTGGCGAAGCCTTCGAGACGGTCTACCAAACCCCGAGCGCCGAGGGAGGGGTCTGGCTGCTGCCTGACATAACCGGGTCCGATTTCGCACGGGAGTTGACCGTCCTCACGGAAACCGGATGCTGGTGGCTGCTCCTGGCGATCCTGACCGTGTATGCGGCAGACACCGGTGCGTACACGGTGGGGCGTCTCTTCGGCAGGCATCGCATGGCGCCCAGCATCAGCCCGGGGAAGACGTGGGAAGGCACCGCCGGCGGAATGCTGGCCGCAGTGATCGCGGCAGTTGTCCTTGGCGTACTGTTCCCGTTGCGATTGGAGATTTGGCACCTGGCGGCAATCGGTGTTATTTTAGGCGCCGTATCGCCCATAGGCGATCTGGTCGAATCCAAAATCAAACGCCTGGCTGCCGCCAAAGACTCAGGCAACCTGTTTCCCGGCCACGGCGGAATGTTGGATCGGCTGGACAGCCTTCTTCCGTCCCTGATCGCGGTGTACGTCCTGGCAGCCGTGAGCACCCCCTAAACTGACCCGGAAGCGAACAAATGCGGCGCATCGTCATTCTCGGCTCCACCGGCTCTATCGGGCGTCAAACGCTGGATATCGTGCGGGCGTTTCCCGACGAGTTTCAAGTCGTCGGTCTGGCCGCCGGCAACAACACCGGCCTGCTCCTGGAACAGGCAGCCGAGTTCACTCCAGATTACGTTTGGTGCTCGAACCCGCCTGAGGAATTGCCGGCCGGCACGAAAGTGATGCCGATGGCGGAAATGGCGTCGCTCCCCGAAGTGGACCAGGTGATGGTCGCGCTGATGGGCGCCGTTGGCCTGACGCCTACGATGAGCGCCCTGCGGGCCGGGAAGCAGGTGGCGCTGTCCAACAAGGAACCCATCGTGATGGCGGGTCAGGTCCTGAAGGAAGCTGAAGCGCAGTACGGCGCGGTGATTCTCCCGGTGGACAGCGAGCCCAGCGCCATCTGGCAGTGCCTGCAAGGGGAGGACAACCACATCCGGCGATTGATGATAACCGCCAGCGGCGGCCCGTTCCGGCGTACACCGCTGGAGGAGTTGGAATCGGTAACCCCAGAACAGGCGCTGAAGCATCCGACCTGGCGCATGGGCGACAAGATCACCATCGACTCCGCCACGCTCATGAACAAGGCTTTCGAGGTGATTGAGTCCCATTGGCTGTTTTCCGTGCCGTGGGAGGACATTGCTGTGGTGGTGCATCCCCAGAGCACCATACATTCCATGGTCGAGTTCGATGACGGATCGGTGAAAGCGCAGTTGGGGCCGCCCAGCATGCGCTTGCCCATACAGTACGCCCTCTTTCACCCCAAGCGTTTCGCCAACGACGAGATACCTCGCCTGAACATCGGAGCTCCGTGGTCTTTGGACTTCGAACCACTGGAGCCGAAACGCTACCCCTGCTTTGATCTGGCGGTCTCCGCCGGCAAGACGGGAGGAACGATGCCCGCCGTGCTCAGCGCCGCGGATGAAGTGGCGGTGCAGTCATTCCTGGCCGGGAGCATCAGTTATACCGACATCTACCGGCTGGTCGAGCGGGTGCTGAGCGAACACGTACCCCAACCGTCGCCCGACCTGGATGCTATAGTAGAAGCAGACCGCTGGGCCAACCTGCGCGCTGCCGAGATCGTGAGCAGCGGGATGAATTAGCCGGCCACGCGGGCCAGGTCTATGGATACGTGGATTATCGCGGTGGCGTCGTTCGTGCCGATGCTGCTGTTGCTGGTGGTGGTGCACGAGTTGGGGCACTTCTGGTCGGCCAAGGCTTTCGGGATCAAGGTGCTCGAATTCGGTGTCGGTTACCCGCCTCGGGCGTTTGCGATTTACACCGGCCGCACCGAGACGCTGCTGAGCCCCACAACGGTTTGCCTCAACGGGATGATGGGCGCCATTCGCCCGGGCCAGGTGATTCGCGTTCTGTCCGGGGAAAACCCGGAAGGCCAGCTGGTTGCGCGCTACGTTGAATTGCCCGAAGCCGGCCGGATCGGTGGGGCACTGGGGTCCCTGGCCGGGTTGGCGGGGATTGGCCGCAGGTCCCGATCGGAGGAACCTGGGGGCCAGTCGGCACGCCGGCGGCTGGATGACGTGCAGACGGATGAGTTCCTCCGGCACGAGGGACGCGTTCGGGAGGTATTGCCCGACCGCATCGTCCTGGCCGATATGATCTACACCGTCAACTGGCTGCCGCTGGGCGGATTTGTCAGGCTCTCGGGTGAGAACAATCCCGCCGCGCCCGGTAGCCTGGCGCGCAGAGGTCTCGGCCAGCGAGCAATCGTCTTGGCTGCCGGATCCGCCATGAACGCGCTGTTTCCCATCGTCGCGTTCGCCATCATGTTCATGATCCCACACACGGAGATGGTCGGCGGGTCAGCTGAGATCACATCGGTCGCGCCAAATTCACCGGCGGAAACTGCGGGATTGATGGCCGGAGACCGGGTGGTACAAGTCGGCGACCAGTCGCCGGGCGCGCCGCAGGAACTGCCCCGAGAGGTCCGCCTCGCCGCCGGCACTGAGATGACCTGGGTGATCGAACGGGACGGCCAGCAGCGGGTGGCCCAGGTGACGCCGCGCGTGGACCCTCCACCGGGTGAGGGCGCGGTCGGGATCACGTTTTCCGTAGTGGGCCAAGAGGAGGTCCGCAGCATCGAGCCTCCCTGGACCGCAGTCCGTCTCGGTGTAACCAGCACCTGGGACATGCTGACCCTGATGGGTAGGGAGATCCGCGGCTGGTTCGGCGGGGGGCGCGGGCCGGAGCTGAGCGGGCCCATAGGCATCGCCCAGATCACCGGGGAGGTTACCCGTCAGGGTGGGCTCCAGGGTTGGATGCTGGTGGCGATACTGTTGAGCATCAACCTGGCGGTGCTGAATATCCTGCCGATCCCGATGCTGGACGGCGGACGGCTGCTGTTCGTTTTCATCGAGTGGGTCCGCGGAGGCAAACGGGTGCCGTCCGAAAAAGAAGGACTGGTGCACCTCATCGGGTTCGTGGCTCTGTTGGCCCTGGTGATTGCCATCTCCGCCAATGACATAATGCGGCTGGTGCGCGGAATATCCCCGTTGGGGGGATGATGCGATAGCGCTGCCCAACGCATTCGTCCAACGCTGGCTGGAGTCACTTTCGGCATCGCCGGACCCGTTGGCAATGCGTGCCCGCATCAGGCAGCGGCTGGTCTTTATCGGGCGATGATGCGCCCGCACTTTTGCGTCGGCACCGGACGCGCCTGTTGATCGCTCCAATCCGGCGCGCGCGCGAAGAACCCTTTTGTTGGATATTCAAGCCTGGTGTGAGGCGCTCCGTTTCCCGGTTCTCGGGCGGTGTCCGCGAAATAATTGGCCCCCGCGTCGATGGCGCGGGGGCCGTATAACCCGAGGGTATGGCTGCGCTTACTTCAAATGCTCGTTGAAGAAAGCGACGGTGCGGGCCTGCGCGTCATCGGCGGCAGCCTGGTTATAGCTGTCGCGGTCGTTGCAGTTGAAACCGTGGCCGGCGCCGGGGTACATCTTGAAGTCATAGGACTTTCCGGCCGCATCCAAGGCTGCTTCGATCTGAGA
The DNA here is from genome assembly GCA_963663945.1 of Dehalococcoidia bacterium. GTDB lineage: Bacteria > Chloroflexota > Dehalococcoidia > Lucifugimonadales > UBA3495 > Bin87. Next base: position 2,841,882 of record OY760687.1, on the reverse strand, counting down.
GACGTCGGCAGGGGTCGGATTGCCGTCGGTCTCCCCGAAGTTGCCCATCAGCGGGATGCTGATGTTGGCGGTGCCGTCGATGGGGGTCACGCCGTCACTGTAGGGGGCGAGAATAGCGCCGCCGTAATACACCACGCCTGCGGAGAGGCCGGAACAGGAACTGGCGGCCAGGTAGACCACGCGTCCGCCCATGCAGTAGCCGACAATTCCGATCTTCTGCCCGCGGGTGCGCGGATACGTGCGCTGCAGGTAATCGACGGTGGCGTTGATGTCAGCAATGATACCCTGGCCGGTGAGCGCCGGCATGTAGGTGTTGATCGCGGCGTCGAAGTCCTCAGGAGTGTAGCCCAGCATGGGGTTGGGGTTGCGCTCATTACGGTGGAACAAGGCCGGAGCCACGGCGACGAACCCCGCGGATGCGAAGCCGTCGGCCACCTTCTGGATGTGCTGATTGGCGCCGAACGCCTCCTGAACGACGATAACGGCCGGCAGGCTAGTGCCAGCGCTGGGCGGCGGGAAGCTCACGTAGGCAGCCATATCACCGGCTTCGGCAATATTGGCGCCAGATTCGCGGTCCTCCTCGGGGTCGGGCATTCGGATGTTTTCCCAGAACGACGGCATAGTATTTCCTCCTCCATTGGTTGCGCGAACTGCGGTGATACAGCGGTTCGGCGGTGGCAGAGCACGCTCGTCCGCGAGCCGTATCTTTCGTGCGCCGGAATTGTAACAAAGGATCGCGGGCCAAACAAGCGCGTTGCGTCCTCATGACTGACGCATGGCAGCGTGATGGAGATGAGCTGAGCCGGCCGGCAGGCGCGACGATAGAGCTGGGCCGGTCATGCGCACCCGGCTCCACCCCAGCGATGAGAGCGTAGATCGGGACCTGCTACTGGAATGCCTGGGTGGTGCGCCGGCGTCGGCCAATGAAATCCGCAATCCACATGGCGCACACGGACGCGACCGTCAGGATTGCGGACAGGATGAACGCCTGCACGTAGTCACCCTGCAGATCGAACATCAGGCCGGCTACGATCGGCCCAAGAAAGATCGCCGCCCCTCGGCCCATCTCGACGAACCCCATCACGGTGCCCAGGGACTCGGTGGGGAAGATGTCCGCCGCCTTGGCACCGATAATCAGGCCGCTGATACCGTCGGTCATACCCGCCAGGCCGACGTAGATTGCCAGGGGCCAAAAGCTCCGACCGTCGCCCAGCCAAAGCACCAGCAACACGGCTCCGGCGGCGACGCCCATGCCGACGGTATAAACCGACTCGCGCCCCCAGCGGTCGGTGGCCAAACCGATCAGGGGTCGGGCGAAGACACTGACCAGCCCCACCGCGCCCAGGGTGTTCGCGGCGGTTTGAACGCTGTAACCCGCCAGCACGAAAAAGGTGACCAGGTGAACCCGGATCATCTGCGTGCCCGTGGAGCCGAACACGCGAGTCAGGACCAGCATCCACATCGCAGCGTCGCGGACTGCGTTGCCCAGAGTAGGCGCCTCCGTGGCCGCGGTCCGGCTTTGCAGAGCGCCGGAAGTTGCGGGCGCGGGCGCGGGCTGGGACGGCTGAGGGCCCGATGGCTCAAGGGTGGCGGTCGCGGTTTCCGGAGGGCGGCGCTGCAGCACAACGTTCGGAAAGGCGATCAACACGGCGAAGATGACGCCGTAGATGCGGTAGGCCCAGCGCCAGCCAACTTCGGTGATCAATACTCCCGCCAGAGGCGCGAAAACCGCCTGCCCGATGGGGTTCCCGCTATCCGCCAACCCGAGCATGCGTCCACGGGTACGCGGAAACCAGGGGGCGACGGTCGCCGTCATCGAAAAGGACGAAATGGCGGTGTGCCCGATTCCGGCGAACACGCTGTAGAAAATGAACATCTGCCATAGATCGGTCGTGTAACTGGCCGTGATCCAACCGGAGAGGATGAAAAGTCCGGCCAGAGGGAACAGCACGCGAGCGCCCCATCGGTCCAGCAAAATGCCCAGGAGAGGAGCGCAGATGGCGCCGATCAGGCCCGCGAGGGAAAAGACCGCCGAGGTGTAGGTCGCGCTGCGGCCGAAGGCGTCTTTGAGCGCGTTGAAATACACCGCCTCGCTGTTCTTGGTACCGCCTTCGACGGTGAGGTTGCCCAGCGACAAGACGAATATCACCCAACCGTAGTGGAGGCGGGCGCGGGCCGCATTCAGCACGAGGTTGCCTGGAGCCGGAATCTGCAGATGGCGCGGCCGACGGATTGACGGGCCAGTTGAAGCATCGCGCGATTATACACGGCGGCCGCGCTGGCCACTGAAAGCGAGGTGTATCTGTGGCCGGCTCGCGGGGACTGATCCTGGAGACCGCCGGTTGGACGGATCAACCGCCGGTGGCGGACGGAGCCGGTTCGCGCGCCGACGCTGACAGGCTGGAGAGCCCGTGCTTCATGATCAGGCCGGCCGCGCACAACGACAACGATGCGAAGCTCACCACGATCAACGACAGCCTGACGTCTCCGGTCAACTCCTGGATAACGCCCGCGACCAGGGGGCCCAACGCGATACCCGCAGAACTGGTCACCTGGATGAAGGCGAGGCAGACGGCAATCTCACGCGGTCGAATTCCGGGCAGATTGAAGGGTACCGAATAGAGGACCGGCCAGAAGCCCCAGGATATTCCATTGACGATGGTGAGCGCCAATAACGCCGGGAGCGACCCCGTGAGGGTCATGCCCACAAAGGTGACGGCCATGACTGCGCCGGTTCCGAGCAAGATCGTGCGGCCCTGATCCGAAACCATGACCAGCCAACCGAAACCCAAACCGGAAAGACCGCCCACGAAGATACCCACCGCCAGAATGCCTCCGGACCAGATCAGGGACATCTGGTAGGTATCCAGCATCATGGTGGGATAGAAGCTCAGGAATCCGGACCACGCCATGGCGGCCCCCACAATCCCCAGACCGCCGATCCACAGGTCGCGGTAACGCAGCGCGCCTTTGAGGATATTGACGTCCTGGGAGCCGAGACGTTGCCGGTATTCGGCGGTATCCCTTTCTCGCCCGAATACCAGCCAGAGCAACGTCAACACGCCGAAGAGCCCCACGAACCAGAGGAGGGTCGATCGCCAGTTGTCGCCCAGAGCGACAAGGATAAAAGGCGAAGCCGCGATGCCACCGCCCACCACCAGGCCGAACATCGCGTTGGAGATGCTGTTGACCAGCACCACCTCCCGCTGCGGGAACCATTGCTGGGTGAGCAGCGCCCGCGCCGGTTGCCGGGCGATCACGCTCACGCCGAAAACGACGCGACCCAGCAGCAGTACTGTGAAGCCTGGCGAGAAGGATTGGGCGAGCAGGAACAGCGTTCCGAACGCCAGGGTGACGGAGGTCAGTATCTTGGGAGAGAATCGGGAAGCCCACCAGCCTATGGGAATGGCCAGCACGAGGTTTCCCCAATACGCGGAGGAACCCAGCATGCCCTGCTGCAAAGGCGACAGCCGGAGTTCGGCGCTGATTGCGGGCAGCAGGATGCCGATGGTGGACATGATCATGAAACCGGCGACGCTGGCGGTGACCCAGATCCCCATGACCACCCAACGGTAAGATGGCGCCTGGTCCGGCGGACTCTGCATGGCGATACGTCCTGCTCCCGTGGTGCGACGCGCGCCGGGCGGTTCGACAAGCGCGGACTCCGTGGGAGTGTATTGGGCGGCCCGGACTGCGGTCAATCGGCAATGGGAGCGGGAATGGCTACCGGGGTCGATGGCACGGGCATTGTGCGGAGGCTGGGTTTACCGGGCAAAGTGGGCCCGAAACTGGGCGTTGACCGTCAAAAGCCGCGTGATGGGCAGATTGGCGGACGTAAATCGCGGCGGGTATTGACAATACCCTTGAAAGCGGCTAAAGTTGCCGAACTCACTGGTCGTCGAGGCCACAAGCCACCGCCGGTGAAGGCTCCTTAACAGCTGAATAGTGGAAGGAAGTAAGGTTCTCATTAAGAGAGTTTGATCCTGGCTCAGGGTGAACGCTGGCGGCGCGCTTAATGCATGCAAGTCGAGCGTGATCGTGGCTTCGGCCACAATGATAAAGCGGCAGACGGCTGAGTAACGCGTGAGTAATCTGCCCTTCGGTGGGGTATAACCTCGGGAAACTGAGGATAATCCCGCATACGACCTGCATCCCTTGGGGTGCAGATGAAAGGCTTCGGTCGCCGAAGGAGGAGCTCGCGTCCTATCAGGTTGTTGGTGAGGTAATGGCTCACCAAGCCGATGACGGGTAGCTGGTCTGAGAGGATGACCAGCCAGAGGGGGACTGAGAACGGCCCCCACTCCTACGGGAGGCAGCAGCAGGGAATCTTGGGCAATGGGCGAAAGCCTGACCCAGCGACGTCGCGTGGGGGACGAAGGCCTTCGGGTTGTAAACCCCTTTTCCGAGGGAAGAGAAAGGACGGTACCTCGGGAATAAGCCCCGGCTAACTACGTGCCAGCAGCCGCGGTAATACGTAGGGGGCAAGCGTTACCCGGAATCACTGGGCGTAAAGTGCGCGTAGGCGGTTGGATAAGTCTCTTGTGAAAGCTCCCGGCTCAACTGGGAGAGGTCAAGGGATACTATTCGACTTGAGGACAGCAGAGGTAAGCAGAATTCCCGGTGTAGCGGTGGAATGCGTAGATATCGGGAGGAACACCAGTGGCGAAAGCGGCTTACTGGGCTGTATCTGACGCTGAGGCGCGAGAGCGTGGGGAGCAAACTGGATTAGATACCCAGGTAGTCCACGCCCTAAACGATGGATACTAGGTATGGGGGGTATTGACCCCCTCCGTGCCGTAGCTAACGCGTTAAGTATCCCGCCTGGGGACTACGGCCGCAAGGCTAAAACTCAAAGGAATTGACGGGGGCCCGCACAAGCGGTGGAGCGTGTGGTTTAATTCGATGCTAAGCGAAGAACCTTACCTGGGCTTGACATGTTGGTAGTAGGAACCCGAAAGGGTAACGACCTCGGGGTAACTCGGGGAGCCTTCACAGGTGCTGCATGGCTGTCGTCAGCTCGTGCCGTGAGGTGTTGGGTTAAGTCCCGCAACGAGCGCAACCCTCGTCGCTAGTTATTCTCTCTAGCGAGACAGCCTCCCGCAAGGAGGAGGAAGGTGGGGACGACGTCAAGTCATCATGGCCCTTATGTCCAGGGCTACACACACGCTACAATGGCCGGTACAATGGGTTGCCAAATCGCGAGATGGAGCCAATCCCACCAAAGCCGGCCCCAGTTGGAATTGCAGGCTGAAACCCGCCTGCATGAACGCGGAATCGCTAGTAACCGCAGGTCAGCATACTGCGGTGAATACGTTCCCGGGCCTTGTACACACCGCCCGTCACGTCATGGAAGCCGAGAACGATTGAAGTCGCTGAGCTAACCCGCAAGGGAGGCAGGTGCCGAGGTCGGGTTCGGTAACTGGGACGAAGTCGTAACAAGGTAGCTGTACCGGAAGGTGCGGCTGGATCACCTCCTTTAAAAGGGAGACCTTAGTCGGGGAACGCCCAACCGGGCGGGAACCGGCCCACTCCCAGGTCAATCAGTGGATGTTCCTGCAACTCGGGTCTTTAGGTCGAGTCCTTTGGACTCCCATTCCCGATACGTGGGTTCCTTAAGAAAATCCGCTGTTACCGGCACAATCGCCGGAACAATTCGCAAACTTCTTGCTTCCTTTCACTAATCAGCCGCTAACGAGTTCTGATCGCATCCGGGCCTTTGTAAAAAGGCCCGTTTCGCTTGTATATTGAGACCATGCGCATCTCCGACGTCGGCGAATTCGGGCTCATCCAGTTGGTACAGGAGTGGACTCGGCAGTCCGCCTCTGAGGCAGAAGCAATTCCTTCCAGTGTGTACCGGACCGTGGTCGACAACGGGGATGACGGCGCCGCCGTGACCTTCATGCAAGACCGGGTCACGGAGTTCTATACCACCGATACCATGGTCGACGGGGTCCATTTCACTTCCGAAACCACGCCATGGCGGGATCTGGGTTGGAAGGCTATCGCCTCGAACGTGAGCGATGTGGCCGCCATGGGAGGGAAACCGGCGCTGGCGCTGGTCACGCTAGGGCTGCCGGCAGATACGCTGGTGGAAGACATCAAAGAGCTGTACGCCGGAATGATCGAGATGTGCCGAGAATTCGGAGCGAGGATCATCGGCGGCGACATGGTCAGCTCTCCCGTGGGCTTTGTGACCGTGGCCCTCACGGGCATCGCCTGTGGCGAACCCATGGTACGAACCGCCGCCAGGCCGGGGCACCTTATCGGGGTCACTGGAACCGTGGGCGCGTCTGCCGGAGGGCTGCAGGCGATGCTGCAAGCAACCGGAGACCGCGGTCCTACGATGGATCGTCTCATTGCGGCCCATCGCCGACCACGCCCCCACGTATCGGAAGGTCAGTTCTTGGTGGCGAATGGAGTAGTTTCCGCCATGGACGTCAGCGACGGGCTGGCAGACGATCTCGGGAAACTGTGTTTGGCCAGTGGGTGGCCGCCGTGATCTGGGCCGATAAAGTTCCGGCAGAGCCAGCGCTCAAGTCCGCGTTCTCCGAGGATTGGCTTGACCTGGCGCTGTACGGTGGCGAAGACTATGTCCTGTTGTTCACCGCGCCGCCCGAGGTCATGGCCGCCGTCGTTGCCGGGTTGCCCGAAGGCGCCGCGGTGATTGGCGAGGTTCTCGAGGGAGAGCCGGGAACGGTCAGGGTGCTGGACGCCGATGGAAATCCCCGGCTGCGGGCCGGCGCCGGTTGGGACCATTTCAGCCAACCCGGGTCGGCGGATCAATCGGTTTCCGGTGTATAGGCTAATGCCCACCAACATCACGATAGACACTGAATCGGCCGAAGAGACCCGCGAGGTGGGAAGAACCATCGGCGAGGCGGCTTCGCCCGGGGACATTTACCTGCTGACCGGGCCGTTGGGCGCTGGCAAGACCTGCCTCACTCAAGGGATAGCCCGTGGGTTGGGAGCCCCCGGCTACGCCCGCAGTCCCACTTTCGTGCTGGTGACCCGTTACCAGGGCCGATTGACCATCCATCACGCCGACTTGTACCGGATTGATCATGCCGCCGAGGCGTGGGACCTGGGGCTGGAAGACATCATGGCGGCCGGGGACGAGGTGCTAATCGTGGAATGGGCGGACCGGGCCGCAGAGATATTTCCGGCCGACGCGTTATGGATCGGACTGGACTATGCGGCGGACGGCAGCCCGGCGGCATGCGAGGTAATCCCGGATGCGGACGGGTCGGTCCCGTCGCGTCACCGGATATCGATTTCCGATGCGCCCGAAAGGTACGCGGCGTTGCTTTCACGATTGACGCGCCGTTCCTCGTCCGCTGGACTGGGACAGAACCCCTGATGCTCCTGTCCATTGACACCTCATCCCGCTATGGCGGCGCCGCGCTTTCGGGCAGTGACGGGCAGGTGGTGGAGGCACGGATGTGGCGATCCACCGCCAATCACACCGCGCAACTGATGCCGGCGGTTACTGAGTTGCTGACCGCGCGTGGTATCCGGGCCGCGGATCTGAGTGCGGTGGCCGTAGCGTTGGGACCGGGGCCGTTCAGCGCGTTGCGGGTGGGCGTCAGCGCCGCCAAGGGGCTGGCCATAGCCGGCGGGTTTCCGATCGTCGGGGTGGACACGCTGCTGTTGGAATCCCGGCCGTATCTGGATCACGCGAGCTACCGCCAACCCAAGGGCGAGTGTAGCCCGGTGGCCTGGCTGGACGCTGGGCGCAACGAGGTTGCGGCGGGAGCATTCGACGCCGGCGGCCAACGGTTGCGAGACGACCGGGTAGGAACACCCGCTGACCTGCTGGAGCAGGACGCGGAGGAATCGCTGACGAGGATTTATTGCGGAGAGGCGGCCTGGGCGCGCCGGGGCGAAATCCAGGATCTGGCTGGGGATGGTTCCGCCTATGTCGTGATGCCCTGGACGCCGGCTGATCGTATCTTCGCGCTGTCAGAACTGGCCGCCGGGCGTCTGAGCGCAGGTCAATGCGATGACCTGACTGCGCTGCAGCCGTATTACCTGCGGATGCCCACCATCGGGGCCCCGCGCCGCCGTGACCTGGTTCGCCAGGGGCGGCCGTCCTCATCGTAGTTCGGTCGTCACAAACTCATTTAGTCACAAGGAGTAAGCAAACCAATGGAACGGACTTTCGTCGCCATCAAACCCGATGGCATACAGCGCGGCCTGGTCGGCGATGTGATCTCACGGCTGGAACGTCGAGGCCTGAAGCTGGTGGCCATCCGCCTGATGATCGTAGACGAGGACCTGGCCAGGCGACACTATGCGGAGCACGTCGAGCGGCCCTTCTTCCCGTCGTTGGTGGACTTCATCACTTCGGGACCCATCGTTGCCATGATCTGGGAATCGGACAATGCGGTGGCGCTGGCGCGGCAGACCATCGGGGCCACCAACCCGGCCGAAGCAACGCCGGGCACGATACGGGCGGACCTGGGGATCGACACCGGACGCAACATCGTCCACGGATCCGACAGTCCAGAGTCGGCGGAGCGGGAAATCGGGCTGTTCTTCGACCCGGGCCACGCGCTGGATTACGTGCGCAGCACCGACCCCTGGCTCAGAGAATCCTGACCACCTGCGGGGCGCGGCTCCAGAGGCGCTCCAACCCGAAGAACCGACGCTCTTCCGGGCCGAAAATATGGATCACCACGCCGGCGAAGTCGAGAAGAACCCAGCCTGACGCCGGTGTGCCCTCGCGATGGTGCCGCGCGACGCTGGCTTCCTTCATCGCGTCGGAAAGATCCTCTTCCAGCGCTTCGATCTGACGCGCGGAATCGGCGGTCATCACGACGAAATAGTCGGCGAAGGCCGTCAACTCCCGGAGATCGAGCATGACGATGTCAGAGGCCAGTTTGTCGGCGGCAACGTCCACGGCTAGCCGGGCAACGTCGGCGGGCGTTAATGTGTCGGTAGTACTGGTCATCGGGCCGCGGTCACAAGTTGATTTTCCAAGTCGTCGTAGACTCCCACGAGAAGGTGGCGGGAGTATAGGCCGGCGATGGTTTGCCTTGCAATCCCTACCAATTGTGATATATTACACAAACTGATTTTGCCAGCGGCGAGAAGTTCCCTGACCCCGTTTATGGGAACAGTTTTCAGCGTAGCTGGCCGTTTTTTCATTGTTCCAGCGACCGCAGGGTGCAGCCATGAATTCGCTCAAAGAACTGGCCCAATCCGGATTATACGCTCCCGAGCAGGAGCACGACGCCTGCGGCGTCGGCATGGTTGCCAACATTAAGGGTGAAAAGACCCACGCCATAATCACCGAATCGCTGGAAGTTCTGAACAATCTCGGCCACCGGGGAGCCTCGGGCGCCGACCCTGACACCGGAGACGGGGCTGGCATCCTCGTCCAGATGCCGGACGCCTTCTTCCGCAAAGCCACCACTGAAATTGGATTGACGCTCCCGCCGGAAGGAGAATACGGGGTCGGAATGGTCTTCCTGCCCCAGGGCGCTGCGCCACTGGCGGCTTGTGTGGCCCATATCGAGAAGGTGGTCTCCGACGAGGGGCTGACGTTCCTCGGGTGGAGGGACGTGCCGGTGGACCCGACGGCCATCGGACGGGATGCGCGGGCGGTGTGCCCCACAATCCGGCAATTTTTCGTTGGCAAAGGATCCGCACACACGCCGGATCGGGCGGCATGGGAGCGCAAGCTTTACGTCGTACGCAAGGCCATCACCAACAGTCTGCACACCACGGGCATCAGCGACGACGATGCGGACTTCTACTACATCTGTAGCCTCAGCGCCAATACCGTTGTCTACAAGGGCTTGCTGGTTTCGTACCAGCTGCCCAATTTTTATGCCGACCTGAACGACGAAACGATGGTATCGGCTTTCGCGCTGGTGCACTCCCGGTTCAGCACGAACACGCTGGGGCACTGGAAGCTGGCGCACCCGTATCGCTATCTGGCGCACAACGGTGAGATCAACACATTGCGCGGCAACATCAACTGGATGCATGCCCGGGAATCTCAGTTCAGTTCCCCGCTGTACGGCGACGACATCCACAAACTGGCTCCGATCTGTGATCCGCAAGCCAGCGACACCGCCAGTTTTGACAACGCGCTGGAACTGCTGGTGATGACGGGCCGGGATTTGGCCCACTCCATGCTAATGATGATCCCGGAAGCGTGGGATCAGCACGAGACCATGCCCCAGGAGAAGAAGGACTTCTACGAGTTCCACTCGTGCATGATGGAGCCGTGGGATGGCCCGGCCATGATGCTGGCGACCGACGGCAAGGATGTCTGCGCCGTCCTCGACCGCAACGGGCTCCGGCCGTTCCGTTATACGGTGACCCACGACGACAAACTGGTCATGGCGTCCGAGACTGGCGTGCTGGAACTGCCGCCGGAAAGCATCAGGGAGAAGGGTCGGCTGCAGCCAGGCCGCATGTTCCTGGTCAGCTTCGACGAGGGCCGGATCATCGGCGACGAAGAGTTGAAGCACACACTGGCCAGCCGCCAGCCCTACGGTGAGTGGCTCACGGACAATAAGGTAGAACTGGAAAGCCTGCCGGCTGCCCAGCCTTTGCCTCCGGCCGGGGGCGACAACCTGCGCCAGCAACAGCGTGCGTTCGGATTCACCATTGAAGAATTGCGGATGCTGACCACGCCCATGGCCGCGGCCGGGTACGAAGCCATCGGCTCCATGGGCAACGACGCGTCGCTGGCGGTGTTATCCGACCAGAACCGCCCCCTGTTTGATTACTTCAAGCAGTTGTTTGCCCAGGTCTCCAACCCGCCTTTGGACGCGATCCGGGAGGAGTTGGTCACTTCGTTAGAAGCGTTTGTCGGCAGCGAGCAGAATCTGTTCGACGAATCTCCGGAGCACTGCCGGCAATTGAGGCTCAAGTCGCCGCTGCTCACCGACGAGCAACTGGCGCAGATCAAAGCCCTGGACCTGCCGGGAGTGTCGACGGCCACGCTGTCCACGCTGTTCGAGGCGAAAACGGGATCGATGCCGGGGGCTCTGGACGACCTGTGCGACGCTGCTTCGGAGGCCATCGCGCAAGGCAAGAACATCATCATCCTGTCCGACCGCGGCGTGGACGCCAATCACGCTCCCATTCCCAGCCTGCTGGCCACCAGCGCGGTTCACCATCATCTGACCCGCACGGGCACGCGCACCCGGGTTGGCTTGATCGTAGAGTCGGGAGAGCCGCGAGAAGTTCAGCATTGCTGCCTGTTGATCGGTTATGGCGCGGGCGGCATCAATCCCTACCTGGCCCTGGAATCTGTTCGCGACTTGGCCGAACGCGGCGAGTTGAACGGAACCAAGCCGGAGTACGCGGTCTACAACTTCATCAAGGCCAACGAGAAAGGCATCCTCAAGGTGATGTCCAAGATGGGCATTTCGACGGTGCAGTCGTACCGGGGAGCCCAGATCTTCGAAGCCATTGGCCTGAACGATGACCTGATTGATCGGTATTTCACCCGCACGCCCTCGCGTATCCAGGGGATCGGGCTGGACACCGTGGAAGAGGAAACTCTGCAGCGGCACCGGTCCGCCTTCGACGACCCATTCGTGCCGGGGATGCAGGAACTGGACATGGGCGGCCAGTACCAGTGGCGGCGGCATGGCGAGCATCACCAGTGGAACCCCGAAGCCATCGCCAAGCTGCAATATGCCACCCGCGCCAACGATCCGCGTGCCTATCGCGAATTCGCCGAGCAGGTTAATGACCAGAGCCGCCGCATGGCTACACTGCGGGGCCTGTTCGAATTCAAGGACCTTCAGCCCATCGACCTGGACGAGGTGGAACCTGCGGTTGATATCGTGAAGCGGTTTGCCACCGGCGCAATTTCGCTGGGTTCCATCAGTCGGGAAGCGCACGAAACCATGGCGATCGCCATGAACCAGTTGGGCGCGCGCAGCAACACCGGAGAAGGTGGAGAGGACTTCCACCGCTACACGGCGGACGAAAATGGCGATAATCGCTCCAGCGCCATCAAGCAGGTGGCTTCCGGACGGTTTGGAGTTACGCCCAACTACCTGGTGAACGCCACCGATCTTCAGATCAAGATGGCCCAGGGTTCCAAGCCGGGCGAGGGCGGACAGTTGCCCGGACACAAAGTGGATGAGTACATCGGCTGGGTCCGGCACACGACGCCGGGCGTGGAGTTGATCTCCCCGCCGCCGCACCATGACATCTACTCGATCGAGGACCTGGCACAGCTGATCCACGACCTGAAGAACATCAATCCGGAGGCGCGGATCCACGTGAAGCTGGTGTCCGAGGTGGGAGTGGGAACCATCGCCGCGGGAGTGTCCAAAGGGCATGGCGACGTGGTTCTCATCAGCGGGCACGACGGCGGCACCGGGGCGTCCCCCGAATCCTCCATCAAGCACGCCGGTTTGCCCTGGGAACTGGGAGTGGCAGAAACTCAGCAGGTGCTGGTGGCCAACGACCTCCGCAGCCGGATTGTGGTCCAGACTGACGGGCAGCTGAAAACCGGCCGCGACGTGGCCATAGCGGCCCTGCTGGGGGCTGAAGAGTTCGGCATGGCAACTGCCGCGCTGATCGTCAACGGCTGCATCATGCTCCGCAAGTGTCATCTCAACACCTGTTCGGTGGGTATTGCGACGCAGGATCCGGAGCTGCGCAAGCGCTTCGCCGGGCAGCCGGGGCACCTGGTGAACTACTTCTACTTTGTGGCTGAAGAGCTGCGCGAGATCATGGCCGAGCTTGGCTTCCGCACCGTGGCTGAGATGGTGGGTCGGGTCGACCGGCTGGAGACCCGCAAGGCGGTGGATCACTGGAAAGCCTCGGGCATCGACCTGTCCAAGCTGCTGACCATTCCAGCTCGGGCCGAGCGCGTCCAGACCTTCTGCTGCATTGACCAGGATCATGGGCTGGAACGGGCTTTGGACCACCAGTTGATCGAGCAAGCCCGGCCGGCAATCGACAACGGCACGCCGGTGCACATCAGCCTGCCGGTGCGCAACTCGAACCGCACCGTCGGGGCCATGCTCAGCGGACGGGTTGCTCGCAAATATGGAGAAGAAGGACTGCCCGACGGCGCTATCAACATCGAGCTCGAAGGGTCGGGCGGACAGAGCTTCGGAGCGTTCCTCGCGCCTGGCGTTTCGATCCGGCTGGCCGGCGACACCAACGACTATATGGGCAAGGGCATCGGAGGCGGACGCCTCGTCATCGTCCCGCCTACAGGCTCGGGGTTCGTGCCCGAGAACAACATAATCATCGGCAACGTGGCGCTCTATGGAGCCACGGGTGGCGACGTTTTCATTCGCGGCCGGGCCGGAGAGCGGTTCGCTGTCCGAAACAGCGGAGCGCGCGCCGTCGTCGAGGGCGTGGGCGACCACGGTTGCGAGTATATGACCGGCGGAGTAGTGGCCGTGATTGGCAGCACCGGCCGGAACTTCGGCGCCGGCATGAGCGGCGGGATTGCCTTTGTGCATGACCCAGATGGTGATTTCAACATCCGCTTCAACGACGGCATGGCTGACCTGGAAGACCTGGTTGAGCAAGAGGATATCGACCTGCTGCACGCGCTGCTGGTGGAGCATCTGGAGCGGACCGGTAGCGGGCCGGCGCAGCGGATTTTGGACAACTGGCAGGCGAGCATCGGCGAGTTCCGCAAGGTGATGCCGCGCGATTACCGGCGGGTGCTCCAGGAACGCGCCCAGCGGGCAGCGGACGAGTTGGTGGCGGTGCCCAATGGGTAAAGTCACTGGTTTTGTGGAATTCGGGCGTACCCCGCCGGAGCGCCGCCCCCCGTCGGAACGGATCGGGGACTACCGCGAGTATTACCACCGCTGGTCTGATCAGCAGGCGGCGGAGCAGGGCGGGCGATGCATGGATTGTGCCGTGCCGTTCTGCCACATGGGGTGCCCCCTGGGGAACGTGATCCCGGACTTCAACCACCAGGTGTACCTGGGAAATTGGGAACGGGCGCTGGAAGTCCTGCTCAGTACCAACAACTTCCCTGAATTCACCGGCCGGATCTGTCCCGCTCCCTGTGAAGCGTCCTGCGTGCTCAGCATCAATGCCGATCCGGTGACCATCGAATACATCGAGAAAGAGATCAGCGACCGAGGATTTGAGCAGGGCTGGATCAAAGCGGTGGAGCCCGCGACGCGCACGGGCAAAACGGTAGCCGTGGTCGGAAGCGGGCCTTCGGGACTTGCGGCGGCCCAACAGTTGAACCGGGCGGGTCACACGGTCACAGTGCTGGAGCGAGCAGACTATATCGGCGGTCTGCTGATGCTGGGCATTCCGGACTTCAAGCTGGAAAAGTCGGTGGTTCAACGCCGGGTCCAGTTGATGGAAGCTGAAGGCATCGAGTTTCGCACCGGCGTCAACGTCGGCGGGAATTACCCCGCAGCACGGCTTCTGGAAGAATACGACGCAGTGTGCCTCACCGGTGGTTCCACCCAGGCGAGGGATCTGGACGTCCCTGGGCGTGAGTTGGACGGCGTGCACTTTGCCATGGAATACCTGCCGCAACAGAACCGGTTGCTGGCGGGCGAGAGCATCGACGGTCAAATCACGGCCGAGGGCAAGCGAGTCATCATCCTGGGCGGAGGCGACACTGGGGCTGACTGTCTGGGCACCGCGCATCGGCAGGGTGCCGAGATTGTCCACCAGTTCGAGTTGCTGCCGGAACCATCCGAGACGCGCCCTGACGACAACCCGTGGCCTCTTTGGCCGATGATCCTCCGGACATCCGGCGCGCACGAAGAGGGCGGGGTACGCGATTACAACATCCTCACCAAGTCGCTTTCCGGCGCGAACGGCCAGGTCAGCCAGTTGCACGCGGTTCGCGTCGATTGGACCCGGGGCGAAAACGGACGCTTTCAGATGGCGGAAGTACCGGGCAGCGAATTCAGCGTGGACGCCGACCTGGTGCTGCTCGCGATGGGGTTCCTGCATCCGGAGCATGGCGGCATGATCGACCAACTCGGCGTTGAGTTGGACGGCCGGGGCAACGTCAAGGTTGATGACAACAAGATGACCTCGGTCCCCGGCATATTCGCCGGCGGCGACATGGTTCGCGGCCAGTCGCTGGTGGTGTGGGCAATTGCCGAAGGAAGGGATGTGGCGCGCGGTGTGGACCAGTACCTTTCGGCAGGAGCCAGCCACTTGCCACGGTCGAGCGCCGCTGAGTAGCCGTCGCCTGACGGACCCGAATATGCTGCGACGGGCTGGTAATCCAGCCCGTCGTTGCATTTCAAGCGTGTTGCCGGTGTGTTGGTCGGGCGTTAGACCGCATCTGGCGCCGCGGAGGCCACCGCGTTCCGACCGATGTGGTCAAGGTATTCCTGGATATTGAGCACCTGGATGGTGTTGGTCGTACCGGTAACGCCGGTCATGAAGCCGTGTACCAGGGTGACCACGTCCCGCTCCGAAACCATGCCCGTCGCCATCGCGGCGTCGACCAGCATGGTGACCAGCTTGGCCACGTCCGGCTCGGCCGGGAGGACGCCCTTGGGATTGAGTCCCCAGGCCATACACACGCGACGCTGTACGGCCATGTCGTGCGAGAACACGATGATGTCGTTCTCAGGCCGAAAACGTGAAATCTCGTAGGCGGCGCGCCCCGTGCTCGTGATCACGATGGGTTTGGCATTGAGCGACTTGGCCAGCTGGGTGGCTCCCCAGGTGACGGACTGGGTCTGGTCACGTTGGGGGAACTCGGAGTAGTAGTGGTACATCTTTTCGGCCTGGACTATGGCTGCATCGGCGATGCGCACCGCCTCCACCGGATACAAGCCCACGGCGATTTCGTCTGACAGCAGGATGGAGTCGCACCCGTCGAGCACGGCGTTGGCGATGTCGGACACCTCGGCTCGAGTTGGCGTGGGCGAGTTGACCATTGACCGCAGCATTTGGGTGGCAACCGAGGAGATGCGGCCGGCCCGGTTGGCCCGGGTCACCATATCCTTCTGGATAACGGGGACTTCCTCCATCGGCATCTCCACGCCGAGATCGCCCCGGGCGACCATGATGCCATCCACTTCCCCGAGGATGTCATCCAGGTTGGCGATGCACTCGCGGCGCTCCAGCTTGGCCATGACCGGGGCGCGGCTGCCGAGCTGGTTGAGATAGGCCCGGGCGTAACGGACGTCTTCGCCGGTGCGGACGAAAGACAGCGCTACCCAGTCCACTTCCTGTTCGACTCCGAACTGCAGGGCAATCTTGTCGCTTTCCGTGATGACCGGCATCTCGATGGGCACGTCGGGGAGGTTGACGCCCTTGTACGAAGAGAGATTGCCCCCGTTGCGGACATGGGTCTTGACTTCGAGGTCCGGGGTTACCTCCAGGACTTCCAGGCAGACCGTTCCGTCAGAGATGTAGACCAGGTTGCCGGGACGCATGCTGCGCAGGATCTCCGGTTCGGGGAAAGGAAGGAGGTACGGAGAATGGGAGTCTGGTTCATTGATGATCGAAACTTCATCCCCAAAATTCAACTGCGCCGGTTCCGCCATGTTGCCCAGGCGGAACTTGTTGCCGCCCAGGTCCTGCAGGACGGCCACTGGCCGGTTGTGTTTTTCGGACGCTGCCCGCACGTTCGCGATGACCTCGGCGTGCTCTTCCAGCGTACCGTGGGAGAAATTGAGGCGGGCGACGTCCATGCCGGCGCCGACGAGGCGGTCCAGAGTTTCCGGGGACCGGGATGCTGGGCCTATGGTGGCGATAATTTTAGTCTTGCGCATAACGTCTACCTCTGCTCCATGGTCCTCTGTCTTTTCGCCATTATAACCCGCTACCCGAATGCGCCGTCGAATTGATGGGAGCGGCGCTGGCGGTACTTTGAGCGGGGACTGCCGACGGTACTGGGCGTGCCGTGCTTTTCTGCTGGGTCGGGTGTGCCTGTTTGATTGAACAAGGCTGTAAGCACCCTCGGGCGGGCCCGAATAAACAACAGGGGCGGCAAACTTGCCGCCCCTGCACATTGATGTTCTGTGAGTCGCCAGGCTCACCGTTGCTGGCGGCTTTCCTCGTAGACTTGGGTTGCACGGTCCAGGCCGGCGCGGCGGTTGACCTGGAGCGTGTCACGAAGATCCGATGCCCACTGCTGGGAGGTCTGGATGCCGGACAGGCTGCCCTGGAACTGGGGCATCACGTACCGGGCCAACAGTTCGTACGAACGATGGAGCTTGTCTCGCGGAGCCCAGTCCTCCGCTCGGATCAGCATTCCGCCGAACCCGCCGGACATTTCCTGCAGCTCATTGATACGCTGGATGCAGTCATCGGGCGTTCCGACGATCCACTGCTTGTTATCGGTCATGAAGTCGACGATCTGGTCGCGCGGAACGTCGGGGACCTCATGCCCCAGGGTATTCCCGAAGTACTCGGTCACGACGCGGGCGGAACCTTCGCGGATGTCCTCCTGGGCCTGCTTCTTGGAATCGGCCAGGTGAACGCCGACGGAAAGGCGCCATTCTTCACGCTTGACAGTCTGGCCGTGCTCGGCGGCGGTCTCTTCGGCGATGGCCCACTGGTCCTTCAGGCTGGTGGACCGCACCATGTCGCGGGGGACGCTCAGGGATATGACGCCGGCGCCGTATTTGCCGGCCGTCGTAACTCCCGCTGGTGACTGAACCGATGCCACGACCAGCGGGAAGGGCTGCTGGTAGGGGCGCAACTGCAGGTGGGCGTCGTGCAACTCGAACCAGTCGCTCGTGTAGGTGTAGGGTTCGTCGCTGTCCATCAGACGCTTGATGGCGCCCAGGGACTCGTCCATCATCTCGCGCTGACGGGCCGGGTCGATGCCGAACATGTAGGCGTCGGAAGCCAGCGCGCCGGGCCCGACCCCCAGCATCACGCGCCCGCGGGTCAGGTGATCCAGGAGCACCATGCGGTTGGCCACCATGTAGGGGTGGTGATAGGGGAGACTGACGACGCCGGTGCCCAGGCGCAGGTTGCGCGTGCGCTCGGCGGCGGTGGCCATGAACACTTCCGGAGACGCGATGGTCTCCCAGCCGGCGCTGTGGTGCTCGCCGATCCAGGCTTCGTCGTAGCCCAGATGGTCCAGCCATTGGAGCAGCTCGAGGTCACGCTCGAGTGCCAGCGTCGGGTTCTCGCCGACCCGGTGGAACGGAGCCATAAATATGCCAAATTTCATTCGGGCCGGAGCGTTCATCGATTGCCTCCTCAAATGGCTATAGGGAGATCAGGGGATTGGGGTTGCGCCATTCTAACATGCGGGCCGGCGCGATCGTTCTATGGTCAGAAGGCACGGGGTGGCTGGACACGTCGGTAAACTCCGGGCGATCCCGGGGCATGGCCGTAGGTTCCGCCGATGTATTCGTGCATGGTGTCCTGGCGGCGTTGGTTCTCCCACGCCAGAGTTTCCGGCACCTTTTCGTGCTCGAACTCGTACATCGTCAGGTACTTGGGGCTGCCTTCGACCACGTGATAGCGGCGAACATGGAGGCAACCGGGTATCTGCAGGTTGGCCGGGGTGCGGACGGTGTCGTAATACTCGTTGTACCTGGCCTCGATGTCGCCGGGTACATCCATGCGACCGATCTGCAAGGCGGGAGCCATACCCCTGCCGAGCGTGTGCGGATCGCTTTCCTCCGGATAAATCTGGGTGCAGGCGATGCGCACGGTGCCGCGACCGACCACGTTGGGCGACATGCGCTTGGTCCACTCCGTCGGGTTCTGGCTCATGCGGAGGTATTCGTCGGTTTGCAGGGCTTCTACCGATTCCAACTCGTAGACGGCCAGGTAACGTGGGCCGCCTTTCAGCGCTTCGTAGCGGGCAGCATCCAGAAACCCGGGAGCGCTGAGGCGTTCCGGCACGTGTTCTTCGTTGTACCAGGCATTGAATTCGGCGTCGTTCTCGATGTCGACGTCGGTGTAGACGATCAGCAGGGCGGAGCCCTTTTTCTTGGCCATAATGCACCTCTCTTTCGCCGCGCATTAAACCACAATCGGGGGCGATCCACTTGGGCGCCGGTTGACGCGCCCAATGAAGGCGCTCGGTCGACGGTGTACCCATGACTTGCTTTATCAGGTCGGAGCGGCTACCGATGGCGGGTGTCGGTTGCCGCGTGCTGTCGTTTGAATTACGATAGACGACGATTTGCGATCGGAATGATCGATGGTAACGGACGCGACAAGTTGACACGACGGACAAAAGCGCTGGTGACCGGCGGGGCCGGGTTCATCGGCTCGCACCTGGTAGACGGGTTGCTGGATGACGGATACGACGTGGCGGTGGTGGACAACCTCAGTAGCGGTCAGTTGCGGAACGTCAATCACCGTGCGACCTTTTATCACGCGGAGTTGAACGACGTCCGGCTGAACCAGATCGTCCAGAGGGAACGGCCGGAGTTCGTGTTTCACCTGGCGGCTCAGAGCAGCGTGCGCAAGTCCGCGATTGATCCGGTGGCTGACGCTGACGCCAACGTGATGGGTACGATCCGGTTGATCGCCGCAGCGGCCTCCGAAGGAGTGGAGAAGTTCATCTTTTCGTCCACCGGCGGCGCGATCTATGGCGACCCGGAGACGATCCCTTGCGATGAAAACACACCGGTGAATCCGCTCACCCCTTACGCCCTGTCCAAATACGTCGGTGAGCAGTACCTGGAGCTGTTCAACGAGACCTACGGCCTGGATTACACGATCCTTCGGTATGCCAACGTCTACGGGCCCGGACAAAACCCAGATGGAGAGGCCGGCGTCATCGCAATCTTCACCGGGATGATGCTGAGCGAGCGCAGACCACACATCTACGGTGACGGCCTCCAGGAACGCGATTTCGTGTATGTGTCGGACGTAGTTCAGGCCAACCTCGCGGCGATCAACAAGGGCCACGGCAGAACGTACAACATTGGCACCGGGGAACAGGTGAGCGTCGCACGGATCTACGAGATGCTCCAGGAATTCACGGAATTTGACCAGGAGCCCGACTATCGACCCCGACGCACCGGGGAAGTGCTGAACATTGCCCTGGACTCGACGCGCGCGGAGAAAGAGCTGAAGTGGACGCCCGAGGTGTCGTTGGAGGAAGGGCTGAGGCGTTCGGTGGAGTACGTCAAAGCTTCGTTTTCGCAGCGCGCCAACCGCGTGGGGCCAGCGGCAGAGCGTCGCCGCAATCACGTCAACCCGGCGCAACCGGTCGCCGACGGATCCAACAGGTAAGGGAGGTATCCACCAGATGTCCAACGACTACGATGTTGTGATCCTTGGCGCCGGCGCCGCGGGTTTGTCGGCCGGGCTCTACTCGACGCGCGCGATGCTCAGCACGCTGATGATAGAAAGCATTGGCCCGGGTGGGCAGTTGCTGATCACCGACGATATAGAAAACTACCCGGGGTTCCGCGAGGGTGTGAAGGGTCAGGCGCTGGCTGACGAGATGTACAACCAGGCCGAGCGTTTCGGCGCCAAGATGGAGTTTGCCGAGATCGAAGGGGTGGAAAACCTGTACGAAGACCGGAAGCTGGTCCGAACTTCGGAGGGCGATTTTACGGCGCGCGCTCTGATTATCGCCACCGGCGGTTCCCACAACAAGCTGGGAGTGGCGGGTGAGGACGAATTCGGCGGGCGTGGGGTTTCGTATTGCGCGGTCTGCGATGGAAACTTCTTCCGGGGCCAGGACGTGGTGGTCGTCGGCGGAGGCGACTCCGCCATGGACGAGAGCTTTTATCTGACGGGCATCTGCAACTCCGTGACCATCATTCATCGGCGGGACGAGCTGCGCGCCACCAAGGTGCTGCAGGATCGGGCCTTCTCCAACCCCAAGTACAAATGGCTGTGGAGCCATGTTGTCGAGGAATTCGTTGGCAGCGACGTTCTGGAAGCGGCGCGGGTCAAGAACCTGAAGACCGACGAGGTGTACGACTATCCCACCGCCGCCGCCTTCGTGTACGTCGGTTTCCACCCCAACACCGAAGCCTTCAAGGAACAGCTGGATATGGACGAACTGGGCCATATCCACGGCGACCTGCACATGAGGACCAACATCCCGAAGGTCTACGTGTGCGGCGACGCCCGGGCGGAATCGACCAGGCAACTGGGAGCCGCGGTTGGCGACGGGATCACGGCCGCGCTGGCCGCTTTCCACGATCTGTCTGCGTAGGCGGCAGACGGCGCCAACGGTGGATTGAGATTGCAGGGGCGGGTCGCGGATCCGCCCCTAAATCAAACGCGCCAACTCCCGGATCAGCAACGACGTGCTGCCGCCAATGATGACGAAAAGCACGGCGTAACGGAAGATACGCAAACTCATGCGGCGAGCCAGCCACCCGCCCAGGGTTGAGCCGATCACGACCACCGGGACGCCGATGGCCATTTCGTACTCCAACTCGCGCGGGATTAGCCCGACCGCGAAGTACAACGCCAACCCCAGCACGCCGGCCAGCAGGAAATACACCGCGAGGGTCGCGCGCATGGTCTCGCGAGGCCATTCCTGTTCGATGGCGTAGATGGCTGCGACCGGTCCGCCGATGCTGAGGGTCGTGGTTAACAGCGTGGTCGTAAAGCCGAAACCGACGGCTCCCCACCGGGTGCGGGCGACGGTCAAGCGCACGTTGAACAGGGTCAGCACTGCGATCACTAGGATCAGGCTGACGATGGATAATCTCAGGGCGGTGGGCGCGGCGACGCTGAGCAACAGCACTCCGAGCGGCACCGGGGGCAGCCCGGAGACGATGAAAAGCCACGACTGCCGCCAGCGGAACGACCGCCAGGTCTGCAACAGAATCAACAGCGTCGCGACGACGATCATCGCGTTGGACAGCACCACCACCTCCCGGGGAGCCAGCACCAGCAGGAGGATCGGAGCCATGGCCAGGGCCATCCCGAAGCCAACGGCGCTGAAAACGAACGACCCCAACAGCATCGCCGCCAGGATGACAGCGAGCTCCCAACCGAAGAGCATCAGGGCAGGTTGAACAGTCCGAGTTGAGCGGCGCGGAGCAGGGCGCGCTGGACCAGAACAACCGGTGGACCGTTCCGGGCGAGCACAATCTCCGCTGAATCTTCCGGCGTCAGGGTCAGCGAACGTTCCCCATCCAGGGCGACCGTGCAGTAGCGGGGTTCCAGTGCCACGGGGATGCCTTCGTGGAGGAGTTGCCAGGAGGCGATGGACGCCGGCTCGACTATGCCCGGCGCCACCGGGGCGATGACGGTATTCCCCGGTGGGCTGTCGGTGTCAGCGCCCCCGCGCGCAAGCACGTAGTGCAAGCCGCCGACGTCGGCGATTGACAGGGGATGAAGCCGCCCGCCCACCGACGATAGTCCAATGCCGCCGGGTTCGGCTCGGGTGAGGAACACCTCGTGCACGGTGTCCAGGTCCCAGATCGCACGGGTGGCGACATAACGCTCACGGGAAATGGCAACGTCCACGAGGGCGAGGTCGCGGAACTCGCCGTTGACGTGAATTTGCAGCGTCTTGCTGATTACCGACGTGTCGGCGGGTCCCATACGACCGGAGGCGACAAGACCGGCGGCGATGCCGGCCAGGGTGCCCTCAACCATCACCGGGAAGATGTTGTTGGTGCCGGTGGAGATGGCCACCAGCGGGATCTGGTTGGTGCCGACGGCCACCGCCCGGTTGGTGCCGTCGCCGCCCAGCGTGATCAGGCAACCCACCCCCATTTCGGCCATCATTGCTGCGGCTCTGGTGGTGTCTCCCTCGGTATAGAGGGGAGACATGGGCAGCATTTCCAGAGGCAGGGAGATGCTGGAATCGTCGGCGGCGCGTCGGCACAGGTTGCCGCTGTCCGGCATGGCAATCACGCGTTGCACATCGGTGGACTGCAGCCCGATGAGAGCCCGCCGGACGGTGTTGACCTTTTCCCAATCGGGGACCACGCGTCCCTGGGCCACCAGGCGGCGAATGTCCTTGCTGGCGGCGGGGTTGGCGATGATTCCGACGGTGGTCATGGTGGCGCGAAGTGCGAGGCTGCCGTTGGTCGGCGACGACGGCCCACTATACACCATGGCTGAACCCAACCTGGGAGGATTGGAAGGTCGAGCCATCCACGGCCGGCAAGAAACCCGGGTCAGGGTGATACAATTCTGGGCACCCCGATGGCTGTGCTCCTTACGCCGTCCGACAGCCCGCAGTTGGCGTGCAATTGATTCCGACGACCAACCTGAACCGATTGCCCCCCAATGCAAAGCAGCAGGCGTCCCGACCAAACGATCGCAGCAGGAACTCGACGAGGAGAGCGTTATGGATTCTGAAATGGCTTTCACTCCCGCCACGGAAGTACGGCGCATGATCGCCGCCAAAGAGGTTTCCGCAGTTGAGCTGACCGAGTTCTTCTTCCAGCGCATCGAGCAGTTGAACCCTCAGCTGAATGCTTATTTGACCCTGTGTCCCGAGCAGGCAATGGAGCACGCCAGGGCGGCGGATGAAGCGGTGCAACGGGGCGATGACCTCGGGCCGCTGCATGGTGTCCCCATTTCGGTGAAGGACTTGGAACTGACCAAGGGAGTCCGGACGACCATGGGGTCGGCGGTCTTCCGGGATCGTGTGCCGGAGATCGACTCGATTGTGGTGGAGCGGGTGAAGGCTGCCGGCGGGATCATCCTGGGCAAGACCAACACGCCGGAATTCGGCCAGTCGGGAACCACCGAGAATCTGGTGAGTGAGCCGTGCCGCAATCCATGGAACACGGACTACACGCCCGGAGGCAGCAGCGGGGGCGCGGCGGCGGCTTTGATTGCGGGTTTGTGCACCCTGGCCACCGGCAGCGACGGAGGCGGCAGCGTCCGTATACCTTCCAGCTTCAGCGGGGTCACCGGGATCAAACCATCCCACGGCAGGGTGCCCCGGTATGGCGGTTACGGCGGGCGGGCCGTCAACCATTTTTCGCAAAGCGGGCCCATGAGCCGGACGGTGCGTGACACGGCGATGCTGTTGCAGGTATTGGCGGGACCCGATCCGCGGGACCCCAACACGATGACCGATACGCCGCCGGATT
This sequence comes from Dehalococcoidia bacterium, assembly GCA_963663945.1. GTDB lineage: Bacteria > Chloroflexota > Dehalococcoidia > Lucifugimonadales > UBA3495 > Bin87. Next base: position 2,817,940 of record OY760687.1, on the reverse strand, counting down.
ACATGGCATCGCTGGAGGGCGGAGTAGAGGGCTGGCGAGTGGCGTGGAGCGACGACCTGGGCTATGCCGCGGTGGACCCGGAGGTGGTTCAGATCACGCGGGGCGCTGCGCAGGTCTTCCAGGAACTGGGCGCTGTCGTCGAAGAAGCGGCGCCGGAAATCGAGGGCGACCCATTCCCGGCGTTCTCGACCGTGTTCGGGACAGCGTCATATACGTCCTACGAGGAGCTTTACCCCGGGCGACGGGACGAACTGAGCCATTACGTGCAGAACACCTTCGACGGCGCGTCGCGACACACAGCTGCCGATCTGTCCCGGGCGCTGGCGTACGTGGATCGCCACAAGCGGCGGTTCGCGGACTTTTTCAACACCTACGACCTCCTGCTCACCCCGGCGATGGCTGTTACCGCTTTCCCGATCGGCCAGCACCCTACGAGTGTCGCGGGTCGATCCGTGGAACCGTGGTGGGGATACCTGCCGTTCACCTTCCCGATCAACATGAGCGGGCAAACGGCCTCCAGCGTGCCGTGTGGTTTCTCGGCTGCCGGCCTGCCGGTTGGCCTCCACATCGTGGGACCGGCGGGAGGCGAAGCCCGTGTGCTCCGCGCCATGGCGGCCTTCGAAGAGGCACGACCCTGGGCACAGCACCGGCCCGCGGTTTGCTGACGCGCATCCCCGGCCGACCATAGCCGTGGGATAACAGCCGTCTTCCGATACCCCGCCTGGGTGTATCCGATGGCGCCGGTGCGGGCAATGTACCAATCTGCCCTGGGGTAGCCAAGCGTAAACCGGTTCATGGTTTCCAGCGCACTCAAATCCGCGCGCGCCAGCGGTAGCGTGGCGCGTCTTAAATCCTTCCTGCCCGCGGTTCGTTTCGGGCCGGTTGAATGGGCTTTTCTGCTCGTCGCTTTCGTGGCGGCCGCCATGCGGTTGTGGGAGTTGGACGGGCGGACGATGCACTATGACGAGGCCATCCACCTGCATTTCTCCTGGAAGCTGGCCCGGGGGATTGAGTATGCGCACTCACCGTGGATGCATGGGCCGTTCCAGATCGAGCTGGTGGCGGTGGTGCTCAAGTACCTCGGGGATACCGATTTCCTGGCGCGGTTGCCCTACGCGCTGTTCGGGGTAACGCTGACCGTTTTGCCGTATTTCATGCGGCGCTTGATCGGCGACACAGGGGCGGTATGCGCGGCGGTGATCCTGGCGTTTTCGCCATCGCTGCTGTACTTCAGCCGGTTCGGGCGCAATGACATCCTGATGGCGGTCTGGGCGGTGCTGCTGCTGATCATGCTCTGGCAGTATGGGATCAACAACCGCAAACGCTACCTGTTTGGAGCGGCGGTCGTGACCGCGCTGATGCTGGCGACCAAAGAGACGGCGTACTTCGTCATTCTGTTCATGGGACTGGCGGCGATGGCTCTGGGTTGGCGCGAGTTGTGGGGGTTCGTCAAGACGCGGCGCGGCCTGGCGCGGATGAGCGGCAACGCAGGGTTTTTCATCCTGCTGGCCACTTTGACGCTGCCCCAGGCCGCGGCGCTGATAGCGCTGGCGCAATCCCCATTCGGATTGACCATCGCATCCGGTGACACAGGTTCGACTGGCGACACCGGCGCTCCGGTATGGGAAGCGCCGTTCGTCACGCTGCCGGTGTGGGCGGCGCCGGTCTGGCTGCATATCGTGGCCGCGGTCGCGCTGGTCGTTGCGGGGTTGGCCATCACGATGTGGCTATGGCGCATCCGGAACCCCATCAATCTGCCCTCGGTAGCCGTGGCGGTGCTGGCGACCATTGCCGCAGTGTCTGTCGTGGTCGTGGGACCGTTTCAGAACTTGTTGTCAGCGCTTCAGGCCACGGGAGGAGGCGTACCCGGCGCCCTGGTGGACTGCGGCGCCGGCGCGCTCATCCTGCTCCTGGGTGTTGCCGCGTTGAGGCTGAACCTCGGGTCAGAGATCGGGTGGCGCGGCGTGATGCTGCTGCTGGGGCCAGCCATCCTGCTGACGTGGGCCTGGTTGATGTTCCTGTGGGGCGGCGCCGAGTTCATCGGCGAACTGCTCCCTTCGGCAGTGCCCGTAGAAGATCTGGCCGCCGGGCGCGTCGCGTTGAACTATCTGGTTCCAGTGCTGGCGCTGTTGGTTTTGCCTGTAGTGGGTGGCGCGTTCGGCATCGCCTGGGGAGGAGGGCTCTGGCTCGGATGCGCCGCGGTCTTCTATGCGATATGGACAGTGCTCTACACCACCATGTTCACCAACTGGCCCGGGGTCTTCACCGGGTCGTGGCAGAGCCTGGGCTACTGGCTGATGCAGCAGGACGTCGCCCGAGGCAACCAGCCGTGGTACTACTACTTCGTCGGCTTGAGCGTGTACGAGCTTTTGGCTCTGGTTTTTGGGGCGGTTGGCGTGGTATGGCTGATCCGGCACAGGGACACCTATGGCGGGATGGGCCTGGCGCTGGCGGCTTGGGTGATCGCGACGCTGTTGCTGTATACCGTCGCGGCCGAAAAGATGCCGTGGCTCCTGGTCAACATAACCGTGCCTTTGGCCCTGGTGGCGGGGATGTTCCTGGGCAATGTCATTGATGGAATCGACTGGGGTAGCCTGAATCGCAGAGCGTCAGCGACGTTGATCCTCGGCCCGATTTGGCTGGCGCTGGCGGTGTGGATTGTGTGGCTGGCGGCACGCGGTGATGTCGGCAGCCTTTCGATCTGGCTGGCAGTGTTAATCCTGGCGCCGATTGCATTCGCGATAGCCTATCTGATACGCGGCCACGGCGAGGTCGGGAGAGCGGCGGTGGTGGGCGTAGCAGGGCTTCTCCTGATATTTGGGGCAGTTGGAGCCGTGAGGGCGGCGTACACCTACGACGATTCCAATCTTGAGATACTGGCTTACGCGCAGGGGTCCGCGGACCTGGAACGGACCTACACGCAGTTACAAGAGACTGCCCTGGGAGAAGGCGCGGGCGACTCGTCCGTCAAAGTCGACTACGACATGTGGTATCCGTTCCAGTGGTACGTGCGCCACGAGACGGAAGCGGGCAGCCTGCGGTTCGACCGTTTCTGTGTCGCCACCAGCGACGACGACGCGGACGACGAGGAGCAAGACGAGAAGAAGGACTGTCGTGCGGTGGGCGAGGACAGCGGGCCACAGGTCTACCTGGCCGAGCACGGCCATGCGGTGGAGGAGGAGGACGCGCCGGGTTATCGCAAGGATGGGCCGATGCGGAATTTGCTATGGTATCCTGAAACGTACCGCCGCCCCGGAGAGGCCCGTACCAACACCGGATTTTGGAAGCAACTGGAAGCGGACGCGTCATTCTTCCGCAATGTGGCCGCCAACCCGGACAAGCTTCGACAGGCGCTGGAATACATCGTGGCGCGCCGCCAGGAAAGTGACTGGTATTCCGCCAGCTACTATCAGTATGGAAAGGAATAGATCCCTGATGTCCGAGGCTGATGCATGACCACGACGCCAGCATTACCAGAGCCCGGATCGGCCACGGTGGAAGATCGCGTGCAAATCAGTCGCAGGCTGATCCAGCAGGCCCGTGAGGAACTGGAGCGTGGAGATCGTCTGCAGGCTACCGAAAAGGTCTGGGGTGCATTGGCGCAGATGCTAAAGGCCCACGGCCAACAGCGCGGCTGGCTGAATATGGGAAGCCATCGCACGGTGGGCCGGATCGCTCAGCAGCTGGCGGCCGAGTATGACGACGGTAGAATTCTCAATGCTTACATCGCGGCTGACAACGGCCATCGGAATTTTTACGACAATGAGATGAGCCTCCCGGAAATTGAGGGCATCATAACGGTGGTAGCAGGGGTGTTGCCGGAGCTTGAGCAGGCCCTGCGAGAGCCACCTCGGCCCTTCGTGATCGATGATGTGGATCAACGGTGGCGGGTGCGAACGCTTACCGGGAAGCAGTATCTGCAGGTTGGCGACACGTCGCCGACAGGCTTCTCAAATACACTCTAGCGATCTCCAATAGTGGGATATTTTTTCGGCAATTGGCGGTTCTGGGCCGGCGTACTGGTCAGCGTGGTGGCGCTGGGTTTGCTGGTGTTGCTGGTCGACCGCAAGGAATTGGCCCATGCGTTGCTGAGCGCGAACTACTGGTACTTCGCGCCGGCCATCGTGCTGTACTTCGTGGGTCAATGGTTCCGGGCGCTGCGCTGGCAATACTTGCTGGCGCCGGTGTCACGCATACCGGCCCGCCGGCTGTACCCGGTGATCATCATCGGATACATGGCGAACAACGTGCTGCCGGCTCGGTTGGGTGAGTTGGTGCGCGCGGTTTATCTGTCGCAGCGAGAGAAAGAGGTGAGCGTACCGGCATCCATTGCCACGCTGAGCATCGAAAGGCTGTACGACGGGCTGACGCTGCTGGCCATGGGAGCGGTGGCGGCGCCGATCCTGTTGGCCGCGGGCCGGTTCAGCGAGGCCAGCCTGGTTTACCAATCGACCGCCGTCATCTTGATGGTGGGAGTGGTCATCAGCTTCGCAGTGGCCCTGTTGGCGCTGACCGCCCTGGCGACCAGCCGGCGCGCTGTGGATTGGCTGATCGCGATCACGGCGATCCTTCCGACGAGGTTCCGTTCCACGGCAGTGGAGGTGATACACGGATTCGTCGAAGGGCTGGCGACCCTCAATTCTCCCCGGAAGCATGCCATTCTGTTCCTGGGTTCGCTGCCGGTATGGCTGGCGGAAGCCGGGGTCTATCTCATAGTTGCGTACTCATTCAACCTGGACGCCTGGTTTGACTCGTTCTGGTTGTTGGCGGCCGCGGTGTTGCTGGTCACGGTGACTTCCAACCTGGTCACCGCTATTCCGGCGTCCATAGGCGGGATTGGGCCGTTCGAAGTGGTGGCGCAGCAGACGCTGGTGGCCTTGGGAGTTGGCGCAGCAGCGGCAGCGGCATACACCGTGGCGGTGCACCTGGTGGCGTTGTGGCTGCCAGTCAGCGTTGCTGGCGTACTGCTGCTGTTGTGGTACAACGTTTCGCTGCGACGGCTGACGGCGTTGCCGGAAACCCATGCCGAGGGCACGCCGGATCCCGGCGTTGCGCCGGCGCCCGGGCGGCCTCGAACAGGTACGGTGCAGGACGACTAGAGCATGAGGGTAGGCATAATCGGCGGCGGCGCGGCCGGTTTGGCGGCGGCGTTGGAACTGACGTCCAAGGGCCACTTTGCGGAGGTGTTCGAGGCCGCGCCCTTCCTGGGAGGACAGGCGTCAACCTTCGAGGTCGGCGGAGGGCAGCTGGAACGCGGATACCACCACCTGTTCGTCAGCGACACCGACATGGTGGACCTGATCAATGAGCTGGACCTGGGCGATTCAATGGAGTGGCTGGAGTCGAAGGTGGGCCTGTTCCATGGTGGGCGAATATGGAACTTCGCCACACCGATGGACTTGCTCAAATTCTCGCCTCTCCCATTCACCCAGCGTATCAGGCTGGGTCTCTGGACGTTCCTGTTGCAGAAAACTCGGGACTGGCGCAAGTTCGAGGGAGTTACCGCCGCAGAGTGGACGCGCGACCACATGGGCGAGGATGCGTACCGGGTCATCTGGGAGCCCATGCTGAGGGGAAAGTTCGGCGATTATTACGACCAGGTGAGCATGACCTGGTTGTGGGGGAAGATCTACCTGCGCGTTGCATCCCGGAAACGGATGCAGAAAGAACGATTGGGATACCCCATGTGCAGCTTTGGCCGGGTGTTTGACGCGTGCGGCGAACGCATCGAGGAGCAGGGAGGCCGGGTACACATCGGGGCGCCGGTAAAGAAACTGAATGTAGAGGACAACAGGGGGCTGGGTTTCGTCGCATCGGTGGATGGCGGACCGGACAAGGGCTACGAGTACGACGCGGTCATTGCGACGACGCCTTCGTACATATTCACGCGGCTGGCGCCGGACCTGCCGGATGATTACAGGTCGGTGCTGGAGTCAGCGCGGTACCTGTCTGCAGTGCTCGTGATCCTGGTGCTGGATCGGCCGTTGACTTCCAAGTACTGGCTCAATGTGGCGGATCGGTCGTTGCCCTTTGTTGGTGTGATCGAGCACACCAACATGATCGATCGCGACCTGTACGGCGGCAACCACATCGTGTATCTGACCAACTATCCGGACCGCAATAGCGAGTTGTATCGCAAGGAGCCCGAAGAGCTGTTGGAGGAGTACGTGCCGCACCTCCGGAAACTGAACCCGGAATTCTCGCGGGACTGGATACTGGAGTACCACCACCACCGTGTGGACGGAGCGCAGCCGATCAACGGGGTGCACTACAGCGAACGAAACATTCCGGACCACCGGACACCTATCGGATCGCTGTACCTGGCGAACACGACGCAGATTTATCCCGAGGACCGCGGAACGAACTACTCGGTTCGGATGGGCCGGCGCGTGGCGAGGATGGTGTTGGAGGATGGTTCGCATGGCTAGCACTTCGGCATAGACATCATAATTAGCATCTGGTGGTGTAAAATGTGATGCGACGTCAATGGCTCACTGGAGGCTTGCATGAGAACCACCATCAATATCGACGAGGAATTGCTGACCAAAGCTCAGAGGCTGACCGGAATAAATGGCAGGGCAGACTTGGTGCGGGAAGGATTGCGCTCTCTGATTGAACGCGAGAGCGCTCGGAGGTTGGCTCGGCTAGGTGGGAGCCAACCGCAACTTGGGGACATCCCGCGCCGCAGGAGTGAGACGGCATGACGCTGGTCGATACTTCAGTATGGGTCAACCACCTACGCTCCAATGACACCGTGCTCGGGGCGCTGTTGGAAGATAACCAAGTTTTGATGCATCCCATGGTCGTTGGGGAATTGGCTTGCGGCAACCTACCCGACCGAGAATACGTGCTTGACCTGCTCAAAGAGTTGCCGCAGATACCGGTGGCCGACCACGACGAAGTGCTGTTTTTCATCGAACAGAACCGGCTGATGGGTCGCGGCGTGGGATACGTGGACGCCCATCTATTGGCCGCAGTGTCACTGCACGGTTCGGCTCGCCTGTGGACTACTGATCGGAGGCTTCGAGAAGCGGCCGGTGAATTGGGGCTCATTTATCAGGCCGGAAGATTGCGTTGAAGCTACGTCGATTTCGAATATGTTGAATCGCGCTATAGTTTCTGTAGGCAATTTTGTTCTATTTTTAGTATAATAGCTGGAGATACTTCGGCGCGAATATACCTGCATGTCACAGACCTTGCCCACCATCGCCGTATTGGCCAACGACCGCAACGGCCACAGTCCAGAACCGTCCATCCGCGCAATTGAACAGGCCGGCGGCAATGTTCGAGTAATTGCATCGATTGCTTCCGATACGGAAGCGCTTGGCTCCGTGGGTGGGCTGCTCCTGCCCGATTGCGACTCAGGTGACGACTCGCCTTGGCTTGAGGCAGCGTTAGCGATGGATATGCCCGTGCTGGCTACCGGTGGCGGGATGCATGCGTTGAATCGGCACTTCGGAGGAGCCGAACCCCTACCGGCTCCGGCGCATCAGGCTGACGAAGGGACGGAACCTCTGCGCCATCAAATCTATCTTTCGCCAGGGTCCAAGGTGGCGGCGATCATCGGAAGCGCCGGAATGTTCCGCGTGAACAGCCGGCATTATGAGGGCATCCGCGAACCGCAGCGAGCTGAGCGGTTGATGACCATCGCATATCAACTGGACGACGGCATCATAGAGGGCCTGGAAAGCAAGGAACACAGCTGGGTGATTGGGGTGCAGTTTCAGCCGGAACGCAGCGACGAAGTGCCCGCCAGTTTCAACAACCTGTTTTTGGGATTGGTGGAACGCGCCCAGGACTTTATCGAGGATAACGACACGAGGAGTATGTCACGATGACCACGGCGCCCCCCCAACAGCCAGGCGGAGAATTCACGCTACGGCCCATCGAGGACGAGATGCGCGAGTCGTATCTGTCCTATGCGATGTCAGTCATTGTGGCCCGGGCGTTGCCGGACGTGAGGGACGGGTTGAAGCCGGTGCAGAGGCGGATCCTTTACGCCATGCACGACATGGGCATCCGCCCGGGCAGCCAGTACCGGAAGAGCGCGCGCATCGTCGGCGAGGTGTTGGGCAAGTTCCACCCGCACGGCGACGGGTCGGTATACGACGCGCTGGTGCGGATGGCCCAGTTGTTCTCCATGCGGGCGCCACTGATCGACGGGCAGGGCAACTTCGGCAGCATCGACGGCGATCCACCGGCGGCCATGCGATACACCGAGGCCCGGCTCGCCGCCATCGCCGACGAAATGCTGGCGGACATCGACCAGCAGACCGTGGACTACTCCGACAACTTCGACGATTCCCTCAAGGAGCCGCAGGTACTGCCGGCGCGAATGCCCAATCTGCTGATCAACGGGTCGTCCGGTATCGCCGTGGGCATGGCGACCAACATGCCTCCGCACAACCTGGGCGAGATCTGCGACGCCATCAACTACGTCATCGACCACCCGACGTGCAACGTCGACCAACTGATGGAAATCGTCCCGGCGCCGGACTTTCCCACCGCCGGCCGGATCCGCGGCGTGGCCGGCGTGCGGGATATGTACGCCACCGGTCGCGGGCGGGTCGTCATGGAGGCCGTGACTGAGATCGAGGATATGCCGGGCCGCAATTCCAACCGGCAGCGGATCATCATCAGCGAGTTGCCCTACCAGGTCAACAAGGCGACGCTGGTGGAAAAGATCGCCAACCTGGTTCGTGACAAGACCCTGGTGGGCATCACCGAGATCCGCGACGAGTCGGATCGCCGGGGCATCCGGGTTGTGATCGAGCTGGCCCGCAGCGCGCAGCCCACGGTGATCCTGAACAACCTGTACAAGCGAACGGCGTTGCGGTCGTCCTTCAACGCGATCATGCTGGCGCTGGTGGACGGGCAGCCGCAGGAACTGCCGCTCAAGGACCTGGTCAACCATTTCATCACCCACCGCGAAGACGTCATCCGGCGTCGAACCGAGTACCAGTTGGGGCGGGCCCGGGACCGGGCGCACATTGTAGAGGGTCTGCTCAAGGCCCTGGACGCCATCGACGCGATAATCGAGACGATCCGCAACAGCCAGGACGTCGAGACTGCGCGCAACAACCTGGTGCAGCAGTTCGACCTGTCGGAGATCCAGGCCCAGGCCATCCTCGACATGCAATTGCGCCGGTTGGCCGCGCTGGAACGTCAGCGACTGGACGAAGAATACAACGACCTGCTGGCGACCATCGCCCGGCTGGAGGACCTGCTACAGAACCCGCAGAAGATTCGCGCCGAGATCAAGCGGGAAACACGGGAGGTCAAGCGCAAGCATGCCGACCCGCGCCGCACCGTGATAATTCCCGAGGAACTGCAGGAGCAGTCCATCGAGCAGTTCATCGTGCAGGAAGACGTGGTGGTGACGCTGAGCCAGCGCGGTTATATCAAGCGCGTGCCGATCAGCACCTACCGCAACCAGAGGCGCGGCGGGAAGGGCGTGCGCGGCGCCAACAACCGCGACGACGACGCGATCATGCAGATCGCGGTCGTGAATACCCACGAGCAACTGCTGTTCTTTACGAACAAGGGCAGAGTGTACCCCCTGAGCGTCTACGAGACGCCCAACGATTCGGGTCGCACCGCCCGGGGCACTCTGCTGGTGAACCTGATTCCCCTGCAGCCCGGCGAGCACGTGCAGACGATGCTGCCGGCCAGCCGTGATGAATACAACCGGCTGTATGTCTTCGCCACCCGGAACGGCCGGGTGAACGCGTTGCGCCCCGGCCAATTGCAGAATCTCAGGAAATCCGGCCTGATTGCCATGAAGGTGCTGGACGGTGATGAGTTGGTCGCGGTGCGCCCGGCGCAAAGCGATGCGTCTGTGATCATGGTTACCGAACAGGGCCAGGCTCTACTGTGCCCGGTCACGAGCATACCGGAGCGCAACCGCAACGCCACCGGTGTCATCGGGATCAAGTTCAAGGACGAGTTCGGAGGCAAGGACCGGGTGGTCGCGCTCGATGTGGTAAACGACCCGGAGGACGAATACCTGCTGGTGGTCAGCGAAAAGGGGTACGGCAAGGCCACGCCGCTATGCAACAGCAGGGGCGAACCCGTGTATCGCGAAACCAATCGCGGCGGCATGGGCGTGAAGACCTTTGCCGTGGATCAGAGTGACAAGCCCACCGGTCCGGTGGTGGATGCCAAGATTGTCACGTCCGCGGAAATGAACGACGAAGAGGGCCACGAAGTCTTCATCATCTCGGCGCGCGGGCAGGTGGTCCGCATCGACCTGGCCGAGATCAAGGTCGTCAACACCCGCCAGACCAAGGGAGTCATCATCTGGCGCGAGCGCGGCGGCGATGACAGTGTCGTATCCATCTACTGCTTCCGGGCCACGGACTACAGCCAGGATGACCCGGCTCTGCAGGAAGGCGCAACCAATATCGCCCTGGAACAGGCGGAAGAGGTTGCGGCGCAGGCGGACAGACAGTACGAGGATGCCGATGATGAGGTCATTGGCGAAAACGCAGATGACGCAGCGGATGATGACATCGACGACGAAGACGACGATGATGATCCGGACGCTCACGTCAACGGACAGGCTCCGCTGTTGTAGGGGAATGCTTCAATGCAACTCGTGATGGTTCATGGCTCCGGCCAGAACGAACTGACCTACCACTACCAGACGGCGCGGTTCGAAAACGCCGACGCCGTCAACCTCCCTGGCCACCCGGACGGGGAACCCAAGGACAGCATCGGGGGGTATGTAGACTGGGTGCGGGATTACGCGCGCGGGAAGGGATATCCGCCCTTCGTCCTGTTCGGGCACTCCATGGGCGGCGCCATCGCCCTGGACTACGCGCTGCGGTTCCCCGAGGACCTGGCCGGCCTGGTCCTGATCGGAACCGGCGGGAGGCTGCGGGTACATCCAGACTACCTCAACCGCTGTTTGGATGACGCCCAATGGCGTGCTGAGGCTCCGGCATACTACGAGGCCATCAACCGGGACCTGGCGCCTCAACTGGCTTCCCGCGCTTTGCAATCTGGGCCCATGGTCGAGCACAACGACCTGGCGGCCTGTGACCGGTTCGACGTGATGGAGCGCGTCAAGGAAATCAGTCTGCCGTCGCTGGTGATCGTGGGCGCGGATGACATAATGACCCCGGTGCGTTACGCGGAATACCTGGGTCGGGAGCTGCAGGACGCCGAGGTGGTGGTGGTGCCCAACTCGGGGCACTTCGTCACGCTGGAGCAGCCGGACGCCGTGAATGAAGCCATCGCCGGCTTCCTGACCCGGCTGGGTGATAACCCGGATTAGCCGAAGGCAACACGCTGCGAACTTCCAAGCCCGGCCTCAAGCCGGGCTTTTGCGCGCCCTGGATTTGGTGGACCGGCATTGCTGGTATCATGGGGCCAATCACCCGTGATTCCGGTTGCACGAGCCATGACAACGGCGCATACCTACACCCCCGATGGTCATCGTCTGGGCGCGTCCCTGGAGGGAATGTATGCCGGACATCCTGATGCCGAGGGACTGCCCGCAGCACGGCGCGTGACGGTGATCGCCGCAGAATTGGCCGCGTCCGTCGATTCGAAGGTCGACGTGACGGTGGTGAACACGGCGGCTCTGCTGCACCTGGCCGGCCAACCGGATGATCCGGAACGCGCTGAAGCGTCCGTTGCGCTGGCTGGTGCATGGTTGCGGGGGGCGGGAGCGCCCGAGTCGTACGTGAAGGCGGTGGCTGTTGCCATCCGGGGCGCCTGGGGCACAGCGCACGACGACGGTAGTGGTGCGTTGCTCCGGGACGCAGCTTTGCTGGATCTGGCAAGCGTCGAGAAACACGCTGATTACCTGCGAGACGTGCCGCCTCCAGGACGCATTCGGGAGCCGTATTTGGCGACATATCGCCGTGCATGCCTGGCTCCGGCGTTGCAACTGCGCGACAAACTGACAATCCCGGCCGCGGTTGATATGTACGACCAGGGGATGCCCAAATTGTCGGCGTGGCTGGATGAACAGCCGGCGGATCTAGTGCCATCGGACTGGCGACGCCTGGCGGAAGTGGCGGAGATCGAAAGTGGCGTGGGCAGGCTGCTGGCCGGCGAAGACCCGGCTGCGGTTAGAGCCGAAATGCCCGCCAGAGGATTACCCTACGCGGAGTATCGAGGACGGCAACGCGCTGTCATTTCCGGAAGCCATGACCGCATCCTGGAACTGACGCACGCCAGGATCGAGGCGTCGCGTAACGTGGCGGCGGAGAAGTACCTCGAGAGCGACACGATTCACAAGCCGGCTGTGGAGGAGAACCTGTTCGTCGGCGCGCGGCGTCGGGCACGGCAGCTTGGCCTGTCCGCGGAGACTGCCGAGGACATCGCTAGGCTGCTGCTTTCCAATGCCCGCGAGGTGCAGGAGCGGACCCTGAACGACATCGCCCAGCGTCTGAGCCGATTGCATGGCCAGATACTGGATGCGGATTCGCCGGAAACTCGCACCGACGAGGCGGACATAGCGATACCTTCGCTGGTGGTCCGCACCGGCGACCAGCCGTTAGCCCGCGAGAACGAACTGATCAAAGAGTTGCGCGTCACCGGACTGAACGAGGCTTACCCGGAGCAGCGCCGCCGTTTCATGGAGTGGTTCGAAACCCCACATCCCTACATGGAAACCGGTATGACCGTGGGCAGCCGCGATGCGGACATTTTCATGCAGGCGCTGACCGATGGCCAGCCGTGCAAAGTGGTGGCTGGGGTGGCCATCGACGGGCCGGCGCACCTGGCTCACGGAACCGTCGCCAGCATTCTGGCGCACTTCCAGGCGATGGGCGCTGAGGTGGTCATTGGCTATCGCGATGAAATCGGCGACTTGGACCAGGCACGTCAACTGATGCACGAGTATCTGATTGCCATGGCAGCCTGCGGCCTGGATCTGGAGGGAGCCGAAGCGTACCTTCAGCAGGACAGCCCGTCGATCGTGAGGACTGCGTTTGAACTCGGCGAGGCGATCCCGCTCAGCCTGCTGAATTCGGCATTGGGGCTGCGTCTGCGGGACAGCGCGACCGACACCTTCCGGCCCCTGCTGCGCTTGGCCGACATTCTGCACGGCCAGCAGCCGGACGCCGGCGGCCCCTGCCGCACGCTGGTGATCGACGGCATCGGCGGCGACGTATACGTGCGCATGGCCCGCAACGTGGCCGAACGGTTCGGGTTCCTGAAGCCGTCGGCGCTGTATCTGCGCCCAGTACGGAACCTGACCACCTACGAAGACCCCCAGACCGGCGGCGCGGTGGAGGTGATGACCAACCGGGTCCCGCCCGGCCGCGTCACCTTTGACGACGATCCGGCCGATATCCGGCGGCGGGTCAGCCGGGCTTACACCGGTGGTCGCGGCACGCTGGAAGAGCAACGCGAAAAGGGTGGAAACCCGGACCCACGGGTCTGCTCGGTGTCCAGCCTGCATGCCTTTTTTGCCACACCCGACCCGCAGGCCTACGCGGAGTTGCAATCGCGGTGCCGCGCCGGCGAGTTGTTGTGCGGGGAATGCAAATCGTCAGCGTCCGATGGCCTGCTAGAATATTTGCGGGAACATCGTTTGCGACAGGATACCCTTTCGGAATCGGCGACGACCCGTTCTGGACAAACAGCCGCGTTGCCTACCGAGGCGGGATGACCCGCTCGTAGCGGTGAGTCTGTTACCGGGGGATGCAGTCCCTCGCCGGGTCGCGCCCCAACTGGCGAACCGCCGTCGATGGTCGTGATAGAGCCCGCGGCCCGTCCACCTGGATCCGACGCCCTTAGATATCGCAGGAGAGCAACGGCTATGGCAAACCAGCAACGTATCCTCACGGGAATGCGCCCCACCGGGCAATTGCACCTGGGGCATTACCTGGGCGCGCTGGAAAACTGGATACAGATGCAGCACGAGTACGAGTGCTTCTTCCTCATCGCTGACTACCAGGCGATGGGCGACCATCTGGACGACATCGGGCTGATCCAACGCTCCGTAATCGAGGTGGCCACCGACTGGCTGGCAGTTGGACTGGATCCGAAAAAGTCGTCCTTCGTGATCCAGAGCTACGTGCCGGAGCACGCCGAGCTGACCATGTTCTTCTCCATGCTCATGCCGCTGAACCAGCACCAGCGCAACCCCACACTGCGCGCGGAAACGGCGCAACTCGAGGCGGAAAGTCAGTCCATCACCCTGGGGTTCTTCAACTACCCGATTAGCCAGGCCGCCGATATCCTGCTGCCCAAGGCGCACCTGGTTCCGGTGGGCGAGGACCAGGTGGCGCACATCGAATACACCCGTGACGTGGCGCGGCGGTTCAACCGGTTGTACGGTGAAGTCTTCCCAGTGCCCCGAGCGAGAGTTGGTCGTGTGCCCCGGCTGGTCGGCACTGACGGCCAGGCAAAGATGAGCAAGAGCCTGAACAACGCCATCTACCTCGCCGATCGGCCGGATGCGGTGGAGAACAGGGTGCGCCGGATGGTCACTGATATCACCGGGCAGAATCCCCGGTTGCGGGCCACAGACCCGGGCGTGGTTGAATACAACCCGGCATTTCTGTATCACGATGCGTTCAACGATAACGAGGCCGAGGTGGCCGAGCTAAAGGAACGGTACACCGCCGGCACGGTCAGCGACCGCGACGTGAAGGAACGACTCACCACCGCGATCAACCTGTTCCTGGAACCGATTCGCGAGCGGCGGTCGTGGTACGAGGAGCACCCGGACTACGTGCGCGACGTGCTGAAGGCCGGCACGGAACGGGAACGCGCCATTGCTCGGCAGACCATCGAGGACGTTCGCCAGGCAATGCAGGTGGTGTACACCTGAGCAAGCATCGTGAGACATCGCGCGCGGTCGCTGTCTATACGACCTGAAAACGGGGCAACCACAGGGTTGCCCCCTGTTTTGTCAGCGTGTTAGCGTAACGGGGCCGCGCCGGTTTACTCCGCGTGGTTTCTGATTCGTTGCCAACCGGAGGGATGACATGGCAGGCAATCCACGGGACAAATATTGCATCGTCGGGGTGGGCGAAACCGAATACAGCCGGGCCTCGGGCCGCACCACGAGGGCGCTGGGGGCCGAGGCGATCCGCAACGCGATGAACGACGCCGGCCTGACGCCCGACCAGGTGGACGGGATGCTCAGCTATCACGGCGGAGATTCGACGCCGTCGACGTCCATACAGTATGACCTGGGCATCCGGCCCAATTTCTACATGGACTGCTCGGGCGGCGGTTCTTCGACTGAAGCGCTGGTCGGGTTGGCCGTCGGCGCCATCGAAGCGGGCATGTGCGACGTGGTTGCCATCTTCCGCTCGATGAACGGGTACTCCAATGTGCGCATCGGCGGCACCGGGGCACGGGCGTCTGCGCCCATCGGCGGGCTGGACCTGATGAAGCGGCCCTACGGGTTGATCAGCGCGGTGCAGCAGTTCGCCTACACCTTCACCCGCCACATGGCCGAGTACGGGGTGAAGAGCGAGGACCTGGCGGCCATTAAAGCGGCCCACTCTAACCACGCCTCCAACAACCCGAAGGCGCTGATGAAGCACCGGGTGACGGTTGATGACGTGATGAACTCGCGCTGGATCATCCGGCCAGTGGCCCACCTGCTGGACTGCTGCCTGGAGACGGACAACGCCACGTGCGTCATCGTCACGTCCACTGAACGGGCGAAGGACCTGAAGCACAAGCCCATCTACATCAAGGGTGTGCAGGGTCGGGGCACCAAGCCGGGCGGTGATTTCCACTACCAGCATGGCCCGATTTCGCGAGTGGCCGGCCACTACATCGCACCGCGCGTCTTCGACCTGGCCGGCGTGAAGCACGAGGACGTGGATCTGACCGGCTGCTACGACGCCTTCACGTACACCGTGCTACTCCAGTTCGAGGACTACGGCTGGTGCGAGAAGGGCGAGGGCAAGGACTACGTGACCAGCGGAGCCATCAACCTCGGCGGCCGGCGGCCGAACAACGTCAGCGGTGGACACCTCTGCGAGGGTTACACCCACGGCATGAACATGGTGATCGAGAACGTGCGCCAACTGAGGGGCACCGTCGACGACTACTGCCCCGGCGCCACCGAGGGCGACCACACCTTCGATTACAGCGAGGGTGGTTGCCGTCAGGTGCAGGACGCCAAGATCAGCATGAACATGGGTTGGGGGACGCCGGCCGTCGGCAGTTCCTTAATCATGGGGAACGTGCTCAGCTAGACGCCGAAGAGGGAGAAGGACAATGCCAAACTACACCTACCGGGGCATCACGCTGAGCATCCCCGAGAACGATTCTGAATACAAGGGTTACTTTGAAGCGGCGGCGGAAGGTCGCCTGGTTGTCAAGAAGTGCGCCGACTGCGGCCTGCTGCGCGGCGAGCCGGGGCCAGGATGTCCGTGGTGCACGTCCCTGAACTGGGAGTGGCAACAGGTTTCCGGCAAGGGCACCATATACTCCTACCAGGTGGTGGCCCACACGGTGATCCCCGCGTTTCGCGACTCAACACCCTTCGCCATCGTGCTGGTGGAACTTGACGAGCAACGCGGACAGCCGACGGAGTTCGACGGCCTGCGCATCACCGGCAACCTGGTGGATGCCGATTTCAACATGGAGCAAGAGGCGAAAGTGGGCATCGGCAAGCGGGTGGAGGTTGCATTCCAGCCGGTGGAGGATGGGTTCATGCTGCCGCAGTGGCGTCTCATCGACGAGCCGGACCAGGGATTTACCTGGTCACATGAAGTGCCTGAAGCCTGATATTTCGAGGGATCATCGCCAACGAGTAGGGGCGAATCATCATTCGTCCCTACTCGTTAGAATCCAGACTAATTGGGCGTCAGGGACCGATCTCAGGGGCGTTCAGCGACTCGCTGGCCGGTTGAAACAGCCAGACCTCCGTTTGCGCCGGCAGCAATCCGTTGCTGAACTCGACCCGGTCGGTTTCCAGACGGCGAACTGCGGTCTGGCGGGCGAGCCAACCGTCCGGGGGAAGGAGTTCGCATTCTGAGGCAGTCAGGCCGGGGATGGCGTAGTGCATCGGTATGACCACTTTGGGCTGCAGCCGCTGAACCAGGGAGTCCACCTGTTCGTAGGTGAGCAGGTGGTTCGAGTCATCCACGGTCACCAGCAACACGTCGACATCGCCCACGGCCGAGGCGACGTCGGCCGGCCACTCAACGCGGTTGTCGCCGATGTGCAGGAAGCTCAACCCCCCGGATTCGAGGCGGAACATCACGTTGGGAAAGTCGCGCAGTCGGGACGCGCCGGAGTGCAAGTCCTGCACGCCGCGAATCTGCAGATCGCCGGTGGAGAACTCGCCGGGCATCCTCAGGATTGAGGCGGCCTCCGGCAGGCGTTCCACAGCGTCGTGGTCGAAGTGAGCGTGGGTGATGAGGCCAAGATCGCAACGGACATCGGGGAACATGCGGGTAAACCAGTAACGGTCGGCCTGGTTGCGGTATGGATCGGCAACGGCCGTCACGCCGCCGGGCGTTTCCCAGCGAAAGGCGCAATGCCCGAAGTAGGTCAGCCGCATTTTGGGATCTCGCTCGGGAGTGGCCGTTGCACGGAGGTACGCAGGAGTTGAGGTTATGCGGCCGCGCTCCACATCTCGTAACCGATCTCCTTGCAGATGAGGCCGCCGCGCATCTCGAAGATGTGGACCAGGCGCATCTCTACCTGTGTACCCGTGGATAGAGGCAGGTAGCCTTCACCAGTCAGACGGAATCGAACCACGCTGTCGTCCACCACCCGGTCCTCGGTGGCGAAGCGCTGGAGGTTCTCGAACTCGACGTCCTCCATCTTGGCGAACATCTGCGTGTAGTTGTCGGCGACGGCGCGCTTGCCCTCGAATCGCAGGCCACGGGCCGGCGCTTCCCAGACCACGTCGTCGGTGTAGAGGTCCAGGGCCGCTTCCACCTCATTGGTGGCCTCGGAGTGGAAGTGGGCCTCGACGGCGGCCAGGTTCGCGGCGATGAGGTCGGGGTTCTCGTTGGACGAGGACATGGCTGCTCCTCCTCTCGTTTGTTTCTTGACTCCCCAGGGGGCTGCCGATAGCATCCCGGCAGGTGGCTACGGGCATAGCGCGCGGCCGGGGAGGGAAATTTCCATGCAGAGCATCACTATCGACCGCAGCAAGCCGCTGCGCGAGGAGTCTAACACGGGGCACAACCGCTGGCATCCGGACATCTCTCCTGTCGTCGAGGCGGACGAGGGCGAGGAGGTGGTGATAGAGACCAGAGACGCCTTCGACGGTCAGATGCGGCCCGGCGTAACCGAAGCGGATTTCGGAGGCATGGATGCCGGGGTGATACACCCGCTCACCGGCCCGGTGGCCGTGAAAGGAGCCGAGCCCGGCGACCTGCTGGAAGTGGAGTTCGTGGATATCCAGCCACAGCCCCATGCGTTCAGCGTGATCTTCCCCGGCTTCGGTTTTCTGCGCGACGTGTTCACCGACCCGTTCATGGTGCACTGGAACATCGCGGACGGGTTCGCCACGTCAGAGCAGGTACCGGGTGTACGGGTACCCGGCGCGTCGTTCATGGGCGTATCCGGCGTGGCGCCATCCCATGCTCAACTGGAAGAGTGGACGCGACGGGAGACGGAGTTGGCCTCACGGGGGGGCGTGGCTTTGCCGCCGGACGTGGGAGGCGCGGTTCCAATCAGCGGCGCCGGCGCGACCCATGGAATCCGCACGCTGCCGCCCCGGGAGAATGGGGGCAACTTCGACGTGAAGCAGCTTTCCACCGGGTCGAAACTGCTGCTGCCGGTGGCCGTGGATGGCGCGCTGTTCTCAACCGGGGATGGTCACTTCGCCCAGGGAGACGGCGAGGTATGCGTCACCGCGGTGGAGATGGGCGCGACCTGCACGGTCCGGTTCCGAGTGCTGAAGGGCGAGGCCGAGCGGCACAACATCCGCTGGCCACGGTTCAGCCGGGAAGACTACTACATCGCGCCGGAGTGGGCGGCTCCGCGCCGGTTCGTCGCCACCATGGGCATGCCGGTGCGCGACGATGGCGTCAACGAGGGCGAGAACCTGACGCTGGCCTGCCGCAACGCCATCCTGAACATGATTGACCTGCTGCAGGAACGCGGGTTCTCCCGCAACCAGGCCTACGTCATCTGCAGCGTGGCGGTGGACCTGAAGGTAAGCAACGTGTTGGACGTGCCCAACTTCGTGGTGTCGGCGTTCTTGCCGGAGGATCTGTTTGTCGTTTAGATCGCCGGGCACCAGTTGTCCGCATTGAGCCACATTTCGATGCGGTTGTGATATAGACGGGCAATGAACGGCGCAGGGTTGTGCTCTAGAAAATGAATAATGCGTTCGTGTAGGTCCAAGAATGTCAGTGCCATCTCTGCACGGGTTGATCCACTTCTGATCACTATCACCCGCAACCCTGACCGCATGATCGCATTCCGCTCGGGGGTGTTGTAACGCATATTCAGGTCGTGGGTCAACGCTACCCACTCACGCTGGGCTACGACCGGGATCCAGTCAACGTCGTTGGTTCCGGCAGGGAAGTGATTGGTCAAGGCCTCCACGCGTACGCCCGCATCTCTGAGCGGTACGGGAAAAATCTTGGTCCCGAGGTCTTCATCAGAGAAGAACGTGTATTCGGTCAGCACGTTCGTAGCTGACAGCCTCCTCGATTTGCTCTGGTGACAGCCCGTAATCGTCGGCTAATTCTGCGGTGGTTTCTCCTGCTTTGGTGAACTTGGCTATAGCTGAAGTGCTAACGCCGCTCCCTTTGATGACGGGCCTTCCGAAACGGATCATCGGGTCAATCACGATAAGCTTGGGGTCCTCTTCTCCGTATGCACGAGTGAATGGGAAATACCTGCGCGGCCGCCCTGCTTCGTCCAACTCAACCCTTTGGTCGCGGCTAGATGTCAAAAATTCACTGTTTACCAATGGATGGTTCGACTTAGCGTGTCTAACCAACCCGTCGATTTTTGAACGGATCTCCGACAATGGCATCTTTCGGTTTCGGCGCAGCGACGCCAGCACGTGCAGTTCCACTAGGTTAGTGAACGACAGGGCGGTGGGGTCCGACCCTGCCGGTTGCACTAATGGTTTGGCATGCTCACACGCCTGTGAGTTAGGGGCAGCTACCCAACGCCGCACGGTGGACACAGGCAACCCAAGATACCGGGCGCACTCCGGTATGGAGTAAAGCGGGGTGTGCAGCGGGTCGTCCACTAGATCACCCCGCCCTCTGCCAGCAGCAGTAGCTGCGAGTTGGTGAGGCCCAATTCGCCCTGGAGGATCTCGGAGTTGTGCTCGCCGATGAGCGGCGCGCGGCGGCTGATACGCCACGGTGAGCCGTTGTAGAGCATGGCCGGCCCCGGGTAAGTGAAGGTGCGTCCAAGCTCGGGGTGCTCCACCTCTTTGAAGAAATCTCGGTCCGTGAGGTGGTCGTCGCCGACGAGTTCATCCATGCTGCGGATGGCGCCCCACGGGAAGTCCCGCTGCTGCCCGCCGTGGAAGGAGTCCATCAGCGTGGAGTTCATGAAGAAGTTCTTCATCACCTGAACGATGTGGTCGTTCTCCGCAGCAATGACCTCGGGGTCCTGGTAACGCTCGTCGGTCAGGTCTTCAGCCATGCCCGACTGGTCGAACCAATCTGCCAGCAGCTTGAGCCGTTGCGGCGTCAGGTTGGTGCCGGAGCGCGTGGTGTTGAGCCAACCGCCGTCGCCGGTGGGGAACTGGATGGCTGGGGACATGTCGGGCGCCGCGTGGCGTCCAGTGTGGCGTTGCACCACGTCACCGGTGGACAGGTAGATTGCTATCGCACCCTCGGTGGTGAGGGCGCAGGCCTCGTGGATGGAGGCATCGATGTACTGCCCCTCGCCGGTGAGGAAGCGGTAGTACAGAGCTCCCATCAGGCCGATGTAGGCGTAGTGGGCGCCAATGTGCCAGGAGTTGCCGCCGCCGGGGGCGATGGGCGGCGCGCCGGGAACGTCGATTTCGTCGTAGCCTGACGATGCCATCTGACCGCCGCCGGCCATCTGGGTGATATCGCTGCTGATGTAGTCCCGCCACGGGCCGGTCTGGCCGTAGGGCGTCAGGGAGCACATGATGAGGCCGGGGTTGTCGGCGGACAATGCGCCGTAGCCCAATCCCAGCGATTCCAGGTAGCCGGGCTTGCGACTCTCCAGCACGATGTCGGCCGAAGCGGCGAGTTGCTTCAGGATGTCCTGTCCCTGCCTGGTCTCCAGGTTCAGGGTGATGCCCCGCTTGGAAGTGTTGTAGTGCCAGAAGGACAGGCTGCGCTCGCGGTGGGGGACATCGTCAAGGAAAGGCCCGAAGCTGCGGCAGGCCTCGCCGCCGGGCGGTTCGATCTTGACGAGGTCGGCGCCGTTGTCGGCCATCAGCTTGCCGCAGAACTGGCCCCTCTCGTCGCAGATCTCCAGGACTCGCAGGCCGTCCAGGGCTCCGGGCAGGCTCAGATCGGCGGGGAGGGCCCCACCGATATCGACCCCGTCTTGTTGGTTGCCGTTGGCGGAAGTCATCGCAGGGCCTCCTCGATGTAGGGGTACCGGTCCATGGTACTGGGCCAGAAGACGCCGTTCTCGTAGCCGTCGAGCAGGTCCTGATGGTCCACGCCGAGCAGGTCTTCGAGCACGTCCCGATTGTGCTGCCCAATCATTGGCGGCGGGCTGGACATGCGGGCCGGCGACTTCGACATCTTGAACGGAGCGTTCTGGAACTTCCACGGGCCGAGCATGGGATGGTCCATGGGAACGTACATGTCCCGGTGCCGCAGTTGTGGGTCGTTTTCGACTCGATCCTGGCTGCTTTGCACCGCCATGGCGCGGACGCCGGCGGCCTGGCACTTTTCGGTGAGCTCGTACTTGCCCATCTTCTGGGTCCATGCTTCGATGTGCTCGTCCATCTCCTCCTGGTGCTCGAGCCGGCCGTCGATGGTGTCGAAGCGGTCGTCGGCCCAGTCGGGATTGCCCATGAGCTTCACCAAGTTGTGCCATTCGTCGTCCGACAGGCAGGCAATGGTCGCCCAGTCGTTGTAGCCGCCAGGCGCAGTGCGGTAGGCGTTGTGCGGCGCGGCGATGGGGCCGCGGTAGTTGTTGACCACCTCGGCGCCGGGCCACACGGTCCGGTTACCCGGCGGGAACCCCTCGCGGCGAGCTTTGCGCCCGTTGATGGTCTTGTCCAGGAGGGCCGGCCCCGTCAGCGTGATTCCGGTGATCATCTGGGAGAGGTCGACGTGCTGGCCCTTGCCGGTGGCGGAGCGATGCCGCAGCGCCGTCAACGCGCTGATCGCGCCGTACATCCCGCCGGTGTCGTCCAGGTAGGACCAACCCCAGCCGGCCGGTGGGGCGCCAGGCAGACCAGAAAGGTGGGTTAGACCGCTCAACGCCTGGGCGGCCGGACCCATGGTCCCGTACCAGTGGTGCCGGCCCGTGTGTCCGAAGCCGGCCATGGAGACGTAGATGATGTCGGGTCGGATCTTCTTGAGTTGCTCGTAACCCAGGCCCCAGCGCTGCATGATCCGGCTGCTGAAGTTCTCGATGACGATGTCCGAGACCGAGATCAGGCGCTTGACGAGCTCAAGTCCTTCATCCGTGCGGGTATTGACGCTGATCCCACGCTTGTTGGCGTTGGTGTCCGCAAACTGGCCGGTGGAGTTGGGTCCCGGCTCCACGCCTGGCGGCACGGTGAACCGGTTCTGGCGCAGCGTGTCCAGGTTGAGGGGCCATTCCACCTTGATGACCTCGGCGCCCAGGGTGCCCATCCAGCGGGCTGCCCAGGGGCCGGCGCGCACCCAGGTGAAATCGACCACGCGAATGCCTTGCAAGGGAGTCGGCAGGGGCATATCTGAGCCTCCTGTGTAGAGGGTAGAAGCGGAGAGTCTTGGATTGGGCGCAAGTTTAGGGCAACACGGGGCAAGCGGGCAACCATGGCCGGATCGCGGCCCCAGCAAGTTCAGCGTCTCGCCATCTCGTTGACGCCCACCAACGTCAAGCCTATGATGCCGGGAATCCAAGCGTCGTCTATATCCAACTAATGGTGAGAAGACCGGGAAACACATTGGTCGCGTGCATCCGATGACCTCATCGGCGAGTGCCATCGGCATGAGCGCGATGCATCTCGATGTCGCTGGTACCGCCGGCCTTCGGTGCGCGCGGTGATGCGCGGCGTCATTTCCGCGCTGCGCGGCCGGTACCGCAGCATCTTCATAGTGAGCGTTTGCGGGGCGCTGAACAGCTTTGGCATGGGCACGATCGGCCCGGTGCTGCCCCTCTTCACGCAGCAGGAATATCACGTTAACGCAGCCCAGGTTGGCATCGCCATCGGTTTGTTCGGGGCGGGGCGGCTGTTTACCGGCGTCCCGGCCGGTTACCTGTCGCAACGATACGGGCGCAAACCGATCCTTGCCCTCGGAGCCGCAGTCAACCTGTTCGGTGCGACGATGGTGTCGATGTCCTTCCATTTCTGGTGGCTCACGGGTTGGCGGTTTGTCTCCGGCCTGGGGTCCAATGCGTTCTCCACCGTGATAACGGTGTACCTGAGAGACGAGTCGGACCCCGGGACGCGGGGGCGCATCCTCAGCACGCAGGAGTTGAGCATCCTGTCCGGGCAGATATTGGGACCTCTGGTGGGCGGCTACCTGGGATCAGCGTTTGGACTTCGCATCCCGCTGGTTGCCCAGGCGGTGTTGATGGCGTTGTCCTTCGCCCTGATACTGTTTGCGCTTCCGGAATCGAGATGGCGCGAGGTCGAGGCACAGCAACCTGCTCGACCCGATTCGCGGCCGCAGGGCGGCCAGCCACGTGCCACCGGACGAGGATCGTTCTGGAACCTGGTGCGGAGTCCGGCGTTCATCTTCGTCGGGCTGTTTGCCATCATGATTGTCGCGAACCGGCAGGGCGCCCGGTTCAGCGTGATGCCGCTGTTCGGAAAAGTTAAGGGATTCAGGCCACAGCAACTCGGGTGGTGGTTGAGCGTAACCCACCTGCCGCAGTTTTTCACGACGGTGACCTCGGGCTACCTTTCCGACCGCTTTGGCAGAAAGTCGCCCATAATTCCTTCAGTGGTGCTGATGTGCGCGGGCATCGCCGCGTTCGTCTGGGCGGACAGCCTGTGGCAATTGTTGTTGTCCGGCGTCCTGATGGGCATGGGCGAAGGACTGGGCAGCCCGGCGGGCACGGTTTTCTACGCGGACATCGCCCCCCCTGGAATGGAGGGAGTGACGCTGGGCATCTTCCGCAGTTTCGCCGGAATCGGCACCGTATCCGGGGCCATGGTATTCGGAGCCATCGCCGACCTGTGGGGTTTCCCCTGGGCGCTGTGGGTGGACGCCATATTGTTCGCTGCCGCGGGGGTCGGCGTGGTGCTCTTCGTGCGGGAGACGCGACGTCGCGCTACTTGATAGCCGTTTCTGGCGTCAGTCGGCTACGAACCGGGCCAGCCGGATTTCGCCAGGCCGCTCCTCATACCAGACGGTCACTGGAGTCCCATGGATCTGGTGGTCCTTCAGGTGCCCGGTGGAAACGCCGACCCAACCCTCGGAGTGGAAGAGCCACTGACGTCCATCATCATCGGTGAGGTACAGGGCCCGGAAGTTTCGAGGATTGTCAGGGTCAACTTCGACCCGGTCAATGTGTCCGGTCAACTTGGGTAGCCTGGGGAACAGCGAGTCGCCGTCGCCGTGGCCGCCACCGGCGGCAGGTTGCTCCCCACCGCACGCGACCATTCCAGCCAACAACGCGGCCAGCGTTATCGCCACGGCTAGTTGTGGAACGGCGTGTTTCGAGGTGCCCAGGTATCTGCCCCGCTGTCGGCGCCCGGCGCGGCCCACCGTGTGGACTGAAGCGAAGGCGCCGGGCGGCAATGATTGTAGCAAATCCATCGGTCGTGCTTTATCATTAATAACGCGGTTGAACCCCGGACAGGAATTCCTGCTCTGCAGCGTCGGCCGCGCTTACCAATGGCTTCCATAAGCATCAGCACAACATCGGACGCCGACCGCCGGCGCAGGCCGACCTGGTTGCAGGGACTGGCTACGGCAACCGTAATCTGGGTGTTTCTGCTGGTCATCATCGGCGGAGTGGTCAGGGTCACCGATTCCGGCCTGGGGTGTCCCGACTGGCCGCTGTGTTACGGAAAAGTCCTGCCGCCGCTGGAATATACGGCGATCATCGAGTACACCCACCGGTTCGTGGCTTCGGTGATCGTGGGGCCGTTGATCCTGGCAACGGCAGGGGTCGCGCTGGCCCGTTACCGGTCGGACCGGTGGGTGTGGTTGCCAGCGGCAATTTCGATCCCTCTGCTGATCGTACAGGGTTTGTTGGGCGGGGTCACCGTGCTGACCCACCTGCCGGGCGGCGTGGTTGCGCTGCATTTGGCCACCGCGGAGGCGCTGCTGGCTACGTGCGTGTTCATAATGGTGGCGTCGTTCCGCACGCCGATCGTTCGCAATGCAACGCAGTCCCCCAGCGATAGCTACCACCGTTGGGCAATCGTTGGCGCGTTGAGCGTATATGCGGTGATCGTGAGCGGCGCGCTGGTGACGGCAATGGGGGCCACCGGAGCGTGCGTGACCTGGCCGCTGTGCCAGGGAAATGCTTTCCCGATGAACCACCTCTCGGCGGTCCACATGTTCCATCGGTACGTGGTATTGGTTCTGGGCGCGCTGCTGCTCTACGCGGCCTGGCGATGCTGGAAAGGCCCCGCCGAACGCGGAGCGTCCCTGAGGTGGCTGGCAATTGTGACCGTTGCGACATTTATCGCGCAGATCGTGGTCGGAGCGGCTACGATTTGGCTGGACTTCCAGGACCATTGGCGCGCCCTGCATCTGACCGCCGCCACGGCGGTATGGATGGCAGCGGCAGGCTTGGCGATTGTCGCTTACATGGACGTTCGCACCACCCGAGGCGGATCCGAGCCGTCGATGCAGGCGGTGCCAGATGGCGAGTAGCGCGCCCGGTTTCCGGCCGGAGGGAGAGGCGACTGATCCGGACCCTGCGGTGTTGGCGGCCCAGACGCCGGCTGGCACGTCGGTCATGGCCATTGCGCGTGATTTCCTCGCGCTAACCAAGCCGAAGATCATCTCGCTGCTGCTGGTAACCGCAGCCGGCGGGATGTTCCTGGCCGAGCAGGGAGTACCCTCCCTGGCGCTGCTGGGCCTGGTCTGGGCCGGCGGAGCGCTGGCGTCCGGCGGCGCCAACGCAGTCAACCATTTCCTGGACCGGGACATCGACCGGGACATGCGACGAACCGCGGGACGACCGGTGGCGGGGTTGCGAGTTGCGCCTCGTTACGCCCTGGCGTTCGGGGTCGCCCTGAACGTTGTGGCATTTGCGTTGCTGGCCACGCAGGTCAACTTGCTGGCGGCCGTTCTGACGCTGTGCGCCACCCTGTTCTACGTGTTCATCTATACGCTGTGGCTGAAACGGACCACACCGAACAACATCGTCATCGGCGGAGCGGCCGGCGCGATCCCGCCCATGGTGGGTTGGGCGGCAGTGACCGGAGGGCTGGACCTGCCGGCGGTTTACCTGTTCGCCATCGTCTTTTTCTGGACGCCGCCCCATTTCTGGGCGTTGTCCCTGCTGATACAGACTGACTACGAGCGGGCAGGCGTCCCCATGCTGCCGGTGGTGTCATCACGCCGCCAGACATCGTTGCATATCTTCCTTTATTCAATCGCGCTGACCGGCCTGACTTTGATGTTCGGTCTGCTGCCGCAGGTGGGGCTGATCTACCTGGCGTCGGCGGCAGCGTTGGGAGCGCCGTTCATCTGGCTCGCCTGGAGGCTCTGGCGCCGTGACGACAGAGGCCGGGCGAAAGCTACCTACCTGTATTCGCTGGCCTACCTCGCCCTGCTGTTTGTCGCCGTTATGGTGGACAGCGTCACGGGCATGGCATAGCGACCTTCCGCCGCGGGTTTGCCCGGGGCAGGCTGTTCAAATTGACAGCCATAAACGCGTATGCTATGGTTACCGCCGCTAGTGAAATTTTGCACATACTGTGGCCGGCCGCTGCCGCAGTATCCGGGGGTTCACGATGGGGCAGCTGCCCTTTGCAGAGGAAGAGTCACCGAACCAGCGCCGCGCCGTATCCGCGCCCAGAGCAGTAAGTGATATTCCAGTGAACCCGGTTTCTGATACTTCATCCCGTCGTTTGGGACGGCGTTCTTTGGTAACGCTGGCCCTGCTGGGCGGCGTCCTGATACTCGCGGCCCTGGGCTGTGATGCTGAAGGGCACCAGTCCATCCTGAGTTCCACGCCATGGACCCTGGACGGCGTCGGCGGGCCGGTTGCCCGCGAACAGTTGCTGCTTTTCAACGTGCTGCTGTGGACCATGGTGATCGTTTTCGTGCTGGTCGAAGGAGCGTTGCTCTACGCGGCGATCCGTTACCGGCGCAAGCCGGGTGACCCGCTGCCCCCGCAGACCCACGGCCACACTCCGCTGGAGATCGCCTGGACCATCGTGCCGACCATCCTCATTCTCGGATTGGGTGTCTGGTCGGTGATAGTGTTGTTCAAGCTCGAGCCGGGCGAAGCGATCGCGCTGGCGCGGGCAGAGGGGAAAGAACCGGTGCGTGTGGAGGCGGTGGGCCACCAATGGTGGTGGGAGTTCCGCTACGAGGACCCGCTCCCCGGGGATGAGGCGACCAAGCTCGTCACCACAGCCAACGAGATGCGCGTCCCGGTGAACACGCCGATCATTATGGATCTCAAGAGCGACGACGTGATCCACAGCTTCTGGATCCCCAAACTCGCCGGCAAGCAGGACGTCGTTCCGACCAAGACCAATTCGATGTGGTTCCTGGCCGAAGAAACCGGAATGTACTACGGTCAATGCGCCGAATTCTGCGGCACCGCCCACGCCCAGATGAAGTTCCGTGTCCATGTCATGGAAGACGCGGAGTACAAGGCCTGGGTTGCCGGTTTCGCTGAGCCCGCGCAACTGTCTGCAGAGGCGGCCCGAGGGCAGTTGGTGTTCCTGGGCGACGGGCAATGCGTGACCTGCCACACCGTAGGAGCATCGGATACGGTGAATCCGGATACTGGCGAGGGCGTGCAGCACGCTCGGATGCAAACATTCATTGAGTACACCCAGTGGCTCGCCAAGCGCCCTGAAGAGCGGCTCGAAGATGTCCGCACCGGCAACGAGCCCCCGACGGCATTTGCCGCGCCTAACCTGACGGACCTGAGTTGTCGTGTAACCCTGGGAGCCGGCATAGTTGACCGCAACCGCGAGACCTTGCGGCAATGGGTTCGCGACCCCGAAAGCATCAAACCCGGCAACCGCATGTCGGAACTGGCCGCCATTTACCAGACCCGGCTGGACCATCGGGCGGACCTTACCGAGGCACAGTTGGGAGATCTCGTCGAATACTTGTCGGCGCAGGGACCCGGCGTGTGCCTGCAGTAACGGTCGGATTCCGCGCTATCATATCCCTGTACACCGCAATTCATCGCCGCTAACGCATCGACCAAGCAGTTGTTGACCGAGCCGAAGCGGAGGAACTGAGCCATGGTAACCATAACCGGCGTCATACCTCGCCCCAGCACCTATACCGGCCTGTGGAGTTGGCTAACCACCGTCGACCACAAACGAATAGGCGCGCTGTACGGCATTTCCGCGTTCTTCTTCTTCATAGTGGGCGGGATCGAAGCCGGCATCATGCGCTTGCAGTTGATCACGTCCGACAATTCACTGGTATCGGCGGATTGGTTCAACGCCATGTTCACCATGCACGGCACCACCATGATCTTCATGGTGATCATGCCGTTCGGTGCAACCTTCTTTAATTTCCTGATACCGCTGATGATTGGCGCCCGGGACGTGGCTTTCCCGCGCCTGAACGCATTCTCTTACTGGACGTTCCTCTTTGGCGCGCTCCTCATGCACGCTGGTTTCCTCATCGGGCGGGTCCCAGACGCCGGATGGTTCTCATACGCCAACCTGACTGCCGCGCCATTCAGCGAGGGCAAGGGTCTGGACTTCTGGGCGCTGAGCCTGCAGGTCCTGGGCGTGGCGTCGTTGGCAGCCGGCTTCAACTTCGTAGTGACCATCATTAACATGCGCGCTCCGGGCATGTCGCTGATGCGGATGCCCGTGTTCGTCTGGATGACGCTGGTGACCAGCATTCTCCTGGTCCTAGCCTTCCCGATCATTACCGTGGCGCTGATCGAACTGACCGCCGACCGGCAGTTCGGGGCGAACTTCTTCAACACTGCCGCCGGCGGCGACCCGATCCTGTGGCAGCACCTGTTCTGGCTGTTCGGCCACCCCGAGGTGTACATCCTCATCCTGCCGGCCATGGGCGTAGTCTCCGAAATCATCCCGACCTTCAGCCGCAAGCCGTTGTTCGGTTACCCGGTGATCGTCTTCTCCGGCATCGTCATCGCCATCATGAGTTGGGCGGTGTGGAGCCACCACATGTTCACTGTCGGCTTGGGGCCGATCGCCAACTCGGTCTTCACCATCACCACGATGCTGATCGCGGTGCCCACGGGCGTGAAGATATTCAACTGGATCGGCACAATGTGGAAGGGCTCCATCGACCTGAGGACGCCCATGCTGATGGCGATCGGGTTCGTGTCACTGTTCATCGTGGGCGGGCTGTCGGGCGTATCGCACGCCGTATCCCCGTCGGACTTCCAGCAGCAGGACACCTACTACATCGTTGCCCACATCCACTACGTGCTGTTCGGTGGCGCTATCTTCGGCATCTTTGCGGGCATCTACTACTGGTACCCCAAGATAACCGGCAAGATGTACAACGAACTGCTGGGCAAGATCCACTTCTGGCTGATGTTCATCGGCATGAACCTGACGTTCTTCCCGATGCACTACGCCGGGCTGAATGGGATGCCGCGCCGTATCTACACCTACGCCGAGGGCTTCGGCTGGGAAGGGATGAACCTGCTGGCGACCATTGGCTACTTCGTCATCGTCATTTCGCTGCTGATCTTCATCCACAACTTCTTCCGCAGCATCAAGAAGGGTGAAGAAGCCGGCCACGATCCGTGGGACGCTCCGACCCTGGAGTGGAGCATCTCGTCGCCGCCTCCGGTGTACAACTTCGCTGAGGTGCCGGTGGTGCGTGGCCAGGATGCCTACTGGATAACCAAGCGGGAAGCCCAGGCCCGGGGAGAGACTGTGCCGGCTGAACCTCACGTTGATCCCACCACCATCCACCTGCCGAGCCCGTCCTATTGGCCTCTGATCACATCCTTCGGTGTGGTGTGGATTGCGGGAGGTCTGTTGATCGACGTGGGTTGGGACTACATCCGGTTCCCGATAAGCTTCGTTGGCGGCATCATCACGATCCTCGGCGTCATCGGATGGTCCCTGGAACCCCCTGCCGAAGAACACCACGAAGCGGCCGGTGGCCACCACTAGGCGTCTCCAAACGCATCCGGCTTACCCAGATTAATACCAGGCAGGAGTAGCGCGTTGGCTCACGCAGACACTACCCACGCTCCGCCGGCTAGTCCGCCGGCGCACGAGGAAGAGACCACAACTGGGATAAATCACCGGAAACTCCTCATGTGGGTGTTTCTCGGTTCGGACTGCCTCTTCTTCGGCTCCCTGATCGCCACCTACATGGTGTACCGGGGCCAGAGCATCGTTGGCCCATACCCCAGGGACATCATCGACGTCCCGATCACCACTGTCAGCACCTTCGTGCTCCTGATGAGTTCGTTCACCATGGTGATGGGCGTTGCCGCGGCGCGCAGCGGGAACCAGAAACGCCTGATCCAGTGGCTGGTGCTGACGATTATTCTGGGCGGCACGTTCATCGGGTTTCAGGTCTACGAATTCAACCTCTTCCGGGTGGAAGGATTGCGCTACGAAACGAACCTGTTCAGCAGCACATTTTTCACGCTGACCGGGTTCCACGGCGCCCACGTTACCCTGGGTCTGGTCTGGCTGGCGTGCCTGGCCATCATGGCGGCGCGCAACCCGGCCGGGCGGCCCTCGGACCTGGACGTGGACATCGCGGGCCTGTACTGGCACTTCGTCGACATCGTCTGGATCGTGATTTTCACGCTGCTCTATCTGATCGGCGGATTTGACGGGCCTCCGGATGCGGGCCACGCCGCGGTTCAGGGATGGAACTGGGTCACCGGACTGATCAGTTAGGTTTCGAGGAGGCAACCACCAGATGAGCACCAACCCCGGTCAGGAGGCCGCAATGGCCCACGATGAACACGTGGCCCACGAAGATGCCGGCATATCGCGGTTTTTCTTCGGACGCGTGCCGGAGGGCGTGCATGGTGGGCTGAAACAGTACAGCGTGCTGGCGATTTTCCTTGGCATCATCACGCTTATCGAATTCCTGATCATTGTCCCTGAGGGATTGCAGGGTAGCGGCGTCGTCATTGCCCCATTGGTAATCCTGTCGGTCATCAAGTTCTTCTGCGTGGTCGCATTCTTCATGCACCTGAAGTTCGAGAACCCGCTGCTTTGGCAGATATTTGTCGCCGGGCTGATCCTGGGATTGATAGTAGCATTGGCCCTGGTGCTGTTGTTCGGCGTGTTCCGGCCAACGCCGCGCGCTTTTTCGGAGCCGCGAATTGTACCCTTTGAGCATCATGTGGAAGATGCGCATGCGGTTATCGAGCGTCCATTGCCTGACGAATTGCCTCCACCGGCGAATCCCGCAGACCTGGCGCCGCCGGCGCCGGCTGGTGGGGCCGCTGCGGGCGCATCCCCGGGGCAAACACTATTCGTCGGCACTGCAGCCTGCGCGTCGTGCCACACGATCGAGGGCGTTGCCCAGGGCGTGCTGGGACCACCGCTCGATGGGTTAGCGTCGGTCGCGGGGAACCGCATTTCAGGGTACTCGGCGGAAGAATACATACGCGAGTCGATATTGGAGCCCGATGCGTACACAGCGGGCACCGCTGACGGGCTTCCCCAGGACTATCAGGAAGGCCTGATGAGCGCCACCATGGCTGGCATCGTGCTGTCCGACGAGGACGTGGAGGCATTGGTCGAGTTCCTGTTGCAGCTGAGGTGACGACAGGCAGCAAGTGGATTTGATAAGGGCAGCCAGTATGGCTGCCCTTTTTGCCGTCGAGTTGCTGGGATGAACCCTGCGGCGATTGCGTGTAAACTGGGCTCAGTATTGGACAACGCCGGCCGGTTCCGGCCGGCACATCCAGGAGGAAGCTGACATGCTGGTTGACCTGATCCGGATCACTGCCGCGGATGGCATGGAGTTGGATGGAGCGTTTTTCGCTCCGGAGGCCGGCGCGTCCCCGGCCGGGCCCATTGATGCCGCCATGGTCATCCACGGGTCGGGCCGCAACTTCTACACCCCGGCCACCGCCAACATGGCCAACGACCTGCGGCGGGCGGGGTACGCGGCGTTGACGCTGAACACCCGGGGTCACGACACCGTATGGGTGGACCGTCAGACCGGTGTAGCGGAGGGCAACGCCTACGAAATGCTGGACAACGGCCGTCAGGATCTCCGGGCTGGCATCGACTACCTGGAGGCTCAGGGATACCGTCGCATCGCTATCCTGGGCCAGAGCATGGGGGCGGTCAAGGTCGCCTATTATGGCGCCGTCGAAAACGACCCGCGCGTGGCGGCGGTGGTGCCCATCTCTCCGGTGCGGCTGTCCTGCTCCTATTACATGGAGTCTCCGGACGCCGAAGAATTTCGCGCCAACCTGGAAACCGCGGACCGCATGGAGGCGGAAGGGCGTGCCCTGGACCTGTTTTCCGTGGACTTCCCCATTAAGGAAATGTTCTCGGCCATGGCATACATCGACAAGCACGGCCCGGCAGAACGCTACAACATCGTGATGCACGCCCCGAAGATCACGGCGCCGCTTTTCGTTCTATCGGGCTCGCAGGAGACCCACACCCGGCTGCTCGACGTGCCGCAGGACATGGTTGCCGCCGCAGTTAAAAGCCCCCGGGCCGAGTATCTGGTGCTGGACGGCGGGAATCACTCTCTGACCAACATGATGCCGGCGGCTGGCGAGGCGGTCGTCAACTGGTTGGCATCGCTGTCTGTCGATGTGGGCGCCGCGGCTGCGGCGGACAACTGAAGCATCTGCACAGTTCTCCATGGGAGCCGAAACCAACGTCTTCGAGGTCACGCCGATAGGGTTCGTGCGTAGCCGGTTCACCAGTTACGCGCCTTCCGACGAGATGCGTGAGCATCCGTCCGAGATCGTGGTGCTCCCGGAATTCGCCGATGGGCTGTTGGGCCTCGAACCCGGTGATCAAATCCTGACGCTTTTCGTGCTGCATCGGGCGCGGTCCAGCGGTTATGAGTTGCGCCTGCATCCTGGTCATAACCCGGCCAACCCGATCAGGGGCGTGTTCGCCACTCGCAGCCAGTACCGGCCCAACTTCATCGCCGCGACGGTGGCGATTATCCGAGACATTCGCGACGACGAGCGGACTGGAGAGGCGATCATAACTGTGACCGAACTCGATGCCCAGGACGGCTCGCCCGTTGTCGATATCAAGCGCCACAGTGCCGGGTTCGACGGGAGTGTCGCCTAACTTCGCCGTTTTGACACCGCCGGCGCGTTCCTATAACATCGCTTGCGGGTTCCGTTGAGGTCAGAAGCCTGCCCGTCGCCGGGCGGCTCTGCCCGTCAGCCGTGAGGTGGTCCAAACATGCCGATCTACGAGTATCGCTGTCAGTCGTGCGCTCAGGTGAGCAGCATCTTTTTCAAGGTGGCTTCGGCGGCG
The DNA here is from genome assembly GCA_963663945.1 of Dehalococcoidia bacterium. Taxonomy (GTDB): domain Bacteria; phylum Chloroflexota; class Dehalococcoidia; order Lucifugimonadales; family UBA3495; genus Bin87. Next base: position 2,784,282 of record OY760687.1, on the reverse strand, counting down.
ACCGATGTGAACTGCGAGCACTGCGGCGACTACGGGATGGAACGCATCATGTCTTCCTTCTCACGTGGCAAGACCGAGGCCGATACCTACCGGGACCTTGATCCCCGGTACTATAAAATGGTCGACGACGCGATGGCCAAAGCTCCATCGAGCACCGATCCTGACCACTACATGCGCAAAATGGCCCCGTTTTCATCCGCGGAAAAAACGGGTGACCCCTACTTTAAAGAATAGTTTGATCGTCGCTCCCGCATTGCGGTGACCGGCGTTTACTGCTCCCGGAGGGAACCTCTGAATGACTGCTGAACCGATAGTATTCCCGTCGATCGCCTGGTTTGAGGAATTGCGGCGGATGGTGAACGACGACCCCGCCTATCGGCAGATCGGCACCGTTGACGCCTCCATGGGCATCAAGATCGGGGATGAGGTGTTTGTGATCACCTTCGAAGCCTTCGACTGCAGCGGAGTACGGGCCGGGAACGAGTACGACCTGATCAACGTGGACTTCTTCATCGAAATGGAGTGGGACGCCTGGAAGACCATGCTGGAGGATATCAAAGCCAACGGCGGCGCCGGAGCCGGCCAGACGCTGGTCAGCCTGGACATGCTGAATGAGATTTCCACCAACGCCACGGGCGACCAGCTTCGGGCGGATATGTTCTTCCGGTACAACCAGAGTCTGCAGCACTTTTTCGACCTGTCAGCGAGATTGAACACCGTTTTCGCTGACTGATTCTTCGGTTCGAATCGGGATCAACTCGCGCCAGCAGCGACCACAGAGGATTTTTGATGACCACCACCACAGTTTGGGAAGAAGTAGGAATGGACCCGGCGGCGGTGCAGGAATTGGAAAACCTGTTCCGCCATCAGATTGCCCAGGGTTTGCACCCGGGGGCCGGCCTTGCCGTCTACCGGCACGGGCGCCTCGCCGTCGACCTGTGGGGCGGATTGGCCGACGACGCCGGCGGTACCCCGGTGGCGGCGGACACGATGTTCATCCTCTACTCTTCGACCAAGCCGCTGGCGGCGGCTTGCCTGCACCTGCTCTGGGAGCGCGGGCTACTGGACTGGGACGATGCGGTGGTGAAGCACTGGCCCGAGTTTGCCAAGCACGGCAAGGACGGAGTCACCATTCGCCACGTCCTGACTCACCGGGGCGGGTTCCCGGAAACGCCGCCCGAGCTGTCCTGGGACCGGTGGCAGGACTGGGACTATGTGGTTGAGTGCATGGAGGACATCATCCCCGACTATCCCGCCGGGCAGATCATGGCCTACCACCCGCGCAATTTCGGTTGGGTGATCGGCGAGCTGGTGCGGCGGATCGACGGGCGGCACATCGGCGTGTTTCTCCGGGAAGAGATCCTGGATCCGCTGGGTTTGCACGACGGCTACGTGGGACTGCCACCTGAACTCGAGCCCAGGGTTTCGCGCATCCATGCCATGGAAGACTGCGACCGCCCAGGCATGATACGCCCTTACAATCGACCCGAGGTGCACCAGGCGGTACACCCTGCCGGCGGCGGAATCTTCACCGCCCGCGACCTGGCTCGCTTCTACGCCATGATGGGCAACGGTGGGGAGCTAGACGGCGTACGCATCCTCAAGCCCGAAACCGTTGCTGAGGCCACCCACCTGCAGTCTGAAGCCAACGACTTTTCCTTGGGCATGCGGATGCGCCGCTCGCTGGGGCTGGTTTTGGACGACAGCCGCATGGGCGCCAGCACCAATGCCGGTGACGGTCTGGGCACCTTTGGACACGGCGGCGCCGGTACGTCGGTGGGATGGGCGGATCCCGGCATGGGACTGGCGGTGGCATACATCACCAACGGGTTCCGCGCCAGCGCTACCAACAACCCCCGTCTCTCGGCCATCTCCCGGGCGGTACGGGCCGCCTGCCGCTGATCGGGGCTGACGCGCATGGCGTCCGTTATCTACCACCTGGCATTCCGATCCGATTGGGAGGCCGGCGTCGACACGGGCGAATACCGGGCTCCCTCCCTGGCCGAAGAAGGTTTCATTCACGCCAGCGGCGATGAGGAGCAGATGTTGCGGGTCGCAGGGCGGCTTTTTGCCGGCAGAACTGATCTGCTGGTGTTGGATGTGGACACCGAGCGACTGGCCGAGGGATCACCAGTGGTGCGAGAGCCGGCCCGGTCCGGCGAAATGTATCCGCACGTTTACGGCCCCATCAACCCGGACGCGGTGGTGCGCATTCGCTCATTGGCGCCTGAAGCAGCGGACCCGAGCCGGTTCACGCTGGCTCCGGAAGGGTGACCGGAGACCGCAATTCGCTATTCTGGGGAGCAAATTGCGTCCATCCGTCGAGTGATCGCCGGCCTGGTCAGGATGACCGAGGACGATATCGCGGAGAGAGACGCTGCGGTCCGGGACGGTCAGTGTCCTGAACGGCTGTGGCCCCTGTGGCCCCTGTCTCACCGTGGCGATGAGTAGTGGGGACAGCTCGTCGAGGATCAGCAGATTGCCCGTTTTTCAGTGTATGGCTTGTTTCCGGCGTCGTATGAGTCAGTGTATGGCGGAGAAGCGGAGAACGTTTCCATACGATACGACGGTCGGACACGGGGCCGGGTGGCGATAATCTCCGGTCTAGTTTGTGGCGAGGTCGCCGACATAGTCATCAAACCGTGCCAGAGTCCCGGCGAGGCCGACATCGCCGCAATAGCCGGCGACCTTGGATTGGGCCCGAAGCAATTGCCGAGCATTGACGGCTTCCTGACCGAGGAGTTTGTATCCGGTCCTTTCCTGACCGACCTCGGCCTCGAGGAAGCTTCGGCCGAGCGGATGCACGGCATTGGGGTCGATCTGGGGACTGCGCTGTCGCGATTGCATGCCGCTGGCATTTGCTACAACGACGCCACGGTTTCGGACCCGGACGGGAGGTCTCACACCATTCTGCTGCCGGGTGGCGGCATCCGCCTTATCGACTTCGGGGTGGCGCTGCTGCTGCGGGATCATCCGGCAAACCTGACGTTCCACGATGCGTACAACGCGGCTCGGACCGACCCCATGTTCCGGTTGTTCCGGCAAATGGCGCCGGACACCGACTCCGACGCTCTGGGCAGGTTTGTGCAGGATTATGGCAGACGCCTGGCGCGTCAGTCGCCGGATGAGATCCAGTCCAGGGACTGGCGAATTGCCGACGAAGGGACATCCATCGTTGCTGGTAAATACGGTCCGTTGGCGGCCGACGCATTGCGGGCAGGAATTGCGGCTGGCAGGTCAGCGAACGGATAACATCCGGCAAACGCGATGTCTCAGGCCGGCATTGGTGAGGGGCGTCGCTTGAGGATTGTTGGCGCTGGAAGGGCAAAGCTTGCGAGCTCATACGTTGATAATCGAGACCTACCCTGGGTCACCGGAGATGATTTGTAGAACATGGGTTGCTGTTCTCCTTACAACCAATAATATAAAAACTACAAAAAACAGCAAAATCTGGTAACCTAGGTGCGTGTATTTTGTTGACGTAACGTAGTTTAATGGGCCGTGGCCGGCAGCGAGGCGCAGGCGGATGTGAAGGGAGGGGTGTGACGCGCTTCGCGGTCGGCTTTTGCATGCATATTCGGGAGGGGCGCCGGCTTGGGAACTTCAGGGACGAAGAGGCTGATCGCGATAGGGATATCCGGCGCGGCGGCTTTGTTGTTGTTGTGCGTCGCGGCGTGGATGATTTTCAGCGGCGCTGCTGATGCGGGTGAACCCGATGGTATCCAGATCATCGCGCCGGACGAAAGCGTTGAGCCCGATAGTACTGTATCTCCTATAACCGATACCTCTGCACCAGCTACGCCCGAGGCGGCTCCACCGGAGCGGATTGCCGTGTACATCACCGGCGAGGTGGTCAGGCCCGGCGTGTACACCGTAGAGAAAGGTGAACGGCTGGACGCGGTTTTGCGACTTGCCGGCGGTCCCACTGAGGACGCCGACCTGAAGAAGATCAATCTGGCGGATTACGCTACCGACGCCACTCATTACGATATCCCGGGAGCCGGAGAACCGGTCACACCTACAGGCTCATCGGGAAATACATCTACGCCGCAGGCATCCGAAGTCACGCCATCGGAAGCTTGCCAGGTTCCGGTCAACATCAACACGGCGAATGCCCAGTGCCTCGAAACCCTTCCGGGCATTGGCGGCGTGCGGGCGGAGTCGATCGTCGCGCACCGGGAGCAGGAGGGACCGTTCGCCAGCCCAGAGGCGATTACCGACGTGTCCGGTATCGGCGATGGCATTTTCCGGCGCATCGCCGAAATGATCACGGTTGCCCCGCGCTGAAAACGATCGTATCGCCGTGCCCGGGTGATGGTTTAGCTCCATTCGGGCAGGCGGGAGCGGGGCCGATGAACGATGATACCGGCTCGCGATGCGGATATTCCCTGAGCTAGCCGTTGTAGCAGTAATCGCCGGCGTGGGTCTCGCCCTCTGGTACGACGTGCCTCTGGGCTCGGCGCGGCCATTGCTGATGTTGGGACTGGCCGCGGTGGCGCTGGCGGTTGGGCTGAAGGTCATCGGACTGCCGGCGGCGCCGGTGATTTTGGGCGCAGCCCTGATATTGGGAGTATGGCGTGGCGAGTCCGTCGCTGATACGTCGGCGCCGTTAGTGCCCTCGGGCCCAACCGAAGTCACCGTGATCGTATCCGACGCCCCGGCAATATCGGGTAGCCGGGTACGCTTTCGCGCTGAAGTAGCGACCGAGGCAGCCGAGCAACTCGGAGGCGTTCCCGCCGGAAGCAACCTGCTGGTGTACGCATTGCCTCCGTCCGATTTGGCGTCCCGACGTGGTCCGCCGTATTTGCGCTACGGCGACACACTCCGCCTTTCCGGCAAGTTGGAGCGACCAGAGCCAATAGGAGATTTCGATTACGCAGCGTGGCTGGCCGCCCAGGGCATCTCGGGAGTGATGTGGGCGCGGGAGGCGGAAACTATTACCACCGGCGGCGGACACTGGGCCACGGCCGCGCTGCACCGATTTCGCGGAAGCATGGCTTCGTCTTTGCAACGGGCCATGCCGGCTCCCGAGTCCGGTTTAGCACAAGCCCTGCTCCTGGGGATCCGCTCTGAGTTACTCCCCTCGGTCAAGGATTCGTTCCGCACGGCTGGAATGTCACATCTGCTGGCAATTTCGGGTCTGCACGTCGGGATAGTGCTGGCGCTGGCGCTGGGAATCGGCTCGGCGACGCTGGGCAGTGGGAACTCGCTGGTCATCTTTTGCGCCATGGCGATTGTATGGGCCTATGCAATCGTATCCGGCCTGGACCCTCCGGTGGTACGGGCGGCGATCATGGGCAGCCTGGCCCTAGTGCAGGGGTTGACCGGTCGGGGCATGCGGGGTCTCACCGCGTTGCTGCTCGCGGCCGGCGTGATGGTGTGCGCTGACCCGGCGTTGCTCGGCAGCCTCTCGTTTCAGCTCAGTTTCACGGCCATGGCAGGAGTGATCGTTGGTCTGCCCGTGATTGCGCTGTGCACCGGCGCAATGACAACGATTTTGGGCGGCTCCAGCGCCTCGGCGGCGAGATGGCTCCAGTACGCCCTGACATTGTTGATCGCCTCGGTCGTTATTTCCACCACAACCACGCTGGCCACGGTCCCGCTCATTGCCATGCATTTCGGGGAGATCCCGATTATGAGTGTGCCGGCGACGATCCTGGCCATGCCGGCAATGCCCATGGCGTTGGTGGCAGCCGCGGCGACCGCTGTGGTAGGAGTTGTAGCTCCATGGTTGGCGCCGGCGTTGGGTATGTTGGCCTGGGCTCCGGTCGCCTGGATCATCCTGGTGGCGGAGGCGATGCCGCCGGTGATGGCCCCATCCGGCTGGGTAACGCCCATGGTTGCGGCGGGGTGGTACGCGGGCCTGACAGTGTTGGTGTTGCTGTTGTCGTCACGTCGGGTGCGCCGGGTCGTTTCGGGTTGGAGGCGCGGCCCCAGGTGGCGTCCGAGCGGGGTTGCAGGTTTCCTGGTCGGCGTGGCGCCGGTAGTCGTTCTGGGAGTCATACTGGTGTTCGGTCAAATGTCGGCGACGCGGGCCGACGGCCGGCTCCACGTCTACGTGCTCGATGTCGGGCAGGGTGACGCGATCTTGCTGGTGACGCCGCGTGGAAGACAGGTGTTGGTTGACGGTGGTCCCGATCCGAGGATGGCATTGACCGCGTTGGGTCAGCGTCTTTCCCCAGGCGACCGCAGTCTCGACGCGGTGGTCGTCACGCATCTGGACAGCGACCACGCCGGTGGTTTGATCGGTGTCCTCGACCGTTATGACGCCGACGTAGTGATGCAAGGAGCGGCGTCATCCGGGTCCGCGCTTTTTCGCCAATGGGAATCGGTTCTCGCCCAGCGCGAACATCCGAGGGTTCGGGTCCAGGCTGGACACCGCATCGAGTTGGGGTCGGGTGTCGTGATGGAAGTCCTGCATCCTCCGGCGGGCAGGATACCGTCGCGTATAGATGGCAACGCCAACAATCTGAGCGTCGTAATGCGTGTCACGTATGGCGAGATTTCTTTCCTGCTGACCGGCGATGTCGAAGAGGGTGTCGAGAAGTACTTGGTCGACAACCGGAGTGAGCAACTGCGGTCCGACGTGCTGAAAGTGGCGCACCACGGAAGCCAATCATCCACGTCGGCCGTGTTCCTCCGAGCGGTTAGTCCACAGTCTGCTGTGATTTCCGCCGGAAGCGAAAACCGATACGGGCACCCGCATGCGGACGTACTGGCGCGACTTGGAACGGCGGTGGGTCACGAGAATGTGTTCCTCACCTCTCGAGACGGCACGGTCGAATACATCACCGATGGCGTAAGGCTGTGGGTGAAGACACACCCCACGAACGTGCGATGACAACCCGACCTCACGTTGCTGTTATCTGGCCTCGGGCACGATGCTATAATTTGGCCCATGCAGTCTGTTGGTGGGTCAGCCTCGTGCGCAGCGTTGGTGGTGGCCATTGATGGGCCGGTGGCTTCCGGAAAAAGCTCGGTAGGGAAAGCCGCGGCACACCAGGTTGGTTTGCGTTTTCTGGATACGGGCATAATGTATCGGGCCGTAACGTGGCTGGCGCTTCATCGCGGCATCTCTCCGGCCGACGCCGGCGCGGTCGCGGGTCTGGCGGCGCGTTGCCGCATGGAACCGGCGCAGGGCGGCGACAACAGGACGAACATCATGGCAGATGGGCATCCGCTTGGCGACGAACTGGTGACGGCCGAGGTGGACAAAAACGTGTCGGCAGTTTCGGCCGTGCCCGCCGTCCGCGTGGAACTGGTCAATCAGCAGCGAGCCATCGCCAGATCCGGGAGCATGGTTATGGCCGGTCGAGATATCGGATCGGTCGTGTTGCCCGAAGCCGACCTGAAACTCTACATCGATGCAGCGCCGGAGGTACGCGCACGCCGGCGCCATGCGCAGATTGAATTGGCGGACCCAGGGGTCTCTTACGACCAGGTGTTGGCGGATACGCTGCGGCGGGACCGCATGGATATGGAGCGCGCGGACTCCCCTCTGGTGGCAGCCGCGGATGCAGTAACGATCCGGACAGACGAATTGGACTTTGAAGAGACGGTGTCGGCTGTGGTCGCGGCGATCCAGTCCGTTGCCGTCAGTGACCGTCACGCTGAACAGAACGGGTAATCGCCATGGCATGGCTTTATCAGCCCAGCAGGCGCTTCGGCAAAATCATTTGGAGCATGACCGGACGGTTGACGATTACCGGACAGGAAGCCATGCCTCCCTACGGGCCGTTGCTGGTCGCTAGCAACCATCTTTCCCTGAACGACGCCGGCACGCTGGTAGTGGCGTTGCCGCGTCAGATAATCTTCCTCGCCAAGAAGGAGCTGTGGGAAAAGCCGATCGGACGATTTTACTGCAACGCCGTGGGGGCGGTTCCGCTGGATCGCCAACGGGGAGGTGGTGGCGCGCTCCGCTATGCTTTGGGCGCGCTACAGGAGGATAAGGCTATCCTGATGTTCCCGGAAGGAAGTATCAGTCCGACGGGCCAATTGCAACGAGCCAAGACTGGGCTAGCCTGGCTGGCGTTGCGGACTCAGGCGCCGATTTTGCCTGTGGGTATAGCGGGTTCGGAGAAATTCGCGTCCTGGCACATGCCCGTGCCCCTGGCGAGCTGGCAGGTGAACATCGGGACCCCGTTCACGCCGCCTCAGGTTGAGGGGCCAATCACCGACGCGCTACTGAATTCGGTAACCGACATGGTAATGCAGCGAATCGCTGCCCTCGTGCCCGAATCCTACCGCGGCGTCTATGCCGATAGTCTCCAGCCTCGCGCGGTCAATCCCTTGCGAGGCGACTAGACGTGTGGTTGGAAACCCGCGCCTAGCGGCGCGGCACGATCGCGGCGTCGCGCTCCCTCGGCACGTCGTAGTCTATCGATTCTTCGTCGAGGATGCGTTCCAATTCGGCGGCGCGCATGTTGATCGTATCCATGATCGCGGGTGGGATACCGGCGTGCTCGTTCACGTAATTGGTCAGGAGTTCAAGTTCGTCAAAACCCTGGAAACAGTCGACTACTCCGCGTAGTGAAGATGAGAAGTACTGTGTGTCGTGTCCGACGCCGCGACCCACGGAGAAATGGTAAACATACTTGAGATTGTCTTTCAGGAATTTGACCACCGGGAAGAAATCGCTGTCGCCGGACACCAGAATGGCAGCGTCGAAGCTGTCCATCTTGGAGATCATGTCCACGGCGATCCCAATATCAACGCCTTTTTCCCCGACCTGGGTGCCCTGGAAGTTTATGTTGCCGTCATAATCGTATTCCAGACGATAGGGCCGGAACGGCTGGACCACGTATTGGCCGACATAACGGAATTCCAGGAAGTTGGTGTTTTGCTGGATCTCCTCGAACACCGACTTGCGCAGTTGGTGGAAGCGTCGGAATTCGTGCTCGTACCAGTCCTGCGCCTTCTGGATTACCAGGTCAGTGGTGAGTTCCGGTATCCGCAGGCCGTAGTCGTCGACGATGCGCTGAGCACGCCACAAATTGGGTGACCACGGCGTGATGTTCTCCGCGTAATACCAGTAAACCCTGGCCAATTGATGTTGCCAGCCGGTGACATAATCGAATTTCGCCAGAGCATCCTGGAAAAATTCCTGCCACCGGAAGTGCTTCTCATCGAGGCGATATTCCGGGTTGTTTGGATGTGGAGGGTCAGAACGAAAGTGGAAATCCCTCAGGTTGTGACGGAAATTCTGACCGTCCACAAAAATAACGGTTTTCAGGGCCATTTCAGTACTCCTTGCGATTACAAGGCCAAAACTAAATGCTTGGGTTAGAGGCGGATGGCCGAAGTAATTTATTGGATACGGGCAGTGGACGGCTGGTGTGCCATCTCGTCAGTGTGCCGAATCCAGAGCGCCGGCCTGTTTAGTCGGCCGGCGCGGTGATGTCGATCTCGTATCGGTCCAGCAATTCGTCCAACTGTTCCGCCGTGCGATCATCGGGCGGAACCAGCGGCAAACGTGGTTCCCCGACGTCAAAGCCTGCTTTGTTCAAGCCGTACTTTACCGGAATCGGATTGGAGACGATGAACAGTCCCTTGAACATGTCCAGCAGGCGCAAGTGCTCGGCCCCGGCGGCTTCGACGTCGCCTTCGAGAACCAGCCCCATCATCTGCTTGATTTGGGTGCCCACCAGGTGAGCGGCGACGCTGACCACGCCGTACCCTCCCATGGACATGATCGGGAAAGTCTCGTCGTCGTTGCCGGACCACACCCGGAAATCGTCGGGGGTGTCGCGGATGACCTTGGCGATTTGAACCGGGTCGCTGCTGGCTTCCTTGATCCCGATGATGTTTTCGATTTGAGATAGCCGAACCGTGGTGTCGTTGGTCATGTTCAGACTGGTACGGCTGGGCACGTTGTACAGCATACCCGGAAGGGCAGTGCATTCCGCCAGGACGCGGAAATGCTGGAACAGCCCTTCCTGCGGAGGTTTGTTGTATGCCGGCACGGTGAGCAGCAGGGCATCGGCGCCGACCTGTTCGGCTTCGCGGCTGAGCTCGATGGAAGCGGCGGTATTGTTGTCGCTGGTGCCAGCGATCACCGCGCCGCGGGAGCCGATTGCATCTTTCACTTCACCGTAGAGGCGAGCCTTTTCTTCCATGGACAGCGCCGGACCTTCGCCGGTGGTTCCGGTAACCACCAACCCGTCCGAACCTGAGTCGATCAGAGCCAGAGCAAGGCGCTTCGCCTGTTCGTAGTCCACCTGCCCGTCAGCGTCAAACGGCGTTACCATGGCGGTAATCAGCCGGCCAATTTCAGTCGGCATCATTAATCCCTCCTCCGTTGCTATTGCTAGGCAGTACACCCTGCTTACCATAAAACATGGTGGTAAGCATGCTGAATATTCCGCACATTATACACATCTAGTGTGCTATGGCAAACGTACTCTGTACATGTGGATGCGCGTTAGTTTTTCTTCCCGTGGACTGCGCCGCGGGCAACGGCTTCTTCCGCGATCTGCAGAGCGTTGAGCGCTGCGCCTTTGACCAGGTTGTCGGTGACCACCCACATCGCGAGTCCGTTGGGGTGTGAAGCGTCCTGTCGGATGCGGCCCACGAACACGTCGTCCGATCCTGCGGCGTCAACGGGCATGGGATAAAGGGACGCGCCAGGATCATCCAGGACAGTTACGCCGGGCATCACGCTCAACAACTCCCGAGCTTCGCCAACTGACACCGGCTGGTCAAACTCCAGATGAGTGGCCACGCAATGAGACACAAACACGGGCACGCGAACGCAGGTAGCCGAAACCGCGATATCCGGGGCGTGCAGGATTTTGCGGCTCTCGTCGATCATTTTCTGCTCTTCCCGCGTATATCCAGATGGGTTAAAGCTGTCGATTTGGGGAATGACGTTGAAGGCGATCTGCTGGGGTTGGGCATCCGGCTCGGCCGGACCGCCGTGCATGACGGTGCGCGTCTGGTCCCGCAACTCGTTCATGGCCGCGCCGCCCGCGCCGGAAACGGATTGGTAGGTGTCGGCCACGATGCGTCGAATGGGACTGGCCTGACGGAGCGGATGCACGACCATCACCAACGGCGTGGTGGAGCAATTGGGAATAGACACGATCCCGTCGTGCCAGTCCAGGTCCTCGCCGTTCACTTCCGGCACGATCAGGGGCACCGCAGGGTCCATGCGGAACGCGCTGGAGTCGTCGATTACCAGCGCGCCGGCCCGTGCGGCCGCCGGGCCAAATCGGCGTGAGTCTTCCGTGCGCGCAGAGATGAATGCGATATCAACGTCCGCGAAACTGTCATCCGTGGTTTCTTCTACGGTGAATGTCTTGCCGTTGACCTCCAGCTTGCGACCCGCCGAGCGCTTTGAGGCCAGGAGCTTCAGGTTATCGTGGTGCGGATAACGCTCCTCGATCAGGCGCAATGTTTCCTGTCCCACCGCGCCCGTGGCTCCAACGATCGCTAGTTTCATGCCCTGAAGGTCCATGTTGTCCCTGCCGTGATTGAAGATATGGATTGTGGAAACATCTGACGGAGCAGGTTACTCCAGCACTTCCGTATATTTAGAGTACAACCAACCTCATATCCCGTCCACATGAACCCGAGCGGTTACTTTCCAGCTTAAAGGCCCAACACAGCCTCCAGACCCACCGTCAGGCCGGGTCGACGAACGACCTCCCGCACGCAGCGGAGCACGCCCGGCATGTAGCAATCTCTGCCCAGCGTGTCGTGGCGGATACTCAGGGTCTGTCCCGCCGCGCCGAATATCACCTCGTGGTGGGCGCTGCGACCGGGAAGACGGAGGCTGTGGATGCCCACGCCGCCGACGTCACCACCACGAGTTTCCGGCAGGTGATGCACAGTGGTTTCGTTGCGCTCGAAGTCGCTGCCCCGCGAGTCATGGATCCCGCGGGCGATGGCCAGGGAAAATCCGGAGGGCGCGTCGATTTTCATTTCGTGGTGGGCTTCCACCACATCGACGTAATCGAAGAACGCGGCCGCCTGCTCTGCCAGTTTCTTCAGCACGACGGCCCCGAGGGCGAAGTTCGGGGCGACGATCACCCCGATGCCGTGTTCACGGCTCATCGTGTCCAGAGTCTGAAGTTGCTCCGCGTTCAGCCCGCTGGCGCCCAGCACCATGTGAATGCCGCGGTTGGCAGCCAATGGCGCCGCCTCCATGCAGGCCTCGGCATGCGTGAACTCGACCATCACCTGTGGCTCCGTAGCATCCAGCAGGGAGGCCAGGTCAGTCGATAGCGGGACCTCGCCAGCAGGCGTCGCCAGCACGTCGCCTCGCGGAGTGTTGCAGGTGGCCCCTACCAGAGCGACGTCGTCCGCCGCCGAAACCGCGCGGACTGTTTCCGCCCCCATTCTGCCCGTGGCGCCGTGCACTACCACCGAGATCACGCCGTTATTGGGTTGAACCGTCATATCTCTACCTCGCCGTGGGTTGGGAGAGTCCGGTCAGTCATCTCGCGACATATTTCTCGATTCCAATCGCAGGTACTGACGGGCCGGATACCTTGATTTTCTACAAGCGCAACGCTTTAGCGCAAGCGCAATCTCGATAGATGCTGCCACCCAGACAACGGCGGGGAGTCGCTTTGCTAATTTGCCCGTCGCTGGGATTACGCTGCACATGTGTTTCGCGGATTTGGTGGCGTTGCAGGACGATCCAGGCAGGAATGGGCCCTGTTCAATGCTCGCCAGAGATATTCTCGCCGCTACCTGGCGCCGCCCATGGCGCAGTCGTACCTTTCGAGGCACGAATTCACCACGAGGTCGATGTCTTCGGCGAGGAGGTACCGGTCCTCAGCCAGTTTGGTTGCCGCGTCCCGCACCCGGGAGGCATAGTCCTCCCGGCTGGCATATCGCTTCTCGAGGGATGGACGCGGGTCCGAAGTTGCGTTGCGTTGTTCCTCGGTAGCCGGGAACCAATGCGTGGAACCCTGCATGGACATCAACTGCTCGGGTGCACCGGTGTCGTGATGCCGGAGGTTCCAGCCGGTGTGCGTGCCCACCGGTACCGTGAGGTCGGGCAACCGGATACCGGCCCGATCGTTGCCGTCGGCGTCTGGGGCCGGAACCAACTGCGGGTATGCCCGGCCTTCTTTGACCGGATAGGCGGCGATGCCCCGTTCGGCATCCGGTCCCACATCGATTTCGCGAATGCGCCACAGGCGATTGATGTCCGGAAGGTTCCGGTCCGGCACGGCCGGCGAACCTGCCAGGTATTCCGCGTGCGTGGTCGCGGTGCCATCGTGCAGTCGGGGATGCATGCTTTGGGGTGGCTCCACTCCCTCGGTGACCCACCGGTCAAGGTTGAAAAGGGCCGCTCGCAGCAACGGGATGTAGTCGACCGCGTTGTAGGGATGCCCGCCGGTGGAACCGTCCGGGCCCTGCCCGACCATGAGTTCGGGAGCGCCCGGCAGATGCTGGGTCCCGGCGAACAGGTACCTGCGCGTCTCCGGCCCGCTGTCCAGGTCCAGGACGCCCGTGCTGTCGATGTGGGTAAGGGCCGCGTCGCCGCGCCAGTATTCTGCGGCGGAGTCGGTATAGATGATCCGGGGCACCGTGTCGAGTTCACGCAGTCGGCGCAGCAGACCGTCGGTCTGTTCGGTCAGCGAGTCGGTTAGCGTGTCGTCCGCGAAGGGGAACTGGTGGCCGAAGCCTGGGTTGGACTGGCAGGAGGGTTGGGCGAAACGATGGTTGAACTCTCCCATCCGTCCGCCGGCCACGTGCGGCAACAAACCGTCGAATACCGGGTGACCATCCTGATCCCGGTTCAAGCCCAGGTACAGCATGTGGCGGAGTAACCGGCCGCATTGCGAGACGCCTTGTCCGTAAACGCGCTCGTACCCGTTATGAATCGCGCTACCGCCGGGGGATTTGTGCAACCAGGTGGCGGCCTCCCTAATGGCCAGCATCCCGCACCCGACCACCACGGGGTTTGCTGCGTTGTAAATGACGTAATAGATCTTGCCCGGTTGGAACCCCGACTCCAGGGTGAGGTGTTCCGGGTCCGGGAAATGCCACTGCGAGCGCGGGATAACCGTGTCCGGCCCGTCCTCCCAGTCCCGCACCAGCAGCATGGCAGTGGGGTCGTCCAGGTCGGCAACCGGGTAAGGCTTGTGTTCGCGGTTGGCCAGCAGGCGGGTGCGCTCATTCAGGGTGGGGCGCATCTCCACGCAGGCCTGCCCGGTCACCGGCCGGCCGTCGATGCTGATCCCGGGAGCGTCCAGGCCCATCAGTGCATCGCTGCGGAAGACATCCCATTGCCATCCGATGGACAGCACGGAGTAGCCGTGACGAAGCAGGAAGCCGTCGCCTTCCGGCACGGCATCGGAGTCGATGGGTGGAGTCGGCCCGCGATTGAAAAAGGCGACGGTGCGGCGGCGGCCACGGTTGACCACCTCGACGATCACGCGACCGTTGCCGCGGGAAGGCTCGCGGGGAGCCACCAGGGTGAAGTCGGATTCGAAGCGGACGCATCCGTCCCCATCCACGGGAGCGTATTCCAGGTCAACGATCGATGCGTTGGCAGCGTTGTTTGGATCGACCGCAAACCCGAGCACGCCGTCGATGCGTTCGTAGTCGCCGGTTGCGCCGAATAGCGTGCCATCGGCGTAGGGCTGGCGATTCTTGATGTCAACAGATACGACGGGCATAAAACTCCTCCGGGACACGGTTCGCGTGATTGGGATGTTAGCAACGCGCCGGCAGGGGGTCAAACATGGGCGAGGTCCGCGGGATGACGTTTGCGGACAACCACCCGCCAAACCTAGCGCGCGGCTCATTGCTAACTCAATGCTTTCAGGACATATGGTAGAAAATCTGTATCATCCCAACACCATGCACAACCTACATATTGATCAAATCTGTTTCAACGATAATCGCTGATATAATCCCGCAATGGTAGCTGGAGGAGAAATGGGACGCCGCCGCCGGCGCGACGATGAGGTCGACCCTGCCAGCGACGGGACGGCGGATGCCGAACGGCGGGAGCGCCAATCAAGCCTGCGCCGCCTGCTGAGAGACCAATTCCCTGACCGCAACCGGGACAAGCTTCTACCCGTGCTGCACCTCCTGGAACACGAACATGGTCACCTCCCGGAGTGGGCGTTGCAGGTTGTAGGTTGGCATCTGCGCGTGCCGGCCTCCGAGATTTACGGAGCGGCGACCTCCTACTCCGAATTGCATCTCGACCCGCCCGGGCTCCGCAGCATCGTCGTGTGTACCGGTCTGGCCTGCTGGCAGTCGGGCGGCGACGAGCTACTGAATGCGGCTCGGCAACGGGCCGATCACACTGACGAGTCCAACGTAACCACCACCGCGTGTGCGTTCGTGTGCGGGTTGGCGCCGGCGGTTCAGATCGACGGGCGCTGGCACGGACGGGTGGACGCGGAGCGACTGGCCTCCCTCATCGAGAACCCCCACGCATGACCTCGCCTGATTGCCGGCCAGCCTGGCAGACTTTGCGTGATGGTGCGGCCGAACGCGGCACGGCTGAGTCCCACGTCACCCGGGTGGTCGTGCAATGGGGCCACTGCAGCCAGGCAGTCGGCGCGGCCGACGTCCACCGACGCCTGGCGCACTTGTTCCAGGACCGCGACGACGTGTCCGTAGTGGCGGCCGGCTGCGACGGGGCGTGTTTCGCCGCGACGCAGGTGGTGGTGGAGCGGGTGGACGGCACGGTAAGGTTTTTCGACCGGGTGGCCGCCGACGGGGATATGTCAGAAATCATCGCTGCGGCGGATGGCGGGATGCCCGAGCGCATGCGCCCCCGGGCTGAGTTGGAAGAGTTTTTCTCGGCTCAACACATCGCCCTGATGGAGGGCATCGGCAGTGTTGACCCGGTTTCCCTCGATGGATATCTGGCGGGGAACGGTTACCTGGGCCTGGCCGATGCCCTTGCGATGAGCCCCGACGCGGTCATCGCGCTGGCGCTGGACGCGGGTCTTCTGGGCCGCGGTGGGGCCTACTTTCCGGCGGCGCGCAAGTGGCAAGCGGCGCGACGGGTCGACGCGGCCCGGCGACACCTGGTGGTCAATGCGGAAGAGGGCGAGCCCGGCGTCTTCAAGGACCGCCATCTGATGGAGGGCAATCCGCACCGAATCATTGAAGGCGCCGTTATTGCGGCGTATGCGGCGGGCGCCGGAAATGTGGTTATCTACATCAACGCGGAGGCGGATCTTTCCGCGGCTCGCATGATGGCGGCGCTCGAAACTGCGCGAACCGCCGGGCTGGTCGGCGACGGCGTGCTGGGCAGCGGTTTTGACTGCGCGGTAACCATCCGTCGCGGCGCCGGGGGTTACGTGTGCGGTGAGGAAACCACGCTGCTCAACACGGTGGAGGGTCGCCGGCGCGAACCAAGACTGCGCCCGCCGTTTCCCACTGATGCTGGCCTGTACGGTGAGCCGACGGTCATAAACAACGCGGAAACCCTGGCCAACCTGCCCGAGATCCTGAGGGGCGGTGTGCGCCGTTTCGCGTCGATTGGGCTCAACGAAGCGAGAGGGACGCGCCTGGTGTCGCTGAGCGGGGTGGTGAGGCGGCCCGGTCTGGCCGAAGTGCCGATGGGCACCACGGTTCGGCAGGTCATTGATCTCGTCGGTGGAGGCGTGCCCGAAGGGCGCGCGATAGGGTTCGCCGCGGTAGGCGGGCCTTCCAGCGGACTGCTTCCGGCCAGCGAGTTGGACGTGCCGTTGCGTCCCGGGATGCTGCACTCCAGCGGGGTGGTGATGGGCGCCGGCGGTATCACCGTCTTCGACGACCGGGCTTCTCCGGCGGAAGTGGCCGCCCGGTTGAGCCTGTACAACGCTGCCGAGTCCTGCGGAAAGTGCACGCCCTGCCGCGAGGGCACTCCCCGGATCGCGGAGGCATTGGTACGCATTGCTGCCGGCGATGGAAAAGGGTCGGACGTGCGGGACCTCCAGGATCTCGCCGAAATCGTTGGAGCGGCGTCGCTGTGCGGGTTGGGGCAGATGGCGGGCAACCCGGTGACCAGCCTGCTGCATTTTTATGGGGATGCTCTGGGCATAACGCCCAACCAGTAGCGGTTGAACGTTGATGGGCTGCGGGAACGTCGTGCTTGGCGATTTTCCGGACCACCGGCAACGGCTCATCGCGTCGCCGTTTGCCGGCAACGGGTGGCCGTCTTTATCCTTTATCCCATCTACTCCACGACGACGGACCCGCGTTTGACATGGCGAACGACATACTGGTGATTGAGGACGATCCGGGCATCGCGCGGATTGTCAGGTTGTACCTCGAGCGCGACGGCCACAGCGTAACCACTGCGGGCGATGGTGTGTCCGGGCTCAACGCGGCCCGCGCCGACAACCCGGACCTGATCGTTCTCGACCTCATGCTGCCCCGTCTGGACGGCATGAGCGTCTGCCGTGCCCTGCGCGAGGAATCCGACGTGCCCATCATCATGGCAACCGCCCGCGCCGACGAGGACGACCGCCTGGCCGGACTGGACCTGGGAGCCGACGATTACATCGTAAAGCCGTTCAGCCCCCGGGAACTGGCCGCCCGGGTGCGGGCGGTCCTGCGGCGCACCTCGCGACAGTCGTCGACGGATCCTTCGTCCGTCGAATATGACGGCATCATGATCGACTTCCAGAAGCAGACGGTACTTCTGGGTGACGAGAGGCCGGCGTTGACCCCTACGGAGTTCCGGCTGCTTGCCATGCTGGCGACCCAACCCGGCCGGCCATTCTCCCGCGACCAAATCATCGAGGGCGTCTTCGGTTACGACTTCGACGGCTACGACCGGACGGTGGACGTGCACATCGCGAATCTCCGGCGCAAGATCGAGACCGACGTGCGCAAACCGCGCTACGTCCAGACGGTGCATGGCGTGGGCTACCGGTTTGGCGATGCCTAGATTGCGCTTCGGCCTGCGGTGGCGCCTGGCGTTGGGGTTCGCCGTCATTTTGGCATTGGCGCTGGGGTCGGTGGCGCTGTTCACCGGAAAGGTGGCGGAGCGTGAAGTAACCGACGTCCAGGCGGAACAGGACCGGGTCCGCGCCGGCCGCGTCGTGGTCGCGTTGGCGGAATTTTACGAAACCAACGGGAGTTGGGACGGAGCGCAAAATTTCGTTCGCCGGACCAGTTTTCAGGCCGAACGGGACATCATAGTGCTGGACGCCGAAGGCAGGGTGGTCGCCGACAGTACCCTCCGCAACGACCGTCGTGGGGACCGGGATGGACCCGGACGGTCACTGTTCGATCGTCTGGACCATCGTGACCACCCCGCGCCTCCCGAGTATTTCGTTCCCATTATCGCCGGCGGATCGCAGATCGGCTCGGTGGCGGTGGGGGATCGCGGCCGCGGAGGCTTCGTACACCCCTTGCGCCTGGATACCGACGCGGGCCCGCTCCCCGGCGTCGAGCCCCCGTTGGCCCGGTTTGCCGAAGCCGTCACCAGGACGCTGACGATCGCGGGTTTGCTGGCTGGCGCGGCAGGGATCCTGCTGGTAATCGTGATGTCGCGGCGGATGTTGGCGTCGATCAGCAATCTGGCCGCCGCAGCCCGCGGACTGGGGAGCGGGGACCTGGCCAGCCGGGCGGATGTTAAGGGCAACGACGAAATAGCCGACTTGGGCAGGACTTTCAACTCGATGGCTGACGCCCTGGAGGAATCGGAACGGCAGCGGCGCGCCATGGTGTCCGATGTGGCCCACGAGCTGCGCACGCCGTTGGCCAATATTCAGGGCCATGTGGAAGCTCTACAGGACGGTCTCCTGGAACCCGATGCGGAGACGCTGGACACAGTGCACCAACAGGCGCTGCATCTGAATCGCCTGGTGGATGACCTGAGGCTGTTGGCCGAAACGGAGTCTCGGGAGCTGCGGTTGGAGATCGAGGCTACCGACGTCGGAGAGATCGTAGAAAGGGTCGCAGCTTCGTTCAGACCGCGGGCGGAGGCCGAATCGGTTCATTTGGATACGGAAATCACGGAGACATTGCCGACGCTGTACGTCGACCGGGTCCGGGTTGAGCAGGTGCTGACCAATCTGGTGGAAAATGCCGTGCAACACACCCCGTCCGGAGGCAGCGTGTCAATAGCGGCCAGCCGCATGGGAGACTTGGTAAGGGTGGAAGTAACGGACACCGGGGACGGGATCTCGCCGGAAGCACTGCCTCACGTGTTCGACCGGTTGTATCGGGTGGACGTCTCTCGAGACAGAGCCACCGGGGGATCGGGCCTGGGTCTGACCATCGCCCTGCAGTTGGTGGAAGCGCACGGCGGCGCCATCTGGGCGGAGAGCGAGGAGGGATCAGGCAGCCGGTTCGTGTTCGATCTGCCAATTACCGAACGTTAACAATTTCTAAATGTTGTCCAACTAATCTGCTGACACATGGCCGCCAGCCCACGGGCGCAAACGACACCACAACGGCGGCAACGGAGGTCAAAATGATCAACAGGATCACAGGGATAAGGAAGCGATGGTTCGTGCTCGCCGCGTCGGTCGCCTTGCTGGCGGTCGGCCTCACGTTCGGCAGCGTGTTCGCCTCGGGCAGCGATCCCACCGATATCCTCAAGCGCGGAGGTCACTCGGATCAGCGCGGCGGCGGGCACGTCGGGAACAACGACACGGTGCTCAACCGGGTGGCTGAACTCCTCGGGAAAACGCGCGCCGAACTCGACAGCGCTTTGGCAACCGCTCTGGACGAGCAGGCCAACACCAAATTCGAGGAACGCATGACGGCGTTGGTGACCGACGAAACTCTGACGCAAGACCAGGCGGACGCGGCCAACACCTGGTTCGACGAGCGGCCCAGCAACTCCGGGGCGATGGCGATCCGACTGGCCGGCACCTCGGATTCCGACAAGGTCGACACCTGGCTCGAAAAGCTGGTGGACGCGGAGCGCATCACCCAGGACGAATCCGACGCGCTCAGTGACTGGCACGACGACCGGCCGGACTCCCTGCCTACCGTTTCGCACGAACATTCGGGTCGTCGCCACGGTCATCATGGTGACGGTGACAGCGACAGCTAATATCCAGCGGCGTGCGGCCGTCGATCAACCGGGCGCCCTTCGGGACCGATCCACGTGGATCGGTCCCTTTGTTGATGGGGCCATCCCCGGGATTGAGGAGACCCCCTTTGTGGTAAATTACTGCCATTACCTACGCAAACAACGTCTCCCGGGAGGTCGCCGCTCTATGCTTGACTACAAACCCAACATCGTCCTCGCCGATCCCGAAGAAAACTATCGCGTGGTCGGCACGCGCCCGATACGCCACGACGGTCCGGACAAGGTCATGGGCCGCGCCCGGTACGCCGCCGACATCCACCTGCCCGGCATGCTGCACGGCAAGATCCTGCGCAGCCCCCACGCCCACGCCCGCATCCGCGGCATCGACGCGAGCAAGGCGTTGGCTCTCCCGGGCGTTCACGCGGTGGTGACCTCGGCAGACTTCCCCGATGTGTCGGCGGAGATCAAGGATCAGGAAGAAGAGGCACCCGTCAACTACGGCTTCTACAGCCGCAACGTGATGGCCCGTGAGAAGGCTTTGTACCGCGGCCACGCGGTGGCAGCCATCGCCGCCGACTCGCCTCACCTGGCTGAAGAGGCCATGGCGCTGATCGAAGTGGACTGGGAAGTCCTGTCCCCCGTCCTCACGGCCCAGGAGGCCATGGCGGAGGGCGCCCCGGCAGTCCACGAGCGACTGATGACCCTGTCCAATCCAGCGCAGCGCTCGGGCGGTTGGGCTGAGGAAGGGGCTGGCGGGTCCAACGTGTCCAACCACTTCCAGTTCACCTCCGGCGACCTGGAGGCCGGTTTCGCCGAAGCCGATGTCATCGTGGAGAGGGAATACCACACCCGCCCCGTGCACCAGGGCTATATCGAGCCGCATTCCGCGACTGCCCGCTGGAACACCGACGGCACGGTGACCGTGTGGGCCAGCAGCCAGGGACACTTCGCCCTGCGCGACCATACGAGCCGAATTCTGGGCATCTCCGTAGGGCAGCTCAACGTAGTCCCCATGGAGATCGGTGGCGGTTTCGGCGGCAAGGGGCAGGGCGGCTGCTATCTCGAACCCGTCGTTGGCGCCCTCGCGCGCAAGACCGGCCGCCCGGTCAAGATCGCAATGACCCGCACCGAGGTTTTCACCGGTACCGGCCCCACATCGGGGAGCCACATAAAGGTAAAGGTGGGCGGCACTCGCGACGGCCGGTTCACCGCTGCCCAGGCGACCCTGATCTACGAAGCCGGAGCGTTTCCCGGTTCGCCCGTGCCCAGCGGTTGTCGCACCATGTTTGCCCCCTACGAGATCGCCAATGGGTTCGTCGAGGGCTATGACGTGGTGACCAACGTGCCCAAGGCTGCCGCGTACCGGGCCCCCGGTTCGCCGGCCGCGTCCTTTGCCGCCGAGCAGGCCATCGACGAGCTGTGCGAGAAGCTGGGCGTGGACCCGGTGGAGTTCCGCCTTAACAATGCGTCCAAGGAGGGCAGCCGGCAGATCGGCGGCCCCGCCTTCCGGCGCATCGGAATGGTGGAAATCCTGCAGGCAACCCAGGAGCATCCGCACCTGGCTGCACCAGTGCCCGAGCCCTCGGCGCCCGGTCGTGTCACCGGCCGGGGCATCGCCGCCGGCGCGTGGTTCAATGGAACCGGTCCGGCCACCGCGGTGGCCAGCGTCATGCCCGACGGCACGGTCAGCCTGATTGAGGGTTCGCCGGACATCGGCGGTTCCCGCGCCGTGATGGCTATGCACGTGGCCGAGGTTCTCGGACTGCCGGCGGAGCGCATCAAGCCGTCCATCGTGGACACCGACAGCATCGGCTACAGCAGCGGGGCCGGCGGCAGCGGCGTCACCT
This sequence comes from Dehalococcoidia bacterium, assembly GCA_963663945.1. Taxonomy (GTDB): domain Bacteria; phylum Chloroflexota; class Dehalococcoidia; order Lucifugimonadales; family UBA3495; genus Bin87. The sequence goes on along the minus strand of OY760687.1, from coordinate 2,762,475 downwards.
TCAAGATGGGCACCGCCGTTTATCAGGCCGGCGAGGAAGTGCGCCGCCAGATGATCGAGCGGGCCGCGCGCATCTGGGACGTGCCGGTGGAGGACGTGGAGTACCAGGAAGACGGCACCCTGGCCCACAAGTCCGATGACGCCCTGCGCATGACCTTCGACCAGTTGGCCCGGCGGCTCAACGGCACCGGTGGTCCCATCGTGGGACACGGAGCGGCCAACCCCGCCGGCGTGGGCAACGCCTTCGCCATCAACGTAGCCGACGTCGAGGTCGATCCCGACACCGGCAAGGTTGAAGTGCTGCGCTTCACCGCCATCCAGGACTGCGGCAAGGCAATTCATCCCAGCTACGTCGAGGGACAGATCCAGGGCGGAGCCGTCCAGGGAATCGGCTGGGCGCTGAATGAAGAGTACTTCTTCGACGATGGCGGCCAGATGATGAACTCATCCTTCCTGGACTACCGCATGCCCACCGCACTGGACCTTCCCATGATCGACACGGTGATCGTCGAAGTGGCCAATCCGGGTCATCCCCTGGGTGTCCGCGGCGTCGGCGAGGTTTCGCTGGTTCCGCCCATGGCGGCAATTGGCAACGCCATCGCCAGGGCGACCGGCGCCAGGCTGGAGAGCCTGCCCATGAATCCGGGCGCGGTGCTCGAAGCCCTGTGGGAGCAGAACGGCTCGTAGCTCTGCCGACCGACCACCGAAACTGCGTCGGGGCGAATAATCATTCGCCCCTACTGGTTTTGAATGCGCTGCGAATCGCGGCTATGGCTTGAGCCGGACCAGGAAACTGGCCTCCCCGAGGGGCATGCCGTCGAAGGCGATGGCGGCGACGTGACGGCCGAGGCGGGTCACCGGTATGCGGAATGGCTTGATCCAGCGCTGGAAGAAAATACCCTCATCCCAAGTCACCTCCTGGGGTGGCGGGCTGGACAGGCTGGAGCCCGGCGCCCGGATGGTCACCTCCAGAGTGTGCGGCCCAGCGTTGGCTCCGGCGATGCAGAACGCCAGTTGCGCGTCGACCTCGGCAAGGACCCTGGGCCCGTCGCCACTGGGAGGTTCTTCGGGCATGGGGATGTCCACCAGGTCGATAACGCCTTTGAAACTCAGGTCGTCCCCGTCCCCTTCCTCGGTTTCGCGGCAGAACAGGGCATATTTCAGGTACACTCCGCCTCGTTCGGTAGTCAACAGCGGCTCCGTTTTCGCCCACTTGGGGCTGGTAATATATGGCCACGATTTTAGCACCGGGCACAGACCACGGCAAAAACGCCTTCGGGGCATCAGGGGGTGCGAGATGACACTATCCGCAGAGAAGTTCAGCCAGGGAATGACCACCGAGCAATACATCGACATCATCAAGGTGAACAAGGACCCGTTCTGCCAGATCCATGACGGCGTCGCGATACCCGACAACGTGCTCGACTACTTCAACGGACTGGAACAACCGGTGAACCTGGCCGTCTTCACCTCGGACTGGTGCGGCGATGCCATGTCCACCACGCCGGCCATCCTGCGCCTCGCCGACGCCAGCGATAACATTCGGCTCAGCGTGTTCAACCGGGACGACGAACTGGAGCTGACAAACAGTTTCCTGCCGGAGCACCGCGCCGGAACCGTGCCCGTGTTCGTGGTCCTCGACAGCGAGATGGGCGAGATCGCGCGGTTCATCGAGACGGCCCGTTCGCTGGTTCCCACAATCGACGCCATGGACGAAATGGTCGCGCAGGCAGCGGCCGCGGTGGCCGATGAAGGCGAGCGCCGCCAGCAGACCCGGGGACGCCGCACTGCCCACCGGGTCAGCAAGGCTGCGGAGTGGGGCTCTGTGATACTCGGTGAGTTTCAGCAGGTGGTCGCCGACGGCATGGCCCGGCCGGCCTCCGAACGACCGGCCGAGGGCGGCACCCAGTGGCCGCCGCAGGAGTAACTCTGAATATGTCCGACGACAGCGTTACCATCATTACCATGGAGGACATGGCGGTGGTCTTCTCCGTGACCGATGATTTCGGCATCCACCGGGAGTCGGTCAGCGTCGATTTGGCCCGCGAGGATCCGGGCGAGGTCATCGTAGATGGGGGTAAGGTGGAGATCACCCTGCCCGCCAGCCAGGCCCCGGCCGACTTCGCGTCCACCATTCGCGCCGAGTTGGAGACGCGAGGCTATTCGCATAACCCCGGGCAGGTGGTCACCAACGATGGTGAGGACGGGGGCGACGAGGAGGACGAGGACGATTGGCTGTCCTGACCCGCCGGCGTTGACTCAATAGTGTAGGGGCGAATGATCATTCGCCCCTACGTTTTGTGAAGGTGTGCGGCTAAGATCAGTAGCCGGATTCGCGCCATTCGAAGGCGAGGTTGGCATAACGGACGAACACCGCTCCGCCCGGCGCGGCCAACGGGCCGTTCATCGCCAGGATCGCGACCGTGACTTCGTCACCCGGCTTGGGCTCAGTGGACACCACCACCCGCTGCGGAACGTTGAACCCCTGCACGGTGGCGCGCTCCCGGTCGCACTCGCCGTTGATCCAGATCTCGCCGTAGTCATCGATACAGGACTCGAAGAGGCAGCGCGCGCCCTCCAACGACCGGCCACCCACGGTCTCGGGCAGCGTCGCCTTGATGCGGTACCAGATGAACGAGACGCCGCGTCGGCGCCAGGCGCCCAGGTCGTCGCAGGCCTCCCAACCGGAGTCGTCATAATCCGGCAGGCGGCACGGTGAACCCTCCGCCTCAGGCACGATGCCCTCGTTGGGTTGGTCAGGCACGAATCCGTGGGCGACCTTCCACTGGCCGCTGACGGCTGCGAGGTCGCCGGCGTTCTGCAAATCTAGCGTAGCTCGTGGCATGGTAATTCCTCCAGTCCGGTTTGTGGGGGATATGTTTGTCCGGATCAGACGCCGGTGATGCGCACTCCTGAGTGCGTGCGGTATCGTCGGTTGATGTTGACCAGGAGCGGCGTGATCTGCTCCACGTATTTGGCGTTGTAGAGGGCGCCGGCATCCACGGGACGGAGGTTGGGGATCTTCCGCGTCAGGTCCACCACCGTCTGCTTGGCTTCATCGTCGTCGCCGCAGATGACCACGTCCTCGTCCAGCGTGACGCCGGGCTTCAGCAGTTCCTCGGCGGACACGTTCTGGAAGGCCGCGACCACCTTCGAACCCGCGGCGGCGGCCTGGGCCTCCTCCGCGGCTGAGCCGGCCTCCACCTCTTCGGCGATGGCGCCCACGCCGCGTTCGAACCGCATGGGAGCGATCACGGTCACCACGACCTTGCCGTCCAATGCGTCGCCGACGCCGGCGATGGTCGGTGACATGCCGTTGTAGGGCATGGTCAGGAATATCACGTCTGACTCGGCGGCTGCATCCGCATTCACCGCCCCGGATATCGCGGCGCCGGGGGCCAGGGCCAGCAACTCGTCCGCCGCTTCCTGGGCGCGCCCCGCGTCCCGCGATCCGATGACCACCGATTCGCCCGCCATTGCCAGGCGCAGCGCCAACCCCTTGCCTTCCGGTCCGGTGCCTCCCAAAAACGCCAGCATCTATATCGCCTCCGTGCTCAAATGCGGCGCAAGTATATCATCGCCGGCCGCAGCGGCACCCTGTGTTACAATCCGCCAAACACACCCATGGACGCGGTCCTGAAACCATTCCGAGGAGGCTTCAGCGTTATGGCATTCTCACTCAACCACGTTCACCTCAAGACCCCCGATCCCAAGTCCACCGCCGACTGGTACGTGCAGAATCTGGGCGCCACGGTCACCGCCGAGACCCCCAATGGCGGGTTCCGGCTGGACCTTCACGGCCTGCCCCTTAACGTCACCGACCATATCTCCACGCAGACCCACCCGCAGAATTACGGCTTCGAGCACATCGCCATCGACACCACCGATATCGATGGCACCATTGCCGACCTGAAAAACGGCGGCGCCACCGTGCTGGAAGAGACCACGGTAGGCGGCGGCCGCCGGGTCATGTTTTTCGAGGGCCCGCAGGGCATCATCCTGGAAGTCCTCGAGGTCGTCGAGTAGAACGCTTCGATTCAGGTACGTGTCAGTGTAGGGGCGGATGATTATTCGCCCCTACATGTCGCCCTTCGCACCACATATTCGGCAGAAACGTTCCCATGCCAGATCATCGTTTACTCATTCTGTTTGCCCACCCCGACGACGAGGCTTTCCCCGTCGGCGGGACCATCGCGATGCACACCGCGCGCGGCGTGACCGCCCGTTTGATCACTGCCACCTCGGGCGAGCTCGGCGAGATCCGACAACCCGGCTCGGCGACCCGCCAGACCATCGGCGAGGTTAGACGCGGCGAACTGGCCGAGGCGATCAAGGAACTGGGCATCGAGTCCCACGACGTGCTCCAGTATCGCGACTCGGGCATGGCCGGCTGGGACGACAACCATCATCCGAAAGCATTCGTACAGGCCGATGAGCACGAGGTGGTGGCCCGCCTGGTGTTCGAAATCCGCCGGTTCCGGCCCCAGGTGATCCTCACCTTCGGCATGGACGGGCTGTATGGGCATCCGGACCACATCGCCATCTGCATGCACGCCACCACCGCGTTTAGGCTGGCCGCCGACCCCTCGTCCTTCCCGCACCACATGGCCATCGGCATCCAGCCCCATCAGACTGATCGCCTGTTTTACAGCGTGCGCCCGCAGGGGTTCCGCGTGCACATGGCGGAGTCGCTGCAGGCCGCCGGCGTGGACTTCCCGATGCCGTCGCCCGACCGCGCCAACGACGGCGCGGATCCCGAGACCATCAACCTGACCGTGGACGCATCCGATGGCCTGGATGCCAAGATGGCCTGCATCAAGCGGCACTTCACGCAGTTGCAGCCCGACTGGCCCTACGAGCGCATCCCCCGGGAGGTGACCGCCTCCGTGATTGGGGTGGAGCACTTCATTCGCGCCGAGCCTCCGGTGGCTGACGGCGAGGTGGTCCCGGCCGACTTTTTCGCCGGCCTCTGAGCGGCCCGGCGCAATCTGCGCGGAGGGATCGGACGAACCCTGGCCTAGCTAAAGCAGGCCAGCGACTCCCTGCCAGACCAGCAGGACGCCCACCACCAACAGCGTCAGACCCATGGCCAGGATCAGCAGGTTCAGGTTGACCCTGCCGGTCAGGTTGGCGCCCAGGTAGCTGCCGAGCATCGCCATGGGGCCCATCAGCGCCAGGATCACCCAGTCCACCTGGCCGTGGATGAGGTGCCCCACCCAGCCGGCCGCGCCCATCACGAAGCCGATGAACAGGTTGGTGCCGGCGGCGATGCGCGGGTCCACTCTCAGGATACGGACCAGGGCGGGCAGGCGTATGCTGCCCAGGATCAACCCGACCGCGCCTCCCAGCATGCCCACGGCGAAGCCGATGCCGCCCTCCGCAGCCATGCGGGTGGGCGTGAACAGGCCCGGCGAGCCCTCGAGTCCCTGGCCGAAAAGGGCGCCGCTGGATTGACCCGATCGGATCCGGTCCCGGGCAATGATGAGAAACTCCACTCCCTGCCAGAAGACCAGCGCACCCGCCAGGGCGATGAGCAGATGCTCGGGAGTCACGTCGCTGAACCACCCGCCGATGAACGCACCGATGAACGCGGGCACGCCCATGGTGAGCACGATGCGAAGGTTCACTCTCCCGGCGCGCAGGTGGCGTATGGTGCCGGCCAGCGACGCCAGGCTGCTGACCAGGATATTCGTGCCGCCGGCGGCCGGAGCCGGCATCCCCAGAAGCAGCATGGCCGGCAGGCGCATGGTGCCGAGAGCGAGACCCACGAACCCGCCGAGGATGCCGACCAGGAACGAGATCACCGCCAGCAGTGCGGCGTGCCAGATCAGCACGTCCGATGGCAGGCCTATGTCGGCGAGGATCATGAGGTGGGGTTAGGGTTGCGAGACGTCAACAGTGTCCTACAGCAGCGAGGTTGCGGCTCGCCACAGCATCATGCAGCCGGACCCGGTGAGCAGTATGCCCATAAGCAGCAGCAGGAGGTTGACGCTGATCCGACCGGTGAATTTGGCGCCCAGGTAGCTGCCCACGATGGCCGGCGCGAGCAATATTACCAGCAGTGACACGTCGGTTCGGGTATGCAGCATGTGCCCGATCCATCCCAGCGCACCCATGGTCATCCCAATGAACAGATTGCTGCCGGCAGCAATCCGTGGGTCGACCCGCAGGACCCGAATGATCAGCGGCAGGCGAATGGTACTCAGCACCAATCCAATGGCGCCGGCCAGCAGACCGATCCCGAAACTGGCTCCGGCTCCACCGATGGTTCGCGCCACCGTGAACTGTCCCTCAGAACCCTCCAGCGCATCCTCTGGCGGTTCTCCTGACCGTGAGCCGCGACGGCGACGGTGGGCCAGCAAGATCAGTTCAAATCCCTGCCACAGGATTAGACCGCCGGCCAGGCCGATCAGTAGGTTGGCTGGAGCCTGGTTGCTGAAATAGCCGCCCAGGAAACCGGCGACGAAGGCTGGGACGCCAATTATCAAAACCAGGGGCAGCTTGACCCGGCCGTCCCGGAGGTGCCGGTAGCTCCCGACAATGCCCACCGCGCTGCTGACGAAAATGTTGGCGCTGGCCGCCATGGGTAGAGGCACTCCCAGCATCAGCATGGCGGGAAGCCTCATTGTGCCCAGGGATGAGCCGATCAGGCCACCCAGAATGCCGACCAGCAGAGACATCAACAGCAGCAGCGCGGCCAGCCACACTCCCAGATCCGATGGCAGGCCAAAGTCGGAGAGGAGCATCGGCGCTACTCCCGCTCGTCACCCGCCCACGCGCGCAGGTCGATTGGCTAGGGTTGCCCGACGGCCTCGGCGACGCCTACCTCTTCCATAAGCTCGGAGATCTGGCGCCAAGTTTCGTCCTCGATGAAAATGCCGTTTTCACGACGTTGCAGTTCGGTCCGGTACTCGATCTCTCCGGGGTAGTAGACCTCGCTGAAACCAGGGGCCGGCGGGGAGGTCTTCACGAACTCCGCGAACTCGGTCATCTCCTGCTTGAAGTCCTCCAGAGGGCGGAACTTCGCGACATCGAACACGGCCAGAAAGCAGCCGTCGTTGTGGCGGGCCTGCGGGTCGATGCCGAAACCGAGGCCGGTGAGCAGGCCGGAGAACATCTCGACCATGAAGGAGAGGCCAAATCCCTTATGTCCCTGGTCGGCGCCCACGGGCAGGATTGCGCCGCCTGCGGAGTAGTCGTTGGGGTCGTTGGTGGGATTGCCGTCCTTGTCCACGATCCAGCCGGTCGGCACCTGCTCGCCGCGGTTGCGGGCCAGGCTGATCTTGCCGGCTGCGACGGCGGAGGTCGCCATGTCCAGCAGCACCTGGCCCGGCAGGTTGCTGGGCACGCTGATGCAGATGGGGTTGGTGCCGAGGCGACGGGCGCGGCCGCCGAAGGGAGCTACGGCCTTGGGACCCGCGCCGGAGTCAGCGGTGAGCAGGGCGATCATGCCCTCCTGAGCGCAGATGGTCGGATAATCTCCCAGGCGCCCGATGTGGCTCTGACGGCGAATGGTGAAGGCGGCGACGCCGTTCTCCTTGGCCTTGGCGATGGCCATCCGGGTGGCTTTTTCGGTCACGACGAAACCGAAGCCCCAGTGGCCGTCGACCACCGCAGTGGTGGGCGTCTCGCTGAGCACCTCGAAAGGCGCGCCCGGCACGATGTGCCCGCGGTCAACGCGCTCGCAGTACTCGGGGATGTGGATGACGCCATGGGAGTCGTGGCCGACCAAGTTGGCCATGACCTGGTGCCTGGCGACGATCTCAGCCTCTTCGGGCGGCGTGCCCTTGGCCACGTAGATGTGGTAGGCGGCCTTTTCCAGGTATTCAGGGGTGAAGACGGGCATGGGAGTGCCTCCGTGAGGGCTGTTGGCATGGATAGTTGGGATGGAACGGATTGTAGCAGGAAACGCGAGGATGGTTTCTTCGCCATGCTCGTTCGCGCAGGGGCGTTTCGCGATGCTGGCAGGGTTTACCCGGTGAATCTCACCGCGACTCGCAGGTGGCCGCTACAGATTCTTTTCGAAATAATGCCGGCTGGCTCCACCCTCATATCCTTCGGACACTGCAAATTGGCGGTAACCCAGCCTGGCGTAAAACTCGGGAGCCTGGAATGACATGGTATCGACCAGGACAGAAAGGCAGTTCAGCTCTCGGCCACGCTCCTCGGCCCAGTGCATCAGGCGGCTGCCCAAACCCTCGCGTTGGTGATCAGGATGCACCCACAGCAGCCTCACATGGAGCTTTCCCCAGTATGCGGCGGCGACAACCCCAGCCACGACGCAACCCGATTCGACGAAGACGGCTTGCACCGGGGTAACCGAGCGGGCGGAGACCACGCCGGCGTTGTACTCATTCAGACCGTGCTCGATCTCGGCCAGTTGGTGTTCGGTAGGGTTAGCCACAAATTCCATGGTCGGTGTCGTCCCGATTCGTAGATTGCGCGGCGCCGACTCTATCACTGATTTGCCCGCTTATCGCCGCGCCTTTACACTGCCGTCGTTACCATTGCCATTCGGAGGGAACTTACCATGAAGGCGGTTTACATCAACGAAACGGGCGGCACCGACGTGCTGGTGCACGGCGACCGGCCGGACCCCGAAATCAGCCCCGGCGAGATACTGATCCGCGTCGGGGGCAGCGCGTTGAACCATTTGGACCTGAACCTGCGCGCCGGCAGTTGCCGCCGGTTTCCGCACGTCCTCGGTTGTGATATGGCCGGCGAGGTCGTGCAGGTCAGCCCCGACTCCGGCACCGATCTCAAGGTCGGCGACCGTATCCTGATCGACAACCGGGTCAAGTGCGGCGGACATAACCTGTGCGAGCACTGCGCCGCCGGTCACGACCAGTGGTGCATCCGCCAGCAGCGCATCGGCGTCGACCTGGACGGCGGACACGCGGAGTATGTGGTCGCGCCGGCGGTAAACGCCTACACCATCCCGGACGAGATGTCCTTCGCCGAGGCCGCGGCGTTGCCCATAGCGCTGCACACCTCATGGCATTGCCTCATCACCCAGGCCAAGCTGCAGCCCTGGGACGACGTGCTGGTGCAGGCCGGCGGCTCCGGCGTGGGCAGCATGGGCATCCAGATCGCCAAGATGATGGGCTGCCGGGTGATCACAACCGCCGGCAGCGACTGGAAGCTGGAAGAGGCGAAGAAGTGGGGCGCTGATGAGGTCATCAACTACCGCGAGGTGGACAGCGTCAGCGAGCGCGTCAAGGAATTGACCGACGGGCAGGGCGTGGACGTGGTGTACGACTGCGTGGGCGCGGACGTGTGGCATGAGAACATGCTGAGCCTGAAGCATGAAGGCCGGTTGGTCATAACCGGCGTCACCTCTGGCAGCCAGACACCGATGGATCTGTCCATTCTGCATGGCAAGCCCCTGCACCTGATGGGCAGCGGCGGCCGCTCACGGCGCACCATGGCCGACGCCATGAAGATGGTGAACCAGGGGGCGCTGCGTGGCATCGTCGGCCGCACCTTCCCGCTGGAGGAGGTCGGCGAGGCGCACCAGGTGATGCACGACCGGGACTTCTTCGGCAAGCTGGTCATCGAACACTGACCGTCCAGCCGCTTTTGGTACAATATCGCACGCCAAAAAAGGTCATCACATCCCAACGGAGGCATCCCTGCTATGAGAATTGCACGCTACCTCGCCCACGGAGCCGAGCATTTCGGCGTCATTGACGGCGACAACATTACCGCCATCGACGGCAGCATCTTCGACTCTGAGATCAAGCTGACCGACCACATCCACGCACTGTCCGATGTCAAACTGCTGTCGCCGGTGATGCCGGGAAAAATCCTCGCCATGGGCCTGAACTACACCAGCCACATCGGCGACCGGCCCGCGCCTGAATACCCCATGATCTTCCACAAGACCCCCACCAGCGTCATCGGCCCCGAGGACGCCATCGTCCGGCCGAAGGAAGTCCAGCGCTTCGACGCCGAGGGTGAGATGGTCGTGGTCATCAAGGACAAGTGTCGCAACGTTTCCAAGGCCGACGCCCTGAACCACGTGCTTGGCTACACCTGCGGCAACGACGTCAGCGCGCGCGACTGGCAGCAGAAGGACCGCAGGGAGAACAACTCCGACTGGTGGCGCGCCAAGTCCGCCGACACCTTCTCGCCCATGGGCCCATGGATCGAGACCGAGGTAGACCCACACGCCCAGCACCTGCGGACCCGCGTCAACGGCAACGAGGAGCAGAACGAGACCACCGCGCACCTCATCTTCGACGTGCCCACGATGATCGAGTTCATCACGAAGTACGTGACCCTGGAGGCTGGCGACTGCATCTTCACCGGCACGCCGGGCACCACGTCCGACATGGCCGACGGCGCCGTCTGCGAGATCGACATCAGCGGCATCGGCGTGCTGCGCAATCCGGTCAAGCTCGAGTCCTAGCCTCGGGCCACTGCGGGGAAACCCAGCGTGATAAGGGGCGGCCAACCGGCCGCCCCTTCTGTGTCGCGGGTTACCCGGTTGAGTCCGGCGTCAACCGTTGGTTGGGTTCTCCTCGCGCAGTTTCGCCAGCAACGGGATCGATCGTATCTTGCGCTCGTCCAGGTCCTCCCAGTAAATGCCCTTGGGACGTGGCAATTCATTTTGGTTGCTGCTGCATCGGATAACTGCGTCGGTGGTTACCACTATGTCCAATGGCACGTCGTGTTGCGTCCAGGGCAGGTCCTCGTCCAGTAGTTGCATGGGGTGGACCGTGCTGACCACAGGCGTGCCCGGCCTGACGACACCGGCCGCCGCCGCGAGGCCATATTCCAGGTCAGCGAACCCGCCGCCTTTTCCGATCCGTACGCCCTGACTGTTCACCGCCACCGATCCGGAAACCACCAGGTCGATGGGCTGCATCTCGTGCACGTACACCGGCCGGCCTACCTTGAACGCTCCGGATATCGTGGCCGCTTTGGCCGGCACGACCTCGGCGCGGGCAGGGTCGAGCTCGATAAACACCCGCTCGTCCTTGAGCCTCGGCACCGCCATGTACAGCAGCTTGCCCTGCTCCAGGGCGAGTTGACGCAGGGGACGCTGCGCCTGATCGGGGTTGCTCTTGATGGCGTGGGCGGCTTCCCACTCCGGTAGCTCTGACGCCAGGGCTGCCGCCGCCTCGCTGCCGATGAAGTTGGGGATCTTGTCGTGTACCGACTTTCCCCGGACTACGCGGGCCGTTTCCAGCGAAGTCCAGACCGATTCGCGAATTGCCCACTTGTCACGCATGGCGCGTTTCACCGCCTGTTTGAGGTTGTCTTTGGCGGCAAGATTACAGCAAATGGACGCGAACTATAAGACGTACCCGATGGCGGTCTCCTATGCCCAAACTGCCGCCACCATAATAGTGACCCGAGTAGTGGGCTCCGAATCAAACGCGTGCCGGAACGCGTACCCCTGCCCCGGATGGCCGCCGCAACTGATCACCGACAATCAAGTGGGGGACAAGATTTCCCGGCGGGCGGCCTGGTCGAAAATCGCGACGCCTGCGGCTCGGGACAGGATTTGAATGAGATTTGGTTTCAGCATCGGGCCGGCCGTCTGATGGCCGGCCCGACAAATGCCCGCTGGCGAGGGGGCTGCGCGAGATTGGTTTAAAGCAGTGTGGCCTGGACAATGATGATTATGATCCACGGAATGAACCCGATCACCGCGGCAACCAGTACCACAGCAATTGCCCGACCCGTCGACTCGAAGTCCAGCGCCTGGCGCACCGCCACGGTCACCGCAGCAAGAGTCCAGAACCAGGCGATCACCGGGAACAGCCAGCCGATGAACGGCACGAAGCTGAAGATCGACAGAATACCCGGCGTGTACGCGAAGCCGACCACTCGGCCGATCTCTGCCCAACTGGTGTGGGTGCTTCCGGTGCGCAGCATCATGCCGCCCACCAGGCTGAGCACGGACACCCAGATAGCCCACCGCACGATGCCGAACACCAGGCCGGCGATGACGCCAAATAAAATCTTGAGCGCCGAGGCGTCGCCCAACAGGCCGCCGATGACTCCGCCGACGGCGCCACAGAGGGTCACCAGCAGCACCACCAGTATGGCCTGCCCGATTGCTCCCGGATCTGCTTCGATTTCCTCGTATGTTTCGGCGTTGAACAACGCCGCTCCGATCATTCTCTGGATCATCTATTCACCTCACTCAATCGTTACCGGACTGTATATCGATCGTGGCCGACTATGGCGGGCGTCAATCGTGTTGAATTCTAAACGCAATGGTTTCTGATTGTCTTTGCACATGATCGCAAAGTTGTCCCGGTTTCGCTTTACAACCTGAGGCCGCAGATTTACAATTTCAGCCAAGGGAGCAGGCTGACACAGCCTCTCCCCGGTTTAATGTCGGGCCTTCGTGGGGCCAACCGTTGCGTTTCCGTCCGTGGGAGCCCGGGCGATCCGGCAAAGCGTGCCAGACCGCCAACCTGAAACACACGTACCTCACGACAGGTCCACGCCCTTGCAATCTGCAAGCCCGGTTGACACGATCGAAATCAGACTTGGCTAAGCGCCACTTCCCACACTCAACTACTGATGCCGGAAACACCCGAAACCATCCAGGATTCGCCAGCGGAGAATCCCGGTAGCCTCCAGGCCAACCTGGATAGCCGGCGCGCGAAACTGCAGCGCATCCGGCAACGTGGCGTAGATCCCTATCCGCCGCGGTTCAAGCGCAGTTGCACCACCGACGAAGCCATCAAGCTGTTCGAGGCCGCTGAGGAAGCCCAGGCGCCCGACCGCGCGGCGGGGATCAGCGTCGCCGGTCGCATCGTGTCCATGCGCGTGATGGGCCGCGCCGCCTTTCTCGATCTGCGCGATGCTTCGGGTACGATGCAGGCCATGTTGCGGCAGAACGTTCTGGGCGACGAGTACGCTGCGCTGCAGGACCTCGATCTCGGCGATTTCCTGGGTGTCGACGGCAACATGATACGAACCCGCACCGGCCAGCCCACCATCGAGGCGCATGGCCTGACCATTCTCGCCAAGGGAATGCGTCCCCTGCCCGAGAAATGGCACGGGTTGAGGGATGTCGAAACCCGTTACCGCCAACGCTACCTGGACCTGATCGCCAACCCCGAGGTCGCCGACACCTTCGTGCAGCGCAGTCGCATCATCAGCGGCATTCGCCGCTTCCTGGATGGGCGCGGTTTCGTCGAGGTGGACACGCCCATCCTGGTGCCGATCCCTGCCGGCGCCCACGCCCGACCTTTCATCACCCACCACAATGCCCTGGACGAGCAGCTATACCTGCGCATTGCCACTGAGTTGTACCTCAAGCGCCTGATCGTCGGTGGGCTGGACAAGGTGTATGAGATTGGGCGAGTTTTCCGCAACGAGGGCATAGATCAGGACCACAATCCTGAGTTCACCCTGCTGGAATCCTACGAAGCCTACGCCGATTACAACGCGGTGATGGAGATGGTGGAGTCGCTGGTTTCATCGCTGGCGCAGGATGTGCATGGTTCGATGCAGATCGCGATGGGAGACGAAGTGATCGACTTCACGCCACCGTGGCCTCGGCTATCGCTGCGTGAGGAATTGCAGCGGCGGAGCGGCGTTGACATTGAAGACTACCCCGACGCCGAATCGCTTACCGGAAAGTGCCGCGAACTGGGTTTGGAACCCGCTCCGAGAGAGGCCCGCGGGCGCCTCATCGACAAGATGCTCTCGGTCTACGTGGAGCCTCACCTCGTCCAGCCGTCCTTCCTGATCGACTACCCCGAGGACATGTCGCCTCTGGCCAAGGGACACCCCGACAAGCCAGGCTACGTCGAACGGTTCGAAGCCTTTGCCGCGGGCATGGAGATCGCCAACTCATACACCGAGCTGAACGATCCCGAGGTCCAGCGGGCCCGGTTCGCCGCGCAGGAGCACCAACGCGACGCCTACAACGACGAGGAAGCCGACCGCACCGACGACGATTTCCTGACCGCCCTGGAATACGGCATGCCGCCCACCGGCGGTCTCGGCATCGGCATCGACCGGCTGGTCATGCTGCTGACCGGCCAGTCCACGATACGCGATGTGCTACTATTTCCGCAGATGCGCTCCAGGATCCCGATAGAGGCTGAAGCCATCCTCCCACCTGCCACCTCTACCGCCGCGATGGATGGGCGCAGCGGGACGGATGACGCGACAACCGATCAGGAGCCCGAGATCGGGTAACCAGTATGACAACGGCCCCTACTCATCCCAGGCCGCAAACGGGACCGGACCTGCCCGTCGCAGAGATGGTTGGCGCGTTGGACGTGTTGCCCATTGCGCTGCGACTGCCTGGTGCCGTGATCGAAGCGGGACCTGATGCCTGCGAACGTTGGTTTTGGGAGTTGGCGGCGGCCAACCAGGAATACCTCTGGCAGATGGAACTCGCCGCAGACGGAGTTATCGAACTCATGCCTCCCACCTACCCTCCATCGGACGAACAGGAAGGCGAGTCTTATGGAGAGTTGCGCGAGTGGAACATCCGGAGTGGCCGACCGGGCATAGTGACCGGTCCAACCAGTGCGTTCCGATTGGCTAACGGCGCCATCCGAAGCCCGGATGTGGCTTGGACGACTCGCGACAAGATTGTTCCACCGCCATCAGATCCGCCACGTGCGCGACCCTACTGCCCCGATTTCGTGGTCGAAATCAGGTCGACCTCCCAGCGGTCACTACAGCCTCTCCTGGCAAAGATGCGGGAATACATGGACAATGGCGCAAAGCTTGGCTGGCTCATCGACCCTCTAGAGCGCACCGTGCGCGTCTACCGCGCCGGCGTGGCTGAACCTGAGCTGCTGGCTGAACCTGACATGCTCGACGGCGAGGAGGTGCTGCCCGGTTTCACCTTTGCCGTTCGGGAGTTGATTTTCGACTTGGTGTAACTGAACCCACGATGCTTTCCCTTGAACAAATCCGTAACGATACTGACATAGTTCGCGCCGCCCTGATCCGCCGCGCAGAGGACGAGGATTGCCTGGATGAAATCCTGGCCATGGACGCCCAAAGGCGTGTGGCGATCACCGACGGCGACGAACTTCGCGCCCGCCGCAACGCGGTGTCCCGCGAAATTGGCCAATCTCGGTCTCAGGGCGGCCAGCCGGATGAAAGTATCGTCGCCGAGATGCGAGACGTCGGCCGCCGCATCAATGAGCTGGAAGACCTGGTGCGCGATCTGGACGCCCGGATTAACGACGCCATGCTCGCATTGCCTAACCTGCCGGACGTCAGCACACCGGAAGGCGTTGACGAGACCGGCAACGTGGTGCTGCGCCACTGGGGCGAGTCGACCACCCTGGAATTTGAAGCGAAGCCACACTGGGATCTGGCCGAGGATCTCGGAATCATCGACTTTCAGCGGGGCGTCAAGCTCTCCGGCAGCCGGTTCTACACGTTGAACGGTTACGGCGCGAGGCTGGAGCGGGCCATCATCTCCTGGATGCTGGACCTGCACGGCGGCGAGCACGGCTACACGGAGGTTGCGCTTCCCATCCTGGTGCGCCGCGAGATCATGGAGGGTTCCGGTAACCTGCCGTTGTTTGCCGACAATCTCTACCACGATGATGAGGATGACCTCTGGCTCATTCCCACTGCGGAGGTGCCCGTCACCAACCTGCACCGGGACGAGATCCTCACCGCCGATGATCTGCCCCTCTATTACGTCGCGCATACCCCGTGCTTCCGCCGCGAAAAGGCGGCGGCAGGACGGGACACGCGGGGCATCAAGCGGGTCCACCAGTTCAACAAGGTGGAGATGTACAAGTTTGTCGAGCCGGACACCTCCTTCGATGAGCTTGAGGCGCTGTTGGCAAACGCCGAGGCGGTATGCCAGCGCCTTGACCTGCCTTACCGCATCCTGCAACTGTGTGCCGGCGACATCTCCTTCCCGTCGGCCAAGTCCTATGACATCGAGGTCTGGGCCGCCGGTTCCCAGGAATGGCTGGAAGTGTCGTCCTGCTCCAATTGCACGGATTTCCAGGCCCGTCGCGCGAACGTGCGCTACCGGCCCGGAGTGGGTGAGCGGCCGCGCTTCGTCCACACCCTGAACGGGTCGGGCCTGGCCCTGCCGCGGGTGATTATCGCCATCCTGGAGAACAACCAGCAGCCCGACGGGTCGGTGGTAATCCCCGAAGTCCTGCGCCCCTACACCGGCTTTGATATCATCCCTGCCAGGTAGACCGCTTGCCGTGCAGTACGGACCGATCTGATAGAACTGCTACCGCCCACTAGATTTACGGGAGGGACACCATGGCCGGCATCTGGCCTGACGACATTCGCTGCGTCGCGCTCATCACCTTCGACGTGGACGGCATCACCTCCTGGCTGAATCGGAACCCCGATTTCATCAACTACCCCAGCCTGCTGTCGATGGCGGAATACGGGCCGAGCGTGGCCACACCGCGCATCCTGGACATGCTGGACGCCCAGGGCATACCGGGCAGCTTCTACATCCCCGGCTATGTCGCCGAAACCCACCCCGACCTGGTGCGCGAAATCGCAGGGCGCGGGCACGAGGTGGCCCATCACGGCTACATCCACGAGCCGCCGGCCACCATGACGCCCGAGAAGGAAGAGGAAGTGCTGGTCAAGGGCATCAGCATCCTGGGGGAACTCACCGGTGACGCGCCGGTCGGCTATCGTTCGCCCAGCTGGGAACTCAGCCCGGTCTCGCTGGACCTGCTTGCCAAGCACAACTTCCAGTACGACAGCAGCCTGATGGGCGACGACGCGCCGTATTTCGTGCAGGGTGGGGACCCGCCACGGAACCTGGTTGAGCTGCCCATCCATTGGCTGTTGGACGATGCTCCGCATTTCGCCTATGCCCCCTCCGCCAACCGGTTGGGACCCATGCGGAACCCGGACGAGGTGTTTGAAAGCTGGGCGGCCGAATTCCGCGGAATGTACCGCTATGGCCGCTGCTTCAACCTCACCATGCACCCGCAGTACATCGGACGGCCGGGGCGCCTGCTCATGCTGGAGCGCCTGATTGAGTACATCAAGACCTTCCCCGGCGTTAGCTTCATGCGTTCGGTGGACGTGGCGACGATGTGGGAAAAAGGAGCGTAGGATCATGCCTGCAGTACACGACCGTGGCGGTTGGCCCGACGACACGCCCATTGACCTCGCCGATCACGAGTACAGCGATTGGGAACGGCGCGTCGATGCCGTACATCAGGTGCTCGGTCAGCAGGGCATACGCACCACCGACGAGATGCGCCGCGCCATCGAAAGCCTGCCTCCGGAACGCTACGAAGCGCTGTCGTACTACGAAAAGTGGACCGCCGCTCTGGAGTTACTGCTGATCGAGAAGGGCATCCTCACCGCCGAGGAGATCGACGCCAAAGCCGCCGAGTTGCGGGAGCTGGGGCTCTAATGACCACACCGGCCGAACCTGTTCGCTATCCCGATGGGACGTCCGTGCGCGTGCGCGTTGGTTCGCCGGCGCACCATTTTCGCACGCCGCATTACATCCAGGGGCACACCGGCACGGTTGACGCGCTGTGCGGGGTCTTTCCCAATCCGGAGACGCTGGCCCACGGAGGCGATGGATTGCCCCGCCAGCCCCTCTATCGCGTGCGTTTGCAGCAAACTGATCTGTGGCCGGACTACGCCGGCAACCCGACAGATACGCTACTCGTCGACGTTTACCAGCACTGGCTGGAGCCAGCCTGATCGCCGTAGGATCGGCAAGGGCATTTGCAAGGTTCCGTCCTCGCAAAGGCTGGTTCGAGCAACGCCGCCTGGGGTTGGCTTCCGCGGCGGCGATAGATCGACAAGCCCGGGGCGCTATTTGTGCTATCTTGCCCGCAAACGCCGCAAATGAGAGGTACATGAACCGTGGAGCGACCGATATTTCAGCCCATTGGCTCCCCCGCAGAAGAACTGGACACGCCGGCCCTGGTGGTCGATCTGGGGATAATGGAGCAGAACATCGCGGTGCTGCACGATGTCGTTAGCGGCTCCGACGATGGATCGGGAGCTGGAGGGGTCGCGGTTCGGCCTCATGTCTCCTGTCACGGCTGTCCTGAAATCGCCCGGATCCAGCTGTCCGCGGCGGGCAACTCCGGCGGCGTAGCGGTCAGCTCCCTGGCGGAGGCCGAGGCATTTGCTGCTGCCGACGACGGGGGTGCGTCGCCTTCGGGCGCCATTGACGACATCCTCATAGCCGGCCGCGTAATCACCGCCGCCAAGATCAGCCGGTTGGTCGCCATGGCGGGCCGGATCACTTTGAGTGCGGCAGTCGACAACCCCCGAAATGTCCACGACCTCGCCGAGGCTGCGCAGGCCGCCGGCGTCACCGTGGGGGTGTTGGTGGACATGGACGCCGGGTACGGGTTTGGCGGTGTGGCGTCCGTGCAGGATGCGGTTGATCTGGCGCAAACGGTTGCCAGCGCGCCCGGATTGTCATTGAAGGGGATAATGACCTACGAGGGCCCGCTGGCCATAACGGACCGGTCGGAACTGGAGGCTGAAACCCGCCGCCGGTTGCAACCGGTTCTGGACGCGCGAGGCGCTCTGGAGCAGGCCGGCATTGAGGTTGCGACGGTGAGCGCGGGCAGCACCTACAACTACGATATCGTCTCTCAAATTTCGGGCATCACTGAGGTCCAGGCCGGCGTGTACGCTCTGATGGATATGGAAACCCGGCGCGTGCGCCCGGAGTTGCAGCCGGCGGCCAGTGTACTGGCGACGGTCATCAGCCATCCGGTGGCGGGCCGGGCCGTGGTGGATGCCGGTCACAAGACTACCGGGCCCGATTTCGGTGTACCCGTTCTGGAGGCGTTCGAGGGCGCCGTCGCCTCCCGGTTCAGCGCGGAGCACGGGATACTGGATTTGGAAGGACCGGCCACCGAGCGGTTGATGCCGAACGACAAGGTGCACCTGGTTCCGTTCAATCTGGCCCTGTGCGTCAATCAGTATGACTACATTCGCGCCGTGCGGGATGGCAAGCTGGTGGGGTATTGGCGGGTTTCCGGCCGGGGGCAATTGGGATAGTTCTGCATTGCCGCGATTTTACCGGTCAGTGTTCACAGCGAAAATCGATTAGATATTACGGAACCTCGGAGGTACTTCCATGCCGCAAGCGTATGAACCCCAACCCGGCACTCCGATTGCGCAACTGGATACTCCATGCCTGATCCTGGACATGGATGCGCTGGACCACAACATGGATGTGATTGCCGATTTCTACGGTGACCGGCACAGCAAGTTGCGTGGACACAGCAAGAACCACAAGAGTCCGGCCCTGGCCCTGCGGCAGATCCAGCGCGGCGGGACCATCGGCGGGGTGTGCGCCGCCAAGGTTGCCGAGGCCGAGGTCATGGTGCAGGGTGGAGTGGCCAGCGTATTCGTCACCAGCGAGGTGGTTGCGCCGCCCAAGATCGCCCGCCTCTGCGCCCTGGCGGACCAGGCTGAGATCCTGGTGGCCTGCGAAAACGAAACCAACGCCCAGGACCTGTCCCAGGCTGCTGTTGCCCAGGGCGTAGACCTGGGCGTGGTCATCGAGCAGGAAACCGGACTGGTCCGGTGCGGAGTACAGGAGGCGGACGCCGGCCTTGATCTGGCCCGATTGATTGATTCGCTGCCCGGGCTCTCGCTGAAAGGCGTGATGAGCCACCAGATGATGGCGGAGCCCTCTGGTGACTTGGAGGACCGGACCACCGAAGCACACCATCTCATCCAGCCGGTTCTGGATCTCAGGGAAGCGATGCTCGCCGACGGTCTGCCGGTTGACATCGTGTCGACGGGCGAAACCTGGAGCTACGACATTGCCGGTGACATGCCGGAGGTCACTGAAATCCAGGGCGGCTCCTACCTGGTGATGGAAACCTCATACGAATACATGGAGGATTTCCATCTGGCCGGCAAGGTGCTGTCGTCCATTATCAGCGTCCCGCGTCCGGGAATGGCGATAGGCGATGCTGGAGCCCGGGCCGTGGGAGGGATGAAGGGCTTGCCGCGAGTAGACGGTCGACCCGGGGTCGAAGCTGTCGATATGGACACCGACCGCACCGTGTTCCAGACGGCTGAGGGAGCCGAACTGGCGGTTGGCGACCAGGTTCTGCTGCTTCCCGGCCAGCAGGACGCCATGGTGAGCCGCTGGGATCGTTTCATCGGCATACGTGACGGAAAGGTGGAGGCGGTTTGGGAGATCGAAGCCCGAGGCTGTCACAATTAGGGGCCTTGCCTCCAAATGTGATTGCTCGCTGGCGTGATCGGTGCTGATCCCAGCCGCTCCCGCAGAACACTGGAGAGAAAAACATGACCGCAACCCATGTCGTTGACCACATCCATGATGAGCCCATGAGCGAGGTGGCCCTGCGCTCCGTGGCAATTGAAGCTCTGCTCGCGGAGAAAGGCCTGCTCACGGCCGATGAAGTGCAGCGCCAGGTGAACCTGATGGACGGTCGCACGCCAGCCGAAGGCGCGCGGGTCGTCGCCCGGGCCTGGGTCGACGAAGGTTTCAAGGCGCGCCTGCTGGCGGATTCGCGCTCCGCGTTGTCGGAGATGGGCATCGAGATCCCGGCCGAGACCCCGCATTTGACGGTGGTTGAGAACACGGACGATGTTCATAACATGGTGGTCTGCACCCTGTGTTCCTGCTACCCCAGGATGCTGCTCGGCCGGCCACCGGACTGGTACAAGAGCCTGGCCTACCGGGCCCGCGCCGTGCGCGACCCGCGCGGGGTGATGGCTGAGTTTGGCGCCGCGCCGCCAGCGGATGCCGAGGTGCGCGTCCTCGACAGCACTGCCGACCTGCGCTACCTGGTGTTGCCGCGCCGGCCTGCCGGAACCGAGGGCATGAGCGAGGAGGGACTGGCCGCGCTGGTGACCCGTGACAGCATGATTGGGGTCACGGACGCTGTATCTCCCTGATAGCGCGTCAATCCGACCGCCGCCGCAAAGAAAAGGCGCCTCAACCATCGAGGCGCCTTTGCCATTTTGAGATTTGCGCGGCGTCTATTCGTCGATCTGGTTGATGCGGCGCTGGTGACGGCCGCCTTCGAACTCGGTGGTCAGCCACGCGTCCACGATTTCCCGCGCCGTTTCCCAGGTCACCAGCCGCTGTCCCATGGACAATACGTTGGAGTCGTTGTGCTGGCGGCCGTACCGGGCCGACTCCGCGTTCCAGCACAGCGTACAGCGGACTCCCGGCACGCGGTTGGCGACGATGGCTTCGCCATTGCCCGACCCGCCCAGGACGATGCCCCGGTCCACCTCTCCTCTTGCAACCGCCTCGGCGACGGGGCGTATCCATTCCGGATAGTCAGTCGACTCCTCGGAATAAGCGCCGTAGTCCAACGCTTCGTGCCCCAGATAGGCCAGCAAGGACAGTAGTTTCCCCTTGTACTCGAACCCCGCGTGGTCGGAACCGATAGCAATCTTCATAGCCGTACCCGTGATTATCGGCGTGTCATTTTTCTATCGTTGCCCGCAGTTTATCACAGCAGTTGCTCCGGCTCTGCGCCCTTACCCAACCCCCCGGCGTATGCTAGGATACCGGCCATCTGACGCCATTATCACGTTCAATCGGAGGGACCACCATGAAAGGACGCATCGTAGTCGTCAAGGAATACGGCAAGCCCTTTGAGATCGAAGAGTACGACGTTCCGGAACCCCAACCCGGAGCGGTATTGCTCCGCATGACCCAGGCCGGCATCTGCGGCTCCGACCTGCATACCTGGCGCGGCGACCAGACCCAGGAACATAATCCCCTGCCCGAAACTGGGCGGGTCATGGGACATGAGGGCACCGGCGTCATCGAATACCTGGGTGACGGAATCACCACCGACTACTGGGGAACCGACGTGAAAGAGGGCGACCGCGTGGTGTACGCCGCCGTGTTCCCCTGCTACCACTGCCACATGTGCCTGCGCGGAAACACCAACTGGTGCGCCAACCGCCAGTATCCTGCCGCCGGCAACTGGCCATACTTCACCGGCACCTACGGCGACTTTCTCTACCTGCCGCCGCGTCATCCGTTCTTCCGAGTCCCGGACGAACTCCCCGACAATCTGCTGGGGCCGGTCAACTGCGCCATGGGCACGGTGACCACCGGCCTGGAGCGGGCGGGAATGAGCCACGGACAGTCCGTGGTCATCATTGGCGCTGGCGGACTGGGAATCCACGCCACCGCCATGGCCAAGGAGCGCGGGGCGGATCGGGTCATTGTGTTGGACCGCTTGGAGAACCGCCTGGCTCTCGCTGAGGAGTTCGGAGCCGACGAGACCATCAACATTGAGGAGTTCAACACCCCTGAGACACGCGTCCGCCGGGTCCGCGAGCTGACCCGCGGCCGCGGCGCTGACGTGGTGATGGAGCTGGTGGGTCGCGCCGACCTGTTGAAGGAAGGCATCGATATGCTGTCCAACGGCGGCACTTTCGTCGAGATTGGCGACATCGTGCGGGGGCAGGAAGTGTCCATCGACCCGTCCAAGCTGCTGCAGGGCAAGAACATCGTGGGCAGCCTGATGTATCGTCCGTCGCTGCTGCCGGAGTTGCTGGACTTCCTGGTGCGCAACCAGGACCGTCTGCCCTTCGACAAGCTGGTATCGCACACGTTCCCGCTGGCGGACGTCAACGAGGCTTTCGCCGCCGCCGAGTGGAGCCAGCGCCAGACCGAGATCACACGGGCGATGCTGGTGCCGTAGAGCCGTTGGATCACGAAATTGATACAATCGTTTAGAGACAGAGATACCGAGACATTGTTCAATGGGCATTCAGTCGCGCGCTTTCGATCATTTGCTGAGCAAGCAACACGTCGCCTGCAAATTCTGGACGATGCCACATCCTTGTCACAATTGAGAAACATCCGCAGTAATCGGTTGGAGCGCCTGGTTGGGGACAGGCGAGGCGAATACAGCATTCGCATCAATCGACAATGGCGTGTCTGCTTTCACTGGACCGAGGGCGCCCCACACGACGTTCAAATAGTTGACTACCACGTTTGAGGTATGACGCATGCCCCCTAAAAATGGAATGCGGCCAATACATCCTGGCGAAATTCTGGCTGACGAACTGGAAGAAATCGGTATGTCTCCCGAGGAACTTGATGCATGCCTAGCTGTTCCTCCTGGAACGGTTTCTGCGATCCTGGGGGAAAAGCGTCACATCGACGCTGAACTCGCGTTGCGAATGGCTCGATACTTCGGGGACGGAGAGCGCCTCTGGATGAATCTGCAAACCTCCTATGATTTGAAAATGGTGGAGCAAGAATCCGGCGCTGCCATCGCCAAACAAATTAAGCCAAGAGACGCCGCCGCCTTTATGTTCAAAGGAGATCTCCCATGAAATTCGGATTGATGTACGAGATTCAAGTTCCCGAGCCCCATTACCCCGGCATCGAAGCCGACCGCTACAAGCAGGTCATGGCTCAGGTCGAGCTGGCGGACGACGTTGGCTTCGACTACTTCTGGACCGTGGAGCACCACTTCCTGCGGGAGTTCTCCCACTGTTCCGCCCCCGAGGTGCTGTACGGCGCGATTTCCCAGCGGACCAAGCGAATTCGCATCGGCCACGCAGTCGCCTTGCTGCCCGGCGCTTACAACCACCCGGTTCGGGTCGCCGAGCGAGCCGCGGTGCTGGACATCGTCAGCGACGGCCGCATGGACCTGGGAACCGGTCGATCCACGACGCTTATCGAAATGGACGGTTTCGAGGTCGACCCGGAGACCACCAAGGCCCAGTGGCGGGAGGCCATAGAGATGATCCCGCGCATGTGGACCGAGGACCCGTTCTCCCATTCGGGCGAGTTCTATAACATCCCGCCCCGATCGGTGATCCCCAAGCCGGTGCAGGACCCGCACCCGCCCATGTGGATGGCGTGCAGCCAACCGACGTCCTTTGGAGAAGCCGGTGAGCTGGGCGTGGGGGTGCTGTGCTTCAACCTGGGCGGACACGAACAGCTGGTCGAAAGGGTCGAGATCTACCGCGACGCGGTGAAGAACGCCAATCCCATCGGCCGCATGGTCAACGACAATATCGCGGCGCTGTGCATGGTCCACGTGGCCGACACCGATGAAGAGGCGTATGAATCCGCCGCTCGCGAGGGCGAGTGGTTCGTCGGCAAGGCCGAAGAACTGTATGCGCCGTGGGCCGGGCGCGCGGTGCCGGACAGCTACCGCTTCGCCGTCAATGCCGTCCAGGAGGAGCGCGTCGACAAGACCGCCGACGATCACATCGAGTCGGGCGCGTTCGCCATGGGCTCACCCGAAACGGTGATCAAGACGATTGAAAAGTACCGCGAGGCCGGCGTCGACCAGATCCTCTGCTTCATGCAGATGGGCAACCTGCCCCACAGCAAGATCATGAACAGCATTCGGCTCTTTGGGAAGTACGTGATCCCGCACTTCCTGTAGGCTGGGAGCGCGATTTTCGTGCAATCGCCGAGCGAGAACAATGCAAGGGGGCGGGTCCAGAACCCGCCCCCAGTTCGTGTCTCCATCCAGTTGCGCGTTAGTCGGACGAGGGCAGTTGCTTCGCTTCCTGCAACTCCATCGCCTCGCCGTTCAGTCGCAGGTCGCACTTGCCCGCCTTGGTGATCAGGACGGACACGCTGCCGTCCGCGGATGTGAGCCGTTTGCCCATGGTCACCTCTGGCGCGTCGTCGGCTGTGCCCGCTCCGCCGAAATCGACGCTGGCGCCCTTGATTTGCAGGGGAATTTCGCCGTCGGTGAGATCGCCTTCCCCGCTGGCCTTGCTGACTATCATCTCAGCGCCGCCCGGGCCCACGTAACGTTGTCCAGTTTTCAGGTTCATTGCTGCCGGTACCTCTTCAGTCTTCGGTTGATGTCCCGGATTATAGTAAGCGACGGCCCGGAGCGTCAACGCGGTCGGTTGACCGTCCCATGACCCATTGGTAGACTCTTTCCCATGGTCTACTATGGCGACATGGTGGAAGCGGGAGCCGATGGAAGGGGCGGATTTTCCGCCCTTTTTGTATGTCTGTTGGTCCACCGTCGCAAAGGATGTCGTCCTTGCTGCCCACGCTAGGCCGACGGCTCCTCGCGGAGGCGGTGGGTACCGCTTTCCTGCTGATGACGGTGATCGGCAGCGGCATTGCCGCCCAGCGGCTCAGTCCTGGCGACATTGGGTTGCAGCTGTTCGAAAACGCCGTCGCCACCGCATTTGGGTTGATGGCGTTGATCTGGGCGTTCGGACCCGTTTCCGGCGCGCATTTCAACCCGGCGGTGACCCTGGCTGACGTAGTTTTGCACGGTCGGCCGGTGCGCGAGGGTATCGTCTACATCGGGGCCCAGGTTGCCGGCGGTATTGTTGGCGCCGTTCTGGCCAACCTGATGTTCGCGTTGCCTCCGGTCACCTGGTCGACGAAGGTGCGAAGCGGACCGGATCTGTGGCTGGCAGAGGTGATCGCCACTCTGGGATTGCTCTTCGTGATCTTCCTCATCCCGAGGCACCGAGCGGTGGTCATCCCGGTGGCGGTGGGAGCGTACATCGGTGCGGCGTATTTCTTCACCTCCTCCACCAGCTTCGCGAACCCTGCGGTGACGATAGCCCGGATGTTTTCCGACACCTTCGCCGGAATTTACCCGGCGTCGGCACCGATGTTTATCGTGATGCAGTTGATCGGCGCGGGCCTCGCAATCGGGCTGGTTATCCTCCTGCGAGGCCGCCAGTCAGGCTGAGCCGTTTGCCTGGTTGTACCCCGGCACGTAAATCCAACCTTCCAACGCTGCGTCCGCCAGTTCGTGGCTGTCGGGGTGGTGGAATCGGCACGAGTTTATGGCCCACGCTGCCGCTCCCACGGACGCGACCACCGCGTCCAGGCAGTCGTCGTTGGCCCGGCACGCCATCCGGACACGTTCCAGGTTGGGCAGGGCCACTTGAGAGGACTCGGCCAGTCCACCCAGAATGTGGTCGCGCCGTTCCAAAGCGGATCGCCCTTTCTTGTATCCCTTGTACGGCAATCCAATCGATTTCAGGAGCGCTCCCGGCATCAGCTCAAGAAGAGTGACCCGGTCCGATGGTGGACCGGTGGGTTCCAGCGGCGGCACATGCCAGCGGCTCGACTGCTCGGCGTGCAACCGCTGCAGCATCTTGATCCCCTCGAAGGTCATCGGCAGCATGTTGGGGTTGACGGTATGCAGGGGCGAATAGCTTTCCCGATGGTGGGCCTGGTCGCCGGCGCGCCTGGGTTCGCGCTGGGAGAGCGGCAGCCCAGATTGCTGATTCACGAATGCATCTCGCCTGTCGATGAAATCGGCCGCAGTCAGATCAGATACCACTTGCCAGATATCCGCCATATCCCGAGGCGATCGCTTCGGGGACAGGAAATCTGCGAACGTCCGCGGCACGCCAAACGGGAAGTCCAATGCCGCCACCGCCGGCGTCGGCACATTCGCCAGGGTGTGGTAAAGGTCATCGCGCCGGACCGGCTGCACGCTGTCCAGAACCAGCGCCCCATCATCAGTGAGTATTCCCCGTGCCAGCCACGTGTTGCGGTCGTCCCGATGGCCGCTGAAGTCGACGCCGATTATCGTGGTCATAGTGGCGCTGATGCGGTGCTATCGCCGAACGGTACTGGCGGCATTGCAGAGCCCGGCACGCAGGTTGCGCCCCCGCACGAATTGGTTAGAATACACGGAGCGGATGTTAGCACACCGTCGCCGGTCACCCTCATTCGAGCAATCAAAGGAGCCAAGAGCGTATGGATTACACCAAGCGAAGGGAGCGGTATCGCGCCGTTCTGGCCGGGGATGTGTGCGTGCATCCCGGCTCCGTGTTTGACCCGATTTCGGCCCGTGTCGCCGAGGACCTGGGCTTCGAGGTCGGCATGTTCGCCGGCTCCATCGCCAGCGGGACGGTGCTCGGCGCCCCCGACTACGTGGTCCTGACCCTCAGCGAGTTCGCCCAGCAGATCTACCGGATATGCCGGGCCGGCACGCTGCCGCTGATGGTCGACGCCGACCATGGCTACGGCAATGCCCTGAGCGTCAAGCGTACGGTCGAGGAACTGGAGGCATCCGGCGTTGCGGCGTTGACCATAGAAGACACCGTGCTCCCGATGCAATTCGGTGACGGTCCTCGCTACATATCGCTGGAAGAAGGCGTCGGCAAGATGAAAGCCGCGCTTTCCGGCCGAACGGATCCAAACCTGGTGGTCGCCGGTCGCACGAGCAGCATCAGCGAGGGGCTCGACGAGTGCATCCGCCGCGCGAAGGCTTACGAGGCTGCCGGCGTTGATGCCCTCTTCCTGGCCGGAGCCAGCACCAAGGCGCAAGTCGAAGCCGTCAATGCCGAGTTGAACATCCCGCTGCTCCTTGGCGGAGCCGGCGGCGAGTTGTCCGACAAGGCGTGGCTCGGCCAGAACGGCGTGCGCGTCGCTCTGCAGGGCCACCTTTCATTCCAGGCTTCCATTAAGGCCGTGTACGACGTTATGAAGGCCCTGCGCGACGGCATCGCACCCGGCGACCTGCGTGACCAGTGCGCCTCGCCGGAACTGATCTCCCAAGTCACGCGGAAGGACGATTACGACCAGCAAATCGCCGATTACCTGGGGTAATCAGTCGGCTGGCAATCTTTCAGTCACCACCATTCAAGGAGGAAACCAATCATGGCTTTTGTTTGTAACCACCTGCACCTGCGGAGCGAGGATCCTGACAACGCTGCGAAGTTCTATGTCGACAACTTCGGCGCTGAGATCGTCTCCACCAGGCCGCTGTCAAACACGATCTCCCACACCCTGGAGTTGGACGGCCAGCCCCTGCTCACCGTTTCGGGTGAGGCCGAAGGCGAAAACGCCGTGGCCGGGTCCACCCACCCGCGTTTCGGCCTGGACCATTTCGGCTTCCAGACTGACAACATCCAGGAAGCCTTCGAGAGGTTCAAGTCCAATGGGGCCAACATCATCTGCGAGCCGTGGACCATGCCGTCCGGTTCCCAGGTCATGTTCGTGGAGGCGCCCGATAAGGTCAGCCTGGAGATCATCCAGCGCCCCGACTAAACGGTGAACCCAGCTAATGCAAAAGGCCGCCGGGATCCAACGGTTCCGGCGGCTTCATCGATTCAGAAGGGGTACTGCAGTTGCCCTTCGGCCAACTCCGGAGGCCAGACCACCACCTTGCGGCCGTTCTGACGCTGCACCAGAGCTACGGACCGGCCGATTTGCCGGCCCGATTCGTCGATCTTGAAGCGCCCGTAGAATGTGGTGAAGTCAGCGTCCACGGCCGCGCTCAGAAGGTCATCGTCGTGCAAGCCACCCGCCGCAGCCGCGCAGCGCTCGGCGACCAGACCCGCCGCCATGGCTTGCGCCATCGGGTAATCGACAGGCACGCCGGAAGACTCGGCCGCGTCGTTCAGCATCCGCAGCGCCTCGGCGGCGCCGGGGCCCACGTCCGGCGTTGGTATGCTGAAGGCCGGTTCCCATTGGCTGGGGCCCACGAATCCGTCAGCCGCCTCGCCCAGCAGTTCCTGGAACCCGGCGATGGGCGTCGCGATCACCGCAGCCAGCCCGATGTTGCTCCGGTTCGGGAGCCTTGCCAACGCCCTGGCCGTGCCAATGTCGTGGCGGATGCGGCCCACAGTGACCACAAGGTCCGGTTCCTGTTCGGCCACGTGACGGGCGATCTCGGTGAAATTGACCTGCGTCGGCCGGTAACGCAAATCCAGTACCGTGGTGAACCCGAGTTCGTGAGCCGCGGTTTCAGCGCCTCTCGCCACGAGCCTGGCGAACGCGCCCGTGTCGATCCGCAGTATCACCAGCCGGTTGGCCTCGGGTTTCGCTCGACGAACCAAATCGGGCGCGCCTACCAGGTACTGGTCGGCCGGCGTCAGGATGCTGATCACATTGTGGAACCCACGGGCGTAGTGCGCGTCGCCGGCGCCGCCGTGGTTCCAGATGACCCGGCCGTGGGATTCGGCGACCTCCGCCGCTGCCGTGGTCAGACCCGCGGAATACGGCCCGAATAACAGGTCAACGTTGTCATCGGTGATCAACCGTTCCGTGGCCTGCCGCGTACTGTCCGCCGTGCTGCCGTCGTCGTAGCTGACCAGCGTGACTGGAAGTTGGGCGTCTCCCACTGCAAGTCCGCCCTGCTGATTAACGTAATCAACCCACACGCTGAGACCGGCCAACGCCTGCTGGCCCTGCGTGGAGAATTGGCCGGTCAGCGATGCTGAGATACCGGCTTTAACGGTTGCCGCCATCGACCTGATCTCCTACGCGCGCGGGCGGAAAATCCCGAAACTGCTGGTGTATCCATGCAGGAACGTGGTCCCGCTTACGGGTCCGATCTCTCCGTTGCAGAAGAAACCGCCCAACGGCACCGCCGCGCCGACCTTGTCGTGGAACACCTCGGTGTCGTGATTTGAACGGCCGTACAGGTACTTGCCCCTTCCGAGGCACGAAAACAGCAGCGCCCCGTGAGCCGGGTTTTCCCGATTGTCCACCGCGTATCGTTCCAGTACCGCGGACAGGTCGTCGGCCGAGGTGTCCGCGTCCCGCAGGTGAAACTGCACCAGCTGGCCTTCCTTCAGCATTTCGCCGATGGCCAACACGCCGCTTCGCTGGTCCATCCCCATCACGTTGCGGATCAGGAAATCGCCCTGCTGAGGCTCGTCGATCAGCGCGTCCATCACCACGCCCAGGAACAGGGAGCTCTGCATCAGGTCCCGGTCACGTTGGTCGGCTCCCTGGAACAGGGTGCGGAGCACGTTGATGGGCGGCTGCCCGTCCAGTTCAACGAGGAAGTTGCGGTCGCTGCGGGTGATATGCATCGGCGACCCGATGGGCCGGCACCCCTGGGCAACCACCGTTTCGACCACGATGTTTCCCGAGAGCGCCACGCCGACCGCTCCCGAGTCGTGGTAGTCGCGGCCCAGGAACAGTCCGTTCTGCCGGGCGCCCTGTGCCGCGCTGGCCAGGCCCCCGATCTTTGCTGCCGCGGGGTAGGCGTAGTCCATTCCCAGCAGAAGGTCCTGCGCGGGGAACGACATCGGGTCGGCAAGCAGGACGAATTGTGGCTGGTCGGCGGGGTCGACGCCCATCGCCTGGTGCCAATCGTCCGGAGCGGCGTCCAGGCTGGGGAGATCATCTCCTTCCAGGCGGATCGGGTGGATGGCAACTCCGGGCAGGCTGGCCGCGGTTACGGACACCGCTGGTTCCTGTTCAATCTCGGTTCCACCGCCGATGATCCCACCGCCGGAGCAACCCAGCACCAGGGCCTGGTGTCCGAGGAGTTCGGCCACCAGTTCGGGCAGGTTGGCGTAGTCCGAAGAGTATTCCGATGACGCGAAAACCACCACGAGGTCTGCCGCCGTGTCGCCCATGTTCTCGCGTATGGAGGCTGCGCATTCGGAAAGAGCGGCGCGCAGGCTGTTCTGTTGAGATAGCGCAGAAGCCCACTGCATAGTAAACACCTCTGAAGGGCTGATTCCAGCCCCAATCTACAGGCTGTCCAGTTTGGCGCGAGTATAGCATAGGGCATCTCGTGGCAAGCGTGACGCCGCGGGTTTAATGATCGGCAGTGAAGCGCTGCGATGCCCAGATTTGGGGCCGTAGCGGCGTCGCTGCATGGGTCAAAGGCACATGTGCCGGGGCCAGCATGGACGCTGTGCGGCGACTTTGCTAAACTTCCGCACACTACCGGTTTACTCTCAGGAGCATTAGCAATGAAAAAGGTTGTAAGCGAAATCAGTGGCGTGGTGTTCAGCCTGCCCTGGCTGGTTGCCCGCGACGAGGGCCTGTTCGAAGCCGAGGGCATCGACATGGAGTTCGTCACCGCATTGAACAGCGGTAAGGTGACGCCCACGGAGAATCCGGAACACGTGAACCCGATCCTCGGCCACGTGGCCTTCGAGGATGCTCAGGTGTCGATCTACCGAGCTTGAGAGGAAGGTCAGGTCCGTCGGGCCTATGAAAGCAAGCAGGGCGCGCGCATCATCGCCCTCCGTTCCGCGGTCGCCACTCAGGCCATCCTGGTGCATCCGGATTCCCCCCACTACTACCCCGGTACGCTGGGCGACAAACCGGTTGCCGTGCAGTTCCACGCCGGGTCCCACTACGTCGCGATAAGGCTGCTGTCGGGTTATCTGCCCGAGGACAAGATGAAACTGGTCCATTACGGCTCCCCGCAGTTCCGGTTCGAGGCGCTAATGAATGGCGAGGTCGCGGCCGCCGCCCTGATGGAGCCCTGGATCACTCTGGCCGAAAAGCTGGGCTGCCGCCCGGTGTGCGAGGGTCACTACCTGGGCGCCGAGAACGCCAGCGACAACATGGACGAGGAAACGTTCTCCGCCATCAACCGCGCCGTCGCCAAGGCGGTTGACCGGATCAACGCCGACAAGCGCAAGTACGTCCGGTATCTCATTGACGAACCCCGGTTCGCGGCGGTGGCGGCGGGTTACGGCGGCATCACGCCTGAGGACTTCCATCTGCCTCGCCTGCGTTACTCCTACAACACCCCCTACACCGACGAGATCGTCGAGGACACGTACCACTGGATGGTCCGCTGGGGATTGCTGGATAGCGCCGCCTGCAGCGCGGAACTCGTTGACAACCGCCTGGCCGAACCGGCCGTCGCCGCCGACGATTAGTCGGGTGGCGGCGTCGACCCAGCCGGTCGATTCCTTACGCCGAACATCTCAATATCAAGCGTCGCCGGCGCCCCCGGTTGACGCCAAATAGCGCGCCGGGTATACCAGTTGACGGCATTCCGGCGCTGCCGTTTGCCCCAAACATTTCGAGGCAGGTATCACTCATGGCCGAATTGAGTCCCGCCCGCATTTTGGCGGAGTTGAAGAACAACGGCGCCACCCACGTGGTGTGGCTTCCCGACAGCGAGACCAACTTTTTGTACGTGTTGATGAGCGAGGAGCCCAGCATAGACCTTGTGCCCGTCAGCCGCGAAGGCCACGCTTTCTCCACTGCCGCGGGGCTAGCCGCCGGCGGCAAGAAGCCGGTCATTCTCATCCAGAATACCGGCATGATGGAGTCCGGTGATTCCCTGCGCGGTTGGGGCCTGGGCATGAACGTCCCGGTGGTGATGATGGTCGGGTATCGAGGCTGGACCCGACACGGCGTAATCACCGACACCGCCGCCTTCTACACCGAACGCTTTCTGAATGCGTTCAACATCAACTATTACCTGGTGGAGTCCGACGAGGACGCCGACCGCATATCCATCGCATTCGCCGAGGCGCAGCGGGAGAAACGCCCCGTAGCCGTTCTCGTTGGCGACGAGTACCACGGCTTCAACGTCAGCCGCTGATCAACACAGATAAACGGATGTGACCATCATGATGAAAACGGCGGAAATGCTGGACATTTTCAACAAGCATCGCGGCGACGCGGTGGTGATACCCGGTCGGGGCGGCCGGTTCTGGGTCGAAATGAGCGACCAGCCGGATCGGGATCTTCCCCTGGGTGACCCGGCCATGGGTGGCCACGCCTCTTTCGCCCTTGGGCTCGCCCTCGCCATTCCCGATCAGCGGGTTGTGTTGTTCGACTCCGAAGGCGACGTGCTGATGGGGATGGGCGCTTTGCCCACCATCGCCGAGAAGGCGCCGTCCAATCTCTACCATTTCATGCTGGATAACGGCGTGTACGC
Organism: Dehalococcoidia bacterium; assembly: GCA_963663945.1. GTDB lineage: Bacteria > Chloroflexota > Dehalococcoidia > Lucifugimonadales > UBA3495 > Bin87. The sequence goes on along the minus strand of OY760687.1, from coordinate 2,729,921 downwards.
CACCACCGGTGGCCAGCCCGTGCCCAACGCCGAGCAGATGGAATACGAAGTGGTCGCCCAGGGCTGCGGCTACCCGTCCACCTATGCCATAGACAACCTGGAAGACTTTGCCAGCCAGATCGAGGAGATTCTCAGCCAGCCGGGGCCGGTGTTCGTCGCTCTGAAAATCGACCCCGAAGTCATAAACGAGCCCATCAACGCCCGTCCCCAGTGGCAGCGCAAGACCCGTAACCAGGCGGTTGCTGATATGCAGGCCGAACTGGGTATCTCCGTTTAGTGAGTCCGGCCGGTAGCCTGGGCGATACGCACATAATTGACATAAGCTGCGATCTGCCGCTGATCGCGTTCTGAGCCTATGCTGGTATCATGGACTCAGGCGTGAGCCAGCCGGCTGCGGCGGGGTCGCGTGATACGAAAATCAATGGCGCACTGACGGCAAATGTGGCCGGGGTGCGGCGCCAGGAGGTGGCTGATGCCTAGCAAGGGCAAAAAGGTGGCGGCCCGACAGAACAACCTGCGTCGTCGGCGCGGCGGCGCGAACCGACCGGCTCCCGTGGGGAACCCGGCCGCTGCACCACCCGTGGCGTCCGGTCCGGTAGCAACGGAATCGGACCGCGCGTCTGCCACTGCAACCGCCACGTCCCAAGCGCCAACCGCTTCCCAAACCGCTAGTGCCACCGGCCGGCCGGCTTCGGCGCCCCGGGGCCGCCGGTTTGAGCGCCCCGCCGCGTACAATTATGTTGGTTCCGAGTTGACGCGCATCGGCATTTTTTCCAGCGTGTTGGTGGTTGTGCTCGTAGCAGTTTCATTCGTGCTCTAGCGCCCGAGCACGAAGCGGGGGTCGCACCGTGGTTCGGCAGGAATTCGACCATCGCTTGCTGGTGACGCCGGAACGCCCCGGCGTCTACCTGATGAAGAACGCCGCCGGCGGTGTCATATACGTCGGTAAGGCTGCGGTCCTGCGGAACCGCCTTCGGTCGTACTTCGGATCCCCGGCAGGCCTGGATCGCAAGACCCGGCGCATGGTCAACGAACTGGCCGACTTCGAGTACATCGTCACCGACACCGAGGCAGAGGCGCTGATACTGGAAAACACCCTCATCAAGCGCCACCGCCCCTACTTCAACGTCCGTCTCAAGGACGACAAGACCTATCCCTACCTGAAAGTAGACCTGTCCGAGGACTTTCCCCGGGTGTACATCACGCGAGGCGTACACAAGGATGGCGCGCGGTATTTCGGGCCCTTCGCCAGCGCCGGCAGCGTCCGCCAGTCAATGGACCTGGTCAAGAAGTTGTTCCCCTACCGCTCCTGCACCAAGAAGATCACGGGAACAGATCCGCGACCCTGCCTGGAATATTACATCCACCGCTGCGTCGGGCCCTGCGCCGGCCTGGCCAGCCAGGAGGAGTACGCCGACGTTGTCAAACAGGTGATCCTGTTCCTGGAAGGGAACACGGAGATGGTGACCGGCCAACTTCGCGGCAAGATGGAAGCAGCAGCCGAAGAGCTTGAATTCGAACGCGCCGCCGCCCTTCGCGACCAGATGGCCGCGATTCAGAAGTTTGAGGAAGAGCGTACCGTCAAGGTGGATTCCGGCCGTTCCACGGATCTGGACGCCATCGCCATCTCCGTCGCCGCCAACGAGACCTGGGTCGAGGTGTTCTTCATCCGTCGGGGCAAGTTGATCGGCCGCGATCATTTCTTCATGGAGGGCCCCCAGGATGACGAGCCTGGCGAGATCGTCGCGCAGTTCGTCCAGCAGTTCTATGCCACCGCCCTGGAAGTGCCCCACGTCGTCCTGGTACAGCACGATCCGCCGACCGAGGACACTCAGATACTGCAGGACTTTCTGCGCAGCCGCCGGGACGGCGCAGTTCGCATCTATCGTCCCCAGCGCGGGGAGAACCGAAAGCTGATGGACGTCGTCGCTGCCAACGCCTCGGAGGGTCTGGCCCAGCATCGCGTCAAGTGGCTGAATCGTTCCGACGCGATCCAGGGCGCGCTGACCGAGCTGGAGGAGGAACTCAGCCTGCCCACGGCTCCGCGACGCATGGAGTGCTACGACATCTCCCACATCCAGGGCAGCAACCTCGTGGGCAGCATGGTTGTCTTCGACGACGGCAAACCACGCACCCGGGATTACCGCCGGTTCAAGATCAAGGCAGTGGACGGCGTGGACGACTATGCCAGCATGAAGGAGATGCTGACCCGCCGGTTCAAGCGGCTGAGCCAGGCCATCGCTAACCCCGATCCTGACGGCAAGGTTGATACGTGGGGCGTTGTGCCGGACCTGGTCATCATTGATGGCGGAAAAGGTCACCTCTCGGCGGCTCGGGAGGTGATGCTTCACCTTGGCCTGGAACAGATCCCCCTGTGCTCGCTGGCCAAGGAGAATGAGGAGATATTCGTTCCGCACACTCCTGAACCCATCGTCCTGGCCCGGGATTCCCAGGCGCTGTACCTCATGCAGCGCATCCGCGACGAGGCCCACCGGTTCGCCATCAGCTTCCACCGCAACCTGCGTTCCAAGAGCAGCCTGAAATCGCCAATCGACATGGTCACCGGCATTGGACCCAAGCGGAAGCGTATGTTGCTCCGTCGCTTCGGCTCCCTCCAGGGAATCAAGGACGCCAGCGTCGAGGACATCGCCGCCGTGCCCGGCCTGACCAGATCGCTCGCGGTCCGACTGAAACAGACTATTTGACCAGACCGACGCATCAGGTGTCGGTCGCCGAGGTACTCCCACACCGAGGTGTTCGGATTCCTGATATTCCTCGCCGCCGTTGGATTGCCGCCGTTGGATTGCCGTCGGTGGGTGTTGGCGTGATGGATTTGCCGAACACCGCCGCGCATCCGCCTTGCCATAAATCACGGCGTTACTTTACTATTAAGCTGGGCGCAGGTGCGCCTGGGGGATGTGCAGGATGAACAAGCTCAGCATCACGTTGCCAGCAGGGAGTCAGGTTTGCATTGAGTCTGACGATGCTGGACTCGTTCGCGAAGTCCTGTATTCGTTCATGCCGCAACTCATTGGATCCAACGGTTCCGTGGCGGAGGCGGCTGTTGTCAAAACGGTCGATCCTCCGGCCCATTCCAACGGTCACTCCACGAGCAATGGCGCAGCCCAGCACGTTGCCGAGACGCCGCCGGTCGCGGTGGCAATCGCCGAAAATCATGCCCCTCCTCCTGCGGCGCCGGCCGTCTCCGTGGTCCACGTCGCGCCGCCTCCGCCCACCGTGGCCATGAATGGTGGACCCGCCCCGCCTCCGGCATCCGTAGCCATGCCGGAGACGATGACCCCTTCCGAGCACGAGTACATCGCATTCTGTCAGCGGGTCAACCCATTGGGCGACATGCGCCGGGTGGTGGTTGCCGCCGAAGCGGGGCACCGATACCTGAACATTGGCAGCGTTGATCCAGATAGTCTGGCCCATCTGTTCACCTTGGCCGGTTGGCCCATCCCGCACAGTTTTGTGCAGACTTTGCGCAACGCCGCCCGCACGAAGTTCCGGTGGTTGGAGCGGATACCGGGCCTGTCCGGCCACTACAAAGTGACCAATACCGGCCGTAGCATTGTCCTTGGCGAAGGCGAGGCCAAGACCGAAGCCGAATAATCGGGCCGGGCTCGTGTAGTACAATGGTGGCCGTTGCCGCGCGCCGTGAGTTGGCGTGTGGATTCTGTTCCGCTTACTAGGAGTTTCGCCATGCGTATGTACATCTGCGGCGAGTGGGTCGACCGCGATGACAAGATGCCAGTCATCAATCCCTTTGATCAGTCCGCGTTCGACACCGTCCCGCGCGGTTCCGCCGCCGATGTTCAGGCCGCTATCGCCAGTGCCGTGCGCGGCGCCGCGGTGATGGCCAAGCTGCCTTCTCACCGTCGCTATACGATCCTCAAGCGCGCCGCCGACCTCATGGAAGAACGCGCTGACGACCTGGCGGAGACCATAACTCGGGAAGAGGGCAAGGTCATTGCCGAGGGTCGCGTTGAGGTCCAGCGCGCCATCCAGACCATCACGCTGTCGGCTGAAGAAGCCAAGCGCCTGCACGGCGAAACGGTCCCGTTGGACTCGGCTCCCGGGGTCGTCAATCAGTTCGGGTTCACCATTCGGGTACCAGTGGGCGTTGTGGCTGCGATCGCTCCGTTCAATTTCCCGCTCAACCTGGTTTGTCACAAGGTGGGGCCCGCCCTGGCTGGCGGCAACGCCGTCATCCTCAAGCCCGCCGGCGACACTCCGCTGTCCGCTTTGAAGCTGACCGAGATCCTCCTGGAAGCCGGCCTGCCCGGAGAAGCCATCCAGACCATCACCGGTTCCGGCGCGGAGATCGGGGACGCCATCACCGGGTCGTCCGATGTGCGCAAGATCACTTTCACCGGCAGCATGGAGGTCGGCGACCAGATTTGCCGCAATGCTGGCATCAAGAAGGTGACGATGGAACTGGGGTCCAACAGCCCCCTGATCATCATGTCCGACGCCGACATTGAGAAAGTGGCGGCCGCCACTGTGTCGAGCGGATTTGCCAACGCCGGCCAGGTCTGCATCTCCACGCAGCGCGTCTTCGCCGCCCGCACCATATACGCCGATCTGCTGGACGCGTTGGTGAAACCCACCCAGGAATTCAGCGTCGGCAATCCCTTTGACGAAGACGTCAAGATGGGCCCGATGATCCGCCAAACCGACGCTGAGCGTGTCGAGGGCTGGATTGCCGAGGCCGTGAGTCAGGGCGCCCGGGTCATCGCCGGCGGTGGGCGCGAAGGGACAATGCACACGGCCACCGTGGTGGCGGATGCGCGTCCGGAAATGCTGATTTCCCGCGAGGAATTGTTTGGTCCGGCCGTCGCTGTCAGCGCGTTCGACGACATCGACGACGCCATCGCCAAGGCCAACGATACGCGCTTTGGGCTGTCGGCAGGTATTTTCACCCAGAACGTGGACTGGGCAATGAAATTTGCCCAGGAAGTCCATTCGGGCAACCTGCATATCAATTCCTCCCCAGGGTGGCGCGCCGACGTGATGCCCTACGGTGGTCTCAAGGACAGCGGGATGGGGAAGGAAGGGCCGGCCTACGCCATCGAGGAGATGACCGAACTCAAGATGGTGGTGTTCCACCTCGGCGGCTAGCGCTGGCGCGTTCGCGCCGCAATAGCCGGACCCGGACCACTCAGGGGCGAATAATCATTCGCCCCTACCCATTCCAGCACGACGGAGCGCTAGTATGACCAGCAGACCGCACGGGATTGACGGCTGGGGATACCCCAATCAGGAATACGCCCCCGAACCACGGGTGATGACAGAAGCGCCGCGCAGCGCCCTGGTGGTCACGCCCCATCCTGACGACGCCGAGGGCGGCTGCGGCGCGACCATGGCCAAGTGGATCGCGGAGTCCGGTACCAAGGTGGTCATCCTGATGTGCACGAACGGCAACAAGGGCACCGGCGACCGTTCGTTCACCCCCGAGTCCCTGGCCGCAACTCGTGAGATCGAGCAGCAAAATGCCGCCAATGTGCTAGGGGTCTCGGAGGTGGTGTTCCTCCGCTACGGCGACGGCGAGCTGGAAGACACGCACACCTATCGCGGCCAGGTGGTTCGCGAAATACGACGCCACAAGCCTGAGGTTGTTTTCGGAATCGACCCCTACCGGGTCACCTCGCACACCCATCGAGACCATCGCCACAGTGGTCAGGCGGCGTTGGACGCCGCGTTCTCGTATGCCTGGAGCTGGCAGGATTTTCCGGAGCAGATCGAAGAAGAAGGACTGGAGCCGTACCAGGTTCGTGAGGCTCTGCTCTGGGGCTCCGAACGGCCGGATACATTCATCTCCATTACCGAGGAGCACATCCACCGCAAGGCCGAAGCCCTGAGCCAACACGCGTCCCAGATCAGCGCCCGTACCCGGTCACAACGGCTGGACCGCATGACCGAGGGCTGCCGCCTGCAGGGAGAACGCTGCGGCGTGCCGTTCGCCGAGGGGTTCCGACGCATCGACTTCAACCTCGGCACGGACGAATGGTGGCTGCTGAACCGCTAGCCAGCGGCGCTGCGCCGTATAATGGACTCGCAGAGCAACTGGCACGGGGCCACCCATTACATCGCGATGGAAGTCTCTTACACCGCGGACGGGCGTGACACAGGCTGCGCCATCCGCAACGCCGCCTACCTGACCCGGTTCACCGGGGATCCTGCCCACCCGGCCGTCGCCAGCATCCGTAACGACCGGGAGATCCAGAACCTTATCGATAACGGCCAAGTGTACTGGTACGAGCTCGAAGACCGGACACCGAGGCCGGGAGCATAGTGGCTAAACGATAGCGGCGATCACCTCGTCCGCCGTCGCCACCCAGGCCATGCGCGGGAAGATGATGTCCATGCACACGTCATGCTCGGTAGCCGTGCCGGCCGCGCAGCAATCCCGAACCACGATGCAGTCATAATCTTTGTCTCGGGCGTCCCGAAGCGATCCTTCCACCACCCCTGTGGTCGAATATCCCGTGAGGATCAGCGTGGTTATCCCGAACCGGCGGAGATAGACCTCGATGTCGGTGGTGTTGAAAGGGCTGGTCGTGTGCTTGATTACGACCGGATCCTCCGGCCGCGGCGCGAGTTCTTCTACCACCTCGGCGTCGTGAGTTCCTGCAGTGAGCCGGGGACCCGCATCGGCGGCGCTGGCCGGCGCTCCGAAAGGCGGCCGCGGAGCGTCCCGACGGTCCAGCCTGCGGTTCACCACCACGTAGATCACCGCCATGCCTGACGCCCTGGCTTTCTCCAGCAGGCGGGCGCTGTTGGCAATGATTACTGATCCCGGCAGAGGTTGGACCAGCATGCCGCCGCCCTTGATCAACTCGTTCTGCATGTCTTGAATCAGCAGCGCTGTGTTCGTTGGATCAATGGTGATTTCTGGCATGTTCTTCCTCCGTCGCAAAATCAACAGGTGTGCTTTCAATTGTGTCCGGGGTTGCGTCGGGACTCATCGCTCCGTCGATGGAATGCGAAAACACGGGTCCGGCTGAACCGAATTTGACGCCGTAAGCTCGCATCATGGCGGTGGTATTCGCGCGCGCGATAGCGCGCAGCACGTTGGAAACGATGCCTGTGTTCTTGCGGATCGCTTTGACCGGCGCTTCGACGATTTCGCCGGGACCCGGCTCCAGGAGACCCCAGCCGGGTGGGACCATCTCCGCCAGCACCAAGCCTCGAGGCGCCATGATGTAGTGGTAGTCGGCGATACTCAGGAAACGCGCATCGTGGAATTTGGTCGAGACCGTGGCCAGCTGTCCCGCGTCAACCATTCTTGCCGATTTATCGTCGATTAGTTTTGCCGGTTCACCTCCTCGGCCGCAGCAGTCTCGCCGCGTTGCTGTGCTGCGTCAGTCCGGTAGCTGGGGACGTCGAATTCCAGGATGACGGAGTGGTGGACCACCCGGTCAATCGCTGCGGCGGTAGCCATGGGGTTGGCGAAGATGCGCTCCCACTCGGAGAAGACCAGGTTGGACGTGATGCCCAGGGACCGGCGTTCGTAGCGTTCGGCGATGAGGGTGAAGAGGACCTCGGACTCCTCGGCCCCCTGGGGCAGGTAGCCGAGATCGTCCAGGAGGAGGAAGTCGAAGTTGTCCAGCTTGCGCAGTTGTCGGGGCAGGTCGAAGTCGCGCTTGGCGGCGAGGAGGTCCTGCACCAGGCGGTAGGCTGGAGCGAAGAGGACGGAGTGTCCGGCTTCCACCAGGCGGTGGCCCAGAGCGCATAGGGCGTGGGTCTTGCCGGTGCCGGGGAGCCCGAAGGCCAGCACGTTGACGCCGTGTTCCACGAAACTGCCCTGGGCCAGATGGTCCATCTGTTGACGAAGAGTCAGGGGCATCCGGTGATGCTCGAAGGTCTCCCAGGTCTTGCCCGAGGGCAGCCGGGACGCCTGACGCAGCCGGTTGATGCGCCGGTGGCGGCGATCCTCGGCCTCCTGCTCCAGCACCTCCAGGAAGGTGGACAGGGCCTCGCCGTGGCCAGCCTCAGTGAAACGGGCCACCGACTGAGCGCCCATGGTGGGCAGCTTGAATTCGCGGCATAGCTCGCCGATGCGCTCCTGGATCACGCTGGTGGGGGTGTCCATCATGCGCACACCCCCACCATGGCCGTACTGCTCGTGAGCAGACCGTCGTAGATCTTCAGGTCCGGCTTCCCAGAGAGGACCAGCACCGGAGCCTGGGGCACCCTGGGCTCGGCCAGTTCCCGCACCTCGGCGTAGTCGAAGGGCTGACCGGTCTCCAGCAGCAGCGACAGGGCGCTGTCCACCATGACCTCCATGGTGGTGGCCGCCAGGTGCAGGATGCGCACGTACTCCACGTCGGCGCGCTCCCCACGCCACTGCCTGAGCGCGTCGTAGGTGAGCCGGAAGCGCAAGGTGGGAAACAGCTGCTCCCTGAACCGGTACCGGGCGAATGCTCCGGGCTTGCGCACCAGGGAATTGATGACGTGGCGGTAATTGACGTTTACTTCCCCATCACCGTGCACGCGCGCCATTCGTTCCACAAAGTGGCCCTTGTAGTACACTTCCACGTGGTCGGAATAGAGGCGGATCTGTACCACCTTGCCAATGAGCCGGGACGGGACGCTGTAGCTGCGTCCCGCCACCTGGATGGTACTCCACCGGCGCACCTTGGACTGGTAGTTGGCGTATTCCGGCATGGGGGCTGGCGGCAGGGGTCTTAGGCAAGCCATTTCCTGCTCCAGCTTCCCCCGCACCAGGCGATTGCGCTTCTCCACCATCTTCCGGACGAAACCGGCGTAGTCGTCGGCGGTGTGGAAATCGCGGCTGCCGCGCAGGATGAGGGCCTGGTCCACGGCGTCTTTCAAACGGTAGTGGGCGTGCTCGGCGACGCCGTTTTCATGGCTCTTGCCAGGATTGATGCGGGTGGATCGGACACCGTAGTGGTCCAGCAGGGCGGCGTAATTGTCGTTTAGCGCCCGGCCTCGGCTGCGTTTCATCTCGTGGGTGGCAGCAGAGGTATTGTCGGAACGCACCACCTCCGGTACGCCGCCCAGGGCCCAGAGCGCATTCTGTAATCCCTGCTTGAGGGCCAGGAAGGTCTCGCCGGCGGCGACCTCCGCGTAGCGCCAGCCCGAGTGGCTGAGGATCAGCTGAAACAGCAGGTGGGGGTAGGGCTCACCGGCGACGGTCACCCCCAGGGCGCTGCAGTGGGTGAAATCAAACTGGGCCTCCCGTCCCGGCGGATGCTCCTGGGGGAAGTACACCTCCTGGTCCGGACCATTCAGCGCCCGCCAGTCCTGTAATCGTCGTTGCAGCGTGCGCAGCTGGGAGGTGCTGAACTGGCCGGGATGCTGCTCCTCCAGCCATTCGATAATCGTCGTTGCCTTCAGCTTGCCCTTGGGGTCGTCCCGCAGCAGTGGCTCAATCTCCTCTTCCCACACCCCGTCGAAGGGATCGGACCGAGTGCGCCACCAGCGCTCCGGTTTGGTCTCCGACGGCAACGGGCCACTCTGCCATTTGCGCGCCGAGCGCACGCTCATCCCAGACATGGCGGCCGCCGTCTCCTGTGTTTTTCCTTCCATACGTTTTTGCCTCAAAAGTCTGACTTGTCGGTCCTTGATCAATCCGGCACCTCCGTGCCGGACGATTTACACCATCCCAACCGGCAAGAATAGTCGGCGCAAGAGGCATTCCTTATTGTCGTCTATCACCAGCCGTTGTCGTAAACGCTCGGCCTCCTGTTCCAGCCGACTGACGTCGCCGTTCGAGGAGCGGTAACCGGGGGCGCGGGTCAATGCAATGCGCCGGTTCAGGGCGTCCTGGCGCCGTTGGAGACGATCGATGTCCGCTTGAGTGTGGTTATCTCGGGCGAAATCCGACCGTGATGCCTTGACCTCGACGACGTAGATCGTATTGGATGGTCCCAATCCCACCACGTCGACCACCGAGCCCCAAGGGCCCTGCAGCCTCACTTCGAGTCCGATACACCGGCATCGGGCCACGGAATAAAGCCATTCCCAGGCTTCCCATTTCAGCTTGTAGGCCAGGTGCGATTCGCTGGCCAGCTTGAACCGCGCGGGATCCAGAGAAGAAACCGGCGGCACATCTTCCATCGCAACACCCTACTGGTCCTGCAAGTCACGGACTATGCGGCGCAGCTGCCCCTGCTCCGCGTCGGAAGCGGTCTGAATGGAGAAGTGCATTTCGTCCACCAGCCCGCCATAGCGCTCCTTGAACATGCCGGGGATTTCATCGTACTCGCCGATGATGGCGAAGGCGTTGAGCATCTCGTCGGGGACCAGACCGCCCATTTCGTCCCACCTGCCCTCGCGCGACATGACGTGCAGCTGGCGGCCGATGTCCTCGAACCCGTGACATTCCAGAACCGGGAAGTAGGTTCGGGTAGACGAGTAGAAGGCGATGCGGCGTTTGGTCTCCTCTGCGGCCTCGGCGATGGCAGCCCGGTTGGGCCCGGTGACGATGAATCCCCCGCCGACCACGGACACATCCTCGACGTTTCGACCGGCGCGGCGGGCGCCTTCGGCGACATTGGGCTGTACAACCTGCCGCACGTACTCTGGCGACACCAGGCTGTGCAGCATCAGTCCGTCGCTGCACTCTCCGGCCACCAGGCAGTTGTATCCGTTGACCGCTGCGGTGTAGACCTCCGGATGAGGATACTCGCTGGGTCCCGGACTGAAAAATGGCGTCATCAGGGAGAACTGGTAGAAATCCCCCGCGTATTCCAGGTTGCTGCCAGTGTCCCAGCAATTCCAGATGGCGTGCAACGATTGGACGTATTCCCGCAGACGGGGCCCGGCGGACCCGGTCCACCTGGTGGAGAACCTGCGCTCGATGTGGCCTTTCACCTGTGTGCCCAGGCCAAGGCGGAACCGTCCGCCGCTGTTGTCCTGCAGGTCGCGCGCCGTGTTGGCCACGACCATGGGAGACCTGGGGAAGGCGATTGCGACGTGCGTTTCCAGGGTTACGCGACTGGTCGACGTGGCGGCCACGGCCAGTGGCAGGAAGGGATCGTGGGCCGTCTCGTTAGTGGAAACGCCGTCGTATCCCATGGACTCCGCCCAGGCCGCTTCGGCAGCCACGGCGTTCAGGTCACGGGATCTCAGTGAATAAACAACTCGCATACGGGTAACTCCCATCGGAACTGGCTGATTCATTCGGCCGTTATTGCTATATTTCTTGGATTGCGCAGTTGGTGACCGTTGGTGACCGGAAAGATGTCGCCGTCCAGAGTCAATAATGAGCGATTCTGGAAAGCACTAATGACCGCGTTGTAAGAAACCGGCTCAAATTCGACCTGCATTCGTGGCGGCAGATCATCTCCAATTGGCCTAATGGTCGCTCGACCGTCAAATTCGTCAGGTTCTCTGTCCAATCTCACCACAATGGCTGTAACTCGTTCGTCGAATGAAGGTAATCTCTGGCGGAAATGCCTCGCTGCCTCCTCCAAAATACCGGCAGAATTGTTGGTGAAACGCACATTTGAGCTAGAACTTTTCGCCGATCGCACCATCGCCCAACCAACGCCGATCTCTACGCCATGGCCGTTTTTGGCCAGTTTGGCCACTGCATCGCATAGGTTGGCACTGACTCCATCCGATACTGCCTGCTCAAAGGTGTCCAACGAACTTGTCGCGGAAGCTTCATTGACCGCCAAATTCGCTGACTGCAATGCTTCTGAAAGACGAATGGTGGCGCGTCTTGGGAATGGTGCGTACAAATCGTCATCGCCTAAGTCCGGTTGTGGTCCGATCCCAGGCGTAACCGGGGAATGCAGGGTCAACCCGTAGCCTTGGTAATAGCCTGGTAGTGGCCTGATCCTGCTCAAATATTCAGCGATTTCGGAACTCAGGCTACCACGATAAGCAGCCTGTGGTTTGGTCACGGCCCTTGCGGCTGCCGACAACAGGTCATTCGCATCTCTCAGCATGTCCGCACTTTGTCGCAAGGACAGGGGTTCCTTACCCATGCCGTTGAGAGAGGTTATGCGAATGACATCTGCACCAGCGCCGGTCACGTCATTGAACACGTCCAGTTCGGATCGTTCTTCCGCGGTAGCTAAAGTGCCGATCGCTTCTCCCATGAACTCAGCGTAATCACTGATCGCATCACTTAAAGGTATCAAGATTTCCCACGTGCGGCCTCCACTCGCTTTGCTGTGGACTGTTGCACGATTACCCCAGCGGCCAACATCGTTCCAGTCACGTGACTGCAAATACGCCCGCAAATTTAGCGTGGTCAATGACGACAACGCTGCCGTGTCACGGATTTCTACTATCATAGCGAGGACCCTGATGCGGCCCGGTCCATTAAGGTACCGAGTTGAACGCTGCCGAACCTGTTTGCCAAAGGGAGACGCACTGTCACGGTGCTAGTGTTCGTCACTCCTGACCGCCCTTCAAGCGAGAGCCAGTACCCGCAATATCGTAAGCAAAGTTCTTCGTTGCTTTGCGATAGCCATTGGCTCTCTTCGTCCGGCAGCAGGACAACCACCAGAATGAATGGACGCCCTGCGTTTCGAAGGTTGTCATAATCGGTTACGGGCAGCGGGAAATTTATGTGATCAGCAGACGAGGAAATTAGATCCCGAGACGTTGCCTTAGCTTGGAATCCGATCAGCTCCGTGATACTTGCTCTCTTGAGCATGCCGTCGACACTGCCGCGGTCCACCTTCGGTTCAACGAGTTCACAGTCTGCGTGCGATGCCACAGCGCCGATGTACGCTAATGAGAACCTTTCTTTGCGAGTGTTAGAGTCCATCGTTCGCTCGGAAAAATTTGGTCGACTTTCTTGCTTACCCTTCCGCCGGCGCATGCTCGGCGTACAACTGGTCCGTCTTCGCCGCCATGACGAAGTCGTTGCGATGGAGGTTGCGAATCTTGTGCGTCCACCAGGTCACGCTGACCCGCCCCCATTCGGTGGTCAGCCGGGGATGGTGGCCTTCAGATTCCGCCAACTCACCCAGCGCGTTGGTGAATTCCAGCGCCTGGACGAAATTCCCGAACTTAAACTGGCGGTCCAGCTTCGGGATGCCGGCTTCGTCGATCAATGCCCAATCGTTTATTGCCGGGTGCAATTCGGCGACCTCTGCCTCAGTGACGTGGGGAGAGTCGCGGCGGCAGGCGGTGCATCGTTCGCTGTACAATTCGGCCATCGGTTAGCCTCCTGCGTGTGTCGATGGGCATTTGTTCGTTGCGCAATTTTAGCATAGGGGTCCTTCCGTACTGCGGCAGGGATGTCATCAGACCTGCTGTTGAGCGCAACCCTTCGCTGCGGTATAGTTTCTGCCGGCGGTCCATTGATCGCCGGGGCGCTCCGGTTTTCAAGCAATCGCGAACCACGGCCTGAGTTTGAGGGGCAAAGCACCATGATCTACGGCGCAATTACCAATTCCTGGCGCAACCAACTCGACGACGCTGACCTTGCCGATCTCATCGCCACCGCGCAGGATCACGGCGCGCGCCACATCGAACTGCGCCAAACCTGTCTCGGTCTCGCGGAGGCTGGCGAAGGCCAGGAATGGCGCCCGAACCTGACCGCTCTCGCTGACGTGGTGGTCCGGTTCCCCGATCTCACCTTCGACCTGGCGGTCGCGCTTCCGTGTATCACCACCGACATCGATCCACAGGGTGGACTGTACCAGTCCCAGCTGGAGGCGGCGCGCCTGGTGGGCGGCGGATCGCCCCACCTGCGCACCGTGGATCCGGGGGCGTCCGATACCCCCTGGGAGACCCCCGACGACGTCGCCGAAGCGGCGGGACGTATCGTGCCCCTGGTACGGGAGGCGGCGCGCCAGGGCGTTATATTCTCGATGGAAAACTCGGGCCAGCCGTTGCGGTCGATGGCGCTCCTGGTCAGCGAGGCTCGGGCTCAACTGACCGAGGCCGAAGGGCAGTATCTCGGGCTGTGCCCCGACCCAACCAACCAACTGCGCCGCCATCCGGACACGCAACCGTTGGACGAATTGGCGGCCCTCCCTGCTGACTTCATCAAGATCGTCCATTTCAAGCAGGCCCGCGACGGTGTCGCCATTGGCAGCGTGGACGACGGTGACCTGGACTGTCGGGCCATGCGCCGCATCCTGCAGGGCAAGGCGTATGACGGCCCGGCCGTGATGGAAATCCCTCCGCACGACGAGGTTTTCGAAAACCTTGCCGCAAGCTTCGCCTACCTGGATGCCTGAACCATCCGTCACGTCTAACCGGACCTTCTGACCGTCGGGTCGGGCGGTAGTTTCTACGCCAATGCAGGATCACAGCGACTACACTGTCTCCATACACTACGACCGCAGGCTGTACCGGCAGGACATCGCCGGCTCAAAGGCGCACGCCGACATGCTGGCGAAGCAGGGCATCATCGCCAGGGACGACGCGGACGCGATAATTCGCGGCCTCTCCACGGTGCAAGACGAGATCGAGCGGGGCGAATTTCCGTGGGATCCGTCTCTCGAAGACCTGCACATGAACATCGAGCGCCGGCTGACCGACCTGATCGGTCCGGCTGGGGCTAGGCTCCACACCGGTCGCTCGCGCAACGACCAGATTGCCTTGGACATGCGCCTGTACACCCGCGCCGCCGTTGGCGACACGGTTACGGGCCTGCGGTCCGTCCAGCGCGCCCTGTTGGGCCTGGCGGAGGGATACCTCGACGTCGTGATGCCGGGCTACACGCATTTGCAGCGCGCTCAGCCGGTCCTGTTCGCCCATCACATGCTGGCATATTTCGAAATGCTGGAGCGTGATGTCGGCCGATTCGCCGACTGCGCAGCCCGTATGGATGTGCTGCCTCTGGGGAGCGGCGCCCTGGCCGGCGTGCCCTACCCCACGGATCGCAACGCGGTGGCCTCGGTCCTGGAATTCTCGGAAATCAGCCCGAACAGCATGGACGCGGTGGCCGACCGGGATTTTCTGGCCGAGTTTCACTCCGCCGCCGCCATCGCAATGATGCATGTTTCCAGACTGTCCGAGGAGATCGTCATCTGGTCCAGCCGCGAGTTCGACTTCGTGCGTCTGGCCGACGAGTTCACCACCGGCAGCAGCATCATGCCGCAGAAGCGCAACCCCGATTTTGCCGAGATCGCCCGGGGCAAGACGGGCCGGGTTTACGGCAGTCTGATGGGCATCCTTACTGTCCTGAAGGGACTGCCCTTGACGTACAACCGCGACCTGCAGGAGGACAAAGAGGGTTTCTTCGACACCGTAGATACGCTGCTGTCCACCCTGTCCGTCTTCGCCGATATGCTGCCCGGTCTGACATTGAACATAGATCGGGTCGAGTCGCTGGCCAGCGAGAGCTACATGCTCGCCACCGACCTTGCCGATTACCTGGTGCGCAAAGGCGTGCCCTTCCGCGATGCCCACGGCGTCATGCGCCGGCTGTGCCAGCACTGCGAGGCTGACGGCCTGTCTCTCTCCGACCTGCCCATAGCGGAGTACCGGCGTTTCGCGCCCCAATTCGACGATGACGTGTATGCCATCACGGCCGCCGCTTCGGTCGCCGCTCGGGACAATCCGGGCGGGACGGCGCCCAACCGCGTCGCCGATGGTCTGGCCCGTGCCAAGAATATCCTTGCGACCGCCGGGGTACAGTGACCTCCACCGCCGCCCACGTCCAGATTGCACCGTCGGTTCTCGCAGCCGACTTCGGCCGGCTGGCGCAACAGGTGGCGGATGCCGAGGCTGCCGGCGCTGACCTGATCCATGTTGACATCATGGATGGCCGTTTCGTTCCCAACATCTCGTTCGGCGAGGTGGTGGTGGACGCCATTCGTGGGGCCACCTCACTACCACTCAATCTCCACCTGATGGTCCACGAACCCGATCGCCTGCTGCCGGGCCTGGTCAAGGACATCAACGATCAGGTCCTGGTTCATGCCGAGGCCTGTACGCACCTGCACCGCACGGTGGGCTACATCAAGGAGCAGGGGTGCCAGGTTGGTGTCGCCATCAACCCGGCGACGCCGCTGGCCGCGGTCGAAGAAGTGCTTCCGGATCTCGATATCGTACTGGTGATGACTGTCAATCCGGGATTTGGCGGGCAGTCGTTCATACCCGCGGCGCTCGGGAAATTGCGGCGGCTTTATCGCACGATTGCCGATAACGGGTACGGTGTGCAACTGGAGGTCGATGGTGGCGTCAAAGCCGACGACACCGCCCGTGATTCAGTGGCTGCCGGCGCCGGTATCCTGGTGGCCGGCACCGCGATTTTCAACCGTGAACAGTCGGTGGCAGAGGCAATGGCCGCGCTGCGGGACACGGTGTCCGGCATGTCGCCGGGAAATGAGTAAGGGCGAAAAATCTTTCGCCCTTCATGCTGAACGGTTGTGCGGGCTGCCTGGCTACGCGGCGGCCCTGGCTCGCGCCTTCTTGCCCCGGGGCGGCTTGTACATCGTCCTCAGGCACCGCGAACAGATTTTGACGCGTGTGGGCTTACCGTCGATTGCTAGCGTCTGCTTGTGAACGTTGGCCTTCCACCGCGTCTTGGTCTTGCGGTTGGAGTGGCTCACATTGTTTCCGGTCATGCCGGACTTGTTGCATATCTGGCACTGCATGATTCTTTCCCCGCCCTGTTGGTGTCGCAGATTATAGCATAGTGGACACTGGCACGTGCCGTGGCGCTTAGGATGTCCGGGATCTTACACAGAATTTACGCGCGCCCCACTTATGTCAAAGCCCGGTTCGTTATAAAATAGCCCTTGCCGCAGCACATTTTCACCGGATTCGTCGGAGGGTCGAATGGGCGCTACAGCAACGATGTATTGGTGGCCGCGTTGAAGCAGCTGTCGCAAGGTGCGAGAGTTGCTCGTTCAAAACGGCTACACGGTTGAAGAACGCGATTATTTCAAGGAACCGTTCACGGAAACGGAGCTTCGCGAGCTGGTCAACGAAGCGGGAGAACCCGGCGTGACCGGTTTGTTCGCCGCACGCAGCCCATCGCTGAAAAAGATGGGCCTGAACGCAGCAGAGCTTTCCGATGAGCGCAAGCTCGCGCTGATGCTGGATGAACCCCGGCTGGTTCGCCGCCCCATCGTACGCCTGGGCGATCGGTTGATCGTAGGGGCCAGCATCAAAGCCATGACTGAAGCGCTCAGTTCCTGATCCGAACAATACCGCTAATTTCAACGCCTCCAGGACGCCGAACCGATCATGAAAATATTTTTCGACGTGGACTACACGATCCTGGGTCTGGACGACACCCTTCGCCCCGGCACCGTGGATACCTTCCAGAAAATCCTCGACGATGGCCACGAAATCTACATCTGGTCCGGGATGGGAGAGCGCTGGGAGGTCATCGAAAAGCACGACCTGCATCGGTTCGTATCCGGCGTATACGAGAAGCCCACCCATCATTTCCACGAGCGCCTGCCCGAGTTGAATATCCCGGTGGAACCCGAGT
The DNA here is from genome assembly GCA_963663945.1 of Dehalococcoidia bacterium. Taxonomy (GTDB): domain Bacteria; phylum Chloroflexota; class Dehalococcoidia; order Lucifugimonadales; family UBA3495; genus Bin87. Next base: position 2,712,529 of record OY760687.1, on the reverse strand, counting down.
TCGTGATCGACGACTATCCCGAGATCGTGGCGGCTTTCGGCGGCGTGTGGGTGCCGCCCTACTTCTTCTCGCGCAGTGTTGACCACGAGATGGATCGCATTTACCGGATCATCTGCGATTTCCAGGAAACGGGAGACTCCGAGGACCGCCAGTACCGGGCCAAGGGCACCAAGATACCCCTGTTCTAGCGGCGTGCCCCGTCACATGCCCATTCAACAGCTCCCGCCGCACGTTGCCGCCCAGATCGCGGCCGGTGAGGTTATCGAACGCCCCGCATCGGTGGTCAAAGAGCTGGTGGAAAACTCGCTGGACGCCGGCGCAACCAATATCGCCGTATCCATACACGAGGGCGGCGTTGCCGAGATGCGGGTCACCGACAACGGTCGCGGGATCGCCGCGGACGAGCTGGGTTTGGCTTTCACCCATCACGCCACCAGCAAACTGTCCACCGTCGATGACCTGGAATCCGTCTCCACGCTGGGGTTCCGTGGCGAAGCGTTGCCCAGCGTCGCGGCGGTTGCCAGAGTAGTTTGCACCACTCGTCCTCCCGATTCGGAAGCGGGAGCCCGCATCGAGTTTCGCTACGGAAACAGCGTCGGTGAGCGTTCCGAGGGGTGCCCTCCCGGAACTTCGGTGCAGGTGTCGGATTTGTTCGGCGCCCTGCCGGCCCGCCGCAAGTTCCTGCGCTCCGCCGCGGCTGAATCCGCCCGCGTCCATGAGGTCGTTACCCGTTACGCGCTGGCCCACCCTGAAGTTCGCTTCACCCTGTCAGTCGATGGACGGGAAGCGATCAACACGCCGGGCTCCGGTCGGCTTCAGGATGTCATCCTGTCCCTCTACGGCTCCGAGGTGACCGGACGCATGCTGCCGGTTTCCCTCGCGGACGGTGAGGTGTCAGTAGATGGATACGTCGGCGCCCCGGACCTGACCCGGAGAAACCGTTCCTACACCACCCTGCTGGTCAACCGTCGCTGGGTGTACGACCGTTCGATCTATTACGCCATCGAGCAGGCCTACCAGGGAACTTTGCCGGAACGCCGCTTTCCTCTGGCCATCCTCAATATATGCCTGCCTCCCGACCAGGTCGATGTCAACTCCCACCCCAGCAAGCGAGAGGTGCGGTTCCGTCAAGCGGACCGGTTGTTCTCGCTGGTGCAACGTGGGGTCCGGGAGGCGTTGATCGCACACGCCCCAGTACGCACGGCAACCCGATCATTCGCGCCGACACATGCGCCGCCCGCGACCGCGCCGCCCGCGACCGCGCCATCCGCAGGTGCACCCCGTCCATCATCCACGAGCGTTTCTGCGCCGATGCATGACAACATGGCGTTGTCTGCGACTGCGCTGGCGCCGGCCGAAGGCTCCCTCAGGGATGTGTTGGCCGGCCTGCGCGTTGTGGGCCAGATCCGCCAGACATACATCGTGGCCGAGGGCGCATCGGGCATGTACCTGATCGACCAGCATGCTGCACACGAGCGCGTGGTTTTTGATCAGATCCGCCAGCGGATGCATGAAGGAGCACGGCCGTCGCAACCCCTGCTGGTCCCTCAGACGGCCGAATTGTCCGTCGCTCAGTCGGGTACGCTGGAAAGCTACGTCAGCCTGCTTGCGGAGTACGGCTTCGCGCTGGAACCCTTCGGGGATCGCGCGTGGCTGGTTCGCGCGCTGCCGGCCAACCTGGCCGCTCGCGCCAACCCGGATGCGACCGTTGCCCTGTGCGATTTGCTGGATGCTGTCGCCGTGGAGCAGGTGGTGATGGAGCGCGAGGACGCGCTGGCTGCGACGGTCGCATGTCACGGGTCAGTGCGTGCTGGGATGACGCTGGCGCAAGAAGAGATGGACGCGCTGCTCCGGCAACTGCAGACCACCGAAAATCCGCACCACTGCCCCCACGGCCGTCCCACGGTGGTCCATTTCACCGAGTATCAGCTGGAACGCGAGTTCGGACGACGCTGAGGCTGTGGCCAATAAATCAGGGCAGCCGGGATGGCTGCCCTGTAAAACGCTCTTATGTTGGTTGCCCGACTATCGGCGGGGGTCGGTTCTGGGATCCTGCGCCGGATGGAACATCGACCCGGGTCCAGGGAACTCGTTCGCAGCTTCCGCCGTGTTGTTGCGCCGACCGAACGGCAGTATCGAAGCCACAACTGCGGCTCCGGCAATGCCCGCGCCCAGCACTCCCAAAAAGCGCCGGCGGGAAGGTCCCGATTGGCTGTTGTCGTCACGTCCAGGCACGGTTGCAACTACTCCATAGTGGTGTTGAAAAGCCCGGAAAGGCTATCAGTCGACGTACCCGGTGTCAATCGCTCGTACCGACCGAACGGCCGGAAATCGTGCCCAATGTACTCCCTGTGGCCGGCACAGAAAGCTCGGTAGCAAGTGCGAATCCCGGCGATGGCGTTTGTTGACGGTGTGTACGCCGGCGGTTATCGTGACCACCAGTCTTCGCGGGCCACGCCGGCCTGACCGCCTCCGGAGGTGCCACCCATGACCGCCCAGCGAACCCAATACCAGGTCGTACGCGAGCCCGACGTCATGGTGCCCATGCGCGACGGAACAAGGCTGGCCACCGACGTGGTGCGCCCCGACGCCCCGGGCCGCTTCCCGGTGCTGATCAATCGGGGGCCCTACAGCAAGGACAGCTACCTGGACAATCCCGACCATTCCATCTGGTTCTTCCCGCGCAACGGGTACGTGATGCTGAGCCAGGATGTGCGCGGCCGCTTCAATTCCGAAGGCGACTACGACCCGCTGTTCCAGGAAGCCCTGGACGGCTACGACACCGTTGAGTGGGCGGCGCGACAACCCTGGTCCAACGGCCGCGTCGCCACGACGGGCCAGAGCTACCTCGGCGCCACGCAGTACACCCTGGCCGGAAAGCATCCGCTGCCACCCCACCTGCAGACCATGGCCGTCGTTTCCGCGTCGTCCGACTTCCACCAGTCATGGGTTTACCACACCGGCGGAGCTATGGAGTGGGGCTGGACGGTTCCGTACGCCATTCTCAAGGGACGGAACACCCTGGCACGCGGCGGCCACGAGGCATTGCTGGCCAAGATGGACGAATACGTCATCGAGCCCGGCAACTTTGGGCAGCCGCTGTCCGATGAATGGTATCGGCACCTGCCCCTGCGCGACTGGATCGATCGCCTCAAAGAGGCGGCGCCCTACTTTCACGAGTACTTCGACGAAGAGCTGGACGATCCGTACTGGTGGGGTATCAACCTCCAGCGGCAGGCGCGCAACGTGACCATTCCCATGTTCCACGTCAGCGCGTGGTACGACATCTTCCTGGAGGGCGCTCTCAACGCCTACCAGGCAATCGGGAAGCACGGAGGCAGCGAGACCGCACGCAAGAACCAGAAGTTGCTGATCGGCCCGTGGGCGCATCTGCGCCCCTTTACCGAGCCCACCACGGGTGGCGCGGGCAACATTGACTTCGGCTCCGAGGCGGCCATCGAGCTGCACGATTACCTGCTGCGTTGGTATGGCTACTGGCTCAAGGGCGAGGAGACCGGCATCATGGACGATCCGCCAGTTCGCCTGTTTGTCATGGGCGACAACAAGTGGCGGGACGAAAACGAATGGCCACTGGCCCGCACCCAGTACACCCGCTGGTACTTCCATTCCGGCGGCAGCGCCAACACCCGCGGCGGAGACGGTTCACTTTCTACAGTGCCGCCGGAGCCGAATGAACCTGCAGACCAGTTCACCTACGACCCGAACGATCCAGTGCCCACGCTGGGTGGAAACACTCTCATAATCGAGTACGGCGTTTTTGATCAGGGGCCCGCAGAGGACCGGCCGGACGTACTTTCGTTTACGTCCGAACCCGTCGAATCAGACCTGGAACTCACCGGCCCCATCACCGTGACGCTGTATGCTGCGACCACTGCGGCGGACACCGATTTTACGGCGAAGCTGGTGGACGTGCGCCCGGACGGATTCGCCCATAATCTGCAGGACGGGATCATCCGCGCGCGCTATCGCACTTCGGTACGGGAGCCTGCTTTTGTAACCCCGGGCGAGGTGTACCGCTACACCATCGACCTGTGGGCCACCAGCCACGTGATCAAGCCCGGCCATCGCGTCCGGGTGGATATCTCCAGCAGCAACTTCCCGCGCTTCGATCGGAACCCGAACACCGGCGCGGCGCTCGGGGTGGACACCCGGCTGGAAACGGCGCGCCAAACCGTGCACCATTCTGCCCGCTACCCGTCGCACATCACGCTTCCGGTGATTCCCCGCTGACGCATCCGGGCATTGTTCGACACCGCCGGCCCCACCGCGGCTCCTGGCTCGAAATAACTGAGGAGGCCTTTGATGGATCTCGATAACCTCGTGTATGACCGACCGGATCTGGGTAAGTTCCAGGTGCACCGTTCCAGTATGACATCGCCCGACATCTACGGGCTGGAGCGGCAGCGTATCTTTGATCATTGCTGGCTCTACCTGGGGCACGAGTCGGAAGTGCCGAACTCGGGAGACTACGTTCGTCGGGTAGTGGCCGAGCGCGCCCTGTTTTTCGCCCGGGACCGCGAGGGTGAGTTGAAGGTGTTCCACAATACCTGCCCGCATCGCGGCGCGCTCATCTGCCGCACCGATCAGGGCAACGCTCAGGTTCTCCAGTGCTTCTATCACGCCTGGAGCTTCAACACGTCCGGCGAGTTGATCGGGATGCCTGATATCGAAGGATACGGACCGGATTTCGACCGCGCCGATTTCAGCCTGCGCTCCCCTCGGTACGAGAGTTACAAGGGCTTTATCTTCGTATGTTTCGATCAGGAAGCAGAGTCTCTTCGCGAGTACCTGGCTGGCGCCGCCGAGTATCTGGACCTCGTGGCTGACCAGGCTCCTGAAGGGATGAAGGTCATCCCCGGTTCCAACCGCTATACCATCAAGGCCAATTGGAAACTGCTCGCCGAGAACAGCATCGACGGATATCACGCGCTGCCGACGCACCAGACCTATTTCGACTACATGGCCAGCGAAGCCGGCAGCGACATACCCGCGATCAATCGCCGTCACGGTTTCGGCAGGGCGCTGGGCAACGGGCACGGCGTCATGGAAAACGACGCGATCTACGGCCGCCCGATTGCCATGTGGCACCCCTATTTCGGCGAGGAGGCCCGCGAAGAGATCAACAGCATCAAGGACGAGCTGATCGCCCGCCACGGTCCTACCAAGGCGCTGCGCATGTGCGAGAAGAGTCGGAACATGGTGATCTTCCCCAACCTGGTCATCAACGACATCATGGCGGTCACCGTCCGCGTGTTCCAGCCCACCGGCCCGGACAGCATGGACGTTACCGCGTGGCAGATGGTGCCCGCCGGAGAGACCGGTTCGCGGCTGAACCGTCGGTTGGACTCCTTCCTCACCTTCCTCGGGCCCGGCGGGTTCGCCACGCCGGACGACACGGAGGCGCTGGAATCGTGCCAGCAGGGTTTCCGTTCCGGTGGGGTGGAATGGTCCGACCTGTCGCGCGGCTTCCACCGGGATCCGCGGGGCAACGACGAGCTCCAGATGCGCTCTTTCTGGCGCCGTTGGCAGTCCCTGGTCGCCGATCGTCCCCACGTCGAGCAGTACGAGCGCGGCCTGACGCCGGGCGAGATTCCCAACGTGCAATCCTCACCCGAGCTCACCGTCGCCGCTGACGATTAGTTTCAGGAGCCTGACCTGCATGGTTGCCCAGAATATTCCGGTCGAACCCTACTTGACCGGACTGCCCGCCACGCCCAATTCGTTGCTTCTTCAGCACGAAGTGGAACAGTTGCTTTACCTCGAAGCCAGGCTGCTGGACGACTGGAACCTTGACGCGTGGCTGACGCTCTACACACCGGACGCCCGCTACATCGTGCCCACCACAGACCTGCCGGAGGGCGACCCGGCATCCGACTTGGTGTTCATTGACGACGATTACCGTCGTATGCAGGGGCGGGTGGTGCGCCTGCAAAGTCGTCATGCTCACCGGGAGTACCCGTGGTCTCGCACGCGGCGGTTCATCTCAAACGTCATGGTGACCGCTTCAGAGGGGAACGAACTCGACGTCACCTGCTCGGTGGCCGTATGGCGCTTCCGGGCTGGGGAGGCGTCGCCCTATGTGGGGCGTTATGACCTGCGTTTGCGCCGCGTGGATGGCAGCCTCAAAATCCGCCGGAAACGCGCCATCCTCGACCTCGAAGAGCTGTCGAACCACGGAGCGCTCAGCATCATCTTCTGATTGACGCCAATCCGGTCAACCCGGCTCTGGCGCGATTGAACCCTGTGCTATCATCGTCGCCGTATCTTCGGGACCAGGACTAACGTGATCATGACTTCGAACAATTCGATCCTCAGCGATGCCCAACGCTCCCTGCTGACCGCTGTACTGAACCGGATCGTCCCCCCGTCCGGGGACATGCCCGCGGCTGGCGATCTTGGCATCGCCGATTTTGTGGAATCGGTCGCCGCTGCGTCCACGGGGAAGCGCCGCACGCTGATGGATGGCCTGGTTCGGATCGAGCTTGCCGCAAATGAACGCGGGGGATCATTCGCTGCGCTGGCGGAGATTGCTCAGACTGATGCCCTGCGAGCGGTCCAGGCGTCAAGCCCGGAGTTTTTCCAGGAGCTGGTCACGCAGACCTATCGGGGCTACTACACCAACGAAACGGTGTGCGGCGCCCTGGGATACCGGCCGCCTAACCGCGACGACTACGATCCGCTGCCTTTCGACGAATCGCTCGTGGAACCGGTAAGTCAGCGCGGACAGATGTGGACCAGTGCCAGCTAGCTAGGCGGCCAGGGGCAGCGACAACTGGGTCGGGGCGTAGGGTTCGCGTTCGACGCTCAGGGTTTGGCGCTCGGCGCTGCTGGCCTCTGCGAATCCTTGCAGCATTGCCGGCTGCAGGTTCTTGATGGAAGGCATACGGGGTAGCTCCCAACGCAGTCGGGCGTCGTCAACCAGCGCGAGCACGGAGTTGGTGTAGTCCCTCGGCACGTGTTCGCTCCGATAGAGTCGCGCGTAACCGGGAGCGAGGTGCGGGTACGATTCCCGTATGAATGGCATGAACCATTCGCGGCTGCCGGGCCGCAGGAACAGCAGGTTGCCGGACAGGAACTGGGCACGGTGCTGCGCGGCCGCCGAAACCAGGGCGTCGATGCTGGCCGCACTGTCGGACAGTCCCGGCAACAATGGCGCGGCCAACACTCCGGCCGGAACGCCGTGCTCCACCAGGTATTGCATGGCCTCAAGACGGGCCATGGGATGGGGAGCCCCCGGCTCGGTTTGCCGCCATACGGTCTCGTCGATGGTGCCGATGCTGAAAACCACCTGGGCGCCGGCCACTTCATTCAGCCTGCGCAGCAGGTCAACGTCCCGCCGCACCAGCGTGCCCTTGGTGGTCACCGAAGCCGGGTTCCTGAACTCCACCAGCGTCTCGAGGATCTGCCTGGTCAGCGCGTACTGTGCTTCCGCCGGTTCGTAGGGGTCGGATGCCGTGCCGATGGCTATAGGCTCGCCGCACCACTTGGGGCGGGACAGCTCCTGGCGCAGTACGTTCGCGGCATTGATTTTGGCGAATATCTGGCGTTCGAAATCGGCGCCGGCGTCCATGCCCCAGTATTCGTGGGTCGACCGGGCGTAGCAATAGCGACACGCGTGCCGGCAACCCCGATAGGGATTGATCGTCCAGCGAAAAGGAAAGTCGGGCGCGTTGACGCGGTTGATGAGGGACTTGCATCGGATTTCGGTGACTTCGGTGGCAACCATCGTTTGAGCCTCCGCAAACTGATATTCGGAACGTGTGTACTATATTAGAGCGCATGTTCTTGTATGTCAAGCCTGCAACAGTAACCCGTGAGAGAATCGTCCCTCGGCTGATTACGGGCGGCGCGAACACGGACAGCGCAGTGCGAATCCTGCGCGACGTACGGGCACCGCTTTTGCGGTACCATTAGGCCCTCAACACCACCGTTCAATCTTGTAAAGGCAGGTGCATCGATGCCTCGAGCAACAATCAATATCGCCGAACCCTCCGGCCAGGCGATCACCGACACCACCTGGCGATATGCCGTCGGCTACATCCCGGGCGAGCCCAACCTTGGCCTGCAGGGCGAAGCCCAGGGCGGCAGTCCGGCGCGGATGCCCGACTACGACGACTCCGGATGGGAGATTTGCAACGACCTTCCGGGACGGGTATCGGGCGGGTTCACCTTCGCGTGGTATCGAGCCACCATCACCATCCCGGAGAGCATCAACGGCCAACCGACGAGCGGGATGCGGGTCCAGTTTGAGACCTGCGTGGACGACTACGGCGAAATATGGATCGACGGCGAGTGCAATCGCGACCGCGGCACCGTCCAGGGCTTCAATGTGTCCCAGCGCGTTCCGGTGACCACCAACGCGCGACCCGGGGACAAGCACACCATCGCCGTTCTGGCCGTGAATGGACCCCTGGGCGATCCGTTTGGCACGGTGTTCGTGCGCTACGCCCAGCTTGGCTTTGAGTGGTAAACGCCTGAGGAACTGACCGCGAGCCGGGCTAACCCTCGGCTCGCGGCAATCACCGCGCTGGCCCGAGTCCGGCCAGATCGCCGACCGCCTTCACCCGTACCCGGGTGGCGTTGCTGGGTACGTAGGTCAGCGGCACCTCGTCGATCTCCACCACCTCGATGGTGGACGGGTCTGCTCCAGCGGAAACGGCACGGGCAATCGCCGCGGCGGAGCAATCCGCGATGGCTTCCTCCCGTCCGATGCCTTCCAGCGAGTAGACCCGTTCGACCTGACCGCCCACCTGGGCGATGGCCGCACCGATGGCGTTGGCGACGCCCGAGTTCTCGGGCCGAAGTACCTCCGAGGCGCCGGCCAGCGTGTTGCCCAGCAGGATACTGCCGCCGCCAACCAGGGCCACCGGCACATCGTCCCGGCTCAGTTTCACTCGATCGATTGCGGTTTCTACCCGGACCTGGATCTCGTCCATAACCTGGCCCACCAGCGATGGGTCTAGGTTCGCAACCCGGCTCGGGCCGCCTATCTGGGCCCTGCCGCTGGCGACCGCGACGTCGGTTGTGGTGAGCGTATCGCCGCCGAACACCCGCGCGTCTGTCGTCAGTAGGTATCCAATGCTTTCCGGGCCGATGCGCAGGGGATCCGGTTGCACCACCGTGCCTCCGCCCAGGGGGATCGACACGGTGTCCGGCATGCGGAAATTGGTGCGCACGCCCGCCAATTCGACGGCCACCGCCGCTTCCCGGGGGAATCCGTTCACCAGGGCGCCCACGTCGGTGGATGTGCCGCCCACGTCCACCACGATGCCGTCGCGTATTCCAGAAAGCCAGGCGGCGCCGCGCATGCTGTTGGTGGGCCCTGAAGCAATGGTGAGCACCGGGAAACTGGCGGCGAAATCGGCGTCCATCAAGGTGCCGTCGTTCTGGCTCAGGTAGAGCGGAGCGCTAACTCCCAGCGCTTCGATGGCCCGCTCGATGCCGCTGATGGTGCGTTGGGCCAGTTCGCCCAGGGCGGCGTTCAAGGTTGCCGCATTCTCACGTTCCAGCAGCCCGGTGCGACCGTTCTCGTGGGACACGCAGACCCGCAGGTCCGGCGCCTCTTCGCGCACTATCGCGGCCGCTGCGGATTCGTGCTCGCTGTTGACCGGGGAGAATACCCCCGAAACGGCTACCGCGCGCACTCCCTGCCGGCGCATGTCGGCCACCGCCTCGCGTATCTCAGACCGGTCCATCGGACTGATCTCGCGGCCGTCGAATTCGTGCCCGCCGCCCACCATATAGGTGAACCCGCCGATGGCATCTCGCAGATCGTCCGGCCAGTCCACCAACGGCGGCAGGAGTTGGGTGGCCGGCAGGCACAGGCGGAGCGCCGCAGTCGGAGCCAGTTCCCGGCGTTCCAGCAGGGCATTGGTAAAATGCGTCGTGCCCACCATCACGGCGTCGACCTGCGCGCTGGAGGGCAATTCAGCCAGCAACTCTCTCAGGGCATCGACGATGCCGGTGGTCACGTCCGGAGTGGTGGGCAGTTTCACCGCGTTGATCAGCCGCGGGCCGTCCATGAGGACGGCGTCCGTGTTTGTGCCACCCACGTCGACGCCGACTAACATAACCAGCGCCCTCTAAACTGCCAGTGGCGCGTAGTCAACGTCGTAGCCGAATGCCTGCGGGCCGGCGACGGACAATCCTTCGGGACTTGTCCATAGCTCCGGGGCCGGAAACCCCAGTATCGTGACTCGCAGGCCGTACCGCATCAACTCCGTCGTGACCGGTTCGCCGAGGTCGGTGGCTACGGCGCAAATCAGGTCCGGAACCACGCACGTGATCACGCCGTCCCGCCGGGCGACGAGGTTTTCGTTTTGAAACTCGATGACCATGCGCTCGCCGGCGTAGTCGTCCAGCCCGTCGATGGTCAGCACGCCCCGGGCGAATCCCGCCGTGGTGCGGCGCTCAACGTCCACCACCTTGCCGCTGAACAGGACCTTGCCCGGGCAGACGCCGAGGATGGCTTCCAGCGGGTCGTCGCCATGCTGGCGGGCGGACTTGACCGCATCCCCCAGGTCACGCGCGAGCGCCAGGGTCAGGGGTGCCGCCGTGCGCCTCACCTGCTCGGCAGACATGGGCGCCACGGCGTAGCAGGCCACGCAGCCCATTTGGATCGTCACCGACCGGGCCAGGCGCTCGGCCCATCGGGGATTTATCGTCTCTCGTATGACGACGCTGTTGCCCTTCTCGTCGGCCACTGCCATGGGACAGCACGGCACGCCGTACACGAAGAACGTCTTCATTTGAAATTCAGGGAACGCACGGCCCATGCCGTCGGCGTCCACCACCGGCAGTCCGGCCATGGCTGCTGCGATCAGCGGTTCCACCGAGTTGCTGCCGCCGATCTCGTTGGAGATGAGAGCGGTTGCCGACTCGCCGGTGAAGTCTTCGATGGCGCGCAGCGCGTGGTAGGACTGGAGGTCGCGCACTTTCTCGATCCCCACCGTCGGCGCTCCGATGCCGCCCACACATACCACCCGGGCGTCATCCGGCAACTCGTCGGGCTCGAGAACGTCCACTATTCCCCACCGGCGGATGGCCTGCCGCGCCCTCAGTTGTCCGATGTAGGGGTTTCCGCCGCCGCCCGTGCCCAGGATGCCGGCGCCGATGGCGATGGACTCCAGCTCGTGTTCGGTAGCCTGCCACATGGGTAGTGTCTCAGCGTGCCAATGCGCCCAGCGTCCCGGGCGCCGGCATCCGCTACCGGCCTCCCGCCGACCGGCCGCCGTCCACCATGTAGACGCCGCCGGTGCAGAAACTGCTGTCGTCGCTGGCCAGGAACAGCATCATTCGCGCCACTTCCTCGGGGTTTCCATAACGACCCAGCGGGATGCGTGCCGAGGTCGCCCGGTAGGTCTGCTCCACGGTAATGTCGGAATCGTCCAGCGCGGCCACGCGCATCTCCTCGATGGACCGCATCATCCGCGTTTCGATGGGAGCCGGGTTGACGGTGTTGACGCGGATGCCCGAGGATGCCCCTTCCATCGCGGCGGTGCGCATCAAGCCGATCACTGCGTGCTTGCTCGTCGTGTATGCCGACATGTCGGGACCGGCGCCGATGCCGGCCGTGGACGACGTGATCACGATGCTGCCGCCGCCCCGCTCCCGCATGACCGGAACGACGTACTTGATGCCCAGCCACACGCCGCGCACGTTGACCGCCATCACGCGGTCGAACACGTCCAGGGGATAATCTGGAATGGGAGATATGGAACCTTCGATCCCGGCGTTGGCCAGCAGGACGTCCACGCCGCCCCACCGGTCCACTGCCGCCTGCACGTAGGCCTGGGTCTGCTCGGCCGACGTCACGTCGGCGGAGACGTAGCTGGCCCGATCTTCGCCGATCGACTGCGCAACTTCCCGCAGCGCCGACTCGTCAAGGTCGACCAACGCGAGCCGGGCGCCCTCGTCGGCGAACAACCGCGCCGCCGCGCGACCGATGCCGCCGGTGGCTCCCGTGATCAACGCTACCTTTCCATCCAGACGGGCCATGTTCAAGCTCCTTGTTGGCGCGAGGCGCCTTTTCGATCCATTATCCCGGCGGTGGGCCCCCCAACTGCAGTTGGCACTGTCCGATGGCTTCGAACAGCGCGGCAGGGAACTCCGCCGCAGGTGTCAGCAGCACCGTGAGGGCGTCCGGGCCGCCCGCCTGTTCCAGGACGCACTGGAAGTTTTCGCGCTCCCCGGGTGCTATTCCCATGGCCGGCGCCGCCACCCGGAACTCCTCTTCGCTCAAGCAGGACAGCGACACCATGAAGGTAACCATGCCAGCGACTTGCGCTGATTCTCCAGGGCTGCCCGGGTCGCTTGCCGCGGTCAGGTTGGCCATGAGGGCGCGCAGGTCTGTGTCCGCGTAGCTGCCCCGCAGGCACGCGGATGTTTCGCTACTCAACGGGCCGGTGGCGGTCAGGATGGGGGTAAGCAACAGTCGCAACGTGGTTTCGTGCTCCAGGCAACCCAGGAGCGCCGCGCGCTCTGCTTCGTCAACCAGATCCGGATCCTGGAGCGCGGCCGCCAGCCGTTCCGGAGCGATTGTACCGGCCAGGCAACTCCGTTCTCCCTCGGAAAGGTCCGTCAGAAAAGCGGCTGCGTCGTCCATGGCCAGAGGAGCCAGCGGTCCCGCATCGCCGGTGGTTGGCGCCTCCGGCATGGCCGTGGGCGCCGTAGTTGGGGCCGGCGTGGGTGGCTCCGGCGTCGGTGTGGGTTCCGCGGTGGCCGTTGGTTCGCTTGCCGGTGCGGCCACGGTGACTTTAGCCAGGGCAGCGGCAATGGTTGCCTCGTAGTCCGGCTCGTCTGGGACTTGCGGCTCGTCTCCGCCGCAAGCCAGTGCGAACCAGAACAGGCACGCCAAGGCGCACACGGTTCCGATTCGATAGAGAGTAGCGTTGGCAGATCTGGTCATATCGGACCTCTGAAATGTATTGTTAGCCGAGAGTTTATACCATGGCCGGGGAGATGTGGCCTACACGTCCCGGCGCAGCCCATCCAATTTGGCGCTCGACGGGTTGGCATCCATCAAGGTCGTCGTCATGGCGAACCACCCACCTGGCAACTTTACGTGTAACACTCGCAGGTGGTTTCGCGAATAGTGTTATGATTCTGACAAATTGTGCGGAAGGGCTATCGTGAAGACTCTGATGCTGACCCTTGCCATCGGACTGTCGTTGGTGTCCCTTTTAGGCTGCGGAAAAGAGCCGTCGGCGTTCGACATTGCGCGGAAAGCGGATGAAGTGGTGCCGCGGGCGCAGGAGTTGATGCTCGAAGCCAGTTTCTCTCCGGAGGCGGAATGCCGCGAGTTGGCCGCCGAATTCGCCGCGGGTTATGAAGTCAGCGCGATGCCCTACGCCGATGAGGATCCCAAGGAACAGATGTCCAGGCTGGAGAAATTGGACGAAGGCCTCGACGACTTCGAAGAAGACCTCGAAACGGCGGATTGCCTGCGCTGAGGTTCGATGACCTTACAGTTCTTCCCGAGTTCATCCCAGGAGGCGATGGCCCTGGACCGCAGTTGGCAGATTACGATCCTCGAAACCAGGCTGCTGGCCAACGGGCAGAGCGAACGGATCAGATCTGCTTGGTCAGAAACCCGTCACCAGCCTGGCCTCCGATATCCCTGTTGACCATGCCGAATCGGTTGGGCCGCCAGCAATTGCTGGCGGCCCTTTTTGATTGTCTGGCGCAATCCCTACTGAGATGAGCATGAAAGTGGCGTGTGGTTGACGTGGAATTCAGCGTGCGTCGTGTTGCAACTGGTGGCGTTACTGTGATCCTTGTCCGAGTAACCGGGGTGCTTGTGGTCATGCATCCTCGATTTGGTCCACATTCTGCCGCGACCGTCCGCGTCTGCCGGGTCTATGGAGTTAATGAGGCTTTCCTCGAGACAACCGACAGTGCCTCCCCAGTAACCGCCCCCGCGGTCATGCGAGTGCCCTTCCCACTCGCCGGGTCCACATGTTCCGTATACGACGATCTCGTAACAGTCCCTGCCGCTGCCGCCACATCCGGCGTCATCGTCGTCGTCGCTGGCGCCGCTGGCACCGTCACCGTCACCGTTGCTGTCGTTCGACGCTGGTTCGGACTGAGGAACTACGTTGGACTGCGCCGAACCAGGCTCGGTCTGAACGACGAGGCCGGGAGACCAACCGCTCATTCCGACTGCGTTGCACGCCGCAACCTCTACGGTGTAAGGGGTGTTCGCGTTCAGCCCGGTGATCGTGTAACTCATCCCGGTCATCACCTTTTCCATTTGGCTAGCGCCATTGTGCGTCCACTGGACCGCGTACATCTTGATAACCGACCCACCGTTGGACGACGGGGCCGTCCACGACACGGTTATCGAAGTGTCGGTTTTGCTGATTTGGGTCGGCGGGTTGGGCGTGCCGGGTGATCCGGTACTTCCCGCCGCGGCGACGCCGCACCACGCATTGTTGGTGTTGCCGACGCTGTTGGTGCCCGGAGTACCGCCAGTGTTTTGGGTTGTGATGGTCGCACCCTGCGACCAATTGCTGGAGCCGACCTCATTGCACGCGGAAACCCTGATTTCATAAACGGTGTTGGCGGTCAGGCCCTGGAGGATCGCGCTCGAGCCACCGGCATTGACCAGCTCGCGGGTCCCGCCAGTCGGCACGTACATGATCGAGTAACCGATGATCTCTGAGCCGTTGTCCGCAGGCGCAACCCACTCGACGCCGACCCGTGTGTTGTCCTGAGTGACTATCAGAGTGGGAGCCGCGGGCCGGTCGGGCGTTCCGGAAGCGCCACGTTCGGAAGCGCCGCACTCGCTGATCACCGTAACGGTGCTGCCGCCGTTGTCATTGTTCCCGTTGTTGCCATTGTTGCTGTTGCCGTTGCCGTTGTTGCTGTTGCTGTTGCCGTTGCCGTTGTTGCCGTTGTTGCCGTTGCCGTTGTTGCTGTTGCTGTTGCCGTTGTTGCTGTTGCCGTTGTTGCTGTTGCTGTTGCCGTTGTTGCTGTTGCCGTTGCTGCCGTTGCCGTTGCCGTTGCTGCCGTTGCCGTTGTTGTTGGTGCCGTTGTTGTTGGTGCTGGCTGGAGTCGACGCGGTGGGCGACCAGTCGCTGTAGCCGGTGGCGTTACACGCGGCGACGCGCACGTGGTATTGAGTGCCGGCAGTCAGGCCCGTGATATCCGCGCTGGTGGAGTCAGATGTGGTCCAACTGCTGGACCCTCCGTCCGGGAAGTAGTGAATAGCGTAGCGGAGAATAGTCGATCCGCCGTCGTTGGGAGCGATCCAAGTAACGCCGATCGAGGTGGTCTGCGTCGTGAGCGCTGGCGCTGCGGGGGCGTCCGGCGTCCCGGTGCTGCCCGGCGCTGCGTCTCCGCAAGCGGTTATGCCGCCGTTGTTGCCGTTGTTGCCGTTGTTGCCGTTGTTGCCGTTGTTGCCGTTGTTGCCGTTGTTGCCGTTGTTGCCGTTGTTGCCGTTGTTGCCGTTGTTGCCGTTGTTGCCGTTGTTGCCGTTGTTGCCGTTGTTGCCGTTGTTGCCGTTGTTGCCGTTGTTGCCGTTGTTGCCGTTGTTGCCGTTGTTGCCGTTGTTGCCGTTGTTGCCGTTGTTGCCGTTGTTGCCGTTGTTGCCGTTGTTGCCGTTGTTGCCGTTGTTGCCGTTGTTGCCGTTGTTGCCGTTGTTGCCGTTGTTGCCGTTGTTGCCGTTGTTGCCGTTGTTGCCGTTGTTGCCGTTGTTGCCGTTGTTGCCGTTGTTGCCGTTGTTGGATGAGGCGACAGTGCCGGACAGGATAGTCGCCGGCGACCAGTCGCCCCAACCGGCGGCGTTGCACGCGGCCACCTGGACCAGGTACTCCGTGCCTGCGGTCAATCCGGTGATGATCTCGCTGACGCCGTTCCCTGATACTTCGGTACCGGTCTCCCCAGATGCGGTGTATCTGATGGCATAGTCGAGGATTGGCGAACCTCCGTTGTCGGGAGCGACCCATCCTACGAATGCCGTGGCATCCATTCGCCGCTCGACGGTGGGCTGAGCCGGCGCGGCTGGAGTGCCGTCGGTGCCCCGCCCGGCAATACCGCATCCGTCGTTGGTGGTGGTGCCCACGGTGACGCCGGCGCCACCGCTACCGGAAGTGCTTGAAGTGGTAATGGTAGCGCCGTCTGACCAGTGGCCGAATCCCACCGAGTTACACGCCGAGACGCGGACCTCGTATGTGGTTCCCAGGCTCAGCCCGGTCACGATCTCGCTGTCGCCGCCGGCGCTGACTTTGGCGCTGTCGCCGCCTTGCGCGGTGTACATGATGGCGTAGTGCAGGATCGGGTTGCCATTGTCGGCAGGAGCGGTCCACGTGACGCCGATCGAGGTCGCCACCACGGTACCGGTGAGTGTGGGAGCAGCGGGGGCAGCCGGAGTTCCAGAGCTGCCCATGTTCGCATTTCCGCAGCCGGGGTATTGACCGGAGCCGTGCCAGTTTCCGCCGCCACTGCCTCCGCCCCCGGTACCTCCGCCCCCAGTACCTCCGCCCCCTGTGCCGCCCGTTCCTCCACCACCGGTACCGCCCGTGCCCGGCGTGCCGCGCGTGCCGGTTTGGGACGATCCCGAGTTGGCGGTGTTGGAGGTGTCGGGCTCGGACTCGTTGGGGAAATCAATCTGCGTGGGAGGGTCCCGGTCTTCCGATTCGTCTGGTCCCCTCACGATGAGGTAGCAGACCTTGCTGGGCTGGTCGGTCACGTAGCCAGCTTCGTGCTGGTCGGAGGCGGGATAAGCCCGAACCAGGGAGTAGCCGTTGTCGTCGACGCTGCGGATGATGTACCACTTGGCGCCGTCGGAATCAGTATGGAACCCCTCAAACGAGCCGCCGCCGTAGTCGGTTTCCAGGACGGTATCGTCGCTCTCCACCACCGGCCAATCGGATGGGCAATCCGGGAGGTTGGCGCCGTGGCTGGTATCGGCGTGCACCAGCAGGGATAGAGCGCAGGCCACCCCGATAGCTATGAACAGCGGAATATTGAACCGCATAGATTTGATGACCATCACTTCAGCATCCCCACTGGTCAGCCGTTCGAGCCTCGACTATGGTCGGGGTCGTAGATACCACTTTTGACGTGCCATGGATCCGCAGCCGTAACATTCCGTAACACCTGACCTTACGGGGATATTTTACTTTTCTTGCATTTAACTGACGTTCTTGAAATGAGGCGGTATTTCGCGAATATTCGGCCCCCACTGGGGAGGTTGTTGAGCGGTTTACAGGTTCGCATGACCAGACCTGATACCGGAATCACCCAAACTTCCGACGCACGCACGCGATGGCGATGACGACATTCGGCAGACCAAGGTGAAAACCTTTCAAGAGACCATAGTCCGAGTCTGGTTCACTCTTGGTATTCTCGCCATACGACGATGATTGGTGAACGTGGCGGCCAAGCCGGGTCAGACGGTTTCGGCTCCTGCGCCGTACAATGCGCGACCAGATTCGCTCTGTGATGGGTCGCACCCGCTGGCGGCAGCCGCCCGGTGACCCGCCGTTGCTGACATTCGAGGGATGCGCTCCGCCGTCGCTGTGTTAAAATCTGTCCATGCCGCTGTCCACGTTCCATCCCGTCATTCAACGCTGGTTCCGCAGCCGGTTCGATGCACCCACGGAGGCCCAGGCTGCCGGTTGGCCAGCCATCGCCCGGGGGCAGCACACGCTCATAGCTGCTCCCACCGGGTCTGGCAAGACCCTCACCGCCTTCCTGACCTGCATCGATCAACTGGTGCGGCAGGGCATGGATGCGGGGCTGCCGGATGGGACGCAGGTGGTCTACGTCTCCCCCCTGAAAGCGCTGTCCAACGACATCCAGAAAAACCTGGCCACTCCGCTCGCAGAGATAGCAGCGCTGGCCGAGGAGACCGGCGCTCCCATACCGCAGATCACCACGGCGGTGCGCACCGGGGACACCCCGGCGTCGGAACGCCAGAAGCTGGCCAAGCGGCCGCCGCACATCCTCATCACCACACCCGAGTCGCTGTACATCCTGCTGACCTCGGAGAGCGGGCGGCGAGGGTTGAAGCACGTCCATACGCTGATCCTGGACGAGATCCACGCCGTGGCCGACGACAAGCGCGGCGCCCACCTGGCCCTGTCGGTGGAGCGACTGTGCCAGCTTTCCGAAGAGCCCATCACCCGCATCGGTTTGTCGGCTACCCAGCGGCCCCTGTCGGAGATGGCCCGCTTCCTGGTGGGCAACCGGCACATCGATGCCGACGGCAATCCGGATTGCGTGGTCGTGGACACGGGCAGTCGGCGGAAGCTTGATCTGTCCGTGGAGCTTCCGCAGCAGGAACTTGGTCCCATTGCCACCCACGAAATCTGGGGCGAGACGCTGGATGCCATCGCCGGACTGACCGAGAACCATGCCATCACCCTGGTCTTCGTCAACACCCGCCGGCTGGTGGAACGGGTGTCTCACCAGCTTTCGGCGCGCCTGGGCGAGGAAGCGGTGGTAGCCCACCACGGCAGCCTGTCTCGGGCAACCCGGTGGGACGCCGAGCAAAAGTTGAAAAACGGGCAGGTCAAGGTCTGTGTCGCCACCGCCTCGCTGGAGCTTGGCATCGACATCGGCGAGATCGACCTCGTCTGCCAGATTGGCTCCCCGCGTTCCATCGGATTGCTGGTGCAGCGGGTGGGCCGGTCTGGGCACACCGTCGGTGGAGTGCCGAAAGGCAAGCTGTTCCCCCTCACCCGGGACGAAATGCTGGAGTGCGCTGCGCTGTCCCGCGCGCTGCTGCGGGGCAACCTGGACACCTTCGTCATCCCGTCCTGGCCATTGGACGTGATGGCGCAGCAGATGGTGGCAGCCTGTGCCTCGGAAGACTGGGACGAGGATGCGCTGTTCGAGCTGTGCCGAAGGGCCTATCCATACCGGGAGTTGCCCCGCGACCGGTTCGATCAGGTTGTAGGGTCCCTTTCGCAGGGTTTCGCTCCACGTTTGGGACGAAATGGCGCCCACCTGCATCGGGACGGCATCAACCACCAGTTGAAGGGACGCCGGGGAGCCCGCATCGCTGCCCTGACCAGCGGCGGTGCCATTCCCGACAACGCGGATTACGACGTGGTGGCCGATCCGGAGGGAACTTTCGTAGGCACCGTCAACGAGGACTTCGCCATCGAGAGCATGGCCGGCGACATCTTCCTGCTGGGCAACACGCCCTGGAAAGTCCGCCGCGTGGAAAGCGGACGGGTTCGGGTCGAGGACGCCCAGGGCAATTTGCCGACCATCCCCTTCTGGCTGGGCGAAGCCCCCGGCCGCACCTGGGAACTCTCCGACAAGATCACGCAGCTCCGGGACGGCATCGACCGGCTGCTGGACAGTCCGACGAGCGCCGAGGCGTGGCTGGTGTCCGAAGCCGGTGTGTCGCCAGAGGTCGCCCGCCAGCTGGTGGCCTATCTGGTAGAAGGCAAGCGGGTGCTGGGCGTGGTGCCCACCGCCAACAAGGTGGTCGCCGAGCGGTTTTTCGACGAGAGTGGTGGGATGCAACTGGTGATCCACGCCCCCTTCGGCGCGGCGATCAACCGGGCCTGGGGCATGGCCCTGCGGAAGCGCATCTGCCGCGCTTTCGACTTCGAGCTCCAGGCCACTGCCACCGACGACGGGTTGAATTTTTCCCTGGGACCCAGCATGGCCTTCCCCCTGGGCGACGTGTTCAACTACCTTTCGCCCAACACGGTGGACGAGGTGCTGACCCAGGCGGTGTTCCAGGCTCCCTTGTACGGGACGCGTTGGCGTTGGAACGCCTCCCGTTTTCTGGCCCTGCTGCGGCACACCGGTGGCAAGAAGGTGCCGGCTCCTCTGCAAAGGATGCGCTCCGACGACTTGCTGGCTGCCGTATTCCCGGCCCAGGTGCAGTGCCAGGACAACGCGGAGCCCGGGGACATCGAGCCGCCGGACCATCCGTTGGTGTTCGAGACCACCCGCGATTGCCTCACCGAGGCCATGAACCTCGAAGGTCTGAAGAGCGTCCTGGCATCCATCCGCGCCGGGGAAATCGAGGTGTTCGCCAAGGACACGGTGCAGCCTTCGGTGTTCGCCCACCAGATTCTCAACGCCATGCCCTATGCCTTTCTGGACGATGCGCCGTTGGAGGAGCGGCGAGCCCGGGCCGTCTCCCTGCGCCGCGCTCTCCCCGAAGACGCCCGGGACCTGTCCGCGCTGGACCCGGAGGCCATCAGAGAAGAGTCGGCCTATGCCTGGCCGGCCATCCGCGACGCCGACGAACTGCACGACGCCCTGCTGACCCTGGGCGTGGCTCCACCGGATGAACTGGCATTGCGCACCGAGATGGCGTCACGAGAGATGCTCATTGGATGGCTGGAAGACCTGGCCCGGGCGGGGCGAGCGCTGCGGATCGTCCTATCGGATGGCGCGACCCTCTGGCTGGCCGCGGAGCACGCCTCTCTCGTATCCACCGCCTATCCGGATGCCGTGCTGGAAGGAAAGATCAGCCTGCTGCCCCCATCCCTCCCGCGTGGCAGCGATGAGATCGAGCGTGAGGATGCAGTATTGCACCTGCTCAGGGGTTGGGCTGAGTGCTCCGGCCCATTTACCGGCAGCGAGATGGCGGGGCTGCTTTGCCTGTCCATATCTGACGTCGATCGCGCGACCGCTGGGCTGGAAAACGAGGGGCTGGTTCTGCGGGGCAGTTTCCGCCACGGGGTTGACGAAGAGGAGTTCTGTGACCGCCGTATTCTCGCCCGCATTCACCGCGCCACCGTAGGCCGACTGCGGCGTGAAATCGAGCCGGTTGCGCAATCGTCCTTCATGCGCTTCCTGTTTCAATGGCAGCATGCGGCCACCGGTTGGCAAACCGCCGGCGATGGCGGAGTGCTCGACGTCATCGACAAACTCCAGGGGTTCGAGACCGCGGCCGCCGCGTGGGAGCCGGAGGTGCTGGCAAGGCGGGTCTCAGACTATGAACCGGAACTGCTGGACCGCCTGTGCACCGGCGGGGAAGTCGTCTGGGGACGTTTGTCCCGTGGGAATAACGGCGCATCAAACTCCGGTACTGGTCCGAGGGCCGCTCCCTTGACCCGCGCCTCCAGCATCACCTTGTCCCTGCGCGAGTCCCTGGACTGGCTTTTGGACACAGCTCTCGAGAATGTCGACAGCCTGAGAGGAGCGCCCGCGGAGATCCTGGAGATCCTGTCCACCCGGGGCGCCTGTTTCCAGAGCGACCTGATCACCCGTACGCGGCGCCTGCCGTCCGATGTGGAGGAAGCCCTGTGGATGCTGGCAGCCAACGGTCTGGTGACGTCTGACAGTATTGTCCCGCTCCGCGCCCGGATCGGCGCAAAACCCAGCCGGGGCCGGCCAGACCGAAAGCGCGGTCGCCGCAATGGCAAGCCTGAATCAGATCCCCGGCAGACCCACACGAAGGGCAGCCAGCCTCCATCGTCCCACCGGCCCCGTTCGCAACGGCAGGTCAGCGCAGGCCGGTGGTCCTTGCTGGAGACCCTCGACCCCGCGAAAGACCCGCTGGAAGCCAAAGCCATGCAACTGCTCCATCGCTACGGCGTGGTTTTTCCTGAGCTGATGGCCAGGGAAAGGATGGCTCCCCGCTGGCGGGATCTGGTGCGGGTGTACCGCCGTCTGGAAGCCAGGGGCGAGATCAGAGGCGGCCGGTTCGTGTCCGGTTTCGTCGGTGAGCAATTCGCGCTGACCGACGCCGTCACGGCCCTGCGTGATGCGCACCGCGCCCCCGCCAACGGCACTCTGGAAGTAGTTTCCGCTTGCGATCCGCTGAATCTGGTGGGCATCGTAACGCCCGGAGAACGAGTGCCGTCCCAGCCGGGCAACCGGATCGTGTTCCGCGACGGCGTCCCGGTGGCCTCGCTGGAAAAGGGGATTGTCGTCAACCGTTCCAACGCCGACGCCGCGACCATGACCGCGTCGGCCGACCTGCTCTACGGTCCCGTTCGTGCTCCTCAACCGGAACCGCGACCGCCTTTCGACACCAGCCAGAACACATTGCAACGGACCTGGCCGCTGCCGGACGAGCCAGCCCTGGGATCGATACCCGCCGCTCGTTTCAACCTCAACTGAGTATCTCGTCCGTCCGTCACCTTGGCGGAATCGCGGCCGAGATGGATTTCGATACGGTCGATCTGAACCCTGTTGAGAATCCCAAAGGACAGTTTGCTCCGGCAAGCGAACTGGATGTTGCGTCGATTGAGGGCTTTCCGCCAAGGATTTCGCTGCCAATGGCGGACAGGTAACAGCCTGGGTTACAAACCCGTGCGGCGGAAATTGCAACCCTGCCTCACCGGGTTTGTAGTTGTTCCGATATGGATGACGCGGTGGCCCTCTTTCTTGCCACCCGGTTTACGTCACACCAGACGCAGGGATCTTACCCGCCTCGGTTGGGTCTGGTATCTGATTCTCTGCACCCTCCCTCCGCATTAAACGGTAACTGCACCGACTTGGCACTGCGTGATTTCGGTTAGCCAGTGGCCGGGAATGCTGTCCAGCCGTATGTGCGTCGACGGCGGCAAGGCCCGTTTCCCCTGCAACTATGCTCTGCTTGGGACCCGGTGGTCCGCCAACATTTCAAACGGATTGTTTGCTTGCCGCCGTTGATCCTGTCCGCCGCGCCTGCGCAGGCGCTGCTTGAACCTCTCAAGAGCACCCGCACAGGCCGGCATCCGCGACGTTATCGCTGCGTCCCGGATTCTGAGTTGAAGGACGCCACGCCGGCAATCGTGACAGTGTGCGCGTCCCGCGCTGAGCCGCCGGATTTTGGCGTGAACGTGTAGCGGTCCACCTCCACGTCTTTGACATTGTAGGTCACCGTTGTCGGTTGGGTCTCCGCGTCTCCATTCCACCGGAAGAGCGTTTGCTCGCCCGATATGGAACCCAGCGATTCCAGGGCGGAACTCCACTGGGTGCGCTTGAGGTTCGTCGACAGCGTGCGTGTAGCTGTTGGCTCGCCGGAACCGTCCGCATGATGGACGTGGACCAACGGATCCTGACAGTTCCACAGCCCGTCGGATGACTCGCAAGTTTCGTATTTGTTGTCCAACCGGGAGACGCTGGCCCCGCCGTTGCGCCTGTGATAAGTCCGGTACATGAACTGTTCCAAGCTGACCGAATAAGCGTTAACGCCAGGATGCTCGGAAGCCCAGTCGCTCCAGTCGATGGTGTAACTGCCATCCAGTTCCACCCGGTAGTCGGCGAAATCACCGGCGCCGCAATGGGACGCGAGGAACGCCGACAAGTCGCTGTTGCAACTAGCCGAAAGGGTTTCCGACGAACCGCGCCGGTCGATCGCTATCACGTACTCTGTGGACGCATCGCCGTTGTCATCGGAGACGGTAATGTTGATCTCGTTATCGCCTTCCGACAGGTTGACCTGGTGCCCTGGCTTGCTGTCACTGCTGTCGGCAGGTGAAATCGCGACCGTCACCCCTGCCTCAGCAGAGGCGGCCGTTTTCACCTTGATTTGAGAAATCGAATTGGGCACGCCGATGGTGTATTCCAGCGTAGCGCCGTTCAACCGGAACGGGATCTTGTTGAATCTGAGCGACTTCAGGGTCGTGTCGACGCCGGCAAGCGTTTGCACTGTGTTGGATGACACCTTCGAAGCTGATTTGCCCGAACCCTCGCCGTCGGTATAGGACGCCGTGGCCCGCAGGAACATTCCACCGTCGTCCGACACCGGCGTGTAGGTGCTGGAAGTGGCGCCCGTAATATCCGTCCATTCGCTTTCCTCGATGGAACCGCGGGCCCATTGCCAAGTGATGTCGCTCAGGCTTCCGTCCGGGTCGGTCAGGGTGGCCGTGAGCGCCTGGCTCTCCGATGGTTCCGTGGATGACAGGTCCACCAGTCCCTCCTCGTCCACGTTGAGCAGGTTGATGGTAACCGTGATGGAGTCGTCAACGGACCTATCGAAGTTGTGGTTGGCGTCCTTGAGGTCGGATACCCGCAACACCACCTCGAGGGATGGCCGGGTTTCGTAGTCCAGAACGGCCCCGTCCACCACCAACAACCGTCCGTCGGTAGTGTCCAGCAGGAACTGGTTCGAGTCCGGCCCTGTGGCCAACGAGTAGGTGAGGAAGTTTCCTTCCGGGTCATTGGCTGCGACGGCGGCGCCCACCCAGGTTGCGGTGGTTGCATCCTCGCTCAGAGACCGGGTGGCGCTGTCTCCCTCATAGAATTCGGGCGGCGCGTTGGCATCGCGATCCAGCACAGGGCTGGCGGCGGTGTGTTCAGCCGTACGCCCAGCGCCCAGCACATCGTCGTAGGAGGCGACCACCCGCAGGAACTTGCCGACATCGGCGCCGACAGGGGTGTACCTCGCGGTCGTGGCGTCGGCGATCTCGGCCCAGTTGTTCGACGGGTTGCTGTCGGCACGCTCCCACTGCCACATCAGGTTGGTCACCGATCCGTCCGGGTCGTCCAGACGCGCGGTCAGCGTATGCCCTTCCTTCGGAGACTCAGAATCCATGGCGACGGTTCCCGGCTCCTCCGCGTTGGTTATCCTCACGGTCACGTTGATGAACGAGTCCCAGGAGATTTCCGATTCCGCGTTGCCGCCGGTGTCCTTGCCGTCATGCACCCGCATTCGGAATTCGTAGGAGGCCTTGTCCTCAAAGTCCAATTCCACGTTCGCGCCCACGCTGATCTGACCGGTGGACGCGTCAACCTGGAAATAGCCCGCCTCCGCGCCGGTGATACCGTAGGTCAGGGAGTCGCTCTCGGGATCGGTGGCGGTGATGGGGTCACCAATGTTGCTGCCTCCCGTCGCATCCTCGGCGACCGAACGGGACGCGGAGGAACCATCGTCGAAGGCTGGCGCCCGGTTGGTTGGCGGCTCAGCAAGGACGGGGTTGGCGGTGACGACGGTGGTGACCTGAAGGTTTTCGGAGTCGTGGTTATCCCAGTAGCTGGCCCGGAACCGCAGGTATTGCCCCACGTCGTCCGCCACCGGCGTGTACTCCACAAGCTCCGTGTTGCGGTTGCTGTTGACGACGGCTTCCCAGGTGATGGCGTTGGGATCGGCGTTCCGTCCCACCTGCCAGTTGATTTGCCGGCTGTTCCCGAAGTCGACGCCGTCCGGCTCCGCGAGCGTGCCGGTTATGGCCTCTCCGACCACGGGCTGCGAGCTGCTCACCGTGATTTCGCTCGCCTCCGCTACGTTGTCGACCTGTATCGTCACGTCGATCTGGTCGTCCCACGAAGTGTCCGCATTGTCGTCCAGGTCCAGGTTGTCCGACACGCGGATGGTCAGGTCGTAGGTTGTCTTCCTCTCGTAGTCCAGGCTTTTTCCGGGCTGGAGTTTGATCGCCCCATCGGTGATGGTGAACGGGTTGCGCGGGCTCAAGCTCAGGTCGTAGATCAGCGGGTCGGCATCCAGGTCCTCAACCCCGAGTTGGGCGATGACGTCGGCATTCGTGACGTCCTCGTTCACCGCGAACGTCGATCCGCTGGCGGTCGTGAACGCGGGGTCAGCGTTGTGCCGCACCCGGACGTTGGCTATCAGCGTGTCGTCCACGCGGTTGTCGGTGTGATTGAGTCCCCGCTTGCTATCTTTGACGGTAATGGCGACGTGGAACTCGTCGCCCCCGTTGAACCTGGCGTGGTTCGCGGTATGCAGCGCGCCGGTCTGGGCGTCCACGGTAAAGTGATGCGAGTCCTGTCCTTCAATGGAGTAGGTGAGGGTGTCGCCGTCCAGGTCGGTCGCCTCGGGTGGCGTTCCAATCAGGCTGCCGCCGGCGATTGAGTGGTGGACCTCGAAGTTGACGAAGGCGCTGCTGAACTCGGGCGGAGCGTTCACCTTGCGGTAGGCGAACAGCTTGTCCCGGTCGGTGTCCACCACCCAGATGAGCCTCCGGTGGCCCGCCATGCCCCCGCTGAATTCGTCGTTCGCCGGGGCCGGCCTGAATTCCACCTCTTCATTGCGACTTCCCGTCGCGAGATCGTAGGCATAAGCGTGCTTGTCCTTGGTGTCCAGGACCCACAGGTTCCCGCCGTCCGACCAGATTTGTGCCGGGTCCTCATTTCCGGGATCAAGATCGAAATCTCTGCCGGCTTCCCGCAGCCCAGTGAGGAAATTGTAGGCATAGACTTTAAGGTCGTCCGAGTCGGCGATCCACATGGTGGCCCCGTCGGACCAGACGCCGATCGGGTCTTCAATGTCGGCAGCCAGTACGATCGGAAAATCCCGCGAGATGGGTTCTCCAGTCGCCAGATTAAAAACCTTCAGGGTTTGACTGGCAGACCCGGTTACCCAGAGTTCAGTTCCATCCGACCAGATGGACACGGGATCAAGTGATGAATCGTTAAGCGTGATGTCTTTGGAGGTATCCCGCGACCCGTCGCCCGCGTCGTAGGCGCGCAGGGTCGGGTTGCCCGCGGAGCCCGCGTCCGCGACGTACATCGTGGTCCCGTCCGTCCAGATACCCCGGGGAGTATCCACTTCGCTGATGTCGATATCGGACGCCGAGCGGCGGAACCCCTGGGCGTACATGGCGTAGACGTGCTTGTCCTTGGCATCCACGATCCACATGGTCTCGCCCGAGAGTTTGCCCGCGATCCCCCGCGCATCCTTGTTCCCCAGCGGCAGGCGCAGGTTCTGAGATGGCGCGGGATGGAGCGGCCCAGCAACAAATAAACCCCCTGCAGATGGTTGTACGTACGCGTAGGCCATGTCGTCGTTGGCATCGGCTACCCAGAGAGTGTAGTTGGTGGTCCACATGCCCCAGGGATGGTCATTGTTGTCGGCAAGGTCGAACTCCCGGTTCCGCTGGCGCGCACCGTCGCTTTGTCGATACGCGTAAACCTTCTTGTCGTCCTTGTCCACGACTATGATGTTCCCGTACATGATCGATATTCCCCGGGGCGCGTCGTTGGCGTCGGCCAGGTTGATATCACGGTTGGGCAGGCGGCGTCCGTCGCTGAGATGGTACGCATAGAGCTTCGTGTCGTCCCAGTCAGCGACGAACATGATGGAATCGCGCGCCACAATACCCTGCGGATCATCGTTGCCGCTTCCCAGCGCAATGTCTTGGTCCTCGAGGCGCGCGCCGGTGGCGAGGCTGTACGCGTACAGCTTGTCGTCATCTTCCGACACCACCCAGATGGTGTTGTTGTTGGACCAGGCGCCTTCAGGCTTGTCGAGACCTGCGGCGAGGTCGAATCCCCGGTCCGGTCTGGGCACGGACCCGTACGCCGTGTCGTGGCCGGCAAGCAGGAAGATGACGATGATGAGCGATGTGATTGTTATGGCGATGGTGAATCGATACGGTTTCGAGAATGGCTTTATGAACAGCATTGCAGTTCACTCCGTGTTTGCCCGGCTCTCGAATATGCCGGAGCCGGATGCGTAGATATTTATGGGTTTTCGAGGAACGAACGTGGTTATGGAACTGATCCGGAAGCGTTTATGGAGCGTCCGGGGATCGAGGATCTATGCACCTCCTGCGTAAGTCGTCGTGTCTGATGCCCGATGCCAAATCGCGGGTCGCGACGCAGGCCCCAAGATTGGTTTCGGCTTGGGACCTGCGGTATTCCACGGAATGGCTCTTGTCGCTACTGGCGCTAGTCGAACCCGTTGGCCCCGTGCACCAACGCTGCTCCTCTCTCGCCGGACACGCCCTGGGGTTGAAATTGGTAGAGATCCATTTCAACTTTTTCCACCCGGTAGGTAACCGGCGTGGGTTCGTTGTCGGGGTCGGTTGCGTCGCCGCTCCAGCGGTAGAAAGTCGGGTTTGACACCCGGCGTCCCGGCGCTTCCAGCGCGGATGTCCACTCGGTCAGGTCCACTCCCTCGGCCAACATGCGGCCCTCGGAAGGCGTACCGTCCATGTGCTCCCAGATGTTGCTATCCAGGGTGCCCTGGCAGTTCCACCGGTCGTCGACGAACTCACAACTCTGGTAGACATCAGCCAACTCGGTGGAATTCTGTGACTCGCCGTCCAGGTAGTAGAACGCATAAATGAACTCGTTCAGACCGATGTCGTAGCCAGTGACGGCCGGGTGCGCGGCGTCCCATTCGGCCCAGCTGATGGTGTAACTGCCGTCCGCCGAAATGCGGAAGGACGCGAACTCGTTCGTGCCGCAATCGACCACCAGGCCGGCCGCCTTGTCCTGGAGACAGGCTTCGTAGAAGTTCGGCAGGGTCGATGGCTCGCTGTCTTGGGTCCCGCTTGGGCTTTCGGTGTTCGTCGAATCAACCTCGCCGTCGTTCCCGCTCGCCGGTACCGGCTGGGATGTGGTGGCGCCTGCGCTCTTACCGGAACCCTCCCCGTCCGTGTAATTCGCCTCCGCGCGCAGGTACATACCTTCGTCGTCGGCATTCGGCGTATAGCTGCTCGTGGATGCGCCGGCGATGTCCTCCCAGTTGGTGGCGCCGTCCTCCGACCTGGACCATTGCCACAGCACGGCTGACAGGCTCCCGTCCGGGTCATCCAGTGATGCCGTCATCTCCGATCCGACCTCCGGTTGGGTCGCATCGAGCCTCACGACGCCCGGTTCATCAACGTTGACCAGGTTGACAGTTACCGCAATGGTGTCGTCAATTACATCATCTGCGCTGTGGAAGGCATCCTTGTTGTCGGATACCTGCACCGTCAGAGCGAAAGAGGGATTTGACTCGTAATCCAGCAAATGACTCGCCGTCACCATGATTTCGCCGGTGGTCTGGTCAACGGAGAACAGGTTGGAACCCGCTCCATCAGCGATGGAATAGGTCAGGTCGTCCCCATCGGGGTCGGTGGCCGTTACCGCCGCGCCCACCGGCGCGCCGACGGAGGCGCCTTCATCCACCGAGCGTTTTGCGGTTGCGCCTTCGTCGAATTCCGGTGACCCGTTGAAGGCCTGCATCACCGCTGCGGTGGCTGCGCTGGCTGCCCGTTTGCCGGTCCCCGCACCGTCGTCGTAGGACACCTGAGCTCTCAGGTACTTGCCAACGTCGGCGGCGGCGGGAGTGTAATGATCCGAGTTCGCGCCGGTGATGGCGGTCCATGAGGTGTTGCACGAAACGCTGTCGGCCCGCTGCCACTGCCAGGAGAGGTTGGAGACGTCGCCATCCGGGTCGGTAATCGTGGCGGAAAGGGCGACGTTTTCCTCCGGCGCGGTCATGGTCAAATCCACGATGCCTTCTTCATCCACGTTGGTCACGTTCACCGTGACGGCGATGTACGCGTCCCACGCCGTGTCCGCATTGTCGTCCGCGTCCTTGCTGTCGCGAACCTGCACCGTGACGGAATATGAGCTCCTGGCCTCGTGGTCCAGAACCGTGTCGCTGCCCAGCGATATCTGGCCGGTGCTGTCGTCAATGCTGAACGAACCGGCGTCATCGCCAATCAGACCGTAGGTCAGGGTGTCCCCGGTGTCGGAGTCTGATGCGGAAACCGTGGCCCCGATGGCGGCGCCGCCCGTCGCATCCTCAGCCACGTCTCGCGTCGCTGATGCTCCATCGTCGAAGGTGGGCGCTGCGTTGGTTGCGACCACGTTGGAAACCCCGTTTTCCGAGACCAGGTTGACGACCCGGTCGACGCTGCCGTCCTGGCGGTCCTTGTAGGTGGCGGTGAACCTCAGATAATGGTCGGCATCGGCCGCGACTGGCGTGTACCCGAGCAAATGGGTTGTGGTAATCGCGCTGGTTAACTCCGTCCACGGCCCTGAACTGGCGTTGGCGCTTTTCTCCACCACCCATGCGACCTCGGTGACGCCGGACACGTAAATGCCGTCCGGATCGCGAAGGCTCGCCACGATCTCCGTGCCCACATCGGGTTGGGCATGGTTCAGGGTGATATACCCGGGCTCATTGACGTTGTTCACCTTCACCGTGAAGTGGACCCGGTCATCAACCTCTTCGTCAGGGTCGCCGTTGTCGTCCTTGCCGTCACTCACGAACACCACGAGCGGATAGTTGTGGAAATACTCGTAGTCGAGCCATCCCGCGCGTTTGATTTTGAGCTGGTCACCGTCCATTTTGAACGGCTTGTTGTGAAGGCTGTAACCGTCGAACCTGACCGAGTAGTCCAGCGGGTCTCCATCCGGGTCCGAGGCTTCGATCCGGCCGATGACGGTTCCCCCCGGGACATTTTCGTCGATGGTGAACAGCGTCATGTGTGGTGTCGAGATCACGGGGTTAGAGTTTTCCAACACCTTGACGGTGATACCGATCACATCATCAGGACCATAATCAACGCCGTCCAGGCGGCTCTTGTCATCGGAAACCTGCACGATGATCGAGTATCTGTCGCCCCTTTGAAAGCCGGGCGATCCCGCTGCGGTGTATACCTTGCGCGTTTCCCGGTCCAGGGTGAACTTGCCGACGTCCGAGCCACCGATGCCGTAGGTCAGGCTGTCGCCGTCAGCATCCGTGGCGGCGGGGACGGTGCCCACATAGCTTTCGCCGGCGATGGTGTGATGAACCTGCAGTTCGGTGGTCGAAGTCCGGAAGGCAGCGGGCGCATTGGGCCGTCCGTAGGCGTACAGCAGGTCGTCGTCAGCGTCAGTCACCCAGAAGCGCAGACCGTGGCCGGTGAATCCGGCGCCGAAGCGATTGTTATGCGGCGACGGCCGGAATTCTGCTGATTGCTTGCGGTAAATTTGAACATGGCTGTAGTCCGAGTCGCTGTATTTGAGCTCGTACGCGTAAACGTGCGCGTCCACGGTGTCCAGCACCCACATGGTCTCGCCGTCCGACCATATCCCGCCGGCGTCCGTGTTTTCCGGGTCCAGTTTGATATCCCACTGGAATCGCTGGTCGAGGTAGGTCATGGAGTAGGCGTACAGCCTGGC
Source organism: Dehalococcoidia bacterium (assembly GCA_963663945.1). GTDB lineage: Bacteria > Chloroflexota > Dehalococcoidia > Lucifugimonadales > UBA3495 > Bin87. The sequence goes on along the minus strand of OY760687.1, from coordinate 2,681,758 downwards.
TGTGCCAGGGCGGGTGATCCACATGACGTCGCCATCCGACCATATGCCCTTGGGATTGTTGAGGGAGGACGAGGTTTCAATTTGTTTGGCGGAAAAGATGTCGCCGCTATCGTCGCCCAATTCGTATGCGAAGAGTTTGTGAACATCGCCGTCGGAGACCCAAACGTGGGTGCCGTCTGACCAGATGCCCTTCGGGTCATCGTTTTCGGAGTTCAGGACGGTGTCTTTCCCGCTCTGCCGGGAGCCATCGGACAGCCGGTATGCCAGCAGCTTTCTGTTGGGGCTCGCGTCGCCATCCACAACCCACATGGTCGACCCGTCGGTCCAGATGCCGCGTGGAGTATCCGCTGCGCTGACGTCTATTTCGTCATCGGTGTGCCGGAAGTGCCTGTAATAGATGCCATAGAGATATTGGTCCTCTTGGTCCACAACCCACATGGTCTCGCCGTCGGACCATATGCCCCGGGCATCCAGATTGTCTCGTTGCAACCGCACGTCGCGTTTTGAGGAGTGATCGCCCGAGTGCATGTTGTATGCGTACAGCCTGTTGTCGTCGAGGTCGCTGACCCAGGCATACCCGCCGCCTATCCAGACACCCCAGGGGTGGTCGTTGGACCCGTGCAGGTCGAATTCCACGTCCTGCCGCCTTGAGCCGTCGTATCGGCTGTACGCATAAACGTAGGAATCATCCTTGTCTACAACCAAAATGGCGTTGTAGTCGCCGGTAATTCCCCGGGGAGCGTCGTTGCTGCCGGCCAGGTCGATGTCCTTATCCGCCAGACGGTTGCCGGTATCGAGGTCGTAGGCGTAGAGCTTGGTGTCATCCCAGTCCGACACCCAGATTGTGGCGTTGTCGGACCAGATGCCCCGGGGTTTGCCATTGGAGCTGTGCAGTTCAATGGTCTTGTCTGCCAGGTGATCGCCGTCAGACAGGCTGTAGGCGACGAGTTTCCCATTGGCATTGTCCACCACCCAGATGGTGGATCCGTCCGACCAGACGCCTTCCGGCGTGCTGTCGGTGTCCAGCGGTCCGGAGATGTCGATCCCGATGCGAGGTATGTTGTACGACGCGTCGACCGTGTCGAACGGGATCATGCTGAGCAGCGCGATTCCGATGAGCGTTACGAGTGTTATGACGAGTTTGGCATGGGGCGGTTTGGTTTTATTCTTCAGGGTCGTTATCACAATATTCCCCCTGGTGTTGGGGCATTTATGGTCGCCCCAACCGTTTTTCAGTTATGGTTCCGATGGCTGCTATTCAGTTGTTGGTACCGGTGGTGATTCGGTCGTGACCTCCTTGCTTTTTCTGGTATTCCCGGCAACCCATTGGGGTTGGGCAGCGCTCAAACGGTGGCCCCTCGGCGCGCCGTGGCGCCGTGTACGCCATCGGTGGCCCTCATCCGTGAAGCGGGAAGTGTGTCGGCGATAACGGCGCATACCGCATGGTGCAGCGCCGCCCATGGGCCGGTACAGCACGCCGGAGCCTGGACAGGGAACTCAGAGGAAGAGCCGCCAGCACGGGGGGTATACCCGCCTGGCCGTCTGGCACCGTCAGCGTTGCCCCGAAATCAGGGGCGTTGGGCGAGGGCCGACACCGGAATGCCGGTGTCTATTGATTTATGATCACGCTTCTCATATTGAAATCGATGGCCTCTTTATCATTTAGCCCCCCTATGTGGGAGGCGTTCGTAAATGCAAGCGGGCGCCGCGTCGGGAGGTTTGCCACGACAGCGTGGTCCGCCTACGTCCATGCTACGGGGCGATACGGGAAAAGTGTGTGCGTTCGCACAAAACGGACGCCAACGTGCTCATTGCCTGCGTCTCGCGCACGTGCGCCTTCAGACCTGATGGACACCGGAATGCTCATCAAGTGCATGCGTCTCGGAACCGGAACGCAGCAGCGGCGATAGCGCCGGCAACGCCGACAATGGTGCGAGCCTCATTCCTCTGAGGCTGGGGATGAATTGGGGCAAGCTGTTGGCTCGCCCACGGCGTTTCCGGCGGATTACCCGGAGTTACCCTGGGGCGGGTTATGTCCTGGACCGGGTGCGACCGGCGTTCGCGGCGCCGGCGCCGTCGATCACTCGCGGTCCATGTACCGGTCCAGCAGTCCGTTCCGCACAGACCAGAGCACAAGTCCCTGCATCGTCCCCACGTCGAGCTTTTGCTGAATGCCATAGATCGCGTTCCGGACGGTCACCGGCTTGATCCCCCTGGCTTCCGCAATTTGGGCGTAGGACATGCCAGTAGCGAAAGCCGTCAGAATCTCGCGCTCCCTGATGGTCAGTTCGCCGGCAGTTTCCGTCCCAACCCGGCCGCGGATGGTCGCGAAGGTCCTCTTCACCAGGTCGACGGGCAGACGAAGCTCGCCACGCGCCACGGCCCGAACCGCCGCCAGGAATTGTTCACGGTCCGTCCCTTTCTGGACGTATCCGGTTGAGCCAGCGGCCACTGCATCCACCACGGCGTCCTCTTCCGTGGAGGCCGTCAACATGATCACCCGGATATTGGGGGCGGAATCAATGATCTCCCGGCACGCGGCCACGCCGTCCTTGTTTGGCATCATCACGTCCATCACCACCAGGTCCGGCGACACCTCGGCGGCTATCCTCACCGCTTCATTCCCGTCCGCCGCCTGACCGACCACCTCAAACTCGCCCGATTGTTCGAGCACCTGCTGAAGACCAACCCGCAATATGGAATGGTCGTCAACGATCATCACCCTGGTTCGCTGCTGCGATCGCATTGCGGTCCCCCTTCCCTTACCGTTCCACGGGCGCCAGACAGGTTATAGTCGCGCCGCCCATCTCTCCCTTCTGCTCAACCGAGAGACGGCCGCCCATCCGCTCCGCAGCCGTGCGCATGTTGGCGAAACCGTGGCCGCGCTCCGCGTAATCATCGGGAAGCCCTGCCCCGTCGTCGGACACCCGCAGGCGAATGTCCCGTTCCCCGAACTCCAGACCGATCGATACCCGGCTCGCCCCGGCATGGCGGAACGCGTTGGTCAGCGCGTTGTGCGCGATTGAAAATAGACTGCTCTTAACCTCAACGGGAAGAGGCGGCTCCACTCCCGTCTCCGTCATCTCGGCCACCACCGACGTAACGTTGGTGAAGCTCCTTACGTGGGACCGAAGCGCCCGGCCCAACTCCCGACCCTCGTAGATGCCCGCGATGTCAATCGGACGCCGCAGCTCCCACATCGTGGACCGCGACAGCCCGGAGGTGGCTTCAAGCGTGGCGATCAGCTCGGGGTTCCCATCCCCAGCCAGTTCCTTCGCAGTGTCGATACCCATTCCGATCAGGAAAACCGACTGGGCGGCAGTGTCATGGATCGCCTGAGACACCTCGACCCGCTCACGCTCGAGGGCGCGCTCGCGCTCCACCGACTGTTGCCAACGGATGCGTTCGAACCGGGAAGCCGCGTTCACCGCGGCAACGACGGCATACATGACCGCCACTCGCGCCAGCAGCGTCTTTTCGTCCCGATCTCCAAACTCCAAGCCTTCACCCACCGTCAGCGACATGCCCAGATAGACCAGGGACACCATCGTCACCCAGAGCATGTTGAGCCGAAACGAAGTGAACATCGCCGCGAAGGCGGCCATGGCCGGGTAGTAGAACAGATAGAAGAAATCGTGGCTGAAACCGCCGCTGATCGCGGTGCCGGCCGAGACCAGCAGCATGTCGAGCCCATAGAGCGCCAGCAGCCAGTGCCAGGTGACTGGCCGAGTGGACCGCAGACGGTAGTGAAGGTACGCGGTAAAACCGATCAGCGCCGCCATGAACACCGCATAGACGGCAAATTTGATCGCTCCGTAGTGTGGGCGATACACCAGTTCGATCAAGCATATTACAGAGATCAGCCAGTGTGCCCGAACCGAGACGGTCGTGAAGTACTTCAACCCATCCGGATCGAACTGGTTCAACGTGATATTGCGCATCCGCAAAGTGTTGACTACCCGGGAGGCCCGCCTCACGACCGTGTTCCATTCCGATACAAGCAACATCCGGTATGCCGACATCCTGCGATTGGTTGTGTTACGGGATGGGAGCCGGTGGGCGTTCTGTGGGGATACTGCCGACAAATCTATACAGCGACAGGCATGGTCGCAAGGTACGTTTGCCAGCGATCAAAAGGGCCAAAGTACCTGGGCAAAAATACCCGACGTGCGAGATCCGCGGTTGGCCAGGAGGTTGAACAACGTTCGCAACGTCCCTGCAAGCAATACGCCGGGACGAAGGGTTGGGGATTGATTCCACCCAAGTGCAGACGCACTTGGAGGTCGTGTTTTTCATCGCACAATCGCCAGGGGCAAACGCCCTTGTCAAATGGGGCGTTTGGCAATTGCCACAATCAAAGTGAATGGGGGATTCTGGATTGGGTAGTCCATCCGGGCCTCAACCGTGCCACCGACTGGATGATGGTCTCTCTGGCGCGGCTTCTGGCCCGTCTATTTCGATCTTACTCACGCCGAAACAACTTGGAGCATTGGCGAAACCGCATTGGATCGCTCAATCGTAGACAATGCTTAACCAATCAATTCCTTACGAGTGTACCTACGATGGCCAATCGTGATTCGCAGAAACCCAGGGCCGCGCAAGCAGGATTCCTCATGCGTGCCTACCGGGAGTCATTCCAAAGGAACGATGGTCGTAGAGGGCTGACCCAGGATGACCTGCTCCGTCTCATGGCCGAAGTGGACGTGGACGGAGAGTACGGTGAGCGGTACAGCCACGCGACCGTGTCCAGATGGGAAACCGGACAAACTTCTCCCAGCGTGGAACGGTTTCGCACTTTCGGGAAAGCCCTGGAACTGTCGGACGATGAAGTTGCAGGGTTGATATTGCTGTCCGGTCTGGCGCCGGACTACGCCACGGCTGTTGGCCGGGCCACCGGGAAGGCTGACGCACCGGGCGTTCGACGGGCGCAGGCCGACGAGGCGGAGGCAAGTTCTGTCAGTGCGGATCGGCAGCAGGCTGAAACAATTCTGCGACCTTTTGCATTTGGGAACGATGTGCTCAGGTTCCTGCTATTGAGGTTCCTGCCGCTGGCAGTCGGCATCGCGGCCCTTGGACTCATTATGGAATTTCTGGGCGGCGACCTCGCCTGGGTTCCGGTCACTTTCGTAGCTTTGGCAGTGTGCCTGGCGCTTGGACAAGGATTCCTGCTGGGGGATCCTGAAGCCGGGCTCCGGGAGTTCTTCTGGGTGACGTTGTTCGTCTTATTGACGACGCCACTTTTGCACTTCGCTCCGCTGGGCCTGGACCACTACAACTTCTACAGTATCGTCGAGTGGGGCGGTACCTCCATCGTCTTCATGCTGGCCCTCCTGCTCAACCTGACGCTTTCGGCATCCGCCGGGTTGGCTTTCCACCTGCTCTGGAGATGGCATAATACCGGCGCCCGGAGCAATCGCAGCGCCCACCTGAGAGCGGCATGGGCAGTGTTGCCACCGACAGGCGTCGTCTTTGTGACGGTGGTCGTGCTGTCCAACGCGTGGGTGTGGATGCAATTGGCAGCGGTTATGCTGATAACGGCTGCGGTCTTCGTTGTTTTGCTGGTGATCCGCGATCCGATGATCAATCCCAGCGAAAGCGACCGGCGCTTCGTCTTGTCCACTGTGTTCACCGTGGCCGTGGTTGGAACCGTGCTGGGCATGGCGACTGTCCTGGCGATTTACCTGGCGCCCAACGTCCCGATGGTATTGCCCGACCACAACCTGGTGTGGTCCTGGGATCTCAATTACGAGCAGTTGGGGTACACCAGGCAGGAAGCCCTGGATTTGCTGAAGTTGGGGTACCTGTGGCACGCGACTTCCCTGTTCGCCTACATGGCTTTCGTGATTGGCGGCACGCTGATCGTTGCAGTTTTTCGGATGGGCAGCGGGAACGTACATCAAGCAGAAGACGCGTCGGACCTTGACGTGAACCCCGACGGGGCGGTCTCCGGCGAGCGGAGCAAAGCGCGCGCATCATAGTGGCCGCGCGGTCACTGACATTTCGTCATCTGGCGCCTGTCGCCAGGTTCTTGTGAAAACGTCTCCATCTCCGGGCAGGTGAACCTCCGGCCCGTACATGTGCAGAAAAGTCTTTTGTGCACATGGCAAGCGGGGTTTTCTCACCTGCAGCCGCTGACCCCTCAGACGCTCGCGGACGGCGGGTTCGGGCAAGCGGCATTTTGCCCACCCGGCTAGTGGCATTGCGTCCGTTATTTGCCCATTCACACGCTTTGCAGGCATGGCCGGCTAGCATTTTCTGCACCCAATACTTTCGCGGCCTTATAGGGCGGAGTTTGGTTGGGATCGAGAGGGTGACCCGTGCTGGGCGGTTCGTAAAACGACGGCTCGGTGGCGGCTGCATCACTCGTTCACAGCCAGTTACGTCGGTGGCACACCTGGCCGCGAGCGGAGCCTTCCATGCCGTTGCCAGCCCACCTCGACCGGACCCCGCACATGCGTGCCATCGCCGCCGGCGCATTGCTGGCCACTGCGCTGCTCACCTCGATCGCCATCATGCTTACCGTCACGCTGGGCGCCGCCCCAAAAGTGGCCGCCCAGGAACCGGTGACTGACGAGATCCAGACCCTGGTTTCCAACGTGGACGCCAGGGACGTCGATGACGACACGATCAACGTAAACCTCAACGGCACCGCCCAGGTGTTCCGAACCGGACCGCAACTCGGCATCAGGCTTGACTCCATCGACGTCAAGTTCGGAACCAGCGTCGACAAGAAATACATCGTGCTGAACGCCGGCCTCCACGCGGTGAACGACGACGGGAGCCGCGGCGCGAGGCTCACTGGATTTTCGTACGGCGACAAAAAGAACAACCAAATGAACCGGTTCTGGGCGCGCGAACAAATCGAGCTTGAACCTTCAACGGCGTACATGTTCGTACTCCAGTGCTCCTTCGGCTGCGCGAACAATAACTACTTGAACATCCGCAGGGTCAGCGACAACGCAGAAGACGAGGGATCCGCCGAGGGCTGGTCCATCGACGACGGGAGAATACTCCCCAGCGACAACTGGACCCCGAAACCCCGCATCCACTCGCTGAAGATGAGCGTCCAGGGCACGAGCGGCCATCCCCGGGTTGTCGAGGACGGTTTCGAGATCATTTCCAGTCCGGTCATCGGCGACGTGTACGGCAACCGGGAACTGATCCAGGCGGCCGTGACCTTCACCGATTCGGTGACCGTCAACGACGATGCGGGTACGCCCACGCTCAAATTCAGCCTCGGTGACCCCGACAACCCGGCGCGCACGGAGCGCATGCGCTACGCCAGCGGCTCCGGCACCGACACCCTGGTCTTCGAATACCGGGTGCTGCCCGACGATCAGGACGCCAACGGGATCTACATCCACGCCAACAGCCTCCAGCTCAACAGCGGCACCATCAACCGTACCGGCTATGACCTCGCCGCGCTGCTGAGGCACCCCATTCCCAGGGGCTACGGCCGCGCCAGGATCGACAGCAGCATCGAGAGGCCGCTGGCTGTCCCGCGTCAACCATTCTTGCCGATTTATCGTCGATTAGTTTTGCCGGTTCACCTCCTCGGCCGCAGCAGTCTCGCCGCGTTGCTGTGCTGCGTCAGTCCGGTAGCTGGGGACGTCGAATTCCAGGATGACGGAGTGGTGGACCACCCGGTCAATCGCTGCGGCGGTAGCCATGGGGTTGGCGAAGATGCGCTCCCACTCGGAGAAGACCAGGTTGGACGTGATGCCCAGGGACCGGCGTTCGTAGCGTTCGGCGATGAGGGTGAAGAGGACCTCGGACTCCTCGGCCCCCTGGGGCAGGTAGCCGAGATCGTCCAGGAGGAGGAAGTCGAAGTTGTCCAGCTTGCGCAGTTGTCGGGGCAGGTCGAAGTCGCGCTTGGCGGCGAGGAGGTCCTGCACCAGGCGGTAGGCTGGAGCGAAGAGGACGGAGTGTCCGGCTTCCACCAGGCGGTGGCCCAGAGCGCATAGGGCGTGGGTCTTGCCGGTGCCGGGGAGCCCGAAGGCCAGCACGTTGACGCCGTGTTCCACGAAACTGCCCTGGGCCAGATGGTCCATCTGTTGACGAAGAGTCAGGGGCATCCGGTGATGCTCGAAGGTCTCCCAGGTCTTGCCCGAGGGCAGCCGGGACGCCTGACGCAGCCGGTTGATGCGCCGGTGGCGGCGATCCTCGGCCTCCTGCTCCAGCACCTCCAGGAAGGTGGACAGGGCCTCGCCGTGGCCAGCCTCAGTGAAACGGGCCACCGACTGAGCGCCCATGGTGGGCAGCTTGAATTCGCGGCATAGCTCGCCGATGCGCTCCTGGATCACGCTGGTGGGGGTGTCCATCATGCGCACACCCCCACCATGGCCGTACTGCTCGTGAGCAGACCGTCGTAGATCTTCAGGTCCGGCTTCCCAGAGAGGACCAGCACCGGAGCCTGGGGCACCCTGGGCTCGGCCAGTTCCCGCACCTCGGCGTAGTCGAAGGGCTGACCGGTCTCCAGCAGCAGCGACAGGGCGCTGTCCACCATGACCTCCATGGTGGTGGCCGCCAGGTGCAGGATGCGCACGTACTCCACGTCGGCGCGCTCCCCACGCCACTGCCTGAGCGCGTCGTAGGTGAGCCGGAAGCGCAAGGTGGGAAACAGCTGCTCCCTGAACCGGTACCGGGCGAATGCTCCGGGCTTGCGCACCAGGGAATTGATGACGTGGCGGTAATTGACGTTTACTTCCCCATCACCGTGCACGCGCGCCATGCGTTCCACAAAGTGGCCCTTGTAGTACACTTCCACGTGCTCGGAATAGAGGCGGATCTGTACCACCTTGCCAATGAGCCGGGACGGGACGCTGTAGCTGCGTCCCGCCACCTGGATGGTACTCCACCGGCGCACCTTGGACTGGTAGTTGGCGTATTCCGGCATGGGGGCTGGCGGCAGGGGTCTTAGGCAAGCCATTTCCTGCTCCAGCTTCCCCCGCACCAGGCGATTGCGCTTCTCCACCATCTTCCGGACGAAACCGGCGTAGTCGTCGGCGGTGTGGAAATCGCGGCTGCCGCGCAGGATGAGGGCCTGGTCCACGGCGTCTTTCAAACGGTAGTGGGCGTGCTCGGCGACGCCGTTTTCATGGCTCTTGCCAGGATTGATGCGGGTGGATCGGACACCGTAGTGGTCCAGCAGGGCGGCGTAATTGTCGTTTAGCGCCCGGCCTCGGCTGCGTTTCATCTCGTGGGTGGCAGCAGAGGTATTGTCGGAACGCACCACCTCCGGTACGCCGCCCAGGGCCCAGAGCGCATTCTGTAATCCCTGCTTGAGGGCCAGGAAGGTCTCGCCGGCGGCGACCTCCGCGTAGCGCCAGCCCGAGTGGCTGAGGATCAGCTGAAACAGCAGGTGGGGGTAGGGCTCACCGGCGACGGTCACCCCCAGGGCGCTGCAGTGGGTGAAATCAAACTGGGCCTCCCGTCCCGGCGGATGCTCCTGGGGGAAGTACACCTCCTGGTCCGGACCATTCAGCGCCCGCCAGTCCTGTAATCGTCGTTGCAGCGTGCGCAGCTGGGAGGTGCTGAACTGGCCGGGATGCTGCTCCTCCAGCCATTCGATAATCGTCGTTGCCTTCAGCTTGCCCTTGGGGTCGTCCCGCAGCAGTGGCTCAATCTCCTCTTCCCACACCCCGTCGAAGGGATCGGACCGAGTGCGCCACCAGCGCTCCGGTTTGGTCTCCGACGGCAACGGGCCACTCTGCCATTTGCGCGCCGAGCGCACGCTCATCCCAGACATGGCGGCCGCCGTCTCCTGTGTTTTTCCTTCCATACGTTTTTGCCTCAAAAGTCTGACTTGTCGGTCCTTGATCAATCCGGCACCTCCGTGCCGGACGATTTACACCATCCCAACCGGCAAGAATAGTCGGCGCAAGAGGCATTCCTTATTGTCGTCTATCACTGGCCAAGCTCACCGACCTGAAGCTCACCGACCTGGATATCACCGACATCGTCCTGCAGCCCGACTTCTCACCAGACCTGATCAATTACGCCGCCACTGTGTACGGCGGTGTTGCGGCAACCACCGTCACGGCGACCGGGGACGTCGACACCGACGTGACAATCACGCCGCCCGATTCCCACGACTTCCAGCCCGGCCACCAGGTGCCGCTGGAACCGGGCAACAACTTCATAGAGATACTGGTCACCAAGCCAGGACACATCGACGTCCCCTACACGGTGGAGATACATCGGGAACCGCTGGTGATCCCAAGAATCACCAGGGTCAGGGTGATCAGCCGTCCGCTGAACCAGAACACGAACGTCTACAGGAACGATGAACCGGTTGAGTTCGAGTTCACCTTCGACCACCCCGTGGTGGTGGACCTCACCGGGGGCCGGCCCACACTGGCCGTGGACATCTGGCTCAACGATTCCCCGCAGGGCCCAACCGACTTCCCCTACGCGCGCGGATCCGGCACCAACGCCCTCGTGTTCCAACTGCTCAACGACGAAGCCGGGCTGCTCGAAACGGCTGTGGGCTTCGGGCTCTCAGCCAACAGCATCAACGTGCCCGAAGGCTCCTCCATCACCCACTCCCCCGGCGGCGGGAACGCCAACCTCAATCACCGGGCCCTCCACCGTATCTCAAACCAGTACCTTGACGACCGCCGGAACTCTCGGCTGGCCGCCCTTGACCAGGTCCATCTGACGAACGTCACATTGGACCAGCAATTCAGATCCCGCAAAACGCTCTACACGGCGACTCCGGACCACGGGGCCACCGTCACTACGGTGACGGTCACGCCCAAAGACGGCGTGTCCTACACCATCATGCCCGAAGACGCCGACGACGTTGCCGACGGCCACCAGGTGACACTCCATCACGGGACCAACGAAATCGTCCTTACAGCGACCAAGGAGGGGGCCGCCACGATGACCTACACCATCGCCGTCGTCGCGCCCATCACACCCCGCATCGAATCCATCGAAGTTATCAGCCAACCCACCGATGGCGAAACATACGTCATTGGCGACATCATAGAAATCGCCGTCACCTTCGATCTCCCGATACTGGTGGACACCGACAACGGCACACCCAACATCCGCGTCCAGTTCGGCTCTGATGAGCAGCCGATCGACTACTCGGAGACGGCCGACGACAGCCGGACGATCATCTTCTCGCACACGGTTGACCAATCGCTGACCGACAACGACGGCATTTCAATCCCCGAAAACCCCCTGAACGAAAACGGCGGCATCATCACATACCTGCGCTCCGGCACCAGGGCCGCCCTCAGACACTCCGGGTTACCCGACCAGACCCAGCACCGAGTCAACCCGGACGCGATGATCGTCGAAAACGGCGTACAAATCACGTCCGATCCCGCCGCGGACGACACCTACGGCCCGGCCGAAACCATCACTTTCACCGTCGAATTCGACACCCCGGTCACGGTCAAAACCAGCGAAGGAACGCCCTACCTGCAGTTCACGATGGGCAACGACGCCAGGCGGGCCGGCTACACCTCAATCAGCCCCGACAACCGGATACTCACCTTTGCCTACACCATCGCCGTTGGAGACGAGGACGACGATGGCATTTCCATGACTGCGAACGCCCTGATCCTCGACGGCGGCGCGATCACTGGCAACGTCAGCGCCAACGACGCAGACCTCGAACACCCGGCGCCGGGAACCGGCGGACTGTTTTCCGGCCACAAGGTTGACGCGACCACGACCGCGCCGGTAATCGCCGGCGTGGCGCTGACCAGCGACGCCGGAACCGACCGCACCTACGCCACGGGAGACGCGATCACCGTTGCCCTGACCTACAACCAGGCAGTAGAGATCGACACCACCGACGGCACGCCGAGCCTGGCTGTCACCATCGGCGACGACGCCCGCGCCGCCACCTATGCGGAAATCAACTCGGCCAAGACCGTACTCACCTTCTCCTACACGGTGGTCTCCGAGGACAGCGACCAGGATGGCGTGTCCATCGCCGCGAACTCGTTGACGCTCAACAGCGGTTCAATCACCGCCGATGAAGACGACGCCGACGCCTTGCTTATCCATGTGGCCCTGCCCACCCAGGCCGGCCACCTGGTCAACAAGATACCGCTGATCGTCACCGACGGCGTGCAGATCACGTCCACTCCCGCCAGCGGCGACACCTACCAGGCCGGCGAAACGGTCACGTTCACCGTGACCTTTGATTCCGACGTCGCGGTTGACACCACCGATGGAACCCCTGCTTTGGCAATCACCCTCGTCAACGCCAACCGGCAGGCCGCCTACACCGGCATCGACGCCACGAAACGGATCCTGACCTTCGCCTACACCGTTGCGACCGAAGACCTGGACGAGGACGGCCTGTCCGTTCCCGCCAACGCCATCGACCTGAACAGCGGCACAATCACGCACACGACCACCGGCAAGGAGGCCGACCTCAGCCACGAGCCTCCCGGCACAAGCGGTAGTTTCCCCAACCACCGGGCGGACGGATCGCCGGTCACACCCGCTATCGCCGCGGACGGCATTACCATATCCTCCACGCCGATCGCCGAAACCGACACCTACGGCCTTGACGAGACCATCGTCGTCAGTATGGCCTTCACCGCGCCGGTCGTGGTGGACACAACAGACGGAACGCCGAGCCTGTCCGTCAGGATCGGCAACGCCGATGCCCGATCGCGAGACCGTGAAGCCAAATACCAGCGCGGTTCCGGATCTTCCACCCTCCAATTCGAGTGGAAGGTTCTCGCCAACGACAGGGACAACAACGGCATCCGAATCCTGGCCGATTCGCTCGAACTGAACGGCGGCACCATCCGGAACACGACCAATCTTACCGACGCCCTGCTGACACACCCTCTGCCCGGCAGTAACGGCATCTTCGCCGACCACAAGGTGGACGGCAGACTGATGCCCGCTTTCGCCAGTCTTTCCGCCCTGTCATTCAGCGGCGCCACCCTTTCGCCAACATTCGAACCGACAACCGTCAGCTACATCGCCATGTTCCCGGCAGACGCCGTCAGCACCACCGTGACCGCCACCGCAGAGTCCGGCGCCACCATAACCATCGAGCCGGCGGACTCCGACACCGAGACCGACGGCCACCAGGTGGATCTGACCGAGGCGCCCGACGAAATCACCGTCTCCGTCTCCAAGGCAGACTCCGCAGACCGGGTGTACCGCGTCAACATCGCGCTGACTAGCGCCACCATCACCGACCTGGCCACCATCAACGCCCTGGCCATCATCAGCGATCCCGGCTCCGATGGCACCTACGCCACCGGCGACGCGATCACCGTGGCCGTGACCTACGACCAGGCCGTAGATGTTGACGCCACCGACGGCACGCCGAGCCTGGCTGTCACCATTGGCGACAACGCCCGTGCCGCCTCCTATACGGGGCACAATGAGGCCAAGACCACGATCGCCTTCTCGTACACGGTGGTCTCCGAGGACAGCGACCAGGACGGCATATCCATCGCGGCTAACTCATTGGCGCTGAACAACGGCGCGATCACCGCCGACGATGACGACGCCGACGCCTCGCTGGCCCATGCCGCCCTGGAGACCCAGACCGGTCACCTGGTCAACAAGACACCCCTGATCGTCGCGAACGGCGTGCAGATCACGTCCACTCCCTCCAGCGGCGACACCTACCAGGCCGGCGAAACGGTCACGTTCACCGTGACCTTTGATTCCGACGTCGCGGTTGACACCACCGATGGAACCCCTGCTTTGGCAATCACCCTCGGCAGCGCCAACCGGCAGGCCGCCTACACCGGAATCGACGCCACGCAACGGATCCTGACCTTCTCCTACACGGTAGCCTCCGGCGACCTGGACGAGGACGGCCTGTCCGTGCCCGTCAACGCCATCGACCTGAACAGCGGCACAATCACGCACACGACCACCAGCAAGGACGCCGACCTCGACCACCCGCTACCGGGTACCAACGGCCTGTTCCCTGGGCACAAGGTCAACGCGGTTACGGTCGCCCCCGCCATCGCCGACGGCGGCGTGACCATAACCTCCATGCCGCTAGCCGCCGCCGACACCTACGGGCGCAACGAGATCATAGTCATCAGCGTCGCCTTCACGTCCCCGGTCGTGGTGAACACCGCAGACGGCACACCCACCATGACATTCAAAGTGGGCAACGCCGGAAGACTCGCGGCCACCCGCAAGGCCGAATACCAGCGCGGCTCCGGATCTTCGACCCTGCAGTTCGAGTGGCGAGTCCCTCAAGGCAGCAGGGACAACAACGGCATCCGCATCCGCGGCAACGCTCTGCAACTCAACGGTGGGACCATCCGGGACGCAGCCACTGGCCTAGACGCCCTGCTCACCCATCCCGACCCTGTCTCCGAGATAACGTTCGGCAACCACAAGTTGGACGGCAAGCTGCTGGCCGATTTCACCAATCTGTCCGACCTTTCGCTCAGCGGCGGGACTCTGGCGCCAGACTTCGGCCCAACGGTCCTCCGCTACACGGCCACGTTCCCGGCGGACGCCACCAGCACCACCGTCACCGCCACCGCGCCGTCCGACCACACCGTGACCATCCAGCCGGCCGATTCCGACACCGAAGCGACCGGCCACCAGGTGGACCTCACCCAGGAGCCCGAGGAAGTTGTGGTCACGGTCACGACGGCAAGCGCCGCGACCTACACCTACCGCGTCAAGATCGTGGTGTCCAGCCCGGAAATCACCGCCCTCGACATCACCAGCGATCCCGGCGCAGATGGCACCTACGCCGCGGGCGACGTGATCACTGTGGCCGCGACCTACAACGTGCCCGTCACAGTGGATACCACCGACGGCACACCCAGCCTCGCACTCACCGTCGGCGACAACGCCCGGGATGCCGGCTACACGGAAACCGGCGCCCTCGGCCGGAAGATCACCTTCTCATACACCGTGGTCTCCGACGACAGCGACCAGGACGGCATCTCCATCGCGGCCAATTCGCTCGCCCTGAACTCCGGAACGATCAGAAACGCCGGCGACACCATGGACGCATCCCCGGACCATACGGCTCTGGATACCCAAACTGGCCACGTGGTCAACAAAATACCCCTGATCGTCGCCGGCGGCGTGCAGATCACGTCCACTCCCGCCAGCGGCGACACCTACCAACTCGACGAAACGATCACGTTCACCGTGACCTTCGATGCAAACGTCGACGTCGACACCACTGACGGAACCCCGTACCTGGTGATCAACCTCGGCAACGCCAGCCGGCAGGCCGCTTACACCGGCATCGACGCCACGAAACGGATCCTGACCTTCTCCTATACCGTAGCGGCCGACGACATGGACGAGGACGGTCTGTCCGTTCCCGCCAACGCCCTGGCGCTAAACGGCGGCACGATCAAGCACACGACCACCGGCAAGGACGCCGGCCTCAGCCATGGGCTGCCCGGCGCAAGCGGCAGTTTCCCCAACCACCGGGCCGACGGAGACCCCGACGTGCCCGCCATCACCAGCGTCACTCTGAGCAGCGACGCCGGAACCGACAACACCTACGCCACCGGCGACGCGATCACCGTAGCCGTGACCTACAGCGAAGCCGTCGCCGTCGACACCACAAGCGGCACGCCCAGTCTGACGCTCACCGTTGGGAGCAACGCCCGCAGCGCCGGCTACACCACCATCGATTCCGCCGCAACAACCCTGACCTTCTCCTACACCGTGGTCTCCGACGACAGCGACCAGGACGGCATATCCATCGCTGCCGATTCGCTGGCCCTGAACAGCGGCACGATCAGGAACAAGGCCGACACCATCGACGCGTCCCTGAGCCATGCGGCCCTGCCCGCGCAAGCTGTTAACCTAGTCAACAAGATTCCGCTGATCATTGCGAACGGCATAGACATCACGTCCGCTCCCTCCAACGGCGACACCTACCGGCCGGACGAGACCATCTCCTTCGGCGTCACCTTCGACTCCGACGTTGCCATCGACACCACGGACGGAACACCAACCCTGGCGTTGACGGTCGGAACCACCGCGAAGAGCGCCGCCTACGCCGCCGTCGACGTCACCAACCGCATCCTGACCTTCTCCTACACAGTGGCCGACGACGACCTGGACGACGACGGACTGTCCGTGCCCGCCAACGCCATCGCACTGAACAACGGCACCATCAAACACACGACCACCGGCAAGGACGCCGACCTCAGCCACCCTCTGCCCGGTACTAACGGAGTCTTCACCGGCCACTCCGTAAACGCGTCAAGTGCCACCAACGGAACCGACGCACCCGCAGCCACTGTATTGGTCGCCAATTTCAACTCCCCGCGCGAGAGTTCGCTAAAAATCGACAGTTCCAACAGCGGCATTGGCCAGGTATTCCGCACCGGATCCGGACGCGGCTACCGCCTGGAATCGGTCACCGCCATCACCCGTAACGGGCGGTCCGCAGACACCATCACTCTGGAAGCCTCCGTCCACCACCTGACAAACAACCAGCGGGGCGCCAAACTCACTACGCTCACGCACACCAGTCCCGTCGCCGATCTCACGATGCCAGTATTCACCGACCCCAACAACATCGAGCTCGAACCCTCGACGGCCTACATGTTCGTCATACGGTGCACCAGCGGCTGCGTCAACAACGCCCACGCCCGGTTCTCCATGGCCCGTGACGACCAGGAAGACCCCGGAACGGTCGCCGGTTGGACCATCGAAAACTGGCACACCAGAGCCAGCAGCAACTGGGTCAACATTGGATTCGGCCAGCCGCAGGAACTGCACATCAGCGTTCAGGGAACCGCAAATCACCCCTACATAATCAATAACGGCCTCCAGATCGTCTCAACACCGGCAACCGACGGACCCTACGGAAACGGCGAGACCATCCGCGCCAGCCTCACGTTCAACCACTCCGTCACAGTCGACGCCACCGACGGAAACCCCCGCATCGCCTTCACCATGGGCGATACGGTCAATCCCGACCAGACCGCGTACCTGGACTACACTGACGGTTCCGGAACCGCGACACTCTATTTCGAGTACACCGTCCAACCAGGCGACCACGACACCGACGGGATCGAAATTGACTCCAGCGCCCTCGAACTCAACGGAGGCGCGATCACAGACGCGGAATCCGAACTCACCGCCATACTCAGGCTCCCCGCTCAAACAACCCTGGCTTCAACAACTATCGACGGCGGCACGATCCCGGACCCGGGCCAACCGGCCGTCACCGCCGTCGCTTTGACCAGCAACCCGGGCACGGACCAAACCTACGCCACCGGCGATACGATCACCGCAACCGTGACCTATGACGAAGCCGTCGCCGTGGACACCACCGACGGTACGCCCGGCCTCACACTGACCATCGGAGATAATGCCCGCAACGCCGGCTACACGTCGATCGACTCCAGCGAGACAGTCCTGACCTTCTCCTACACTGTCGTTGCCGACGACAGCGACCAGGACGGCATATCCATCGCCGCCGACTCCCTGGCATTGAATTCCGGCACGATCAGGAACAAAGCCGACACCGCCGACGCCTCCCTCGGCCACACAATCCTGCTCGCGCAAGCTGACCACTTGGTCAACAAGATACCGCTGATCGTCACCGGCGGCGTGCAGATCACATCCAACCCCGCATCCGGCGACACCTATCTGGTCGGTGAAACGATCACTTTCACCGCCACCTTCGATGCTCCCGTCACCGTAACCACCGCCGGAGGGTTCCCGCTGCTGGCGTTCACCCTCGGCAGCGCCTCCAAGACCGCCACCTACAACTCGACCAGCGCCAACGGCGAGACCCTCGGCTTCTCCTACACCGTGGTTGCCGGCGATCTCGATACCGACGGCGTATCCGTCGCCGCCAACGCCCTGTCCCTCAACAGCGGCACGATCAAACACACCACCACCGGCAGGGACGCGGATCTCAGCCACCCACTGCCCGGGACCAGCGGGTTGTTCGCCGGTCACAAGGTCGACGCCATTCCTGACGCGCCCACGATCACCAGCGTCACGCTTACCAGCAACGCCGGAACCGACAACACCTACGCCACCTTCGACGCTATCACCGCCGCCGTGACCTACAGCGAAGCAATCGTGGTGGACACCACCGACGGCACGCCCAGCCTCGCGCTGACGATCGGCGACACTGCCCGCAGCGCCGGCTACACGTCGATCGACTCCAGCGAGACGGTCCTGACCTTCTCTTACACCGTGATCTCCGACGACAGCGATCAGGACGGCATAGCCATCGCCGCCAACTCGCTGGCGCTGAACGCCGGCACCATCAGGAACAAGGCCGACACCGTTGACGCCTCCCTGACCCATGCGGCCCTGGCAACTCAGACCGGCCACCTGGTCAACAAGATACCGCTGATAATCACTGACGGCGTGGACATCACGTCCAGCCCGGCCAGCGGTAACCCCTACGCGCCCGGAGAGGCCATCACATTCGGCGTCACCTTCGACTCCGACGTGATCGTGGATACCACCAACGGCACACCGACCCTGGCGCTCACCGTAGGCAGCACTGCAAAGCAAGCCACCTACACCACCATCGACGCCACCAACCGCATTCTGACGTTCTCCTACGCCGTGGTATCCGGCGACCTGGACGAGGATGGCGTATCCGTCGCGGCCAACGCCCTGGCGCTCAACAACGGCGCCATCAAACACTTCACCACGGGCAGGGACGCAGATCTCAGCCACCCGCTGCCCGGGACCAACGGTGTGTTCCCGCAGCACCAGGTCGGCCGGCGGGACATCACCGCCCTGAGCATCAGCAGTGACCCGGGAATTCATGCCACCTACGCCACCGGTGACACCATCACCGTGGCGATGACGTTCGCCGAACAGGTAACGGTGGACACCACCGGCGGCACGCCCTACCTACCGCTCACCATTGGCTCCATGACTCGAAACGCCGCGTACACCAGCACCGACTCATCCGGCCTGGTGCTCACCTTCTCGTACACCATCGTCGCGGAGGACCGCGACAACAATGGCCCGTCCATCGCGGCCAACTCCCTGACACTGGACGGCGGCACGATACGGTACGCCGGAACCGCAAACGACGTATCCCTGGCCCATCGGGCCTTGCCCAACCAGACAGGCCATCGGATCAACCGGGCCCCGGCCATTGTCAACAACGGCGTCGACGTCACGTCGTCTCCCCTGGGCGACGAGACCTACGGCCTGAACGAGACCATCACCATCAGCGTCACTTTCAACTCCGTGGTTGTCGTGGACACCACCAACGGCACGCCCAGGGTCGACGTGCTGTTCGCGGCCTACCACAACGACGACGACGACAGAGCCCGCTTCCGCTACGCCCGCGGCTCCGGTACAAAAACCCTGGAGTTCGACTACACCGTCCAGTCGGGCGACCGGGACAGCAACGGCATATTCATCAGCCTCAACCAGCTGTTCCTGGACGGCGGAACCATCACCCACATCACCACCGGACGGAACGCCAACCTGAGACACGGCCCGGCCGGCGACAGCGGGACTCTTGCCGAGCACAAGGTCGACGGCAGCGTGATCAACATCCCGCGGCCCAGGATAAGCAGTATCGAGTTCGGTACCGATCCCAGCCGGCTCCAGACCTACATCACCGGCAGCACGATCAACGTCATCGTGACTTTCGATGAGGAGGTGAACATCGACGAAACCAACGGGACGCCGACCATCGCGCTGACCATCGGCGCCGCGGTGCGAAACGCCGCATACGTCGGCTCCATTAGCGGAACCATCGACATGCACTTCTATTACACCGTCGTCGCCGAAGACAGCGACCAGGACGGCGTGTCCATCGCCGCCAACGCAATATCGCTGAACGGCGCAACCATCAGGAACAGCGACGACACCGTCGATGCGTCCCTGGCCCACGCGGCCCTCCCCGACAATCCGGCCCACGTGGTCAACAAGATCCCGCTGATCGTCACGGGCGGCCTGCAGATCGCATCCACGCCATCCTCCGACGATACCTATGGCCAGAACGAAATCATCACGTTCATCGTGGCTTTCGATTCCGACGTGACGGTCGATGTCATTGACGGATCTCCGTACCTGGAATTCACCATCGGCGACAACCTCCGCACCGCCGCCTATGACGCCAGTAGTTCATCTGACCGCAGCCTGGTGTTCTCGTACACCGTGGTCCAGGCCGACAGCGACGACGATGGCGTATCCATGGCAGCCAACGCCGTTAACCTGGATGGCGCATCGATCACCCACTCCCAGATCGGCACGGACGCCGACCTCACACACCCGGCGCCCGGCATATTCGCCGGACACAAGGTGGACGGATCTACAATCGCCGCCATCCGGCCGGTGATCACCGGGCTCGCCATCAGCAGCGACCCGGGCGCAGACCGGACCTACGCCGCCGGGGATGTGATCACCGCGACCGTGACGTTCGACCAGCCGGTCACCGTGACCTTCGAAACCGCCAGCGGCGAGCTCTGGTTGCCACTGACCATCGGCGAAAGCCAGCGCGAAGCCCATTATTCAAGCACTGACGCATCCGGCCACGTCCTCACCTTCGCCTACACCGTGGTCGAACAGGACTCGGACCCGGACGGCGTTTCCATCCCCCGAAACTCGATCTCGGGTCAGAGCGTCAGCGTCGACCTGAGCGGCCACACACTCCACGCCAACCTGTTCCATCTGGAACTGGACGACCAGCCAGACCACCGGGTCAACGCCGCACCACGCATCATCAACCGGGGCGTCAGGATCGAATCCAGCCCCCGGAGCGGCGACACCTACCGCATTGGCGAGACCATATCGTTCAGCGTCACCTTCGACGCCTCGGTCGTCGTCGACACGACGAAAGGCACGCCACACATGCGCCTGCGCGTCGACGACTCCCCCGGCGCCGACAACGCGCCCTACCTCCGCTACTCGAGCGGCTCGGGCAGCCGGACCCTGTATTTCTCATGGACCATTCCACAGAGAACCAGGGACCATAGTGGGATCTACATGGGCGCCAACCAGCTCCACGCGGGCCGCGGTTCAATCCGCCACGCCTCGACAGGAAGGGACGCAATCCTGGAACACCAACGGCCTGGTCGCCTCGACGGCGAATTCCCGGACCACAAAATCCTGCCCAGACATTACCGCTACATCACCAATCTGGCCCTCGCCAGCGACGCCGGCGATGACAGAACCTACCGCACCGGCGATGTGATCACCGCGACCGTACGGTTCAACGACGACATCGACCTGAACACCGCCGGCGGGTCGCCCTTCTTCCGGCTGATCATCGGTGAGACGCTGCGTCTGGCCCAATACTCGGCCCAGGACTCCACGAGCGACACGCTCCACTTCCACTACACCGTCGTAGCCGAGGACCGCGACGACGACGGAGTGTACATGCGCTCGAACGGCCTGCAGCTGAACGGCTCGGTTATCACCGCCGCCGGCGAGACTGACGAGGCCTTCGTCAAACACCCCTGGGTCGAGGACCAGCACCGCCACCGGGTGAACACCCCGTAACTCGCCGCGACCACTCCGCTAACCGAACGCCCCGAAGGACCCGGCGCATAGCCCGTCCCCGGGGCGTCTTTTCACGCCAGTCTCCGCAAACGGCCGGAGCGACCGGCGCCGGTGGCTCCAGGCTGCTCACATTAGGAGCGAACATGCCATCACGCACCACCCTCGACCGATCCCGGAAATCGGCTTCGGTCAGCCGCACCAGCCCGAACCCTCACATGCTCACTAGCCTGCTGCGCTGTCACCGGTACAGGACGAAGCAGTGGTCGCAGAGACAGGGGCAAGATGGCAAGACCTATTACGTGGTGGCCCGAAAAGCCACGGACCGACTCTGCGCTCATGTCGGCCAATCGTTTGTCGGTCGCGGGTTTGAATACCAGGTCGACTAGATCTTCCGCGGGTTCAACCTGCGGCCCGACTGGGTTGACTGGATAGTCAAAAAACTACGTCGCAGGAACCGACCGGAACGAAAGCCCCAAAAGGCGCGAGGCTCTGCAGAGAAAGATCGAGCGGGCTCAGGAACTGTACCTGGAAGGCGACGTGTCCAAGGAACGCTATCTGATTATCAAAGAAAACGCCGAGGCTGAACTGACCACGATCTATGTCCCGGAACTGGATGACGCGGCCGAGACGGTCAAGATCCTGGCCGACCTGAAAGAACTATGGGCAGCAGCCGAAGCCGGTCAGCGCAATCGCTTGTTGTTGGCGGTGTTCCACAGCGTCTATGTTGATCTGGAAATCCGGGAGGTAGTGGGGTTCCGGCCCATGAAAGCCTTCTACGCACTTTTCCAAGCGATGGACTACAGAGAAGACCTCGAAGTGTGGCGCACCCCATATCGGAATTTACATGGAATGGTGGAGACGGGCAAGGGCGCTCCCCCGCCTTTGCGACAGGCGCGATATTGGTCGACTTCAAACAATCCCTTTCCTCGGGGTCAGTGAGAGGCGAGCGCATCAAGCACGTGCGGAAATCGGGGAAAACTAGCCAAAAGCGATTCGCGCATAGCCTCGAGATCGATGAACGTACTTTGAGGCGGTGGGAACGTGGTGAAACGGCGCCCAATAGCAAAAACCAGCGTGCGCTGGTTGAACGGTCTATACATGAGGAGTCGTGACACTGCCAGCCGCCTCCGCAAACCAAAAAATCCACAGATCACGCGGTGCGGTTGTTAATCGTCTATGAAATGGCAGCAATGGAGAACGACGGAATTGGTTTGAGTCCGCCGGACGCTGAGCCGTCAGCCGATGGTCGCGGTGGAGGCTCCAGCGTGCGGTTGTCGTGAACCACGGCGCCGTCGAATGCCCAGTGCCGCTGCCCCCACTCTGGGGATGGCCTCGTCGTCGGTTCGGCTGACCAAGCTTCCAATCCCACAGCGCAGTCTGCCGGCGAGTGATCCCTTCCGAGCCATCTGAGAATTCATCACTGGTGGGTCTCTACCCGGTTTCGAACAGCGTGGCGACGGTCAGGCCGGTGTTGTTGAATTTCCAGACTACGTTCACCTTGTCAGACCGTCGTTAGAGGGCATCGCCGAGGCCACCATGGCCCATGGTGCTGTGTCTTACGGGCATGGTTCTGTGCCGGCTGTTGCGTTTGGCTACAAATGCCCGGCGCAGCCACAGTTTTTTAGCAACTGGCGTGGCGCAGAGTGCCGACAGGGATTCTCTTCCAGGATCCCCGGCCGTCTTATCCGAGCACAAATTTTGTGCAATTTCGGTGCCGACCCGGGCGGTCCAACCGGCGCCAGCGTAATGGTCGCGCACGGCGTAACGACGCCGTGTCCGCTCCGGCGTTACTGTGCAACTTGACCGTCCGACCGAAAATCACCTGGCCCGCCACGGCCGTGACCTGAAGCGCATCTGTAGAACTCCATGACCAGCGGGCGGGGGTGACCTATCGTCCGTCTAATCGGGAGGGGTCCCGGAGTTCAACTGGACCGCGAATGGATTGGTCCATCAGCAAACCGTCAAGACGTGCCGGGTTTGGTTAGGTACCCGTTTCAACTTCCGCAAAGGGTTTGGGGGCGATGATCCAGCGTTTCAAAATCGGTTACCGCGACGCCGGTGATGAGTACTGGCAGCGGCGTCCCCGTTCGAGTGGGGCGGGGTTATCGATAAATCCAACCGGCACGCTGGTTTTATAATGGATGGCGGTTGCGTTGAGGAGGACGTTCACGCTCCGACCGTCGGGAACGCGCAGGACTATCTCCTCGGATCGGACGGTTGCTCCGGCGCTCAACAGCTCGGGCATGGGAAAATTCAAGAGCGAGAGTGCGCGCCGATTGGCGCGCGCACAGGTCACCGCCCCCAGCAGTTCCTGATGCGACTGTTCAGGTTCCCGCAGGCTCTCCACGATGCGCATCGCCTCCCGGTTCAACGATGCCGGCGCCCCCGCCCGGGCGTCGAACGCGGCAACGCCGACTGGGGAGGTGTTCACCAGGGTCTCCAGATCGTTTCGGGGCTGCTGACCGTCCCGGTACGTGCGGGCGTTGGCAATGACCAGCGCCGCCGGGGATGCGAACATCACCAGACTTTCTTCGTCGGCCCGGGTGAACTCTTCGCCGCCGTCCTTGTCGGCCAGAAAAATGTTGCCCACCCGCTGACCCCGGTGGAACACCTGCGACGCCAGAAACGGGACCGCCTGCCCGACCGGCAGGGCCGGCCGGAATTCGGCAAGGCCCATTGATATGGCCTGATCCATCAGGTCTGGGATCCGCAGCGGCCCGGAGATACAACCCCGGTACTCGAAAAGCTGTCATCTCTGCGGGATCATCCACACCTGTTCCGTTTCCTCGCCGGTCATCTCCGAGGACAGGAAGTCCCGCACCTGGCCCTCGTCATCAATTAGGGTCATCACGCCGTATCGCGCACGCGTGAGGAAACGGGCAGAGTCCAGAGCTCCCTCCATCGCCGCGTCGAAGTCCAGGCTCTCATTGATGCTCGGGTTCGCTTGTCTCAGCCGCGACAGGCGTTCCTCGAGCGCTTCGATCTCACGATCCCGTTGATCTGGCTGGACTATGCTCGTCCCCTTGATCCCACCGCTATCTGTGGATGGACGCCACTGGGCTGTCGGCGCGCTGGATTGTACAAATTTTCATATGACAAAACGATACGAAAACATCTGGGTCATATGCGATTTGTTGTAGCATCTCACGTATATTGCATGGGTTCGGGCTCGGTTGTTCCGGCGGGCGGAGACGAAGTGGCATTTCGAAGATGGGCGGTCAACGGCTTCCGTTGGGTCTGGATGCTGCGAGACGTTTGTCGATGCGACGGCGGGTTGAGCACGCCGCTGCAAGGCGCGGCGAACCTGGTGCCGAAGCGAAGTCGCAGATTCCGACACATGGCCCTCGGGGGTCCGCAACGCAGGATGAGGACCCCCAAAAGGGGGAGCGGCACATGACTGATCTACCCGTTCCCGTGTGGCGTTTTCCATGTCCTCATTGCGGCAATCCGGTGGATACTGCGGAATGTGAACCTGACGACCCATGTGTAGGTTGCCGTAGGTCGGTGCCTGCAGAACCCAAAGCGCATGGTTGGCAGCAGGATACTGCCCGTCCGCTGATCCTCGCTCGCGTAAGACACCTGCCTGATGGATATTCTCGTTGGAAAGGTCGGTGTCCCCACTGCCACGAGGCGACTGTCGGCTGGTTTTTCGCCACTGACGGTGAAGCTTTCCGCTGCCCGTCCTGCGGCGGCACGGGTTATACAGCGTTAATACCGTTTTTTCGGACTCCTCCGGGTTCACCCCTACCAGGCGTGCACTGACGTATGATGACACCGCAGCATCGTGTTGGCGAATTGAACAAGAAAGCGGGCTATTGCGTCGGTTGCTGCTGCTCCAATGGAGCTGGTCAACGCTTGATTCCAGGCTTTTGGCTCCATTACCCACCGCAACCGCAGGGCGGGACCAAACGCCAGACGGGTTGCTAACTGGTCACGAATTCGATGGATTTAGTATGCGCCAATAATCATTTGCAACACGGTACGCCGTCGGCTGGTGTTGCCTGGGGACTACGCAAGTCGAGGGCATCCCGCACACACGTTTGGGTGTTGGGAATCACTGAAGAATTGCCTCGATGGTCGCAAACGTTCGGACACCAGCTCCCTCAGCGTTGGGAGTTGCGAAGGTTCCCGCCCGGTGGTGCGGTATGCCGCCGTTCGATCTGATGTAAATGTGGGGGGGTAGAGACCTTGGACGTGCGGGCGATGTGGCTGCTCAAGAAGGCGATGGAACCTGGCTGTGACCGACGCGGCGTGATCGTCAACCGCGATGACCAACGGGTCCTGGAAGTTGGCACACTGAGGGTGACCTATCAATGGTACGAACAGCAGGCCGTGGCTAGGGAACTCCACGATATGGAACGGGACGGGTGGATTGTGGGTGAGGGCGGTACTTTCCAGATCACGCCGTTGGGCGAGACGCTGGCTCGGTGAATCGGCACTGGCAGCGTCGACAAAGGGCGGCTGGTAGCGTTCCTGACGGATGGTATAGTTCCTGATGGCCACAGGTCCAGCCTATCAGGCCGACGAGTTTCTCCCTCGATGGGATCGGCATCCGTGTAATTTCCAGAAATAACCAAGTTTATCTGGGCGCTACGGCAAGACTAGCCGTAGCGCCTCTTCTTTTGGCTTGCCCGTCCCGCGCGGCTTGGTGGACCCGCGTCGACACCTGCATATGCTGGCAAGGAGGATTTGACATCGAGCAGGCATTGGCGTTACGGCTGGAGAACGTGGATGTCATCATCGGGGGCGGCTCCAATACCCTGTTAGCTGACGAAAACGACCGACTCCGGCCCGGCCATACCTCCGCTGACACCTATCCTCTCATCTACCAAAGTCCTGGTGGCGTCCCGGTGCTGCTGGTGAATACCGACGGCGACTACAAGTACCTGGGTAGGCTGGTGGTGGACTTCGACGCCTCCGGTCGCATCATCCCCGCATCGGTTGACCCCTACTTCAGCGGAGCCTACGCCACCGATACGCAGGGCGCCCAGGCATTCTCCGGCGCCCCCATAGCGGAGGTGACACGCGTCGCCCATGCTCTTCGAGACGTGATCTCCGTCCGGGACGGCAATATCCTGGGGCGCGCTGCCGTGTACCTCGACGGACGCCGCAACGCCGTGCGAACCGAGGAGAGCAACCTCGGCAGCCTCATCACCGATGCCAACCTGTGGTTGGCCCGGCAGGTCGACCCGGAGGTCCAGGTATCGCTCAAGAACGGCGGAGGCATACGTGATGACATAGGCCTGGTGGTGCAGCCCCCGGGTTCCACGGATCCCTCGCGGGTGCAATATCTCCCTTCAGCCGCCAACCCTTCAACTGGCAAGGTCGCGGGTGATATCTCCCAGTTCGATATAGAGGGATCTCTGCGCTTCAACAACGGGCTGGTCATAGTTCCGCTAACTGCGACACAGCTGGTCTCTGTCATGGAGCACGGCGTTGGATGCGAGGGAGTGGGCGAGGTACAGGAAGGGCGCTTTCCGCAGGTTGGCGGAGTGCGTTTCAGCTTCAATCCCGAAGCGCCAATCGGCCAGCGCATCCGCTCGCTGGCGGTGATCGGGGAGGACGGTACAATCGTCGACCGAGTGGTGGTCGATGGTGTCCTGATGGGAGACTCCGACCGTGTAATCAAAATGGTGACTCTGAATTTCCTGGCCAACGGCGGCGACGGCTACCCGTTCCCTGTGCCGACGCCCGGGCGCGTGGACCTGGTGGGAGAACGGGGACAGTTCAATGCTCCCAACTCTGATTTCCCGGACACCAACGGTAACGGGATCATAGATGGCCCGCAGGCGGTAGATCCCGGAGCCGTCGATTTTGCCGACCCGGGCTCGGAACAGGACGCTTTCGCTGAGTATCTGGTCCGCATCAGCGCTGAACGTCCATTCAGCAGCCCTGAAACATTCCGTTCTGAGGATCGCCGCATCCAAAACCTGGGCGTCCCGGGCAGAGCGGACACCGTGTTCGAGTGGTTTCCGAATCCGGAAGTCTGTCAGGCCCGCGGAAAGGTCGTGAGGCAACGTCGCCGCCGACCAGACCCGTCTCGTTTAGACTCCCTACCGCGATACGTTGCTTGCCCACAAAAGAGGCAGGTTCATTGCGTTGGAACCTTGCTGCGCAGGTGATGTCGCCGGGCGATACGAGCCTTGGATCGGCGATATCTGGGCCGTCATTTGCGAAGAAAGCACGCCGATTCATACCCCCGGCACCACAAGGACGAATCTCCTGCTCACTGTGGCACCTGCTGGGTCTCCCTTCAGTGAGCCGGGCCTGCCAACGACATAATTCTGCGACATTTCGCCTCTAACTTGGTTGGTATCAAGAGTGGGTTACCCACACGAGGAGGCGAAAAGATGAAGATCAAGAAGTTGATGACGAGGACGTTCCTGCTCGGCTCGGTCCTGGCCGTCATGCTCTCTGCGGCGGTCCTGGTGGGATGCGGCAACGACACCGGTATCGGTGAAGGCCACGACTCCGGCGGGGCCAACGCGACGCAGGAGATCTCGCAAGGTGAAAGTCCCGGCGAACACGGCGCCGGCGGAGAAAGCGCCGGCGAAAGCGGCGGCTCCGGCAGCGAAGAGGGCAGCGGCGCCACCCTGGCTCCCGATGCGACCTTTGACGCGGTGCGGGGCGGAGCCCGGTTGGTTCTGAACTACGACGCGGCCAGCAACGCGTTCCAGGGCACGGTGGAGAACACCACCAGCAACGCCCTGGGGCAGGTCAGGATCGAGGTTCACCTGTCCAACGGCACTGAGCTTGGGCCGACCACGCCGATAAACCTGGCCCCAGGCGAGGCAGCCTCTGTGAACTTGCCGTCGACGTCGGCGTCCTTCACCGGTTGGATCGCCCACGCCGAGGTGGGCAGCGGAGCCGAGGGCGGCCAGGCCGGCGGCGAAAGCGGCCCGGACGGCCCCGAGGGTCCGGAGAGCGGCGGCGGCAACGAGGCAGCCATGGAAGCCGCCATGTCCAGCCCCATCACTCCCCTCGACCAAACCTGGAACGGCGTCCTCGGTGGACTGGCGATATCCGCCAGCTACGATGCGGCCACCCAGACCGTCCACTCGACGGTGCAGAACACGACGTCCCAGACCCTGTGCTACGTTCAGGCCGAACCTCACCTGAAGTCCGGAAGCCAGACTGTGGGAGAACTCGGACCCGACCAGTTGGGCGACCTGAACTCGGGACAGCGGGCTACGTCCAGCATCTCGGTCTCCAGCGAAACTAACCTGGCTGGCGTCGCCTTCGACGGGTACGTGGTCCACATGGAAGTGTTCGATTGCGGCGGCCCCGGCCCGGTTCCCCACGCTGGCGGACAGGGTTCCGAAGGTGGCGGTAGCGAGGGGGCCGGCGGCGAGGGGCACGGTCCCGGCGGCGAAGGCTCCGGCAGTGAGAGCAGCGCATCGGGCGGCGAGGAAGGCAGTGGGGCGCAACTGGCCTTGGATGATACCTTCGACGCCGTCCGGGGCGGAGCCCGGTTGGTCCTGAACTACGACGCTCCCAGTAACGCGTTCATCGGCACCGTCGAGAACACCACCGGCAACAACTTGAACCGGGTCAGGATCGAGGTGCATCTCTCCAATGGCACCGAGCTTGGGCCCACCACTCCGGTGGACCTGGCTCCGGGAGAGGTTATTGGGATCCACCTGCCCGCCACCCAGGCGTCGTTCATCGGATGGGTGGCACACGCCGAGGTGGGCGGCGGCGAGGCCGGCGGCAACAGCCAGTCCGGTGGCGAGCATGGTTCCAGCGGTGAGCACGGCTCGGGCGGCGAGAGGCGGGGCGGCGGGTAGAACCACCGGAAACTTCCATGGGAGATTTCGTCTTGCGTCGCACAGTAAGATAAACCACCCAGGATGTAACCAGACCTTTGACGCGGTGTCTCCCAGGAGATGCCGCGTCCCCTGCCAAGCCTCATTCGGAGGATTGCTGATGAATGGCACCGTACTGATAGTCGAGGACGACGCCCGGATCGCCAACTGGGTCAAGGTTTACTTTGAGCGCGCCGGGTTTTCAGCCGAGGTCGCCCACGACGGCGAAACCGGCCTAAACCTGGCTCGGGAGTTGGAACCTGACCTGATGATCCTGGACCTGATGCTGCCCCGCCTCGACGGCGTGGAGTTGTGCCGGATCCTGCGGCGGGAGTCGGATGTTCCCATCATCATGCTGACCGCCAGGGAAGCCCACACCGAGCGCATCAGCGGGCTGGACAGCGGAGCCGACGATTACATCGTCAAGCCCTTCGACCCGGACGAGGTCATCGCTCGCGCCCACGCCGTGCTGCGCCGCGTCAAGGGCAAGGTCCAGCAGGTCCTGACCTGCGGCAACATCACGCTGGACGAGACCACCCGTACGGTGACGGTCGATGAAGAACCCGTGCCCCTGAGCCAGGCGCAGATTGCACTGCTGGCAACCTTCATGCGCCACCCCAACCAGGTGCTCACCCGCGACCAGCTGATCTCGCTCACCTTCAACGACGAGTTCGAAGGTTTCGACCGCGCCATCGACAACCAGGTGGCGCGCCTGCGTCGCCAGATCAACCGGGGCGGTAGACAGCCCATCCAGACCGTTTACGGCGCTGGCTACAGGCTCGTGGTGGAGGATGAGTGATGTCGCTGCGCTGGCGGATCATGGCGGCGATCGTATTCGTCGTCCTGCTGACGGTATTGACCAGCGTGGGCGTGGGCTACTACGCGACGCAGACCCGCCTGGGGGTGTTCGTGGAAGAGGTGGGCGGAGACCGGGCGACCCAGCTGGCCCGTAACCTGAGCAGAGAGTACACGGATTCCGGCGGCTGGGCGACGTTGGACATGACGTTGTCGGAGGCGGGGTACCTCTCCGGCAGTATTCCACGGGGGGAACGGTCGGAGGAATCAGAAGGAGAACACTCCGAGGGCGGTCAACACGACCAGGTGCGGGTGGTCGTAATTGGGGCCGACGGCCTCGTGGTGAAGGACAATCTGTCCCAGCTGTCGCCCGGATCCGATCCGCCGCCTCTGGGCGGGCACCGCGAGGATGTGCTCCATCTGGCATCCAATCGGGTAGTGGGCCACGTCTACGTGGACGTGAACCGCGAGTTCCTGTCCACCGAGTCCCACGGGTTCCTGAACGCGCTCCTGTTCATCACCCTGACCGGTGGCGCGCTGACGGTCGGTGTCGCCATTGTGCTAGCCGTCTGGCTGTCCAAACGCATCACCGCGCCCGTGACGGCGCTGACGGAAGCCTCCCAGGCAATTGCCCAGGGGGAATCTGCCACCCTTCCGGTTACGTCCTCGGACGAGTTGGGCACGATGAGCGAGGCCTTCAACCGGATGACCGCCGCACTGGAGACCCAGCGTGAGCTCCGCCGCCGATTGATCAACGACGTCGCCCACGAGCTGAACACGCCCCTGAGCGTGATACAGCTGGAGGCCAGAGGACTGCGTGACGGCCTGCAGACGCCGGACGACGCCTCCGACCACATCATCCAGGAGGTGGACCGGCTGCGGGGTCTCGTTACCGACCTGAACTGGCTTGCCGAGACTGACCACGGTGAGTTGAGGCTCGCCCTCGAAACCATTTCTGTCCACGAGTTACTCACCGAGGAGGTGGCCCGCTGGCAGCCGCAATCGCTGGCCGGGCAGATTGAACTATCGCTCCAGGTAACCGGTGAACTCCCTCGCCTTACCATGGACCGTATGCGGATGAACCAGGCGCTTGGCAACATTATCAGCAACGCCCTTCGTTGCACCGAGGCCGGGGGGAAGGTTGCGATCCACGCGGAGCGGGACGGCGACGAAGCCCTGGTCATCTCGGTCGCCGATGACGGGATCGGCATCGACTCCGCCGATCTGCCTCACGTTTTCGAACGGTTCTACCGGACCGACCAGTCCCGCAATCGTGGGATAAACGGAAGCGGCCTGGGACTCGCCATCACCAGAACCATAGTGGAAGCCCATGGGGGCACAATCACCGTGGACAGCGACGGGCTTGGTCAGGGCGCCACCGCAACTATTCGCCTCTCCCTGGATCATTGAGGGACGTCACAGCCTCAACCCCGGCGCGCGGGTGTTGTGTCCCTCATTCCGTGCGGCGATCTGGGCCGATGCCGAAGTCCAATTCACTGTCCGGCATGGTCACCCCGTGCTTTTTCATCCCGCGTCTCCCGCGGGCATGCGATAGCCGACCCGGGGCTCGGTTAGGATATACTTCGGGTCGGCGGCGACATCACCCAGCTTGCCTCGCAGCCGCTTCACCACCTCCCGGACCAGCCACGGTTCGCCCATCCTCTCCGGACCCCAGATCCGTTGCAGCAGATGGTCGTGGGTCATCACCCGGCCGGCGTGGATCGAAAGCTCGTAGAGCAACCTGTACTCGGTGGGCGTCAGTGCCACCGGGCTCCCTGTCAACCACACTCGGCGTCCGGCGTAATCGATGGTCAAGTCCCCCAATTCGTAGGGGCCGGAAGGCTCAGCTACATCGGGCCCGGCTCTCCGGCGCAGGGCCGCCCTGATCCTGGCCGCCAGCTCCGTAGGTGAGAAGGGCTTGACCACGTAATCGGATGCCCCCATGTCAAAAGCCCGGGCCACCACGTCCTCCTGGCCGTACACCGACACGAAGATCACCGGCACGTCCGCAGTCCTGAGGATGCCGGTCATCAACTCGATGCCATCGCTGCCGGGGAGCATGAGGTCCAGGAGTACCAGGTGCGGCTCCTCCTCCTCCATGAGACGCGGCACGTCTTCGGGGTCTCCAGTGACGACGGGGGCGTATCCCGCCTTGGAGATGGCGTCGCGAACGTAGCGGAGCGCCTGAGGGTCGTCGTCCACCGCCAGAACCCGCAGCTTGTCCCGCGATAGCCCACGCGCTCGCACCGGGGCCGCGAGAGCCGTCGCCGCGCTATCCTCTGCGCCCTGCGCTGACGGAATGGTGAATGTGAACCGCGCTCCGAGTCCCCGACCCTCACTGTCGGCCCAAATGCGGCCCCCGTGAGCTTCCACAATCCCTTTGCAGATCGCCAGGCCCAGGCCGGATCCGCTGACACCCCCGTCCCGTGTTGCGCCGTCAACCTGGGAGAACTTGCGAAACAGGAGCGGCAACATGTCGGCAGGGATGCCGCGGCCCTGATCGGAGACTGAAACCGCCACGTGGAAAACATCCCGTATGGCGGAAACTCGGACGGGCGAGCCATCCGGCGAGTGCCGCACCGCGTTAGTCAACAGGTTGCCCAGCACTTGCACAATGCGCCGGCGGTCCGCCATCACCAGCGGCAGTTCCGGATCCAACTTTATGCTCAGCCGTTCGCTTCCCTCGGCCCCTAGGAACCTGCTGCGCGCCTCTTCCACTATCTCCGCCAGGTCCACCGGCGCCGGGTCAACTGACAACGCCCCCGCTTCTATGCGGGCCACGTCCAGGAGATCACCGATCAGGTCCTGCATGTGGTCAACCTGTTGGTCCATGATGCGGTGAAACTGGGCCATCACGGCGGGATCAAGGTCCGACGCGCCGCTGAGCAATGTGGTGGTGGAACCCTTGATGGTCGCTAGAGGGGTGCGCAATTCGTGGCTCACTATACCCAGGAAATCCGCTCGCAGCCGCTCCATCTCCTCCAGCGGCGTCATGTCCTGGAGGGTCACCACCATCGACTCCACCTCCCCGGCCGCCGAGTGCATGGGCGTAGCGCTGATCAGTACCGTAATCCGGCGGCCGTCGGGAACCTGGAGCATGATCTCCTCAGCACGGACCGTCTCACCTACCTTAGGTCGATCCGCAATGGGAAAATCCCTGAGCGAGACCTCCTGACCGTCAGCGCGTATCCAGGTCATCACCTCCGCAAGCTCCGCAACTGACTGGTCAGAGCTGCGAAGGCGGCCGATGATTCGGGAGGCTTCCCGGTTCAAGGACACCGGCGTCCCCGTCCTGGCGTCCAATACCACCACGCCCACCGGCGCGGTGTCCACCAGTGTCTCCAGGTCGCCCCGCACCCGCTGCTCGTCCCGGTAGCGCCTGGCGTTGGCGATTACCAGAGACGCCTGAGACGTGAACATCACCAGGCTCTCCTCGTCTTCCCGAGTGAACTCCGGGCGGCTCAGCTTTGCGGCCAGGTAGATATTGCCCAGGCGCTGGTTTCGATGCAGCAATGGCGACGCCAGGAAGGAGAAGACTGTCCCCGACGGCAGGGGCAGGCGCATTCCGGGAACACCCATCTCGCTCAGCAGTCCCAGCATGTCGGGATGTCGCACCGGACCCGCGATCCCGCCCAGTCGCTCGTAGATCCCGGGCGCCGTCAGAATTTGCCAGACCGCGCTCGCCTCCTCCGCGGTCATCCCCGACGACAGGGAGTTCGAAAGCTCTCCATCATCGTCGTGGAACGTCATTACCCCGTAACAGGCATCGGTCAACGATCTGGCGGCGTCCAGAACTCCCTGTAGAACGGCGTCGAACTCCAGAGGCTCGTTGATGCGCAGGCTGGCCTCGCTCAAACGCGCCAGACGTTCACGCAGCACCTCGTTCTCTTGTTTCAGCAGGTCGGACTCAGACTGGCTCATGGCTGATAAAGGAGGCTCGAGTGGGGCTATTCTCTGGGAAATACATTCCCGGCATGAATATCAATCTTCCAGCGCGATCGCATCGAATGTAACGCCCATGTCGCGGGCGGCGCTAGGTTTCGGCAACCACATTGGGTTTTACTTTCTGGTAGCAATCCATACGTGTCCATCAAGTACGAAGTGATGTGTGTTTACGTTCAGCAAGTATGCAAAAAGTGAACCCGCCAAATGCACCATCGAACCTAGTATTCAGTCAAATTTGTACAGGCATATGGAAGAAGAAACCGGCCATGGTGGTTGCCGTGAGTGGGAACCAACGGTGCGGGAGGTGGGGCAACCATGGCTCAGGAGAAGTTTGCGGTACGGTTGTCGGAGTAAGATCGGGGCCAACTGGAGGGGTCGATCCGTCGGGGACAGCACTCGGCTCGGGTAATCAATCGGGCGCGTATCCTGGTCAAGACCGATGAGGGCTGGAGCGGTTCGCAGCTGGCGGCGGCCCTGGACACGTCGCAACGCACGGTGTTCCGCACCAAGCGGCGGTACGCCGATGAGGGATTGGACGGTGTGCTAGATGACCATCCCCAGGCCAACCGGTATGGCAAGCTGGATGATCGGGGCGAAGCCAGCCTGATTGCCCTGGCGTGCAGCGACGCGCCCGACGGACGCGACCACTGGACCCTGCGGTTGCTGGCCGACCAGGTAGTGGAGTTGGGCG
The DNA here is from genome assembly GCA_963663945.1 of Dehalococcoidia bacterium. Classification (GTDB taxonomy): domain Bacteria; phylum Chloroflexota; class Dehalococcoidia; order Lucifugimonadales; family UBA3495; genus Bin87. The sequence goes on along the minus strand of OY760687.1, from coordinate 2,647,081 downwards.
TGGTGGAGAGCCTGTCCCACGAGACGGTCCGGCTCCGGCTCAAAAAACGTCCTCAAACCCTGTCAAAAGCGAGGGTGGTGCATCTCCCAGATGAACGGGGAGTTTGTGGCGGCCATGGAGGACGTGCTGGACCTGTATGCCGAGCCCTACGACCCCGGCCGGCCGGTGGTGTGCTTCGACGAGACCTCTACGCAACTATTGGGCGATGTGCGGGAACCTTTGCCGGCCCAGCCGGCACGACCCCGACGTCAGGATTACGAGTACCGACGCGGTGGCAACCGCAACCTCTTCCTGTTCTGAGAACCACTGGCTGGTTGGAGCCACATCGCCATCACCCAGCGGCGCACCATGGCGGACTTCGCCCTCCAGATGCGGTGGCTCACAGACGTGGCCAACCCCGACGCCACCGTCATCCCCGTGGTCCTGGACAACCTGAACACCCACCGCATGGCCCCGCTGTATGAGACCTTCCCTGCGGCCGAAGCCCGACGCATCGTGAAACGTCTCGAGTATCACCACACCCCAAGCACGCCGACTGTCTGAAAATGGCGGAGATTGAGTTGAGTGTGTTGAGCCGCGCCTGTCTCAAAGGGAGAAACCCTGACGCTGGCGCCCTGCAACGTGCCATCACCGCCTACGAGACCCGACGCAACGCCGCACGCATCCCCATTTACTGGCGCTTCGGAACCGAGGACGCCAGAACCAAACTCCAACGCTTCTACTCCTGCTTTTCCAACGTTGGCTGAGTACTAGACACGCCCACGGGGAAGCAACCGAACCTACTCCATCCCTTCCTGGGGGCAACCCATCGACGCACCCGGCCACTGAACCGCCTCGTCCTTGATCAATGTCAGGCCTTCGGCAATGGCCGAAAGCCTGCGGCGAGGATCTCGCGCGCTCGGCTATGCGGTGCGTCAAGCGTATCTGGCTGCTCGTCTGCCGCCTCGGCAGTGACGCGAGGCGGGGCTTCTCCACCGGGACCGGAGTTTCCTGACGGCGCCTCACCCCAGCAGGCTGTCAATAGACACACCTTTGACACCACGAGCGACGCCACCGCAAAGAATCGCGTCGATGCCGAACATCGCGGTAGCAACAACAAGGCAGGTTCGCCGCCTCCTGCATGCTCACTCATCAATCGTCGATCCGAGCCACTGCCAGCCGTGCCGAATCCGTTACTCCTCCAGCAGACCGTTGCGGACCGCCCACACCACGATCTCCTGCGGGGACTCAAGCCCGAGCTTGTTCTGAACCCGGTAGATGGCGTTGCGCACCGTCACCTTGCTGATGCCCATGTCTCCGGCTATCTCCGCATACGCCTTTCCCGTCGCGAACCGGGTCAGCACCTCCCGCTCCCTTGCCGACAGCAAATCCGCAGCGTGTTTCGCCGCGCCCTCGTCCAACAGCCGGAACGCCCGTCTCACCGCGTCTCCCGGGATCATCAGATTGCCCGCCGCCACCTGCCGCACCGCGTGGATCAACTCATCGCTTCCCGTGAACTTCTGAACGAACCCCGTGGCGCCGGCGGCCACGGCCCGGATCACGTCGTCTTCCGCTGCAGAGGCGGTGAGCATCAGCACCCTGGTGTCGGGCAGCAGCTCCGTGATCTCCCGGCAGGCTTCCACTCCGTCCTTGTGGGGCATGAACAGGTCCATGACGATGACGTCGGGCCGCGTTTCCTGCGCCACGGTAACGGCCTCAACCCCATCCGCCGCCTGTCCCGCAACCTCGAAGCCTTCCACGTCCGCCAGGGTGTCGCGCAACCCCCGCCTAGTGACGGGATGATCGTCCACCACCAATACCCGGATCACATCAGTCGCTGCCATCATCGTCTCCTGTTCGAACTGTCGCGTAGGGAGCCACGCAGGTGACGGTGGTCCCGACATCCGGCTCGCCCGTCTCCACGATGAGTCTGCCGCCCAGCCCCCGGGCGTCCCTCTCCATACCGGCGAAACCGCGACCCCGCTCGGCGTAGTCGCTGGGCAGTCCCACCCCGTCGTCGGAGACGGACAGGCGCACGGCGTCGGCCCCGAAGTCGAGCCTGACCTCAACCCGTTTCGCTTGTGCGTGGAGAAAGGCGTTGGTCAGGGCGTTGTGGGCGATGGCGAAGAGAGCGGCCTGCGCCTCTGGCGCCAGGGGCGGCTCCACCCCAGACTGAGCCATCTCGGTTGGAACCGAGGTGATGGCCGAGAAGGTCGCGGCGTGGGACCGCAACACCGGTCCGAGCTGCTGCCCCTCGAATAGCCGGCCCATGTCGATGGGTCGCCTGAGTTCCCACATTGCCGATTTCGACAGCTCTGACGTCGCGGCCAGGCGCTCGACCAACCTGGGGTTCGAATCCCCGGCCAGACTGATGGCGCCGTCAATCCCCAGGCCGATCATGTAGGCGGTCTGGGCCACGGTGTCGTGGATGGACTGCGACAGATCGATGCGTTCCTGCTGCATCCGTCGCTCCCCCTCCATCGCCGCCTGCCGCTGGGCGCGCTCAAACCGGACGATGAGGCTGACGGCAACGGTCATGAGATACATCGTCGCCAGCCTGGCTCCCAGCTCCTTCACGTCGCCGGAGGCCATGTCCAGGCCGGGCCCCACCAGCAGGCACACCAGGGCGTAGGCGACCGCGACGGTCGTGGTCCACGCCAGAACGAGGGAGAACGAGGAAAAGATGACCACGAAAGCGCCCAGGGCGGGATACAAGTAGAGGAAGGTGTAGTTATCAAATCCGCCCTGGTGGATCAGGATATGGGACGTGGTGAAGGCGAAGTCCATGGCGCTTAACCCCAGCGCCCAGCCCCAGTTGACCGTCCGGTTGGTGAGCAACCGGTGGTGGACCAGGCCGTTCAGCGCGGCTACCGGAACATGCAGAACCGCGTGCTCCAAGTCATGGGGGTAGGAAAACTCCAGAGGGTACGCGAGGTGAGCCACGCCAATGAGCAGGAGGAACCAGCGTCCCCAGACCGTGACCCGCACCGCCGGGCGCACCACGTCGGGTTCGACCCAGACGAACCGTTGCAATCGCTGGTAATGGCTCAATTTGGGACGCCGCAAAATTCGATGATCAAGGTTGGGGGTTCGCGCGCCGGCCCGGGCCAGGCGCCGACCCGTCGGGAAAGATTATCAAACTCCCAGCGCTATCGCACAAATGTAACGCCCGTGGCGCGGGCACGCTAGGTTCGCAAAGGCACACTGCGCTGTACTTCCCGGTAACACATCGTACCTGTCAGTCATGTCAGTAGTGATGTGTATATACCCACAACAAATACTCCGAAAGGCGAACCCCCGAATGCACCATCGAACCTAGCAGCCGCCCACTGCCTGCGGCTAGGCTAAGCCGCCCATGACAAGGCCGGTACCGAACCGACACTGCGGTTCGCTGGAGAGACCAGGCCATGGGCCTGCCGTCTTCGGTTTGCATACTTGAAGAGCGCATTTGCCGCCGGCGGCAAGGGCCGCGGCGCAAGTTTTTACGAACCACAACCAACAGACCGCAGCATCATAGGAACATAGAAGGGTTCCCCCGCACGCGCGGGGACAGACCGCACTTCGGTTGAGGCGGTTCCGGTGTTGACCCGGTTCCCCCGCACGCGCGGGGATGGAACTGGGTGAGGCGGCGTTGACGTCTGCCTGCTGCGAGTTGGACGAAGAGTTGGGGATGAAAGCCTACCGTGCCGAACGGCTCTTCAATTACACGAACGAGGGGAGTTTCAACGACCACAAGGGGGCGCCGGTCTTCGCCGGCGATCCCAGGATCAATGGCCGGGAGCTGGAGTCCTTCCGCTGGTGGGACGTCAAAGAGCGTCTGCCACTCTACCCTCATGTGACGAGTATCGTCGGTCGTTACGAGGCGAGGGAGAGCCCCGGGAATGGGGGTCAATCATCGCAGGCTCAGTCCTGACGGCTGGCAACAAGATGGTATTGGTGAGTTCGGGCGGCGACACAGACACCAATGGCGCCCTGACCAACGCTGTTCTCGGAACTCGCTACGGAGCCGGGGCAATTCCCATATGTTGAACGAGGCACATCGCCCAGCGAGGAACGACTTGTGGATCTGACAGAGTGGAGAGACCCCGCTGACACGATGCAGATGAGGGTCTGGTAGCAAACGGTCGAATTGAACGACGATAGGGAGTGTTTCATGATCAATGTGGTGAGCTGGAACATCGCCACCATGCACCAACCGTGGCGGGATCTGGTGGATATGGGGGCTGACATCGCCCTATTGCAGGAGGTGGGCACGGTTCCCGACGATGTGGCAAGCCGGGTAGAACTCAGCCCCTACGAATCGTGGCTCGGGCGCGACCCCACCACAGGTGTGCCGAACTACGATCGGTGGCCTATGGTGGTGAAGCTCTCCGACCGGGTAAACGTGGAATGGTTCCGGCAGATCGGGCCGACTTGGGTGGCTCCGGAGCGGACGCACGAGATGGCGGTGAGCGGAATAGGCACCATGGACGTCGCCCGGGTCACTCCAGTGGTAGGAGGTGAGTCCTTCATTGCCGTCTCAATGTACGCCCGCTGGCTCAGCCCACACCCCACTGCCGAAGGGGATTGGATTTACCCTGACGCATCGGCCCACCGCATCATCTCGGATCTGTCCGCATTTATCGGGTATTATGACTGCCCGGCTGGTCACCGGATACTGGCGGCTGGAGACCTGAATGTGTCGTTACAGAGTTCGGACCAGTTTAATCACCGGGCCCAGACCATCCTAGATCGGATGCAAGCCCTAGGCTTGGATTACATGGGACCGCAGTATCCCGATGGCCGGCGCGCCGATCCCATACCGACGCACCTGACGGAGGACTCTCTGGATGTGCCGACCTACTACCACAAGCCGACGAACACGCCGGATGGAGCCCGGGTGCAGATTGACCACGTGTTTGTCTCGCGCGGGTTTCACGAAAGGGTTCGGGTGAAGGCGCTGAATGAGGTGGAGGGGTGGGGTCCCAGCGACCACTGCCGGATCTGGATAGAGGCCGGCTGAGCCAGGTATGACTGTAGCTGCCCGTTACTTTACCGCGCGGGGATGAAGCCCGTCATCAACGCCTGGCAGCTACCGCCACGTCCAGCGACGGGCGTATGTCAATCACCCGGTCCACGCTGCTGGCCTCAAACAAAGCCTGGACTTCATCCGACAGGGCGCAGAGGACCAACCTGGCGTCGTGAGCCTGCAGCTGCTTTGCAGCCTGAATGATCACCCTCAGGCCCGCGTTGCTGATGTAGATCAGATCCGACATGTCGATGACCACAACCTTATGGACTGAACCGACCGCTGCCTCCAACTGATCGTGAAAGACCTGAGCGTTCACGCCGTACAGCCGGCGGGGGGCCCCGATCACCCTGCTGAAATCCTCTTGACCGACTTGCATCACCATAGCGCTACCCCTTCGCACAACGTTACGTACCGCAAGACAGGCCGGTCCGCAAGTGGGGGTCAGCGCGCGGGTGAGGGAGAGTTGGTCGGAACCCGGTCATTGGCCCGGTAACCGAATCTTGGCCACCAACGGGTCGATTCCGGTAAAGGGAAGGGCGTCGGTTGAGTGTGCGGTAGACGATCCCCTTACGGCCAGCGCCGGGCTTGCCGGGATGAAACCTGGAACCGGCCCGGGGGTACCGTTGCCCGGGAGTTACTCGGGCAACGGTCAGGCGTAATCTCGTCTCGTGGACCATAGACGGCTGACCGCCGGCGCTTCGGCGAGTTGGTCGATATCTGCATTTTGACCGCCCAGCCTCACCTTGCGAAGATGGAACCATCGCTCCATTGACGCTCCGGGCGTCCGGCACACCGCCCCACGGAAGTCGAGACCCATGCAAAGACCGCTGCACCTGCAAACAACCGTATTGCCAGGCGGCAAGATCGTGATCGTGGACTAGGACCTGGCCGACGGCGAAACCGTCGACATACTCGTGACGGCGTCCTCTCCCGCCCCACGAAGGTCGGCGGTTGGCATACTGGCCGAAGCGCCCGGGCACCGCCTTTTCGGGACCGCACAGGACGTCGCCGACCACCTGGACTCCGAGCGGAACTCGTGGGGGCCATAACGCTGCCTGACCCCGGTCCGATCTACATGGACGCTTGCGGCTTCATCTACAGTGTGGAACGGATCGAGCCCTACCGGGCGTTGGTGGAACCCGTATGGCGATGGGCCCAAACCAGCCAGTTCGCGATCGTCACCAGCGAGTTGTACATCGTAGAAACCTTGGTCAAGCCCCTGCGTGATGGCGACATAGCGCTCCAAAGGCTCTTCCGTGATCTGCTCAACTCCAGCGAGGTGCGGCTGGCGCCGACCACGGGCGCGCTCTGGGAATCCGCCGCCAAATACGCGCCGCCCTGGACCTGCGCGCGCCGGACGCGCTGCATGCGGCGACGAGCATCCAGGAACGGTGCACCCTGTTCGTCACCAACGACAGCGCCTTCCGGCGCGTCCCAGGTCTGCTGGTGGTGGTATTGGACGAACTCTAGGGCTGACGTTCCCAGGCTCCAACCCCACCACTGGCAAGGGTCAACCGGCAACCTCGATCCGGAAAGTGAGGCGGCACGCGATCTCGCTGGAGACATCGCGCCACGTCAACGCGCAGGGGCTAACGTCGCCATTCTCCAGGTGGTTGGTATTCCTGAAGATCGGACCGCCGCGGGCGCCATCACCTGATCAGTTTCTACCTTGCGGTAGCGCGCTCCACCGTGTATGCCCAGAAGGACGCTCCTGGACACTCGTCCGAGTAATGCTCCCCTTCATGACCGACCCCACCCAAACTGACATCGTCGCCAATCTGGGCGATGACGCTGCCGCCGCCGTTTCGCACGAGCATGTCGGCCCCCATTCTATGGGCGTGGAAACCCGGAGGCCAGATCACGAGGTAGGCTCCGGGAGGAAATGGCGTCTCCAGCAGCAGGCACCGACCGTGGAGCGCCAGCCGTCCTTCCACACCCGCCAGCGGGTGTCCTATGGGCCCGCGTTGGTGATTCAAACGCGGGAAGAAGATCCCATCGTCCGACGCAAACGCCGACACATTCGGCGTCAAGGCGGTGACCTCGTCTCCGACCAGCCAGTAGGGACCGGCGCAGTGCCCCACCTCGCCGCCAGCCCAATCCCACTGGTCAACCACCGCATATCGGTCCGATGTATGCTTGCCCGACACCCGAAGGGTCTGCCCGACGGCGGCGACCACGCCGCCGTCGTCACCGGTCACCTTCACCACATCGTCACTGTCTCCACCACCTTCGGTCCGCACGTCAAATCCAGCCGGCCATACGAGCAACAGACCGTCCTGAGTCCAGGGATCTTTGGACGGGTCAATGTAGGATATCCGCAAGCACTCGCCCGAAAGCGACAATTCGCCATAGACATAATTGGCGCCGTGATTGACGAGCCGCGGCTCGTCGTGGCGCACGAACACCAGCGTTGCTCCGGTTTCGGTAGGGGAGACTTCGTGAACTGGTGTTGGGATAGTTGTGGCCGGAGCCGCGGTCGCCACGATCTGCTCTACGACCGGAGCCCCACCGCCGGAATCATTGTCACAGGACGTCGCGAACGCAATGACCGTCAGTGCAAAGACCAGGCACCAGAATCCCGGCCGTCGCTGAGGATGAACGTCAACTCGCGCACCAACCATCCTGCCAATCCACGTCCGGAGATAAGCCTCTCCTGCCAATGTAATTGAAGGCGATGTAGATGGCTTCATGGGTACCTACTCAGCGGGTTAATATCCCAGCCCAACGTTGCCATCGAAGAAGGCTCCGCCACTATCGCTCCATTGAGCCAAGTCGGAAACAATCTTGGTGCCAACCAGCGTCCAACGGTTGCTCATGCGCAACAGTAGGCTTTTGCCGAGAGCCTGGCGATATCCGACTATTCGAGGTTTCCTGTCGTTCACTCTGGACCTGGGTTCGATACGCGACCCAGAAACAGAATTGTTCCGGTGCCAGTGTCCCGGATCAGGAATATGAAAGGCCGGTCAACCGTCACCTCAATGGTGTCTTCGCCGAAACCTCCCAATAGCATGGTCACCCCGGTGGCCGCCGCCGCCTCGGTGCCTTTCTCATCCACCGACACGAACGCCTTGTGGACTACTTCGGAAATCCAAAGGTCACGGGAACCGGTCATGCCTGAAAAATCAGCGACGCTGGAGAAGGCGTGGGGCATCCCCATTTCTGTCAGAGTGTCGCCCAGGCGGAGCTCCGACTCGAACTCGAACAGCGGCATCGTGAGGGTGACGGCGTCGGTTGCTATACCATCAATGATGCTGTCAAACTGTTCCGAGCCCAGCGAGTCCTCAAATGCTCCCAGCGAACCCCCGTCGGGCAGCAGGATCGTCATGGACAGCTCGCCCCAGGAATACGGCAGGTCAACCACCTGGTACCCATCACCCCCGGCGTAGCCATAGCCATTAGTCTCCGTCATCATTGGAACCTCTACCGTGCCGCCTCCGGCCAGATGAAACGGCCGCATCTCGGTATCCCTCTGGTTGAACTGCCAGAGCCACGAGGCGTTGAAATAGATGGCGTTGGTGAGCACCAACCGCGTGGATTCGTCTATGATCCCCGGCGGCAGAAGATCCTTGATCTTGCCCGCCGTTTCTTCGGCGACCCAGTCGTTGATCCTGACGCGAGATTCATCCGGTGCCGCCACGAAGTCCACGGCCATCATCCCGGCCTCGTAGTTTTCGGCCAGCACGTCGAGAAAGTCGGGCAGGAAATGATAGCCGTCCTGACCCCAGATTGCGTTGGCGATGTTCAGGCGAAAATACTGACCGGCTTCGCCCGCGTCGTTGGGCGCGCCCCCAGGCGCCTGGCCCCTCGAGGCCAGAGTTCGGTCCAGCGCGTTGAATGTGGGATGAAGGCTGCTTTGCGGGAGCCTGTGGTGAAGCGTGGTCTCCATCTGGCTCAGTGTCTCGCCCCTGGCCCCTGCGGCCGTCATGGCGAGGGCCTGGGAGATGCTGAAGGGAGAATAGAACAGGTTGCCATCTCCATCGCTCAGTGCGTGGTACAGGTCGAAAGCGAAGGCATTGTTTCCCCGCACCAGTTCGCCCAGGTCCGCTGAGCCCACGGTCGAGGCAGACCGGTCCTTGTCCGAGTGCGTTTCATCCACCGCCGTTGGAGATGGAAGGACAGGGGTGGTCAAATTAGCCGCAGTCGGCGACTGCGTCGCCGAGGGAACGGCCGCCGGGAATTCCTCCCCGCAACCGGCAAGTCCCACGAACAGGAGCAAAGCCGTTACCACCGGCCAGATCTGGAGCTTCATTCCGGACCGAACCGCTGCCGCAGGTTCCGTTTCAACCGCATCGCGAACCGCCTGGCCATTGCGCTGAAGGACAACGAGGAAGTAGTGGCGAATTTCGTGGTCAAGATTATCGCCGCTACCTGCACCGCGTACAGCATCATCCAACCCAGGGTGACATTACCGGACAGGTCCGGCAGCCCGCAGGGAATTGTATACCGGTTGATTTCGCCGGACACTGGCACCAGGTTCCTGCTCGTGGCGTCAACCATAAAGGCCAAGGTCACCACCGCCAACCCGCCCACGGCGGACCCAACTGCCACGCCCCTCAGTTTCTGGACGCAGCCGCGTGACCAACTCACGACCAATCCGGTCGCAGGGCCGGTGATCAGCGCGATGGCGAAAAAGGAGTAAAAAGCCAGTAGCTTGATCTCATTGACCGCGCATATGGTGAACATCATCGCTGTAGCCAGTCCATTGCCTCGGTATGAGCATCAGGCGGGCCGAGGACACCCATCTGATAGATACGCTTCATCGTGGTATGTCCGGTTGGGATAGCGCGCTGCTGCCGCAGACATGCTCACGGCCGGGCCTGGCCATCGGTGTTGCCCATCGCCCGTATATCCGGCATCCACTCTTGCTCTCGGCCGCCTCATTGTAGACTCTGGTCTTGGCACCGCGGCGGCCTGTTCCACCACCGTATCCGGCTGCCAATCCCTCCGTCAGTCGGCTGCCACGCGACTACCACCGCCGCCAGCGCAATGCTTTCAATGAGGGCGATCCAGATGAGTGATCCAGCTCCCCAAGCAACCATTGCCCCACCCTGGTAGAGCGAGCCCAACGAACTGCCCAACATGTCCAGCATGGCTATGGCCACAGCGAGTTTCGCGAAATGCGGCCTGGGCAGAAGATCCGCCGTCAGCACCCAGGGGAGGCTGATCAGGCCGCCCCGGACCAATGACAGGAGCAGCGCGCCCCCGACCGGGTCATCAGACAGCCAAACCCATGCCACGGCCGGCAGAGAAAGCGCCGCCAGAGCGATGATCAGCCGGCGTACTGGAAAGAAGTCGGCCGCCACGCCCCAAATCAGGGCGCCGGTTCCTCCAGCCAGGGCCAGGGCTTGGTACCAGGCATCATAGTCGGCGCCAACCGCCGCCTGCGCCGCCGCCGTAACCCACCGAAGATAGGTCGAGCCCGCGGCTAAGACAGTGGCTGCGAGCACGTAGACGGCGGCGGCCGAAGCGAACCGGGCCTTGACGCCCGGGAATGCGATAGTCTCCCGGAGCGTCGGGCCTGGCTGATAGTTGCCTCTGAACCACCGGGGGAGAAATATGTAGAGGAGTATCCCGCCGGTCAGGGTCAGCACAAGCGCGAACCACCCGATGGGGATGCCAAAATCCCAGTTGCGGATTGTTCCGGCTCCTGGATTGGTCGTGAACACCAGGCTGAGGGCCCCAATGAGTGTTCCCTTGAACCGGGCGTAGCCCTTCACGACGATCGCGTAGAACATCAGGGAGGCGAAGGCGGACCCACCGGCTCCCACCAGGAACAAACCGACGACGGCCGGCCAGAAGCTACGGGAGAGAGTTGCCAGGACGATCCCCAAGGCGAGGATGCCGGCGCCGACTGCCATCATTCCGTGGGGAGGGCGGCGGTCCACCCAGATGGCTGCAAGGACCACAAGTAAACTCCCGAGACCGCCCGCGGCGCTGAGCAAACCGCTGGGCATCGCCGAGAGTTTGAGCCGGTCGGCAACGGGTACAATCCAGGAAGCGCCCGGGGAGCCCATATCCAGGAGGAGAGCGGCCGCCACCAGAAGGAGGCCAAGCTTGGCGTCGGGATGCCGGATGGACTGCGACATGCCCGCCATTGTAGCCGCCACAGAAGATGGGCCTCGCTCTCGAGGTCCCGGTCGTGGACGAAATCGTCATGTGGCCCTACGACCGGGGGTGAGCCATCGCCCCTTTACTTTGGGATCGGTCTGCTGCGAACCCGGCAGCATCGTCCACATTCCCAACAAAGGCTTCGGAGAGCGCGACGAATGCTGGGCGAGGGCGTGATCACGTCAGCCGTGCTGGACCGGCTGGTGCTCCACAGTCGCGCGCTCAACATCCGCGGCGAGAGCTACCGCTCCAGCAGAAACGCCAATAGGGACTATCCCCGTGATGAAAGTGGGTAGGTGTGAGCATCCCGAACACGCGCGTTGCCATCACCGTGGGTCTCGTCTGGAACGCCACCAGTCGGAATTTCTTTTCCCGGCGACGTTCCTGCACGGGGAGCGTCTCTTCCCTGAGCGCCTCCTCGAGAACCACCACAATATCCGACGGGTCTTCGCCCGGCTCGTACTTCCTGAGCACGATGATCCCGCGACCGTCATCGGGGGGGCGATACGGCGGAAACGTCCGCTGCGGCTTGCCGCTGGGGTTTGGACGATCCTCGCCTCCGTGGTAGTCGGGCATGCGCACACACGCAGCGTCCAACGCCCGCAGCCAAAAGGTTGTCTCCGCGTTCCACGCCCAATGCATGGACCAACCTTCAGGCGAGTCGTACTGGCTCGGTTCACTGCTCAGCGATCGCGCAGGAGCTGTTTGGGATAGCGAATCTGCGTATATGCGGCGGGCGACGTCCAGCACCTTGGCCCCGGGGGCCGGCGTACTGGACGTCGCCGAAGGATACGGATGGCCGCCTCGCCATTCTGGAATTCGGCATCTCGGATGCCGGTCGTTTCGAGGCTATCGACACCGTAGTCCGCTCGCAGGCAGTTGCTTTCCCTCCATCAACAGGTTCGCGCGTTGTTCCGACTGCCACCCGGTCGTCAGCTGCCGGGGGCGTCAGCCTCGAGACCGACCGCTTGAACCGCCAGGCTGGCGAAATCGGATACGGTTGATAGACGACAATAAGGAATGCCTCTTGCGCCGACTATTCTTGCCGGTTGGGATGGTGTAAATCGTCCGGCACGGAGGTGCCGGATTGATCAAGGACCGACAAGTCAGACTTTTGAGGCAAAAACGTATGGAAGGCAAGACACAGGAGACGGCGGCCGCCATGTCTGGGATGAGCGTGCGGTCGGCGCGCAAATGGCAGAGTGGCCCGTTGCCGTCGGAGACCAAACCGGAGCGCTGGTGGCGCACTCGGTCCGACCCCTTCGACGGGGTGTGGGAAGAGGAGATTGAGCCCCTGCTGCGGGACGACCCCAAGGGCAAGCTGAAGGCAACGACGATTATCGAATGGCTGGAGGAGCAGCATCCTGGCCAGTTCAGCGCCTCCCAGCTGCGCACCCTGCAACGACGATTACAGGACTGGCGGGCGCTGAATGGCCCGGATCAGGAGGTTTACTTCCCCCAGGAGCATCCGCCGGGTCGGGAGGCCCAGTTTGATTTCACCCACTGCAGCGCCCTGGGGGTGACCGTCGCCGGTGAGCCCTACCCCCACCTGCTGTTTCAGCTGATCCTCAGCCACTCGGGCTGGCGCTACGCGGAGGTCGCCGCCGGCGAGACCTTCCTGGCCCTCAAGCAGGGATTACAGAATGCGCTCTGGGCCCTGGGCGGCGTACCGGAGGTGGTGCGTTCCGACAATACCTCTGCTGCCACCCACGAGATGAAACGCAGCCGAGGCCGGGCGCTAAACGACAATTACGCCGCCCTGCTGGACCACTACGGTGTCCGATCCACCCGCATCAATCCTGGCAAGAGCCACGAAAACGGCGTTGCCGAGCACGCTCACTACCGTTTGAAGGATGCCGTGGACCAGGCTTTGATCATGCGCGGCAGCCGCGATTTCCACACCGCCGACGACTACGCCGGTTTCGTACGGGAGATGGTGGAGAAGCGAAACCGCCTGGTGCGGGGGAAGCTGGAGCAGGAAATGGCTTGCCTAAGACCCCTGCCGCCAGCCCCCATGCCGGAATACGCCAACTACCAGTCCAAGGTGCGCCGGTGGAGTACGATCCAGGTGGCGGGACGCAGCTACAGCGTCCCGTCCCGGCTCATTGGCAAGGTGGTACAGATCCGCCTCTATTCCGAGCACGTGGAAGTGTACTACAAGGGCCACTTTGTGGAACGCATGGCGCGCGTGCACGGTGATGGGGAAGTAAACGTCAATTACCGCCACGTGATCAATTCCCTGGTGCGCAAGCCCGGAGCATTCGCCCGGTACCGCTTCAGGGAGCAGCTCTTTCCCACCCTGCACTTCCGGCTGGCCTACGATGCGCTCAGGCAGTGGCGCGGTGAGCGCGCCGACGTGGAGTACGTGCGCATCCTGCACCTGGCGGCCACCACCATGGAGGTCATGGTGGACAGCGCCCTGTCGCTGCTGCTGGAGACCGGTCAGCCCTTCGACTACGCCGAGGTGCGGGAACTGGCCGAGCCCAGGGTGCCCCAGGCTCCGGTGCTGGTCCTCTCTGGGAAGCCGGACCTGAAGATCTACGACGGTCTGCTCACGAGCAGTACGGCCATGGTGGGGGTGTGCGCATGATGGACACCGACACCAGCGTGATCCCGGAGCGCATCGGTCAGCTCTGCCGCGAATTCAAGCTGCCCACCATGGGCGCTCAGTCGGTGGCCCGTTTCACCGAGGCTGGCCACGGCGAGGCCCTGTCCACCTTCCTGGAGGTGCTGGAGCAGGAAGCCGAGGATCGCCGCCACCGGCGCATCAACCGGCTGCGTCAGGCGTCCCGGCTGCCCTCGGGCAAGACCTGGGAGACCTTCGAGCATCACCGGATGCCCCTCGCTCTACGGCAGCAGATGGACCAACTGGCCCAGGGCAGCTTCGTGGATCACGGCGTCAACGTGCTGGCCTTCGGGCTCCCCGGCACCGGCAAGACCCACGCGCTCTGCGCTCTGGGACACCGCCTGGTGGAGGCCGGCCACTCCGTCCTCTTCGCACCGGCCTACCGTCTGGTGCAGGATCTGCTGGCCGCCAAGCGTGACTTCGACCTGCCCCGACAACTGCGCAAGCTGGACAACTTCGACTTCCTCCTCCTGGACGATCTCGGCTACCTGCCCCAGGGTACTGAGGAGTCCGAGGTCCTCTTCACCCTCATCGCAGAACGCTACGAACGCCGGTCGTTGGGCATCACGTCCAACCTGGTCTTCTCGGAGTGGGAGCGCATCTTTGCCAATCCCATGGCCACCGCCGCAGCGATTGACCGGGTGGTTCACCACTCCGTCATCCTGGAATTCGACGTCCCCAGCTACCGGACTGACGCAGCACAGCAACGCGGCGAGACTGCCGCGGCCGACGCCAACGCTGCGCCTGCCAAGGAGGTGAACCGGCAAAACTAATCGACGATAAATCGGCAAGAATGGTTGACGCGGGACAACGGTAGTCGAATCCGGGAGGAGCAACTGTACGCGGCGGGCCTCCCTTGACACGGCCTGGAGGCTGCCCTCGCGAGCCCAGTAGCTCCCGCGCAGGACCTCGGCGAATTCGGCAACCACCGCCGACAGTTGGAATGTAGGAGCGGTCTCTTCAAAGGTCGCAGCCAGATCGCCGCGCTGGAACGCCTGGTTGATTTCGACCACCTCGTTGAATCCGACGTCCTCGTAGCGCATGTAAACCGTCCCGATGACGCCTTCGGCGCCTTCGCGGAGTTTCAGCTCATAGAGGGCGGTCACGCTGTGTCCGGCGCCGATCTCGCCGGCGTCCACCGCGTCATTGCGGAAGTCGTCATCGGCCACGTCCCGGTTCTCGTAGCCCAGGAGCCGGTAGCGGCTGACAACCTCGGGGTTGAACTCGACCTGCACCTTGGCGTCCCTGGCAATGACCTGCAGGGTTCCGGTCAGGTTCTCAACGAATATGCGGCGAGCCTCCGAGAGGGTGTCGACGTAGTAGTAGGAGCCGTCGCCATCGTTGGCCAACTGCTCCATCAGGATGTCGTTGTAGTTGCCCATGCCGAAGCCCACGGTGGTGAGGGTCACGCCCTGGTCAACATATTCCTGGACCTGGCGCAAGAGCGATTCGTGACCGGTGTTGCCGACGTTGCCGACGCCGTCGGAGAGCACCATGACGCGAGTGATGCGATCGGATTGCACTTCATCCACCGCCAGCTTGTAGGCGACCTTCAAGCCATCTTCGACGTACGTCGAACCGCCCGGCTGCAGGGAGTCGATGGCCTGCAGGATCTTGCCCCGTTCCCGAGCTTCGGTGGCTTCGAGCAGCACGGAGCCACGGTCGCCATATATCACAATGGCAACCTTGTCGTCGGAGCGGAGTTCATCCACCAGTAGCCGGAGCGACTGCTGCACGAGGCCCAGCCGGTCCTCGCGAGCCATGGAGCCGGACACGTCGATGGTGAATACCAGCGTCGCGTCCTGCCGCTGCTCATCGAGGAGTTCTTTCCCCTGCAGCCCGACGCGCATCAGCCAGTGATTGCCGTTGCCGAATGGCGACGGAGAGCCGTCGATGTGAATCGCAAAGGCGTCATCGGTGGGAGCCTCGTAGCCCTGGTCGAAGTAGTTGACGAACTCCTCCACCCGTATGGAGTTCTGGTCGGGGAGGTGCCCATCGTCCAGGAACCTGCGGGCGATGGTGTACGAGGCGGTGTCCACGTCGATGGCAAAGGTGGAGAGTTGGTCGTCCTCGGTGTCGATGAACGGGTTGACGCCGTAGTGCTGGAAGAAGGTCAAATCATAGGGCTTGTCGTTGACGGTGGCGGAGCCGCCGATGTTGTTGAAACCCTCGGGCTGGGATGGTCCCGAAGCCGGCATTGGAGCGGCTTGCTGCGCGGGTGCGGACGCAGGGGACGCGGGCGCCGGAATAGACGTAGCGGCGGATTGGGCGGCCTGAGGAGCAGCCGCGGGTGCCGCCGGCGCGGGGGACTCCGCGCTGCCGCCGCAGGCCATTACGACCAACGTCAGCGCCACGGCCAGTGGAACGATTGCCTTTGACATTATTCGGTTCATCTCATCGCCTCCTTGAATTTGGGTGTGGCGACGTCAAGGTTAGGTGTTCACCGGTTGTACACTGAACGACAGATGTGTAACACTCGGCCCGTTTTGTGCGACAGGATTGTATCTTTTGCCAGATTTCGGCGAACTTCTCACCTCCCATATCAGCCGGTCGGGCATAAGCGATTCCGACCTCGCCCGGCGCGTCGGGGTGAGCCGCGTAACCCTGATTCGCTGGAAGGAGG
The DNA here is from genome assembly GCA_963663945.1 of Dehalococcoidia bacterium. GTDB lineage: Bacteria > Chloroflexota > Dehalococcoidia > Lucifugimonadales > UBA3495 > Bin87. Next base: position 2,630,734 of record OY760687.1, on the reverse strand, counting down.
GCCTCACCGCGAGGCCGCGCTACCGCGAGGATGTCCTCCGTTGCGCCGAGCTGCTGAGGCTCACCCCGGAGGAACGGGATGAGCTGTTGATCGCGGCGGATTTCGAGCCGGAAGCGCTTCCGCCCGAAGCATTGCTCGCGGAACCGGCCCCCAGCGCAACGCCCGTATCACCAGCCGTTCCTGATACGGCTCCGGTTCCTGCCCGCACACGCCGGAGACTCTGGATCGCTGCGTCGGCTGCAGTGGTGGCGGTGGTGGCTGGTGTCGCGCTGGGCCTGGCGCTGATTGATTTTTCAGGTGAGCCCGACCATCCCGTGGCGCCAACCGGAGAGGCTCCGACCGATTTTTTGGGTGAGCCGGACCATCCTGTGGCCGAAGCGGGGGAGGCGCTGATTGTGATCGCCCCTTTCGCCAACTACACGGCCGGGCAGGCCGGGTTTAACATCCGGGGTCGCCTCCGGGACAGCATAGACCGCGAGATTGCCGCCGCCGGACTTGGAGGCATCAGAATCGACGATTGGACGGAAACCGTCCCGGGGTACCGGGCGGCATTGATGGCCGCTGACCAGTCGGGCGCGGCGATAGTGATCTGGGGGGAATACGACAGCGGGAGGGTGCTGGCCAACCTGACGTCAACGCCCACCGAGAACGAATCCCTCGGCCCCCAGGTTGTGGAAATCGCCACATCGCCGTCCGGGTTGCCCACGGCCATCAACATCGACCTTACTGCCGAGGTGCGTTCCGTGGCCCTGCTCACGCTGAGCCAGGTGTACCTGCAGCGGGGCGAGTATGAACCGGCCAAGACCGTGCTGTACCAGGCGCTGGAGCATCCGCCTGCGGATCCGGCGGGCTTGGCTAATCTGCGCTACCGGTTGGGCCAAGCGTATCTGGGCGGCGAGTACGCCGACCTGGACGAGGCCATCTGGCGGTTCACCGAGGTGCTGTTGGTGCAGCCACGGTCCGCCGACACGTACAGCAGTCGCGGTCTGGCCTACCTGGAACGCGGGCGACCGGGCGACGAGGACCTGGCCATCGCCGACCTGACCCGGGCGTCGGAACTGGCTCCCAACCTGGCGGCCCCGTACTTCAACCGGGCGGTGGCCTACATAGCCAGGGATCGGCCCGGCGACCTGGACCGGGCGTTGGACGATCTGGAACGGGCCATCGACGCTGGTGAGGAGGGGCCGGGCGTGTTTGTTAATCGGGCGGCGATTTACCTGGAACGGGGTTACGACGGCGACCTTGACCTGGCTTTCGAGGACCTGGAACGCGCGATCAAAATAGACCCTGACCTGACGACGGCGTGGGTGAACCGGGGTAAGGCCCTGTTGCAGAGGCGTGAAGACGGGGACGTTGAACAGGCCATTGCCGACTTCTCGAAAGCGATAGATCTCGCGCCTGACAACGCGCTCGGGTATTACAACCGGGCGCTGGTGTACTCGGAGGCAGAGGAGCAGGAGCTTTCAAACTTTGACCTGCGGGCGGCGCAGGAACGGGATCAGCGGGATCCGGTAATCAACAACGCGCTGTGCTGGCAACTGGCCGTACAGCGTCGGCCGGAGGAGGCGCTACCCTTCTGCAACTTGGCTCTGGAGCGGGAGCCGGACGGGCGGGCGCGGGACAGCCGCGGGCTGGTCTACGGAGTGATGGGTTCGGCTGATGAAGCTGTCGCAGACTTCAGGGTCTTTCTGAACTGGGTGGATGCCTCGGAGAAACCAACCTGCCGTACCCACTACGGTCCCAGCCGGGAGTCGTGGATCAGCGCGCTGGAGTCCGGCGACAATCCGTTCGACGACGCAACGCTCCGGGAGCTGCGACTGCGTCCAGCACAACCCAGGAGCGCTCCTTGCTGAGTCATGTGCTGGATTGGCCATGACCCTTCTACTGGCGGCCATCCACAAATGGCTGCACCCAGCGCGATAGCCCGACGCGAGCGGCAATCGCAGGACCGGGAGCGGAAGATTGATAGGCACCTGAAGATCGCCTGTGCGATGGCGGATTACTGGCCGTCCGGAACGGACTCCAGGCGATGTTGGGCCTCCTCCAGTAAGTCAGCCGGCAATGGGCCTTTGCACGCTGCGGCGACGTTCTCGTGCAGGTGAGCGGGATTGAGGGTGCCTACGATTGTGGTGTGTGCGTGCGGGTTGGAGATGGTGGCGCGGAGCAGAAACTCGGTGGCGGTCATTCCCTCCAGCAGGTCGTCCAGTTCGGCCTGCTCCCATCGTTCCCACACCGAGGCAGACCCGTGGCCTGCGCCCGGTTCTCCACGCGCCACGCCGCCCCGGATGACAACGCCCAGTCCTGCCGCAGCTGCCTGCGCGATCGCCTCGGAATGTTCCGGCTGCAGGATCGAATAGGGGACCTGCAACACGTCGAATACGCCCATCTCGATGTGGTCAAAGATGTTGGGGAGGATCGAGGAACAACCGAGGTAGCGGATCTTGCCCTCACGGCGCAGTCCCTCAAGCGTTTCGATGGCGTCTTCCTGCTCCCGGACTTCCCGGCCCGGACTGAAGTGAAACTGGACCACGTCGAGATAATCCGTCCGCATCCGCCTGAGGCTCTGGTGGCAGGCGTCGACGATGCTGACCCTGCTGTAGTCGTGGAATCGCGGCAGGGGAACGCCGAACCTGGTGCGCTCCTCCGGCCGGAACCCGGCGTTATCCAGGGGACATCCACATTTGCTCGCCAGGTAGAACTCGGAACGGCGTTGTGAAATGTGCCGTCCGATGTGCTCCTCAGCCTCTCCGTAGTCGACGGCAATGTCGATATAGTTGACGCCGGCATTGAGCACGGCGTTCAGGATTTCGGCGGGTTGACCTGGCGACAAGGGCCGGCCCACACCCGCCACCATCCCCCGCAACTCAAGCGCGCCGAATCCCAGGGTGGTGACGTTCAGGCCGGTGCGGCCCAGTGTACGTGTCGGTAGGTCTGGCATGGTTTTCGATCAGCAAAGCTGATCCTCTCCAGTCGTGAGTGACTGCTCAGAGTTGCCGCAACTGGGCGCGGCCGTTACAGTCTCGGGTCAACGGGTTCGCTTTCCAGGGCGAGCACAGCAAAGGCGCATTCGTGGACGCGGTAGAGCGGTTCGCGGTCAATGAACCGCTGCAAGCCCTCCAGCCCCAGCGCAAACTCCCGCAGAGCCAGCGACCGCTTGGTGGAGAGGCCGCGACTCCGCAGCCGCTCCAGGTTGCCGGTCAATGTGTACTCGGGGCCGTAGATGATGCGCAGGTACTCGCTGCCCCGGCACTTCATGGCCGGCTGCACCAGGCCCCGTTTGCCGTTGGCGATGAAATTTGTGGGTTTGACCACCATGCCCTCCCCGCCGGCGGCGGCCAGTTCCTCCCACCAACGCACGGCGTCATCCTCATCGCCGCTGCCCAGGTTCACGACCCGATGGTCGGTCTCGCGGAACAACTCGGGGTCAGCCCGTCGCAGGCGCGCGGCCATGTTCAGGTGCCAGAGGTGGTCCCTGTCGGAATGGACCGCTCCCTCGCTGGCCAGCAGATGGAACGGCGCGAGCTTGACGTCATCCAGCGAGGCTACCGGCCAGCAGTACCGGGCGTAGGCATCACGATACAGTTGCGCCACGCGGAGCCGCTCGTCGATTGATGCCGAGGGTTCGCCCGTGTCAACTCCCCGCTCCGCCGCCTGCCGCAACAGCGTTTGCGCGGCCGACAATCCAGCGCTCGCCGACGCGCCCACCGGCGCGTATTGCTCCACCAACAACTCCTGGGCCTTAATCGACCACGGCATCAGTTCGCAGTCCAACAGGACCCAGTCGGTTTTCAGATTGTCCCAAAGGCCGGATTGGGTGCAGGAAGCGCGGACCCGCTCCAAGAACTGCGTTTCGAGCGCGGAATCTTCGAAGAACCTGCGCCCCGTTCGGGTGTAGCACGCGCCGGCGCTGTCGCTGGCGATGCCGAAACGCCGCTCGATGGCTTCGGCGTCACGGCCCACCACCACGACGGCGCGCGACCCCATGTGCTTCTCCTGGCAGATGACGCTGGAGACATCATTGTTGCGGTAGTAGTTGAAAACATCGGCGGGGTGTTCCAGAAGGTCGGGCAGCTTGCTGGTTTCACAAGGGGAGATCGTGGGCGGAAGGTACACCAGCCACCGGGGATCCAGGGCGAACCGGCTCATGATCTCCAGGGCCGCGGCAGCTTGCTCTTCCCGGACGGTGACGCTGCCCCGGAGCCGGGTTGACACCACGCGTTTGCCCATCACGTCGTCGATGTCCAGCAGGTTGGCGGCCCGGTCATGCGTTGCGGTAACCCGGCCTGTGTCCTCGGCATCGCCGCCAAGGGGTCGCACCGGCTCGTAATAGACGCGCTCCGCCGGCACCGACACCAGCTCGTTTTCGGGGTAGCGCAGCGCGGTTAGCCGCCCGCCGAAGACGCAGCCGGTATCAACGTTGATGGTGCGGTTCAACCACGCCGGTTCCATGACCGGAGTGTGTCCATAGACCACCGTGGCGCTTCCGCGATAGCCGGCGGCCCAGTCGGCGCGCACGGGAAGGCCCCATTCGTCCGTCTCGCCGGTGGTTTCGCCGTACAGGCAGAAATCCCGGACCCGTCCGGATGCCCGCCCCTGGTACTCCTCCTTCATGCCCGCGTGGGCCACCACGAGGTTGCCGCCGTCCAGCACGTAATGGCTAATCAGGCCATCCATGAACTGGGTGGCCTGCTGCTGGAATTCCGGCGGTTCTAGATCCAGCTGCGCCAGGGACTCAGCGAGACCGTGGGACACCTGCACATTTCGCCCCTTCAGCTTGCGGACCAGCTTGGATTCGTGGTTGCCGGCGACGCACAGCGCCGTGCCATTCGCCACCATTGACATCACCAGCTTCAGCACGTTGACGACGCCGGGGCCGCGGTCCACCAGGTCGCCGACGAAGACGGCCTTGCGTCCCTCCGGGTGGGCCACCGCGTAACCATTGCCCTCGGCGTTTGGAGGTTTGATCCGGTATCCCAGGCTTTCCAGCAGCGCGACCAGTTCATCAAAACAGCCGTGTACGTCACCGATGATGTCGAAAGGCCCCGTCTCGTGCTGACGGTTGGTCCACGACGGCACCCGTTCGATGCTGGCCGCCTCCACGTCTTCTGGAGAATCTAGCACGTAGATGTAACGGAAGCCCTCGCGCCGCAGTCCCCGCATGGAACGGCGCAACTGCTGCGCCTGCCGGCGCACGACGTGATCGCCCAAGTTGCGGTCGTCGCGTCCCCGGTTGCGGGCCAAACAAACGGACTCCGGCATGTTCAGCACGATGGCCACCGGGAGGCAGTCGTGCTCCCGGGCCAGTTCGACCAGCGATTTGCGAGCCTGGGGCTGGACGCTGGTGGCATCGATGACGGTGAGGCGTCCGGCGCGCAGTCGGGTGGAGGCGATGAAATTCAGCAACGCGAAGGCATCCGGTGTCGCCGCCTGGTCGTTGGGATCGTCGGCCACCATGGCGCGACACGCGTCGGATGACACGACCTCGGTGGGTTTGAAGTGCCGGGCCGCGAAGGTGGACTTGCCTGAGCCGGACGGCCCAATCAGCGCGACCAGACACAGTTCGGGGATCTCCAGGTTCATCGGGTGAAGACTCCCATCTGTGTCGGCGCGCCGTGGGTGGGATGCTCGGGGCCGATGTCCTGAAAACGCACGTCGTAGCGTCGCCGTTCCGCCAATCCACCGGCCCAGGCATGAAATTCCTTACGGGTCCACTCGAAGCGGTGGTCCCGGTGCCGGAACTCGCCGGGTGGCAGGTTTTCAAACAGCGCGTTGTATTCGGAGTTGGGCGTGGTGATGATCACCGCGCCGGGTTGCGCCGCGCCGAACACGACGGCCTCGAACGCTTCCAGCCGGGGTGGGTCGATGTGCTCGATGACCTCCATGCCCACGGCCCCGTCGTAACCGGCCAACCGCCGGTCCTGATAGGTGAGCGACCCGTGGAGCAGCGTAATCCTCTCCCTCTGCGCGGCGGGGAGGGTGTCCAGCCGCAGGCGGGCGTGGGCCGTTTCCAGCGCGCGGTGCGAGACGTCCACGCCGGTAATGGAGCGAAAGGCGGGTTCCCTGAGCAACTCCCGCAGCAGGTTGCCCTCCCCGCAGCCCAGGTCCAGTACCGTGGTCGCGCCGACCTCCCGCAGGGCGGCGAGCACTGCCTGGGTACGCTGTTCTCCCAATCGGAGAGGACTTTCAAGCCGTTCCTCATCGTGCTGGCCTCGTTCGGTCGCGGCGTCGGGATCGGCCTGACCGTCATCGGACAGTTGGGACAGCGCCTGGCGCACCAGGCTGCGCTGGCGCTTGAGGTATCGGGTGGAGATCAATTCCTGGTGTGGATGGTCGCCCAGCCATCCCGCGCCGAACCGCAGCAGCTTGTCCACCTCGTCGTCGCCCACCCAGTAGTGCTTGGCGTCATCGAGCACCGGCAGCAGCACATACAGGTGCGCCAGCAAGTCCTGCAGCCTGACCGTTCCCTTGAGGCTCACGCCGAAGCACGGGCTGGCGCCCCACTCGGGGAAGTCGACATCCAGCGGGTGTTCCCGGATCTCAACCGCGTAGCCCAGGGGTTCAAACAGCTGGCGTATCAGCCCGGCTCCCTCTCGCGACGGCAGCGTGGGCAGTTGGGCTTCCAGGGGGATTGCCTGTTTTGCCAATTCCGGCCGTTCCCGGCTGTTGCCGGCCAGCGCGCTGTTGAACACCGAAGCAATCGCCACGCTGAGATGCGACGAGGCGACGTACGGACGGTCGTTGACGTACTGCTGGAGCCAGCCGGCGGAGTTGGACGCGCCGGCTTTGGGACGCACCAAACCCACCGGGTCGATTTCCAGCAGCAGGGCGGCGGTGCAGCGCTCCGCGTCCGCCACCGGATAGAACACGTCGGCCCGGCCGAAGGGCAGCGTGAACGACTGGTATCGCCCGGGGTTCTTGTGCAGCAGGTAGCCGAGGTCCGTTGCGGGACGTTGCGTCGTGGAAATGGTGAGCAGCATATTTTCAATGGTACGGCACGCCTTGTCCCGCGTCAACCATTCTTGCCGATTTATCGTCGATTAGTTTTGCCGGTTCACCTCCTTGGCAGGCGCAGCGTTGGCGTCGGCCGCGGCAGTCTCGCCGCGTTGCTGTGCTGCGTCAGTCCGGTAGCTGGGGACGTCGAATTCCAGGATGACGGAGTGGTGAACCACCCGGTCAATCGCTGCGGCGGTGGCCATGGGATTGGCAAAGATGCGCTCCCACTCCGAGAAGACCAGGTTGGACGTGATGCCCAACGACCGGCGTTCGTAGCGTTCTGCGATGAGGGTGAAGAGGACCTCGGACTCCTCAGTACCCTGGGGCAGGTAGCCGAGATCGTCCAGGAGGAGGAAGTCGAAGTTGTCCAGCTTGCGCAGTTGTCGGGGCAGGTCGAAGTCACGCTTGGCGGCCAGCAGATCCTGCACCAGACGGTAGGCCGGTGCGAAGAGGACGGAGTGGCCGGCCTCCACCAGGCGGTGTCCCAGAGCGCAGAGCGCGTGGGTCTTGCCGGTGCCGGGGAGCCCGAAGGCCAGCACGTTGACGCCGTGATCCACGAAGCTGCCCTGGGCCAGTTGGTCCATCTGCTGCCGTAGAGCGAGGGGCATCCGGTGATGCTCGAAGGTCTCCCAGGTCTTGCCCGAGGGGAGCCGGGACGCCTGACGCAGCCGGTTGATGCGCCGGTGGCGGCGATCCTCGGCTTCCTGCTCCAGCACCTCCAGGAAGGTGGACAGGGCCTCGCCGTGGCCAGCCTCGGTGAAACGGGCCACCGACTGAGCGCCCATGGTGGGCAGCTTGAATTCGCGGCAGAGCTGACCGATGCGCTCCGGGATCACGCTGGTGTCGGTGTCCATCATGCGCACACCCCCACCATGGCCGTACTGCTCGTGAGCAGACCGTCGTAGATCTTCAGGTCCGGCTTCCCAGAGAGGACCAGCACCGGAGCCTGGGGCACCCTGGGCTCGGCCAGTTCCCGCACCTCGGCGTAGTCGAAGGGCTGACCGGTCTCCAGCAGCAGCGACAGGGCGCTGTCCACCATGACCTCCATGGTGGTGGCCGCCAGGTGCAGGATGCGCACGTACTCCACGTCGGCGCGCTCACCGCGCCACTGCCTGAGCGCATCGTAGGCCAGCCGGAAGTGCAGGGTGGGAAAGAGCTGCTCCCTGAAGCGGTACCGGGCGAATGCTCCGGGCTTGCGCACCAGGGAATTGATCACGTGGCGGTAATTGACGTTTACTTCCCCATCACCGTGCACGCGCGCCATGCGTTCCACAAAGTGGCCCTTGTAGTACACTTCCACGTGCTCGGAATAGAGGCGGATCTGTACCACCTTGCCAATGAGCCGGGACGGGACGCTGTAGCTGCGTCCCGCCACCTGGATCGTACTCCACCGGCGCACCTTGGACTGGTAGTTGGCGTATTCCGGCATGGGGGCTGGCGGCAGGGGTCTTAGGCAAGCCATTTCCTGCTCCAGCTTCCCCCGCACCAGGCGGTTTCGCTTCTCCACCATCTCCCGTACGAAACCGGCGTAGTCGTCGGCGGTGTGGAAATCGCGGCTGCCGCGCATGATCAAAGCCTGGTCCACGGCATCCTTCAAACGGTAGTGAGCGTGCTCGGCAACGCCGTTTTCGTGGCTCTTGCCAGGATTGATGCGGGTGGATCGGACACCGTAGTGGTCCAGCAGGGCGGCGTAATTGTCGTTTAGCGCCCGGCCTCGGCTGCGTTTCATCTCGTGGGTGGCAGCAGAGGTATTGTCGGAACGCACCACCTCCGGTACGCCGCCCAGGGCCCAGAGCGCATTCTGTAATCCCTGCTTGAGGGCCAGGAAGGTCTCGCCGGCGGCGACCTCCGCGTAGCGCCAGCCCGAGTGGCTGAGGATCAGCTGAAACAGCAGGTGGGGGTAGGGCTCACCGGCGACGGTCACCCCCAGGGCGCTGCAGTGGGTGAAATCAAACTGGGCCTCCCGACCCGGCGGATGCTCCTGGGGGAAGTAAACCTCCTGATCCGGGCCATTCAGCGCCCGCCAGTCCTGTAATCGTCGTTGCAGGGTGCGCAGCTGGGAGGCGCTGAACTGGCCAGGATGCTGCTCCTCCAGCCATTCGATAATCGTCGTTGCCTTCAGCTTGCCCTTGGGGTCGTCCCGCAGCAGGGGCTCAATCTCCTCTTCCCACACCCCGTCGAAGGGGTCGGACCGAGTGCGCCACCAGCGCTCCGGTTTGGTCTCCGACGGCAACGGGCCACTCTGCCATTTGCGCGCCGACCGCACGCTCATCCCAGACATGGCGGCCGCCGTCTCCTGTGTCTTGCCTTCCATACGTTTTTGCCTCAAAAGTCTGACTTGTCGGTCCTTGATCAATCCGGCACCTCCGTGCCGGACGATTTACACCATCCCAACCGGCAAGAATAGTCGGCGCAAGAGGCATTCCTTATTGTCGTCTATCACGCCTCGAGCCATGCACAAGGCGCCGAGGCCGAACGCCAGCATCACGACCATCGGTCACCGACTAATCTTCGGCTACCGGTTGACCGCTGATGTTCCGCAGCGTCAGCCTGATCTGCAATGGTCTCCCCGTAAGAAGTTTATGGTGTGGGTTCCAGCGAGTAGTCGACAGCGCCAGGGAACGCTTCGGTGAAGGTTCCTCTTGTATCCGTGGGTCTCGGATGGTTGCAACGCGGTAAGACACCTTCTATCGATCATGAGCCTCTCCGGGTCGATTCAGGTAGGGGGCAGAATCGTACGCTAAGGTCGCTATCGGCGTTTTGGCCGCCGGTATTCGCCGGCGAGCAGGATCTGGCCCCACCCAAGCAGTGAGATGTGGGCCAGGAGCTTGGGGCTCGACCGTCAAGCGCGGCGCCGTCCGTAAGGGGAGCGTCCAGCGGACGGCCCAGCTCGTCGCTCCGACCTCCACCAGACCGGCACCAGGAGCGTCTCATATGAATGGTACGGAAACCATTGCGAATGCGGACCCTATTCGTACACTTCCCCCCATGACGGCAACCCTCATCGGATACGCGCGCCATCCCACCGACCGCCAGGTCCCTTCCGGATGCCCTCGCCATCGCTGATCAGCTTCAGGGACGAGGCGTGAGACTGGCCCTCGACCGGACGCTCTACGACCCGGACGATCCCATGGGCAAGATGTTCTTCGATATCCTCGCCACCTTCGCGGAGTTCGAGGTCGATCTCATCCGGATGCGCACCCGCGAGGGCATGGCCATCGCCCGCGCCAGGGGCAAATGGCGGGGCAAGCAGCCCAAACTGTCCGACCGATAGCAGCGGGAACTCTGCCGCATGCATGCCACCGGCGAGTGTTCCATCAGCGATCTCGCCGAGTTCTTCTCCGTCTCAAGACCAACCGTCTATCGCACACTTAACCGACGTCATTCCCCTTATCGTACGATTCTGCCCCCTACCGGAATCGACCCGCAGAACGCCATCCTGCGCAGCACGTCGCCCATACGCCCCAGGTGCAGGCACTGCCGCAATAACCCTGCCACGACATCACTCAGCAGCTTCGGTGGTTGCCGTTGTGGATGTTGGCGAAGGGAGCCCTCGCGGTCTCCATGGCGCCAGGCCATACTGTGCTACATTCCGGACAGCGATGGCAGGCTCACGCCCCATCGGAACGGTCATGCGCGTCAGCTTCAAGCGTATTTCCGTGTGAGAACAGCGATTGTCGAACACGATATTCACACTGGCGGTCGTGGTTGTCATGGCGTTGGCGGTCGCCATTGCGGCGGCGTTGGCCCTTTCATCCGCTGGTTCAGAGCCGGCCCTTCCGGCGACGCGCCAACCCGATCCCGTGAGCCTGAGTGAGATTCGCGCCGAGCCCTCACCGGTGAATCTGGACGAGATCCCGGAGGAAGCGGTCAGGGCACTGTTCGACGATCAAGGCAACTTCTTCGGCCCTGACCAGCGACTGGCTCAGATAGCGAAAAAGCACGAAGGCGGATTCGGGGGCTACTCCTTCCACGAAACCGATAAGAGCCACGTTTACGTCTACATGTTGGACACCAGCAAAACCGAATCGGCCGAGGCGGCGTTCCGAGAGGCCTACAACGGGATGCATACCGTCACGCGGATTACGCCAGTGCAGGGCCAATTCCGGTTCGACCAGCTTGTTGAGTGGTTCCTGGTGGTGGACCGGGCCCTGCTCGCGAATGGCATTCATCCCACCACCGGCGCTGTCATGGAGATCTGTAATCGTATCCGCTTCGGGCTGAGGGACGAGTCCCTGATCATTGACGCTCGACGGGTCGTGGGCGATCTGGGGATTCCGCAAGAAGCGGTGGTTTTCGAGCAGTCGAATCCCATGTTGCTCGGACACGCGGACGGCAAGGAGCCCTTATTGCGTCCGATGGTCGAATGGTTCAAACGCCTGTTTCGTTCAGGGGCCGACGATGAACGACCGGATCCATACGGACCGGGACGGTGCTAAAGGGTTGTCACGATGGCGTGAGGCACCCCCCAAGGCAGGTCAGCGTGCGCCGGTCGAACCAGGGTCTTATAAGGTCAGCGCGGCTGTCCTCTCTGACGCAGACGTGTGATGCCGACGGGATCCTTCGTCTACTATGACGAGACGACTCGCGCGGTGCCCAACGCATTGCCACAAAGAGAACCGATGATGCTACATCCGATTTCCTTTCAATGGTCCAACCTGCTGATCTGCTCGTGGGCTGTGGAGCCCAACGCAATCGAGCCGCTACTTACCCCAGGCCTGATTCCGCAATGCTGGCACGACAGGGCTTACGTCAGCCTGGTGGGCCTGACGGTATCAGATCACCGGTGCGCCGGCGTCGCACTGCGCCCGAGGAAATTCCGGCAGGTGAACATTCGGAGTTATGTGAAGCCTGTACAAGGCGGGCCTCCTGGCGTGTTGTTCATCAGACAGTTCATCGCACACCGCCTGACCGCGATGGCCGCTCGAGCACTTTGGCGAGAGCCGTTTCGCAAGCTGACGATTTCCGCCGACAACTCCTGCACATGGGATGAGGTGGAATACCAATGGCCCAACGGACACATGAAAGCCAGGGCGTCGGAGGTGTGGAAACCGTCCGAGCCGGACAGCCTGGACGAGTTCCTTACGGCGCGCCAATGGGCCTACCAGCCGCGGCGAAACCCGCGGCGCTACGCAGCGGAACGGGAACCATGGCTGCTGAATGCCCCGTATGCGTACGATGTGGAATGCGACTTCGCGGCCCTTACCCAGGGACTGATGCCGAATCCAGGTCGCCTGCCCGATTCGGTGCTGCTGGCCGACGGCGGCCCAGTTCGAATTACCATACCGGAGCGGATAAAGCCATTACAGTCATAAAACAACCAGCGGTAGCCCGTGCCTTCGACGGTCCGGGACCTTGAGGCATTGCGGCCTCAGCGTATGATCCTACCCCCTACCGGAGACGACCCGATGGATGAAAAGAAGCACAATCTGACATAACCACGCGAGATGATCGCTACGACAAGGCGGTTTGCCGATCTACTTGTTGGAGCACCGGAGAGGAAAAAAAGAGCTTCACAATGGATTGGATTTGGGTCTCGGGAAATCATTTCACCTTAACGCAACTCGTGATCGTGGTGCCGCTGGTTGTTTTCGGGCCCGCTGTTGTCGTGACCTTCACAACCCTCGCCGCCGCCTCGGACATGTCGGTGCGAGGCCGGGGGTCCACGATGATACGACTCGACGTGCTGGCGATTATGGTGACGTACGTGGTGGCGACACTCGCGGTGATCACCGGTCTCACTTTCTTTCCCAAGTTCAACGCAATCATGGCTCTCTATTTCGGATCCGTCGGCGCCGGGATGCTCACCATAACGTTGGGTGCTGCCTGGTGCTGGACCCACTCGGCGCGATCCGGCCCGCCAAACGGTGATTAGATGGTCATGGGGTCCGTCCGTAGCGGACCCTAACATCAACCATCACAAACGAACTTCCAGAAGGTACCACACTTCACATGATTACCAACCGAGAATTTCAGTTGGGCGTGTTGGCGGGCTCGTTGCTAAATTGACACTGTTTACTTGATTGAAACCGGATTTTGTGCAATGCCCAAAAATCATTATCCCCGAAGCATGGGAGCACTTTTTCACCCCTTCAGCACGCTGCCACGCTCATCTTTTCGGTGGATTGGAGTTCAGAATGCCCGGACCCCGCCATTTGGAGCATGGTTGAGCCGCCCGTTGCTCTGGGGATGGGAAGGCCAAAATCGCGCCGTGTTGTACATTGCATTGATTGTCGTTTTCGGGTTCGCATTCCTGCTACCAGTCGGCATCGCGGTTTTCGGGGGAGATGGCTCCCGTGGACGCTGGGACAGCATTCTCGTGGGTATGTTTACTGGTACGGCCAGCGTGGGTCTGATCACCGTTTGCATTGCTTTGGTCTTGATCTTCGCGACCGAAATTCTGGCGAGCGGAATTGCCTGGCTGGCCGCATTCAGCGGCGTCATCGCCATCCCGGTCGCTATGATCAGGGTGACCCGAGGTTGGCTGCGTTGATAGCGACCATCACACGCCAAGTTCTGAAGGGCGTGTCCAGAGGGGCGAAGGCGCATGGTGCGCTGAAGCACAGTGGACACAACCGGTGCGTGAATTCTGACTGGGAACTTGCCGGTTCCCCCACCGGCCTTGCATGGGGTGATACGCGCATCGGAGCAGGAGGAGTGAACACTGTTGCAAGAATTGATGGGGAAATTCAACCGGTGGGCCGTTTTGGCGATCATCTTGGTTGTCGGTGGAGCGGCAATTGGGATCGTTGCCTGGGCGAACCAGGCTCGGGCGGAACCCAACGACTGGCCGCCATTGGTTATGAAGTACAACATCGAGGCCGCGGTAAGCAGTAGGTCTATCGGCGAGGTCCGTCAATTGACCTACGATTCGCGGACATCGTGGATTGAGGAGGTGATCGAGGCCGACAATATCGTGGTTAGCGTGGGGACTTTCAACAATACCGGCAGCTATCAGAAGTTGGACGGGCGCGTCTATGCGGAATACGACGCGATAACTGGCCGGACTTCCACCGAGGCGATTCCGAAAGGGGTGGTCATGATACCTTGGGGCGGCTTTATGCCAATTCCCATTGCGGTCCTCGAAAGCATTCTTGGGAAGCCAGCTGAGAAGGTGGCTACCACCACCAAGGTCTGCTTCGACGACGACTGCACGGAATTTGCCTCTGGCTGGAAGATTCCCGACGGAAAGAGCACCTTCGTTTTCGCGGACGATGCCCGGGGCATACCGGTGCAAATTGGCAATTTCGTCGTTACCGAAGTCTTGGTGCGAGGCGCCCAGCAACCTGTTGTCAGGGAAGTCCACGACTCCGACTAGGGCGTGTTCACACTACAGCAGTGCGTCGACGATGAGCGCAAATGAGATGAACCCCAGGAAGATCACGTCGAGCTTCTCAAAGCGGCAGAAAACGCGGCGGAATCCCTTCAACCTTCGGAATAATCGCTCGATCTCGTTGCGTCTCTTGTACATCTCCCGGTCATAGACCCATGGATGGACACGGGTGCTCAACGGCGGAACCACCGGCACGAACCTCAGGGCCAGGGCCAGTTGACGGGTCTCATTGCCTTCGTAGGCCCGGTCCATCAACAGGAACTGTCTAGGGCGCTGTGGTCCAAGGCGGGCCAGCAACTTGCGCCCTTCCGGCGCATCATGGGCCTGCCCAGGCGAGAGCGAGAATGTTATGGCCGTTCGAGCATCCGCGGCAACCATATGAATCTTGGTGGTCCAGCCGCCTCGGGACTTCCCGATGGATTGGGGTCCGTTTTTTTGAGCGCACCCGTGCCGTCGGGATGGACCTTGACCATGGTGCTGTCCAGCGCTACCGCTTCCAGTTTGATGCGGACGATCTGTTCCCGCTGCAGGTGTTCAAACACACGGTCCAGCACGCCGTTCTTCGACCAGCGGTTCATCCTGGTGTAGACGGTATGCCAGTTGCCAAAGCGGGCCGGCAACCCCCGCCACTTGCAGCCGTGCTCGGCGACGTACAGGATGGCGTTGAGTGCCTGCAGGTTGGACAGTTTCACGTTGCCACGCTGAACGGGCAGGATCGGCGCAATGCGTTGGTACTGTGCTTGTGTAATCTCCATGCGAGGACCATAACATCTCCGCATGGTTAGTGTGAACACGCCCGCACGATGTGGGGGAGCCAGGCGATCTCCCGCTGGCAACCCATGCCCGAGTTGGGCACGGATTGGACGGTGACGATGCAACTCCAGCAACTGGTTGCCGCTTCCGCAAGCACAAATTCATACACAACATAATACAAACATTGCCAACAAAGTTATGCAGGTCATATGGTATTGCCGCTAACCTGATGAGCCGTTTGAACAGACAAGCGGGTGCGAGCTTCGCCAACTGCGAAGATTGCGGCGTTTTGCGCCTTCGCTCCGTCAGCAGGGTGAGCCCGGATGCGACGCCCCTTGCGAGTCAGTTCAGATTGGCAAATTGGGGAAACCCGATACCGGGCCGGCGCCAGCGCCGCGTCCCCGGTGACCAACAGGAGCGGCAATGATCGACCGACTGGGACATGCGCCCTGCGACCGGGCCGGGCTCGACCCGCGCCGGGCCACGGCATGGCGCGCATTCCGCCCCTCCCGCGCGGGCTGCCTCCGGAGCCCGCGGCATCAGAGCCCCCTGGATCAGAATCCGCTGAACCAGAACCCGCCAGATCAGAACCGCCTGACGTAACCCGGCGCCGCAAGCCACCGCTCCGTTTGTCTCGTTGCCCGAATAAAATTGATACTGTATATCGTTAACTTCCTCGAATTGATACGTTATCTCGAAATGACAGTCTACAGAAATCAAGACTCGACAGCGGAAAGACCGGAACCCGCGACGGACGTGGACCCCGCAACGGCATCGCTTGTGCGTTCCACACCATCCACGCCGGCCCACCGGAAGCGGCCCGAGGGAAGGATGCGCCGGAATTGCGAATCCATCCGCGAGGCTGACGGCATCAACCTGGTGGACGAGGGCGACGCGTTCGGTCTCTTCGCGCAGGACGATGTGCCGGCAGGTGAGAACCCACTCACCTGGACGACCACCTACACGGTGCAAATCGAGTGGGATGGCGGCGGCATAACCGACAGCTACACCATCAACTGGGTTGCCCCCTAGAGGCGAAGGTTGACCTAGAACGTCTCCAGGTTGGGGAGCCGCGGCCGCCAGTGAGTCCGGCCGCGGTTCCCCATAGGGATCAAAACAGTCCCCTCTCCCAGAGGGAGAGGGCGTTCCCCTTTTGCATTCCCATCCGTGGCCCCTATGCCAACGCTAAATCCCGCGCAGGCAGGAACCTAACCATGAACACTACCAATGTTTCGCAAGTATCGATGAGGAAATCTGCCAGGAAAGCCCTCGTCCTATGCCTGTTCGCCGCCATTGCGGCGGCGTTTTTGCTTTATGAGACCGCACAGGCCCAGGAGGGAGCGGGGTACCAATACGTCGACTTAGTAATGACTTATGAATATGACTCGAATGAGGTTGCATACATCGTTCAGAATAATGGTACCGCGACAGCCACCGGAGTGACCGTTTCATTTCTGCTTGAGGATTTGCAAACGAATGCTCTCGAAAATACTCCCTCCGTTATAGACAAGAGGACTGAGAACAGTACCAACCAAACATTTATATGGGAGGTTGGGACTATACTACCGAGCAAGACCTCGGGTAATTTGACATTCAGCACAGTAAATCACTCCGGTCACACCACCTGGAACCGGATCGGGGTCATAACTGCCACGGCCTCCTCCCATCAGCCTGAACCGGGGTCTTTATTGGCCAATAACGTCACAAAAGTTTACTCATGGGCTAGATCCAGAACGGCCTCAACTCTGCACATGAGTAGCAACAGACTGGGGCTCCTGCTGTCCGTGGACGACTTGCGGCCGGATGCCGGCGGCGACGTGGACTTCGACTTGACCGCCGAAAACTTCAGCAGGGGCCGAACGACCATTAATGATTACATCGACCTCATCGACGATATAGAGATCAAGGTGGAATTATCCGATGGACTGGAATTCAAACAGGACTGGAGTCGGCCCACTGGATTTACGACGTCAGGCCGGTCGGCAACCTGGAAACCGGAGGCAGTGGACACTTGGGATGGCAGCACTACACCCGGTCATCGGGAAATTGAAATAGAGACCCAACTGACCTCGGACACCTTGGACGAAATCCCGCTGGAGGAGCGGTGCATCACCGCCCGGGTGGTGGACAGCACTCCGCCGCCCAGATCGGATTACGCCCTGGGCAGCCTCAAGCAGTGTCTGGGGGATGACCCGAAGTTGCTCTTCACGGGAGGGGAACTGGACCTGTTCACTCTCTACTCCTGCGTTGGAGTAACCCCAATAGGATACCCCTGCCGAGATGACGACGGCGATAGCACGGTGGACAACGGCCTGGAAATGGTAGCGGGGTCAGACATCTCTTCGCAATTCGCGCCACGGGCCCAAGGCCTAGGCCGTAACGACAGCGACAGTAAGGTCTATCTGAGGCCCGGGAGCGTGGTCGTCCAAGTCCAGGACCCCCGCGGGCGAGTCGTTGATTCCAGTAACAACCTGGCATGGTGGACACGCCACATTCAAGGATTAACGCCAACTTTGAACAACAGTTCCCAGTCGTCTGCCGACTGGACTCAAGTGAGGTGGGAAATTGCCTCGGTCGAGCGGCCCAGCAATGGGCACGTGCATCTCTTCAATGAGCCTCGAACCTTTAAGATAGTCAACACGAACGACAAGACCCAGCACCCCGTAGGCGGCGGCTTAACCACTTTCGCCGCGAGCCTTAAGGTAAACTTCGCGGTCGACGTCAAGTTCGACACTCTCGGTACCTATGTCGTTGACTTCACCCAGGAAACCAAGAACAACAATGGCACGACCGGGGACCTCACAGACGACGTGGATCACTTGGCTAAAGGAAGATACACCTTCGACGTCGGCCCCATAGCGGAGCTGGAGGTGCGGGACGGCGGGGCCACCCCTCACGCCCCGGCCGGCCGGAACGCGCTGACGATATTCGCCTTCAATAACGGGCCGGACCCCTCCCTGGGCGCTCAAGTGACCGGGCTGCCCGCCGGGGCGGAGGTGCTCCACATCAGCCAGGGCAGCTACAACGGGACCGATGGGGTGTGGAACACCGGCGAACTGGAGGACCGGGACGTTTGGGGGCCGGCGGCCGGCCCGAACATGCCACGCTGGTCCTGAGCGCGGATGCCGGGGACACCGCCGACGTGGCCATCGAAAACTCGGTGGACTACACGGTGTGCATCGGCAGCGACGCCACCACCCTGGCTCACACCACTCAAACCGACTGCGAGGAAGTGACCGGGGCCAGTTGGCACGAAGGCACGGTGTACGACTACAAGGCCGGCAACAACACGGCCAAGATTTCGGCGGCCAAGGGCACCGGCGGCGGCGGGCCGGGTGCGCCGGGGATGCGGGGGGCGAAGGCCAACTCCCGGAGCGTTACCATCGCCTGGGACGAGGTTGAGTACCTGCACGGCGTTCCGGTGCGCCATCACGAGGTCCAGAAGTACATGGCGGACGTGGAAGTCTGGGAGACGGTGAGCGGGCCGGTGAGGGGCGCCCAGTGGACGGACTTCAACGTGGGGTCCGGGGCGATGCCGGCGTACCGGGTGCGGGCGGTGAACGACGTGGGCGTGGGCGGGCCGTGGTCGGCCGTGTTCAACCGGCTGATCGCCCAGCAGCAGGGGCAACTGGCCGGGCCCCGACTGACGGCCAAATGGACCGCCGGGGATGCCATCCGGCTGACCTGGACCGAGCCGTCGAACCAGCAGGACGCCATCACCGGCTACCAGCTGGAGTACCTGGCCGGCGACACCTGGACGCTGCTGGCGAGCCTGGCGCCGGACGAGACCTGCGCGGACGACACCCCCCGGTGTTATGAGGATCTCGGGCTGCCGGCGGGGACGGAGCGGCGCTACCGGGTCCGGGCCATGGCCGGCCAGGACCCGGGACGGTGGAGCAGCGAGGCGGTCACGGCGACGCCGCCGGGCGCGCCGGTCCTGTGGGCCGAGCCCAACGGCTCCAACGCCATCCTCATCACCTGGGATCCGGGGAGCGACGCGGTGACCGGCTTCGAGCTGGAGGCGTCGTCCATCGGCGCGGACGGCCCCTACTCGCGGCTGACCAGGCCGTCGGGCACGACCCGGTCCTACTCCCACAACACCGGGGCGATCAACCCCGAGGCGCGGCACTACCGGCTGCGGGCGTGCAACAGCGCCGGCTGCGGGGACTGGTCTTTCCCCGATCACGCCACCACAGCGCCCCAGGGTGTGCCGACGGCGCCCGGCCTCACCGTGCGGTCCAGCACCGCATCGGAGATCAAGCTGTCCTGGAACAAACCCCACGCCGGCGATTCGGAGATCACTGGCTACGTGCTGGAGCACTTCACCGACGGCCAGAACTGGACCGGCCTGGAGTTATACCCGGCTACCGCCACGGAATACGTCCACCAGGCGGAATTCGGCGGCGGCACCACCCATCGCTACCGGGTGCGGGCGGTGAACGGCGTGGGCGAGGGCGCGTGGTCAACGGTGCGCAGCGTCAGCGTCGCGGCCGGCCTGCCCGGCCAGCCGGAGTTGAGCTTCAGCGATGCCACCGACGACTCGCTCACGCTGAGCTGGACGATTCCGCCGACCAACGGTTCGCGGATCACCGGCTACCGGGTGGAGCGGAACGACCGCATCGGCGTGTACGACAATTGGGTGAGGATCGGCACGACGGGCGCCAGCGTCACCACCTACACCGACCGCAACCTGTACTCAGGAGAGTGGCTCTGCTACCGGGTGGTGGCCACCAGCAACGTGGGCACGGGCGCCTACTCGGAGGAAGAGTGCGAGTCCACAACCGGGCAGTATGCAATCGACCCGGACCCGCCGGTACTGCGCCTGAGCGGCGTGAGCCCCAACCGGGTGACCATCGCCTGGGATCCGCCGCCCGACGACGGCGGGAGGCCGGTGCAGAGCTACCTGTACCAGCAGGCGGACGAAAACGGCGAGTTTGACGGTAGTTGCCAGTACGCATCGTGGGACCGCGACCTTTGGTCCAACGCGTGCCGGATGGTGTCGGCGGGCACCAGGACGGCGACGTTCTCCAACCTGACGGCCGGTGACAGCTACGAGTTCCGGGTGCGGGCGGAAACCACCTACATGTACGGCGACTGGGCGACGGCTTACGCGCGCCTGCCGCGCGCCAGCGATGACCCCGAAACGGACGGCGTCACGGAAGATTTGCAGGTGCGGCTCAGCACGACCACGCTCACGGTCAACGAGGGCCGGGGCGAGTCCCGCTACACGGTGCGGCTGAACAAGGCGCCGAAAGAAGGCGAGAGCGTTCCGCTGGACGTGGACCTGAGCGGCGCATTACCCGACCTCTTCGTGGACTACGAAGATGAGCGTGTTTGCTATGGGTTTGAGTTCAACCGCGAAAACTGGAACCAGGGGTGCGTCTTCACGGTGTCGGCGAGGGAGGACCGCAACGCGGACAACGAGATTGCCGTTGTGAACCACAGCATCGAGGTCGGCGGCATGGAAGTCACCGGCCCCGACGTCAGGATCGAGGTGCGGGACAACGACTGACGGGGAGGGCAGATACCACGCGCCGCGCTGTCCACGATCTCCGACCCGTGCAGCGCGTCGTTCCGCAGAATTTCCGACTGCTCCCCGGTTCATGGTCGGTGGGTTTACCCACTTCTCGGGCGTAGTCGACCACGCTGGCCACGGCATCGCCGACAATGGCCTCGACCTGATACTGAGACTGGCCGTAGGTCACCAGCAGCACGCTGAAGGCGTTGACGTGGTTGGCGCTGGCATCAGTCCCGCAGACCGCCAGATGGTCGGCGTTCAGGACCACACCGAAGGCACCGCTCCGGTGCGCAACCACCGGCACAACTATCACCCTGGTAGTAGCAAACACCCGCCAACCCTTGGCGTCCCGCTTGAACCGGTAGCTGATGGCCTGGCCCGAGTCGGTAGCCCGCGCCGCCTTCTCACCGTGCTCGCGTCGGTGCCGAACGTACGCGGCGTTGCTCCGCAACGCTGCCAGTAGCTGTTCGTGCCCACATGCGAAACGCACTCCGTGCACGACCAGGTACTTGCCATGCTGAGCGGCCAGGCAGTCCGGCATCCGCAGCCGCACGGTCAGCGTGCCGTCATCGGCAACGGCGGTCACGCATAGCTGGCACCCCGTCGTCGCATCGCGGCTGCCCAGCACGAAGAACTCGTCCCTACGAGCCTCACGTGATCCTGCTACCTCACCGGAGAACGTTACCGAAACTTTAGCATCTGGGATCTGCCCCAACCAGTGCCAATTCCGGCAGTCCGTTCGGTTCCGTGAAGGGCCCAGCAGGCCCGGCATAAACCAGTTCTTTGGCCATGATGCCGCGCCACTCTTTCACCGGGCGCTGCATGGTTCGCAGCTGAGCCTCGCTGAAACGGTCGGGATGCTCCGCCTGCAACCTGGCCATCAGTGCCTTGCTGGTAGCATCCGGTTCGGTTTGCAACCAGACCAGCACGTTACCCCACACGCCCTCGAAGGGACCCTTGCGGGTCCGCCGGTGCCGGTTAACTCGAACACCGACTGTGCGGGTGGGCCGGATCTCACCCTGCCGCCACAGCCTGGGCAGCTTGGCGAGGAACTTGCTCAGGCTTTCGCCCGATGGAGTTTCCCTCACCCCCGGTGAAGTCGCTGGCACCAGGGCCGACTGGGCTTCCCTGATGGTATGCAGCATCAGCACTGGATCCAGCCTGGCCCGGTACTGGATGAGCGCGGCCCTCATGTCATCGCTGGTTACATCGTGCTGGATCAGCCGGTTGCAGGGCGTCGTCGGTGGACTGATACGCTTGACGATCCCCTTACGGACAGCGCCGCGCCTGCCGGTGTGAACGAATAACGGAAAGAAGAAACATGCCGGGAGGGAGCATCTGGAGCGCGCTCCAGCGCGCGGCCCGGTTCGACCATTCCAACGAAGGACAGCACTACCGCATGGCCGGGCTCAACCAGCTCCTCGCTATCGTCATTTACTGGAATATCGCCCATCTCGGCCAAACGGTCAGACGCGGCAACACGCCGGCCTGACCGTCGATCCCGAGCTCCTAGCCCACATCTCACGCCTTGGGTGGGCCCGCATCCTGCTCACCGGCGAATACCGGTGGCCAAAACGTAGATAGCGGCCTTAGCGTACGATTCTGCCCTCTACCGGAATCGACCCGCAGGTGGGCGACTTTTCCACCTGCCTGCCCAGCCGACGCGAAGAAGTCAAACGCCGCTGCCGTACCGTACTGCAAGCACGAGCGGAAGAAATGACCGCCGGCGCGCCGGCCGAGACGCTCTGCCCTGCAAATGTAGATTTCACCCTGACTTCAGTTTAGGTGTCGGGGTTGTCGGTTTGGCGGACGGAGATGTCCGGACCGTCGTCCCCCACGATGACGCGTATATTGCGCATGGGAAGGACCGGCTTTGGCGTGGGTCGGGCGCGCGACCGCGGCGACATGCTGACCAGCACTGTGCAGAGCCGTTGACCGCCCCGTTGGTCGGAGCGGCCGAGGCCGCCGTTCGTCAGCGACGTGTTAACTATGCCATTCGCGTATGCCGGCACGCTATGGTCCGCTGTCATCAATCACTGGGCGGGCTTTCGGTTCGCCTTGGCGAATGTGAACAAATCGAGTCCTTCCTCGGTGTCGGGATTTTCGTGCTGAGTCACCATCATGTTTGGCCTCTGGTGCGCCCCACATCCACCGCGGCGCACCCGTTGCCGAGAACGGACTGCGGCGATGGTTCTGCATTACACGTTGCACGCGCCGGGTTTCGGGCCAGTGCTATATTGCCGGGAGTAGGGTGGCCGCCGCCGTACGGATCCTATCCTGCCTGGAGACGGGGGAGGGCTCTCTCCCGCCTTTGCGACAGGCGCGATATTGGTCGACTTCAAACAATCCCTTTCCTCGGGGTCAGTGAGAGGCGAGCGCATCAAGCACGTGCGGAAATCGGGGAAAACTAGCCAAAAGCGATTCGCGCATAGCCTCGAGATCGATGAACGTACTTTGAGGCGGTGGGAACGTGGTGAAACGGCGCCCAATAGCAAAAACCAGCGTGCGCTGGTTGAACGGTCTATACATGAGGAGTCGTGACACTGCCAGCCGCCTCCGCAAACCAAAAAATCCACAGATCACGCGGTGCGGTTGTTAATCGTCTATGAAATGGCAGCAATGGAGAACGACGGAATTGGTTTGAGTCCGCCGGACGCTGAGCCGTCAGCCGATGGTCGCGGTGGAGGCTCCAGCGTGCGGTTGTCGTGAACCACGGCGCCGTCGAATGCCCAGTGCCGCTGCCCCCACTCTGGGGATGGCCTCGTCGTCGGTTCGGCTGACCAAGCTTCCAATCCCACAGCGCAGTCTGCCGGCGAGTGATCCCTTCCGAGCCATCTGAGAATTCATCACTGGTGGGTCTCTACCCGGTTTCGAACAGCGTGGCGACGGTCAGGCCGGTGTTGTTGAATTTCCAGACTACGTTCACCTTGTCAGACCGTCGTTAGAGGGCATCGCCGAGGCCACCATGGCCCATGGTGCTGTGTCTTACGGGCATGGTTCTGTGCCGGCTGTTGCGTTTGGCTACAAATGCCCGGCGCAGCCACAGTTTTTTAGCAACTGGCGTGGCGCAGAGTGCCGACAGGGATTCTCTTCCAGGATCCCCGGCCGTCTTATCCGAGCACAAATTTTGTGCAATTTCGGTGCCGACCCGGGCGGTCCAACCGGCGCCAGCGTAATGGTCGCGCACGGCGTAACGACGCCGTGTCCGCTCCGGCGTTACTGTGCAACTTGACCGTCCGACCGAAAATCACCTGGCCCGCCACGGCCGTGACCTGAAGCGCATCTGTAGAACTCCATGACCAGCGGGCGGGGGTGACCTATCGTCCGTCTAATCGGGAGGGGTCCCGGAGTTCAACTGGACCGCGAATGGATTGGTCCATCAGCAAACCGTCAAGACGTGCCGGGTTTGGTTAGGTACCCGTTTCAACTTCCGCAAAGGGTTTGGGGGCGATGATCCAGCGTTTCAAAATCGGTTACCGCGACGCCGGTGATGAGTACTGGCAGCGGCGTCCCCGTTCGAGTGGGGCGGGTTTATCGATAAATCCAACCGGCACGCTGGCTTTATCATGGCGACAGCGTGATGCGGCAATGGCATTGGGACGAGGCCCCAAGCAACATAGACGGAGCCAGGCGCGCATCGAAATCGCTCAATTCTTGGCCACCATGGATACGAAAGAAAAATCCCCGGACTACCCGCTAGAGGTAAGGATGTTCCTGGCCGAACTCGGTGAAGCTGTGCAGGAGTACCTGGAGCAGAGGCGGGGTGATGGCATGGGCGATTGCAGCGGCGAAGTCATGACAGATGGGGTAATCGCTGGAGTTAGAGATGAGAGTGGTGGGATATTTTCGGGTGAGTGATGAGGAGCAGGTGGAGGGTTTCTCGTTGGACGCCCAACGCCGCGCCTTCTACGAGTTCTGCGCTCAGAAGGGTTGGGAGGTGGTGGGCATCTACGACGAGGAGGGCCGTTCAGACTGGCTGGAGTCCAGCGCCAGGCGTCCTGTCTTCCGCCGGTTGCTGGACGATGCCCAGTCGGACAAGTTCGACGTGGTGGTCACCCACACCCTGGACCGCTTTTCCCGCAACCTCCGCGTGATGCTGGACGCGTTCCACGTGTTCTCCCAGCACAACGTCACCTACGTCTCCATCACCCAGGACATTGACTACGCCACCCCGGAAGGCAGGCTGTTCATGACCATGCTGGGGGCTTTCGCCCAGTACTTCTCCGATGCCCTGTCGGGGCACACCAAGAAGGGGATGCGGGAGCGGGCGATGCCGGGGTTGTTCAACGGGGAGCCGCCCTTCGGGTACGAGCGGTGCGATGCGGTGTGCTACGGGATGGACGAGGGACACACTGGGTGCCGCGTGGAGTGGGAGAAGGCCCAGGCGGTGGTGGGGATGTTCCAGAGGCACGCCAACGGCGTGGAGTCGATGAGCACGCTGGCGGGGTGGTTGAACGAGCAGGGGTTCCGGACCAAGAGCAAGAAGCCCCAGGTGATCATGGGTGAGGTGGTGGAAGGGGACGGCCGACGGTTCACCAACTACAGCGTGCGGGACATGCTGAAGAACCGGTTCTATCTGGGAGAGGTGAGGCACAAGGAGGAGCACTTTGCGGGCCGACACCAGGGGCTGATCAGCGAGGAGTTGTTCGAGACGGTGCGGGAGCGGATGGCGAAGAACCGGTCCCGGCGCTCGGTATCGGGCAACGTGAAGAGTGAGCATCCTCACCTGCTGACCGGGCTGTTGCGGTGCCACGAATGCGGGACGGAGTTGTGGTCCCAGACCCAGGGTGCGGCCGGCAAGACCTACTACAAGAGCCCGGACCGGGGCCTCAGCGTGATCTGTCGCCACCAGGGGAAGGCGTTCGTGGGGTGGCAGATTGAGGAGCAGGTGGAGCGGTTGTTCGAGGGGTTCCGGCTGCGGGAGGACTGGATCGACTGGATCATCGAACACCACGTGAAGGGGCAGGACCACACCGCCGCTACCCAAAAACGACACGCCATTCAAGGACAGTTGGACAGGGCCCGGCACCTCTATTTGACCGGGGAAATCGACTGGAAAATCTATACGGTCACGAAAAACCGAGCCGAGGCTGAGATGGTTGGCGCGCACATCCTGGAAATCGACGAAGCGACCGATGCGGGCAATCAGTTGGCGAAATTTGGGGCAGAATGGCGCTCGTCGTGCGTCAGTTGCCGGAACCGGATTTTGCGGACCTTTCTCGAGGCCGTGTACGTGGACCTTGATCAGCGAGCGATCGTCGGGGTTCTCCCAAAACCGGACTACTGCCAGACCATGCTCGCGATGGCGGAACGTAGCGATGTTTCGCTGCGATCAGCCAAAACCGGACATTTAACTGGGAATGGTGGAGACGGGGGAGAGTCGCACTCCCCGTCCAGAAACTCCCCTGATCGGATATGCTACAAGCGTGTTCGGCGATTTAGTCTCGCTGCTGGGGACTCCCGCCGACAGGATGCCCCAACCGCCAGCCGATAAAGTCTATGGCCCCGAGTATCGGTGTCCCTGGGGTAGCATTCCGGAATTATTGTACGTCCGCTTCCCAGTTTCCGGACTTACTGGTGACAGACGTAGCCGCAACTAGGCGGCTAGAGCGAATTCACGTTCGCCAGTTGTTTTTTCGCCACTGTTTTAACGAGGGCAGCAGCAACCTCGGCCTGCAATCCGTCAGAAAACGCTCCTGTCGAACCTACGCGTCCCCATCTTGATACGCCGCTAACCGTTAGCGACGTGTCTTTTAATCATAGCATCGCACGGTAAAGGCGGCAAATTCGCTCACACCACGCTCAGGGTTTTCTGGCGATGGCCTCGCCGAAAGCAAGCGCTCCCACGGCGCCGACATCGTCCTTCCACTGGTCGATTTCAACCCTCCACTGATCAAACTGAGCTTGGGTCGCCAGGCCGTACTGTGTCGCCGCTGCAACCACTTCGGGCATAAAGAACCAGTCGCTGATGAATGCATGCAGAAAGGATACTTCCTCTGCCGTGTCGAAGTAGTCGAAAGACCCGCTGGCATTGATCTCGGCAAACCCCGCCTGGAGCAGTGCGTTTTTGAGTTCCTTCCCCATCTGAGGGTGACCACCATTGGCGGCCAACAACCTGTAGAACGTGTCCCATGCCTCGGGGATGTGTTCTCCGGCGGGTTCGATGAAGCATGAATCTCCGATCATCTCCCGGCTGGCCAGGATGCCGCCGGGCTTGAGCACTCGTTTCACTTCATGCAATGCAGTCTGAGTGTCGGGCACGTGCATCAACACTGCGTGGCAGTGGGCGACGTCAAAAAAGTCATCCTCGAATGGCAACTCGTACACATTGCCCACATGGAAGGTGATGTTGTCGTGCCCACCGGCCGAGGCGGCACCGCGGGCTATCTCGATTTGACTTGCCTCCATGTCGATGCCGTGAACCTCTCCGGGGTTTACGGCTGCCGCCAGCCCCACGGTTATGGTGCCAGGGCCGCATCCGAAGTCCAGGACCCGCATTCCCGGCTTCAGGTGCCCCAACAGGTGGCCGGCGTGGGTGTGAGAGTTGCGCCGGTCCAGCAACTGCAAAAACTCGGGACTGTAACCCATGGTGTATTCGTGGTCTGCTGAAGTCGTGACCGTCATGTAGCGTTCTCCGTTCCATTGGGCCAATCGGTTTGACTGACAGGCAGGGCAATTCGCCGTTGCCGACCATTGCCGCGAATTGCTCCGCGGCGCCTGCTCGCCAGTGAGCGTCTCAGCCAGGTCCTGCGATATAAGATACTACCGACGGGTCGTATAGCGTGTTGTGCGTTGTTCCCGACGAATCGTCAATTCGCAGCCATCCAGCGCTCGCCGATGGGTGCGTACGTCCATATCAGGTTGCCGCCGTACCAGCTGACGGGTAAGATGGCCCCACTCTGGGCACTCCTGCCCGTTTTCGTATAGGTGAACCCATGGCGATATTCCGACTCTACGCCGGCGACGACGGCCAATCGCACATCGAAGAAACCAGCTTGGCCGATCATCCGGAATTGGGCGACGCGCAGGCCGCCCAGTCGATCAACTTCAGGGAATGGCCTCCAGGCCATTTCATCGACTGGCATCCGGCGCCGCGCCGGCAGTACATCATCTCCCTTCGCGGCGAGATCGAGATCGGACTCGGTGATGGGACCACGTTCCGCTACGGCCCGGGAGACGCGCGACTGGTGGAAGACACCACCGGACAGGGACATACCACCCGCGTAATCGGCGACGTTCCCAGCCTAACCGCCGTGATTCCCCTGGCGAGTTGATCCCACAGCCCGTTTACCACATCACACAGGAGGCTACCCTATGGGACAGATAGTGCGCGTTTACACCGGCGACGACGGCGAGAGCCATTTTCAGGAACTCACGCCGGATCAGTTCGCTGAGATCGCCAACAACGTGGGCCCGGGCGACATCAATGTCAACCGCCGCGAATCCCCCAGCTTTTCCGATTACCACAATGCTCCGCGCCGGCAGTACGTCGTCAACATGAACGGCATCGCCGAGTTCGAGGTCGCGGACGGTACCAAGGTCCGCATGTTCCCGGGTGACGTCCTGGTAGCTGAAGACCTGACCGGCCACGGACACATCGCCCGCAGCATCGGGGATGATTTCCGGGTCTCGCTGGCCGTTCCCCTCGCCGAGGGTTAGATCGCAAGCCAGGAGGTAAGACGTCATGATCGTCCGTATCTACGCCGGCGACGACGGCGAATCCCATTTTGAAGACCTGACCGCCGATCAGTTCGCTGAGATCGCCAACGACGTCGGCCCCGGGGACTTTACCGTGGGCCAGCGGCCGGCCGGGTGGTGGCAGGACTACCACACCGCGCCCAGGCATCAGTACGTTGTGTTCATGTCCGGCGGCGCCGAGATCGAGGTTGCCAGCGGAGCCAAGCGTCAGTTCGGTCCCGGGGATGTGCTGGTGGCCGAGGACCTTACCGGCCATGGGCACATCATCCGCAACGTCGGGGAGGAACCTCGGGTGTCCCTGGCTGTCCCTCTGAAATGATCCCTTTGGGTCTGGCAAGTCAGCGGGGGCGGTATCAGCATCGCCCCCGTTAGCGTTGTGCAGTGCCGGCGCCGGCCAGCAGGCGTTGCAGGTGGATCAAGCCTTGTTGTTGTCGGGCGGTGCGGGCAACTCGTCCCCATTCCGCGGGCTGCAACGACGACGCCAGTTCCCGAGTGATTTCGTTCTCCGTGAGCTTTCCGTAATTCCGGTACAGTTCCAGCATCGCTTCGGGTCTGCCCGCGGGACCGCCAAGCGTCGCCAGTCCGTGCAGGAACGGCAGCACCGCGTTGACGGCGATCTCCCTCGCCCGGCCATTCCCAACCAACGCCGTTCCGCCTCCGACGCCGCTACCCACACTCAACGCCTCGGTCAACTTCGACGGATTGCCCGCGGCAGCAACGCGTGCCGTGCCAGCCAGCAAGCCCGTGCCGGCGAACCGGGCCAAAAGTATGGCTGCCCCCTCCACCCGGCGGCGGGGATGGTTCGACGGCCGCACCCGGAACATCTTCCACTGTGGAGCCTCGAATGGCCTTCCGGACATCGGGTGAATTGTGTCCCGACGGGCCGCGCGCCCGGCGTCGCTGAACCCGGCTAACTCGAGCAGTACGTTGTTTAGTGTGTTGATCCGTTCGCTTTCGGACGAACGGCACGCCAGGTCTTCCAACGCGCCGATTGGAGCGGCAACCGCCAGTTGTAGGAACGCGTGCTGGTTGTGTCGATAACCCAGCGCTTCGCATATTGATTCCCACAGAGTTTGCGCCGGCGATTGTTCCGACATCAGACGTTGAAGAACGCGGCTCCTGGACAGGAACCTCTCGTCCCCGGCACGGTTCAGCAATGCAGCCATCCGCTCCGCCTTGTCGGGCCGACGGTAGCCCTGCCTTTCCAGCAACCGCCAGAGGTGATCCCTCACTTCTTCTGACGTTTCCTCGACCCGCGCATCGTCGAGCAAAGCGCCGAGTCCAACCAGCGGGGGTTCGCCACCGCTGGCCGTCGCCGAATGCGCACCCCTGGTTTCCAGGGCGACGTGCAGCGCCACCCCGTTGTAGTTGGGGTCCTCGTGGTGCCCGTGAGATCGCCAATCGTGTTGGCGCAGGTGTACTTCCACATCGCCCTGCACGAGGCCCTGGTCTTCCACCAGCAGCAGGGCGTCCCGAAAATCCGGCCCGGCGGTGACTCCCGGGCGTCCCGGATAGAGCACGCGGATCCGGTTGCCGCGTTCGGTTCGAAGCGCCCGGCTGCGCGCCGCCCTGCGCTGCCACAGAAGAGCCAGTTGTTTTTCCGTGATGGGCGGCAGTGAATCGTGCAGGTCGTTGGCGTTCATTGTTGGCAACCTGAGGCAGGTGTACCACCCGTCGATTGCGCACGTCCATCGCTTGGTGTCAGCAACTGCAGGCGTTTTCAGCGAAGCGCGGTGTCTGCCGGGCTGCCGGTGGTAGAATGCGCCAATTCACGGCATCTGGAGGGATTATGGCTGCCAGCAAGATTACCGTCGGCAACGTGGAGATTGCTTCGTTGACGGACGGCCTACTGGAGTTTGATATCTGCAACTTCTTCCCCGACATTCCGGCTTCGGAATGGGAGCCTTTCCACGATCATCTGACCCCCGACCGCAAGGTGAGTTTCAATCTGGCCTGTTTCCTGGTGCGCTCGGAAGGCAAGAACATTGCCATCGACACCGGGTTGGGAGCCAAGGACACTCCTGAAACCCCCTGGGGGGAACTGCTGGACGACATGGCCCGAAACGGGGTATCCGCGGACGAAATCGACGCGGTGGTGATGACCCACCTGCACCGGGATCACGTCGGCTGGAACACCGTTCGCGACGATGGCGGGAACCTGAAGCCGACCTTCCCCAACGCCCGGTATTACTTCAGCAAGGTCGACCTCGACGCCAGCCACGATCCGGCTCTGCAACCCGACCGTTTTCCCAACGCGCCAGATTGCGTGTGGCCTCTGGTCGACATGGGCCTGGTGGCATTGATGGAGGGCGAGTACAGCATCACTGGCGAGCTGACCACGGTGCCCACGCCGGGCCACACGCCGGGCCACATGAGCATCATGATCAATTCCGGCGGTGAGCGGGCGCTGGTCCTGGGTGATGTGCTGCACAACACCTCGCAGATCCAGCAGACCCACTGGGCGTCCCGCGCGGACATCATTCCGGAACAGGCCGTCGCCACGCGCCAATCGGTGTTGGACCTTCTTGAAAACGAGGGCATTCCGGTGGCAGCGGTGCATCTCCCTGCGCCCGGGTTCGGCAAGATCGTTCGCCTGCAGGGGCGACGCTACTGGCAGGCCATCTGACCGAATCCTGTTTGCAGAATCGCAGCGCCACGGTTGTGCGCAGGGGCGAATGATCATTCGCCCCTGCCTTTGTTTTTGAGTTGGCAGCGAACGGTAACCAACCGCCCCGCCAGGGGAGGATCTTTTACGGTTGGGTAATCGTGGCGGCCATGTTCGCCATCAACTTCTCGACGATGGCGACGGGCACCCTGAACTACGGGTTGTTCGTCCTGCCGATGCAGCGGGACCTGGGGCTATCCCGCGCGACCTTCGGCTGGATGCAGACCACGCGTAGGCTTACTACCGGAGTCCTCAGTTTTGGCGTGGGTTGGCTGATCGACCGCTATGGACCCCGGGCTTACATCCCGATATCGGCGGTCCTGATTTGCGTCTGCCTGCTGTTGGTGAGTTTCAGCAGCCACGCCTGGCAACTGATCCTGTTCTTCGGCCTCATCGGGGCGTCCGGACTGGCCGCGCCCAATGGCATCGTGACCTCGGTGCCGGTGGCCAAGTGGTTCGTCCGACGGCGAGGGCGCGCGCTGGCCCTGGCCGGCGCCGGTCTGGGCATCGGGGGCATCGTGCTCCTGCCGGTGACCCAATGGCTCATTGATGCCTACGGGTGGCGCGGTACCTGGCGCATCCTGGCGATATTTTTCCTTGTCGTCTCCGTGCCGGCGGCGGCAATATTCCTGCGCCGCCAGCCCGAGGATATGGGACTGAGGGTGGACGGAGATCCCCCGGATGCGGCGGTTGAGCCCGGCTCAGATGGGTCGCCTCCGCGCTGGGCCGACGATGAGCAAGTGTGGACGGTGCGGGAGTCCTTCCGCACCGGAACGATGTGGAAACTCATCGCCGTGTTCGCCTTGTCGGGAGTGGCCCAGGGTGGGGCGAGCTTCCACCGGATCCCGTACTTTGTGGAGAAGGCGTACGATCCTTTGACGGTCTCCTGGTCCTTCGCCGCCGACGCCGGTGGCGCCGCTGCAATGTCCCTGGTGGCCGGATGGTTGGCCGATCGCATCCCCACGCGGTTTCTTGCCGCCGCCTCGTTCTCCGGGTTTATCGTCGCCATCCTCCTGATGATCTACGTGTCATCAGTGCAAATGATGTTCCTGTCCACCATCGTATTCGGCTGCTCGGTGGGTGTCGGCATGATCGTGCACACCTACATCTTTGCCGCCTACTACGGTCGAGCTTTCCTGGGAACAATCCGGGGCATCGTGATGCCGATTAACCTCCTGTCCGCCGGTCTGGGCGCACCTCTGGTCGGTTATCTGCACGACTATTCGGGATCGTACCTGCTGGCCTGGTGGACGCTGCTGGGCATCTACGGCGGCAGCGCGGCGCTGATCCTGACCGCGTTGCCGCCGAAACGGGATGCCGGAGAAACCGGCAGGCGAGACTAACGCCCCTGCCCGCGGTCCAGATAGTCCTGGGCCGAGCCGAGACCCTCCAGGGCCAGACCGTAGCCCAGGATGTCGTGGAGGACACCCTTGACCTGGTGGGTGAGGAGAACACGCGAATAGCGCAGCACCAGGCGGGGTTGCTGGGCGAGTTGCCGCGCCAGTTCCCAGGCCCGGGGCAGCAACTCATCCGGTGGGAGCACCTCGGCAACCAGCCCGAGTTCCTGGGCCTTTTCCGCGTCCAGCATCTGGCCGGTGAGCAGGAAGTAGCGTCCCCGGTTCAACCCCATCAGTAGCGGATAGATGATGTGCATGCCATCACCAGGGGTCAGTCCGCTCATGAAGTGGCCCGAGTCCTGGAACGTGGTGTGCGGCGCCGCCAGGACGATATCGCTCAGTAGCGGCAGTTCCGAGTGACGCAATGCGGGCCCGTTGATGGCCGCGATGATCGGCACCTCGATGTTCAGCAGGTTGCCCAGCAGGTGCTTGCCTTCCCAGTAGGTGGCGTCCCACTGTTCCGGCGTCCGGCGCGGCACCGTATCACTGCTCCCGGCCGGCCCGGTGAACCCCTGGCCGGCGCCGGTCATGATGATTACCTTGTTCTCCGGGTCAGTCCCGATGGTGTGAAACACCTCGGGGAGTTCGGTGTGCGGGCCGGCGCCCCATTGCAGCGTGTCCCCGTCGCTGTGCAGCGTCATCAGGAGGATGCCGTCCTCGCGTTCGAATTTGGCAAATTGGAACCGGTCCTGGTAGTCCTCAAGCCGTGCCATGGTGAACTCCTTTTCTCTCAGCGTTTGCGGTCAAGTATAATCAACATCTCCTGCGGGCGCGGGGGTTGCGCTAACCCGCTCCCCGTCTGGCCGCCGTTCAGATATTCCGACCCGCAGTGGATCAAGCGATATGACATCATCGAACTTCAATATCGGACCGCAATATCTGCCCGGCGCGTCGCCCGGTGATGTTGCGCCGCTGGATCGGAGGCCGCGAACGATGTTTCGGTCGCCGCGCTGTTTCGATATAGATCAGTTGGACACGGACATCGCGTTCGTGGGTATGCCCTTTGACCAGGGCACGTTCGGGCGCCCCGGGGCCCGCTATGGCCCCGATGCGCTGCGAGACGCGCCACGGGCCTATTCGTACCTGGATCCCTACGGGCAGGGGCAGGACGCGGAGGGCTTTTTCGATGCGGACGCCGGAGACGAACTCCTCCGGGGCATCACCATGGCCGACTGCGGCAACGTGACCGTGAACCCTTCGGACGTGGTGCACAATTTCGAGCGTCTGGCCGGCGTGGTGTCGCGGATCGCCGAGCGCGGCGCTTTTCCCGTGATCCTCGGTGGCGACCATGCGATAACCTTCCCTGCGGTGGCCGGCCTGGGCCGGTTCGCGCCGCTGGACGTAGTGCACTTCGACGCGCACCTGGATTACACGCACGACTACCAGGGGACGCTGCTGACTCACGGCAGCCCGATCCGCCGCTGCCATGAGCTGGAGCATGTGGGCTCAATATCGTCGGTGGGTATCCGCAGTGTGCGGCGGGCTCCGTATGAGGAGGCCATGGCCCACGGCAACACTATCGTGACCACCCGGCAGTTCCGCGACATGGGTCCCGAAGCCGTTGCCCAGAGTCTGCCCGTAGGATCCAACCTCTACATCACCTTCGACGTGGACGTGCTCGACCCGACCCAGGCGCCAGGCACGGGTACTCCGGAGGTGGGTGGGTTGTACTATGAGGAGTGCCGCCGCTGCCTCGCTGCCCTGGTTGCCCGCTCCAACCTGGTCGCCTTCGACGTGGTGGAGGTGGCTCCGCCGTACGACGTGTCCGACCTGACCGTGCAGGTGGCCGCCCGACTGATCGCTGACGTTCTGGCGGCCCGTTTCCCATCCCGCTGATCAACTCCAGCCAGTGCACGATTCCTCGCTGCTGGTCAATTCGTCGGAGTTTGTTGCCGCTGTAAAGCCGGCGATCCTGCAGGCGCGCCGCCGGGTGCTATTGCAGGTGATGACCTTTGAACTGGATTCGGTGGGCCGGCATTTCTGGGACCTGCTCGTCCGTTCGCCGGCTGAAGAAAAAGTCCTGTGCGTGGACGCATTCTCCACCGCCAAAATCAGCGACGATTTGGTCTTCAGTCCAAGGTTCCTTTTGGATCCGGGATTCCGGCGGGAAGCACGCGACACGCGCCGACTGCTCCGCCAGGATGAACGCGACGGCGTGCGCATCGTTGTAACCAACCCCATGGGCTGCCTGTGGCGCAAGTTCGCTTTCCGCAACCACAAGAAGATGATGGTTGTTGACGACCAGGCATTCCTGGGCGGCATCAACCTCAGTGAGCACAATTTCCGGTGGCATGACCTGATGATGCGAACCGGCTGCACCAATCTGGTCGACGCGCTGGCGGAAGACTTCTACGACACGCTGCGCGGGATCAACTCCTCCCGAATCGTGTCAACGCCCCTAGGAAGGCTTTACTTCCTGGATGGCCGTCGCAGCCGGGGGGAGTACGAGGAACTCTTCGCCACCATCGAGCATGCGCAACGGTCGGTTGATGTGATCACACCCTACGTATCCGACCCTTTGTTGGAGCGCCTCGCGCAACTTCCGGAATCAGTGCGGGTTCGGGTGATTAACCCCGCGCGCACCAACAAGGCCATTTTGCAGCAGGAGTTGTTCCGTTCGGCCGCGGGTTCCAATCTGGAGGTATTGCTGTATCAGCCGGAGATGTGCCACGTCAAAGCCATTCTGATCGACGCCGTGCAACTCATTCTGGGCAGTTGCAATTTCGATTTCGTGGCCTACGACCTGCAACAGGAGGTTGTGCTGTGCACCGACGCCGCCGTGTTGGTGGAACAATTCAAGGACAGGGTGTTGGCCCCCATGCTCGCCGAAAGCCTGCCGGCTCAATCCGCGCGCGCCAGGCTGTACCACCGGGCCGGCTTCGTCGTGCCGATGTCCCGGTGGTGCACCAGCCTGCTCAGCCGCCTGTCGAGCTGAGCCTCATCCCGGGGCCTACTCTGGGCGATCGGTCCCGCCGCGACTATCGCGGGTGGGCTTCTAAATGGGCAGCTTGGGTTCGTCTCCGTCGGGGACGTCGATATCGAATGAGTTGGCGTTGAAGGCGAGGAGCGAGTAGTAGCCGAACAGCGTAGTCAGTTCCGTCAACCCCAGCGCGCCGAACTGGTCGATGGCAGCCTGGAAGGTCGCGTCCGTGACGCGGTGGTTGTTGAACAGTTCAGTGGCATAGTTCACCACCGTCTGCTCGTCAGCCGGCAGTTGCGGCAACGCTTTGCGGTCTCGCAGGTTGTCAACGAACTCGGCGCTGATGCCCTGCTCCTTGGCGCGGATGGAATGGGCGAACCAGATGTACTGGCAGTCCATGTTGCGCGCTGTCAGGATCATGGCGAGTTCCTGGATCCTCTTGGGCAGCGAGGAGTCGTCCCGCAGATAGTTGACGAGAGAGTTCGCTCGCTTACGCATCTCGGGGCTGTTGATCATGGCGGAACCGGGTCCGCTGGAAACCACTCCACCGGAGTCGGAGGTCTCGTGGTCGAAGGCTTCTCGCAATTCTTCCGGAACCTGGTCCCGCGTTAAAATTGGCGTGCGCATGTTTGCCTCCCAGTGCTTTTAGGCCAATATAGACGGGCCAGGGATTGCCCGGCAAGTCCGGTCGCCCGGCAAGTCCGGTCGCCCGGCAAGTCCGGTCGCCCGGCAAGTCCGGTCGCCCGGCAAGTCCGGTGGGCCAAATAGCCCGAGCCTGAAAATCCCGGCTACATCAGCCAGACCGGGCGCGTTGGCAGTCTGCCGCGGCGAGCCACGCCTTCCCGTAACCAACGTCTCGTATCGTTTCGTATCGTTTCAGCGGAATTCGTAATAGAATACCCGCATTCACCCGTGGCCCGGAGGGAAGGCAATGGCAACCGTGAACAGCGTGATGGGGCCCATCGATACCGACGATCTGGGGTTCACCCTGAGCCATGAGCATGTGGGCACCAACGCCGCCGGACTGCGCCACACCTACCCGGAGATCATCGACCGCGACGGCGTCCGCGAACAGTCGATTGCGGCCATGCGCGCCGTCAGGGAAGACGGTGTCCGAACCATAATCGACGTGAGCACCTTCGACCTGGGACGGGACGTGCAACTGATCCGCGAAGTGGCGCTGGGCAGCGACATGCAAGTGGTCGTTGCCACCGGCAACCACCTGGCTGTGCCACGGCCCTTCGGCGAAATCTCTCCGGACGTAATCGCGGAACTCTACGTTCGCGAAATCGAGGAAGGCATCGAGGGCACTGGCATCAAGGCCGGCATCATCAAGGTTGCCAGCGACGAGGGCGGAATTACTGCTCCGCAAGAGAATGTGCTGCGGGCGGCGGCGCGTGCGCAGAAATCCACGGGTGTGCCCATCTCGACCCACACCTGGTCGCCGGAGCGGATCGGCGATTCCCAGGTGCGTATTCTCGAGGAAGAAGGCGTCGACCTGGACCGCGTGTACATCGGCCACAGCAATGACGACACCGACCTGGAGTACCTGCTGGGCCTGCTGAACAAGGGCGTGTGGCTGGGCCTGGACCGCTATCCTGGCGGCACACGCGGGACACCCGACTGGGAGCAGCGGACAGAAGTCGCCAAGGCGCTGATGGACGCCGGGTTCACGCACCGCATATTCCTCTCCCATGACTACTCGGTGCCCAAGGCTCGTCACGGCGCGGAGGTGCAGGAACAGCGCCGACGGGCCAACCCGGACGGCTATAACTTCATCCCGCGCTACGTGCTGCCCCGCCTGAAGGAAATGGGAGCGTCAGACGCGGATATTAACCAGATCACCGTGGAAAATGCCCGACGCTTTTTCGCCGGCGAGTAACACCGAAGTCGGGACCCTGCGGTAAAACAGTCGTGATATCGTCGCTGGCGCGGAGCGCCCACTATAAGTGGTACGCCTTCGCCACCCTGGCGGTGGGCACCTTCGCCTCCGTGGTTGACCACGGCAGCGTGGGCGTGGCGCTGCCGAGCATCGCGACCTATTTCCAGACCGACATTCCCAGCGTGCAATGGCTGGTGATCGGATACGCGATGACGATCATCGCGCTGCTGCTGCCCATGGGACGGCTGGCGGATATCATCACATCGAAACGGGTGTATATCATCGGTTCGGTTGTGACCATTGTCGGTTCCATCGCCGCCGGCACGTCTGACGATCTGGGTGTGCTCGTCGTATCGCGTATCGTGCAGGGCACTGGCGCCGCCATGACCCAGGGCACCGGCATGGCCATCATGATCGGCGCGTTTCCGCCCAACGAACGCGGCAAGGCAATCGGCCTCATCATGACCATGGTCGGCACCGGGGCCGTTGCCGGCCCGGCCATGGGCGGGTTTCTTGTAGACGCCTTCGGATGGCGCTCAGTGTTCTTCGCCACCATTCCCATGGTGGCCGTCAGCATCGCCCTGTGTGTGGCCGTACTGGGCAACGCGGGCCAACTCGGCCCGGTTAGTGGACCGCATCGCGGTCGTTTTGACTGGCTAGGGGCATTTTTGTCTTCCAGCGCCCTGCTGGCGTTGCTGCTGGGCATCACCAATGGGCATCGCAGCGGCTGGACATCGCTGCCGATACTGGGCGCGGCTGCTGCCTTCGTCGTTCTCCTGGCCGGATTTATCTGGTGGGAGTTGCGCATTGCCAGCCCCATGCTGAACTTGCGGTTGTTCCGACGACGCAACTTCTTCCTGGGCGTGACGGCCAACCACCTCATGTTTGTCGGCAGTTCCGCCATTTTGTTCATGACGCCGTTCTACCTGCAGAATGTTCTGGGCTACAGTCCGTCCGTGGCGGGTTTGTGCGTGGTACCGGGCGCGCTGTGCATGGCGATGCTGGGGCCGCTCAGCGGCCGACTTTCCGACCGTTACGGCTGGCGCAAGTTCACGGTTACAGGCATGCTGCTTTCCATCACCGGCATTGCGATTCTCTCCCAGGCGAATGCCGATTCTTCACTGTTCCAGGTGATCCCCGGACTGATGCTCACCTCCAGTGGAATGGGCACCTTCTACTCGCCCAACTCAAGCTCAATTCTGAGCGCGGTCGAAAGGGAAAGCCATGGCGTCGTTTCGGCGTTGGTCAACCTCATTCGCAATGCCGGCAACGTGGTCAGCGTCGCTGTCGCCACCGCCATCGTGACCGCTACCATGGCTTCCATGGGTTACGAGCCCAGCCTGGACGCGGTGCGTCATGGCGCGGCCGGCGGCGTTGGAACCGCGTTCACCGTCGGCATGAAATACGCGTTCTTCACGATGATCGGGGCGCTGACGGTCGCGCTTATTTTGTCGGCGCTGCCCACCCACCGGGAGGTACAGGCTGGTCCGACGCCGGTTCCTCGAGAACCAGCCTTGCGCCCGGTTACCAGCCAGGGACAGGAGGACTAAACATGACAACCACCACTCCAAAGGACTGCGGCGAAGGAATCCTTGAAGCCTTCCGCAACCTGGGCATAGATTACATAATCTCATCACCGGGTTCGGAGTGGGCGCCGGTATGGGAAGCGCTGGCCCGCCAGAAGATCAACGAAACGCCCGGGCCGCAGTACATCAACTGCTGGCACGAGACCCTGGCCGTTAATATGGCCAGCGGGTACACCCGGGTGACCGGCCGGATGCAGGCGGTGCTCCTGCATGCTGGCGTGGGCTTGCTGCAGGGCAGCATGGGCGTGCATGGCGCAATGATCGGAGAAGTGCCAATGCTGGTCTGCTCCGGCGAAGCGACCAGCTATGGCGAGGATCCGGAGATCGACCCACAGGGGCAGTGGTACCGCAACCTCAGCGTGGTGGGCGGGCCCGACCGGTTCGCCGACGCCTTCACCAAGTGGAGCGGAAGGGCTACCAGTCCACACACCGTGTACGAGCAGTTGGTGCGGGCGGGCGAACTCGCCCAGCGGGTTCCCCAGGGCCCGTCCTTCATGAACATCCCCATTGAGACTATGGTCCACGAGTGGACGCCTCCAGGCAAGCTCAGGACCGTTCCTGGCGCGCCCAGGAATCGGCCATCGGAGCAGGATATCGCCGAGTTGGCCGACCTGGTTGCCGGGAGCAAGTCGCCGCTGATAATCACAGACAGCGCTGGACGCGAGGTGGCCGGCTTCAACAACCTGGTCGCGCTGGCCGAGATGTTTGCCATTCCGGTGGTGGAGAGCGCGGCGCTGTACGCCAACTTCCCCAAGGGTCACCCGCTGTACCTCGGTGGACAGTCGGAGCGTTATCTCCAGCAGGCCGATCTGGTGATTCTGGCCGGCAGCCGCGCCCCCTGGTATCCGCCGCAGGCCGGCCCACAACAAGCCACCGTTGTGGCTATGGGAGAAACCACCGTCAAGGACTACATGGTCTACCAGAACCTCTTCGCGGACCGCTACGTCGAAGGGGATCTCACCATTGGGTTGGGGTTGCTGGTTGAAGCTTTGCGACCCGCAATGGACAGCCGCCGCGACGAGATTGAAGCGCGGCGTCAGCGCTGGGCTGCCGAACATGACCGGTTGGCCGAGGAAACCTACGCGGCCGAGGCTGCCGCCAGCGGCAGCCGGCCCATCGATCCCGCCTGGCTATGCGCCGTGCTCAGCGAGGTGATGCCCGACAACGTGGTCTACGCGGAGGAGGTCACCACCCATCGCGGCGCAATCGGCCGTCACGTCGTTTGGGATCGTCCGCAGAGTTACTACAAGACCAACGGAGGCCTGGGTCAGGGCCTGGGACTGGCGCTGGGCGTCAAGCTGGCGAAGCCCGACCAGCCCGTGGTGGCGCTCATGGGCGACGGCGGTTTTCTGTACAACCCGGTTACCCAGTGCTTCGGCGTCGCCTGTGAGGCCAACCTGCCCTTCATGACCGTGCTGTTCAACAACGAGTGCTACGAAGCAATGCGGGGGAACCACCTGGCGTACTACCCCGACGGCGTGGCCGCGCGCTCCGACATTTGGCATGGTGTCCACATCCCCGGGCCCGATTACGCCAAGCTGGTGGAGCCTTTCGGCGGCTATGGTGAGCGGGTCGATGACCCTGCCCATCTCGCCCAGGCTCTTCGCAACGGCCTGGCCGCGGTCAACGAAGGACGTATCGCGCTAATCGACGTCGTCCTCAACAAGTGACGGCGTGGCGATATACGAGGACAGGATGGAACGGATGCGGCGAGATTGATCGTTGGTGTACTCGGGTCCGCTGTCCTTCAACATCAGCGACGAATCCGCAGGAGCGAAGCGAATGCTGGCGTCCAGGATTTCCACGCCAACAACTTTGCCACTTGCGTCGTAGTCGACTGCAATCCCGTCGCGGGGTTCAACCGTGCATGCCACATCGACTTTACTCAGGTACACATAGAGTGCGTCGACATCTGCGCTGTACTCGATCTGCATGCCGTGAATCCCTCAGTCCGTTCGATCTACTACGGTAATGATCAGGATAACATCTCCGGTCTCCGCAAACGTTACTCTGATCAAACGGTCTCCAATTCGTTTGAAGGCGTTCGTTCGGTCCCGAATGGACGCCTCCAGGCGGTCTGGCTCCATGACAGTTTGTTCAACTTCACTCTCGCTGATCCCACGCCAGCGGATTCGGCGGCGAGCATGGCGATCATATCTGATGCGACGACTCATACCGACAGTCGACCGATCTCCCGCGCCAACGCGATCAGTTGCTCGTCGGCCCCGTAGTCTCCCAGCAGCGACAGGCCGACGGGCACGCCATCGACTCGTCCCAGCGGTACGCTGATCTGCGGCCGGCCGGTGTTCCCGGCCACCGAGGTGAGCGCGCTGTTGCGCAGGCGCAGCGTATGCCGCTCGGAAACCCGCTGACCCACAAACGGGGCTGGGGACACCGTGGTTGGCAGGCACACGACGACGTCTCCGCCGTCGAACACCTCGTTCATGCGGGCGATGACGGCATCACGGCCGGCCTGAGCGGTGACGATCTGCTCGTCCGTTACCGAGCGTGCCATGGCGTAGCGGTCGGACACTTCGAAACTGAAGGTCGGATTGACCTCGTCGATCCAGTCCCGGGCCGACTCCCACGCCTCGCGGCTCTGCAGCACCTGCTGGTGAGCCGACCACTCTTCGAGACTGGTGGAGGAGAGTCGCAGCGCTGACGACGCTGTGAACAGCGGGCGTAACGTCGCGAGAACCGCTTCCAAAGCCGCGCGAGTTGCTGGCTCAGCGAGTTCGAAGGCGTCCTCCGCGATCACCAGGCGTTGCGGACGCTGAGTTGCGGGGCCCGGCGGTAGGATGATGGAGCCCACGCGGGCGAAGGTCTCCGCGTCCCGGGCGAACCAGCCGATGGTGTCGAAGGACGGAGCCTGCAGCAGCATGCCGTCCAGCGGGATGCGCCCGTGGGTGGGCCTCAAGCCAAACAGCCCGCAGAAACTCGACGGCACGCGCACCGAGCCTCCGGTGTCCGAACCCAGCGCGAAATCCACCACCTCGCCAGCAACCGCCGACGCCGACCCGCTGGATGAGCCACCCGGCACCCGGCCGGGCGCACTCGGGTTCACCGGCGTGCCGTAGTGCATGTTCTCGCCGAATATTCCGCGAGTCAGCTCGTCGGTGATGGTTTTGCCGACCATGGATGCTCCGGCGTCCACCAGCCTTTGCACCACCCAGGCGTTGGCTTGGGCGGGGCCATGAGTAGCGAGCCAATGCGGGTTCCCGCATCCGGTCACGTGGCCGGCGATATCGAAGATGTCCTTGGCCGCGAAGGTGAGGCCGGACAACGGTCCGTGGTCCGAGCCAGAGAGGTGGGCGTTGCTATCGGGAACGAAGGCGTTCAGGGGGCCGGCCATAGTTACAACATTTCCTCATTCAGCGTGACACCGAAGCCCGGTTTATCGGACGGCGCAATATAGCCGTCCTCAGGCTCCGGTTCGTCGAGCCAGAGCACGTCCCGGGGTGAACGGATGTGGTCGGAGTGATACTCGGCGAAGTCGGCCCAGTCGGAGGCGGCGATGAGATGCAGCCCCCAAACCTCGGCTCCTCGGTGCAGCGATACCGGTATGCCGGCATCCCGCGCCAGGTCGATGATGCGCAGCCCCGCCGTGATCCCGCCGCACCACGTGATATCGGGCTGCCAAAGGCCCAGAGCATTGGCGCGCGCAATGTCAGCGAAGCCGAAGTGCGTGAACTCGTGCTCGCCGCCGGCGATGAGCGTGGGCTCCGCCACCGTGCGCAGGTCGGCCTGCCCAGCCAAGTCGTCTGGTGTCAGCACGTCCTCGTACCAGTAGAGGTTGTATTCGGACAGGATGCCCGCCATGCGGACGGTGACTTCGGCGTCCCACGACATGTAGCAATCGACCATGATCCGGGCGTCCTGACTATATAGCTGCCGGGCGTTTGCCGCCGCGGCCGCGGCCGTTTCGTAGTCGGCGTCGCCGACCCAACGATGGGGAAACTTGTGGGCGCGAAATCCGAGGTCGC
Organism: Dehalococcoidia bacterium; assembly: GCA_963663945.1. Lineage (GTDB taxonomy): Bacteria > Chloroflexota > Dehalococcoidia > Lucifugimonadales > UBA3495 > Bin87. The sequence continues at coordinate 2,588,006 of OY760687.1, read as the reverse complement.
GGTACGCTTCCGAATCCGGACCGGTGGCGTAGGCCAAGACGCTGGCTTTCTGCGCGCCGCCCAGCAGCTCGTACACCGGCTTGTTTTCGGATTTGGCGAGCAGGTCATACAGAGCGAGGTCCACACCGCTGAGGGCCATGATGGCCAGCCCTTTGCGTCCGTAGGGCAGGGACTGTTCGTAGAGATGATCCCAGGCGCTTGCGATGTCCGCCAGGCTGTTGATCTCACGGCCCAGCAGCAACTCGCGGAAGTGGCGGTTGACGATTTCTACGCCGGCCACACCGCCGCCGCCGTATCCAAGGCCTACGGTTCCGACGTCCGTCTCCACCCGAACGACGATCTGCCAGAAGTGGGTGCGCCAGGACGGTACGACGTGCCGATAGTTTGGATATACCGCCCGTATTTCGGTGATTTTCATCTATTCAACGGGCCCGCCCAGCGGCGCGACCGGTGAGCCACTCTCCAGGAACGTGCCATATCCCGGGTTCTGCTGTAGCTCGCCTTCCTGCAGGAGCACTTGACCGCGCAGCATGGTGATCCAGGGACGACCGTTAACCTGCCAGCCCTCGAACAGGGTGTAGCCCGCGTTGCTGTGGTGGTCGCTGGCGGTGACGATGCGATCGCCGTTGGGGTCCAGGATGAGGAAGTCGGCGTCGGAGCCCACCTGGATCACGCCCTTGCGGGGGTAGATGCCGAAGATGCGGGCCGGGTTTTCCGACATGACTCGGGCCAGCCACCAGATGGGCAGGCCGCGCTTGACCACGCCCTCGCTGTACATCAGCGGCACGATGGTCTCGATGCCGGGCGAGCCGAAGGGGACGGACATGCCGTTGGCGTCGACGAAGATGTTGTCCCAACCCGGCTGTTTCAGTTCCTGGGGATGCGGTGAGTGGTCGCTGGCCACAATCGAAACGTGGCCCTGACGCAGGCCCGCCCATAGCGCGTCGCGGTCGGGTCCGTCGTCGGGTCGCAGCGGCGGGCCGATCTTTGCAAGGGGCCCGCGCTCCGCCATCTGGGCGTCCGAGAGCAGCAGGTATTGCGGGCAGGTTTCCGTCCACACCCGTTGGCCGAGGCTCTGGGCCTGCTTGATGCGTTCCAGGCCCAGCTGCGTGCTCAGATGCACGACGTAGGTGGGGCATCGGGTTGCGGCTGACATCTTCACCGCCCGGTTGATCGCCTCTTCTTCGGCCCAATCCGGACACGCTGTGGGGAAGTCGGTCGGATGCGTATGGCCCTCGCCAAGGAGTTTGTTTTCGAGGTATTCGATAATATTGCCGCTCTCGCAGTGAAGCTGAAGGACGCCTCCACCGCGACCCACCAGATCCATTGCCTCGCAGATGTAGTCGTCGTCGCACATCCGGCCCGGGCGCTTCTTGTAGGTCATGAACATCTTGTAGGACTTCACGCCAAGGTCGACGGCATCAGGGAGACCGGCGAGGATGCTCGGCCGGTTCTGCAGGATGAAATGGAAAGCAAAGTCGGTGAGAGCGGCTCGTTCGACGGTCTCGCGGGTGCGGTGGACGGCCTGGGGCAGCGTCTCGTCGCCCTCAAGCTGGTAGGTGCCGAAGGGAACCAGCGTGGTCAGGCCGGCGTGGGCGGCGGCCAGCGAGCCCAGGGCGTAGTCGTCGTGCCCGTCCAGGTGAACGTGGCTGTCGATCAGGCCGGGAAGCACGAACTTGCCGGAGGCATCGATGTACCGATCTGCCGGCGGCAGGTAGTTCTCCGGTCCAATCGCGACAATCTTCTCGCCGGATATGGCGATGGAACTCTCGTACACCTGTGACGAGGTTACGATCTGCCCGCCGACGATGACGGTATCCACATGATTCGCTGCCATAACGCGACCTCCTTGCCAATCGGCTGCGTGTCATTGCGAGGGGCGTAGCGACGTGGCAATCTCGTTCTTGCGGCAGACTCCACAGGAACAGCGCGATTGCCGCGCTACGCTGGCAATGACCGGGAGCTATCTTAAAAAACGCCCTGTGGTTCCAACCCCAAAAGGTACTGGCCGGCAGTTTCGTAGTGTACGTGGTGACCCTGCACGTGCTGGGTGATCACGTGAATGTCCTGGAACCGCCGCTGGATGGGGTTGGTCTGGAAAATGCCGCTGGCGCCGCACAGGGTGTAAGCGGCGTCCACCACTTGGGCCGACGTGCGGATGGCATGGGTCGCCGCCACGCGAAGCTGGATGCGCTCGTCGATGGTGAGGGCGCCCCTGGTGCAAGCCGAATCCCAAAGCCGGCCGTGGGCGTCCTTCAGGAATGCCCTGGCCGAACTCTGCTGCGCGTGGGCCTCGCCGATGGTGCGCTGTGTGGTCTGGTGGTCGCGAAGCAGGATGCCGGAGCGATAGGGTGTCCTGCTGCCGCCCACCTCGATGGCGATGTCCAGGCTTTTCCGCGCCACCCCCAATGCGACGGTGGCGAACCCGGTGGCGAAAAGCAGCGTGGTGGGTATCCCGTAGAGCGGGCGGTCGCACCAGGACGGCCCCTCCTGCACGAAGGAGTGTTCCTCGGGAACGAACAGGTCGTCCACCTGGAAGCTGAAACTGCCGGTACCGCGAAGTCCGGCGACCTGCCACAGGTCCACCATCCGCACCTGGTCAATGGGCATCAGGTGCAGGCGCATCTGGGGCGGTTGCCCATCGGCTCCCGCGCCATTTTCGGGGATGACGGGCGCCAGCGCGGCGATCCAGGTGGCATGGTCGCTGCCGCTGCTGAAGTTCCAATGCCCGCTCAGTCGGAAACCTCCGGGCACCGGAACCGATTTCGACCCGCCGGCGGGTGGCCCGTTGGTCACCACCGCTCGCTGCTCGCCCCAAATCTCTTGCGCCGTGGACATGGTCATGCGCGTGGACCTGGTTGAGAAGACATTGTTCTGGTTCAGGCACCAGGCTACGCTGGCGTCGGCGGCCGCGAACTGCTCCAGCATCTGGAGGAAGTCGGGGTGTGGTAGCTCCGCTCCGCCCAGGTCTTGCGGCAACAGCAGCCGGAAGAACCCGGCGTCGGCCATATCCGCAGCCAGGTCGGGCGGAAGCTGGCGCTCGGCGTCGATCCAGGCGGCGGCCTCGTCGACGCGGGCAACCAGCGGTTGCGCCGCGTCCAGGTAGTGGGCGATATCGTTCGGTGCCTTGGTGGTGGTCATCTGCGCTCTCAAAGGGCCTTTCCGGCGGTTTCAAGCCTACGGTACACGGGCGCGAATATGGTGTCAAAGGGCGCGGACGAAGGTATTTACATCATCCGCCCGCCGCCCCATTATGTAGCAGCCTGCGGGCAAATGGTTTGCACATACTCAACCGATGCCAAGGAGCGGAAGATGGCTTTTTTCGAGGGATTTGAGCGCATGCTGGTGGAGACCAGCGGCGAGCCGGTGAACCTGGTGAAGGGTGGAAGCGGACCGCCGCTCCTGCTGCTGCACGGTTACCCGCAGACCCACACCATGTGGCACAAGATCGCGCCGAGGCTCGCGGAAGATTTCACGGTGGTCGCGGCGGACCTGCGCGGTTACGGTGACAGCGGCAAGCCCAAGGGCAGCCCTGATCACTTCAACCACTCCAAGCGAGCCCAGGCGCAGGATCTGGTGGACGCCATGAGCCACCTGGGTTTCGACTCCTTCTTCCTGGGGAGCCACGACCGGGGCGCCCGCGTCGCGCACCGGTTGACCAAGGACCATCCGCAACGCGTGTTGCGCCTGGCGACGCTGGACATTGTGCCCACGCGCCACATGTTCAGCATCGTGAACAAGGAGATGGCGACCAATACCTACCACTGGTTCTTCCTAATCCAGCCTTACGACTTCCCGGAGCGAGTGATCGGCGCGGATCCGGACTACTACATCCGCTCGCGGTTCATGCGGGAGCGCAACGCCGAAGAGGTCTTCCCCCAAGAGGCGGTGGACGAATACGTGCGCTGCTTCAGCAACCCCGATGCCATCCATGGAGCGTGCGAGGACTACCGCGCCGGCGCCAGCATCGATCTGGAGCACGACGAGGCCGACTTCGACAACAAGGTCAACTGCCCCCACCTGGCGCTGTGGAGCGACCGCGGATACGTGGGCCGCACGCAGGACGTTCTCGGAGTGTGGCGCAACTATTCCAATAATGTGGAAGGCCAGTCCCTGCCCTCCGGCCATTACATTGCCGAGGAACTGCCGGACGACGCGTACAGTCTTCTCCACGAATTCTTCACCAGGTAGGTGCGATCATGGCCCAGGATTACCTCGATCAACTGGCACAGTTCGTCGCGGAAACGCGTTGGGAGGATATTCATCCGACCGCCATCGACGCCGCGAAAGACGTCGCGCTGGACACCATCGGCGCGATGCTGGCCGGCAGCCGCCTGTCCGAAAACTCCAATTTCGCCGGCTTGGCCGCGACCATGAGCGGACCCGGCAAGGCGACCGTCCTGGGTCATGGCCATCGGGTGCAGCCGGTCTGGGCCACCTTGGTGAACGCCACCGCCGGCGTGTCGCTGGAGATGGACGAGGGCAACCGCCTGGGCGGCGGGCACCCGTCAATCCACGTGACGCCAGGCGCCATCGCTGTGGCTGAGGATCTCGGCTGCAGCGGCAGCGAGACTCTGGCCAGCATCATCGTCGGCTACGAGGTGATCTCGCGCATCGGGACGGCGACCACCGTCAAGGCGGAGGTGCATTCGCACGGGACGTGGGGAACCATCGGCACCGCGGCGGCGACGGCGCGGTTGATGGGTTTCGACGCGGCGCAGACCCGCGTCGCGATGAACCTGGCAATGTCCATGAGCCCGGCCAATACGTGGACGCCCTGCATTGAAGGGGCCACGGTCCGCAACCTGTATCCTGGCCGGTCCGGTTTCCAGGGCATTATGGCCGCGCATCTCAGCGAGTGCGGGTACACCGCGATCGCCGACGGGCCAGCGGACCTGTACCGCACTTTCCTCGGTGATGGCTTCGACCCGGATGCGGTGACCGATGGCCTCGGTACTGGCGGTGACCTGCGCATCCAGCAGAACTACTTCAAGCTGCACGCCTGCTGCCTGTACAACCACCCGGTTCTGGACGCGGTGCAGGACCTCCTCCGCGAAGAGCCTTTCGCCGCGTCCGCGGTGAAAAGTATCGAGGTGACGGCTCCTCCCATCGCGGGCATCATGGCAGATCCGCACCCCGAAAACATGCTGGCTGCCAAGTTTTCGATCCCCTACGCAGTGGCCGCCGCAATCTGCTACGGCCGCACCGACGTGACCGCGTTTTTGCCCGAGCGGGTGAACGACGCCGACATCCGTAACCTTGCCCAGCGCGTTTCGCTGAACGCCGACCCGGAGATGAACCTGCGCCGGTACGACTACCCGTCGGCGCGGGTTGCGGTGCAGCTCACCGATGGCCGTATCCGCCACGCAGAAGTCACCTCCCAGCGCGGCGACTTCTCCAATCCCGCCGGCCGGGAGGAGCTGCTGGGCAAGTTCGATTTGCTGTCGCGGGAAACCCTGGGGGATGGCAAAGTGCAGCGGGTGGTTGAAGCAGCCAGCCGCCTGGACCAGATGTCGGATGTGGGCGAACTGACCGCGTTGTTGTCTACCGCGTAGCGGCTAATATTCGATGCTGTAGATCCGCGCCGCGTTGTCGTGGAACATGGCGGCGCGTTCGCTGGCCGAGTAGCCTGCCGTCATGCGCTTGAAGGCGTTGTACATAACGTTGTATGAGAATGACACCTTGTCCGGCGGGAAGTTGCTCTCGAACAGGCAACGGTCGGGTCCAAACTGGTCGATGCAGTAGGTGATCAGCGGCCCCATCTCCTCGGCCAGTTGCTCGGAGCCGATGGGAGTCGCCCGCGTGTGCCAGTCGAAGCCGTACCGCGTCTGGCCGACGCCGCCAAGTTTCATGACCACGTTGGGACATTGCGCCAGCGCAGCAACGCCCTCACGCCAGGCCGGCATCACCTCGTCGTCCCGGTTGCCGTAAGGGCCGACGCGAATCAGCCCGCCGATGTGGTTGGACACGATGGTCAAGTCGGGAAGGGCGTTGGCGAAATCAACCAAGTCCGAAAGCTGCGGGAAGTACACCACGTTCTCGTATACCAGACCGCGGTCGGCCAGCACTTTGGCCCCGGCGCGCAGCTGCGGGTCGGCGAGCTTGTGCTCGGTCGAACGACTATCCAATTCGGGATGCGGATCCCAGCCAGTGTTGTACCGGATGCCACGGAATCGGTTGGGGCTGGCGGCCTGGAGGGCATCGAGGACGCGAGCCACATCGTCACCGAGGGCCAGGTCCGCGTGACCGATGATGGCGGCGGCAGCCTTGGTCGGGCCGTAGAGGCCCGTGGCGCTGGCGGCGGCGATGCCCTGGACAAATTCAACCTCGCCTACAGGCCGCAGCTCCGCGGGCCCGTCGGGACGGTACATCGATCGCGCTTCCAGGAACACGGTTGAGCGCACGTTGTGACCGCTGTTCACGTCCGCGGCCAGCTCATCCAGCAGGTAGCGGTGATACGGGACACGATCCATCCGAAAGTCCCAGAAGTGATGGTGGGCGTCGCATATGGGCAGGTCCGGTTCCAGGGACGGTTCGGCGGTGAGGGCCAGCCAGTCATTGTCTCCGTAGGGCATGGTCACGCTCCTTGTGCGGTGTGAATGAGAATGGGCGGGTGATAGCAAACGGCCTCCCCCGTGATGCAGGAGAGGCGCGCATGCAAAGCGTATGGCTCGGTCCTAATCGTCGGCAGTGACCTCGGCGGGCTGCGCTGAGTTCGTCTCTGCCACGTAGGGTTGGCCAGTGGCGGGGTCAACCTCGAAGGGTCCGGGCAGATCCAGTTCCTTGGCCATCTCGCGGACGGCGGGCAGCACTTCCTGGCCCATGAGGCGCAGGCTGCGCATGGCGTCGTCGTGGGTCATGGCACCGTCGCCGTCCCAGAAGAAGATGCTGCCGGGGCGGATGGTTTCCAGGACGTGCCGGATCTTGGGGATCACGGTGTCGGGGGTGCCGGAGATGATGGTGTAATCCTCGACCTGCTGCTCGTACGGGCGCGACAGCACGCCGCCAGGACCGGCGCTTCCCCCGCGAGCCGCCGTGGCGACCGACGTGGTGGGCAGGACGCGACGCCGGGAGGTCAGGCCGGGAAGATGCAGCAAGGCCTGGTTAGTGGTTCCCTCGTTGCCGGCCAGGAAGGGATTGCTGGGCCCCTGCACGTACTTGCGTCCGGTCTGCTCCGCCAACTCCTCGGTCTCATCGACGTGGACCTTCCACAGGTAACCGATGTTCTGCGGGCCGGACTCGTAACCCAACTCTGCGGCCGTATCGTGGTAGATTTGGAAGGCCTGCTTGGTGGGTTCCATCTCGGTGGCCAGCATGATGTACGGAATGCGCTGCTCGGCAGCCCAAACCAGGGAGTCGCGGGAAACCACGCCGGGTAGCCAAATGGGCGGGTGAGGCTTCTGGTAGGGCTTGACCCACGGGTTTACGTGCCGGTAGTGGAAATGCTTGCCTTCCCAGCGGAACGGTCCTGGAGTCGTCCACGCCTTGACGATCAGCTCGTGCGCTTCCTTGAACCGCTCCCAGTTGTAGTGCGGCTCGATGTTGTGGGCCACGCTCTCGCGGCCGGTGCCCCGAACCCAGCCGGAAACGAGGCGGCCATGGGAGATCATGTCGATCATGGACAGTTGTTCGACGAGCCACAGCGGGTCGTCCCACAGCGGCAGGATGTTGCCCAGCAGGACGATTTTGGCACGGTTGGTGATGCGGGCCAGGATCGATGCCTCGACGTTCATTGCGCCGCCCATGCAGAACGGCGTGCTGTGATGCTCGTTGAGCATCAGGCCGTCGAAGCCCATTTCCTCGGCGTAAATTTTCTCGTCGAGGTAGCGATTGTAGAGGCTGGCGCCCAACTCAGCATCGTAGATGTCGTTGCTGACGTTGAGGTCCATGATTGACTTGCCGGTGGCCCCAAAATACCCCGACTTGGGATCCTGGTACGGCCTTTCGGTGAAATATCCAATGAACATGCTCAGTTTCCTCCGGGTTCCGGCTACGCGCGGATTTTACCATAACGCGTGAAGTGCTAAGACGATAGAAACTCCCTGACCAGGGCCACAAATTCGTCCGTCTTTTCCAACTCGGGACGATGTCCGCAAGAGTCAAAGAGGTCTAGGCGCGAGCCGGGGATGGACTCGTGGTAGGCCTGTCCGGCGGACACCGGTACGATGCTGTCCTGCTGCCCCCAGATGATCTGAGTGGGCACCCGCTTCAGGCGGTGCACCAGATGGGGAAGGCCCAGGGAGTGCATGTAGGGCCGCCAGCTGAGGCGGCACGCCTCTTCCCGCGCCACCGCCCAGGCTTCGGCAAGTTCCGGGGAGGGCTCTTCGGGACAAACCTGCCGGTATTCGGGAGTGGCTTCGGGATCGTGGAAGCCAACGGTCAGGAAGTCCTCGGAGACCACCAGGAACAGATCAAAGATTTCTCCGGTGGGAGGCCGGATACCGGCCGGCGCTACCAGCACCAGTTTCTGGAAGAGGTCGGGAGACATCGACGCCATTTCCGCGGCCAGCCAGCCACCCAGGGAGAAGCCCATCAGGTTCACCGGCCCGAGGTCCAGGTCGTCCAGGGCCTCCAGGTACCAGCCTGCCAGGTCGCGCATGTTCATCACCCATTCCAATCGCTCGGTCGCGCCGAAGCCGGGATGAGCAGGAATGCACAGACTGAAGTCGCGGGCGAGGGCCTCATGGTATCGGAGCTGTCCGTGGTGCCCGAATTCGTCGTGCAGGATGAGCAGGGGAGCGCCGCTGCCGCCCGTGACCATTTGCAGTTGAACTCCCGCGGCTTCCACGGTTTGTTCGGTCCATGCCTGGGTGCCTGTCGTCATTTGCCATGCCCTCCTTGAAATCCGGCAGGTTGGAGTGAACGCGCGGCCATGATAGCACGGGGACGGTTAGTGGTTGGGGCGAACGTCAGGCCGACAGGTCCATGCGGGAAGTTGGATAGAGCGCGCATCGAGGCTGCTGTGGGATGGGGCTGCCGTAGGATATAGATGTGATTTCGAACGGCCGGTATTCATTGAAACCCTATCACCGACATGCTAACGTTCGATGCTCACTGATTTCCAAGGTCTGCCGCCCGTAACTCGGGGTTCGCCGCTGAAACGGTTCGGCAGAGCCGACAAGGTTTCAAGGAGTACGACCGTGCGAATGGACCCAATCAACCTCTACGACTACGAGGCGCGGGCCCGCCATATCCTGCCTCACAACAATTGGGTGTTCGTCGAAGCCGGCGCGATGGATGAAAGAACCACGGCCCGTAATCGCACCGCATTCGAAGCGCTCACGCTGCGGCCGCGTTTCCTGCGGGATACTACGGAACGCAAAATTTCAACCACCGTCCTGGGATCCGACATCAGCTTCCCAGTAATGATCGCGCCCACGGACGCACACCTGAATGCGCACCCTGAGGCGGAGCGTGCCACCGTACGCGGGGCGGGTATGTCCGGCACCCTGATGATGTGCAGCACGTCTTCCAACTGCAGCATGGAAGAAATTGCCGAAGCGGCAACGGGACCGTTGTGGTTCCAGCTTTCTCATCGCGGTTACGACCTGACGGAGAACCTGGTGAAGCGAGCGGAAGCGGCGGGGTTCAGGGCCATCGTGCTCACCGTCGACGCGCCGTTTCCCACTCCCAAGGAGCGGGATTTGCGCAATCGCTATGAGCGCCCGGGTGAGTATGGCAACTTCCGAGCGCAGGAGAACCCCGCGGCCACGGCCGGCGGGTCCGCCGAGCCTCCGGCCTGGGATACGCCGCAGGGCCCACCCATCACTTGGCGTGAGTTGGAGTGGTTGCGCAGCCTCACCGACCTGCCCCTGGTATTGAAGGGAGTTCGCGTTGCCGAAGACGCGCGCATGGCGGTGGAGCACGGCGTCAACGCGATACAGGTTTCCACCCATGGAGGCCGCCGGTTCGACGATACGATGTCCAGCATCGAAATGGTCCCCGAAATTGTCGCTGCTACCCGCGGACGGGCTGAAGTGTACGTCGATTCCGGCGTCCGGCGAGGCAGCGATGTGCTGAAGGCTCTGGCATTGGGCGCCACTGCCGTCGCGATTGGACGGCCCCTCTACTGGGGCCTCGCAGTGAATGGGGCTGACGGAGTGCATCACATGCTGGAACTGCTGCGCGAGGAGTTCAACCGCGCCATGGCCTATTGCGGCCAGACCAGTGTGGACGATCTGGAAGGGCGACTGCTCAACATCCCGCGCGAATGGGGGCCGTTCCGGACGGAGGCCGACATCGCGGACCATCTCCCGTTGACGCTGGGAGACCGGAAAGACTGAGATCGACGCTCCGACTGCGGCCCGTTGTCGCCTGATGGGCATTGGCGGGCGAGAGGAGGGATGGCCGACCGCGAGGCGCGGCTGATTCTCGAGCGCCGAGACACCCGTCTCATCCGATCCGAGGGCAGCACGGTTATTCGATCCACAAAAGGACCCCCGCTGATTTCGCTCGCAGATTGCAACGGCGCAGTCGGGATCTATGCGAGGCCGCGCCTGCATGACCAACCCAAAGACCGTCGGACAGGGCTCCCGCACGCAGGTTAAGCGTGGAGCCGCTGGTAGGCCGAAAGCCGTTCTACGCCGTGCTCGTCGTCGTATTCCTGCGCCGAAATTAACTGCCCGGTCATGGATTCGGGAGTTTGCAGGGCCATGTATACAGCCACCTCGGCAATGTCGTCGGGCAGCCTCATCCGCTTGTGCACTTCGTCGTCGTAATCGTCGTTGGGCCTCGTCAGGTTCCACCCGGGGTCGAGGATGTTGACGGCGATGCCGAAGTCCTTGACCTCGTCGGCCAGCGACTCGCTGAGGCGTTCCACCGCCGCCTTGGCGGCTCCATAGGATGCCTGCCCGGCCCGGCCCCGTCGGGCCACGTTCTTCGAAGTCAGGTTGACGATGACGCCGCTGCGACGCTCCATCATGTGGGGAAGAACGGCTCTGCAGGCCATGAAGGTGGTGGTCAGATTCGACTCCATCACGCGCCGCCATTCTTCTTCGGTGATATCCAGCACCGTCACCGCGTGGGTCAGGTCATTGGTGAAGAGACGGTACCCGCCCGCGTTGTTGACCAGGACATCTATCTGTCCGAGTTCGCTGATGGTCTCATGGGCTGCGCGGTTTGCGCCCTCGCTGGTGGTCAGTTCGGCGTTGATCGTGTGGGCGCGCCGCCCCAGGGCGCGAATTTCCGAGCCGACGGCGTCCAACTCCGCGGGGGTGCGGGCCACGATGGCAACGTCCGCCCCCTCACGGGCGTAGGCCAAAGCCATGGAGCGTCCCAATCCGCGGCCGCCTCCGGTTACCAGGGCGACTTTGCCTTCCAATTGCATCTTTGGCCTCCCCTTGCCGCGATGGCGAGAACGATGCTCCGTGCCGAATAACACCACCCGGAGCCGGATTCCGGGGGCGGTCGACTATCTCGAGCGGTCTCTGCTGGATTTGCTACGTCGCAATGGACCGAGGATACGTTCGATCAAACGGCTTCGATATCCCTTTACGGCCTGCGAAGTGCGGTTGAAACGGATTATATCAGTGCCCTCGTGTTCCGCTCCCCTGGAACGGTAGCAGTGACGGAGGCTAACGGCATCGCATAGGCAGTGGAGTCCAGGCCAGCGGCCCTGAGTCCGGCTGCGCGACGCGCCTCAACCGAATGGTGGTACGGCGGCAACCGCACAGTCCGAGCCGGGTGGCCGGGCCCACGATGCCGTCGTTCAAATCCAGCTCGTCAACCGGTACCGACCGGGCGCGTCGACGGATCGAGCGGGGCTACTTCAGCACCGGGCCGGACTGGAGCTCTGATGCCTCAAAACTTGACACTGCTCCGAAATGGCATACATTCGCGTCACGAGCCAGCGCGCCACAGCAATGCGGCGGGTACCAACCGCCAGGAGGTCGTCCATGAATATTACCCAGCATATCGCTGAATACATCACCGCCGCTGACATTGAGGACTTCCCGCCCGATGCCGTCGAAGCGGCCAAGGGAGCGATCATGGACTGTCTGGCTTGCACGCTGGCCGGTTCACGGGAATCGTTGGCGGACATCCTTTGCCGGTACGTCACAACCGAGAGCGCATCGCCCACCGCCAGCGTAGTGGGTCGAGGATTCCGTACTTCAGCGGCCAACGCTGCCCTCGTCAACGGGGCCATGGCCCATGCCCTCGACTACGACGACATCACCCAGATTACCAAGACCCATCCCACCGCAGTCTTGCTGCCTGCATCCCTTGCGGTTGCCGAGGAGTTCGGCGCTTCCGGGAAGGATATGCTATTGGGTTACATGTCTGGCTTTGAAGTCGCCTGCGCGGTGGGCGAGGCCCTCAGCGAAGCCTATTACGACGACCTGGGGTGGCATCCTACCGGTCCGCTGGGGGCTGTCGGAGCGGCGGCGGCGGCGAGCCGGATCATGGCCCTGGACCCGGAACAGACGGCCATGGCCGTCTCCCTGGCGGCTTCGCAGGCATCGGGGTTGCGTCAGAACTTTGGCACCATGACCAAGCCCTTCCACGCCGGGGACGCCGCCCGCGCTGGGGTCGTAGCGGCCAAGCTGGTGCGGGAAGGCTTCACCGCCAGCGGGGACGCGCTGGAAGGACGGTTTGGGTTCATCCGGGCATTTTCGGGAGGACAGGGTTTCGACAGCGAGCAGGTGGCGCAGAACCTGGGAACCAAATGCTATCTGGTGGAGTCGGGCATCGAAATCAAGAAATACCCCTGCTGCGGCAGCGCTCACCTGGCTCTGGACGCCACCTTCGACCTGCTGTCCCAGGCTGCCATCGATCCCGAAGCGGTGGACCGGATTGACGTGATGGTGGATTTCGACCCGCCTCGATCGTTGATCCACTCCCGCCCGGTGTCGTCGCTGGAAGGGAAATTCAGCCTGCAATATTGCCTGGCGGCCGCCCTGCTGGACCGGCGGGTCGGGCTGCAGTCCTTCACCGACGATCAGGTGATGCGGCCGGAAGCCCAGGCGCTAATTCCGCGCATTGACATGCGTCGGATCACGGGCAACGAGGGCCTGCCTAGCTGGACCGAAGGCTACCATCAGGTAGACGTCCAGATGAAGGACGGCAGCACGCTCCGCCAGCAGGCTCACCGCGCCAACAGCGGGGCTCTGCGTGGAGTGACCATGGAGGACATCCGCGACAAATTCCGGGACTGTGCCTCGCAGTTGCTGTCCGAAGCGACGACTGCGGAAGTCCTGTCGCGCCTGGACGTGCTGGAAGAGGGAGCGCCGGTCAGCAGCCTGGTTGACCTGCTGCGAGGCTGAGGTTGTGGCGTTCTGACGTCTCTGGTTGCAACCCCGTTGAGTACAGGGCGCCGGAACCGTTTCCGGGTCGTTTCTCTGGTGGCAGGTTGCGCGAACCAAATCGACAAACAGTAACGGCGCGTCTATCGCGCCGTTTTCTTACGCCAACCGGGTAAGGAAAAGTACCCCTGGAGGGACTCGAACCCCCGACGCGCGACTTAGGACGCCGCCGCTCTATCCAACTGAGCTACAGGGGCAGAAATGAAGTGGTGGAGATAGCGGGGCTCGAACCCGCAACCTCGGCATTGCGAACGCCGCGCTCTCCCAGTTGAGCTATATCCCCACTTCTGCCATCGGCCCGCGATCACCGCGCCGCCGAATGTGAATCAATCGTAGCCAACTGGTGCCGTAAGTGTCAAGGAACCAGGCGGAATTGGAGCGGGCTGGAGCGTCCTATCCCACAACCCGTATCCGGTGGTTGTTACTGTCCGCGACATAGATCCGTCCGTCGGCCGCTATGCCGCATCCGTGCGGCCGGTCCATTCCCGCATCGGTAGCCGGTCCACCGTCGCCATCGCCACCCAGGTGCCCGCCGGCTATCGTGGTTACCACGCCGGTATTGACGTCGATCTTGCGGATGGCATGGTTCTCGGTATCGACCACGATCACGTTCCCGGCCGCGTCGCAGCGCAGCGCCTTGGGAGCCCCCCAGGTGGCGGCCAGCGCGGACCCGCCATCGCCGGTATATCCCCGCTCCGCCGATACTCCGGCAACGGTTCCCATGATCCCACCCGCGGTGACTACGCGGATTCCATTGCCCTCTCGCTCTGCGATGTAGGTGTTCCCGTGCTGGTCCATGCATATGGCCCGCGAGCCCAGGATGCTAGCCTGTCGCGCCGGCATGCCATCGCCGCCCCGCGTCTTTTCGCCGTTACCGGCGAAGGTGTCTATGTTCCCGGTCGCCAGATCCAGCCGGCGGATACGCTGGTCCTGGATGTCGGCGATGAGCAGTCCGCTCCGTCCGTCCAGGAAGCAGTCGTTGGGCTCCCGCAACTGGGCCTGGTCGCCGGGACCGCCGTCACCTGAATATCCCGGCTCGCCGGTGCCCGCCACCGTCGTGATTACCCCGGTGTTCCCGTCGACCCGGCGTACGACGGAGTTGAGGCGGTCGACGATGTATAGGTTCCCGTCGCCGTCGACCTCCAGGGAATAGGGTTCGTTCATGGTGGCTGCCGTCGCCGGACCCCCATCGCCGGTGTAGCCCACGTCACCCGTGCCAGCCACCGTCGTAATGTGCCCGGTGGACGCGTCAACGCGCCGGACGACGTGGTTTTTGGCCTCGCAGAAAAACATGTTGCCCGCGCGGTCGAACGTGCACATGAACGGCTCTCGAAGGGTGGCGGACGCCGCTGGGCCGCCATCGCCGCTGTAGCCCGCTTCGCCGGTGCCAACGACGGTTTGGATGGTCTGGCTGCTGCCTGTGGTCATGTCTGCCTCCAGGGTCGGATCGTGGAGTGAAGGGTTCAGTCGGTTAGGGTTTCAGTGATTGCCAGGACCGAATGCCTCAGCCGAGTGTCGGCGTCCAAGGCCTGTCGCACCCGGGCGACTCCGTGGATCACCGTGCTGTGGTTGCGACCCGCCAGGAAACGCCCGGCGCCGGTGGGGCTCATGCCAAGTTCGGAAACCAGCAGGTACATCGTCACCTGTCTCGCCAGCGCCACCGCTGCCGTGCGATTGCGTCCCAGGATCTGTTCCGCCGCCAGCCCGTAATGACGGGCCACCTTGCCCAGCACCTGCTGTGGCGTTACGTCCGCGCGGGCATCCGGTCCCACGATGGCGTCCAGTTGTGTGGCTACGCTTTCTGCGGTCAGTGGGGCGCTCAGGAGCTGTGAGCTGGCCACCACCCGGTTGAACGCGCCCAGAAGTTGGCGCACGTTTCGGCTGACGCGTTGCGCGATGAGATCCAGCACCAACGACGGCACCTCGGATCCGCTGCCCGAAGCCCAGGCGTGGAGCATTGCCAGCCGCGTTTCGAGGGAGGGCGGACGGATATCGGCCACCAATCCCCATTGGAAACGCGAGCGCAACCGGTCTTCCAGCGGCGTGATGGTCTCGGGCGGACGGTCGCTGGTCAGCACGATCTGCGCTCCCGCCTGGTGCAGGTCGTTGAAGGTGTGGAACAAGGTCTCCTGGGTTTGCTCTTTGCCCGCAAGGAACTGCACGTCGTCCAGGAGCAACAGGTCGACGCCCCGGTAGCGTTCGCGAAATTCCGGCATCGCCCGGCGGTTGATCGCCGACACGAACTCGTTGGTGAACTGTTCCGACGTGACATAACGAACCGACACCCGCTGCTGCAGAGCCAGGTTGCCGATGGCGTGCAGCAGGTGCGTCTTCCCCATCCCGGACCCGGCGTAAAGCAACAACGGGTTGTAGCCGGGCGCGCCGTCCCGCCCACCGGTGTTGACCGCACGCGCGGCATGATAAGCCAGCTGATTGCTTTCGCCAACGACAAAATTGTCAAAGGTATACCGCGGGTTGAGCCCTGCTGCCTGGGGGGGTTGGCGGGCCGGCCAAGCTTCCACAGGGTCAGGATTCGATTGGTCGTCGTCTGGATCGAGCAGGTCGGGAAGCCGCCTCGTCGGTTCAGCGACTACCGCGTGCACCGAGGGTTCGCGTGCATGCGTCGGATCCTGCGCGCCCGCCGGCATCGCCAGGTAACGGACGTTTGATTGCGCTCCCGTTGTTTTGGCGACTGCCTCCCGCACCATTTCCAGGTGCAGCGGCAATTCGAGCCACGACACGGCAAATGTCGTCGCTGCTCCGACCACCAGGCAATCGTTCTCCCATCGAAGGCCGGAACACGGCCGGAGGAACGTGTTGAATTGCTCCTGGGGTATTTCCAACTGGAGTCGGCCGAGGGCTGCTTGCCATGCTGATACGGGGTCGGGTCGGTCTTGCATCGTTCGTTTTCCTGAATCCAACTGAACATAAGCGTATGGCAAACCATGGTAGACGGGCGCCCGCGCACTCGCTAGACGGAACCGTAGATGTAATGTTTCGCCCGCAAATAAAAATTCGCCCGGTTTTGGCTCCATAACGAAACATATGGCGAAAACCAATCTTGCGCCGGGTCGGCGCCGACGGCAATGGAATATCCGTTTTGATGGGACCGAGGGCGTGGCTTGACGGAGGCTATGCGCCACATTCGACCGTGGATAACAACATCTGGTAGAAAGCCGCGCCGGGGCGAACCGGGTTGCCGTTTGACGCTAGATAGCCGGGCCCCAACCGGGCCGTCGAGATGGGATCATGCGGCGCAGTTCGCCGCTGTCGTCAGGGTTTGACGGCGCCGATTATGTACTCGGTATGCATCCGCAGCTCGATGCTCGTGGCGCCGGCGGCACGTCCGAAATTGCGCGCCGGCATCATCCGCCGGTCACGGTCAAGGTTGCGCGGGACCACGCCCACCAGCTCAAATCCCGCTGCTGTGGCCAGGTCAGCCAGGCATTCGTGGGTGGCCACCAGTATCCCTCGCATCGTGGACGCTCCAACCACGATTATCGTTGCCGACCCGGGCCGCAGTACCCGGTGCATCTCCGAGATCGATACTGCCATATCAGTGAAGTACCGTCTAAGCACGCGGGATTTCGTGGTATCAGCCGCGCCAACGCGCTGCACTACGGATTCGACCGAATCCGGTAGTTGACCCGCCGAAGCGGTCGTTACCTGGCTACCGGCGGATTCGGATCCGATGTACTCTCTTCGCAATTTGGTGAGCGAAGGGATGGGGTCGCCCAGCCACGCCAGCGAGAACTTGTGCGCTCTCATGTAGTCGAGCGCGTTGGCGTAGGGCGGCGACGTCACTATCAGATCCACGCTGCAATCCGGCAGCGGCAACGCGCGCGCATCGCCGTCTACGATCTGGCGGTCGCCCACCGCGTTGCGGTCGACGCCGGCATAAGCGTCGGCAGCCCGTCCAACCAGGTTTCCAAACAGCTGGATGGCGCTCCTGGGAACCTTGTCGGACACGCGATGCGGCCGGGTGTGAGCCAAATCCCTGGCCCGGGACACGCCGCCGGATTTGGTGACGATCGTGGACGAGAAAATCACTTCCAGCAGATTGCGAAGGTCTGGATCAGGCTCGTCCCGGATTGCCAGCGTGAGGCAGGCCAGTTCGCGTTGCGTTTCCGGGAAGAACCAGTAGTCGAGGAATTCCCGCGTCGGCGCATCCATATCTGCCTTGACGGTTTCCAACGGATCCCGGTGTGTACCCAGACCCTCGATGAGCTCTTCCGTCTTCCGGAGGGCCGCCAGGCCAGCCTCCCTGACCTCTGTGCCGTCCAGTGCCGTAGTGCGGGCTCTCGCTTGCCGTCTGGCCAACGGGTCCAGATCCACGCCGATGACGGACCGGCCGGCGGCCCACCCTTCCAGCAGCGTGATGCCCGAGCCGGACATGGGGTCCAGCACCGTGTCTCCGGGTTCCGTAAGGGCATTGATGAAATACCCGGGCAGGCCGTACGGGAAGCGGGCGGCGAACGGGTGCAGCGCGTACAGGGGATGGGCGAGCCGAGCCGGAGTCTGGAACGACAGGTCGGCGCTTAACAGGCGAGCCAGCAGATCAACCGTGGTTGCACTATCAGCCATTGCAACGCCGTAGTCAGACCCCTGACCAGACACCGTTCATGGTCGGATCGATGCGCGATGCCAACATGGGATGCCAACCACCCTCATCGAATATTAGTCAGCGGGCTCCGGCGCCGCGCCCACCGCCGGGTTGCGTCGGCGAGGGCTGCGTTCCTGCTGCAATTGCAAGCGCCTGGGAAGCGGGGGCCGCGGCAGGAACCAGTAGCCGATGGCCGCCGCGATGTACAGCACCACCAGCGGGAACAGCGCCCAGTAGAAACTGTTGGTGTAGTCGTAAATCGCGCCCATCCACATGGCAGTCCACATGGAGGCCAATTGGTCGGGCAGATGCTGCCACCCGCGCAGGGTAGCGTAGGCTCGTCGTCCAAAGAAGTCGCCCATGATGGCCCAGTTCAGGGGGTTTGCGCTTTCGGCGAAGGCCAGCAACAGGACGAACAATACAATCTGCCACATCTCCCCGCTCTGAGTGAGCAGCGACGCCAGCGCCGCCGCTCCGGCGAGCATGCACAGGGCGCTGAGCTTGCGCCGGTCCACCTTGTCGCCGATCCAGCCCATGCATGGGTTGAACACCATGTTTGCAAAGGAAAACGCGCTCACGAACGCGGCGGCGAAGATGATGTTCCTCTGGCCCTGTTCCGATGCCGGGTCCACCGGCATTCCGGCCTCCATGAACCAGATGATCATCGGGGCCATCAGGAACGAGGCGCCGGCGTGGACGATGTTGCGGAAACCCGTGGACATCACCAGCAGCCAGTACGAGGGCGTGCGCATCGCCTCGCGGGCCGTGAAGTCGGTATCTCCGCCGTTCGCAGGACGCCGGCGTGTTGCCGCGCTCCGATCCGACGGGTTGGGCTCGGCCAGTTCGGGCGGGTCTCCGTCGGGCAGTTGACCCATGTCCTCGGGAGAGCGGCGCAGGAAGTACGACAATGGTATGACCACCGCCAGGATGGCAACGCCAAGGATGGTGCAGGCGTCGCGCCATCCCACCATGAAAACCAGCAGGCCGACGAGGTAGGCGGACGCTCCGCCCAGGCCGTTGCCCATGCTGACCACTGACATCGCCAACCCGCGCCGTCGCCGGAACCAGTTGTTCACGGCCGCTATCGACGCGTTGTTGTAGCCCGACCGGAACCCCACGGACAGGAAGATCACAAACACCAGCAGGAACCACCAGAAGTTGGTGGTGCGCGCCAGCAGAATGAACCCCAGGCCGGACATCAACCCGCCGAACGCGAGCATGACGCGCGGCCCAAACCGGTCGGTGCAATATCCCATGAGCGGACCCTGCACACCGCCCATGAATCTGCCCAGGCCTTCCGCCAGTCCGAGCATCGTCCTTGATTGCGGACTGAATCCCAGAACGCTCTTGGGGAAAATGACGTCCGTCTCTATTGGAACGTAGAGAACGGTAAATCCGCGGTTGAAACTGCCGTGTTTCATCCCGTCGGCAACGAGGCTGACGATGACGATCCACCACCCGTAGAAGATCCTGGGCCGGCGCATCAGCCGCGGCCTCTGGCTCTTTGGAGACGCTGCGCCTCGGACGGGTGGGATGGGTTGCTGAATGCCATTATTGGGGTGGTGCGATAAGCCAGCGTAACTTAAGGGCGCGGTAGAATACCCGCGCCCCGCCGTGCGGCCGGATTGTACCACAGGGCGTAGGCTGCCGATGTGCGGCAGCCACTATCCCTGGAGTTCAATGTCAAAAATGGGGTCTTTCTGAAACCTGAATTTCACGGGTAAATTTGGCATGGGAACGCTGTTCCGATCCTGGGCTGGCTACCGGTTATGGTATGATACTCGCACCCCAAGACCACGCACGCAATCGTCCGTGCGAGGTTGCCGGCCGTAATCAGAGGTACTGATGCCGCGACTGACGCCACAGGAAATTGACGCCTACCTTGCCGGCCCGCACGTTGCCCACTTCGCCTCGATCCGAGAGGATGGTTCCCCCCACGTTTCGCCGGTATGGTACCAATGGGAAGACGGCAAAGTCACCGTGGTTTCCGGCGACGCGGCGGTCAAGACCAGGAACGTGCGCCGTAACCCCAAGGTGACGTTGTCGGTCGCAACCGACGAGTGGCCGTATCAGTACGTCATACTCGAGGGCGACGCCACGGTACGCAGCGATAACCTCAAGGACGCGGTACGCCGGATCTTCTCCAGGTACGAAGGAGAGGAACGAGGCGAGCAGGATGCCGCCGACCTGGCCGAAGGCGACCAGAAGCTGGTGGCCATCGAGATCGACGTGAACCGCGTCATGTCGTGGAAAGGCATTGACCAGTAACAGCCTACCCAACGTAGCCGACGCGGTGATCATCGGCGGCGGCGTCATCGGTTGCGCCATCCAGTATCACCTGGCGCAGCTGGGAATCCCCAACACGGTTCTGCTGGAGCGCGACGTCATTGCCTCGGGCAGCACGGGCCGCTCTCAGGCCATTTGCCGGATGCACTACTCCAACCGCGTTACCACCCAGTTGGCCTGGCAAAGCCTGCAGGTCTTCTCCGACTTCGACGCGCGGGTGGGCGGGAACTCCGGCTTCGTGCGGACCGGCTACCTGGTGGTGGTCGATGAAGCGGATCTGGGAGGTTTGGAACGCAACGTTGCCATGCACCAGGAACTCGGGGTGCCCACCTCGGTCGTGTCCCAGGAGGACTTGGCGCGGTTGGCTCCCATGGTAACGCTGTACGACGATGAAAGCGCCGGCTGGGAACCCGAATCCGGTTACGCCGACCCGTACCAGACCACGGTGTCATACGCCGCCCGCGCTCGTGAGGCCGGGGCCGTGATTGCCTCTCGCAATCCCGCATCGGGGATCGAAACCGGCTCCGGTCAAGTGCGCGCCGTGGTTACCGAGGCCGGCGATCGCATAGCCACGAACACCGTGATTGTTGCGGCTGGCCCCTGGTCCAAACGGGTGTTGGCGGACGTCGGGGTGGATGTGCCGTTGCTTCCGGTGCGGCATCAGGTCGCCACCGTGGCCCGGCCGGTCGAACTCGTTCCGCAGCATCCCACCGTTGGCGACATCAGCCAGTCCTTCTCCTTTCGCCCTGACGGCGCCAACTTCACCACCATGGGATTCGGTGACGACGAGGAGCAATCGGATCCTGAGGCATATCCCCAGGGCATCGATTTGCATTCTGCCGCCTCGGCGCGGGCGAAACTGGCCCGCCGCATTCCCGGTATGTCCGACTCGTATTACCGGGGTGGATGGTCCGGCCTGTTCACGACAACTCCGGACTGGCATCCCATTTTGGACAGCATCCCCGGCGTCGAGGGCCTGTTCTGCGCCGTCGGTTTCAGCGGGCACGGTTTCAAACTATCCCCCGCCATCGGAAAGGCGGTAGCCGAACTGGTGGCTGAGGGCAAGGCCCGCGACGTGGATCTCTCGCCGCTGCGGTTTAACCGCTTTGCGGAGGACGATCTCATGGAATCGAGCTATCGCTACCGGGTGCTGGCCTGAACGTTCATACTAGCATTGGTCATCCGGTCTGAAGACTGCGACGACCCATTTCGAGCTTCCCATGCGCGCTGCGCAAACGCTGAGTTAGCCAACTATCCGCCAAACGGAGCAACCCCGAATGGTCACGAATTTTCAATCGCACTACATCCCCAACACCATCGCCGAGCAGGACGACCTGTTGGCCGCGGTGGGCCTGAGCAGCGTCGATGAGCTGTTTGCCGACATACCGGACGATTACCGGAACCCGCCTCTCAGGATCCCCGACCCCATGTCGGAGTTGGAGATCCAGCGGGAACTCGGCGGAATGGCCGGGCGAAATCGGCCGCTGGCCAGTGGCCCGTCCTTCCTGGGCGCCGGCAGCTACTACCATTTCATCCCGTCCATAGTGAAAGCGGTCATGACGCGCGGGGAATTTCTGACCGCGTACACCCCCTACCAGCCGGAGGTGTCCCAGGGCACCCTGCAGGTCATCTTCGAGTTCCAGACGATGATCAGCTCCCTCTACGGGATGGAGGTGGCCAACGCCGGCATGTACGACGGCGCTACCAGCCTCGCCGAGGCGGTACTGATGGCCTGCCGGGTCACCCGCCGCCAACAGGTTGTGGTGAGCGACAGTGTTGCCCCGGCCTATCGCCAGGTGATCGCCACCTATTGCCAGGCCCAGGGGATCGCCATCGACATCGTCCCGACGGTGGATATCGGCGCCAGCGTCACGGAAGCAACCGCTGGCGTGGTTGCGCAGTATCCCAACTTCTACGGCGGGCTCGACGATCTTGCCGACCTGGCATCCACTGCCCACGACGATGGGGCATTGCTGGTGGTGTCGGCGGACCCGCTGGCCATGGGGATGCTCAAGCCCCCGGGAGATTTCGGCGCGGACATTGTGACCGGTGAAGGCCAGCCCATCGGCATCCCGCCCTCCTTCGGCGGTCCGTACCTGGGTCTGTTCAGTTGCAAACAGCAGTACATCCGCCAGATGCCCAGCCGGCTGGTGGGCCGCACCACTGACACCCAGGGCCGCACCGGCTACGTCCTGACCCTGCAGACCCGTGAGCAGCACATCCGCCGGGAGCGGGCCACGTCCAACATCTGCACCAACGAGGCCCTGTACGCCCTGGCGTCGACGATCTACCTGGCCGCGATGGGACGGCACGGCCTGCGCCAGGTCGCCGAGCTGTGCTACCACAAGGCGCACTACGCGGCCTCAGCCATCGCCGGCCTGGATGGATATTCCCTGCCCCAGTCGGGAGAGTTCTTCCAGGAGTTTGTGGTCAACTGCCC
Source organism: Dehalococcoidia bacterium (assembly GCA_963663945.1). GTDB lineage: Bacteria > Chloroflexota > Dehalococcoidia > Lucifugimonadales > UBA3495 > Bin87. The sequence goes on along the minus strand of OY760687.1, from coordinate 2,565,376 downwards.
CGATGCTCCGGCAAAGATCAACCACCGGCTCATGGAGCACAACATACTGGGCGGTCTGGACGTGAGCGACCGTTTCGAAAACGGCATGCTCCTCTGTGTGACCGAGATGAATTCGCGCGAGGACATCGACCTGCTGGTTGGCGCGTTGGCGTCGGCGAAGTAGAAGCAATCGGCTTGGGCCCGATCCGGCGACGGACACGGGCCGGCACGCCAGGCTCCAACGAAACCAGCGATTCGCCATGATTGACCGCGACTTGTCCCATCTGCGTCGAATGCGGCGCTATGCGGATCCATTCGAGGACGCAGAGCCTTCGGCGGATCCAGAAGGATACGTCAAATGGTTTGGCCTTTGGGTCCGGGAGCCCACGCTGTTCGCCATCGGCTGCTCGCTGGCCGGGGCCATGCTGGCGCTGGTAATAACGCGGGCGTTGCTCGTGGGTCGCGCCGCCTGGCTGCCCGCTGGGGAATGGTGGTTCGAGATCGGGTTTCTGGCGTCCATCGTGCTGATGTGCGCCGTCTGCTGCAGCATGCTCGTTTGCGGGTCCATTGCCATCCGGCGGCGTATCCGCCACATGAACGCCCAGATGGCCCGCTGGGACGACGCGACACCGGAGGAGGTCGAGGAGATCGTGCGCGCCGCAGACCGGAGGTTCAACCGGCGTATTTGGAGGCGCACTATTTTCTGGCTTGTCGCTGTGGCCGCCCTGTTCGTGATCGTCGGGACCACCTGGTTGTTCCCCTGGGGAGGCACGGTGGCGTTTGTAGCGAGTATGGTGGCGGCGGTGGCGGCAAGTGTCGTGTGGAGTTGGCAGGGCGATCGTATTTGGTCACTTGGAAATCGTTGGGTGAAACGCTCACCGTGACGGCGGGCTCCGTGGAAATTAAACGTTGAACAATTGATTAATTGGCTATTGCGGCCCGCAACCCTGGCACTGGGGCAAGCGGCGGCCGCAACAGTTGCAAAACCAGGAGACTACGGAAGATGTTGAACAAAGGCGGCAACCGAGACACCACAAGGCTGCTGATGGATCGCAGCGTGCCGGGTCGGGTCGGGGTGGTGACTCCCGGCCTGGACGTGCCCCCTGCTCCACTGCCGGATGCAGCGTACCTGCGGGACGATCTGCCGCTCCCCGAGGTGTCTGAACCCGAGGTGGTGCAGTATTTCACCTCCCTGAGCCAGCTGAACTTCAGCATCGATACCCACTTCTACCCGCTGGGTTCGTGCACCATGAAGTACAACCCCAAGATCAACGATGAAATTGCCTTCCTGCCAGGATTCGCCGGGATCCACCCACAGCAGCCTGCCGAGCAATCCCAGGGAGCGCTGGAGCTGCTCCACCGGTTGCAGGACTTCCTGACCGAGGTCACAGGCATGGCCGCGACCAGCCTGGCGACACTCGCCGGCGCCCACGGCGAACTGGGGGGCGTACTCATGATGCGGGCCTATCACCTGGCGCGCGGCGACTCCGGTCGCACCAAGATGGGCATTCCGGACAGCGCCCACGGCACCAACCCTGCCTCCGCGGCGATGGCCGGTTTCGACGTGGTGACCATCCCGTCGGATGCTGACGGCAACACCGACCTCGCCGCCTTGAGGGAGATCGCCGGTGATGACCTGGCCGGCGTGATGATCACTCTGCCCAGTACGTTGGGACTGTTCGACACCAACATCCTCGAGGTCTGCCAGATCGTCCACGATTGCGGGGGCCTGGTCTACGGCGACGGCGCGAACATGAATGCGCTGCTCGGACGGGCAAAACTCGGAGAGCTGGGCTTCGACGTCTGCCACCTGAATCTGCACAAGACTTTCAGCACTCCGCACGGTGGCGGCGGACCGGGCTCCGGTCCCGTTTGCTGCGGCGAGAACCTGGCTCCGTACCTGGCCGCCCCGGTAGTGGCGGTGAACGGCGCCGGCGAATATTCGCTGGCCGAGCCGGAGCAAAGTATCGGCAAGATCAGCGGGTTCCACGGTAACTTTGGCGTGTTGGTCCGCGCCTACACCTACATCCGCACGCTGGGTGCGGCGGGATTGCTTTCAATCAGCGGCAACGCCGTTCTGAACGCCAACTACATCATGGAATCGCTCAAGGATATCTACGAACTGCCCTACGACCGCACGTGCATGCACGAGGTGGTTTTCTCCGCGGACCGGCAGCGCGAGCGTGGGGTCAGCGGGCTGGAAGTGGCGAAGCGGCTGCTGGACTACGGTTTCCACGCGCCGACGATGTACTTCCCGCTGATCGTCCACGAAGCCCTGATGATCGAGCCCACCGAGTCGGAGACCAAGGAAACGCTCGACGCGTTCATCGACGCCCTGCGCATCATCGACTCGGAAGCAACATCTGAGCCCGAACTGGTCCAGCACGCGCCGCACACCACGCCGGTCTCCCGGCTGGATGAAGCTACGGCGGCGCGGCGTCCGGTGTTGCGTTGGGAGGCAGCCGCTGACTGACCAGAGTGTCGGTTTCGGACCTGTTGATTCGCTGAAAATGAATGGCCGCTCTTCCGAAGAAGGGCGGCCTGCTTCATTCAGGCATGCGGGATGGAGTTACCCGCCCTGTTCCTCCAGCGCCCGCCGCAAATCCTCAGGATCAACCTCGACCTCGATACCGGCCCGTTCCTCCTGCAAGAGCATTGCCACCCGGGAGTCGCGCCCGGCCCAACCTCGGTTGATCGCCTCGGTCATCTCAGCCAGCGTCGTGTTGGCAAGCTTCATGGGCACGTCGAACTCGCGGCCGACCGCTACAGCCAGGTCCACGTCCTTGCGCGCCAGGCGAAGGGCGAAGTCCGGCGGATCGTAGTCGTTGATCAGGAAGTGCTGGGCCAGCCCTTCGAACATTCCGCGGCGTCCGCCGGCCCCTTTGCGCACGGCCAGCCACAGCGCCAGCGGGTCCACTCCCGCCTTGATCCCCATGGTGAACACCTCGGCCAGCGCGGTCTGGACGATGTAGCCGGCGCAGTTGTGCACCAGCTTGGCGACGGCCCCGCTGCCGATGGGACCGACGTAGTAGGCGGCGTCGCCAATGGAGTCGAGGACGGCTTTGTTCTGATCGAAAACCGCCTTGTCTCCGCCGACCCAGATGGCGAGCCGGCCGCTGGCAGCGCCGGCCGGGCCGCCGCTCACCGGCGCGTCCAGCACGTTGATACCCTGGGCCGCCACTCGGTCGTGGATCTGGCGGATAAGCGTGGGCGAGCTGGTGCTGAGGTCAAAGTAGGTCTTGCCGGCGGCCATGCCCGACATGATCCCGTCTTCGCCCAGCGAAACCGCTTCGACCTCCACCGGGCCCGGCAGCGAGGTGAACACCACGTCGGTGGCCTCAGCCACTTCGCGGGGGGTGTCGGCCCACTGTGCCCCCGCCTCCAGGTGCTGGGTTGCGGCTTCCCGCCGGATGTCGTGGACCACCATTTCGTTTCCGCCGCTCAGGCAGTTGTACGCCATGCTGGCGCCCATGGTTCCGAGACCGATAAAACCTACTTTCGCCATCTCTTTCATCTCCTGGGAATATCGCCCTTCGAGGAAGGGATTCGACCGCATTCTATCAGAGGCGATCCATTGAACATGACCGGACGGCGTTGACGGGGTTTCACCCTACGCATAGACTGGTAGGGCTTATGTCACGCATTTTTGATTTACACATCCATACGACCAAAGGTAGCGCCGATTCCAGCCTTTCGCCCGAAGACCTCATCCTTGAGGCAGAACGTTTGGGATTGCGCGGCCTGTGCATCACGGAACACTCCGGTCCCTGGGACCGGCACGAATTCTCCGCCTTTGCCGCCAAGCACAACGTTGTGCTCATCCGAGCCATGGAAGCCGACACCGATATGGGTCACATCCTGGCTTTCGGCGTGGACCGGTATCAGAGCGGATTCCACCGCGCCGCGGAGCTGAGCAAGGCTGCCCACGCTGCCGGCGGTTTCGTAGTGTCTGCGCACCCGTTCCGGGGCGTTCTCGGGCAACACCACCGCACCCGACCGTACCTCTATCCGGATCCCAACGAACCGATACCCCAGGATGCCGAGACGGCGATGGAGCATGCGGTATTCGAGCTGGTTGACGCCATCGAAATTGCCAACGGGGGCACTTCGGACGAGGAAAATCGCTTCGCCGCCGAGGTGGCTCACCGACTTAACCTACCGGTGACCGGAGGTAGCGATGCCCACAGCACCCACGGTTTGGGCAAGTTCGTGACCGAGTTCCCCGACGAAATATTCGACGAGGCCCAGTTCCTTGCCGCGCTCCATCAGGGTGACTTCCACCCTCTGGAAGGGCTTCGGCAGGGATCGCTGCGGCCGTACCGCCTGCGCACCGCGTAGGTCCGGTACCTCGTCAACTGCAGTTCATTGCGATGACCCCGACGCTGTTGCCGCAGAGTGACATATTCGAGCGCGAATTCGTATGTGTCGATCTGGAAACCACCGGGCTTCAAGCGCAATCCGATGCCATAATCGAGATTGGAGCCGTCAAGTTTCGGGGTGGTGAGGTTTCGGAGCGTTACCAGACATTTGTCAATCCTGGCCGTCAGATCCCCACATTCGTCCAGCAACTGACCTCCATCAGCCCCGCCCAAATCGAACGCGCGCCACGGTTCCAGCAGGTTGCGGCACAGTTCGCCGCGTTCGTTGGCGATTTGCCCATCGTCGGGCACAACATCGCTTTCGATATTGGGTTCCTGTCATCCCATGGTCTGCACCTGACCAACCGCAGTTACAACACCTGGGATCTGGCGTCGATATTCCTGCCCACGCTGCCGGAATACAACCTGAGCGCCCTCGCCCGACATTTGGACCTCGACCACAACCAGGCCCATCGCGCCGTGGCCGACGCGGAAACCACCGCGCTGGTTTTCCATGAGTTGCTGAAACTGGGAGCATCCTATCCCGCAGCAAAAGTTGCGTTCATAGCCCGCGCATCTCGCGCCGCCAACGCCTCGGTTGCGGACTTGCTCGAGGCGATTGTGCCTCATGCACCCGGCGCTAACGCGGCGTCCGGAACCGCCGGCGCCGTTGGGCTCAATGGATTGAACCTGGATAGCATCGCCAGGCGAACGTCCAGCGAAACCGGGGATAACGAAACCAACGCCGTCAGGCGTGAGCTTACCGAGCAGCAGGTCGAGGATCTCTTGGCTCCCCACGGCGTATTCGCCAGCGCTTTTCCCGGGTTTGAAAACCGGCCCCAGCAGGCCGAGATGCTCAAAGCGGTCACCCGCGCCATCTACCAGGGCAGGAAGCTGATCGTCGAAGGCGGCACCGGTATCGGCAAGAGCATCGCCTATCTCCTCCCGGCGATTCTTTACTCCGCCACCCATGGGCACCGGGTGGTGATTTCCACCAACACCATCAGCCTGCAGGAACAGCTGATGGACAAGGACATACCGGCGGTGATCTCGATCCTGGAAGAGGCCGGCATCCTGGAGCCGGGCGCGGTTCGCGCGGCTCAGCTCAAGGGTCGCTCCAACTACGTGTGCCTGCGCAGATGGACCAGCCTGGGCTCCTCTGACACTTTGACCGAGGATGAAGCCCGGGTGCTCGGCAAAACCGCGGTCTGGCTGGACGATACCGAAAATGGCGACCGCACCGACCTCAACCTGAACTTCGGCGACCATCGGGCCTGGCTTCGGGTGTGCGCCGACAACCAGGGCGTGTGCCAGTCGTTCCGGGGCGGCGCGCCCTGCTTCCTTCGCCAGGCTCGCCAACAGGCCGAAGCGGCAAACATCCTGGTGGTTAACCACGCCCTCCTGCTGGCCGATCTGGCAGTTGGCGGCACTGTTTTGCAGGACTATCAGCACCTGATTGTCGACGAGGCCCATCATCTGGAGGAGGAGGCCAGCCGGCAGCTCGGCTTTGAGATCGCCGAGGACGACCTCCCGCAGGAGTTGGATGGGGTCTACCGGCTCTTCCGTCACCTGACCGGCATCGCCAACCAGTCGCCCCACGACGAGAACCTCGGTCGCGCCCGGGATGCCCTCACCAACGCGACGGCCAGCAGCAACCAGGCCTTGCAGGCGTGGCAACAGCTGTGGGCCGCAATCACGAACCTCTATCATTCCAACGCCCGGGGAGACAACGATCGCCAGGCGGTGTCTTTCGAGCTTTCCGTGCGCCAGAGCGGGGAATGGGGCGCCGCCGCCCGCGAGTGGGAGTCCTTCGCGACGTTCATGGCCGACAGCGTCAATCGGCTGAACGATGTTTGGCGGTTGGTGGATCAGGGGATATTCGATCTCTCCGACGACAGCCAGGGCAACGAACTGCTGAGCGCCGTAGACACTATGTCCCAGTTCAATGACCGCTTGGCTTCGGTCTTCGGACGGTTCGACGAGGAACAGATCCAATGGATTGACATGTTGCGCCGCAACATTGTGCTGCACTCCACACCGCTTTCGGTGGGCCCCATCCTGTCTGAGATGCTGTTCCAGCAGAAAGAGACGGTGGTGCTAACCAGCGCCACCCTGGCGACGGACAGCAACTTCGGGTTCCTGCGGGAACGCCTGGGGTTCCCCGACGACAGCGACGAGTTGCTGGTGGACAGCCCGTTCAACTATCAGCGCAACACCCTGCTGCTGGTTCCCGACGACCTGCCTGATCCGCGTCGCGGCGCCGACCACGCCCGCGGCACCGCCCAGGTGATCCTCAACATGGCGCAGGCCCTGGACGGTCATCTGATGGCGCTGTTCACCTCGCACAGCGCCTTGAGGGAAGCATCGTTCCAGGTTCGGGGTCCTCTGCGCGCGTCGGGCATCAACGTGCTGGCACAGGGAATTGACGGCACCCCGCGACAACTGGTCGACCGGCTGCACGCCGATCCGCGTGCCGTCCTGCTCGGCACTGCCAGTTTCTGGGAAGGCGTGGACATGGAGTCGGGCATCCTGCGCGGGCTGCTGCTGTGCCGCCTGCCTTTCCCGGTTCCCACCGATCCCATCGTCAAAGCCAGAGGGAACCTGTTCAACAACCCGTTCAACGAATACCAGGTGCCCTCCGCCGTCCTGCGTTTCCGGCAGGGGTTCGGCCGGCTGATCCGCAACAAGGTGGATCGGGGAGCCGTGGTCATCCTGGACCGCCGTATCCAGACGGCCAACTACGGCGACCGCTTCCTGAACGCATTGCCTCCGTGTACCGTCGAACGGTCCAGCGTCAGCAGCGTCGGCGACCAGGCGGCCCGCTGGCTGCAACTCGATCGGCCGGTGGCCGGCTGAACTTGCGGGCCGTGTGCGGGTGAGGGATTGGCGGTACCGGAACGCACCGTGCAGTTAGCCATAGACCAGCCGTTCAACCTGGCGGAGAGCCTGGAAAGCGGGCAGGCCCATCGCTGGAAAAACCTGGGGGATGGCTGGTATTCGGGCGTACTGGGCCCATGGCTCATCCACGTCCGGCAGCGATGCGAAGGGGTCGAATATCGCGTCGCGGGGGCCGGAGATGCCCCAGAACCAGAGACGCTGAACCGCCTGTTGCGGTCATATTTCCGCCTCGACGACGATATCGGCGCGATTTATGCGGATATTTGCCGGGACCGTCGGGTTTCGGAAATGGTGTCCCGCTATCCGGGTCTGCGGATCTTGCGCCAGGAACCATGGGAGTGCACGGTCGCGTTCATCTGCTCGGCCACGTCGAACATTCCGCGCATCCACCAGAACATGGAGGCCATGGCCGACAGTCTCGGCGATCCATTGGAGCTTGACGGAGAGGTCCGGCACACCTTCGCGTCAGCCGAACAAATCGCCTCCGCCGGCGAGGGGTTCCTGCGAGAATTGGGCCTGGGGTTCCGCGCCCCCTACGTCGCGGCTGCGGCCCGGCGCGTTTGCGACGGCGAGCTTGACCTGGACGAATTGATCCGCCTGCCCTATCCGGAAACCAAGTCCAGGCTCATGGAGTGCTACGGGATTGGGGCCAAGATCGCAGACTGCATCGCGGTGTTCTCATTGGAGAAGCTGCAGGCTTTCCCGGTGGACGTTTGGGTGCGTCGCGCGCTGGCGGAATGGTATTTCCCAATGCAGAAAAAGCCGCCCGACCGAGTGATGGTGGAGTGGGCCCAGGACCACTTCGGCGAATACGCGGGCTATTCCCAGCAGTACCTCTTTCACGCCCGGCGGCGGGAAGGCAGATGACAACTGCACGCTGCCTGCCAATTAGAGGCAGAGTCGTATGCACCGCTGATGGGAGGCCTTGAAATGCGAATCATAGAAGGCAGTCTGGAAATGCCCCAGCCGTTCAGCCTCAGGCTGACATTGTACATGGGTCAGGCATTTCGGTGGCGCAGACTTGATGGGAGCGTAGACCGATTGCAACACCGTGAGCTGCTTCCCGATAACGCATGGCACTCTGGAGTCCTCGGACAATCTCTGTTTCATCTGCGCCAATCTGGCTCTGCCGTAGAGTACCGCGTGGTGACGCTCGATGAAACGGTGGGCAACGAAGATGTCGCTGCGATGCTGCACAGCTATTTTAGATTGGACGACGACGTCTCGCGCATCTACGGGCATCTGTCGGATCACGATGCGAACATGGCTAAGCTGATTGCAACCTACGGAGGCATGCGTCTGCTCCGGCAGGACCCGTGGGAATGTTTGGTGTCCTACGTCTGCTCGAAAAGTAATCGTATTCCCAACATCCGCCGATGCATCGGGGAGATGTCTCCCTTGAGTGGCGTTAGCGTAGAAATGGGCAACGACCGAAGGTATCTGTTCCCATCAGCGCAGAGCATCGTCGAAATAGGCATCGCCAGATTATTGGGCCTCGACCTCGCCGGGCGCTTCGCTGCGAGCTTCCCTGTCGCGATAGCCGGTGCAGCAAAGCGTGTCCAAAAGGGAGAGATCGACGCCCAGGAATTGCGAAGGAGTGCTTACTCCACGGTAATGTTCAAATTGATGCAAGGACCCAGAAATGGGCGTACTGTGCCGAACGGAATAGGCCTCAAGATCGCAGATTGTGTCGCGTTGATGTCTCTGGACAAATTGGAGGCCTTTCCCGTGGACACTCACATAAAACGGGCCGTTGCTGCAAACTATCCAGCGGCTCCGAAATCCGAAGCGGCTATTGGTACATGGGCTCAGCAACACTTCGGTCAGTTCGCCGGGTACGCCGGTCAGTTAATGTTCTGCGACCAGCCCAAGTAAACCGTCATAGTCCCCGAGCGACGCTACCCCGCTCTGACGCCCCCGCCAATAATCCGGAAGTGTTGCACACTCTCCGCGGCCGCAAACTCCCGCTGTGCCTCGCGGAATGCCGGCTTGCTCTGCCGCTTGCGGGCGTCCAACAGGATGCCGACCACTGTGCCGCTGTGGGCCACGTTGACGCCCACCGCGCCGATATCAACCGCGAAATCTGACGCCTGTTCCACCCAGGGGCCTGCGCCGTCCGGTCCCCCGGCTCGTGCGCTGATTGTAGCGCCCCGGCCGACCAGCTCCGGATCGCAGCGCCGGATGCCTTCCCGTACCAACTCCAGGGCCTCGGTGGTGGCGTCCGCGACCGACCGCCAGTGCTCCTCGCGATCGATCCGGTTGAATTCCAGCGTGTCCACGTGACCGCCGCGGTCGATGACGATCACCTCCATCGGTGGGGGAGCGCCCAGCAGATCGACGATTTTGCCCTGTCGATGATCAAGCATGGCGATACCGGGAAACATCACTCCGTCGGTCGGCTCAACGGCCAGGGCGATCTTTGCAACGGCCTCCGGCGACAGATCGAAGCCCGCGGCCTTGCCCGTCGCGCACACCGCGGCCGTGATGTCCGCGCTGCTGCTGCCCATGCCTTTGCCTGCGGGGATAGGGTTGGCAACCGTGACGTCGGCTCGCAACCCCGGCACGCCGAGGCAGCGTGCCATTCGTGCCAGCGCAGCAGTTACCGCCTGCCGGGTTTTCGGCAGGTGGTCGATGCCTCTAACCCGATCGCCGTGGCCATCACATCGGGACAACGTCACTGTGGCCCGCGAGAACTGATTGATAGGGCACGTCACCAGGAAGTCCACACCTCCGGTCATTCCCTGCACCAGTTCACCGCAGGTGCCAGGGGCCAAAACCGAAGCTGTCCCCAAAATATCTTCAGCCATCGCGCCGCCGTGTTGCCAAACCCATTCTGGCGGCTAGTAGGAGCCGGTTGCCGGAGGCTTGATCGGGACCGGCAACCCCGCAACGATCATAGTCACCCGACCAGCGGCTGCCGCCATCGCCTGGTTTGCGGTGCCGAGTACATCCTGGAACTGACGTCCCAATTGGGACGTTGCTACCAAGGAGTGGCCGACTTCGCTGCTCACCACAACCGCTGCCAGGTCGGTCTCCCGGATGTAATCCGCGAAACGCCGCGTCGCGCCGACGATGCGAGCTTCCAATTCCAGTCGCGGCGTGCCTTCGTGTTCCAGCATCAGATTGGAGACCCAAACGTCCATGGAGTCGAGCAACAGGACTGGAGGCGGGTCGCTGGTTCTGATTAGATCCTGCAGGGCGCCAACCGGGTTGAGCGGGGCTTCCAGGGTTTGCCAATTTTGCGGCCGCCTCTGTTGGTGCCGTTGGATGCGCTCTTCCATCTCCGTGTCTACGGCGATGCCCGTCGCTACGTACAGGACGCGTTGGCATCCGGCGACATCGGCCGCCAACCGTTCCGCGTAAACGCTTTTCCCCGACCGTATGCCGCCCAACACCAGGTGTAGCGAGCTCATAGCGCCGGCGTCAGTCCCACCATCTCGTAGACCAGGTCCATACGCAGGCTGTCGCGCACCCAGTCTGCCAGCCGGTCATACTCCCGGTCGCGGGCCACGTCCACACCTTCGGGCAACCCAACCCCCTTGCGGCGGGCCAACTCACCCAGGATCGCGCGGCGGACGCCAGCGTTGTGGAACAGCCCGTGGATGTACGTTCCCATCACCCGGCCGTTGGCGTCGAGGGCTCCATCGAAGGCCGTGTCCGGCGTGATGGCCGCATCGGCCCGGTCGACCAGGCTGAACGCAGGAATGACGCCTTCGCCCGCGGTCCGGCCCATGTGGATCTCGTAGCCGACCACGGTTTCCCCATCTGCGCCGGACAACAGGTGCCCGCGCGTGGATGCCTCGGATCGTACCTTGGCCTCCACCCGGTGCGTCTCCTTGGTGCCGGCGAACGTTGTCACCAGGGGAAGCAGGCCGAGGCCGTCCGCTGCGCCGATGTCGGACTCGATGCGGTCCGGGTCCAGCAGGGTCTTGCCCAGCATCTGGTAGCCGCCGCAGATGCCGATGATCGCGGAACCGTTCTCCGTGGCGCTCACCACGGCTTGGGACAACCCCTGTCGCTCCATCCAAATCAGGTCGGGGATGGTTGTTTTGCTGCCCGGCAGGATCACGAGGTCTGGCTGGCCGAGCCGGTCACCGCTCTGCACGTACCGCAACGAGACGCCCGGCTCCCTTGCCAGCGGGTCAAAGTCGTCGAAGTTCGAAATGTGAGGGACCTGGACGACGGCGACGTCCAGGACGTCGGGCGAGGATGCGTGCGGCGGGGTGAAGTCCAGCGCCACCGAATCCTCTTCGGGAATGTGTATGTCCCGGTAGTGGTGAACCACGCCCACCACCGGCTTGCCTGTGTAGTCCTCCAGCCACGTCAGACCATCGGTCAGTAGCGATGCGTCGCCGCGGAACTTGTTGATCAGCAGGCCCTTGACCCGGTCCCGCTCAGCATCGTCCAGCAGCTGCAATGTACCCACCAGCGACGCGAACACGCCGCCCCGGTCGATGTCGCCGCACAGGAGGACGGGAGCGTTGGCGTAGAGCGCCACCCGCATGTTGACGATTTCGGTGGCTTTCAGGTTGATCTCCGCCGGGCTGCCGGCCCCCTCGATCACCACCACGTCGTGTTGGCTGCGCAGCGCGTCCAGCGAACTGGAAACCGAGTCCCAGAGGGTGGCTTTCAGGTCAAAATAGTCACGGGCCCGGGCAGAGGTGAGAGGACGGCCCATCAGCACCACCTGGGCATGGCTGTCCGCCTCAGGCTTGAGGAGCACCGGGTTCATTTCCACGCGGGCTTCGACACCGGCGGCCTCGGCCTGGACGGCCTGGGCGCGGCCGATTTCACCGCCGTCCGGCGTGACGTACGAGTTGTTGGACATGTTCTGCGCCTTGAACGGCGCGACCCGCAGTCCGTCCTGGCGGAATATGCGGCACAGCGCCGATACCAGCACGCTCTTGCCGACGTGGGACGCTGTGCCCTGGACCATGATCACCCGGCCGGCGGGTAGGTTGTTTTGTATCGTCATTGAAGGCGCTTCGACTCGTCCAATTGACCGTGCGTGGAAGCTCGGATCAATGGGCATTAAACCACAGTTTCCGTTCAAGTGATTTTCCATCCTCAAGCGCGAACTCCTCGCTACGGTACCCAATTGCAGTATGCCTCGTCATGCTATCGGGCTGGCAGGTCGCCCGTCCGTTGCTTATTGGGATGTTGGGTGCTACCGTTACCCGCGTGCTCGCGAAATTATTTCCGTGGCCAATGGTTCCGACGGCTCCCTGGCTAACGCTTTCCGCACGCCGGTATCTTGCCATCCTGGTCGCCGCCACGATGATCTTGATGGTCGCGGTGGCGTGTTCCCCGGACCCGGGCAGAACCGAGAATAACGAAACGTCCATGACTATCAACCGCATCGCATACATCGATACCGACGGCCAATTGGTCACCTCCGAGCCGGACGGTTCGGGTCGTAGCCTGCTCACGACCGGGGCCGTGGCTCGCGCCGGCGGCATCCTCGCGCAGCCCCAGCGCCGCGACACAATGTACAGCTGGCCCGTATGGTCGCCGGACGGCTCCCGCATTGCAGTTTCTCTCTTGCGCGGCGAATCTCCCAGCGACGCGCAGATCAGCCTCCACTCGCTGGAATCGTCTACCGGTGTCGGTGGCGCGGCGTTCGTCAACGATGTCCCCCTGACGATCGCGGAAGGTACTCCCCACTACGTCCAATGGTCGCCCGACGGTCAAAAATTGGGGATCACGGCGGCAACTCCCGAAGGCCTGACCCTGTTCGTGGTGGATGCCACACCCGCGCCGCAGTCCGGTTCGCCCGCGGCTCCGCTGGCGGTGCAACGGGGAGCGCCGCTGTATTTCGACTGGTCTCCGGACAGCGCGTCGCTGGCGGTGCACAGCAACGAGGATGTTCTGCTCGTTACGCCGGACTACGACGCCCAGCAGTTCAGCGTCCAGCCATTGGCCAGTTCCCGTTCTTTCCGTACCCCGGCCTGGTCTCCAGACGGGAGCCGGCTGGCCTGGTCGGCTCCCGGCGGCGACAGCGAAGCATTGTGGGTTGGGCGGCCCGACCAGCCCGATGACGCCGCCCTCCGTCTGGCCGAGGTCGAAGGCGCATGCGCTTTCCTGTGGTCGGGAGACGGCACCGTGATCGCGGTGGTGGATCGGCAGATTGCGGGTTCTCCAGCCTACCGCCGTTTGCGCCTGTTGGCCGCCGACGGCAGCGCGGAACGGACAATCAAGGAGGACGACTGGGTTCTCGGTTTCTTCTGGGAGCCGCAGGGGGACCGTTTGGCCTGGGTGGCCCTGAACCCGGAAGAACGTACTATGGAATGGAGGCTCGTCTCGGGGTCAGCCTCCGACTCCGTCGGTGATGAAGACCACAGCGCCGTCGCGGGGTTCCGCTTCTCGCCCAGCGGGGAAACGTTCCTGATGCTTGCGTTCTTCGACCAGTACGCTCGCAGCCATTCACCCTGGGCGCCGGACGGGTCCGGCCTGGTTGTGTCCGGAACCCAACAATACCTGTCCGAAAGACGCAACGGCAGCAGCGCGGGCGGTTCACGGGTGTACGTTGTGGAGACTGGCGAAGACGGGCAGTTGCACGACATCGCCAACGGTAGCATGGCGGTTTGGTCGACGCGCTGACAACAGCCCGAGTCGGCCTGGCTACGGTTGCGCTCGTCTTGACGGTCTGGATTACAGCGGCGTGCGGGATCGAGGCGCCCGCCGCGACACCACCCACGCCCACACCCGTTCCCGACGCCGCGGCGCTCGTGGCGGAAACCGCCGCTAGTCTGCGAACCGTTCGGTCGACTCAGTTCCACGTGGCTCACGAAGTCGGGAGCATGTATCTGCCTGAGTTCAGCGCCAAGATCACTGATATCAGCGGGGCTTGGGATGCCGATACTGGAGCGGCCGTTTCCATCGACGCTTATCTGGTGAGCAGTCCGGAAATCGATGCCCAGTCAGGCTCCTACGTTCAGGTGCTTGCCGTCGTCACCCCGCAGGGATATTTTTCCACCGAACCGATATCGGGCCTCTGGCTCAAGCAACCCGCGACGTCAGCCCCATTTTCGGTGACTCGGCTCCAGCACATCGTCGCAGACTTGGTGGAAGCAGTGGAAAACCCCGTCTTCGTGGGCGCGGAGACAGTTGATGACGTAGCGACATACAGGATCCGCGGTGGCGTTCCCGCATCCGCCATGGACTGGCTCCCGCTCTCGGCATCCGAGGGCCAATCCCTGCAGATCGACGTCTGGACGGACACGGAACAAAAGCTGCCGCGCATGATCAGCGTCGTTGGACAGATCGGTGAGTTTGACCTTCCGGATACCCATCGGATGATTCGATTTACCGGTATCGGAGAGCCGGCCGATATCTCACCGCCGGAACAGTTCATCGACCTGTCTGGCGGCTAGCTACTGCGGGATCGCGGCTGGCTGCACGGATGTCCGTGACGTTCACTCGGCCAAGATTGTCGCCGTGGGCTCTGGTAGGAGTCGTGGCGGTGGGCACTTTCGTCACCGCGCTGGACCAGACGGTGGTGATCACGGCACTGCCCGCGATCATGGCCGATCTCAAGATCCCCATCCTGCGGTTCGAATCGGTGATCTGGGTGGTTACCGCCTATCTACTGGGCTATACCGCAGCGATGCCGTTGCTCGGTCGGCTGGCCGACGTTCATGGTTACCGGCGCGTTTACCTCCTATCGCTGGCCGTATTTGCCCTCGGCACCACCCTGGTTGCCGTGGCCGGGCAGTGGGCGTGGTTGAACTCGAACCTGGAACCCCTGCATCAGATAATCGCAGCCCGGGTGATCCAGGCCATCGGCGGCGGCGGTGCCGTGCCGGTGAGCCTGGCCATCGCCGCCGCCCTGGTTTCTCCAGCCCAACGCGGCTTGGCGCTGGGCATTGTGGCCGGCGCCGCCGAGGCTGGAAGCATGCTGGGCCCGGCGTACGGCGGAGCGGTGATCGAACTGTGGGGATGGCGGGCCATATTCTGGCTCAACGTTCCCCAGGCCGCCGCCATTGCGATCGCTCTGGTGTTCCTTCCGGAGCGGCGCAACGAGGGAGCCCGGATGGACTATTGGGGGGCCGTCTTCCTGACCCTGGCCCTCGTGTTGCTGTGCCTGGCTATCGCCCACGACGGTTTGTTCGCTCTGTCTTCGTGGACCCCCTGGGGGTTTTTGGCGGGATGCGTGTTGTGCGGGGCGGCCCTGGTCGTGGTCCATTTCCGCGTCGAGCAGCCGCTCCTGTCGCCGATGCTGTTGCAGGCCCGCGCGTTCCTGATGGCAAATGCGACCCAGTTGCTGATTGGAAGCGCTCTCGTCGTCGCCATGGCCAGCACGGTAATCATGGCCAACACGGTGATGAACGTGCCGCATCGTCCCGTCGATCCGTTCACCGCCGCGTTGTGGCTGCTCAGAATGACTGCAACTATCCCGGTATTCGCGGTGGTGGGTGGGCTGCTCTTGAGGCGGTTCGACGCGCGATGGATCACAGTTCCTGGGCTGGCGTTGATCGCAATTGGCATGTTCCGCCTGAGCGGCTGGCCGGTTGACATCGCCGAGCCCCGTCTGACCGCTGACATGGTTCTTGCCGGCGCTGGATTCGGCCTGGTGGTGGCGCCCCTGATGCACCGGGCAGTGTTCTCGGCTCCTGCTGACTATCGGGCGGTGGCCGCGTCGATGATCGTCGTGGCCCGCATGCTGGGGATGACGCTGGGGATCGCCGCGCTTTCGGCGTGGGGCGTGAATCAGATGCTGGCGATATTGACCGAAACGCCGTCTCCCCTGACCATACCCGGCCTGGACGCAGGCGCCCGAGCCCGGGAGTTCGCCGAATACCGGACGTTTCTGCAGATGGCCAGCCTCGACCTGTTCCACGCCTTTTTCCGAGCCGCCGGAATTGTCGCCATCATCGCAATCATTCCAACGCTGTTGATGCGCGACGGCCAGTCGGCGCGCCCCGGAGAAACCGGCCCGTAGTCCACGAACGTTGCGCAGCACACCACCGCATACGATCTTGCTGCCGCGCCCCATTGTGCTCAATTGGCAGCGGTTTGACCTGGTGATAGACTGCGCTCGAGCAACAGGCAGAGACTGGCGTTAGACACGGCAGGAAATCACCACGACAGGAGGTGATCCGATGATCCGATTAGGCGCTACAGGTTCCCCGGCACACCTCGACCTTTGCCGTGCCCTCGAAACGGTATTCCGACGCAATGGCGTCGAGTTCGATTGGGTGCTTTATTCCGGCTATGACGAGATGGTGGACGCCTTCGCGCGGGGGGAAATCAACCTTGCCTGGAATGGCCCGTTGTCCCATGTGAAGATGCGCCGCGCTCTGCCCGACGGAGCGCCGGTGCTGGCTCTGCGCGACGTTGATATCGATTTCACCACCAGGTTCATCACCCGCGCCGATTCCACGATCGACACCGTGGAGGACCTGCCCGGCACCCGGTTCGCCTTTGCCGCGCGGGACTCGGTGGAAGCTGGCCTCCTGCCCGTATATTTCCTCAAGCAGATGGGCATCCACCCGTCTCGCACGCTCGCGGCCGCCGATTTCTATGACCAGCGCGACCAGCAACACGGCTCCGACCAGGTCGATGTGGCCCTGCAGGTGTTGAACCGCTCCTACGATGCCGGCGCCATCAGCGCCCGCGCCCTCGACACCTTGAACGAGCGGCACGGTATCAACACCGAAGAACTGAAGGTGTTCTGGAGCAGCCCGGGTTACAGCCATTGCTGCTTCACCGCCCGGCCTGAGGTGGATCCCGCCGAGGCCGCGCAGGTGACGGCGGCGTTGGTGTCAGTCGACGACCGCGATGATGCTGGCCGCGCGGTGCTCAAGGCCGAGGCCTGTGACCGATTGCTGCCGGGCATCGAAGACGGGTGGGATTTGGTGGAGGCCGCAGCGATCGCGGAAGGCCTCATCTGATCCGTGCCCGATCGCACAGTTATGCGCCCGCGTCGTGTGTAGCGCGAACCGCCGATGGCCTTGTTAGACTGTAGCGGCTGGTATCCTGCACTCCGGAGTTTGAATCTTGGCTGAAAAGATTGGTTTCATCGGTTTGGGCCGCATGGGATTACCCATGGCCTACAATCTGCTGCGCGCGGGCCACGACGTCACGGTCCACAATCGGAGCCAGGAGAAGGTCCGACAGATCGCCGATGCCGGGGCCACGGCCGCGGCGTCCACCGCGGAGGTGATGGCCAATTGCGACATTGTGCTGGCCTGCTTGCCTGACGTGGCAACGTGCGAGGCGGTGTTGCTCGGTGACGACGGCGCGCTGCCCAATGCTCGCCCCGGCCAGATAATCGTCGATCACAGCACCGTTGGAGCGTCGACTTCGAAGGCCTGCGCCGCAGCCGCCGAAAAGCGTGGCGCCATGTTCCTCGACGCGCCCATCAGCGGTGGTACCGAGCGCGCCACCGACGGCACCCTGACCATCATGGTGGGTGGCCCGGCCGGTGCCTACGAGGCGGCCCAGCCCCTGTTCGACGTGATGGGAGCCGTGGTGCGCCATGTTGGCCCCACCGGTTCCGGCACCGCTGCGAAGCTGGTGAACCAGTTGCTGGTGGGCATCCACATGGTGGCTGCTGCCGAGGCAATGCTGCTCGGGGCGAAATCGGGCGCCGACCCGGCGTTGGTTTTCGAATTGGTCAACTCGGGATGGGGACAGAGTTTCCTCCTCGGACGCAATGCTCCGGCCATGCTTGACCGGGATTTCGACGGCATACGCACCCAGTTACGAGTGTTCCTCAAGGACCTGGGGCTCATCCAGGAGATGGCTCGCGACCTGGGAACCCCGATCGCCGCCGGTGACCTGGCCTACAAATTGCTGGCGGAGGCCGTCGAGCAGGGGTTGGGCGACCTGGACAGCGCGGCCATCGTGCTGCCCATGGAAGAGCAGGCCCAGTTCCAAATCAAGCGCACGGACGCGTGAACCCGGTCGGACAAAACCCGTATACATTTGAGGGATGGTAAACATGGCAGACGAAATGATCGTCTATTTCAACGGTGAGATGACCCCCGCCAGCCAGGTTGCGCTGTCGATTTACGACCGCGGATTCCTGTACGGCGACGCGGTGTTCGACGCCACCCGCACTTTCGGCGGCCAGACTTTCCGGCTGGATCGCCACATCGATCGTCTTTACAACTCCCTGCGGTACCTGCGTATCGATGTGGGAATGAGCAAGGCCGAGATGACCGAAGCCACCGAGGCCGTGGTCGCGCACAACCATCCCCTGCTGCCTCCGGGTCAGGATATGTGGGTGATGCAGCGCATCAGCCGCGGCGTGGAGGGCGCCAATCGCTCCGGCGGCCCGCAGCCCACCATCATTATAGAGAGCCATGCCATCCCCTTTGCCGCTCGCGCCCCGCTGTACCGGGACGGCGCGCGCATCAGCACCCCGTCGGTGGCGCGCATACCTCCCCGTTTCCTCAGCCCCCGCGCCAAGACTCACAACTACCTCAATCTCATCATGGGCGAGTTGGAAGTGCAGGGAGAGGATCAGGACGCCTGGGCCATCCTGCTGGACGAATTTGGCAATCTGACCGAGGGCCGCGGCAGCAACGTCTTCCTGGTCAAGGACGGCGCGGTGATGACCCCCAAGTCGCAGTACGTGCTGGAAGGCGTCACCCGCAACCAGGCCCTGGAGCTGGCCGACGGGTTGGGGCTTGCCACCGCCGAATGTGACATTGATCTGTACGACGCCTACACTGCCGATGAAGCGTTCCTGACTTCCACCAGCCTGTGCATCTGCCCGGTGTCGGCGGTCAACGGCGCAACCGTCGGCAACGGAAACGTCCCCGGACCTGTCACCGAACGCCTGATGACCGCCTTCAGCGATCTCGTCGGCATGGACTTCGCCGAACAATATCTCGCGCACCTGCCGTCCTAGTCTCCCGTACCCCATACCTACGCCGAGGAGGCGAACCATGCCCGAATACCTGCCTGGCATCGTGGAACCCAACCAGGAAGCGCAGCAGTTGGCCACCAATTTCGCGTTCACCGAGGGCCCGCTGTGGCACCCCGACGGCTATTGGCTGTTTGTCGACCTGAGGCGCGAGCCCCCCGTGATCCACCGCATGTCTCCCGCCGGCGGCACGCCCGACATCATCCGCGAGCCCAGCGGCGGCACCAACGGGATGACCCTGGACCTGCAGGGCCGCCTGCTCATGTGCGAAGGCGACAACCGACGCATCACCCGCATGGAGGCCGACGGCACCATCAACGTGGTGGCCGATCGGTGGGACGGCAAGCGATTCCACCGGCCCAACGACATCGTGTGCCGCAGCGACGGCAGCATCTTCATCACCAACCCCAGCGGGCGCGTTCCGGAGGCCGAGCAGGAGATCCAATGGCCCGGCACCATCCATCGCATCGCTCCCGACGGAACCGTGGACCTGTCCGCCCACGACATCGACTTCCCCAATGGCATTGCCTTCTCGCCTGATGAGTCGGTGCTGTATGCGTCCAACACCCGCAAACTGGGCGAGCGGCCCGACCAGTACTGGGACGGCGAGGTCAAGCAGAACCAGTTCATTCAGGCCTACGACGTGGCGGCCGACGGATCGCTGAGCAACAGCCGCGTTTTCGGCAGCATGGCCTCCGCCGAGGACGGCGTGCCCGACGGTATGAAGGTCGACGCCGAAGGTCGGGTATATTGCACCGGCTCCGGCGGCGTGTGGGTATTTTCCCCGGCTGGCGAGCACCTGGGCATCATCCGGGTCCCGGAGATACCGGCCAACTGCGCCTTTGGCGGACCGGACTTCCGGACCATGCTATTCACCGCCCGCACCTCGGTGTACAGCCTGCGCATGACCACGCCGGGCAACCCGCTGCCGCGAGCGTAGGTTTCGCCTACCACTTTGCCATGCCCGCGTCCGCGGGATCCCAGAAACCACTCAGGAAAAGCAATGCGTGAATTTGATGCGATAGTTATTGGCGTCGGCGGGATGGGAAGCTCCGCCGTCTACCACCTGGCCCGGCGCGGCTGGAAGGTGTTGGGCCTGGAGCAGTACGACATACCCAATGAGATGGGCTCCTCCCATGGCGTGAGCCGCATGATCCGCCTCGCCTACCACGAGGACCCATCCTACGTTCCGTTGCTCTACCGGGCCTATGAACTCTGGCACCAGCTGGAAAACCTGGCCGGCGAGAAGCTGCTGGTCACCACCGGGTGCGTGCGCGGTGGCGTGGGGGCAAACCAGTTGTTGGAAGGTTCGCTGGAAACGGTGACACAGCACCATCTCCCCTATCGGCTGCTCAGTGGTCCCGAGGTGAACCAGGAATGGCCGGGGTATCAACTGCCCGAAGAAGCGGAAATGCTCTACGAGCAGCAGGGCGGGTTCGTTCTCTCCGAGCGGTGCATTGTCGGGCACGTCTCCTCGGCCCTGGAAATCGGCGCCGAGGTCCACGGTCGGGAGGCCGCAGTCAACTGGGAACCCACCGCCGGCGGCGGAGTTATCGTGACCACGGACAAGGATACCTACTCGGCCCGTCGGCTGGTGGTCACTGCCGGCGCCTGGGCAGGCAAAGTGGCGCCAGAAGTCGCTGCCCACGCCGTTCCCGAGCGGCAGGTGCTGGGGTGGTTTGCCCCCTATCGCCCGGAGCTTTTCCGCCCCGAGAATTTCCCGTGCTTCGGCATGGAGGTGGAGGAGGGCCGTTTCTACGGCTTTCCGTCCTACGGTATACCCGGCTTCAAGCTGGGCATGTTCAACCACTTCCGCGAGCAGGTCGACCCGGACACCATGGATCGCGAGCCCAACGCCCGGGACGAAGCCGCCCTGCGAGGGTTCACCGAGCGTTACTTCCCGGAAGCAGCCGGACCCACCCTCGCGCTGAAGACCTGCATGTTCACCAACACGCCAGACGAGCATTTCATCATTGATACGCTGCCCGATCATCCCCAGGTTTCCGTTGCCGCCGGTTTCTCCGGGCATGGCTTCAAGTTCTCCAGCGTGGTGGGCGAAATCATGGCCGACCTGGCGGAGCACGGCGAGACCGAGCACGACATCGGGCTTTTCCGTCTGGGCAGATTCGACGGCAAGGATGGCACATGAAAATCCACGACGTTGAGGCGATCGCGCTGGTCTGGCCCGCGCCCGATCGCGAATACTGGACGGCTCTGCGACCCATCGGGCGAGTGAGCGAACTCCTGGTTCGTGTCCACACCGACGCCGGTTACTACGGTATCGGCGAGGCCCACGGCGCTGGTCAGGGTTTCGCCGGAATCTATCGGCAAGACAGTGACGGCGCCATTCATGCGGACGGCGCCTCGCGTGCCGTCGTGGATCTGCTCAAACCGATGCTCCTGGGACGCGATCCGGTCGACCACGAACAACTGTGGGACGACATGTTCGGGCTGTGCCATCAGATCGGCTGGGCTGCCTCCGGGTTCGGACGCCCGCAGATACTGACGGCGTTGGCGGCGGTGGATATCGCCCTGTGGGACATCAAGGGCAAAGCGGCTGACATGCCCGTTTACAAATTGCTCGGCGGCCATTCCAACACCGCGCCGTGCTACGTCACCGGCGGGTACTACCAGGAGGGCAAATCCACCGCCGATTTGGTCCAGGAGTGCGAGTCCTACGTTGACATGGGCTATGAGGCCATCAAGCTGAAGATCGGCCACGTCAGCCTGGCTGAGGACTACGAGCGGGTCAGCGCGGTTCGCAGCTCTGTAGGCGACGGCATTGACATAATGGTGGACGTCAACGAGGGGTGGGATGTGGACACCGCAATTCGCGGCGCCCGCATGCTGGAACCGCTCAATCTTCGCTGGCTGGAGGAGCCGGTCCACTGGTACGACCGAGTCGAGGGCCTGGGCAAAGTTGCCGCCTCGACCACCATCCCCATCGCATCGGGGGAAAACGCCGTGACTCGCTGGGACGCCCGAGACCTCATCCGAAGGGGAGGAGTCCGGGTGATGCAGTACGACAGCACCCGCAACGGTGGCGTGACCGAATGCCTGCGCATTGCCGGCCTGTGCGCTGCGGACAACGTGCGGCTGGCTCCCCATCACGACCCGCAGGTGCACGGTCACCTGGTGGCCGGACTGGAAGTAGGGGAAATTTGTGAGACCTTCCCGTCCGCGGACCGCGACCCGATCTGGGAAGAACTCTTCACCGTCCGCCCCGAAATCGTCGCCGGCAAGATCACGCTGTCCGACCGCCCCGGCTGGGGTATCGAGCTCGACGAACGCACCCTGGAACGGCGCGGTACCTGGGCGTAGCGTGGTCTGGCTGCTGGTGGCGGTCGGCGGCGCCGCCGGGTCCGTGCTCCGATACGGCGCCGGGCGGCTCGCTGCTCAATACCTGGGTGCGGACACGGTGGCAGGAACATTCGCGGTCAACGTTGTCGGGTCCTTCGCCCTGGGAGTGCTGGCCACGGTTTTCATCACGCGGTCTGAGTGGCCTTTGGAACTGCGCGCCATGCTCACCGTTGGCCTGTTGGGCGGTTTCACGACCTTTTCCACGCTGGCATATGACGGCGTCAGGCTCGCATCCGGCGGGGAATTGGCGCGAGCCGGGATATCAATCGCTGCCAACCTGGTCGTCGGGCTGGCGGCCGCCTACGCCGGCGTCCTGGTCGGCCGTTCGTTATCGTGAAATGGCCGGTAGGTTCGGGTGCCTGGACTGTGTACGCCGATTCGTGCGATCCTACGCAGTTCGAGCGCGATGTTGAGCATTGCGCGCAGCGTCGGCTATAATCGAACCAAATTGTGACTCGCCAGAAAGCTATGCCCGTAGACTATTACGAAACCCTCGGCGTCGACCGGGGAGCCAACGAAGAGGAGATCCGTCGCGCCTTCCGCAGGAAGGCGATGGAATTCCATCCCGACCGGAACAAAACCCCGGGCGCTGAGGATACGTTCAAGGAAATCAACGAAGCGTATCAGGTCCTCAGCGACCAGGAAAAGCGGACCCGCTACGACCGCTTCGGCCACGCCGGTGTGAACGGCGGCGGTGAACGCGGGTTTGACGGTTTCGACCCGTTCGGTGGCTTCGGGGACATCTTCGACACATTCTTCGGAGGCGGCGGTCGCACCGCCAGTCAGCCCCGTTCCGGCGAGGACATCAGCCAACGGGTCAACCTGACCTTCGAAGAGGCCGTATTCGGCTGCGACAAGGACATCGAGATCAATCGGGTGGAGCCCTGTCACCATTGTTCCGGAGCCGGCAATGAGCCTGGGACAGCGATCGATACCTGCCGCACGTGCAACGGCAGCGGGCAGGTACGCCGCGCCCAGCGCAGCGTGTTTGGCCAGTTTGCGGTGACCTCCCCATGCTCCAGCTGCAATGGCCACGGTCGTTCCATAGAAACCCCTTGCTCGAACTGCCGCGCCCGGGGCTTCGAACGGCGTCGCCGCACCCGCACCGTCACGATTCCCGCGGGTGTCGATAACGGCATGCAGGTGCGGATCACCGGGGAAGGCGATTCCGGAGCCAACGGGGGGCCGCCCGGGAACCTGTACGTTCAGGTGCGAGTGCGGGAGCACCCGTTCTTTGAGCGGGACGAATCCGACCTGCTGTACCGGGCGTCGCTTAATATGGCCGAAGCCGCCCTGGGCATGACCAAGCCGATCCCCACCCTGGAAGGCGACGACGTGGATCTCGAGATACCGCCCGGAACCCAGGCGGGCAGCGAGTTCCGGGTTCGGGCGCGGGGCGTCCCACGCATCCGACGCGACGGACGGCCAACGGATCGACGCGGCGACATCCGAGTCCTGGTTGATGTGGACATACCCTCCAAGTTGAACAAGTACCAGCGCAAACTGGTCGAGGATTTGGCCTATTCCCTGGCGAATAACGGCAAGAGACCACCGGCGCCCGCACGGAACAAACGCGCCGCCAGCCGCAAATCGGAACCGACCGACGCGGCCGAACCTGAAGAACCAACCGCTGACCCGACCCCGGAGACGCAGGAGCCACCAACGGACGACAAGCAGCGCGGCCTGTTTGACCGGATCAAGGACACTCTAACCTCCAGCGGCGAATAAGCCGGTTATCCTCCGGATTTCCCGATTGCCCATCCGGTTCCCAAAGTGAATGTGACGGCGCGATGTCCTGGCACGAACTGAGCATCAACGTTCCCTTCGAATACGTCGAGCCCGTGTCCTACCTCTTCGAGCGGTACGGATACGGGTTGAGTGTTGAAACTCGGCCCGGCGAATTCGCGGTGCTGCGCTCGTACTTGCCCAGTTTGTCCCGGCAGCGATTGGCGCACATCGAGGTGGGTATCAAGCTGGCTTCCAGCATCGCCGATCTTGGCGAGTTGCAAATTCGACCCCTCGACGACAACGAGGACTGGCGGAACAACTGGAAGCAGCATTTCACCCTGCTGCGCGTTGGGAACAACCTGGTGATCAAGCCCTCCTGGATCGATTATGAAACCCAGCCCGGCGACGTGCTGGTTGAGTTGGACCCGGGATTGGCTTTCGGGACCGGGTATCACCCAACGACTTATTCCTGCCTGGAAGCGCTTGAAGAATTGGTTCGGCCCGGAAGCAACGTTCTCGACGTGGGAACGGGCTCCGGCATCCTGACGATCGCCGCCGCCAAGCTGGGCGCCGGCCACATTACCGCGGTGGACATCGATGGGCACGCAGTACGCGCCGCGCAGCGCAACTTCCGCCGCACGGGCATCGCCGATCGCGTCAACGCTCAGTCCGGCAGTATCCCCAGCGCCGCGACCCGTGGGGTGAACTACGATATCGCAGTGGCCAATATCAGCGCCCGCGGCATCCGCCTGGTCTCACCGGCGATCCCCGACCTGCTGGCCGGCGACGGGGTGTTCGTCGCGTCCGGCATCATTGTGGACCAGCACGACGAGGCGGTTTCCGCAATCAAAGATGCCGGGTTGGTGATCAGTGAAATCCGGCAAAAGGAAGACTGGGTGACGATCCTGAGCGGGCACAGCTAGTCGTCAATCGATGGTCATGGAAACTGTAACGCTGGATCGGTTCGAACTGGTTGGTCCGCTGGGCAGCGGCGCCGATTACGATGTGCGCGCCGCACTGGACCGTCAGACCGGTGAACCGGTCGTGCTGAAACGCCCGTCTCCGCAAACCGTGCGCCGGCAGATGCACGGCCCGGTCGAGGAACGCACCGCGCGAGCGCTGGAAGCCTACGAACGAGCCGGACAGTACTGCGACGTCGTGCCTCGGGTCATCGGAGTTACTGAAGTAGCCCTGCACGACGAATATTTTGGCGAGGATCTGGGCCAACCCTATTCCGTCCGGGTAGAGGAACGCGCCGCCGGGATTCCGCTGGTTGGAGACCCCAGAAGTCGCATCCTCCGGGTACCAATCGGCCTGGGCCAGAATCTTTTTGCGTTGCATCCGCTCGCGCTCCCCGACGCGGTGGCGGATTGGCCGGTCCAGACGCAGTTGCTGGAGGCGCAGGAAATCTACGCAAACGCCGGGTACGCACTGCTCGATCTCGGACCACACAACGTGTTCTACTCCCCGGGTACCGGCCGGGTCGCACTGATCGATGCGGGCGCCCTGGTTGGACATGGAATCGAGAGCAGCCAGGGCAACCGGGGTCCGCAGGATGTCCATGATTTCTACGTGGAATTGGTGAAGTTCTACCTTGCGCCAGTGCCGCCACCCACAGACGCCTCCGGGTATTTCGACCCCTACAATCAGCGGCCGGTCATCTCCGTCGAGGACGAATGCGACAGTTTGTCCGCCGCGTTCGCATCGGCTGGTGACGCCTTGCGGGAAGCCGCCACGGCGTGCTTGGGGAAGGTGCGACAGCGCGCGTACCCGTCCGTCGCCGATTTTGCGTCGGACTTGCGCGAATGCCTGGGTCTGATTACCATCCGTAACGACCAGATGTCCGAGCGGCCTGCAGCATTGGAGGCGTGGAGCGCCGCGCTGCACCGGCTGACCGAGGACCACTGGACACGCTATCGCTTCGATGCGAACACCGAGCTGGCCGCCTTGGCCGGCTGATCTGCTGCAAACCAAATTTATGTGAGGATGCGGGAACTATGCTCACCAGTTCGTTGGCTATTCTTCACGACAACGCCGCTCACGGAGAGGACAGTTACCTGACCCGTGATCTGGGCGACGGCAACTTCCTGGACGTTGTGCTGGACGGCGTCACCGGCCACGGCGGCGACGAGGCCAGTGGTTCCGTGGCTGACGTCCTGAAAGCCGTCGACATAACGGGTCCCGAGGATATCGTCGCCGTCCTGGACGAACAGAACTCCGAGTTCCATCAGGTTGGCGGGGGACGGTTCCTGCTGACCACCGCCTCGGCGGCTCTGTATCTCAACGGCCAACTGCACATCATTTCCGCTGGCGACAGCCCGATCTACGTAATCCGTCCTGGCGGATACGAACAATACAGCGGGCGTATGGGTGGGTTGATCCGCCTGGGGGTTTCGAAGGCCATCGGCGCCGAACCTGACCTCTCAGTGTTTCAAACCACTCTTGATTTGTCCCCAGCGGACCGCCTGGTGTGCTGCACTGACGGCGTCAGCGACAACCTGCTCGGTGAAGAGCTTATGGACATAGTTCGCGGATCTGCGAATGCTGAGGAAGCCTCCGGCCGGGTGAAGGAACTGGTTGATCACCACATCGAACAGGGACGTGACATCCGGTTCCGCGGTGGCAGGTTCCGCCACGACGACGAGACGGCGATTTTCCGCTTCTTTGCCGAGAGCTAACCGGGACCGGTTGGTCGGTTTACGTCGCTGATCGCCCCGGCTCGGCGATTAGCGACCGCAAAAGGGCACCGAAATTCCGCGTGTGTTAGACTATTCGGCAGTTTGATGCAGGTTGGCCTCGATAATTTCCAGTCCCGGTTTTGAGGGATGTTTGCCCCGGGGCGGGCCGCAAGGAGTACACAATTGGGCACGATTAAGGTTGCCATCATCGGCGTGGGCAACTGCGCGTCTTCGCTGGTCCAGGGCATCCACAAATACGTTGAGGTGCCGGACGACGACCCGATCCCCGGCGTAATGCACAATCGCATCGGAGACTACCGCATCGAAGATATCGAAGTCGTGGCTGCTTTCGATGTCGACCGCAACAAGGTCGGGAAAGATCTGTCGGAAGCAATCTTCACCGAGCCTAACAACACCATCAAATTCGCCGAAGTTCCTTACATGGGAGTGCCCGTGGAACGAGGCATGACCCACGACGGGATCGGTCGTTACCTCACGGACGTGGTGGTCAAATCGGAGCACAGCACCGCCGACATCTCGGGCATCCTTCGCGATCGCGAAGTTGACGTGGTGATCAATTACCTGCCCGTGGGCAGCGAGATGGCAACCAAGTGGTACGTCGAGCAGATTCTTGACGCCCGCTGCGCCATGATCAACTGCATCCCGGTATTTATCGCTCGTGAAGAGTACTGGCGCACCCGGTTCGAGGAACGGGGCGTGCCCGTCATCGGGGATGACATAAAATCCCAGGTGGGTGCGACCATCGTTCATCGTGTGCTGACCCGCCTGATGGAGAACCGCGGCGCCGAGATCGACAACACCTACCAGTTGAACTTCGGCGGCAACACCGACTTCCTCAACATGCTCGAACGCGAGCGCCTGGTGTCCAAGAAGATATCCAAAACTGGATCCGTCACCAGCCAGATGCAGGAAGAGCCGGATGCGGACACTATCCACATCGGACCCAGCGACCACGTGCCGTGGCTGCAGGACCGCAAGTGGTGCTACATCCACATCGACGGGAAGGTCTTCGGGGGCGCTCCGGTCAAGATGGAAGTCAAGCTGGAGGTCTGGGACAGCCCCAACTCAGCCGGCGTCGTGGTGGACGCCATCCGGTGCGCGAAGCTGGCATTGGACCGTGGGCAGGGCGGGGCCGTGTTCGCCCCATCGGCCTACTTCATGAAGAGCCCTCCCGTCCAGTACTCCGACTCCGAAGCGCACGACATGGTCGAGGCGTTTATCTCCGAGCCGGCCGTGGTCAGCGTGCAGGTCAAACACGGCGACGGAGAAGAATAATCGGCGTTACTTCCCTGCGTTTCTGGGCTGGGATCTACTGAGGGGAGCGGGCTATGAAAATAGCCATGGTCTCCCCTTATGATTTCTCATGGCCAGGCGGTGTCAATGCCCACGTATCTGAACTCTCCAATGAATTGCGGCGCCGCGGGCACGAAGTGACCATCGTCGCTCCGCGAACCCCGATACACCCTTCGGATCAAGCCGGAATTGCCGACGATTTCATCGCGATGGGTCGATCCGTCCCACTTTCGGCTGGCGGCTCAACGGCGCGGGTGACGCTGGCGTGGTGGTTATGGCCGCGCGTCCGGCGACTCGTGGCTCGCGAGCAATTCGACGTTGTCCACGTGCACGAACCTCTGGCTCCACTGCTGCCGTTGCTGTTCCTGCAGCATTCCAACGCCGTCAACATTGGCACCTTCCACGCGTTCTCGGACGGCCAGCAGTTGTATCGTTGGTCACGGTTTGCCCTGAAGAACTGGCACCGCCGGCTCCACGGGCATATCGCCGTTTCCGAGGCCGCCCGATCATTCGTGGCTCCCCATTTTCCCAATCGGGCGTATCGCGTGATCCCCAACGGCATCGACTTCGAGCGCTTCGCAGATGCCGCACCGCTCCCCGAGTTGCGCGGCGGGAAGAAAAACGTCCTGTTCGTTGGCCGCAAGGACGAACGCAAGGGCCTGCGCTATCTTTTGGAGGCGTTCGCCCTCTTGCTCGAAGATCGCCGCGATCTCAGGTTGATCGTCGTGGGCCCTGGCGAACCGGATCAGGCGTGTGCTTCATGGATCAATGCGATCGCCGGGGCCGGTGACGACACGGTGCGATTGGTCGGCGCTGTCAGCGGCGATGACCTGCCTCGCTATTACGCCAGCGCCGACGTCTTTTGCAGTCCGGCCACCGGCGGAGAGAGTTTCGGCATTGTATTGCTCGAAGCGATGGCTGCTGGCGTTCCGGTGGTCGCATCGGACATCGACGGTTACCGCGATGTCGTGACCCACGAATGCAATGGGTTGCTGGCGTCGCCACGGGACCCGACCGCCGTTGCCGCTGCCATCGCCAGCGTGATCGACGCCCCGGAACTCGGCCTGCGATTGGTCGCGGCCGGAAAGAACGTGGCGCAAAATCATCGCTGGCAACGGATCGCTTCGGAAGTCGAAGACTATTACCAACACTGCATGGAGGAGGCCAACCACGGTGGCTATGCCCGGTAGAGAGGAGCTGCGCGCGGCAATGCTGCGCTACGTAGAGTTGCCTGGAGCGGGGGCTCTCCACGCCGTGGGATTGACCCCAAATGTCGTCACCGTCTTTGGATTCGCGGTGTGCGCGGCCGGGGCCGCGCTGGTGGCATTGGGATATCCTCTGTACGGCGGCATCGTGTTCCTCGCTGGCGGCATTCTGGATCTGTTCGACGGCGGGCTGGCCCGCCTGACCGGTCGCGCATCCCCCTTTGGCGCATTGCTCGATTCCGTTTTCGACCGGCTGGGCGAGGCTGCGCTGTTTGTCGGGTTGGGCCTCTATTACCTGCTCGCGGATTTGTCCCAACCTGAGATGATCCTGAGCATGCTATCGGTCCTGTTGGGTCTGGTGTTCTCCCAGGGCGTCTCCTATCTGCGCGCCCGTGGCGAAGGCCTCGGCGCGTTCACCCGTTCCGGCATCATGACCCGCACCGAACGGGTGGCGATCCTCGGGATCGGCCTGATTGTTGAAGGGTTGGCCCCGGTCCCGATCATGGTGTGGGTACTCTGGATGATCGCTGGCGTGTCCTGCTTCACTCTGTTCCAGCGCATGTTCACCATACGGGGGATCCTCGACAGCCAGGCGGAGGAAAACAGTTAGCCGTGGTAACATGGCGGCCACGTTCACGGCAGGAGGTATTCAAGATGGCGTCACATTCCATGGGTCTGTCGCTGCATGACGCTGCGCGGCAGATGGGAGTTCCCTTTACGGTGGAGAACGAGCCGGTCGACCGGTCCGTCAAGGTCAACGGCCTCAACCTCCATTACCTGGAATGGGGCGATCAACATTCGCCGACGATAGTGATGCTTCATGGCATCCAGCAGCAGGCCCACAGTTGGGATTTCATCAGCCTGCCACTGTCCGTTGACTACCACGTGATCGCAGTGGACCAGCGCGGCCATGGCGACAGCGACTGGTCGGCCGACGAGGACTATTCCACCGACGCCTACGTCGGTGACGTTGAGGCGCTGGTATCCGCCATGGGGTTGCAGGATTTCCACCTGATGGGCCATTCCATGGGCGGTCGCAACAGTCTGGCCTGGGCGTCGGGACGGCCCGGAACCTTGAAGTCTCTGACCATCGTCGACACCGGCCCGGAGACCCAGCGACACGGCTCAAACCGCATCCAGCAGTTCCGTGAGCTTCCCGACGAGCTGGATACCCTGGAGGAATTCGCCCAGCGCGTCATGGAGTACACCGGCCGCACCCGGGAACAAACCCTGGGCGCACTGAAGTACAGCATCCGCCAGCGCGAGGACGGGAAGTGGACGTGGAAGTACGACAAGGTGATCCGCCGGCGAGGTTTTCGCGCGCCCGCCTGGACTCCGGAACAGCTATGGGCCGGCTGGCGCAAGATCGACTGCCCCGCCCTGGTGGTGCGTGGCGCGCGCAGCGATATTTTCGCGGATGAAACGATGATGCGGATGGCCGAGGAGCACCACGACTGCACCACGGTGACTGTGGACAACGCCGGCCACCTGGTCCAGGGAGACAACCCGCCCGATTTTCTCAAGGCCGTGAGGGGTTTGTTGGGCCGGTTTTCCTAGAAAGCGCCCAAGGCTGACGAATGATTGGGGCGGTCCAACGACCGCCCCCGATTATTGGTTATATCCGGGCTCAATCTCGGATGCCGGTCGAGGCTAGAACCCCAATATCCGCGGCAGTAACTCGCCCAGACCGTACCCAAGGGCTGCGGAGACCGCGCCGATCCCCAGTATCTCAAGCCCCTGCAGGATGGCGGATTTGCGCACCAGCCGGCCTTTCGCGAGGCCCAGCGCGAACAACCCGGCCAGCGACAGGCCCACGGACAATCCGATCGCCATCGGCCCGACGGCCAGGAACAGGAAGGGGATGATGGGTATGATCGCCGCTGCGCCAAACGAGACGCACATCACCCCCGCGTCCTTCAGCGGGTTGCCACCAAAGTCCGGGCTGATCCCCAGCTTCTTTTCCAGCAGCGTGTTCAGCCACAGCGTTTCGTTGCTCGATATCTCGTTGGCGAGATGGACGGCTTCGTCGTAGGTCTTGCCCTCTCGTTGGAACAGGATGACGAGTTCCGCCAGTTGCTCCGCCGGGTTCTCATCCAATTCGCGGACCTGGTTGGCGATTGCCGCTTGTCGAACGTCCTCCTCGGCTCGGGAGCCCAGATACGCGCCGGCGCCCATGCTGATCATCCCGGCTGCGGCGGCAGCCAACCCCGCCACGAGGACCGTTCCGGTCGTGCCAACGGCGATGGCCACCGACGTGGTCAGGGCAAGAGTGCTGATAATGCCGTCCTGCGCGCCGAACACCACCTCTCGCAGTCGACCCAGATTTGCGATGCGGAACGGTTCCCTGTCCAGCGCAAGCGCCGCATCAATGTATGTTTGCAGGTCTATGGGTAGCGCGGGCCGCTCGCCAGAAACATCCAGATCGGATGTATTCCCCGCTGGTGACGCCGTCGCGGCAACCAGGAAGTCCGGTTCAACCGGGGCACCGTTCGGGCTCTTGATTTGCAGATGGGCCAGGGCATCGGAAAAGGCGATCTGGTGTTGCTTTTCCTCCTCCATGGCCGCGGTCAGGATGTTAACGGCGTCGGAGCGGCCGTCCCTCATCGCCTCGTTGATCATGCGCGGGTAGGTGCGGGTGTACTCCCGGGTTTCACCAGCGATCACGTTGGCCAGGTTGACCGCAGTGCTGTCTATCCCGCCCGAAATGGAAAGGTAATTCAGGCCGTGATTGGTCTCGGCCCGGGCGACTTGCTCGAAGACCTCGGCAATCTCAGGGTAGCCTTCCTCGCGGGCCTTGTTGGCGTAGGCAGTGTACGTAAGGTTGGCGATGGCCTCTGCCATTAGGGCCTGCCACAGGTTGCGGTCGGTCGCGGAGATGTCGACGACCGCAGGCGGGGAATATGACATGATTCGCTCCGAATCCCGATATTGAGCGGTTTGTGCGAGGTGGCTATAGATAGACCACCAGGCTGGAGACCGTGCCGTCCCAGCCTCGAGTTTCGATTTATTCTAGAGGCGGGGAGACGCGTGATGGGCGATGACCAGCCAGTCGTCGCCGGATCTCACAAATATATTCGTGGCCAGGACGCCGAAACCCTGCGCCTGCCCTTCGACCACGCTGGTAATGCTCTCGATGCAGGTAACGAAACCGCAGTTGCCTTCCACGGCGATGTTCACGTAATTGATGTTGAAGTGCATCAACGCCGCGCCGTTGAAGATGCCTTGCCATGATCGCCGAATATCCGGCCAGCCCACTATCGGCTGCCAGCCGGGGTGTACGCACAACGCCCGGTCGGACTGCTCCCAGACCGAGTCCATCCGGGCCATGTCGAGGGACCCGAAGGCGTCGTAGAAGCGCTGGTTGGCGTCCCGCAGGGACAGTACGCTGGCGTCGTCAGGAAGCATTTCTCACCGGGTTGCCAGGGAGCTGAGAGGTCATAGCTGAGATCAGGCCAGCAGTTTGCTGGCGAAATCGTCGATTTGGCGCAGGGCCTGGTCGCGGGGGGCGCTTTCGGCGAAGACCATGGCACGGGTCGCGCCGGCCTCCTCGTAAGCCTTGATGATCTCCGGGTCGGCCGGCTGCCCGAAAACGGAAACTTCGATCTCATGGGGATCCCGACCCGCTTCCTGGGCCAGACGGACAATTTCCTCCCGCCGCTCCTTCAACTGGTCGGGCGAGATGCGATTGGGCATCCAGCCGTCACCCCAGGCCACCACCCGTCGGGCCACGTTGGGGGCGTTACCGCCAATGAGCACCGGCGGATGCGGCTTCTGCACCGGCTTGGGCGAGGAGTAGATCGGCGGGAAATCGATGTGCCTGCCGTGAAACTCGCCAACTTCCTTGGTCCAGAGTTCCTTCATGGCTTCGATCGACTCGCGGGTGTAGCCAATCCGCTGGGAGAAGTCGATGCCGAAGAGTTCGGTCTCTTCGCGCAGCCAGCCGGTCCCGATGCCGAACAGGAACCGCCCGTTGCTCAGGTAGTCCAGGGTTGCGATCTCCTTGGCCAGCAGTATGGGGTTGCGCTCGGGCACCAGGCAGATCCCCGTCCCCAGCTTGAGCGTCGACGTCACCGCTGAAGCTCGTCCCAGGGCGACGAACGGATCGAGACACTCGTAGTACATCTGTGGGATCACCCCATCTGGCGACCCGGGCCACGGGGTCTTGGGGCCGGCCGGTATCGCCGGATGCTCCGGCACCCACAACGACTCGAAACCGTGGGCCTCGCAGGCCTGCGCCAGTTCCGCGATGTCGATGGACGACTGGGTGACGAACATTGCGATGCCGATATTCATGGAAAATCCTCAGGACTGGACTGGTGTTGGGACGGGAGCCAGTGCGGTCATTATAACGTAGGGGCGAATAATCATTCGCCCCTACCGTAGCTGCGGTTGTCGCCTACCCTATGCGTGGGGCGAGAAGCTGGCGGGAACCAGCACCTTGGTTTCCTGGTTGACCAGGAACTCCCGGGTCGGCGGGGGCCAGTGCGGCGTGGCGGACGCTTCGGCGCGGATCTTGTCGCGCTCGCCCAGGTCCTTGTAGGGCCAGATGTGGACCCACTTGTTCAGACCGCCGATGTCGCTGTACATGCCGGCGGCCAGCGGGGAGAACTTCTCACGATGCTCTATGGCGGCGCCCCAGATGTCCAGCACCTTGGGAATGGAGCCGTTCTGGTACTCGTAAATCCGCATCTCGTAGACGTTGCCCTGCTTCTGTCCGCCGCCCATGGGACGCATGAATGGCGCGGGATTGAAGATCTCCGACTCCATGTGCACGATCGTGCCCTGGCTGTCCGGCGGCCAGTTGGGGTCCTTACCGGCGGCGGCGCGAACTTCGTTGCGCTCGTCCAGGCTCTCGTAGGGCCATATGTGGATAACCTGGTTCAGCGGGCCAATTTCCGTGTGGAAGAAAGCAGCCAGCTTGGAATACTTTTCCCGATGGGGCAGCGCCTTCGCGAACGCTTCCTCGAAAATGGGCACTCCACCAGGCTTGAGATCGTAAGTGCGAACTTCGTAAATCATTAGCCGTAACTCCTGGTAAGCGGGGTACTGGTCAATTGGGTCGCCGACGGGACGAGCCCCGCGACGGCAAAAGTCTAGCAGACCCCCGGAATCCGGGCAACCGACGGCGTGGTTTTGTCATCACGCGGCGACTACTCTCCAGTCATTGATGCGTTATTTGACCCGCTCGGCAAACTCCGTGTGTCCAAGCCTGTGCGGCTGCCTGATCACGGCGCCAGCGCAGATAACGGGAAACCGGCACGTTGCGCGTGGCCCAGAACGCAAGGACCACAGCCAGCGCCGCCCATGCCACATGCCGCGAAACCCGCAACGACTGGATCTTATGAGGCGCGATCGTATGGGCGACGCCGTAAGCGCACGCTGCCGCCAACATGGGAAGCAGCGCAACGGTCAGCAGATTGTATCCAAGCGCGGTACGCAGTTCGCCATGCAGCAGACTGTGCAACGCACGCAGCGTCCCGCATCCGGGACAGTAGCACCCGGTGATGAATAGGAAAAGACAGGGCGGGTAGTTACCGGGCACCCGCGGGTCTACTGCATACACCAGGGCGAGCCCGCAGCTCACCAGGGCCGCCGGCGCGAGCCATGCTGCGAGGGTTGCGGGATTGCGCGTCATGGGATGCGGCCTTGGGCGTGACCGAAGGAGGGCCGATTCAGAACCCAAGTATCGCGACTCCAAGGAGGAGGACCACCACGACGTAGAGTACGAGAACGGCCAGGCCAAACCCGAAGGATATCCAGATGCAGATGCGCGCGGTGCGGGCCGCCGATTCGGCGCCGGCATAATCCCCGGATCCCTCACGGGACATGCCTATGGCCGCGAATACGATCGCCACAATCCCCAGCGGCAGGCAGCAAAAAACGGTCACGACTATGGCCAGTATCAGGTTCAAAGTATGGTTCGATCTGGACACAGTGACTTCTCCGCACACCTCGGAATGTGCGCGATTGTATCATCGCCGGGAATGCTATACTCGGCCGGCTCCCTCGGGAGCAGTGAAGAAACGAACCCGGCAAGGAGGTTTCGCACCATGGGCGCAACTGAAATGGTGGCAAAATGGATCGTGGATACGACGTATGAGGACATTCCGCCGGACGCCATACGCGTCGCCAACGAATCCTGCTTCGACCTGATTGGGGTGATCCTGGCCGGCTCGACGCAAAAGGTGGGCGACATCATCCGCAGCTACGCCGGCGACCTGGGCGGCAACGAAGAGGCAACCATCCTCGCCACCGGCGAGCGCACCTCGGTGGTGAACGCCGCGCTGGTCAACGGCACCATGGGACACGCCCTCGATTACGACGACTTCGGCGGTTTCGGGCATCCCACAGTGGCAATCTTCCCCGCTCTGCTGGCCCTCGGCGAGACCATCGGCGCCACCGGCCGCGACCTGATGGAAGCCTACGTGGTGGGCTGCGAGGTCGGCCTGGCCGTCGATTACGCCACCCACTACCACACCCAGCAGATGCACCGGGGCTTTCACAGCACCGCGATCCTGGGTCGTCTGGCCGCGGCCGCAGCCTGCGCGAAGCTGCTCAAGCTGGACGCGGAGCAGACCACCATGGCGCTGGGAATGGCCGGTTCCATGGCCGGCGGTGTGATCCACAACTTCGGCACCATGACCAAGCCGCTGCATGCCGGCATGACCTGCCGTGACGGCGTCATGGCCGCTCAGTTGGCGCAGCGCGGCTTCACGGCCGGCGACCAGATCCTGGAACATCCGGTGGGCTTCACCGCCACCGTCATCGGCGATGAGCACACCAACCTGGAGGAAGCCGCCGACAAGCTGGGCAAGCCTTTCCGGGTACAGGATGCGCTGATGATCAAGAAGTACCCGTCCTGCGGCGGCAACCACGCCATGCTCGATAGCGTGCTCGGCTTGATGCGGGAGTACGAGTTCGGCTACGAGGACGTGGCCAACGCGGAGATCGTGCAGTCCTACGCCTCGACGGTCATGCTATACGAGGAACCGGAAACCGACCTGAAGGGGAAGTTCAGCGCCAAGTACAACATGGCGGCCGCCCTGGTGGATGGTGAGATCGCCATCGACACGTTCACCGATGAGAAGATCGCGGACGCCGACGTGACGGACATGATGGAGCGGGTCAACATCCGGGTCCAGTCCAAGTTTGAACGGGGAGGCGGCACCGTTTCCAAGGGTGTGCCCATCCGCGTCACCCTGAAGGACGGCCGGGTATTGGAGCACGAGACCCCGCGCGGGTCCATCCTGGGCAGCCAGGCGGCTCCGTGGGGGATGGACAACATCACCGGCAAGTTCCGCGACAATGTTGCGCTGGTGCTGCCCGATGACCGTGTCGACGACGCGGTACGCCAGTGGCAGGACGTGACCCAGGTCAGCGACGTGGGGGAGGCGATCCGAGGCACGCTGGTGCGCTAAATTTTCGCTCGTCCGATCGCCGCGAATGCAACGGGGGCAAGCTCAAGGCTTGCCCCCGATCTGTTGCAGGAGAGGTGAAGCTTGGACTAATCGTCGTCCATCTCCGGCATGAGCACGAACTCGGGGTACGACTCCATGCCCAGCTCTGCTGCGTCCTGGCCGATGCGCTCGGTGCTTTCCGTTACGCGCAGCCCGATGGTCTTCGAGATTCCGAACCACACCACCCAGGAAACGCCGAACACGAACGCCCCGATCGACAGGATGCCGACCAGTTGTGTCACGATGTTGCCACCTGAGGCGATGCACACCGCGATGGTTCCCCAGACGCCGGCAAACAGGTGAACCGGCACGGCTCCCACCACGTCGTCCACCTTCACTACCTCCAGCAGCTTGATGCCGCCGGTGCAGATCACCGCGCCGATGATGCCGATGAGCACCGCCCAGATGTGGGTCACGAAGTCCGGCCCGGCGGTGATGGAAACCAGCCCGGCGAGACCGCCGTTCAGTCCAACCATCAGGTCGATCCGTCCGAAGAACAGGCGAGAGACGGACAGCGCTGTGATCACCCCGGCGGCGGCCGCCAGGTTGGTGTTGATCAACACGACGCTCATCGCCACAGCGTCAGCGGCCGTTCCCAGGGCCAACTGCGACCCGCCGTTGAAACCGAACCAGCCCAGCCACAGAATGAACACTCCCAGGGTCACCAGCACTACGTTGGACGGCGGCGTGGCGCGCGCTGTGCCATTTTCCCGGAATTTGCCCAGCCTCGGGCCGACCACCAGGATGCCGGCCAGCGCCGCCCAACCTCCAGTGCTATGCACGATGGTAGAACCGGCGAAGTCCTGAAACCCCATTGCTGACAGCCAGCCACCACCCCAGGTCCAGGCTCCCACTATGGGGTAAATGAAGGCGGTGATCAGAAGGGTGAACAGGAAGAAACTCCACATCTTCACGCGCTCGGCCATTGCGCCGGAGATGATGGAAGCGGTGGTCGCCACGAACACCATCTGGAAGAACCAGTCGGACATCACCGAGTAACCGTTTTCGATTACGGCTGCCAGCGCCGATTCGTCCCCGCCCATCAGGGCGATCTCGTCGGCCGACGGACCGTACAGAGGCCACACCACGGTGCCGATGACCGTCTGCACGTTGTTGTACATCAGGTTGTAGCCGATGAAGAAAAAGGCCAGCCCGGCGATGGAGTAGATGCCGATGTTCTTCAGGCAGATCATGGATGCGTTCTTGGTGCGAACCGAGCCGGCTTCCAGCATGGTGAACCCGGCGCACATCCACATGATCAGCGCTCCCCAGATCAGGAACGCAAACGTATTCAGGACAAATTGGGTCTCACCGTCGACTCCGGACGCGTGGGCCGCATGCGGCCAGGCGATGAAGGCCAGGGCGGGCAGGATTAGCGCCGCCGCGATCGCAATGAGTCGGTATCTCGAACGAGGAAGGATAGAAATCAATCGCATCTTTATGCTCCGTTTTCGAGCGTCAAGCTCGCCGCGTTACAAAAATGCGCTGCCTGTTATTGAATGCAGCCGAAACCCTGCTTTGCGATCCACCTCTACGCGCCTGCCGCAATGGCATGGCTGGATCGTCTCCCGATGCCGGGAGGAACATCAATGGTATTAGCGCCACGCCCTCTCGCTGAGGGTGACGCTTACGGTTCCAGTCGGATGGAGTCCCCGAGCTTGATATCCCCGCCTTGTAATACGACGGTCAGTATGCCGCGACTGCCGAAAATCTCTTTCTGCAATCCCGGGATCAGCGCATCCATTTTCTGGCAGGGCTCGCAATCCCCGGTGACTTCCAGGGTGACGTGACTATCCTCGTCTCCGATGAAGAAGACGTGGCCCTGACGCGCCTCTGAAAGATCTATGCCGGTTACGGTGATGTTTTCCTTTATCTGACCCGGCTCGAGTCCGTAGTGGTCGAGCGTTTCTTTATCCATGACCAGGACTTGCCGGAGATTTCGCGGGTTGCGACTCCGGTCACCCTCTATCCCTTCGGCCGAAATGGCCCGTGCCTCCTCCACCGGGTCCGACGGGGTGCCCTTCACGCGGGCGATGTGCAGGTTGACTATGGTGCCGGATTGCATGGCATGGCTCCTCGGTATCAGGCCGGGCCCGGCCTCGTATCTGCGGTTGGCGAACAGGCCGGATTTTAGGATATGGCCGGGCGGTTGGCAAACGGCGGTTTTGCCGCAGGTCAGAATGATTGGGTAGAATGCAGGTCAATCCGTTCGCCCCGGTGTTTTCCGGGGCGCTGTGAGGCGTTTGATATGGCTTACGAGTTCATCAAGACCGAAGTCGTGGACGGCGTGCTGGTGATGACCATGCACGACCCGCCCACGCGCAACGCGCTGGGTCCCGACATGGCCGGCGAGATGTTCGACCGGCTGGACGAGTTCGAAAACAACCCGGAAGAGCGGGTGCTGTTGCTTACGGGCACCGAGCCGTCCTTCTGCTCCGGGGCCAACGTGCGTGGCTTCCGCCAGCGCATCGAGGAACGTGAAGGAGAGGCGGAGCCGGAACCCCTGACCTGGGGCAAGATGGAGTACATGAAGGGCCGCCCGAGCCGGGTGGAAAGCGGTCCTCGGGTCAACTTCGTGCCGCTCCGCATCCACGACCTGCAGAAACCGTCCATCGCGGTGGTCAACGGCCCGGCGGCCGGGGTCGGCTGCGGCCTCGCCCTGTCCTGCGATATCCGGGTTGTCGGCGACAGCGGGCGCCTGTCCGAGCGGTTCGTGCTCAACGGCCTGATACCCGGCGACGGCAGTTGCTGGCAGTTGCCCAAGTTGATCGGCGTCAGCAACACCCTGCTTCTGCAGTACACGGGAGACTGGATGGGCGGCGAGGACGCCGTGCGCATCGGGCTGGCCAGCAAGTGCTTCCCCGACGACCAGTTGATGGAAGGGTCCATGGAACTGGCGACCCGGATCGCGAAAGGGCCCACCGTCGCCCATTCGCTGACCAAATACCTGGTGCACGAGAGCATGGACCTCGACTTCAAGCAGGCTCTGGAGTTGGCTTCCGCTGCCCAGGAGCACGTCCGCCGCACCGAGGATCACAAGATCGCCGTGCAGTGGTTCCTGGACAAGAACCGCGGGATGCCTCCCTTCGTGGGTCGCTGACCGACCGGGCGGGTTCGCCGTTCCTGATGCGAAAAAACCGCCCGGTTCCCCTTGACGACAAGGGCGGCACCGGATATAGTGTCTTTCCACCAACTGACATGCGGGAGCGCTCTAGCGAGCGAGCCCAGCCACCGGCGAAAAGCCGTCGAGGCAGCGGCCAGTGGGTGACCTTAACAACTGAATAGGAAATTTGAACTGTAAGAACCGAGTCTTAGGAATTTGAAGTTCCTAGCGTGGGTCAAATTTTAAAGGGCTTATGGTGGATGCCTTGGGACCAAGGGCCGAAGAAGGACGCGGTAAGGCTGCGAAAAGCCTCGATGAGCCGTCTAACAGGCGTAGTCGGGGATCTCCGAATTGGGTAACCTGTTCCGGCGTTGAGTCGGTCCACCCGCATTGCGGGAGGTAAGTGGGGGAACTGAAACATCTAAGTACCCCGAGGAAAAGAAATCAACCGAGATTCCCTTAGTAGTGGCGAACGAACGGGGAACAGCCCAAACCGCAGCGACCTAACGGCATGAAGGCCTGTGTCGTTGCGGGGTTACAGGACACTTCTGGAGTCGCTTCATCAGGCTCCAGGGAGTTACAAACTTCATCTCTAGTCGAAGGACCCTGGGAAGGGCCGCCGTAGACGGTGACAGCCCGGTAGACGAAAGGGATGGAGCTCCCGAAGTTGATCCTAAGTACCATGGGGCACGTGAAACCCTGTGGGAAGTTGGGGGGACCACCCTCCAAGGCTAAATACCCTTGGTCACCGATAGCGCACCAGTACCGTGAGGGAAAGGTGAAAAGAACCCCTGGCGGGGAGTGAAATAGACCTGAAACCATAAGCCTACAGAATGTCGGAGTCTGCTTTTTTGCGGATGACGGCGTGCCTATTGAAGAATGATCCGGGGACTTACTGTATGGAGCGAGGTTAAGGGACTGTAGTTCCGGAGCCGTAGCGAAAGCGAGTCTGAACAGGGCGACCAGTTCCATGTAGTAGACCCGAAACCGAGTGAGCTACCCATGGCCAGATTGAAGGTTCGTTAACGCGAACTGAAGGATCGAACTCGTGGCTAGTACAAAAGCCTGGGATGAGCTGTGGGTAGAGGTGAAATGCTAATCGAACTCGGAAATAGCTGGTTCTCCCCGAAATGCATTTAGGTGCAGCCTCGGGAACTAGGAGGACGGAGGTAGGGCACTGAATGGGCTAGGGGGCGTGAGCTTACCAAACTCAATCAAACCACCAATGCCGTTCTACCGATACCCGGGAGTGAGACAGTCACAGATAAGTGCGATTGTCGAAAGGGAAACAGCCCAGACCACCGGCTAAGGCCCCCAAGCGCAGACTAAGTGGGAAACGAGGTAGGGTTCCCAAAACAGCCAGGAGGTTGGCTTAGAAGCAGCCACCCTTTAAAGAGTGCGTAATAGCTCACTGGTCGAGGGATCCTGCGCGGAAAATGTAACGGGGCTCAAGTCTGTCGCCGAAGCCGTGGATGTACAGGTATTAGTACCTGGGCATGGTAGGGGAGCGTTCCTCGGGCGCTGAAGGTAAGTCGTGAGGCTTGCTGGAGCGCGGGGAAGTGAGAATCCCGGAATGAGTAGCGTAAATCAGGGTGAGAATCCCTGACACCGAAAGCCCAAGGTTTCCTACGCAACGTTGTTCGGCGTAGGGTTAGTCGGTCCTAAGCCGTAGGCAAGAGCCGAAGGCGATGGACAGCAGGTTAATATTCCTGCACCGCCGTTGTTTCGATTTAAAACCAAGGAGGGGTGCGGGAGGCTAGGCGGGGCGTGCCCATTGGACATGGTGCGTCCTTGCTTGTAGGCGTGCCGGGGCAGGCAAATCCACCCTGGTGTTAAGCTGAGGAGTGAGGGAATCCCTACCTACGGGAAAGGAGACCCCGTTGAGGCCATACCGACAAGAAAAGCTTCGTGGTTATGGAACCGCGGCGACCGTACCGCAAACCGCCACTGGTGGGCTGGGATAAACGTCCCTAGGTGTTCGAGCTAACCTCCGCTAAGGAACTAGACAAAAGGGCCCCGTAACTTCGGGAGAAGGGGCCCCCTGGATGGTGAAGCCACTAGCTGGTGGAGCTGTCTGGGGGCGCAGAGAAGAAGGCCGGGCGACTGTTTAACAAAAACACAGGTCTGTGCTAAGGGGAAACCCTACGTATACAGGCTGACGCCTGCCCAGTGCCGGAAGGTTAAGGGGCGGTGTGCAAGCACCAAACTGAAGCCCCGGTGAACGGCGGCCGTAACTCTAACGGTCCTAAGGTAGCGAAGTCCCTTGTCGGGTAAGTTCCGACCCGCATGAATGGTTGAACGACTTGGCCATTGTCTCGGCGGAGGGCTCGGTGAAATTGCGGTGCCCGTGAAGACGCGGGCGACCCGCGGCAGGACAAAAAGACCCCGTGGAGCTTTACTGTAGCCTGGCATTGGGCTGGGAGCTGTCATGTGTAGGATAGGTGGGAGACTATGAATCCCCTACGCCAGTAGGGGTGGAGTCGCCGTTGAAATACCACCCTTGGCTGTTTTTGGTTCTAACCTCAGCAAAACTGGGGAACAGTGCTTGGTGGGCAGTTTAACTGGGGCGGTTGCCTCCTAAAAAGTAACGGAGGCGCCCAAAGGTCCTCTCAGGACGGATGGAAATCGTCCACAGAACGCATTGGCATAAGAGGGCTTGACTGCGAGACCTACAAGTCGAGCAGGGACGAAAGTCGGGCAAAGTGATCCTACGGCACCGAGTGGAAGGGCCGTGGCTTATCGGATAAAAGCTACCCCGGGGATAACAGGCTTATCTCGCCCAAGAGTTCACATCGACGGCGAGGTTTGGCACCTCGATGTCGCCTCGTCCCATCCTGGGGCTGAAGGAGGTCCCAAGGGTTCGGCTGTTCGCCGATTAAAGGGGTACGTGAGTTGGGTTCAGAACGTCGTGAGACAGTTCGGTCTCTATCCGCCGTGGGCGCAGGAGGCTTGAGGGAACCTTTCCCTAGTACGAGAGGACCGGGAAGGACAAACCTATGGTGTTCCAGTTGTTCCGCCAGGAGCAGCGCTGGGTAGCCATGTTTGGCAGCGATAAGCGCTGAAGGCATCTAAGCGCGAAGCATCCCCCAAGATTAGGCCTCCCTCCCCGATTTATTTCGGGGGTAAGACTGCAGCGAGACTAGCTGCTTGATAGGCCGGATGTGTAAGGCTGGTAACAGCTTCAGCAAACCGGTACTAACCAGTCGAGTGATTTGACCCACGCTAAGAGCTTCTAATTCTCTTGGCTCGGTTCAGCGCTCATTATCAATTATCGATCGCTAAGTTCAGATTTCCTGTTCAGTTGACGGCGCTTCGGCGCCATGTCGCGGGGTGGAGCAGTGGCAGCTCGTCGGGCTCATAACCCGAAGGTCGTTGGTTCGAGTCCAACCCCCGCTACCAATTCTGGCAAAAACTAACCCCCGCTTCGACGGGGGTTTTTGTTTTGCGCGTGAGCGGGGCATCCCTCATATCACTTTCTGGCTGGCCAGTTCACGCAGCATTTCCGGCGCCACGCCCAACAAATCCCCATACACCAGGTCGTTGTCATGCCCGACGGGAACCGAGCCGCGCCAGATCTTTCCGGGCGATGCGGAAAACTTGGGGATGACTCCAACGCCTTTCACCGTCTTGCCCAGTTGATCATCCTGCCATTCGGCGTGTACCCCTCGTTTCCGGTAATGGAGGTTCTGGTCCATTTCCTGGGCATTCATGATCCGGCTGCACCCCACTTGCGCTTCATTGAAGATGCGGACCACGTCATCCACCGTCCGGTCTTCCACCCACCCGCGCAGGATGGCGTCGAACTCGATGCCCTCCGGCGAGTGGATCTCCCGTCGGGCTCGGATCCATTTCTCGTCATCCGGGTCCAAGCCCAGGACATGGCAGACCCTCGCGTAGACAGCAGGGCCCACTGCTGCGACGACCACCCAACCGTCCCTGGCCTGAAAGGTGTCCCAGGGCTGGGCGTTTCCGGCTTTGTTGCCGGCTCGTTCCCGGACCAATCCCAGCTCGTTGTAGGCAACCATGGTGCC
Source organism: Dehalococcoidia bacterium (assembly GCA_963663945.1). Lineage (GTDB taxonomy): Bacteria > Chloroflexota > Dehalococcoidia > Lucifugimonadales > UBA3495 > Bin87. The sequence continues at coordinate 2,521,390 of OY760687.1, read as the reverse complement.
GGAAAGAATGCGGTGCACCGCCTCGAACTGGGCGAGGTCGATCACCTGGCCCTGTCCGGTGCGTTGAGCATGGATGTACGCCGCCAATGACGACCACAGGCAGAACAGTGCGGTGATGTAATCGGCCGTCCAGGGCACCGCTCGAGTGGGTGGTTCGGGCTCCGGGTTGCCCATTAGGTTCATCATGCCGCCGAATGCCTGCGCCGTGAAGTCGTAGGAAGCCCGTCCCACGTAATCGGGGTCGCCGTCCTGCCCGTATCCGGATATGTGGCAGATCACCAGTTTCGGGTTGGCGTCCAACACCGTCGCGTCGTCCAAGCCCCATTTGTCATAGGTGCGAGCTTTGGAACTTTCCATCCAGATGTCAGCCCGCTGCAACAACTTGAGAAAAATGTCGCGACCCTCCGGGGTGCTGAAATCCAGGGTGGTATGGAACATGTTCCGGTGGTCCTGGATCCAGGAGCTGGCCACCTGAACACCGCTCGGGGACTCGATGGGGAACTCCGCGTGCCTCCAGTCCTCACCTGCGCCGGGTCGCTCGATGTGGATCACCTCGGCGCCCATGTCCGCCGCCATGCCAGCAGCCACCGGCTCGGCGACTATGGTGCCCGTGGACAAAATGCGCACGCCCTGCAGCGTGCCAAACTGTTCTGGCACCAATGTGGGTTCGGGTAGCTCCATCGACGAACTCCTTTGCCGGATATGGGAGCGATCCGGTTCAATATATCAGGTTGTTGCCGTGGGAAATTCGCCGATTGGCACCACATGCATAACCCCCGGTTGGAACCGGGGGCTATGGCGGCGCGAGTGACAAGGCGCCATTCTCGGCGACTACCAGCGGGATAGTTGAGGTAGGCCTTTCGGCACAGCAGGGTCAACGCTCGAACCCCGCCGTTCCCCGCCAGGCTAGCCAATTTATCGACGCTGCCGCTGAATTGCATTGCAGCGTCGTGATCGGATCGGCGCTCCGAAGATGTTGGTTAGTCCGCGGCAGCGGCTGCCCCCGACGCTTCCAGCCGGTGCACCACTTCATACGTGTGGAATTCACCAGGACCGAGCAGAAAATCTGGCGGCCCGCCGGCGTGGGCAGAGCGGAAAGCATCGCTGCGTGTCCACGTGTGGTGGTCCTCTTCAGTCTCCCAGTGGGTGACCACCAGGAAATCTTCGTGGTCCGGGGTCTTGTGCATCTTCCACAGTTCGAAGCTGATGAAGCCGGAATGGTCCTGCACGGAGCCCCGGGCTTTGAACATCTCCGCCAGGGTGTCACCGTAGCCGGTCTTGACCTTGATTCGGTTGGTTGCGATGAACATATTGCCTCCTCGTTATGGCGGCGATGGTGACGCGGTTCTAGTCGTCGGGATTGAGATCCGCTAATTGTGGCAAGGTCTCGGTCGCCAGGAGTTCCAGTGAACGCAGCCCCTTCGCCCGGTCCTTGCCCCAGTCGTGGCAAAGCATCAATAGGGTTCCGAACCCGCCGGTGTCACCGTACAGTTCCCTTATCTGCCGCGCGCATTCGTCGGGATCGCCCACGATCCAGAAATTGTCCAGCATGTACTCGGGCGTAAGGGCGGAGTTGGGAAGGTTCGGGTCGGTCTTGATACCGTCGAGGCCGCGCTGCCCCTGGCCCAGCAACGGTATGAAGTACTTGTCGAAGGTCCGGGCCGGTGGTCCGTTCATAACGTCCGCGACGGCCTGCTCGGTGGTCTCGCCGACGTAGACTTCACGGGCGATGCGCCACTGGTTGCGCGACACCGTTCGCCCGGCTGACTGTGCCCCTTTGGAGTAGGCATCCCAGTGTTTCGGAAGATGCGAGGTGTGCAGAAACAGTGTGCTCATGGGCCACCAGCCCATTTCGCCCGCGACTTCCAGGGTCGGCGACGACGGGCTACTCCCCGCCACCGCGATTGGAGGGTGCGGTTTCTGGTAGGGCCGCATGTGGTAGGCCAACCCCATTTCCGGACGGGATTCCGGCAGGCGTACCGTGTAATAATCGCCCTCGTGAGCGAACCTGTCCGGCTCTTCTGTCGTCCACATGTTGAGGATGACGTTCGCCGCCTCTCGCATCCGGTCCCGCTGCTGACCGGACTCCCGGTCCATGCCGAACATCTCGGAATCGGTGGGTACGCCGCCCGACCCGATACCAAAGAAGAACCGGCCCCGCGCCAAATGATCGAGCATCGCCATCCGGTGCGCGATAATGATTGGATCGTGAAAGGCCAGCAGGGACACGCCGGTGCCCATCACGAGGTTCCTGGTCACTCCCAATGCCCGCGCGATGAACAGGTCGGGAGCCGGCATGTTCTCCCACTCAGTGGTGAAGTGCTCGCCGATCCACGCCTCGGAATATCCAAGCTCGTCGGCACGCGCCATCAACTCCAGGTCTTCGTCGTAGGTATCCGCATGCAAGCGACCCGGCGGGTGCAGGGGCATGTTGAACAGGCCCAATTTCATGGCGCTACTCCGCTCAGATGGATTGCGCGACTTTGCCGAGCAGGTTGATGGTCTGCTCCATGTCCGCGGCGGGATCGTCGCTGGCCGTGACCGGTGTGATCAGCAACTCCGAGATGCCCATGTCCAGCATCGCGACCATGCGTTCCCCGACGTTGTCGGCATCTCCAGTGAGCACCGTGGCCTCGATCATGCCGTCGCTCCAGGTCTCTTCGGCCGCCTCCGGGTAGCCGGCCGCCGCCCACATGCGTTGGTAGAAGGGCAGGCGCGGGTAGTTGGAAAGCTGCTGCTGCACCGCCAGACGGGTAGCGTCGGGGTTGTCGCTGATGCAAACCGGTGCGTGTGCGATCAGCGGGGGAGCGTCCCGACCGGCCTGGTCGGAGCCCCGGCGCAATGCCGGCAACGCCTTGTCCCGCAGGTACACCGCCGGGCTCACCCAGCTGATGGCGCCGTCCGCCAACTCTCCGCACAATTCGTAAGAGCCTTCCTGCAGTGCCGACGCCATCACCGGAACGTCCACCGGCCTCGGGATGCTGGCGTGCGCCGTGTACTCCTGGCCGTCGAAATCCACCGATCCCTCGTGCAGCAGCGACCGCAGGATCTGCAGATACTCGCGGAGGTTGGTCAGCGGCGCGCGGAGGTTGTATCCGAACATCGAGCGCATGGTCGGCCGATGGCTCGGGCCCACGCCCAAACGCAGCCGTCCGGGCGCCAGTTGATCCAGCACCAGCACCTGTTGAGCCGCGACGATGGGATGTCGTGGGTACGTCGGGACAATCGACGTCCCGAACACGATGTTGTCCGTCTGCACCGCGGCGGCCGCGAACAGAGTCAGGGCATCAAGGCCGGTGCCTCCGGTGGTGAGCCAGGCGGCGTGCACGCCGGCCGCTTCCGCGCGCCGCATGAGATCCAGGGAAGCCTCAGCGTTCGGCGCTCCTGCATGGATGCCGATCCGTTTGGTGGGCATGGCAATACCTCGTTCAGGGGGTCCGGGTTCAGGGTGGTCCGCGTTTCGGATTATCCTAACACCGGCCATGGATTTTGTAGAGGATGGGGAGCCATTCCCGCCTTACCGCCAGACAGGCGAGTTCAGTGCTGGCAGGATCAGCCCACACCGGGCGCGTAGTCAGTGTCGACGTGTCCCGCTGCTTTGAATCCTTCGTACTCCTCCGCGGAGAATCCCAGGAGTTCGCGATACACGTACTCGTTATCCTGGCCGAACATGACCGGACCGCGGCGGATGCCCAGGGGCGTTTCCGACATTTGGTACAGTGGGCCGGGATAAAGGTGTGTCCCGCAGTCCTCCTGGTACGCTTCGCGGAAGAACTCGCGCGACCGGATGTGAGGATCGGCGAACGCGTCGGCCTGGTTCATCACCACCCCCGCCGGAATGCCGCGTTCCTGCAGTGCATGCATAGCATCCTCCGCATTCTGGCGCCGGGTCCATTCCGAGATCACCGGGTCGATGTCAGCTTGCCGCGCGTGGCGACCCTCTGCGCTCGCAAGTTCCGGGTCATCCTTCAGGTGCGCTGTGCCGATTACGTCGCACAGCGCCTGCCACTGGTCGTCGTCGTAAACCGTGATGGCTACCCACCGGTTTTCGCCGGCGCATGGATGGCAGTTTTGCAATGCTCGCGGATGGCGGTTCCCCAGGGTCGCGTGAGTGCGTCCGTTCATCGCGTAATCCAGGTAATATTCTCCGAGGAACGGGAACACGTTCTCCGCCTGGCCCAGTTCCACCAGTTGTCCCTCTCCTGTCCTCTTCCGGTGCCGGAGGGCGGCCAGCACCGCGAAAGCGCCCTGGGCGCCGCCGGCCGCGTCAGACATCAGCACGGTGGTGTTGTACGAAGGGTCAGTGTCCTCGTACCCCCGCAGCATGGTGTGCCCGACGACGCCTTCGATGTGCACGCCGTGGGCCCGGTAGTCGCGGTAGGGCCCGTCGCTGCCGTACGCCGGCATCCGGAGCATGATGATGTCGTCCTTGACCGCGCGCAGTGACTCGTAGGAGATATCGAGCTTTTCCATGGTCTCGGTGGGGTTGTTCTCGATCAGCACGTCGCTGATCGCCACCAGCCGGTCGAAGATCTCTCGCCCGCCGGGATCCAGCAGGTTCACGGTCATGCTCTTCTTGTTGCGGGCATGGGAGTTGAACATCGGCGAACGGTTGAACGGCCGATCGCCCGGCACTCGCCCCGGCGTACCCCCCGAGTAGAGTGGCAGGTTGTTGATCACCGCCTGGGACAGATGCGGCGCGGCTCCGCGCGTCAGGGGCACGAAGGTCTTGGTGGACTCGACGCGGATCACCTCCGCGCCCAGGTCGGCCAGGAAGGAGCCGCAATAGGGGCCCGCCCACACCACGGTGATCTCCAGGACACGCAGACCTTCCAGCGGCAGCCGGGGGCGAGGCATGCTAACTCTCCTCGGTTTTGCCCAGTATCACACCGGCGTCGCTGAGCCTTACGATGTCCGCGTCGGAGCAGCCAAGCTCGGCCAGCACTTCCATCGTATGCTGTCCAAGCAACGGCGCGGTGCGCCTCAATCGCCACGGAGAGCCGTTCATTATGAACGGGCGTCCCGGATACCTCATGTGCCCGGCGACCGGGTGGTCGCCCTCCGCAAATACGCCCCTGGAATTGAACGACGGGTCTACATCCAGGTCCGCCATCGTGTTGATCGGACCGGAGAGCACCCGGTTTTGTTGGGCGGAGCGCCAGGCTTCGGCTCTCGTCCGTTCCAGTATCCATGGGAGGAAATGTTCTCCTTCGAATTCCTCCTGCATCGCCCCATCGCCCTGTGACGACGGATCCTTCCACCGCTCGTCGGTCAATTCGGGCGGATTGCCCAGCATCGCCACGGCTCGTGGGAAGTACATTCGGCTGCCGTTGATCTGAAGGTAGCCGTCGGAACACGGATATACTGCGTTCGGGTAGCCACCGGATCCACCCGAAGCTGGCCGGTGGCTGAGTTCGCCCGTGTATTGGTACGCCAGCAATGCGCTCTGCCGGCGGTCAACCGATCCCAGTTGCGTTTCCAGAATGGACACGTCTACGTGCTGCCCGGTCGCCACGTCCGTTTCGTCATCCATCCAGAAGGAGCCGGCCAGCACAGCGCCCATTGTCGCCACCGCGGCCACTGCCCCGGCCTGATACAGGCCCACGTTGCCGCCTAGTTTCAGCGGCTCCCGGTCTGCCAGGCCGGTGGAGTGCATCTCGCCGCCCATGCCGTAGAAGACGATCTCCGACCCACGGTAATCCCGATACGGCCCCGTTTGGCCGAAATTGGAAATGCTGGTGTAGACGATTGCGGGGTTGACGTTTCTCAGGCGCTCATAGCTGATTCCCAGCCGATCTGCCACCCCGGGCCGGTAGCTTTCCACCACAACGTCGGCCCACGAGGCGAGGCGCTCCACGATGCCGGTGGCTCCGCTCTTTTTCAGGTCTATGGCGATGCCACGCTTGTTGGTGTTCAAGTGCAGGAATTGGGCGCTCTTTTCGGGATGCGGTTCATCGCCCGGATACGGGCCCATGCGGCGCGACCCGTCGCCATGCGGTTGCCGTTCTACTTTGATCACTTCCGCGCCGTAATCGGCCAAAAGTTTCGTGCAGTACGGCCCCGCCACATAGTGGGTGAAGTCCAGAATTTTCAGGCCGGTCAGGGCGCCTTCGGGCATATTCATAGTCGTGTCGGTCCGTCGCGCCGGATGCGCTACCATTGCATAATTCGCGGTACCGGTCAACTTGGAAAGTGGTTCCAAGCCACGTGGTTTGTGTACACTCTGATTGCTGATTCTGACAGCGACTTGCCGGACTTGCACCGGTGCCAGCGGCCTGCCAGGACGGTCCCACTCCAGATCGTAGCGCCCCCCATCAAGGGAACAAATGCGGACTTTTGAACTTGGGAAAATCATCCCCTGCACGCCGGATGAAGCCTGGAATGCAGTGATAGATTTTCCGTCTCGTACCATCCATGGGCCGGCCTACCGCCGCTCCGATCTGCCCGACGGAACAGAACCCAGGCCGGGAAATCGCATCGAATTGCAGATCGGTCGGGACAAATTCACCAGCCTGATGACCGTCGTCCAGGAACCGGAGATGTTCGGCCACCGCACCGTCGGACCCGGCTTTTCCGTGGAGTTTTCTTATCGGGTTCGCCCGTGCTCGGACGCGGATCCCGGCTTTACCTCCGATGATGATGGGCACGCCCACCTTACTGTGGAGGCCGAATACGGCGGTTGGCTGGGGTCGTTGATCGCCCGGTTGCGACCCGGCGCTTGCCGCCGCTACGTGGCCGGCGAACTGGCCGCAATCGAATCCGCCTCGAAATCCGTGTCTGCCGAACCCGTCACCGAATGACGCTCGTTCGGCGCCACCTCTCCCCGGAGTGATCAAATGACCATTGGCAACGGATTGCCCAACCCTCCCGCCGCTTCCCGGCGCGCCCACACCGACACGCTGCATGGCGACGCGCGCGTCGACCCCTGGCACTGGCTCCGGGATCAGGATGACCCGGAGACGATGCCGTACCTGCGCGCCGAGAATGAGTACACCGAAGCGTTCCTCGCCCCGTTGTCCGCCCTGCAGGAACAGATCTACGCGGAAATACGCGGACGAATCAAGGAGGACGACAACTCCGTCCCCGAAAAGGAAGGTGATTTCTACTACTACGTCCGTTACGAAGAGGGAGGGCAGTACCCCATCTACTGCCGCCGCGTTGGTAGCCCGGACGGCCCGGAGGAAGTCCTGCTGGACGTGAACCTGCTGGCCGAGGGTCACGACTATACGCAGGTCGGATCTTTCGAAAACAGCCCCGATCACCGCATGGTCGCCTACGGGGTGGACTTCGACGGTTCAGAGCAGTTCACCATCCGGGTGCTGGACCTCGAAACGGGGCAATTGCTCCCCGACGAGATCCCCAATACCTACTACAGCCTGGAATGGGCCAACGACAATCGGACCCTGTATTATTCGGTTCTGGACGAGCACCATCGGCCGGTTTACGTATATCGCCACACCCTGGGCGCCGATCCTGCCTCCGCCGAATTGGTGTATCAAGAGGAGGACCCGCGCTTTTTTGTCGGCGTCGGCAAGTCCAACAGCGGCCGGTTCATCTACGTGGCCGCCGGCGGCAACAACATGTCCGAATGGCGGTTCCTGGACGCCAACGATCCGGCTGCTATGCCGGTGTTGATCGAGCCGCGGGCCACCGATTTCGAGTACGACGTTGTCGACCACGGCGAACGCTTTTTCATCCGGCACAACGGCAATGGCGCCAGGGACTTCATGCTGTCCGTCGCCCCCATCGGCAACCCCGGGTGGGACCAATGGTCTGACTTCATGGCGCACGAGCCCGGACGTCCCCTGCGAGGTATAGAGGCCTACCGCGACCACCTGGTCGTCTCCTGCCGCCAGGATGGTCTGCCCCAGGTCCTGGTGCTCCGTCTTTCCGACGGCGACACGCATTTCGTTTCCGGAGTGGACGAGGACGACTTTGCGATGTCGGCCCGGGGTGGCCGGGAATTCGATACCAGCACCCTGCGGTTCGGCTATACATCCCTGAAAACCCCGGCGGCAGTGTACGACTACGATATGGCGACCCGCGAGCGCACTCTGCGCAAGCAGCAGGAAATACCCTCCGGGTACGATGGCGAGCAGTACGAGACCCACCGCGTGTGGGCCACCGCGCGGGACGGCGTACGGGTCCCGATCAGCCTGCTGATGCGCCGGGACACTCCGGTCGACGGCAGCGCGCCGCTCTATCTTTACGGGTATGGCAGTTACGGCCTGAACATGGACGCGAACTTCAGCGTATCCGCCTTGAGCCTGGTAGACCGCGGTTTCATCTTCGCCATCGCCCACGTCCGGGGCGGCATGGAAATGGGATGGGACTGGTACGAAACCGGCAAGCTTCTGAACAAGCGCAACACCTTCAACGACTTCATCGATTGCGCCGAATACCTAGTTGCTGAGGGCTACACCGCGCGCGGTCGCATCGCCGCGGCCGGAGGCAGCGCCGGCGGTATGCTCATGGGGGCGGTCATCAACGAACGCCCTGACCTCTTCGGCTGTGTGGCGGCCCATGTCCCCTTCGTCGACGTCCTGAATACCATGCTGGACGATAGCCTGCCCCTCACCACCATGGAATACAACGAATGGGGCAATCCCAACGACGCGGAGTATTACCAGTACATGCGGACCTACTCGCCCTACGATAACGTGCGTGAGCAGCATTATCCGCCCATGCTGGTCACCGCGGGTATCAGCGATCCCCGCGTGACCTATTGGGAGCCGGCGAAATGGGTCGCCAAGTTGCGCACGATGCGCACCGACGACCGGCCGCTCCTCCTCAAGACCCACATGGACTCCGGCCACGCGGGCGCCTCCGGCCGTTTCGAGCGCATCAAGGAGGTCGCAGAGGAATACACCTTCGTCCTGCACGCCCTGGGCATGGCCGACGCTGATGACTGAAGCCGTTACAGCCCGATGAACCTCCGGGCGTTCTCGCCCAGGATGTTCTCGACCTGGGCTGAGGTGAGCGGCAGCGACGCCAGGAATTTCGACTCGCTGCCCATATCGACCAGCGGGTAGTCGGTTCCAAAGCAGACTTTGTGCGCCCCGTGCTTGCCGATGATGGCGGTCAGCGTGTCGGCGGTGAGTTCGCGGATTGATGGAGGCCAGGTCGTGTCAACCAGCACGTTCTCGTGGCCCATCAACTCGCGCTCCGCCTCGTCCAGCATGTAGAACCCGCCCAGGTGCAGGGCGATGACTTTCAGCCTGGGGAACCGCCGCACGATGTTGGCAATCCGCTCCGGCGCGGCGTAAAGCGGCGCGTCCGCTCCCTGATGGGGAAGACGTCCGGCGTGGATGGACAGGGTCATGTCCTCGCCCAACTCCTCATATACAGGGAACCACTGGGGATCGTCAGGGTAGAACCCGTTGATTACCGGGTGCATCTTGATGCCCTTGACGCCGTGTTCGAGCAGGTATCGAATCTCGCCGGCCTTGTCCGGGAGGTCAGGGTGCACTGCGCCAAAGGGGACCAGCATGTCGTCCGCAATGGAGATGAGCCAGTCGTTGGCTCGTCTCACCTGGTCGGCCCGCGCCGCCACCCCGAGCACGATCGATTTGTCCACTCCGGACGCCTCCATGTGCGTTTTGATGCCTTCCACCGTGTTGGCCGCGATGGGCTCGAAACCCAATTCGGACTCCATGTTTTCGGCCACCGCGCCGGCTATCCGGTCCGGCCATACGTGGGTGTGAACGTCAACGCGCATGATTGCCTCCGCAACGGGGGTGATTTCTGATCGTGCTATTATAATTGCGCGCCTATTTTCTCCATTCAGTGGTGAGCGATGATCCGAGAAGCCATATTGGGGGCAACCTCCGGCGAATCCCTGTCGATGGATGACGCCGTAGTGGTCATGCGCGAGGTAATGGAGGGGGAAGTCACCCCCGCGCAGCTGGGATCGTACCTGACCGCGCTTTCGCTCAAAGGCGAGACCCCGGAGGAACTGGCTGGCTTCGCCACCGTCATGCGTGACAAGTCCCTGCGCGTCGCCGTGGACGGTATCGCCATCGACACCTGCGGCACGGGCGGCGACCGCAAGGGCACCTTCAACATCTCGACCGCTGCCGCCTTCGTAGTTGCCGGCGCCGGGCTCACCGTGGCGAAACACGGGAACCGCGCCGCGTCGGGCGACTGCGGCAGCGCGGATGTGCTGGAAGCCCTGGGCGTCCGCATCGAGCTGCCGCCGGAAGCCGTGGAACGTTGCCTGCGCGAGATCGGCATTGGCTTCATGTTCGCTCCGGCGTACCATCCGGCCATGCGCTACGCCGCTCCCGTCCGCCGCGAGATCGGCATCCGGACGGTGTTCAATGTCCTTGGTCCCATGACCAACCCGGCTGGAGTGCCCTGCCAGCTGATTGGAGTGGGATACCCTGAGGCCGCCAACAAGATGGCCGAGGCCCTGCGGCTTTTCGGTACCCACCACGCGATCATCGTTCACAGCGACGACGGAATGGACGAACTGTCCCTCGGTAGCGATACCGCTGGATGGGAGGTGTTGGACGGGGAAATTCGCCCCTACGTGGTCCGTCCCCGGGATCTGGGCCTCCCCCATGCCACGCCCGATGACCTGCGCGGCGGTGACCCGGCAACCAACGCCGATACCATGCGCGACATCCTGTCCGGGGCCAACGGGCCCGTTCGCGACGCCGTGGTGCTGAACAGTGGCGCCGCCCTGGTCGCCGGAGATGTCGCTGGTACGCTTGCCGAAGGCATCGAAATAGCGGCGGCTGCCATCGCCGATGGCCGCGCCGCCGAGAAGCTGGATGCGATGGTCTCGTTGACCCGAGAACTGTCCCCGCCGGAGCAATAGAGGAGACGCCGCATGCCAAGTATTCTGGACCAAATTGTCGCCAAAAAGCGCGAGGAACTTGCCGCTTCGATGTCAGCGGTCTCGCTGTCGGATTTGCGGGATGCCATCGCCGCGCGGCCGCTCCCCCTGGACTTTGCGGAGGCTCTGCGCGGCCACTCCATCAGCCTCATCGCCGAGGTCAAGAAAGCTTCCCCGTCCAAGGGCCTGCTCCGCGAGGACTTCCAACCCACGGAACTCGCGGCAACTTACTCTGGTAACGGCGCCGCGGCGATATCCGTGATCACCGACGGGCACTTCCTCGGCGAGCCGGCGCATTTGACCGCGGTAAAGGAAAGTGGCGCATCAGGATCCGCGCCGGTGCTGCGCAAGGACTTCCTTTTCGACCCCTACCAGGTGTACGAGGCTCGGGCCATCGGCGCCGATACCTATCTGTTGATCGTCGACATCCTGTCTCCGGCGCAGCTTGCTGAGCTCATCCAGGTCGGCTCCGAGTTGGGCATGACGCCTTTGGTCGAGACCCACGACGCTCAAGAGATCGCCACGGCGGTAGCAGCGGGGGCCGAGATTATCGGCATCAACAACCGCGACCTGCACACCTTCGTCACCGACCTGGCGACCACCGAGTCGCTGGCTCCGCTGGTTCCCGCAGATAAGGTGATTGTCAGCGAGAGCGGGATCAGCACGCCCGAAGATCTGGCCCGGCTGGAGCCCTTCGGGATCAACGCCGTGTTGGTCGGCGAAGCCCTGGTCACAGCCACCGATACTGCCGCCAAGGTGCGTTCACTCACCGGCGCTCCCGTCCCGGCGTAGGGCAAAGAAAGTGCAATCCACCATCGTCAAGATCTGCGGCGTCCGCAGCCTCGACGACGCTCGGGTCGCCGCCGATGCCGGCGCCGACTACTTTGGAATGGTGTTCGTGCCCGGCCGCCGCCGTTGCATCGAACTGGAAGCCGCCCGCGTGATCACCGAAGGATTGAGAGACATTGAGCCCGAAAGCCCTAAATCGGTCGGCCTTTTCGGCGACCAGGCTCTGGACGACGTGCTCGACACCATCGCTGCGGCGGGTCTCGACTACGTTCAATTATGCGGCGACGAATCGCTGGATTACTGCCGCGCCGTGCTCGAATACGCCGGCGTGATCAAGGTGCTCCACGTGTCCGACGACGGCCATCCCGACGCCGTCGCTGAGGTATCCGACCGGATCGGCACGTTCACTGCCGCCGGCTGCACCGTTACCCTGGACAGCCAGGTTGTCGGATTGCATGGCGGAACCGGCCAGTCTTTCGACTGGCGCATCGCCGCCCGACTGGCCGACGAAGGCCATCGCTTCCTGCTGGCCGGCGGGTTGACGCCGGACAACGTCGCCGAGGCTGTGGCTGTCGTTCACCCCTGGGGGATCGACGTTTCCAGCGGCGTGGAAACCGACGGCGTCAAAGACCCCGCAAAAATCAGGCAATTCGTGGCCAACGCCCGGCAAGCCGGCTCGTCGGCTGGAGGCTGAAACGACATGGTAGTCACCACCCAGACCAATCTTCCCGACGAGCGCGGCCGGTTCGGCGATTTCGGCGGCAAGTTTGTGCCCGAAACGGTTATGGCCGCGCTGACAGAGCTGGAAGACTCCTACCGCGCTGTGCAGGACGACGCCGGCTTCGCCGAGCAGCTCAACCACCTGATGACTAACTACGCCGGTCGTCCCACCGCCCTGTACTACGCCGAAAACCTGAGCCGGCACTGTGGCGGCGCTCGCATCTACCTCAAGCGCGAGGACCTGGCCCACACCGGGGCACATAAGATCAACAACGCCCTCGGCCAATGCCTGCTGGCCCAGCGCATGGGCAAGCAGCGCATCATCGCGGAAACCGGCGCCGGCCAGCACGGCGTGGCCACCGCCACCGTCTGCGCCATGCTCGGCCTCCAGTGCATCGTCTACATGGGTGCCGAGGACACGGTGCGCCAGGCCCTCAACGTCTATCGCATGCGGCTCCTCGGCGCCGAGGTAATCGCCGTCGAATCCGGCACCCGCACGCTGAAGGACGCCATCAACGAGGCCATCCGCGACTGGGTCACCAACGTGGAAACCACGCATTACCTGATCGGCAGCGTGGTTGGCCCGCACCCGTACCCGATGCTCGTGCGCGATTTCCAGTCCGTCATCGGACGCGAGGCGCGGCAGCAGATCCTCGATGCGGAAGGCCGCCTGCCCAATGCCGTGGTCGCCTGCGTGGGCGGTGGCAGCAATGCCATCGGCACCTTCTACGAGTTCATCGGAGACGAGGGCGTGCGGCTGGTCGGCGTGGAAGCGGCTGGAGAGGGCGTGGAAACCGGCCGGCACTCGGCGACCCTGTCCGCCGGACGACCCGGCGTGCTCCACGGCTCGCTTTCCTACCTCCTGCAGGACGACAACGGGCAGATCCAGGAGGCCCACAGCATCTCCGCCGGCCTCGACTATCCCGGCGTTGGTCCGGAGCACAGTTGGCTCAAAGCCACGGGCCGCGGCGAATACCTGGCCGTAACCGACGAAGAGGCTTTGGAAGGCTTCCGGCTCCTTTGCCGCACCGAGGGCATCATTCCCGCCCTGGAATCGGCGCACGCCCTGTATCACGTCAGTCGAATGGCGGCCGACATGCCCGCCGATGACATCATCGTGGTCTGCCTCAGCGGACGCGGCGACAAGGACGTTCCTTCCATCGCCGAGCGCGAGGGACTGGGCTCCTGACGGGTACCGGGGTGTGACACCTTTGCGGCGGCCTGCAGTCGCCGTCCTCGTGGCTCTGGCGGTTGCCGCCTTTTTCGTCGCCGCTTGCGCCGCCGAAGTAACCGACACGATTGACGCCGCGCGGCAGCTGGCCGGCGACGTTGCCACGAGGACGGAGCCAGCGTCGCCCACTCCCGATCAACCCGTTGCCATCGGCGCGTCGCCCGAGTCTCCGGGAGTACAAACTCTGATCGTGAGCCTGCGCGGCCTTCGTGTCGCTGCCCGCCGCAGCGACGCCGAGTATGACCGGGGTGATTGGCGTCACTGGGTGGACGTCGATCGGGATTGCCAGAATACCCGTGCTGAGGTTCTCATCGCCGAGAGCCTGGCGCCCGTGTCCTTTGCCCCCGAGGAAGACGGCGACAAATGCCGCGTGGTCTCCGGGCGCTGGGTGGGCCCGTGGACTGGTGAGGTGTTCACCGATGCCTCCGATGTGGATATCGACCACCACGTGCCGTTGGGCCACGCCCACTTGTCCGGCGGCTGGGACTGGGCGCCAGAACGCAAGCGCGCCTACGCCAACGATCTGGCCGAGCCGGTGAGCCTCCAGGCCACCAGCGCGCCGGTCAACCGATCCAAGGGCAAGAGGCCGCCCGACGAATGGCGACCCGACGAATTTGCCAGTTGGTGCCGTTACGCTGCCGACTGGATCACCGTCAAGGAGCAGTGGGATTTGACAGTCACGCCGGCCGAAGTTGGCGCCCTGGAACAGATGCTTTCCACCTGCGATGACGCCCGCTCGTGGGGCCTGTCCGGACCTCCAGCGCGGTAAAGATTCGGGCACGCTATGCTATAATTCCGGTTGCCCATAGACATAATTTACCGCCCGAACTATTCGCTTTGTTCGGGCCGACAGCGCTAAGGAGGCGAGCCATGGAGATGGGATTGGACGGCAAGGTAGCCATTGTTACCGGCGGTAGCGAGGGCATCGGCAAGGCTGCTGCCGAACGCATGGCCGGTGAGGGGGCCAACGTGATCATCGTGGCCCGCCGGCAGGACGTTCTGGACGCGGCAGCCGATGAGATTCGTACCGCCACAGAGGGAGAAGTGCTTCCCCTGTCCGCGGACGTCACCGACAAGGGAACTGCCGCGCGCGTGGTCAACACCGCCGTCGAGCGGTATGGTCGCGTTGACATCCTGGTGAACAACGCCGGTACCTCCATGGCCAAGGGGTTCGAGGCCGTCAGCGATGACGACTGGGAAATCGACTTCGAGCTCAAGGTTTGGGGCGCGGTTCGCCTCATCCGGGCCTCCATTCCCGAAATGCGCAAGGTCGGCGGTGGCCGGATCATCAACGTCACCAACCTGGGCGGCCGGACCCCCGGCGCCAACTCCATGCCCACCTCCATATCTCGCGCGGCTGGCATCGCCATCACCAAGGGTTTGTCCAAGGACCTGGCCAGCGACAACATCCTGGTCAACACCGTGTGCATCGGCCTCATCAAGAGTGGCCAGCACCAGCGCCGTTACGATGCCCGCATCGTGAATGAGCCCGACCTGGACGAGAACGACTTCTACGCGCAGTTGGCCGCCGGTCGAGGCGTGCCGTTGGGACGCGTCGGCGAGGGTTCCGAAGCCGGCGACGTTATCGCCTTCCTGGCTTCCGAACGCGCCAGCTACCTCACCGGCGTCGCGATCAACATCGACGGCGGCGCATCCGCGGTCGTCTAAAGGCGATCCGTCGCATTCCGGCCTGTTTATCCGAAGGGAGACCATCGTGACCGAATCATATCGAGACGAATTCGAAGCGCCGAACCGACTGCTGCTGGGCGCGGGACCCTGCACCGTCCATCCGCGAGTGCTTCGGGCAATGACCCAGCCCGTGGTCGGGCACCTGGACCCCGTGTTCTTCCAGGTTATGGACGAAGTCTGCGAGATGCTGCGCCAGGTGTTCCACACGCGCAACCAGGTGACCATGCCCATATCCGCCACCGGCACCGGCGCCATGGAAACCGCGTGCGTCAACGTGATCGAACGCGGCGACACGGCCATCGTCTGCCGCAACGGATACTTCGGCGTGCGGCTCGCCGACATCGCCCAACGGTGCGGCGCCAACACGATCATGGTTGACTCTCCCTGGGGCAAGCCGGCCGACCTCAACGCTCTCGAGGACGCTCTCAACGCCAACCCAGGGACCAAGATGGTCGGTCTGGTTCACGCGGAAACGTCGACCGGCGCGATTACTCCCCTGCAGGACGCCATCGACTTGACTCACCGCCACGGCGCCTTGGTCGTCGCCGACGCCGTGACTTCGCTGGGAAGCCACAACGTCCAGGTTGACGATTGGGATATCGACGTCTGCTACAGCGCCAGTCAGAAATGCCTCGGCGCCCCTCCGGGCCTGGCTCCGATCAGTTTCGGCGAGCGGGCGATGAGCGTGATCGACAAGCGCGATAGCACTGTGGAGAGCTTCTACTTCAACTTGCAGGGCGTCGCAGAGTATTGGAACGAAACCCAGCGCGTCTATCACCACACGAGCCCCATCACCATGATTTACGCCATGCGCGAGTCCCTCCGGATGATGATGGAGGAAGGTCTCGACGAACAGCATGACCGGCACGCGCGTGTTGCCGGCGGTTTGCGCGCTGGCCTGACCGCGATGGGCCTGGACCTGGCCACCGATCCCGACTATCAGCTGAATCCCATTACCGTGGTCAACGCGCCAGAGGGTGTCAACGAGGCCGAAGTGCGCGCCCGGCTGCTGAACGAGTTCGACATCGAGGTCAGTGGCGGCTTGGGCGAGTTTCGCGGCCGCGTCTGGCGCGTCGGAATGATGGGCAACGGCGCGCGGGAAGGCAGCGTGCTGTCTCTCCTGTCAGCCCTTGAGGTCATTCTCGGCGACATGGATTACGAGGTTGCGTACGGCGCCAGCGTAGCGGCAGCCCAGCGCAGTTTCGCCAGCCACGGTGACTGAATGGAGTCGTTTGGAATCTCCCGCGGACGATCAACCAGGGGGCGCTAATGGCGCCCCCTGCACTTTTGAGGCGAAACAATACTCATGAAAGCCTTGGCGACTCCAAAGCAATCCCCTAGCCTGATTTCGAGGATGGCCATAGCCCAAGTCGAACTATAGCTAGGGCACGGAATGCTTCGACCGGAGAATTGGATATGGCGTCAAAACTCAACGTACAACCAACCGTGTTCGACTTGGACATATTCCAGCAAATCTTGGTGGCTATGGACGGATACGCCGTCTTGCCCGATCTCGCAGGTGACGAGGACAGTGCGCAACACGTAGATCCATGGGATCTGCCGGGGATGCCGAACATATCACCAGATACATGGCGATATCACGTCGGTTTCGCGATCGATCGTGGGTTCGTACAATGTTGGACACCACGCCAGGTAACCAGACACCGCAACCAAGTGCGCATGTCAGGTACGCTTAAAGGAACCAGCCGGGGCGGTAGCGCAACCGTTTTGTACAGTGAAGATCCAAACGTGTCATCGGAGCTGCGTCCGGCCCGGTTGACCTATGCTGGCAAAGAATTCATCGATAATTTAAGCAATCAGTCGGTGAAGGACAGGGCCGTAGACGCGCTCAAAACCTATGGGTTACCAGTAGCGATGCAGCTCGTCTCAGAAGCTGCCAAGCACCTGCTGGGGACCGAAGTGACGGCGTTGCCTTCGAACAATTAATTTCCTGCCTGATACGCCGCGTCCAGTATCTCCACCACGTGCATCACCCGCACCTCGGCGCCGGCATTCTGTAGCCCCTGCTCCAACTGGCTGATGCACCCGGGGTTGGCCGACGCGATGACATCGGCTCCCGTGGCCGTGGCGTTGCCGACCTTCCTCTGCTGAAGCCGCCGTGACATGTCTCGCTGGATCAGGGAGTAGAACCCGGCTGAGCCACAGCACAGCGAAGACTCCGCCATCTCCACCAACTCCAAACCGGGTATGCTGCGGAGCACTTGCCGGGGCGCTTCGGTAATCCGCTGGGCGTGTGCCAGGTGGCAGGGATCCTGCATGGTGACGCGCCAGGCCAACTCGGCGCCTGGAGGATCCAGAGGCAATCCGGCCAGGAACTCAGTGATGTCCCGCGTGTTGCGAGCAAACTCCTGCGCCGCTTCTGCGTATTCCGGATCGTCGTGAAGCAGGTCGCCGTACTCTTTCATCGACGATCCGCATCCGGCGGACGCCGTCACCACCACATCCACCCCGGCCTGCTTGAACGCGTCGATGTTCCGCCGAGCCAGTTGCCGGCCCAGGTCCAGATCGCCGGCATGCAGGTTCAGTGCGCCGCAACATCCCTGCGCCGGCGGAACCGCGACGTCGCACCCATTCCGTTGCAGCACCCGCACGGCCGCGCGCATCGCATCGCCCTGCATCAGCGGCATGACGCATCCGGACAGCAGGCCCACGGTCATCCGTTTCTCGCCCCGCGCTGGGAGGACCTGATTGCCAGGCCCGAAAAACTGCTGTCCCATCACCGGCATTTGCGCTTCCATTGCGGAGAGATCACCCGGCATCAGCCCGAGCAGTTGGGACTTGCGAACCAGCCGCTGCATACCGGACCGTTGGTATAGTCGCATCAGGTGTCCGGCCAGGCGCAGTCTTCGGTTGTGGGGCAGCGCGGCTTTCAGGAACAGCCGAGAGAGACGGCCCAATTCAGGACTCTGCAGGTCGTTGTCCTGGACCTGCGCCCGCGTATGTTCCATCAGTCGCCCGTAGGGCACTCCCGATGGGCAGACCGCTTCGCACGCCCGGCACTGCAGGCACAGTTCCCAATGCGAAACCAGGCGGTCGCTGATCCCGGTGCGACCTTCGTGCACCGCCTTCATCAGCGCGATCCGTCCCCGCGGCGACTCGGTTTCCAGGCGGGTTTCCACGTATGTGGGGCACGCGCTCAGGCACAGGCCGCAGTGCACGCAACGATACAGGTCCGCCTCGGCTGGCGCGTCGGAACCGGCAAACCCGGGCCCATCGTTCAGCGACCCCTCGAAGGGTAATCCGTACGGGAAACCGTGCCCGGCGTCGATCCCGCCACCCATGTGCTGGCCGGCGTCCGAATGCCGGTCCGGTGCGCTGACCATCACAGTCCTCCAACGAAGCGGCCGGGGTTCAGGATGTTTTGGGGATCAAATTGATGCTTCAACCGGCGCATGATTTCCATGCCAGATGGCTGATCTCCCCAGACATCGAGCATGCCCTTGACGGTATCGGGACACCGTTCCACTATGGCTCCTCCGCCCAGCGATGCAGCCGCCGACTGAATAGCCTTTAGGCCGTTGGCCATCTGAACCGGTTCTGCATTTGCCAATTCATCCCACCAGAGCAGGCGGCCGCCGCCGAATCCGACGTCCGCGATCACCGACGGCGGATTCAGGTCGCCCAATGGCGTGTCACGGAAGTCCAGGACCTCCCGCAGCGCCGATGGTTGGGCGTTGATCCGGACGCATATCGAGGGCGGCGCAGCGGAGTCGGCCGGAAGGTCGGTCAGGGTGCGGATCAGGTCGTCGGCTTCGTCCCCTCTGGCGACGTGGACTTTGTCGGCGACCGAAGTCCATAGACCGACCGTGTCCTCAACCCGGCGCCGCATCGACGCTGGACGCCCACCCAGGATTGCGATGCCCAGCGCATCGCCGCCCAACGGTGGGGCAATGCGTCGCGCCGCCGGTCCGGTCAGGACATGCAGCCCCAACGGCGCGTAGTATTGCACCTGCAGATCCTGACCCGCTCTGGCGGCGGTGTCCGCTCCGTCGAACGAGGCCAGGATCACTGCCCATTCCGTCGGAGCCGGAGCCAGCTTGAAAGTGGCTTCGGTGATCACTGCCAGGGTTCCGAGGGATCCGGTGTAAAGGCGGTTCAGATCGTATCCGGTGACGTTTTTCACCACCTTGCCGCCCGCCTTGGTCTGAGATCCGTCCGCCCCGACCACGCTGACCCCGATCAGCCAATCCCTGGGCAACCCGTATGCCGAACGCACCGGCCCGCTGATCCCCGTCGCGAGGGTACCGCCCACAGTCGCTCGTTTCGCCAACGGCGCTGAGATGGGCACGTGTTTGCCATCCTGTGCCAGCGCTGAGTCCAGTTGCGCGATGGTCACTCCGGCTTCAACGATCACGGTGAGGTCGGCCGGCTGGAAGTCCACGATCCGGTTCATTCCGGACAGGTCCAATGCGATCCCCGGGCGTGTCGGTGCATTTCCCAGTTGCGTAAGTGTTCGCCCGCTCGATGGGTACACCGCTATTCCGGTTCGATGCGCCCAAGCCATCACCGCGGCTACTTCATCGGCGGTGGCCGGTTTCACCGCGGCCACCGGCACCAGAGGCCCGATGGCATAGTCACTGAGGTCGACCGCGCTGGCGACCGATTCCCGACCAATCAACTCCTCGAGTTGTCGAGTGACGGACAGTGTCGTTGTCATGCTGAACGGGCGTGGAGCGGACACCCACAACCGCCGCGGCAGGTTTCAGACATACATTCCGGCGGTAAAAGCCGCCGGGTGCGCCGTTGGCCGCCAGTAGCTCCCGTCCGGGAAGATCTTTCCGGGATTCAGCCGGTTTTCCGGAGCGAACGCTTCACGTACACGCTGCATCGCTGCCATGTCCGCATCCGTGTAGACCAGGGGCATGAACTCTTTCTTTTCGAGGCCGATCCCGTGCTCACCGCTCAGGGTGCCGCCCAGCAGCGCGCATTCTTCCATGAGTTCTGCGGCGGCAGCCATCGCGCTTTCCATAACACCGGGTTCGCGGGCGTCGAACAGCATGCACGGATGCAGGTTGCCGTCGCCGGCGTGGAACACGTTGGCAATGGTGATGCCATAGCGCTCGCTCACCTCGCTGACCTTTCGCAGCATCTGGGTCAGTCGGGTTCGCGGCACCACCCCATCGACCAGGTAGTAGTTCGGCGCGATGGTTCCGAAAGCCCCGAACGCCGTCTTCCGGCCCACCCAGAGGCGCTCGCGTTCGGCGTCGTCCTCGGCCACCCTGACGTCGGCGGCGCCGGTATCCCACAGCGCGGCTTCAACCTCCCCGCTGACCTCGTCCACCTCTTCGTTCAAGCCTTCCAGTTCGATCAGGAGCACTGCTCCGGCGTCGTTCGGATACCCGGCATCGGTGACATTCTGCACCGCCTTAATGCTGAGCGCATCGATCATCTCCAGGGCTGCAGGGACAATGCCGTGGCCGATCACCGCCGACACCGCGGTGCACGCCGAATCGATGTCGGGGAAAATGCCGAGGAAGGTACGCACGGTCTCCGGCAACGGCAGCAGTCGCACCAGTATCTTGGTTGCGATACCAAACGTGCCCTCGGAGCCGACGAATGCGCCCCGCAGGTCGTATCCGGCTGCCTCTCGCGCCATGCTTCCAAGATGCACGATCTCGCCGTCTTCCAGCACCACCTCCATCCCGATGACATGATTGGTGGTCGCGCCGTAGGCCAGGCAGTGCGGGCCGCCGGCGTTCTCGGCGATGTTGCCGCCCAGGCTGCACGCCCTCTGGCTCGACGGGTCCGGCGCGTAGCGCATCCCGAACCCGCGTACGTGGTTGTCCAGGTCCAAGTTGATCACCCCCGGCTCCACCAGGGCGGTGCGGTTCATCGTGTCCACATCCAGGATGCGGTCCATACGTGGGAAGGCGATCTGCAACCCTTCCGGCGGCGTGATTGCGCCGCCGCTCAATCCGGTGCCGCTGCCCCGGCCCACCACCGTCACGCCGGCCTCATAAGCCAGCGCCATGACCCGGCTTACCTGTTGGGTATCGGCCGGCAAAACGACCGCCCGGGGCATCGAGCGGTCGACGGAGCCGTCGTATTCGTAGACCAGAAGGTCTTCCCGGTGCGCGATTACATAATCGTCACCAACGACGGCACTAATGCTTGCAAGAAGGTCGTTGCCGGTCAAGGTCTGTTCAGTCCTTCCGGCGCTGGTACACCTGGATCCGATGCCGGTTTGCCTCCACGACGAACAGCCGCTCTTCGTGATCCAGCCGGAGAGACACCGGCCCCCAGAAGTACGGCTCGGTTTGCGCGGAGATCAGGTAGGGCGTGTCCAGGTGGTCCGGCAGGTCCGGCACCAGGTTGGCGATCTGGCGCGTGTTGTACTCGTCGGGGTTCACTGACATGAAGTCCTGCGCCCATTTCGACAAAGTGGCCTGCCCCCGCAGCGACTGTACGAAGTGACCGTCCGAATCCAGCAACTGGATCCTTTCGTTGCCCCAGTCGGCCACGTAAATGTAACCTTCTGAGTCCACTGCAACCGCCGAAGGCCGGCTGAACTGCCCGTCTTCGGTCCCCGAAGATCCATAGGTGGCCAGGTGCTGCCCGTCGCCAGTGAACTTCTGGACCCGGTCGTTGCGCCAGTCCGCCACGTAGACGTTGCCGGCGCTGTCCAGGCAAAGCCCCCAGGGCATGTTGAATTGTCCGGTCCCGTCTCCGAGTTCTCCCCAGGTGGTAACCGAATTGCCTTCGGAGGTGAATACCTGTACCCGATGGTTGTACTGCTCGGCCACATACACGGTTCCGTCAGCGGCTACGGCTATGCCCGCCGGGCCGTTCAACTGTCCAGCGGCATCGCCCTTTTCTCCCCACATCCTGACGAAATCACCATCGGTGTCGAACACCGTTACACGGTGCAGGTGCTCGTCCGTAACATGGATGTGTTGGTCGGCGCTGATCGTCATGCCAATGGGCAGCGTCCATTGTCCCTCGCCCCGCCCAGTGCCCTTGCTGTATTCGCCCAGGTAGTCCTCGTCCCAGTTGAGGATGCCAATGCGGATCAGCGCCTGTCGGGCCGCGTCGGCATGGTTCAGCACCATGATCCGCCCGTCGTTGGTGAAGGCGCAGTCGTACGGGTTGATGAACCCTCGGCCGCTCTGATTGGTAGTCACGCCGATGGTCTTCAAATATTCCACCGGGCCGGCGCTGACCGCGGTTGCGGTAGTCATTGCACCCACTCCTCTTTTGATTAGGGGCGAATAAACATTCGCCCCTGCAATTGTCCGCTTTGTGTTGTGGCCGACGCTATGCCAGTTGGTATTCTCGCGTAGCCGTCAGCAGGCGCAACAGGTTGGCGATGCGCTGCTCGTCCGCCTCGGTGCGGGAGCCGTCCCTGAGGTCGGCAGGTCCCTGCTCGTTGGCGAACTCGCGGATGGGCGTGGCGGTCGACTCGGATAGTTCCAGAGGCCCGATCAGGTCCGCGCATGCGGCTACCTGTTCTTCGGGCGATAGGATGCCCTGGCCCTGTCGGGCAATCCGGTCGATGATCGCCTTGACGCCCGGGTTGCCCGGGTCGCCCAGTTCCTTGCCCACGAAGTTCACGCGTTCCACCAGCGCGCCGCTGTCGATCCACTCGGCGCCCTCGTGCCAGCCTTCCACGCTGGGCGGCTGGAAGATACCCTGGCCCATGTACATGGTCTGGCGGGCCAGTTGGTCTGCGCCAAAGGTGGGCTCCTGGTAGGTGCCGGCCATGCGGACCGCGCCCACCACCAATTCCACCGGTCCCTTGACACGGGCGAACCGCGCGTCCTCTGACTTGAAGTAGTCAGAGTTGAACATCGTCCGCATGACAGAGCGAATTTCGTACTCGGAGTCGAAGTAGGAGGCCATCATGTCGTTGATGGTTGCCTCCCCGGCTTCGTCCACATCGTCGGCGGCGAAGAACTGGAACAGGCGGGTGCAGATGAACCGCGCCGTGGCTTCCTGCTGCACGATGATGTCGATGATGTCCTCACCGTTGAAGTTGCCCGTGTGCCCCAGGAAGGTCTTTTCTCCGTCGTCGTGGTCGTAGTCGCGGTAGTTGAAGTGCCAGTTGATGCGGCTGTAGGGCCAGATTGAATCGCGGCTGGCGCGGGTGGACATGTACTCGACGTTCCCCAGCGTCCAGCCGGTGAACGCGCGCGCGCATTCCTTGATATCGTCTTCGGTGTAATTGCCGACGCCCATGGAGAAGAGCTCGAGCAACTCCCGCCCGTAGTTCTCGTTGATGTTGTCGTGATGGTTGTCGTGGTTGTCCAGCCAGATGATCATGGCCGGGTCCTTGGACAGTTCCACCAGCATCGTCTTGTAGGAACCCAGGGAGTGGCGACGGAAGGTGTTGATCTGGTTGACCAGCGCGCTGGCCTGGTTCAACTTGGAGTAGCCGGTGGCGAAGAGGCCATGCCAGAACAGGGCCAGCTTCTCTTCCAACTGATTTCGGGTCGTGACCATCCGGTACATCCAGTATGCGCCGGCGCTGTTCAGCTCCCGCATCTCGGCCATTTCCGAGTGGTACCTTCGGATCACATCGTCGGGCATCACGCCGGCGTCGCCGGGATTGATCAGGTTCTCAACGACGTTTTCGTAACCCTGCTCGACCAGCTGTTCCAGCTCATCGCGGGTTGCGCCGAAGCCGGCTCGACGCATCAGGTGAGCCATCAGGGCAATATCGGCATTGCTCATAATTGCCTCCGCAAGTTCTGTTCCAAAAATTTGGTGCGACCGGTCGGGTTAGTTGCCGACGAAGTCCCACTGCTCGAACTGGCCGTTGACGATTGGGACCGGGTCCAGGCCCAGCCACTTGTCGGCAATGGTCGAGTAGGTCGAACGGAAGTCGTTGTTCCAGTGCAGGTCGCCGTCCAGGTGGTCGCGCTCGGCCAGGGACGGGTACTGCCCGTAGAGGCCGCCATTGACCGAGTTGCCGATGATGAAGGCGGTCCCGCCGGAGCCGTGGTCGGTACCGGTGCCATTGTCGCGGATGCGGCGCCCGAACTCGGTCCACACCAGCACGATGGCGTCGTCGCCGCGGCCGTGCTCGTCCAGGTCGGCCAGGAAGTCGCTGATCGCGCCGGAAACCTGGGTCCACAGACCGCCATGGACCTTTACCTCGTCGCCGTGGGTGTCAAAACTGCCGTGCTGAGTGTAGTAGATGCGGGTGCCCAGATCGGCGGACATCACCTGGGCCACGTTCTTAAGGGACTGGGCAATCGGGTTTTCGGCATACTCCACCGAGGAGGAATACTGCTCGGGGGCGGTGCGCAGGATGTCGGCGCCTTTCAGCGCGTCGCGGCCGGTCTGTCCCAGGTAGTCCATCACGGCGTCCTGAATGGACCCGCCATACATCTTGCCGAAGGCGTCCAGGCATAGCCCGCGGATGCGCTCCTCTTCCACGTCGGGGAACAGACCATAGGTCTCGAGGTTGCCCACGGAGGCAACTGGAACGCCGGAGGCGCCCATGGAGCGCGGAAGGCCGCGGCCGAAGTTCACACCGGTGATTACGTTTTGTCCGGCGGGGTCCAGGTCGCGAATGACGCGGCCGAGCCAGCCCTCGGTGGCGATCTTTTCCGGCTCGCAGGTGTGCCAGATGTCCATGCTGCGGAAGTGCGATCGGGTGGGATTGGGGTATCCAATACCATTGACGATCGCGACCTTGCCCTCATCCCACAGGGCCTTGATCGGCGCCATGTTGGGATTGAGGCCGAGCTGTCCGTTGAGTGGTATCACCTGGTCGGTGGGAATGCCGACGTTGGGCCGAAAGTCATAGTAGTGTCCGTCGGCGTACGGAATGACGGTGTTCAACGGGTCATTGGCGCCGGCCAGCTGGATTACGACCAAAGACCGGTCATTGTTAGTGGTGGTCATCGCGGATGGGCCTCCATATTCAGGCGCGACAAGACGCGCCAGCGCAGGTTTGGCTGATGCTCGCAGTTTAAAGTGTGCACCCCGGCGTGTCAACGCGATGCGCGCAAAATTCTCGCCCACCTGACGATTTCCGAGCATCGCGATGTCCACTCACGGCGTACCCGTCGGATGCTAAAGGGACCTCATTGCAGCGAGGTCAGTCGGAGGTCGGGTTCGCTCACTCGGCGCCCTTCGTTTCTACGCTCCGATTTGATGAGCGATTACCCATAGGCTATACTACCCGCCGCCCCGTGCCTGCCGCGATCCCATACCGGCGAGCGGGGACGATCTATCAATCGGAGCCGGTGGCAACATGGATTTCAATATCGCTGTGCTTGGCGGCGACGGTATCGGACCCGAGGTCACCGCTGAGGGTGTCAAGGCCATGGAGGCCGTGGGACGCGCCTTCGGTCACAACTTCAGCCTCGAGTACGGTGATGTCGGCGGCATATCCATCGACAAACACGGGACTCCTCTGACCGACGGCGTTCGCGACCTGGCCATGTCGGCCGACGCGGTGCTGTTCGGCGCGGTGGGCGGACCCAAATGGGACGATCCCTCCGCTCCCACGCGGCCTGAGGATGGCCTGCTTGCACTGCGGGCGCATCTCAATGTTTTCGCCAACATCCGCCCGGTCAAGGTCTATCCCCAGCTCACCGACTCCAGCGTGCTGAAACCGCACGTCCTGGAAGGTGTGGACATGGTGGTGGTACGCGAGCTGACCGGCGGCCTCTATTACGCTCAGCCAAAAGGCCGCACCGAAACGCCGCAGGGCATCGTCGGCGTCGACACCATGCGCTACTCGGAATCGGAAATCGAGCGAGTGCTGAGGGTTGGGTTCGAGTTGGCTCGCGGGCGTCGAGGCAAACTCACCTCGGTGGACAAGGCCAACGTGCTGGAGACTTCCCGCCTCTGGCGCGCCACCGCCACCCGGCTCGCCAGCGAATATCCGGATGTCGAACTCGAGCATGCTCTCGTTGACGCCTGCGCCATGCAGATCGTCCTTCGGCCGGCTTCCTATGACGTTATCGTAGCCGAGAACACTTTTGGTGACATTCTCACCGATGAGGCCGCGATCCTGGCCGCATCCATGGGACTTCTGCCCTCGGCCAGCCTGTCGGGAGTGCCCCAGGCCGGCGCCCGAACGCCCGGCTTCTACGAGCCCATTCACGGTACCGCTCCCGACATTGCCGGTCAGGGTATCGCCAACCCCTGCGGCTCCATCCTCAGCGCAGCCATGATGCTTCGCTACTCGCTGGGCCTCACCGAGGAAGCCGCGGCCATGGAACGCGCTGTGCAGACCGTGCTGGAGCAGGGTTACCGCACCGCCGACATCGCCGCCTCAGGTGCCACGGCCACGGCAACCACTCAGATGGGCGACCTGATCGTCAGCGCAATCGGTTAGATCATCCTGGCGCCTCAACCGTGCTGAATGTTCTTTCCGGCGTCGGCCTTACCGTCGCCGTTGTCATATTTTTGACCAGCGCGGTTGCGGTGGTTTTTCTTGGCAACTACCTGGCCAAGTATGGAGACGCGCTGGCGTCGCTCACGGGTTGGGGCCGCCTGTTCGTTGGCAGCATCCTCGTCGCGTTTGCAACCTCCCTGCCGGAGGTGTCGAACAATATCACCGCGGTGCGCATCGACAACCCGCAGCTGGCCCTGGGCGACGTGCTCGGCTCCAACATGTTCAATATACTCACGCTGGGTATGGTGGCGCTGCTTTTTGGCGGCAAGCGATTCTTGCAACGGGTGGCGCCCGAACAGGGTTATCTCATATTGCTTGCCGCCGTCCTCACGGGACTCGCGGTGGTCGCCTTGTTCGCCAAATCAGGCGTGCATGTTTGGCAGGTTGGGCTGTCTTCCATCATCATTCTTGTCGCCTACCTGGTTGGCATGTGGTTCGTGTACAACAGGCGCCCATCCGCCGCTAACGACGAGGACGGCGACGCAAACGGCATGACGCTACGACGCGCCTGGATCATGTTCATCCTGGTGTCGTTGGGCGTCATCGTTTCAGGAGTGCTGCTGGCCCAGAGCGTTGACCGCATCGCCCACGTGACCGGGGTATCCTCCGGCGTACTCGGCATATTGGCCGTGGCCCTGGTCACCAGCATGCCCGAAATTTCGGCTACATTCGCCGCTGCGCGCCTTGGGGCGGCCGACCTGGGATTCGCCGGGGTCTACGGCAGTTGCGTCTTTAATATCACGATTTTGGCGTACGCTGATTTCTTCTACCGCAAGGGTGTGGTGGTGAACACTGCTGATCCCGAACACTACATCGCCGGAGTGATCGCTCTTGGGTTGATCATTTGGGGTGGCGTGCTGCTTTGGGGTCGAAATTTACCCCAACCGCTGATAATGGGCGGGCTGGCGCTCATGCTGATGGTCACCATCGGCGCGTCGGTTTGGGTCGCCATGTTGGGCGCGCCTTCGCACTAGATATCAGCTCCGGCGAGCCGCAGAAGTTCCACGAACTCCCCGGCTTCGTAATCCCAGTCGAACAGCGCGGCTTCGACCACGCGCTCGGCGTCGATTCCCACCACCAGTTGCTGTACAGGATAGGCTGGTCCGTCCCCCCACGGGCTGGTCGCCACCGTCCGGTCCGTTTCCGACAGATAGGCCCGGCCATTGGGATGGGAGTGGTAGATGATGCGGGCCGGTGTGTCCGAGTCCAGGCTGTTGTTCAGGTCCAGGAGGTCGGCAGGGCTGAAAACGTAGGCCGATTCGGCCGTGCGCTCCGCCACAGTGGGATGATTGCCCGATGCCTGGTCGTTGAGGACCGGCCTGATGGCGCTGACCGAGGATCCGCTGGCCGGGCCGCTGAGCCATCCGCAACATTCCGCAGGGTATGAATCCCGTGCCTGACGGAAGATGGCATCCATGATTTCCGCCGGAATCTCCAGCGGTTCGCCAAAATTGGCCATAAAACCCCCTTGTTACGAAAACCGTAACCTGATATTCTAATTCGGCCGTTATTGACTGGTTTACCGTAACACTCCGGTAATACAGTAGCGGTAAACTGAAATCGCAAACTGACAGCCCGCCCGGACCACAACGGCGAAAATCGCGAACAGGATGGAGAAATGCAGACCCTAACCCGCAAATCTTTGAAGCTCAAGGCATGCCCTCGTTGTGGCGGCGACGTTTGCCGCGTGAGGGATACATTCGGAGTCTACCACCAGTGCGCCCAGTGCGGTCGCGAAATCCGACGCGTGGCCTCCAGCGCGGTACCTGCCGCGACCATGGCGACCATGGATGTGCCGTCGAATCCGACCCATCATCGCGAGAAGATCACAGCCTGATCAGATCCCGAGCACAAGCAACCGTAGGCAGCGGCCTCGGACTTGGCTCCGAGGCCGCAACTTTTTTAACACCGCATCTCGACCGTAGCGACAACCGTGCACCGAACCACCCGCAACCGAGTACGCACACCTACGACCGCTGGTCACCGCATACCGTTGGGTCAAGGAGATGAGATGATGGAGAGCACACTGAACCGGGAAGGATATGTTCTGGGCGTACGCCGCCGGCGCATGGATCTGGGCTGCTGCCCCCATTGCGGCGGCGACGTGCGCCAGGTCCGCGACATCTACGGCGAATACCGCCAGTGCCTGCAGTGCAGTCGGGAAATCCACGCCGATCCCACTCCGATGATCCAGTCGGGCCCGGCCGGCCGGCCCACAACGCCGGAATCCGACGAGTTGCTGGCCGCATAGTCCGTAACGGCGCCGGTTAAATTGAACGGGGTCCGCGTCCAGAACGCGGACCCCGTTTGCATGCGCAAACCTGCCGCCGTGCGTTCGATCAGCGGTACCGCCGGGGCATGTTGTCGTTGCGGTCCTTCACGAACACCGCATACTCTCGGACCGCCTCTTCCTGGGATGCGGTCTGTATCGATCCGGGTCGCAGTTGCCGGATGTAATCAATTGCCTCATCGGCTTCCCAACCGGTGTTCACCAGGTAGGACGCCAGGATCGTTCCCGTCCGGCCGATCCCGGCCGCGCACGTTACCACCGTGGGCCGCTCCCAGGTCTCGATCTGCTGCTCCGTGAAGGTGACGATGCGGTCGATCTGCTCCACTGAGGGAGCTTCGAAATCCGGGACCGGTTCGAACAATTCGTAGAAGCCCCACGGCTCCGCCGAAATCGTCTGCTCTTCCATCCGCACAATGGCGGTGACGTCGTTGAGCTCTAAGTAGATGAGATGCCGGCGTTCAGTCGGCCCCATGGCTCCAGCCAGCGCGCCGGGCAAAATCCAGCTGAAGTTCCGAAAGTTGTCTTGCATGGGTCGCTCCGTGTTCTGGCTAATCTATCTGTCGTTGGTGGGGGCGGCCGCCCGTGTATGGAGTGCTATGTGCTCATCCAGGCGGCGCAGCATTTCCAATTCGTCGATACCCACTATTTCCATCATCTTTTCCCGGACGCCGTGGCCCCGCACGACGCTGACGCCGATTCTAGGGATGCCGATGGCGCGGGCCAGCATCTCCGCCACCGCCCGATTGGCCTTGCCGCGAACCGGGGAGGCGGTGGTCCGCACCCTCAGCGCGCCGTCATGCCACCCTGAAATCTCCGCCCGAGCGGCATTGGGTTGAACCCTTACCCGCAAGCGGGCCGTGACCGGACTGATCATCAATGACGTGATAATGGGTCTGGTATAGTATGGGCGCCGATGGTTCTGGGAACCGTATGGCCGAGGCAGGAGAACGAATGGAGTATAGCAATATTACGCTTTCGGTGGGAGACCGTGTCGCCACGCTCTGCCTCAACCGCCCGGACGCACTCAACGCGCTCAGCCCTGACCTGCTCGCCGAGTTTTCCGACGCCGTCGCCGCTGTCAGCGACGATACCTCCGTCAAGGCGATGGTGGTTCGAGGTGAGGGCCGCGGCTTCTGCGCGGGCGCCGACCTGCTGTACTTCGATCAGGTATTCGAGGACCTCTCCCTGTTGCCAGACTACGTGACAGCCCTTAACGACGCGTTCTTCGCCCTGGAGGCGATGCCCGTCCCGACCATCGCCGTCGTGCATGGCTACGCCCTGGCCGGCGGCATGGAACTGATGATGGCCTGTGACATGGCCGTCGTTGCCGAGGACGCCCGCATCGGTGACCAGCACGCGAATTTCGGGTTGATTCCGGGCGGAGGCTCCACCCAGCGACTGCCGCGACGGGTTGGCATGCCCAGAGCCATGGAACTGCTGACCACGGGCCGTTGGCTGTCGGGCAAAGAAGCCGTTGAATGGGGTCTGGCACTCCGTTCGGCTCCTTCGGAATCCCTCGAGGACGAGTTGGAATCTATCCTCGAAGGTCTGCGGGCCAAGAGCAGGGTGGGCTTGAGCCTAATGAAATCCCTGGCCAAGCGGAGCCAGGACCTGGCCCTCAAGGATGGCGTCGCCCTGGAAGGCGCGACTTTCACCCACGTGTTCGCCACGTCGAGCCACCCCCGTGAGGGTATTCAGGCGTTCAAGGAAAAGCGGCATCCTGAATTCTGAAGCTTTGCCGCCGTAACGCTTCCATCACCGTACTTTAGCTGCCTATTTCTAGGTTGGCCGTTTTGGATTTATTAGTTTGAAAATCAAGGACATCCTCAGCAACCGCAGAACCATTTCCTTCGAGTTCTTCCCGCCACGGGAAGCCGACGGCGTCCCGGGCGTCGTGGACGTCGCCAATCGCCTGCAGCGATTCTCGCCCGACTTCGTGTCCGTCACGTATGGTGCCGGAGGTGGCACCCGGGCATTTACTGAAGAGATCACCATGAGCCTCAAGCAGCGTGGCGACATGGAAGTAATGGCCCACCTGACCTGCGTCGCCCAAAGCCGGGAAGAAGTTCACGGTGTGCTCCAACGTCTCCAGACGGCTGGCATCGATAACGTCATCGCCCTCCGTGGTGATCGTCCGCCAGGATCCGATGACCAATCGCCGGGTGAGGACGAATTCGCCCACGCCACTGAACTGATCCAGCACATCGGCGCCAATTTCGATTTTGGGATCGCCGGAGCCTGCTACCCGGAAGGCCACACCGAATCAATCAGCCTGGAAAAGGATATCTCCTACGCCCGCTTGAAGCAGGACCTCGGCGCGGACTTTCTCATCACCCAGCTTTTTTACGACAACAGTCATTTCTATGATCTACTGGACCGAGCTTCGGATGCCGGGATTACCATCCCGATCATCCCTGGCGTGCTGCCCATCTTGAGCACTCCGCAGATTCGGCGCTTCACGTCGCTTTGCGGCGCGACGATCCCGTCCCAATTGGACGCTCGCCTCGAGCGCTTCTCCGAAGACAATCGGGCCGTGCGCGAAATCGGCATCGAACACGCCACCCGTCAGGCTGAAGACCTGTGGGCCAACGGCGTGCCGGGCATCCATTTTTACGTCCTCAATCGGACCTACTCGGTTTCCCACATTCTCGGCGACCTGCACATCGGAGGCCACGGCGGAGATTGATTCTGCCGGGCCGGTGATCGCCCATGCTCTCCACCGGCGTAGACTTCATAGAAATCGATCGCGTGGCCAGTGTACTGGACCGGTACGGGGAGCGGTTCCTGCGTCGCGTTTTCACTCCTGGGGAGATCGCCTACTGCCGAGGCCGCGCGCCCAACTTGGCGGCGCGTTTCGCCGCGAAAGAGGCCGTCATGAAGTCCCTGGGCACCGGTTTTCGTGGCGTCGGCTGGCGTGACGTCGAGGTTGTCCGCGCCCCCAGCGGCGCGCCCAGCGCGCGACTCCACGGTCGGGCCCGCCGTCGCGCCGAACGATTGGGCGTTACTGAAATCGCCATCAGCCTCTCTCATTCCCGCGGGTTTGCCACGGTGGTTGCGGTGGCGGTCCGTCCCGACACCCCGGAATCATTGGAAGCCGCCGCGGCAACGCTCTGGGGCGACGACCTGGCTCCCCGGGCGGAGTGACGCGCCATGACCGTCAAGGTCGTAACCGTCGCCGAGATGCAGGCCCTGGAGGCTGCCTCAGAAGTTGCCGGTGTTAGCACCGACACCCTGATGGAAAACGCCGGTTTGGCCTGCGCCCGGCGCATTCGTGACCTCATTGGCGGCGCGGCCGGCCGTCGCGTCGTCGTCCTGGTCGGACCCGGCAACAACGGTGCGGATGGCCTGGTACTCGCCCGGCACCTGGCGCGTTGGGGCGCCGACGTGTGTTGCTATGTCGTGCGCGGACGCCCGGTGGATGACCCCAAGATGACCGATGCCCTGGCTTACGGTATCGCGGTAAATGGTTCGGCAGATGATGACGGATTGTCCAACCTCGGCGGTTTGCTGCGCCGTTGTGACTCGGTCGTCGATGCGATCCTTGGGGCCGGCCGCTATCGTCCTCTGGACGGAGTTGTCGGAGATGTCGCCTCTCGGGTCAATGACATCCGCTCGGGTCGGCCCGATCTCCCGGTCATCGCCGTGGACCTGCCCACCGGCGTCAACCCCGACACCGGGGACGCCGACCCGCGCACGATCATCGCCGATGAAACCCTGGCCCTGTGCCATCCCAAGTACGGGATCGCCAACTTCCCCGGCGCCGGCTGCGCCGGACGGATAACTGTGCTCGGCATCGGCCTGCCCGACGAAGTATCCTCGTCAGCAGATGCGGATCTGTCCACCGAATGGATGACCCCGGAATCGGCCCGCGCCCTGGTTCCGGCCAGGCGCCTGACTTCCCACAAGGGTACCTTCGGTCATCTGTTGATCGTTGCCGGTTCCCGCAATTTTGTCGGCGCCGCTTCTCTGGCCGCCCGGGGAGCCCATCGCGCGGGCGCGGGCCTCGTGACTCTCGCCGCTCCCGAATCGGTGTACCGGATCGCGGCCTCCAGACTCACCGAAACCATCCATTTGCCGCTGCCCGAAGACAGCGACGGACGCATTGATCCTTCCGCCGCCGACCTGATACGTGAACGCATCGACAACTACTCGGCGCTGGCGGTGGGCTGCGGTCTGGGTTGGTCGAGTGGCACCACAACCCTAATGGCTCGTCTTCTGTTGGGCGGCGGAGACGCCCCGTCCCTGCCCATGGTCATTGACGCCGACGGATTGAACAACCTTTCCCGTTGCTCCAACTGGGAGTACCGGCTGCGCGCTCCCGCTGTGCTCACGCCACACCCGGGTGAGATGGCGACCCTCACCGGGATGTCGACCCCTCAGGTGCAGGCCGATCGCATTGGCGCCGCAAGTCAATCGGCAGCGTCCTGGCGACAGACGGTCCTGCTTAAGGGCGCGCACACCGTCGTCGCTGGTCCGGACGGACAACGCTGCATCCTGCCCTTCGCCAATCCAGCGCTGGCCGCCGGCGGCACCGGCGACGTGCTCACCGGAATCATCGGCGGGCTATTGGCCCAGGGCGTCCCGCCGTACGACGCGGCGCGGCTGGGAGGCTTCCTCCACGGCACGGCAGGCGAGCAGGCTCGTTCCGAGTACGGCGACGCCGGCGTGGTCGCCAGCGACCTGCTGGATCGCATCCCCCGCATCATGGCAAACCTTCGTGGGCCGGAGGCAACCCGTGGTTAGCCTGACACCTCAGCAGGCGGCTCGCCTATCTGAAACCCCGGTCGGACATCTGGCCACCGCTGATGCCAACGGCCGCCCTCATGTCATCCCGGTCTGCTTCGCGTACGATGGCCAGCACATCTACTCCGTCCTCGACGCCAAGCCCAAGCGCGGCAGCCTGACTGGCCTCCGTCGCGTGCGCAACATTCGCACGAATCCGCAGGTCTCGTTGGTCATTGACCACTACGACGAGGACTGGACCCGGCTCTGGTATCTGCTGGTTCAGGGTCGGGCCGAGTTGGTCGAAGACGGCCCCGACCCGCCCGCGGTCATCGCCATGCTCCGTGACAAGTACCCCCAATATCGCGAGATGCCGCTGGATGGCAACCCGGTCATACGGATCACGCCGGAACGCGTTACCGGTTGGTCAGGCAGTTGAACCGCAATCCGTCGCCTTGACCCCATAGCCGCCGCACCCTAGAATGCCGGCACCCGGCCCACAGGGCCGTCTTCAGCAGGTTTGCATGACCCAGCTTGTTTTCATCCATGGCCCCGGCGCTGGTGGTTGCGCCGATTCCTATATCAACCAGCTTTACCATTACCCGAACAGCCTGGCTCCGAACCTGCCCGGCCATCTGGATGGCGCCCCGTGCAGCAGTGTAGAACGCTACACCGAGTGGCTGCGCGGCTGGTTGCACGCCCGCGGACACCACCAGGACCTGGTGCTGAGTGGCTTCACCCTGGGCGCGTGTGTCGCCTTGCAATATGCCCTGGACTACCCCGAAGAGGTCAAGGGCCTGTCCCTCATGACCATTGCAATGCGTCCCAAAGTGCGACGTCCCCAGGACCTGCAGTTTCGCCTGGACGCCGCCGAGGATGAGGCGACCCACGAGAAGTGGCTGGGCATGATGGATGGCATCATGCACTTCATCGAGCCCGACCTCCGCGCCCGCCTGTTGCAGCGGCACCGCGAGGTGGGACCGGTGGCCCAGCATGCGGACCTCGTGGTCATCGACCGTTTCGACGTGCGTGACCGGATCCACGCCCTCAAAGCTCCCCTGATGCTGGTCCAGGGCGTTGACGATCCCCTGGCTACCGGCGATTACGAGGAAGAGATCCATCGTGCTGTCCCCGGATCAAAGCTCATCAAAATGAAAGACGCCGGCCATTTCCCGATGGTGGAAAAGCCGGAGGAATTCAACGCTGCCCTGGACGGTTTCCTGGCCGAAATCGGCTGAACCGCTATCTTGAAATCCTGCACATTCGTGCAAGCACCAACATTGGAGGAACCCCATTGTGGACGGAGTCACCGCTGTAGCTAACGTATTGAAGATGGAAGGTGTGGACTGGATCGCCGTCATGCCGTCCAACCCGCTCATCGAGGCGGCGGCAATCGCCGGCATCCGCCCCGTCGTCTGTCGGCAGGAACGCACCGGCGTGCACATGGCCGACGGCTTTTCCCGGATCACCAACGGCAATAAGATTGGCATCTTCCTCGCCCAGAACGGCCCCGGCGCTGAGAACTCCTTCGGCGGCGTCGCTCAGGCTTACGCCGACTCCGTGCCCATCCTCGTGTTGCCGGCCGGCGTCGCGCGCAATCGTCTCGGCGTGGAACCTAACTTCCATCCCGTTCAGGCTTACTCGACCATCACGAAATGGGCGGCTCACGTAAACTTCGCCGATCGGGTTCCGGAACTCTTCCGCCAGGCGTACACCAAGCTCAGGTCCGGCAAGCCCGGCCCCGTCCTGCTGGAAATCCCGTCCGATCTGGTGTCCGATCAGATCAGCGAGGAGGACTTCGACTACGTCCCGCCGATGAAGATGCGTGTCGCCGCCGACCCGGCGGCGATCACCCGGGGTGTCCGCGCCCTGCTCGCTGCCCGTCGCCCGGTGATCCACGCCGGACAGGG
The DNA here is from genome assembly GCA_963663945.1 of Dehalococcoidia bacterium. Taxonomy (GTDB): domain Bacteria; phylum Chloroflexota; class Dehalococcoidia; order Lucifugimonadales; family UBA3495; genus Bin87. Next base: position 2,485,825 of record OY760687.1, on the reverse strand, counting down.
TGTCCTCTACGCGGAAGCCACTGACGAGCTGATGGAGCTGGCCGAGTTCCTGCAGATTCCGGTGATGACCACCCTGGAGGGCAAGAGCGCCTTCCCGGAGAACCACCCCCTGTCCCTGGGCATTGGCGGTTCCAGCCAGACCGGTCAGGTGCACCGTTTCCTCACCAACGCCGACGTGGTGTTTGGCGTTGGCGTTAGCTTCACCAAGAGCGGCTTTACGGTTCCCATGCCGGCTGGCAAGACCCTGATCCACCTCACCAACGGTGAGGGCGACATCAACAAGGACCACCGCACCGATTACCCCATCCTCGGCGATGCCAAGCTGGCCCTGCGGCAGTTCATCGACGAGTTGAAGGGCCAGGGTGCGCAGCAGCAGGCGCCAAACCAGGACCTGGCCGACGAGATCACCGCCAGCCGCGAGGCGTGGATGGCCGAGTGGCTGCCCCGCCTCACCAGCGATGAGGTCCCCTTGAACCCCTACCGCGTGGTCTGGGACATCATGCACACCGTCGACCTAGACAACACCATCGTCACGCACGAATCGGGCAGTCCACGCGAGCAGGTGTCCCCCTTCTGGGAAGCCCGTGCTCCCCGAAGTTTCATTGGATGGGGCAAGTCCACCCAGCTGGGTTACAGCCTCGGCCTCGCCATGGGCGCCAAGATGGCCGCCCCGGAGAAGATGGTGATCAACTTCATGGGCGATGCCGCTTTCGGCATGGTGGGCTTGGACGTCGAGACCGCGGTCCGCGCCAACATTCCCATCACGACGGTGGTGATGAACAACTCCACCATGGCAATCTACCCCGACAGCCGCATCCCCACGGCCGTGGAACGCTACGGCCTGAAGGACCTCAGCGGCGACTTCTACCGGGTCGCCCTGGCTCTGGGCGCCTATGCCGAGCAAATCACTGAGCCGGACGAGATCAAGCCGGCCATGGAGCGCGCCATGCAGGCCAACGCCGACGGCCGACCGGCCCTGCTCGAGTTCATCACCAAGGAGGAGGGAACCTTCTCCAAGTTCCGCTTCGACTAGCGCAATTGGCCGCATCCAAGATTGGCATTGTGGGGGCGAACAATCATTCGCCCCCACGTTTCTGTCTGGACACGGCCAAACACATCCTACCAACCTGCTCCTGATCGCCAACCTGGCACCATACAATTGATTCATGGCAAGCCGACTTGCGATACCCGATAGCGAACGCGACATAACCGTTGACTGGATGCGGCAGGCATTGGCGGCCGGGGGCCTGACTGGCGCGGACAGCATCGAGGCCGTATCCGTCGAAAACATCGGCGCCGGCGTGGGGTTGGTGGGAACCATCCTGCGCTGTCATCTGTCCCACTCGGACGATTCCGCTGGCATCCCACGATCGGTGATCGTCAAGCTGCACAGCGCACACCCGGAAACCGTTCAAACTGCTCGCCTGTTGCGGTTATACGAGCGCGAGTACGTATTCTACCGACGGATGGCGCTTCAGGCGCCGATACATTCACCCGCGTTGCTCCACGGTGATTTCGATGACCGTGACCATAGGTTCGTCCTGGTGCTCGAGGACCTGCGCGGCATGGCCAGCGTGGATCAGGTCGCAGGAGCCAGCGCAGCGCAGGCAAAAACGGCGCTGCGGGCCATCGCCCGTATGCACGGAGCCTATTGGAACCGGGTAGATCGGCCGCCGGTTTCCCGATTCAACGATGCTGCAAACCCGGAGCGCACGATTCGCCTTCGGCGCGTGTATCAAGCCAGCCTGGCGGTGGCTTTCGAACGCTTTGGAAGTCTGTTCTCCCACCGGATGAAGCGTTTGGCCGAGGAGTTCGGGGATCGTCTCGGCGAGCACATGGACGCGGTCGTTGCTGGCCCGCTCACCTTCTGCCACGGCGATTTCAGGCTGGACAATATGTTTTTCAGCGCCGACGGCGGCGATGATTTCGCCGTCGTTGACTGGCAGGTGTGCGGGGTGCGCAGCGGGCTGTACGACGTAGCCTACTTTCTTTCCTCGAGCGTTCCCGTCGAAGTCCGGCGTGAGGTTGAGGCCGAGGCGGTAGCCGAGTACCACGAAATCGTGCGGAGCATGGGGGTGACGGATTTTTCAGCCGAAGAATGCTGGAACAGCTACCGGCAGAATATGCTCAGCTGCTTCCTGACCCCCATAGTTGCCGGAGGGCAACTGGATTTCAGTGACGCCCGGGGTCGGCAATTAGCCGACGCCTTTCTGACCCGCACGCTCGCGGCCATCGATGACCTGGACGCTGCGGAGTTTTTGCCCGGCGGCGCCTTTCCATAGGCGATGCAGCGGCAGCGCGGATAACCGTAATGGCTGCCGGTCCTGCCATACCCGCCGGTCCACACGACATAACGGTCGACTGGCTCCAGCAGGCGTTGGCACGCTCGGCCGGCTTCGATCCTTCGCAGTTGCGAGCCGTTCGGGTCGAACCCGTTGGTTCCGGCCGCGGTTTGTTCGGTACAGTCATGCGTTGCCGCCTGGCATGGTCGTCAGTTGCTACACAGCAGCCGCGCAGCGTCATCGTCAAACTACACAGTCAGGATCGCAAAACGTTCCGGCTCGCACGGCTCCTCAAACTGTATCGCCGGGAGTACGACTTCTACCGGCGAATCGGCCAATCGGCAGTTATCCGCTCTCCGGAGTTGTTATTCGCGGAGTTCGCCCCCTACAGCCACCGGTTCGTGATGGTTTTGGAAGACCTGGCGGGCATGCATTCGCCTTCGCAGGCGGACGGGGCCAGCCTATCCCAGGCAATCTCCGCCGTGCGCTCGGTCGCCAGGATGCACGGCCGCTACTGGAATAACTTCAACCAGTCCGTTTTGTCAGGTATTCCGGATTACACCGAAAAATACCGACGCCTCACCCAGTTCGGGTATGTGTTCAACTTGGCGCCCGCCCTTGATCGGTTCGGGCACCTGTTCACTCCCGAAACCCGTCGTCTCGCCGAGATGTATGGGTCCCGGATTGCCGATCACCTGGCCCAAATATCGCGTGGACCCAGGACTTTCACGCATGGCGATTTCAGATTGGACAACCTCTTTTTCGGCGCACCGGGTACGGATGACGTCGTGGCGATCGATTGGCAAAACTGCGGCATACATTCCGGTCTGCGCGACATCACCTATTTCCTGTCCACGAGCGTCACGCCTGAGACCCGTCGCGCGATTGAACTCGATACCGTCGCGGAATACCACGATGCCATCGTTGCTGCGGGGGTCCAGGGTTACCCGTTTGAGGACTGCTGGCGCGAATATCGTCGGGTCATGCTGAGCTGCCTGATCGGGCCGATTTTCACTTGCGGCAGCCTCGATCTCAGCGATGGGACCAGCCGGCGCACCATCGAGGTCGGCCTTGCGCGCACCCTCGCGGCGGTCGAAGACCTTCATGCGGAGGAGTTCCTCCCCGATCGACCTCGGGCGTTCAGCACCAGCAGCGTCGTATCCACGCTGTCGGCGAACGCGGTACGCGTGTACCGCAAGATCGGTCGCTCACACCTCGGATAAGTGGCATGGGTCTGGGCGCAATCGTCGGCCGATCCATCCCATTGATTGCTGACACCGACCCATGGCGCGCCCGTGTGGTTTGCATTTAGACTGGCCGCGACAATATTGACCAACGGAGTCGACGATGACTGTTGCCGGACCACCGGCAGAACCTGCCGACCTCGATGCCTTCCGCGCCGAACTCGAGCGCATAATTGCCGGTGCGCCCATCAGCCTCTCTGTGCCGGACCTGGGTGCGGTCGATACCGCAGCGGAACCTGAGGCAAATCACGTGGATGAGCACGTCTCATCCCGGCGCGACGCCGCGGTCTCTTACCAGCCGACCATACTGGACCTTCCACCGTGCGAGCGCCCTCGGGAGCGTCTGCGCGAGCACGGCCCGCGTTACCTGAACAACGCCGAGTTGGTCGCTATTCTGTTGCGCTCGGGTGTCGCCGGCGAAAACGCGATCAACGTCGCCATGCGCATTCTCGGCGAGTTCGATGGCCTCGCCGGGTTGGCGCGCGCCGGATACGCCGAGTTGTGTAAACAGCGTGGACTGAATCACGCCAAGACCAGCGAGATCATGGCCGCGCTGGAACTCGGCCGCCGTATCGCTTCGCTTGCCCCGGAGGAACGCGCACAGATATCCTGTCCTCAGGACGCGGCCAGCCTGCTCATTGCCGAAATGGAGCCACAGGTGCAGGAACATCTGGTCGTGCTGCTGCTCAACACCAGGAATCAGGTTGTGGCCCGCCGTACAATCTATATAGGCACGGTGAACAGCAGCGCGGTGCGGCCGGCCGAGGTCCTGCGGCCCGCCATACGGGAGAATGCTCCGTCCATTATCGTTGCCCACAACCACCCGTCCGGCGACCCCACGCCCAGCCCGGAGGACATCTCCGTGACCCGCGACCTGGCCGCCGCCGGTAAATTGATGGACATCGAGCTGCTGGATCATCTGGTGATTGGGCACGGCGGACGGTTCACCAGCCTCAAGGAAAAACGACTGGGGTTCGATTGAACCCGCGCAACAAGGAGATCACACGATGAGCGACTACTTCCTCAGCCCCGAGGGCCGTGGCTATAAAGAACTCGCCGAGGGCGCCCGTACCCGCACCTTCTGGGGCGCCCAGATGCTTTTCTCCCTGGTGGAGGTTGAGGCCGGCGCCCTGGTGCCGCTGCACACTCACCCCCATGAGCAGGGCGGCATCATCGTCGAGGGCGAACTTGAGATGGGCATCGGAGGCGAGGTGCATGTCCTCAAGCCCGGCGACATGTACATCATCCCCGGCGATGTTGAGCACTACGCTCAGGGCCAGGGGACCAAAGCCGTCGCGCTGGACATATTCAGTCCCGTGCGCGAGGAGTTCAAATACTAGGCGTCGTCGCCGAAATACTCCGCCACGGCCATCACCAGGTTGCCCATGTGCGGGTGCTCCGGCTCCACGTCCACCCCGATGCCGAGTTCCTGCAACTTGCGGGTGCATACCGGGCCCACCGAGGCCACTGTCACGGTTGCGCCGAGGCTTGCCCGTAGCGACTCTTCACGCCCGGCGCTGGCGGCAATGTTCATCAGGTTTGGCACTTGGGGCCGGCTGGTGAAGGCAAGAGCGTCGACCTCGCCCTGCGCCATGCGGTCGATCAGGTCCACCACCGGCGCGGTATCATCGGGCATGCCCCAGTCGTACAGGGTCAACTCTTCGTAGTTTGCTCCCTGCGCCCTGAGGTAGGTGGGGAGTTCGGAGTCCGGGCCGCCGTAGCGCTGGAAAATCACCCGCTTGCTTTCGAGTTCCAGATCCTGCATGGCGGAAATTAGGTCGCTCGAGGTGTACGGCTCCGGCGGCATGATGTCGATGGGTATCTTGTGGCGGCGCAGGATACGTCCCGGTTTCGGGCTGCGGGCCACCACCGTGATCTCGCGCAGCGCCGCTTCGAACTCCGCCAGTTTGCTCATGCCATCCGCGATGCCCATCATCGCGCTGGCGCCGACGCCGGTCAGGAAGATGGCGGTGTCGACGCGCCCCTCGCAAACGTCAAGGATAGCCCGCTGCACTTGCGGGCTATCCTGCAGGTAATGTTCCTGCATGACCGGCGCTCCGACCGGCACGCCTCCGTGCCGCCGGATGAGGCTGGCCATTTCATCGGGCATCCGCGCCTCGACGAAGGCCAGCACTCTACCGTTCAGTGATGCCTTGGCCATTGCGATGCCGGGACGCCGCTAAACGGCGCACTCGCCTTCGCCCCGCTCCAGCACGTACTGGTTGTCCCGCTCCCAGTCGAAGTACATCTCGCCGCCGCCTTCGGCCTCGTGGCCGATCTCCTGGGCCTTGGCAGCCACCGCGGTCATCTCCTCAAGACCAACCCGGTCCAGGAAGTCGTTGAACCGTTCGGCATCGTTGGAGCGATTGTCTTTGTAATAACTAACGATGTCTTTTAACACCGATGGAACCAGTTTGGCCGGCACCTTGACCCGCGGCACGCGGGTGCCGATGCGGGAATCTTCGACCTGGTTGTCGCCGTAATTGCCGCCCAGGAACAGTTCATAAGCCGGAATCTGCTGTCCTTCCGCTCCCTTGACGGCGGCTCCGTGGAAGCCGATGTTGGCGATGTGATGCAGGCCGCAGCCGTTCGGGCAGCCACTCATCTTGATGCGGATGTCGCCCACGCCCTTGTCCTCGGAGAGGCCGTTCCAGTCCGCCATCTCGTCGCGCAACGCCTTCGCCAGACCCATGGAAGCGGTGATCCCCAGTTTGCAACTGTCGGTCCCCGGGCACGACACAACGTTGCTGATGTGCGCATGTCCGGCTTCCGCCAGGTCCAACGCCTTCAGCGCCTGCCACACGTCGTACAGGTAACCCGTTGGGATCCATCGCAGCACGAGGTTCTGCTCCTGCGTCGACCGTGCCTTGCCGCCGGTGTACTTCCGCACAATGTCGGCCAGCCCATGAAACTGCTCGGGCGTAAGGTCGCCGCGCACTATTTTGATGTGGGCGACGTGGTAGCCATCCTGTCGCTGCGGCTCCACGTTGGCCTGTATCCAGGCCTGGTATTCAGGTTCGCTGTGGTCGCCGTTCCCAGTCGACGGTTGTGCCGGCGGCTCTTCGTGCTGGATCTCCTCGGCGGTCATCAGCGGTCGGAAATCGATCGGCCCGATGTTCGCCAGTTCAGCGTCCACCATGGCCCGAAATTCGTCCAGGCCGATCTTGTCGATCAGCACCTTCAGGCGTGCCATCATGCGGTTCTTGCGCAGAATGTCGGCGTTGTTGAATACCGTCCAGACCGCCAGCGCCACGCGGAGGTAGTCGTCTTCCGACACCCACTCGTACAGCGGCTTGGCCAGTCGCGGCATGATCGACGTGCCGCCGCCACAGTAGACCTTGAAGCCCTTGCGCTGCTCGCCGTCCACTTCCTTGAACCGGGACACGAAGGTGAGGTCCTGGATCGCCGCCGCAACTTCGTCACGCTGGTCGTTGCCGGTGAACGCCGACTTGAACTTGCGGGGGAAGTTCTGCGTGATGGGATGGCGTACGCCGAAACGGACATAGGCCGTCAAATAGGGCGTGGGATCGAAAACTTCCTCAGGGCTCACGCCGGCTGTGGGGGGCCCCACCACGTTCCGCACGGTGTTCCCGCACGCTTCGCGGCTCGACAAACCCACGTTGCCCAGGATGCGCAGAACTTCCGACGTCTGCTCCAGTGGTATGTGGTGGATCTGGATGTTTTCCCGCGTGGTGATGTGCCCCTTCTGCAACGGCGCGTATTTCTCGGTTACGTCGCCGAAGCAGTCGAGCATGTCCGCCGATACGATGCCGCCCGGCAGTTTGACCCGGATCATCTGCACGTCGGCTTGCCGCTGCCCGTACACTCCCTGGCGCAGGCGGAAGGGCGTGAACACGGTGTTGTCCAATTCTCCCGTGCGGAACCGGTCGACCTCCGCGTCAAATCGCTGTATCTCGTCCTCCAGGAACGGGATAATCGCGGGCGCGTCAGCCGCCAGCCGCAAACTGGACTCGTGGATGTCTTCCTGGCTGGGAACTTGCGCTTGGCTGGTCAAGGTGTCCTCCTCAGAACTCTGGCAATAAAAAACCCACCGTTGCCGTGCGGCAAAATCGGTGGGCGCAGGTGCGAACCTGTAGTTGGTAATCAGGTTTTTCCCGCCCCCGTTGTCGGGGGACAGGTACATGTGCAGATGCAAATGGATTTGCAAGTACTATGCATTTGCGAAAACTATACAGTCGAGGTCGGGAATTGTCAACGACGGAAATTTAGCCAAGTTGGGTGGATTTCCGGCGTTGTGGGCTCGCATTGATCAGCGCAACGAACGGTCCGATTTCATGCTGCCAGTCCCCACCGTGTGTCCCGATACCAGCCACATCACCCGCTCCGCGATGTTGGTGGCCCGGTCGGCAATTCTTTCCAGGTCGTGGGCAACCCAAAGCAGGTAGGTGGCCCGCTCGATATTGCGCGGGTCCTGCAGCATGTACGTCAGCAGTTCGCGGTAAATCTGGTCGTACAGATCATCGACGGCATCGTCATTCTGGCACACCTTGCGCGCCAGCCATTCATCCCGGGTGGCATGCGACTGGAGGCTCTCGTCGAGCATGGTCAGCGCTAGGTCCGCCATCCTGGGGATGTCAATCAGCGGCTTGAGCAGAGGCTGGTTGCCGATCCTCAGGCAGATCTTGGCGATGCCTTCGGCGTAGTCCCCCATCCGCTCCAGCTCCACCCCGATGTGGACCGCCGACATCAATGCCCGCAGGTCGATGGCCATCGGCTGCTGCGTCGCCATCAGCGTAACGCACTTGTCTTCCAGGGCGTCCTGCAGCCGGTCGATATGGTCATCCTCGTCGATGATCTGCTGCGCCAGCTCGAGGTCCTGGTTTTCCAGCGCGTTGAGGGCGCGGCGGGTCGCCTGCTCGACGTGCGTTGCCATTTCCCCAAGGTCGGCCTGCAAGCTCAACAGATCGCGTTCATAATCTGATCTCAGCATTTGACACCCCCTTTGGGTGAACCTCAAACCGCCGGGCTTTCACCCTGGTGGTTAGCCAAAACGGCCGGTGATATATGCCTCGGTACGCTCGTCGCTGGGGTTGGTGAACAGGGTACGCGTGTCGCCGAATTCGATGAGGTGCGCCACGCGATTTTCGTCCGGCATCAGGAAGGCCGTTTTGTCGGACACCCGGCCGGCCTGCTGCATGTTGTGCGTCACGATCACGATGCTATAGGTTTTTTTGAGTTCCTGCATCAGTTCTTCGATGGCCAATGTGGCGATCGGGTCCAGGGCCGAGCAGGGTTCGTCCATGAGGATCACGCTGGGTTCCACTGCCAGCGCCCGGGCAATGCACAGCCGCTGCTGCTGCCCGCCCGACAGCGAAAGCGCCGACTCCTTCAGCCGATCCTTAACTTCGTCCCACAACGCGGCGCCCTGCAGCGACTGCTCCACCAAATCGTCCATGTTTCCCTTGAACCCGTTGATCCGTGGACCAAAGGCGATGTTGTCGTAGATCGACTTCGGGAAAGGGTTCGGCCGTTGGAACACCATTCCGATACGATACCGGATTTGAGTGGGATCCGACTCCGGAGCGTAAAGGTTGAAATCCCCGAACCACATCTCGCCTTCCATGCGGAAGATTTCGATCAGGTCGTTCATCCGGTTGATGCAGCGCAGTATAGTGCTCTTGCCGGCGCCGCTCGGCCCGATGATCGCCGTGATCTCGTTCTCCGGCATGTCCATGGTCACGCCTTCAATCACCTTGTTGGAGCCGTAGTGTACTCCCACGTTGATGGCGCGTACGGCGGGACGGGTTGCCGCTGAGGTTGCAGCCATTCTGGTTTACCCCCGTAGGTTCTTCTGTAGCCGGTTTCGCAGGATGATTGCGAACGCGTTCATGCCCAACAGCATGATCATCAGCACGACGATCCCCGCTGCCGCCAGGTGGTGGAACTCCTCCTGTGGCTTGGATATCCAGACGTAGATCTGAATCGGCAGCACTGTGAAACGGTCCAACGGGCTGGACGGAGCGAACGGTACGAATGACAGCGCGCCCATGATGACGAGTGGCGCCGCCTCTCCCATCGCGCGGCTCACCGCCAGGATGATTCCGGTCAGGATGCCTGGCATGGCCTGCGGCAACACCAGTCGCCAGATCACCTGCCACCTGGTGCCGCCCAGCGCGTACCCGCCTTCCCGTATCGACGGTGGCACGGCCCGTATCGCTTCTTGCGAGGACACAATCACCACCGGCATGATCAGCAAGGCCAGGGTCAGGCCCGCCGCGGTCACGTTTTTCCCGTCCGTGCCCGGGGCCACCACCACGAAGAAGGTCACGAAGATGGACAGGCCCAGGATGCCGTACACGATGGACGGAACTGCCGCGAGGTTCTGTATGTTTATCTGGATCAATTCAGCGAGCCGGCTGCCGCCGGAATACTCCGCAAGATAGATGGCCGCGGACACTCCTACGGTGAAGGATACGAACACGCAGATGCCCATGACCCACAGGGTGCCCACGATGGCTGGGAACAGCCCCGAATTCACCGCCTTGCTGGACGGTATTTCCGTCAGCAGTGTTTTGATCGAAGTACCGTCGAGGTTGAGCCACGCCACGGCCTCTGAGATCACACTGTAAAGTAGCGCGACCAGCATCAGCAGCGCGAGGATCACCGCCGCGATGCAAACGCCGTAGAAAAGCGAGGCGCGTCGCTTGCGCTGGGCCAGCCGCCGGTTGTAATTGCGGTCAATTCCGGCTGCCATTATTCGTACACCTCACGGAACTTGGACACGACGAACTGGCTCAGCAGGTTCATGCCCAGGGTGATAATGAACAGCGTGATGCCCACGGCGAACAGCGCCTGGAATTGGGCGGTTCCCGGGATTGCGTTGTCGCTGAAATTGGTGGTCGCCATGAAGCCGGTCATGGTGTTCACCGGGTCCAGCGGGTTGAAAGTCAGGCTGTCGTTTTGTCCCGCGGCGATGAAAACGATCATCGTTTCGCCAATCGCCCGGGACATCGCCAGGATAAACGCGGCCACGATGCCCGAGAGGGCGGCGGGCAGCACCACCTTGGTGGCCACTTCAACCTTTGTGGCTCCCAGCGCGTAGGCTCCTTCCCGCAGCGCGTTCGGAACCGCCCGCATCGCGTCCTCGCTGAGGCTGGAGACCATCGGGATGATCATCACGCCCATCACTATGGCGGCGGATAACGCGTTGAAGATTCCAACCTCGTCGGTGAATGAGCGCAGGATTGGAGTGATGAAGAACAGCGCGAAGAACCCGTACACCACCGTGGGGATACCGGCCAGCACCTCCAGTATCGGCTTGGTGATCGCCCGAACTCTCGGGTGCGCGTACTCGCTCAGGAAGATCGCGCTCAGCAGTCCCAGGGGCACTGCCACCACCATCGCCAGCACGGCGATCATGGTGGTGCCCACCAGAAGCGGCCAGACGCCGTAGGACCTCGGAACCAATAGCGTCCGCCATTTGGTGTCCGTCAGGAACCGGTGCCATTTCACCTCTTCGGGCACGCTGAAGGATTGGGTTTGCAGGCCCACTCCCTCGGCTGATCCGGCCAGGGCGGCCACCGTCACTTTGTGCGACCGGCCCGGCGCGGCGTTGGCGATCACGCAGGATGTCTCATCCGATCCCAGGTCGGCGCAGTCCGACAGGTCCGCGTTCAGGATCGGCAGGACGGACACCGCGTATCCCGTGACCTCCTGCCCAGCAGTGGGCTCTTCCCAACTCACGTAGATCAACGAGTCGGTGGTGGCCCGCACCTCGACCCTGGGAACGATCCCGGGGGCCAAAGTGCCAGGCGCCGTGCCGTCCACCGCTTCGGCTTCGCTGGTGGCCACGCGCTCCGTCGGCCGCTGTTCATAAAAGTCAGAGGTGAAGAATCGCACGCCTTCGAACAGCAGCACGGATACGATGGCGATGGTGGTCAGTACCGAGACGGACGCCAAAAGAAAAAGCACCCACTTGACGATGCGTTCAAGTAGGTACTTTGTGCCGCTGCCTTTGAGCGGTAGCCCGGCTGTCGGAGTATCTCCCACCCCCGGTTTTGCTTTAATTATTTTGTCGAAAAGCAAAGCGGTGCACCTGTATGGTCGGCAACCGGCGCCTTTTGCCCGGGACCGTGTGGCTGGAGTTATCGGCCGCTACTTTCTCCGTTGGGCTTTATTATAATATGCCAGCCGGCCCCTGCCGACAAGACGAACCTTCGTGATACAAAAAATGCCGGCGTCGGATACCCCGCTGCTGAGCAGAATCTGACGCACCGACAACCCAGGGGGATCACTTGAGCCAAAAACTGCAACTGAGCGTGGTCGACCAATCGCCGATGCGGGAGGGCAGCAACGCCGGTGTCGCTCTTCGAGAAACCATCCAACTGGCGGTAGCCACCGAACAGATGGGTTACCAGCGTTATTGGGTGGCCGAGCACCACAACCTGCCCAACTTCGCCGGCACCGCTCCCGAGGTCATGGTGGGCCAGATCGCGGCGCATACCAAGAGCATCCGCGTCGGTTCCGGCGGCGTGATGCTGCCTCACTACAGCTCACTCAAGGTGGCGGAAACCTTCCGGATCCTGGACTCGCTGTACCCTGATCGTATCGACCTGGGCATAGGCCGCGCGCCCGGAAGCGACCAGGTCACCGCCGCTGCCCTCGCCTACCCCAGCATGCCCAAGGATGTCCGCCACTTCCCTCAGCAAGTACGGGACGTCATCAACTACCTGAACGACACCCAACCCGATGATCATCCTTTCAACGAGGTTCTGGCCGCCCCCGAGGAGTCCGAGACGGCCCCTCAGGTCTGGCTCCTGGGTTCGCGCTATGAATCCGCATTCATGGCCGCCAAGATGGGCCTGCCCTTCGCCTACGCCCACTTCTTCGGCATGGGCGCCACCGACGGCCCGCAGATCGTCGAGTCCTACCGCCAGAATTTTGAGGCTTCGGAGTACCTGCCCAAGCCTTTGGTCAACGTGGGCGTCCAGGTGCTGTGCGCCGACACCGAGGAAGAGGCTCGCCGCATTGCCTCCAGTCGGAACCTGGGCCGCCTCCGCTCGGTGACCGGCCGGGCCAAAGGGGTTCCGCACCCCGATTTGGCCGCCAACTACAAGTACCTCGCCAACGAATGGCAATTCATCGAGCAGTACAGCCGCAACTGCGTCGACGGCGATCCCCAGCAGGTCAAGGAAGGATTGGAGAAAGTGGCCGAGGACTACCAGACGACTGACTTGAGCGTGGTCAGCATCTGCTACCACTTCGAAGACCGCGTCCGATCCTACGAATTGGTTGCCGAAGCCTGCGGACTGGAGCCCTTAACGACGTAGGGGCGAATGATCATTCGCCCCCGCATCGTGATCAACCTCACCCGTTGAACACTACACGCCCAGCTTGGCCGCCAGGTCCACGAAACTGTCCGCGACCACGTTGAAGGACGGGTCCGGTGTGGGGTCCGGCGTGCGATCCGGTCCGTGCTCCCGCGGGCGCGGCACGAAACCCGTGCGCAACCCGACCTTGGCCGAGGCCAGCAGATCCCCCTGGTGCGCCGCCACCATCATCACCTGCTCGGGCTTCAGACCCAGCAGCTTGACCGCGGTGCCGTAGCTCTCGGGGTCAGGCTTGTAGTGCTGCGCCACCTCGGCGCCCAGGATGCAGTCCCAGGGCATGCCGCCGTTTTTGGCCATGTTGGTCATCAGCGCGATGTTGCCGTTGGACATGGGGGCGATGACGAACCGGTTCTTGAGGCGGTAGAGGCCCGGTACGCTGTCGGACCAGGGGCGGAGGTTGTGCCAGAAGTAGGTGACCTCCATCTTCTCGTCGTCGTCCAACCCGCTGATCTCGAACTCTTCCAGCACCTCGTCCAGGGACATACGGTGCAGAGCGTCAAGGTTGGTCCAGGGAAGTTCGCCAGTCCGGACCTTGTTCATGTAAGGGCCGTACTTGCTGCGCCACGTGTCCGCGAAGGCGCCCCAGTCCCGGTCGATCCCCTTGATCCGACCCATGTTCGCGCATTGCTCGGTGATGCTCGACCGCCAGTCGACCACGGTGCCGAAAACGTCAAAAATGCAGGCTCTGATGTCCAGCCCCAACGGGGTATTCGCCATGATGTGTGTCTCCTTTGCCGGCAGTTCCGCCCTGCCGTTGCCGTCGATATCCTAGCATATCCCGCCGTCGCTGCTTTGGACTCCGGCGTGGCCGACAATGCACTCGTCTCATGCTCCGCCCAGCAAATCTCCGGGGATGACACGCTTACTTACGCGGCGAGTACACGCTATAATCCGACCCGGATCTCCAGTTCCGCTGCAGTCGGGGGTAGGTGAGAAGATGAAAGACCGTTACGAACAGGAAATCGAACAACTGCTCAACGAGCTGGATTCCGACGCGCCCGAACCCACTCCCGCGCCGGCTGACGCTCCACCGCCCCTGGACGACCAGCCGTCTCCGTTCACTCCGCGGCCGCGTCAGCCCCGGGCCTTCATTTCACCCACCAAGCTGGCCATCGCCGGCGGGGTGCTGGCCCTCATTGGCCTGTTCCTGGCGAGGATTATGTGGCTTTCCCTGGCCGGCATGGTCCTGATGGCGGCGGCAATCGCGTGGATGTTCTTCCGTCGCATGGGCAACCGGAGCCAGCAGTACTGGCGCGGGCGTCCCATCGAGCCCGAACCCCAGGGAGCCTGGCAGCGTTTCCGCAGGTGGCTGTCCCAGTAATTACCAGCCGACGGCGGCTCCGTCCTTGCGCGGTTCGCTGCCACCGCTGAGCACTCCGGAGTCAGGGTCTCGGCTGATCACCTGGCCGCCGCCCATGCCGCCGGCGCCGCCCCGCTGTGGCCCGTGCATCACGTTCACCCGGTGGCCCCGCTGATGCAGCCCTGCGACGACTTCGTCGTCCACGTCACCTTCCAGCCACACCGAATCGCCCGCTACCTGGAACCGCAGGGCGTCCATGGCTCCCTGCGCGTCCATGCCGAAGTCCACCATATTGCTGATTACCTGCAGGTGACCCTGCGGCTGCATGAACCCGCCCATGACACCGTAGCTGAGCCACAACTCGTTATCCCGGGTCGCCATCGCGGGGATGATGGTGTGGAAGGGCCGCTTGCCGCCTTCGAGCGAATTCGGATGTCCGGGCCTGACGTTGAACAGGGATGCCCGGTTGTGCATCACGATGCCCGTTCCGGGAACCACCAGGCCGGAACCGAAATTGGCGAACACGCTGTTGATCAGTGAGCAGGCGTTCCCAGCGCCATCGACCACGCTGATGTACACGGTGTCGCTGCCGGGCACCATCTTGCCGTAAGGTGCGGTGTCCAACGCCTGGTCAGGATTGATCAGGCCGCGTCGGCCCTTGGCGTACTCCTTGGACGTCCACATCTCGGTGGGTACGTCGGCGCAGCGCGGGTCGGCCAGGTATTCAAACGCGTCGGCAAATCCCAGCCGGGTCGCCTCGATCAGGTGGTGATAGCGTTCGGCGCTCTGCGGCCCCATGCCCGCGATGTCGAATCCTTCGACGATATTCAGCGCCTCCAGCGCGACGATGCCCTGGCCGTTGGGTGGACACTCCCAGCAGGTCACGCCCCGGTAGTCTGTCTTGATCGGTTCGTCCCAATCGGAGTGGTGCGACTCCAGGTCTTCCTCCGAGAGCCAACCGCCCTGCTCCTGAACAAACTGCGCCATCACGGCGGCGATGGGGCCGGTGTAAAACGCCTCGCTGCCACCCTCGGCCACTGCTCTCAGCGTGCCCGCCAGGGTCGGCAGTCGCATCATCTCGCCTTCGCGCGGGGCGCGCCCGTTCACCAGCAACTCCTGCCCCGATGGCAACGCCGCCAGCTTGTCTTCCTGTTGCTGCCACTGGAACCCGATGATGTCGCTTACCGGGAAACCGTTCTCCGCGTAGTCGATGGCCGGCGCCAGCGCATCGGCCAGGCTCATTGTCCCTTCGCTCTCCAGCAGCACCTCCCACCCGTGCACGGTTCCGGGAACCGAGATGGACAGGGGGCCGAATGCTGGCATCCGGCTGCGACCCTTGGCGTGCAGGTCCTCGATGGAAGCGGCTTTCGGGGCGCGGCCGCTGCCATTCAGCGCCAGGACGTTTTTGTCCGCCGCTTTCCAGATCAGCGCGAACACGTCGCCGCCGACCCCGGTGGACATGGGCTCCACCACGTTCAGCGTTGCCGCCGTTGCCACCGCCGCGTCGACGGCGTTGCCGCCATCCATCAGGACCCTGAGGCCGGCCATGGCTGCCAGCGGTTGGCTGGTCGCGACCATCCCGTGGGTGGCGTGTATCGTGGAACGGCGTGAGTTGAAAAACATTGCAATGGCTCCGCATTGAGGTGCCCGCCAGTTTAGCATGCCCCCGGAAACATGGGGCTCAGGGTGGTTATGATAAGATGCTGGCGTCGCCTTTCCGGACCTTATTTTCCGACTGACGGCGGCGTACCACCCCGCACGTTACTTGTCACCAGCCAGGAGGTTCCTTGATGGCTATCACCGTCGGCCAGCCCGCTCCCGATTTCACCCTGCACGAAAACCCCGCCACCCGCCACAGCCTCAGCGATTATCGCGGCAAGAACGTGGTGCTCGCGTTCTTCCCCGGCGCTTTCACCGGCGTTTGCACCACTGAAATGTGCACCCTGCGGGACAGCATCGGCGAGTTCGAAAACATGAACGCCGAGGTTATCGGCATCACCGTGGACCCGCCCTTCGCGCAGGCCGCCTGGAAGGCCGCCAACAACGTCAACTACACCTTCCTCAGCGACTACAACCGCGAGGTTGTCAACGCGTACGATGTCGCCTTGCCCGGCCTGGCCGGTATGGAAGGCTACGTCGCCGCCAAGCGCGCCGTGACCATCGTCGATGCCCAGGGCGTTGTCCGCTACCACTGGGTTGCCGACGCCCCGGTCAACGAGCCCGACTACGCCGAGGTCAAGGCGGCCGTCGCCGCGTTGGGTTAGCGCGCAGACTGCGCCGGGAAATTCAGGGGCGGCCCTCGCGGTCGCCCTTTCTTGTTGCCGAGCGTCTACGGCCGGACCGTCAGGGCTTCCACGGGTTGCTAACCAGCCTCTCTACCACCATCTCGGTCAGTCGTTCGGCGTCCACTTCGAGGCACACGTCGACGTTGGGCGCCCGGCCGGTCAGACCGTACCAGTCCGTCACCGTTTGCCCACGGGTCAGGTCGCTTCCCGTGTCGACGGCCACCGGCAACCGTTGCATGGTCATCAGGCTCGGATCGACCGCGGCGGCCACGGCCGGCACGTCGTTGTATCGCACCGCTTCCCCGTCCGCCAGACGCCCCAATCGTCGGTATGCCGCCTGGGTGTAGGCCGATGCCGACACCAGCAGTTGCACCGCGGGTGCGGAAATGGCGCGCAGACGCTCGAACTGCTCGTTCGAAAATCCGCATCGGTCGCACACGTCCAGTCCGACTTGGATGATAGGCACACCCGAGTCGTACAGTATCGCCGCCGCCTCCGGGTCCTCGTGGATGTTCGCCGTGGCTACAGGCGAGACGTTGCCGGGAACTCTGACCGCACCGCCCATGACCACCACTCCGGCCAGCGCTCCCGTGATTTCCGGCGCCAACCGCAGGGCCAGCGCCACGTTGGTCATCCGGCCCAGCGCCAATACGGTTATCTCTCCCGGAGCGTCCAGCGCTCTGTCAGCAATCTGAACCGCCGCCCGTTGTCGAGGGATGTTATCGCCAACTGCAGAATCCGGGCTGGCGCCGGTCACCTCCCCCAACGCATCGCCGCCGTGGATGTGCGATGCCCAACCCGCGGTCGGAGGCCGAATCAGTGGCCCCTCTGCTCCCGGATACACGGGTATGTCCTCGCGTCCGGCCGCCGACAGGATTTTCCGGGCGTTTGACGAGCATCGCGCCATCGACCCATTGCCATAGCTTATGGTCAGCGCGTCAACCTGTAGCTCGGGGCTGGCCAGCGCCAATAGGATCGCCGCGCAATCGTCTACGCCCGGATCCGTGTCGATTATTACGCGTTTGGCCATGCTGATCCTCCGACCTCGGCTTTGCCACAAGTTCGGCTTTGGTGATCCGTTTGCGCTCTGGGGCTTCGGCACGCCCGGGCCGGTATCCGGGAGAGCACCCGGGGAGTCAAATCACCGCTACGCAAGTCCCGATGCTCCAAGTCAGTGTAGAAGCGACGTCGAGTCCTGACCGTGCCGGAGCTGTGTGAACCTTTCTGCTCGTCCCGCCGCTTTGACGCCCGCACCGGGTTGAGGCATTATACCTGCCGCTATGCGGGCTGCTCGGTGTGGCCCACTCGGAGGGAAAACTGATGCCGGTCAACGAAGTTCAGGGTGTCGTTTCGCGGGCCAAGGGTTCGCCGGTGGAGCTGGTTCCGATCCTGGTGCCGGACCCGGGCGAGGGTGAGGCCCTGGTGCGCGTGCAGGCCTGCGGTGTCTGCCACACCGACCTGCACTACCGGGAGGGCGCTATCAACGACGACTTCCCCTTCCTGCTGGGCCATGAGGCGGCCGGCGTGGTCGAAAAGGTCGGCACGGATGTGACCAACGTTGCGCCCGGCGACTTCGTGGTCCTGGCCTGGCGTGCTCCCTGCGGCAACTGCCGATCCTGCCTGCGCGGTCGGCCGTGGTATTGCTTCGCCAGCCGCAACGCGCAGCAGAAAATGACCCTCACCGATGGCTCACCTCTGTCGCCCGCCCTTGGCATCGGCGCCTTCTGCGAACTGACCCTGGTGGATGCCCTGCAAGCGGTCAAGGTCGACCCATCCGCCAGCCCGTTGGCCGCCGGCCTCATCGGCTGCGGCGTGATGGCGGGCCTGGGAGCGGCTATGAACACTGGCAACGTCGGCCGCGGGGACTCCGTCGCCGTCATCGGCTGCGGAGGTGTGGGCAACGCAGCCATCGCCGGCTCCCGCCTGGCCGGCGCCCACACCGTCATCGGCGTTGATATCGACGAGCGCAAGCTGGAGTGGGCCCGCCAACTGGGCGCTACCCATACCGTGAATTCAACTGACACCGATCCGGTCGAGGCGATCCGCGCCCTGACGGACGGTAACGGCGCCAACGTCGTCATCGAGGCCGTCGGCAACCCGGCTACCTACGAGCAGGCATTCTATGCCCGCGACCTGGCCGGCACCGTGGTCCTGGTCGGCGTGCCGGATCCCACGATGAAAATCGAACTGCCCCTGATCGAGGTCTTCGGTCGGGGAGGCTCGCTGAAATCCTCGTGGTACGGCGACTGCCTCCCCACCCGCGATTTCCCAATGCTCATTGACCTGTACCTCCAGGGTCGGCTGGACCTGGATGCCTTCGTCAGCGAACGCATCGGTATCGGCAACGTCGAAGCGGCCTTCGCCAGCATGGAACGCGGAGAAGTCCTGCGTTCCGTGGTGGTCATGTAGTCCTGCGTCATGGCGACCTTCGTACTCATCCACGGAGCCTGGCACGGCGGCTGGTCCTGGTGGAAGACCGCCCCGCTGCTGCGGGAGGCCGGCCATCGGGTGCTGGCCCCCAGCCTTACCGGACTGGGAGAGCGGCAGCATCTGGCCGGGCTCATGCCTCCCGCCGTGATCAATCTCGACCTGCACATCCGCGACGTCGTTTCCCTGCTCCACGCCGAAGACCTAGACGAAGTCGTTCTGGTCGGTCATGCCTACGCCGGAATGGTGATCACGGGAGCCGCGGAACTGGCTCCTGAGCGCATCGCAGCGCTCGTCTACGTCAATGGCGTTGCCCCGTCGGACGGAGAGGCCATGGTCGATCAGCTGGAAGCGGTGCGCGGCCCTGAGTTTGTGTCCCGCATCCGGGGGTTCATCGCCGACAGCATTCCGTTCATGCCCGCGCCGACCAACGCCGAGGAAATCGCTCTCCGTTGGTCCATAACCGAACCGTCGGACCAGGATTTCATGCTGCCCCGGTTGTCGCCTCAACCTACGCTCACCTTCTCGCAGCCCGTCAGAACCGGGAATCCTGACGCAGTTGGTGTGCGGCGGGAATTCATCCTCTGCAGCGAGTCCGGCTTTGAGCCCGTCGCGCAGCGTGCCTCCGCCTCCGGGTGGCGCGTCCACCATATTGACACCGGCCATGATCCCATGGTCACCACACCACAGGAGTTGGCCGCGATATTGCTCTCTATCGCGTCTTCGTGACCGATCCGCGTTGCCACTGAAAACCGCGTCAACGTCGTTCCGTCTGCGGCCATCCGTATTCGCCGGACGACGACATTTTCTTGACGCATTTCAGGTTACGCAGTACCATAATTCGCCGTCGGAGTTCTACCTATGCCCAAACGAACCTACCAACCCAAAAAGCGACGCCGCGCCCGTGTGCATGGCTTCCGCTCACGTTCACGCACTTCTGACGGCCGCGCCGTCCTGCGCCGCCGGCGTTTCAAGGGCCGGCACCGGCTCTCCGTATAGCCAACGGTCTGTTGGCCGCTTTGATCGCCGCTGGTTTCCTTCAATCGATGCAACGGCAACATAGGCTGAGCGGCGCCGGGCGTATCTCCGAAATCCATGGTCGCGGACGAAGCGTGGCCAATGGTTTGCTGGTTATGCGCGTCCTGCCCAACGGCCTGGACTGCAGTCGGTTCTGTTTCGTAACCGGAAAACGCGTGGGCAACGCAGTGGTGAGAAACCGCGTGAAACGCCGCTTGCGCGAGGTTGTCCGTAACTCTGCACCTGCTCACGGCTGGGACACTGTCCTCATCGCCCGGAAGGGGTCCGCGGACGCCGATTTCAAGCAGTTGGAACGCGCTGTGCATAACCTGATCCGCCGGACCAGGTTGAATGCTCCCCCGGCCACCGCAGAGATTCCGGAACAACAGCGGGGCACTGCAAAATGAAAACCGTTGCTGTGGCCGCAATTCGTGTTTACCAGCAGGCGCTGTCTCCCTATCTGCCCGGGGTTTGCCGCTACCAACCCAGTTGCTCCCAATACACCGCCGACGCCATCTCGCGTTACGGTGTGATCCAGGGCACGTGGCTCGGCGTCCGCCGAATGTTGCGCTGTACGCCCGTGGGCGGCCACGGGTATGACCCTGTCGTTTGATCGTTGACAATGACCCATTATTTCCTGCCCTCCCGCAATCCGCTGACCCGCCGGGCCCTCACCGTCACATTCCGACCCAAGAGGTTGTTTCTGGCTTTGGCCGCCCTGGCCATTCTGTGCCTGGTGATTACGGGATGCGGCCGCGATCTGGGCGCGTCAACCAAGGGATGGGGTTCCGTCTCGGTCGCCAATGGGATCGTCTACGCGACGGCTTTGTCCGGCCAGTTGTATGCCCTGGACGACTTCGGAGTCGACGGCGTCAGCACGCGGTGGGTTTCCGCCCTGGGAAGCGAAAATGGTTTTGGCGGCGCCTATGGCTCCCCTGCCGTGGGGCGCTATGTTTACGTATCGGGCATCGACGGTTTCCTGTATGCCTTTGATGGTTCCGCCGGCGCCGGTTCGGTTCAGGTGGCATGGCGTCAACCCCAATTCGAAGCGGAAGACATGCCGCCCCTGGTCGGCAGTCCGGCTCTGGACGAAGCCGGCGGCATCATTGCCGTGGGTTCCGAAGACGGTGGTCTGTACGCGTACAACGCTCTGACCGGCGAACAACTGCATTGGTCTCCGTTCCGCACCGATGGGAAGGTTTGGTCGACCCCGGTTCTGCGCAACGGTGTGGCCTATTTCGGCTCTCAGGACGGCAGCGTCTACGCCGTCAGCCTGGACACCGGCGCGCTGGTCTGGCGCTTCGACGCCGGCGGCGCGGTGGTGGCCACTCCCCTCATCCACAAAAACCTGCTCATCGTCGGCTCCTTCGATCGCCAGTTGTACGCCCTGGGCCTGAATGATGGTCAGCCGCGCTGGCAATTTACCGGCGAAAACTGGTGGTGGGCGACCCCCGTTTCCTCCGGCCGTGCGATCTATGCCGCGTCTATGGATGGCAATGTCTACGCCATTGACGACAACGGAGTGCCGCTCTGGACCTACGATATGGGCTCCCCGATCGTGGCCGATCCCGTCCTCGTGGAACGCGGAATCGTGATCGCTTCTCGCGAGGGCAGGGTGGTATTGCTGCGGGCTTCGGCATCAGCCCAGGAACCGCCCCAGGAGATTGCCTCCTACAGCGTTCGTGACGGCGAGATCAAGGCGCCGCTGGTCAAAGCCGGCACCATCGGCTTTGGCGGTTCCACCGAGCAGGAGGTTGTTTACGTCGGAACCGACGATGGCAAGGTGCTCCGGCTGCAGGTGATTTCCGGCTTCATGCCCCATTGGTGCTACGACACGGAGAACAACGTCCAATGTCCCCGCAACTAGAAACCCGGAGCTGCTGGCCCGGCGGCGACAGGCAGGAATAAGTGGAATTTTTCTCCATATTCATCCTCATCTGGAATGAGGTGATCATCCGGCCCATGCTCAACACCTTGCTGGTGTTGTATGTGCTGTGCTTCACCCAGATGGGCGTCGCAATCATCGTGTTCACCGCGCTGGTGCGCGTGCTAACGATACCCCTGACCGTGCGCCAATTGCGACAGATGCGCGCGATGACGGCGATGCAGCCCAGGGTCCGCGAGATCCAGCAACGCTACGAGGGCGACCGCCAGCGGATCTCCCAGGAAACCATGCGGTTGTACCGCGAGAGCGGTGTCAACCCCATCGGCTGCCTGGGGCCGTTGATCGTTCAGATGCCGATCCTGATCGGCCTGTTCCGGGTTCTCATCCTCACCCTGTTCAACAACCCGGAAGACCTGGTGAACCTTTCCGACAAGCTGTACCCGTGGATCACCTTTGTGCCGATCCATTCTGCGGCGCCGGTCAACAACACTTTCCTGTGGCTTGACCTCAGCCAGCCGGACCCGTCGCCCATAGTCATGCCGATCCTGGTGGCAGTCACCACCTGGGTGCAGCAGAAAATGACGCAGATGCCGTCCCCGGACCCGCGTCAACAGTCAAGCCAAACGATGATGTTGTGGATGATGCCCATTTTCCTCGGAGCATTCTCCCTGGGCTGGCCCAGCGGATTGCCCCTCTATTGGGTGGTTTCCAACCTCATCGGAATCACGATCCAGTATTTCATCACCGGTTGGGGGCCATTGTTCCCGCTGTTCCCACGGCGCGGGCAGGACGACGGAGGAGTGCCTCTGGAAGTCCAGTCTCCCGACCCGCAGGAGAGTAAACCCGATGGATCAGATAGTGCAGACCGGGAGAACCGTAGAAGAAGCCGAAGAGCAGGCGCTCGCAGCTCTCGGCGCCGACCGCAGCGAGGTCGAGGTCGAAATACTAAATAGGGGCCGCCAGGGCTTCCTGGGCATCGGAGGAGAGCTGGCCGAGGTTCGCGTCACGCGCATCGGAACCGCGCCATCCGCAGCGCCGGAGAGCGCCGAACCCGATGCGGATGAGCCTTTCCCGGATGACGTGGATGACGTGGATGAGGCGGATGAGTTCGACGAACCCGCCCCGGCTGAGGAACGGGCGCCTATCCCGGCCATGACCGCGGACACCCCTGCGGGAACGGCAGTCCAGGCGATCCAGCGCATCCTCACGGCTGTCGGCGCCGAGGTCGACGTCACCCTCCGCTCGGAGCACGATGAGTTGGCCGGCGGCCCGGTGATCGACATCAACGGGCCCGACTCCGGGCTATTGATCGGTCGACGCGGCAACACTCTGCATTCCCTGCAGTTCATTGTCCAGAGCATCGTCCGGCAGCAGTACGACGAAGAAGTCCGGGTTTCGCTGGATGTTGAACAGTACCGGCAGCGACGGGAGGACTCTCTGCGCGAAATGGCCGACCGCGTTGCCGAGCGGGTCCTGCAGACCGGTCGCGGCATAACGCTGGAGCCCATGGCCCCGGCCGACCGCCGGGTAATTCACCTGTATCTGGGCGAGCGCGAGGGCATCCGTACCGAAAGCGTGGGGTTTGGCGACGCCCGAAAGGTGCAGATTATCCCCGAGCGGGATTAAACCCGCTGGGCACCCGATGTACGCGCATTAGCTGTTATTGTCGGCGACGTTTTCGTTGACCCGCCGCCGGCCGCCACATAGAATGCAACCATGACATCGCAGCCGGCATTTTATATGCAAAGCTCCGCCCTCGATCACCCGCGCGAGGAGTGCGGCGTGGTTGGCGTGTACGCGCCGGGCTCACACAGCGCGACCCTGACTTCGATAGGTCTGTTCGCGCTGCAGCACCGAGGCCAGGAGTCCGCCGGCGTTGCAGCCGCCGAGCACGGTAAGATCAAACTGCACACGGGCATGGGCCTGGTTTCCGAGGCTTTCCGGGACGGCGATATCGAAGGGATCACGGGAGGCCTGGCCATCGGCCATACCCGGTACTCGACCACCGGAGGCAGCCGAAGCGATAACGCCCAGCCGCTCCTGGTCAACGGTTTGAACGGTTCCCTGGCTGTTGCGCACAATGGCAACATCATCAACTCCAAGCAATTGCGGGAGCAGGTCCAGGACCAGTGGAATTGCGCGTTCCAGACCAGCACCGACAGCGAAGTGATCGCTCAGCTTCTGGCGAATGCTCCTGGAAATACCTGGCCCGACCGGGTTTTCTATGCGATGGCCCGCATGCAGGGGGCGTTCTCCCTGGCGCTGTTGACGCCGGACGGCATCATCGCGGTCCGAGATCCTTTGGGGATCCGACCCCTGTGCCTGGGCCGCCTCGAAAACGGTTGGGTCGTGGCTTCCGAAACCTGCGCGCTGGATCACATGCAGGCGGAATTCGTGCGCGAGCTCGATCCCGGCGAGGTGGTCGTGATTACTGACGAAGGCGTGCATAGCGCGGTTTATGGCGACTCTGCTCGCCGGGGTCGCGCACTGTGCGTGTTCGAGTGGATCTACTTCGCCAGGCCCGACAGCGTCATGGACGGTCGGCTCATGCACACCGCCCGCGAGGATATGGGCGCCCAGTTGGCGCGGGAACATCCCGTGGACGCCGATCTGGTAATTGGCATCCCGGATTCCTCCACCTCCGCCGCAGTGGGCTTCGCCCGTGAGTCGGGTATCCCCTTTGCCAACGGCCTGGTTCGCAACCGGTACGTTGGGCGCACCTTCATCGAACCCGAACAACAACGCCGAGACCGCGGGGTGCGGCAGAAGTTCAACCCCATGCCTGCGGTGATCGGGGGCAAACGACTGGTCGTGGTGGACGACAGCATAGTCCGCGGTACCACTACGCCCCACGTGGTGGACCTCCTGCGCCGCGCTGGCGCGGCCGAAGTGCACCTGCGGGTGTGCGCGCCGCCCATCAAACATCCTTGCTATCTGGGCGTGGATATGGCGACGCGCGGCGAACTGATCGCCGCCAACAAGAGCATCCCCGAGATTTGCGAGTTGACCGGGGCAGATTCGTTGGGTTACCTCAGCGTGCGGGGTTTGATGAACCTGGTGCACGGCCAGCAGGGTGGATTCTGCGACGCCTGCTTCACCGGAAACTACCCGGTGCCGGTGCAGTTGGAATTGACGAAGCAGTCTCTGGAACAGGCCACCGCCTGATGACGGCCGGCGAGGTTGGCGCGGCGGCCCGCGCATCGGCCGAATACGAGGCCGCCGGCGTCGCTTTGGACGCCATGGATGGCCTGAAGGATCGGATCAAAGCATTCGCCGCCATGACCCACGGTCCGGAGGTTCTGGACAGCAGCGGTGGGTTCGCCGGTCTGTTCGCCCTGGGCAGTTATCGGGATCCGGTGCTCGTTTCCAGCACCGACGGCGTCGGCACCAAGCTCAAGATCGCGGCGCAACTCGGCCATTTCGAAGGGGTCGGCCAGGACCTGGTCACTCTGAATGTCAATGACATCCTGACCAAGGGTGCGCGTCCCCTGTTCTTCCTGGACTACATGTCATTCAGCGCTTTCGACGAACATCGCCTGGAGATGCTGATGCGCGGCATGGTCTGGGGCTGTCGAGAAGCCGGGTGTGCTCTGATCGGCGGCGAGACCGCCCAGCTTCCCGGTGTTTACGGGGAGGCCGACTTCGACCTGGCGGGATTCGTCGTGGGTGTTGCCGAGCGGGACAGCCTGCTCGACGGCAGCAGCGTCGTCCCGGGCGATCGGCTGATCGGCATACCCTCCAGCGGCGTGCACACCAACGGGTTCTCTCTGGTCCGGCGGGTGTTCAACACCGACGATGATCCTGAAGCGCTGTTCCGCCCCTGCCCCGGCCTGGCCCGCAACCTGGGCGACGAACTGATGGTGCGGCACCGCGCCTACTATCCCATGTTGGAGCCCTACCTGGGCAGGATCAAGGCTCTCAGCCACATAACCGGTGGGGGCCTGCCCGGCAAAATGCCAGCATCGTTGCCCCAGGGCGTGACCGCTGAGTTTCAACTCGGCGCCTGGCCCATCCCTCCCATATTCGGGGCGATCCAGACCGCCGGTAGCGTCAGCGACGAAGAGATGTACCGCGTGTTCAACATGGGGCTCGGCATGGTCGCCGTATGCGGTCCTGACCACGCCTCGGAATTGCTCTCCGGCTTGCCGGACGCGGTGGAAGTCGGTCAAATCGTAGAGAGTACGGGTCCCAGCCGGACCGCGTTTCGACGTGGCTGATCCAACCCGGATTGCTCGACACAGACTGCTCAAAACGTAAGAAGGTGGAGGCTGTCATGAATCTGAAAAACCCTTTCCGCCGTAACGTTCGCAATAACGCCGACGACAAATCCGAACCCGTGCTCGACGTCATGCGCCCCTGGTGGGCGTGGGGCCCCTTGGGTCTGATGTGGTACGGGGGCCACCACTCCGACACGCCGGTCGACCCTGGACAAATTCACCATCCCGGCGATGCGGGGCATTTCCACCATCACGGGGACGCCGGTGGCGGGTTTGGCGGCTTCGACGGCGGTGGCGGCGCCATCTAGATTAAACCCCTATCCAACGAGGAGCATCCAGGCAAGTTGAAAGCACTACTCAGCGTATTCGACAAGACCGGCATCGAGGGTTTTGGCAAATCCCTGGTCAGTGCCGGCTATGAACTGATCAGCACCGG
Organism: Dehalococcoidia bacterium; assembly: GCA_963663945.1. Taxonomy (GTDB): domain Bacteria; phylum Chloroflexota; class Dehalococcoidia; order Lucifugimonadales; family UBA3495; genus Bin87. The sequence goes on along the minus strand of OY760687.1, from coordinate 2,459,382 downwards.
CGGCACCCACCGCAGTTTGGCCGAGGCCGGCGTCCCAGTGACGCAGGTTTCCGAGGTTACTGGCTCGCCCGAAATCCTGGAGGGCCGGGTCAAAACCCTGCATCCGGTGATCCACGGCGGTCTGCTGGCCCGCCGCGACTCGCCCGCTCACATGGCGGAGTTGGAGCAGCACGGCATCGGACAAATCGACGTGGTGGTCGTCAACCTCTATCCCTTCGTGGAAACCATCAGCAAGTCCGGCGTCACGCTGGACGACGCCCTGGAAAACATCGACATCGGCGGCCCTACCATGCTGCGGGCCGCTGCCAAGAATTTCCCGTCGGTCGCGGTCATCGTGGACCCCGCGGACTACCAGTGGGTCGCCGAAGCCCTGTCCGGCCCCGGCCTGGACGCTCCACAGCGCCGTGGGCTCGCCACCAAGGCCTTTCAACATGTCGCCCCCCCCCCCCCCCCCCCCCCCCCCCCCCCCCCCCCCCCCCCCCCCCCCCCCCCCCCCCCCCCCCCCCCCCCCCCCCCCCCCCCCCCCCCCCCCCCCCCCCCCCCCCCCCCCCCCCCCCCCCCCCCCCCCCCCCCCCCCCCCCCCCCCCCCCCCCCCCCCCCCCCCCCCCCCCCCCCCCCCCCCCCCCCCCCCCCCCCCCCCCCCCCCCCCCCCCCCCCCCCCCCCCCCCCCCCCCCCCCCCCCCCCCCCCCCCCCCCCCCCCCCCCCCCCCCCCCCCCCCCCCCCCCCCCCCCCCCCCCCCCCCCCCCCCCCCCCCCCCCCCCCCCCCCCCCCCCCCCCCCCCCCCCCCCCCCCCCCCCCCCCCCCCCCCCCCCCCCCCCCCCCCCCCCCCCCCCACTCCCCCCCCCCCCACCCTCCCCCCCCCCCCCCCCCCCCCCCCCCCCCCCCCCCCCCCCCCCCCCCCCCCCCCCCCCCCCCCACCCCCCCCCCCCCCCCCCCTCGCCGTCCCACCCCCCCCCCCCCCCCCCCACCCCCCCCACCCCCCCCCCCCCCCCCCCCCCCCCCCCCCCCCCCACCCCCCCCTACCCCCCCTCTCCCCCCCCCTCCCCCCCCCCCCCCCCCCCCCCCCCCCAACCCCCCCCCCCCCCCCCCCCCCCTCCCCCCCCCCCCCACACCCCCCCCCCCCCCCCCCCCCCCCCCCCCCCCCCCCCCCCCCCTCCCCCCCCCCCCCCACCCCCCCCCCCCCCCCCACCCCACCCCCCCCACCCCCCCCCCCCCCCACCCCCCCCCCCCCCCCCCCCCCCCCCCCCCCCCCCCCCCCCCCCCCCCCCCCCCCCCCCCCCCCCCCCCCCCCCCCCCCCCCCCCCCCCCCCCCCCCCCCCCCCCCCCCCCCCCCCCCCCCCCCCCCCCCCCCCCCCCCCCCCCCCCCCCCCCCCCCCCCCCCCCCCCCCCCCCCCCCCCCCCCCCCCCCCCCCCCCCCCCCCCCCCCCCCCCCCCCCCCCCCCCCCCCCCCCCCCCCCCCCCCCCCCCCCCCCCCCCCCCCCCCCCCCCCCCCCCCCCCCCCCCCCCCCCCCCCCCCCCCCCCCCCCCCCCCCCCCCCCCCCCCCCCCCCCCCCCCCCCCCCCCCCCCCCCCCCCCCCCCCCCCCCCCCCCCCCCCCCCCCCCCCCCCCCCCCGTCTACGATGCCGCAGTGGCCGACTACCTTTCCAACGATCCCACCTCCGAGGAGGAGATGCCCCAGCAGGTGACCATCGGGCTCACCCGCGTCTCCAGCCTGCGCTACGGCGAGAACCCCCACCAACGCGGCGCGTTGTACGTGCCCGCCAGCGGCGGCGAGGGTGGCCTCGCCCGAGCTACCCAGCTGCACGGTCGCGAACTGTCCTTCAACAACCTGATGGATGCCGACGCTGCCTGGCGCACGGTCAGCGATTATCCCGACCCGTCGGTCTGCGTAATCAAGCACGCCAACCCCTGCGGCCTCTCGTCACGCGACGACGTCGCCCAGGCTTACGAACTGGCGTATGAGGGCGACCCGGTTTCGGCCTTCGGTGGCATCGTTGGCTTTAACCGCAACGTCTCCGCTGCGGCCGCGCAGGCCATGGACCCGGTGTTCTACGAAGTGGTGGTCGCTCCCGGCTACGATGACGACGCCCTGGAGATCCTGCGCCGGAAGCGCAACCTGCGGATACTCTCGGTGGACCCTGTTGCCGGGCCTGCGGGTTCCGCGGATTATGATGTTCGCCCTCTCAGCGGCGGCGTCCTGGTGCAGACGCCCGACGCCATCGACGAAGACCCCGAGGCCTGGAACACCGCCACCGAACGCGCCCCGACGCCGGCCGAGTTGGCCGACCTGGCGTTCGCCTGGAAAGCGGTGAAGCATATCAAGTCCAACGCTATCGCCTTCGTCAAGGATCGCACCCTTGTTGGTATGGGCGCCGGTCAGCCCAACCGCGTGGTCAGCGTTCACCTGTCTGAGCGCGCTGCGGGCGATAAAGCCGCTGGGTGCGTGCTGGCATCCGACGCTTTCTTCCCCTTCCCCGACAACATCGAGCTCGCTGCCGCGGCCGGCATTGCTGCCATTGTCCAGCCCGGCGGCTCCATTCGCGACGACGAGGTGATAGCCGCGGCCAACCAGGCCGGCATCGCCATGGTGTTCACCGGCGTCCGTCACTTCCGTCACTGACCGTCCCCGTTGGACGCGTACCTGGACATTGAGACCACCGGTTTCATCGGTGGCGGCTCCTACCCGACCGTCGTCGGCATCGCCGTGGACTTCCCCGGCGACTGGTCGACCACTCAGTTGGTTGGCGCCGGTATCACTGCTGACGCCGTTCTCCATGCACTTGAAGGCGTCACCACCATCCACACGTTCAACGGCGCCAGCTTTGACCTGCCGTTCCTGGCCTGGAAGCCCGGTGTTGACCTTCGCCGTCGCTTTGAGCACCGGGATCTCATGCGGGAGTCCCGTCGCGCCGGGCTGAAGGGCGGACTGAAAGCCATCGAGAAGTCTTTGGGCATAGCTCGGAACCTGCCAGATATGGCTGGCTACGACGCTGTTTTGCTTTGGGACAAATATTGTCGTGAACATAACCACGACGCCCTGGATATGCTGCTTGAATACAACCGCGAGGACGTCGAAAACCTGCGCGTTCTGCGGAATATATTGGAGGATGAAAATTGGAACTTGGACTGAAAGGCAAGAACGTGCTTGTGACCGGAGGCGGCAACAATATTGGCCGGGCCATTGTGCTCGCCTTTGCCGCCGAGGGTAGCAACATCGCCATCGCCGAGTTGAATCACGCCGCTGGCAAGCGCGTCGCCGCCGAGGTCGCCGCCCTGGAATCGGGCGCCTCCGCCATCGTGGTCGACGCCGACGTGACGGATCAGACCCGCACCGACGCCATGATGACCGAAGCTATCGCCCGCCTGGGGAGCGTCGACGTCCTGGTCAACAACGTTGGCTGGACCATTGATCGCCTCTTCATGGACAAGTCGCGCGATGAGCACGCCAAGGAAGTGGACGTCAACCTCTGGGGCGCGATCAACTGCATCCACGCAGCGCTCCCGCACATGATCGAGCGACAGTCCGGCGCCATCGTCAGCATCAGCAGCGACGCTGGCAGGATGGGGGAGTACCGCGAAGCCGTCTATTCGGCCTGCAAGGCCGGCGTTATCGCACTGAGCAAGTCCCTGGCTCGTGAGACCGGCCGCTACGGTTTACGGCTGAACATGGTCTGCCCCGGGCTGGTCGTGCCGGAGCAGTCCGAGGTGGCCGGCACCGAGAGCATGTGGAGCCAGGGCATGCAGGACCTGTTCACTGACGAAGTGCTCGAACGCGTGAAGCGGGCCTACCCGCTCCGTCGTATGGGCTCTGCCCAGGAAGTGGCCAACGCGGTGGTGTTCCTCGCCTCCGACGCAGCCAGTTTCATCACCGGTCAGACCCTCAGCGTGTCCGGCGGCTACACCATGATGTAGCGTACGCGACTTCAGTGCAGTCAAAATCAGGGGCGGGTCCAAGACCCGCCCCTGGCGTTTCACTTCCAGGGGCGAATGGTCGTCCGCCCCTGTTGTATCGACGCGATTACTGCTGGTTGGTGCCAACCAGAGCCCAGGCCTTCTCTTCCATCGAAGGAAGGACGCCCTGCACCAGGTCGTTGTCGACATTGGCGGCCACGGTGGGGTAGCCGGCGCGGTCGATCATGGTGGCCAGGTTGCCGGACTTGAACTGGTCGAGGGTCCAGGCCAGCGTGTTGCCGCTGGTGGTCACGTCCCAGTAGATCCGTACGTCCTGGTTGCGCGGGCCATAGTGATAGTGCGGCGCGATCTCGAAGCAGTCGAAAGCCAGCAGCTCGAACTCCTGCCCCAGGTGGTCGGTCAGCACGTGGATGGCGACGCCGCGGTCGTTGGCCGCGCCGATGTTGCTGCGGAACTCGACGCCGAAGCGAATGTTGCCCGCCTCGTAGATGTGGTCGCCGCGGAAGTGGGTGACCGTGCGCCGCTCGTCGCGGGCCTTGCCCAGCGCGCAGGCCTCGACCTCATCCATCTTGTTCTCGTCGATGCCCTGGGACTCGACGGCAGATGCCAGATCGTCGTAGCCGGCTCGGCGGACCATGGAGGGCAGGTTGGTGCGGATGTTCTTCAACGTCCAGCCCAACGGCGTGCCAACGGTGGTCTTGTCCATGTGCAGCCGGATGTTCATGTTCTCCGGCCCGTAGTGGTAGTGCGGGTCCTGGTCGAAGCAATCGAACCGCAGGATCTCCGTGTCGTGTCCGTCGACTTCGCCGAACACCTGGACCATCAAGCCCTGGTCAGGCATGATTTCCTTGCGGTAGGACAATGCCACGTCCACCGGCCCGATATTGACAATGGTGTCTCCCTTTTCCATGAAGCTCGCCTCCTCGTGGAATGCGCGTGTTTTCGGCGGTCACAGTTGCCGTGACCGTCTCTTTTGCGCGGATTATAGCACTGCCGGAAATTAGCGCAAGAACACTTTTCAAAAGTTCGCCCAAATCGATGCCAAACCGAGTCCTGCACCCTATAATTCCACAGCCCGTTTGTGTCCATGAGCCAGCGACGTCACACTCCGATCACCGCCGATTTTCCCGGCGCCGCCTGCCCGCCCCGCAGCGTCATTCGTTTTGCCGTAATCGGAGGCCGCGAACATACCGCTACGGTCGCCTCTATCCGAACGCGCAGCGCCCACGCTGTCGACGACGCCGGTGTCGAATGGAATGTTCCGTACTCTTCAATCCGGTCCGTTGTCGATGCGCCGGTACCGGGATGCACCCTGCGGGAAATCCAGGGACTCGGCGATAAGCTTGTATCCGCATTCCAGTCCAAGGGGGCCCTGCCTGCGGGATGGGTGTTCGGATTCGATCTCGCCACTTCCCGCGCCGGCGTCTGCCGGTACGTCGAAAAGCGGATTGATCTGTCCGTCAGCTATTGCCTCGCCGCAACCCGCGCTGAGATCGAGGACACCGTGCTCCACGAGATTGCCCACGCCATCGTCGGTCCCAGACATAACCACGACGCTGTCTGGAAGGCAAAGGCGCGGGAAATCGGCTGCGCCGGCGAGCGCTGTCACCGCGTCCAGCATTCCACGCCGAAGTGGATCGGGGAGTGCGGTTGCGGCCAGCAGTGGTTCCGGCAAACCCTCCAGCGCCGCATCATGCGCAACCGCGCCTGCGCAAAGTGCGGAGGCACGATAGCCTGGCGCCGGAACACCGCCGCCGCGGCATAGTCAATCTCTGCTGGTCCTGCGCCCATCCGGCTAAAGAGGCACGAATCGCGGTGCTATAATGCCGCCGCCGCAGGGTCGCCGAAATATCCCGTTAAACCGGCCTGCGTCCAGGAGAATTCCGCATGAAAATAGGTGTTAGTATTCCGCGTCTTCCGGACGCCGAAGGTATCCGCGAGTTCTGCGAGCGCGCTGAACGGTTGGGTTTCGAGTCGGTGATGGCTGGCGATCACATAGTGCTTCCCGTGGGCGGCACCAACAATACCCGTACACACCCACCGGCGCGTTCCAGCGCCCGTCCGATGAGCCTTTCCTGGAGACCATGACCATGCTCGGGTTCATGGCCGCCTGCACCAGCGAGATTCGCCTGGGCAGCACCGTCCTGATCCTTCCCTACCGCAACCCCGTGGTTCAGGCCAAGATGTTTGCTTCGCTGGACGTGCTGTCCGGCGGCCGGATGATCTGCGGAGTGGGTGTCGGCTGGCTGGAAAAGGAGTTCGACATCCTGGGCGTCCCCTATGCTGACCGCGGGCCCATGACCGACGAATTCCTTGCCATATTCAACGCCCTGTGGACCGAGGAAGTCCCCAATGTACAGGGTAAGTACTACCAGATCGACGGCATCTACTTCGAGCCCAAACCCATCCAGCAGCCGCGCATCCCGATCTGGGTCGGCGGTCACACCCGGCGCGCGCTGCGCCGCACCGCGAAATATGGCGATTGCTGGCACACCACCCGCCAGACTCCCGACTTCGTCGCCGAGAACCTGCCATATTTGCGCGAGCAGACGGAACTGGCCGGCCGCGACCCGGCGGACATAACGATCTCCCTGAAGCGCAGCCTGCACTTCACCGACATGGACGGCTCCGAAGAGGGCGTGGGTGTCCGTTCCGGCGGCGCGCTCATCAACACCACGCAGGCCGTCGTCGATGATGTTCACTACTGCAACGAACTCGGTATCGACCAGCTCACCTTCGATTTCCGCGTCGATGGCATCGGGCCGTGCATCCAGGTAATGGAGCATCTGGCAGAGCACATTCTCCCGGTGGCCGAGCGGCTGGGCTGATCCTCTCCACACCGGCGCCAAAAGAAAAGGGGCGAATGTTCATTCGCCCCTGATTACTGTCACGGCGCCGGCGGGCTTACAGCCCGCTCTCCTTGAACCATTCCGCGCGCTCCACCAGGTGCTCGGCGGTCATCCGCATCTGCTCGATCTGCTCATCGGACACCGGTCGTTTCACCGAGCCCGGCACGCCCGCCACGAAGCTGCGGTCGGGCACGTCCACGTTGGACAGTACCACCGCGTTGGAGGCGATCAGGCACTCCTTTCCGATCGTCGATTCCGTGAGGAACGTGCAGTTGTTGCCCAGCAGGCTTCCCGTGCCAATCCGGTCGCCGTGGACCACCACGCAGTGACCGATGGACACATAGTCCTCAATCACCAGCCCGTCGCCGTGCACCACGGAACCCTCCTGGATGTTCACGTGGTCGCCGATGGTGATCAGGTCTCCGTCGCCGCGTATTGTTACGCCCGGCCAGACGCTGCTGTACTCGCCGATCACGACGTTGCCCACCACGTAGGCGGCCTCGCTCACCCAGGCGGTGGGCGCGATCTTCGGTTCAATGCCACGCAAGCTACGTATCAAGATGCTTACCTCACAATAGAACGTCCCGGCCCCTGCGAGCCGGGACGCCGTTTTCGTCGGGAATTATAGCGCGGTGAGAAGGCGGCAAACAGACGTCGGGATCACTCCCGCCACTCTTTCACCGCTTGTCTTGCCTGACGCTCCCGTTCCCGTTCAATGATGGTGCGTCGCTTGTCGTACTGCCGTTTGCCGCGCGCCACGCCCAGTTCGACCTTCGCGTGGTGGTTCTTCAGGTACAGGCGCAGCGCGGCCAGGGTCAGTCCCTTTTCCGCGATCTGCGAGGCCAGGTCGCCCATTTCGCTGCGATGCACCAGCAGCTTGCGCGCGCGACGGGGGTCGTGGTTCATGTAACTCCCCGAGTCGTACGGCGCGATGTGGGCCCCGTGGAGCCACAACTCACCGTCCTGGACCCGCGCGTAGGCATCACGCAGGTCAACCTTGCCGGCCCGGATCGATTTGATCTCGGTGCCGGTGAGCACCAGGCCGGCTTCAACGCGGTCCAGGATCTCGTAGTCGTACAGGGCCTTGCGGTTGACCGCGATCTGGCGGTTGTTGCCGCTACCCTGTGCCTGGACTTTCTTTTTGCTGTTTCTGTTCTTTCGCGGCATGATCGTCGCCGTCTCTTTTCTGCGAGGGCTGCCGCCGCATATTAGTGGCGGAGCCGTGTGGCTGCTGGCAAACCCTGATGCTATCGCTCGGCGATTTGTCCCTCGAGCACTTCGAAAGCGCGCTGCAGCGCCGCGTCTTGCTCGGGGTCAATGGGCAGAGGGTGCGCTTCGGATTCTATCTCGATGTCTGGGGTAACACCCTCCCCTTCGATCTGGGTGCCATCCGAAAGGTACCACCGCCGGATGGTGAAGTATATGGCGGAGCCGTCCGACAATTCCCGAGCGATGTTGACGCTGCCTTTGCCGAAGGTACTCGTTCCCACCACGGTCGCGCGGCCACTCGTCTGGATCGCGCCCGCCATGATTTCGCTGGCGCTGGCCGAGAACTGGTTGACGATCACGACCAACGGCACGTCAGTAGCCGGGCCTCTGCGGGCAGCCTCATAGTCACTGCGGTCGCCTTCGGCATCAATCTCGTACAGTATCGTGCCGCTATCCAGGAACAGATCGGTGACGCTGATAACTGATGCCAGCAGCCCCCCGGGATTGTTGCGCAGATCCAGAATCAGCCCGCGCCCGCCTACTTCTTCCAACTCATCCAGCGCGCGCCGCACTTCGTCCTCGGTGGTGTTGGAGAAGCTGTACACCCACAGGTGGCCGATGCCGTCGTCGAGCATGCGAAACGCGGTGCTTTCGATGGGGATCCGCCCTCGCGTCACTGTGATGTTCACGTCCTCGAAATCGCCGACATGCCTTACCAGCAGCGTGACCTCGGTACCACCAGGCCCTCGGATCAAGTTCACCGATTCGATCAGCGTCAGCCCGTCGATGTCTGCGCCATCAACCGCGAGGATCAGGTCGCCGGCGCGGATGCCGGCCTCTTCGGCCGGCGCGCCGGGAATTGGGGCAATCACGGTCAGACCGGCTTCGGTAAGCGTTACCTGGGCTCCAATCCCCTCGAAGTAGCCCCGGTACCCTTCCTGTTCGCGGGAGTGCTGTTCGGCGCTGAGATACGAGGCGTGGGGGTCTTCCAGCGCCTCCAGCATCCCGCGAATGGCGCCATCCGACAGGCGTTTCGGTTCCAGCACGTCGTGGTCAACGTGTTCGTCCAGCAGGATGCGGTATGCCTCGCCCACGGTTCCAAGTTCAGCCGGCAGTCGGTCGCCCGGGGGAATCGGCTCGGTGGCGCCGGCGCTTACCCGGTTGCAACCGGTCAAAAGCACGAGCAGCGACAGGGCAACCAGAAGCAGTGGCAACCTCGCGGCTGTCAAGCGATCAGTCATTGAGTGCATTGTAGCATGCGCCTTTTCGTTGACACTCCGTCACGCACGCTGATAGCATCGGCGGCAGGTCTTTTCACAGGTTTGGAGTAGTAATTTGGCCGGCATCGCAGCCTATGGCGCGTACATCCCTCGCTACCGTTTGGGCCCGGAAACCGTTGGCTGGAACTCCCGCCAGGAACGGGCGGTGGCCAATTTCGACGAAGACAGCGTCACCATGGCGGTTGCGGCCGGATCCGATTGCCTTGCCGGACGGGACAGGGCTCTGATCGATGGCATCGTGTTTGCCAGCACGACCCCGCCCTACGCTGAGAAGCAGTGCGCGGCCATCGTGGCTGCGGCCCTGGACCTCCGAACCGACATCTTCGCTGTCGACGTCGCGAATGTGCTCCGAGCCGGCACCAGTGCCCTGCAAACCGCTCTGGACGCGGTGGCCTCGGGGAGGGCAGAACAAGTCCTTGTGGTCGTTGCCGACAGTCGCCAGGGTCCACCCCGTGGCGAAACCGAGCGCGCGTCCGGAGATGGCGCGGCTGCTTTCGTGATCGCCGACCAGGGAGTGATCGCTGAATACGCCGGCGGCCACTCGGTCACCGACAACATGCTCGATACGTGGCGATCTCCCGGCGACCCCTTCGTCCGCTCGTGGGAGGACCGTTTCGCCACTGAAGAGGGTATCGAGCGCATCGTGCCCGATGCCGTCTCCGGCTACTGCCGACGAACCGGTGTGGCTCCGGCTGACGTTTCCAAAATCGCGCTGTACGCACCCGACGGCCGTCGCCATGCGCGACTGGCCCGCCAGTTGGGGTTCTCCGCCGACCAGGTTCAGGAGCCACTGTTCGGCGCTGTCGGCAACACCGGCGCCGCCTTCGCTCCCATGCTTTTGGCGGCCGCGCTGGAGACTGCGCAGCCGAACGATATGCTCCTGACCGTCTCCTATGGCGACGGCAGCGACGTTATCGGTTTCCGTGTTACGGAGGCTATCGCCCGGAGTACCGCGCCGTCCATGGGAGTGTCCGGTTGGTTAGAGGCCAGGCGCACGCTCAGTGACTACGAAACCTACGCCAGATGGCGCGAGGTCTGGACGCTGGACGACGCTTCCCGTCGTCCCGCCGCCGCCTCTCCGTCCGTGTCCGCGCTGTGGCGTGAGGGCGACAAGAACGTGCGGCTTTACGGCGCGCGATGCCGGAACTGTGGCTATGTCCAGTATCCGGCCCAGCGGGTCTGCGTGGAGTGTCGCAAGGTGGACGAGGGCGAGCCAGTGCGCCTCAGCGAGACGCCGGCGTCGGTCTTCACCTATTCCATGGATTATATTGCCGGCGCAGTGGATACCCCGCTGGTGGTGACGGTCGTGGATTTCGAGGGTGGCGGTCGTGTCTTGTGCATGATGACCGACCGTGAACTCGATGAAGTGCATATAGGGATGCCGGTGGAAATGAGCTTCCGCAAGTTGCGCGTCGTCAACGGCATCCACAACTACTATTGGAAAGCCATACCCAGGCGCACACCCGAGCCCGCGGCAGTTGCCGCATAATTGGAGGAAAGAACGATGAGCGGAATCAGGGATCGGGTAGCCGTGGTCGGCATGGGGTGCACCCGTTTTGGTGAGCGTTGGGACGCGTCGTCGGCCGACCTCATGGTCGAAGCCGCGTATGAAGCCTATGAAGATGCAGGGTTGGAATCTGGTGATATACAGGCCGCCTGGCTGGGCACCGTCAGCAGCTTCCGCACCGGCCAGCCCCTGGCCGAAGCCCTCAAGCTGGACTACATTCCCATCACTCGCGTGGAAAACGCCTGTGCCACCGCCACCGACGCCTTCCGCAACGCCTGTTATGCGGTCGCCGCCGGCGTGTACGACATCGTCCTGGCCATGGGCGTCGAGAAACTCAAGGACAGCGGATTCTCTGGCTTGGCTATCGCCGGCGGTCCTGGCTCCGATGTGGAGCCACCCACGCCGCCGCCGTCCCAGTTTGCCATGGCGGCAACCCGTTACTTCCACCACTACGGCATCGACTACGACGACGGCAAGCGCACGCTGGCGCAGATCGCGTCCAAGAATCATCACAACGGCACGCTGAACTCCAAGGCTCACTTCCAGCGCGAGGTCAGCGAGGACCAGATAATCAATGCCCCGATGATTGCCTGGCCCCTGGGTCTTTACGATTGCTGCGGCGTCAGCGACGGGGCGGCCGCCGCCATCATCACCACTCCCGAGATCGCCCGCACGCTCCGCGACGATTACATCCTGGTGAAAGGCCTTGGCCTCGCGGTCGGCGCGTTTGGCGTCCTGCGCAACGACTGGGACTTTACCTACTTCCCGGAGACCGTTCGCGCCAGCCAGGCCGCCTACGAGGAGGCCGGCATAACCGACCCGCGGGCCGAAATCGACATGGCGATGGTGCATGACTGCTTCACCATCACTGAGCTGATCATCATGGAGGACCTGGGGTTCAGCCCCCGAGGCCAGGCCAGTGCCGACGTCGCCGATGGCGCGTTTTCGCTGGAGGGCGACCTGCCGGTCAACACCGACGGCGGTCTCAAGTGCTTCGGGCATCCCATCGGTGCCAGCGGCATACGCATGATCTACGAGGTCTACAAGCAGATGCAGGGCAAGGCCGGCGGCCGGCAATTGCAGAAGGCCGATCTGGGCATAACCCACAACCTCGGTGGGCGGCCAGGATCATTCACCTGCTCCGTGGCCATTTTCGGGCGACCTGATTAGCGGCAGTCGATACGTACAAATCGCCAAAGCAGCAATTGACCAACGATCTGGCCGGAGCCGTGTGAGCGGTCTCCGGCCAATTTGATGAGGGAACGTCTTCATGTTTGGGCCCGTCAAAACCGTCGGGATCTATGTTTCCGACCAGGCGGCATCCGTCGACTTCTACGAGAATGTCCTGGGATTTGAGGTTCGCCGCCGCATGCAGATGGGCGCGGACGCCGAGTGGGTGGAAGTCGCGCCTCCCGGCGCGGAAACGTGCCTGGTAATTTACCCGCGAGATCTGATGCCGGATTGGGCGGAGCGCAAACCGTCGATGGTGTTTCACTGCGCTGATGTCTCTGGCACTATCGCCAATCTGGAGGCCAGGGGCGTCAAAATCGCCATGCCGCCAGCGGAGTTGCCCTGGGGCATCTTTGCCGCCATTGAGGATCCGGACGCCAACTGGCTTGGCTTGACCGACCAATCCATCGCCCGCCAGCCGGAACTGCACGACGCCGGCCCTTAGCGAACCGGCACGACGCCGACCCAAAGCGGGGGCGGCGGTTTTTGAATTCGACCAAACTTGCACACCCGCCACAAGGCTTTCGCCTGCCGCCAGTTGCTATAAATGGTGGCGATGTTGACCGATGTCACAGAAGCCCATGATTTGGTCAAGGTGTCCGGCCGGGGCGCGTTGGTCAATTTCGAAATCGACGACGACGTGCCGCTGAACGACGCCTGCCGGGCTCTTCGTGAGCACCTGGGCCGGAACCGGCACCTCTATTCTGGCGGCGAAGTCATCGCCAATATTGGCGTCCGCCTCCTGAGCGACGGCGATCAGGACCGCATACGGAAGGTCATCGAGTCCGAATCCGGACTGTCCGTCAGGCAATTCTGGTGCCAACCCGAAATCCTGGAGCAGGAGAGCCGCCGTATCGCCCGGCTGATCGAACAGCAGGCTCGAATCGCGGGTTCCCAAGCCCTGGGCAGTGACCGCGACGATCCGCCCCCTGACGAGGTCGAAGAAGCGGATGAGCCCCAGGAGTTGGCTTCCAATCCTATCGGCGAGGAAGCGCCCGAGACCTATCGAATGCCCGTCGATATCGTGCGCGGAAACCTCCGTGCTGGCGAGACCCGTCGTTTCCCGGGTCACGCCGTCATTCTGGGCAACGTGAATCCGGGCGCACAGGTTGTCGCCGAGGGTGACGTCATCATCTTTGGCGGCTTGCGCGGTCAGGCCCACGCCGGCGCCAGCGGCGACATCACCGCCACCATTCTGGCCATGTCAATCGCGTACCCGGTGCTCCGTATCGCCGATTACTCCTGGCACCGCGACGGGCCCACGGACGCCTTCGCACGCCAGAGCAATGATGGCAACGGCCCCACCTTGGCCCGGGTGTCCAACGGCGCCATCCAAGTGGCTCCTTACTTGAAGAACAACTCCATCCATCAGGGAGGCAATCCCAATGAGCGGTAAGACTATCGTCATGACTTCCGGTAAGGGAGGCGTGGGTAAAACTACCGCAACGGCCAACGTCGGGACCGCCCTGGCCCTCCGGTCCAACCGCGTCGCCGTCATCGACACCGACATCGGACTGCGCAATCTCGACGTGGTGATGGGCCTCGAAAACCGCATCGTGTACGACCTGGTCGACATCGTTGAAGGGCGCTGTCGCCTCGAACAGGCTCTGATCCGTGACAAACACGCCGGCGACCTGTATCTGATCGCGGCCGCGCAAACCCGCGACAAGGACTGCATCACCACTCAGCAGCTCGTCGGCCTCTGCAGGCGTTTGGAGGACGACTTCGATTACGTCATCGTCGACTGCCCGGCAGGCATCGAGCAGGGTTTCCGCAATGCCATCGCGGCGGCCCAGGAGGCCCTGGTGGTAACCACGCCCGAGGTTTCGGCCATACGCGACGCTGATCGGGTCATTGGCCTCCTTCAGGCGGCGGACATTCACCAGATCAGGCTCATTATCAATCGCATCAATCCCGAGTTGGTACGCCGGGGCGACATGATGGACGCGTCCGACGTTCTGGAAATGTTGGCCGTGGACGCCATCGGCCTGGTTCCGTCCGATGACCGCGTCATCACCTCCACCAACAGTGGGACTCCCGTTGTGTACGACCCTCAGTCAGCGTCGGGCCGTGAGTTCGTCCGCATCGCCGCGCGCATCGACGGCGAGTATCTCCCGTTGATCGATCCGCTGGACGAAGCCCCCACCTCCATCATGGAAAAGGTCCGCAACATCATGGGCATCAATCGCAGGGCTTCCGCCCATGTTTGATCTCCTTCGCAAGAATCGGAGCCATGGGCGCGGCAATCCGCGGCAGGTCGCTCGGGAGCGCGTCCAAACGGCCATACGTCGGGACCGCATCGAGGTGTCCGCGCCACAACTCACGGCCCTGCGCGCCAGCATGCTGTTCACGATACGCGAACACCTCCCGGTCGCCCCCGAGTTCACCGAGTTCGGCATCCAGCGTGACGGTGACGATCTGTTCCTGATCTCTCGCGTGCGCCTCCAGCAGGGTCACTGACGACTGACCTGCATCTTCGGTTCTGTAGCCTCAATGCAACGCCGGACACGGGTTGTCCACGCTGGTAATCCTCTGGCAATTGGCTCGGGCATGCCTCGCGCCACTGGTCTCCGGCTCGCCATGTTTGGTCTCTGGCGCCGTCACTGGGAACCATGTGGGCTATTCCTGTTATACGTCGGCGCTTGTCGTCGCCATTTGACCCCCGGTTAGCGTGGGTTATAATGCGCCAACTGTCACCGGTTAATCACTGGTAAAGACGGCATCAGTACGTTTGGCAGCGGATGTCTGCCGGTTTCTGACCTGCGCACGTAGCCGGATCACGGCGGTCGTCAGACCCGGTCTCGGTAGTAAGCAGGAGTGTCGAAATGGCCACGGCTCCCGCCCCGCAGCGCAACTTCTTCCAGCAAAAAGCCTATCGGTTCCTGGCTGCGCTGGTGTTTCGCGACTTCCGGTTCCTGGCCGTCGCCTCCCTTGCCAGCGGCAGCGGCGCCTGGGCCCTCATTGTCGCCCGCGGCGCCTGGGTTTACAGCATTCCCGAATTGCAGGGAACCTGGGGCCTGTGGGTCGGCCTGATCACCTTCGCCGCCATGTCGCCCCGCTTCTTCGCGACTCCTTTCATCGGCTACCTTGCCGACAAGATGACCCGCAAGACGCTGCTGCAATGGGTTTACGCCCTGCAGCTCACTCAAGCGGCGATCATGGCGTTATTGGTGATGACGGGGGTAGACAACCCCTGGTACGTGCTTCTGCTGGCCATTGTGAACGGTACCCTGCGCGCCACCCAGCAGACTGCGGCCCAGGCGTTGACGCCCAACCTGGTGGACCGGGAACGGCTGCCCAACGCTGTGGCGCTCAACGAGGCCATGCAACAGGGCTCCCGCGCCGTTGGCCCCGCCATTCTCCTGGCAGTCTCCGCAACTGTGGGCAGCAGCGTGCTGTTCGGTGACGGAGGGGTTGGGTTCAACATTCAAAACCTGGCGTTGACCATCGGTACTTCGGCCATCGTGTTCTGGGCCTGCGCGGTCTTCTACCTGGTTGCCCTGGGGGCCGCCCTGAGCATTCGTACCGTTTCCTCCGGCGTCATCGATCGCAGGCGCAGTTTCTGGGCGAACACGGCGGCCGGGTTCGTTTACACGTACAGGACCCCACTGGTTTTCGGCATCATTCTCATGACCCTGGCCCACTGTGTGCTGGTCATGTCCTTCGAGTCGATGTTGCCGCCCCTGGCGCTGGAGAAGTTGTCCCCCGACGGGGTCACGTTTAGCGAGAATGACGTTTACGCGCTGATGGCTGCCCTGGGCATTGGAGCTTTGCTCTCTTCGATTTTCGTCGGCGGGATCGTCAGCCACACGACGCGGGGACGCGTGTTCCTGTTCCTGGGCTTTACCAGCAGCCTGACTCCCATCGGGTTGGGGCTGTCCGCCCAGACCGGCATTTCCATGATCGCCGCGATCTTGATGGGGTTGGGCACCTCGGGGTTCATGACCATCACCCACACCGTCATTCAGTCGGTCGTTCCCGACGATATCCGAGGCCGCGTCTCCTCCGTGTACTCGATGCACGTGGGCGGCAGCATGGCGTTCGCCAACCTGTTGTACGGACGGCTGGCGGATTTCTGGTCGCCCGGACTTGTCATGGCGGTTGCGGGCGCGGCGTTCACCCTGGTGGTCGTCGGTACGGTGGTCGGCAGCGGTTTCTGGCGCGGCATCTACTTCCGCGGCGAGGCCCGCCCGGTTGCTGCGGCGGCCAGCCCTGCCGGCGCGGACAATTAGTCTGCTTCGGTCTCGACGTAGCCGGCAGGTCCACACTGGGACCCGCGTGCTGGCTGACCGTACTTGCCGGCATTTGGTGGCGTGTTGACCGGGCTGTGTTCACCACCCGTGCGTCTGTTTTGCTATTCTTGACATAGGACACCGCATCTATTCGGAGTTGAACCGTGGCTTACGATGAAATAACCCGTTACGTTGAAACTACGCCCAAGTCCCAGGCCATCTGGGAGGAGGCCTGCCGGTACCTGCCCGACGGCGATAGCCGGCATTCCATCTTCTGGAACCCGTACCCGATCTTCACCGAATCCGCCCAGGGAGCGGTGGTCACCGACGCCGACGGGGTCGAGCGTCTCGACTTCATCAATACGATGACCACCATGATCCTGGGCCACGGGCCCGCTCCGGTTCTTGACGCCGCGCGGCAGCAGATGGAGTTGGGTCTGGCCTACAACTCGCCCAACCGCCACCAGGTGGAACTCGCGAAACTGTTGTGCGAGCGCATCCCCTCGTTCGACCAGGTGCGCTTCACCAACTCCGGCACCGAGGCGACCCTCAACACCATCCGCGCCGCTCGCGCCTTCACCGGTCGCAGCAAGTTTGCCAAGGTCGAAGGCGGATATCACGGTACCCATGACGCCGTCCTCGTGAGCCTGCGCATCGACCCCGCAAGCGGCGGCGCCTACGATCACCCCGAGCCCGTCGCGTCCAGCGCCGGCCTCGCCGATGGTGTCCTCGATCAGGCCGTCATCGTGCCCTACAACGACGTGGAGGTTGCGCGGAACATCCTGGAGGAAAATCGCGACGATCTGGCTGCAGTAATCGTCGAGCCGGTGATGGGCTCCGTGGGCATGTTGCCGGCGGATCCCGCCTACCTGTCCATGCTGCGTGATTTCGCCGACGACAGCGGGGCGCTGCTCATTTTCGACGAGGTCATCAGCTTCCGCGTCGCGCCGGGCGGCGCCCAGGAATACTACGGCGTCACGCCCGACATGACCGCCCTGGGCAAGATCATCGGCGGCGGCTTCGCGGTGGGCGCCTTCGGTGGCCGGTCCGAGGTAATGGCGCAATACAGCCCGGTCAATGGCGCCGCCATCGCGCACGGCGGTACTTTCAACGCCAACCCCATCAGCATGGCCGCCGGCGTCGCGACGCTGAACCAACTCACACCGACCGTGTACCGACGGCTCGCCGAGCTAACGGAGATGCTGAAACAGGGTATCCGCCAGGTCTGCGCCGAGCTGGAACAGCCCGTCGTCGTTACCGGAGCCGGCTCGCTCTTCGGCATCCACTTTGGCAGCGGGCCGCTCCACAACTATCGGGACATCGCCGCCACCGACAAAGCGCTGGCCGGCCGCGTGTTCATCGGGATGCTGAACGAAGGTTTCCTGCTGGCCCCCAACCTGGTCGGCGCCGTTTCAACCGAATTGGGCGAGGTTGAAATCGACGCATTCGTGCGCGGATTCAAGCGCGTGCTCCAGCGTCAGATTGATTAATCCAGGGCCATAGACACTGAAAAGGGGCAGGTACGAGCCTGCCCCTTTTTGTTGGTCAGCGTGTCGGTGATCAGTCCACCGGAGGCCGCTTTTCCCACTTCTCGGGCACCGGATACACCGGCGTGGCGAGCTTGCGGATGTTCTCCGTGGCGAACCAGTCCGCGCACTCTTCCCGCCACTTGATGAAGTGCGGAGCGTTGCGATGGGCTTCCACCGCCGCCTCGTCCTGGTACACCTCGAACAGGTGGATTTTGTTCTCGTCCTCGTTGTCCTGCAGGACGTCGAAGCGCAGGCACCCTGGCTCATCGTTGTTCGAACCCCGGGCGTCACCCAGCATGGAAGCCATGAACTGGTCCTTGAAGCCGGGTTTGATATTGATTTCCACAATCAGCGCGATCATTGTCGTCTCCTTCGATGGCAGCGAATCGCCGGGGATTATAGCAGCGACCGACGCAAAGTTGTAGAATGCCGCCATAGTCGGCTCGCCACACGGGAGGCAATCATGGCAGATATCCCCATCGTGTATACCCTGACGGTGTGTCCCGCATGCGACTCGCTGCGCGCCGCCTGGCGACGTGAGGGCGTCGAATACGACGAACGCCGCGTCGACCAGAGCCAGGACACGCTAGATGAAGCCCTCGACTTTGGGGACACAGTTCCGATCATCGTGTGGCCCGACGGCAAGGTGGAGATGGGCTTTCGCGGCCAGCGCGGTTGAGAAATCGGCTGACCGGCCGGTGGCCTGTCCCCAACCCCCCTTCCATTCCCTCGGCAATTGCCGGAACCACATCGCCGAACTCGAGAGGTGCAATCATGGTGCAGGAAGCCAGCGTCGTGACCCCCGAACGCTATGCTCAGGGCATGACCTACGATCAGTACATGAACACGGTCAAGGTCAACAAGGCCAGGATCGAAGAGTATTACTCCAACGTGGAGTTGAGCGCTGAGCAGACCAACAGGCTGCGGCAGTTGGTATCACACGAAAACGGCCCGGCTCGCATGATGGTGATCGGCGAAGACTGGTGCGGCGACGTGGTTCGCGAACTGCCTGTGCTCGCCCGTGTGGCAGAAGCCGCTGGCGTTGAGCTGCGCATCTTCCCCCGCGACGAAAATCACGACATCATGAACGAGTTCCTCAAAGAGGGCCTGTACATGTCGATCCCCGTCGCTGTGTTCTACGACCAGGGCCACGAGTACATCTGCCATTGGATAGAGCGCTCCGAGGCCGCCAACCGGGAGCAGGGAGAGATCGAGGCTGCCATACGCTCCGAACAGCCGGACATCTCTGACCAGGACTTCGGCCGGCAGCGGCGCGCTCGCACCGCGGCCCGGGCTGGCGACTGGCAGAAGGCAACCGTAGACGAGCTGGTAGGACTCCTGCAGGACCACCTGCACTGACGCCTGAGCTGTTCTCCGGCCGGCCTTTTTCTCAGGGGCGGACAATCGTCCGCCCCTGAGCCTATTCCGCTGGTTCCAGCGTGAACCGGTAATTCTCGATTACCGGGTTCGCCAACAGCCGGTCGCACATGCCGGCCACGTCGCTCTCGGCCTGCGCCTGGTCCTCGGCGTCCACCCGGATTTCCAGGTACTTGCCGATGCGGACGTCTTCTACGGTTGCGTAACCCATGCTGTGCAGACCGCCCATGACCGTCAGTCCCTGGGGGTCGTTCACCGCGGGTTTCAGGGTCACGTAGACCCGTGCCAAAAACATGCTGGTCGCGCCGCCTCTCTGATCTAAGGGGTGATTAGCCGCCGGATGATTGGGTCATGTCGATCCCGGTGGTGCAGGGGAGCCCGTTGGCGAACTCCGGGCCGGTATTGCCCGGAAAGTCGGCGAAGAACCTGGCGATGCGCGCCGGGTCCACGCCGTCCATGCGGTCCAGGACGCCCCAGGTTGTTATCGCCACCATGCCTTCCGGTATCGCCAGGTACCGACGAACGATGGCGAATTCCTGGGCCAGGGGAATCGCTTCCACGGCCGTGCGTAGAGCCGCAACCTCGTCTTCGCTGGTCAGGTTGTAGCTCACGATGATGTTCCCGTGTTCCAGGTTGTGCACCAGCAATTCGTCCGGCAATGGATGATTGTAAAACCCGCAGTCGCTCCACGCTCCCCAGTGACGACCCGACGTAGGCGGCACCGTGCTGTATCCGCCCGGAATCACGTCGGTGATCTTCAGTTGTGGCGGAAAGTGGTCCCGGCTGGGCATGGCCTCGACCCGTATTGGCCCGTCGGTGGGCTGCACTGAGGCGGCCGCGATCGCTGTTGGCGTCGGAGTCGAGGTGGCGGTGGGCTCCGGGGTGGGCGTCGACTTCGTGATTTCCGGCGTCGGGCCAAACGTGCGCCCGGTTGCAACCAACGTATTCGTGGGGGTTGGCAAGGGGGTCGCGGTGGGTATTGGAGTGGGCGTAGCGATTGCGACGGGCGTTGCTTGCGGCGCAGGAGCCGGCTCCATGGTCGATTGGCAACCCAGCAGCGCCAGGAACAATCCCAGGATACAGGCGTTTCCCAGCGCGCTCCGCCAGTTCATAACCGCGGAGCGCCTACGGGTTCATCACGCCGCCGGACGTGCAAGGGGCTCCATTGGGGAACTCCGGCCCCAACTTGCCGGAGTAGGCCTCGAAGAAACGTTCAATCCGGTCCTTGTCAACGCCGATGATCCGATGATCATCAGCGTCATCCACTTCCCTCACGTTCCACTTGTCGATAACGCCCCAGGTAGTGAGTGCGATGGTCCCCTCCGGGAACAGTTCGTTGCCGTCAGCATCCACGGCGCCCGGATCATAAGGTCTGGCGACGCCCCAGGCATTCGACAGGCCGATATCGTCGAAGGCGTCTTGCAATTCGTCGATCTGCGCCTGGTCAGCAAGGTTGTAACTGATGACAATGTTGCCGTGCTCCATGTTGTGCACGATCCGCTCGTCGGGCACGGGGCTGGTGTAGAAGCCGCATTGCACCCAACCGTTCCAGTGCTGGCCGGACGTTGGCGGTGTCGTCAGGTAACCCTCCGGCACCACTTCGCCGATGGTCAGAGTGTCTGGGAAGTGAGCCGCGCTAGGGGCGAGTTCTGCCTCGATGCCGATACCTTCCACGAACTCACTGGCCTCGCCCTGACCGGTGCCGCCAAAATTCACGGGCAGCACCACCGGGACCAGCAGCGCGACGATGAACAGGAGGGCGATGGCGCCGAAGGCGAATAGCAGCCAACGGTTGCGGAACCCGCCGCCGGTTGCGATCGGTGGCGTGCGTCGTTGGGAGCGCCGCGCCGCGCTCCGCCGGCGATGTCGAGAAGGAGGCATTCAGATACCTTGTGGTGACGCAGCCGACTGGCGACGCTTACAGCGTTTCGCCGGTGAGCCGGTGGTAGGCCTGCCGGTAAAGCTCGGCCGTACGCCGCACGATGTCATCAGGCAGTTCGGGAGCCGGCGGCTCCTGGTTCCAGCCCTGGGCCGTCAGCCAGTCACGCACGAATTGCTTGTCATAACTGGGTTGTGATTTCCCGGGTGCGTATCCCTCAGCGTCCCAGAAGCGGCTGGAGTCCGGGGTCAGCAACTCGTCGATCAGGATCAGCTCGCCATTGAGGAAGCCGAATTCCATTTTGGTATCCGCCAGCACGATTCCCCGGTCTTTCGCGAAATCGTGGGCGTGCAGATACACCGCCTTGCTGACGTCGGCCAGTTGCTGCGCGGTTGCAGCGCCGACCATGTCGACCACCTGCTCGTCAGTCATGTTCTCGTCGTGGCCTTCTTCGGCCTTGGTGGTGGGGGTGAACAGGGGCTCGGGGAACATGTCGCCTTCCACCAATCCGGCCGGCATGGGCTTGCCGGAAACGGTGCCCTGGCGGCGGTACTCGCCCCAAGCCGATCCGGTGATGTACCCGCGCACGATGCACTCGATGTCGATGCGCTCCGCCTTCTTGACGATCATCGCCTGCCGGCCCACGTTGTCTTCCGCATAAGCGGGGTGGGCGATTACCGGGTTGTCAGCGTAAGCAGCGCCGTCCGGGCCATCGGCCAGGGCCACCAGATGGTTGGGCACGATGTGGTCCGTGAGCCCGAACCAGAAGCTGGACATTCGGTTCAGCGCCGCCCCCTTGTCGGGGATTCCGTTGGGGAGAACCACGTCGAAAGCCGATATTCGGTCGGTGGCGACCATCAGCAACAGGTCGTCAGTGAGCTGGTAGGTATCGCGGACCTTTCCGCGATGCATGCGGTCTGGAATTCGAGTTTCAATAATCATGGCAGCCATTCAGCGACCGGACAAGGGTCGGTCGGAAAGTGTGTGTCAGGCCAGCGCGGGCACGGGCAGCAGCCCGATGCGCTTGAAGTTGTCGTCGATGTATCGCGTGTAGTATCCGTAGTCGAAAAGTTCGTCCATCTCCGAAACAGTCAGGTGTTGACCAGCCTCGGCGTCCGACTTCAACAGGAGCCGGAAGTCCTGAGCGTCATCCCACGCCCGCATGGCGTTCCGCTGCACGATGTCGTAGGCGGCTTCGCGGGACAGCCCTTTCTCCTCGACCAGGGTCAGCAGCACCCGTTGGCTGAAGATCAGCCCGCGGCTGCTTTCCAGGTTCTGCCACATCCGGTCCGTGTCCACGCGCCAGCCGCTCACCACGTGGGTGAAGATGCTCAGGATGTAGTCCAGCATCAGGCAGGTGTCGGGCAGGATGATCCGCTCGGAGGACGAATGACTGATGTCGCGTTCCCCCCAAAGCGCCACGTTTTCCAGTGCCGGCACCGCGTTTCCACGTATGGTGCGCGCCAGTCCACAGATGCGTTCGGTCAGTTCCGGGTTGCGCTTGTGGGGCATGGACGATGACCCGGTCTGCCCGGCGCCAAAGGGCTCTTCCACTTCGTGGACCTCGGTGCGTTGCATCCCCCTGATCTCGGTGGCGAACTTCTCCAGGGATGCGGCTACCAGGGCAGCCGTCGTGATGAAATGGGCGTGGCGATCGCGCTGCACCACCTGGTTTGATACCGGCGCCACGGCCAGACCCAGGTGATGACACACTCGGTCTTCGATGTGCGGCGGTATCGTGGCGTGGGTTCCCACCGCTCCCGAGATCTTGCCGACGCGCACCGATTCGCGGGCCGCCGCCATGCGTTCCCGCTGCCGGCGCAGTTCGTCCCACCACAGTGCCAGCTTGAGACCGAATGTCATCGGCTCGGCGTGCACCCCGTGGGTTCGACCCATCACCAGCGTGTCCTTGTGCAGAACCGCCTGCTCGCCCACCGCTTCGATGGCGGCGTCGATTTCCTTCAGCAGCAGGTCGGCCGAGGCCACCAATTGCAAAGCCTGACCGGTGTCCAGCATGTCGGAGGATGTCATGCCCAGATGGAGCCAGCGTCCTTCGGGACCCAGGGTTTCCGTGATCGAGCGCAAAAATGCAGTAACGTCGTGCCGGGTGGTCTCGAATATCTCCATCATCCGCTGGTGGTTGTACGCTGCTCCCCGCAGCGCCTCCATATCTTCCAGCGGGATGACCCCGGCCTCGGTCCACGCCTCGCACACGGCCAACTCAACGTCCAGCCACATGCGGTATTTGTTCTCATCAGACCAGACCTGTTTCATCGCCGGCCTGGAGTAGCGGTCAATCACTGCGTCGCCTCCGCACGAGTTCCATAACGGCTGAATATTTTATCACAGGGGCATCGAATCCCCACCGTTCTCGATATGCTGCGTCCGGCAACGGTTGCCTGCCCTTGCCGGATATCAGCCGCCCTGCAGAGCGTCCATGTATTCGCGTATCGCCTCGAGGACCGGCCCGAAGTCGGTGAAAGTGGCGAACTCGATGCCGGCTTCGTCGCACATCGCCGCCATCTGCCGGTGAGCGAACACCGTGTCCGCGACCTCGCCGGCTTCGAAGTCCGACCGGCCATCCCCCATGAAAAACACGTGGTGGCCCTGTTCCTGGAACCGGCGCACGATAAGGGCTTTGCTGTTGCCCAGATGCGGAGCATCCGGATACGCGAAATCGTACCGGTAACCGGAAACCCGTCCCTGTCCGTCGAATTCAGTGACTACCGCGTATACCGGTATGTCCGGCTTCCCGCATCCGTCCAGCAACGCCTGAATGTAGAAGTCCAGGCCCTGGCTGATAATGCACATGGGGATCGAGTGGGCCCAGCAGAACGCCGACAATTCCTCGAACTGCGGGCGGAAGTTCGCATGGGTCCGCACGTAGGACTGCATGGCGTCCTTGTCCGCCTGCATCCGCAGGAAGACCTCCTCTTGGTAGTCCTTCAGCGACAGTTCGCCCGCCCTGAAACTATCCCGCACATCGGTCCACGTCGGATGGCCGAATTCTTGCAACAACAATTCCGCCACGTTCTGGGCCGCGGCGGTGTCGTCGAAATCCGTCAGGACCGCCGGGATACGGCGGTCCGTTGCGGCGGGTTTAGCGTTCACGAAGGGACTGCCGGTAGCGGTCGACGGCATCGCGGATGTCGTCGTGCTTGATGCCCAGGATCTGCGCGGCATAATACGCGGCGTTCCGGGCTCCCCATCCTCCGACTGCCATCGCCGCCACCGGTATGCCGGGTGGCATCTGGGCCGTGGACAGTAGCGCGTCCCAGCCGTTGAGCTCGCTGGAGGTCAGAGGGATGCCGATCACAGGCAACGTGGTCTGGGCGGCCAATGCGCCTCCCAACGCTGCCGAGCCTCCGGCCGCGGCGATGATCACCTCGATGCCCCGCTCCCGTGCTGTCGACGCGTATTCGTGGACCCGCTCGGGGGTACGGTGCGCCGACATGACGCGGACCTCGTAGTCCACTCCCAACGATTCCAGGGTGTTGATGGTCGGTTGGACCGCCTCCTCGTCGGAGGCGCTGCCCATGATGACTCCTACCAGTGGCAAGATACTGCTCCTTTTTGTTTCGTTGTCAGGTCGAGATACGGGGCGGTGATCAGTCCATGTCCGCGATATCCCGGAACGCTTCCAGCAGCGCGGTCTGGATCGCCTCGGTGTCGTCGTCGACCTCTTCGTCTTCGACGAACACATAACCGGCGTCGTCGTCGTCGATCCCAACCCGCACTTCTATCTCCACCGGCTCACCGTCGTGCCAATAGAGCGTGTAAACAATTTCGTCCGCCATCTCGTCGTCGCTGGGCTCGTCCACGTCGCCGTCGAAATCGTACTGCCAGGACCGGTCCACCAACAGGCGGGCGCCACCGTCCAGGAGGACGTCGTTCATTTCGCCCATCATGCCTTCCACCGCTAACTCCCCCGCGAACCGCTCAAGGAGCGTGCGCCGCTCAGCAGCGTCCGCCATCTGCTTTCCGTAACCCTCGTGGTCCACGCGGACGCGCAGTCGTTTCAGGTCATCCAGCCAGGGCATTGATCAATCCTCCGTCGTGAACTCGGGTTGGGGCTTTGCCGGGGATTGTCTTCCGCCGGCTCGTGTTTGCCGCCCGTTAAGGTAACAGAACTCATCGAGACTGCGAAAGTCGGAGAGTTGCAGCCGGTGCGCCAATGCGGCCAGGGTGTCCAGGAGATCGATGTAACACAGACCGGGATGCCCGTTCCTCAGCCCTGCCGGTAGAATCCCCAGGCGTCGCAGCGCCCGTTCCGTGTGCGGACTCCACGGAGCGAAGAGTGCTGGTTCCCGCAGCGCTAGCAAATACGACGGCCATTCCTTGCCCGCGCCGGCGAGCCCGAACCCGCCCGACTCAGTGGCGCACTCTTCGAACCGGTTCTCGAGTTTGATCGTGTCGAACAGTAAAAAGTCCACCGCGTCGCGCACGTCGGCTATCGGGTTGCTGCCGAAACGCTTGGCCTGCCGCCCCCCGGCGCCGCGATAAAGTATCGACGCCTCTGCATCTGTCAGCGACGGCAGATAGTCCTGTGTGAGCCAATCGGCGCGCCCGTCGGAGCCCCAGCGACGCCGACGAAACGTTTCCAATTCACCGGACTGGTCGGCAAGTCGAAAACCGTCTGCCAGGGCCGGCCAATCGCGCGCGATTGACGAGTTGCGGGTCATAGTTGGGCGCCGCCTGTTCCGCTATGGGACGCGGGCCGCCTGGCCCGAACCAACCCTGGCGATGTCCGGCCGGTAGTATGCGCCGTCGAAGCTGATTTCCGCGGCACGCCGATACGCCTGATCCCGAGCCTGCTCGATGTCGTCGCCCATGCCGACGCAGGCCAGCACCCGCCCGCCGGAGGTCAGCAGGCGCCCACTGCCGTCTTCGTCGCCGCGAACCCCGGCGTGGAACACCATGCCGTCCTGCCCATCAAGACCCGATGCGTCCAACCCCTGGATTTCCTTTCCGGTCTCGTAAGACCCCGGATATCCTCCGGATACCATCACCACCGCAACAACCGGCCTATCCGACCATTCCACCGGCCCAATGTCATGCAAACTGCCGGTCGCGCACGCCATCATCACCTCGGCCGGATCGCTTACCAGAAGGGGCATGATGGCCTGCGTTTCCGGGTCTCCGAACCTGCAGTTGAACTCCAGCACGCGCGGCCCATCGTCGGTGAGCATCAACCCGCAGTAGAGCACGCCCCGGTACGGCGACCCTCGTGACGCCAATTCCCGGACCACCGGCAGCATGATTTCGGAACGAACTTTTTCGGCCAGTTGCTCGTCCCATTGGGTAGGCGGTCCGTAGCTGCCCATTCCGCCCGTGTTGGGGCCGGTGTCGCCTTCGCCCACGCGCTTGTAGTCGGTGGCTGCGACCACCTCTGACAGGCGTTCGCCGTCGGCGAACGCAAACACGCTGATTTCGGGGCCATGCAGCCACTCCTCGATCACCACCGTTTCCCCGGCCTGGCCAAACATCCGGTCCTGCATGCACATCATGATGGCGGATTTGGCCTCTTCCAGGTTGGCGCACATGGCCACCCCTTTGCCGGCGGCCAGCCCGTCCGCCTTCACCACCAGCGGCCGGTCGCGGTACTCGGCGTAGGCCAGAGCCGCGGATGCGTTGTGGAAAACCCGGTACTCGGGCCCGGCTACTCCAGCGGCGTCCTGCACGTCGCGTGCGAAGCTCTTGCTCGACTCCAGTCGGGCTGCCCCTCGGCTCGGGCCGAAACATGGGATGCCCGCCTCGGCCACACGGTCGGCCAGGCCCAGGGCCAGGGGAACTTCCGGGCCGATCACCACCAGGTCAATCAACCGGTCCATGGCGGCGTCAACCATCCCGTCGATGTCAGTTTCGGAAACGGGCAAGTTGGTTCCCACCATGGCGGTGCCCGAGTTGCCCGGCGCGGAGAATATCTCCGTTACCGTCGTCGAATTGGCCAACCGCCACGTCAGAGCGTGTTCCCTCCCGCCGGAACCAACAACGAGAACGCGCACCGCGGATCACTCCCACTCAATGGTCCCGGGAGGTTTGCTGGTGATGTCGTACACCACGCGGTTCACGCCATCGACCTCGTTCACGATGCGGTTGCTGACCCGGGCCAGCACGTCGTACGGCAGCCGCACCCAGTCCGCCGTCATCGCGTCCTCAGAGTTCACGGCGCGGATGGCGCAGGCGTACCCGTAGGTCCGGTAGTCGCCCATCACGCCCACGGTCCGGTTGTCGGTCAGCACCGCGAAACTCTGCCAGATGTCGCGGTAAAGATCAGCGCCGTGGATTTCCTCCAGCACGATGCGGTCGCAATCGCGCAGCAGTTCCACCCGCTCCGGGGTCACTTCGCCAATGATGCGGATCGCCAGGCCCGGGCCCGGGAACGGTTGCCGGTAAATGATGTCCTCCGGCAGCCCGAGTTCCAATCCGACTGACCGCACCTCGTCCTTGAACAGGTAACGCAGCGGCTCCACCAGCCCGAAGTTCATATGCTCCGGCAGGCCACCCACGTTGTGGTGGGTCTTGATGCGGGCTGAGGCCCGGTTCTCGGGCGTTTCGCTTTCGATAACGTCGGGGTACAGCGTGCCCTGGGCCAGCCAGCCCACGTTTTCGATCTCTGCCGCCGCGTCCTCGAACACCCGGATGAACTCGTTGCCGATGGTCTTGCGCTTGGTTTCCGGGTCGGTAACGCCGCGCAACCCGTTCAGAAAACGGTCAGAAGCGTCGATGTACCGCAGGTCCATGCCCATGTTTTCGTGAAAGGTTTCCTGCACCTGTTCGGCCTCTCCGTGCCGGAGCAGACCGTTGTTCACGAAAATGCAGGTCAACTGCGGCCCCACCGCCTGATGCAGCAACGCCGCCGCTACCGAGGAGTCCACGCCACCGCTGAGCCCGCAGATCACCCGGTCGCTGCCCACCTGCTCGCGCACCCTGGCCACGGTGTCCGCGACGAAGTTGCTCGGTGTCCACGAGCCGGAGCAGCCGCAGATCTCCCGCACGAAGTTACGCAGGATGGTCATGCCGTCCGGGGTGTGCTGCACTTCCGGGTGAAACTGCAGGCCGAACCAACGCACTCCGTCCGAAACCGCGGCGCAGTCGCTATTCTCGGTCCGCGCCAGGCTCTCCATGCCCTCGGGCAGTCGCTCCACCCGGTCGCCGTGGCTCATCCACACTGGCGCCGTTTCGCCGACCCCGGCCAGGAGGCTGCTGTCGGAGCCGGCTACGCGCAAATCGGCGTGGCCGTACTCCCGTGCGTCGCCCGGGGCGACGATCCCGCCCAGTTGGTGCACCAGCGCCTGCATGCCGTAGCAGATTCCCAGCACCGGCATGCCGGATTCCAGGATCCAGTCGGCTATGGTCGGCGCGCCCGCGTCGTACACGCTGGCCGGCCCGCCTGACAGTATGATCCCCTTGACGTTCAGGTGCGCGACCCGCTCGTGGCCAGCGCTGGCCGGTATGATCTCCGAGTAGACTTCCAGCTCTCGGATGCGCCGCGCAATCAGATGCGTATATTGGGAGCCAAAATCGATAACCGCGATGGCGTCGGGCTGCGCTGTGCTGCTCATACACTCCCTGCCGGCCTCTGGGGAATCGCGAAATATATTAGCACAGCAAGCCAACAGTGACGGTTCCGGCGCCCGGCCGACAGCGGTTCCCTGCTAGAATACCTCTGGAGCATTTGGACATTTCTGCATCTTCATGTCTGCATCCTCATGACTGTATTTGCAACAACCAGGGCACCGCGACCAGACGGGTCACCGGTCTCCGAATGGCCGCTGCCACTGAACCAGCCGAACCGGCGCGACGGTCGCGAACTCCTGGCTGCTCTGGAACCTGCCTCCATCCCGCTGTGCATCTTTGATCCTCAATACCGGGGTATTTTGGACAAGATGCAATACGGGAACGAGGGCGTCAGCCGTGGAAGGGCCCGCTCCGGTCTGCTCCAGATGAGCGAGGAGACCATCGGTGAGTTCATCGCCGGCATCGCCGCCGCGTTGATTCCTTCCGGCCACCTGTTCCTGTGGATCGACAAGTTCCACCTTTGCACCGGGGTCGGGCCCTGGGTAGAGGGGTGGGGGCTGGAAGTCGTGGATCTGGTGACCTGGAACAAGGACCGGATCGGCATGGGGTACCGGACCCGCCGCGTCGGCGAATACCTGCTCATCCTGCAGAAACCGCCGAAGCGCGCCAAGGGAGTATGGCAGCGTCACGACATTCCCGACGTGGTGACGGAAAAGGTGGAGCGCATAGGCAATGTTCACCCCAAGCCCGTGAACCTCCAGGCCCGGTTGATCGAGGCAGTCACCGACCCCGGAGACGTCGTTCTCGACCCGGCGGCCGGCAGCTATTCCGTGATGACCGCCGCCCACCAGGCGGGACGCCAGTTCCTCGGCTGCGACATCGCCACCGATTCGTGATCGAGCACATGGTCAGGATCGAGGAGAGCAACCCAGGTCGTCGGGACGGCGGCTACGCCCGGCTCTTCAATGATCCGGATATTGGCGCCCTGGTATCCCGGGTCCACGCCACCAGCATCCGGGCCGGGACCGAGCTTGAGCACATAATCCGTCGCGAGTCCTTGACCAACGGCACCGCGATCAATGATCTGGACGAATTCCTGGAGAACGGGAGCGATGGCGTTTTCCTGGCTGACAAGTCCGCCATCAAGGCGTCAACCCGGATCCAGTTCCCCAGCGCCGAGCCCGATTACCTGGTATTCGTAAGGGAAGGCGCCAAACGCGAATGCTACGTGCTCGAACTCAAAGACGGCGACCAGTTCGACACCAAAAAATCCACCGGCGAAGTGAGTAATCTGTCCGCGTTCAGCACCAACGTCGGCTCAACGATACCGTATTCGACCGCAATCAGAATTTGTTCCTTCAACCAGGACGACCGGCAGGCGATCGTTGCCGGGTTCAAACAAATGGTCGACGAGAGCATGGTCTGGACCGGGCGTGAATTTTGCGCGCTGCTCGGCTTCGATTACGCTGCGATCCTCGACGAACGCACCACCGATGCCAACGATAACCGGCGTTTCCTGGTTCAGCAGTTGCTCCGGATACCGGAACTCAGGTCAATCGCCGCCCGCGAGTTGCAGGACTGACCGATCAGTCGCGACGAACGTTGCTCCGCAACGGCGACCGCAAAATCACCCGATTCAGCCCAGGTAATACTTGCACACACGAACGTCTCTTGACGTCAACACACCCGACTACGTTGGACTTTCAAGCCGAAATCCGCCGCGCCACTGAAACCCTTTCCAAGGGCGGCGTCCTCGCCATTCCCACCGACACGCTTTACGGTCTGGCGGCGGACGCCCTCAACCCCGACGCCCTGGATCGTGTTTACGTCGCCAAGGGACGCCCGGCCGAAATGCCGCTGCCGGTTCTGGTGTCCGGCTGGGAGCAATGCCTGCAGGTCGCGACAGCGTCGCCGGAAATCGAGTTACTGGCCCATATCCTGGCCGAATCCTACTGGCCGGGTTCGTTGACAATGGTATTGCCCGCCGCTCCCGGCTTGCCGCAACGCCTGACCGCCGGCCGCGACACTATCGCCGTGCGCATGCCGGACCATCCGGTCCCGCTGGCTCTTGCCGCCGCTCTGGGCCGGCCGATCACCGGCACCAGCGCCAATCGCAGCGGCGAGCCGGATATAACCGACCCGGACGAACTCCGCCGCATTCTTGCTTTGCGGGTTGATGGTATTATTGTCTGCGGCCCCAAACCCGTCGGCGGCGCCAGCACGATCGTTGCGGTGTCAACCGACGGCATCAGCCTCCTCCGCGAGGGAGTACTGCCCTACGAGAGCGTGCGCGCAACCCTCGAAACGCTCGGGACGGTCGAATAGCGAGGTCGGTCATCACATCGATGGAAACATACGATAGTTACCGGGCCGGCGTGGATGCCGAACTGCGATCCGCGTTCGACGGCCGGCAGGGTATGTTGTACGACCTTCTCCGCTACCATCTGGGATGGGTTGACGAGCGCGGCAACCCTGCCGATGACGCGCTGACCCGCCTGCATCACTGCGGTGTGCTGACCATGGCGTCCGCCGACGCGGTATCCGGCGAGCACCGGGAGGCGGTCTCCGCCGCTGCCGCGGTTGAGTTGGCGTACAACTTCGTGCTCGTGCACAACGACGTTCAGGCCGGCCGCATCGACCAGGACAACGATCGCCCCAGCATCTGGTGGGTATGGGGTCCCTCTCAGGCCATCAACGCCGGCGATGGATTGCACGCCCTGGCCCGGTCCGTGTTGATGCGCCTCTCCGACGCGGGGACCGCCGCGGAAACGGTCCTATCCGCTCTACGAGGATTGGATCAGGCATGTCTGACCCTGTGCGAAGGTCAGTACATGGACCTCACGTATCAGGACCAGATCATGGTGTCTGAGGCCGACTACATGGACATGGTCGGCAGGAAGTCCGGAGCGCTGGCCGGATGCTCCGCTCGTTTGGGCGCGCTGGCCAGCGGGGCCAATTCGGAGACCGCCGATGCACTGGAGGAGTGGGGCAGGAAGCTCGGAATGGCTCGCCAGGTTGGGGAGGACATATCCGATCTCTGGGGGCGCTCCGGTGACGGCTTCACCCCGGCCAATATTCTGAACAAGAAAAAAAGCCTTCCCCTGATCCACGCTTTGCAAACCTCCGACACCGCCGCCAAACGCGAATTGGGCGCCATTTACATGAAACGCGTGCTGGAACCCGGTGATACGCCGCGGATTGTCTCTATTTTGGAAGAGGCCGGATCCCGCAAATACTCAAACGCCAAAGTGGATGAGTTGCTTCAGGGCGCGCGCGCAGCCCTGTCGGGCGACGGTATTGAGTTGAACCATCCCGAGGCGTTGGATTGGGCGACCCAATGGGTTGTCGGACGCGACGCGAAATGACATCGCAGGCCACTCAAGCATGACCAAACGCGCCCTCAGCCAACTGGACGTGAACGGCAAGACTGTTCTGGTTCGCGTTGACTTCAACGTACCCATCGAACAGGGCGTGGAATTCATCGCCAACTATGATCACCGCCTGCGCGCCACCCTGCCCACGATCGAATACCTGCTCGAACGTCAGTGCAAGATTGTGCTCTGCTCGCACCTCGGTCGACCCCGTGGGAAGGTAGATGAGAGCCTGCGGCTGGCGCCCGTGGGTGAGCGGCTGGCTACGTTGCTGGGCAGGCCCGTGACGCCGTTGGACGATTGCGTTGGCCCCGCCATTGCCGGTGCGGTCGCCGGCATGTCGCCCGGTGATGTGTACCTTCTCGAGAACCTGCGTTTCCACGAGGGCGAAGAGAGCAACGACGAAGGATTCTCCGCCCAGCTGGCCAGTGTGGCCGACTGCTTCGTCATGGACGCGTTTGCAGTTGCCCACCGCGCCCACGCCTCCACGGTCGGCGTTCCCAGGCATCTGCCCACGGCCATGGGACTCCTTACCCAGCGCGAGGTCGAGTCCCTGGGAGTGGCCCTGGAGAACCCGGTTCGCCCTCTGGCGGCGCTCATGGGCGGCGCCAAGGTCAGCGACAAAATCCTGGTCCTTGAAAACCTCCTGGCACGGCTCGATCACCTGTTCATCGGCGGAGGCATGGCGGTGACCTTCCTGGCCGCCCAGGGAAAACCCGTCGGAGCATCGTCCGTGGAAACCGACCGCCTGGATTTCGCCCGCAATGTGATGGCACGGGCCAGCGTCGCCGGCGTCGCCGTGCATCTGCCGGCGGACCTGGTAGTCGCCAACGAGTTTGATCCCGAACCCGGGGCGGTGGACACCGTCGCCGTCGACGACGTACCCGACGGTTGGTACATCATGGACATCGGCCAGACCGCCGCCTCGAATTATGCCGGGTCTCTGGCCGACTGCAGGACCATCCTTTGGAACGGACCCATGGGCGTGTTTGAAATGGAACAATTTAGCGCCGGCACCCGGCAGGTGGCCAATGGCATCGCGGACTTGCCCGGCGCAACCACAGTCGTAGGTGGCGGATCCACAGCTGAGGCCGTCGAAGCCCTCGGCCTCATGGACCGCATGACCCACGTATCCACCGGCGGCGGCGCTTCCCTGGAGTTTCTCGAAGGCCGGGCGCTTCCCGGGATCGACGCCATCCCCGACGCCTGACATTTTCCCCGGCCAATGGAGCCAAGCATGATTGACCTGGAACAGATCCACGACAGTATCGCCAGCACGCCGTCCAAGATCATCCTCCTGGTGGCCGATGGCCTGGGCGGATTGCCCCATCCCGACACCCGCAAGTCTGAGTTGGAGACTGCCCACATTCCCAATCTGGATGAATTGGCCCAGCGCAGCGCCTGCGGTCTGACCACACCAGTGGAGGTCGGGGTCGCACCTGGAAGCGGGCCCGGACACCTGGCGCTTTTCGGCTACAACCCCCTGAAGTACTTGATTGGCCGCGGCGCGCTGGAAGCCCTGGGCATTGGAGCCGAATTGCTCCCCGGCGACGTGGCCGCTCGCGGCAACTTCTGCACCGTGGACGATGATGGCCTGCTGACCGACCGTCGGGCCGGCCGAATTCGAACCGAGCTGAGCGCTCCCTTGTGTGAGCGCCTCGACAGTATCGAAATCCCGGGCGTCCAGGTGGATGTGATGCCGGTGCAGGACTACCGTTTCGTGCTCCGGCTGCGCGGCGAAGGCCTGTCCGAGGCGGTGGAAGAGACCGACCCGCAGCGCGAGGGTCTGCCGCCCCGACCGGCGCGCGCCCTGGAACCGGCGGCCCAGCGCACCGCTGAGGTAATTGACGAGTTCGTGTCCCAGGCCGGCCACCTGCTGGCCGAGGAACAGCCGGCAAACATGGTGTTGCTACGCGGGTGGGCGCAACTGCCCAACCTGCCCGATTTCGGCCAGGTCTACCATCTGAACCCGGCCGCCATCGCCGCTTATCCCATGTATCGGGGTCTGGCTTCCGTTGCCAACATGCGGATCATTCCTACAGGAATGACCTTCGGCGACGAGGTGCAAACGCTCCGCGCCAATTGGAACAATCACGACTTCTTCTTCATTCATTACAAGCCCGCCGACGCCGCCGGCGAGGACGGCGACTTTGACGGCAAGGTGAAGTGTCTTGAGGAGTTGGACAAGCACATACCGCGCATCCTCGACCTGGAGCCCGACGTGCTGATGGTTGCCGGCGACCACGCCACGCCCGCCATCATGGCATCGCACAGCTGGCACCCGGTCCCTTTCATGCTTCACTCCCAACTGACCCTCGGGGAAGGGGTTGACGGTTTCAACGAACGGGCCTGCGCCCACGGTTCCATTGGCCGGATCCCCGCCGAGACGATCATGCTCCTCGCGTTGTCTCACTCCGGCAAACTCGGCAAATACGGGCCGTAGCCGAGGCTGCAAACCCAGGGATGGTGTGATGACCTCTCCAACCAACATCGTCGCCGGCAACTGGAAGATGAACACCGACGTTGCTTCCGGCGTCCACCTGGCATCTGCGGTGGCTGCCGGCGCGTCGGGATTGGCCGGCGTTCAGGTCGTGGTCGCCCCGCCCTTCGTATCGCTGGCTGCGGTTCGTGACGCGGTGGCCGGCAGCGGCGTAGCCGTGGCCGCCCAGAACATGCACACCGACGACAACGGCGCGTTCACCGGCGAGATCGCTCCGCCCATGCTGGTCGGCCTGTGCGGCTATGTGATCATAGGTCACTCTGAGCGCCGCCAGTTTTTCGGCGAGACCGACGAGTCCGTTGGCCGGAAGGCCGCAGCCGCCCTGCAACACGGATTGCGGCCCATCGTCTGCGTCGGTGAAACCCTGGATGAGCGGGAGTCCGGGCGAGCCGCGGAGGTCATCCGGAGACAGGTCGTCGCCGCGCTGGCGGATCTAGACCCTGCATCCGCTTCCGGCGCCCTGTCCATAGCGTACGAACCGGTGTGGGCCATCGGCACGGGGCGGGCCGCCACGCCGGACATAGCAGACCAGATAATGGGAGGCGCCATCGCTCCCACCGTGGCCGCAGTCCTGGGAGCCGATGTGGCCAGCGCCACTCCCCTCCTGTATGGGGGCAGCGTGAACCCAGCGAACGCAGCCGACTTCGCCGTCGTACCCAGCATCAGCGGCGCTCTGGTCGGTGGAGCAAGCCTGGACGCCAGCACGTTCCTGGAAGTCGCCGCAGCCTTCTCCAACTCAGGCCGTTAGCAAGCTGACCGGGCGGTTGATGTTGGCTCCGCCCCGTCTCATCGCCGTTGTCGGGCCCACCGCCGTGGGCAAGACTGCCCTGGCGATCGCCCTCGCGCAGCGCTTCGACGGCGAAATCGTCAACGCCGATAGCCGTCAGGTCTACACCGGCATGGACATCGGCACCGCCAAAGCCAATGCGGCCGAGCAGAATAGCGCCCGTCACCACCTGATCGATATTCGCCCGCCCGATGTGCCGATTAGCCTCGGCGAGTACCTGCCGCTGGCCCGGGAATGTATCGAGTCCATCGCGGCCCGGGACCAGTTGCCGATACTATGTGGTGGCACCGGTCAGTACGTTTGGGCGCTTCTCGAAGGGTGGGCCGTCCCTCAGGTGCCTCCCGATCCGGACCTTCGCTCCCAGTTGGAGAGTCGTCTGGCCGCCGAGGGCCCGTCTCCTCTGTGGCAGGAGCTGCGGGAACTGGACCCGGACCGCGCGAAGTCCATCGACCCCAACAATCCGCGGCGCATCATCCGTGCCCTGGAGATTTTGCGGAAAGTCGGGCGGCCGGTCGAATCCACGCGCAAGAGCGCCGACCCTCCCTACCGTTCCCTGGTTCTCGGTCTGACTGCCGACCGAGCCGCCTTGTACGATCGTATCGACGCCCGGTTTGATTCGATGATGACGGACGGCCTGCGGGAGGAAGCCTGTCGTCTGCATGCGGCCGGATACACGCTGGGAAGCGGCGCCCTGTCTGGGGTCGGTTACACCGAGCTTGGCATGCATCTGGCCGGCGAAATGACGCTGGACGAAGCCGTCGCTCGCGCCAAGACCCGCACTCACCGCCTGGTCCGCCGGCAGTACACGTGGTTCAAACGTGGAGACCATCGCATCGATTGGCTGGACGCCACTCACAGTCTGCCGGTCGCCGAAGCCGTCGCTCTCGTCCGGCGTTTCCTGGAATCGCCGACCCCTTGTGATACAATTGGCGCTTGACGAAAAGGCCGATTTCGGCGCAGGAGTCGCGACGATGGAATTCACCAAAATGCACGGCGCTGGCAACGATTACGTGTATGTCGACGCCCGTGCGATGCCCGAACGGGATTGGCACAGTCTGTCGCGCGCGATCAGTGACCGGCATTTCGGAGTTGGCGGCGACGGGTTGATCCTGGTGATGGATTCCGACGTCGCGGATCTGAAAATGCGCATGTTCAACTCGGACGGTTCCGAGGGTGCCATGTGCGGCAACGGTATCCGGTGTTTTGCCAAGTACGCTATCGAACGCGGCATCGTGTCCAACTCGTCCCGCGAGGTCACCGTCGACACGCTGGCCGGCGTTCGCACCATCGTGCCCCATTACGCCGGCGCCTCCGTGGACTCCGCGCGCGTGAGCATGGGCCCGCCGCGGCTTGCCCCTTCGGAAATCCCGGTGGACGTTGACCCCGCTATCGCCGGCCAGGGCGGCCCAGTCATCAACTACGCGATCCACCCTGGCGATTTCCGTCTGGCCCTTACCTTTGTGTCCATGGGCAACCCCCATGCGGTGACTTTCATCGACCAGCCCATCGAGGAATTTCCCCTGCATAACATCGGGCCCCTGGTCGAGCGTCACCCCATCTTCCCCGATCGGGTAAATTTCGAAATCGTGAATATCCGGGACGACGGCAACCTGGACGCCAGGGTCTGGGAGCGCGGTTCCGGTGAAACCATGGCCTGTGGCACCGGAGCGTGCGCCATCGGCGTTGCTTCCCGGCTTTTGGGTCATACCGGCGACCGGGTGGCGGTCAACCTGCCCGGAGGCACCCTCAACATCGAGTGGAACGGCGCCGGAGAAGTTTATTTGGAAGGCCCCGCGGCCGAAGTTTTCAGCGGAGTGTGGACAGAATGAGCAATTACGTAACCGGCCCCACCACTTTGGATCAGCTTAGCTGGTCGGCCCAGGTATTCCGCAGCCTCTCTGACGACACAACGTGCATCGCCGCACGAGCGCCTGAGTTCCGTGAGCCCATTCTGGCCGGTCGGGAAGATGCCGACTGGGCCGCCCTGGTCGCCTACGTGAACCAGTGGGGTTGCCGCATCCCCCAGCACAAATCTGAGGGAATCGCCGCTGCGCTGACCGATGCCGCGCGGTTGCTTGAGCCCATGGCGGTCTCCGCCCTGGAATTCGACGACCTGCGCTGCTCCACCCTGGATGTTGTGGAGCGCGCCTTCGATCGCCTGACCGAGGCCAACGGCGTCGGCCCGACCGGAGCATCTGCCCTCCTCACCGTCATCAACCCCCAGTTGTTCGTGTCCTGGGGCGAAGGCATCCGGAACGCCTATTTCCCGCAGGACCGCCCCAACGGCGCGACGTACTCGCAGTTCCTTACCGTCATGCGCATGGCTGCCCTGGCCATTGTCGCCGACGCGCGCGGCCAGCACGGGATCGACGACCCTGCGGGCGCGCTGTCTGCCCAGTTGGGCATCGACCCGCCCTTCAGCCTCGCCAAGTTCGTGGACGAATACAACTGGGTGACGCTGGAACGCGAAATGGCCTTCCAGCCCGGCGCCGCCGTCGCGGTGTAGGCGAGAGTATCTTCGCGAAATCTCGGTAGGCCAGCGATGGTACGGCCGCAGATATACGGTCGTCCCGCCACCAATCAAAGCAGTCTGAAAATTTCCCAGGAGCATCATGCCAAACCTCTCGCAACGCCTCGGCAAACTTGCCCCGTATCCCTTCGTGGAGATCTCCCGGATCATCGCGGAGAAGCGCGCCGCCGGCGCCGACGTGGTTACCTTTGGCATCGGTGATCCTGATATCCCCACACCTCAGCCCATCGTTGACCGCCTGCTCACCGCCTCCCAGGATCCTCCGAACCATCGGTATCCCGAAACCGACGGCCTGCCCGAGATGCGGCGCGCCGTCGCCCATTGGTACAAGCAGCGCTTCGACGTCGATCTCAATCCCGACACCGAGGTGTTGCCCCTGATAGGCGCCAAAGAGGGAATCGGACACGCCGCCTTCGCGTTTCTGGATCCTGGCGACATAGCGCTGGTTCCTGACCCTGCTTATCCGGTGTATGCCGTCGGCACCATGTTCGCCGGCGCGGAAAGCTACGTGATGCCCCTGTACCAGCGCAATGGCTGGCTGCCCGAACTCGACGCCATTCCGGAAGACGTGGCCCGACAGGCCAAGGTCATGTGGCTGAATTACCCGAACAACCCCACCAGCGCGGTGGCGTCCCAGGAAGATCTTGAGTCGGCCCTGCGCTATTGCCGCGAAAACGACATCGCCATGCTCCACGACGCCGCGTATTCCGAGGTCGGCTACGAGGGGTACCGCGCCGGCAGCATGATGCAGCTTGATGGCGCCAAAGAGGTGGGCCTGGAATTCCATTCCCTCTCGAAGACCTACAACATGACGGGCTGGCGAATGGGCATGGCCGTGGGCAACGCCGACATGATCAAGGCCTTGTTCCAGATCAAGGCCAACCTCGACTCCGGCATCCCCCAGGCCATCCAGGAAATGTCCATGGAGGCGCTCACCGGTCCCCAGGATTGCATCGATGAAAATATCGCCACCTACCAGTGGCGTCGGGATCGCGTGCTCCAGGCCCTGGGCCGGATGGGGTTGAGTGTGGAAACGCCCCGCGCCAGCCTTTACATCTGGGCGCCCGTGCCGGAAGGCTTCACCTCCGCTGACTTCGCGGCCCGCCTGCTGGAAGACATCGACATCGTTGTGACCCCAGGCTCTTCCTACGGCCAGTACGGCGAGGGTTACATTCGCCTCTCCCTGACCACTCCCGACGAACGCGTCGAGACCGGCTGCCAGCGCCTCGAAAACTGGACCATCCCGGCCCCGCGAGTCTAGCCATGACTACCGCGAAAACACCGTCGCGCCTGATGACCGCCGATGAGCTTTTGGTCATGGAGCGAGTTCCCGGCAAGCGCTATGAACTCATCCGCGGTGTGCTCACGGAGAAAGAAGTGCCTACCGGACACCCGCACGGAATCACCGTCGCCCGTACCGCCGGCCCCATGTTTCAGTATGCCGAAGACAATGACTACGGAGAAGTGATCACCGGCGAGCCCGGGTATCATTTGGAACGAGACCCAGATACCGTACGCGCCCCTGATGTAGCTTGGTTCGCTCCCGGACGCATCCCGCCCGGAACCACCGGCTTTCCCGAACTTACCCCGGACCTGTGCATTGAAGTAGCCTCGCCCAGCAATTCCCGCAGCGACCGTCTCCTGTCGGACAAAGCTCAGATGTGGCTGGAATTCGGCGCCTTCGAAGTCTGGGTACTCAATCCCGAGAACACCAGCGTAGCCCGCTATCGCGCTGGTCAGACCACCGTGATGCTCCACGAGGACGATGTTCTGGATGGCGAAGAACTGTTGCCCGGGTTCAGCATCCCCGTGTGGCAACTCTTTCGTCGGCAGCGATAATCCCCGTCTATGCCTAAATCTCGCCAACCCAAACCCACTGGACCTTTAACCGAACGGGCCGTACTGGTTGCCGTCGAGGCGAAGAAGCGCGGCGAGAGCCTGTGGGGGCTGGACGACACCCTGGTGGAGTTGGACTACCTGACCCGGTCTGCCGGCGCCGAGGTGGTCGCGACTGTTTCCCAGCGGGCCGAACGCATCACCCCAACCTATCTCGGCAAGGGCAAGCTCCAGGAGTTGCAGGAACTGCTGGAAGACGAACGGCCTGACGTGGTGATCTGCGACGACGAGCTGACCCCCACGCAGCAGCGCAACCTCGAAGCGGCTCTGCAGATCAAGGTCATCGACCGTACAGCGCTGATACTGGACGTGTTCGGACGCCACGCCCGCACTCGTGAGGGCCAGATCCAGGTCGAATTGGCCCAGCACCAGTACCTGTTGCCCCGTTTGGTGGGTCAGTGGTCCCACCTGGAACGTCTCGGGGGCGGAATCGGGACCCGCGGGCCCGGTGAGACCCAGCTGGAAACCGACCGCCGCCTGATCCGCCGCCGCATCCAGAAGATCGAGTCAGAGCTGGACAACGTGCGCAAGCGCCGCAGCCAGTACCTCGAGCGTCGCCGGCGCTCATCCACTCCCATGGCCACCCTAGTCGGCTATACCAACGCCGGCAAGAGCACCTTGTTCAATGCTCTCTGCGACGCCGGCGTTCCCGCCGAAGACCAGCTGTTCAACACCCTGGACCCGGTGACGCGCCGCTTGCGCCTCCCCGACGGCAACGAACTGCTTCTCAGCGATACGGTCGGGTTCATCCAGAAACTATCGCCTACCGTGGTCGCGGCGTTCCGCGCCACCCTGGAGGAGCTGAGCGAGGCGGACCTGCTCCTGCACGTCATTGACATAACCCACCCCAAGGCTCCGGAGCAGGCCGAGGTAGTGGAGCAGACACTGGCCGACCTCGATCTCGGCGGAAAGCCGCGCCTGCTGGTGATCAACAAACTGGACCTGCTCACCGACGACCCAGCCGACGTGGAAGTCCTTGACCGTATCGACCTTTCTGCCATCTCCGGAGCCGATTCGCCCGCCGTCAATGGCCGGGTCTTCGTGTCCGCCGCCCGCGGCTGGAACCTTCCGGCGCTGCTGGAAGCCGTCCTGGACCAGGTTGGCGTGGCCGCAACGTTACCGGCTCCCGCTCCCGCATGACCCATATCGGGCGACCTTCCTTGATGACTGACCGACGACAGATCCGCATCATCCATACCTCGGACACGCACCTGGGAGACGACTGGGACCCGGAATCCGCGGAGCGCGCCCTGTCCGCCGTGGTGGACGGTGTACATGATTTGGAGGGCGACGCCCTGCTGATCGCCGGTGATGTCTTCGACAATGCCCGAATTTCTGACGCCGTGCTGGGGTTCTTCGTGAGCGAGATCGCCCGCGCCGCCGTCCCGACGGTGATACTGCCCGGCAACCATGATCTCTACGACGCCGTCTCGCTTTACCATCGGTCTCCCTTCGACGATGCTCCGGAAAACCTCCACATCATTCGCGGGACCCGAGGGCAAACCCTGGCCTTCCCTGAGCTTTCGCTGGAGGTGTGGGGCCGCGCCATGGACAGCCACACGCCGGCGTTTCGACCCCTGGCCGGTATCCCGGGCGACCGGAACGGACACTGGCGGGTTGCGATGGCCCACGGGCACTTTCACTTCCCTGACGACACCGAGGAACGCTCATCTCCCATCCGCCCCCACGAAATCGCCGAGGCCTCCTGCGACTACATCGCCCTGGGGCACTGGGAGCGTTTCGAGGAAGTGTCGCAAAACGGAGTAACTGCGTTCTACTCCGGTTCCCCGATGGGCGCGGCTACGGAGCGCGGACGGGTCGCGGTGAACGTCGTCGATTTGGACCCGGGCTCATCAACAGGTGTGACGGTTTCGCAGGTCGAAATGCAGATGTCCCACGCGTCGCCGGTGAACCTGCCGATTGCAGCTGACAACTGAACAGGAGGCGCCGCCATGAAATCCATCTCCCGCGACCACCGCATCTACGTCCTCCACCCCGAGAACGAGCCGGCCGTCACCATAGACTCCGGCGATGACCTCATGGTTGAAACCTGGGATGCCTTCGAGGGGATCCGCGAGCCCGGCGTATTGCAGGAAAAGTCCCTGAAGGGCCCGGCCACCGGCCCGATTTACGTCAATGGAGCCGAACCGGGCGACGCTCTCCGCGTCGAGTTCGTCAGCATCAAGCCCAAGGAGAACCCGGCACACATGGTCATGCCCGGCCGCGGCTTCCTGGAATCCGAGTTCACTGAGGGCTACCCCACCGTAATGAGCATCGAAGGCGATGACCTTGTGCTGCCCAGCGGCATGCGTCTGCCGCTGAACCCCTCCATGGGCCTGGTTGCCACGACGCCGACCTACCCGCAGGAGACCGCCAGCGACAGCGGACCTTACGGCGGCGATATCGACATGAAAGAGTTGGTCGAGGGCAGTGTCCTCTTCCTGCCGGTGTTCGTGCCCGGCGCGCTCCTCGCCATGGGCGATTGCCACGCCGTGGTCGGCGACGGCGCGGTGGCCGGAACCGGGGCCGAGTGCTCCGCCGATACGCACGTCCGCGTCACGGTCGAAAAGGGCATGACGCTGACGGGACCTCGCGCGATCACGCCTGAACACTACGTCGTCCTGTCCCACGGGGATGACCTCGGCCCGGCCATGAAGCAAGCTGTCCGCGAGATGGTGGACTTCCTGATCACCGAAAAGGGAATGGCACCCTACGACGCCTACACGCTGTGCAGCCTCGCCGGTGACGTCCGGGTGTCGCGCACCTTCCGACCGATCAGCCCAGTCAAGATGATGCTTTCGCGGCAGGCGTTGGAACAACTGTAAGCCGCACGCGTCAATTTACCTTGGACTCGCAGGGGCGAATAATCATTCGCCCCTATCTTCTGGCCTACGTTGCCACATGCGATGCGCCCACCTTGGCGCGCTGGCCTACGCCACCGAGAAACCTCCGTCCACCGTGATCACCGCTCCCGTCACGTAGTCAGAGGCCCGGCTGGAAAGGAACACCGCGGTGCCCTGCAACTCGTTGGCGTCGCCCCAGCGTCCCATGGGTATGCGCTTGTTAATCAGATCGTAGCGCTCGGGCTGGGTTTCCGGTATCGCCTGCGTCAGCTCGGTCATGAACCAGCCCGGCAGGATCGCGTTGGACTGAATGTTTTCGCCGGCCCAGGCCACGGCAAAGCTCTTGGCAAGCTGCACGATACCGCCCTTGCTGGACGAGTACGGCACTCCGCTTCCGCCGCCGCCGAAGATGCTGTACATGCTGCCGATGCAGATGATCTTGCCACCGCCCTGCGCCTTGAAGTGCGGGTAGATTGCCTTGCACGACAGGAAAGCCGCGCGCAGGTTCACGTCCAGCACGTTGTCCCACTCGGCGGCGGTGATGTCCTCCGGAGGCTTGCGCACTGTCGCTCCGGCGTTGTTGACCAGGATATCGACGTGGCCGAAATGCCCGATCGCCCGCGACGCCATGTCGTCGATGTCCGAATCGCTGGTGACGTCGGTCGTGATCGCAAACGCATGGCGTCCGGTGGCTTCGATGGCCGCGACGGCCGCGGCGTTCTTTTCCGCATTGCGGGCAGCGATGGCAATGTCCGCTCCGGCGTTGGCCAGCCCCAGCGCCATGCCTAGTCCCAGGCCGCCATTCCCACCGGTAATCAGGGCCACGCGCCCGGTGAGGTCAAACAGGTTGCCGTTGCTGCTGGTCATCATCATCTCCGCTCGTTGCATGATTGATCGCCACCCTGTGGCGCTGCGCTATTCTGCCATCCGCTGGCGTCAACCGCCACCGTCGGGTATCAAAACTTGGGGGCGACCAAATGGCCGCCCCCAAATATGCAGAAGGTACGCTGGGATTACAGGTTGATCAACGCCGGCACCGCGACAAATGCCGGAGCGAACACCAGCGACACGATAGCCATCAGCTTGAGCAGGATGTTCAGGCTCGGTCCGGAGGTGTCCTTGAACGGGTCGCCGACCACGTCGCCTTCCACCGCTGCCTTGTGGGCGTCCGAGCCCTTTCCGCCGAAGTTGCCCAGCTCGACATACTTCTTGGCGTTGTCCCAGGACCCGCCGGCCGACGCCATCATGATCGCCAGCATGAAACCGGCAGACACGGACCCGATCAGCATCCCGCCCAGGGCGGCCTCGCCCAATATGAAACCGGCAGCTATGGGGGCCAGCACCGCCATCACGCCGGGCAGGATCATCTCCCGCAGCGCCCCGCGCGTGCTGATGTCCACGCACCGCGCCGAGTCGGGGGTGGCGGTGCCTTCCATCAGGCCCGGTATTTCGCGGAACTGCCGGCGCACTTCGTCCACGATGCCCTGCGCCGCCCGGCCAACCGCCTGCATGGTCAGAGCCGAGAAGATGAATGGCAGCATCGCGCCGATTACCAGACCCACCAGGATCTGAGGTTGCAGAATATTGATGCCGGTCCCGCCAGCAGCCAGCCTTCCGTCAGGCCCCAGGGTGATCAGCTGCGCGCTCACGGCGAAGGCGGCCAGCAGCGCCAACGAGGTCAATGCCGCCGATCCGATGGCAAAGCCCTTGCCCGTGGCCGCGGTGGTGTTACCCAACGCGTCCAGCGCGTCCGTGCGTTCCCGTACCTGCGGGTCGAGGTTGGCCTGCTCGGCGATGCCGCCCGCGTTGTCCGCAACCGGCCCGTAGGCGTCGGTCGCCAGGGTGATCCCGAGGGTGGACAGCAGCCCCACGCCGGCCAGCGCGATGCCGTAGAAGCCGGCGAACCAGTACGCCAGCAGGATCGCTACCGATACGCAGATCACCGGAATCAGCGTGCTCAGCATGCCGGAGGCGATACCGCTGATAATCACCGTGGCCGCGCCGGTCTGTGACGATTCCGACACACGCTGCGTGGGCTTGTAGCTGTAGGACGTGTAGTATTCCGTCGCCAGTCCAATGATGGTACCGGCTACCAGTCCGGCCACGACGCAGCCGAACCACCACCAGTTTCCGGTCAGGGTGATGGTCAGTATCGCGGCGAAGATGATCAGGAGGCCGCCCGCCGCGAAGATGCCATAGCGCAAGGCCCAGAGGAGGCGCTCGAAGTCGGCCTGTTCCCCGCTGCGCACTACGAAAGTGCCGAGGATCGCGGCCACGATGCCCGCGCCGGCAAGCAGCATCGGGAACACCGCGTCGTTGCCGAACACGGCAAACGCGGTCGTGCTGGCGGCGGCCAGAGCGATCGCTGAGATGATGCTGCCCAC
Organism: Dehalococcoidia bacterium; assembly: GCA_963663945.1. Lineage (GTDB taxonomy): Bacteria > Chloroflexota > Dehalococcoidia > Lucifugimonadales > UBA3495 > Bin87. The sequence continues at coordinate 2,414,545 of OY760687.1, read as the reverse complement.
GTAAGATTCGAACAGGTCGGCGCCCATGCCGGCCACGTCGCCCACGTTGTCGCCCACGTTGTCGGCGATCACGCCCGGGTTGCGCGGGTCATCCTCGGGGATACCGGCTTCCACCTTGCCCACCAGGTCGGAACCAACGTCGGCCGCCTTGGTGAAAATTCCGCCGCCCACGCGGGCGAACAGGGCGATGGAGCTGGCGCCGAACCCGAATCCGGCAACCGCGCCGATGTCCTGGAAGATCAGGTACAGGATGGTGACGCCCAGCAGGCCAATGCCCACCACGGTCACGCCCATCACGGTGCCACTGGAGAATGCCACCCGCAGCGCCGGATTCAGTCCCCGCATTGCTGCCGCAGCGGTTCGGACGTTGGCGCGTACCGCGACGTTCATCCCGACGAACCCGGCCAGTCCGGAACAAATCGTTCCCACCAGGTATGAGATCGCGGTGGCCGGTACGCCCAGGTTGTGCGTGAAGACCGTGTAGTCCAGTACCGCCAGGATCACCGCTACCACGATTACAAAGGGCAGCAGCGACATGTACTCGCGACGCAGGAAGGCGGACGCGCCGGTGCGGATCGCGTCGCCAATCTCCCGCATGCGCTCATTCCCCTGGTCCGAGCCGATAACTCGGAAGGCCGTGAAGGCCGCAAAAGCCAGGGCGATTACCCCGGCCGCCAAGGCTACGATGATTGATTCCATTCTCTCCTCTCCGTTTTTCGGCTATGAATCCCGACAAACGTTGCGAAATTAGCACAGGCCCTGTTGGGTGTCAATCAAACGGATTGATCCGTTTCCGGCGCTAAATCGACTATGCGTGCCCTGATTTCGCCGTCGGCGATATCGACGATTGCGACTGTACCCGGCGATCCCGGCGCGTGGCGACGACCGGGATACGTGGGGCTGCCCGGGTTCACGAACAATACCCCTTCTTTCCATTCCACCATTTCCTCGTGCGTGTCGCCGAAAACGACCACATCAACCTCCCCACCAAATTTCTTCCGCAACAGCGCGCTCAGCCCTGATTCCGGCCAGGCGAGCCCAGTCCCGTCAGGTGTGGTCGCTATCGTCGGAGGCGGCCACTGTATGTCGTGCACCATCCCGATGCGCACGCCTCCCACCTCAACGATCCGTGAGACGTTGGCCAGTCGTTCCCCGGCCTCCACCGGATCCTCGTACCCGCGCACTGCCAGTACCGGCGCCAGTTCCTCCAGGTAATCCAGCACCCCGATGCATTCGAGATCACCGCAGTGTAGCAACAGCTCGCAGCCGGCCAATGCGTCGAAGACCGCCTGCGGCAGGTCCCGGCCGCTTCCGGCGGAATGGGTGTCGGAGATCAGCCCGATCTTCACTGGATTGACTTATGCCGTTGCTGGCGACAGCGCTTCCAGGGTGCCCAGCATCGTGTCCCGATCGGACCCGTGTGGGAACGCCACTATTGGCATATCCACCCCGTTGCTTCGGAAACGGGACATCTTGTCCCGGCAGTCTTCCGGAGTGCCAATCGCCGTGATGCTGTCCACCATTTCATCGGTTATGCAGGTCGCTGCCCTGGCCCGGTCTCCCTCCGCCCAAGCGGCGCGTAGCCGGTCGCACTCGTCCTGGTATCCATATCTGCGGAACAGATCGTAGTAATACTGACCCATTCCGCCGATGTAGAAGGCCATGTGCGACCGCGCCTGGGCCACCGCATCCGACACTGTGGCCTCATCGTCACTGGCGCAGCTGAGGATTTGGGGCGCGGTGGTTACGTCGGCAACCTGGCGTCCCGCGGATACCGCCGCTTGCGCCAGAGGTTCCTTGATGACGGGGAGTTTCTCGCGATGGGTCCAGATGGGGAGCCATCCGTCCGCTTCCCGGCCGGTCAATTCCAGGTTGCGCTTTCCCAACGACGCCACGTAGATCGGCACCCGCTCCTGCACTGGCAGGACGCCCATGCGAAAACGCTTCAGGCTGTAGAACCGGCCCTCGTAGTTGACCCGTTCCCCCGAAAGCGCCAGCCGGATGATGTCGATGTACTCGGCGGTTCGTCCCACCGGATGGTCAAATTTCACGCCGTGCCAGTCTTCGATGACGATGCGCCCGCTGCTCCCCAGCCCCAGCACGGCCCGGCCGTTACTGATGCGGTCCAGGGATGCGATGCTCTGCGCCACCAAGCCGGGGGTCCTGCTGTACACCGTCACAATGCCGGTGCCCAGCCCGATGCGTTCGGTGTGGCACGCCAGCATCGTGAGCACGGTGAAAGCGTCTCGCCCCCAGGATTCTCCGGTCCAGAACGACTCGTACCCCAGCCGGTCGGCGGCCTGGGCCACGGCGATCAGGTCGTCGTCATCGTTGTTGTCTCGACTGCTGAAGGTCAGTGCGATGCGTTCGGTGGTCAAGATTATTCCTCAATTACGGTTTTGCCAGATATAGTATGGGTCCAGGGATTCGTCGGTCATCGTCTCGCCCAGCGCATCTCCCGCGGCCGGAAACGCTTGGCTTTCCTGCTCGATCAGCCGGTTCAGTTCGCGGGACCACCGGTCGACGGCGGCGCTGTCCAGCTTGCCCGACAGCATCTCCGAGAACCCCGCGACCACTTGGTCGGTGGGGATCGCCAGCGTCGGCCCCGAAATGACGAACACCACCACTTCGGGCATGTTTTCCTCGTCGTGGTAGTCCACACCCAGCCGCTCCAGGATGTAGTGCATCGCCACCCCACGCACGATGTCGTCCACCTGGTTGGGCAGGTGCATCAGGTGCAGGAACGGACGATCTCCGCCCTCGCGCAAGGCGCTGGCGAACTCACTTTCGACCGTGCGGTAGTATTCGTCGTTGAACACGTCCGCGGTGGACAGCAGGCTGACCTCCGCGACAGGACCCCGGGTGTCCACCACCACAAATTCCTGCAGGTGTGGAAAGATAGCCAAGGTGATGTCGGGATACCGCCCGTTGGGAAGCGGCCCGCCGCTGAGTTCCTGGAACAAGGTTATGCTCCCTGCGCCCGATGAGGCTCGACCGCTCCCATCCTGAGAACCGCCAATCGATCGTGGTGTCAGCCGGTGATAAGTTCCCGTATCGCTGCCGCCACGCCTGACAGGTCGTCAACCTCGGCGTCCGCTTTGCTGTCCGGGTCGTCCGGATCCTCGGGCTCGTAGAAACCGCGTATCCAAACGGATTTCATGCCCACCCGGTTAGCTCCGACCACGTCGTTGCTGACGTGATCGCCCACGTGGATGGTGTCCGCCGGGCTCGAATCCAAAGCGCCGATGGTCATCAGGAATATTTCATCCGAAGGCTTGGCCAACAGCACTTCGTCGGAAAAGGTCATCGTCTGGAAGTAGGCGGCGAGGCCATGCTGCTCCAGGAATTGCCGGAAGGTATACCCGGGCGTCATTCCCGTATTTGATATCAGGCCGATTCGCAACCCCATCTGGTGAACCGATTCCAGCGTTGCCTTGGTCGCCTCGTGGAATCGCGGCGGATAGTCGAAGAAGGACTCTGCGTATATCCTCTCGATCTCCGCGACCGTTGGCTCCGGCAAACGCGCGACCAGCCCATCTTCGATCAGGTTGACGAAGATCTCCACCTGCTCGCGGAAACTCACGTCCGCGTTGTTGTTGCGGACCGCCCGGCACGCTCGGTAGCATCCCCGGTAAGCTTCTCGGATGTGGTCCGGGTCGTGGTGTATGCCCTGCTCGGCCAGCAGATCCCGCGCGCCATCAAGGCGCACCTGGGCTCGCTGGAGGCCCAGTTCCCGGTTGTCCAGGATCAGCGTCTGCCAGAGATCGAAGGTTACGGCGTTTATTGTAGCCACTGCTTTCGCGGTTCCTGCCGATGATGGGAGAGTCGTTGCTGCGCTCCGGAACCGGACTACAGCGGGGGCCGCTGGGCGTGCCAGTTCGTCGCCTGCTGGTACGCGTATGCGGCGCGCAGCACGGTCAGTTCGGCGAAGTTGCGACCCGCCAGGTGCAGCCCCACGGGCAGCCCGTCCGGTCCAAATCCGCAGGGTACGGATATCGCCGGCGAGCCGGTGATGTTGTACACCCGCGTGTATTTCGTCAGCATGGGCACCGCCGGCAACGCTTGCCCGCCGATCTCGATGCGCCTTTCCAGGATCTTCGGGGCCGTCACCGGCTCAACCGGACCGGCCAGGAGGTCAACGGATTCCAGCAAGCCGGCCACCTGCTGGCAGAAAACCTGCCGTGCCTGCTGCGCCCTCAGGTATTCCGCTGCAGAGATGAAGAGGCCTTCCTCCAGGCGCTCGCGAACCTGCGGGTACATCTTGTCGCCGTCGCTGAGCAGAACGTCCCGATGGGCCGCGGTCGCCTCAGCGCTGAGGATGGCGTTGCTGATGGGCTGGGCGTACTCGTACAGCGGCAGGGAAACGTCCACAATCTCCGCGCCCAACTCGCCCAGCATAGTGATCGCCTGCTGTGTCGCCGCCGCCACTGCCGGATCGATTTCCGTTTCGAAATATTCCTTCACGACGCCGATGCGCAAGCCGCGGATGTCTCCGGTCAGCGCCGTCGTGTAGTCTGGGACCGGCGCGTCCGACGTTGCATGATCCCGAGGATCGTATCCGGCGATGACGTTCATGGCCAACGCGGCGTCTTCAACGGTTCTTACCATCGGCCCGGGATGGTCCAGGCACCACGACAACGGCGTCAATCCGGCGCGGCTCACCCGCCCGTAGGTGGGTTTCAGGCCCACGATCCCGCACAGCGCCGCGGGTATCCGGACGCTGCCGCCCGTGTCGCTGCCCATGGTGATCGTGCACTGTCCGGCCGCGGCGGCGGATCCGCTTCCCCCGCTGGAACCGCCGGTGATCCGTTCCGGGTTCCACGGGTTGTGCATGTGGCCGTAATCGCCGTTCTCGCCCGTGGGCCCGAACGCGAAGGGGTGCATGTTGAGCTTGCCCAGCAGGATCGCGCCGGCCTGGCTGAATTTTGCGGCCACCGTGCAGTCCTCTGCGGGCACGAAGTTATCGTAGATCCGTGTGCCCGAGGTGGTCTTGACCCCTGCCGTGTTGAACAGGTCCTTTAAGCCCACCGGAATGCCGTGCAGCGGCCCGCGATAATTCCCTCGCCCGATCTCGGCCTCCGCGCGTCGCGCCGCGTCCCGTGCCGCCTCGGGCATCAGGGTGATGAAGGAATTGAGAGTCGGTTCCGTCTCCTCGATCCGCGCCAGGCACGCCTCCACGACATCGACGGGGGATACCTCTCGGGTTCGGATGAGGCCCGAAAGTTCCCAGGCCGACATGTAATGAAGTTCGTTGCCTGCCATGGTTCAGCCTCTCCCGGTTCCGGCGCTGGGTTCTTGATGCAACGACGGGACAAAGGCCGACGGGGACTCGGCGCCGGAGACGTCGATCTCGTACAGACGGGCCAAGCCTTCCCGCATCAGCCCTACGCGACGGGCCAAGTCTTGCGCCCGTTCTTCGTCGGACACGTCCAGACCCAACGCCTGGGCCATACGCAGAAACCCTGGTGAATCGGAAGCTGTGGACATTCGCTCTCCCCGCAACATCGCCGTGATCTGCTGTCCAGACGGGCGTCCGCAATTATGGCCCAATGCGCCCAAGTTGGCAAATGGGACCGGCGCCCCGGCGGGTCTGCCGGCCGGTGCCACACCAGCCTCCGGTCGCGCCTGTGCTCTATACTGCATCGTCCAACTTTGGGGTACATCCACGCTGACGTTTTCATGATGCAATCGTTCTGCACCCATTGCGGCGCCGCGCTTGCGCCCGGCACGCCAGATTGTCCTGGGTGCCAGGCAGTGTTTGCGGCTGCTCCCGTTAGGGCCGGCGCCCGCCCGTGGGGTATCTGGCAGCCCGCTCTCGGGTTGATGGTGCTTGTGCCCTCCGCGGTGCTGGTCGCGTCCCTGGCTCTGTTGATCCCGCTCGCCGTCGCCGCCGTGATTTCCGCCACCGTCCTGGGAGTGCTCCAGGTCCTCTTGGTATGGCTCCTCGCCATCCGCGCCTGGCCGCCCCCATTGGCCCTGGTCGGGTTCACCAGACCTCGCACTTCGCGCGTTATCACCACGGCGCTGGTGGTAGCCGCGTTAATTTGCAGCCTCGGGTTCGCCCAGGTGTACACCATGGCCGCGCTGGCTTTGGGTTGGGACTTCCTGATGCCTCCCGAGCTTCCGGACGGACTGCTGCTGCCCGGAGGTTGGGTCGTATTCAGCGCCGTGGTCCTGGCGGTCTGGACACCGGTTGCCGAGGAGGTGTTCTTCCGCGGATTCATTCTGCGCGGCCTCATCAACCGTTGGGGATTCGCGCCGGCCCTCGTCGTATCGGCGGTCGTGTTCTCCGCGCTCCACCTCGCTCCCGCCTTGCTGCTGCCCGTGTTCGTCACCGGCCTGCTCCTGGGCTTCCTGTACCACCGCACCGGCTCTCTGTGGCCCTGTATCGCGGTCCACGCCGCCCAGAACCTGGTTGCCGTGTTCAGCGCATGGCTCGGACTGTAAATCGGTGAGCGCAAACCAGCCAGAAGGATGATCCGGAATCGCGGCGCCCCGACCCTGCCCGGGGCTGTCTGGACACCCGCCGGCCCGTAGGATAGTCTAGTTGCAATCCGAACCTCCCGAGTGCTGCCAATGTCAATCTCGACTGCAACCCGTCCTGACCGTATCGCTGCCAAGTTCGCCGCTATCAAAGCCGAGGACCGCCCCGGTCTGGTGGTGTTCATGACCGTCGGTCACCCTTACAAGGACGCCGCCCTGGACGTCGTGCCGCGACTGGTGGAAGCCGGCGCCGATGCCATCGAGCTGGGCATACCGTTCAGCGATCCCATTGGCGAGGGCCCCGTGATCCAGGCCTCCAGCTACGTGGCCTTGCAAAACGGCGTCACCGCACGGGACTGCCTGGATACCGCGGCTGCGCTCCGTCCGCACGTTGGCGACACCCCGCTCATCTTGATGGGGTACTACAATCCGGTCATGTCCTTCGGCCTCAAGGAATTTGCCGCCGCGTGTTCCGAGGCGACCGTCGACGGGCTGATCATCGTTGATTTGCCGAGTTCGGAGGCTGGGGTGTTTGTGTCCGAACTCAATCCCTGTGGCGTCCGCCTGATCCCGTTGCTCGCTCCGACCAGCACCGACGAGAGTATCGAGCGGTCGGTCGCCATGGGCGGCGGTTTCGTCTACTGCACCAGCGTGGTGGGGATCACCGGCGCCCGGTCCGAGGTGTCCGAGCGCGGTCTCGACCTCGTCGACCGGGTCCGCACGCGTACTGATCTGCCCATCGCCGTTGGGTTCGGGATCTCTCGTCGGGAACACGTGCTGGACGTGGGCAAGAGGGCCGACGCGGCGGTGGTTGGAAGCCAACTGGTTCGGGCCCTGTCCGACGGCCCCGATGAGCAAGCGGCTGACCGTGGGGCCGCCGTCGTCGCCGAACTCGCGGGACGGTCGAATTAGGTCGAATCGTGCCGCCCGCGTACGACTACACGAGCGATTTCCAAAATACGGCCATTCCTGCCGTTGACAACGCAATATGACGGGAGTAGCATTTTCGTCGAAATGAGTACCGCCTGCCGCCAAATCGTCCCCGGGTATTATCGCCCCTTTTACTTTTACGCTTACCGCAACACGGCCAGCGTAAACCCGGCATGGGAAGCCCGATAAAACTTGGTGACAACCACTTTGGCAGGACTTCAGCCGGACGGAGGCTGAAGTCCTTTTTGTTGGTAACATCGGCCCTTCGCATCCGGCACCGTCAGGAGGACAAAAGATGGCAATCTCACCGGCAAAAGACGTGAACGTGATGAGTAACAACGCGCTGATCAGGCCTTCGGAGTTGGAGGCCCGCATTCCCCTTACCACGAAGGCAGAAGAGGTCGTGCTCGAAAGCCGGCGACAACTCAAGAACGTGCTCAACGGCGACGACGAGCGCTTTGCCGTGATCGTTGGCCCCTGCTCCATACACGACCAGTCGGGCGCGATCGACTACGCGGCCCGTCTCAAGCCCCTGGCCGACCGGCTCAGCGACCGCATCATGATCGTCATGCGCGTGTACTTCGAGAAGCCGCGCACCACCGTAGGTTGGAAGGGCCTCATTTACGACCCCAACCTCAACGACACCTACCAGATCGAAGACGGCCTGCACCGCGCTCGCCAGCTCCTCATGGAGATCGCCGAAACCGGGTTGAGTTCCGCCACCGAATTCCTCGACCCCATCGTGCCCCAGTACGTCGCTGACCTCGTCACCTGGGCCGCCATCGGCGCACGTACCACCGAAAGCCAGATCCACCGCCAGATGGCTTCCGGCCTGTCCATGCCTGTCGGCTTCAAGAATGGCACTGACGGGGACCCCCAGACCGCTGTGGACGCCCTCGTCGCTGCCGGCACCCCTCAGGCTTTCCTGGGCATCGACCACGACGGCCAGGCCTCCATTGTCGAAACCCGCGGCAATCCCAACTGCCACCTGGTCATGCGCGGCGGGCGCAGCGGAACCAATTTCGATGCGCGTTCCATCTCAACCGCCGCGGACGCTCTTCGCAAATCGGGCGCGCCTGCGCCAATAGTGGTGGATTGCAGCCACGGCAATTCCAACAAGGACCACACCCGCCAGCACATCGCTTTCCGCGACGTCCTGCAGCAGCGACTGGCCGGCAACTCCGATCTCATCGGCGTCATGCTCGAGAGCAATATCCATCCCGGTGCACAGAAGCTCGGCGGAGATCCGTCGGATCTGGAATATGGCATCTCCATTACCGATTCCTGCATCGGTTGGGATGAGACCGTCGACCTGCTCGAATGGGCTTACGAGGCCATCGGCAGCGAGGTCGCCGTACCGGCAGATTAGCTCCCGGTTTATATGCTCGATCGACCCTGTGGGGGGCGAACTCCGGTTCGCTCCCCATCGTCTTCCTGACGGTGTTGGACCCGTTTCGCGCGCACCCACCGTGTTATAATCCGGGTAATTCCTTCTACTAAATTTGGCCCCCGGAAAGTCGGACAATCATTACCATTGCAGTTCTAGGAGGCCGGTATATGTTCCCAACAGTTAGCCTGAGCTCAGACGTTTCCCGAGACGATATTGCCCGCATCCGTGATTGGCTGCGTGATCCCGAAGTAAGCTCGCTGTGGTATGGCACCGATGACGCCGACGGCCACGCTCTCCACATCGGTTACGCCCCCGAGTCCATCCAGGACGCCGATGAAGACACGTGGCAGCACACGTTCAACCAGGACGAGCGGCGCATTTACTCCATTTACGCCACCGACGAAGCCCACATCGGCGAAGGCCAGTTGCTGGTCGAATGGCCCCTCGAAGAAGCGCAGCTCTTCATCCTGATTGGCCGCAAGGATCTTTGGCACCACCACTACGGGACTTCGGCTCTGATCACCCTCCTTGACGAGGCTTTCGACAACCTCGAACTCCACCGAGTCTGGGTGGACGTTCCCGAGTACAACGAGCACGCATTGCAGATGTTCCGCCACCTGGGTTTCGTGCTTGAAGGTCACTTGCGCCGTACCCACCGCAAAGACGGCAATTGGTACGACTCCTTCGCGATGGGCCTCCTCACCGACGAGTACCACCGTCGTCGCGAGCGGGTCCTGGCCCAATACACGGCGTAGTTAGCGTCCGAGATGGAGGAATCATCATGCCGGTTATCACCATCAACGGCGTCATCGGCAGCGGCACGCTGGAGATCGGCCACCTCGTGGCCCAGAACATGGGCCTGAACTACGTGGACCGGTACATCTTCTCCGAGGCGGCGCGCCTGGTCGGTTCGCCGATCAGCCGGCTGATCGAGAAAGAGCAGCGGGTGGTCCCGTTCCGCGAAAAAGTCGCCCGCTTCATGCAGACCGTTCTCGAGCGGTCGGCCGTCGCCGGCGCCGGCGCCGAACCCTACTTCGGCCGCGGCATCGAGATGCTGCCCGCAGAGGCCTACACCGAGCTGGTTTCGGACGCCGCTTTCTCATCAAACGTCCACGACCGGGCGTTCATCGAGGCCACTACGTCCGTCATCAAGGAGTTGGCTGGCGGCGGAGACGTCGTCATCATCGGCCGCGGCAGCAACATGATCCTGGCGGACGCGCCCGGCGTGATCCACGTCGGCCTCCTCGCCCCGATGGATGTTCGTATCGACACCATGGCCAAGCGCGAGTTGTTCTCCCCCGAGGAGGCTCGCGTATATTCAGAAGAGCTGGAGAACGCTCGGGTAACCTTCTACCGCAAGTTCTTCCGGGCCGAAGCGAACGATCCCACCAAGTTCCATCTGATGCTAAACATCGGTCGCATTTCCCAGAGCACGGCCGCTGAAATCATCGCCCACGCCACTGAAGACATCGCGGCAGCAGTCCCCGCCTAGCCGTGCTCCCCATCTCCGACGCCGGGCGGCGTCACGGCTCTGTCCCGGTCGTTAACTTCGTCCTGATCGGGCTCAACTGTCTCGTATTCCTCTACGAGATGACCCTGGGAGGGTTTGGGTTCCTCTTTGGTGGCGGCGGGCTGCCGATCTTCGTGTTTTTCCTGGAGTTCGGCTTCATACCCGCCGAGCTCTCATCGGGCCGGGGCTTCGAATTGCTCCCAATCGGTTCCGGTGGGATCGACATCACTTCCCCGATCCCGACCTGGGGAACGATGCTCACGTCCATGTTCATCCATGGCAGCCTGATGCACTTCATCGGCAACATGCTGTTTCTGTGGGTGTTCGGCGACAACATCGAAGATACCTTCGGTCACGTCAAGTACCTGCTGTTCTACCTCGTGGCCGGCGTGTTGGCGACCCTGTCCCACTACGCCATCGACCCGTCTTCCCAGACCCCTCTGGTCGGCGCCAGCGGCGCCATCTCCGGCGTAATGGGCGCCTACCTTCTCCTGTACCCCCGCAATCGTATCCGCACCCTGCTGATCTACTTCCTGATCACGGTCATCGAGCTGCGCGCGGTGTGGCTCCTGGCGATCTGGTTCGCGCTCCAGGCCATCCAGGGCCTCCTTTCAATCGGCGTGAGCCACGAGGTCTCCACCGCCTTCTTTGCTCACATCGGCGGGTTTGTGGTGGGCGCCATCGTGGGGTTGGCTGTCCGGCCTTTCCGGCGCGGACCACGCGGCATCTCCGGCTCCGGCGGCGGTCGCGGCAGGCGCGATGACGATTACCAACGGCCGCCCCAGTACTGGCGCGGCCGTCGCATCGATTGATGTATGCCCGTTGGTTTTCGGTCGGTGGCAGGCTCCGCCGCTAAGCCTCGGGGTAGGGATTCAGGCCCAGCATATCCCGCGCCTGCTGCGGCGTCGCTGGTTCCCGGCCGTGCAGTCGCGCCATGGTGACCGCCCACTCGATGTACTGCGCGTTCGATCTGGGCTCCGGATTGTTGGGCAGGAACGGGCTGTCTTCCATGCCGACACGGATGTGCGCGCCGGTGGCGATGGCGATGGCGCACAACGGGAAGGTCTGCTCCAGGCTGCTGTGCGCCAGCCAAGTGGCCTCCGGGTAGTGCTCCCGGATGGTGTCGGCGATGAGCGTGTAGTTGCGGGGCGATCCCACCATGTTCAGCCGTCCGTCGCCCCAGTGTGCTCCAGGCTCAACCAGGAAGTAGCGGGAATCCCGAATGTATCCCTCCCGCATCAGGGTGATGGCGGCGTTGACGTTTCCCACGTCGTGGACGGCCGGCTCCGGGAAGGTGCCGCGCTGGTAACACGCGTCCAGGGTGGCCACGATGTCCTCAAAGGAGTTCGGGCTGGTCACAGTGCGACGCTGGCCGGTTTCCGGATCGGGGACCCAGCGGGTACCGGAACCCAGGTTCAGCGACACCATCTCCACCGGCTGCGGCGTTTCCAACAGATACCGAGTCACCGCTTCCACCGGCACATGAGCCTGACGCGCCGTCGTGTGGTTCAGCACCAGGTCGCACTGCGCCCGTATCATCGCGTCTGTCTGCGCATACCAGGCCGGGTCGTAGCTGATGCCTCCGTCCGGCGTCCTGGCGTGTATGTGCACAATCGACGCTCCGGCTTCGTAGCACCGTATGGCTTCCTGCGCTACTTCCTCCGGCGTGAACGGTACGTTGGGGTTGTGCTCCCGACCGCGACTGCCGTTGATGCATCCTTTGATGATGATGGTGTCCATGTTTGCCGCCTGTTTCGTGTTGGTCATTGGGAGTGCAGCGTGGGAAATCTCACCCTCGCGCCACTTTTCACTACACATCAGAACGGGACGGGAATCGACCCGTCCCATCGGTTTGTTCGCTATGCTATCATACTGCCGGCACGGGATTCAGGGCTCTGTTCCGCCCGTGTCCAGCCCGTAATTTTCGTACCCGCCGGAGGATGAAGTAATGCCGGACTACACGCCCAACATGGTCCTGACCAGCGACAAGGAATACAAGGTTGTCGGGACTCGCCCGGTCCGCCACGACGGCGCCGACAAAGTCACCGGAATGGCGCGCTACAGCGCTGACCTGAACCTGCCCGGCATGCTCTATGGCAGGGTCCTGCGCAGCCCCCATGCCCATGCGCGCATCAAGTCCATCGACACCAGCCGCGCCGAGGCCGCGCCCGGCGTCCGCGCCGTCATCACCGGAGCCGACATCGTGGAGCCCACCGGTCGCGCCTCCGATCTGGCCGAAGGCGCCATGGTTAACTTCAAGTTCCTGAGCAACAACATCATGGCTCAGGACAAGGCTCTTTATAAGGGCCACGCCATCGCTGCCGTCGCCGCGGTCAACGCTCACACGGCTGAAGAAGCCCTGAGCCTGATCGACGTCGAGTACGAAGTGCTGCCTCCGGTCATGCACGCCCGCGAGGCCATGGCCGACGACGCAACCCTGGTTCACGAGCGTCTCGCGGCGTTCCAGACTGCCGGCACCCGCGCCGGCGGCGTATTGGATGACGACGATAGCGCGCGCGGCACGAACACCGCCAACCACTTCGAGTTCCGCATGGGCGACCTTGACGCCGGTTTCGCAGAGGCCGACATCGTCGTGGAGCGCAGCGTCTCCACCTCTGCCGTGCACCAGGGCTACATCGAGCCGCACAGCGGCACCGCCATGTGGCACGACGATGGCAGCCTGACCATCTATTCCAGCAGCCAGGGACACTTCACCGTCCGCGACCATACTGCCCGCCTGGTCGGCATTCCGGTATCCAAGGTCAAGGCCGTGCCCATGGAAATCGGCGGCGGTTTTGGCGCCAAGCTCGCCGTCTACATGGAACCCCTGGCCGCCCTGCTGGCCCGGAAAGCCCACGCTCCCGTCAAGGTATCCATGAACCGGACCGAGGTCTTCGAGGCCACCGGACCGACCTCGGGCACCGAAATCTCCTGCCGCATCGGCGCGACCAACGACGGCAAGATCACCGCCGCCGAGGTCCATCTGATCTTTGAGGCCGGCGCGTTCCCCGGTTCGCCCGTCGCCGGCGCGGCCAACTGCGTGCTCGCCGCATACGATATCCCCAACACCTGGATCGAAGGCTACGATATCGTCGTCAACCGGCCCAAGACCGCGGCCTACCGGGCTCCCGGTTCGCCGGCCGCCGCGTATTGTGTTGAGGTCGCTCTGGACGAACTGGCCGAGAAACTGGGCGTCGACTCGATCGACCTGCGCCTCATGAACAGCGCCAAGGAGGGCACCCGCCGCCCCACCGGTCCGCTGACCCCCACCGTCGGATACATCGAGACCCTGGAGGCCACCAAGGCCCACCCGCATTACAGCGCCCCCAAGGGCGGCAAGAAGCGCGGCCGTGGCGTCGCCTCGGGCTTCTGGGGCAACAACACCGGCCCGTCCGCTGCGGTTGCCCTGGTCAATCCTGATGGCACGGTCACCCTCACCGAGGGATCGCCTGACATCGGTGGTACCCGCGCCTCCGTGGCCCAGCAGTTGGCTGAGGTGCTCGGCATCGCCGTGGAGGACGTCAATCCTCAGATCGGTGATACCGACAGCATTGGCTTCACCTCCAACACCGGCGGCAGCAGCGTCACCTTCAAGACCGGTTTCGCCGCCTACACTGCCGCGCAGGACGTGCGGCAGCAGATGATGGCCCGCGCCGCCCGCATCTGGGAAGTGGAGCCCGATGACGTGCTCTACGAGGACGGCGTCCTCAAGCACCGGGCCGACGACCAGCTTCAGATGACCTTCCAGCAACTCGCCGCGCGACAGGTTCCCACCGGCGGCCCCATCGTCGGCCGCGGCGGCGTCAACCCCGGTGGCGCCGGTCCGTGCATCGGCGTCCACATCGTTGACGTGGAGGTCGACGAGGACACCGGCAAGGTGGAAATCGTCCGCTACACCGCGCTCCAGGACGCCGGCAAGGCGATCCACCCCTCCTACGTCGAAGGCCAGATCCAGGGCGGCGCCGTCCAGGGCATCGGCTGGGCCCTCAACGAGGAGTACTACACCAACGACCAGGGGCACATGGTCAACTCCAGTTTCCTGGACTACCGCATGCCCACCAGCCTCGACCTTCCGATGATCGATACCTGTATCGTAGAGATCACCAATCCCAACCATCCCTACGGCGTCCGCGGCGTGGGCGAGGTACCCATCGTTCCTCCCATGGCTGCAATTGCCAATGCAATTTATGATGCCATCGGCGTCCGCTTGACCGTCCTTCCCATGAACCCGGGCAACGTCCTGGAAGCGCTCTGGGAAAAGAACGGCTCGTAGGTCCCGTCCGGAGAGCAGGGGCGAATGACCATTCGCCCCTGCCGCGTTTCGCAGCGGCCGCTGCCAACCAAGAGGAGGTCGGAATGCCTGACGTATGGATACCCGCGCCAATGCAGCGTATCACCGGCGCTCCCGACCGCGTTCAGGTCGCGGGCGCGACGGTGCGCCAGGTGATCAACAACCTCGAACAACTCCATCCCGGCATCAAGGAACTCCTTTATGATGAAGAGTTGGATGACATAACGCCGGGCCTGGCCGTCATCGTCGATGGCGACGTCAGCCAACTCGGTTTGATGGAGCGCGTCAGCGACGACAGCGAGATGCATTTCCTGCCCGCCATCGGCGGCGGATAGGTGCGGTGACATCCAGGATCGCGGCAGGGGTGACCGACACGGCCACCTCTTCGCGCTTCATATCCCAATCGCTCGCGGGTTGACACCCGGCGCGATTGCCTATTCGGGGAACAGCGTAAGCACAGCAACGCTGCGGCTGTAGTCGTCTCCGCTGTCCGTCCCCAAGGTGAAGACACCCAGCGCGTTTCGCACCACTTCGTATTCGTCCTCCTCCAGATGCAGATCTTCCCCATCCAGTTGGTCGACTACCCGGTGCGTGTTCACATAGGCCAGGACTTGCCGGGCGGCCGGCAGGTATAGCATCGACCGGCGGTACTTGGCATCTGTAGACAGGCTTTCGCCCTGGCCATTCTGCAACCCCACTGTGGTGGCCAGGGCACGTTCCGTTGTGCCCAGCGTCAGGTATTGATCGTGCAGGACATAACCGGGCCGGTAACCGGTTGCGCCACCCGTCAGCATCCCCAGCGGACCGAGATCAAATACCGTCGCCGGGACGTCTCCACCGACGTCAACAGTTTCGACGTTCATTGCGGCGCGGGTTTGCGCCAACTCGGCCAAACGGTTCAGGGTCTCGCGCAGATCGCCCTGATCATCTTCGTTGTAGGAAAGCATGGCCACTGCATCAACGGGATTCGCGGTGGGGTCGGACCGCACGGCCTCGATATCGAAATCCCGTATCGCCAACACGGCGGTACCGGACAAGTGGTTGATGAACTCCGTTTCCAGATCAATCCCTATGATCTCATGGGCCATTTCCAGCCCGAGGTCCAGCGCCTCCGCCAGGCTGGAGTCCGGTCCCAATTGCGAATTCTCTTCTCTGCCGGTCCCGGGCACCAGGCCGGGGAGGGCTTCTACGCTATCGCCTCCGGGGAACACGCCCGACAATTTCCGGTCTTCCAACGCGGCGCGCCAATGGTCCAGGTTTGGGTCAAAGCTGGCTGCGGCGAACGCCAACGTGTCCTCCGGCAGCAGCGCCGACGGATCCTTCAAATCGGCCACTGCCAATCCTGACGTCGCAATCGGCGGCGTCACCCACTCGGTGACCAGCCCCCGGTCAACCCACGTCGCCGCGACCGCCAGCCATTCGGTAGTCGCGCCGCGTCCGGTGAACGAGCCGGGCACAAATGGCGTGATGGGGCCGAATCCGTCGCCCCATTCTGCCAGGATCGTCTACGCACACTCGAAGTCCAGGTACGCCGACGCGAACCGCGTTTCCGGTAGCGACTCTCGGGCTGCTAGGAACCTGGCCGACCCGGCCAGTGTTTCTTCGAGACTGCCGTCGATGCGATCGATGGTCGCGTGCAGAGTTTCCTCATCCGAAGCGTAAACCAACCAGTCACCGGTCAGGGCGTAGGCCTGGTTGTTGGGGCCGGAGACCCAGGTCGGCCGCTCGCTGTACGTCCCTGTGTCGAATTCCAGGGACCCCTGGGCAGAAACGTGATCGGTCCACTTGTCGAGAAAATCCGACGCCGCATCTTCGTCGCGAACGCTGATCACCGCGGCGGCGGTGGGACGGCTCGTATCCGTGTCCAGGTCCAGCAGCCCCACCGACGCGGTGGGGCCGATCCAGGTCGCAACCTCCTCGTCGAAACTGATCCCAGTATCCTCGGCGAATTCCGCCTTCCAATCTTCCACTGCGCTGACGAATCCCGGATACTCGTTGAGCCTTCCCCAGATCTCCCGCAGGTGTCTCATCTGTCGCCCACGCGGGGCCAGTGTGATCCAGGTATAGGCCACAGTGTCTGAAGGGTAATAGCGCGCTGAATACTCCGGTTGATCTGTCCGCGTCAACATGCCGAGCAACGACATGGGCACGGGAATAACCCTGAAATATATTCCCAGTGCGATCCCCATCGCGGCCAATATGGTCAGGATCGCGGCCACGACAAATATTCTTGTCCCCATTGGAGTCTCTCCTCGCGTTATCGAACCCTGCCTTCGTCTCTATCGCGCCGCGCGAACAGTCATTTGAGCGGCGACAACCCTCGTGGCTATATGCCTTTGTATATATTTACGTGCCGAGTGCGGCT
Organism: Dehalococcoidia bacterium; assembly: GCA_963663945.1. GTDB lineage: Bacteria > Chloroflexota > Dehalococcoidia > Lucifugimonadales > UBA3495 > Bin87. The sequence goes on along the minus strand of OY760687.1, from coordinate 2,397,576 downwards.
TCGGATCATGACTTCGCCATTTCGTCGCGGTGTGTCTGCGCACGCCTCGCCCTTGCTCGGATGACACCGCGCGAGGCCGGCCGCGCAGCGTGGAACTCAAGGCCGCATCCGGCTTAACCCCGTCCGTCGGGTGCGCTCACAAACTCCAGAACTGGCGTTGCCGACGAACCGAGGCACTCAAGGTTTCAAGCCGTGGCTGTTTCGGTGACTGTGCCACCATTCCTATGTGAATCTCGTCATGGGACCGCGGATGAGCGTGGGAACGCCGCCGCCGTTGACAAGCCTGGGCATCCGGGCTACATTGACTGCGCGGTTAGACCGCTGATTAAAATTCGAAAACAGGACACCCGGGCGCCATTCGATCCCAACGGCTTAATTGGGAAGGCGGTGAGAATCCGCCGCGGTTGCGCCACTGTAAGCGGGGAGCCGTCCGACGATTGGCCACTGCGGTCCGCGCCATGCGGATTGCGGGAAGGCGTCGCCACGGCTGCGAGCCGCAAGCCAGGAGACCTGCCCGGTGTTGCCTCGGAACTCTGCTCTGCGCTCAACAGGGTCGTTCTGGTGCACGCTGTGAGTCGGTCAATCACCTGATTGCGCGATCCGACATCAGCACAAACCCTGAACCCTGGCGGAGCTACCTCCCAGGGTTTTCTTTTTGCCGAAAATGCGATGACATCCTCCAACACAGGAATCAAAATGACCGTCGTGGGCGTCGGCCCCGGCGATCCCGATATGCTCACCCTCAAAGGGCGTGCGGCGATCCAGGATGCCGATCTCGTGGTGGGTTTCAAGACGGTGCTCGACGTCGTCGAAGGACGCACCGGCGATGCCGAGGTGCGCCCCATGGCCTACCGGGACCAGGAAGCCGTCCTCGATTACGCCCAGGAGCAGGCACAGCAGGGCAAGCGGTGCGTGGTCTGCGTTTGGGGAGATCTGAACGTCTCCGCCAAGGAACTGCTGAATCGCGTGCGCCGTCGCGCCGAGACCGTCGAACTCGTTCCCGGCGTCAGCAGCATTCAGTTCGCCTGCGCACGCGCCGGTGTATCCCTTGAAGAGTCGCTGTTCCTGACGCTGCACCAGCGCTGGGATCGGGGCTCCGAGTTGGGCGAGCTGGTCGACACGCTGAGCCAGGGTCGCCGCAACGTGATCCTGCTCCCCCGCCCCTTCGACTTCATGCCGCCGGCGATCGCTGCCAACGCCATCACCGACGGCGCAGATCCCGACCACCCCGTCATCGTGTTTCAGCGCCTCACCCTGCCCGACGAGCAGCGCTGGGACGGGACTCTGGCCGAACTCGCCAGGATTACCGACGAGTTCAGCGATCTGTCCATCATGGTGTTTCCCCGTCCCGCAGAGGATCCAGACTGATACATGACCACCGAAGCGCAAACCGTGGCCGGTTCCATCGTACTGGTCACCACCGCCGATACCGACATCCTTACCGCCGAGCGCGCGCTGGTGGGGATGCCTTGGGGCAATACCGTGTCCGTCCTGGCGTTCCACCCGGTAGCACTGGAGGGCGACACCGATGATGCCGCGTCTGCCCGCCGCGAGCTGCTGGAAGCCGTGGATGCCGCATCCGTGGTCGTGCTCCGTTTGCTGGGAGGCCGGCGCGCCCTGGGCGACGTTTTTGACCCGCTGTGGGAAATCTGCCTGCGCAACCGTACGCCTCTGATCGCCTGCCCGGGCCACCAGGAATGGGACGATGACCTGGTCGCCGCGTGTACTGCCCCCGTGGCCGAAGTCGAGGCCGTCTTCTCATACCTGATGCGCGGTGGCGTGCTCAACTTCCGCAATCTTTTCCTTTTCCTGGCCGACACCTACCTGGACGGCGACTTTGGCCACGAGGCGCCGGCCCCAATGCCCTGGCAGGGCATCTATCATCCCGAAATGGCCGAGGGCATTTCCGTCGGCGATTATCACCTAGCCCGCTTCTCTCCTGACCGCCCTTCCGTGGGGGTGTTGTTCTATCGCGCCCATTGGATGAGCGGTAACCTGGCGTTCGTCGACGACCTCATCGCCCGGCTGGAAGCGCAGGACGTGAACGTCCTCCCGGTGTTCTCATACAGTCTCAAGCATCAACCCGAGGATGGCGAAGCTGACGGCGGCCACACCCTGACCGAATACATGGTGGACCCCGATGGCGTCCCGCGTGTGGACTGCATCGTCAACACCATGGGTCTGGCCATGAGCGACCTCGACCACCAGCAGGGCGGCACGGGCGCAACCGTCGCCACCGGTTGGTCCCAGGAGTTGCTCGACAACTTGGACGTGCCCATTATCCAGGGCATTGTCAGCACCGGAACCCGTACTGAATGGGAGGAGAGTTCCCTTGGTCTGGGTCCCATCGACACCGCCATGAACGTCGCCTTCCCGGAGTTCGACGGCCGCATCATCGCCGTCCCGGTGTCGTTCAAGGAAGACACTGCCGCAGCGCCCGACACGCTTTCCGCTGGACGGATGCAGCGTTACGTGGCGCAACCCGATCGGATGGACTACCTGGCCCGGCTCGCCTCCCGGCACGCGATCCTCCGCCGCAAGGCCAACGCCGACAAGCGCATTGCCATCATCCTCAGTAACTATCCCACCAAGGACGCTCGCATCGGCAACGCGGTTGGCCTCGACACTCCGGCGTCGGCCATCAACCTGCTCCAAGCCCTGAAAAGCGCCGGGTACAAGGTCGAGGACATCCCCGCCGACGGCGACGAGTTGGTCCAGCGCATCATCGAGCGTTGCAGCAACGACACCGATAGCCTGACTGAGGAGCAGCTTCGCCTCGCCGCTGGCCACGTCGAGCGTCGCGACTACGCTCGTTGGTATGCCGGCTTCCCCGAATCGGTCCGCGCCGAGCTGCTCGATGCTTGGGGCGATCCGCCCGGGCAGGTGTACCGCACCGGGGATCGCCTGGCGATCGCCGGCGTTCCCATGGGCAACGTTTTCGTCGGCCTGCAGCCGCCGCGCGGGTTCGGAGAGAACCCGATCTCCGTCTATCACAACCCGGATCTCACGCCGACGCACCACTACATCGCCTACTACCGCTGGATCCGCGACGTGTTCCGGGCCGATGCCATGATCCACATCGGCAAACACGGCACCCTGGAATGGCTGCCCGGCAAGGGCGTTGGGCTCTCTCAGGCCTGCTATCCCGAAGTAGCCCTGGACGATATACCGCTCTTCTACCCGTTCATCGTCAACAACCCCGGCGAGGGCACCCAGGCCAAGCGCCGCACGCACGCCACCATCATCGACCACCTGATCCCGCCCATGACCACTGCCGACTCCTACGGCGACATCGCCAAGCTGGAGCAGCTCATGGACGAGCACTACCAGTGCCAGACCCTGGACCCGGCCAAGTTGCCGACCCTCGAAGCCCAGATCTGGGAGATGGTGCAGCAGGCCGAACTCCATCGCGACCTTGGCGTCGACGAGCAACCCGACGATTTCGCCGAGTTCATGCTGGAGATTGACGGCTACCTCTGCGAGATCAAGGATGCCCAGATCAAAGATGGCCTCCACACCCTTGGCCAGCCACCCACCGACGAGCAGATGGTCGGCCTCCTCTGCGCCCTGACCCGCCTCGATAACGGAGCCGTGCCCAGCCTGCGGCGCTCCCTCGCAGAGGCGCTGGGCTACGACTACTATGCCCTGCTCGAGGATCCAGCCGCGGCGGTCAACGGCAGCACGCCATCTGTCTTGCTTGGTGCCGATGGCGACGCGCCCGTCCGCAACGCCGGTGACGTCATCGAAGCGTTGGAGTCCCTGTGTCGCCAGGCCTACCAACGCCTGTGCGACGACGGTTTCGCCGCCCACCTCATTCCAACCGTCGTAACGGATACGCTGGGACGGCCCGACGCGCGCACCGAAAGCGTGCTCTCCTACGTGAGCCAGCACATCTACCCCTCGCTGCTACGCACCACCGACGAGATCGACAACCTGCTGCGTGGCCTCGAAGGCCGGTTCGTCCCGCCGGGTCCTTCCGGCGCGCCCACCCGGGGCATGGTCAACGTGCTGCCCACGGGTCGCAACTTCTACTCGGTGGACCCGCGCGCCCTCCCGTCGCCCACCGCGTGGGACGTTGGCGTGGCCCTCGGTGACGCCCTGTTGCAGAAATACCTCGACGAGGAGGGCGGTTACCCCGAAATGGTGGGCGTCGTCGTCTGGGGCACTTCCGCCATGCGCACTCACGGCGATGACATCGCCCAGATCCTGTACCTCCTTGGCGTGAAACCGGTGTGGCAGGCCGAGAGCCGCCGCGTCAGCAGCCTGGAAGTGATCCCGATTTCCGAGCTGGGCCGACCTCGCATTGACGTGACGGTTCGCATCAGCGGCTTCTTCCGCGACGCCTTCCCCAACCTGATCTACCTCATCGATCAGGCCGTCGCTCTCGCCGCCGCCCAGAACGAATCCCCCGAGGACAACTACGTCGTCAAGCACGTCCGCGAGGACGCCGAACGCCGCGCCGCCGCTCCGGAGCAGGAATCTACCGACAGTGCCGGCGACCCGTCCCTCTTCCGCATTTTCGGCAGCAAGCCGGGAGCCTACGGCGCCGGTATCCTGGGTGTGCTCGACGAGCGCAACTGGGAGACTGTCCATGACCTCGCGGAGGTGTACACCTCCTGGGGCGGCTACGCCTACTCCCGACAGGATTTCGGCGTCACCGCGCGCAACGAATTCCGCACCCGCTTCGGTCAGATCGTCATCGCCGCCAAGAACCAGGACAACCGCGAGCACGATGTGTTCGACAGCGACGATTACATGCAGTACCACGGCGGCATGATCGCCACCGTGCGTTCCCTCACCGGGCGCAGCCCCCGCCAGTTCTTCGGCGACAGCAGCGACCCGTCCCGCGCTCGTGTCCGCGATCTCCAGGACGAGGCCCGCCGCGTCTTCCGCAGCCGCGTGGTCAATCCCAAGTGGATGCAGTCGATGCAGCGCCACGGCTACAAGGGCGCCTTCGAGCTGGCCGCGACCGTGGACTACATGTTCGGGTACGACGCCACCGCCCAAGTGATCGAGGACTGGATGTACGAGGACGTCACCGAGGAGTACGTCCTGAACCCCGAGATGCAGGAATTCTTCCGCCAGAGCAACCCCTGGGCCCTCCGGGGCATTGTCGAACGGCTGCTGGAGGCGGTCCAGCGCGGCATGTGGGAAAACCCGCCGCCGGAAATGCTGGACGAGCTTCGACGCATGTACCTTGAACTCGAGACCGATATTGAGGCTCGGCAGGAAACCAGTGCCAGGCAGGACGCCGGCGCCCGTACCAATCCCGCAACCACTTCATGAGCAGGAGGACGCGGCCAATGGAAAATACGCTCGAATTGCTCAACGAACTCACCAGCGACCCCAAAATGATGTGGGTCGTGGGCGGTGGCTCCGTGGTCAGCGAGAACCATGCCCACGGCATCCAGCAGCCGGAGGTCCACAACGGCTGGGCCACCATCGAGGCTGAAAACTGGCACTTCCACCTGCAACTGGAAAAGATCGATGGCATCCAGTTCGTGGAGGCCACCAGCCACGGCGACCTCAAGTCCTACTACGTCCGGTTCTCTCACGAATGGGACGAAACCCTGGTGCGCTGCTATTTCCCCAACCCATATCTGGACGACAACGAAAAGCGCACCGAACTGCAGCCCGACAAACTCCGGGCTTTCGAGGAATCCCGCGATCGTTGGGTCGGTAAGGAGGACGACCTCATCTTCGTGGAGCGCTGATCAGCGCATTCGCCGATATTATGCGGCTGCCGGTATTGTGTTGCCAGCAGCAAGGTACTAAAATGCCACCCGTGATGAGACTCAAAACGTCCATCCCAGCAAGAGGAGTGAAAACATGGGTATGATTAACCGGTTCCTGTCCACCACCGATACCGCTGCATGGGCCCCGTGGCTCGTCCTCGGCGCAATGGCCCTCTACATCGTTGGTTACGTTGACGGCGGAGTGCACGCCGCTTCCGTGGGCGCCCCGGGTATCCTGAGCACCGTTCACGAGTTCTTCCACCACGCCCGCCACGTCGCCTTCATGTGCCACTAGGCTCTACGCCGGCCCGGCGTTGAGTTGACGCCGGGCCGCCTCTTTCTTCCGGCCAGAGCCGGAACGGATCGGCAAGTTTCGCCGCGCGAACGCTCCGCGGAGCGCATGGAGGAGTGCGCCGTGAATCTGCCTGACCGGTTTGCCCGTTTCTATCGCGGTTGGCCGTCTCGGCCGTAAGACCCGTTCAGTCAGATAGTCATCGGAGGACCATGATGACGCGCATTCTCCCCACCGCCCTGCTCATGGGCGTAACCGTAGGCTTGCTCGTTGCAGCCTACATGAATATCGTCAACGTGCCCGTCATGGAATGGGCCATCGCCCTCGAAGGTTGCGACATTGATCGCGCCGGCTGTGCTGAGCAGTTGGCCACCGCCGAGGACGAGGCATCGCTACCCCAGGCCTTTGTGACTTCCCTCGGCGGGCAGCGCATCGGCATGACCGTTGGCCTGGCCGTGGTCGGTATCCTCTATGCCGCCGTCTTCACTGGCCTGTACCACCTGATGCGGAACGCCACGCCCGGCTGGAACCCGTGGGCCTGGGCCACAGTGGCCGGTCTGTTGGGGTTCTGGGGCGTGTCCATGTACACCCAGATCAAATTCCCCCTCAATCCGCCCGGAGTCGGCGATGAGGGCTCGCTGTTGGCGCGCCAGGGTTTCCAGTTCCTCTTCATCGCCGTGTCGACCATTTCCGTAGGCCTGGTGGTGTATGGCGTGGGTCTGATCAACCGCAGCTCGGCTGGTTCAGGGCGTTGGCTTCGTTACGCCGGGGTCGGTGTGGCTTATGCCGTGGTGGCGCTGTTGCTGGCTTTCGCCGTGCCCAGCGTGCGTGACGCCGCGCCAGCCTGGCTCCCGCCGGAACTGACCATCATGTTCCGCACCTTCACCGCCGGCGGACACCTGCTCCTCTGGATGGGCATCGCCTTCGCCACCGTCGGTTACCGCTACTACCGCGAGCGCGACGTCCACGCCTATCCCCAGGCGGGCGGCGCCGCTCGAGCAACCGCTGGCTGATCAATTCGCAACTCTTTGGTGATCCCGTGACGCAACCCGCCGCCGGCCGCGAGCCGAGGTTCCCCTTTACCGCCATCGTCGGCCAGACGCCGATGAAGCGAGCGCTGCTGCTCAACGCCATCAACCCCCGGATCGGAGGCGTGCTAGTTCGCGGAAAGAAGGGAACTGCCAAGAGCACCGCCGTGCGTTCCCTGGCCGCGTTGCTGCCCCAGGTACCGGTGGTGCCGGGCTGTCCCTACAGCTGCCAACCCGGAGCTCCCCAGGACGTGTGCCAGTGGTGCCAGCAAACCGGACGGTCCGGCAGCCCCTCCGCCCGCCAGGTGCGTATCGTTGACCTGCCCGTCGGGGCAACGGAAGACCGCCTCGTGGGTTCCCTCGACATCGAGCAGGCCATCAAGTCCGGCGAAAAGAACTTCGAGCCCGGGCTCATAGCCTCCGCCCACCGCGGGATCCTCTACATTGACGAGGTCAACCTCCTCAATGACCACCTGGTGGACGTGCTGCTGGACGCCGCGGCCATGGGGCGCAACTACGTCGAGCGCGAGGGCATCTCCGTGAGCCACGACGCTGAGTTCATGCTGGTTGGCACCATGAACCCCGAAGAAGGAGACCTGCGCCCGCAGCTTCTCGACCGCTTCGGGCTGGCCGTCGAGGTTGACGGCGTTTTCGAGCCGGCCGAACGTCGCGAGGTGGTTCGCCGCCGAATGTCTTTCGAGTCCAGCCCCTTCGAGTTCATGGACGGCTGGGCCGATGCCGAGCAGGAAGAACGCCAGCGCCTTTTGAGCAGCCAGAGACTCCTTGCTGAGGTGGTTGTCCCCGACGAGATCCTGGAGCTTATCACCGACATCTGCGCCGAATACCAGGTGGACGGGCTGCGTGGCGACATCGTGATGTACAAGACCGCCAGCACCATCGCCGCATACGAGGGCCGCACCGTTGTTGATGTCGAAGACGTGCGCGAGGCCGCCCTGATGGCACTGCTCCATCGCCAGCGTCGCCAGCCCTTCCAGCAGCCTCACCTGGTCACCGAGCAACTGGACAACATGCTGGAGGACTTCCAGAATCAGCAGCGGGACCGCGAGCCGTCGTCCGACGACCATTCCAGCAATGACGACCCCGGCGACTCCGATAGCGATAGAGAACCCGATCCTCCCGAAGACCAGCCGGAAGACCCAGCCGATAGTTCTCTCGGCGACGAGTGGTTCGAGATCGGCGACCCCTACGCCGTCCAGAACCTCCAGGTCCAACCTCCGGACCGCCGTGCCCGCCGCTCATCCGGACGCCGCGCCACCACCGTAAGCGGCACGTCGGCCGGCCGCTATGTCGGCGCCCGCGTTCCCGAGGGCCCCGCATCCGATCTCGCGCTGGACGCCACCCTTCGCGCCGCCGCGCCCCACCAGCAGTCCCGTCGCCAGGCCTCTGAAGGTGAGGCGACTGCCCTGTTTATCGAACCGTGGGACGTGCGCGAGAAGGTCCGTGAGACCCACACCGGCTCCCTGATCCTGTTCGTGGTCGACGCCAGCGGCTCCATGGGCGCCCAGCGGCGCATGGTCGCGGTAAAAGGCGCCGTGATGTCGCTCCTGCTCGACGCCTACCAGCGCCGTGATCGGGTGGGCCTGATCGCCTTCCGTGGCACCGGCGCCGAGGTGCTGCTGCCGCCCACCGGCAGCGTCGAGATGGCGCAATGGTGCCTCCAGGAAATGCCCACCGGCGGCCGAACTCCGCTGGCCCGCGCCCTCTATCTCGCCATGGAGACCCTCGAAACCGAGCGCATGAAGGATCGCGACGTCCTTCCGCTGCTGGTTCTGATGTCCGATGGCCGCGCCAACGTCACCCTCGCCGGAGAGCAGTCCTCCAACGTGTTGACCCTGCCCGACGAGGTGCGCCACATGGGCGAAACCGTGGCCGGCGCCAAGATTCCGGCCGTGGTCGTGGACACCGAGCAGGACTTCATCAAGCTCGAGTTGGCGAAAAACATCGCCGACGCCATGTCCGCGCGCTACATCAAGCTCGATGATCTGGCCGCCCAGAGCCTCGCCGACGCCGTCCGCCGCGAGCTGCCGGGCGAGCGCCCGGTGGAAGACCTCGCTTCAGCCTGATTGCGTCGCACTTTCGCCCCTGCGCGGAAGACGATGCGTGGCGGGACCAGGAACCGTCATTCCTGCGTAATCAGGAATCCAGCGCTTCCGTGATCGTCGGCCTCCGCTGTATCCGGCCGGGCAGTGATAACATAATTCCACCCTGATCCTGATAATGAGGTCCCAGTATGCCGCGCACCCTGCCCCATGCCGATATGGATAAGGTTCTGTCTCTCTCCAAGCGCCGGGGTTTCGTATTCCAGTCCAGCGAGGTGTACGGCGGCCTCGGGTCCACTTGGGATTACGGTCCGCTGGGCGTCGAGCTAAAGCGCAACGTCAAGGAAGCCTGGTGGCGTTCCGTCGTCTCCGAGCGCGACGACGTCGTGGGCCTCGACGCTGCAATCCTGATGCACCCTCGCGTCTGGGAGGCCAGCGGCCACGTCGAGAATTTCAGCGACCCCTTGGTCGAGTGCCGTCAGTGCCACCGCCGCTTCCGCCAGGACCAGCTTGAAACCGATGCGTGCCCCGAGTGCGGCGGCGACTTCACCGAACCCCGCCGGTTCAACCTCATGTTCCGCACCTTCATGGGCCCCGTCGAGGATTCCAGCAACGAGGTGTTCCTGCGGCCCGAAACCGCCCAGGGCATCTTCGTCAACTTCCAGAACGTACAGACCGCCACCCGCAAAAAGCTGCCCTTCGGCATCGCCCAGATCGGCAAAGCCTTCCGCAACGAGATCACCCCCGGCAACTTCACCTTCCGCACCCGCGAGTTCGAGCAGATGGAGATCGAGTTCTTCGTCAAGCCCGGCACCGACGATGAATGGCTGCAGCAATGGGTCCAGTCCCGCTTCGACTGGTACGTGAGTTTGGGCATCCGGCCCGGTAACCTGCGCCTCCGGGAGCACGCCGGCGATGAGCTGGCTCACTACGCCAAGGCCACCTACGACATCGAGTATCGTTTCCCCTGGGGCTGGGGCGAGCTGGAAGGAATCGCCAACCGCGCCGACTTCGACCTGGGTCGCCACAAGGAATTCAGCGGTGAGGACCTCACCTACTTCGACGACGAGATCCACGAGCGTTACCTGCCCTACGTCATCGAACCCTCCGGCGGCGTCGACCGCGCCACCCTGGCTTTCTGGCTGGACAGCTACGACGAGGAACCCGACGGCAACGACACTCGTACCGTCCTGCACTTCCACCAGGCCCTGGCTCCAGTTACCGTTGCCGTCCTGCCCCTGAGCCGTAACGCTCGCCTGGCTCCCACCGCCCGCAGCGTCTACGACCTGGTCCGCCGGCGCTTCCGCTGCCAGTTCGACGACGCTCAGAGCATCGGTCGCCGCTATCGCCGCCAGGACGAGATCGGCACCCCCTATTGCGTCACCGTCGACTTCGACACCCTGGACGACCACGCCGTCACCATCCGCGACCGCGACACCATGACTCAACAGCGCATCCCCGTCGCCCGCCTGCTGGACGTCCTCCAGGACCGCTACGACCACGGCTGGTGAGCTATTAACCGCATCGTGTTCCGTTGTTGAACAGGTTGGGTGAGAATTCCGCCGAATCCGTCGTCTCGACGTTCGTAGTGCGTGCCAGGTTTGGGCGGTTCAAGTTCCAGGGCCGACGGCATGAACATCCCTAAGCGAACCCACTAAATCCCCCGTAACTATTTGAAGGCATGGTCGTTAAATGGTAAGCGGATTTACCAACTGGATAAGACTGCCGAAAATCCGGTTCCCATATTGATCGGATTGCGCGACGCGGGCGTGGAGCGGTTCTTTTATTCCCCTGAGCTGGAGTCCGTTTTCGGCAAACAGGTGGAAGAGCCGGCATGGCCAGTCCTGAGGAAAATCCGCGAGCACAAATTTGTACAGTACCGCGAAATGGGCGGGCTGTTGTCTTACATGGTCGCGCAATACGCACGGACACCGAAGATGCTGAGGTTCCTGCTCGAACTGAGCGAGGACATTGTGCGAGACACGATGAACAAATATCGTGGCCTAGGGATCGATCTAGCCCGTGAAGGTATCGATGACGATAGACTGCGCGAGATGTGCGAGCAATTGTTCCCTATAGCGCAACTGGGGCTAGATACTAGCCGATACTACAGTACAGACCTCACGTCATTGGGTACGGTGACCAAATCTGGCATTGGCTCTTTGCAATTTCCGGTCATGAGACGCATCATTAGCAACATGGAATGGACTATTCAGAGATTGGGACCCTTCGGGGAATTCATCGTTAGTGACGCTCCAGTATCGGGGTGGGGAGAACGTGATAGTAACGTCATGGGCGCGATTTCTTTCCCATTGTCACCCAGTCTGTTGCTGTCCGGCAGGCTGCGTAATGCAAGTCCTGGTCGGGGGTCTATGGCGTCGTCTCTTTTGCAAAATCGTGCCGTGGAATATCGACGTGTTGATGAACGCACAGCCCATGACTTTAACCGAAGGCTAGCGGATGATGCTGATCGTTTCATATTTGGAAAATCTGAAAAAGCTTTGCTGGCTGCTGCCAGGCCAAGCAGTTGATACAGTGCGACTTTGCTAGGATGTTCGGAATGCCTCCATCCATCGTCGCCCAAATGCTCCGCACCGGTCTGTACACCGCCGTGATAGGCCGTAACGTGCGCTACTACCAGTCCACCGGCTCCACCATGGACGACGTTGCCGAATGGGCCCGCGCCGGCGCCGATGAAGGAGCTGTGATTGTTGCCGAAACCCAGACCGCCAGCCGCGGCCGCTTGGGCCGGCGTTGGATCTCCGACGACGGCAACCTCTATTTCTCGGTTCTCTTCCGCCCCGAAGCCGACGCCCTGCCGCTGCTCAGCTCGCTCGCCGGCGTCGCCGTGGCCAGGGCAATCCGCCAGGTGGCGGGTTTGTTTCCGTCCATCAAGTGGCCCAACGACGTCATGATCGAAGGTCGCAAGGTCGCCGGTATCCTCGCCGAGAGCGCCCTGTCCGGCTCCCAGGTTCAGCATGCCGTCGTCGGCATTGGCGTGAACGTCGCCCTGGATGTGTCAACCGATCCCGAAATCGCCGCCACCGCAACCAGCCTGAACCACGCGTCCGATGCGGAAGTCAACCGCGCGGAACTGCTGCGTCGCATCCTGCAGCACATGGATGCCCTGTATCTGGACCTCCGCCGCGGTCGGTCGCCCATCACCGAGTGGCGCCGCTGGCTCGATACCCTGGGGCAGCGCGTGACTGTCACCCACCACGGCTCGACCGACACCGGCGTTGCCGAGGATATCGACGAGCACGGCAACCTCTTGCTCCGCACCGATGCTGGCGACTTGTTGACCCTCACCGCCGGAGACATTACCCTCCGTGCAGCCCAAGGAGCGCCCGTAGCCAATGCTTGAAAACCTGTACCTCGACGGCAAAGTGGTCGTGATCACCGGCGGAGGCACCGGTCTCGGCCTCGAAATGGTGCGAGCGCTCACCCGCTCCGGCGCCAACCTCGCCATCGCCGGCCGGCGCGCCGGTCCCATCGAGGCTGCTCGGGACGAGGTCATCGCCGCCGGCCAGGACGCCATCGCCGTGCCCACCGATGTTTCCAAATCGTCCGATGCCAACGCCCTGGTAGACGCCGCCATGTCCCACTTCGGCCGGGTTGACGTTCTCATCAACAACGCGGCCATGGTCGCCGACAACGTCCTGAAACCCATCTGGGAAATCACCGACGACGACTGGGAATCGGCGATGTCCGTCAACCTCTCGGGCGCGTTCTACTGTGCGCGCGCCGCCGCCAAGCCCATGGCCGACGCGGGCAAGGGCAAGATCATCAACGTCGCGTCCGGCTTCGGCCTGCGCGGGGGCCGCGACATCTACATGTACTGCTCGTCCAAAGGTGGCGTGATCCAACTGACCCGCGTCCTTTCCTTCAGCCTCGCCCGCTACGGCATCACCGCCAATAGCATCGTCCCTGGCTTTATACCGACCATCGACCCCGCAGCGGAGATCAATCGCACCCTGCCCCAATCCGGCGACTTTCTGCCCACCGGCAAGCTGGGCAAGCCCGAGGATCTGGGCCCTATTGCCGTCTTCCTGGCCTCCGACGCCTCCGACTACATGACCGGCGAGATGTTCATTCTCGATGGCGCCGGCCTCGCTGCCGGCATTACCCCCACCGGCCACGCGCCCGTCGCCGCGCTGGAACCGTAACCCTCGTCTCCACCTGAAAGCCGTCACCCATCCGTCATTGCGAGGAGCATAGCGACGTGGCAATCCCTTCCCAGTCCCGCCTCCCGTCCGAGTTCAGCCTCGCCGGGCATACCGCCATCGTCGCTTCCGCTGGCGGTGACGAAACACCCTTCCTGGCCGCCGCCCTGGCAGAGGCCGGAGCATCGGTGTTCGCAGTGGCTCGGCACCAATCCGCTGCCGATGCCATCGCGGAGGCAGTGACCGCCGTGTGCGGACGCGATACCGGCAGTCACGTGGGACGCTGGGACACCCCGGATGGAGCCGCCGCGATTGTCGAAGCCTTGACCGCCTCGCATCCACGGGTCGACATCCTCGTGAATGACACCCGCAGTTTTTTCGCCAAGCCGGCCGCCGAGATCTCCCTCGACGAGTGGGATGAGCTCCACGCCCGCAACGTACGCGCCACCTTCATGCTCAGTCAGGCCCTGGGTCGGCGCATGCTGGGCCAGCAGTACGGCCGGATCGTGAACGTCATATCCAACTTGGCGGAGCGAGCGGTGATCAACTGCTCTGCCTACAGCGCCACCCAGGCCGCCGTCCTGTCCCTCACGCGTTCCCTGGCGGTCGAGTGGGGCCGCAGCGAGATTCGCGTCAACGCCGTTGGCTCCGGCTGGTCAACCGCCGAGGACATCCCCCTGGAAACTCAGCGCGAGGAACTCCTCGTGCGCTACACGCCGATGCGTCGCAAGGGCCATCCCCGCGACCTTGCCGGCATGCTCGTCTATCTCTGCTCACCCCATTGCGATTACCCTTCCGGCCAACCCGTCTACATCGACGGCGGCCTGAACGCCCATCCGTAGGTCCGCGGTGGCCGGGCGTTCGACCTGTGCGCTAGCCAATTCTGTCTGCGCAGGTGCTACAATATTCTGCGATGATTTCCGCCGTTTCTTCCGTTCGCCCTAACCCGGTGCGCCGCCTGCCCGGCATGCGTGATTTCGACGCGGGTGACTGCCGGGGCAAGCAGGATGTCGAGCGCCGGGTTGTCGACTTCATCGGCCGTTTTGGCTATTCCGCCCTCGAAGTCCCGGTCCTGGAGACCACCGAACTGTTCCTTCGGAAATCCGGTGGCGACCTTGCTTCCCAGATGTATTCTTTCGTTGACCCCGGCTCCAACGCGGTCAGCCTGCGGCCCGAGTTTACCTCCGCCATCATGCGGCATTACCTGGAGCTTCATGGGTCCAGCGACGAGCCTTCGTTGGTCCGCTGGCAATACTGCGGCCCGGTCTTCCGGTACGACACCGGCAGCGCCGCCGACACGGGCCAGTTCACCCAGGTTGGCGCCGAACTGGTCGGCTCCAACAGCATCCTCGCGGATGCCGAGCTTCTGACCCTCGCCGCCGGAATCCCGGCCGAGTTGGGCATACCCGACTATCGCATCCGCCTGGCCGATCTCGATGTGCTGGACAGCGTGCTGGACACCGTCGGCCTGTCTGACCGCGCCCGCGAGTTCATCGTCGCCAACATGAACCGCATCGGCGAGAGCGACGATAACCTCGCCTCAACCTTGCAGCGCGCTGCCGAACTCCACGTCGTCTCCGGCATTGGCCTCCCCGAAGAGGAAAAGCACCTCGCTGTTGCCGTCGCCGGGCTTCCCGACGGCGCGGCACGCTCGGTTCTGGCCGGCTTCATGCGTTGGAACACCTCCCCTGACGTACCTTTGGGTCGCCGTTCGCCGGATGAGATAGTCGACCGTCTGCTGCGCAAGTTGCGCGGCGGTGATGCCTCTGACGCCGTGGAACGCGGTCTCGCCCTGGCCGGCCAGCTCGCGTCCGTCAAGGGCGATCCTGCCCAGGCGCTG
This sequence comes from Dehalococcoidia bacterium, assembly GCA_963663945.1. Classification (GTDB taxonomy): domain Bacteria; phylum Chloroflexota; class Dehalococcoidia; order Lucifugimonadales; family UBA3495; genus Bin87. The sequence continues at coordinate 2,382,458 of OY760687.1, read as the reverse complement.
CGACAGGCCCAGTCCATCGTCGCCGCTGCCGGCGCGGACACCCGGGCCATCGACCGGCTCACCGAATTGACCGGCCTCGTCGGCGAAGACCCTGCAGTGTCCCAACGATTGGAGATCGACTTCTCCCTGGCCCGTGGCATCGCATACTACAATGGCATTATCTTCGACATCGTTCGCGGCGACGGAGACGTATCGCTCGGCGGCGGCGGCCGGTACGATGCCCTGGCGCGCGCTCTCGGCGGTCCGGCTCCCGTGCCCGCCCTGGGTTTCGCCTGCACCGTGGAAGCATTGCTCGCCGCGATGCCTTTGGCGGATGAACCGGTCGCTGATCGCGGCGCCGTCCTGATATCCTCCGACCGTGAGGGATCCGACTCGGCAGCATTGCGCGCTGCCGCCGACATCAGAGCCCAGGGGAGTGTGGCCATCCTGGACGTGGGCGAAAACGACGCGCGCTCCGATTTTCGTCGGACGGCCACAGTGTAAACACGGAGCATCCCGTTGAGACTGGTCATACCAAGCGACGGCGAACTGGGCGAGCCCACCATGAGGTTCCTGGCCTCCTGTGGGGTCAAGGTGAATCGGCCCAACTCCCGCCGCTATACGGGATCCATCCCGTCCCTGCCCGGCATTGACGTTCTTTTCCAGCGCACCGCCGACATCACCACCAAGGTGGAGGAAGGCAGCGCCGAGATGGGCATCACCGGTCTGGACCGGATGATGGAATACCGTCATGACGACGACGCGGTACTCCCGGTCATGGAGGACCTTGGGTTTGGCGGCTGCGACTACGTGCTGGCGGTGCCCGACTCCTGGCTTGACGTAACGTCCATCGACGACCTCGCCGACCTGGCCCTCGAGTTCCACGAGCGCGGTCGCCAGCTTCGCATCGCTACGAAGTATCCCCGCCTCCTGCGCCGCTACCTGTTCGAACGGGGCATCAACCACTTCGCCCTGGTCCCGGCCAGCGGCACCCTGGAAGCGGCGCCCATCGCCGGCTACGCAGACCTGATCGCCGATCTTTCCGCCACCGGCACAACCCTCCGCGAGAACCGCTTGAAGACCCTGGACGGCGGCACGATCCTGACCTCACAGGCCTGTCTCATTGCGAACCCGTCCGCCCTGGCCGGTTGCCCCGCCGATCTCGAGCTTGCCCGCTCGTTCACCGAGATGCTGGAGGCTCACCTCCGCGCCGACCCGTATTACCGCATCACCGCCAACGTCCAGGGCCGTTCCGCTGAGGATGTCAGTGCGATGATCCTGGCCCGGCCCGAGATCGCCGGTATCCAGGGACCCACCGTGTCCCGTGTGTTCAGCGTCGAGGAGGAGGACTGGTACGCCGTCTCTCTGCTGATCCGGAAGAACCGCCTGCTGGACGTGGTCTCCCACCTGCGCGAGTGCGGAGGCGTGGACATCGCCGCGGCCCAGTTGTCTTATCTTTTCAAGGGCGAGTCCCAGGCCTTCGCTGACTTTATGGACCGTGTCGCTTCGTTGAACGGGCAGGATGCGCACCATGCCTAACCTACCGATGCATATCTACCTGTGCCAGCAGGTGGCCACCGAGTTGGATTGGGGATACGCGCAAGATCACCCTGGCGCCGCGTACCTGGGGTCGACTACGCCCGACATCCGCGCCATGACCAAGTGGGATCGCGCCCGCACCCATTTCTCGGACCTGTCGGTGGCTCACGTCGGCGCTGGCGTCCAGCGCATGTTCGACCTGCACCCGCATCTGGCTGGCTCAGATAACGGTCTCTCTCCGCAAACACGGTCGTTCCTTCTCGGCTACGTCAGCCATCTGGTCGCCGACGAGATGTGGATCACCACCATGTTCCGCCCGCATTTCAGTCCTGACAGCCGTGTCACTGACACCGAGATTGAATCGCACATTTGGGACCGGGCGCTCCAACTGGATATGGACCGCGTCGTTCTCGACGAAAAGCCCCATCTCGTCGTTGAAAACGACGCCATCGCCGCTGTGGACCAGATGCCGGCCCTGGAGTTCCTCGAGGACGAGCTGATCGACGAGTGGCGTGGCTGGGTTGCACGCCTGCTCGGTTGGGATTTCACCTGGGAACGTCTGAAGCGTGCCCTCAACCGCATGTACCGCGACAACGACGATGTGCAGCAGGTCGTGGACGGATTCCTGGAGCATATGCCCCAGAGCCTGGAGCGTGTGTACGAACGGATCCCCCGCGAGCACATCGAAACCTACCGCCAGCGGGTCATCGACGAAACCAAGGCCCAGGCCCGGGAGTATCTCAGTGCGACTTAAAATGGTGCGCGGGTTGTCCGCCGCCGAATCGGTCCTGACCCGCATCGACCCCCTCGATCTCTCGTCGTTGCCCGACCCGGTCCTGCAACGCACCCGCGACCTCTTCGGCGCGGATGCGACGCCCGAGTCGTCGGTCCTGCAGATGCTCCGCGAGGTTCGCGCCGGCGGCGATGACGCCGTCCGTCGTTACGCCAGTCTCCTTGACGGTGCCGATCTGGACAGCTTGCAGGTTCCTGAGTCCGATCTGGATGGCGCCTGGGACTCCACTCCCGATGACCTCAAGCAGGCGCTGGAGTTGGCCGCCCGCCGCATTACCGATTTCCACGAGGCCACGTTGCCCCGGGATTGGGTTGATCTCGGTGGAGGTTTGGGCGAGCTGATTCGGCCCCTGGAACGTGTCGGGTTGTACGCCCCCGGCGGCACCGCTGCCTACCCGTCCACCGTCCTGATGACGGCCATTCCGGCCCGCGTCGCCGGCGTCAGCGAGGTGGTCCTGGCGACCCCGCGTCGCGGCAATGAGCCGCTGAATGCCACCGTGCTCGCCGCCGCCCGCATCGCCGGCGTTGACGCGGTCTACCAGGTCGGCGGGGTCCCCGCCATTGGCGCCCTGGCCTATGGAACCGAGTCCATCCGCAAAGTGGACAAGATCTGCGGCCCCGGCAACGTCTTCGTCGCCTACGCCAAGCGGATGGTCCAGGGCCAGGTGGACATCGACGGCGTTTTCGGACCAACCGAGACCATCCTCCTGGCCGACGATAACGCCAACCCCGTCTTCTGCGCCGCCGACCTCATTGCCCAGGCCGAACACGATCCCATGGCTTCGGCCATCCTCGTGACTGACTCCCAGTCGCTGATCGACACCGTCGAAGCCGAACTGGACTCCCAGATCGCCGGCAACCCGCGCGCCGAGACCATCCGCCATTCCCTTGAACGCCAGGGCTGCATCGTCGTGGTGGAAGACTTCGACGAGGCCATCGCCGTCGCCAACCACATCGCCCCCGAGCACCTCTGCCTCATGGTCGCCGACCCTTGGGCGTGGGCCGGACAGGTACGCAACGCTGGCGGCCTCTTCCTCGGCGAGTTCTCGCCCGAGGTCATGGGTGACTACATCGCCGGGCCGTCCCATGTCATGCCCACCGGCGGAACCGCCCGATTTAGTTCCGCTCTCAGTGTCCACCACTTCCTGCGCACCATGCCCGTGGTCGGTCTCAGCCCCCAGCGGTTCACCGACCTCGGCGCCGCCGCCGTCCGCATCGCCGAGGCCGAAGGGCTTCCCGGGCACGCGGGCGCGGTGCAGGCCCGCCTCGACCACATCGCCGCCACGCAAACCCGCTAAAGCGTTTGGATCGCCCACTCATGCCTGATATCGAAAAACTGCTACTCCCGCACATCAGTCGCCTGAAGACCTACCAGGGCGTATCACCCAGCGAAACGCTCGCCGAGGAGGCAGGCATCCCGCTCGAACAGGTCATTCGCCTCAACGGCAATGAGAATCCTTACGGCCCTTCGCCCCAGGTCGCCGAGGCGCTGGGCAGTTTTCGCGACTACAACCATTACCCCGACCCCGCCCAACGCCGACTGCGCGAGGCTCTGTCCGACTACCTCAACGTCTCGGAGGACAACATCGTAGCCGGCAACGGCAGCGACGAGATAATCGACCTCCTGATGCGCATGTTCCTCGCGCCCGGCGACGAGATCATCATACCGGTGCCGACCTTCGGCATGTACTCGTTCTCCGCCGACGTAGCCGGCGCCGAAGCCGTGTCCGTCCCCCGCGATGAGAACTTTGACATCGATATCGAGGCGATACGGGGAGCCATCACGCCGCGCACCAAGGCGATCTTCTTCCCCACGCCCAACAATCCCACCGGCAACGTGGTTACGGAAGCCCAGGCCCGCGCCCTGCTGGATACCGGCCTGTTGGTCGTTTCCGATGAGGCCTACTACGACTTCTGCGGCCAGACCCTATTGCCCCTGCTCTCGGAGTACCGCAACTTGGTCGTCTTGCGGACATTCAGCAAGTGGGCTGGACTGGCCGGCCTCCGCATCGGGGCCGGCGCCATGGATTCCGAGTTGGCCGCCACCATGATGGGCATGAAGCCCCCGTACAACGTCAACCTGGCCGCCGAGATCGCGCTGCTGGCTTCCCTGTCCGACACCGCCCACCTGCTGGACCGCGTCGACGCCATCGTCAAGGAACGCGGCCGCATGTACCAGTTGCTGTGCGAAATCCCCGGGATCACCGTCTGGCCATCCCAGGCGAACTTCATCCTCTGCAAGATGCCCGACGGACGCGGCTTGGAAGTGTACGAAGCCATGTGCCGCCGCGGCGTCTTCCTCCGCTACTTCGACAATGAGCTCCTGCGCGACTACATCCGCTCCAGCGTTGGCAAGCCCGAGGAAACCGACGCCGTGGTCGCCGGCTTCCGCGCCGCTCTCGGGGTTGACTAGCATGACCATCCCGGATCCAACCGCGCGGACCGCGAGCCTGGAGCGTGCCACCGCCGAAACCAGCATTGCGATATCCGTGGACCTGGACGGCCAGGGCCGGTATGACGTCGACACCGGCAACGGCTTTCTCGACCACATGGTCAGCCAGATCGCGCGCCACGGCCTGTTCGACATTGCGTTGAAAGCCGAGGGCGATACCCACGTCGGCTGGCACCATCTGGTCGAAGACACTGCAATAATGCTGGGCCGCGCTTTCGGCCAGGCCCTGGGCGAGCCTCGAGGCATCCGTCGCATGGGACACGCCATCGTACCGCTCGACGAAACCCTGGTGATGGTCGCCGTCGACTGGAGCGGCCGTCCGTACGTTGCCGTCGACACGACCCTCAATGACGTCATGGTCGAAACGTTGTCCGGCGACCTCGTTGCCCACTTCCTCGAGTCCTTCGCCATCGAAGCGCGCATCAATCTGCACGCCCGGGTGCTCGCCGGCGTCAGTCCACATCACAAGGCCGAAGCGCTCTGCAAGGCCCTCGCCCGTGCCCTGCGCGACGCGGTGGAACCCGACCCTCGCGCCGCCGGCCAGGTTCCCAGCACCAAGGGCACGCTGGACGCCTGAACCCGGCCCCGGCGTTGTTTGCGGGGTTTCACCCAGATCAGCGCATGCGGAACCCTGCTGCCGCGCACGGAAACCGCCCGTGCTATTCGGCCTTCCGTTCGCGTATAATGAGGATTGTCAGAGCCCAATGTTCCAGCTTTCCAAGGAGGGCACCATGACTATCGTTCACAGCGGAGTTAATCAATTCAATCGGGTCCTCGTGAATGTACTGGACAAACCTTTTGTAGCCCGCGTATTGTCCCCCTTCCAACCCATCGCCAACACGCTTACCAGTCGCTACCTCAATTACGCGATGCCCGGAGACTGTCCACCGGATTCGTCTCCGGTCGCCTACACGATTATCGACTCCGAAGGCAAAACCAGGTGGAGCGGCGACACGGCCGAACTCAACGAAAACCCGGAGCACCGCCATCGCAACCCCCGCTGAACCCATGATGCCGAACACCAAAAAGCCCTCCCCGCGAGTGGGGAGGGCTTTTCGCATCTGACGAGGGAATGCGGGCTAGGCGCCACTCACGGGTCGTCCCCGGCGGGCAAGGAAGTCCGGGAACGCCTCTTCTGCAAGCGTGCCCCGCAGCACGTTGGTGGTGAAGTCCTTTTCGTTGATCCACTGTTGCTCGAGGCTCTGGCCCTTGTGCTGTAGCAGCAACCGCTTGATGCCGATCACCGACGGCGTGTCGTTGGTGGCGATCTCGGTGGCCATTTCCATGGTCTTCTGCCTCAACCGGTAGCTCGGCACCACGTGGTTGAGCAACCCGATCCGGTGAGCCTCCTCGGCTTCCACGATCCGCGCGGTGAACAGCAGTTCCTTGGCCTGAGGCCAGCCCACCTGGTTGGTCAGTGTCCAGGTCGAGTTGATCCGTCCATACGCGGCCGCCAGGAACCGGAACCGCGCCGCGTCCGACCCGATCCGTATGTCCAACGAAGAGGACAGCACTGCGCCACCCCCGTAGGCGAGTCCGTTGATCATGCCGATCACCGGCTTGTCCGAGGCGCTGACTTCGTAGCCGCCCCGCTGCCGGCGGGTGGCGCGTTCGTCCATGCCGTCCCGGGTGAGCGAGCCAGCATTGAGCGCCGCCTGGTCCTCGCGCTGTTCGTGGATATCGCCGCCGGCTGTGAACGCCGGAACTCGCGGGTGAGTGTCCGCGCCCGTGATAACGATGCACCCGATCTCCGGATCTTCGTTGGCGCACCTCACTGCATCGTGGAGCTCTTCCGTCAGCTGCCGGTTCATGGCGTTGAGCACTTCCGGCCGGTTCATGGTTAGGAACGCGACGTGGCCCACCACTTCGCGACGCCGGTCGCCGCTTCCTTCCCACTTGGAGACACGTTCTTTGTCTGACAGAATGTATTGGTAAGCCATGGAAATCGCCGCTCCTGTTGCGCTTTTCGAGTAGCCGCATTGTATGGGCAGCCGCCGGCCCTAGTCAAACCAGCCGATTGACATCCCTCCGCCCCGCCCTGATTATGAACTCAGGTACCTGCTGATGATTTCCGCCGTGATCAACCGCCGCTCGCTCCGCCCGTACGTCCGGCGATGGGCGGTGGTGGTGACCTGCGCCCTGTTCATCTGCCTCGGCTTGTTCGGCCTCGCCGGACCTGACGCTCGCGTCGGAGCCCAGGCGGACGCCGTCTTCAGTGTTCGGGTCGAGAAGACCATCAGCCCGGTCAAGGTGCGAGTGATACAGCGGGCCGTAACCCGCGCCCACGAGAACGGCGCCCAGCTGCTGATCATCGGTCTGGATACGCCCGGCGGCCTCTACGACAGCACCCGCGATATCGTCGAGATCCTTCTCGGCTCACCGGTGCCCGTGGCGGTGTTCGTGTCGCCGCGCGGAGCCCAGGCCGGCTCCGCGGGAACGTTCATCACCGCTGCCGCCCACGTGGCCGCCATGACCCCGGGCTCCAACATAGGCGCCGCCACCCCCGTATCCAGCACCGGCGAGGAGATCAGCGAGACCCTGGCCGATAAGGCCACCAACGATGCTGCCGCCCTCATCCGCGCTATCGCCGAGGAGCGTGGCCGCAACCCAGACGCACTGGAGGAAACCGTCCGTACCGCTGCCTCTTTCAGCGCCACCGAAGCCCTGGAGGCGGAAATCATCGACCTCATTGCCGACGACATGCCGGCGCTCCTCGCTGCTCTGGACGGGCAGACTGTGTTGACCATCGCCGGCGAACAAACGCTGCAACTGGACGACGTCGAGGTCCGGGAAGTCAAAATGCAGTGGCGTGAGCGCTTCGTCGATTTCATCTCCAATCCCAACATCGCCTTCCTGCTGCTGTCCCTGGGCAGCATCGGACTGATTATCGAGATGCTCACTCCCGGCGCCATCGGTCCCGGCATCGCCGGCATTATCTGCCTGGGATTGGGCTTTCTGGCCCTGGGCAACCTGCCGTTCAATTGGGCGGGCGTCGCGTTCATTCTCCTGGCAATCGTTCTGGCCGCCCTGGAGATATTCGTTTCGGGGTTCGGCGCTTTAGGAATCGGCGCTGCGGTGAGTCTCGTGGTTGGCGGACTATTGCTATTCGGTGACTTCGGCGGCGGACGGATTACCCCCCCGAGCTTTCCCACCGTTTCGGTGAACCGCTGGGTGCTGGTTGGAGTCGGCGGCGTATTGCTGTCCATCGCCGGATATCTGTCATACGAGGTGATCATGTCCCGCCTCGGGCGCAGAAGCGCGACGAAGACCGCCGGCACGGGTGGCGACGGGCGCAGTTCGCCCGGCTATTTGGTAGGGCAGACTGGCATCGTCACGTCCGCCCTCCGACCCAGGGGCGTCGTCGCCCTCGCCGACGAGACCTGGTCCGGTGTCAGCAACGACGGCCTCACGATCCCAGAAGGGCGTCGCGTGCGGGTGGTCGCCGTGCAGGGCCTGTTGCTCACCGTGGAGGCTGATGCGGGCCCCGCGGCCGTTGAGGGTCAGGAATGATGCTAGAATGGCACCAACACTTGGCCCACGCCGAGCCCCATAAGGAGGCACCAACATGGCCGCAGGGATTGTAGTCGTCCAGCAATACCAGCGCATGGTAGTTCAGCGTTTCGGCTCGTACGTGGGCATCCGTGGCCCCGGACTGCGCTTCCTTATCCCCATCCTTTACCACGGCACCAAGGTTGACCTGCGCGAACGCGTCACCCGCGTACCCACCCAGAAGTACATCACCGCTGACAACGTCGTGGTGGACATGGACTTCGTGATCTACTACCGCGTGATGGAAGACCTCGCTGACCGTGCCGTGCTGGAGGTGCAGAACTTCGAGGCGGCGGTCATCAACCTCGCATTCGCGACCCTCCGCTCCGTGATCGGTTCCCTCGACTTGTCCACCACCCTTTCCGAACGCGAGCGTATCCGTGACGATGTCCAGGTCCGCATGGACGAGGTCACCACCCGATGGGGGGTTAAGGTATCCCAGGTTGAAATCAACGAGGTCGACCCTCCTGTCGGGGTCAAGGCCGCCATGGAACGTCAGAAATCCGCCGATGCCATCCGCACCGCAGAGATCACCGAATCCGAGGGGCAGCGTCAGGCTGCCATCAACCTGGCCGAGGGGCAGCGTCAGGCTGCCATCCTCAATGCGCAGGGTGAGCGTGAGTCGGAAATTCTCCAGGCCGAGGGCGACCAGCAGGCCGCCATCCTCCGCGCCGAGGGTTTCAGCACCGCCCTGGAGCGCATCTACAGCGTGGCCAGCACCATCGACGGGCGCACCATGAGCCTCCAATACTTCGAAACGCTCAAGTCCCTCGGCTCCAGCCCGTCCACCAAGTTCATCTTCCCCATGGAATTCACCTCCATGCTCTCCCCATTCCTCGGCATGGGCGGCATGAGCCAGCCGGACGGCAGCGGCAACAACCGCAACAATTCGGGCAACGGCGCCTCCGCGGACGGCGAAAACCGCAACTGAACTACATAACCGACAATCAAGTTACGGCGAACGGGGTGACCAATCTGGCCGCCCCGTTTCCATATCGATCGGGTGTGTTTCGCGACCAGCTAGTCGACGGCCCTGCCACCCGCAAGGTGGGCCAGACCCTGTTCATTGCCCAGCAACCCCATAGCCGCGCCGTATGGTTCCGCCGCCTTCCCATCTATCTGCCTAAGCAGCTCAATCAGCTCTGCGTCGTCTTGCAGCCGCTCGGTGATGCGCCGGTACAGTTCCTCCTGCACCGTCTCCAGGAACTCCGCCCGGCGCCGCTCGGCCCGCCGCTTTTCCAATCCGCCCGTGTCGGCCAGGTAATCCCGGTGCGCGGCCACGCTGTCCCACAGTTCGTCGATCCCCACATTGGCGTACGCCTGGGTCAGCAGAACCGGCGGGTTCCAGCCGTCGCTCAGGTCCGACAGTTGCAGCATCGCCGTCACCGCCGCCGATAGCTGATTGGCTCCATCCCGGTCGGCCTTGTTGATTACATAAAGATCGGCAATCTCCATTACGCCGGCCTTCAGCGTTTGGATGGAGTCCCCCGATTCCGGCGTCATGGCCACTACGACCGTGTCCGCCACGCCCATGATTCCCAGTTCCGTTTGCCCTACACCCACGGTTTCCACCAGAGTAACGTCCTTTCCGGCCGCGTCCAGCGCCCGCACCATGCTCTTCACAATGCGCGGCAGCCCGCCGGACTGTCCTCTAGTCGCCACGCTGCGAATGAACACACCGTCGTCCAGATAGTGACGCTGCATCCGGATCCGATCGCCCAGCAGCGCCCCGCCCGTGAAAGGACTCGTCGGGTCCACCGCGAGGATGCCAACGGTTTTGCCCTGGCCTCGCAGGTGCTCTGCCAGCCGGTCCACCAGCGTGCTCTTGCCAACGCCCGGCGGCCCGGTGATCCCTACCGCGTACCCTGCGCCCGTGTGCGGGTCCAACTCGGCCATCGCCTCGGCAGCCGCCGGATCGCCGCGCTCCAGCAGGGTCAGCACGCGCGACAGGGCGCGCAATTCGCCTTTCAGCACCCGTTCGGCCAGTTCGCTCATCCCACAATCTCGCGACGAAAATCGTAATGTTGGTAACGAAACACGGCGGCCAATTTAGCATCGGCCGGTGCTCGGGTCAAGGATGGGTGCACCAGTCGCCCTTAACAACTCCCGCCCCAGCGGTTATTATCGTTGCTCTTATACCTACGCCTGAACCCAGAGGTGACCTCCATGACTACCCGCTCCGACACACTCCAGGGCCGCGTTGCCATTGTGACCGGCGCCGCCAGCCCCATCGGCATGGGCCGCTCCATCACCACCGGCCTGGTCCGGGCCGGCGCCCGCGTCGCCATGCTCGACATCAACGAGGACTGGCTCGACCAGACCGCCAACGACATGCGCGAACTAGGCGGCGACGAGTGCGTCATGCCCATCATCGCCGACGTCACCGACCCCGAGTCGGTGCAGAATGCGGTACAGCGCACCATCAGCGAAATGGGCGGCCTCCACATCCTGGTCAACAACGCCGGCATCAATCCCCGCACGGCCGGTTTCGGCGGCAGCTCTGCCGGCAGCCGCACCGGTTTCTTCGATATTGTCCCTGACGCATGGCTGCGCGTGATTTCCGTCAACCTCAGTGGCCCCTTCCTCATGGCCAACGCCGTGGCCGGCCACATGATGGAACAGGGCTTTGGCCGCATCATCGGCGTCACCACCAGCATGGACACCATGTGGCGCAAGGGCGGCGCGCCCTATGGCCCGTCCAAGGCCGGACATGAAGCGCTCGTCGCCATCATGGCCCAGGACCTCGAGGGCACCGGCGTCACCGCCAACGTGCTGACGCCCGGCGGCGCCACTGCCACCAACATGGTCCTGCCGCCCGAGGGCGCCACGGCCGATGCCCTCATCCAGCCCGAAGTTATGCAGGCGCCGGTGGTCTGGATTGCGTCCGATGATGCCGCCGACTGGAACGGCCGCCGCATCATCGCCTACCATTGGGACGAGTCCCTGCCTTTGGAAGCGAGGCTCGAAAAGTGTGGTGCTCCCGCCGCCTGGCCCCAGCTTGGCCTCCAGGCCGTCCACCCCGACTGGTTCGGCCGCGGCTGATCCGCTACTCCAAACCCAAAAACGTAGGGGCGGCGCATGCGCCGCCCCTGCTTGTTTAATCCGATGCAACCTATTCGGTTAGTGCCGGAACCCGGTATCGAACCCGCGCGCGTCGGGGTTGATGAGCAGGTCCGGCCGACCACCCCAGCGCTTCAGGAATCGCCCGAAGTTCTTCCGGCTCAACTCGTCGCGCTGGTTCTCCTCGAGTTCCTCCCATTGGCGGTGCTCGTGACGCACCAGCGGCAGGCTGCTGTCGCACACGACCCGGTAGCCAGCGTTCTTGAACTGGAAGCAGTAATCAATGTCCAGGTTCCGGTAGAACCGGAAGGACTCGTGCATCAACCCCACGGAGGACAGGTCGGCGCGCCGGAATGCCATGCAGTACGCCTGCATCGCGTCGGCGTCTCCCCGGTCCACTTCCTCGTGGAAATGCTGCATGTCATCCGTCGTCAACCCGTACGGACCGAATACGCCAATGCTTTGGTCGGCCAAGCTTTCCGCCACCGGGGACAGGATGTCTCCAACTACCTCGGTCGAAGCGTCCAGCAGGACGATGTAACGCCCTCGGGCCTGTTTCAACCCGATGTTCTTGCCCGCGGCGTCACCTACCACATGATCGCAGTGGATGACCCGCACGTTGGAGTGCTCGGCCTGGGCCTCTTCCAGGTACTCTGCCGTGCCATCCGTGGATCCGTTGTCCACCACGACGACCTCCACCGACTCGCCGCCGGTGTGCCGCAGGACCGCCTCCACGCACCGCCGCACGTCGTCCACGTAGTCATAGGCGTTGACCAGGAAGGTGAAGTCGTAGAGGTCAGGCTCGCCCAGAAGCGACGGCACTTCCCTGGAAGCGGACACTGAGGGCCACCGCGCTTCCAGCTGTTCCAGAGGGGTTTGCGGACGCACCAGCGTCGCCACTCCGGTGTCCTGCACCACCATCCCACCTTCCACCACCTGGGACCGTAGCGCGTCGGCGTCGCGGTATGCCGCCTGTTGACGCAGCGCGTCCCGGCGCTCCAGAGCGTCGCTGGTCGGCGTGCCGATCTCGTACCGCTCCGGAACCTGGTCCAGGTCCAGCCCGAATACCCGATCAAAGTCCAGGATCAGCGCCAGTTTGTCTGCTGCCGGAAGTTCCGACCGCACCATTGCCCACGTGATTGCCAGCGCGGTGGGCAGGTCCAGATCGTTGTGGACCGCGTCCCAGAATTTGCCGCTCCACTCCTGGCCTTCCGCGCTCAGGGCATGATGGCTGGAGCCGTTCCCCGATATGTTCCGCCAAACCCAGATACGGTTCCGCAGGCCGGTCAGCGCCTTCTCTGCAGCTTTGAGCGACGTGAAGGTGAAATTCATCCGGTGTCGGTAACGCACCGTCATGCACAGGTACCGGAAGGCCAGCGGGTCAAACCCCCGCGTCGACAGGTCCTCGATCAGGAACACGTTCCCGGCCGACTTGGCCATCTTGGCTCCGTCCGCCAGCAGATGCTGCCCGTGCACCCAGTAGTTCACGTGCTGCTGCCCGAAGGCTCCTTCACTCTGCGCGATTTCGTCCTCGTGGTGCGGGAACACGTTGTCCACGCCGCCCGTGTGGATGTCGAACTTTTCGCCCAGGTACTTGTGCGCCATTGCGGAGCACTCGATGTGCCAGCCCGGGAAACCCTCGCCCCACGGGCTGTCCCACTTCACGTCCCGTCCCGGCTCCGCCGCCTTCCATAGGGTGAAGTCCCTCGGATCATGCTTCAGCGGGTCCGCTTCGGCGCGCACGCCTTCCAGCAGGTCGCCGCCGAAATTGCGGGATAGCTTCCCGTACTCCGGATAGCTGTTCACGTCGAAGTATATGTTCCCGCCCGCTTCGTAGGCCGCGCCGTTGTTCATCAGCGTGCCCACCATCTCCAGCATCTCAGGGATGTGGTGCGACGCCCAGGGAAACACGTGGGCCGGCAGGATGTTGATCCGCTCCTCGTCCTGCCAGAAAACATCCGCGTAGAATTCGCCGATTTCCTGCAGCGACTTGCCTTCGGCCAACGCCGCCATGATCATCTTGTCGCCGCCGGCCTCAGCCAGTTCCTGGCGCATGTGGCCCACATCGGTGATGTTCTTGATGTGGTAGACCTCGTTGCCATCGGCGACGAGAATCCGGCGGATCCAGTCCGCCATCAGGTAGGTGCGCAGGTTCCCGATGTGCGCATACCGGTAAACCGTGGGCCCGCACGTGTACATCGACACCTTGCCGGCCGTCATTGGCCGGATCTCCTCGACGTTCTTCGTCAGGGTGTTGTAGATGCGTAACATACCTCTACCTCCGGCGGGCGCAGTTGGCGCAAGTTTAGCACGCACATCGCCCAGTTTGCACTCGCGCCGGGCGTGCGCTCATCGACATTGCCTGCCGATGTCCTCTATGTTCTTGAACGTCGGATTGTCCCGAGGTGGCCGGCCGCGCCAGGATCATAGTCAGCGTGGCAAACGCTGACACTATCGGAAACAGCGCCCGGGCAGTTCTCGTGAGCCATGCGTAGGGGCGAATAATCATTCGCCCCTACCGTCCTTTGGCGTATGTAATCGACCCTTATGGGCTCGGCTCAACCGCCGCTCCCGAGGCCTTCAGTGCCTCGATTTCCGCGGCCGAGTACCCTGCTTCCGCCAGGATCTCGTCCGTGTGCATGCCGAACCAAGGAGCCGGCGGCCCCAGCCTCGGCGGCGTCGCCGACAGCCGAGCCGTCGTGCCGGAGTGGTCCACGCTGCCCCATACGGTGTGGTCCCGGGTGACGACGAATCCTGCGTTTCGCACCACTGGGTCATGGCGGTAGTCTTCCATCGTCAGATTCGGGCTAACCGAAACGCCCAGCGGCCGCAGTTCCTGCATCCAGTGCTCGATGGTGCTGCCCCTGATGACGTCCGCGATCGCTTCGCTGTCGTGGTGGATGTCTCGGAAATTCAGCGCCGACAACAGCGCCCCGTACGCCCCGCTGTCGGGACAATGGACATACATCCACCCGTCCGACGCCTCGTAGAGCCGCGAGCCCGGCGAGTACCCGCGCGCGTCGGTTCCCTCGATATCCTCCCGCTGGTACCCCTCGTAGTCCAGGAAGTACGGAGATTGCAACAGCCCGGCCGTCAGCGCGAGCCCGCTGTCCACCGACTGGCCTTGGCCGGTCCGGTTCCGCTCGTGCAACGCCAACGCCACGGCGTACGCTCCCATCAAGCCCGTGCCGTAGTCATTGACGGCGTAGGGCGCCAGCATCGGCTTGCCGTCCCGGCCACCGCGTCGAACCTGCATCCCGCTGGTGCCCTGCGCCAGCTGCTCCCAGCCGGCCCGCTCTGACCACGGCCCGTCGTACCCGAAGGCGTTGAGCGATGCGTAGACGATGTCCGGCTTGACCTTCTTGACTTCCTCGTAACCAAGGCCCAACCGCTGCACCGCCGACTTGCGGTTGTTCTCCACAATCACGTCAGCCGATTCCACCAGCTTCCAGAAAACCTCGCGGCCCTCGTCGGTCTTGAGGTTCAGCATGATGCTGCGCTTGCCCCGGTTCACGTCAATGTAACCCACCGGGTCAAGGATCCGCGTCGGGTCGTCGATTTTGATCACGTCCGCCCCGAACTCGCCCAGGGTACGTCCGCAGGTCGGCCCGGCCAGGATGATGCACAGGTCCAGCACGCGCACGCCCTGCAGCGCGGCCATTACATCACCGTGGCCGTTGCTGGCTGCTGTTCGCGCGGGCGCATTCTCCAGTTCGGCAAGCACCTCGTCGGTGTGCTCGCCGAGCTTGGGAGCTCGACCCTGTATCGCGCCAGGGGTTCCGCGGAGCCTAACCTGCACGCCCGGCTGCTTCATCGTGCCGTGTTCGGCGTCTTCCACCTCAGCAACCATCTTCGCGTCAACGGCGTGCTCGTGGACCAGCCACTCGTCCACGGTCTTGCACACCGTGCACGCCCCGCCCTGGGCGTTGATGTCCGCCTCCCACTGCCACGCCGTCCGCTCCTTGAACATCTCGGAGAACCGGTCCTGCCAGAACGCCAGCGTGTCGTCGTCCACCGGGCGCCCGAACAGCGACGTGACCTCGTCGATCCACTCGGTTTTGCCCGCCGCCGTCAGCGTTTGCCGCGCGAACCGCTCGAACATCCCGTGGTGGTACACCCATCGCCCATCGGCGCACTGATAGGGATGCGACATCACCGTGCGCGGGAAATCGAACAGGTTCACGTACTCGTAGTTGTTGAACTGGATGATTCGGCTGCCCATTGCGGTGAACATCGCGGAGTGCAGCGGCACCTCGATCCGTTGTCCCTTGCCCGACTTGTCCCGCGCGTTGACCGCCATCGCTACAGACACCGACCCCAACAACGCCGAAAAGGTGCTGGCAATGGGCAGCGGCGTGAACAGCGGGTCGCCGTCGCTTTCCGAGGTTTCAGGATAAAAACCGGTCTCGGCGCTGATGACCGGGTCCCAGCCCGGCTCGTTCCGGCTCGGGTGTTCCTCGCCGTATCCCGGCAGCGAACAGTAGATCAGTCTCTGGTTGTTTGCCGACAGCTCTTCGTACCCGATGCCCAACCGGTCGGCGACTCCGGGCCGGAAGTTTTCGATGACCACGTCGGCATTGGCGGCCAGCCGGCGCGCATTCTCGCGTCCGGCGTCGGTCTTCAGGTCCAGTGTCACTGACCGCTTGCCCCGGTTCCACGTGGCAAAGGCCGGCTCCGACCGTGCCGGGTCGCCGCCCGGCCGCTCCACCTTGATGACGTGCGCGCCCTGGTCGGCCAGCAACATCCCGAGCATCGGCCCGGGTACGTACTGTCCAAATTCCACCACGTGGATGTCGCGCAAAGCGCCTGACGTGCCGTTCGTAGTCATCTATCTACTCCTTGGTTGGGTGTTCACCATTCAGTCCTGGTGGTGGCTCGTCGAATGGCAGACCGTTTTCTTCCGCCTGCCGCTGCCGATCAAGCCATTGCATCCAGCGTTCGTGCTGCTCGTGCATCCCCGCCTTCTTGCCCGCTTCCCTGCCCTCTTCGAGCCCCTCCGCACGGGCTCGTTCACGAGTCCGTTGCCGGTACCATGTCCCGAATACCATGTCGATGACCTCCGTCAGCACGTACGCCACGGGAATCGCGAAGCCGATGTTGGAAGCGCCAGCTGAGATGATACCCACTGCCTGTGCGTCCCAATCTTCTCCGCGCAGGGTCGTCACGCTGTTATAGCTGCTCATGCCGATCAGTATAAGCCAAACCGTCGTGAAGGTACCCGAAAACCACCGGATCAGCCTGGTCGGTATGTTGAGAATGCCGGTGCGCTCTTCCCAATTGTCCCGTTTATCCTCAAGCCCTCGCATGGTCCCGGGTGAACGCTATTTCCCGCCAAAGCGCCCGGGATCACAGCCTGCCAGGCTGATCTCGGTGCTACCTGACGCCATGATCTCCGCGATGCCCTTGCCCATCGCCGGGCCGAGCAGGATGCCCTTCTTCTGGCCGCCGGCGCAGATGTACACGTTGTCCCAGCCCGGGGCCTGTCCCACGATGGGTAGCCAGTCCGGTGTAACCGGCCGCAGGCACGCCGTGTGCAGGACCTGCTCCGCGCCGCTTAGTGCCGGCATCAATCGCGTGGCTCGTCGCATGATGTCGTCGCGAGCCTCATCGGTCAGCGACAGGTCGAAACCCACTTCCTCTTCGGTAGCGCCGCACCAGATAAGCCCGTCGGGTTTCGCGTACATCGAACTGCCGCCGCCGATCAACTCGTAGTCCAGCCCGGGGCCGTCCGGCCGTACCCTGATGATCTGCCCCTTCAGCGGATCCACCGGTATCGCGATGTCCAGCCATTGCTCGGCTGTCCGGCACCACGGACCGGCCGCGATCAGCACCGACCCGCAGGCAATCTCACCGTCGTTGGTTACCACGGCTTCCACCTTGCCATTGCCCAACCGAAACCCCACGGCGCTTCCGGACAACACCGTCGCGCCCAGTTTCTCCGCCCCGGCGGCCAGCGCTTGCGTGAACTCCAGCCCGTCCAATGCGCCGTTGCCCACTGCCCTGATCCCGGCGATGACCTCGGGGGTGATGCGCGGCTCCAGCGCCAGCACGTCCTCACGCTCCAGCCACTCCGCGGAGAACCCCGGCTCCGGCGCGCTGTTGAAGGTTTCCAGTGTAGCCCGGAGGTCGTCCAGGTCCTCGGGGTCCAGGGCGACTTTGAGGATTGACATGATCCGGCCGTTGTAGTCGATACCGGTTTCTGCCGGCAGCGCGTCCCACAGTTCCTTGTGCAACGCAAAAGATTGCAGCGCCATCGGCATCAGCGGATCCGGCCAACCGTGCCCTTCCAGAGGGTTGAGCCCTCCGGCGTTGTATCCGGAAGCATGGCTCGCCACGCCCTCGCGCTCGATCACGGTCGCTTTTACCCCGATGGCCGCCAGGTAGTAGGCTGCGGCGCAACCCGCTGCTCCCCCGCCGATGATGACTACGTCTGCTGCTTGGTCGCTCATGCTGTCTTCCTTAAAAATAGCCGCAAAATTGCGTTAGGATATAATTCCGAGTGGGAGGTGTCTATGCCAATCTACGAGTACCGGTGCCCCGACTGTGGCAATGAGTTCGAATCCATCCGGCCGGTTTCCCGCGCCGATGACCCCATCAATTGCAAAGAGTGCGGCAAACCCGCCAGCCGCCAGATCTCGAATTTCTCGTTCAAGTCCGATACGTTCACGGCGCCCAAGCTGAAGAATCGCCCCGGACAAACTTTCCGCGGCAATCGCTCCGAAACCGCCGGGGAAACGCAGCAACCCGACGCTGGTCAGCCGGCTGGTTAGGGTTGCCTGGCCCTGGCCTCGTTGCACGGGATGCACGTGCAGTTCGCCCGCAGGACCCGGTAGGTGTAGATGCCGGTGTAGTGGGCGTCGCTCCACAGGAACTGGAGCGCGTACTGCCCAACCGCCATCTGGTCCAGCGCCCGAACGTCCTGGGGCACCGTGTCGGGATTCAGCAGCGCCCGGCCGGTCATCTCCTCCACGCACGATGCGCACGGACAACGTAGCCGGAGCATGCGGTGCGGGTAGATCCCACGGTGCCCGTCGTCCCAGTTGATTATGATGGAGTTGCCGGTGATGTCGACGTCCGTCGGCTTGATGATTTCATTGGTAGCCATAACTGCTATCCGCCGGAACTCGGAGACTGCACCTCGGCCAGCCGCGCCGGCCGGGGCATCTCGTCTGGGTCGGTGGGTATCTCGATGATGCTTGGCCCGTCCACCGCCAGCGCCTGCGCAAAGGCGTCCGCGATGTCCTCCGGTCGGTCGACATAAAATCCGGCCCCGCCGAAGAGTTCCGCGTACTTGTCGAACCGGGGGTTCACTGTGTCGGCGCCGACGTACCGCTCGTTGAACGCGTACTTCTGGTAGGCCTTCTCGGACCCCCAGCAGTCGTTGTTCATCACTACCGAGATGTTCTTCAACCCGTAGCGCACTGCGGTCTCAAACTCCTGCGCGTTAAAGAGGAATCCTCCGTCGCCGTTGAAGTTCACCACCGGCCGTTCCGGAGCCGCGAAGTTCGCGCCAATCGACGCCGGGAAGCTAAACCCGAGCCCTCCCAGGTCCAGCGCCATGATCAGGCTCCGCGGCTGGTAGTAGTTCAGCCGGTCCTGCCCGAAGTTCGGCGCCAGCCCCGCGTCCAGCGCGATGATGGCGTCCCGGGGCATCACCTTTCGCAACTCGGCGTACACCCGCTGGGGTTTGATGTAGTCCCCGGTCAACTCGCCTTCTGCTGCGAGGCGTGCTGCTCGTGCCGCGTTCCAGCCGGCCACCCGCCGGGTCCACTCGGGGTCAGGCCGCAGTTCGGCCGCCGCCACGATGCCGTTGATCTCGTCCACGACCGCGCCCACGTCGCCTTCGACGCCCACCGAAATCGGGTAAATGCGCCCAATCTCCTTGGGGTCGATCTCGATATGCACGATACGCGCGTCAGCGGGAATGAACCGGTGGTCATAGAAGGTTGTTGACTGCCCCAGGCGCGTCCCCGCAGCCACGATCACATCAGCGTTGCGCACGGCGTCGATGGCTTCCTGCGCGCCCAGCCGACCCAGGTGACCCAGGTAGTTGGGATGGTCGTTGGGCACCGCGTCCGCTCGCCCGTAGGAGGTCACGATGGGTGCGCCCGTCAACTCGGAGAGCCGAGCCACGGCCGGGTCCGCCAGGCTCCATTCCACTCCGCCGCCGGCCACGATGACCGGACGCTTCGCCGCCAGTATCTCCTGAGCCGCCGCCTCCACCTGCGCCCGGTCTCCCCGCGAATGCCCCTGACCAGTGCGGTACGCCGTCGGAGCCATCAGGTCGATGTCGACTTCGGCCCCGGGCAGCAGGTCACGCGGGATGTCCACCAGTACCGGTCCCATCTTGCCCGATGTGGCGATCCGGAACGCCTGTCGCAGCGCGTCCGGCAGCCGCTCTATCTTGTTGATGGAGAAACTGGCCTTGGTGATCGGCTCGAACAGCGCCACCTGGTCGAACTCCTGTGTGGAGTCCAGGTGCTGGTGGTCTCGTGACGCCGACGGCGCCAGCACCACCACCGGCGAGTGCGCCACGTAGGCCGACCCGATGCCGTAGGTCAGGTTCAGCACACCAGGACCGTTGGTAACCAGACACACCGACGGCGCGCCGGCAATGCGGCTGTACCCGTCGGCCATCAGCGCCGCCCCTTGCTCGTGCCGCACCCCGACGAACTCGATATCGTCGCGGTCATAAAGCGGGTCCAGCACATCCAGGAAAGACGAGCCCACGATCCCGAAGATCTTGCTCACCCCTTCCTGCCGCAGCAGTTCAATGACTGCCTCACCTGCGTTCATCCGTTGGGCCATAGCCAAACGCTCCTTTTCGTGCGTAAATCGACCGGAAGTGTAACATAGGGGTGAACCACAAAAGGACCGCGGCGCTAGCGTAGGTGGCGAACAGCAATGGTTTCCAGCAAATCGAACAACCGACACGTAATTGACGAGGCGCTCAATATATTCGCCATCGATTTACGACCCTTCGTAGCAGAAAGAACGAACTTCAACGTTGATGAAGATCCATCCGCTCTGATCAGGTTGATGCTGGAAAGGTGGGAGGACGCCTTCCACCAGGATCTCGGCTACCGGGGCAAGAATCTGCTTTATGAAGTCAGGGACATTCGTAACGACTGGGCGCATAACAGCAGGCATTTCGACGACGACGAAACCGACCGGTCTTTGGACTCGATGGAGCGCCTGTTGAGAGTGATCGATGCCACGCACACAGCAACGCGATTGAAACAGATCAAGGATGATCGTCGTCGGGAACGTTACGTTGGTACCTTATTTGATCAGCCCGTTGCGGGTATACCTTCACGCAGCAACGGCGCATGGCGCCAAAGTGAAGCCGAGTGGGACGGTTTCGCGGAATACTTGCGGGAGGTGCGACGCATGAGCGAGACCACCGTCCGTAGCCGTGTGGGTTATTGCAAGAGGGTAGCCAAGTTTGAAGGCGATCTCAGTGGCCACTTTGAAAGGGACGAATGCCGAAGCTTAGTCGATAGGCTCGTCTATACTACTCGTGATCAAGTTTTAGGGTTGAAAGCCAATCATGTGATCCCCATCAACGGCGACATCCGGACTGGGTCGGCCACCCTGAAGCAATCCGCCTCGCTCTACGTCCGTTATCGCCAATACCGTGCCGACTGAAGGTCGGCGCAAGTTGCGCTCATCCGTTATATGCCCTGCTCCCATGCTATAATGCCGCATCAATCACCGAGGAGGCCTCCCCAACATGAGCACAGTGGCAGTGGAGGTGGTGTACCGGGGGATTTTTCAGAAAACCCTGGCCCGGAACATCGTCCGCACCATCGTTTTTGCCGCCCGTAAGGAAGGTAAAATAGGCACCGCATTTGGCCGCTACGGCGACTCCCCCGAACGGAACGGCATCCCTGCCAAGCAGTTCGCCATCGTGTCCGACACCCCAGAGGAACTCGAAGAAAACTTGGCCGTTTACGAGGCCGGCGAGGTGGACGTCACCATCAACGTCGACGACACCATGTGCAAGGGCATCGAGTCCTGGGCCTGGTACGGCTTGCAGCCGATCAACGCCCTCACCAAGTCTGGCGGAACCCTCATCGTAACTTCCCGCCAGGAAGCTGACGCCCTCATTGAGGACATCCATCAGAAGGATTCACCCTTCAACCTGGCCATCGTCCCCGCCACCACCAGTTTCTCCGGCCTCTGGGTGTACAAGGACGACCACACCGATGTCCGCATCCTGGGCGCTCTCGCCAAGGTCTGCCCCGAGTTGGTCAGCCTCGACTCCATGCTGGCCGCCCTGGAGGATCAGGACTGGGGCAGTTTGAAGCTTACGTCCGCTCGCAATTCCTTTGATCGCACCACCCAGCGCCCGGTCGAGCCCGGCGAAGGCAACGACGAAACGCCCTTTACCTTCGAACTGCTCGGATGGCGCGACATGGAAGATGGTCTGGTCATCAGGGGCATCGAGGGAGCCACCGGCTTCCGTGGCGGTTCTTTGGCCGAGGATTACGACCCGATCCGCTCCAACGCATCCGGGGACACAGACTACCAGCCCACGCGCAACTCGGTATTCAAGAAGTTCAGCACCCGCTCGATGCGACCGGTGATCAACTTCGAGACCTGCATCAAGTGCACCCTGTGCTGGCTCCAGTGTCCTGATACCTGCTTCGACGTGACCCCCGACGGGCTGTACGACGCCAATATGGACGCCTGCTGCGGCTGTGCCGTCTGCGAGGCCGTTTGCCCGGTTCCCGACTGCATCACCATGGTCAACGAGGCCGAGTTCAACGACAACAACAGCCAGTGGGAGCACTGGACCCGAGACAAGGATGGTTACCAGAAGTGGATGACCGAACTGATCGAGGTCCAGAAAGCCCACGACGCCGACACCGAGCGCAGCCAGGGCTATCACAGCCCGGGCAAGTACGAAGCTGAATCCGAATCCGAAGTTGCCCTGACCGGAGACGATGACTGATGGCCACCGATACCCTTCCCCAGACCGAGCGCGAGGAGCTCATCAGCGGTAGCGAGGCCATCGCCATCGCCTGCTCACTCGCTGACGTCGACGTTATCACCGCCTATCCCATCCGGCCCTACGATACGGTCATGCAGTACGTGTCGAAGCTCAAGGCCGATGGCGCTTTGGACTGCGACTTCATCGTCGCGGAAAGCGAACACTCCCAGTTCGAAATCGTAAAGCACGCTTCCGCCGTCGGAGCCCGGACCTTCTGCGGCTCCAGCGGAGTGGGCTGGTTCTACGCTTTCGAGGCCATCACCGTGACCGCCGGACTGCGGCTGCCCGTCGTCGCCATGGTGGGCAACCGCGCCCTGGACGATCCGGGAGCCTTTGGCGTCGAGCACAACGACGCGATGGCCGTTCGCGACCTCGGCTGGATGCTCTATTGGGTCGGCACCGCCCAGGAAGCCCTGGACATTGCCCTCCTTTCCTGGCGCATCGCCGAGGACCCTCGCGTCTTCCTGCCCATGGCCATCTCTTGCGACGGCTCCTTCCTGACCCACTCGCAGGCCATCGTAAACGTGCCGACTCAGGAGCAGGTCGACCAGTTCCTGCCGCAGTATGATCGGGGCCGCCTCCAGCTACACCCCGACAACCCCATCACCGTCGCGCCACAGGTCAACGAAGACTGGCTCATGGAGATCCGCCGCCAGACCGACGACGCCATGCGCCGCAGCAGCGACGTTATCAAGGAAGCCTACGACGAGTTCAAGCAACTCTTCGGCCGCGGCGACCCCAGCCCCTTCATTGAAGAGTACATGACCGAAGACGCCGATATCGTCCTGGTCGGCATGGGCACGCTGGCCATGCCCGTACGCGTTGCGGTCCGCCGCATGCGCGAGCAGGGCAAGAAGGTTGGATTCGTACGCGTCAAGTTCTTCCGCCCCTTCGCCACCGATGAGATCCGTGAAGCCCTCAGCCACTGCAAGGCCGTCGGCGTCATTGACCGCGACTATTCCTACGGCTCGCCATCCTACGGCGGCGTGCTGTTCAACGAGATCCGTTCCGCCCTGTACACCCTGGACAATCGACCGCTCATGCAGAGTTTCATCGCCGGCCTAGGCGGCCGCGAGGTGCTCGTGCGTGACGTGGAAGAGATGACCTCCATGGTCCAGGACTCAATCGATGCCGGGCAGGTCAAGGAAGAGAACACCTGGATTGGTGTCCGAGAATAGGAGTGCCGCTATGACTACCATAACCCAAGAACTCCCCCAGGTTAGGGGCGTCAAGCAAATCCCGGTGTTCGAGGGCTTTACCTCCGGGCACCGCACCTGCCAGGGCTGCGAATCCGCCCTGGTGATGCGCCTGATGATCAAGGCCGCCGGCCCGCGCACCATTGTGGTCGGTAGCACCGGCTGCATGTACGTCGCGAACACCACCTACTACAGCACCCCTTGGGTCGTGCCGTGGATGCACACCCAGCTCGGCTCCAGCGGCTCTGCTGCCACCGGCACCGCTGCCGGTCTGGCCTCCCTCATGCGGAAGGGCAAGATGCAGGAAGAGCCCATCAACGTCATCGCCTTCTGCGGCGACGGCGGTGGTGTGGACATGGGACTGTCCGCAATATCTGCGGCTCTGCAGCATGATGAGTACAACCTGCTCATCCTGTGCTACGATAACGAGTCCTATGCCAACACCGACATCCAGGTGTCCGGCTCCAGCCCGTGGGGCGCCAACTCCACCTTCTCCCCTCCGGGCAAGGTTCACCGCATCATGAACCGCCGCTGGAAGAAGAACACGGTTCCCATGCTGGCCGCCGGCCACCCCGACGTCCGCTACGTGGCAACCGCGTGTGGGTCATATGGTCCCGACTTCACCAACAAGATCCGTCGCGCCCTCACCATCGGCGGGCCGACCTTCATCCACAGCATAGACCCGTGCCCCAAGGGTTGGGACTACGACCCCAAGTATTCTCACGAGTTGGGCATGCTGGCCGTGGAAACCGGCATCTGGGTGCAGTACGAGATCGTCGACGGCGAGCTGATCCTGAACGGTCCGTCCCGCGCCATTTCCCGTGGCATCCGCAAGCGGAAGCCCGTCACTGATTACCTCCAGCGCCAGGGCCGCTTTGCGCACCTCACCGAAGAGGACCTCAAGTTCTTCCAGGAGCGCATTGATGAGACTTGGGAGAAGTGGTGGATTCCGGGCATTGTCCCCTTCGGCCCCCACGACGAAGGCGAATAATCCCATATTGGGCTTCACCAGCCAACGTTATTCAAGGGCGGGTTCAACACCCGCCCTTTTGGTTTGATACTTGTACAGTCGTCTAACCGTTCAACACCTAAAGCGTAAGTTGACCCCACGTAATAATATGTTAAACTTGTCGCGGAACTGACACCGCGAGGTAAAACAATGGTAAAGGTTGCCCTGACATTTGAAGGTGATGCCGATGATGTGATCGTTGCGATGCGACAACTCGCGGTCGGTGATGCTTCTGCCGCTGCGCCTGGTGTTAGCAATGCTGAAACATCCATGGCGATCGCCGCCGCCGATTCATCGGACAACGCATCATCCACCGGACCGGCCGAAGTCCCCGAAGGTCGGTGGACCATAGAACATGTCCGTGCTTTCTGGGGTTTCTTGGCCGATGATGCCAGGGAAATCTATCAACGAGTGGCCCAGAGTGCCGGCTACGTTCTGTCTCGCCAGGCATTGCTCGAGGAAATGCACCTCACCGTACGGCAACTGTCCGGACGACTGTCCTCGCAGGGACACGCGGTGCGACGCATCCGCCGCGTTCACAACGTGTCTCTCCCTCACCCGATGTCTTTCGACTCCCAGGCCGATGAATACAGAATGCTCCCGGACGTCGCCGACGCTATTGTCAGGCTAAACCTGTAATGCTACTCTGCGGCATCCCAACGGTTGACCTCACGAACTAGTCAACACCGGAGTATTCCAATGAGAATGGATCCCATTAACCTCTACGATTATGAGGCTCGGGCGAAGCAGGTGTTACCCCACAACAACTGGGAATTCATCGAAGCCGGTTCGATGGATGAAATTACCACCGCCCGCAATCGTACCGCTTTCGAAACGCTGACCCTGCGCCCGCGGTTCATGCGCGACACCACCGAGCGCAAGGTGTCTACGACCGTCCTTGGCCAGGACATCAGCTTCCCCGTAATGATCGCCCCCACCGGCGGTCATGGGAACGCCCACCCTGAAGCCGAATGCGCGACCGCCCGCGGCGCCGGCATGTCCAACACGCTGATGATGTGTAGTACCTCTTCCAACTGCAGCTTGGAAGAGATCTCCGAAGCCGCCACCGGACCGCTGTGGTTCCAGCTCTACCACCGGGGTTACGACATCACCGAAAACCTGGTCAAGCGCGCCGAGGCCGCCGGCTACCGGGCCATCGTCCTCACCGTCGATACTCCGGCGCCCAGCCCCAAGGAACGCGATGTCCGCAACCGCTACGAGCGACCCGGCGAACTCGGCAACTTCCGCAACCAGCAGGACCAATTGGCGGCGGTCAGCGGAACCGACGAGTCACCGCGTTGGGAGATGCCCCAGTCGCCCCCGCTGACCTGGGCAGAAATCGATTGGCTCCGCAGCCTGACCGATCTGCCTCTGGTGCTCAAGGGGGTGCGCGTGGCCGAGGACGCCCGCATGGCTGTCGACCACGGCGTCAACGGCGTGCTGGTCTCCACCCACGGCGGTCGCCAGCTGGATAGCACCATGTCCAGCATCGAAATGGTGCCCGAAATCGTCGCCGCCTGCGGCAACCACGCTGAGGTGTACGTCGACTCCGGCGTGCGTCGCGGCAGCGATGTGCTCAAGGCGCTGGCCTTAGGCGCCCGCGCGGTCGCCGTCGGCCGTCCTCTCTATTGGGGCCTGGCCGTCAACGGCGCAGAGGGAGTGCACCACATGCTGGAGCTTCTGCGTGAGGAGTTCAACCGCGCCATGGCCTACTGCGGCCAGAACAGCGTTGACGACCTCGAAGACCGCCTGCTTAACGTGCCGCGTGAGTGGGGTCCCTTCCGCACCGAGAACGACATCGCGGAGCACCTGCCTTTCTAGTTGCGTTTCTCTGGTCGACCCGAATCAAGTAGGGGCGGATGATTATCCGCCCCTACTCTTTTCTGCCCTGTCGGCTGGCTAATCGTCCGCCGCAACTCCCACCGTCCCGACGCCAATCTCCGCCAGGAACCCGGCCAGCAGCCGGTTGAAGATCCCGGCCTGCTCGAAGTGGGTCGAGTGCGCCGCGTCCGCGACCACCTCCAGCCGGCTGCCCGGTATCAGCCGGTGCGCGGCCTCGATCACGTTAGGCGGGAATATCCGGTCTTCCTCTCCCACAACCAACAGTGTTGGCACCGTGAACCCCGCCAGGTCGGCAGCTTGCGGCCCCGATGGGTTGCGGAACAGCCCGGAGACGACGCTCAGCGGCATCGGTGGGTTCATTCTTCCGATGGAGCCGAAGAGAAAAGTAAGTTCCGGCTGGCTTTCGATGAACCCGTCGCTGAGCGCCCGGCGCAGCGGGTCCTCCGGCGGATGCACGTCTTCCAGCAGCGACACCACTGAAGGATCTCCGATCCCTCCGGTTGTGTCCGCCAGCACCAGCCCGGTGACGCGTTCCGGATGCGCCAGCGCGAACCCCAGGCTGGTCACTCCGCCCATGGACTGCGCCACCAGAGTCGCCCGTTCGATGCCCAGGTGGTCCAACAAGGCTTCCAGGTCGGCCGCGAACGTTGCCGGTTCCGGTTGCCCGCCCTGACCCGCCGTCAATCCCCATCCCCGGTGGTCGAACGTCACGCAACGGTATTCGTGCTGGAACACGGCGACCTGCTGCCACCAACTCAGATGGCTGCCGCCCCGGCCGTGGGCAAACACCAGCGCCGGCCCTTCGCCGTGGCTCTCGTAAAACATTTGCGTCCCGTTGATATCTGCGTAAGGCATGTAAATCCTCCCCGAATGTTCGTCGGTTGACTCCGGGAGACACCGTCTCGGCGCCACTGGCGTTACTTACACCGGCCACGCCTCGCGCCGGTATGCGGCGTCCCAGAACATGTACTCGTACCGGCTGCTCGCCATGAACGCGTATCGCATCGCCTCCCTCTCCTGATCGCCGACCCGTTCTGCCATCTCGTCGACGAACCCCGTCCAGGCGTCCACGCTCGACTGCAGGAACCCTTCCACGTAGAACCGCGTCCATTGCCCGTACAACGGGTGTTCAGACTGCCCCACTTCGTCCTTCAGCAGATGATACGTCCATGGGCAGGGCAGCAGCGCCGCCGCTGTCGGGCCCAACCCGTACATCTCCGCGGTCACCAGCATGTGGTTTACATAAGCCGTGTTCGTGGGTGATCTGGTTGCGCCCTCAACCTCCGGCATGGTCAGCCCTGCCGCTTCGATCAGCAGGTGATGCAGGGGCCGTTCCACGGGCGTCATTACCCGGTGCGCCAACTCCTGCAGCAGACCCGCGTCCGGCGCTTTGGCCAGCGTCATGGCCACGGCCCGGCCAAACCCCTCGAGGTAGTGATAGTCCTGCCCCAGGTAATATTGGAAGGTTTCCAAAGGCAGCGTTCCTTCCTTTATCTCGCGCAGGAACGGATGCCGGAATATCGCCTGCCAAATCGGCTCCGCCTCCGCCCGCAATTGCTCGCTGAATCCCGCCATGTCGGTTTCTCCCCCGTGGTCAGCCAGTTGAATCCAACCACGTTCCGTTGTGCATGTCCTTGCCCTGGTTACCCGAAAGACTCGTTGATCAGCACCAGCTCTGCGTATGCAGCGTAGCGGCAGCCGAAGCCCGCTCCCGCTCCCCGAGCATGGGCGGTCAGGAACTCGAACGGACTGTTTCCCACGTCGCCGAGATTGTCCAGATAGGCCTTGTGTTCCCGTAGCGACGCCAGTCCCGTCTCCCAGTGGTCAGAAACGTCCACGGCGTGCGACGGCACGGTCGACCCGAATACCGTCACGAAACGCACCTCGTTCCAGGGCTCAAGCCCCTCATCCAGAAGCTCCGGAAATATCCAGCGGTTGCCGGCGTCACGCGCCGCGTCGAATACCGCCAGCCCCACCCACCGGTGGTCCGCCATGTTCAGATGCCCGCTGAAAAACTGCAATTGGTGGTTGATGGTGAGCACCACATCCGGCTTGTGCTTGCGGATCATTCGGCTGAGGTCCCGACGCAGCGGTAAACCGTACTCTATGATTCCGTCCGTGTGGTCGAGGAATTCCACCGTGTCCACGCCGACGACTCGCGCCGCGTTGATCTCTTCCTGCGCTCGCAGCGGCCCAACCTCCGAAGGGTGCATGCTGTCGATCCCGGCCTCGCCTCGGCTCACCATGACGTACGTGATGCGCTTTCCCTGCGCGGTCCACTTGGCGATCGCCGCTGCCCCTCCGTACTCGAGGTCGTCCGGGTGGGCCACGATCGCCAGGCCCCTCTGCCAGTTCTCCGGCACGGGTACGTTCGGCGCTTCACGTTGCTGCATATGTCCTCCGTTGTGATGTTGCCTGGTTGTCCAGCATCGGCTGCCTGCCGTGTGCCGGCATGCTCGCCGCTGCTCAGGTACCAGGCGCCCGGCTCATTGGAGTAGCGGACTCGGCGACTTTACCACGGCTTCTGCTGTCGTCACCCGACGGTCGGCGGCATCCCGAACCGACATCACCACCCGCCGGGTGTCCACGCCGCTGACATCCGTGTCGTGGCCGAGCACAACTCCATCGCATCGCAGCTCAGAGCCCGGCCATATTGCCCCGTGATAAGCAATCGACAGTTGGCCGCCCCATCGAAAATCCTCGCCGAAATCCCCGCCCAGGATGGCTTCCAGCCATCCTGCCGCAATCGCAGTCGGGCCGTTCTCGTCCCCGGGCGTCTCGGCGCCAACCATCGCGTTCGCCAGGTTGCGGTAGCCGTCCAACACATCCTGACCGGGCAGGCGCAGTTTCCCCAGGTGGCCGCTGTCGCCGGCCCGGCCAGCGACCAAGCCGTTGACCGATGATGTCATCGGGGCGACCTCAACGATTGGACCGCATTGAGGGTACTCACGCCCCATTTCGAATGCGGCTTCAGACCGCAGGATCTCCGTCCCGATCTCGTCCACAGCGAACGCCGCCGCTCGAATCCAGATCCGGTCGCGCGTGTGCCGCACTTCCTTCAGCCATCCGCCCACCTGGATGCGCCGGCCGAGGATCGGGGGTCGCATGAAATCCAGTCGTTGCCAAACCGTGGTCAGCGTTTCCCCGGGAGCGCGCGCTGCCAGCAACGCCCGGCAGTCTTCCGCCATCAGGTTGGGGAAGCAACCGCCGACGCCCACGAGTTTCCGGTACTGCGCCAGCGCCGGCTCGTCAACCACGTATTCCAAGTTGCCGACCTGATCGCCGGCGCGCAGCCCGTGCCACGAGTCCACGACCGTCATGCGGTTGCGCCCGTGCGCCGCGCGTACTCAAGCAGGTCTGCTGCTGCCGCGTCTTCGTTGCCCAACGCGCGGTTGGCCAGACCTCGACCGCGGTATGCCTCAGCGAGGTTGGAGTTGAGATCCACCGCTTTGCCGAATGCTGCCACGGCCGTCGCGTAGTCTCCCAGCGCTGCCTTGGAGTTGCCCATTGACAGCCAAACGCCGGCCAGCTCAGCGTTCTTTTCGATGGCGATTTCATACTCCGCAATCGCGGCGTCGTGATCGCCCAGGTCCGCCCGCGCCACACCCCGGTTGTGGTGCAGCGTAGCCGTATCCATGCCGCACCCCTGCGCCAGGTCAAAATCGGCGATGGCTTCGGTCGGTTCTCCTCGGTTGCGCTTGGCAATGCCCCGGTTGTACAGCGCGTTGGCAAACGTGGGCACCATCTCGATGGCTGCGTCATAATCGGCTATCGCCGCATCGTAATCCCGGCGGTCGCTGTACAGGTTGCCCCGCGCATACCGGTAGTCTGGTTCCCCGGGCCGCAGTTCGATCGCGCGGTTGTAGTAGGACAGGGCTGTTTCCCGGTCGCCCGAGTCCCGGTACGCGATACCCAGGTTGTATTGGGCGTTGGCGTGCTCAGGGTTGATCCGCGTGCAGACCAGGAAGTCGGCGATGGCTTCCTGATACCGCCCCAGCGAAATCCGCGCCACGCCGCGCGCATAGTAATAGTCGGGATCGTCCGGTTCCAGCTCGATCGCCGCCGAATAGTCGCTGATCGCGTCCTCGTAAAATCCTAGGTGCCTCCTGACCACGCCCCGCGCGTAATATGGCACCGGGTAATCGGGGTCAGCGACTATCGCCCGCGTGTAGTCTGCGATCGCCTGGTTGAGGTCACCGCCATTCCGGTATGCCAGTCCACGGTAGTAGTAGGCCGGTGCGAATTCGTCGTTGAGTCCAAGCGCGTGGTTGAAATCGTCGATCGCAGCGTGCAGTTGGCCCGCCCTGAGGGCCAGTTGTCCCCGCGCCGTATAGTGAAATTCCGTGGGTAAGTCGCCGCCCGTGGTCATATCGTCTGCCTGCTGACCGCCATTGTTTCGTCAAGACTCTCAAGCATCCCGGCTGTTGGTCCGCCTGAGCGGAACGGTTCTGGCCGTGAACCTCTGCGTCGCCACTCTCTCGGGAGGCTTACAACTCCGTTTCGTACAGATCGTATTCGGAGTGGCTCATGCCCAGGGATTCGTATGTGCGTTTGGCCCCCCAGTTTTCCCGCATCACGTACAGCCGCATGCCGCGTATGTCGTCCCGCGCGTTTGCCATATCCGTTAGCCTCTGGTACAGCCTGCTGTACACTCCCTGCCGCCGCGCTTCCGGCTTGACATAAACTGACTGGATCCACCAGATCCATCCGTTGCGCCAGTCACTCCATTCCGTGGTGACCATCAGCTGACCCAACGGTTCGACGCCGGCTTCGGCCAGCAGGTAAAACGCCTTCAGCTCATCCGCCAACGCGGCGTCGACCCCTGCCCGCAGCGTCGCCCGGTCCAGCGATATCCCTTCAGATTCCAGCGCCATCGCCGCGTTGAATCTGGTAATGGTGTCGCAGTCGTCGATCCCGGCCTGGCGTATGTTGAACTCCCCTGGCATGGCCTCATAATTCTAGTTACCCACGATATAATAGGCAACCGGGAAGCAAAACTCAGGCCCGCCGGGTTCTACCACCGCCAGCATCGGAACGGCGTCCAGATCCGTTTCGCGACATTTAACGTCGGGCCGACCGGTTTGCGCCTTGTTTCGCAATCACGGTCGCGAAAACCGAAACATACCGATATTGCACTGTTCGACCAGCGAGGAGCGCCCATGCCTAACCAGGAACGATTGATCAACGACTTCTGCGACTTGGTCCGTATCGATAGCCCTTCGGGTGAGGAGTGGGATGTCGCCCTCCACGTCTCGGATCGGCTGTCCAACCTCGGATTCCAGGTTGCCCGCGACGAGCACGGCAACGTCATTGCCCGCGAGGAAGGTGACAGCCCTCTCTTGCTCTCCGCCCACATGGACACCGTGGACCCCGGCCGCAGCATCAAACCCCAGGTTGTTGGCGACCGCGTCACGTCCGATGGCAACACCATTCTCGGAGGCGACTGCAAGGCCGGCGTCGCTGCGATTCTCGAAGCGCTCCAGGCAGTGCACGAAGATGGCCGCCCCCGCCGCCCGGTGCAGGTCGTCCTCACCCGTGGCGAGGAGATCGGACTCGTCGGCGCATCGAACCTCGACTTCTCGATGATCAGCAGCACCGAGGCTGTCGTCTTCGACGGCAACGGTCCGGTCAACACCATTACCGGCGGCAGCCCCACCTATATGGCCTTCGATATCGATATCAAGGGCCGCGGCGCCCACGCCGGCGTCGAACCGGAGAAGGGCCTGTCTGCCATCCTTATCGCCAGCGATATCATCGCCGAGCTTCCCCAGGGACGCATCGACCAGGAGACCACTTTCAACGTGGGCACCATCACCGGCGGCACCGTGCGCAATGCTGTGCCTTCAGAGGCCACCGTGTCCGGCGAGTTCCGCAGCATGAACATGGAATCCCTGGAGATCCTGCGCATGCAACTCGTCGCTGCCGTCGATACCATCCGCGGCCGCTACACCGAGGCTGAGATCAACGAAAACCTGGAAATGATGTTCCAGATGTATCGCCTGGATCCCAACGAAGCCACCGCGCAGCTCGTCACCCGCGTCATGCGTGACATGGGACTGAACCCTGACATCCGCCCCTCCGGCGGCGGCACCGACGGAAACGTGTTCCGCCTTCACGGCATCGAAAGCGTCGTGGTCGGTATGTCCACCAACCTGATGCACACCATCGACGAGTACGTAGTCGTCCCCGACCTCGTGAACACCGCCCTCTTCTGCGAGGAGCTGATGACCTTCGGCGCCTGACCCAAGGCGTCGGTCCCGGCCGTCAGCTACGTCATCGGGTGCACGACGCGGCAATCTCGTCTGTGTAACCAGCGTTCTGCCGCGATCCGCGGCCGGGGCGCTGCCGCGGCTGGCGTGGCATCGAAAACGATCCCCGTTTCGGATTTGAGCCCAGCAACGACCAGGCGTCCGCTCTTTGCGGACGCCTGATTTTCATTTACGCGCCGCTCACGACCCTAGACAACCCTTCCCCGAACTCATCCCGCTGCCACTCCCGCACTTCTCCGTCCCCACCTTCCAGTTCGCGGCCGATCCGGTCCGGCCTCAACGCGATCCTTTCCAGGCTGGGCGTGGGCCAGATATGGCTGATCGCCAATCCCAGATCCTGGCTCAATCCCGTTCGCCACTGCTTCAAGGTCTTGAGCCGCTCCCGGCTATCAGGCGTCCACGTTTCGGCGCCCCGGTCCGACCTGGGCGGTTTCGGCGTCTCGGGGCCGGTCATTCCCCGTTCGAGCGCCTCCAGCAGCTCACCAAAACAACGGGACGCCAACATCCCGCCGATTCCTCGTGGGGGGCTGCCGCTGCACTGCGCCAGTTCCAGCATGTCGCCGTTGCTTGCGGCCTGCGTCGGCGGAACATCCCAGGCGCAAGCCTTGCCGTCGCGAAACGCGTACAGTTCCTGCAGAACCGCCGCCTCCCGGGGATTGAGCGTTTCCCATCCTTTCACCCGCCGGAACGCCGTTTCCAATGGTTCGTCGGGTGGATGCCGCAGGGCTTCTATCCGCGCGCACTCTTCCTGGACCCAATCCGTGCGGCCCAGTTTGTCCAATCGGTATGTCAACTCATCCGCCAGCGGCAGCAGGTGGTGCACGTCGCTGGCTGCGTAGTCCAGCGCCGGACCCGATAGCGGCCGCAGGCCCCAGTGCGAAACCTGCAGCTTGGGGTCCTTGGCGATTCCCACTCCGCAGAACTCCTCGAGTACTGCGCCGAGATTGGGCCTCGATACCCCGAGGAACCGCGCCGCCAGCCCGGTGTCGAACAGGTTGTTTACGGTAAACCCGAAGTCGCGGTCGAAGTAGCGCACGTCCTCTTCGCAACCGTGCATGACGATTGCCACCGCGTCATCCGCCAACGAGTCCCCCAGGACATCCAGATTCTTAACCGACAACGGGTCCAGCAGGTAAGTGTCCCGCCCGTCCGAAATCTGGATCAGGCAGATCCGTTCTCGGTATGCGAACCGGCCATTCCGCTCAGTATCGAGCGCCAATCGCGGCGCCTGCCGCAACTCCTCCGCCACCGTGTCCCATTCACCCTGTTCGCCGATATATCGATACTGATTCCGCAACAAATACCCCGGATTACGCAATCGATCCAATCGCTTTTTACTTGGGACGCAGTTTAGCACACCTGACCGCCACCCGCTCTGCCAGCTCGCCAACATGCCACGCACGGGTGCCGCAACCCGTCGGGCCCGCCCAGACCGGACTCGTGCCTACTCCAACCGGACCGCTGTTCCTAGGCAACCAGACACCCGGCGACCGCCAACCGGACCGTCCTTCCTGCGCAAGCAGGAACCCAGCGACCGCGAAATCGGCCATGTCCCCACCTCCCCGGCGCACCACACAGCCGGTCCACAGTATTGATGCTACACCCACTTGGGGGAGCCAAATCAACTCGATTCTCTGCGTGCTATACTCGCAGAACATCCCACCGCAAGGAGCAATCCACCCCATGAGCGGCGCAGACCTCAAGCAGACCCTCCAGCAGGGCGGCCGTATCTTCGGCACCATGATCAGCATCAACCGCAGCCCTCGCTGGATCCCCATCCTCGACGGCGTTGGCCTCGACTACGTCATCATCGACACTGAGCACAGCCCCCGCAGCCGCGGCGAGTTGGGCGACTACCTGACCATGTTCAACACCATCAGCGTGGTACCCATCGTCCGCATCCCCATCCCCGACTCCCACTACGTCACCATGGCTATCGACGCCGGCGCTCAGGGCATCCTCGCTCCCTACTGCGAGACCGTTGACCAGGTCCGGGAGGTCGTCAAGGCCGCCAAGTTCCGCCCCCTCAAGGGCGCGGCCGCGGAGGAAGCTTTGGAATCGGGCACGTTCCCCAGCGACGCCAGCCAGGATTACCTCGCCAACCGCAACCGGGACAACATCTGCATCATCGGCATCGAGAGCCAGGCCGCAGTCGACAACCTCGACGCCATGCTGGCCGTGCCCCATATCGATGCCATTTTTGTCGGCCCCAACGACATGAGCATCTCCCTCGGCTTCCCCGACGACTACGCCCAGGAGGTCTACAAGACCA
The DNA here is from genome assembly GCA_963663945.1 of Dehalococcoidia bacterium. Classification (GTDB taxonomy): domain Bacteria; phylum Chloroflexota; class Dehalococcoidia; order Lucifugimonadales; family UBA3495; genus Bin87. Next base: position 2,347,503 of record OY760687.1, on the reverse strand, counting down.
CCGTCAAGGGAATCATCGACAAGTGCGAGGCCAGGGGCCTGCCCACCCTGGTTCACCACCAGACCCCCGAGCTTTCCGAGTACTGGATCGAACAGGGCGCGCGCTTCGTCCTCCATGGCACCGACCGCCGCGCGCTCGCCGAAGGTTTCCGCACCGAGTTCACCCGCCTCCGCGACAAGGCCGCCTCCGTATAATGGCCGGCCGATGAGGGCGCTCAGCGCGCGAACCCAATAATTTAGGGGCGAATGATCATTCGCCCCTACTTCGTTAGCGTCCCGGATTGTTGGAGCCTGACCCCACGCCGTTGGCCGGCAACAAACCCTGTCGCGAATATCGTTCACATCCATGCGGCGGCTAGTTCCGTGAACTGCCCTCCCAACGCTCCCGCAGCGACGCGATGTAGACTTTTTCGTATTCGCCGTGGTGTCCGTTTGCCGGATCGTCCGCCAGCCGTTCCGCCCACATGTACTCCACGTCCGCCCACACGATTGGGAACTTCGGCTGGTCGAAAAACGCCGACACCGCGTCGAAGGGCGTTGCGCCCTCCATGTACCCCAGCATCTGAAAATTGTCGTACAGGTTTCCCTGCTCCGACATGAACCGGCCCTTCATCGCCGCCATGATCATGAAATTCGCCATGATCTATTCAACCTGTCGACCAGAAGCTATCGCCGCAACCCACCACTGTATCCAATTTTTGCTGCTGCGAGGAGAACGTGGCAGTCCTGGTCACGAAGCTAGCGCGTCAATATGTGCACCGTCGTGACGTCCCCGGCTCCGGAGCACTGCGCCACGCCGACCCGCGCGTTTTCCACCTGCCGCGGTCCGGCTTCGCCCCGTAGCTGAGTGACCGTTTCATGCACCATGCGGATCCCGCTGGCGCCGAAGGGGTGACCCATGGCCAGCAGACCTCCGTCGGTGTTCACCGGTATGTCCCCGCCCAACGCCGTCCGTCCTTCCTCCGTCGCTCGCCAGGCTTCTCCGAACGGCGTCAGATGCAGCGCCTCGATCTGCTGCAACTCGCCGATGGTCGCTGCGTCATGCACCTGCGCGATGTCAACATCCTCAGGCCCGATCCCCGCCATCTCGTAGGCCTGTAGCGCGGCCGGCTCCGTGCGGTATGGACTGAACGCAGAATGGTCGCTTCCTCGCCCGTTGTAATTTCCCGAGGTCAAAGCCGCCGCCGCCACGCGAATAGCCCGACTCCGATCCAGACCGTAAGTGTCCAGCGCATCTGCCGCGCACAGCACCGCCGCCGCGCCGCCCTCGCTGGTGGGGCAGCATTGGTACAGGGTCAGTGGGTCGGCGATCAGGCGTGAATTCAGCACATCCTCCACCGAGTAGGTTTCCTTGCGGTGCGCGTACGGGTTCATCGACGCCGCCTGCCGCGCCTTCACGGACACCTGAGCCAGCGCCGACGGCGGGGCTCCCGTTTCCTCCATATATCGCTTCATGCGCAGCGCGTACCCGGCCATCATGTGGTCGCCGCCGATATAGCGCGCCGGACTGTTCTCCGCCGTCACCGTCACCGGTCCGCCCGGCACCTTCTCCGCGCCGAACGCCAGGGCCATGTCAAACACCCCGGACGTGATCCCCCAGTACGCCTGCCAGAACGCCGTCGACCCGCTTGAGCACGCGTTCTCGACGTTGATGATCGGCACGCCGGTCAACCCAAGCTGCGCCAGCGTTGTCTCGCCAATCGACATGCCGTGGTAATACACGTGCCCGAAGTACGCCACCGGAATTGCTGACCACGGCACTCCCGAGTCTCGCAGGGCGTCGACCACCGCGTCCCGCGCCAGATCCGAAAGGCCCTGCTCGGGAAACCTGCCGAAGGCGTGCAATCCTACTCCCACTACCATCACTTCTCGCCCGGGACGAAACTGCGTCATTTGATCACCACCTGATCGTGTCTGCGTGCTTAGGGCGTCGAGCCTGCGTCCGTCCCTGCGAACCTGCATTTGCGAGCAAAGTGCGTCGATCGTGTTGCTTTCTAGGCGGGCCGCCACTTGTACACGGCTCGCTCTGAGCCTTCGATACCATCCATGCCCACGGTCCGAATTGCCAAGGTAACGTCCATTCCCACCCGCAGGTCGTCGTGGGCGCAATCGATCAGCTCGGCCAGCACGTGCGGACCCTCCGGCAGTTCGGCCTCGCCCAACACGTAAGGCACCGGTCCCGGCCAGCCAGATGGGGGTACCCTCACAATGGTGAAACTGTACAGTGTTCCGTCGGCGGACAGTTCAACCTCTTCCAGGTCGGCGGATGTGCACGATTGGCAGAACGTCGCCGGGCCGAACACGCAAACACCGCATTTCCGGCACCGCATTCCCAGCAATACTCCGCGCTCCCCGCTTTCGTCGGTCAGCCGGAGGCATTTTTCATCGACGGAAATGACCATATCCAACCATCATTGCTTCAGGCGTCAGTCTGATCGGCAAGCGCCCGCATCAATCGAGTGCAAGGCAGTCTAAATCCGCCCCAAATTGCTGTCAATTCAACCGAATTGCCCCGGACTGAATGTCGGAATCTTGAAAAGGTCTTGCCGACCGACCTCCAACAGTGGTCGGTTCTATCGATAATCGGTGTTATATCACCAGTTTGGTACGAATAACGTAAACAACTTGGCTCACTGTCTAAGCGCGCCGATCTGCCGTGTGTTGACGATATTGTGCAATAATCCGCGCGAATTGCAATTGCCCCGCTCATAGAGAACAAAAATTGACTGTTTTGGTGGTACGGTGTATCGTGCGGCGACAACCTAACCGCATCACATTATTCGCGTTTAGCGTCGGAGGTGCCGAATGTCGCTCAAGGCAGTCTGGCTGGGATCATTAACCTTGTCCCTCGCACTTGTCATGGCCTGCGGAGGAGCCGCTACACCTGAAGTCGTCGAGGTCACGCGCGTCGTGACCGAACAAGTTGAGGTTGAAAAGGTCGTGACCGAACAGGTCGAGGTCGAGAAGGAAGTACAGGTCGAACGAGAAGTGGAGGTCACCAGGGAAGTCTTGGTGGTGGCCACCCCGGTGCCCCCGGTTGAGGCAGTGGTCCGGCAGGGAGATCCCACCGGCACGCTGACCGTGAGCCTGCAAAATCTCGGTTCACAGAATACCGACCCCATTCTGCAAACCCGCGCCGGTCATGCGCAGTATCAGGCGCCCATATATGATGCGCTCCTCGGGTTCAACCACGAATCCCAGTACGGCGGCGTCGGCCCCGGCGTGGCGCAGGAATGGGGAATCGATCCTGATGGCACCAGCTGGACTTTCAACATCGCGCCGGGCCTTGAGTTCCACAACGGCGAGGTCCTGGACGCGCACGACGTGAAGTTCAGCCTCGAGCGCACCATGTACCACGACGAAAGCGTCGTGGGCGACGGTAACCGCCTCAACCGGCAACTCCGTCAGCCGTCCGAGGACGCCATCGAGGTCGTTGATGATCTCACCGTGCGGATGTACACCGAAGGAACCAAGCCTCACTTCTGGAGCCTGCTGACCAGGGCGGTGTTCCAGGGCGGCCAGATCATGCCCAAGGACTACATCGAAACCGTTGGTGATGAAGGTTTTCGGGAAAATCCGGTGGGCAGCGGTCCCTGGAAGTACGCCGAACATTCCGTGGGCGATTACTTCAGGTATGAGGCCTTCGACAAGTCGTATCGCGGTATCCCCCACTTCGCAAACATGAGCCTGTTGCTGGTTCCAGAGGAGAGCACCAAGCTCGCCATGGTTCGCACCGGTCAGGCTGACCTCATCGACCTGGTGCCGGAGTCCGCTCCCGAGGTGGAAGCCGCCGGCGCACAGCTCACGGTCATCGAGGGCGTGGGCATGTTCATCTACCAGTTCTGGGGCCTTTACTTCGACGAGGCTCAGGCATTGCCCATCAGCGATATTCGCGTGCGGCAGGCCATGTCACTGGCCATCAACCGTCAGGACATCATTGACTTCACCCTGAACGGCTATGGGCGACCCTCGATGCCTTTCGCTACCTTCCCCACCAGCGTGGACGTGGATGTCCCGAGGTGGCAAAAGTGGAGCGAGGAAACCCTGGTGTACGACCCGGACCGAGCAAAGCAACTCTTGGCCGAAGCCGGATACGCCGACGGTTTCGAGGTCACCTTCTGGAGTACGAACTTCTCGGGCACCCCGTATATGAACGATCTGAGCCAGGCGGTCACCGGTTTCTGGGAAGAGATTGGTATCAAGACCGACCTGAAAATCATCGAGGGCGGTGTGTTCACTCCTATGACACGAACGCCTGGTCACGATGAGTGGGACGAGGGCTTCAACGGCGCGGTCAGCATTTTCCGCAACGCCGGACGGCCCCTTCCCGTGCCTCGATATGCGACCACCTTCCATCCGGATCAGGGCCATTACGCGTTTGGCGATCGCAATCACATGACGCCCTTGGTTGAGGAATATCTCGCGCTCCACGAGATCGCCATCTCGGAGCGTGACGATGCCAAGCGGGCGGAGGCCACCAACGCCATCATCGAACTGGTGGCGGATCAGTGGATCGGTGTCCCGATTGTCCAGGGCGTCAGCCTATACGCGTCCAATCCGGAAACCGTGGGCCGCTGGCAGGGCATCTACGGTCGTGGCGAACTCGGTGACGTGTTCCACCGCATACCGCACGCCGAGGGTAACCCCTGGCAGCAATAAAGCTCGGATCTGGATGCTCAAGGCCGCCTCGGTAGCCAGACCCAACCCAGATTCACAAACACCAACCTTGACACCACACGCGGATCGCGCCGGGAACGGGCTGAACCTCCCGGCGCGAACCATTCCTTGAGGTCGGGGATTTGCAAAAATACATCCTCAACCGGCTTTTGCAGGGCATTGTCCTGCTCTTTATCGTCGCGCTGATCGTGTTTGCCCTGGCCAGGGCAACCGGCAATCCGGCAGACCTCATGGTGCCGGAAGATGCCACCGAGGAAGAGCGCCAGTTTGTGGAGAGGAACCTCGGCCTCGACCGCCCGTACCACGTGCAGCTCTTTGTGTTTCTCACCGGCATTGTACGGGGCGATTTCGGCGACTCCATCGTGTACAAAAAGCCCGCAGGAGAGCTTTTCTTCGAGCGGCTGCCCAACACTCTGAAGTTGTTGCCTCTGTCGATGTTCATCGCGATTTCGGTCGCGATTCCGCTGGGGGTCGTGGCGGCGGTCAAGCGGGGAACCTGGATCGACCAGGTGGCGGGTGCCATCGCGGTGTTCGGGGTGGCGACTCCAAATTTCTGGATTGCCATCGTCTGCATTTACATATTCAGCGTGTGGTTGGACGTGCTTCCGCCCGGGAGAATGGGAGGGCCCCTCCACTACATTTTGCCGGCGTTCACCCTGGGCACATTCTCCATCGCGGGAATCATGCGGCTGATCCGTTCCAGTATGCTGGAAGTGTTGGATACCGAGTACGTCAAGCTAGCCAGGATCAAAGGTGTGCAGGAGTGGAAGGTCTTCTGGAAGCACTGCCTGCGCAACGCCCTGATCCCGGTGCTGACGCTCTTCGGCGTTTTTGTCGGCGGGTTCGTCACCGGCGCCATCGTTACGGAGACCGTGTTTGCCTGGCCGGGAATTGGCCGCCTCACCATCGACGCCGTGGCGCAACGCGACTTTCCCCTGTTGCAGGCGGTAATCCTGCTGGACGCGGTGATAATCCTGGCCGTGAATTTGGTGGTCGACATCCTGTACGCTTACGTGAACCCTAGGATCCGGTACGACTAGGAGCGATATGGCCAGCGACCGAATAGAAACTGGCGTGCAGGTGCTGGAGGTCTCCGGCGAGCGGCAGCAGCGGCTGAAGTACGAACTCAAACGGCTGCCCTGGATCCCCGTGGTCATCATAGCGATCATGATTTTCGCCGCCATATTCGCGCCGCTCGTCGCCCCCCACTCACCGACCAAGCAGTCACTGCGTGACAAACTCCAGCCGCCGGCCTGGCAGGCGGAGGGTTCAGCCAAACACCTGTTGGGCACCGATATTCTGGGCCGGGACATCCTCAGCCGTTTGATCTACGGGGCCCGGGTCAGTTTGATCGTGGCCTTCACCGCCCTCCTGGCCGGAGGCGCCATCGGTGGCGTCCTGGGCCTGCTATCGGGCTACGCGGGCGGCAAGACGGACACATTCATCATGAGGGCGGTGGACGCGACCCTTGCCTTCCCGACGATTCTGTTTGCCTTATTGTTAGCAGTTACCATGGGGCAGGGACTGCAGACCGTGGTCCTTGCCGTGACCCTCATCCTGTGGGCAAGGTTCGCGCGGGTCACGAGAGGCGAGGTGCTGGGGCTCAAAGACAACGATTTTGTCGCGCTGGCTCAGGTCCACGGCTGCTCCGGCGCCCGGATCATGTTCGTTCACATCATGCCCAACGTGTTCAATTCTTTCATGGTCATGTTGACGCTGCACGTGGGGCTGGTCATCCTGACTGAAGCATCACTCAGTTTCCTTGGCGCCGGGATCCCACCGCCCACGCCATCGTGGGGACAGATGGTCGCGGACGGCCGGGCAAAGGTCGCCACTGCGTGGTGGATTTCCATCATCCCTGGCGTCGCGATAACCATGGTTGTGATCGCGTTCAACGTGTTCGGGGACTGGATGCGCGATCGCCTGGATCCCAAGCTGCGCCAGCTTTAGGCCTCCATTGTTGTCGGAGAGGTTCGTCGGACAGCGACGAACCTTTGCCGAACGCCGCGACCGGTTCCTCTCCGCTTCTGGGCTGGAGGGTTTGGCCCTCCCGTGAGCGACTCCGCCGGATTGCGGCGGGCGCGAATGCTTCCGCTGGTGACTATTTCTGTTGAGCGGTCAGGCTGGTCACCCGGTCAACGACCAGGCGCGCCAATTCTCTGGACCAGAGCAACATGGCGGCGCTGACCAGAATGATTACCAGGCCTCCGCCCAGCATGAGGCTGTTGACATCGGCGCACAGGCATGGCGTACCAACCGCCACTACATAGCCTCCGCCAAGCATCGCGGCTATCGATGCCGCCCACAATATTGCGGAGGTCAAGGCGATCCAAATGCCTCTGCCGGTTATCTGCACTTTGCGCGTCCTTCGCGTACGATTCGATACAACTGGTTCAGGTGAAAGCGAGCCAATTCTAGCACGCGTGGTCATTGGACGGCTGATCGGTAAGTGATGATGCGGCGCCAAGCCTCCAACTCTAATCGCGGTCGTGTCTGCGGTTCACCTGAGGACCGGTTTACCGCACGAACGCTCGTACACGCGGCGCATCTGTCTCTTGACCACCCCCAACTCGCGTGATAGCGTGAGCCCTACGTAATCCGTCGCCGGCCGCTGTTTTGCGTCCGTTGGATCCCGAGCTTATTTATGAGTAGCATCCTCGGTCTGGAGCCCCTGTCCGATCGCCATTCGTGGGAAAAATCCCTCGGCGAATTCCTTGAGATTGTGGTCGGCTCCAATCCGGACAAGATCTTCATCGAGATTGCCGGACAACAGATCACCTACGCCGATTTCTACCGACGCTGCCGTTCTGCGGCCACCATGTTCCGCAACTTGGGCATCGGCCACGGCGACCGTGTCTGTCTGTTTCTCCCCAACGTTCCCGAGGTCTTGTACTCGTGGTTCGGCCTCGCGCTGATCGGGGGCATCACCGTCACCATCAACACGGCCTACCGTCGCGACGAGATGGCATTCATCCTCAATAACGCGGAAGCTTCCGCGCTCGTCGCCCACCAGGACCTGCTCGACGTCGCGACCCAGGCCGCTGACATCGCCCCCTGCGTCCGCCATCGCCTCTTCGTGGGAAACGATGCCCCGCCTTCGGGCTGGACCAATTACTCTGACCTGCTGGCCGCCTCCCCCGAGATCGCCGAACTTCCGACGGTGTCGCCTACTGACATCTCGATGCTCCAGTACACCTCCGGAACCACCGGCAACCCCAAGGGAGTCCAGGTCACCCACCAGATGTACGTTTCCGCCGGACAGGGTTTCGCTCTCTGGACTCAGGCCACGCCCGACGACCGCTTTTTCACCTGTCTTCCATACTTCCACGCCAATGCCCAGTACTACAGCACCATGGGCACCCTGGCGTCCGGCGCCACCTTGGTCGTACAGGACCGTTTCAGCGCCTCTCGCTTCTGGGACCAGGTGCGCGAGGCCCGTGCTACCGTGGTCAACTTCATCGGCATGATGATGCCCGTCCTGGCCAAGAATGATCCGCAACCCGACGACGCTGACAACACCGTTCGCCTGTTCTACGGTTCGCCGGCCTTTTCGCCCGAGTTTCTATCCGATTTCGAGCAGCGCTTCGGCACCGACATCATCGTCGGCTTCGGCATGACCGAAACTTGTTACGGCACCATCGAGGCCATACGGGGAGACCGGCGGCCCAACTCGTCGGGTCAGCCTCGCCGCCATCCTGACGACGCGTTCGAAAACACGGTGCGGATTGTCGACGACGGAGGCAGCCCGGTGGCCAACGGACAGCCCGGTGAGATCACCATCCGCAACCCTGCCACTATGGCCGGCTACTGGCGCAACGACGCCGAGACCAGCGCATCCCTGCGCGACGGCTGGCTTTTCACCGGCGACCTGGGTTGGCTCGACGACGACGACTACCTGTACTTCGTCGACCGCAAGAAGGACGTCATCCGTCGCCGCGGCGAGAACATCTCCTCGCAGGAAGTCGAGGACGTCATCAAGAGCCACGAGAGCGTCCTGGACTGCGCCATCATTGCCGTGCCGTCGGATCTGGGTGAGGATGAGGTCAAAGCCTACATCACCCCACGGCCCGGCGCGTCTCCGCAGCCCGAGGATGTCATCTACTGGTGCGCCGACCGACTGGCCTAATTCAAGGTGCCCCGCTACATCGAAATCCGCGACGAACTGCCACGAACCCCCAGCCTTCGGGTACGAAAGGATGTCTTGCGCCAGGAGCGCGAGGACCTCATCTCAGGTTGTTTTGATCGCGAGGCGGCCGGCATCCAGATCCGGCGGTAGCCGGCGCTCCGGTGCAACCGCCGGCGGACCAGGCCTGTTTGGTCGCAGAGCAGCGCACCCTCTGGGAAGCCTGGGCGTAAACTCGTTAACAACATGCACGCAAATCGACATAACGATTACAATTGAGATCAGCGAGGTGGAAACCCAATGAATAAAATCGAAGCCATTTTTCGGCCGGAACGTCTCGACGTCGTCAAGGACGCCCTCAGCGAAGCCGGCGTGGTGGGCCTCACCGTTACGCAGGTTTCAGGTCGGGGCAACCAGGGTGGCGTGGAAGTCACCGCGGCGCGCGGTCTCGGGACCTACCGCATCGACATGCTGCCCAAGGTAAAGGTGGAGGTCGTGGTCAACGACGAGGACACCGACCGGGCGGTGGACGTCATCCGCACCAACGCCATCACCGGCGCGCCCGGCGACGGCAAGATTTTCATCTACCCGGTGGGAGACGCTATCCGGATCCGCACCGGCGAGCACGGAACGGACGCCGTTTAGCTCCGATCGGCGCTTGATCCGCCGCCGGCCTGATCTCGATCCGCTCGACAGGCACCTGCGCGAAAGTCCGTCATTCCTGCGAAAGCAGGAATCCAGTCCTCATTAATCCCGTTCGTCTGTCCTGGGACCCTCCCCGGAGTTGACCCTATGCCTGAACCCCGCTACTGGCTGTTCAAGTCCGAGCCTTCTTCTTTTTCCTACGATGACCTCGTGGCCGAAGACGACCAAACCGCAGAGTGGGACGGCGTCCGCAATTACCAGGCGCGCAACTTCATGCGCGACGACATGCGCGTCGGCGACTACATCCTCTTCTACCACAGCAACGCCAAACCCCCTGGAGTCATCGGCACCGCCCGTATCGTCGGTGAGGCCTACCCCGACGACACCGCCTGGGATCCCAATTCCCGCTACTACGATCCCAAGTCCAACCCGGGCAACCCAACCTGGCTGATGGTCGACATCAAGGCCGAGCAGCGTCTGCCTCGTTTCGTGAGCCTCAACGAGCTCAAGGCCAACCCGGCCCTGGCTGACATGCAGGTAATCAAGCGCGGTCAGCGCCTTTCCATCCAGCCGGTGACCCCGGAGCAGTGGACCGAGGTTCTCGCCATGGCCGACCGGCCCGAATCCTGAACTAGTCCGGCTCAGATAACAGCGAGAAAAGAGCAGGGCGGGTCCGCAAACCCGCCCTGCTCTTCTCTTGTGTTGCGTGTTGCCGGCTACAACGCTCCGCTGATGGTGATATCCAGCAGCGCCGGCTTGCCGCTCTCGAAAGCCCGCTGGATGGCCGGTGCGATTTCCGTCGGATCGTCGACCCGTTCGCCGTGGACGCCCATCGCCTGCGCCATCATCGCCAGGTCCAGCCGGTTCGCAAAGTCCATGCCCACGTATTCGCTGTCCCGTTCCCGGTCGTCCAGCATGTCCCGCAGGTAGACCTCCATGTTCACCTTCAGGATGCGGTACGCCTGGTTGTTGCAGATGGCGTAGACCACCGGGATGTTGTATCGGCTCGCTGTCCACAGCGCCTGCACCGTGTACATCGACGCTCCGTCACCCACCACCGCCAGCACTGGTCGGTCCGGATGCGCGAGCTTCACTCCCAACGCGCCCGGCATGGCCCAGCCCAGTGCGCCTCCGCGTATTCCGTAGATGTCGCCAGGCTTCTCGAAGTCGAAGGCCCGGTTCACCGCGGGACGCGACGTAACCGCCTCGTCGGCGATGATGGTGTTCGGCGGAACCGCATCTGCCAGTTCGTGCATCATGCGCTCCACCGGCATCGGCGAATTGTTCCACGTCGCCGCGATCCGCTCCTGGTAGCGCTCGGCGTCCCGCTCCCGCGCTGCCGCCAGGGTGGCCGCCCGAGTCGCTGCCGCCTCCCGCTGCCCGCCGGACATGTTCGACTCCAGCGATACCGCCAGGTCGGCCATGCCCGCCGCCGGGTCGGCCATGATTCCCACTTCCGTCGGGTAGCTCTTTTCGATCTCCCAGTAGTTGCTGTCCATGTGGATCAGCTTGGTATCCGGGTTCAGGAACGGCACGTCCACATACAGGAACGACGCGAACACGTCAGTGCCCACCGCCATCACCACGTCGGCGTTCTGGAATTGGCGAGCGGTTGCCGGGCTGTTCGTGTTCAGCATCCCGCCCCACTGCGGGTGAGACGTCGGGAAGTTCACCTCCGAGTACGACGTGGCGACAACCCGGGCTCCAGTCTGCTCTGCTACCCGCACCACCTGCTCCACCGCGTTCGACTGCGCCACGCGGTCGCCCACTACGATCACGGGGTTCTCCGCGCCGGCCAGCAACTCCGTGGCCCGGTCTACCGCCGCCGCATCGGGCCGGATCCGGAAGTAACCGTCGGAAGAGGCTACGGCCTCGAAGTCGACCTCATCGTCCAGCGTATCCCACGGGAAGGACACGAACACCGGCCCGGTCGGTGGTGTCTTGGCTTCCTTGAAAGCCCTCCGGATTGCCACGGGAATATCCGAAGCGTGGCGGATCTCGACGCTCCACTTGGTGTACTGCTGGGTCATCTCCACCAGGTCGCCGGACAGCACCGGCTCGCTGATCAGCATGCGCGTGTCCGAGTTTCCGGCCGTCAGCACCAGCGGTGTCCCGCCCCGGAACGCGTTGTACAAACCGCTGATCCCGTTCGCCAGCCCGCCGGCGATGTGAATGTTTGCGAACGCCGGCTTGCCGGTGGCCCGTGCGTAGCCGTCGGCCATCCCCACCGCTGTTCCTTCCTGCAACGCCTGTATGTACCGCAGTTGCGGGAAGTCCTGCAGACCGTCCAGGAACGGCGTCTCGCTGGTGCCGGGGTTGCCGAATATGTACTCCACCCCTTCGGCCACCAGCATCTGCGCCAGAGCGTGCTTGCCCAGCATCCGTGTCATAACCTTTCTCCCATGGGTAGGGGCAAATGGTCATTCGCCCCACGTTGACCGACCGCGCGAATTTACTGGTAAATCATCCATTCCAGCAGGTTGTTGTCCGGGTCTCGAGCGTACAGGCTCACTGCCGGCAGCACGCCGCGTTGTCGCGCGCCTTTGCGCGGCCCCGGGCCCCGTATAACGTCGACGCCGGCATCCGCCAGCATTTTCTGGCAATCTTCAACGGTGCCGTCCCAGACGAAGCAGATGTCGGTGCAGCCCGGGACCGCCGTCGGTCCCCGGTAGTCGGCCATGTGCCCCTCGGGATGCACGTTGATCTTGGAATCGCCAATCTGAATGGAGAAGATGGTCGCCGTTCCGGCCCGCCATTCTGCCTCGTCGTTGATGGCAAATCCCAGCCTCTTGTAGAACGCCATCAGCTGTTCCGCATCGGCGGTGGGCATCGCGATGTGATCTATCCCAACCGTAGCCACGTTGCATTCCTCCTCGGTCAGTCTTATTCGTAAATCATCCATTCCAGCAGGTTGCCGTCCGGATCCCGGGCGTACAGGCTCAGCGATGGCGCCGCGCCCCGTTGCCGCGCTCCCTTTCGGGGTACCGGACCTTGCACGACCTCCACCCCCGCTTCGGCGAGCATTCGCTGGCACTGTTCAACCGTCCCGTCCCACACGAAGCACATGTCCATGCAGCCGGGCACGGCAGTCGGCCCGCGCAGGTTCGCCATGTACCGCTCCGGGTGCACGTTGATCTTCGAATCCCCAATTTGGATCGAGAAGATATTCGCTGTCCCGGCCCGCCATTCAGCTTCGTCGGTGATCTCGAAGCCCAGCTTCTTGTAGAACCCGATCAGCCTTTCGGCGTCCGCCGTGGGCATCGCAACGTGGTCAATGCTCACCGTTGTCATACGTTGTTCCTCCGGTCGATTTCACTCCGGCTATCTTTGGGTGCCGATGGCGGGAGGCTTACCCGCCTTTGGCCGATGGCGCCCGTCAGTTCGCGGCCGCCTGGGCGTGGCCGGCCGAAGCCCGCCGCAGGAAGTCCAGGATGATTCGCTGCGTCTCGCCCGCCGCCTCGTTGGTCATCAGCCCGTGTTCCGCTCCGGTGATTACGTGCAGTTCAGACCCGGAGATCCCCGATGCCAGGCTGCGGCCGCACTCCACCGGTATCCGGCTGTCGGCGTCCCCGTGGACCACCAGCGTCGGCATCTTGAGTTCGGCCAGCCGCGATTCCAGGGAATCCCCGATGTCCAGGTACGCCTGCTGCGTGGCGGCAATGCCGTCAATGCGCGCCAGGTTCTCCGCGGCAATTCGCGCGAAGCGTTCCGGATCGTCTGCCGACATCTGCGGGAACCGGTCCGCTAGCGCCTGCTCGACGGCCGCCGATCTGCCAACCTCCGCGATCCGTTCCTTGAGCCGGCGCAATTCCTGCCGACGCACCTCCCGCTGGTCCTCCTCCGAATAACTCATCGTGTTGATCAGGATCAGCGTGTCCGTCAGATCCGGATAATCCAGTGCAAACTGCGTCGCGATCGGCCCGCCCGCCGACGATCCCAGGATGTGGGCTTTGCTGATGCCAAGATGGCCCAGCAACTCCTGGAGGTCGCGCGCGCAATTGGTCATGTCGTAGCCATCCGCCGGCGTGTCGGACTCTCCGCACGCCCGTCGGTCATAGAAAACGCAGCGATACCCCGCGGACAGCGCCCCCGCTTGGCGGTTGATCGTGTCCTTGCTCCCGTCTCCGCCTCCCAGGCCTCCGTGTATCAATGCCAGGGCCGGCGCCGTGTCATCCCCGAACACCTCGTAGTTCATGCGGTATCCGTTGATCTCTGCAATAGCCATATTCATCCCTCGGGCGTGCTCTCGGTTGCGGGTCACTATAGCCGCCGACCCCGGGCGTCGCAAGGCAGGCTATGCGGTGCCTGGGGTCGCAACGCGAATGGTGGCCGCTGAGTTCGTGGGCTTTGGTCCGGGCAAGTCAGCCGGAGCGGTAACGCTGGTGGGATGAGTATCGCCAAAATTTAGAGATACTTCGATTGGAGCAGCTTGGCTCCCAGTGCCCATCCTCTGTGTAGCGAATTGCGCGACGCAGCGAACCGGCAACTTCAATGATATTCGGATTGCTGGCATAATCGGATCGCTGGTTACTATCGCGTACGCCGCGCCGTTGTGGTAAAAGTGGCTTTCCCTGACTGCGTCTCGATGGTTTGGCGCTGTCGGGCAATCGCCGGGAGCCGTCCGCCCCTATGCTAAAATTCAAACAGCACGCGATCCGATGACCACGCAAAACCACATCTACTTCGATCACGCCGGCACCACGCCCATGGACGAGCGAGTCCTGGAGGCGATGCTGCCCTACTTCACGCGGCTCTACGGCAACGCCTCCAGCGTCCACACCGTCGGACAGGAGGCGAGGTACGCCCTGGACGCCGCCCGCGAACGCGTCGCCCGGGTGCTCAACTGTCGCAACCGCGAGGTGGTGTTCACCAGCGGCGGCACCGAATCCGACAATGCTGCCATACGCGGCGCCGCCTACGCGCTGGAAGAAACCGGGCGCCACGTCATCACGGCGGCCGCGGAGCACCACGCTGTCCTTCACGCCTGCCAGATGCTGGAAAATCGCGGTTGGGAGGTGACCTACCTGCCCGTGGACGACTACGGCCGCGTGGATCCCCAGCAGGTGGCCAACGCCATAACGCCGGAGACCGCCCTCGTTTCCATAATGTACGCCAACAACGAGATCGGGACGATCAATCCCATCCCGGAAATATCTGCCGCGGTCAAGGAACGCGCCCAGACTCTGAGCCGCACCATCGTCATGCATACCGATGCAGTGCAGGCCGCCGGCTTCCTGGACCTGGACGTGCGCCGTCTGGGCGTCGACATGATGAGCCTGTCTGGCCACAAGTTCTACGGGCCCAAGGGCGTGGGCGTCCTCTTCTTGCGCCGGGGTGTCCCCTATCTTCCATTGATCACCGGAGGCGGACAGGAGCGCGAGCGCCGGTCCGGCACCGAAAACGTGGCCGGCATCATCGGGCTGTCCGTGGCTCTTGAAATGGCAGACAACCAGAAAGAAGAGGTCGGCGCCCAATGCGCCGCCCTGCGCGACCGCGTCATCGCCGAGATCCAGCATCGTGTCCCGGACGCCATCCTGAACGGACATCCAACCGACCGTCTGCCCAACAACGTCAACTTCTCCTTTGATGGCGTGGAAGGCGAATCGATCCTGCTCGGGCTGGACCTCCAGGGCATCGCCGCCAGTAGTGGCAGCGCGTGCAGCAGCGGGTCGCTGGAACCCTCCCACGTCCTCCTGGCTCTGGGCCAAACCGCCGATACCGCGCGGGGCTCCCTCCGCGTCACCCTGGGGAAGCACAATACCGACGCCGAGGTTGATCGCATGTTGACGGTGCTGACCGACCTGATCGGCGACCTCCGCCAGCTACCCACTTTGACCGGAACCGACGATGACTAGTCTCCACGGTCGTGTCTTCGCCCGGCGGGTTGCGCCGGTTTTCCTGTTGATGTTGCTGGTATTGGCGGTCAGTCTGGCCTGCTCGTCCCAGTCACCCAACATCGGCAAGTACTACAAGGGCCGGATCCTCCACGTCAGTGTCGCGGCTCTCGAGCGCACCGATGAGCTGCGCTGGACTACCTCCACCCGCTTGCCCTCCCAGGGCTCGGTCGGTGAGCCCCTGTATAAGCTGTCTCCGCAATCCGACGAAAATGAGCTCATCCTGCTCCGCGTGAGAGTTGAAAACCATACGGCCACCAGCGCCATCGTCAACATCGACCGCGATGCGGCACAGTTGCGGGACTTCTTCCAGGGCAAATATGCGCCCGTCAACGTCGGCGCGCTGGCGGAGGATGCTGAGGTGCCTGAAAAGCCGTCGGACCGCTGCACCGTCCCCGTGAATCCCGAGGCTCCCACGGAATGCGTGCGGTTCCTCTGGAACGCCGCCTACGAGGAAGAACAGCCTGACGGCCAGATCAAGGTGGTCCAGCGTGCCCAGCAACTGCCCCGGGGCACCGGCCTGGACGGGTGGCTGGTGTTCGAGGTCCCCCGGGACACCGAGTTCCGTTCTTTCCGCTGGGGCGCCGGCGACACCGTCATCATCGACTTCTGACCAGAGCCAAGCCCGCGTTAACGCTGCGGCACCGTGTATAGCGATATCCCTTCGTCCTACGGATCTGAGGCGGATGCGGAGCGCTATTATCCCGCAGCCATCGCCCGTATGTACGGATGGATTGCTCTTGGATTGATGGCTACTGCCATCGCGGCTTGGCTCACGCACCAGTCGGGGATAAGGGAAGATATCGGGCTGGACGGGTTTATTGCAATCGGCGGTGTCACGCTTGTGTTGATACTGTTGCTTTCTTTCTTCGTACGCCGCTTGCCTGTGCCGGTCGCCGCGCCTCTGTACTGCACATGCGCCGCATTAGTTGGTGTCTCGGTGTCCTGCATCTTGGGCGTCTACACTATCGCGACGATAGTGTTGCCCCTTGCGATGACCGCGAGCCTGTTCGCGTTGATGAGCGCCATTGGACTGATCACTCGGCGCGATCTGTCCAAGTGGTGGATGGTCCTGCTGTTTGGTCTGATCGGGTTAATCAGCAACAACTTGGTCAATCGTTACGTCTTCTCCACATTGCTATTCGAGCTTATAACGATCGCTGTTCTGCTATTGTGTCTGGGCTTGGCCTATTGGCAGACGAGAAGAGTAAAATCCGCCGTGCATGAAGCCTACAACACCGGAAACATTAATGCTGTAGGCCATATCGCTGTCATCGGAGCCGCCCAACATTACCTCAACTTGCTCACGATCCCGTTGTTCTTGCCTTACGGGGGCTGTTCCCCGTCATGAATATCTTCAGTGTCGGACAGATGACCGATCCTGATCTTTCTCCGCGAACTCAGCCACCCGTCGGTCGACGCGTGTTCCATCTGGTGGCCGCCAGTTGTACGACGCTGTTGGCCTTGGCAATTCCAGAGCCGGCCTACATGACCCTGCTGGGAGGTGGCGCGCTGCTTTCGCTGGCGGTGGACGTCGGTCGCCAGCGCACCGGTTTCTTCAACCGCGCCTACCTTGGGATATTCGGATCTATCCTGAAACCGGCCGAGGCCACCGACATAACCGGGGCCACCTACCTGTTGATCGCGGCATTCTTCGCATTCTACTTCTACGGCATCGAGGTGGCGTTGCCGGTGCTGATGTTCGTCGCCGTCGGAGACCCTGCGGCCGCGCTCATCGGCTCCCGCTGTCCGGGGCCGCGTGTTTGGGGCAAGTCGCCTTTGGGCATCCTGGCGTTCATCGCCGCCTCTCTGGCCGTGTGGGCTGTTCTTGCGGCGGCGGGGTACGGTGCGTGGTCGTGGGCTGTGGTGATCACCGCAGGCTTTGCCGCCGCGGTGGAATTCTTGCCACTGCCGCTGGACGACAACCTGACGGTGCCGCTGATCGCCGGCGGCTTTATGGCGCTGGCGCGAACCGTTGGTTTGTGACTGCGCC
The DNA here is from genome assembly GCA_963663945.1 of Dehalococcoidia bacterium. GTDB lineage: Bacteria > Chloroflexota > Dehalococcoidia > Lucifugimonadales > UBA3495 > Bin87. The sequence goes on along the minus strand of OY760687.1, from coordinate 2,330,172 downwards.
CGGGCTAGGCTGCCGCGCCGTCGTACTCAATCACTTCCGCGCGCTGGCGCTGGAAGTTGAGATACGACCCTTTCGACATTGCCGGGCGGAACGACGTGGTCACCCGCCGCGCGCCCTCGGCGTTGTCCGCCAACAGGTCAATTACCGACATCGCCATGATCTTCGCCGGATTCACCACGGCCTGTTGGTAATCCGTGACCAGGTACTCTGAACTGTGGCCCGGCCCTTCGGCCCCGGCCGTGTACGGATGAATCGCGGGGAGGATGTGACTGAGGTCGCCCATGTCGGTGGAGCCGCCCCGGTTTCGCGTGGGCGGCATGATCAGAACGCGGTTTTCCTGCAGCAGGTCCTTCGCGTTCCCCCGGAACACGTCCATGAGTTGCTGGTCGTGTCGCATTGGCAGGTATCCCGGGATGTTGGTGATCGACACCGACGCTCCCACTGCCAGGGCTCCCGAACGGAAGCACCGGTCCACGATGTCCGAGTATCTCACCACGGCCTCCGGTGTGCCTGACCTGACGCGCCATTCCAGCCGCACGTCCGACGGCACCGAGTTCACCGCCTGCCCGCCGTGCGTCATGATCCCATGGATCCGCACCGTGTCCTGCTCCCGGTAAAGTTCCCGGTTCGCGTTGATGGCCTGGAGCGCGAAGTTTGCCGCGTTCAGAGCGTTGATCCCAAGGTGCGGCGATGACCCCGCGTGAGCCGCCCGCCCGATGAAACGCACGTACTTAACCACGTGCCCGTTGCTGGTGCCGCCCATGGCGAACGCGTGCGATCCCATGTCGCTGGCGGTATGACACATCATCGCAATATCGACATCGTCAAATTCGCCGAGGCGGATCAGTTCCTGCTTGCCGCCCATGAATTCGATCTTGCCGGACTCGCGCAGGTCCAGGCGGCGCGCGACCTCGATGAACTCCTCGGCTGGCACCGCAAAGGGGACGATTTCCCCGCTCAACTCCGGCAACACTTCCGACGCGGACAGTCCCATCACCGCCCCCAGCATCATGCCGATCTGGCAGTGGTGTCCGCAGGCATGCGCCGCGTTGGTGTTTTCCGCCGCAAAGGGATGCCCGTCGACGATCAGGCTGTCCAACTCACCGATGATTGCCACGCGCGGACCCGTTCCGGCCCCGCCTTTGATGCTCCCCTTGAGGCCAGTCAACGCCAGGTTGGCCCGGAATTGTACTCCCAGCTTGGCAAACTGTTCGGCGACGACGCGGGCCGTCCGGTACTCGCTGTACCCGGGCTCCGGGTTTGCCAGGATGTCTTTGGACACCGCGATCAGGTCGTCGCTGTGCCGGTCAATCGCGGCGCATGCCGCTTGCTTGAGTTCTTCGCGCGTGGCCATTCCGTTTGTTCCGTTTCCAAGGGGGGATATGCGGCTTCTGTATTGGCATCAGGGCAAGGTGGTGTCGACTGCCCCGTGCTGTACGCGCCCGTTATCCCGCGGTGTAAGTTTCTTCTGTCGCCAGGCCCCGCATGAATTTCAGGTATTCCCGCGAGGTCATGTGCGCCCGATGGTTCGCCACCACCTGGTTGGCCTCTTTTGCCCCGTCCGCCATCAGGTCAATCACCGTCGAAGCCATCGCCTTGGCCCCCGTGATCACGGCCATCTGGTAGTCCTGGATCACGTAGTCCGCGCCGTGGCCGATACCTGTCGCGCCCCCCACGTAGGGGTGCAGCACGGGCATCAGCGCGCTCACGTCGCCCATGTCGGTGCTGCCGGTCCGGTGCTCCGTCCGGCCGATGTTCTCGGCGCCCACCAGGTTTTCGGCGTTCGCGCGGAAAATCGCCTGCATCCGGTCGTCCTGCAGCATCGGAAAATAGCCGGGGATGGTCTGGATGTTCACTGTGGCCCCCATCGCCATGGCCCCCGCGCGCAACGCGCGATCAACCTTGCGATTGGCGTCCATGATCGCATCCAGTGTCTTGCCCCTGACGAACGTTTCCATGCGCACGTCGGCCGGCACCGCGCTGACCGCTTCGCCGCCCTTGGTGATGATGGGATGCACGCGAACCGTGTCGGTGTCCACGAAGGTTTCGCGGTTGAAGTGGATCGCTGTCATCGCCATCGTCGCCGCGTTCAGCGCGTTGATGCCCAGGTGAGGAGAACCGCCGGCGTGGGCTCCCTTGCCGACGAACTGGATCTTTTTGGCCACGGTGCCGTTGTTGGTTCCGGTGAGGCACAGCTGCTTTTCGCTCGGCGTGCTCGTGGTGTGCATCATCATCGCCAGGTGCACGTCGTCGAACTCGCCCAGCTTGATGAACTCCGGTTTGCCGCCCAGGAATTCGATCTTGCCGTCCCTGCGCAGCTGGTCCCGGTATTCGATCTCAATGTATTCCTCAGCCGGGACCGCCATGGACAGGATGCGCCCGCTCAGGTGGGGCAATACGTCGTCTCGCATCAGCGCCCTGGTTACTCCCAGCATCATGGCGATCTGGCAGTGATGGCCGCAGGCGTGGGCCGCGCCCGTTTCCGCGCTCGCATGTGGATGCTCGTTTACGATCAGGCTGTCCAGCTCGCCCATGATCGCCATGCTCGGCCCTTCGCTGCCGCCTATGATCTCCCCGCGCAGACCCGTCATGCCCAAACCGGACCGGAACGGCACTCCCATGGCCGCGAACTGCTCGCCGACCAGCGCCGCAGTTTTGAATTCCCGGAAGCCCGGCTCTGGGTTGGCCAGGATCTGCTTGGACAGGCCGATCAATTCCTCCGCGCGGGAATCGATTTCAGCGAATGCCCGGTCTTTCAACTCTTCTTTCGTTGGCATCCAAAGCCCTCCGGGGCAAGTTCAGGCCACGCTCGGCGACCGCGTCGCGAATGGTAACATAACCTGCCGCCCGTGCCTATTCGGGCCGGTCTCGGGCGCGAATCCCAGCCCTGCGTCTCCCGGTCAAGAAGCGTCAGGTTGCGCCAGGTTCAGCTCGCCGCCAAGTTATAATTTCCGCATGCCATTACGAATCGTCATTTCCCCCCAGGCGTTCAAGCACAGCATCGGCGCGCGGGAAGCTGCGCTGGCGATTCAGCGAGGTGTTCTCCGGGCGTCGCCAGACGCCGAGACCATCCTGATCCCCGTGGCCGACGGCGGCGATGGGACACTGGCCGCGCTCATCGATACCACCGGTGGGTCATATCGCCGCGCCACCGTGACCGGCCCGCTCGGAGACGCCATCGAGGCGCGCTGGGGTGTCATGGGCGATGGCGAAACCGCAGTCATCGAGATGGCCCTTGCTTCAGGATTGGCCCTGATCCCCGACGACCAACGAGACCCGCGCCGCGCCACCACCCACGGCACCGGCGAGTTGATCCGCACCGCCCTGGAGGACGGTTATCGTCATATCATCGTCGGCCTCGGCGGGAGCGCTACCAACGACGGCGGCGCCGGCATGGCGTCCGCGCTGGGCGTGCGGTTCCTGGACGCCAACGGCGATCCGCTCCCCCCAGGTGGCGCTGCCCTGGCCAACCTGGCTCACGTCGATATCGCCGACCTGCACCCCCTTGTGACCGAGACCTCCATAATCGGCGCAACGGATGTGACCAACCCACTCTGCGGCGAAACCGGCGCATCCGCCATATTCGGTCCGCAGAAGGGGGCCACCCCCGAAATGGTGGCCGAGTTGGACGGCTGTCTGGCGAGTTATGCCCGCGTGGTCCTGACTGACCTGGGCCGGAACGTGCTGCACACCCCCGGCTCCGGCGCGGCCGGAGGCCTGGGCGCGGGCCTGCTTGCCTTCGCCGGCGCGGAGCTGCGCTCGGGCATTGACATGGTCTGCGATGTGCTCGATTTCGACCGACACGCGCCGGGAGCCGAATTCGTCATCACTGGTGAAGGTCGGGCTGATCGTTCGACCGCATTCGACAAGGCACCGGTGGGCATCGCCCGTCGCGCCCGACAATTCGGCGTCCCCACGGTCCTGATGGCCGGCAGCCTTGGCCCGGGCTACGAAACCCTTTACGACCATGGGATCGACGCCATCCTGCCCATCGGAGAGGAGCCGTCGGATCTCGACACCAGCCTTCGGCGGGGCGCCGAACTGCTCGAAAGGGCCGCCGAACGCGCCATTCGTATGTACGGATTGGGACGCAATCGCTGATGGCGGCTTTCGTCCTGGCCACCGAGCATTGGCTGCCCCGGCAACCCGAGGACGTTTTCGATTTCTACGCCGACGCGTTCAACCTCGAGCGGCTGACTCCGCCCTGGCTGCGGTTCGAAGTCATGACACCGGCTCCCATCACGATGGAATCAGGCGTGGAAATCGACTACCGCCTGCGGCTGCACGGTCTGAGTCTGAAGTGGCGCAGCCGCATCACTGCCTGGGATCCGCCGCACCGCTTTGTCGATGAGCAGATCCGCGGGCCGTATCGAACCTGGGTCCATGAGCATACGTTCACGCCTCATGAGGGCGGCACCCTGGTTGGCGACCACGTAAAATACGCCATGCTCGGTGGGTGGTTGGCGGACCGCCTGCTGGTACGTCGCGACCTGGAGCGCATCTTCGCCTTTCGCCAGCAGCGCCTCGCTGAAATCTTCGGCGACTAGGGCGGTACGGGACGGCCACCCTGAGACTGGGATCGCGCGACTGGGATCAGGTGACGCGCGATGATACGAACTGCACCACGATTCCCGCCAACTCCATCGCCCGCTCCGCGTCCACGTCGTCGAACGCTTCGGACGGTATGCCACTGGGCAGATATCCCGGATACCTGGTGATGTCGTAGTACTTGTCCAGTTGGCGCGCGTCGGCCTTGATCGTGTCGAAGAACATCTCGAAGATCTTTGCGTCTTCGCACAGGTCGATCAACGAGTTTCCCCAAACGTCCTCCGCGCCCCTGCGGTACAGGTAGGCCTTGACCGCTTTCTCCGCGGCTTGCTGGCTCAGGAAGCACGCAACGTTGTAACGACCTCCGCCCCGGTTGAAACCTGCGTCCTCAAGGTCCTGCTCCGCCTGTCGAAACCAGCGAGCGCCTTCCGCAACGAAATCAGGCATCGAAAATCACCCTTCCTCGCTTGCAGGCTTCGTACAGCGCCGGCAGCGTGTCCTGCAGCTCTTCGAATTCAGACGGTGTGTAGACCTGCGCCCTCATGCCGACCTGCGAGCCGATATGGTAGGAGAAGAAATCGGCGCGCCTCCCGAACGGGCGGTCGGTATCGTGAACAAATACCAGGTCAATGGTGCTGGCTGGCGAATAATCGCCGCTGACCATGTCACCGGTCAGAATCGCCTTCTCGATCCCCAGCGTGGGGAGCACGCCCATGATCTCTTCCAGTTGCTGCTCCATCATCTGGCGCCGGAACTGGATGAACCCTACTCGCATCGGCATCGCCCTACTCCTCGTTCAGCAGCACCATGTGGACTTCCCGGGGACCGTGCACGCCCACCACGATAGTCTGCTCAATATCGGCGGTGCGACTGGGCCCCGTGATGAAATTCAGATAACTCCCCATGTCACCCCCGTTCCTCACGTATTCCAGCCGGCGCAATGCGAACAGGTCGTCCAGGGTGCCAACGACGTCTGAAGGCCGCACGATCGCCACATGCACCGGTGGCACCACCGACACCAGCCGACTGAGGCCTCGCCTGGGCATTACGACGACTGATCCGGTTTCCGCGATGGCGTAGTCGGCCCCGGTGATCCCCATGCCCGATTCAGCCAACCGCTGCCGCACTTCCGTCCGACTGTCAGGACCCCCGTATACCGCCGGCCAGCACAGGCCGCCGGCGCCCGCGATGGCAGCGTCGACCGGCACGGAATCAAACACCGCCTGTTCCGACCTTGCCACTGACGTCGCTCCGAGGGTTTGCACCAGGGACGTTACATAACCCAGCGCTTCCTCGGCTCCGTCACACCGATGCACATTCCATCCTCGCAGGCCCGCCGTCTCGGCCAACCGGTCCAGCAGTTCCGGCGTTTCCCGGGCGATGCGCTCAAGCGCGGCTTGGGCGTGCTCCTCGATTGCGGACAGTCCTTCCGTCAGCGGTGTGTAAGGCTCGTCGGGCGGTCCATCCTGCCGACCCAGCGCCGCGCGCACCGTTTCCCGGAATTGATCCGATGGGATACCCAATGAACCGCCGTACGGAGCGTCTCCACGTTTGAATGGGATACCCATTTGCTATGCCCGCGGTTCTCCCGGGCCCTTGCCAGACAGCTCGTCCCTCCAGATTTCAGCGAACGATCTCGTAGCTGGAAGAGGAAGGTCTCGGGATCGCGTCCAGCGGGACACCAGGGGGATCCGCGACTGACCCAACACACCGCCCTTCGCCAGTGGCGCCAGCAACCGCCGGCCGATCTTGCGTCCCAGGTTCAACAGTCGAGGACTCGACATAACCTTAGAGAAGCTTCGGGCCAGAAGTGTGTCGGTATCCGAGCCAGCGCCCTGGTATGAACCCGATCCCTCAGCGACGTTGTGTCGCATGTGCAGCAGCATCCGGGGGATGTTGATCTGAACCGGGCAGGCGTCCCGGCACGCGCCGCATAGCGTCGATGCGTTGGGCAGGTCCTTGGCCTGAGCGAGCCCAACCAGCCCTGGGGTGACGATCGACCCTATCGGCCCGGGATACACCCAGCCGTAGGCGTGGCCGCCCACCCGCTGGTAAACGGGGCAAACGTTCAGGCACGCCCCACAGCGGATGCAGTACAGCGACTCGCGGAGCGCCGGATCCGCCAACAGGCGGCTGCGACCGTTGTCCACGATGACCAGGTGAAATTCCTCCGGTCCATCCTCATCCTCGGATCGGCGCGGTCCGGTGACCATGCTCATGTACGAGGTGATGCGCTGGCCGGTGGCCGAGCGTGGTAACAGCCTGAGAAACACCGCCAGGTCCTGCAACGACGGGATCATCTTCTCCATGCCGGCCAGGCCCACGTGAACCCGCGGCGCCGAGGTGCACAGCCGGCCATTCCCCTCGTTGGTGATGATCACCAGCGAACCGGTTTCCGCCACCAGGAAGTTGGCCCCGCTGATGCCCATGTCGGCGTCGAGGAACTTCTGGCGCAGCACTACCCGTGCGATACGGGCCATCTCCTCGATGTCCTCTGTGTACGGCACCCCCAGTTGGTCCGCAAACAGTTGGGCCACCTGCCCCCGCGTCTTGTGCAGCGCCGGGGCCACCAGGTGCGAAGGCGTCTCGTCCGCAAGCTGGATGATGTACTCGCCCAGGTCCGTCTCGAAAACATCGATCCCCTGGGACTCCAGCACGTGGTTGAGGCCAAGCTCCTCGGACACCATCGACTTGCTCTTGGTAACGGTCTGGACGCCGTTGGCGCGGGCGATCTGCGAAACGATCGCGTTGGCCTGCTGAGCGTCGACGGCGAAATGGACCCTGCCGCCGGCCGCGGACACGTTCCGCTCCAGCATCTCCAGGTAGTAATCCAGGTGCCCGATGGTGTGTTCCTTGATCCGCCGCGCCTGCTCCCGCCATTCCTCCCACACCTCGGGAGTAACCTCTTCGATCGCCTCGCGCCGGGTTCCATCGAACCCCGTTCCAGCGCGGCGGAGGGCCTGGCGGAGTTGCGTATCCTTCACCGCCGCCTGGGAAGCGGTCACAAACTGCCGAGTAACGACTTCTGCCATTGCTAACCGACCTGGCCGTCGAGGATTTGGGCGATGTGTCGCACCTGGAACGGCAATTTTTGACGGCTGACCGCGCCGCCGATGTGCATCAGGCAGCCCATATCGCACGCGGTCAGGGTATCCGCGCCGCTGCTGGTCGCCGCCGCAACCTTGTCGGCCAGCATCTCTTCCGAGATGTGTGGATACTTTATGGCGAACGTCCCGCCAAAGCCGCAGCACTGCTCGGCGTCCGGCAGATCGACCCGCCCGACTCCGGGCACTGTGTCCAGCAGGTGTTGCGGCGCATTCGTTACCTCCATCTCTCTCAGCAGGTGACAGGATGGGTGGTAGGCAACTTTAGGGCCGGGCTCGGGTTGATCGTCTGCGGATTGATCGGCTGCGTCTGGCTCGTATCCCACGACGTCGACGAGGAATTCTGTGAACTCGTACACCCGCTGGCTCAATTCCTGGGCGCGGGCCAGCAGTTCCGGGTCGTCAGCGAACAGGTCGAGGTAGAACACCCGCATCATCGCGCCGCAGGAACCCGAGGGCACGACCACATGCTCGGCGTCATCCAGGACGTTCAGCGTGCGTTCCGCCAGTTTTCGCGCCTCGCTGACATATCCGGAGTTGTAGAGAGGCTGGCCGCAGCACGTTTGGCCTTCGGGAAAGTCAACCTCAACGCCGGCGCGCCTCAGCACCCGCACGACGCTGACCCCAACCTCGGGATAAAGCTGGTCGACGATGCATGTTACGAAAAGGGATGCCTTGATGGGCTGCGGTAACGTCAAATCAAATCCTCGCTGGCGGCGTCGCAAGGTTAGCAGAGTGGTACCCATCGGACAAGGAGAACCCGACGCGTGGTCTTGGCCCTGGCACTGCCGCTGGGTATTATATGGCGGCCATTATCTTCAGGGCGAGGAGAGCAGACATGGTGGAGGAACTCGGCAGAATTACGCGTCCGCCGACCGCCAACTACCAGGGAAAGCGCAAGTTATTGCTGGCTCCCCTGGTTCACCTGGCAGTCCCAACGGACTCGGCGCCGGCCGAAGGCGTCGACATCCTGGCGCGATACTGGGAGCAGGTGGATGTTCAGGTCCGGGCCGTTCAGAACGCCCTGGGCAGCATCACCCACGTCTATCACGAAAATCTCCCGGAGGGTGGTGACGCGGGCCTTGGCTATCTGGAAGCCACAGGTCAGAGTAGCCATAAATTGATTGCGAGCCTGCTCGAAGCCGGGGCGATCCTGGAAACCACCGAATCCATGGAGGTTATGGCGGAGACTCTGGACCTGCAGCGTTGCCTGATGCAGCCTTTAATGAGCCCCGCCGTGGCATCGCGGCTCCAGGAATGGTTTGGTGAAGCCAACCACCGGCGCTATGAGTTTGTCGCAGAGGCCGTCAACACCACGCTGGGCGAAGATGAGACCGGCCTGCTCCTCATCAACGAAAGGCATCAGGTGCAATTCCCCAGCGATATCGAGGTGATCTACATTGCCCCGCCCGCTTTGGATGAATTCCGTCGCTGGCTGCAGAATTGGAGCGAACAGCTGCAGCGGGAAATGGCCGCAGGTCCATTGGATCCCGAGGATCCCGATCCTGCGGAGTGACGGGGATAACGAAATAGCCCCGAGGTATACACCTCGGGGCCATTTTCAACGCGGCGGCGTCCGCTCGGCGGTCTTGACCTGACGCCTGCCGCCATCCAGAGCGGTCACAAAATAGCCTGGCGGTACTTTCCGCCGGCCTTTCTGCCGCTCATTCCACTGAACGGAGACAGGTATTGACGCTAACCGTCGCTGATGCCCAACTCCGAGCGCAAGTCGCGAATGGTCTCGGCGCGGTTTCGGGTAGGGACGCGCACGCGCATGCCGATTGGCTCGTTCTCGACCTCGGGCACAACTTTGATCGCGACGAATACCGGGCCGGTTTCCCGCATGATCTGCTCCACGTTGGTGGCAAACTCTTCCAGATCGTCGAAGCTGTAGGCGTTCGTATAACCCGATTCCTTGGCCATGCCGGCGTAGTTTATCTCCTGCGCGTTGGGAACCGGTTGCCCGCCAGTGGTGGCGTAGCATTCGTTGTCCAACAGGATGTGGCAGAAGTTTTCCGGCTTCTTGCCGGCGATGGTGGCCAGTATCCCCAGGTTCATCAGCAGCGCGCCTTCGGAATCGAACAGCACCACCTTTTCGTCAGGCAGACCCAGCGCCAGCCCCAGGGCCGCCGAAGTGGTCTGGCCCATCGCGCCTCCCATGTTCAGGTCCCGGTTCTCGTTGGTGCTGAATTCCCGCCAGTGGCGACCGGATGTGCCGGTGGGAATCACGATAGCTTCGCCCCGGTGCTCCTGGAACACTCGGAATACGTCCTGGGATTGAATCATACTTTGCCTCCGTTGGGTGGGTCTTTCTTGCTCCGTATCACGCCTCATCCCAAGACGACGTGCTACGGGTGATGGGGTGCCTACGGATCAAGCAGTTTTTGGCGTATGGTTATCCGTCTAGCGATTGAACCCGTGGTACTCGTCGCCCACGAGGATGGCTACCGGCCGCTTGGTGGCCCGGGCCTCCTCGAAAGCCGTGGAGATGCGGGCACTGTCGGCGTCGTGCTCCACCAAGTAGTAGTTGATGCGGAAGGCATTCAGGAACGGCTCGGTGTAAGTGGCTGCCGAGTCGGTTATGACGCCGTGGCGATTCCAGCCACGATAGCCCACCACCATTACCAGCGGGAACCCGGCATCGAGGACCATGCCCCGGATGGAGTCGCCAGATTCCATCATGCCCGTATTTTGGATCAGGACCACCGGAGTCTTGCCGGCGACCAGCAGTCCCAGAGCCACACCGAAGGTCTCACCTTCCCGGGATGCGGGAACGATGTCCATCCAGGGCTCTTCCTTCATCAATTCGTACAGGTAGTTGGTCTCGCTGTCGGGAATGGTCACCACGTGGGTGACGCCGTTCTTCTCGAATTCCTCGATCAGAGCCTGGGGGCTCAGTACCGCTGCCTGCTGTTCAACCATGAAACTCCTCCTCACGTACGCAGTGGTTCACGTACGCAGTGAATGTGGCAGTCACGGTGTCCGTTGCGTGGGCAAAGTTCCGGTACTGCTGTGGGTGTTGGCGATTATAGTAACCCATATCGAGAGGGTCAATCTTGGGACCCGGGGTGAACAACGAACCGCTCTGCCGCCACGGGCGTTGCGTCCACACGCTTGAACCCTGCCGGTTGACCGCTCATACCCGCGATGTTAGCGTGCGCGCAATCGATCAAGATAATCCTTTGACCAACAAGGTGGACGGTCCGAACATGGCTGGAGCATTGGAACACATTCGGGTAATCGACTTCGGGCAATATATATCCGGCCCACTGGCGGGCATGTTGCTGGCCGATCAGGGCGCCGACGTCGTGCGGGTTGACCCTCCCGGCGGGCCCCGCTGGAAAACCCCGGCCAATTCAACGTGGAACCGGGGCAAGCGGAGCATTACCCTGGACCTCAAAAATGCGGGTGACGCGGCCACTGCCCGCTCCCTCATCCAGAGTGCCGACGTGGTGGTCGAGAACTTCCGTCCCGGAACCATGGACCGGTTGGGATTGGGACCCGAGGAGATGACCCGGGACAACCCGAGCCTGGTTTACTGCTCCATCCCCGGATTTGCGTCGGACGATCCCCGGGCGGCCATGCCGGCCTACGAGGGGATTGTGGGAGCGGCATCCGCCAGTTTCCGCCCGCCCAACGCCGATAGCCCCCGCCCGGTCTACACGGCCATTCCCATCGCTTCGGTCTATGGGGCCTTTCAGTCGGTGGTAGCCATCACCGTCGCCCTGAACGCCCGGGAGCGCGACGGCGTGGGGCAACGAATCGAAGTCCCCCTGTTTGACAGCATGTTCCAGTCCATCGGGCGTTTCGGCGTGCGAGTGCACAACGCCCCGCCGTCCATCCCTACGCTACAGGAATTGTGGGGCGGCATCTTCCAGTGCAGCGACGGCCAGTACGTGCGATTCGGCGGCCCCGGCAACCAGAACTTCCGGCAGTTCGTTGAAGCCGCCGGGATCACATCGTGGGATGACGAGGGTCTTACCGACTTCGACCGTCCCCTGGACGCCCCCAAATTCCGCGCCGAGGCCGAGCAGCGGATCAATGATCTCTTCCTGACTCGAACTGCACAGGAATGGGAGGACCTCATTGCCGAGGCGGGCAGCGAAGGCGCCGTCTGCCGCACCAGCGCCGAGTGGTTTGACCATCCCCACGCCCGGGCCTCCCAGATGGTGGTGGAAGTTGACGACCCCACCTACGGCAAGATGCTGCAGCCGGGAATCAACGCCCGCATGTCTTTGACTCCGGGCCGGGTGCGCGCACCGGCCCCCGCTCCCGACCAGCATCGGGAGGAAATTCTTGCCGAGTTGAAGCCGCGCCCCGCCGCGAAGGCGCCGGATAACCAGGACGCCATGCGTGCCGCCCTTGACGGGGTGAAGGTGCTCGACCTGTGCATCATCCTGGCCGGCCCGACCATGGGCCGGACGCTGGCCGAGTACGGGGCCAATGTCATCAAGATCGATAACCCCAGGCGCGGCTCCACCGTGGCCCGGCACAACGACATCAACCGGGGCAAGCGCAGCATCCTGTTGGACCTGCGGTCCGAAGAAGGGCGCGACGTTTTCTGGAAGTTGCTGGAGGATGCCGACGTGGTGGCCCAGAACTACCGGGCCGGCAGCCTGGAGCGTCTGGGCGTGGGTTACGACGAGGTGAAAAAGCGCAAGCCCGACATCATTTACGCTTCGTTGAATGCCTACGGCCACATCGGTCCTTGGGCGGAGCGCCCCGGCCACGAGGGGTTTGCCCAGGCCACGGCCGGAATGACCCGCCGCTTCGGCGGTGACGGCACGCCCGAGTCGCAGCCCAATCCGGTGAACGACTACGGCACGGGTTTCATGGGCGCCTACGGGGTAGCCCTGGCCCTGCTGCACCGGCAGCGCACCGGCGAGGGCCAGCACATCGACTCCGCCCTTGCCTACACCGCCATGACGCTGCAGTCGCCCTTCATGCAGCTTTACGAGGGCAAGGAGTGGAACGAGACCAGCGGGCAGGACGCCCTGGGCACCGGTCCGCTGCATCGGGCCTACCAGGCCAGTGACGGCTGGTTCTTCGTCGGCGCCCCGGACTCTGCCCTGTCAGCGCTGTCCGGCCTGGATGGTCTCTCCGGCATCGACTCTCTGCGGGGAGATGCCCTGGCGTCTTCGCTGGAAGAGCGGTTCCAGGGGAATAGCGTAGCCTCCTGGGTTGAGCGACTTGCCGCCGCCGGCGTCGGCGCGCAGCGGGTCATCACCAACGTCAGGGATCTGATGACCGATCCCTGGGTCGAGTCCCATGGCCTCAGTCTCACCCGGGAGCACGACGATTTGGGACCGGTGACCACCTGCGGCCCCGCGCCGCGACTGTCGCGCACACCGGTGCGCCCGGGCATACCTGCTCCCAAGCCTGGCGCCCATGCCCGGGAGATTCTGGACGAACATGGTCTGGGGAGCCGCTACCAGACCTTGCTCGATTCGGGAGTGATACTGACCGATGGGGTCGCGGCGGGGTAGGAGCCCTCACTTGGCAAGGTTTTTGGGCCGCACGTGCGCACGTGCGGCCCAAGTTATTTCCCCGCTGGTTTTGGCAACCTCCTGGGCCGGATTGCCCACGGGCCAACCTTGCGCAACCCGCCAAAACGAATATCACTCCCACCCACCGTTTTGTCCGGGTCGCAATTGCTGCCACGCACGTCCAGAATGGTCAACCCGTGGCCACCGGCATAGTTTCCCGGCGTTTTGAGCATGAGCGCCTTGGCGGATGAGCACAACAAAAAGCCCCGTTTCCTGCTCAGATCAAGCAGAAAACGGGACGAGTTCCAAGGTGTGCTAGTTAGGTTATGGCGGGAGTGCGAGGTAAACCATCTGGCTTTTATTCGTGCTCAAATAGGGGTTTTCGCCTGCTGGTTGGGGCGGTTTTGTACAAAGTTTTGTACATATTGGAGCGGGTCAACGCCGGGTTGAAACGGCCGCCGCGCAACCGCTATGCTGAAACCGTCGCATCGTCATGCGACCTCGTTAGGCCGTCAGCGCGTTGACTTGTCCGCGCCGGCGGCCGTTTCGCGTTCCGCCAACCCGCTCCGGTCATTCGCCGGGTGAAACGCCGGATCAATCCGCCCGTCGATGCCGCCGTAGTCGATTTCGCCCCGGCGGTCCCGGCTCAGAATACCGCTGGCCCACGCCTGCTTTTTGCAAGGGAGACAGGCCACATATCCAGGAACGGGCGGAACGCGCCCGCAACGCTGGCACAGCCCAGCCTTTACGAGTCGCTTGCGCCGCGCCCGTTCGTTGCGCCGGCCAGCCGCCCGGCGTTGCGCGGCGGTTCCCCTGTGGCGGTTTGGGTTCTGTCCGGCGGCGTGTTTCTGCCGGCAGTCAGCGCACGTAACGAGCCCCGGCGAATGCGCCGCCTTGCCGCAGCGTGTACATAGGCCAGCGTCAAGCCGGCGTTGCCGCCATGCCGCTTGCGTCGCCGCACCAGTCACTCCAAACCCGTCAGCGTAGCGGCCAGCGCCGGATCAAACCCGGCGTCAGTGAGCGACTGATACGCGCGAGCGCGCCCCGTAAGGTCGCCGCCGCCCGTCAGCCGTCGCGGGTTCAACCGGATCGGCGTTTCCAGTTTGTCCGTTAGTTCCTCGGCCGCGACATCCAGGTATTGCGCGATGGTGGCGTGCACGAATTGGCGCCACGACTCCCGCGCCGCCGTGCCGCCGGCGTCCGGGCGCACCAGCCCCGGCGGAACGCCGCACGACAGCGCCACGTCAACGGCGACGGCGTTTCGGGCCTCCACGTTGCCCGGCGGCACGTTCGCGCCCAACCGTCGCGGTTGCCAGTCGTTTCCCGCCCCGGCCGATTGCGCCGCGCCCTGACTGGCGGTCCAGTTCCGCGCCATCGTGGGAGCGAGTAACGTGTTGCCGCGCATCTTGCCCAAGTCCGCTTTTAGCCCGTCAAGCGTGTCCTTTTTGGCGTCGTCAGGGTGTGGAATCAGCGAACCCGTCCGTTGGCCCAATTCGTCGCCGAGTCGCGTTTCGGCGCGCGCGATGGCCCGGCTGGTGAGTCCGGCCTGCCTCAGCGGCCCACAACCCAGCCACGGCGTAGCGTCTGCCGCTCCGATCCGCACGTGCACCAGCCCGTTGCCGTGAACGCGCCGGCTGGTGACGCGCGACGGGCCGGGCAGGTCAATCTGGTATTGCCACGTTTCGGGCGGGTAGTTTCCGCCGATGTCCCAACTGCTGACGGGTTGCAACCGCAGTCCGCGACGGCCCACGTCGATTAGCGCGACGGCGTTCCCGCTCGCGCACAGACGACGGCCCATCCATGCCATGATCCCCGGCGTGACGGCCTCGTGCGCCGGTTCCGCCACCGCCAACGCGAACCCGGCTTGCCATAGGCCAATGCAGAAAGTCGCGATGCCCGTCGCCGTGGCGTTTTCCAGGTCCGGGGACGTGCTGACGGATTGATCGTCGGCGGCGATGGCCTGTTCCGTGTAGTTAGCCCGTTCCTGGTGACGCGGCCCGATCTCCCAATCCGTCATCGGTATTTTCATACGCCCACCGTCCATAGCGTCAGGGTATGCGTCCCGGTTACGTCAGACGCAAGGGCTATCCGGTTTGCAGCCGTCCGCCCGATGGCGTACTCCGATCCGCCGCCGCTAGGATCACCGGCCGCAACCGGGGGGTCCATAGGCAAGATGTTGCGCTGCAACTGAACGCCGCTGGTAGTCCCGTCCGGGAAAAGTATTTCAATCCCAATGACCGCCGCCGTGGGAACGGCGAGCGACGTGGCAACCCATACGTTCGCCGCCGCGATGTTGACGTTCTCAGTCGCCACGCGCGCCAACCCCAACGTGCTGACGTTGACACCTCCGGCCGGGGCGTCGCCGTCAATGATCGTGGCGCGGCGCACACGGTAGCGGGATAGGATGCTCGCCGCGCCGGAATTGTCTAGCGCGTTCGCAAACAGGTTGTTGGCGTAGGAAGTCGGACTGTCATACACGTAACCACAGAACCGCGCCGCCGCGACGTTGTGCGCGGCGTCTGGGGCGGCGTTGGCGTACTCCTCTACGATGTCAGTTGCCAGGGCCAGGTATTCGGTCAGAATGCCGTTGACGGGTTCGGGCGGCGCCGTCGTGCCGTCTCCCAACCGCAGACGTGCGGCCAACTGCGTAACCGTGAGCGTCACAGCCATCGTCGTCTCCGTCGTTCCGCGCGAACGGCCGGCGCGTCGTCATACCATCCCGATAGCGCCTGCCCGCACTGGTCACTGAGCGTTCCGTCCGGTCGCGCCAGACGTTGCGTAACGACGGCCCGGCCGGGGTCAATCACAACCTCCCGCGCCCGGCCTACGCCGCCTAGCAGCGTCAGCAGTTGCTCACGACGTTCCGGCGCGCCCCTGGAATTCGTCGCTATGACGACGTTCCCATCGGCCACCGCACGATTTATCAGCACGACGCGCATATATTCGGCCATCGCGAGCGCGTAGGCATCATCGGGTTCCCGTTCGGGATAGCGCCCCGTGGCCGGATCGCGCCGGATCGCCAGAATGCTTGCGTAAAGTTCCTGGAAATCCGCGACGTATGCGCCGGGCGTTTCGGCCCGGAGTTCGACGGCGCGCTGCGACTTGCCCGCTCCCGGTGGCCCGGATAGCAGGATGTTTTCCTCTAGCGCATCTTGCCGAACCTGAAACGTGCTGCCACGGTAGGCCGGGATGTCAACGACTCCCAATCCCACCAGGGCGGCGCGCTGCACGTTGATAACGCCGTCTGCGCCCCGGTATTCCGTCACCGGATCAAACTCGGTCGAAAACCCCGTCAGCAGGCCACGGCGCGCCATTACGTCGGCCTCGCGCCCCTCCGGAGTTTCGGGCAACGTCAGTTCGCCGTAATACCCGGCGTCATCTTGCGTGAGCGTCAGCCCGCCGCCGGGGACGGAACGGCCCACAACGCGAGCGCGCTGGTGCATAACGTTCGCGCGGATGTCCACGCGGTCCACCGGCCCGAATACTCCCGGCAACATCCGTTCCGGCCCGCGTTCCGTGTTGGGCGCGACTTCGCCGAACCGAACCAGCGGCCCGACAAGCGTACCCAGGCCGCCGTCAGCAGCGGCCCGGTACTGCGTTTCGTTGACGATCCGCGCCATTACGTCAGTTTGATCTCGCGCCGGGCGTAGCGCGCCGTATCCACCATATCCTGCCCGAGGTAAATGGTGGCCGTCACCGCCGTCTGATCCTCCGCGGACTTGGTGTACACGTCGCGGATCAGCCGCACGCCGCGCCACACCGCTTGCGTGAACCCACGGCCCGGCCCGCTCAGATACGTCAGCACGGTGGCAATGCCGCTCGCCGTGTCCGGCATGGCAGCGGACATACGGAACCTGCCATCGGGCAGCAGGTCGCGCAGCAGTTGACCGGACGTGGCAACCTGTAGTTTCCGACAGAACCGCCACGACTCCGGGTTCACCAGGGCGCGCACGCTACTCGCATCGAGCGCGAATTTGCCGTCAACCGCCAGATCGTACAGGTCCAAAACGTCATCCCACGCCACCGTATCGCCCGGATCCGTCGGATCGGTCAACCCGCCGATGATGCCAACCAGGGCCGGCGACGTGTTGGCGACTGCGGCCTGCCCGTTCAATCCCACGGTGTCTAGTTTCTGAGCGATGGCCCCGCGTAGGTCCGTTGCCAGCGCATCGGACGTGCCGCGCATCCGCACGTCGTTGATGTTGTCGAAAAGGTAGCGTGCGGCGACGCGCGACGGGTTGATGCTCTTGGTCGTGAACGTCGCCGCCGTCGCATCCTGAGCAACACCCTCCGAACGCGCATCGGCGTCTGTGCCGGTCGCGAGCGCCACATAGGTCGCGGTCCCAAACGGAACGGTGGGCCGGTCCGCGCCGATGTAATCCAGGGAACCGATGTTGAATACCCGGCCGGCGATGCTGCTTTGGTTTTCCTGAATTGCCGTCGTCACCGTTGTGGCGGCGTCGGCGCGCATCTGCGTGCCGGGTTCGCCCCGCAGTTCGGGCAGCAGCAGGTCAATCGGCATCATTTCGGCCGGCGCATCCTCGCCAAGCAACGCCATCCGGAGTTCCGCCGCCGCGCCGTCAACCGTGCGCCCTGCCATCGCAGCCGACAGATAGTCGCCAACGCCAACGCGCCCCAGCAGGCCGCGTACTTCGTTGCCCTCACCGCCGGTCATCGGATCGCCGTTCGCCAGATCATCCTGGTCCAGAATCAGCGCGGCCCTGTACTGCGATTCGACGGTGCTGTATTCCGCCGTCAGCGCGTCGCGGTCGGCGTCCGCGCCGTCATCCGGGAATTCGTTCAGTTGCTGCCTAATCCGCGACATTCGCAGCATCAGTGGCGTGGCCTTATTCATGGTCTTCCTCCTAGCACGTCTCTGACGGCCCAATTGAGCGCGGTTTGCGCAAGCGGTTGAATGAGTTCCCCGAAAATTTCCGTGTAACGTTCCTGTAGCCCCTGCTGCCAAAACCAGTAGAACCGGGCAAAAATCGTGATTGTGTTCCCGTCCCGTTCCGCCACGATGCTGTTTTGCAGCCGGCCGGATCGCCGTGGAGTCACGGCACGCAACCGGGGCACAACCGCGTCGTTGATTAGGGCGGTCAGGTATTCGACCGTCCGCTCGACGATCTTGTTTACCTCCAGCGGGAAAGCGGGACGAAACAGGAACCCGCTGTAATTGACGGTCGCCGAGATACCGCGCTGGCCACCGCCACCGCCGCCACCGCCACCGCCGAGCCGTCCCAGCGCGCGGGTTCCCGCGCGCAACCCGATCCGTGCTGCAATTCGAGCAACCATCAGTCGTAATCGAAACGCGACTCGCGCCGGCTAAGCCCCAGCGCAAGATAGCGGCGGTCCATCACGGCGTCGGCGTTTTCGATTGCCCATTCCCGGCCCAGGTCGTCAACCAACATGTCGGCGCCCAGCAGGTCAACGTCGAACCGGACGTAAGCCTGCGCTGCCGTCTCCCGCACGACGGTCTGCTGCGTTCCCCCGCCAAGAGATTGCAGCGTCGAACGCGCGCCAATCTCGCTAATCCGCGCCCATACGGTCTTTTCGAAGCGGGTGGCGGCCGAAACGTCTCGAATGCCGTTGAATGCCAGGTATCCCGCCGCAGACTGCGCAAAGTTGAAATCCGTTCCCACCAACGTCCCGCTGCGAATGCGGATCGCCCATGCGTTGATTAGGTCCGTGACCGGATCGACGTATTGCCAGTAGGTATCAGGCGCAACCTCCCATTCGATTACCGGATTGATTCCGGCCGCGTCGTACAGGTAGGCCCGCGCCGGCGCGAAATTCGTGACCAGCTCCGGCCGTGGGGTCAACGATTGCCGATCCGCCGTCAAAGTCGAATACACCAACGCGCCGATGTCCCGCAACTCGGATGCCAGCGTAGGCTGCAACCCAAAGATCGGCCACGGTCGGAACGGATTGCCGAACGCCCCCATGACTCCGTTCGGATTGAACGTCGGACTCAGCGTCAGCGCGCCCGTTCCGCTATCGAATGCGAACGAAGACGCCTTGTAAAACACGGGGAACCGCCACACTCGTAGCGGCAGGTCCGCTTGATCGCGGAACCCTGAAACGCGAACCAACCGGCGCAGCACCGGCGCAGCATCGCCCCTTGTCGTTACCATGCTACCAGCGTAGCAAAACGCGCGTTCGCGTATCTACGGGCTAATGATCCTTGACAATCCCGGCTACCAGCGCATCCCACGCCGCTTGCGCCGCGTCAACGGGTGGCCGGTGGGCCTCGATGTGACAATCCTTGCAAAGTGTCCGGAGATTTTCCAATTCGAGCGCGGCGCCGCCGTTTTCCATGCTGACGATGTGGTGGCATTCCAGTTTGCCGGGCCGTCCGCACTCGCAGCACGCGAATTCGTCGCGCTCGAAACACGCGCGCCGCGCTGCATTCCAGGCCGGTCCTTTCGGAGTAAGCGCGCTCAATCTACGATACCGATGTATTCGGCGGGTTCCGACTGCCATTGCCCACGCGCCCGATCATAAGCGCCACCGGCCAACACCAGGGCGCTAACGCAGTCATCCCGCGCGGAATTGCCCGCGCCCCGCTTTATCAGCCGCACGTTGCCCGCGTCGTCATTCTGAACCTTGGCAATCGCCAGACTCGCCGTCAACAATCCCAGCGCGTCCGGGCAGACTGATAGCGGCCCGTCCTTCACGATCTTGCGAGTTCCCCGAATGTCGCTGCTGCTTTCCGACCACCGGCTGACACGCGGCAGGATCGGAATCCGGTGTCCTTCATTCCAGTCCATAAGATCGTTGACGCGGAACCGGTCACACAGAATGAATTCCGGTTCGCCCCAACGCGACGCCGCCAGGTCCATCAACATCGCCGGCGGTTGAACCCGCAACCCGTCCGCAACCATTAGCGCGCCCTGCTGGGCCAATCGCCGGTACAGCCCCGCCGGCGCGTTGTCTCGCTTTTCTTGCGCCGCCAGATCGGGCAGGCCGGGCGCGACGGCGATGCAATCGACTACGCCAGACTGCCAGATCGCAACCGCCGCGCTCCAGGCCCGCCCCGCGCCCAAGTCAACCGCAAAGATCGGCCGGCCCACACGTTCACCCGGTTCGCGAGCGATGGCCCGTTGCCAGTCGTCAACCGTCAGCAGCATCTCGCTTTCGTCGCCCGCCGGCAGGTTCAATCGGTAACTCAAAAATCGCGCCCGCAACCTGGTATCCGACCGCGCCGCGTCGCGTTCCTCGCGCAACTTGGCCCGGAACCCCGGATCTATCCGTGCCAACGGGTTGACCCGCACGATCTCCCGCATATCATCCCAGCGATCCGCGCGCCCCTGGAAACATTCAACCCACGTGCTGCCCACCGATCCGCGGTTTATCAGCGTGTGCCACCAATGGCCCGGTATGCCTTGCGGCGCGAGCGTGCCAATCAGCACCAATTTGAGTTTCGACCCCGGCTTGCCTTGCGCCGTGAATAGCGCGTCAGCGAGCGCCGCGCCGCCCGTGTTTTCCAGCGCGCCCGGCTCGTCAAGGCAGACTAGCGGCACGTTCACCAGGCCCAACGCCGTTTTCGCGTTGCTGCTGATTGCCCGCAATTTCGTGTTGCTGGGCCGGTGCGTTGCGCCCAACCGCGTCGCACTGTCAATCCAGCGATACGTGCCCTCCGGTTCCAGCGCGTTGCGAACGTAGGCATAGGTCATCCGCGCTTGTTCCAGACTCGACGCGCCCAAGATGTATTCCTTGCCCGGCTGGTGCAACGGATCGCCCGGCGTCAGCCCATGCGATAGCAGCATCCCGGCCAAAAACGTTTTTCCCAGCCCGCGCGGACCGCTCAGACAAACGGTGTCTATCGACGGGTCCGCGACGGCCCGCATGAACCTTTTTTGAAACGCTAGCAGCGTGGGCCAGGCGGTCAAGATAAAAGCCTTTTACACGGTCTGGGCACCCCAACGGCCTACAGGCGCCGGCGGAAGTTCCGGCGGGTTCCCATACGGCGGCGTCAGAAGTTGCGTGGCAAACTGTCGCCAAATTCCGCGAGCGCATCGCCGATGATGTTCCGCACGTCCGGCGATTGCGGTACGCAGTGAGCGCAGTACAGGTTGTCGTCGGATGCGAGCACCAACGGAGAATCGTAAGGACCGTCTGCATTCGGGCAGTTCGCGCCGGCGCATCGTCGGGGCTCAGGCGTAGGCTCAGGCGTGGGATTGGTGGCAGTTTCAGGCATGGGTGTCGTCCTCAACTTCGCGCCAGCGTGTAGCGCGTTCCAAGTATTCGAGCATCGAAACGTCGAGCTGGTTGAGCGTCGCCGCCAACTTGACGGCGCGCAAGACGGCCCGCGCGGATATGCAGGGTTCGCAGTCGCAATCCCAGGCGTGAGCGTCTGGAGTCCACTCACGCAGTTCGGCGTGGGCTACGGCGTAACCGTGATCGCAGCACGGCATGGTGTTACCTCCGGTTCGCGGTGTTGCGCTGGGATCGCTCACGCCGGCGCTGTCGCATACACGGCTTGCACCAAGCGTATTTGTTGGGTTCGCGCGCCTTGGTGATAGGTTCCTTGCAAGCCGAGCAAATGCCCGGCTGTCGGCCAGGAAACGCGGCACAGGCGATACAGCGTCCGCTATCGTAACCCGGTTGCGGCGGATACAGGCCGCAGTCAACGCACAGGTCGGCGTCCACGAGTTCAACATCCAGGTCTGCTAGCACCTGTTCGACGTCAGCGCGAATGTCCATAGCGTCCGGTTCGGGGAACGTGAGCGCGTCTGGTTCTTCCACAATCTCGGAATTGTCCGGCAGATCGCGGTGGCAAATTGGGAATTTCCGCGTGCGGTTCCAGTTGCGGTCCAGTATCCAAACGTGATTCTTCGGGTTGCCGCAGTCGCGGCACGTTTCGGCGATCATGGTCACTCCAGGGAGTGACGCCACCATGCTGCTGCCCTTTCCTTTCCTTCCCGCTTCCCCTACGGACAAGGCTTCTTAAAAGCCTTGTCCGTAGGAGGGGGGAGGGGAAGCGCACGCTTAAGCACGGGCGCTTAAAGCGCGCGCCCAGGCGCTTAAGCGCGCGCGAGGGACGGGGGGGCACAATTGCCCGCAATCTCGCTTGACACTTATGCGCAGCACTGGGTATCATCATGGTGTCGTCAGGGTGTTAGGCTACTCTGTGACATTGCCCCGCTGGTGCACTATCACCAAGGCGGGGCATTTTTATGCGCCGGCCGGGGCCACGTCGCCGACGCGGGGACGGTTCGCCAGCCATTCGTCTAATTCGCCCGCCTGCCATCGGACCGCTTTTCTCCCGACTTTCACGGCCGCAGGGAATTCGCCGGCATTCATCATTTCGTAGATGACACTCCGGCTGAGCGCCGTGCGCTCGATCACTTCCTCCATTCGCAGCATTTGGATCATTTCGTCCCTCCAGGGCGTTAGGCTACCCGGATGATAGCAAATCGCCCCGGACGAAAACAAGTCTAATCATCCTTTTGCTGGTTTGCGACGAATTCCGACCATGCAGTCATCAATATTCGCCGTTGCTCGAATAGGTCACCCCGCGCGTAGGCTTCGACTTCCGCGCCGCCGATCCGGTGTGCCAGGGCGCGCTCACAGACGGCCCACGCGACGCCGGGTTGCTCCATAGCCCATGATCGGAAACTGGCGCGGAACCCGTGCGTTACGCAGTCAAGGTCCAGGCGGCGCAACAGCATCGTGAATGCCATATTGCTCAGTGGGTTGCCCTTGCTACCGGGGAATACCAACCCGTCGCCGTCGCTGGAATCTCGCGCCTGCCGCAGAACGTCAAGGGCGGCGCCGGATAGCGGAACCCGATGCGCCTGCCGCATCTTCATACGGGTAGCCGGAACGGTCCACACGTCGCCGTCAATTTCCGACCACGTCATGCCCCGGACTTCACCGGCCCGCGCCGCCGTGAGGATCACGAATTCGAGTGCAAGGCGGGTTGACGGGTTGGCGGTTGACTGCCGGATCGCCGCGACTGCCGCTGGCACGTCGGCATAAGGCAGGGCGGGATGATGTTCTTTCAGCCGAGGTCGGCGCGGTAGGGCGCGCGCGACGGCGGCAACGGGGTTGTCGTGGCGTAGGCCGGCGGCAATGGCAAAGTCGAAAACCACCTGCGCCCGCTGTTTGACCCGCGTGGCGGTCTCCGGCTTGTCATTCCAGATCGGTGTCAGCATCGCTAGCACGTCGCCGCTGGTGATTTCGGCTATGGGCGTGTCTCCAATGACGGGGTAGGCGTGGAGCGTCAGCGATTCGGTCCATTGGGTTGCGTGGCGTTCGCTACTCCAATTCGGCCGGCGAAACTCGATTACCTGCGCCGCGATTTCGCGGAACGTCGGCGCGGCGGGTTCGGGTCGTTTGGCGGCGGTGACGGCCCTCGCGCCTTCCGGTTTCACGCCGTCGGCAATCTGCGCTCGCTTGTCTGCGGCCATCGCCCTGGCGTCTTTCAGCCCGATGCTGGGATAGGCGCCCAATCCGAGATTGGCGGGTTTCCCGTCCCAGGTGTAGCGCAGCACCCAGGAACGTTTGCCGCCCTTGCCGACGCGGAGCGTCAGCCCGTCGCCGTCGTTATGGGTTCCGGGTTTCGCGTTCCGAATTGCCCGATCCGTCAGCAGTTTGTCTTTCACTGGCATTTTGTACAACTCCCTTTTGTACATTTAGTTTTGTACAAAGACACCCGGATTTTAGCAGACAGCCCCGGACGTGTACAGACATAAAAATAGCCCGCCCCTACTCAAATCGAGTAGGAACGGGCCGATTTTCAGGGGTTTTCAGTTAGATGTTGGCGGGAGTGCGAGGGAGTCGAACCCACCTACCCCGCTCGTCACGAGGCATAACGGATTTGAAGTCCGCAAGAGCCACCGGGCCCCATCCACTCCCACACTGGCCGGACTAGCTCTCCAGCACCGCGTCAATCTTGCGCTTCAGTGCCGGCTTGGGCTGCGCGCCCACTACCTGGTCGACCGGCTGTCCGTTCTTGAAGAAAATCAGGGCCGGAATGCTGCGGATGCCGTACCGCGTCGCGATGTCCCCCGCGTTGTCCACGTCCAGCTTGGCCACATTGAGCTTACCTTCATACTCCAGCGCCAGGTCGTGCACGGCGGGAGCGATCATCTTGCAGGGCCCGCACCATTCCGCCCAGAAGTCCACCATTACCGGCAGATCCGAGTCCATCACGATGCTTTGCCAGTTTTCTCCGTTCACTTCGATTGGTTCGGGCATTCTAATTCCTCCAGACTGAATCGCTATGTAGCCGTAACCGCAAGCAGCATCCGCCGTCACGTTAGCCGGCCGGGATGTCGGCAATATTATACCCCGCCTCTGGGGTGGTCAACCGAACTCGGTTCCGCCGAAGACCTGCCCGCGCTCTGAGCCCGACCCGTTCGGCGGTATGGAGATGTGCATCAACACAGCATGCAATCGGGCGGGTACGCGCGGCGCCGCGATCAGCGGCTACCTTTGGCGTGCAGGCTGGATGGGCCCCGCGGCCCTGATAAATGTTAGTATATTTCCCGTGACCTCGACCGCACCAGTCAACGAATCGGTCCCAGTTCAGCGCGGCGATATCGTTGAGCTGGACCTACACGCGTGGGGTCGTCTCGGAGAGGCCATGGCCTCCCACGCCGGGTCGGACGTTTTCGTGTTCGGAGGCATTCCCGGCGAGCGAGTCGAGGCCGAAATCGTCGCCGTTCGCCGGAAGTACGTCGCCGCCCAGGTGACTCGGGTGATTACCCCGTCGCAACTCCGGGTGGAACCGCCCTGCGAATACTTCGGCCAATGCACCGGATGCCAGTGGCAGCACGTCGACTATGACGCGCAACTGGCGGTCAAAACGGACATTGTGCGCGGTGCCCTGGAGCGGGTGGGAAATTTTCACGACCCGGAGGTCCGCCCGACACTGGCGTCACCGCGCCGGTTCCATTACCGGAATCACGCCCGGTTCAACATCTGGCGGGAGAGCGGCAACCTTGGATTCACTCATCGGGAGCGCCGCCGTTTTGTGCGCATCGATCGTTGCATGTTGATGCACGACGGCGTCAACGACATCCTGGCCCAGCTGCAGGGGCGGTGCGCTGAAACGTCGCAACTGGCGATCCGATGTTCCCCCGACACCGGTGATTACCTCGTCCAGCCCACGCTCAAGAGCTCTGAGGTCTCGGTCCAGACCGGGCAGAAGACTTATCGCGAATCCGTAGCCGGCCACGAGTTCCAGGTGGCGTCACCGTCGTTTTTCCAGGTCAACGTGTGGCAGGCAGCACAATTGGCCGAGTTGGTCAAGGACGCGCTGCAACTGACCGGTGAAGAAGTTGTTGTCGATGCCTACGCCGGCGTCGGAACCTTCGCCGTCCTGCTGGCTCCCTGGGCTCGCCTCGTCATTGCCGTTGAAGAATCTACCGCGGCGATCGCCGATGCTGAGGTCAACGCGTCCGGCCACGCCAACATTCAATTGGTTACCGGCAAAGTCGAAGAGGTCCTTCCGGGCATGGAACTCGCGCCCGACGCGGTGATCCTCGACCCGTCCCGTTCCGGATGTCAACCGGCGGTTCTCAATGCTCTCCTGACCCAGCGACCCCACCGCGTCGCGTATGTGTCATGCAACCCAGAATCCCTGGCCCGGGATTTGCGTACACTGAGCCGGGGCTACCGAATTGAGTCCGTTCAACCCGTGGACATGTTCCCGCAAACTCATCACGTGGAGTGCGTCGTGACCCTGCTGGCGAAACCGGCTACTGCGGAAATAGTGCTTGCATCCGCGTCTCCCCGGCGCCGAGAACTGCTGTCCGGACTGGGCATCGATTTCCGCGTCGCGCCGTCCGAAATACCGGAAGACCCGGAGCCCGGCGAAACCCCCGAGCAGATGGTGCGCCGGCTGTCGCGGGAGAAAGCGCTGGCGGTGGCCCAAACCGAATCCCCGCAGTCTGGATACTACGTTGCCGCTGACAGCACGGTGGTTCTCGATGGCGAGTCCATCGCCAAACCCGCGGACGCCGCCGAGGCTCGTTCCATGCTCCGCCGCCTGCGCGGCACGACGCATCAGGTGATCACTGGCTTCACCGTTTATGACGCGGCCACCGGCCGCTGCATTACCGACTCCAACGCCGCCGACGTACAGATGCGGGACTTCACGGACGCGGAGATGGAGCAGTCCATCGCCAGCGGCACTCCAATGGACAAGGCCGGCGCATACGCCATCCAGGATACGGACTTCAGGCCGGCCTCCCTGCTGTCGGGTTGCTACTCCAACGTGATGGGTCTGCCCGCATGCCGGGTGGTGGACACCCTGGCCGAGATGGGGTGCGTGCTGCCGGATGGCACCTCCATGACGGTACCCGCGGGATGCACCGTGCCCTGCGCGCTGCGCCCGGCCTCCTGTTGATCGCGGCGGACACGCTACCGTGAACTTCTTCGGTATCGGCACCATGGAGCTCCTGGTCATTTTGACCGTGGCCCTCATCGCCCTCGGCCCCGGCAAGACCGTAGAGGTGGCCCGCACCATCGGTCGCATGACCCGCGAGGCCCGGCGAACTTTCACCGAAATCATGGACGCCGCCTCGCTTGATGAGCGCGGCGGCCGGGCCAGCGAAAACGCAAGTCCAGCGCCCCAACCGTCACCGCCCACTGATCCGGTGCCCGCGCCGCCTCACCTGGCGGCCCAGAATGACGACGCCGACAACCCAACCGCTGCGCAGCCTTCGGACCAACGCTAGATCCTCTCCCAATGAGTCAGTCGATGCCGTTGCGGGAGCATTTCCGCGAACTGCGTTCCCGCGCGCTGGTCTGCGTGTTGGCGCTGCTCGTCGGCACGGCGGTCTGCTTCTACTTCTACCAGGAAATTTACGGCGTGCTGTTGTGGCCCGCACAGCACGCCGCGACCACAGACAGCGTCAACCCGCTCCGCTTTTACCAGGACTTCAACCTCGGTGTGTTCAAGTCCGCCGCCTCAGCTGAACAGACGGGTGGATTCAAACCCGTTCGCACCGAGGTCACCGAGTTTCTGAGCATCACCGTCCGGCTCTCCCTCGTGGGCGGTTTCGTCCTGGCCTTACCCGTGATCCTGTACAACGCGATTCGCTTCGTTGCCCCCGGATTGACGCCCCGGGAGCGCAGAATTCTCTTTTCGTTCCTGCCCGCCGCGTTGTTGGCTTTTGTCGCCGGCATGGCGTTCGGCTATTTCGTGATGATCCCGCCGGCCCTCAGCTTCCTCATCGGGTTCGGCAGCGAGGTTGCGGATCCTCTCATCCGCATCAGCAACCTCGTGAATATCATGATCCGTCTGCTGTTCTGGCTCGGATTGTCCTTCGAGACGCCCCTGATCATGTACGTGCTGGCCGTCCTGGGGGTGGTGAACGCCCGCACCTTCGCGCGCTTCCGGCGGTTTTGGCTGGTCATCGCCTTTGTGTTGGCGGCGGCGATTACGCCCACCATCGACCCGTTGAACCAGGCCATCGTCGCCGGTCCACTGATCGTGTTGTACGAGGTCGGCGTGCTGCTTGCCCGTCTGGCCGGCCGGCGCAACCGGGCGCACTCAGCTTTGAACGCCGAACCCGCCAGCGAGTAACGGACAACAAAACGGGCTCGCCATAGGCGAGCCCGCGAGTTCGGCTGGTGTTCTTGCGACGCCTAGGGGCGCGGCTCCTCCGAGGCGCTACGGTCCGCCGTCGGCTTGTCGTCCTCCCCCGTCACCGAGGTCTTGAACGATCGTATCCCCTTGCCCAGCGCGGAGCCCACGCCTGGCAGCCGGGAGGCGCCGAATATCAGCAGCACAACCAGTAGGATGATCAGTAGTTCGGTCAGGCCAAGTCCCGCAATGCGCATGTTGCTCCGTCTCCACGTGGGTTCGTCCATTCTATCAGAACGCCAAACACCCCACCATTTCCTCGTACTCTGATCGAAAGCGGACCGCGGTGACGTCGTCCTCCGCGACTGAACCCGAGCCTGACCGCGCCGGGGGCACCTGTGTCCTGCATTGCAGAAATCTGTAGATGAGAATACCATTGAAGCACTAACCACGCCGCCAATCGTAAATTTGGCCGCCGGAATGACCCGATAAATTGAGGAGGCACCAATTGGCCGACCAGCCCAGTGAAAAATCAGTAGACAGGATGCGCCTGTTCGTAGAGCGATACTGCAATAAATCAGGCACATTCACGCATCCGGAAGAGGGCGTGGCCGAGGCCGTGATTTTGGGTTTGGCCCAGAATGTCGACGAGATCGGTCGCCCGCTCTGCCCGTGTCGCTTCTATCCGGACAAGACGGAGGAGGTCAAGCATCGCACTTGGGTCTGCGCCTGCGATGACATGCAGATCTACAAGTACTGCCATTGACTGCTGTTCGTGAATGAGGCAGGTCTGCCTATCACCGAACATCTTCCCGAGGACCACGAAGGCCGCGCCATATACGGCGAGGTGAAAGACCCCACTCCGGACAAGGGTCGGCCGTTGCGCCACAAGGCCGAGGAACGCGAGATCGAACGCCGGGAGCGCCCGTCCTGACCCGCCGGAAACACCTCTGAAACGGGCCCTGCCCGTGGCAATCGGCCGCGCTCTCATTCCGGAGGGGGCGGCCGCTTTCGGACTCGTCGCAACTTGCCGCTGTCCAGTGCCCCCGCTATAATGCCCAAGTCCGCGCGCAGCCCCCGTAGTAGCGGTGCAAGCCACATACAGGGCGCGATACGCTCGAACAATCCACCTTTCCGGAATGATAGATGACGACCGTCTCGGAGTATGACGTAGCAGTAATTGGCGGCGGGCCCGGCGGCTATGTGGCCGGCATTCGAGCCGGTCAGTTGGGACTCAAATCCTGCCTGGTCGAGAGAGAAGCGCTGGGCGGTGTCTGCCTCAACTGGGGCTGCATCCCTTCGAAGGCCCTCCTCAAAAACGCCGAGATCGTCTCCTATGTCCATCGCGCCGACCAATTCGGGCTGCAGTTCGACAATTTCCACGCTGATTACAGCGTCGCGATGAAGCGCAGCCGACAGGTCGTTGACCGCATGACCCGTGGTGTCGATTTCCTGCTCCGCAAAAACGGCGTCGACAGCATCTCGGGAAATGCCCGCATCGTCGCGCCCAACGCAATCGAGGTCACTGGCCCGGACGGGCAGAACTCGCGGATTTCCGCCCGCAACATCATCATCGCCACCGGCGCGCGCCCTCGAAGCATTCCCCCGCTTCCGGTGGACGGCGAGCGCATCATCACCAGCCGTGAGAGCATAGTTGCCGAGGACGTGCCCGGTTCGATTGCCATCGTCGGCGGCGGCGCCATCGGCGTCGAGTTCGCCTACATCTACCGCATGTACGGAGCCGAGGTCACGGTCATCGAACTGCTGCCCCATATCGTGCCCAACGAGGACGAGGAAATCTGCCAGCAACTCGAGCGGGCGTTCAATCGCCACGGCATCAAGATGGTCACCGGAGCCGGTGTGACCAATGCCCAGGCTGACGCCAGTGGCGTGACGCTGACCATCGACAAGGACGGCGTGACCGAGACCTCCCGGTTTGACAAGGTGCTGGTCGCCATCGGCGTGCTGCCCAACACCGAGGACCTGGGACTAGAGGCCGTTGGGGTCGCCACCGAACGCGGGTACGTCGTCATCGACGACAAGATGGCCACCAACGTTCCCGGTATCTACGCCGTGGGCGACGTTACCGGCAAGTTGGCTCTGGCCCACGTCGCGTCCGCCCAGGGCGTCACGGCTGTGGAATCCATCGCTGGCGAAGAGACCCAGCCGTTGGACTACACGTTCATGCCCCGCGCCACCTACTGCCATCCCCAGGTGGCCTCCTTCGGGCTCACCGAGGCCCAGGCCATCGCACAGGGCTACGAGGTGAAGATCGGCCGGTTCAACGTTCAGGCCAGCGGCAAAGCGGTCGCCATGGGCGAAAACGACGGCATGGTCAAACTGGTCATCGACGCCAACTTGGGCGAGGTGCTTGGAGGCCACATGTGCGGCCCCGAGGTCACCGAACTTCTGGCGGAGTTGCAGATGACCCACCTGCTGGAAGGCACCACCCTGGAATTGGGCTGGGCGGTTCATGCCCACCCCAGCGTCGCCGAAATGGTGCACGAAGCCGCCCTCGACGCTGAGGGCCGCGCCCTGCATATGTAGCCTGGCTCATGGCGCCGCCTTCGTTTGTGTGGCGCCTCAAATCTGCCATTTGAGGAAGGGATATGCTGAAAGCGGACGTCCCCGAACTTAACAAGTCCGACCTGCTCGGTTTCTACCGACAAATGAAGCTCATACGAGAGTTTGAGCGAGAGTCGGAGCGGCAGTACACCCGAGGCAACATCAAGGGTTTCCTCCACGTCTACAACGGCGAGGAGGCTATCGCAGTCGGGGCCATCAACACGCTGCGTCCCGACGACTACGTTGTCACCCACTATCGGGACCACGGTCAGGCCCTTGCCCGCGGCATAACCAGCAACGAAGTGATGGCCGAACTCATGGGCAAGGCCACCGGTTGCAGCAAGGGCAAGGGCGGTTCCATGCACCTGTTCAGCTCCGACCTGAACTTCATGGGTGGCTACGCCATCGTCGGTGGCCAACTCTGTATCGCCGCGGGCCTCGCCCTGGCGGTGCAATACCGCGGCGATGACCAGGTGGTCCTGTGCTTCTTTGGTGACGGCGCCGTCAACGAGGGCGAGTTCCACGAGGCGATGAACCTGGCCGCCATCTGGAACCTCCCCGTCATCTTTTTCTGTGAACATAACCTCTACGGCATGGGCGCCTCGTCCAAGGAAACCCTTGTCATGTGGGATTCCCTGCACGAAATGGCCGCCGCCTACGGCATGTCCCGCTACGAGGTGGACGGCAACGACGTGCTGGAAGTCCGGGCATTGATGCAGAAGATCAATGCCGAGGTCCGCTCCGGCAGCGGCCCTGCTTTCGTCGTCGCCCGTACCTACCGCCTGCGTGGCCATTCCGTTGCGGACCCGGCGGACTATCGCCCTCAGGATGAGGTCAGCTATTGGGCCGGTCAGGACCCAATCCCCCGATACCGCGAATGGCTCACCGACGAAGGCATCGCCACCGTGGAGGATTTCGAGGAGATCGACGCCAGCGTAGACGAAGAGGTCGTCGTCGCCGCTGAGTATGGCGAATCGTCTCCGTGGCCCGAATCCGCCTCCCTGTACGACGATGTGTACACTGATCGACCGACTGAAGGTATCCCCGCGTAACACCACCCACTTCAGGCGAAAGGAACCATCATGTCGGTCATCACATATCGCGACGCCGTTTCGTCGGTTCTCAGAGAAGCCCTGGACCAGGATGACCGCGTCTTCCTGATGGGCGAGGACATTGGCCCCTACGGAGGCGCTTTCGCCGTCACCAAGGGTTTTTGGGAGCAGTACGGCAAGCGCCGAATCAAGGATTCCCCGTTGGCCGAATCGGTCATCGTCGGCGCCGGGGTCGGTGCGGCCATGGCCGGCCTGCGACCCGTTGTCGAGCTGATGACCATCAACTTCAGCCTGCTGGCCATGGACCAGATCGTGAACCACGCCGCCAAGATCAGGTACATGTCCGGCGGCCAGTTCTCGATACCTCTGATCGTCCGCACCGTCACCGGCGCCGGAGCCTCGGTCGGAGCGACCCACTCACAATCATTCGAGGGTTGGTACGCATCGGTGCCCGGCCTTACCGTCGTCACCCCTTCCACCCCCCGGGACGTTATCGGCCTGTTCCGCTCCTGCCGCGAGCTGAACGATCCAGTCATGTTCGTGGAGCATATTCTGCTCTACGGTACCCGCGGAGAGGCCCCGGATAGCGGCGATTTCCGGATCCCCATTGGGCAGGCCGACCTCCGCCGCACCGGCAGCGACATCACGCTTTGCGGCTACTCTCGCATGGCGCTGGTCGCTGGGCAGGCGGCCGATATCCTCGCCCGCGAAGGCATCGAGGCCGATGTGATCGACCTGCGCTGCTTGCGTCCGCTGGACATGGACACGGTGGTGACCTCGGTCAAGAAAACGCACCGCGCTCTCATGGTGGAGGAAACCACCCGCATGGGCGGTTTCGCCGGCGAACTGGTGTCCCAGGTGCAGGAAGAAGCCTTCGAGTACCTGGACGCTCCGGTAGGCAGAGTCGCTGGCGCCGAAGTGCCCATGCCGTACTCTTTCCCGCTCGAACAGCAGGCCATTCCCAGTCCTGAGTCAGTCGCCGCCGCCGCGCGTAAGATGGTCAACGGCGCCTGAACCTGACCGGCGGCATCGGTCCGTCGCTACCCCTGAACCCGAAACCCACAGGAGAACATCGTGGCTACTAACGTCGTCATGCCCCAGATGGGATACGATATGCGGGAAGGCACCGTCGTCCGCTGGTACAAGCAGGAAGGCGAGACTGTCGACCGCGGCGAGGTTATCGCCGACATCGAGACCGACAAGGCCACGGTCGAATTCGAGGCCTACACCGGCGGTGTCCTGGGCCGCATCGTCGCCGAGGCTGGCGTTGCCGTCCCGGTCGGTCAATTGATCGCCATCATTACCGAGCCCGGTGAATCGGTGCCGGAAGCTGCTGCTCCTGCAGCCAGCCCCGCCGCTGCGCCGGCTTCAGCGACTCCCCCGGCGCCAGTGGCCGCCGCACCCGAACCCGCTGCTGCGCCTCCTGCGGCGTCCGACGGCGGCGTCCGCGCCTCTCCCATTGCCAGGCGTCTCGCTCGCGAACGCGGCATCGACCTGGCGCTGGTGACCGGCAGTGGACCCAACGGCCGGATCACCGAGCGGGATGTGGAAAACTACCAGGCGGCCCCCGCCGCCCCGGAGCCGGCCACCGCGACATCAGCGCCTGCCCCCGAACCCGTGGCCGCGCCCTCCGACTCGCGCATCGAGCTGAGCCGGATGCGCCAGACCATCGCCCGGGTGACCTCCGACAGCAAGTCCACCGCGCCGCATTTCTACGTCACCGCCGAGATCGACATGGGCAGCGCCATGTCGCTGCGGCGCGACGTGAACGACGAGGGCGAACCCGAGAACCGGGTCAGCGTCAATGACCTGATGGTCAAAGCCTGCGCGTTGGCTCTGGCCAAGCATCCCAAGTTCAATTCGTTCTTCCGAGGCGATCATCTTGAGGTTCATGGCGCGATGAATATCGGCATCGCCATTGCCCTCGAGTCCGGCCTGATCCTGCCCGGTGTCAGCAACTGCGAGAGCAAGAGCCTGCTCCAGATTGCGTCCGGCACCAAGGATCTCATCGCCCGCGCCAACAGCGGTACCCTCCGCAACGAGGAGTACAGCAGCACGACGTTCAGCATCAGCAATATGGGGATGTTCGACGTCGAAAGCTTCACTGCCATCATCTATCCCCCCCACGCCGCCATCCTGGCCGTGGGCAGCGTCAAGCAGCAGCCCGTGGTCCGCGACGGCGAGCTCACCGTTGGCACCATGATGAAGGCGACCCTCTCCACCGATCACCGCGTAGCCGACGGCGCGGAGGCGGCGCAGTTCCTCATGGAGATCAAGCGGGTCCTCGAAAACCCGGTCAGCCTGCTGCTGTAAGTCCCCCGCCAACCCACGGAGTTCCCACCATGCCCCAGATGACCGGCGGCCAGGCTGTGGTCGCGTCCCTGCACGCCCAGGGTGTCGACACCGTGTTCGGCATCATATCCGTCCACACCCTCGACTTGTTCGATGCCCTGTTTGACCGCCAGGACGATGTCCGGTTCATCGGCGGACGTCTCGAACTGGGTTGCGGTTACATGGCCGACGGCTATTCCCGTGCCACCGGCAAACCCGGGGTGATCCTGACCAGCACCGGCCCCGGCGCCGCGGACTCCGTGGGCGCAATGGGCGAGGCGTACTTCTCGGCCTCCTCCATCTTGCAGGTGACCACCAACGTCGAAGCCGAGTTCGTCGGCAGCGGCAAAATGGCGACCCACGAGACCAAGGACCAGTTGGGCATGTTCGCCGCCGTCACCGACTGGAACGCCCGCATCGAACAGATTGAATCCATACCGGATCACTTTGTCGAGGCTTTCGTGCGGTTCGGCGAGCGTCGCCCCCGCCCTATCGAACTCGAGGTGCCCACCGACCTCCTCGGTCAGCAGGCCGAAGTCGAGGTGCTGCGGCCCCGTCAACCCGACGTGCCCCAGGGTGACCCGGTTCAGGTCGAAAGGGCCTGGAACCTGCTCCGCAACGCGAAGCGGCCCGTGATCTTCCTCGGCGAAGAGATCCACACCACCGGCGGTGCGGATGACATAATCCGCCTTGCGGAACAAATCGGCGCTCCGGTGGTTACTGGCGATGGCGCCAAGGGCACCTTCCCGGAGAGCCACCCGCTATCCCTGGGCATGGCCCTCGGCAACCGCATCTGGGGCCAGAACCCGGTCCTGGACTGGATGGGCGGTTGTGATGTCGCCCTGGTTCTGGGCAGCAATCTTCCCTATCGCTCGACGTCCGGCGTGGGTGTCAAGTTGCCGGAAAAAGTGATCCACGTTCTCCTGGACGAGGATTACATCGGCAAAAACTATGAAACCGAAGTTGGCATCGCTGCCAACAGCGGCGCCGTGGTCCGCCAGTTCCTCAGCGCCGCCGGGGACGCCGACCTGGGGACTTCAGGCGACTACCGTAAGGAGATCGCCGAGCTGAAGTCCAATATCTACTCCGGCTTGCAGGAGCAGTGGGGCCCCGAGTTGCGCGCTTGGGAGTCGATCCGCTCCGTCATTCCTGACGACACCATTTTCTCCCTTGACGCTACCGTACCGGCCAACCGCGCCGTGCGCTGCCTCCAGATGGACCGTCCGCGCAGCTACATGTACCCCCACGGCTGGGCTGGACTCGGTTTCGGTTTCCCCGCCGCCATGGGCGCCAAGGTCGGCCGCCCCGAAAGCCCGGTGATCTGCGTCACCGGTGACGGCGGATTCCAGTACAACGCACAGGAACTCGGAACCGCGGTTCAGTATGGGATCAATCCCATCGTCATGGTGTTCAACGACTCCGCTTGGGGCGTCCTCAAGGGCTTCCAGCAGGACCGCGGCAGCCGTCGGATGGCCACCGACCTGGTGAATCCCGACTTCGTCAAACTGTTCGACTCCTACGGTATCGGCGGCACCAGGGTACATAACGTCGCCGAAATGTCCCGCGCCGTACAGAACGCCGTCGCCGCTGATCGCATCCATCTCATCGAAGTGGTGATGCCCGACGGGTTCCCGGCCTTCTGCCGAGATTAGCGCGAGTCACCACAATGCGGGACGACTGGCCGTGCCCGTAAATGCGGAAACTGGCAAATCGGTGCAACACCGTTAGGCAGGGTGAGCCGTTAGGATTCGGCTGACGTAGCCGGGGCATACCTTGGCTGTGCTGAGGTATCAACCCGATGAGCCAATCTGTGCCGGAACGGTCGCGCCGCATCTACCCGTTGTCTTCCCGTGACCTCACCGAGGAGCAGATCGCGGTAACCTTCGCGATGACCTCGCGCCGGCCCGAGCCATTTGACGAAATTGCCGCGCAGGTCAGCGCGGAACGCGCCGCCGACTTCAACGAACGATGGGTCGTGGGCTACGGGCACGCTTCCGTGGCGGAACACGCCATCGTCCATCTGGCCGTCGAGAACATCTCCCGTCTGGCCTGCGACACCCTCGAGGACAACCGCCTCGCGTCGTACACCGAGAAGTCCTCCCGCTACCAGGTCATCGACCGGGAGAGTTTCCACATCCCGTCGGAGCTGGACAATCAACCCGCTCTCCGCGCCGAGTACGTATCCGTTTGTCGCGCTTTGTTTGTGGCCTACGCCCAACTCATCGATGGCGTCATGTCCCATCTGCGGTCCTCGCAGCCCCAGCGCGACGGCGAAAGCGATTCGGCTTACGGCCTGCGGTTGCGCCGCCAGGCCACCGACGCCTGCCGCGCCATCCTGCCGGCTTCGACCCTCACCAATGTGGGCGTCACCGCCAACGCTCGCACACTCGAGCACGCCATCAGCAAGTTGATGTCCTCGGATTTGTCCGAGGAGCGCGATGTGGGCGCAGAACTGCGCGAACAGGGCCGTTCGATCACCCCTACTCTCGTCAAGTACACCGACCACAACCCCTATCTCGCCGGCAACCGCCGGGTATCTTCACCCGGAGACGAACCGCAGTCCGATGACGCGCCAGTATCGGTGAGGCTGCTCGATTACGACCGCGACGCTACGCGCCGGCTTGCGGCCGCCCTGCTGTTCCGAAAGGGAGGCGACTACGGCCACGCTCTCGCTTTGTCCGAAGACTTGACTGAGATGCAGCGGATCGAGTTGATCGACGGTGCGGTCCGGGACATAGGCCCGCACGATGCCCCGCCGCGCGAGTTCGAGTTGGCCGGCTTCACCTTCGAGTTCGTCTTCGACTACGGCGCGATGCGAGAATTCCGCCGCCACCGGATGCAGACGTACCTTTCCCAGCCGCTGACCGTCGCCAACGGCTGCGATACGCCTGCCCTGATCAAAGAATCCGGCCTGACCGATGTATTCGATCAGGCCGTTTCACAGTCGGAGCGGCTGTTTGAGGCGCTGGCAAGCGAGCATCCCGCGCTGGCCCAGTACGCCGTGACCCATGCCCATCGCCAGCGTGTTCTCTCGAAGATGAACCTGCGGGAGTGCTACCACCTGTTCAAGCTGCGGAGTTCCAGGCAGGCCCACCAGTCCATCCGCGAACCGGTTCTGGAGGCCATGCGCCTTGCCGTTCAGGCGCAACCGGAACTGTTCCGGTATCTACCCTTGCGAAACGCCCCACCCTGGTGGCCGTTCAACCAACAGTAGCTGGAGCGGCCGTTACGGATCCGAGCAGTCCCTGGTGAACCCGCAGTTCCGACAGATGATCTTGCAACTGCGTTCGTGCATGCGGTTGCCGCAGATCTCGCAGTCCAACCCGTCGTCACGCTGTGGAGGGCGTGGAGTTTGAGGTAGGGTTCGTTGATTGGTCATGTTCCATCACCTCCCTCTCCAGATTGAAGGCGGCACCGGCGGCCCGCCAATGATGCGAGCGCTGAGGAACTTCTCGCCCGTCGGCGTCGTCGGACCGTGCCTTTCGTCCGGCAGCAACGCCACCTCGTGGAACCCGAAAACCGATTGGTCCAGTTCCAGGTCCTTGACGCCGCTGCCGTCGTTCTCGTTCACCACGATGCGGTCGATCAATTGCCGGTCGTTGTGGCGCAGCAGCCAGATCTGATAGGAGTCGGCCGGCATGCCGGTCACCATCAGGACACCCTGCGTACCGGTCGGGTCGATCATCAAGAGACCGCGAGCCTCGGTTTCCGTTCCCATCGGGGAGGTCATCGACAGTTTCTCAGTCTCCGGCTGCGCCGAGAGCACAGTGGCTTCGACCATGTCGGACATTCCCTGCTTGACCAGGTCCACCGATTCCGATTCTTCCGCCGCGCGCGCTTCAATATCAGCAAACCGGCCGGCATTCGGTGAGAGGTTCAGCGAGTCGTTGGTCCGGCTGACCGGTATGGCTTGCCCGACGCTGGCGTCGGCTTCGGCCACCACCTGCCGCGCGCTCGCCTCGCCGGTGGCCGGCTGCTCCGAGGACTCAACCGCAGATGCGACGGTCGGCTGTTGCCCCGCCGTCAGGTTGCTGATCTCCCGGTGCTGCGAGATCATGAAACCCACCGAGGCGGCCAGTAGCATGCTCAATGTCCCCACCGCAATCGGCGCAATCCAACGGCGCAAACGTTTGACCGACCAGCGCGGGTCCGCATCGATGCGCCTTGCCGGTCCGGCGAGACCTGGCCGGCCGACTGCGTTGGCCAACACGCGCTGCTTCAGGTCCGCCGGCAGTTCCACTTCCGGCGCCGAGGCCGTGAGCCGTGCCGCGGTGTCCTGGAACCCCAGCAGGACTTCCTGGCAGTGCAGGCACCGGATCACGTGGTGGAACACCGACTGGAATTCGGCATCGTCCAGCGCGTTCAGCGCGAAGGCTGCCAACGCCCCTTCCGGATGCTCCGACCCGGCGTATATTTCGCCCGCATTGTCAGACCACATGAGCTTCCAACGCTGCCTTGAGTTTTTGCATGCCCAGTCTCATTCGAGTCTTCACCGTACCCAGCGGTATCCCCAGCATCTTGGAGATCTCGGATTGGCTGTATCCGTGCCACGCCGAAAGGTACAGCGGCTGGCTCTGCTCCTCGGGAAGGGTCAACAGCGCCTCACGTACCAGTGTGGCATCAAAGCCGCGCTCCACCTGCCGCTCCACGCTCATTTTGGCGTCGGGAATGCGGTGCAGCGCGTCCATCTCGGGATAAACCGTGTGATCCGTTGTGCGTCTCCGGGATCGGTACATGTCCACCACTTTGTGGTGTGCCACGGACATGATCCAGGTGCTCGGCGCGGCCATCTCCGGCCGGTAGCTTCCGGCCTTCAGCCAGACGTTGGTGAAAACCTCCTGGACAGCGTCTTCTGCGAGGGCTTCGTCTTTCAGGATCGAGACTGCCAGTGAGAAAACCCTCTGGGCGTAGCGGTCGTAAATCTCTTCCAGGGCTTTCTCGTCCCCCGAGCCGACTGCTGCTATGCGCTGAGCGTCTTCGCTATGTGGATTATCTGACACCACCCCTCCAAAGTTATCAGGGGTTTCGCAATGCCTGGTTATCAATATATACGGACGGCGCGCCCGCTCGGATTGCTATGATCCAGAGTCGCGGCAGAATCGCGCGATGAAGCAACCTGCGGCGTTAGACCACCAGGCTGTCAAATATGCCCTGGATATTCGGAAGGTTTTCCAGCGACCAGATCAGCTCCAGCGACTGCTCGCATTGCTGCTCCGTGATCGTCGGGCAGGCCAACCGGCGAAACTTCGCGTCCACTTCGGCGTCGCTCAACGGATTGTTGCCATGCCCCTTGGGGAAACTGGTTTCCGCCACCTCGGTTTGACCGTTGTTCTTGATCACCTCGATGCGGCAGTTGTACTCGGCGGGATACTTCTCGGTGAACGCCCCGTTTTCGTCTATTCGCATCTTGTTGATGATCTCGCGAAGCCCGGGATCAGCGATGCGATCCGGAGCGAAGGTGGCCGGCGTGACTTCGCCGTCCCTGAGGCCCACGGCCGCCAGGAAGGGGATGCTATGGTCCGCCGTCTCACGGGTCTGGGGGTCCCATTTCTCAGGCTCGGTGGACGCGCTACTCACCGCCGATCGATACGATTGGATCTTGATCGACGCGATGTCGCTCACATCCACTCGCTCGTGCAACTGGATTGCCAGGTCGATTGGCGCCTGAGTGTGGATCTGTGACGGGTAGAACTTGAAGATGGTGTCCGAAATCCGGAACGGCGCGTCGTCCCCGCCCATCGCGTCAAGCTCGATCGGATAACCGATCGCCTGCTCCCACAATCCCTTGCGTCCCTCGAACGGTTCGAAAGGTCCGGTCATGCCCTCTGCCGCCAATTGCGCCGCGAAGATGCCGGCTCGTGTTGCTGCCGCCGCGGCGCAGCCTTTCCACATGGAGAGTTCGCCCATGCGGGTCACCCGCAATGGCACGTTGGGCACCACGGCCAGCGATATCGCGTGGCCCATCTGCTCCTCGTCCAGCCCCAGGATCTTCCCGGCCGCGCAGGCGGCGCCGATCACGCTCAGAACGCCCTGATCCCATTGGTTGTCCGGAACGTGGTCCGCGATGCGGCAGAACGCTTCGTAGGCCAGCGCGATCGCCGTTATCAGCGTCCGCCCGTCGGCCTCGACGCTATCGCCCACTGCCAGCGCGGCGGGAATCATGTCGCTGGGATGCCCGCCGCCGGGCGAGAAGTACGAGTCGTTGCAGTCCAGGTATCGCACCATCACCCCGTTGGCAAACCCGGCCATGTCCAGCGACGAGCGGTCGTAGGTCCCCAGGATCCGGGCCGAGGTCTTGCTCGTCACGTCCCCGGCCAGTTTGCGCGCCACCTTTGCCGGCTCGCTCAGGTAGCCGCCGACGGCGCAACCCAGAGTGTCGGCAACGGTGCGCTTGACTTGATGCACCACCTCGGGCGGCAGGTCCTCGTAGGTGAGATTGCAAGCGTAAGAGCTCAGCAGCTCGGTGGTGCGGTCCATATGCCCCGTTACCTCTCTTTTTCGCGTATGCCGGTGAGCCCGGCGCGAACCATTCTACAGTTCGCCAGCCCGTGATCTCGCTTGACGGTCGATCAGCGAATCACCGCTTCTGCGATGCGCTCCATTTGAGCCGACATTTCCTCTTCGGTCTCGCAGTGCTCCGGACGCACCACGACGCGGTCGGCTCCCGCGTTCAGGAAGTCCTGTACCAGCTGGCCGTCCGGCGCTTGACCGTAAACTGAGATGGTCAGCGACTTGGAATCACGGCCTCTGGCCTCCGCCAACTCGTTCAGGCGGTTCCGGCTTTCCTCCACCTCGGCCGGCGTGATCCGGTTGGGCAGCCAGCCGTCGCCCCACGTGGCCACGCGCTGCAGCACCCGGCGCGCCAGCCCGCCCAGTATCACCGGAGGGTGAGGCTGTTGGATGGGCTTGGGGTTGCACATGACCGGCGGAAAGTCGTAGTAGGTCCCGTGGAACTCGGCTTCTTCCTTGGTCCACAGCTCTTTCATGACGTCGACGGCTTCCCGGGTTTGCGTCCATCGATGGTCGAAGTCGCCTCCGAATATTTCGGTCTCCTCCCGGTTCCATCCGGCGCCGATGCCGAACAGGAACCTGCCGCCGCTGATCCGGTCCAGCGTGGCGATCTCCTTGGCCAGCATCAGTGGGTTTCGCTCCGGCACCAGCGTGATCCCGGTTCCCAGCTTGATCGTGCTCGTGGCGCCGGACGCTCGGGCCAGCGCTATGTACGGATCCGCGAAGTGCGCGTAGGTCCACGGGATCTCGCCCCCCGAAGGAAACTGGCTCCCGCTCTGCACCGGCAGGATGGGATGCTCGGCGTACCAGATCGACTCAAAGCCCAGCGACTCGGCGGTACGGGCCATGAACGCCGGATCCAGCGTGTAAGCCGGCAAGGGTATGGAAGTTCCAACAGACATAACGTGTGCTCCTTTGGCGCAGATCTATTGGCCGCCGAACAGCTCTCGGCGGACTTGGGTGGGTGTCATGCTCAAATAGTCGGATACATCGGATATGATCCCACTCCGCGTCCCAACACTCAACTGTCTATGACGCGGGACCGTTACGCGATGCTCATCCCCATGCAAGACGCTCGCCAACCGCATGTGGCTGCCTCGTTGTCTGATCACCCGGTACCCGTAATGGCGGCGCAACAACCCGACCAAGTCGTCGCCCGAGAGGTCGCGAGGCAGTGTCATACCGCCATGACTTCATCTTGCACCAAACGCAGGCGGATTGACGCTGGCAGTTCGTCATCGTCGAAATGACAAAGCACCGCGTCTCTTACCATTTCCCTAAAGTCCGTCCAATCACTGCCCTGCGTGAAGATGCTGTGTCCGACCGCCCGCGCATCGTAGCCGCCATCGGGTGTCCCGGTAATCTCAAAAACGATCTCATCCATTGGTAGATGCCTCTTCCGCAACTCAGCCCTCGGGCCCGTCCACCGTACATCTTCACCGTCCAGATTAATGGATCATCAATCGTCGGCCGCCACCGCTTCCCGCACGCCCACAATGGCGTCATACACCTCGGCTCCCTGCCCCACCACGACCTCGACGTCCTCGGTCAGCAGATAGCCCTGCTGAACCAGCGTTTCGGCGTACTCACGGACCCGCGCCAGGTATTCGTCGCGTGATCCATAGCGTTCCTCAATCGAAG
This sequence comes from Dehalococcoidia bacterium, assembly GCA_963663945.1. Lineage (GTDB taxonomy): Bacteria > Chloroflexota > Dehalococcoidia > Lucifugimonadales > UBA3495 > Bin87. The sequence goes on along the minus strand of OY760687.1, from coordinate 2,288,393 downwards.
CGCGCGGATCACCGGACGCCATCCGTTCGGCGCGGCTCACCGCGAAGGGAATGGCTCCACCCACCACGGTACCGCCCGGCGACAGGACCTGTCCCGGCCCGCCGATGTCAGCGTGGCGAACGTTCCACCCGGTGTAGGTTGCCAGTGGCACTGCAATCGCCGGCAACCGGATGCCGCCCACTTCGTTGCCGTCAGCATCTACTGCGGACACCAGGGACGGATACGCCTCGCCAACTCCCGGCGGGATCACCGTCGGCACTGCCCGGTCCGGCCCGAAGTCCAGGTGACGCATCACCTTGTGGTGCTCCGGAAACTCCACGCCCGGGAGGGCGGCGAATTGATCCGCCAACTTCCCGGCCTCAATGATGGTATCGTCCGCATATTTGGGATACCCATCAGCCGGTGGCGGTTCGTTATGGGTAACCCAATTGTCCAGTTGCACCAGTGCCGCACGCATGATTGGGCGATAGTCCACGTAGTTCAACGCCTGAGTGCCCCTCGCCCCCGAATCCGGATTGGTGTCCGAAATCGGCAGGTTGGCCGGAGCGTGCTGCGTTCCGCAGAAAAGCCAGGACCGCACGTTTTCGGGCAGCGCGGCGTCCGCTTTGCAGTCCGCTGTGACGTGGGCCAGCGCTCCGTGCCCGCCCCAGTATTCTGACGACGTGTTGGTGTAGATCACCTTGGGCGCCACGCCCCGACGCGTCACCTCGGCAAGGATGCCATCCGCGCCGCCCGGTTCCAGGTCCAGGAATGGCGGCAGGTTGTTCACGCTCCGATTGGAAAGACTCGACGGCTGGCCGAGCCGGACGTTGAATTCACCCATCTTGCCGCCGGCCACGTTGGGCAGCATTCCCTCGAAGACGATCCGGCCTTCTTCGTCGCGGTTCAATCCCAGGTGCAGCATCTGCCGCAGGAACCGGCCGCTTTGACTGCGTCCGTAGGCGTAGGCCCGGCCCAGGGCGCCGGCCAACGGGTTGGCTGTCCCAGTAGAGTCCGTCTTGCCGTGCCGGAGCCAGGCCACGATGTCCCGCGTCGCCAGCAGACCCAGTCCGATCACCGGTGCGTGGGAGGTCTCGTATACCACCCGATACACCTTGCCGGCCTCAAATCCCCCGTCCAGGGTGACGTGCGCCGCATCCGGTACCCTCCGACCGTCCACCAGGCGCGCGAACGCCCATTTCTCTCGTGGAATGACCGTCTCCGGCCCGTCGTCGTGCTCCTGCACCGTAAGGACCGAATCCCAGCTTTCCAGGTGGTTGGTGGGATACGGCCTGTGGTCCCGGTCGGATAGGAACTGCGTGTCAATCCGAGTCAGGGGTTGGAAAGAGACCACGATCTTCCCCGCGACCGGCGAACCGTCAGGATTATGCGCGTTGGGCACGTTGCAGCGGAACAGTCCCGGCGCGTCCGGCACATCGTGCTGCCAGCCGCACCAGACCATGCTGTAGCCCTGCCGCATCAGGAAGCCGTTGCCCGGATGCGGGTCGGCGTGGGGTGGCCCATCCGGCGCGCTGTTCAGGTTTTTCAGCGCTAGTTCCTTGCCTCGGTTCAGCACGTCCAGCAGCAGCCGGCCGTTGCCGTGATCGTTGTCAACCGGCTTGATTATCCGAAAATCGGAGGAGAACTCAACGAGCCCGTCGCCGTTTCGCGGCGCCAGCGCGATGTCGGCGATTACGGTGTTGTCGGGATGCGACGGATCCACCGCGAAGTGCGCCACCCCGTCGATTTGCTCATAACGGCCCGTGGCGCCGAAAGTCTGACCTTCGGCGACCGGCTTCCTCGTTGTGACTTCCAGTCTGACTAGCGCCATGTCCATTCACCTCGTTTCAGCCTCGGCAGATCTTCGACTGCATTTCCCGATACGTCGCCAAGCACTCCAACCCCCGCAATCTAATCTCCACACCCATTGATCCTTTCGCCAAACCCATGAGCCGGTGCGGTCTCCGCACCGCCGTCTCGTTCATCAGAGTCAACCGTCATTCCTGCGAAAGCAGGGATCCCGCCGTCCTCAGGCCGTGTCTACCGCGAAATGACATCGCTCAAGTTCCCAATGTGATCGAACCCGAACATCCGCCGCGTAATCCCGTTCTTCCGTGCCCTTATCGGTCAGAAGACTGCGCTCGGGTCCACATCGAGATCGGTCGGCGGTTCCACGCCGATGTTGTCCCGCCACCATTGCGCGAAGGGTTCTTCGCCCATCTGCTCCTTGAGCCGCGCCAGGTGAGCCTTGACCTGCACCATCATGGGCAGTTGGTGGTCACCCGCCAGTTGATAGGTGCGCGCCACCCATTCCAGGGCGTCGGGCAGATTCCCGCGTTGTTCTTCGACCATACCCAGCTGACCGTATGTTCGCGCCGCACGCAACACGTCGCGCACGCTCTCAAAAGCGATGCGGGCCCGGTCGTACCAGTGATACGCCTGTTCCAGATCTCCCTGCTCGTGGTGAACCACTCCCAGTTGCCGCGCCTCGACGCCGACGCCCCGCAGGTCGCCCATCTCCTCGCGGTACTCCATCGCGACCCGCAGCCATTCGTCGGCCTCGTCCAGGATGCCCCGGGCCTGCGCCAGGGTGCCCAGATGGTGAAACTCGACAATCATCTGCTCGGTCATGCCCAGGCGGTCGCTCAGGCCCAACGCCTGCTGATACCAGGATTGGGCGTCCTCGAACAGGTACTCGGAGTGGTCCACAGTGCCCAGGGAGTGGAAGATGTAAACCGCCGTCTCCTCGTCCCGGTTGTCTTCAACCATTTCCCGCGCCCGGTGATACCAGCTCCGTGCCTCGTCATATTCGAACCGCAGATGGCACGCGGATCCCAGCGCGCGATAGTCGTTGATCATTTCCTCGTAATCGGGCAGCCGCTGGTGGATGTCCAATGCCCGCGTGTACCACTCCTTGGCGGCGCCGTACTGGCGTTGGTGGTGTCGCACCTGCCCGATGGCGAAACACGCGTCCGCGATGGACTCCTGGTCCTCGCCGCCGTCGATGATTTCCAGTCCCCGCTCCAGCCACTCGGAAGCCGTGTCATATTGGCCCCTGCGCGTGGCGATCAGGCCGTTCTGGTGGTAGACCGCCGCGGTGCGTGGGTCCGTTTCGCCATCCGGCAGTTCCAGCAGGTAGTCCAATAGCTGACGGTTGAACAGGTCGGCCCTTTCCAGGTCCATCCGTTCCACCGATTCCATCGCGTCGGTTCCCAGCAGATACTGCCAGAACTCGATGGCACCGTTGCCGTCCGCTTCGCCGGCGGTGTGCCCGATGGTATCCAGCAACTGCCCACGCAGCCGCCGCAATTCGGGGAACCGTTTCTGCATTCGGTAGACCTGCGCCAGCGGTTGGAACAGCACCTGGGCGTTATCCCACTGCCGGTACTCCAGCGCCAGACCCAGCGCCTGCGTCAGGTTGCCTTCCTCTGCCAGCACCGCCGTCACTCCGGTGTCCTGGTTCTCGTAGAGGCTTTCCATAAAGTAGTCCGCGGTGTCCGCGTAAACCCGGACAAACTCGATTTCCAGCTGCTGTATTCCGTTGACGGATACTTGCCGACCCAGTTTCCGCCCCAGGAACCACGGCATTGACGGGTTGATCTGGTAAACGCTGGGAGAGATTGATTCCAGGAACCCGGCCGCGTGCGCCGCCCGCAACATGGTCCGGCACGCCGCGTACGAACGACCCGAGGATTGCATCCCGCCTTCCGGCGAGAGCAGGCTGCGCGAGGCACCCGCGGTGAGATCGTCGCCTACGATCTGACTGTACGCCCTCTCCTCGGTGATGTGCGACAAGACGTCCAGCATGACCCGGCGTTGGAAGAGCGAAAGGAACGGCAGATGCGTCCGGTTGCGCCGAGACATCCGCGAGAACGAATATTCCATAGCGGCGGTCAGCACTGAATCCCGGCCCGCCTCCTCGCCTTCCGGCGCGCTCTCGATCAGCCTGGCTATCTCGCTGACCACCGCCGCCGCCGGAACGTCCTTGACCGGCGGTATTGCCATCTGCATCGCCAGCGGGTGTCCGCCCAGCAGGTCCAGCAGTTCAAAGAAGTCCGCGGCAACGCGCGAGGCGGGTACCTCCGCCTGGTGCATGATCTGGGCGGCCAACGCCAGCCGGTCGGCCCCGGCCAGACCCTCCAGCGCCAGGGAGGCGTGAGGCGCCGAAACCCATTCCTCGTTGGCCCTTCTGCCCAACAGCAGCGCGTTCGTCCCAACTGGCCCGCTGGTCACCTCGCCCAGGAACGCTGCCAGTTCCGGCAACTCCTCTTCGCCAAGCAGTCCGGGAACCCCGTCGGGAAAGCCGGCCACGTTTTCGACGTTGTCCCAAACCAATAACGAGGCGTTTTCGTGCAGGTACGCCGTTACCCACCGCCGCTGTTGGTCCGCCGGCATGTCGGCGAAATCCAGGCCCGACACCGCCGTGCCGATCTCATGGACCACGCGCTCCAGGCCAGCCGGTTGCGACGTTTCGAACGCCGCGTAGAACACGCCGCCCGGATAGGCAATCCGGGCCGGCTTCAGGAACCAGCGGCAAAGCGCCAGGGCCAGTTCCGTCTTGCCCACGCCGGTATCACCCGACAGGTGCACCACCGAGTGCGCTTTCAGGGCCCTTTCCAATTGCCGCAATTCCGCTTGCCGGCCCACCAACCCGAACTGCCCGGCCACGGGGATCTGCAGGTCATCCGTCGGCGCTTCCTCGGGATGGATCACCGGCGCAGCCAGCGGGTCCGGTTGGTGCTGTGTGATTACCGGCGGCTGGTGGTTCCGCGACTGGTAGACCCCGGGCAGGTGCCAGTCCCAGAACACGCGGCGGCCGTACATCGTGACCCGCTCGGGCGTGTCCATCAGCCCGCGCCGCACCGCGGACATGGCTTCTGCCACCGTGTTCCCCTGCGCGATGCGGCGGTAGAACGTCGCAACCGCCCCTTCGCTGGCGTCAGGATGAATCGGGGCCGGCAGAACCGCGACCTGGGCCACGCCGGCCTCGGCCATCGCCATCGCCGCCTCTGCCCATCCTGCCATCGCTGGAAACTCTTCCTGGACCCCGGCGGTGATCAGCGCTACGTTGATGCCGCCTGACGCCAGCGCGCTCCCCAGTTCAGCCGCGGGGATGGCATCAGGGCTGCCGTCGTCCTGCTCGAGGATGATTGCCCCGCCGTCTCCCAGGGTGGCCCCGTCAATGTGGGCCACGTGGTAGTGATCTGGGCTGCGTTCCAGCAGGCCCGCCAGCGCGTTCAGCGTGGCCGGCCTCGGATGGTCCAGCGACACCTGGACGTTGAGTCCTTCCAGCGCGGCCACCGTTGCGTCGGCCAGGCTGGCCCCAACTGCCGCCGGTTCCGCCATCAGCGGCCCCGAACTCGGCGGCTCGAGGGTCAACGGGCTGGGCGAAAGCATCAGCACGTGCAGAGTGTCTTCCTCCGTCCCTTCCGCATCCCCGGCCGGCGCCTGGGGGGAGGATTGACGTACTACGCCCACCAGTCCATTGATGAAATATCCCAGCGATGGGTCGTTCATCAGCTCCCAGGGCAGTGACATGAACTCTGGTCGCGCCGACACGATCGTAAGGACCCCACGCTCGTCGCGCCCCATTACTTCGTCCAGCAACGCGCGGCCCTCGCTCTCCGCGCCAAAGACCGATTCGAACAGCAATCGCCCCAGGTTGCGCATGGCCAACTCGACCGCTTCGATCTGAGCGATTCCTGCCGGCGCCCCACGTCGGAAATCGGTGTGGTACCGGTCCAACGCTCCGCGCTCCTCTTCCGAGAGGTCGATGCCGAAGCCCACGGGCGCCGTTTCACGCGCCTCGCCTGAAGCTTCTACCAATCGCACCTGTACCTGTCCCGCATCGAACAGATCGTGGATTTCCAAACTAGCGGTCATTTGGAGATTTGCTCCTGTCAGTCCGGTATCGATTGCGCGTACGCATCGGGTGGACCGAGCGCGCCCGCCAGGATCGGCTGACGCATCGTGAGTGGTCGGGATGTGCGCCATCGGGCGCAAGGTCGGGAGTGGCGGCTCGCGTTCAGCAACAACTGTGTTCCTGTCTACGAGGAGAAGCCTATTGGCGGACTATTCTGCAACCGGACAACCTGGGTTACTGCCCCGAAAGGCGAGAAGAGTCACGTCAGGTTGGTCATTTCGTTGGCGGGTGCAGAAACTCCACAAGCGGGTCCGTCCGAGTTGCCACATAGTGCCGGCTCACATATAATTCACCGAACTTTTCGGGCAAACCTTCGGACTCTAACGAACCGGCGGCATTATACAACATAATGCCGCCGTTCATGCCTCATCGACGCACGGATATCCTCCATGACCGGCTCTCCCAAAGTTCGTCGCTCCTGGTTACTCACGCCGGTCTCACACTCCGATCGCGTGTCAAATGCCCCCTCGGCGGGCGCGGACGTGATCGTCCTGGATCTCGCCGAGTTCGTGGCCGAATCCGACAAACCCGCGGCGCGCGAGTCGTTGCATGAGTGCCTGACTCCTGCAAAGTCCACCCGCGCGGAGGTGTTTGTCCAGATCGACCCCGAGTTGATGCTCGCGGATCTCAGCGCCGCGGTGTGGCCCGGGCTTGACGGCATTGTGATGACTCGCGCCGAAACTCCCGAGCAGGTCGCCGCTATCGACGCGATCATATCGGACCTGGAAAGTCGCCGCGGTATGCTGCCCGGCAGCGTTGAATTGGTCCTCTGCCTGGAAACCGCCCTCGGCAACCACAATGGTTTCGAGGTCGCAACCGCCAGTTCGCGCACCTGGGGGTTGTCCCTCGGGCGCGCCGACCTGGTCATGGACCTGCGGCCGGAACCATCGGGCGAGATTCATCTCATGCAGTATCTGATGCAACGATTGGTGACCCTGGCATCGGCCACCGGAACCGTCCCGTTGGGTGCCTGGTGGCGGTTCCCCGATCGCGGCCTGCTCGCTACCCCCGCGAACACTCTCGCCGCTGCCCAGCGCGGGCGCGCCATCGGTTTCCAGGGCTCCTTCTGCGTTCTGGACGACCAGGTTCCCTCGTTGAACGCCGGCTTCACTCCTCCCGAATCCGATGTCGCGGCGGCGCATGGCCTATGCGAGGCCTATGCGTCGGCCACCGTCTCCGGAACCAGCCCCGTCGTCTCGGTGGATGACCGTGTCCTCACCCCTGACATAGTTCGTCAGGCGTCCAACACGATTGCCTGGGCCGACGCCTGTTCGATCCGCGACCGAGCCAAGGCCGCCGCCGTCGATGGTATTCCCATTCCGGTTCCTTAGGAGTTCCCCATGGCCAGTACTCCACGGCGACTGAAGCGGTCCGGTCTGACCATGCCCGTGGTCACGCCGCGCTTCATCAATAACGCCTGGCATCGCGGCTGCGACTACATCAACATGGATTTGGAGGACTCGGTTCCTCCCCGGCTCAAGGACGTCGCCCGCAACCTGATCCGCGAGTCCATCCCCGTCGTCAACAAGGGCGGTGCCGACGCAGTCTGCCGGATCAACCACGACCTCATGGAGGCGGACCTCAACGCCGTCGTTTGGCCCGGTCTGATGATGGTCAACTATCCCAAGGCAGAGTACGCCCACGAAATCGAGCGAATGGACGGGATCATCACCCGCCTGGAGGCCGAACGTGGCATTCGGCCCGGCGCCGTGGAAATCGGCGCCAACATCGAGACCGCGGTCGGCGTCGCCAACGCCTACGAGATCGTCACCGCGAGTTCCAGAGTGATGGACTTCGGCGGCGCCGCCGGCTACGACATGTCCCGCGACCTCGGAGTCGAGATGTTCGTCGACTTCGACCAGTTCGTTTACGGTAAGGGCGAGGTCGAACTCGCCGCCCGCGCTAGCGGTCGCGAACCCCACGCCGCTCCATTCACGCCCAATATAACCGGCAGCGTCAGCGATCCTGACCGCGCTTTCGCCGAAGCCGACGCCGCCCGCAAGTGTGGCTTCCGCATCGGTGGCGGCCTGCATCCGGCCGTTGTCGAACCGCAAATCCGGGGCTTTGCGGCCACCGACGATGAGATTTCGGACGCCGAGTGGGTGCTCCAGGAGTATCGCAAGCTGGACCGTACCGGAGAGACTTGGGTGCAGGTCGACGTCGCTTCCGTGGACCGGGAAGGCTCTCCGCGCCCCATGGCGGCGGACTCGTACCTCGGACGCCACCGCGTTATCGATCGCTATGAGGCGGCGCGCGCCGAAGAATTGCTGCAGTGGCGATCGCTGTGCCAGGAGCGCGATCGGGAGAAAGCCGAGGCGATCGCCCGCGTGAACGCTGCCGAGGCCGCCGAATCCCCAAGCTGACCGGGAGCTGTCCAATATGCCGATCCTAGTCCGACGCTCCAACCTGGTCGTGCCGGCGGTCCAATCAAGGATGGTCGTCCGCAGTTGGATGCGCCACGCTGACGCAGTCACCCTCGATCTGCAGGACGGCACTCCCGCCGCCGAACTCGCCCAGGTTCGGTCAACCCTTCGTCAGTGCGTGGCTCTCGCCGGCAAGGGCGGAGCGGAGGTCTTCGTACGGGTCAACGCGGACTTCGTCTACGCTGACAGCGGCGCTGCCGTTGGGCCCGGATTGACCGGTATCGTGCTTCCCGGCGTCGAGTCCGCTAATCAGGTCGCCGAGGCCGATGGGATTTTGGCGGACCTGGAAAAGATACACGGCGTGACCCGTGGCTCGCTGGAAATCACGCCTTCCATCGAGACCGCTGCCGGCGTCTGGCACATCCGCGAAATCATCACCGCGTCGCCCCGCGTCAGGCAGGTCGGCATCGACGAGGCCGCCCTCGCTGCCTCTTTGGGTATCACCCAATCCTCCGAGCACGACGCCTTTGTGTTCGCCCGCGGCCGCCTGTGTATCGAGGCCACGGCCGCCGGCGTGCAGCCCATCGCCGTCGCCGACCCCATGGGCGTCCAAACCGGACAGGTCTCCCACGAGGCAATGGTCAAGATCGCCACCGATACGCGGAACCTGGGCTTCAAGGGCATGGTCTGCGGGAACCCCAGTTGGATCGACCCCGTCAACGAGGCCTACACGCCCACGGAGGCGCTGGTCGACTACTACACGCAGGTGCGCGAGGTCTTTGCTCAGGCGCTGGCCGCCGGTACTGCCGCGGCTCCCTTCGCGGGGCGCATGATCGACGTGCCCGTCGACGAGTGGGCCAAGGACGTCCTAGCAATGAGCGCCGCCTGCGCCGCCCGGGACGCCGAAAAGCAGGCCGCCCTCGCTGTCGCCGAAGCTTCCTTCGACTCCTCGATACCGTTGATCGGCTAGCTTTCGCCCCTTGTACACTCCGTTTAGGCTGGATGGGCTGGCGATGGCCCGTCAATCCAGGTCTTGCTCTCGCCCGCACTTGGTTTGTGGCGGGGAAACGTCAGAACCAGGATTTACCGGATTTTGTGATTGGGCAGGATTAGGAGATCTCCGTCACAGAACGGTTCAAATCCTGATAATCCTCAAATCTTGAAAATCCTGATTCTGACGATCTATGAAAGCGGGTACGCACGAGAGATTCCGCTCACCCTCCGGCGTTTCGTCGGGTATCCTATAGGAGCTATTTGCGGGGTCGGGCCCACGTTCTCTCGAGTGCCTCCGCGTCCCGCAGCATCCTCCAGGAGTCTTCCATGATCCACATCGACGACGAACTCCGCCGCCGTATCGACAACGCTTTGGCCGACCGCTGCCCCATGTTCATCGCTACCGTGTCCCCGGATGGCGAGCCCCAGATCAGCATGCGTGGCAGTGTTCTCGTGTTTGACCGCGAGACCCTGGCCTTCTGGGAGCGCGGTTGGCGGAATTCCGCTTCCAATATCGAGAACGGCTCTAAAGTCGTGCTCTTCTATCGCCATCCCACCGAACGGGTCAACCTGCGGTTCTACGGCACGGCCACCATGTACCGGGAAGGGGCGATACGCGACAACGTCATGTCCCGCACCGTCCAGGGTGAACTCGACCGTGACCCCGATCGCATCGGCGCCGCTGTTCTCGTTCGCCTTTACCGCATCAACCAACTTTCAGGAGAAGTCCTGCAGGAACGATGAGCCATATTCTTTCCGTTTCCATCGCGCGATTTACGGCCTCCGCTCTCCACACTGATGAGGGCAGGCCTTGGTACACAAACGTTTTGGCCAGCTCAATCTTGGCTGGCCTCACGGTTGGCGGATCTGCCTTCCTCGGGATCGCCGCCATGTCGCTTCTACCCGGATGGGATGCGGTGTCTCTAGCCGCCATGCCTACCTTCTGCATCGCCTCACTGTTGTGCGCAACAGTGATCGCTGTGAAGACCTGGTCCCGTTGACCGGCTTCCACGCCCCGCCATTCCGGCCGCGGGCCGGTCCCCGCCATTGAGCAATGTCGAACTCGTACGGCAGGCTGATTCCTACTCAGAGGATACCTTTGTATCAGTATCCCATGCGATCCATCTGCCGTGTACCTGTCTTCGCGCAGTGAGCAGGGTCTCCCGGGTTCCCCCGACAATCTTTCGTAGCAAGACCCGTGCTCCCTCTGACGGAATGTGATACACGACACGTTCCATGGACTCTGCCCGCAGGATGCTCTCGAACCGCTCCCGCGCCTCAGGGGTGAACTGGTTCAGCGTGTGGCAGTGAAACACGCACAGCGCGGCATCTTTGGGAGCGTCCCGAAGCACATCCGGCAGTAGTTCCACGGTGTCGCCCTGCAGTAACGTCGGCTGCGAGCGTAGCCAGACGTCCCTGGCTGAGGACAAGAGGGCCGCCCGTCCCCGGTGCTCCGGCCAGACCAAAGCTTGCATCCACCGGTATTCTTCATCGCTTCCGAGGTTCACCGGCGCCAGGTCGATCCCTACCCTGAAACTCACTTGGGGGAAGGCCGTGGGTAACTCCGGCAACCCATTCCTGGCGTCGCACTCGATCACGACCGGCGAATCCGTGGAACCGAATTCCTCGCCGCTCGAATACCGGTACCGGTACTTGTCCCAATTCAGGTTCAGACCGGCGCTGGCTCCCACATCCAGCAATGCAAGGGGCCGGTCCGGATTCTCTGCGGCAATGGTCAGAAAACCGGGCAACAGGTAAGCGCATCGACCAACCTCGTTGGTCTGCACCATGCGCGATTCGAGATACTGGATAATCTGGTCCCGATGCGCCAGCGCAAATTCCGTGAATGCCCGTCCGAGCGTCGGCGCCGGCCGGTCTCCAGATTCCAGGTACCGGTAATGCCCGGCCAATTCAGAGGCAGGGGAAATATGCCAGCGTCCGCTTGACCGCCGCAAACAGCAGATTGGGGATCGGTTGGCCAACAAGACACCAGCGCGCCATCCCGAGCAAAGCCGGATCGTTGGCCACGGTCTCGGATAGTATCTCGTAGGTTCGGGAGCCGGCTCCTTCGTCGGATGCCTCCGAACACTCCTCTGCGGCGAACCGCCGGAACCGCTGCGCCAGCGCCCGGTCCGAACGCAGCGCTGGCGCGAGATGTTCGATTTCTCCGGCAGGATCCACTGTCGCTGCGCTATCCACGGCCAACCACCAGCGCGTCCGCCGCTTTCACTCCCTGCCCGGCCGGCAGGACCATCAGCGGGTTGATGTCCAGCTCGCCCAGCGAACCTTCCAGCTGCGCCGCCATCTGCGACACGCTCACCAACACGTCGGCCAGAGCATCCACGTCCGCCGCCGGCGCTCCGCGGAACCCACGCAGCAGCCGCGCCCCCTTGACCTCGTCGATCATCTCCAGCGCATCCGCGCGGGTGATCGGACACAGCCGCAGCGCAACGTCGTTGTACACCTCAACCATCACGCCGCCAGTGCCGAACAGCAGCACCGGCCCCAGTTGCGCGTCGTAGGACACGCCCACGATCGTCTCGACACCTCCGGACACCATCTCCTGCACCAACGCTCCGTCAACCCGCGCGTTGGCGTCGTAAGCCGTCGCGTTGGCGGTGACTTCGCTGAAGGCCCGCCGAACCGCATCGGCGTCACCCAGTCCCAACCGTATCGCCCCCGCTTCCGTCTTGTGCAGAATGTCCGCCGAGTTCACCTTCAGCGCCACCGGATACCCGATCCGCTCTGCCGCCGCCACCGCCGCTTCAGCATCGGGAGCAACCTCCTCCTGAGTGGTCGACACGCCAAAAGCGCGAATCAATTCCTTGCTGTCGTACTCCGACAGCGTTGCGCCGCCCGCCAGCGCCCTGGCCGCTTCGGCCTGTGCACCGGTCAGTTCGCCGGTCGGCGCGAACCCTCGCGCCAGACGCTGTTCCCGCCAGTCGTGGTAGTCGTTCAGATAACGCACGCCGGCCGCCAGCTTGTCGGGCACGTAAAACACCGGTATCCCCGCCTGTCGCAACATGGGCAGACCGGATTGCGCGCCGCGTGTTCCCGTCCACAGGAACGCCACGGGCATCCCACTGGCGTCTCGCTGCGCGATCACCTGCGTCGCCTGCGGATCCGCGCCCGCCGATGCCACCACCAGCGTGCCCACGTCATCGTCCTCCGCCATGAACGACATGATCGCCGGGAAATCGTCGCTGTTGGCGAACCCGGTCACATCCGACGGATTGGCTGCCCATCCGAACCCCTTCAGGATGTCGTTGATCCCGTCCTGCGCTCGGTCCGACAGCGGCGGCAGATCCAGCCCGGCCTGCCCGAACATGTCCGCGGTCAGGCTGCTGATCCCACCTGAGTGCGAAACCACGGCGACCCCGCGCTTCGAAGGGCGTGGGCACCTTGCCATCATGTTGGACACCTGAAGCAGGTCATCGTAGTCCTGCACTCGTATGACGCCGTACTGCGCGAATGCTGCCTCGTAGGCCTCGTCCACGCCGGTCAGCGCCGCAGTGTGCGATCCGGCCGCCCGCGACCCCAGGTCGGAACGCCCGATCTTGATCAGCACGATGGGCTTCCCGCGCTCCGCCGCCATTCGCGCCACCTCCAGGAACTTGCGGCCGTCCTTGAAACCCTCCACGAAGCCGGCGATGACCCGCGTGTCGTCGTCGTCCAGCAGGTACCGCGCAAAGTCGCAGAAGTCCAAGTCCGCCTCGTTGCCCGTCGACACGATATAGGTGAACCCGATGCCCTCATCGACCGCCCGCGTCAGGAACGGCCCGAACGCCGACGCCCCGCTCTGGCACACCAGCCCGATCGGCCCGCTCAATCCACCCGCTCCCCGCGAACCTGCGCTGGCCCAGATGTCGTCCTTCAGGTTCGCCAGGCCCAGGCAGTTCGGCCCGCTCACCCGCATCCCCGACTCCCGCGCGAACTGGCCCAGTTCGGCCTGCAGGTCCCGCCGGTCATCGACGGCTCGTTCGGAGAACCCAGCCGAGATCACGATGGCAGACTTCGCCCCCTTCTCGTGGCTCTCGCGCAGCGTGTCCAGCACCGCGTGGTACGGCACCACCACGCCCACCACGTCCGGTGCCTCCGGCAACGCCGACACCGAAGGATAGCACTGCAAGCCCTGCACCTCTTCGTAGCGCGGGTTCACCGGATACACGTTGACACCATTCTCCATCGCGCCCATCGCGGAAGCCACGAACCGCCCGCCGTACTGCATCCGCGGCGTCGCCCCCACCACTGCAATCGATCGCGGGTTCAGCATCCGGTCAATCGAAGCCAGCTGCGTATCATTCCAGAAATCCATCGGTGTCTCCCTCGTCAGGTTTCCGACGCATCCTCAGATCTGCGACGGCATCATTGCGTATTTTTGCGGCGGCGCCCGCAGCACATGCGAGCCGCCGGCCATCGTTACTCTACCACCAAAACGTCGGGGCGAATAATCATTCGCCCCCAACCCGTACCGGTCCTTCCGTGAACCCGAATCGCACTTCAACTGCTCATGAACGGCCCTGCGTTTAGCATGTCTGCACCGGGTTCTCCTCCAGGTACTTGCGAACCACTTCCACGTCGAACTCGTACCCAAGGTACGGGAGAAAACCATGTTCGAGGGCAAGCCGAAACGCCTCGTCCCTCATGCCAACCACGTACTCGTCGCCAAAGTCCCAGGACGAGTTGAAGCTGTCGAGGCGCATCACCAGGGCGATGCACGTCATGTAAAACTCGAACACATACCAGCCCATCCCACCGCCGCCCATCCGATCGGCGGCATACGCCCGCATCGCCATGAATTCGTGCACCGGATTCTCCTCCCGACCCGCCGTCAACGCGCCCTTACTAAGGTCGAACTCCAGGCCACACACCGTGCTGCACGAAGCGCATTCACACCCCAACAGCGCTAGACGCTCGTCCCGCTTTATCTTCCCCGCTGCAATCTTCTTTCTCCGCTCTCTGGCCTCCTCCAGCTTCCGCTGTTTCTCCACCGCTTCTGCTTGCTTCCTGAGTTCTTCCTGCTCCGCCGTCAACCGCCTGATGTCACTCGAATCAGCCAACTGCTTCCCTCCTATGCATGAGGGCGACGCTTGCGTCGCCCCCAATCCTGTTGATCCTGGGAATCCTGATTCTGACGATCTCCCTATGTCTCACCCGACCGCCGCGCGTCCGCCCGCCAGTCGTCCGGACTCGGCCCCCGGTCGATCAGCACGTCCACCACCGCCGGCAGACCCGACGCCCGCGCGTCCCGCAGCGCGTCGGCCAGGTTACGCGAGTCCGCCACCTGCACGCCGAAGCACCCGAAACCGCGCGCCACCGCCGCGTTGTCCGTTTCCGCGAACTCGGAGGCGATGTACTGCCCCGGCTCCTGGTGGTGGCGCACCATGCCCAGCGCGCCGTCGTTGAACACCACGCACACGATCGGCAGGTTGTACTGCATCGCCGTCGACAGCGCGTTCACCGTCATCATGTACCCGCCGTCGCCGGTCACGCACACCACCGGCCGCCCGGGATATGCCACTTGCAGTCCCACCGACGCCGGCAGTCCCCAGCCCATGCCGGCCGTCCCGCCCGGGCAGAAGAACGTGTGCGCCTGCTGCGACTGGAACAGGTGCGCCATCCACGTCCGGTTGTTCCCCGCGTCCAGCGCGTACACCGTGTCGGCCGGCATCGTCTCCTGCAGGACCCGCACCACCCGCTGCGGCAGCGCCGGCGACGAATCGGTGTGCAGTCCCGCGTCCTCGTAGAACCCGGCGTCCGCCTTCCGTCCCGGCAGCGCTCCGGCCCACTCGCTCCGGTCGCCGGCCGTCGATGCCGATGCATCCGCCGACGCGTCCACCAGTTGCCCCAGGATGCTACCCGCGTCGCCGATCAGCCCCAGTTCCACCGGGAAGGTCCAGCCGGCGTTCCGGTCGTCGATGTCGATCTGGATGATCCGCTGGCCCCGCGGGTTGAACGTGTTGGGCCGTTCCCGAACCGTGTCCTGCGGGCTCAGCTTCGCCCCCACGACCAGCACGGTGTCGGCGTCGCCCACCGCCCGGTTCGCCGCATCCTGACCGTAGACCCCGACCATGCCCACCGATAGCGGGTGCGTCTCCGCGATGGCCGACTTCCCCTTATAGCTGGTCGCCACCGGCGCGTTCCACTGCTCCGCCAACTGCTGCAGCACTCCGTGCGCCCGCGCCATGTGCACGCCGTTGCCGGCTACGATCACTGGCCGCCGCGACTGCGACAGAATTTCGACCGCCTTCTCGATGTCCGCCGGCGCCGCCTGCGGCTTGGCCGTGTTCAGGTATCCCGCCGTGTCGTGGATGAACGGCGGCGACTCCAGGTCAACCTCGCCTCCAATGGACGCCGAACGCATCAGCAGGCACGCGGGACCCGGCCGGCCGCTCATTGCGTGCTTGATCGCCAACTGCGCCCCCAGCGCCGCCTCCTTGGGCGACGTCGCCAGCGTCGTGTACTTCGTCATCGACCGGAAGATGTTGTGCAGGTCGATGCTCCCGTACTCGCCGGCCCCGGACTGGTTCGCTGGGTGCTGCCCCACACCGCCGTCCGACGTGTCCGTGAGCACCAGCATCGGGCTGCTGCTCAGCATAGCTTCCATGATGCCGAACGCGGCGTTCGACCCCATGAACAGGCCCTGTCCCATGATCACCGCCGGCTTCCCCGTGGCCCGCGCGTAGGCGTCGGCCATGATCGCCGCGGTCTGCTCGTGCCGCGCCAGGTACGTGTTGATGGCAGGTTCCTTCCCCACCAGGTTGGTGAAAATCTGCCCCGTCCCGCCGCCCGGAATCCCGAACACGGCGTCAATCCCCGCCTCCTCCAGAAACTGCACAATCAACTCATGGGCCTGCGGCATGGTGGTCTCCTAAAATGCGTTACATAAAATCGGCAAGCAACCCGCCCGCCAAGTAGCGCCGATGATACGCACACGGAATTCGAGGGTCAACCGAAGTGAGCTTGTTGACTGAACCTCCAGACGGTTTCGCGACGGCTATTCGATGCCGCTCCGTTGTTTGGCGCGCGTCGCCTGCACGCGTCTGATATATTTCTAAAGCTATAGCCGATCAGCCTGAGGCCGTGCGATGTACGTGAGCAGAATACAGATACAGAACAACGGACCGATCTCAAGGCTTGATTTTGCCTTCCCTTTTGATGCCGGATCTCCGAAACCAGTGGTTTTGGTGGGTGAAAACGGTTCGGGCAAGAGTATTTTCTTGTCCAATATAGTTAATGGGTTGCTTACGGCTCAGCAGGTCGCTTACCCGGACACGCCGGAAGTAAGCTTGGGGAAGGTGTACAAGTTGCGTTCGCCTGCATACGTAAAATCGGGCGAACGGTTTTCGTTCTCAAGAGTGGATTTCAATCCCGATTGGTACGTTAGCGAGCTCACGTTGACGCGGGCTAAGGCCGATTTGCCGTTAGGAAGCCTTGACTCCTCGGGAGCCGATGCGATGCGCCTTTGGGAAGACATGGAGGGCGACAGCAACAACAGGTTCAGCACTAATTTCGAGCCTTCAAGACAAAACGAGGTCCTGCATCTGTTTGACGAAAATTGCGTGCTTTATTTGCCGCATGATCGTTTCGAAGAACCCGCCTGGCTCAACGAACGCAATTTGGACACTAGAGCGCGCAATATGCCACGGGCTCATATGGAAGGCGTCACGGACCGCAGAATCGTCAATATTTCCCCCCTCAACGACAACCAGAACTGGGTATACGACATATTGTTCGACAGGCAATCCTTCGAAAGAAGCACTCGATCCGTGCCAGGCGCGGCAGACGGTCCGGAGGTGACCGTCTTTACTGGATACAGTGGAACTGCCGCCCGCGTTTTTGGATTAGTGCAACAAGTAGTGGGCCAGATTATCTTTGGGCAACCTGGTGTACGGTTCGGCGTAGGCACACGGTATCAGCGACAAATCTCGGTGGAAGGTCCGACTGGGCGAGTCGTACCAAATATCTTCCAATTGTCTAGCGGGCAAGTCGCCCTTCTCAATCTTGCCCTGTCCGTTTTGCGTGATTTTGACATGACCAGGTCAGGTTTTCGCGGTTCTCGCACCGTTAAAGGAATTGCGATCGTGGACGAAGTGGACCTTCACCTGCACACCTCCCAGCAGCACGATGTGCTTCCCAGATTGCTGGAGATGTTTCCGTTAGTCCAGTTCATTGTCACTACGCACTCACCACTTTTTGTCTTGGGGATGAACAGAAGATTCGGACCAGACGGGTTCGCACTGTATAGGTTACCCGGTGGGGATAGGATTAGTCCGGAAGAATTCAGTGAGATCGGAGTTGCGTATGAAGCCTTTCAAGAGACCTCAGTATTTGCCAACGATCTGCGCTCCGCCGTAGCGACCGCCCAAAAACCTCTGCTGTTCGTCGACGGGACCACCGACATCCAATATTTGCGTCGCGCCGCGGAACATCTTAGCGAAGGTTCTACGCTGGAGAGTTTCGACGTTCGTGACGCGCGTGGCGATGCAAACCTGCGAAAGGTATGGCAGATTTTGACTACTGTCGACTTGGTGCTTCAACCGGTCGTTTTGCTCCACGATTGCGAAAGCACCGTGAACGATGAAACTGCCGGGCATATTTTCCGTAGACGTGTCCCTGTTCTGAATGACCATCCCATCAGGGAAGGCGTCGAAAATCGATTTAGCAAACGAACTTTGGACAAGGCCATCGCTGCCAAGCCCGCCTTCGTCAACATCGCCGGAGAGCAGACCAACGTAGTTCGTGGATCAATCCAGCATCATCCAGAACGGTGGACCGTGGACAGAAACGAAAAAAAGAATCTATGTGATTGGCTCTGCGAACGGGGCAGTAAAGAAGACTTCGAGCATTTTTCCGCAATATTCGAACTGTTGCGAAGCGTCAGATACCAATTTGAGTGACGCCATGTGACGGTTCTTTTTGCACGGCTCGCGCAGGCCTTCGAACACGGCGGCAAGGCCCGGACCAAGTCCGCCAAATTCGTCCCTTGATTTCCAGACCGAATCGCTGACACCCCCGCCTCTACCAAAACACGAACGCCTGTGCTATCATAGCCTTGCAGGCGAAAAATAACGGTTCCGACCAGGTTCCGAGCGTTCACGGCCAATCAGCACCAAGACGCTACCGGCTATGTGGGAGACTGTCTCTGATCGCACTAATCAGGGTAGTCGCCCCGGCCACCGGGCCCGCCACAGCCCGCCATGCCGTGGGCATGGACAATGAGAGCAAAAAACCCCAGCGCACCACCTCCGGCCGTAGGGCTGATACTCGCTCGGAACCTGGTCACCAACCGCAAACCCACCGCCCGCACCATCAAATCCCTGGAGGCAGCCCACCACAACACCAACCTGAGTACTCCCGTCGGCAGGGGTCTCCGCCTGCGCCCCGCCGGCGCCACATCATTCCCACGTACATAATTGACATAACTGATCCATCCGATCCCGTACATCCTGTCCATCCATGCCATGGGTCCCGGTTGACCCATCTCCCGCGCTGCCCTATCATCCCGGCTATCCGGACGGCCCGCCGGTCCTCGCTGTTTTGAGCGTGGCCACCCCACCCCTGTCCCATGCGGGTGCGGCCACCTCGTTGACCCCCGGACTGCAGGCCTCCCTACAACCGAGTGAGGTACAGCCATGCGTGGAGCCGAAGCCGTAGTCAAGGCCCTCGAACAGGAAGGAATACGTTACATATCAGGGTTCGCCGGCGGCGGACTCAATCCCCTGTGGGGCCCGTTGCGCGCCTCTTCAGTACGGCCCTTCGCCGCCCGTAACGAGCGCCTCGGCGTCGAGATCGCCGACGGCTACGCCCGCGCCACCGGTGAGGTCGGCGTCGCCATGACCGGCACCGGGCCCGGCGCCACCAACTGCCTGACCGGCATCGCCGGCTGCTACGCCGACAACGTCCCCGTGCTGCTCCTCATGGGCCAGCACCCCATGCGGAACCTCGGCCAAGAGTGGCAGCAGGAGGTCTCCGCCAGCATCTTCGACGGCCTCTGCAAGTGGCGCGGCTCCTTCACCCGCGTCCAGGACATCCCCCAAGTCATGCGCCGTGCCTTCACCGCCCTGCGTTCCGGGTCCCCCGGCCCGGTCGTGCTGGAAATGCACCAGGACGTCCTCACCGCCGAGGCCGACGAATCCGTCCTGGCCTACACCCCGGTGGGAACCCCCGGTAAATCCGGCCCCTCCGACGCGGAGGTCCAGCGCGCCGCCGACATGCTGGTCAACGCCAGCCTGCCTGTCCTCAACGCCGGTGGCGGAGCCATGAGCGCCGGCGCCGCCGATGAGGTCCGCGAGCTCGCCGAGATGCTCTCCATGCCCGTGGCGACCACCATCATGGGCAAGGGCGTCTTCCCCGAAAATCACCCCCTCTCCCTCGGTGGCGGCGTCTATCCCCGCAGCCGCTACGCCTCCGCGGCGGCCATCCAGATTAACCGCCGGGCCGATGTGGTCCTCGCCGTAGGCAACTCCTTCCGCCAACCCAACGGCACCGACGGCCGGCCCATCCCGGCCGGCGTGAGCATCATCCACGTCAACGCCGATCCCGCCGACCTCAACAAGACCTACCAGGTCGACCTCCCCATGCTCGCCGACGCCAAGCTGGCCCTCCGAGCCATCATCGACGCCGTCCGCCAGCGCATCGGCCCCAGCGGCGGCGGCATGAAGCAGGAACTCGTCGACGAGATCCGCGCCTGCCACGAGAAGTCCGAGGCCGAGTGGATGCCCCGCTTCACTGACAGTGAAACCCCTACCAACGGCTACCGGGTTGTCCACGAGCTCCAGCAGCTTATCGACCCCGACCGCACCATCGCCCTCCACGACGCCGGAGGCAGCCGCGGCTACGTGGTTCCCTTCTGGCAGACCACGCGTCCGCGCAACTTCGTGGCGATGGGCGGCATGGCCGCCATGGGCTGGTCCGTCGGCGCCGCCATCGGCACCAAGCTCGGCCGCCCCGACCACCTCGTCGTCCACGTCCTCGGTGACGCCTCCTTCGGCATGACCGGCATGGACCTCGAAACCGCGTCCCGCATGGGCCTGCCCATCCTCACCGTTGTCATCAACAACGGCGGCACCGGCGGCGGCATGATGGGCATGGAAGACCCCAACGGCACGCCCCCGGAGATGGCCGTCCTCGGCGGCAACTTCAGCGTCGTCGCCGACGGCCTCGGCTGCTGGTCCGAGCGCGTCGAGCATCCGGAGGACATCCGACCCGCGTTCCAGCGCGCTATCCGCGCCACCGAGGAGGGCCAGTCGGCCCTGGTCGAGGTGATGATTCGGCCTCTGCCCACTCCGGAAATACCCGACGACTGGTCCCTGTGAAGCGGCCGCATCCTGCAACCCTGGAGGGGCGGTCCTGTTTCGCCCCTTCTCATCGCAGCAACTATTGCCGGGGCGGGTGCCAAAACCGCCCCGGCTGCTATTCTGACCCCGATCACGCCAGGAGGGACCACCATGCAAACCGTAACCATCGACCGCGCCAAGCGCCTCAAGGAAGAACCTCAATTCGGCCACAACCGATGGCACCCGGACATTCCGCCCATCGTCGAGGTTGATCCCGGCGAAGAGGTCGTCCTCGAAACCCGCGACGCCTCCGACTCGCAGATCCAACCTCACATGACCGAAGCGGATATGGCCGGCCTCGACGCCAAGGTTGGCCACCCGCTCACCGGCCCGGTCTACGTGAAAGGCGCTGAGCCCGGTGATCTCCTGGAAATCGAGTACCTTGACATAACCGCCCAGCCCCGCGGCTGGACCCGCAGTCGTCCCGGCTCCGGATTTCTCCGCGACCTGTACACCGAACCCTATCTGGTCCACTGGGACATCGCCGATGGATGGGCCACCTCAGTAAAGCTCCCCGGCGTCCGCATCCCCGATGGGTCCTTCATGGGCACCGCTGGCCTCGCTCCGTCCCACTCGCAGGTCGCGGCCTGGACGGCCCGTGAGGCCGATTGGGTCAATCGTGGTGGCACCGCCGCGCCACCCGATCCAGAGGATGCCGTGCCCCAGGTTGGCCAGATCGCCAACGAGGGCCTGCGCACCATCCCGCCCCGCGAGAACTGCGGCAACGTCGACTCGAAGCAGATCACCACCGGGTCCCGCCTCTTCATCCCAGTCGCTGTTCCCGGTGGTCTGTACTCCGCAGGCGATGGCCATTTCGCCCAGGGCGACGGCGAGGTCTGCATAACCGCAATCGAGATGGGGGCAACCGCGGCCGTCCGTTTCGCCATCCATAAGGGCGAGGCAGCACGGCATAACATAATCTTCCCGCGCTATTCCCACCCCGGGTACTTCCTTCCGCCGGAGTGGGCCGCGCCACGCAATTTCACCGCCACCATCGGCTACCCCATCCGCTCTGATGGAACCCAGGAGGGGGAAGCTAGCCTCACGCTGGCTGCTCGCAATGCCCTCTTGAACATGATCGCGCTGTTGCAGGAGAGGGGCTGGACCGCTGAGCAGTCCTACATAATCTGCAGCGTCGCCGTGGATCTGCGTGTCAGCAACATCGTGGACCTGCCAAACGTCACCGTTTCGGCTTTCCTGCCCGAGGATATCTTCAACGGGTAAATTCGGCGTCCGGCATCCGATTTCAATGAGGCGCCCCGAAAGGGGCGCCTTATTCGTGCCCGATCGGCATTGCCCGGCTGGCGTCAGCGACCAGCCACACCCGTTGGTCCCAATAGGCAGCAAAATACCCCGACCATTTGCCACCGGCCGGGGCATCTCGCTGTTCCGCGCTCGCGCGCGAAACCGATACGCCAAGCGATCCGCTCGCCTTTGGACCGCTGACGTGTCACCTGCGTCGCGGGTGGCTCTGGGCGCACTCCGCAACGTGGTTGCGATTAGTTGGTGCGCTTGACCTCCAGCACTTCACCAGGAGCCAACGCCACGCGTTTTACGTTGATGCCCATCTTGAGCATCCAGTAGCCCAGCGTCGCCTTGCTGACGCCAAGGGTGTCGGCCGTCGCCGTCAGCCCCTGATCGTTGACCAGTTCCGGGAGTAACCGCTCCAGGGGCTGGTCGAATTCCTTTTCTACGCGAAGCATCAATTTGGTTTTGCGTGCCATGATGCACCTCCGTCGGTGTACCAGTTTTTGTACATTCGCCAGTCGGCAGTGTCGGTACCCTGACAGTTCGTTACCGATGTCGATTTGGGACTACACTACCCACAGATTTGACCAAAGTCAAGCGCAGCCAAAGAACAATCCTAAAAGATTTTTATATTCTTTTAGAACGCCTCTGGTTACGTGCCTATTTTGACATAGCAGCGACCAGGTTGCCAGAAACGTGAACACCGAATCCGGGCAATTTTGGCGAATTTCAGCCCTCGCCGCGGATCGGGGTCGGGTCAGCTAGGTTGAAGGACAACGAGCTAGGTGACGGGCGCCGCCGCGACTGGCCATCCAATCAATGGGGCGTAGCATCCGGTCCGAGGGAGCCTGCCAAGCGCTCGTGTACTGCTGCGTACGATGCGCCTGAAGCATAACGCACGAATCATCCGCAGCGAATCCGTGTACCATTTATCCGTACACTTTCATCATTCTATGGAGTCCGAAACGCACAGCAGCGCCGGCGTGCAATCGTGTAGTGAACGTGCGAGGTGTACTGCTAACCTAATCATTACACTGGCCCCGCGTAATTACGTTCGTAGGGTTTGGCAGTACACGTAATGGTGCCAGCCATAAACGTAACTCAAATAAAGTACACTCAACAGGACAGAGCAGAACATTGGCGTCGGTACACTTCGTCAATCTAAGTGTAACGCTGGCCGGAGTACACCATCGGATGATTGCGCTGTCTGGATCCGGTAGTACGGAATGCACTGGTCGTTTGGGCGCGACCCGCTGCTCAGTACCCATGGAGCGGTTGACTCTCAGGAACGGCCTGCCTAATCTTGCCGGCGACGATGCTGAGCCGCCGGGGCGGCTTTCATGGAGAGCGATTTTGAACATCCCAACTTTGCGCGACGTCTATCGCGCCCGCGCTACCATCAGTCCTTACTTCCCGCGCACGCCGCTAACCTACTCGGCCGGACTGAGCCAGGCGTTGGACGCGGAGGTGTACTTGAAACACGAGGAGCACCTCCCGCTGGGCGCTTTCAAAGCGAGAGGGGGAATCAATCTTCTCGCCAACATGGATGCGGCGGACCGGCAGCGCGGGGTCATCACTGCCAGCAGCGGCAATCATGGCCAGTCGATCGCAAGCGCGTGCCGGGTATTCGGAGCCAGGGCCCTGATTGGTCTGCCAGTAGGCGCCAACCCGAACAAGGTCGCATCAATGGAAGCTTTGGGCGCAGAGCTGATATTCCACGGCGCAAACTTCGATGAAGCTCGCCGATACTGCGAGCGGCTGGCCGCTGAAGAGGGCTATCGGTATGTTCACCCGGTCAACGACCCGGAAATAATAGCCGGGGTGGCCACCGCCAGTCTGGAAATCATTGAAGAGCTGCCCGACGTGGACGTGATGTTCCTGCCTATTGGCGGAGGCAGCGGGATTTCCGGGGCGTGCGTTGTGGCGCAAGCGCTGAACCCGGAAATACAGGTGGTCGCCGTCCAGTCAGAATCCGCTCCTGCCGCCTACTTATCCTGGGAGCAGGGGCAACTGGTTCAGGCGCACATGGGCACCTGGGTGGAAGGTATTGCGACTGCCGAGGGTTATGAGTTGCCGCAGCAAATCATGCGGCACCGCCTGCACGATTTCGTGTTGGTGACCGAAGACGAAATTCGTCGGGCCGTGGCGATGCTGATAGAAAAGGCGCACACTCTCGCCGAAGGCGCCGGAGCCACCGGGTTGGCTGGCGCCGTGAGGCGCGAAGACCTGGTTCGTGGGCGAAAGATATCCATCACCGTAAGCGGCGGCAACATCACGCTGGCGCAACTCCGCGATTGCATCAACCTCTACTTGGGAGAATGACCGCGTTCTTCCAGATAGCGCGCCAGTTCGTCCCGTCGGAACTCGGGCAACGTCCTTTCGCCGTTTCGGTCAATTAACCAAAGACCATCCGACAGGTCCATCATTTGACCGATCTCCCAGCCGCTGACCCCCACCCGGTCCAGCGCCCGAAGCGCGCGGGGGACGTCGCCCGCTGCCATGGTGGCGATCAACGCGCCAGAGCCTAACAGGCCCAGCGGGTCGAGTTCCAACGCCTCGCAGATGGCTGCACACGCGGGTAGCAAAGGCACGCTCTCCGCTTCCGCAACCAATCCAAGTTTCGACGCCGCGGCAATCTCCCGCAGGGCGGTGATCAGGCCACCCTCAGTAACGTCGTGCATGCTATGCACGGCGCCAGTCTGAAACAGGGCGCGCGCTGCCGACAATATGCTGATGCCTGGATCCTCCAGGTAACGAGCAGCAGTGTCCAGAGTTTGTGTGTCCAGGCCGCACGCTTGTATCTCAGGGGCATGTTCCCGAGCCAGAATCGCCGCGCCCTCGATGGCCACGCCGGTGGTTACTATGACGCTGTCGCCATCTTGCGCTCCTCCGGTGGACACCAATCGGGCACGATCCTCGAGTTCGCCCAGCATGGTGCCCGCTACGATTGGCCGCGGAAGCCCGTCGGTTACCTCGGTGTGTCCCCCGATGATTGCAACTCCGATGTCCCGACATGCTTCCGAGATGTCCGCGAAAATGGCCCGCACGTCGTCGGTCGTTGCACTGGCCGGCAGCAACACCGTGGGCAGGAACCAACGCGGCACGCCACCGGTGCAGGCCACGTCGTTGGCATTGATCTGCACTGCGTACCAACCGACCTTGTCAGCCGCGAACGTTATTGGGTCCGATTTCGCGATCAGGAGACGATCGCCCATGTCGACCACTGCGCAGTCCTCACCCACGCCGGGGCCAACTAAGACTCGCGGGTCGACGATGTCCAGATTGGACAATAATTCCTGCAGTAGGTCTGGAGGCAGTTTGCCAGTTTCCAATTCGCTTACCTGTCGCTATTGCGGATTGCCTTAACCCGCATCGCCCGATCGAAATATTGGATCACCATGTCTGGTTGGACCTTCGTTGCTACATCCGACTTCATTTGCCACGGGTAAGTTGTCGCACAACATGGACCGGTGAGATCGACGTGACATAACTCTGGAAGCCAATCCACCGGGTTTGGTTGATGGATCTCGATTGACCTCGAGTCCCATCCTGGGTTGGAACGTGGCCCGTCGTCGCAGCGTCGCATCTCCGGTAGTCCGATTGGTCGTGGCGGTGAACACCATACTGCCGCACGCCGCCTGCAAGCATACATCAGGATCGCCGGCAGGCGTGGGCTCTTGGCGTCGCCGGCGCCGCGCCTGGCCGTTCAGTTGCAAGCCGAATCGTACGTGCTATAATCTTCGAACTCTCCGATTGGGCCGCCAATCGGGTTCATTGGCGCATTCGTCTAGCGGCCCAGGACACCGCCCTCTCAAGGCGGAGATCAGGGGTTCGAATCCCCTATGCGCCACCAGTTTCAGATTTCGCCGACGCTGTAATCAGGACGTCGGCGATTTGATTTTGGCCCTGGTTGGGGTTCCCGCGATGCTGGATTCGGCGACACTGCTGGCGCTGGTTCTCGTGCTGGCATCGGCCTTTGCTCACGCCACCTGGAACCTGTTACTGAAACGGGCTCAACGCCAGGAAGTGTTCGTCTGGTGGTTGTCGGCCGCAGGAGCAGTCGCCGCCGCCCCAATTGCCATAGTGCTCGCGTTCACCACCGAATTCACAGCCGTAGGGCTGTGGTTTGTCGCCGCGTCGTCGCTCGTCCACATCTGCTATTTTCTCAGTTTGGGGCGTAGCCTCGCCCGCGCAGACCTTTCGCTGGCTTACCCGATCGCGAGAGGTTTCGGTCCCGGATTGGTGCCGGTGCTGGCCGTTTTCGCGCTGGGCGAGAGCGTAACTATCCCAGCGTGGATCGGTATCGGCGTGATCGTCGTCGGCATATACACCATGGCCTGGTGGGGGCAGTTGCGTAATATCGTCGGCGGTCAACTTGCTGCTACCAGGGCGGGCATCGCGTACGCGCTGGCGACGGGATTGTGCATCACTCTGTACACGCTGATCGACAAACAGGGTGTGGCGTATGTGAGTCCGTTCCTATATCTCTATCTGATGACGTGTGGGGTTGCTGCCGGCATGCTGCCTTACATCCTGCGTGCTCACGGAGCGTCAACGATCTTCCAGGAGTTTCGGACGGCGAAGTGGCCAATTCTCGCCGCCTCGGGGCTGTTGTTCCTCGCCTACGGGCTCGTGCTGACGGCAATGCGGCTCACGGACGCAAGCTACGTCGCGCCCGCGCGTGAGGTTGGCCTCCTGTTCGCCCTCCTGCTCGGCGCAGTCGTTCTAAAAGAAGTGGTCACCGTGGGGAGGCTCGTGGGGGCGGCGATGATAATCGTCGGGTTGGTGCTGATCACCGCGTTTCGGTGATTCTCTGCAGGCAGCGGCTATAATGCCCACGATGCTATCCAATGCCGACGCTGGAGGACTGCAATGGCTGATCATTTCGACCTGTTTGAGGCAATCTACAGTCAGCGCCAGATCACCCGCTACAAACCGGACCCGGTTCCACAATCCGAAATCCAGAAGCTGATCGACGCCGCGGTCCGCGCGCCCAACGGCGGAAACACGCAGCCGTGGGAGTTCGTCGTTGTCAACGACCCGGACACCGTGAAGGCCCTTGGGGAGTTGTACAAGAACACGTGGCTGGACGCCATGGGTTGGGAGCCGTCACCCACCGAGTCGCGGGTTTACCGTCACGCTCGATACCTGGCGCACCACATGCCCGAGGTTCCGGCGATGATCGTGGTGTGCGCCGATCACTCG
The DNA here is from genome assembly GCA_963663945.1 of Dehalococcoidia bacterium. Classification (GTDB taxonomy): domain Bacteria; phylum Chloroflexota; class Dehalococcoidia; order Lucifugimonadales; family UBA3495; genus Bin87. The sequence continues at coordinate 2,261,343 of OY760687.1, read as the reverse complement.
CGCGGCAGCGGTTTCGAACCGGGCCAGCCCATCGAACGCGGGCGGCACGCGGCCTCCGTTTGGCCGGCGATCCAGAACCTGTTCCTGGCCGGCCGAGCGTTGGGGATTGGCACGCGGATCACCACGGTTTTGAACCGCAAAGAGGACGAAGTGCGCGAACTGCTGGGGCTTCCGGAGCACGCAGAGATGATCTGCTTGACCCCGGTCGGTTATCCGCGCGGGGGTTTCGGCCCTACAACCCGTCGCCCACCGTCGGAGGTCACCTCGTTCAACCGCTGGGGTTTCCGCGATTGGACGGACTGAACGCCTGGAGTTTCCCATGCCCAATGCCCCTAGCCTGAAAATCGACGGTGTGCGCTACATCGTCACCATGGACTCGGATCGTCGCATCGTGGCCGACGGCTCGGTTGTCATAACCGGCAACCAGATCAGCCAGGTCGGCAAGTCGGCTGACCTGGCGTCGGTCGCGGCCGACGAGACTATAGACGGTTCAGGCATGGTCCTGACGCCGGGGTTCGTGAATGGCCACATGCACATCAGCTACGCCCACGCGGCGCGTGGTCTGTTTCCGGATGATCTTGGAGCCGAGTACCTGCCCAACGTGTTTCGGTTGCAGGCGGCGATGACCGCCGATGACGAATACGCTACGTCGATGCTCGCGATCACCGAGCTGCTGAAGTACGGTACAACCACCTTCATCGACCCGGGAACAACAACCCATCTCGATCAATGCCTGGCCGCTTACGATCGGGCCGGTTGCCGCATAGTTGTGGGCCGCAACGTCCAGGACCGTCCCAACCCGTTGAACCTGCCGGTGTACGGGACGGATGAGGCGATCCGGGCCACGGAAGAGGCCATTTCCCTGGCCCAAAGCGCAAACAGCGATCTGGTAACCGGGTGGGCGATGCCGTTCGCTGCGGAATTCTGCACGCCGGAACTCCTGGCCGCATGCGACCGAATCGCATCCGAACACGGAACGCGATCCACGTTGCACTTCAACAACGGGCCGCGCTGGATTGAAGAGTGCCGGCGTACGCATGGCTGTTCGCCCACGGAGTATCTCGACCGGTGCGGGGTGCTGAACCCGCGAATGACCCTCGCGCACTGCCTTGGCATCGACACCGACGAAGCGCGCCTGATCGCTGATCGCGGATCCTCGGTGGTGATGTGCCCCACCGCTGCAGTTAAAGGTGGCGCGGGCACATCCGCAAACGGTTTGCTGCCGGAACTGCTGGAACTCGGAGCGACCGTGGGACTGGGTACCGACGCCGGCAACAATTCCAACCTGCTGGAGACGCTGAGGTCGGTCTACCTGGCCGCCGTGCTGTACAAGGACGGCCGCCGGGACGTGAGTATGATCCCCGCGGAAACGGCGCTGGAATTGGGAACCATCGGCGGCGCAGCCGCCCTGGGTATGGACCACCTGATAGGTTCGATCGAGCCCGGCAAGGCGGCGGACCTGGTGCTGTTTGATACGCGCCGGGCTGAATGGGGCGCGCTGCACAATCCCGTCAACAACCTGGTTTACAACGCCGATGGACGCAGCGTCCACACGGTCATAGTCGACGGCAAGGTGGTCGTCGCGGATCACCGCCCGCTGTTTGTGGACGAGGTGTCCCTGGTGGAAGAAGTGCAAGGACGAGGCGAGGCCCTGTTAAAAAGAACCAGCGTGGAGTTTCCGCCACGCTGGCCAATCGTGTAAACCTATCGACGCGAGGATCAGGTTTCCTGCCCGGGTTCCCCGATGTCCCGGAGAATGTTCTCCAGCGCTTGGTCCAGGGCAGGATCCAGGTCCACCGGTTCGACATAAGGTGTGTACTGGTAGTCCAGACGGACCTGATCGATGATCTGCTTGGCCTCGCTATTGGTGCGACCCAAGCGCTCCAGGTTGTCCAGAAGCTCCTGCGATTCCCGATTGCCCATCTGCTCCAGCTCGGACAGATCCATTTCGATCTTGAAGATTGAACGGAGGCGCCGGAGTATGTCGTAGTAGGCGCGGTGGTCCTGGGTGATGCCCAGCTGGTTGTTGTTGCTGGTCATGAATGGATACATGGGCGCCATGGCTCCCATGCGGAACATCTGAACGTCCGGATACTGGTAGTGGGCAACGGATACCAGGGCCATTCCGATGGTTGGCCCCTGCCGGCCTCGGCTCCCGTAACTGCTGAACTGGACGCCGTGCCGTTCCAACTGTTCACGCATCTCGGCTCGGGAATAAACGCAGGTGATGCGCCGCTCCAAATCCGGCGGAGCGGGTCCGTTGACGCCCTCCACGGCGACGGTCTGCTGGACACCCAATTCCTGGATTGCCGAGAAAAAGGCCTCCGCGTAGATGTCGAGGCGATACCAGGGTTCCTCGCCCAGGAAAACTATCAAGCCGCTGCCAATCTCGTAGAATGAGTTCTGTCGCGACATCGCGACACTCGGCAACCCTTCGTTGAATGCCGCCGAAGGCCGAAAAGCATCATGGGTGCCGGCGACCTGGAACGGGTAGCACATCCGATTCACATATTCGCTGAACTGTCCGATCTGCCTGGCGCCGTTTTTCTCGATGAGATAGCGCGGCAAACCGCTGGAGATCCGGCCGCCATTGGACCATTGGCGACGCCAACCGGCCAGCAAATAGCTGGCGTCCGGTTTGTCAGTAAAGGTGAAAAGATCCTCTGGCATAGTTGACCGCCTTCCTTCCCGGCTGCCCCGCTGAGGTTTGGCCCAATATATCACATCGCCCGCGAACCACCCTTGGTCATCAGGCTCGGGGCGCTGTACCGAGGCGGGGACTCCGCAGCGCCTAGTTGCGTGAGAAACCGCCGCCGCCGCCTATCCCTCGGGTTTGCTCGTTGACCAGAAAAGTGGCGGTGTCGCGGCCGTGAACCGTTTCAAGCTCCGCGTCGAACCGTTGCCCCCCGAACGTGCCCAGCATCTCGAAACGCCGTTCGGTGTAGACGCGACCTTCGTATCCCTCAGACTGGATGTCGCGCTCCGGTTCTCCCGCAAGGTACATTTCGACCGCGGTGGTCATGAGGAAGTCCCGGTCCTCGCCGCTGAGAAAATTGGGGGCGCGCAGGAAGACGTAACCCCAGCGCATGCCCTCGTGCTCCATCATAGGGTCAGCATCCCGTTGTCTCGGGCAAAAACGAGGGTGTCCAGGACAGGCATGCGAGCGCGAATGATCCTTCCCCGAGGCGCCGGCCTGCAGCATGTTGCGGTAGGTGATCCATGGGGGAGGTGGTGGGCGGTGAGGGACTCGAACCCCCGGCCTTCTGCGTGTAAAGCAGACGCTCTAACCATCTGAGCTAACCGCCCGGATGAGGGTTGTATGGGCAAAGAAATGGCGCGCTTGGCGAGATTCGAACTCACGACCTCTGCCTCCGCAGGGCAGCGCTCTATCCACTGAGCTACAAGCGCGCGTCGGAAAATGGTGCCGAGGGAGGGATTTGAACCCACACGTCCTAAAGGACACTGCGCCCTGAACGCAGCGCGTCTGCCGTTTCGCCACCTCGGCTCGGTGTTTTCCGTTTTGTGGTCCCGCTGCGGTCGGTATGGTGGGCGATGGAGGATTTGAACCTCCGACCTCCTCGGTGTGAACGAGGCGCTCTAACCGCTGAGCTAACCGCCCGAGCGTGACCAAGTGAGATTCATTATAGCCTTGGTATACCCACACGGCAACCGGGATGAGACAGTCTGGAAGGCAATGAAACAGTAGACCCGGCGCGGTAGCGCGCCGGGTCGTTATGGCGGACGTTCTGTAAAAACGAGGCCGAAATCGTGCGTGGTGTCTACATAACGTACCTTGTGCGAACCTTGTGCGAACCAACCAGGGTCAGTGCGCGCCGACGCCGCTGATCTCTTTTCCAGGTTCTCCCACGGCTCCCGATTCCCTCAGCTTCTCAAAAGCCTCGGAGTCGTAACCCAGTTCCGCCAGGACTTCCTCGTTGTGTTCACCCAACAGCGGTGGAGCCAATCGCAGTTGCGCCGGAGTGCCCTGCAGCTTTATCGGCGAGTTGGGTACCCGAAGGTCCGGCACGTGGGGATGGTTGATCTCCAGGAACATTTCCCGGGCCTTGACCTGTTCGTCAGCCACCACGTCCGATGTCTTGTTGATCGGTCCCACGGGAACTCCCGCCTCATCGATCACCTTCACCCAGTGCGCCACGGTGTTGGAGGAGAAAATGCCGTTCAAAAGGTCTACCATCTCGCCGCGGTGCGCCACCCGATCCGGGTTCGTGGCAAACTTGGGATCGTCCTTCAAGTCGGGGTGCCCGATGGCGTTGCAGAACCGCTCCCAGAGGTTCGGGTTGGCGACCCCCAGGATGAAAAAGCCATCTGAGGCCTGGAAGCTCTGATAAGGCACCAGGCTGGGATGTCCGGACCCGAGGCGATGGGGCTCGATACCGGTGCCGATAAACCCGGTGGCGTGATAGCTCATGGCCGCGACCTGTCCGTCTAACAGTGCGGTGTCAATGAGCTGACCCTCTCCGGTCTTGTCGCGGTGGTACAAAGCCGTGACGATGGAGCCGTACGCGAGCATTCCGGTGAAAAGGTCGACCAATGAGAACCCCACACGCTGCGGAGGGCCGTTTGGATCGCCGGTCAGGTGCATCAACCCGCTGTAGGCCTGAATGATCAGGTCGTAGCCAGGCTTGTTGGCCATGGGGCCGGTGCGTCCGTAGCCGGAAATCGTGCAGTAAACGATGTCGGGGTTGATGGCTTTGATGTCCTCGTAGCCCAACCCCATGCGGGCCAGGGTACCGGCGCGGAAGCTCTCGATCATCACGTCGGCTTCGGTTGCCAGCTTCTTGACGATGTCCAACCCCTCTTCCGATTTCAGATTTACGGACAGGCTGCGCTTGTTGCGGTTGAACGACATGAACTGGGTGCTCTCGCCGTTCCAGATGGGCGGCCACTTGCGGGTTTCGTCGCCATCGTTGGGCTCTTCGATCTTGACGACATCGGCCCCCATATCGGCGAGATTCTGAGTGCAAAACGGCCCCGCAAGGGTACGGGTCAGGTCGACGACCTTGATGTTTTCCAGAGGCTGAGACATCGTTCGGGTCCTCGCTTTTTCAGGTTTGGCGGATTATAGCATGGGGGTAATCTCACGTTGACGCGTGCCATATCAGGTGTTAGCGTGTGGCCGATTTTTCGTTATGTCAGGTTTAAATGACGGATAACGCAAGTGGTCGCCCCCTCATCCTGTCCCTGGGCGGCATCAACATGGATCTGGTTACCTTCTCGGAGCGGTTGCCCGCGGATGGCGAAACCGTGGTGGGTAACCGGTTCGTGACGTATCCCGGGGGAAAAGGCGCAAACCAGGCGGTGGCCGCCTCGCGCATGGGCGCTCGGTCGGCGATGGTTGGGCGCGTCGGCGATGACATGTTCGGGCCGCAACTGACGGATCTATTGCAGTCCGCTGGCGTGGCGACTGACGCCGTGGGCGTCTCCGCGGGAACCAATTCCGGTATCGCAGTGATCAGCGTGGGCGAAGGCGGTCAGAACCGGATCGTGCAGGTCCTGGGCGCGAACGACACCTGTGGTGATGCCGAATACGATGCCGTCGCGGCGCTCCTGCCGGAGGCTTCCGCGCTACTGTTGCAGTTGGAAGTGTCCATTGACCTGTCGATCAAGGTAGCAGAGGCTGCATATTCTCGGGGAGTGCACGTGGTTTTGGATCCCGGTCCGGTTCGGCCGGTGCCCGAAGAATTCTATCGCTCCGTGTCCATCATCACCCCCAACGAGACCGAAGCGGAGGCGCTGGTCGGATATCCCGTCACGGACGAGCAAGCGGCGGCCAGGGCCGCCGGCGAGTTGCTGGCAAGGGGTGTGGGAGCGGCTGTGATCAAATTGGGTGCGCAGGGGGCATACTGGTCGGTTGGTCAAGCCGGCGGGATGGTCCCCCCGTTTGCGGTGCAGGCGGTGGATACCGTGGCCGCGGGCGACGCGTTCAACGGAGCCCTGGCCGTCGCATTGTCCGAAGGCCATCCGTTGGATTCGGCGGTCCGATGGGGTTGCGCGGCCGGCGCGTTGTCGGTCACGCGTGTTGGAGCGCAGGATTCGATGCCGGAACGCGATGCCGTGGTGGCGTTGCTGGAACAATCCGCGTAGCGGCAATATCCGACGGCCGACCAGTGCAATGACCAACGGCGACAATTTCTGCGCCGGATGCGGGGCCCGCCTGGCTCTGAGAGAGCACGAAGGTCGGGAACGCCCGGTGTGCCCGCAGTGCGGGCGCGTGGTCTACTACGATCCGAAACTGGCGGCGGCATGCGTCATTGAAAGGGATGGACAGACGCTGATGGTGAGACGAGCCGTCCAGACTGGTTACGGGTTGTGGAGCATGCCCGGAGGTTATGTCGACCGGGGAGAACCCGTGGAGACGGCGGCAGCGCGGGAAGTTGAAGAAGAGGCCGGTCTGCTGGTAGAAATCGATCAGCTGATCGGGTTGTTCTCGGATGTGGGCAATCCGGTGGTGGTCGCGGCCTATGCGGCGACGGAGGTGGGGGGCGTGCTGGCGCCGGGACCTGAGTCTTTGGACGTTGGCTTTTTTGCGCTCGATGATCTGCCGCCATTGGCATTTCCCAGGGACGAGCAGATCCTCAGGCGTTGGCAACGCATTCGAAACCAACGCTCATGAGCGGACAGCGATGTCTCTGATACGTCGCCTCGCTCCGGTGCGGGGACTGGCCGAACAGGCCGGCCGTACCTTGTTGGACGCGCTGTACCCGCTGGAATGCGCGGGATGCGGTGGCTCCGGCAAGATCATCTGCGACCGGTGTGCGCAGGATTTGCCGTTCCTGGTTCCGCCATATTGCCGGGTGTGCGCGGCGTATAGCGAGTCCGAGCTTTGCCCGGCCTGCGCGCAGCCGGGCCGTTGGTTCGACGGTGTGCAGGCGCCATTCCGATATGAAGGAAGTGTTCGCCAGGCCATACTGGCCCTTAAGTATAGAGGCATAAAGGCGGCCGCGCCGCAGTTGGGCGACATGCTTGCTGATTACCTTGAGACGAATCCGCTCCCGGGAAACCTGATTGCGCCGGTGCCGATGCATTCGAGCCGGCGGCGGGAGCGTGGCTACAACCAGGCGGAACTGCTGGCCCGTCGAGTGGCGGGGCACCGCGATTTGCCATATCAGGGTGATCTGCTGGTCCGAACCCGCCGAGTAGATCCTCAGGCCGGGATGACCAGCGCCGTCGCCAGAGTGACCAACGTGGCCGACAGCGTCGCCGTGTCCCATCCGAGCGAAGTTCATGGCCGGCAAATCATCCTGGTAGACGACGTGGCCACCACGGGAAGCACGCTGGACATCTGTGCATCCGCCCTCAAAGAGGCCGGCGCCGCTTCGGTCTGGTGTCTTACGCTGGCGGTTGCGGGGAACCGTCGCCCTGCGTAGTGATCAATCGGCGGAGCAATCAATCGGCAGGGTGATCCAAAGGACGGACTGTCAGGGACAATGGACTGGATCAACGGCAGGGCGCTCGGTTTGACATCCTACATGTGGTCTGCTGAAATGGCGGCAACGGGTACCAAACCGACACAACAAGTTCAGGAGGCAGCATCATGGCAGGCAACACTATCGTCTACGTTGGCGCCGAAGCCAGCGGACTGTACCGAAAGGCGGCGGGCGATGCTCACTGGGATCTGCTCACCGATGGGCTGGCGCCCGCCACTCAGGCGCGGGCAATTGCCATTCATCCCAACGATCCGCGCACGATCTTTTGCGGAACGCAGCGGGGCATCTACCGGAGCACCGACGGCGGCGACCATTGGCAGCGCATGAACATGAACGAGGGCCGAGTGGTCTGGTCCATTCGGTTCCACCCCAATGACCCCAATATCATGTTCCTGGGCACCGAGGGCGCCGAGGTGTACAAGAGCGATGATGGCGGCCAGAACTGGGCGCACATCGCGACGGTGTCGAACCCGTCGCAGGTGCAGATGGCGTTCGCCATGCGGATCCTGGGCATCGACATTGAGGCCAGCAACCCGGACAACATGTATGCGGCCCTGGAAGTTGGCGGCGCAGCGAGCAGCACAGACGGCGGGCACACCTGGACGATCCGTAACAGCGAGTTCGCCGGCGACGTTGACCTGCTGGACCTGCATGGCGTGGCAGTCGGCGGCGCGGATTCGCAGTCGGTGCTGATTTCCAACCGCACGGGAGTGTGGAGGAGCGCCGACCGGGGAGCGTCCTGGCAGGACTGCCAATTCGACCGGTTCTCCGACATCAAGTACTCGCGCGGCGTGGTTCGCGACCCCAGCGATGCGAACACTCTGTACGCCTGCGTGGGCATGAACTTCGGAAGCGAGCAGGGCGGTGTGATGCGGACCACCAACCTTGGCGAAAGCTGGGAGCGGTTTGATTCGGGCGTCAGTCCGGGCAGCACCACCTTCGGCGTGGCGGTGAACCGTCAGGACCCGTCGCAGGTTTACTTCTGCACGCGTCGGGGCGAGGTGTTCGGCACTCACGACGGCGGAGCGAACTGGACCGCGGACGCGCTGCCGGAAATGGCGCAGAACGTGATCAGCGTGGCGTGCACGTCGGCATAACTGCGTAGTCCGAAAGCCACAGGCAAACCGAAGGGGCGGGTTGTTCTAACAACCCGCCCCTTACTGCTGCGATGATCGTTGGGCCTAGCTGCTGGCTTTGGGCAGCCAGTCCTGGTTCCAGGGGAACTCGCCCGGACCGGCGCCGAACGCCGGCTGGCCCTGGTCGATGCGGTCGCGATAGGGGCTGGTAACGGGCTCGCGGTACGGATAGAGGCCGCCTTCGTACATCTGCTCGCCCTTCTTGAAGTGGGTGGCCTGTTCCAGGGTTTCCACAAAGGGCATGTTGATGTCGTAAAGATTGCCGGCGCTGGCGCGAGGCCGCGGGCCGGCCTTGGAGACGTGCCCGTACAGCTCGCGACCGATGATCCGCTCGGCCGCCCAGACACAGTCGACCAGCTTGTCGATATCGACGCCCGTTGGGATACCCATATCTTCCATCATGTGGAGCAGGTCTTCCGTGGGAGCCATACCGGTGGCGCGCCCGTTGCCGCAGTAGGGGCAGCCGCCGAAACCGCCAATGGTGCCATCGAGCTCAAGGGTATCCTCGGCGCCCAGAACGCGCATGGCGGCGTAGGCGGAGGCGATGGCCATGTTGCGGCCGTTGTGCAGATGCAGCCGGAAGTGGTTGATTTCGGGCCAGCGTTCCTTGACGCGTACGATGCTCTCCTCGACCTTGGCCGGCGTGCAATGGCTCATGGGGTCGCCCATGGAGCAACTGCGCACGTTGATCCCGGCCTCTTCCCACAACCCGTGCTGGTATTCCATAAGGGTCATCAGGGTGTCGACTTCGAACTCCCCGAGGAAATTGGAACCCCAGGAGGCGTTGCAGCCGATGCCGGCCTCGGTGATCCCCATCTCCTGGGCCTGGGCGATGATGGCCGGCCAGCGTTCCATCTCGTCCATCTGGCTGCGGTTGGTGTTACGCCGGGCGAACACGTCACAGAGGTGGCAGGACAGACGCGGATAGGCGTCGCGCTCGATGGTCAGGGGCGGAGAGTAGGCGCGGGCGCGCTCAACACCACGGGCATTCAGCGCGAGGGCGGAGTAGGTGACGCCGGCTTTGGGCGTAAACTTCGTCACGATCTCGTCGATCCGCTCCATCTGGGGCGTCCACCGCGGACTGACAAAGGAGCCGACGACGATGCTGGTGAGGCCGGTTTCGGACAGCATGTCGAGGAGCTCAACCTTGTCGTCGACGGCGATGTTGGCGTCCTCGATCTGCATGCCTTCACGCATGCCCTCTTCTTTATAGTGAACGGTGGGCCATTGGCTTGGCATGGAAAACTCCTTGCGCCGGGAGGCGCGGCTGGATAGGTTCCGGGGCGCTCAAACGCGCGGAATGCGGAAATTCTAGGGTTGGCCCGCCGGCATTGTCAAGAAAACAGATCGGACACCGACTAGGCATCGACAGCGCCGTGGGGGACGGCGGGGTGCGGACGCTATCCCGCGTCAGCGAGGGACGGAGCGCCCACGCGTTGCCGGGCCTCATAGTATCCGGTGGTTTAGCGGGAGCCGAGAGCCAGGGCGTAGGCGGTCAGCTTGTACACGAGCTTGGCAGAGGTGTACGAGTGCGCCGGCAGGCCCTGTTCGGGCGCGAGTTCGCATACATCGAACCCCACGATGTGACGTTCCTCGGCAACCCGTCGGAGGAGGGTGGTCAGCTCGGACCAGCGCATCCCTCCAGGTTCAGGGGTACCCACGGCCGGCATTTCCGCGGGGTCAAGGGCGTCCAGGTCGATGCTGACGTAGACGTGGGGTCCCAGAGTGGCGATAACTTCCGTTATGTAATGCTCGCTTCCCGGCGGCCAGTAGAAGGTGGGAACGCCCGAAGCTTCGATATGCTCCTTCTCTTCGAGGGCCAGCGTGCGCACGCCTACCAGCGAAACCGGACAACGCTCGGCGATGCGGCGCGCTCCGGAACTGTGGCCCCAAGCGGTTCCCTGGTATTCGTCGCGCAGGTCGGCGTGAGCATCGATATACAGCACGGACAGGTCCGGATTGAGTTCGAGGTGAGCGAACGCCGAACCGATGGTGGCCGAGTGATCGCCGCCGATGACGCCGGTGAGTTTGCCCGAACCTCGGGTGGCGTAGTAGGAAACCGCCGCCCGAACGCGTTCCACCATTTGGTAGGGATCGCCGACGTGGGGTTCCAGGGGAGGCCCGGTGTGGATCCCGAATTCGGCGACATCGACGTCCAACTCGATATCGTAGTCTTCCAGGGCGGCCGATGCCTCAATGATGGCGGCGGGGCCGTGACGCGCACCGGTTCGGAAGGACGTGGTGCTATCGATGGGGACGGGAATGAGTACGGCGGCCGAGGTATCCAGCGAGGACTGCTGAGGCGGGAGAGCCAGGAAGTTGGTCGGCGTCCAGGGAACGGGCGGGTTTTGGGAATCAGGCAACTGGGGAGCCGGATGCGGCGGTTTGGAGCACGGTGCGCTGGCGTTCCGTTTCGCGTGCGCCCTGGTCAGCGTCGAGCCATTCCAGACCGCGGTCAAGCAACCAGGTTTTCACGTTGCGGAGGTCGAACAGCGAGCGAACATCAGCGAGAGCCTGCTCGTGATCGAAGGACTTGCACGAAAAGACGTCAATGTTCACGTAGTCGCGTTCCGGGAACGTGTGGACGCTGATATGGCTCTCGGCGATGATCACGAAACCCGAGATGCCGTTGTCGGCGGGCTTCGGGCCGTGGTATTCGAGGACTTCCGGTTCGGTGATCCGGGTCATCCCCAGGGCTGCCGGGTACTCGTCGAGGAAGGATCGGAGGCGGTCGGTGTCCCACATCATGGCGTGGTCGCCGCCGAAACCGTCAATGATCAAGTGCATCCTTCTCGTGAGCCCCCGCATATAAAATAAGCCCCGTAAGGACGAGGCTGCGCCGTCTTGTGAAATCGCGGCGCATAGAATATCATAGCCGCCACGCTAATTCAAAGGGTGAAATCCGCAGCCGCAACCCATCGGCGCCGAGGTCGCAAATCCGTTGACCCGGCGTCGGCGTATGCCAGCCAACCGTTACCCCGGTTGATCCGTGGCAACACCGGTCTCAACGAGCAGAAAGGATCATGGCCGTAGACGCTGAAAACCAAGCCGACCTGGAGCTGGATCCGGTAACGGAGACGGCGGACGTCGACACGATGATCGAGGTCCGTGACCTGACCCACTACTACGGACCGATGCCGGCGGTTGAGAACGTGAACTTCACGGTGCGTCGGGGCGAGATCCTCGGATTCCTGGGTCCCAACGGGGCAGGGAAAACGACCACAATGCGCATTCTGACCGGGTTCATGCCGCCAACGCGCGGCACGGTCACTCTGGACGGGTTCGACGTGGTGGAAAAATCTCTGGAAGTGCGTAAACGGGTGGGCTACCTTCCCGAATCGGTGCCGCTGCACACCGAAATGACGGTGACCAGCTACCTCAAATACATGGGGACGCTGCGCGGGATGAACGGGCGTCGCATTCGGGGGCGGATTGATGACGTGATCGACGTTTGCCGCCTGGAGGATTACAGCAAGACCATCATTGGGAAGCTTTCCAAGGGCTTCCGACAGCGGGTCGGGATCGCGCAGGCGATCCTGCACGAGCCGGAGGTTCTGGTACTGGACGAGCCGACCATCGGGATCGACCCGATCCAGGTGGTGGAAACCCGCAGCTTGATCCAGGACCTGGGGCGGGAGCAGACGGTAGTCCTAAGCAGTCACATCCTGCCGGAGGTCAGCATGATCTGCGAGCGGGTGTTGATCATTCACGAAGGGCATATCGTTGCGGCCGACACGCCGAACAACCTGGCACAGCACCTGCGAGGCGTGGCCCAACTGGAAGTTGAGATCGGCGGGCCGCCGGCGGACGTGCTGCCCGTGCTGCGGAATATCGACGGGGCCACGGAGGTGACGCACCATCCGAGGCCGGGCGTCAACGCCTACCGCGTCAAGTTCAAGGAGGGCGCCGACCTGCGGGACGACATCTCCCGCACCGTGGTGAGCAACGGCTGGAGCCTGCTGAGCATGCAGATGAGCAGCATGAGCCTGGAGGAGATTTTCCTGCGGGTGACGACAGCCGAAGACGACGTAGAGTAGCCGGACCGAATCAAGATGCGTACCATCCGCGCGGTTGCGTTCAAAGAAATCCAGATCTATTTCAGCAGCCCCGTGGCGTACATCGTGGCGCTCATTTTCATGGCGCTGAGCGGGTTTTTCTTCGTTCGTGATTTGGGAAACCCGTTTCCTGAAGCCTCCCTGAGCAATTTCTTCCAGGGTGCGACGTTCCTGTTGATTCCATTGGCTCCGGCGCTGACGATGCGCTTGCTGGCGGAAGAACAGAAGCTGGGCACCATCGAACTGTTGCTAACGTCCCCGGTGCGTGACTGGGAAGTGATACTGGGCAAATACCTGGCGAGCTTCGTATTCCTGCTGTTCCTGCTGGCTCTCACTTCGTATTATGTAATCCTGTTGCTGGTGTTCGCCACGCCGGACCCCGGGCCGATCTACTCCGGATACATCGGACTGATCCTCTACGGAATGGCCGCGCTTGCCGTTGGAATCCTGACTTCCACGTTGACCAGCAACCAGATCATCGCCGCGGTAGTGGGTACCGGTATCCTGGTGGTGCTTTACGCCACTTCGTTCATTGGCGACGTGGTCACCGGAGTGTGGGCCACGATATTCAATCAACTGGGTTTCACCAGTCATTTCAACGATTTTGATCGGGGGATCATCGATTCGACGCACGTCGTGTACTTTGTGACGGTGACGGCGCTGTTCCTGTTCCTCTCGATACGCGCGCTGGAGTCGCGGCGCTGGAGGTAGCATGAGCCAACAGCGCATTGGCGACGGGCCGCGAGACTGGCGCCGGCGCAGAGGACGAGGCCGCCAGGAAGGCGCCGGAGACGGCGGCGGCCCCGACGACCAGGCGCCGCGCGAGGAACAGTCGCGTACGCTGTTTTCCTTCATAGAGCCGGCGTTCGATCTGATCGCGGTTTTCTATGCGCCGATACTCATCGCCGGCGTGATCGGCCTGATCGTCGGCGCCGTGTTGCTGGCCTTCATCGGTTCGCTGAAGCTGTATGGTTTCATCGTCATCGGTATCGGCGCGGTGTTGGTGCTCCTGGTGGGGCTGTCGTATTTCAGCCAGGTTCTGGCCGCGTTTTTCAGCCGAACCGGCCGCTACGGGGTCAACACGGTGATCATGACCGCCGCCTTCTTCGGGCTAGTGGCGCTGGTCAACTACGTGGCCTTCGAAAATCACGTCAGGTCGGACACCACGGCAACCAACCAGTTTTCCCTGGCGCATCGCACGCGTGACCTGCTCGACGGCCTGAACCGCCCGATCAGCGTCACAGCGTACTACCCCGACCAGATACCCAGCATTGAGATGCTGACGAGGCAGGGCAAGGTCGAGACCACCCTGAGCGAGTTCGCGCGACGCAGCGGCAACTTCACCTTCCAGTTCATCGATCCGCAGAAGGAGGCCGACCTGGCGCGAAGCCAGGGGGTAACTGCGTACGAAACGCTGGCGGTGTCAGCGGTGGGCACGGATATCATCGATCTGGTCCAGCCTACAGACGATGTCTACAGCCGGCTGGAACAGGACCTGTACACCGCTCTGCTCGTGGCGACCGAAACCCAGCAGAAGAAGGTCTATTTCCTGAGCGGCCACGGCGAGCGCGACGTGAATCGCGCGGCCGAGGACGGGTATCTCAAGATCCGCGAAGGCCTCGAGGTGGACAATTACCAGGTCGAGACTCTGCCCTGGGCTCCGGTGGACGAGGAAGTCGCGGTGCCCGATGATGCCGCGTTGCTGGTGATCGCCGGCCCGACGGGAGAGTTGCCGACCGCGCACGTGGACGCGCTGAATTACTACATGGCCGGCCGGTATTCCAACGGCGAGCCGCGCCGAGAGGCGGCGAGAGTGATCTTCCTGGCCGAGCCGGATACGCACGACACGTTCCGGGCTTTCCTGGCCTTCTGGGGAGTGATCGTCACCGACAGCTACATCCGCGACGTCGAGGGATCACAACCCAACGCGCCGCGCACGCTGCGGGTGGGGATCTACAACCCGCAGGCTCCGCCGGAGATAGTGGCGCCGAGAGGACGGCCGTTGAACGTGGCTTTCATGCCGGGAGCGGCCGCAGTCGAACCCATACTTGAAGAAACCAACACGCGCCTGCCGCGCCCCATCGCCGCCACCACCGCGTCCGCTCGCCTGATCGACGACATCGAGCGCGTGGATCCGGTGGATGATGACCCGCAGCGGGTATATTTCCCAGCCGTGTATCTGGACATCATCGCCCCGGTGGGCGCCGCTGCGCCAACGGCCCGGCCGCCGGAAAACGAAATAGCCAGCATGGTGGTGTTCGGCGACTCTGATTTCGTTTCGAACCGGAACGTGGATCGCGGATCGAGCGCAGCCCTGTTCCTGAACTCGGCAAACTACCTGATGGGTGACTTTTCGCTGGTGTCCATCCGCGACCGTGAGTTCGTCTACCGTGAATGGAACCTGGACGAAAACGAGTTCAACTTTGTAAGGTTCTCGACCTGGCTGCTGTTGCCGGGGCTAATGGGTATCATGGCGGTCGTAGTCTGGTGGGTTCGCCGCTAACTCCAGGCGCCCAGCTTCCGGCTTGTGCCGGGCCGACGGGGTGATTATCAGGCTATGAACATCCGCTTAACCATCCTCCTGGTGTTCGTGCTGGCGCTTTTCGGAGCGCTGGCGCTCTGGTTCAAGCCATGGGACCAGAGCGCGCCTCGCGAGGAAGAGCCGTGGGCGTGGCGCATCGATGACAGCGCCATCGTGCGTGTCGATGTGACGCACCGCGGGCAGCCGGGCGGGTCCCTTGAGTGTTCTGAGGAGAACGTAGCGCTCACGGGCGAACTGGAAACCGTGACCTTTGACAAGGACCAGGGTCGGGGCAAGTGGTTCATCGTGGACGGCGACGAGCGGGAGGAGGTGTACCAGAGCCGCTGGTCGGGCACTCCCCTGCTGCTGAGCGGGCCCAGGGTCAACCGTGTTCTCGGCGAAACGATCGAAAACCCGGCGCAGTATGGCCTCGACCCGCCGGAAACCACCATCGTGATCACCGAGGAAACCGGGCTGTCTTATGAGTTCTGGCTGGGCAACCTGACGCCGGACGAGGGTTACAGCTACATGCGCCTGGTGGGCGACACCCAGTTGCTTACGGTGCCGGAGGTGTGGGCCAGAGTGGTGAACTGCCTGGCGGTGAGCCCGCCGGTCGTTCCGCCGCCGCTGGAACTGGGGTACTTTTACGAGGAAGATTTCCGGGACATCCAGGAACTGGAAATCACGCACAACGGGGTGACGGCGACCTATATGCCAGAGCCCGGCACCCGCACGTGGTACGTGACCATCGCCGGCGAACGCACGGCGGTCGTCGAGCCGGAGTGGTGGCTCTCGCAGTTGCAGTGGTTCGGAAAGCCGAGCAAACCCGGCGGACCCGAGGCGCCCGGCGGTTGGCACGTTGAGGAAGACGCGGCCCACGACCCGCAATATGGATTGCAACCCCCGGTGACCAGAGTGCAAATCAAGACCCACGAAAAGACGCGTGAATTTTACATGGGCGGCGGGTACATTGAGGTGGACCAGGAAGGCAAACCGTTCCTTGACGAGGCCGGCAACCCGGACATAGTGGTGCATTTCGCGGGGTTGCCGGATGATCCGGTCGTTTACGTGGTGAACCGGGTGCGCACGGATCGGACCATCTGCCTGGTTGAAGATCCACCGACCGAACGACCATACAACTGCCCATAGCCGGGCCGCTGAGGAGGCTATTTTGAAGGCAGAGATTATCTCCGTCGGCACAGAACTGCTGATGGGCGAGTTGACGGACACAAACTCCAGCTGGATCGCAGGGCGCTTGCCGGCGCTGGGCATCGAGCTCCAGTGGGTCAGCATCGTCGGGGACGACTTGCCGAAGCTCACCGAGGCCTTCGTTCACGGCTGGCAACGCTCCGACATCATCTTCACCACCGGAGGCCTCGGTCCCACACAGGATGATTTGACCCGGGAGGCCGTGGCTGCCGCGCTGGGCGAAACGCCCGTGGTTCAGGAGACAGAACTGGAAAACCTGCGCCAATGGTTCCGTAACCGGGGCCAGGACATGCCGGGCCACAACGTCAAACAGGCACACCTGATACCGTCGGCGGAGTTCATCACGAACCGGAACGGAACCGCCCCCGGCTGGTGGGCGCGACGCGATGGGAAGCACATCGTCTGCATGCCCGGACCTCCCGGCGAAAATCGCGCCATGTGGCAGGATGAGATCGACGCCAGGTTGAAGGAAATCGTGGACACCGAGGTCACCATTACGCGCAACATCAAGACGCTGGGATTGGGTGAAGCATCGGTGGACGAGATCATGTCCGAGTATTTCGGCCTGGAAAACCCGTATCTCGGGATCTATTCCAAGGCGGATGGGATTCACCTGCGGATTATTGCGCGCGCTGCGGATGAGCCCGCGGCACGAGAGATGATCGCGCCGATCGAAGACGCCATCCACGACCGGTTGGCGCCTTATGTCTGGGGATACGACGACGAGACTCCTGAGCTGTCCGTTGGCGCGGCACTGGTGGACCGTGGGATGACCCTGGCAACCATGGAATCGGTCAGCGGCGGCTTTCTGGCCAACACCATCACCGAGGCGCCGGACAGCAACCGGTGGTACCGGGGTGGCAACGTGGCGTACACCATCGAAGCAATGATCGCGTCGGGCGTCGCTTCCGGTGTCCTGGAGACCCACGGGGTCGTGAGCCAGGAAACTGCCAACGCCATGGCTCAGGTTGCCCAGGCTGCGACCGCCGCTGATTTTGGCATTGGATTGACCGGGGTGCTGGGCCCCCAGGAACTTGAAGGGAACCGCCCCGGGACCATTCACATCGCCATCGCCCACGGGGATGATGTGCGGGAGTTCCCGCTGCGGACACCGCCGCGCCGGCTGGTCATCAAACGCCGGTCCTGCAACACTGCGCTGACGGAGTTACGTAAACTGATTACCGAGGTTGCGCCGTAAACGGCCACGAACCAAAGCGTAGGGGCGAATGATCATTCGCCCCTACAAGATTCTGCGGTTCCCGAGCCCGGTCCTACATGGTCAGTGACCGGTAGAGCATGGGCAGCCTTTCCGGTAGGGCCCAGATGTCGTCCAGGACCTCGTAGTTGAGGTCGCCGCACATCGTCTTCAGGTAATCGTGACCGGCCTTGTCGACGGTCAGGCAGAAGGGCACGATTTCCTTGCGCTTGGCTTCCAACAGGGCCTGGTGGGTGTCGTGGACGGCGTATTCCTTCTCAACGCCTTCCCGGCTGTACCCGCGGTCCTGTGGCCGACCGTCGCTGATCAGGAACATGATCTTGGTTGCCGCGTCCTGATTTTCCAGCTTGGTGACGGCGTGTCGAATGGCAGAGCCCATGCGCGTGGCGTGCAGCGGGGTGACCTTGTCGATGCGCCGCTTGATCTTGTCGTTGAACTGCTCGTCGATGTCCTTGATCACGTAGAACTCCACGTTTTCGCGGCCATAGCCGGAGAAGCCGTAGATACCGTACGTG
Organism: Dehalococcoidia bacterium; assembly: GCA_963663945.1. Lineage (GTDB taxonomy): Bacteria > Chloroflexota > Dehalococcoidia > Lucifugimonadales > UBA3495 > Bin87. Next base: position 2,243,243 of record OY760687.1, on the reverse strand, counting down.
TCGCCGATGGACTCCAGGGCGTTGATCAGGAGTGCGCAACTCTCGCGCTCGAGGTCGATGATGCGCTTGTAGTGGCGGCGCACCAGCCCTTCACGGCGCCGGCGCAGCCAGACCATGTACTCGACGGGGTCGTCCGGAGCGTCCCGGTCGTCCACGGAGTGGCGGCCCTCATCGATGGCCTCGGCGGTGGACGCCGACATGTCCAACAGGAACACCACGGCGACGTCGCGCTCGACCCGGTTGCGGCGCCAGTAGATCTTCTCGTCCGGCGGCACGTTCATGCGAAGGTCGGCCCACGCTTCCAGTGCTGAGTTCAGGTCGATGTCTTCGCCGTCGATAAGGCGATAGGTCTTGCGCCAGGTCTCCGGCATGATGAGCTCGAACTGACGCTTGATGTGGGCCAGCAGCGAGGCGTAGTTGCGGAGGGAATCGTTGTAGAAATTCGGGTCGCCTTCGTCGAGGATCTTCTCCTTGACGATGCACCAGCGCGGTTTGTAGTCGTTGGCCCGGAAGTCCCACTCGTCGTAGACGAAGGTCTTTGGTTCCAATGCTTCCAGCTCGCCGCCAGCGTCGTCGTCGTGGAGGATCGGACCGTAGCCGCGCCCCGGGTCGTTGGACGGCGGGGGCACTCCGGCTTCCTTCATGATGTTCTGGGCGAACATCGCCATGCTCTGGTCGACATCGCCTTCCTGGGCGTCGAGTTCGAGCTCGGCACTGTCCTGGAGCAACTGCTCGAGTTCCTCCTGGGTCATGGGTTCGGCGTCGCCCATCTCGCTCTGATCCATTTGGAGCTTGGTGAGCAACTGGACCATCTCGGGCTTGAAGTCGCCGCGATATTCGACGGGTTCGGGGGATTCGTAGGGGTCGCCCTCACCCTGCTCGCCCTCCTGCTCGCTCATCTGGGCTTGCAGCTTGTCGAGCAGCGCTTGGTACTCCTCCTCGGAGAATTCGCCGGGATCGTCCAGGTCCTCCGGTTGGAACTCGTCCTCCGGTTCCTGCTCGTTCTGGAGGCGGGAGATGATTTCGTAGGCCCGCAGGGCGGCCTCGGCGGTGTCCTCGATGGATGCGCGGACGGTGCGGAGGCGGTGCATGACCCGAGCGAGCATGTACGCTTCTTCGCGATAGTCCTGCGGCACCGGCAGATTTTCGAAACGGTCCAGGCTCATGTGGACCAGCAATTCGATCAGGGCTTCCTGCAGCGGCAGTTCCTCGATGCGCGGGCGCTGCGTGAGAGCGTCACCCTGCACGTCCAGCGCCGGCCGGCGGATGCCGGGGTACTCGGTCTTGATGCGGTAGTCCAACCGGCAGTCTTCGAGCACGCTGAACAGGTCAAAAACCATGCGGCGGTCTTCAAACAGCGACAGGAAGCGGCCAATGTCGGTGTAGACACGCATGGTGCCACCGGGGCCCTCCCCGACTTCTATGGACGGGGCAGTGTCGGGATCGAGCAACTGGAAGTGCTCGGCAGTGGCCGTGCGCAGCGCCTCGATGCGCGCCTGGATCGCTTCTTCCATCTGGAAACGGCGATCGTCAAACACGTTGGCCGGGCGGACAAAGTCGAACTGGAAGCTGCCGAATTCCAAATGGGAAACCTGGTGGGTGGCCACCACCTTGAACCAGGCGAAGTTCTGCGTCTTGTCGTTGTAGTTGTCGATCACCGGCGGCAGATAGACCTTGGTTCCGTCGGTGGCAGCGGTGTCCTGATCGACCCAGCCGATCTGCCGACGGACCAGTTCCGCGGTGCTGAGCACCTCGATGTTCTCGCCGGACAGAGCCCGGGTGTAAAGGCGCATGATGCCTTTCACACGCTCCAGGTCCAGGCTGGAGGAAAGGGTTTCCAGCATGGATTCCGAGGTATTGGACTCGATCTTGAAAAAGGCGATGCCGCTTTCCGGGTTCTCATTGAGAAGCTCGACGCCGTGTTGGTACCACTGGTCGAGCTGCTGCAGGGTGATCCGGTTCAGCACCGGGTCGAGGCTCTTCAGGAAGGGTGGAACCGCATCGGGGGTGCTGGCAAGCAGACCCTCGCACAGGTCAAGGATGTGTCCCTGGGAGCCCGCGGAAACGTGGGACAGTGCCTGGGCGCCGTCGTAGAGAAACCGGGAGGTGTCGCGGAGGCCCATCTTGGCGAGCTTTTCTCCGAGGCGCAGGAACCTTCCGGTCTGGCCCTCTTCGACATGCTGCAGCGCGCGGGGGGCCATCTCCAGGCACGCCTTGACCTCTCGCCAACTGCTGTCGGTGAGGGCCCGTGACATCGAAAGGAACGCCTCTCGTTCCCGACCCATGGCCGGCAGAACGTCACGCCCGAGGACCAGGCATTCAGCCGCAACGTCGTAGGACTTGTAGGACAGCGCCTCGATCAGCGATGCGAAAACTTCGACGTCCCAGAAGGGAAGATTGCGCACCAGGTCGGGGCTGACTTCGAAGAACCGGGCCGCCAGCGTGCTCGACTTCCAGGTGCCCTTGTAAAGCGAACGGCCCAGACCGGCCCAGCGCGGAATGTACTGGGGTCGCAGATTGGTGACAATGGACGGACTGGCTTTGAAAAAGGCGACGGCCAACGTCGGCGAATCCTGGGACAGGTAGGTCCCACAGCGAGCCCACTGCATGAAGGAGGCAAAGGCAAGGGACCGGGCCACCTCGGGGCTCACGCGGTAGTACTCCACCGCCGATTCCCAGGAGCGGACGGTCTGAGTGCCGATGGCGACACCCTCACGGGCCCACAGAGCGGTTTCTTCATCGCTGAACGACTCGGCCATGGACTCGGCCACGGCTTCATAGGCTTCGGCAACTGCCGGAGGTAGTTTGGCCAGTTCGTCCAGCAGGTTGCCTGTAGCGGGATTAGTCAAGGCTCGTGCCCTCCTTTGTCAACTCGGCATCGTTGGGTAGCGAAGCATCGATTTACAGCTAGGGATCGATTCTCAGCTCAGCATCGATGGTGTCAAGAAACTGGTCGAGGATTTTGGCGGTGGCCCCGTAGACCAGATGCTGCTGGTAGCCGTAGGAGCGCACGGAAATCCTCTCGCCGTTTTCGATCCGTGAGTCCCAGCGCAGGGTAGCAGGATCACGCAGAACGTTGACGGGAATTTCGACAACCTCCGCGATTTCGTCCGAGCTGGGGTTGAACTGGTAGGGGTAAGGGATCGTTCCCACGAAGACCTTGACGATGAAGTTGGAACGCGTGACGTTGTCGTCAAGACGCCCCAGGATCGTAATGTCGTCTCGGGCGATGCCCATTTCCTCTTCGGTCTCGCGACGGGCGGTGTCTTCGAAATCCGCGTCTTCTGGGTCGCGGGCGCCGCCGGGGAAGGACATTTCTCCCTTGTGGTGCTCAACCGTCATGGATCGTTTGTTCAGCAGCACGCAGAACTCGCCATCTTTGGGGTACAGCAATACCATTACTGCCGCCGGCATCAGGCCTTCAGCGGCGGCAGTAATCAACTGGCGATTGGCCAGCGCGTTGCGGACTAGGTCGAGGGTGATTGCACCCATTGAGGTTCCATCAGCTACTCAAAGATGGAGTACACCACCTCTTCGATGCTGCGCTGCAGTTCGGCTTCGTCAGACAGGGTCCATACGATGGCAACCTGGCAGGCGCGACGGGCGGGGATGCCCTGCCGCATGAGCCGACCGGCGTAGATCAGGAGGCGGGTGCTGGCGCCTTCGGCCAGACCATGTTCGCGGAGGTTGCGAATCTTCTCGCCCAGTCGCGCCAGGGCGTGAGCCTGGTCTTCGTCGCAGCCGCTTTCCTTGGCCACGATTTCGGCTTCCACATCAACCGGCGGATAGTCGAACTCGATGGAGATGAACCGCTGCCGGGTGCTGTGCTTGAGATCTTTCAGCGCGCTCTGATAATGGGGGTTGTAGGAAATGCAGAGCAGGAAGCGATCGTCGGCCTCGATGATGTTGCCGGTCTTCTCGACGGGCAGGATGCGCCGGTGGTCGGTGAGCGGGTGGATCAGCACGGTGGTGTCCTTGCGCGCTTCCACCACTTCATCGAGGTACAGGATTGCGCCCGCCTTGACCGCGCGGGTCATGGGGCCGTCAATCCAGCGGGTGCCGTTGGCATCCAGCAGGTAGCGACCCACCAGGTCGCTGGCGGTGAGGTCTTCATGACAGGCAATGGTTACCAGCGGGACACGAACCTCGCCTTCGCCCATGTCCTGCGCCTCGTTCCGAACCGAAGTGATGGGTCGGCCGAGTTTCCAGGCCATGTACTCCACGAAGCGAGTCTTGCCGCAACCGGTGGGGCCTTTGAGAAGGACTGGGATGTGCTGCTCGTAAGCAGCCTCGAACAGTTCCAACTCGTCGCCGACGGCGCGGTAGTATGGTTCGCTGCGGACCAGGAACTCTTCGATGGCGAACTCTTTGAAACTGGGTTCGTCTTCCAGCATTTCGATGTTTGCTTCAACCATTGCCTTGATTTACCTTTCCTTTGACTCGAGCCTGCCACAGAGCTGCCACATCGCGTTCCAATGCGGCCAAATCAGCAGAGTTTTCAACCACCACGTCGGAACGCCCGTTGCGTTCTTCCGCCGGCATCTGCGAGTTGATTCGCTTTCTGGCTTCCTCTTCGGTCATTCCGTTGCGTTGACGCAGGCGTTCGACGACCACGTCGGCTGGGGTGTGAGTTGACCAGACTTCGTCGACCAGCTGATCCCAACCCGCCTCGAAGAGAACCGCGGCTTCCACCACAGCGACCTGAACGCCATCTGCAGCAAGGTCGGCTTTGCGATCCTCGACCATCCGAGCCATCAACGGATGCATGATGCCGTTTAGCCGCTCGAGTTGGGCCGGGTCTGCGAACACTATCGAACCCAGTTTGCGCCGATCGATTTCGCCTTCCGTGGTTAATATGTCCTCTCCGAAGGCTGCGACAACCTGCCGCCAGGCTTCGGAATTCGGAGCGTAAGCCTCGTGGCCCAACCTGTCGGCGTCGATTATCGACGCGCCTTGCTGTCGCAACAGGTCGGCAACTACGCTTTTGCCACTTCCAATACCGCCGGTTAAACCGATTGTAAGCATGACCGCCCGAAATAATAGACTGCCGGGCATTCTAACAAGGCGCCAAACATCGGTCAACTGAAAGCCATCGCAGCGGCCGTGTTCAACGGGGTCGAAAACCTGCCGGACTGAACCATGGTGGTCGCTCCCAACCGACCCCGGACGGATATCGACGCTCCGGTTGGACGTTCAGTTGTGCGGTCGGGACGTAGCCGGATATTGGTATGGCGGCGGAATCAGGTTTCAAAGACACGATTATCACGTCCGTTTTGATAGAATTGGCCGTAATCAAGTAAGGTTCACCACCAACAGGGGGGTCCATCATGCCGATCATGAGGCTTTACACGGGAGAAGACGGGCAGTCGCACATCGAGCAAATCGACCTGGAGTCACACCCGGAATACGCGGCTATGCAGGCCGCCGAGGGCATCGTTTTCCGGCGCGTTGAGCCGGGGCGTTTCAGCGACTGGCACTGTGCCCCTCGCCGCCAGTTTGTCATCACGCTTGAGGGCGAGGTCGAGATCGGCCTCGGCGACGGGTCGGTGCACCGGTTCGGCGCCGGGCACGTGACGCTGGCGGAGGATCTGACCGGCCAGGGACACACGACGCGAGCGGTGGGTGATCAGCCGCGGCTGACCGCTACGATCCCCCTCGACGGCTAGGCTCGTCCTCCCTGGCAGGTTGCCGAGCGCCGAGACCCGGAGCCTCGCTATGACAACATCCACGGTGACATATCCACCGCGACCGGTGGTCGACCGCAGCGACCTACCACCCGGCCCGCCTGAGTTGCCCGTCATCGGGCAGACCCTGCGGTACGTTCGCGACCCGATCCGGTTCATGCTGGACTCGGCCGCCTACGGCGACCTGGTTACGTTGTCGGTCAAACCGGCGCTGCTGCTTATGGTCAACCACCCCGATCTTATACGGGACGTGGTCGTCACTAACCATCGGCTGGTGGGACGGGGCCCCAATACCGACGTGCTCAAGTACGCCATGGGCGACGGATTGGTCACGGCCGGGCCGGTGGAGCACCTGCAGCAGCGGCGGTTGATGCAGCCGCAGTTCCACCGGGGTCGGGTCGAAAGCTACGGTGACCCGATGCGGGATTACGCCGCGCACCACCGGGAAACGTGGACTGACGGGCAGCGCGTGGACATGGCCCGGGAGATGGGTGCGCTCACCCTGCGGGTGGTGGTCAAAACGCTATTCGGGCTCGAACTGCCGGACGACGTCCGCCGGATCGGCGAAGCGTTCGAACTGATCAACAACTATCTGGTCAGACGAGTGAATCAGCCTCCCAAACTGCGGAGACTCATGCATCGCTTGCCGGTGCCGTACACGGTCCGGTTCCGGCGGGCCCGGGCGGAACTTGACCGCATGATCTTTGGGTTGATCGCCGAGCGGCGGGAACGATCGACGGGCGAGGACGATCTGCTCTCCCTGTTGCTCGACGCTCGCTTGGAGGACGAGGCGGGGGTCGGCCAGCCGCTGACCGACCAGCAGGTGCGCGACCAGACCATCACCATGTTTGCGGCGGGACATGAGACTACCGCCGTCTGCCTCACGTGGACCTGGTACCTGCTGGCGACCAACCCCGACGCACAGCAACATTTCCATGCGGAACTGGATGGCGTTCTTGGCGACCGGACGCCGCAATTGTCAGACCTGGCAAACCTCACCTACACGGATCAGGTTCTCGCGGAGTCGCTGCGGTTGTACCCGCCGATCTGGTTCTGGTCGAGGATGGCTTTCCAGCCCTTCGAATTGGGCGGCTACACCGTCCCGCCGGGGGCGCTGCTGGCGGCTCCGCAACTGGTGATCCAGCGGGACGCGCGCTGGTTCGAGGAACCCCTGAAGTTCCGTCCGGAGCGGTGGACCGAAGAGTTCCGGGAAGCCTTGCCGCGCTATGCCTACTACCCATTCGGAGGTGGGCCGCGCCAGTGTATCGGAGAAGGCTTCGCGATGATGGAGGCCAAGATGATCCTGGCAACCCTGGGGCAGCAGTGGAAGGTCCGCCACGATCCGAGGCATAAGGCCGAGATGCGCCCGCTGATTTCGCTCCGGCCCAAGGGCGGGATGCCTATATTCCTGGAGCGGCGAGCCAATAAGTAAGGGCGACCAACCGGTCGCCCTTACTTGTTGTGTCCGGGGTAGCCTGGCTGCCCCGCCTGGGTTCGAACCAGGGCTTACAGCTCCAAAGGCTGACGTGCTACCGCTACACCACGGGGCATTCGAAATCATTATAGCATTCGGCCCGATTGTGCCCGTTTCCCGTGCGATATACTGCGGCTGCAAACCAAATTTTGTGTTCAGGTGGTGCGTTATGGAAACCGTAGGATTCATTGGACTGGGGAACATGGGCGGCGGGATGTCGGCGAACATCCAACGCGCCGGCTACTCGATGATCGTCTACGACTTGCGCGAGGAGGCGGCGCTGCCGTTGCTGGAAGGCGGAGCCCGCTTGGCGAACACGCCGGCCGAGGTGGCCCAGGCCAGCGACGTGACCTTCACGTCGTTGCCCGGTCCCTACGAGGTGGAGGCGGTTTCCACAGGAGCCGAGGGAGTGCTGGAGGGCATGCGACCGGGGAGCGTGTACATCGACCTGTCGTCGAGCCGGCCAACGCTGATCCGTGAGATCGAGCCGAAGTTCCGGGCGAAGGGTTGTCACGTGCTGGACGCCCCGGTGAGCGGCGGGAAGACGGGAGCGGCGTCGGGGAACCTGGCGGTGATGGTGGGTGGAGACCGGGAGGTGTTCGACCGGGTGAAGCCGATATTGGATGCCTTTGGCGACAAGGTGTTCTACGCGGGCGAGATCGGGGCCGGGAGCGTGGCGAAGCTGGTGCACAACATGATTGGTCACAGCGTGCGCCAGGCTATCGCTGAGGGACTGACCCTGGGCGTCAAGGCCGGCGTTGATCCCGAACCGCTGTGGGAGTGCGTGCGGCGCGGTGCGTTGGGTCGAATGTCCTTCCTGCATGAGGGGTTGGTGCGGACGATGTTCCGAGGGGAGTTTGAGCCGGCGAGCTTCGCGCTGAACCTGGCCCACAAGGACATCTCACTAGCTACTGAACTGGCCCGTGAGTATGACGTCCCTATGCCCATGTCGACGCTGGCGCAGCAAATCTCGCTACAGGCAATGAACCGCGGCTGGGGTCAGGCGGACAGCAGCAGCACTGTCCGTCTCCAGGAGGAGCAGGCCGGCGTCGAAGTGCGAGCGCCGCAGGTTGATCCTGAGCGGGCGGCACGGTTTATCACGACACATCCGGACGCGGAATAGGCGCGCACCATTATGCGCGTACTGGTGATAGCGGCGGTCGCAGTTTTTGTCGGCGGGGGCGCCGTCTATGGCGCGCTACTGTATCTGGGACAAAACCCGGTGCAAGTAAGCGTACAGCTTCTTCAAGATAGGCCATTGCTCGCTCCGGAGTCGCCGCCATCGCCCACCGACGCGCTGCCGCCGACGGCAATAGCTTCACCCACCTCCGCGCCGCCAACGGTTTCGCTCACCGCCACACCGCGGCCAACACCGACTGCAGCATCCGCCCCCACGCCGACACCGGCCGGGCCAACGGAACGGGAGATGGTGGTCAACGCCTTCGCCAAGTGTAATGGCAAGTATTCCAGCGATGAGAAGCGTCGCCGCTTCGCTGCTACCAATTCGGCTATTGACCGGGATCTCCATTCGGTAGCCAGCATCCGGGCTCTGGTGGAGGAGAATTGCGATGGGGTGTTCCCGGACCCACTGATCGTTTCGGCGCAGTCAAGCGGTACGCCGGCGCCCGAGGCTGCGCTGATCCCCATCCTCACGCCGCGCCCTACACCTACGCTGATCGTGCCAACACCGAGCCCAATACCCACGCCGTCAGCCGTGATCGGACGGGACGGGCGGTTCGACCAGGAAACATTGGAAACGACCGTCTATAAACTCATTAACGAATATCGTGAAGCGCAAGGCGGGACCGTACTGAGATGGGATGAGGACTTGGCGGTGCTCGCCCGTGCTCATACTTTGGACATGGCCAGGCATGACTACTATGGGCACGTCAACCGGGCGGGAGAGGATCCCACGGCGCGTGCGCGCAAGGCTGGCTATGATTGTCGCAATCCCCGCAGCATCGGGGTCGCTGAGAACATTTATCTGCTTTACGGACACACGAGCAGCATGCGATTGGGAGACAGGGTTACGTACCAATGGATCAGCCAAGATGTTTTGGCTCTCAGATTCGTGGAGGGCTGGATCGCCAGTCCGGGCCACCGCCGCAATATCCTAGACAGACGATATACCCGTACCGGGATCGGCGTCGCATTCGGCACAGCGTCTGGCATCCGACACGGGGTTTACATCACTCAGCAATTCTGCTGACTGCAGCTCTTTGTAGGCGCAGCAGAGTCTTTAGACATTTTGCCCCACGCTCCAAATGGTGTGCCCTCGCGATTAGATCGAAATATTTTATTTTTCACGCATTACTCAGCTGGATATATACACTCCCGCCACGTAGTGAAACAGGCCACTTTGAGAGTGCGTAGCGACGTCAACCGACGGACAAGAGCAGTTAATTGGCCAACCTCCGCAGTTGCCCGGAGACGATATCCACAAAGAGGACGAGGACCAGGTACCAGAAGAGAATCAGCGTGACCTCGGTGAACTTGAAATGGCTCATGGCCAGGCGGAACTCGGTCCCCAGGCCGCCAGCCGCGACAAATCCAACCACTATGGTGGTTCGGATGATCACCTCCCAGCGGTAGAACAGGTAGGTGATGAATTTGGGCAGAGCCTCCGGGAGCACTCCGTAAAGCAGCACCTGCATCCGGCCGGCTCCGGTGGAGCGCAGCGCCCGCATTGGCCGGGTGTCCAGTCCCTCCACGATTTCGGAGCCCAATTTCCCCAGAATGCCGCCGTTGTGTATTGCCAGGGCGATTACGCCAGGCAGGGTCCCCTGGGTGAATACGAACACCAGGATCATGGCCCAGACCAGTTCCGGTATGGCACGGCTGACCGTGAACAACCCCCGCACCATGAAGAAGGGCGCGGTCCAGAACGGTGACTGATAGGGGGCGAGGCTGCCCATCATCACGTTGCGCGCTCCGAACATGAACAACGCAAGCGCGCCCAGCGCGGCGAGACCGGCGGCGGCCACGCTCATGGCGAGGGTCTCGCCTGCCAAACGCGCTTTCTCTGCCCATTCGGCCGGTTTGTAAAACGCGGGGGTGGCTGAAGATTCCGCTCCGACCAGACCGCCGGCAAAGTCCGCGGCCCTGGAGACCGGTTCCAACGAGAAGAAATCGCGGCTTGGGAAGTGGTCATTCCCGAGGATGGTTACCCACGCCGCCACTGCCATCAAAAACGCAATGGCGGCGGAAGCGGCCAGGAACCCGATGCGGCGCGCCGGTGCGATTGGCGCGGTCGCTCCACCGCGGGCAACCGGTTCGCCTCGTCCGTATTGGCTGGTCACGAGCCTAACCCTGCTCTATCGCGACGCGGCGCCGGACCAACGAACTCCACAGGTCCACCACCAGCACCAGCGCGATGAGGAAATACACGAATGTCCACATCCGGCTGTAGTCGATGTCCTGAAGAGAAATCTGGATGTTGTGACCCAGGCCGCCCAGGCCGACGAAGCTCAGTATGGCGGCGGATCGAATGCCGCACTCCAGGCGGTAGAAGGTGTAGCTGAGCATGTCGGGCAGGGCCATGGGCAGCCGACCGAACCAGAAGACGCGCCATTCGGATGCTCCAGCGCTCCGCAGGGCGCGCAATGGCGCTTCCGGTACGTCCTGCAAAAGTTCGGCGTAGATCCTTCCCAATATGCCTCCGTACGGCAACCCCAGGGCCAACACGCCGGCCATGGGCGACAGGCCGAGCGCCGCGACGAAGAGCCAGGCCCACACCAACTCGTGGATGGAGCGGAACACCGCCAGCGCGAAGCGCGCCGACGAGATGTTCCACCGGCGGGTCCAGGGGGACCGAACCACGGTCCCGGAGCCGATGATCCCCAGCGGCACGCCGATCACCAGCGCCACCGTCATGCCGGCCCAGGCGTAGGCGAGGGTGGTCCAGGTGGATCGTGCGCCGATGGACAGGACGTCGAGGTTCAACTGTGGCTGGAATGCCGCCGCCAGGATCTGACCGACGGCGCGAACTCCACCCGTGTTGATCACCCCATCATCCCATCCGATGCCCGTCAGGCTGATGGCGAACGCAATCAGCAATATTCCGGTTAGCGCGCCACGGCCCCCCAGGGAACCCGCGTGCGCACGGTCATTCATCCCTCAGGCCTTCCAGCGCGTAGAGGGCGTTCAATTGATCGTCGGTGACGAGGTTTGAAGGCAGGTCGAATTCCCGCTCGCCGTTGCGGAGGCCGATCAGGCGTCCGAAGTAGGTTCGCGCCACGTCGGTGGAATGGACGGTGGCCACCAGGGTTTTTCCGGCCTGGCGAGCGGATTCGGTGAGAATACCCATCACCTCCTCGGCCCGTGCCGGGTCCAAAGACGAAACCGGTTCGTCGGCGACGATGATGGCAGGATCCTGGACCAGGAGGCGCGCCACGGCCACGCGTTGCTGCTCGCCACCGGAAAGAAAGCCGGCCCGCACCCGCGCACGGTCGCTGACGCCGACCCGTTCCAGGGCGGTCATGCCCACCTGCCGCTCCTGGGGCCACACCAGCGAAATAACCGATTTGAAGAGACCCCAATCGCCCAATCGGCCGGCCAGCACGTTCTGGAGGGACGACAGGTTGGGGACGAGATCATATTGCTGGTGGATCATGCCCACCTCGCGGGAGAGATCACGGCCCGGGTGCAGGTCGGCCAGGTCTTTACCGCGTAGGTGGACGGACCCTTCGGACGGCTCCAGCTCGCCGGCGATCATGGACAGAAGTGTGGTCTTGCCGCTTCCGCTGGGTCCCAGCAGGGCCACGGTCTCGCCGGGCTCGATGCTCAGCGAAAGCGGGCGAACCGCCTCGACATCGCCGTAGGTTTTGCCGGCCTGATCGATCAGGATTGCGGGCTGGCTACTGTTCGGAGATGAGGCCGAGCTCGCGTGCGATATTTTCGATGGGGAGGTAATTTTCATTGGTGGTAGGAATGAACCGGTCGGCCTGGAAGGCGTTCATGATCTCTTGATCGCGGCCACCGTTGGCGGCGTTCAGTTTGAGGAGGGCGTCAACGACCCGTTGCGTGAACCCTGAGTCGTAAACCTCGTCGAGGCCCGGCCGGATCACCCAGTGGTAGTCGACGTACCCGGGAGAGGTGTAGAAGGCGGTGACCCGCGAGGTGTCAATGTCGCCTTGTTCCAGACGGGTTTTCCAAACGTTGGCGTTGAGCGCCCCGGCCTCGACCGCACCGGCCTCGACCTGTTTCCAGGTGGCGTCGTGCGATCCGCTGTAGGCCACGCTCTTGAAGTCGTCCTCGGGAACGATTCCTTCCTGGGCCAGGAAGAAACGGGGCATCAGGTTGCCCGAGGTCGAACTCTCGCTGCCGAAAGTGAAAGTGCGCCCTTTAAGATCCGCCAGCGAGGCGATGCCAGAGTCAGGGGCAGCCACGAACACCGATGTGAAGTTCTCATCTGTGCTTCGTTGGGCGACGGCCTCGGAACCGGGGACGGCCAGGCGCGCCTGGACGCCGGTCAGGCCGCCGTACCACGCCAATTGCACATCGTTGTTATCCCAGCCGGTAACCAGGGCCGAGTAGGATTGGGACGGAAGGTAGCGAACCTCGACGCCGGTTTCCTCTCCGATGTGTTCGGCGAGAAGGTTGAAACGAGCCCCCAGGACCGCGACGTCCTGGTCGGGGATGCCGCCCACATAGAGGACGGGTTGCGGATCTTCCGCGCAGGCGGTGACCGCCAGCAGGGCTGAGATCAGGAATACAGCGCCGCTGAAGCGCGCCAGTAATCGTTGGAGCATGTTGGTTTCACCGTCATTCTTGGGATGGCGTCCTCAGGCGCCCATTCATTCAGGGAAGACGGGAAACGCGCGCGCAGCGATAAAGGGGACCTAGTAACTCACCCGGCGCACGGTGCACCCGCCCACCACTCAACCCGGAGTGGTCGGCAAGGCGTTCAAGTAAATCCGGAGCCGGCACTGCGCATACGGCAGAAAATGTTAACCATCGTTGGCGGCGGCGTCAACCCGCGAATGCGTCCATGGTCTGATCCGCTCTCCGAGGTCTTGTGCGACCGGCCGGGTCCGCCGGGGAAAAGACGGACCGCAATGCCTGAGGACGGGGCTACCGGAAATCGGCTGGAGACGGGAACGCAGCCAACAACGGCGAGACCGTGTCGATGGCTGCCGAGCCGATGCTGTCGATAGAGGGACAACCACACATGCCCATCGTGGCGTCCAGTTCGTCGCGCAGCATCTCGAGCACGGCGACGACTCCCGGAGAGCCGTCAACCGCCAGACCCCAGAACAACGGCCGTCCAACCAACACGGCGCGCGCGCCCAGCGCCACAGCCTTGAATATGTCAGTTCCGCGACGCACGCCACCGTCCAGATACACCTCGGCGTTGCCGTCGACGGCGTTCACCACCTCGGGCAGCACTTCGATGGTCGCCGGAGTGGTGTCCAGGTAGCGCCCGCCGTGGTTGGAGACGATCACCGCCTTGGCGCCGTTTTCTGCCGAAAGTCGCCCGTCCTCGCCGGCCATGATGCCCTTGACGACCACCGGAAGCCGGATGTTCGAGGCGAACCATTCGAGGTCGTCCCAGGTGGATGCCACGTCCCGAATGTCGCTGGGGCCGGCAGGCGCGTCGGCCGCGAACTTCCAGGCGTGGGTGCCCAGGTCCAACTGCGCGTAGTTGGGCGATTCGGGGCCGACGTAGTCGTTGCGGATGTTGCGTTCCCGCTTGGGCTTGATTTTGGCGTCCAGGGTCATGCAGATGGCCGAGTATCCGGCCTCTTCGGCGCGGGCCGCCATCTCGAGGGTCAGGCCACGATCCTTGAAGAAATACTGCTGGAACCACAGCGGACCGGACGCCGAGGCGGCCACGTCTTCCAGGGTGCGCGATGCGTGAGAACTCAGCACCATTACGGTTCCCATCTCGCCGGCGGCTTTGACCGTGGCGATTTCCGCCTCGGGGTGCGCCGCGCTGTGGTTGCCGGCGGGGTCCAACATCACCGGCAGGGCGATGTCCTGACCCAATACCGTGGTGGCCATGGACCGGTTTTCGACGTCCACCATCATGCGGGGGCGCAACATGATCGAATCGTACACGGCCCGGGTACGTCGGATGGTGATCTCATCGGTGGCGCCGCCGGCGATGAAATCGTAATGTCCCTGCTCGATACGCTCTTTGGCGATCTGTTCGTACTCGAAAATGTTGACGGGTTCGGTGGCCATTGCGATTACCTCAAGGCTGGGTTGGAAACTTGGAGACGTGCCAGTCGTCATTATACATAGCGGCGAGTATATCGCTGCCCGACATCGTCCACGCCCGGGGGTGCGCCGGATGTCGACCGCCGGTCCAATCGGCGGTTGCTTGACCCCCCTACATGCCCGTGCTAGCCTCGCATCAGGAGAAAGCCGGACCGGCCGGGTGGCCGCCGCGAGGCCTCGCGTCTCGGGGAGGAAAGTCCGGGCTCCACCGGACGGGGTGCTGGGTAACGCCCAGGCTCCGGCGCGGGCAACCGAGCCGGGGACGGAAAGTGGCACAGAAACATACCGCCGGCATGTCTTTGATGCGCCGGCAAGGGTGAAATCGGACGGTAAGAGCGTCCGGCCGCGTGTGGTGACACACCGGCGGCCAAACCCCACCTGGAGCAAGGCCAAATAGGGGGACTATGGGTGTCCGGCCCGTCCCCGGGTTGGCCGCTTGACCCTAGCGGTAACGCTGCCTCTACCCACGGGGCGGTGCGGGTCATACCGCATCGGGGCTAGATAGATGGTCACCGTCCGCTTCATGCGGATACAGAACCCGGCTTACAGGCCGCCCGGCATTCTCCGCTTCCACATCCGAAGACCCGCGCACCTTCCCGGCGCACATGCCCGGCAAGACATGGAGAACGACATGGTCAGGACCAACCGAGCAAAAGCCAAGCTGTTAGCCGGCGAAATCGCGGTCGGGGGCAGCGTTAATTTTTACGCTCCCATCGTGGTCGAAATGTACGGGGTGCTGGGATTCGACTGGGCGTGGATAGACTGCGAACACGGGTCATCCAACGACTCGGAGTCGGAAAACATGATCCGCGCGGCCGAACTGCACGACATCACACCCATCGTGAGGGTCCCGAACGCCGAGCCTTCCACGCTCTTGCGCTTCCTGGACCGGGGCGCTCAGGGCCTCATCGTCCCGCATATCAACAACCGTGAGGAAGCGGAGGCGGTGGCGCGAGCGTCGCACTATCATCCCATGGGCGACCGGAGCAGTGCCACGGGCGGCCGCACCAACCGGCTGGGAAGCGGTCTGCCGCCGGCCGAGTATTACGAGGCGGCCAACCGGGAAACGCTGGTGATCTGCATGGTTGAAACCCCGGAGGCGGTGGCCAACGTGCGTGAGATCGCCGCCGTGGATGGGGTCGACGCGATCTTAGTGGGAAGCAGCGACCTGACCCAGGCCATGGGCATGCCGCCCCAGTCCGACGTGGACGCCGCAATCTCGCAGGTGATCGATGGGACGCTGGCAGAAGGCAAGATCATCGGCGTTGCGGGCGCGGGAATGACCGTGGACAACGTGGATCGGTTCCGTCATTTCGCCGAGCGCGGCGTCAAGCTCATGTCGGTGAATCTCCAGGACTTCGTGCGCCAGAGCGCGGGACGGTTCCTGGCCGACATCCGGGGATAACGCGGCCCAATCCTCGGGTTTCGCCACAGTCAACCGCAGCGATGTGACCGCAGAAGTGAACGGGTGCAGCCGATGAGAATCCTCCATTTCTCTGATCTGCACATCGGTGTGGAGAACTACGGTCGGACCGACCCCAACACCGGTCTGTCCACGCGGCTGGGCGATTTCCTGGATGCGCTGGACGAACTGGTGGAGTTCGCCCTGGCCGGCGGGGTCGATCTGGTGGTCCTGGCCGGCGACGCGTACAAGGGGCGCGACCCGACGCAGACCCACCAACGAGAGTTTGCCCGACGGTTGTTGAGGCTCTCGGACGCCGGCATTGCGACGTTTCTGCTGCCGGGCAATCACGACCTTCCGGCTGCCACCGGTCGGGCTCATGCGGTGGAAATATTTTCGACGCTCCAGGTGCCCAACGTACACGTGGGAGCCAGCCTGCAAACCTATACCGTCCCCACGCGGGCGGGGCCAGTGCAAGTTCTCGCGGTCCCGTGGCCGTCTCGTGGAGCGATGCTGGCGCGTGACGAGTCCCGTGGCCTCGGCATCGAGGAGATTCGGGCGGAAACCGAGCGTCGCATGACCATGGCCATCGCTGGTCGCGCCCAGGGAATCGACCCGGCTGTACCCGCGATACTGGCTGGCCACGTCACGGTGAATGGCGCTACCGTAGGGTCGGAACGCTCCATGATGCTGGGCAACGACCACGTGCTCAACGTGAGCGCCGTGCAGCGCCCAGAACTGGAATACGTGGCGCTCGGGCATATCCACAAGCACCAGGTGTTGCGCCCGGCCGGCGGTGACGGTCCGGCGGTGGCATACTCCGGCAGCCTGCAGCGCGTGGACTTTTCCGAGGAGTCTGACGAAAAGGGCTTCTGCGTGGTGGACATCGATCCCCGGGCTCCGCAGGGCCAGAGGCTGACGGACTTCCGGTTCCAGAACATCGCCGCCCGCCCCTTTGTCACCGTTGACGCCACGGTGCCGGAGGCCGAGCAAAACCCGGCCGAGTTCGTGACCCGGGCGATATCCCGGCGCCAGGTGGATGGGTCGATCGTGCGGTTGCGGATCAAGCTGTCCTCGGAGCAGTCGTCCAAGCTGCGGGACGCTGACCTGCGCCCGTCGCTGTCGGCGGCGCATTATGTAGCCAGCATCTCCCGAGAGGTAACCGACGCCGAACGTCGGCGGATCTCAGTGGAGCCTTCGGACCTGCAGCCCATGACGGCGCTGAAACTTTACCTGGAGAGCCGGGGATTCAGCTCCGAAAGGCGCGACCATCTGCTCGAGCGCGCCGAAGAACTGATGGCCTCGATCGGGACGGACCAGGAGCAGTGACCTCGCGCGGAGATCACCTCGGTTCCATTGTGGACGTGCCAGGAATTGCGGCAGGTCACTGGACCGACGAGGTGGCCGCGACTGGCTGCACGGTCATCCTCAGCACGGGTGGCGCGGTGGGCGGCGTCGCCGTGCGTGGCGGGTCGCCGGGAACTCGGGAAACTGACCTGCTGGACCCGATTCGGCGGGTCGATCAAGTGCATGCAGTCCTGCTCAGCGGGGGAAGCGCCTTCGGATTGGCCGCCGCCTCGGGTGTGCAGCAATGGCTGGAAGAGCGCGGCATCGGTTTCGAGGCGCCACACGGGCCTGTGCCCATCGTACCGGCGGCGATACTCTACGACCTGGGCGTCGGCAGAGCCGACGTGCGCCCCGACCATTCATCAGGCTATGCGGCTTGCGAAGCGTCGGATGCGAACGCCATGGCACGCGGCTCGGTCGGAGCCGGAACTGGCGCGACGGTGGCCAAGGCGTTCGGGATCGAGGGCGCGGTCAAGGGAGGCATCGGCTCGGCCTGCTGCGTGCTGCCGGACGGGGTGTCGGTGGGCGCGGCGGTGGCGGTCAACGCCTGGGGCGGTATCTTCGACCATCGTGACGGCGGCCTGATTGCCGGGCCCCGTGCTGCTAACGGTGCGATGACTGATCCCGTGGAGGTTATGTTGACCGGCGGTTCCCCGGCGCGGTCATCCTCTCTGACGAATACCACCATTGGCGTCGTGGCGACGGACGCGAACCTGGACAAGATGCAGGCCAATTTCGTCGCATCCGCCTGCCACGATGGGTTGGCGTTGACCATCCGGCCGTGCCACACGCCGAGCGACGGCGACACGATGTTTTGCGTGGCCACCGGTCAGAATTCGGCTGCCGTGAACCTGACGGCCATCGTCACGGCGGCCACGCACGTCACCGCCCTGGCGGTTTTGGATGCGATTGAATCCGCGCGGGGATTGGCGAAGGTACCGGCCGTCTCGGAGTTGAGGGATGGTCAGGCCTGACGAGGTTTCAATCGGTTTCGTAGGAGCGGGAGTCCTCGGCAGCGGGCTGGCGTTGGCACTGAGCGCGGCCGGGTGGCGGGTCAACGCAATCGCGAGTCGGACGTACGCCAGCGCCGAGCGAGCGGCAAGCCCGATTGATGGTTGTGCTGCCCTGGAGACCGCGCAGCAGGTGGCGGACGCGTGCGATCTGGTGTTCATCACCACCCCGGACTCGGCGATATCCGAGGTGGCGGGAACAGTGAACTGGCGGCACGACCAGGGTGTCACGCATTGCAGCGGCGCGGCGTCGACTGAGCTCCTCGACGCAGCGGCGCACGCCGGAGCGGCCGTGGGCGCGATGCACCCGTTCCAGACCTTTGCGGCCATCGACAGTCCGGAGCAGGCGGCGGAGCGATTGCGCGGAGTGACCTTTGCAATATCGGCTACCGGCTGGCTGGGGGAATTTTTGCCCGGCCTGGCCCAATCGATGGGCGGGCGAGGCATCGAAATCCCGGGCGACCTGCGACCCCTTTACCACGCCAGCGCCGTGTTGAGCTGCGGTTACCTTGCAACGCTGTTGGACGCGGCTGTCGGCCTGTGGACGAGCATGGGGTTCACGGAGGAAGACGGCGTGAGGGCTGCCGTTCCGTTGGCGCGGGCCACGATCGAGGCCATCGAGCGGCAGGGGCCGGCCAATGCGGTGACGGGTCCGGTGGTGCGCGGCGACGCTGACACAGTGGCGGCGCACCTGGAACTGCTGTCGCAGCATGCCGCGCATCTGCTCCCGCTGTACCGCCAATTGACGGAGGCATCGCTTCCCCTTGCCCGCGCCAAGGGAATCGAGGAACCACAGTTGGCCCAATTGAAGCGGACAATCGGCACACCGGACTGATAAAATCGCGGCACAATGGCGATTACGATTCGACGATTAGCCGAGATGAAGCGGGCCGGGGAAAAAATCCCCATGGTCACCGCTTACGATTACACGGCCGCCCGCATTGCGGATGCCGCCGGCATCCCGATCATCCTGGTGGGTGACAGCCTGGGCATGGTGGTGCTCGGCTATGACTCCACCGTGCCGGTGACCATGGACGATATGGTCCGGCACGGACGCATGGTGAGCCGCGGCTCGTCTGAAGCCCTGGTGGTCGTCGATTTGCCGTTCATGGCGTACCAGGTGGACGCGGCGGAAGCCCTGCGCAACGCCGGCCGGCTGATGCAGGAAGGCGGAGCCCACACCGTCAAGATGGAAGGTGGCGTGTCCATAGCGGGCACCGTGCGGCGGGTGGTGGACGCCGGTGTGCCGGTCATGGGACACATCGGGTTGACCCCGCAGTCCGTGAACGCGCTGGGCGGGTACCGGGTCCAGGGACGCACCAAGGCCGCGGCGCGCCGGGTGCTGGACGACGCTTTGGCGCTGCAGGATGCCGGCGCTTACTCGGTCGTGCTGGAATGTGTGCCGGCGCCGCTGGCCAGGGTGGTCACCGAACGGCTGACGATCCCCACCATCGGGATTGGAGCGGGTCCGCACTGCGACGGGCAGGTGCAGGTGTTTCACGACATGCTGGGTCTCTTCCCCGATTTCGTGCCCAGGCACACCCGGCAGTATGCACAGATGGGTTCCGACATGACACGGGCTTTCGAGCAGTATGCGGAAGACGTGCGGACCGGCGCGTTCCCATCCGAGGCGGAGAGCTTCGCAATGAACGAACAGTTGCTTGCGGACCTTTTGGCATCCGACGCGTGAGCCTCGAATGTTCCGGTTCACGGTACACCCCGGCATCGAAAGCGATCTCCCCGCGTAGCCGATATATGAGCCAAGACGGGGCAGGACGATGCCCTGGCCGGCAGCACCGCGAAATGCCAGACCATTAGACACCCACCGACTGGACCAAACTCGCCTGTGGGCGACGTTTTGCCAGTACTGAAACTCGTAGCAAAAGGACACACATCAAATGCCCAAACTTGAAGGAAAGACAGCCATCGTCACCGGAGCCAGCCGCGGCATCGGAGCGGAAATCAGCAGGCTGTTCGCTGCCGAAGGGGCGCGAGTGGTTTGCGCCGCGCGCACGGTCAACGAGGGCGACCATCCATTGGAAGGTTCGCTTGCCAAGACGATCGCGGACATCAAGGAGGCCGGTGGCGAGGCCACTGCGGTGGCGGCGAACATTTCGCTTCCGGAGGACTGCGAACGTCTCGTTGAGGAGACCCGCAGCATCTACGGGCCGTTGGACGTGCTGGTGAACAATGCCGCGCTGACCTACTACCTGCCCATCAAGGATTTCCCGGTCAACCGTTGGATGCGATCGTGGGCGGTGAATTTCCATGCGCCGTTCATTCTCAGCCAGTTGGTGTTGGGCGAGATGATCGATCGTCGATCGGGAAGCATCGTCAACATCTCCTCGGGCTCGGCGGTGGGTCCGGGACGCGGGCCATATACGACGCCGCCCAATAACGGCACCTGCTACGGCGCCGAAAAAGCGGCCCTGGAACGGTTCTCGCAGGGGTTGGCGCAGGAAGTGTACGAGTATGGCATTTCCGTGTCGGCCGTCGCTCCGTCGCTGGTCGTGCCCACGCCGGGAACGGTATTCCACCACCTGGTGGAAGGGATGGACGACCCTCGGGGCGAGCCGCCGGAATTGCTCGCGCAAGCCACGTTGCTGCTGGCCTCCGAGCCTGTGGACAAGGTGACCGGCCGGGTTTGCTATAGCCAGCAGATTCTGCTGGAATTCGGCTGGATCAATGAAGGGCGCGGCTGGGGCGTGGACGATACGCGCGGGCCGGGGAGCGGATACAGCCAAATGTAACCCCCTCCGTGATAAGATGACCAAAACGTCGGGACCAGGAGATCAACCATGGAGTTCCAACTCAGCACCGCAGACGCCACCTTCCAAAATGATTTGCGGCAATTCATTGACGATGAATATGTTCCGGAATGGGAGCTGGGCGAACGGGGCACCGGTGAAGGAAATTGGGAACGCACGCTGGAAGTGCGTCGCAAGCTCGCCGACCGCGGCTGGCTCACCATGCACTGGCCCGAGGAGTACGGCGGTCAGAAGGCTTCGCCGGTGCGCACTGCCATATTCAACGAGGAGATGACCTACCATCGGGCGCCGGGTCGCGACAACTTCGGCGTGCGCATGATGGGCGCCACGTTGATGATCCACGGAACCGACGAGCAGAAGGCCGAGCATCTGCCACCAGTTGCCAAGGGTGAAGTGCAGTGGTGCCAGGGGTACAGCGAGCCGGAATCGGGCTCCGACCTGGCGTCGTTGAGCACCCGCGCCATCCGCGACGGCGACGAGTTCGTGATCAACGGAAGCAAGATCTGGACGTCCATGGGACACCGCGGCGACTGGATCATGCTGCTGACCCGCACCGACACCGATGCGCCGAAACACCGCGGCATCAGCTTCTTCCTGGTCGACATGAAGACGCCTGGCATCGAGGTGCGGCCCATCATCAACATGGGCGGCCGGCACGAGTTCAACCAAGTGATCTTCGACAATGTCCGTGTGCCGGCTCGCAACATCGTCGGCGAGGAGAATCGCGGTTGGTACGTGGCGGTTACGCTGCTGGATTTCGAGCGCTCGGGTATCGATTACTCGGCTGCGGCTCGCCGGCACCTGGACGACACCCGGCAGTGGGCCGACGGCATCCGGCGCAACGGTCAGCCTCTCAGCCAGGAGCCGTGGGTGCGCAACGTGCTGGCCGATCGGTACATCGAATGCGAGGTGGCCCGCCTCATCGCGTACAACGTGGCCTGGATGCAGGGTGAGGGGCTGGTTCCCAACAAGGAAGCATCCATGTCCAAGGTCTTCGGCAGCGAGACCGTACAGCGCACCACCGCGTCGTGCCTGGAGATCATGGGCATGTACGGCGGGTTGCGCGACGAGAAATGGACCCCGATGGAAGCGGACATGCAGGAGCACTGGCTCCGCGCGTTCTCCCACACCATTGCTGCCGGAACCAGCGAGGTGCAGCGCAACATCATCGCCAGCCGCGGACTGGGCCTGCCGCGCGGCTAAGAGTGATACTGCCTAACGCGGAAAACGCTTATGTCCCACCGGATAAAATACTGGGCTATTTGCTGGCGGACACCCATCCTAAAGGCGGCACCAAATCCAGATTCTTGCTCAGGTTCGGCTTCAACCGAACCCGGTGGCGGATTTTGGAACAGGTGCTACTGGCCCATGTAACAAACCATAAAGTTGTTGCCGTCGATGAAACTCGATATGGTCCGATGTATGTCATCCACGGTGCTATTGAAACGCCGGATGGACGTAACCCGAGGATTAGAACCGCTTGGATAATTAGATACGGCGAGGATACGCCTCGGTTCGTTACCGCTTACCCGCTTGGGAGATAGACATGATTCGTGAACTTGACCTGGTTACGCTGACAGCAGACCTGCCCGAACATCGCCTCAAAGCCGGTGAAGTTGGCACGGTAGTGCATGTTCATGCGCCTGACGAGGCATACATCGTCGAGTTCTTCTCCCCGGCCGGCAACACCGTTGCCGTTGCTGCCGTAGAGAACGATCAAGTCCGATCGGCCCGACCCGACGAGGTTGAACCGCTGACGGTTGACTATAACTACGCCACCGACGGCATCGCCGTCCTTACCCTCAACAACCCGAAACGCCGTAATGCCCTCTCAGCGCGTACCTTGGCGGCGTTGGAAGAATGGCTGGATTGGATTGGAAAAGACCCTGACGCCCGGGTCGTGGTCATCCGATCTGAGGGTCCGGTATTCAGTTCCGGTCACGACCTGAATGAGTTGGTGAACGGCGACGAGGGCGGATACACTGCCGTTTTCGAAGCCTGCACACGGGTGATGGAAGCCATCCGGCTGTTGCCGAAGCCCGTGATTGCTCAAGTTCAGGGTCTGGCCACGGCCGCGGGCTGCCAGTTGGTGGCTACCTGCGACATCGCCGTAGCGGCAGACAACGCGGCATTCGCCACGCCGGGCGTGCAGATCGGCTTGTTCTGCACCACGCCGGGCGTCGCGGTGGCGCGCTCGGTCATGCCGAAGAAGGCGATGGAAATGCTGCTCACCGGCCGCCCGATTTCAGCGCAAGAGGCGCTGGAATTTGGCCTGATCAGCCGGATTGCGCCGCCGGACGAGCTCGAGGAGCAGGTCGATGAGCTGGCGCGCCAGATTGCTTCCGCCAGTGCGCATACGCTGGCTCTGGGCAAGGCCGCGTTCTACCAGCAGATCGAAATGGACCGTCCGTCCGCCTACCAGTTCGCCAGCAAGGTCATGGTGGACAACCTCCTTGCAGATGACGCGAAAGAGGGCATCTCGGCGTTTCTGGAAAAGCGGCAACCGGTCTGGACGACCTGAGGTCACCGAGGCAACTATGGCATTGAAGGAATTCATCAAGGAATCGTTCGACGCCAACTGGGATTGGCTGGTCCGGTACGTGGACGGGCTGACCCAGGAGGAAATCGAGTTCACCCCGAACGAGCAGTGCCACTCCATCGGTTTCATCGTGTGGCACTACGGACGCGCCCTCGATATGTGGGTGCAGTCGCTGGCAAAGCAGGAGCAGCAACTCTACGAGCGCGAGTGGGCGCAGCGGCTCGGCTTCGAACCGGAACCGATGAACGTGGGGTTCGGCTACTCGGTGGAAGACCTCACCGGCTGGCCGTGTCCCGGCAAGGCGCTCCTGATGGAGTATGCCGACGCCGCGCGAAACAACCTGCTGGAGTTCCTCGACGGTCACGACGACGATTCGCTGGTGAACACCCAGATGACGAACCGGCGCGGAGAGAGCATGGCCGTGGCGGATATGTTCCGGCTGCTCATCTGGGAAGTGAACCAGCACGGTGGGCAGGCCGGATACCTCCGAGGAATGCAGCGAGGATTGAACCAGTAACGAAACCCACGCCGAACAAGTCGGGGGCGGATGCACATTCGCCCCCGCTTTGCTTATTCAGGAGAGACACAACCATGACCACCAGCACATTGCGATATCGATACGACCCTCTGCACCAGGACATCAATTGCCGGGAGAGGGCGATAGATGACCTGGCCGCCACCGTGGACGGTCTGGGCGCCAGCCGGGCGATGATTACGTGTGGCCCCACGATCCTCAGCGCGTGCGACGTGGTTCCCCGGGTTCAGGAAGCCCTGGGTTCGCGATACGTCGGCACGTATTCGGGCGTCGCGCCTCACTCGCCGGTGGAAACCGTTGAGGCCGGCGTGGCGATGGCCCAGGAAACGCAGCCGGACATCTTCATCAGCGTCGGCGGGGGCAGCACCCACGACACCACCAAAGCCATGGCCGTTCTGCTCGCCGAGGGCGGAGACATTCGCGATTACGCCATCATCTTCCGGCCCCCGGACAACATCACCGTTCCGCCCACTCCGTCGCCCAAGCTTCCCATTGTCAGCGTGCCCACAACGATGGGATGCGCCGAGTTCAGCCGGGGCGGCGGCGGCATCACCGATCACGAGCAGGGGCGCAAGCTCAGCATCGCCGGGGACGGCGTGACTCACCGCACGGTGGTCATCGACGGGCAGGCGCTGGCGACCACGCCGCTGCGGATCCTCGTGTCCACCGCCATCGGTCAATTGCGCATCGCCATCGAAACCGTGTATTCCACCGGACACAACCCCATCGGCGACGGCATGGCCCTCCACGCAATTCGCCTGCTGTTCGAGAACCTGCCCCGCTGCAAGGATGGGGACATCGACACGCTGCTTGCCACCAAGACCGCCTGCGCCATGGCGTCGCTGGCGTCCTTCGGCGGTCTGGGACTGAACACTGCCACCTGCCACCACGTGGGCGGGCTGTATGACGTGCCTCACGGCGAGGCCAACGCCATTCTGCTACCGCACAGCATGCGCTACAACCTGGACGCGTGCGCCGACCGACAGCGGCTGATCGCCGAGGCTATCGGCGTCGCCAGTTCTACCATGACCGACGAAGAGGCCGGGTTGGCGGCCGCAGACGCGGTGGATGGGCTGTGTCGCGAGCTGGAATTGCCTCGCACGCTCCGCGAAGTGGGAGTGCCTGAGGACGGGCTGGAGTACATTGCCACCGCCACATTGCAGGACCGCAGCCTGAGCACCAACCCCAAGCAGGTGGTGGATGCCGGGCCCATTATGGAAGTGCTGCGGGCGGCGTACTGACCCTGACGGCTACAGGTTCTCGATCTGTACCGGCTCGACCGGGTCGGGCAGATCGAACCCGAACACGCGGGAATAGAAGTAAAGCTCGGCTTCCAGCGCGCGCTTGATATTTTCGGCGCGGCGGAAGCCGTGCTGCTCTCCTTCGAAGGGCAGATACACGCAGGGGATACCCTTGGAGCGCACCGCGTCATACATCATCTCGGCCTGATTGGGTGGCACGATGCGATCCTCCAGACCCTGGAAGAGGATGATCGGACACGACAATCCTTCGGTGTGGCTGATGGGTGAGCGGCTTCGATAGGTTTCTGCGCCCTCAGGGTAGGGCGCGACCAATCGGTCCAGGTATCGCGACTCGAACTTATGGGTATCCTCGGCCAGGGCGGTGAGGTCGGATACGCCGTAATAGCTGGCGCCGGCGGCAAACACGTTGCGAAATGCCAGCGCGGCCAGGGTTGTATACCCGCCCGCGCTGCCGCCCCGAATTGCCAACCGATTGCCGTCGGCGAGGTGTTGGTGGACAAGGTGCAGTGCGGCGTTGGCGCAATCGTCCACGTCAACAATGCCCCAGTTGCCATTGAGCAACTGACGGTAGGCGCGGCCGTATCCGACGCTGCCGCCGTAATCGACGTCCACCACGGCGAATCCGCGGGTGGTCCAGTATTGGATGGACAGGTCCAGCGCTCCAGACGCAGCGGCGGTGGGGCCACCGTGGCTCAACGTTAGCAGCGGTGGCAGCGTGCCGTCAGGCGCAACATATTCGGCGTTGCGAGGAGCATAGTACAGAGCATAAGCCGGCCGGCCGTCTGTGGACGGGAATTCGATGGTCTGGGCCGGAGATATGTAGTCCGAAGGCATGTCGATGGAGGAGGATTGGCGCACCGTGTCCCATTCGCCGTTCCGGAGGTTGACCCGTATCAGGGACATCGGCCGGCGCGGGTCGCCGGCGATGACGGCGGCGGTGATGCCTGACACCGCCAAATCTCCCCGCCCCATTTCGCCAGCTGGGACGTTGAGCGGCGTCAATGTCTTGGCGCCCGGGTTCAGCACGTTCAGCGACCAGGATCCGCGGCGGTTGACGGCACAGACGATGTCGCCGTTGCCGGCGAAAGCGTAGGCGCAGGCGCCAAACACCCATTGCGGCCGGGCGCACTCCGCGTCGTCCGGATACAGCGCTTCGGGACCGTCGTCGCCCAAGCGGTACAGGTTCCACCAACCCGATTGATCAGCGACGAAGTGCAGCGCGCCGTCCGGCGACCATTCGGGCTGGCACACGGAAACCGTTTCGCCACCAGCCACCGAAGTGGTTTCGCCGAGGGTGCCGTTGTCGAGTACTTTAGCGGTCCACAGGTGCGTGCCGTCCCAGGGCATGTTGGGGTGGTTCCATGACAGCCACGCCAGCGTCGATCCATCGGGGCTCAATCGGGGTGAGGACACGAAATCCCATCCCGAGAACAGGACGGTTTGCTCGCCGTAGCCATCGGTAGGAACGGCGGCTATCGCGTTGACGATGTTGTCGGGATCGGAATGGTCTTCCCGAACGCAGATGAGCCGGTTGCGGGAGCGGTCGAGCACGGCGTCGGCGTAGCGCAGCGGAGATTCCGGCGTGACGGGTTCCGGCGCACTTTCCGAGTCGACGCGATAGATGCGCTGGTCGTCGAAGTTCGAGAACCACACCGTGCCGGCATCAGCGAGCCAGGCGCCGCCGCCGTATTCGTGGACCCGGGTGCGGGC
Organism: Dehalococcoidia bacterium; assembly: GCA_963663945.1. Classification (GTDB taxonomy): domain Bacteria; phylum Chloroflexota; class Dehalococcoidia; order Lucifugimonadales; family UBA3495; genus Bin87. The sequence goes on along the minus strand of OY760687.1, from coordinate 2,216,291 downwards.
GTTGAATGGCGGCGGGTTGACGTCGGAGATCGTACCGTCGGGTTCCATGCGGACTATGACGTAGCGTCCGCCTTCCGATGGACGGGATTCGGTCCAGAGGATGGCTTCGCCGTCGATCGACACGCTGCTGATGCCGATGGACTCGGCGACGATGGCGTCGGCGGTGATCGGCGAGCGCCAGGAACCGTACGGAGCGGTGGTTGGAGAAGCTGGGCTGGTCACGGTGGGTCTCCGATTTTCTCGGCCGGCAACGGGAGTCGTGGATCAGGCGACGGCAGGCATGACCTCGGCGGCCACTGCCTCCATGGCCGGGAACACGACCTCAGGGTCGCCGGAATACGGCGACACCACGATGCGCGAAACTCCAATATCGGCGAAAGCCTGGGCGTTGGCTCGCATCTCGTCGGGCTCCGTGCCCAGGGCAAAACGTCCCGGTCGGCCTCCTTGCAACGGCACGCTGACCGAAACGGGGATCGAGGCTGGATCTCGTTCGGCGCGCTCCGCCTGCTCGTGCAGGTAGCGCATCCCCTGGGCCAGGTCCTCCGGTTGCATCGCCGTGGGATGCCAACCGTCGCCGTGGCGGGCAGCGCGGCGGATGGCGGCGCGGCTGGTTCCGCCGATGATGAGGGGAATGCCTTCGGGACGGACCGGGCGAGGCGAGAAGGCCATACCAGAAAACTGGAAGAAGCGGCCATCGTGGCTCGGGTCGTCGTCGCACCACAGGGTCTTCATGATCGCGATCGATTCGTCGGTGTAGGGGCCGCGCTCCGCGAAGGGAACGCCCATTGCCTCGATCTCGGTATCAATCACGCCTACGCCGACGCCCAGGGCAACCCGGCCGCCCGACAACTGGTCCAGCGTGGCTGCCTGTTTCGCTAGCCGCATGGGATTGTGGTAGGGCAGCACCAGGACGCTGGTGCCCAGGATGACTCGTTGGGTCTGAGCAGCGGCAAACGTCAGGATCGTGAGGGGGTCGTAGTAGGGCCGGTTCCCGAGCCGTTCGTACACGTAACTGACGTTGAACACATGGTCACTGGCCCATACGGAGTCGAAGCCGAGTTCCTCCGCGCGCGCCGCGACGCTCACCACGTCCTGGACGTTGGTGAGACCCTGGTTGTTGGAAAGGGAGAAGCCGATGTTCATGGCGAACCTCGTGGGGGGCGTCGCGTTCAGTCTTCGAAGAAACGGCGAGGGTTGTCGACCATCATGGCCTGTACGTCGGCGTCCGTGGCCCCCAATTCGATGAGACGGGGCAGCACGTTGCGGGTGATGAAGAGGTAACCGTCCGGGTTGAACTCTTCCCGTTCCCGCCGCAGTTCCTCGGAGGGCTGGACCACCGGCGTGGAATGGTCGTGCGACAGCATCAGGCGATTGGCCCATCCGGCGTCGACGAGTTGCTTGACCACTTCGGTACGCGTCTCCCACCTGGGAGTCTCGGGAGTGCGCCCGCCGGGATAACGGTCCAGGCCGAGCCAGACGCCTTCCTCGAGGAGACCGATCAGGTAACTGACGTCGGTGTCGTCGTTGCTGTGGCCGATGTACACGCGGTTGAGGTCGACGCCCTCTTCCTTCAGGATGCGCACCTGCTCCTCGCCGACGCGATCAGGCGACCAGGTGTGGGTGCTGATGCGGGTGCCGGTGGCATTGCAGGCGCGGGCGGCGGCGCGCAGGATGATCTCCTCGTTGTCGGTGATGCCACCGCGGTCGCTGGCCACCTTGATGATGCCAGCTTTGACGCCACTGTCCTCTATGCCCTCCTCGATCTCCTTGATGAACAGGGCGGCGACGCGGTCCACGGGCGCGCCCCAGAAGATGCGGGGCACGGCCAGGTGATTGCCCGTGCAGGGGATGGCATGGACACCGGAGCGGCGGCTCACCTCCTGCATCATGGCGACGTCGCGGCCGAGGTCGAAGGTGGTGACGTCGATGATGCTGCGGACGCCATCGTCGTAGGCTTCCGTCAGCGCCGCTGTGGCCGCGTCGGCGATGGCCTGGCGGTCCTGGAAGCCGGGGTAGGTAGCGGCCGCGCCGGCCGCGCCCAGGGTAATGTGCTCGTGGCTGAGGGTGAAACCCAACTCGGAGGAGTCGATGGGACCAAGGACAGTGTTGACCTGCGACATCCGGTGCCTCCTTATGTCAAATGGATGATCTCGACGTCGCCCCAGTGCTGTTGAAAATGCTCAGCCAAGAGGCGGCGGTGGCACCGTTCGGGCTGGTCCTCGCTGCACAACAGGCAACTGTCGGCGATTATATCCTGCGGAATGGCGGCCCGGACGAGCCGGCGTTCGATGATTGAGTGGTATATCGGTTGGTATTCATCCCACGATATGTCGCGTTTACGGTAGCCGTCCAGCAGGGCATCCGTGGGCGACAGGCGGGGGAGATGGACGTAGTCCATGTCGCAGAGTTCCTGCAGGAACCACGGCAGGTCGCTCTTCTTGGACCAGCCGGCCAGGCCGGAAGTGTTGCGCAGGCGAATATCGACCACACGCTTGGCGCCCGATTCGCGAAGCAGCCCGAAGAACTGGGCTGCGGACTTGCGTGTAAAGCCGATGGTGTAGAGTTTCACGGCGAACCCTCCCATCCTCGATTATCGGGCGGCAGGTCGGCCGTGACGTAGGCGAATTTGCCAGCCTGCCTGGTCAGGGCTTCGGCGACCACGTCGGCCCGGGTACGGAACATGTCGCCGTACTGGGGCAGCTTGTGCAGGTCCAGCAGGCGGTTTATGGAGTCGTCGAAACTCTCAAGCGACCCATCAGAGTGGATGTGCGCAACGGCTACTTCCCGGTCAGCCAGGGCTCGCGCCACCAGCAGAGTGCGATGGCACTCCAGGGGTTCTTTTTCGGTGCACAGAAGAACGGGGCGGTGTTCATCGGCGGCTCGCGTGACCTGACGCAAAGCATCATCGAAAGTATCCGTAGCTGCGACGCGGTCGTATTGGACGCGGCCATCTGCGTCATAGCACGCACGGTCGGCGGGGCGACCGCCCAACTCTCCTCCCAGGTACGTGTAGCCGATACCGATGTCTTCGAGCATCCGTTGGATCCCCTCGTAATTGAACTGGGGCGTGTAGCGGCTGTACGGGGCCGACCGCACGTCGATGACCTCATCAACCCCGTGGCGGACCAGTAGGTTGATGAATACCTCGGGCGAGTGGTTGGAATGTCCGATGGTCAGGACCATCGGCTGCGCGTGATTCAATCGGGATGCTCCGTCAGGGTCTGATGATCGCGGCAATGAGCTTGTACGCGTGGCCTTCAAACGGCTCGCCGAGGCTGACGGTCAGGTACCGCTCTCCGACCGGGTATTCGCCGTACGGCAATTCCACCGACCCGCTTTCGCTGACCGGATCGGTGATGCGGAAGCAATAGGTCTCGTTGCAATGGGTGAAGCGCCCACGCAAAATCGGGTAGTTGGCGCTGGGCCTCGATGGCTCGGATACGGTTACCGTCAGGTCGGCGACCCGCACCAGGCGCAGTGAAGTGCTGTGCTCAGCGACGACGTCAATGGGCACCTGATCGTTCGCGCCGCCGCGAGAGCTGAAACCATTAGTCCATAACGGAGCGTCGGGATCTGCCAATGCCGGGAGATCGTCGGTTGCGAAGCGTCCTGCTTTGCGCCACTGTGCCGCAGAATTCAGCAACCAATTTTCCTGCTGGTAGCTATTGGGTTTGGGTCCGACCAGCGATATTTCGATGATGTCCAGGAGGCCGGGATCCGCGCCGTCAGCGTAGGATCGTTCAGCCTCGGAGACTTCTTCATTTTCGCGATTGCTCACCGGACGGATCCAATGGCCGACGTTGCCGTCCGACAGTAGTTCCTTGCCAGCAACACATCGCTCGCCATATTTCCGCGAATTGGCGAGGCAGACGAGACGCTTGGCGTTCGGGGTTGTCACGGATGCCTTAGCATCAGCTCAGCAACCGCCACGCCGCCCGCAAATAGGCGATGGCAGCGTCGGTGTTGAGGTGGTCGTCGGTGTCGCGGAGGCGCCCCTCGGCGTCGATGCTCACCGCAGACCACCGGGGCAGCAGGGGCGACAGGATTTCGTCGATGTTGCCGGCGTGGAGACCACCGGCGACCACCAGGCCCAAATCCGGAGCGGCGGCGTGGATAGCTTCGAGGTAGTCGGCGGAGCGTGCGGCGTCCAGCGGCAGGCCCAGGCCCTCGGAAGCGTCAACCAGGACGTCGGTCACCAGCCCGGAGTATTCGGCGCAGCGGCGGGCCAGCGCATTGGGGTCGTGATTGGTGGATTCCATGGCCTCGCGGCCGGCCTGAAACACGATTCGCGCCGGGTGGCTACGCTCACGGTACTGCGCCAAAGAGTCGGGATCGGGCCAGGGCATGCCTCGGGTGGCGTTGATCTGGACGCCGTGGCAAAGGGGACCGCCAACCTCGGTGGCGCGGGCCAGAGCATCCGCCAGGTTCGTACCCGGGGGTGGCCGGTAGTGGACGAGGTTGAGGCAGCGAGGGTCGTCCGAGAAGATGTCAGCGATGGCGTCGGGCGCGGGGCAGCGGTTGGGCGCATCACTTGCGTCCCCGGACAACAGCGCGTTGCTCAGGAGCACGCCGCACATCAGCAGTCGGTTGGGCTCTGCCGGCGCTGATTCCAGGACGGCGTCGACTTCCCTCCGCGAGCAGAATCCGGTTATGCCGATGTAGGGCGTCATCGACCAGTAGCCGCGTCGCCGCATCGAGGCGGCTGGATTCCAGCTTTCGCAGGAATGACGGGTGGTTTAGCGGCAACGACGGGCTGGCTAGCAGGAATGACGGGCTGGTTCATGTGGTTGCTATACGCCCAAGCCCAGTTGTTCGGCGGCCATCTGGCGGAGCAGGTACTTTTGCACCTTGCCGCTGGAGGTCATTGGATAGTCGTCCACCACGACCAGGTGGCGCGGTATCTTGAAGCTGGCCATTTTGCCGCGACAGAAACCGTCCAGGTCAGCGTCGGTGATTGCCTGACCCGGCTCGACTACCACGCACGCGCAGGCGACCTCGGTCAGGCGGGCGTCGGGCACGCCGATCACCTGCACCTTGTTGACCGCGGGATGTTCCAGCAGTAAGGCCTCGACCTCCGTCGGGTCCACGTTCTCCCCGCCGACTTTGAGCATGTCCTTGTAGCGCCCCATGAACCGGATGCTGCCGTCGTCGCGCATGGTGGCCACGTCGCCCGTGTGGAACCAGCCGTCGTCGTCGATGGCCTCTGCCGTGGCGTCGGGACGCTTGTAGTAGCCCTGCATGACCGCGTATCCCCGCACCAGCAACTCGCCGACGGTCGAAGGGGGCAGGATTTCCCCGGTTTCGGGGTCAATGACCTGGAACTCGTAGCCGGGCAGCGGATGGCCGCTTTCAACGCAACGGTCGTCCTCGAGGGCGTCCAGGAAGGTTCGGGTGGCGCCAACACCCACCTCGGTCATTCCCCAGGCCGACAGCGAGGGGCAGAGCTTTTGCTGAGTCAGGCGCGCCGTGGGTTCGCTGGAGGCCATGCCCACGGCGAGCAAAATGGTGCGCAGGCTGCTCCGGTCGATCCGGTCGATGTCCGGGTGATGGGTGAGGTCAAAGAAGTGGGTGTCGAACCCGTTCATCACGGTGGCCCGTTCGGATTCGAGAAGGCCCAGCACCTCGCCGGCATCGAACATGGTGGTCAGCACGATGCGTGCGCCGGTGACCCATGACATCAGCGGCCCCTCGTACAGCCCGAAGCAGTGGAACAGCGGCAGATACATCAGGATCACATCGCGGGAGGACGTGGCCATCCGATTGGCAGCGTCGGTGATGGTCCGGATGGGGTTGTGGCAGTGCATCACACCCTTGGGGAACCCCGTGGTGCCGGAGGTGTACATCAGCAGGAACGTGTCGTCAGGGCTGACGCCGGCCTCGCGATGAGCCAGTTCGGAAGTGGGTACTTCATCAGCGCCGGCCAGCATGGCGTCCCAGTCGATCGTGCCGGAAGGGCGGTCTTCGCCAAGCACGATGACGTTGCGGAGTGCAGGGAACGCGGCCGGGCGCAGATCGGTGGCGTTCCCGGTGTCCATCTCGGGAGCGACCTCGCGCAGCATGTCGAGGAAGTCCACCGGGCCGGAACGGTCCATGAGGATGAGCGCGGTCGAGTCGGAATGGTTGACCAGGTACTCCATGTCAGAGGTGCGGAAACGGGTGTTGATCGGCACCAGGACTGCTCCGATCTTGGCAACGGCTCCAAACAGGAAGAGCCATTCCGCGCGGTTGGGCATCCACAGAGACACCTTGTCTCCCGGTTGAACGCCGAGGTTGATCAGCGCCCGCGCCACCCGGTCGACCTCATCGCGAAACTCGTTGAAAGACCACCGCCGTCCCTCGTACATCAACGCTTCGCGAGGGCCGAAGCGTTCGGTAGCCTGGTTTAGCAGGTCTCCAATGGTCAGCTTAGGGAACCAGTCGGGCATAGGGGTGCGGCCCTCCAATCAATGAGTTGGTCGGGTAGGGTGGTCGAAACAGTAGCGTTGCAGGAATGGAAGCGACTGAGCAGCGCTAACCGAAGATTTCGTCCAGGTCAATGCCAAGCCCGGCAACAACGGCGTGGAGAGCATGGTTCCGGGTCCATAAACGCCTGATGACACGAGCCGGTCGTTGTCCAAGCGGAGAGTCTCGACCGTCTGGGTTAGGGGATATGCCCGCCAGTATTCCAGCACTCCGAAAAGACCATATAGCTCCTGCTTGACGCCGCGGTCCCGTTCCTCGGTTGACGGGGAGGCGATCTCGATGATCAAGTCCGGCGCACCCGCGATGTTGGTTTCGCCAATGATGTGAGAGCGTTCGTTGGAAATGAACAAGATGTCGGGCTGCACCACGTTGGTATCGGAGAAACGAACGTCCATTGGGGCAGCTAGGATCTCCCCCAGACCGTGCGCCTCGATGAACGGACCCATCCGATTTGTGAAACGCATCCCGATCCTCTGGTGCAGAGGAATTGGCGTCGGCGCCAAGATCAGCTCTCCGTCTATCAATTCGTAGCGGACATCATCGGGCGTCAGCAGGTAGTCCTCGTAGGTGTATGGACCCCTGCGGGTTCGGGTAACCATAGTCCGATCTCCTGCCGTTCGGCGACTTCCCAGCAAGTCAGTTATGCGTTGCCGTCCAGCGACTTCAACTCGGGCATTACCTCGGCGGCGAAGAGGCGCATGCTGGCTTCGGCGTCGTCGTAGGGCATGGCGGCGTAGCTGAACGCGCCCACATAGGTGTCGTGGCCGGTGCGCTCGCGAATCTGGAGGATTTTCTCATAGCACTGCTCGGGGGTGCCCCAGACCTGAAGGTTGACGAAGAAGTCCACGACCTCATCGTCGCCATAGTCGAACATCTTCTCGGCCACCTTGCCGTAGTACTCGTAGCCCTTGATGTCCTTGTGATGGTCGGCCTTGAACTGGTAGTGGTCCATCACCGTGTTCCAGTATCCGCCGATGTAGCGGCGGGCCATGTCGCGCGCGTAGTCGGCGTCTTCGTGGCAGAAGGTCCAGCAGGCGACCACCGGCGACGGCGGACCGGCGGACCCGGCTCCGTGGCTTTCGCTCCAGGCGTTGCGGTAATTGTCCAGGTCGCTTTGCACTTCGTCCCAGGGCTTTTGCGGGATGACCAGCATGCCGACGCCCAACTGAGCCATGATGCGACTGCTCTCCGGGGAAATGGCGGCGGCGTACGTGCGGTCCCTAAAGCTGCGGAAGGGGTTGGGGCGTATCTCGCGGCGTGGTTGCTTGATGTACTCGCCGTCGAATTCGCAGAAACCGCTTTCCAGGCCGGCCAGAAGGCACTCGGCGGATTCGATGAACCGCGTGCGGGACTCGTTCATATCCACCCGAAAGCCGTCGTACTCGACCTTGGCCAGGCCACGTCCCATCCCCAGGATGAACCGGCCGTCGCTGAGGTTGTCCAGCATGGAGACCTGTTCGGCGACGCGCATGGGGTCGTGCCAGGGCAGGACGCAAACCATGCTGCCCAGTTGCATGTCGGTGGTGCGACCGGCCATGTAGGTCAGGAACTGGAGCACGTCGGGGCACATGGTGTAATCGGTGAAGTGGTGCTCCACGCCCCAGATTGACTGGAAGCCCAGCGGCTCGGCCAGGTCGGCCAGCCGAAGTTCCTCACGATACACGTCGTAGTCGGAGGTGAACTTGCCCGGGTTCTGGAAGATGGTGGCGGCGCCTACGTGCATGGTTGTCCCTTTACCACTGTTCGGTCACTGTACGATCGAAACCGGGTCTATAGCGCGGCCCGCACGTTGTCGGGCGCGCACGCCTGCATGACCGCCTGGGTGGAGGCGATTTCGGGACGGGCGGAGATGACGCGCACCAGTGCGACGTCCAGGCCTTCGGCCAGTTTGGCGAAGGCGGTGGCAGCGCCGTCGGGTTTACCGTAATAACCTACGGCCAGGAGAGCATCGGACGGATAGGCGTCGGCAACCTCGTCCATGTCACCGCCACGCGAACGAATGGCGTCGGCGCCGGCCAGTTCCTCGGTGTAGCCCATCCGCTCGAAATGGGCGCGGTAGCCGAACTGCCGCTCGCGCTCGGTGGGAACGGCTGCGCCCAGTGGGTAGCCCAGGCAGTTCTTGGCGAAGGCGCGGCGTGCCACATCCTCGTCGTCGTCGACGCAGATCCGGATGTACTCGACCACCTTGCACTCAGACGGGTCGCGGCCGACACGCTCCGCGCCCTCGGCGATGCGCTCTCGGCTCCAGGCGATCTGCGCGGGGGTGCACCAGTTCAGGCACACGCCGTCGGCGATTTCGCCAGCCAGACGCAGCATTTCAGGACCCAGCGTGCCCAGGTAAACGGGTGTGTCCGGAGCGGGCCGGATGGCGAGGCGGATGTTGTTGTAATTGATGTGCTCGCCCTGGTAGGACACGCGCTCACCGCGCACCAGGCCGCGGATCGTGGTCAGGTAGTCGCGCATGAGATTCAGGGCGGAAACGCGGGGGAACCCAAGGTCGCGGCGGTTTGCGGGACGGTAAGCGCTGCCAGCGCCGACGCCCATGATGAACTTGCCCCCGGTCTGCTGGCTGATGGTGCCGCCGGACATGGCGAAGCCGATCGGAGTACGGTACATCACCGGCGATACTCCGATGCCGGTGGTCAAGCCACCCGGTACGACGTCGCAACTGGCCTGCCAGCGGCGGGCGCACACCTGGAACGAGTCGGTGCCGATGTTTTCGGGCGTCCAGATGCTCTCGTAACCCAGTTCGGCGGCCTCGCGGGCCAGGTTCGCCTGGTCGTCCCAGTTCATTCCGAGGGTGTGGTCCAGTCCGACGCCGATTTCCATTCCGTTTCCTCCAGCGATGCTGCGTGTCAGTTGCGAAATTTTACCACGAGCGCGCCTGGACTTCGGGTATCGGGTGTCACAGTGAGGGCGCAGTGCATCATAAGCTCTTGGCAATTGAGCCCCGGTGCTATAATCGGCGCCGGTTTGCGAGGGAGGGTCTAGCAACTTGGCCACATTCCTGGGCGCCCGTGCAAGCGAGACCTTCGGCTCGTTCCGGCGGCGCGACTTTTCGTTGGTGTGGGTGTCCGCCAACATCGCGATGGCCGGCCGGCAGATGGAGATCATCGCGGTGCTCTGGCTGGTGCTGGAGTTGACGGGCGACCCCCTCCTGGTCGGGCTGGCCGGCGGATCCGCCCTGGGTCTGGCGTTCCTGTCGGTCTTCGCCGGAGCGGTGGTGGACCGGATGCCGCGTCGGTTGCTCATGGCGGCAGGTCATTTCATAGCCGCCGCCCTGGCGTTCCTGCTGATGGCGCTGTTGATGGCTGACGCGCTGCAAGTCTGGATGATCTTCGTGATCATCCTCGGTGGCGGCGCCTTCCGAACCATCGAGCTGCCGGTGACCAACGCCCTGCTCATCGATACGGTGCCGCGCGACCGCCTGACCAACGCCGTGGCAATGCTCGGGTTGGGCCAGAATCTCACGCAATTCGTGGGGCCCATCGTCGGCGGCTTCCTCTACACGCCGCTCACCCCCGCGGGATTGTTCGGTCTCATCGGGGCGCTGTATCTGGTCGGAGGAGCGATGGCCCTGATGGTACGAACGCGCAACGCAACCGCGGGCGGCACCACACCTCGCCAGATCATCGTGGGCGTTGCCGCCGGACTGCGCCACGTGTGGCAGCGCAAAGAACTGTTCATGGCGCTGCTGATCGCCGCCATGTACAACGTGACCGGCTTCCCGTTCACCACGGCATTGATGCCGATCTTCGCCAAGGACACGCTCCAGGGCGGGCCGGAGGTGTTGGGCCTGCTCAACGGAGCCATGGGAGCGGGGGCGGTGATTGGAGCATTGGTGGTGGCCGGCATCGGGAACCTGCGGCGCCAGGGGTGGTGGCTGGTGTGGGCGGTCAACGGTGGCTGGCACGGTTCGATGATCCTGTTCGCGGTGGTGGTCCTGACGCTGCCGGGATTGGTGCCATACACGGCGGTGCTGGTGGTGGCGCTCGCGATCAAGGTCCTGACCGGTATCGGTCGTTCCGTATCCCTGGTGCTGGTGATGACCGTGCTGATGGGTAACTCTGACGCGGAGTTCAGGGGCCGCATGGGCGGGATGCGGGTCCTCGCGATCCAGGCGCACTTCCCGGCCAGCGCGTTGAACGGGTGGATGGTGACGCAGATCGGGGCGCCGCTGACCGCTTTATACCTGGGCATCGCCGGCTCCGTCGCGGTGTTCTTTTGCCTGTTCTCCCGTCGATTGCGGGAGGCGTAGTCGGGAGGCGTTTGCGATTGACCGGGGACGTGCTCAACCCTACAATCGCCTGAACGTAAGGTCACGACGATAGTCAGTAACGCTGACGGAGGGACCATCATGACCACACCGACCATTCCTACCGAAGAACAAGTACTGGGCTGGTTCGATTCGCTGAGCAACTGGGGTCGCTGGGGCGACGACGACGAACTGGGTACGCTCAATCTGATTACTGACGCCAAGCGTAAGGAGGCGGCCGGCCTGGTGCGCGAAGGCGTCAGTGTGACGTGTTCCCGTTTGCTGGTGCCCGAGATGGCGCCGGACGTGACCAGCATCCCGCCGCTGCACTACATGGTGTCCACCGGCGAGTCCGCGCCGTCGGAAGGCAGCGGCGGAGCCAGTGATTTCATCGGCGTGTCCTTCCACGGGCTGACCGTCACCCATCTGGACAGCCTCTGCCACCAGTTCTGGAACGGCAAGATGTACAACGGACAGGATGCCGCCCTGATCAACAACGCGAACAAAGCCGGCGCCGGGGCGATCGACAACGTGCGGAACGGTGTCGTCACTCGCGGCGTGCTGCTGGATATCGCCGCCGTCAAGGGCAGGGACTGGCTGGAAGCCGCTGAGCCCGTGTTCACCGCGGACCTGGAAGCGGCCGAAGAGGCCCAGGGCGTCCGGGTGACCGAGGGCGACGCGCTCTGCATCCGGCTGGGCTGGTACAAGCGGCGTCAGGAAGTCGGTCCTCCCACCGCCGCCGAAGGACGGCCCGGTCTGCATGCCGAAACTCTGCCTTGGCTCCGGGAGCGTGGGGTGTCCATCGCGGCCTGCGACGCCTCGTGGGATGTTGCGCCCAGCGACTACCCGTATGTGGGCCTGCCCATCCACAAGGTCGGCATCGTTGGCATGGGATTGTGGCTTATCGATGCCGCCAACTTCGACGAGGTGGCTCCAGTGTGCCGCCGGCTGAACCGGTGGGACTTTATGTTCACCGTCGCGCCGCTGCGCTGGCACAACGCCACCGGGTCCCCGGTGAATCCGCTGGCCACGTTCTAACCAATGTCGCCTCCCGTGCTCAGCGAAACCGACCAGGCGCAAAACCGTCGGGTCTGGTCGGAATGGCTGCGTCGCCCTGACTGTTTTAGTGTGCCCAAAGGGCAGGGCGACGTCCAAGCATGCCAGGACGCTTGGGATGTGGGACACAGTTTGGCGGTGGAATATTGGCCGCTCAGTAACCAGGTCGCGCAAGCCGCGGAGTATGCGGATGACGTCGAGCCGGCCGTCATGATGGCCTGCTATGGGTTGAGGGATGGCGCTGGCGCTTTTGATCGCGACGACCTCCCCGAACCGGTCCGCGGCCGCATCCTCTTCGCTTCGCAAGCGGCCAAGAGTACGACACGTGGAAGGGAGAGCATGGCCGCGTTCATCGGTCACAACACCATCGCCAGCCTGTCCGAGGAATCCGAGTGGCACCTGTTTGTGCTGGCAAATTGCCTGGACGATATGTGGCGCAACGATCCCTCGCCCATGGCGGGAACCGTGTTCAGCCCGTCCGACATCGCTCGGTTGATAGCGGACGTACTCGACGCGAGCCCAGCATCGCTGCTGGCAAGGACGGAGAATTGTTTCCCGTGAACAGCAATCGCCAACGGCTCGAGTCACTCCCATCGAACCCTAACAATTAAATCGAGACAGTAGTGACTGAACCAACTGACTACGGGCCCGGTCTCCTGGCCCCCTACCGAGTGCTCGACCTGACCGATGGGCGAGGCCTGCTTTGCGGCAAAATGCTGGCAGATCTGGGCGCGGATGTGGTCCAGGTGGAACGGCCGGGAGGCAGTCCGGCTCGTAAAATAGGGCCATTCTACAAGGACGAACCTGGCGCCGAACGCAGCCTGTTCTGGTGGGCCTACTGCGCCAACAAGCGCGGCGTCACGCTGGACCTCGGCACGACGGACGGCGCGGCGCTCTTCCGGCGGCTGGTGGGTCAGGCTGACTTTGTCATCGAGTCGGGGGACCCGGGCCAAATGGCGTCGTTGGGGTTGGGCTACCCCGAGTTGCGGGATTTGAACCCACGATTGGTCATGGTCTCGATCACCGCCTTCGGACAGGACGGCCCGTACGCCGACTACGCGGCATCGGACATCGTGGGCATGGCGCTGGGCGGCTTCATGCACCTGACCGGCGACGGCGACCGCCCTCCTCTCCGCGTCAGCATGCCGCAGTTCTACCAGCACGGCAGCGCGGCCGGCGCGGCCGGCGCCATGATCGCCCATACCCACCGGCAGCTCACCGGTGAGGGTCAGCACGTGGACGTTTCCTGCCAGCAGGCGGTGGCGCGGACGCTGGCCCACGCGCCCCAGTACTGGGACCTGGAGCAAACCATCCTGCGCCGGATGGGAGCGTACCGGGAGTCGGCCGGTGGGACGTTCACCCGGATCAACTGGCCGTGCAAGGATGGATACGTGAACTTCCAGCCTGGCGGCGGGACCGCCGGGGCGGCTCGCAGCGTCCGCTCCATGCTGGCCTGGATGGCGGAAGAAGGCATGGGCAGCGCCGAGCTGGAGGCGATCAACTGGGAGGAGCTCGGTTACGGTACCGCCCGTGCCGAGATCATGGAGCAGACGGTAGCGGCGGTGGCGCCATTCTTCATGACACACACCAGAAACGAACTGGCCGACGGCGCGCTGGAAAGGCGCATCCTGCTCTTTCCAGTTGCAACTCCCAACGACATCCTGGCGCACCGACAACTCGCGGCCAGGGACTACTATGACCGAATCGAGCACGATGACATCGGCGAGACGGTCACGTATCCGGGCCATTTCGTGAAGGATCTCACTGACCCCTCGCGCGTGGGAATCCGACGACGCTCCCCGCGCATCGGGGAGCATAACCGGGACATTCTCGTCGGCGAATTGGGCCTGAACGAGCGAGACCTGGCGCGCCTGACCGAGTTGGGCGTGGTATGAAGCGCCACCGACGCGTGCGGAGCAATTGATAATGGCCGGATTGCCGCTGGAAGGGTTGAAGGTTCTGGATTTCTGCTGGGTGGCAGTGGGGCCGATGACCACCAAGTACCTGTCCGAGTATGGCGCGACCGTTCTGCGTGTGGAGTCAGCCAAGCGCCCGGAGACCCTGCGGAGGGCCGGGCCGTTCGCGGGTGGCGAGTCGGGCGTCAATCGGTCCGGATACTTCGCCAACTACAACGCCAACAAGTACGGCCTGTCCATCGACATGAGCCACCCGCAAGCGCCGGACCTGATCTTGAAGATCGCCGAATGGGCCGACGTGGTCACCGAGAACTTCACGCCGGGGACGCTGGAACGCTGGGGTTTGGGCTACGACGAACTGAGCCGGGTCAACCCGCGCATCGTCCTGTTCAGCGCGTCCATGCTGGGGCGCGGTGGCCCGATGCAGACCCAGCCGGGGTTCGGCGCGGTGCTGTCTTCGCTGGCCGGCTACACCAACATCATTGGCTGGCCGGATCGCGGCCCGGTCAACCCTTACGGCGCCTACACCGATTTCGTGTGTCCCAAATTCGCGGTGGCGGCGATCCTGGCGGCGGTGGATCGTCAGCGCGCCACCGGCCGCGGCACGCACCTGGACATGTCTCAGCTGGAAACCAGCCTGCACTTCGGCGGGCCGATGCTGCTGGACGCCGACGTCAACGGGCGCGAACCTGAGCTGGTCGGGAACCGTCACCCCTCTGCCTCTCCCCATGGGGCGTATCCGTGCGCGCCCGATGCCAACGGCGAAGCCGATCGGTGGATCGCAATCGCTGCGTTCAACGACGGACAGTGGGTCGCCCTGCGTGACGAGATCGCCGCGGACGGGTTCACGGACATCGCGTCGGGGGAGTTCCGTACCTTCCGCGTCCGCAAGGCCCACGAGGACAAGCTGGACGGCATCATCGCACAGTGGACAATCAACCACGACCGGCACGACCTGATGCGTCGCCTGCAGGCAGTAGGCGTCCCCGCCGGAGTAGTCAACGACACCCGCGACCTGTTCAACGACGAACAACTCAGCCATCGGGAGCACTTCACCTGGCTGGACCACCCCGAGATGGGCCCCTACGCGACGGACTACACCGAGACGCAGTTGTCGCTAACCCCGGGAAGGCTCGACCGCCCCGCGCCGCTGCTGGGGCAGGACACTGAATACGCGCTGCGGGAGATCGTGGGACTGAGCGAGGCCGAGTACCGGGAACTGGCGGATCTCGGGGCGTTGGAGTGACGCTGACTATTTCTCCCGTTGACACAACCGTCACAGGTAGTCCTTGATCCAACTGATACTGCTGGCGGTGCACATTGCGGCCGGCTCAATATCGCTCGCCGCTGCAGGGGTCGCCTTGGTCACGGCCAAGGGCGGGCGTTGGCACGTGCTGGCGGGCCGGGTTTACGCGGTCGGGATGACCGTGGTGTTCCTGACGGCAGTGCCTCTGGCGTTCCTGGGCGGGAGCACGTTCCTCTTTCTGATCGCGTTGTTCAGCTTCTACCTGGTTTTTGCCGGTTGGCGGTTCGCGCGCAACCGGCAGCGGCGCGCCCATCCCGTGGATTGGGTCGCCGTCGCTGCAATCGGGATCACCGGTCTGGCGATGTGGGTCTACGCGGTGGTCATCGCTCTGGGCGGGAGTTCGCAATGGGTAACCCTGCTGGTGTTCGGCGGGATCGCCATCGCACTGGGCCTGGCTGACGGGAGATTCCACCAGACCCAGCCGGGAGGCGCGCGGCGCGTGTCCCGACACCTCACCAACATGATGGCCGGCACGATAGCCACGATCACGGCGGTGACCGTGGTCAACGTGGATATGGAGCCCGTCTGGCTGCCCTGGATATTGCCTACCGTCGTGATCACGCCGTTGATTGTTTGGTGGAACGTGCGCATTCTGAGGCGTGCGCGTTCAAGTTGACATCCCGAAGGCCTGATGGCTAAATTGACTTCACCAACGTCAACCACACCAATCGGAGAGGCAGGACACATGCTGAAAGACCGGATCCACGACGAATTGCTTTCGCCGGAAAACCTGCGGAACCCGTATCCGTACTACGCGATGCTGCGGGAAGAGGCTCCGGTTTACTGGAATGCCAAGTTCGACACCTGGGTGGTGACGTCCTATCAGGCCGTGGTGTGGGCGCTGCGACATCCGGAGTACTTCTCGTCCGAGGTGTTCCTGCGTGATGATAAGCCGCCGAGCCCTCCGATTTCGGAAGAGGACTTTCCGAAGTACAAGTACAACCTCGACTACATGAACAACTGGTTCATCCGCCGGGACCGGCCTGATCACCTGCGGATGCGGCGCGCCGTGCACCCGGTGTTCAACCCGAAGTACATCGATAACCGGTTCCGGGCGATGGTGCAGGGCATCATCCAGGATCTGCTCAAGGACTTCGACCCCGAGGCCGGTGATATGGATGTGCTGCGGGACTTCGCCAACGCCATGCCAGTGCTGGTGATCGCCAACTGGCTGGGGATGCCCGGTGAGGACCGGGAGTTCATCCGCACGCTGTCGCGGCAACTGCTGTCGCTGGACCAGGAGTCGCCGGACCGGCACACCCGGGTGCATGAGGCCATCACCACGCTGAATGATTACGTCAACCCGCTGGTGGAAGATCGCGTCAGCGAGCCCTCCGACGACCTGCTGTCGGTGCTGGCTATCGGCGAGCGCGAGGGCGAATTGAGCCGGGAGGAAGTGCTGGGCAACACCCTGTTGCTGCTCATCGCCGGTCACCAGACCACCATCAACCTGGTGGGCAACGGGACCATGGCGCTCATGAAGAACCCCGAGCAATGGAACATGCTCAAGGAGGACGACAGCCTCCTGGTGCGCGCGACGGAGGAATTGCTCCGTTACGACTCCCCTGTGAAGCGCGCTCCGCGCATCGCTCTCGAGGACATTGAGCTGGCTGGGCAGAAGATCCGCGAAGGCGAGAAGGTGATGACCATAATCAACTCCGCCAACCGCGACCCGATGGCCTTCGAGAATCCCGAGGATCTGGACATCACGCGCTACCCGAACCCGCACGTCGCTTTCGGCGGCGGGATCCACCACTGCCTGGGCGCCAACCTGGCCAGGCTGGAGGGGCAGGAGGCGTTCCGCGCGCTGACCCGCAAGTTCCCGCCTTTCAAGTTTGCCAGCAACCCTGACGAGCTGGAATATCACAACCTGCTGAACATTCGTGGGGTGGTGAGCCTGCCAGCCGAGTGGTAGCAGACCTTCCGGAAAACGAGCAACGAAGTAGGGGCGGGTGAAAACCCGCCCCTTCCAGTTGTCGCCGTCACCGCAAGATTATGGTTCGACCATTCCGTACCCGACGTTCTTGACGGTGCGGAAGTAGGTTTCGGGTCCGTTCTCGAGCTTGTAGCGCAGTCGGCGGATGTGAACGTCGACTGTGCGCGTGCCGCCGATGTTTTCCACGCCCCAAACGTTGGCCAGCAGCTGGTCGCGAGTGAACACCCTGCCCACGTTGTCCATCAGGAACTGGAGCAGTTGAAACTCCAGCCAGGCCAGGTCCACGGGCCTTCCATTGGCGGTAACCTGATATGTGGCGGGGTTCAGCGAAATGCCGCCGACCCTGGTGGACTCCGACGAGACGGACGTGGTGGCTCGGCGGTGGGCGAGACGCAGGATCCGCTTGATCAGCTCGGCCGGGGAACAGGGCACGGCGACGAAATCGTCTGAGTCATCATATAGTTCGGGAGCGTCCAACTCGTCGTCGGGGACGCAACGGAGCACCAGGGGCCCGGTGTCCTCGTCCGGATGGGCGGGCAGGTTCGCGTCGGGTGAAAGCAACAACACCGCCGGGGATTGAGCGCCGTAGTCGGCGTCGAAGTCGTAGGCGGGTTCCGGGCCGAGCACCTCGATGGCGCCGGTGTCCGAAGCGGCGGCCAGAGCGCCCGTAACCATTTCCCAGCCCTCTCCCAGCAGGAGGACGCGCGGAACGGAGTCCCTGGTGGCCTGGTAACCTGCATAGGTGATCATCGCCGAACCTCATCCGCAGCATGGTGATTGTGTGGCAGGTCGCTGCCGATGGCTTTATATTGCGCACTACGGATTAACGGGCCATTACGAACTGATTACGCTTTTGTTACATGACGTTTCAGATCGAATCGAATGGCGGTTCGCCGTCAGCATGCAAAACGCAAATTCGACGCCGACCGCCGATTCTGGAGACCACCGGTGCGATTTCCTCCCCTGGTTGAAGGACGCTTCATCAAGCGCCTGAACCGGTTCGCGGCCCTGGTGGACGTGGACCGGCAAGAGTACCTCGCTCACGTGCCCAATTCAGGTCGCATGGGCGAGCTGTTGGTGCCCGGTTTTCGCGTGTTGCTCGTGCCAGCGCCACATGGGACCAGCAGAAAGACGAGCTTCGACCTGGCGTTGGTGGACACGGGCCACGCGCTATCGTCCGCCGATGCCCGCCTGCCCAACAAGCTGGTCGCCGAGGCTTTGGCGCAAAAGCGCATGCCCCAATTCGGCCGCTACCCGGTGGCGCGCGCCGAGCAGGTGTTTGGAGAAAGCCGGCTGGATTTCCTGCTGGATGGTCCGGAAGGCAAATGCTACGTCGAAACCAAATCGGTAACGTTGGTGGAGAACGGGGTTGGCCTGTTTCCGGATGCGCCAACCCTTCGCGGCGTGAAACACCTGCGGAGCCTGATGGCGGCCCTCGAGTCGGGGCACCAGGCCGCGGTTGTTTTCGTGATCCAGCGCGCGGATGCTGAGGCGTTCGCCCCACACGACGTTGCGGATCCGCTGCTCGGCGTCACGTTGCGAGAAGCCCGCGACGCTGGCGTCGCGGTGTGGGCATATCGCTGCACCGTGACCGAGCGCAGCATCGAGCTCGCCGATACCGTTCCCACCCTCCTGTGATTAATGGGCCATTCTCAAACGTCATTGCGGAAGTGAAAGTGGATCGCGTTGAGCCGTCACTGATGGAGATATACCACCGGCTGCTGGAAGCCTACGGGCCGCAGGGATGGTGGCCGGCGGAGAGCCGCTTCGAGATGATCGCCGGGGCCATCCTCACGCAGGCGGCGGCGTGGCGCAATGTGGAACGGGCGCTGAACAACCTGCGGTCCGCCGGCATCGCGAGTTGGCCGGCCGTGTACGCGCTGCCCGTGGAGGCACTGGCCGAACTGGTGCATCCATCGGGCTACTACAATGCCAAGGCTCGGAAGCTGAAGGCCTTTGCCGCTCACGTCTGCGTGGATCACGACGGCGATCTGAACCGCATGTTTGCCGGCGACACAGAGGTGGTTCGCCGCGAGTTGCTGGGCATCCACGGGATCGGGCCGGAAACCGCCGACGACATCCTGGTGTACGCCGCCGGCAAACCGTCGTTCGTGATCGACGCCTACACCATCCGCATCCTGAAGCGGATGGGATTGGCTCCCACCGAACGGGACAACTACAACGGCTGGCAGCGGTTGTTCCACGACAACCTGCCGCCCGACGTCTCCGTTTTCAACGAGTATCACGCGCTGCTGGATCACCATCACAAGGCAGCCTGCACCAAGAACGCGCCGCGCTGCGAGGGCTGTTGCCTGCAGGACATCTGCGCCACCGGCAGGGCCGCCGTCGAGGCGTGACCGGTGCTATGATTACGCCATCCGAACCGTAACCGGAGGACAGGAAATGCAGGTAGTCAGGATATTCACAGGCGAGGACGGCGAGTCGCACATTGAAGAAATGGAATTGCCCTTCGAGCAGGTGGGCCATGCCCTGAGGACCGCTACGGAAGCGGCCACCGGCGTGCAGTTCAGCAGCCTGAAACCGACCCAGCTGGTGGACTTTCACACCGCGCCGCGCCGACAGTACGTCATCACGTTGCAGGGCCAGGTGGAAATCGGGATTGGCGACGGGACCAAGCGTATCTTCAACGTGGGCGACATCGAGCTGTGCGAAGATCTGACCGGACGCGGACACACCACCCGCAGCGTGGGCGACGTGGACCGAATAAGCGTGCAGATCCCGCTGGCCGACCAGACACCCGGTGGCGGGCTCGGCGTGTAGGCTCGATCACCGCCCATCCGCTCGCAGGTAACGGACCTCACGCACCCAGGCGATCAAACGCAGGAGACCATCATGCCCATAGCCCCGCTGCCCGGCGACCTGGAGATGTACTACGACGATGACAACTTCACCGATCCGTGGCGCGATCCGGACGGCATCGAGACCATCGTTCTGCACCACGGCAATGCGAAGAACGCACGGCTGTGGTACGCATGGCCCCCGCTGCTGGCCCGGCAGTACCGGGTTATCAGAGTGGACATGCGTGGTTTCGGGCGTTCGACCGTACCCGAGCCCGGCTACGATTGGTCTCTGGAGGGTTTCGCGGGAGACCTGCGGAACCTGCTCGATCACCTCGACCTGGACAAGGTGCACCTGATCGGCGAGACCATCGGCGGCACCATCGCGCTGCAATTCGCGTACCAGTATCCGGAGCGGTTGCACACAGTGACCACCTGCACGTCTCCATACAATTTCACCGGCGTCGACACCTATCAGAACTACTACCGGCTGGTGGCCGAAGAAGGGGTGGAAGGCTGGGCGCGGACCACCGGCGGCCGTCGGGTCAGCGCAGACGCGGCGCCGGAGCACCACGAGTGGTACATCCAGCAGATGGCGCAGACCTCACGGCACGTGGTGCTGGAAACGCTGGCCTACCTCGGCACGCAGAACCTGTCCGACAAGTTGCCGGCGATCCAGACTCCAGCGCTGGCGATGGTCGGCGAACTGAGCGAGGGAGACATTCCCGACCGGGCGCAGGGGCAGGCGGAAATGATGCCCAACTGCCGCTTGGCGCGTGTGCCGGGCGCCAGCGGTTATGTCCAGCACTCGGCTCCCGAAAAGTGTGTGCAGGCGTGGCTCGAGTTTGTGGGAGCGGTGCACCAGCCGGAGTAGCGCATGGCGGCCGTTGGATCGAGTGGTTGGGTCTGCGACCAAAACGGAGTCAGTTGCGTCGGGAGCACGGCAAGCACTGAGGCTTGGTCATGGTAGTCGTATGTTCTCGACCGCAACGGTGGCAGAATTTTTCTTCGAAGGTCGGATCCCCGTACCGCGCCCAGATTCGATAGTGCTGAGTGCAGTAGGGTTTCTCGGGGTCAAACGGGATAGAGATTTTACACCGGATGCAGTGACCCAATGAATTGGCTCGCGGTTCCAGTGTGGGAGGCGTCGGTTGGTCCGCAGTCCTCTGTGGGGCAGCAGCAGCGGTGGCACCGTACCCTGGTTCGGCGGTGCGCCGCAAGCGTTGGGCCTCCTCTTTGATTTCAAGGAACAGCTGAGGATCCTCAAAGCTGTCCACAAATATGCCCATTTCATCGTTGTTTTGTTGCGAGAATTCGTAGAGGTTCATCGACGTGATTATCGCTGTATTTTCGTTGAGGTAACACTTCGCGTGCAAATTGGAAACGAACCAAGTTTCGGCAGGAGTGCTCAACCCATTTATCCATTCGCGCTCGGCGGTTTGGATGTCGCTCTTACCGTAAATTACGGTGATCCTTACGCGTCTCAGATCTGCATCCCGGATGAACCCTTGCAACCTTTGGTTGACCTTCACGTAGGGACTGATCAGTGTGATTTCGTCTCGAGCCGATTTTATGAGGTTTTCGAGTCCGGCGGAGATCGAAGTGGTGGTGAGGAATTTGACCATGCTCCTCCTCCGGTCAATTGGTAGCCAGAGATTCGCGCCGGGACAGATTATGCAACGATCCCGGCACGATCACCTACGGGGTATATCGGTGTTGTTAGCCGCAGGCTAGACCCTCCGTAGACTTTGTCCGTCCTGTGAAGTTGGTTGGCCACACAAATATCCCGGATTATACCTAGCACCACTTGCGCTTCAAGCAGTACATGAAACGGTCGCCTTGCCTAAAAGTGCTGAGTGTGGCTTTCGCCAAAACCGACAGATGGTGTGGTCGGTTAGAACAGTGACTTGGACTGACCGCCGTCCACGTTGAGGCAGGCGCCGGTGATCAGGCCGGCACGGTCCGACGCCAGGAACGCCACGGTCTCCCCGATGGGTTCAGGCCAACCGAACTTGCCCATGGGCAGGTTGCGGTCGATGAACTCGGCGACGACCTCCGGGGTGTTGTTCTGCTGGAAACGGTCCCAGGTGCTGCCGGGGAAATCGATGCTGCCCGGCGCGACGCAATTCACCAGCACGCCGGTCTGCGCCAACTGCAAGGCCAGGTGCTTGGAGAAAGCGATCATTCCTGCCTTCCCCGTCATGTAGTCCACCGACCCGCCATGCTCGCGCCCGTAAATTGAGGAGATGTTGATCACGCGGCCCCAGCCCTGCGCCTGCATGTGGGGAAGAGCCAGCTTGGTCATGCGCACCGCGGAAATCAGGTTGACCTCCAGACCTTCCAGGAACTGCTCGATCGAGGTCTCGTCGAAGAGGACGGAGCCACGGCGGCCGCCCACGTTGTTCACTAGGATATCGGGCGCGCCCAGGGCGTCGGTGGTCTCCTGGAGGAACTTTTCGGCGTCTCCCGGGCTGGTGACGTCGGCCTGGCTCCCGCTGGCCTTGATGCCCAGTTCCTTGAGTTCGGACACCGTCTGTTCAACCTGGTCGCCGTCGCGTCCGCAGATGGCCACCGCGCAGCCTTCGCGGCCCAGCGACAGAGCACATTGCCGACCCAGACCACGACTGCCGCCGGTGATCATTGCTACCTTGCCGTTGAGGGTCAAATCCATGGGATTGCCTCCCTGTTTCACAAATGGGATTGGGAATAGAACCGGAGGATTATAGCGACTCGGCAATCGCTACCGTGATCTCCTCATAGGAAAAAGCGGGAATGGCCGTTCGGTCACTGGCGTGCTCAATGGTAATGGCACAGAGCCGGCCAGAAGCGTCCAGATCCACAATGGTATCCTCATCCAAATCCCGCGTCTCGCGGACTTCTGACGGCGAAAGCTCTATATAGAGAGTATCGGTATCAGGGAAATACTGGATTCTCATGGCCGAAAAGTCCTGTCGAAGAAGGCATTGTGCACCGTAGTAGCGTCTGGTAGCAGAATAACACGCAGATGCCGCCCTTCCATTTCCTGGATCGGCGCCCAGCGCCGGATGCGCCCGTCACTTTGCACGATTTCTCTGACCGGGTGGTCGATCGCTCGTTGTATCCAATCCAACTGGATAAATGCGCGATCAGGCCGCCGACGCATGGTTACAGAATACTCGGTGAATTTCATCCAACAACTTCTAGGGTCATTATATTCGGGCGGGTTATCCCAAACAAACGACGCGTAGGCGGCGTTCGCTCCCAGAGCAATTGGAGCGAGACAAACCTTCCATATCGGTGGACCCTGAACCATAGCCTCCTACAAGGGCGCGTACACGGAGTTCGGTGCCTGTAACGGGCCTCGTGCTATAATGCGGCCCGGTTACTATTCCAACGGGGTATTGAACGGATGATTAAGCGGTTTTCGGTTCTGTACGTGGGGCAGATCGACCTGGACAACGTCGGCGCGGAAGGGACGCCGGCCGACCAGCGACGTTACAGCAACGACCAGTTGGTCCAGGCGTACGATCATGCGGAAGAGCTGGCCAAGCACATGGACGAGCGCGGGTTCTACTGCATGTGGATGGCCGAGCACCACTTCCAGCACGAGGGTTACGAGTGCATCCCCAACCTGATTCTCATGGGAGTGCACCTCGCGGGCCAGACCAAGAACCTGAAATTCGGCCAGGCGTTCAACATCATTCCCATGTGGCACCCCCTGCGGGTGGCTGAAGACTTCGCCATGGCCGACGTCCTGACGGGAGGCCGGATGATATTCGGCGTTGGACGCTGCTACCACGCGCGGGAAGTGGAAACTTTCGGCGCCCCGGTCATCGACAACGACGCCAACCGTGAGCTCTTCCTGGAACAGATGGAAGTCATCCTCAAGGCGTTCAACGAAGAGTCCTGGAGCCACAAGGGCAAGTACTACACCATCCCCCCGCAGGTGCCCTATCGCGGCTACGACCTGAAAGAAATCACGATGGTGCCCCGGCCGGTGAACCGGCCCGTGGAGATCTGGCAACCCATCGCCAGCGGGCGCACGCTGAACTACATCGCCGAGCGCGGCATCAAGGCGATGGTCGCGCTCACCGGCGAGCGGTATGCGGAGCAAATGATCTCCCAGTATCACGACGCCGCCACTGAAGCCGGCCGTGATATTCCCCTGGGTGGCGACATGGCATTGGGGTTCGGCTTCTACATCGCCGGCAGCCGGGAAGAGGCCATCGAAAAGGTGAGGCCCTTCCACGACGAGCGCTACAAGTGGTTTGCCCCCTTCGGGTTCGTGCGCTATACCGACGAGCAGGGCCGACCGTGGGGAACGCCGGGCGCCCCGGCCCGCACGCCTCGCATCGAGGACGGCGTGGATCAGAAAGCCTGGTTCTGCGGCAACCCCGACGATTTCATCGGGTTCCTGCGGGAGATCGAGGACAAGTACCCGGGTCTGGAGGACATCGTGCTCCAGTGGCCGGAAGGCATGCCCTGGAGCGAGTTCAAAAACCAGTTGTCCATTTTCGCCGAAGAGGTGATGCCGGCATTCGCTGGACGCGAGGCGGCACTTCCGGTGGGCGACGACTAGGGTCGAGGCACAACGCTGGAGCGATTGCTTGGCGAACCCTGAGCACGTAGCTGTCGCCAAAAGGCGAACCTTCGCCATAGCGCGCTGGCGGGCGCGCGAATTTCAAAGCCGCCCCCGCCTCGATCTTTCGGGCGCATACCTCAGCGGGATCAAGATGCCCGGCGTGGATCTGGGGTTCGATGATTTGACCCAGATCGACCTGACGTCAGCCGATTTGCGGCACGCCAACTTCGGCGGGGCCCGGATGCGCGGGGCGTTCCTTACCCGTTGCAACCTCAACCGGGCCAATTTCGCGGAATGTCAGGCGGCAGAGGCGTCGTTCCTGCGGTCTGACCTCCGGGGCAGCAACTTCGACAGCGCGGACCTTAGAGGGGCTGACCTCTCCAATTGCGACATCGCGTTCTCGACGATGGTGGGCGCCAACCTTGCCGGCGCGGACCTGACCGAAGCCGATCTGACCATGACGGACCTGACCGACGCCAACCTCAGCGGGGCCAAGCTCAGCGCGGCATGCCTGGACGTCGCGAATCTCACCCGCTGCGACCTCCGCAGGGCGACACTGGTGCGCACCCGCCTCGATCGGACACTGCTGGAGGACGTCGTTCTAGACATGACGCTCTTCGCCGACTGCGACCTGAGCGGCGCCCTGGGGCTGGAAACACTGCGCCACGACGGTCCAAGCATCGTCGGGGCGGACACGCTGGCGCGCTCCAACGGCGGCATCCCCGAGTCGTTCCTGCGGCCGGCCGGTGTCCCTCTTGAGTTCATCGAGAACCACTCCAGTCTCGGAAATCAGACGACGCCACACCGGCGGGTTTTGCTGATTGGCTCGGTGGCAGACGACACCATCGTAAGTTGGCTGGAGACTGAACTGAGGTCGATGGGGTTGCAATGCTGGAGCCTGCTGGCGGACGACGAGGAAGCGGCGTACAACGCTTCGGTAATCCCGCCAATGAGCCGTTTCCGTGACTTCGACCGGGTGGCGTTGCTCTGTTCCCGGGACGCTTTGGAAAGCCCGGCGTGCTGGCGGCTGTACCAGGAGATTATGCAACGGCAGGCGACGTCGGCGGCGCGGCGGTCCTACGTGGCGGCGTTGTGCATGGACGATTGCCTGGACAACGCCGGCGACGAACTGTACCGGCAGTTGAGCGGTGGCCCGACCGCGCGCCTGCGCCCGCGCAAGGACCGGGTGGGTGGGTACCGGCGCGACCTGCCGGGCGTGATGGGGACGCTGACGGCGGAGATAAAAGCGCAGCCGGACCAATGGGACGACGAACCGGAGCCGGGCGACGGTGTGACCGCGACCGGGTAGGTCCATGCGGCGTCAGTGGGGGTGTTGGGAATAGTCCCAATCGGCGGGGGCGTACTCGATACGAACGTCGCTGCCCAGCATCAAGCAGGCTTCGCCCCACTGGCTTGCTGAATCAATGCCCCAGGCTTCCGCACTGTCAGCGGGACGCAGCCTGATGCCGTCCTCGCCGCCGTAGATCAGCATGACCACGCCTTCTCCGGAGTCCTCCGAAAGCGCGGCCATGGCGGGGCAGGGCTCGCCGTTTTCCCATCCGACCACATCGGACCAGACGTCCTCGCCCATGGGATCCGGAGCAACGATGCGGGCGATCGGCCGCGGGTCGGTCAGCAGATCGAAGACGCGATTGAGGTCCATGGGGCTGTTGCCATCGGCGACAACTTCTACTTCGTACAGCATCCTGGTGATCCGAAGGGGGCGTCACGCCGGACGGCCCATGGTTCGTTACGGTAGCGAGATGGGCCCGGTGCTACAATGTCCGCGCCCGTTGCATCCAGAATAAACGTAGGGCAAGGAAGTGGTTATGGCTGGCATCGCTTTTGAAAAACACACGTTGCCCAACGGTCTGGATGTGATACTCCATCAAGACCGCTCGATCCCGGTGGCGGCGGTCAACGTCTGGTACCACGTGGGTTCCAAGGACGAGGAGGTCGGCCGCACCGGATTCGCGCATCTCTTCGAGCATATCATGTTCCGCGGGACGCGGCACCACAAGGCCAGCCACTTCGAGCCGCTGCAGAAGATCGGGGCCAGCCTCAACGGTTCGACCACCGGCGACCGCACCAACTACTGGGAGGACGTGCCCTCCAATTACCTGGAACTGGTGCTATGGCTCGAGGCGGACCGCATGGGGTTCCTGCTGGACGCTCTGGACCAGGAAGGGTTCGACACCGAGCGCGACGTGGTGAAGAACGAGCGGCGGCAGAGTTATGAAAACCGCCCTTATGGCATGGCCCAATGGCACATTCAGCAGTCGCTGTTCCCGCTGCCGCACCCTTACCATTGGATGACCATCGGATCCCAGGAAGATCTCGATGCCGCCAGCCTGGAAGACGTGAAGGATTTCTTCCGCCAGTACTACTCGCCCTCCAATGCCAGCCTGGCCATCGCCGGTGACATCGATACGACCGAGGCGCTGGACCTGGCGCATCGCTACTTCGCGGACCTGGACCCGGCGCCGAGCGTGCGCCGCATCGAACGGGCCGACTCGTTGCTATCGGGCCGCGTGGACCTGGAAATGACCGATCGGGTCACGCTGCCTCGTACCTACGCCGCGTGGCTGGCTCCGGCGAATTTCTCGGGCGATGACGACGCGGGCGACATCCTGCGCGCCATTCTGTCCGACGGGCAAAGCAGCCGGATGTACCGCACGCTGGTTTATGAAAAGCAGATCGCCCAATCCGCCTCATTGGGTTACCACGCTGCTGAAATCGCCGGTCAGTTTCGCATGGAACTGACGCCGGCCGATGGGCACACGTTGGACGAAGTCGAGGACGCGGCGGAGGCCGTGCTGGCGAGCATCGCCGACAACCCACCTACGGAAGAGGAGTTCGAGCGGGCCGTCAACCGCATCGAGATGCAGCATCACCGGACGCTATCCCGGGTGGGAGGATTCGGCGGACGCGCTGACGCCCTGAATTACTTCAACGTGTTCACCGGCGACCCCGACGGTTTGAACCGGGTGATGGACCAGTACCGCCGCGTCACCCTGGACGATGTGATGAAGGCGCACCACCGGCTCATGGAAGCCGGACAGGTTCGAATGCGCGTTTACCCGGAGCGCTCCTTGAGCACCGCCACCGTGGCGCTCGACCGGACCCAGCAACCCGCCGGTGGTCCCGCGCCGTCGTTTGTCCCTCCAGTGCCGGAACGCGCTCGACTTTCCAACGGCATGGAGGTGACCGTCGTCAGCAGGCCGGGAACGCCGCTGGTGACCTTTGCGCTGTTAGCGAAGGCCGGCGCCATCGGAGACCCCACGAGCCTACCGGGCCTGACATCCTTCACGGCCGCGTTGATGGACGAAGGCACCGCGAACCGCGGCAGCCAGGAAATTGCGGCGGCTTTCGAGCATATCGGCTCGAGGCTTTCGGTGGAGGCGCGCAAGGAAGTTACGCTGCTGACTGCGGAGACCCTGAACCGGCACTGGGCGCACGCCCTGGGGCTGACGGCCGACGTGGCGCGCAATGCCAGCTTCGCGGACCACGAGCTCGAGCGGGTGCGGCGCGAGCGGCTCACGGATCTGCGCCGGGCCCGCGACGATGCCGGGTTCGTGGCGGACACGAACTTTGGGCCTCTGATCTTCGGATCGGAGTCGCCCTACGCTCATTCAAACCTCGGCAATGAGGCCACCGTGTCGACCGCGCGCCGGGATGACCTGGTCGCTCGATATCATCAGGCGCTGCAACCGGACCGCCTGTGCCTGCTGGTGGCGGGCGACGTCGGCTTGGACGAAGCGGTGGCTGTCGCCGAAGAGTGTTTCGGTGATTGGTCCTCTGAAACCGACGACACCAACGGTGTGGATGTCCCGGCTGGAATGGCGATCACGGGTCCGCGTCTTTTCCTCATCGACAAACCTGGCGCCGCCCAGTCCGTTATCCGGGCCGGTATGCCGCTGGTGGAACGCAGGGACGCGGACCACATGCCGCTGTCCGTTTTGAACTACGCCTTCGGCGGGCAGTTTTCCGCTCGCCTCAACCAGAACCTGCGGCAGGACAAGGGGTACTCCTACGGCTACAACTCGGGGATCTCGTGGTACAACGCGCCATCGCTCCTGTCCGCCGGGGGCAGCGTTCAGACAGAAGTGACCCGGGAGGCTGTGGTGGAGACCCTGCGGGAATTCGAGGACATCAGCGGCGGGCGACCCCTGACTCCCGAGGAATTGGAAAACGCTCAGAACGGGCTGCGTCTCGGATACCCGTCGGGGTTCGAACGGCCCGCCCAGTTGTTGGGTCAACTGATACCGCTGGTCCAATTTGACCTACCGATGGACTACTTCCGCACTTTCGAGCAACGACTGGACGGAGTCAGCCTGGCGGACACCCACCGGGTAGGGGCCCAATACCTGTCCAAGGAACGACTCCGGGTCTTGATTGTGGGCGACCGGGAGCGCGTCGAAAAACCGCTGCGGGAGTTGGGTTACGAGCTGACGGTGCTGGACGCGGAAGGGACGGTAGTAGGCTGAGCCATGAACCAATAAGGGTATTCGGGGAGAAAAGCCGTGGAGCCCAAGACGCTTTGCGACCGGTTGTTATATGCCGAAGACGAAGAAACGATTGTCCGTACGTTGAAAGACGCGGGCTATTGGGACGATGAAACCGCTTGGCGTCCCTACGGAGACCTGGACAACAACTACGGAACGATCGGAAACCAGCAGAGTGAGGCGGTTGCGGCGCTGGTCGAAAAGATTGTCAACGCCATCGATGCACGCTTGGTCAACGAATGTTTGACTAGCGGGGATGACCCGGAGTCACCGGCGGCGCCGAATTCGATCCGGGAAGCGGTACATCGCTACTTCGACGACGCAGGTTCCTTCGATCCAGACCGAAGTGGGCGGCTTGCTAATTGGACGGATAGCAGGCTCAATTCGGAAGGCAACTTCATAACTTTGGTCGCCACTGGAGCGCGCCCGGACGGCAGGCGCAGAGGCTCTTCCGGCAGGCCATCGTTGGCGATCGCCGATGCGGGAGAAGGGCAAACTCCCGACGGTTTCCCGGAGACTTTTCTGTCTCTACATCGCAACAACAAAATCAAAACCCGGTTCGTACAAGGCAAATTCAACATGGGCGCCACCGGAGCTTTGCCTTACTGCAGCGAGCAGCACAACTTCCAGATGATCCTTTCCCGACGCAATCCGGCTTTGCTGGGGGATAATTCCAGCCCACGAGATCGAGAGTGGGGTTTCACCATCGTCAGGCGTAAAGACCCTTCGAATGAGTCCCGCAGCTCTGTCTTCCAATACCTGGCTCCCGTCGACGCGACAAATGCAGCTTGGGGGCAGGTGTTGTCATTCCCGGCGG
Organism: Dehalococcoidia bacterium; assembly: GCA_963663945.1. Classification (GTDB taxonomy): domain Bacteria; phylum Chloroflexota; class Dehalococcoidia; order Lucifugimonadales; family UBA3495; genus Bin87. The sequence goes on along the minus strand of OY760687.1, from coordinate 2,186,679 downwards.
AGGCTTACCCAATTTTCCCGGATCGCAACGGGGCATATGTCCGCCGGTCAGAGTACGGATCGTTGGTTAAGCTGTATTGCTATCGTTGGCAAGGAACCGCCTCCAGCATAATCATGCCGGGCGACGGCGGGGGACTGATTCGACGGATCGAGATCGCGTTGGCCGAGCCCGCGCTGCCGGTCAAGCTTTTCGAAAACCGGGACTACACGGCAAACGAAAACTTCAGGGCGGTAAGAGGGATACTCACCGACCTTGAACGCAATCCCACGGATCTCGAAGCTGGATTCCCGTTCAGCGCCGATTTGAGCGTGGGCTCTCACCAGGTGAGGGTACGGGTGTTCGCGTTCAAGCCTGGGGCCTACCGCAGCCACCGGACGTCCCGGCACGGCGTGTTGTTTTTGTACAACGGACAGCTTCACGCGTCGTACCCTACGCGCTTCTTTACCCGCCAAAGCGTACGCAAGAACTACTTGGCCGAGGACCTGCTGGTCACCGTAGATTGCAGCACGGTCGATCGCCGCGATTTCGAAGAACTATTCATGAACAGCAGGGACCGGCTGCGCTCAGATTCCGGGCTGGCGCGGGAAGTGGAACGAAAGTTGGAGGAATTTTTGCGCCAAAGCGACGAGCTCGGCGCGTTGAATCGCACCCGCAGGGACGCAGCTATTGCCGAAGGATATGCTGAAGACCGTTTGCAGCAGGACCTGCTACGCGAAATCCTTCAAAACAACCCGGAGATCTCGAGGTATCTGCTGCAAGGGGCAAACCTCGTCCGTGCCGGCAGAGGCCCCAGGCGGGATGAGGTGGGCCAGTTTGAAGGCAAGCGCTTTCCCACCTACTTCAAACCCCGCAGAGTGGAGTGGGGCGTCGGTGCCGGCAGGACTGTTCGTTTGGAATTCGAAACGGACGCAGCGAACAGCTACTTCGACCGGAGCCTGTCACCTGGGTCCTGGTCAATAACGGACGGCCATGGTGAAGCGTGGACCAATCATTGGGACCGCACGGGACCCAACAACGGGGTAGCGCGTTTCAGTTGGGATACCGGCAAGTTGCCTCCGGGGTTCATCCGGCCCGGGACAAGCTTTGACTTCAACGTAGCAATCACGGACGAGTCGCGGGTTGAGCCCCTGGAAAATGCAGTTCGCGTGAACATCATTGAACCCTTGGACGCAAGCGGAGGGGGCGGCAACCCCAGGCGCAACGGCGGGTCGGAGGCGGTCCAGCCACCTAAAGTCATCCCGGTGGAGCGGCACGAATGGGAAACGCATCCCCTGGGATCATTTGACGCCAAAACCGCGCTTCGCATCGCGGTGGACGACTCTACCGATGCCCAACGGACCGCGTGGGACTTCTACGTCAACGTGGACAACGAGAGCGTCCATCACCATAGCCGGCGCAAGAACGAACCGCTTGAGGCTGTAAGGAAAGCTTTCTCCACCGCCACGGTGTTCCTGGCACTGGCCATCATCAGGGGCGAATCAGAATCAAACGGTTCTGAAGCACGTGCCAGAGAGGACAGGGCGGGATCATCATCCGAAGCTGTGCCTGAAACCGTGGATCGCATCACCAGGCATCTGGCCCCGGTGTTGCTCCCCGTGATGGAGGCGCTAGGAACAGCCGAAGGCTCGGAAGACCTTGGCTAATCAACGATGATCTTGGGCTGTTCGTGGGCCCTCCAAGGCTGCACGCTGCGCGGCAAACAGCGGCTCCATGCCATGCGCGGCCAGTGAAAGGGCTTCTCCGACCCTCTGGCGTGGAAATGGGTTGCCCTCCGCGGTGCCCTGGATTTCAACCACCGAACCGACGTCGGTCATTACGATGTTGAAGTCGGCGTCGGCGGTGGAGTCTTCGGAGTAATCCAGGTCGAGAAGCAGACTATCGCCGGATAGCCCAACGCTGATCGCGGCCACGGAGCAGAGCAAAGGTAGCCGTTCCAGCTTTTGGGCGGACACCAATCCGTCCAACGCGAGGCTGAGCGCCACGAATGCGCCGGTAATGGCGGCGGTGCGCGTTCCGCCGTCGGCCTGTAGCACGTCGCAATCCAGGTAGACTGCCCGCTCGCCCAGCGCTTCCAGATCGGTGGCGGCCCGGAGCGACCGGCCGATCAGGCGTTGGATCTCCTGGGAACGGCTGGCGGTGCGGCCCGAGTCGCGGTCACGGGAGCGTCGTGTAGACGTGGCGCGGGGGAGCATGTCGTATTCCGCCGTCACCCACCCGGTGCCGCGCCCCTGCATCCAACGGGGCACCTGTTCCTCCACGGAGGCGGCGCACAGCACTGCGGTGTTGCCCATTTCGATCATGGCGGAACCTTCGGCAAAGGGCTGGCATCCCGCAGTGATGCGGACGCTGCGCGCCTGGTCCCATCGTCTGCCGTCGGCCCGTATGAGTTTGCTGTTCATTGCGTCGATATCCTGTTTTGGTTGCGTTTCATTGTGCCATACCATCCCCCGCGGCGTTGGTTCACTGCACGAGGCACGAGTTGCATCTGCGGCAGCGGCGGGGCACAATCGGCGGGTGATTTTCGGACTGTTCGACTCCCCGTGGCATTTGCTCGGCCTCGCCGGTTGGTGTTTCCTGATGGGTTGGGGGTTTCGAATCGGCCTGCTGCGCATGGTGCTGTCACTGGGAGCCATAGGCATCCTGATCGGCCTGGCGTGGCTGTTCAAAGACGCCCAAAGCCCGGCGTTGGTATACGCGCCATTGGCGTTCGCAGGCGTCATCTGCGTCATCAGCGTTGGCATCTTCGGACGGGGGCTGGAGCAGCGCCTGGGACATGGATCCACGGTGGTTCGGGTAAATCATGCGGGGGGATTGCTGCTGGGGTTGATCATTGGCGCGGCGGTTTGGCTCTTCGTGTTATGAGGTCTGGACGCGGCTGCATTTCGGGGCGCTGGCTGCGCGCTGATATAATCCTGCCCACCGACAATGCAGACAGGACGGGCGCGAGGCTGCCGCATGAACGCGATCAACTCCGACATCGACGCCGTAGGAATAGTGCTCGCAGCGGGTCGCGGATCCAGGATGCGATCGCGAACTCCGAAACCGCTGCACACGCTCGCCGGCCGCGAGCTCATACGTTACCCGATTGCGGCGTTGCAGCAGTGCGGCATCTCGCGTCTGGTGGTGGTGACATCCCCTGACAGCCGGGATGCGATTGCCGGCGTCCTGGGCGACCAGGTCATCTACGCCATTCAGGCCTCGCCGGACGGCACTGCCGACGCGGTTGAGTGCGGTCTCCGCGCGTTGCCTGACGTCCCGCCGCTGGTGGTTGTCCTGGCCGGAGATACGCCTTTGATCAGACCCGACTCGATCCTTGGATTGATGGAAAACCATCGCGCCGGTTCGAATCGCAGGATGACCATCCTGTCCGCAGATGGTGCCTATGGTCCGGATCTGGGGCATATCAGGCGAGGGGACCGCCTTTCCCCGGGAGGTCTCGGCGACCTCCTGGCCATAGAAGAGGCTGCGGACCGGGCTGAACCCGATTACAGTCTGGCGGAGGTCAACACCGGGGTCTACTGCTTCGACGGTTCGTGGTTGGCCAAGTCCGTCAGGGGGGCGCCGATATCCGCGACGGGAGAACGCTACCTGACCGCGTTGGCGGCAATGGCCGTGGACGCCGGTGAAGCAGTTGAGGCCGCGCCCATTGCTCTGGCTGACGAGGCGATGGGAGTGAACGACCGTGAGCAACTGGCTGCGGCTGGGGCGGTAATGCGGGATCGTATCAACCGCTTCTGGATGTCGGCCGGCGTCACGCTCGTGGATCCGGCCGCAACGTACATCGACGTGGATGTGGAGATTGGGCAGGATACGGTGCTCCAGCCCAACACCATGCTCACCGGAAGCACGAAGATCGGTGAGGAGTGCGAGATCGGGCCCAACACCAGTGTCCGGGGGTCTGCGATCGGAGATCGTTGCCGCATTGTGGCGTCCACCATCGAAGAGGCCCGTGTCGAGAATGACGTGGAAATCGGACCCTACAGCCATCTGCGCCCGGCGGCGTGGATCGAGGCCAACGTCCATCTGGGGAATTACGTCGAGGTCAAAAACAGCCGGGTTGGTTCTGGGACGGCGGCCGGCCACTTCTGTTACCTGGGCGATGCCGATATCGGCGCCGGTGTGAATATCGGAGCGGGTACCATCACCTGCAACTACGACGGGATCGACAAGCACCAGACCGTCATCGGGCCCAGCGCATTCATCGGGAGCGACACCATGCTGATCGCGCCCGTGACCGTCGGAGAAGGGGCGGCCACCGGAGCGGGAGCGGTGGTGACTCGCGATGTCCCGGAGGGTAGACGAGCCGTCGGCGTTCCTGCTAGACTTTTACCCACACAACAAAGCGGGAGCGAATGACCCGCTCTCGGCGCCGATAGTGCCGGTTGAGGGCCACTGGCTTGGATACTGATAGTAGCTTACCTCCGTTATTGTTCATGGCAGCCTCGCTGCTGATTTTCGCTTGGGCCAGTGTCGCGGCAGCGTCCAGACGACAAAGCCAAGCCAACGCGGTCCTCTTGACCCGGCCGTCATCCCCGTTGATAGGGATCCTGTTAGCCGCCGCCGCTGCCACAGCCGGCGGCTCCGCTTTGGCCATTGCGTATCAGCTTGCCAACGGATCCCCGCCCGTCATCGCGCTGGCGGTGGCGGTGGTGGCAACCTCCGCGGGTCTGGCGTGCGTTTACCTCGGCGCGCGCCTGTGGGCCAGTCAGTCGCCCCGGCTCGTTCGTCGGCTGGCGGATCCAAGGCGTTGGACCGGGGATGCCAACTGGCCCGGTTCTGCAAGCGGCCCCAGCCTGCCGATCGCCATGGATGGTGGCCCCGACGGTGACCCGGAGAACGGCCATTCGGATGGTCCCACACTGACGCCCGCAGAGTTGATGAACCTGGATCGTAACGATATCGATATGGTGCGGTCCATCAGTCACATGGATGATCTCGATGTCAAGGACATCATGGTGCCACGGCTGGACGTGCAGGCCGTTGAGGTTACGACGCCGATGGACGAACTGGTCCGCATGCTGGTCAGCACTCGGCACACTCGCGTGCCGGTTTACCAGGACACGATGGACAACGTGGTGGGAATCATCCACATCAGCGATGTGCTGGAGACGGTGGCCGAAGGCGCAAGCCAATCCGAAGTCCATGCCATCATGCGCGAGCCAGAATTTGTCGCTGAGAACATGGCTGTCGACGATCTGCTGCACCTGATGCGGTCGAAGTCTCTGCAGATGGCCATCGTTGTGGACGAATACGGCGGTGTAGAAGGTCTGGTCACCCTGGAAGACGTGCTCGAAGAAATCGTCGGCGAGATCGACGACGAGTTCGACGACGCCGAAGCTGAAGAACTTGAACCCGCAGCCGACGGATCCTGGCTGCTTAAAGCGACTGCCCCCGTGGAGGACGTGTCCCGAGTGCTGGGCCTGGAACTCGCTTCCGGCGACGTCAATACCATCGGCGGTTACGTTTACACGCTGCTGGGGCGGATGCCCTCAGTGGGCGACGTGGTCGTCTCGGATCAGGCATCAATCGAGGTCACGCAAGTGCGTGGGCGACGCATATACGAACTGCGGCTGGTGCTCCCAGCCGCAAAGAAACATGGCAAGACCGGATAACCTACCGGCCGGCGGGGCGCGCTTCTAGCGGATGCCCACCAGTTCGCCGCTCAGTATCAGGAAATGGTCGTACCAGCCGTTGGGCACGGGCACGACCAGGTGTATGGTTGCCCGATCGCTGCTGTTCAGCCGCAGGTCACCCGCTTTGACCACTTCGCTGTGCGTGGCCGCGTACAGGTAGTCCCGGTCCGAGGTGTTCACGAACATCAATAGCTCGTCGCCCTCGGTCAGCAGGTGAGGCGCGCGGGTCAGTCCGCCGAAGCTGCGTACTCCGGAGCCGGCCGGCCCGAAGAGCCAGATCGCCCCGCGTTCGCCAGGATTGGCCGTGACCGATGCGTAACCGGCGGCGGGGTTGTCTGCTGCGGCATAATTGGCTATCGAACTGCCGGAGACGCTGACCCGGTCCAGCCTGGTGTCGATTCCCAGCGCCGGAACGATGACGCGCGATGCCGTCGGTTGGGTTCCCACGGGCCAGGCGGCAGCGCTGGGCATTTCCGCATAACCCAGTTCCTCCACCCGCTGCGCGTACGCGCCGGCGGGCAGTGACACGATGGACGCTCCGGTTCCTCCGGCCGTGCCTGCCGGCGCCGCGGCTTCGATCAGCGTAGCGTCCTGGCGCAGCGCTTCGTAATCGTCGAGGCCGGCCCTCAAGAAGTAAAGATAGCCGTAGTATGCGATCCCGGCAGCCGCCAGTATCCCACCGACGGCCAGGAGGGAGATGCCTGCCCAGCGCAACCCGTAGTATTGCGCCCGGGTGCGCATCTGCATGTAATCGAGTCCAATCTGCATATCTGTTCCCTGATTATTCCTCGCGCCATATTCCGTTCATGCGCGCGATCCGGCGCCGTCGAGATGTTGACGGCCTGCTCTAAAAGTCCCGCTGAAGCGGGACGCCACGGTCAGTGCCTTCCTGCCCGGATAGGCTCGTTGACGAAAATATCACCGTTGCGAATTTTGATGTTGTATCCGCAGCTGGGGTTGATGCAGGTCCAGGCTTTATAGTGGACCGGCGCACCTTGAGCCCCGTAGTCCGAAAGCGGCACCAACGCCCCGATGTTGCACTGCTGACAAATCGGCAACTCCATCGCTTCCACCGATATTACCTCCCTTACCCCGTTCCAGACCGGGTATGCAGGCTGGAGTATAGGCTTGACGCCCTTGATTTGCCCGTACACGCAGCAGCGTTCTTTGACAGTTTTACAAAAAATCAACGAGCCACAATCACACGTCCACCTGAAATTGTGCGGGGCAGCCTTCAGCGCTGCCCCGCACATCCAAAAGTTTCGGCTCGACGACATTATTCCAGATAGTCGCGCAGTTTCTTGGACCGCGTGGGGTGACGCAACTTCCGGATTGCTTTCGCCTCAATCTGCCGAATTCGCTCGCGGGTAACCCCGAATTCACGGCCGACTTCTTCGAGGGTCCGCGTGCGCCCGTCCTCCAGGCCGAAACGCAGCTTCAGCACGCGACTTTCCCGGTCGGTGAGGGTGTCCAGAACCTCCTGCACCTGCTCGCGGAGCAGTTGCGCCGAGGCGGCGTCTGCCGGAGCAAGGGTTGTGCGGTCTTCGATGAAGTCCCCGAGGAAGGAGTCTTCTTCCTCGCCGATGGGGGTTTCCAGCGAGACCGGCTCCTGGGAGATCTTCTGGATTTCCTCGACCTTTTCCGGCGTCATTTCCATGGCTTCGGCCAGCTCTTCGGTGGAAGGCTCACGACCCTTTTCCTGGAGTAGCCGTCGGTGGTGGCGCATGAGTTTGTTGATGGTCTCGACCATGTGGACGGGGATGCGGATGGTTCGTGCCTGGTCAGCGATGGCGCGAGTGATCGCCTGGCGGATCCACCAGGTGGCGTAGGTGCTGAACTTGTAGCCCTTGCGGTAGTCGAACTTTTCCACCGCACGGATCAGGCCGATGTTGCCCTCCTGGATCATGTCCAGCAGCGCCATGCCGCGGCCGATATATTTCTTGGCCACGCTGACTACGAGGCGAAGGTTGGCTTCGGTCAGATGGGTCTGGGCCCGTTCGCCGTTCTTCATCGTGATGTAGTAGTAACCGGCCGCCTCGAACTTCTTCGTCTCCACGCTGTCGATCAACCCCGGGTCGCGCAGCAACTGGGAAAGCAGCAACAGCGAACACTGGTCATCGTGAACGTACACCGAGGGAACGTCCAGGCCCTGTTCCGGACTGTAGCAACCTTCCACGCCATCGGGATGCAACTCGGCCCAGATCGGCACGTAGTCGGTGACCACGTCGACGATATTCTGAGGCAGCACCCAGGTGTCCAACGAGAGTTGAACGATGCGCTGGTAGGCGACCTCGGGGCTGATCCCCAAGTCGCTGGCTACCTGGTCTATCATCTCCTGGGAGACCTCGGCGTCTATGGCCTTGCGGAGAACCGGGGAGTCCTTGACCTCGTCCAATGGCATGGTTTCGCTGAGTTCGAGATAACGAGCGAGGGAGCGGACCAGCGGCGCCGCGTTGGCGATGCGGGCCAGCAACAGCATGGTTGCTTCCCAGACCGCATTGTCCAGTTCGACGTCGCCGACGACCGGTAGGTAGTTGACGCTGAAGCCGTTTGCCAGGCGGGCGGCCACCTTCCGGCACGTGTCCTTGGACTCGAGCAGCGGCTGGCCGTCGAGGGCCTTCTCGAGTTCTTCCGGATTGTCCAGCTTGGACAAGTAGTTCATGCCGTCGAACTTGCGCAGATGGTTCAGTCCCTCAAGCTCACGCGCCAGCCGGCGTTCGTCGGCGGAGGTGAGCAGGTCGACCCGGCCGATTTCGCGCAGGTACATCCGCACCGGATCGTCCAGCGCGTCGGTGCCTTCGGAAGTATCGACGTCGGCCCAATCGCGTTCTTCGCGCTCCATGTCCCGGGCGGACGGGCCGTCCAGTTCGGGCAGCACGGTGCGAACGGCGGCGGCGCGCCGGATTTGCCACTCGTCTTCGGTGGAATCCGGGTCGTCTACGATCACCACCGCGACGCTCACGTCATCCTCTTCGGCGCGGTCGTCTTCGTAGTCGGTTTCGTCCGCCACGGCCGCGGTGGAGCGGGGCCGGCCGTAATTGTCCGAGTCGTCGGAGATGGCGACCGATTCACCCGCGTCATAGTCCCCTTCTTCGTCAGGAACGATTACGTTGCGGCGGTTGTTCATTATGGTCATAAACCTCTCCTTCATTTGTGGTGTGGCGAGGCCGGCTGCCGTAGCAGATCGATCTCGCGTCGGCGTTGCGTATTGATCAACCAGGTATTGAGGATTTCGGAATCGGACTCGAACACATCCTCATCCTCCATCGCACCGGTTGATTGATAAATTTCCTTGTTCAGGTGTTCCTTTTCGAGATTCAGACAGGCCTGATGCCAGGCTTGCTCGACTTTAGCCGGAGTGGAAAGCATCAGGTTGCGATCGCTTAACTGCTTGACGTGGGGTTCCAACTCGGGTGGGACTGATATCTTGTCATCGGCGTTGGCTTCCACAATAGAACATACGGATCGAAAAATTTCCCGGTTCTCAGACCGGCTGAACCACGTCGCTTGCACGGAGTCAGCCGCGTCAATCTCCAGATCGTCCCGATGTTGCAACAGTATTGCCAACACCCACTCTTCGGTAGCATTCCCGTCCGTACCCGGGAGCGGAGTTGCTTCGTCCGCGGTGTTCGGCGCACGGTTGGTGCGCCTGCTCTGGCCATCCGCGCGGGCCGCCACAGGCATTGCCGCGCGCAGGGTTGCCACGTCCACGCCGAAATGCGCCGCAAGGGCGTCCAGGTAGAAATCCCGTTTGATCGGGTCTGGGACGTGCGCCACAAAGCGCAACATGGTTTGCGCGGCCCAGGACCGCCCGTCCGCAGTCGACGTGTCGACCCGCTCGGCCAGCGCGGCCAGCAGGTAGTCGAACAGTGGGGCAGCGCCATCAATAAATTCGGTCCAATCTTGGGGTGACTGCCGGATGTAATCGTCCGGGTCTTTACCAGCGGGCAGCTCCGCGACCCGGAGGTCCAGCGACTCCGGCTGTTGCAGGACTGACGCGCCGGCCTGACCGGCAGATCGTTGGTCGCGCTGTTGAAAAACGCCCCATGACGATTCCAGGCTGCGCAGCGTCGCGTTGCGCCCGGCCGGATCACCGTCCAGCGCCATGGTCACGCGATGAGTCAGTCTCCGTACCAGGGCAACCTGGTGCTCGGTGAGGGCGGTTCCCATGGATGCGACGACATTGTCGAACCCGTGCTGGTGGGCCATCACGGCGTCCATGTACCCTTCGACGATGACCGCGCCGTGCTGACGGACGGGTTCTTTGGCCAGGTTCATGGCGTAAAGAATTCGCGACTTGTCGAACACCGGTGTCCGCGGGGTGTTGAGATATTTCGGGGTGGCGTTGTCGTCCAGGGCCCGGCTGCCGAATCCGGCAACGCGCGCCGACCAGTCCCGAATGGGAATCATCAGCCGACCGCGGAAAAGGTCGTAGTGGCGTCCATCTTCCGTTTCCCGGGCCAGGCCGGCATCCGCTATATCTGCGGTGGCATAGCCCGAGTCGGTCAGATGCCTGAGCAGGCGATTATCGCGCGCCGGGCTGTAGCCGAATTCAAAGACTTGCAATGACCGGTCGTTGACGCCCCGTCCCAGAAGGTATTCGCGCACAAAGGCCGCTTCCGGCTCCGCGAGGCAGCGCTGGAAAAATTGGCGAGCAGCATCGTTGATCTCGAACAGTAATTGCGAACGACCGCCGGTTTCGGCCTGGTCGGTAATGGTGATGCCGACACGGGCGCCCAGGCGGACCAACGCTTCCCGGAAGTCCACACGCTCCTTCTTCATCACGAAGGAAAAAGCGTCTCCGCCCTCGGCACAGGCGCCGAAACAACGCCAGGACTGGCGATCAGGAAATACGAAGAAGGACGGCGTCCTTTCGTCGTGGAAAGGGCAATTCGCCTTGAAGGAACTGCCTGACCTTTGCAACTGAACGTAGCCGCCGACCAATTCGACGATGTCCAGCCGGCTTTTTACGTCATCCAGTTGCGTCATGAGAAAAGCAAATTACCACGGAGACAATTCGCCAAACATATTTTACCACACAAACGCCGATCGGTGTAGCCTCGGGCTACGGCCAGCGTGACGGCGGCGGCGGCGTCCAGGAGGTCCCGAGCGGTGGGAGACAATCGCCCTCCCGATACAGGCACGGCATTGGTAAATCCCAGCCGGATCAGGTGGTTGATCCGGGCTCGGGTCAGGATCCCGCCTGGTACGTGACCGTGAAGACTGCTTCCGTCACTTCGTCGCCTCTGGACGCCACCACTCGTATCGTGTTGAGCCCAGGCTGAAGCAGCAGGTTGGCTACCCAGAGGCCGGTGGGGTCGGGCAACGCGGGTATCAGGTTGCTTATGACAACCTCGGCGTCCGGCGCCGTGAACCCGGTGACGGTCAGGACGCGTTCGGTGACCGTGGATGCGTCCTCGGGACCTGTCACCGTCAACGTCAGCTCTTCCTGGGAGCCCGCGTAATGCACCTGAAGAAATCGTCGTTCCTGTCGTGAAGATGAGCCGTGGTAACCGATGACCTCGATCACGTTTATCCCGGTGGACAAGGGCACCGTGCCGGCATAGTTTCCGGCGCCGTCCGCCTGCACGCTTACGTCCCGCTCCGGAAATGCGCTACTGGAGTATATGAACTCAACGATGGACCAGGGTAGCGTGGCGCCGGATACGACAATCACCGGCGGACCGTAGATGGTCGCCATGTCTGGAGGGTCGTGCACGTCCAGGAAATGAGGTCGCGGCGTGGGTGTCGGCTGAATCGGCGTAACGGTGGGCCGTAACGTGGGCGTCGGAACCGGCGTGGGCGGCAGTGTCGGTGTGGGCAGGGCGGTAGGGGTGGGTGTAGGCGAGGGAGTCGGGGTAGCGGTCACCACTATGGGCATGGGCGCGACCGGAATGGGGGTAGGCGTAGGCTGGATCCGTGCTGTCTGGTACGGGACCGCGGGTAGACCCGGCAAATTCGATAGCCAGAGAGCCAGGAACAAAGCCACCAGCAGGATAGCAGCGGTGACGGCTAGGATTTGCTGCCGCAAAGTTCGACGGTCCGAAGCAGAAAAGCGGAAGCTAGGAGTCGGGAGCGCCGACGGGCAGCGTCAACGTGAACACGGTGTGGGCGCCTTCGGCCATCGCCAGCGTCGACTCCACGGTGAGATCCCCGCCGTACCGAAGGGCCAGTGTGCGGCTGATGTACAGCCCGAGGCCTGAGGAGGTCTTCTCTTCGCTGCGGCCCAACTGTGGCGTCCAACCACGGTCGAACAGGTGAGCCCGATAGTGAACCGGAATGCCGGGTCCGTCATCGGCCACGCGCACCTGGAAGTTGTAGGAATCTCGGGTCACCGTTATTTCAATATAGTCGCCGCCGTAGCGGAGCGCGTTGTCCACCAGGTTGGCGATGATGTGCTCCAGGGCGGTGGCATCCGAATACACCAGGCCGAAATCCTCCGGCTCCGACCACCACGCGATGTCCTTGCCCTGCTCGGCGACCTGGCCGGTGTAACGTTCGACGATGCGGCTCACGACGGCAGAGGGTTCCACTGGATACCGTTCTATCGGCGCGTCCGGCGTTTCAAGGTTGATCATGACCTGGATGTTACCCATCATGAGCCGGAACGACGGCGCCTGCTCTTCGATCTCGTCCAGCAGTTCGTGAATAACGGCGGACACGTCCTCCCCGGTGGCGGCCAGCACGCCGCGAACTTCGCGGCACTTGCCCAGGATGCGACGCATGGGACGACCGAGGTCGTGCTGAAACGTCTCAAAATGCTGCTCGGTCAGCTTGCTCCAGTCGTCCGCGCCATTAAGGCCGTCAGCATGGCGGTGACGCATGCTTGAAACTGCGTAAACACTTACGGCAACAGCCAGGCCGAAAACAACACCGGCGATGCCGATGTACGACAGGGGCTCGATTGCCCAGGGCTCCGGGAACAACCGATCCGGCGGCAAGAACAGCGACGAGATCATCAGCGCCAGGCCGAGAATAGCCAGGGTGATGCCAACCATGGCGGGCCACGGGTGGAAGGACAGTCGTCGCCTGGTCAAAACCGCCATGGGATCTCTCTACTCGCGCGGGGGCAGCAACCGGTAGCCCCGGTCACGCACGCTGACGATGAAATCGTTGGCGCCCAATGAAATGCCCAACGCCCGGCCCAGGGACACCTTGATCTCGCGAACGCGGACCCGCAGCGAGGCACGGGTGTCGTCGCCTTCAAGGTAACGCTCCAGTCGGTCGAAGGGCACCATGTTACCGGGACTGCGGTACCACGCTTCCGCCAGTTCGCGCAGGATGTCAAACCGGCGTCCGGATACGTCGGCGACCTCCGATGCCAGCCCATCTTCGTTGCGCACCAGCACGGTCCGCGCGTCGGTGTCGACGATGATCCGGCTGCCGATGGCGATGGAACGCGGCTCGGCTCCGACAAGGCGGCGAATGCGCAGCGCGACCTCTTCGGGTGAGGCCAGCTTGTCGATGAACTCGACGGGAGCCTCCACCTGGAGGGCGCTGCGGGCCACCGTATCGCGCTCGACGCCCTGGCTGTACTGGGTGAACATCAGGACCGGGAGGCGAGGGTGCTGCCCAACGATGCGTTTCAGGATGTCCAGACCCTTGAACTGGTCGTCGCGGTATTCGCCGAGGCGGACATCCAGGATCACGCCGTCTGGGAGGTGCTGGTCAATGGCGTCCAGCGCGGCCCACATCATCTCGTCGGCGGAGCCGTGCTCGTCCTTGCCGACCACGGTGGTGCCCCACCCTTCGTCTTCGAGCCGGCGGCACACCGCCCGAACTATGGCGGACGTAGCTTCGTCATCGACTATGAGTATGTTGCCTGAGCGCGGGGCCACGCGCGTTCTCCCATGGATTATATTAGATCTGCCCGCCGGCGAGGCGACAGGCTGTAGACGAACATTATACGTCCCGGACAGTGTGCACGATTTGCCGTCGGCGGTTCGAAGCTTTCGCTACGCTATTGGAAAGAATTATAAAGCCGTTCGGACATTTGCGACGTATGCGGTGGGTAGCCCAACCCGTGGTCTACTGGCTGGTGGGGCCGAAAATGGCTTGAACCGGCCGGCCAGAGTCGGCCGGTCACCGCACCGCGTGTCATATACTGAAAAGGTCGGCCGCTACGGGACTGGTAGGGCGGCGTGAATGAAAGGTTGGAGACCCAGGGAGGATACCCGTGCGCGTATATGAAAATTTTTTTATGTCAGGCGGATCCCGTCGTGCCTTTGTCTGGCCGGCGGTGGGGGTGCTGGCGCTGGCCGTTGCGGCGTTGACCGTCGCCCTGTGGGCCACGAACCCGGAAACGGCGTCGGCGCAGGAGAGTTGTAGCGGACTGAATATTGACCAGGACGATGACTACACCCCGGGCATGAAGGCTGATCTGACCCTCACATTCACGCCTGCCGGTTGCAGCCCAGGGGAGTTGAACCAGGAATTCACCATATTTCTTCACGAAGATATTGGGTTTCCTTCTGGTTTCGATGAGGATGAGGTAGTCATCCTCGCGGGCGGGAGGTTCACCCCCGATTGGGTTAACCCGTACGAGGGATTCGGTGAACCCCACGAAATCGAATTGCCCGGATGCCAGTCCTGGCGCAGAGGCAGCGGTGACCCGGGCGTTTGTGACAGCGCTGACTACCCGGTGATAATCGAGCTGCGCAACTTTGAGCTACCGGACCATCCGGACACCGAAGATGATCAGTACGAAGTCACTATCGAGTGGGACGATGGCACGGCGCTGAGCGATACCGTCCGGGTAGACGCCACGCTCGAAATAGATGGCGATAACGAAGTTGGATACGGTGAAGAGGTAACGTTGCACGGTTTCGGCTTTGAGGAAGGCGTGACGGTCGAAATTCACGCCATCGCCGATAGCGGATCGCAAAACTGCAACGATGCCAATGCCGCTAACTGGAACGGTTGGACGCGAGTTGGTTCTGCGGAAGTGGGCTCAGATTACCGATTTTCATCTGTGTTCGAGGTTTCTCAGAGTCATTTCCGATCCGCCGTCAGGCACCAGATATGTGCGGTTGACGGAGGAGGCAATACCAACGGCACGTCGATCTCCCTACTGATCATGCCTGGATTGGAAATGGTGGGCCGCACCGAAGTTTCGCCTGGCGATGAGGTGACGCTCAAGTTCGTCGGCGGCAGTCGCGGCAATGTGACCTCAGTTCAGGTCGCCGGTAGACGGGCCAACTATAGCCTCGCCGGAGACAATATCATCGTAACCCTGCCGACCAATGTCAGCGGTACCGTCGTGATCACGGTATACATCGGATCCAACCCGGTCTCCGCCAAGGTAACCATCGGCGACGCCGACCTCACTATCAGCGGTATCCCATCTCGCGGGGTTGGGCTTGGTCAACAATTCCTCGTTCGTTCCAACAACCTGCCGGGCGATGAGGTTTGCCAGGTAACCCTGGGCGGGATCCCATTGGCTTTCCTAGATGAAGGCAACGATCGAGTCCGGTCGTCCGGCGACTGCCCCGAGATCCAGAGAGGTGGTCGCTTCCTGGGCACCGTGGCTGTCCTGAACGACGACGGCGGCATCCGGAGCGATCTGATCACCAAGCTTCTGGACTCCAATGGTGACGAAGAAGTGGAAATCACCAGCGACGCCGGCGTCAAGGCGTCGGCCGAGATCGACGTCGCCGCGCCGAGGCTGACCGTCACTCCCGATGAGGGCGAAGTGGCGCCGGGTGATTATCTTCTGTTCCGCGGTGAAAATTTCCCGCCCGACCGGCAATACTACAGTCCTCCGCACGTTACCCTTGAGATTAATGACCGCATCGAGCACAGCATTTATACGTCCGACGGTCAGTGGAACCACGAGTACCGTGTCACGTCCCGGACCGAGGGCGGAGAGCGCATCCGCCCCGTGATCAAGATCGATGGCTACCCGATTCACGAGCTCACCCTGAACTTGGAGATCGAGGTCGCGGCCGGCAAGCTCGAGGTCAATCCAGAAGATGTCCGTATTGGGCAGCCCATTCTGGTGACCGTGAGCGGTCTCGACCGGTTCCGGCAAGGTTACTCGGTAAGGATTAGCAACGGTCCTACCTTGTTGTTTGACGGAGAAACCAGATTTGATTCCCGCGAAGGTAGATTCTCGGGAACGACGGTCATACCTGAAGATTACCATCGGGATTGGGCTGAAGAGCGAACCTATCCGGCAACGTTTCACGTCTACGAATCGGGTGAACGCTTGCCCGGCGTGGTCGCCACCGTGACGCTCTTCCCACAGCGGTACGCGACACCGACACCGATTCCTACGAACACGCCCTTGCCGACTAATACACCTCTTCCCACAAACACACCGGAACCCACACCGACGCCGGAACCGACGGCAACTCCGCTGCCCACACCGACGCCGGAGCCCACACCGACTCCAGAACCCACACCGACGCCGGAGCCCACGGCTACTCCGGTGCCGCCTCCGCCGACCATTGACCAGGGAGCTCTGACTTCCACCATCGTGGCGGCCGTGGCGACTGGAGAAACCGAGACCCGGGACCGTCCGGTTGCTGAGGATGAGCCGGGAGGCGGCGGACTCAGCGGGCTCGCGATCGCGCTGATCGTGATCGCAGTGGTGGTGGTCCTGGCCGTGGCCGGAGCAGTAGTTGCGCTGGTGATACGGCGCCGTGGGACCGGCGGAGGTCCCGGAGGCGGCGACGGTGGCGGAGGTGACCCAGGAGCCGACGCGTAGCAACCAAAAGGAGGCGGGTTTCTAACCCGCCTCCCAGTTTTTTGTTCATCTCCCGATCGGTGTCAGGAGTCTTTGGTCAGGTTGGTGAGGAACTCGGAGTTGGAACGAGTGCGGGCCAGGCGCTCGAGGACGCGCTTGGTGGCGTCACCCATGTTGGCCTGGTCGCCGCCGGAGGCCAGCGTTACCATGCGCCGTAGCAGCCAGATCTGGGGCATGGCTTCCTGGTCGTAGAGCAACTCCTCCCGGCGGGTGCCGCTGCGCACCACGTCGATGGCGGGGAAGTAGCGCTGGTCGGCGAGCCGGCGGTCCAGGTGCAGCTCCATGTTGCCGGTGCCCTTGAACTCCTCGTAGATCACTTCATCCATTCGGCTGCCCGTATCGAGGAGACACGTGGCGATTATGGTGAGTGAGCCGCCTTCTTCGAGGTTGCGGGCAGCGCCGATGAACCGCTTCGCCGGGTACAGAGCGGCGGGATCGATACCACCGGACAGCGTGCGCCCGGAGGTCGGCAGGGCCAGGTTGTAGGCGCGCGTGAGCCGAGTGATGCTGTCCAGCAGGATCACCACGTCGCGTCCGGATTCGGTCATGCGCTTGGCGCGCTCCACGGCCAACTCTGCGACCCGGCACTGTTCTTCAACCGACTCATCAAAGGTCGACGCGAACACGTCGCCGTTGACCGCGCGGCGCATCTCGGTGACCTCTTCGGGCCGCTCCCCAATGAGCACGACCATCAGCAGGACCCCGGGCCGGTTTTCGGTGATCGCCGCGGCTATCTGGCGCAAAACCGTAGTCTTGCCGGCCTTGGGCGGAGACACGACCAGACCGCGCTGGCCCAACCCGATCGGGGCGAACAGGTCGATCATGCGCGATGACAGCCCGCCCTGTGTATGTTCCAGGACGATGTGGTCGTCAGGGAAAATGGGCGTCAGGGACTCGAAGATCCGGCGCGATGCCGGCTTCTGGTCCTCGGGGTCCAGAAGGTTGATGCTGGTCGCCCGGGTCAAACCGTAGCGTCGTTCTCCTTCCTTCGGAGGTCGCACCAGCCCGGTGACCGTGTCGCCGGTCTTGAGGTTGAACCGGCGAATCTGCGACTGCCCGACGAATACGTCGCCCGAAACCGGCGGGTATTGCAACGAGCGCAGCAGTCCGTGACCGGCGTCCATGACTTCCAGGATGCCCGACGCGGTCAGCAGATTACGATTGGCGGCCGAGTGCCGGACCCGGTTCAGCAGGGCATCCCGGGTGAGGTCGGCCAGTGCATCGTCATCTTTCAGACCAACGTCCGGGGCCAACTCGAGGAGTTCTTCCCGGGACATGGACGTAAGGTCGGCGACGTCAACGTAGCGTCCAGGGTGAGATCCGTTGGGATACGGCTGCTCTCCGTCCGGGGCATCATCTGCCGGGGCGGAGTCGGCTAGCGCGGCGCCGGCCTCGTCGTTGGCCGGGGGACGCCGTCGTCGTCGGGGTGCGGTCGGGGTGCCAGTGCGGGCGCGGACCATCTTGTCAGCCTCCGGAAGCTTGCTGCCAGTCCTGCAGGAATCGCGACAGGCCGGCGTCGGTAAGGGGGTGTTTTATCATTTGCGTCAAAACGTTGTACGGTATCGTCGAAATATCAGCGCCGGCGGCAGCGGCCGTCACACAATGTCGCGCTCCGCGTATGCTTGCGGCCATCACCTTGGTTTCCACGGACTGCTGGCGGTAAACCGCCACGATGTCCTGGACCAGCGCCATTCCATCCTGGCCGATATCGTCCAGCCGTCCCACGAACGGACTGACCACGGTGCTCCCGGCATTGGCTCCGAGCAGCGCCTGGTTGACGGTGAAGACCAGGGTCTGATTGATCTGTATGCCATCACGGGCCAGCACGCTGATGGCTTTGAAGCCCTCCTCGGTGCTGGGTATCTTGACCCAGGGGTTGGGAATCCACTCCGCAATGTCGCGGCCCTCGGCGATCATGCCCGGCGCGTCCGTGCTGACCACTTCCACGGAGATTGGCCCGTCGATTATGTCGGCGATCTCCTGGACCGCCGCCCGGTAGCCGGCGGCGCCGCCGATGCCTTCCTTCGCGGCCAATGAGGGATTGGTCGTAACCCCCGAGACGACGCCGAGTTCGGCGCCCATGCGGATCTCGTCGATGTTGGCTGTGTCCAAAAACAGTTTCATTGCTATGTCCTCCTCGAGCCCGGGAGAAGGTCGTGTTTCTGATGTCGCGGCCACGTGCGGCTAAAGCGGTCGAACACGTGTCGCCGAAGCGTGCGGCGCCGCGCCAAATTCACGGGTCAGGGTTCAGAGAACCGGCTTTCGCCGGGGCGTGGATTGGATTGTAAATGGGGCGAGTTCCCGGTCTGCGGGAACCGCTAGTCTGCGGAAAATGACCATCCGCCGGCCCGTCGGAAAGGCAATTGTCTACCTTCTCGTACCGTTTGTTGAGCCTGTGCGATCAGTGCGCTGAAAAGGGGATGAGGCCGGTTGGGACGCGACTGGAACTCTGGATGGAACTGCACGCCGACCATGAATGGGTGATCCGGCACCTCGGTGGCCTCAACCAGTTCACCATCGGGCGACAACCCGCTCATGATCATGCCCGATGCCTCGAGGGATTCCCGATAGGCGTTGTTCACTTCATACCGGTGCCGATGACGTTCTTTGATTTCGCCGCGATGGTACGCATCGGCGGTCCGGGTATTGTTTTGGGGCTGGCACGGGTAGTGGCCCAAGCGCATGGTGCCGCCCAAGTCAGTGATGCCGCGTTGACCATGCATTATGTCGATCACCGGATGCTCGCAATCGGGGTCAAGCTCCGACGAATTGGCGTATTTAAGGCCAGTTACGTCGCGAGCCCAGTCGATGACCATGACCTGCATGCCCAGGCACAAACCCAGATAGGGCACGTGCTTGTTCCTGGCATATTGGCTGGTGTCGATCATCCCCTCGACTCCCCTGGGGCCGAATCCGCCCGGAACTACGATCCCGCAAACGTCGCTCAAGTGGGCGTCCGGGCCATCGCGCTCCACGGCTTCCGAATGAACCCACCGCACATCTGCCCGCAGGCCGCAGGACGCCGCGGCGTGTCGCAATGCCTCGCGTACGGACATGTAGGAGTCAGGATACTCCACATATTTGCCCACTACCGCGATGGGAACCTCGCCGGTCGCGCCGTTCATCTGGTCGACCAGAGTGCTCCACTCGTCCAGTTGCGTCTGCCCATTCAAGCCCAGCGATTCCGAAAGGCAGCGTCCCACGCCAAAGTAGTCCATCACCAGCGGCACTTCGTAGACATTGCCCACCGTGGGCATGGGGAACACGGCTTCGGAGGCGACGTCGCAAAACAGCGACAACTTTTCCCGGATACCGGGCGTGACCTCCGCATCGGAGCGGCAGACCAGAGCGTCCGGCTGAATTCCGATGCTCCGTAATTCCTTTACGCTGTGCTGGGTCGGTTTGGTTTTCAACTCTTCCGAGGCCGAGATGTAGGGGAGGAGGGTCAGATGCATATAGAAGACGTTGTTGCGGCCCACCGTATTCCGCATCTGCCGGATCGCTTCCAGGAACGGAAGCCCTTCGATGTCACCCACGGTGCCGCCGACCTCGACCACGACGACGTCCGCGTTGGATTTTTCCGCCAGTCCGATAAGCCGATCCTTGATTTCGTTGGTCAGGTGCGGCACGGTCTGGATGGTGCCGCCAAGGAAGTCGCCGCGCCGTTCTCGGGTGATGAGCTCAAGGTAGGTTTGCCCCGCAGTCACGTTGCTGTCACGGGTCAACTCGACGTCGATAAACCGTTCGTAATGGCCGAGGTCCAGATCCGTTTCGCCGCCGTCCTTGGTTACGAAGACCTCGCCATGCTGGTAAGGCGACATGGTCCCCGGGTCCACGTTCAGGTATGGGTCCAGCTTGATGACGGTGACGGAAAGCCCCTGGCTCTTCAAGATGCGTCCGATTGACGCGACGCAGATACCTTTGCCGATGGAGCTGACCACTCCGCCGGTCACGAAAATGTACTTAGTGGGCATACGGATAACGGCAGATCCCATGCCACAGGTGGCTCAGGGTCACTTTGGAGGTCCTGTGGAACACTCGAGGTTCCCTCGCCGGAACCTGATAGTCTTTCCTGCTCGGGAACTATGCCAGCAGTTATCACAACTCGGTTGCCGGCGTGCCCAGGTGCGTCCGCATCGGGACATCAGTAAGGGATAAGAAATGATACCTTGGGCATCCGTATCGTACACGCCGTGTTAGTTAGCGTCAAGCGCACTGAATGGACCGAAATCGCCGGTTTGCGGAACTGGCATCCGGTTTGAGCGCCCCGAACCCCGCTTGGGTGCCACGGTGGCGTCGTCTGAGCGCAGTGGTGGCATCCCCGTTCGGAGAGACCTCCAAACTAAGCGAGACCGAGCTCTGCGAGAGTCCTGGCGACGGTATCGCCAATATCCGCAGGCGTGGGAATGATACGTGCGCCGGCCCGTTCCAGGGCGCGAATTTTGGACTCGGCGGTGGCCGACTCGCCGGTGATGATCGCTCCGGCGTGGCCCATGCGTTTCCCTGACGGGGCGGTGGCACCAACTATCAAGGAGCACACCGGTTTGGTGAACTCCGACGAACCGATGAACTCGGCGGCTTCCTGCTCCATGTTGCCACCGATTTCTCCGATGAACACTACCAGGTCCGTGTCCGGATCGTCGTTATAAAGGCGCAGGATGTCCACGAAACTGCTGCCTACAATCGGATCCCCGCCGATCCCCACGCACGACGATTGACCGATTTCCTTCTCGGTCAACTGGCCTACCGCTTCGTAGGTCAGGGTGCCGCTGCGGGAGACAACGCCCACCCGACCGGGCATATGGATGTTGCCGGGCATGATGCCCACCTTGCACCGCGCACCCGGATTTATCATCCCGGGGCAGTTGGGTCCAATCAGGCGGACCGGGTTTGCATTAACGTACCGGTACAGGCCGACCATGTCGTGCACGGGTATCCCCTCGGTGATGCAGGCGATCAGGGGTATCCCGGCGTCCACCGATTCGGCGATGGCATCCGGCGCGAACGGCGGGGGCACGAAGATCAGCGACACGTTGGCTTGGGTCGCTGCCACCGCTTCATCTATGGAGTTGAACACGGGAACCACATCGTCGAACAGCTGTCCGCCCCGACCCGGCGTCACACCGGCCACGAGTTGCGTGCCGTATTCCCGGCATGCGCGAGCGTGGAAGCTGCCTTCACGACCCGTGATGCCCTGCACCAACACCCGAGATTGTTCATTGAGAAGGATGCCCATGAAACTACGCGCCCATCAAAGGATTGGAAAGCGCCGCCGTAACTTCAGTCAAAGTGTCGGCGAAGGTGACGTTGAGGCCGGAGGTGGCGAGGATTGATTTCCCCTCTTCCAGGTTGGTGCCCAGCATGCGCACCACCAACGGCTGCTCGGCCTGAAGCTGATCGTAGGCCAGGACGATGCCGCGGGCCGCCACGTCGCAGCGCAGGATGCCGCCGAACACATTGACCAGCACTCTGTCGACTTTCGGGTCCGACAGGATGATGCTCACCGCCTTGGCGACTTTTTCATCGGTCGCGCCGCCGCCGACGTCAAGGAAATTGGCGGGAGCCGCGCCGGCTGCGTTGGCCACGTCCAGCGTCGCCATCGCCAGACCGGCTCCGTTGACCAGGCATCCGACCGAGCCGTCGAGGCTCACGTAGGCGATGTCGTCGTCAGCGGCCTCGGCTTCGAGCGGGTCTTCCTGGTTACGGTCCCGCAGTTGTTGCAGATCGGCATGCCGAAACAGCGCGTCGTCCTCGACCTCCATCTTGGCGTCTAGGGCCATGATGGAACCGTCACCGGTCACGATCAGCGGGTTCACTTCAACCAGCGAACAATCATGCTCCAAGAAGATGCGATAGAGGGCCGAGAGGACATTCGCGGCATCCCGAAAAGCCGGGCCGCTCAATCCGAGGCGGGTCGCCACCCTGCGGCATTGGTACGGCATCAGTCCGAGCACCGGATCGACCGGTTCGGTGATGATGGCGCCGGGGTCCTCGGCCGCCAACTGCTCGATGGACGTGCCTCCTCCGGCGCTGGCGATCAATACCGTCCCCCGGTGATCGCGGTCCATGGTCATTGCCACGTACATCTCGCTGCCGATATCGGCCAGCGATTCCACCAGCACCGATTCGATCGGCACACCGCCGGCGTCGGTCTGGTTGGTAACCAGGCGGGAGCCCAACAGACCGGCCGCAAAGCTTCCAGCCTCTTCCGGACTGCCCACAACCTTGACCCCGCCGGCCAGTCCTCGCCCACCGGCGTGGACCTGGGCCTTGACGGCGGCTCGTCCACCGAACGACGCGGTCGCTGCCGCTGCATCGTCGGCGGTATGCGCCAATCTACCATCGGGTACCGAAATACCGTAGTTGGCGAATATTGCCTTGGCTTGATACTCGTGGAGTTTCATGGCGCGGATAATTGTGCCGCAAGTATTGATGGGCGTCAACGCGCAGCGGGTCAGGAAACCGCCGCCGGCCGCCCCTGCCTATGGGCGCTGGAAACCGCCCCGGACGGTTATGGTATGGTATTACCGGGATAATATCTGGCTGGTCTGGCCTGTTTGGCGGCCACAGCCCGGTCGGATTCCTGATTACAGGTCATCCTGGAAGTCTATACAGGATTCGAGGTGCTTCACCGATGGTTGCGCACACTGAGCGTATGGTGTCAGTCCGTGGCGGGATGTTCAATGTCCAGGTCGCGGAAGGCGGTTCCGGCGACCCGCTGATCTACCTGCACGGAGCGGGCGGGTTCGTCGGGTGGCCCGATTACCTGGACCGTCTGGCGGAGGACTACCACGTTTACGCCCCGGCGCATCCCGGTGTTGCCCAGTCCACGGGTCTGAACCACCTGGACGACCTCTGGGATCTGGTGCAGTTCTTCGAAGAGTTTCTCGACGCCCTTGGGATCGAGCGCTGCCATCTGATCGGGCATTCGTACGGGGGGTTCTGCGCCGCCGAACTGGCCGCCCACCGTCCCGACCGCGTCTCCCGACTGGTTCTGGTGAACTCGCTGGGGCTGTGGCTGGAGGACAAACCGGTTGCAGACTTCTTCATCCTCACGCCCGACGAGCGGCGCGAGATGCTGTGGTACGACTCCGAAGGCGAACTTGCCCTCGCGTCCGTCGCGCAACCCACGGAGCAGGAGGCGCGGCTGGAACACACCCTGGACCGCATCCAAACCCTGCAGTCGGTCGCCAAGTTCACCTGGCCGATCCCCGAACGCGGCCTGACCAAGCGGGCCCACCGCATCGTGATGCCCACCCTGATCGTCTGGGGCGACTCCGACCAGGTGATCCCCCCGGAGTACGGTGAGGCCTTCCGCGACCTGCTGCCCAACGCCACGTTGACCGTCATCCCGCAGTGCGGCCACACCCCGCAAGTGGAGCGACCCGAGGCGTTCTTCGACACCGTCCTGGGCTTTCTCCACGACTGAGCGCCGGCGCAACAAACCGGTTTACAACGCCCCAGGGGATATTCACGCGGAGTACCACCATGGCCGTCAGCACCGCCTTGCAGGAGGCGTTCAATCGCCACATCAACGCCGAGTTCTACTCGTCGTATCTCTACCTGTCCATGTCCACCTACTGCGACTCGATAGACCTCCCGGGGTTTGCCCACTGGATGCGCATCCAGAGCCAGGAAGAATACGACCACGCGATGCGTATCCTGACCTACCTCGAGGACCGTGACGGGCGAGTCACGCTGCTGCCCATCGAACAGCCACCGATTGAGTTTGATTCGGTCGAAGACGTGATGCGTCAAACCCTCGGCCACGAGCAGCACGTTTCCCAGTTGATAAATCAACTGTACGCCGTCGCTGCCGAGTCTGCCGATTTTGCCAGCCAGGTCATGTTGCAGTGGTTCGTGAACGAGCAGGTCGAAGAAGAGAAAACGGCCCGCGACGTGATTGCCTCTCTGAATAAGGTGGCCGGCCGCAGCGACGCACTGCTGCTTCTGGACCGCGAAATGGCAGCTCGCGTCGCGGCGCCTACCCCCGCCTGAGAACCCCGGAGGTCCTCGCATGACTCTCAACGAATTCATCGTTGATGCGCTCGACAAGGAAAACGGCTTCCTGATGGATGCCCTGGACGGGCTGGGCCCGGACGAACTGGCCTGGCAGCCGGCCGCCGCCGCCAATTCCATCGGCTGGATACTCTGGCACATGGTCCGCGTCGAGGACATGTGGATCCAGTTCTTCGCCCAGTTCGAGACCGAACTGTGGGAGACCGAAGGTTGGCACGAGAAAATCGGCCTGCCCACCCGCGACAACGGCTTCGGACATACCGCCGAGCAGGTGAACAACTTCCCCGGCGTGGATCTGGGCGAGTTTCTCCGCTACCGCGCCTCCGTGCGGCGGGCCACGCTGGCCTACCTGGACACGCTGACCCCGGAGGACATGGAGCGTGTCCCCCGGGAGCGCCGGCCGGAGATGTCGTTAGGCGCCATGTTCCGCCAGATCATCGGTGAGATGTACCAGCACGTCGGCCATATCGCCTACCTGCGAGGGTTGCAGGGCAAGTAATGCCGGCCGGCCGTCGCCGCGTTTTCGTGGCCGGGACTGCCATCTCGATCCTGCTGGCGCTCGCATTTGTTCTTACCGGCTGCACGGGGCAGTCGCCGGCAACGAGTGTCGATGACAGAGTGACCAATCCCGGGGTGATCGACCCCACCGCCAGCGCCCCCAGGCTCGTTCAACCCACCGCCATCGCCCTCCCAACGGCCGAGCCTACCGCCGTCGATCCCCGGGCGGTTGAACCCACGGCCATCGGCGGAACGATGGGCGAGTCATCCTCGATTCGAGAGATCACCGTGGGCCCGGCCCGCCGGGAATGCTATGGGCCCTTCCGTCGCATGTGCCTGATCGTGGGCGGCCAGTTCTTCTACGAAGAGATCGATGGGTTCACCCACGAGCCGGGGTACGAATACCGCCTCCGTGTCGAACGATACGATGCGTTCCCCGGCCAGAAGGAGCCTCCCCAGGACGCTGGCCGGTACGGATATCGCCTGCTGGCAGTGCTTTCAAAAACCCGTGTCGCCGGCTCGGTTCAGGAAGCGACGGTCGCGCCGGCGCGAGTGCAATGCCCGAAATCGGACGAAAGGTGCCTGCTGGTTGATGGCCGACCCCTGCGCAATTCCATCGATGGCTTTCAATACGCGCCGGGTTTCGAATATCAGGTCCGATTTGAGAGTTTCGAAAGCGGAACCCGTCGTCTGCTTGAGATCGTGAACCGGTCCTCGGTGAGTGGCACGGAGATGGAAATCAGCGTTGGCCCATGGCGGGTGGGATGCTACGAGAACGCCCCAATCACGGCCGCGTGTATCGTGGTGAACGACGAACCGTACTATGGCGTGATCGAGGAGTTTCCGAGGAGGCACGGCTTCGAATACCGGCTGCGCGTGGAAAGGTACGACCTGTTCCCCGGCGTGGATGAGCCACCACCCGAGCTTCCCAAGTATGGTTATCGATTGCTGGAGGTGCTGTCCGAGATGCCGGCCTCCAGCCCGCCGTCGAGCAACTAACCGCCGACTGGACCCCTCCGGTCCAGCTTCCGCAAGCCCTCTTCCAGCGCCACCCACGGCAACAGCGCACACTTGATGCGCACCGGGTATTGGCGGACCACTTCCAAGGCCTCCAGATCCCCCAGTTCGGACAGAGCCACCGGCGGCAGCGGCTTGCCCTGCATAAGGTCCCGGAACAGTTGGGACAGATCGGCGGCCTGTTCCACGGTGCGGCCCTGCAGGTTGTCGGCCAACAGCGAGGCGGAGGCCTGGATGATGCTGCAACCCTCAGCCAGGGCACTGACGTCCTTGATGGAGGGTGAGTGCCCGCCCTCGTGACTGAGACGCAGCTGCAAAGTAGCCCGGTCTCCGCAGAAGGGATTGAACTCCTCGGCTTCAACGTCGGCGCCGGCCAGAGGCACGCGATGCCGCGGGTTGCGGTAGTGGTCCATGATGACGTCGCCGTAGAGCGCGTCTGGATTGTCGGGCAGGGAAGCCATCAGGGCGAGCCCAGGGAATCGACTATTCGGTGGTGGCGATGCCCTGGCCGTCCATGGCCGCTTTGAGGGTGTGCCAGGCCAGGATGGCGCACTTGATGCGCGTGGGATACGCAATCACACCGGCCAGCATTTCCAAATCGCCCAGCAAGTCGTAGTTTAGCTCGGCGTCAGGTTCCGTCAGCATGCGGTGAAATTCGTTGAACATCGCCATCGCATCCTCGGACGATGCACCCTTGACCGCCTGGGTCAGCAGGGAAGCGGAAGCGCGACTGATGGCGCAGCCGTGTCCCTGGAAACCCACGTCGCCTACTGTGTCCTCTTCCAGGCGCAACTGCAACGATATCTCGTCGCCGCACAGTGGATTGAAACCGTCCGCGTGGTGGGTGGCGTCCTCCAGGGTACGGAAGTTGCGGGGCCGCCGGTTGTGTTCGAGAAGGATTTCCTGGTAGAGATCGCTCAGGTCGGATGCCATCAGCCGAAAACCTCAATGACCCGATCAATGCCCTTGATCAGGGCGTCAATTTCCTCGGTGGTGTTGTAGAAGGACAGGGAAGCTCGCACCGTCGCCGGGATTTCATAGCGGGCCATCACCGGCTGGGCGCAGTGGTGGCCGGTGCGCACCGCGATGCCCTCGGCGTCCAGGATGGTCCCGATGTCGTGGGCGTGGGCCGCTTCCATGTAGAAAGACAGGACGCCACCCCGGTTCTCGGCGGTGCCGATGAGCCTCACACCTTCGATCTCGGAGATACGCTCGGCGCCGTAGCGCATCAGCGCCTGCTCGTATGCGGCGATGCGGTCCATGCCGATGGCCTCGAGATACTCCACTGCCGCACCGAGGCCGATGGCGCCGGCGATGTCCGGGGTGCCGGCCTCGAATTTGTGCGGGATCACGTTGTAGATGGTTTCCTCGTAGGTAACCGAACGGATCATCTCGCCGCCGGACTGGTACGGGGGCATGTCGTTCAGCAGATCCGCCCGTCCCCACAGCACGCCGATACCGGTCGGCCCGTACATCTTGTGTCCGGAGAAGGTCAGGAAATCAGCGCCCATAGCCTGCACGTCGACGGGCATGTGCGGTATCGACTGCGCGGCGTCGATCATGACTGGGATGCCGCGGGCGTGGGCCAACTCGACGATCGACGAAACCGGGTTGATGGTGCCAAGCGCGTTGGATTGATGCACCACCGACACGAGACGAGTGCGCTCGTTCAGCATGCTCTCGTACTCGTCCATCAGCAGTTCGCCCTGGTCGGTGAAGGGGATCACCCGCAGGCGAATGCCGATTTCCTTGCCCAAAATCTGCCACGGCACGATGTTGGAGTGGTGCTCCATGCCCGTGATGATGACCTCATCTCCGGCCTTGAAGAACTTGCGCCCATAGCTGCTGGCGACCAGGTTCAGCCCCTCGGTCGTCCCGCGCACGTAGATTATCTCGGAGGAGTCGGGGGCGTTGATGAACCGGCGAATAGCCTCGCGGCCCACCTCGTAATCGTCGGTGGCCCGCTGGCTCAGGGTATGCACACCGCGGTGCACGTTGGCGTTGTTGTGCAGGTAATAATTGCTGATCGCATCGATCACCGGCCGGGGTTTTTGCGTGGTCGCCGCGTTGTCCAGATAGACCAGGGGCTTCCCATTGATGAGTTGATCCAGGACCGGGAAGTCCATGCGGATGCGTGCCACGTCGTCTGCGGTCAGCGCACCGTAGGAGGAACCGTGGGGGTCTCCGTTAGTGGCGGTCACGAGCGGCCTCCGATGGGCAGGGCGATGCTGGCGGAAGGGATGGCGTTCCGGAACCGTTCGTCGAGATATTCCCGCAACGGCTCCAGCGCCACCGTGTCGATGATCTCACTGGCGAAGGCGTGGATCAGGATCCGGCTGGTTGTCGGCAGATCAAGGCCACGGCTCCGCATGTAGAACACCGTGTCCTCGTCGATATGGCCGGCCGTCGCGCCGTGCCCGCATTTCACGTCATCGGCGTAGATGAGCAGGCTGGGCTTGCTGTCGACCTCGGCTTCCTCGGACAGGAGCAGGTTCTTGTCGGTCTGCAGCGCATCGGTTTTTTGCGCGTCTTTGCGCACGGTTACATTGCCACCGAACACGGCCCGAGACTGGCCGTCCAGAATTCCCTTGTAGAACAACCGGCTGGTGCCGTAGGGCTCCGCGTGGTCGATGTTGATGTAGTTGTCGATGTGCTGGGTGCCACCAGTGAGGTACAGGCCGTTGAGCGTGCACTCTGCCCCGGTTCCGGCGAGCGTAACGCCAAAATCGTTGCGGCCCAGCGCCGCTCCGTGAGCGATTGCCACCGAGGAGAACCTCGAGTCCTTTTGCTGCAGAACCCGGCTCACCCCGACGTGGTAGGCTTCCTGGCCTTCGAAGAGAAGACGGTAGTGCTCAACGTTGGCCCCTTCCCCCACCGAGGTTTCCATCACGGCATTGGTGAGGTAGCGGGCGTCCGGACCGACGAAGGTTTCGATAACCGTGACTCGGGAATTTGGAGCGGCAGAAATTACGAGCCGTGGGTGCGCAACTCGAAGCTGTTCCCGCCCGGTGGTCAGGTAGACGACGTTGATCACGCCCGCATCCGCTCCCGCTGGCACCGAGATGCCCACACCATCGCCCGCAAAGGCAGCATTGAGCGCGGCGAACCCATCGTCATCGGGGGTCGCCAGGTAGCCCAGTACTGTCGCGCCAAGTTCGGGATCCGACAGCATCGCATCGGCCAGGCTGGCGGCGATCCCCGCACCGTCGCCGTTTACGGTCGACAGGCGAGGAGCGAAGACTCCGTCCACAACCACCAGGTTGCGCCAGTCCGACTGCCAGGGAGCGATGTCGCGCACCTCCGCCTGGGTAGGCTCCGTTTCTCCGCCAGAGGCGAGGTCGCCATGCGCGAAGCTTACGCGCGCAATGGGCCCGGCGTTGGTGTACTTCCAGGGCTCGTTGCCGCGCCTGGCGGTGGGCAGTCCGAGGCGGTTGAAGGACTCCCAGCCGCGTTCCCGCAACTCATGGATTACCGGGGAATTGCCGGCAGGCTGCTCGGCGTACGCGGCGGCGTAATTAGGAAAGTCGTCGGCGACGGATCTCGGTGCAGTAGTAGTCATTCAGCGTACTCAGGCGTCGGTAGAGAGGGAATGGTTGCCGCAGAAAGCACGGCGTCGTGCTGATTGGAGGCTGGCAGGTTCAGAATTCGACCGACGGTGCGGGTCAAGAATGCGGGAGCGATCTTCAGCCGGCCGCCGCTTCCACTTCTTCGCGCACCCAGTCGTAGCCCCGCGCCTCCAGTTCCTCGGCCAACTCGGGACCGCCGCTACGGACGATGCGGCCGTCGACCAGCACGTGCACCTGGTCCGGCGTTATGTAACTTAGAATGCGCTGGTAGTGGGTCACCACCACCGCTGCGTTGTCGGGGCGACGGAGGCGATTCACGCCGTCCGCCACGATGCGCAGGGCGTCAATATCCAATCCCGAGTCGGTTTCGTCAAGCAGGGAAAGCGTGGGCTCCAGCAGTGCCATCTGCAGCACTTCGTTGCGCTTTTTCTCGCCGCCGGAGAAGCCTTCGTTCACGGAGCGACGCACCAATTCCGGATCGATTTCCACCTCGGCAACCTTGCTGCGGAGCAGTTGATCAAACTCGCGGGCGCCCATTTCCTCCTCGCCCAGGTGGACTCGCTTGGCGTCCACCGCGGCTTTGAGGAATTGCCACGCGCGCACCCCGGGCAGTTCCACGGGATACTGGAAGGCCAGGAACACTCCCTCGCGGGCCCGGTCTTCCGGCTCCATGTTCAGCAGATCCATACCCTTGTACATCGCCGATCCACCGGTGACGGTGTATTCCGGCCGTCCGGCCAGGGTGTTGGCCAGGGTGCTCTTGCCGGACCCGTTGGGGCCCATGATCGCGTGAATTTCGCCGGGATTTACCGCAAGGTTCACGCCGCGCAGTATTTCCTGGTCGTCGATGGACACGCGGAGGTCCTTGACCTCAAGGATACGGGAAACGGATTCGTTGGCGGTGGTCATCTTCGTGTTGAGAGTCCTTGTGTTCGGAGGGAGTGAGGAAACCTGGGAAGCCGGAGGCGCTAACCCACGGTGCCTTCTAGGCTGACCTTGAGCAACTGCGAGGCCTCCATGGCGAACTCGAATGGGAGTTCCTGGAAGATGCCCCGGCAGAACCCGTTGATGATCATGAAGTGCGCGTCCTCGACGCCGATGCCGCGCTGCTGGAGGTAGAAAAGCTGGTCGTCGGACACCTTGGAGGTTGTGGCTTCGTGCTCCATCTGGGCGGTGGGGTTCTTGACCTCAATGTACGGCACGGTATGGGCGCCGCACTGGTCGCCGACCAACAGGGAGTCGCACTGGGTGAAGTTCCTCGCGCCCTTGGCCGAGGGATTGATCTTCACCAGACCACGATAGGTTTGCTGACCCTGGCCGGCGGAGATTCCCTTGGCGACGATGGTGCTCCGGGTGTTCTTGCCCATGTGGATCATCTTGGTGCCGGTGTCGGCCTGCTGCCAATTGTTCACCAGCGCCACCGAGTAGAACTCGCCAACCGAGTTGTCGCCCTGGAGAATGACACTGGGGTACTTCCAGGTGATGGCGGAGCCGGTTTCCACCTGCGTCCAGGAGATCTTCGAGTTGGCGCCGGCGCACTTGCCGCGCTTCGTGACGAAGTTGTAAACGCCGCCCTCGCCGTTGCGGTCGCCTGGGTACCAGTTCTGCAGCGTGCTGTATTTGATCTCCGCGCCTTCCATCGCCACCAGTTCAACGACGGCCGCGTGCAACTGGCTGGTCTTCCGCATTGGGGCGGTACAGCCCTCCAAATAGCTCACGTACGACCCCTCGTCGGCGACGATCAGCGTCCGCTCGAACTGGCCGCTGTCGGCCTGGTTGATGCGGAAGTAGGTCATCAACTCGATGGGGCAGCGCACTCCCGGCGGGATGTAGGCGAAGGAACCGTCGGAGAACACGGCCGAGTTCAGCGTGGCATAGAAATTGTCGGCGAAGGGAACCACCGAACCGAGGTACTTCTGAACCAGGTCAGGATGGTTCTGGATGGCCTCGCTCATGGAGCAGAAGATGACGCCGGCCTTTTCCAACTGTTCCTGGTAGGTGGTGGCCACGGAAACGCTGTCGAGCACCGCGTCAACCGCCACGCCGGCCAGGCGGGCCTGTTCTTCCAGGGGAATGCCCAGCTTGTCGAAGGCTTCGAGGACCTCCGGGTCCACTTCGTCGAGGCTCTGGGGGCCGTCCGCTGCGGACTTGGGAGCAGCGTAGTAGTGCATGTCCTGGAAGTCGATGGGCGGATACTTTACGTTGGCCCATTTGGGCTCGGTGTACGTCTGCCGCGACCAGAATCGGTAGGACTTGAGCCTCCAATCCAGCATCCATTGCGGCTCGTTTTTCTTGACCGAAATCAGGCGCACCACATCTTCGCTGAGGCCCTTCGGGATGGCCTCCTGCTCGATGTCAATGGTGAAGCCCCACTGGTAATCGGAGTCCAACTCCTGGGACGTGGTGTCGCGAGAAATCACGCGTTGAGCCTGGCTGGTCATTGGGCTCGCTTCCTCCCCGGCCGGCGGTTTTTAGCGGCGCGCCGGCGGACGTTTCAATAATTCCCGACCGTTAAGGTCAACAATCATCGTAGACCAGCGCACCACTTCTGTCAACGGCGCGTCGACGTCGGGCGCAGCGCAGGCGTTACCCAGCTGTAACCAATGGGAAACAACGCGCTCGTAGCATGGAATCAAACTGCGCCCGGAGGACGCACGATGACTGCTACAACTGGATTGCGCGAACCACAGACGGTCACACCCGATGCGCACCTCGGCATCTATCGCATCGGGCTTCGAGTTTTGGCCCGTCGACTGGTTCAATGTCTTTCGAATGGGCCGCTCGACCCGCCCTTCAGCAAGGGTCTGGGGTACGACTTCACACCGGACGTGGCGGAAGCCCTCACCGCTGCGCAGCGTGTACCGGCTGATGCAGCAACGGATTCGTCCCCTGCACGCGCTTGAAACAATCCCCCGATTGCCAATATAATTTGATCATAATTAATCACTCGCGTTTATCAGCGTAAATAATTTTTTGTGAGGAGGATAACCTCGATGAACGACGCAGAAATCCGTTTGGTGCGGGAGTCATTCACCAAAGTCGAGCCCATAGCCGACACCGCCGCCGAACTCTTCTACGACCGGTTATTTGAGCTGGATGGCGACCTGAAACCACTTTTCCACTCGGATCTCCGGCAGCAGGGCCGGCTGCTGATGAAAATGGTCGGCACCGCCGTCGATCACCTCACCGACCTGGACACGCTCGTGCCCATCGTGCAACGGTTGGGCGCCCGGCACCGGATCTACGGGGTCGAGCCTTCACACTACGACACCGTGGGTCAGGCGTTGTTGTGGACGCTGGAGCAGGGCCTTGGCGACCATTTCACTCCGGAGGTTGCCTCGGCCTGGGCCAACGCCTACGGCCTGCTCTCGGGCGTCATGATGGAAGCCGCCGGCTATCAGGAAGCGCCTTCGACTGAGGCCGCCGCCGCCCTCGTCTGAACCCGACGGCTTGCCGGCGATGGCGAGCGGATGGCGATTATCTCCTCCCATCGCCGGCGCGTGTCTGCGTCAGAGCGCCAACCAGGCTGCGTTCTCCTTGTCGAGGCCGCGTCCCGGACGGCGCAAGTCGCCGCCGGGGCAGTCGCCCTGCCATAGCCCCGAGATCGACGCACAGGACCGGGAACCGTGGTCCAGGTTCGGCTTGCAGCCTCGGCCACGGCTCCCATTCCAGACCTCCCGGTGACGCTCGGTACAGCGGGCAGGCGGCGGCATGCTCCACTGCAATTGGATCCCCGGACGTGCCGGCCGGGCCGCCAAATGCTATACTTCGGACAGTGCCAGCCGGCAACGCCGGTGAAGGGTATAGCAAACCATGCCAACGACGCCTATCTACTGCGACGCCCACACTCATCTGGACCAGTATGTGCCGGAGGAAATACCCGGCATACTGCAACGGGCACAGGAAGCCGGCGTTGGCTACATCCTTCTTGCCGGCACCACCTTCGAGTCGACGGAGCGGTGCATCGCGCTGGCCGATGAGCACCCGATGTTCTACGCTGGCGTGGGCATCCACCCCATGCAGGCGGACGATCCCGTGGACGACGCGGCCTATGCTCGCCTCGAATCGCTGGCGCGTGACAACCCGCACGTCGTTTGCGTGTCCGAGGTGGGCTTGGACTATCTCCCGACCTCGCCCGACCACGAGGTGCAGGACCAGGTGTTCCGCTCCCACATCCACCTTGCCAAGAGCCTGGGCCTGCCCATCATCTTCCACTCGCGGGAGTCGCATCCGGCGGTCTTCAAGGTCTTGCGCGAGGAAAACGCCGGCCTGGTGGGTGGCGCGATGCACTATTTCCAAGGGGACGCCGAGACGGCGCGCCAGGCCATCGATTGCGGCTTCTTCATCTCGCTGGCCCGCCCGCTGACTCGACTCGAGGAATTGCGCGAAGTCGCCCGCGATATTCCGCTGGAAAACATCGTGCTGGAGACCGACGCCTACCCGCAGCCGTTCAAGAAGTACCGGCACAACTGGACGGAGCCGCGTCACCTGGCCGACGTGGCCCAGTGCCTGGCCACGGTCAAGGGCATTTCGGTAGAGGAGGTGGCGGAGGTGACGACCGCGAACCTGAGCCGGCTGCTACGCGTCGACACTCCTTTGGCCCCCGGATCCGCCCAGTCCTCGGCCTAGGATAGACCGCCGGCGTTCACGACCCGGGCTGTTTCGTCAAGGAGCACGTTATGACCACGCAACAGGAACGGCAGCATCCCGAAGCTCCGGAACAGATCGAACCCCGGAGCCTGAACGACTACCTGGAGGTCATGACCAAGGCGGTGTTCCAGAGCGGCATGTCGTGGAAGGTGGTCAACACCAAATGGCCGGGGTTCCAGTCTGATTTTCAGGGGTTCGATGTCGCGGCAGTGGCCGCGATGGACGAGTCAGCGATCGACACGCTGGCCGCCGACCCGGCCATCATCCGGAACCGCCGCAAGATCGTCGCCACCGTGCACAACGCCCAGAAACTCATCGAGCTGGAGGAGGAGCACGGCGGGGACATCCGCAACTACCTGCGCTCCCACGGCGACCTCGAAGCCACCATCAAGGACGTGCGCAAGCAATTCAAGTACATGGGCGACATCGGCACCTACTACTGGCTCTACGTCACCGGCGAAGACGTGCCCAGCTGGGATGAGTTCTGCAGCCGCGGCCACTAGCCGTCCGTCCGATTCAATCCTGATCAACCTGTCCATCCATGCAAATTCCTCGGAGGTTGAGGCCATGACCACCCCCGCGACCTGCCAACTGGCCCTCAAAGAGTGGGCGATAACCGTCAAGGCCCTGGCCGACGGCGACCAGATCATGATGCTGCGCAAGGGCGGCATCCACGAGGAGAGCAAGGACTTCCGCGTGGTGCATCCCGAGTTCCTGCTCTACCCCACCTACCTGCACCAGAAGGAAGACCTGCTCAAGGACAGCCACCAGCCCGCGTTGCGCCAACTGCTGGCCGACGACCCGGATGACAAGGACGCCGTCACCTTCACCCACTGGGCCCACGTCCACGAGCTCATCGAGATCGACCAGCAGGGCAAGGTGGAAGACCTGGCGCCGCACCACATCTGGACGGACACCTACGCCCAGTCCCGCCTGCACTGGAAGCCGATGGTGCCGCTGACCATCATGCTCCTGCGCGTCTACAAGATGGAACAACCCACCACCGCGCCGTTCATCCCCGAGTACGGCGGCTGCAAGTCCTGGGTGGACGTCATTCCCACCGTCCGCCTCGGCGACGCCACTCCCGTCCTGGACGACGCCCGCTTCAACGAGATGGTGGAAGCGGTGCGCGGGAGCCTGGGGTTGGTGCCGGCGTAGCGTGCCGCGCCCAGTCCGTTCACTGCGATCTGCTCCCGACCGAGCCCACGCGCGATTGCTATGTCTGCTCTCCTAGCCCTCCTGGAACGGGAAAGCCGTCGCCGCGGACATGCCGTTCCGGGCGCAACGCTTGATGCCGGTGCCGCCTTCACGCTGATCCGGGATATGCCCTACAAGCGCGCAAGTTCCCGGTCACCGGAGGCCATCATTGAGGAGTGGCGCGGCACGTGTTCGGGCAAACATTATGTGTTGGATGGGATCTTTCGTGAGCTCGGCATGGACTCGCGGATCATCATGTGCACCCACCGGTTCACGCGAGAAAACACCTCCCATTTCCCCGCAGAGCTAAAATCCCTGGTGGCCCGGGAGCCCGTGCCGGACGTGCACACGTACATACGCCTGAAAACCGACGCGGGATGGATGATCGTCGACGGTACGTGGCCGAGCGCTGCTGAACCGTTGGCGATGCCGGTCAATCGGACGTTCGTCGAAGGCCGCGACATGACAATAGCCTGCGACCCGGTGGACTCTTTCGTAGTTCCGTCCTGCGACGATCCGCAGGCCTTCAAGGAGCGGTTGATCGTCGAGTTCTGCGGTTCCTCCAGTACAATACGAGACGAATTCATTGAAGGCATGAGCCGTTGGCTGAGCGACGCCACTCAAAGGTGATTAGATCATGAAATACCGCCAACTCCCCCGCACCGACCTGATGATCTCCGAAGTCGGCTTCGGCGTTTGGACCGTGGCCACCAACTGGTGGGGCCTCATCCCCGAAGAGACCCGACGCCAGTTGTTGGAGGAGGCGCTGGAACTGGGCATCAACTTCTTCGACACCGCCGACACCTACGGCGACGGCTACGGCGAAGACGTGCTTGCCAAGTTCATGAGCCACCGCCGCCACGAGATGATCATCGCGACCAAGTTTGGCTACGATATCTACGACCAGACCACGCCCCGCGTCGGGCACCAGGAACGCCCGCAGAAGTTCGAGCCGGAGTTCATTCGCTTCGCGTGCGAGCAATCTCTGCGCCGACTGAAGACCGACTACATCGACCTTTACCAGCTGCACAACCCCCGCATCGAGGCCATCGAAAACGACGAGGTTTTCGAGACCCTCGAGGAGTTGAAGCACGAGGGCAAAATCCGTTACTACGGCTCCGCATTGGGCCCCGACATCGGCTGGTTCGAAGAAGGCCAGGCCAGCATGGAAGAGCGCCACGTCAGCAGTTGCCAGATCATCTACAGCATCCTGGAGCAGGACCCGGCGAAGGACTTCTTCCCCATCGCTGAGAAGGAACAGGTGGGTCTGCTGTCCCGCGTGCCCCACGCCTCCGAGGCGCTGACGGGTCGCTACGACGAGCCGCCCGAATTCGATGAGAACGACCACCGCTCGTATCGCCGGCACCAGTGGCTCAGCGAGGCGCTGATCAAGGTGAACGAGGTCAAATTCCTTGCCGGCGAGGAGGTCGGGCGCACCATGAGCCAGGCCGCCATCCAGTTCGTGCTTCACCAACCGACCATCACCAGCGTGCTGCCCAACTTCACCACGCTGGACGAGTTGAAAGAGTACTCGGAGGCGGTGGACACGCCGCCGATCACCGAGGGCGACCAGGCCATCATCGACGACCTGTGGGCCAACAACTTCCACATCGAAGAGGCGGAACCGGCCTTCCGCGAGGTCTAGGTGAACCCGCCGCGGGTGAATCGCGGGATCCGATAGCTCGGAGCGTGGCAACGGGCCCCGGGCTCGATTCGCCCTTCCGTCCCGAAAGCGTTGTCATGGCGACGAATTCGGGGAATGTTTGACACTGGAATGGGCTAGTGATAACTTTCACATAGCCCATTTTCGTATTGCCACAGGAGAGTGCGTTCCTGATGCCCGTTAATATTTGCGTGCTGGCCAAGCAGGTCGTCGACCCCGAAATGCCCGCCGCCGCCTTCCGTATCGATCCCGACGCCCGGCAGGTGGTCCCGCCGGCGAACATCCCGCCCGTCGTGAACGGCTTTGACGAAAACGCCGTGGAGGCGGCCCTGCAGATCAAGGACGAGCAGGGAGCCAACATCACCGTCATCTCCTCCGGCACCACTTTCGCCCTGGACGTGATGAAGAAGCCGCTGTCCATGGGCGCCGACGAGTTGGTGCTGCTGCAGGACGACGCCTTCGCCAACTCGGTGGACTCGTTCTTCACCGTCCAGCTACTCACTGCCGCCATTCAAAAGCTCGGCGGCTTTGACCTGATCATCTGCGGCCGTCAGGCTTCCGATTGGGACAACGCCCAGGTGCCCTTGGGAGTCGCTGAGACGCTCGGCATGGCCTGCATTACCCTTGGCAAAAAGGTGGATGTACAGGACAGCAAGGTGGTGGTGGAGCGTCTCGCCCCCGACGGCTTCGAGGTCGTCGAGGCGGACCTGCCGGCGCTGGTCACCGTCAGCAACGAGCTGGGCCAGCCTCGATACCCCACCCTGCGGGGCATCATGGCGGCCACCCGCAAGCGGCCGACCGTCTGGACCACCGGTGACTTGGACATAGACGACGCCCAGCTGGAGCCGCGCCTGACGCTGCACGATCTGTTCGTACCCGAGCGCGACCAGGATTGCGAGATCATAGAGGGCGACGACGACGCGGATGCGGCTCGCCAATTGGCGCTGCGGCTCCGCGAGGATCGCCTCATCTAACGTACCAAGCCTGTCATTCCGGCCTTGAGCCGGAATCCGGAACTTTTCGCAAGCCAACTTCACTGACCCTGGCAGCGAACTCTGGTTTCTCGCGAAAGCGGGAATGACTGCACAGTGAAACACACCGATTCACGGAGATAAGCTTCAAATGGCAGACGCAACCGGCATCCTCGTTTTCGGCGACGCCCCCGACGGGCAACTGGCGTCCACCGCCCAGGAACTGCTGGCCGCCGGGCGTTCGCTCGCCGACGCCCTCAACCAGGAACTGTCCATCGCGGTGATCGGAGCAGACGTCGCCGATGCGCCCCAACAGGCCATCGCCCAGGGCGCCGACAAAGCGTACGCGGTGACCAATCCCGCCCTCGCCGACTATCATCCAGATCTCTACCTGTCGGCCATGCAGACGGTGGCGGCCGAGGCCAACCCCGGGATCATTCTCATTGCCCGCAACAACGAGGGCCGCGAACTGGCTCCCCGACTGGCGTTCCGGCTGGGCGTGGGACTGGCGCAGGACTGCCTGGAAGTGTCCGCCGACACCGCAACCGGCCGCCTGCTGGCCAACCGCCCGGTGTACGGCGGCAGCGCCATTGCCGTGGTCAGCTGCACTCATACGCCGCAGATCGCCGCCATCCGGCCCAAGACCTACGAGCCGCTGGACGCCGATGCCGGGCGCAGTGGCCAGGTCGTGGCATTCCCGGTGGATATCGATGCCTCCGCTGCCAAGACCCGTGTGGTCGACGTGGTGAAGGAAGAGGCCGAGGGCATCAAGCTCGAGGACGCCCGGATCGTTGTGTCAGGCGGGCGCGGACTCGGCGGGCCCGAGCCCTTCTCGCAGTTGGAAGAACTGGCCGGCCTGCTGGGTGGTGCCGTGGGCGCCTCCCGCGCCGCAGTGGACTCGGGATGGGTTCCCGCCAACTACCAGGTGGGGCTCACCGGCAAGACTATCACCCCCGACCTGTACATCACTGTCGCGATTTCCGGCGCCAGCCAGCACATGGCGGGTTGCAGCGGCTCCAAGGCCATCGTCGCCATCAACAAAGACGCCGACGCCAACATCTTCAAGGAAGCCCGCTACGGCGTGGTCGGCGACTGGGAAAAGGTGATCCCAGCCTTGATGGAAACGGTGCGGGAGTTGACCCAGTCGTAACCCGAACGGCTACGACTGCGTTGTAGATCGCACCGGGATCTTCAGGGATTCCGGCCCCAAAAATTTGGACGCGTGGCTGATCGGGTTGGTCGTGAGCGGCCTCGTCCTCCGCATCAACTGTGCCAATATCCAGCATTTGGTCCTGGCCAGCACTCGGTGACCAATTTGGCTAGACGTTTGCTTCGGTCGCGGATGGAATCGTGATCCCACTCATCGACGCCCATTAACTCGCCGTTCAGGTTCAACACGGCGTACTTCAGGAGCTCGGTCTTTTTGAAATCCCATCGATAATTAGAGATCGGGCTGTTCAGTTTTTGGTTTAAGAGCGTCAAGTTTCCGATCGTATGGATGAGTTGGTTTCGTTCCTGTGTTGCCAATTCGGGATCCGAATTGTCGGGCAGGGGCCAGAATTGTGTCCAGGTGACGGGCATGAGGTGCTCGATAGTCAGATTTTTTGGCACGTGGCTGTCCTCAGATTTCGGAGCGCGCAGTTGGCCTTCAGCGCCTTCCAAAACCAACCGCAACCTCCCCCGCGTCAATAACCGATAAACGGGGGATGTCTGTAATGTTTCGGTTACGGTCGCATCGCTCGGCCATTCTCTTGAATATGCTGTTTGAGCACTCAAGAATTCGGCAACAACCCTATCGGCGTGTTCAAGACCACGGTTCCGCAGTCGACTCGCCAATTCCAGCGTTAGACGATTGTAATCCTTGCTCGTTTGCCGGCAAAGCATCCTTCGCACGAGGAAACTTTCCAACGCTCGGAAGGATTTGATACGAACATCGTGCGAAGCCGACAGCAACAGCAGAAGCACAGGGGTAATGACACCCAACTGCATCACGTTCAAACGGTAATAGAACAACTCTTCTTCGGGTGACCGTTGCCCATTTGTGACGAAGCGCCGATATTTTTTAAAATCGCTGGTCGCCTCTGACATCACCGCACCGACAGTCGATCCCTCCACCTGGCTGCGAAAAGTGTCAAATACCCTCGATGGCGACACGTCGTCACCAGTACGCATAGCGAGCCAGTAGTTCAGTAGCATGTCTAGACGCGGCCGAAACAACCGCCCTTGCCTCACCTCATCGCGCCACCAACGGTCATCTAAATCGCCCCAAATCTCTAGACCATTCCTTGCAGTGTTATCGGATTGCGCCATCACGAAGTTTTTGACCAAATCGGATTGCTCTAGCGGAGTCCCCCGCGCGTTCAACGTCTCGAATATTACGTTGGGGTCATCTTTGTCGTCGAGATCTATGACGATCAGTTGCAACATTGTGGTGACAGCAATCTCCAACGCATCTGCCCTGTCTATCAGTTCATCCGGTTTTTCGTGCAGCCACTTGCTGACTTGTAGCTGGAAAAAATCGTGAGCTTGGACGATCAGAGACTCCTCGAAGTCGTTAGCGGCAAGTCCATTGTCCATAGCATGTCGGAACGCTTCCCGATCGGTTCGGGTAGGCCATAGTTTGAACACGTGGTGAGGCTTTTCGTCTTGCACCAAGTCGTGATCGTTGGTTACAAGCTTAGATAATCCACGCGCGTTTAGACGCAAATCCAACCCTGCGTAAACTTCTTGGGTGGCATCAAGCAGCAATTGCAACGTAGTCATTCGTTGTTGTCCGTCGATCACTTCTCGCTGTTCAATGTCTTTTGCTGCCGTGGGTACTTGCTGCATCACGACAGCCCCCAAAAAATGTGGGGTGGTTTGCCGCTCGGCTGCTACCGCATCGCGCTTGGAGTGCTCCAGTTCGTCCAAGTAGCTTTCCGCAACGTTCCTCACATCGTCCCACAACGGTTCCCACTGATCTTCCTGTGTCCATACGTACGGCCGTTGGAACAAAGGGATCGTATACCGGACGTCTTTTTGGAACAGGTTCTTCGGGTTCAAAATGTCGGTTCTCATTAATGCCTCCTAATTGTGACGACACTGAGCTAATCGCCCGCGATCACGTTGTCAATGAGTCGCACCGTCCCCAGTTGCACCGCCGTGGCGATCATGACCGGCCGACCCTCGTGGGTGGTCGCAAGCGGTCGCATGGTGTCGGCATCCACGATGCCCACGTAGTCCACCGCCTCTATCAGGGGCTCCCGTCCCAGGATGTTGTGGGCGGCTCGCTGTATTCGTCCTGCATCGCGTTCGCCCCGGCGCCATACATCCTCCGCAGCGCATAGCGCCCGGTAAACCGCGGGCGCAGCCTCCCTTTCCTCCGGGCTCAGGTATGCGTTGCGACTGCTCAGCGCCAGACCGTCCGGTTCCCGGATCGTCGGCATTGTCACCACTGCGACGCCCAGGTTCAGGTCCTCGTTCATCTTGCGGATGACCGCTACCTGCTGGCCATCTTTCTGCCCGAAATATGCCCGGTCCGGTCGCGTTATGGTAAATAGCTTGGCGACCACCGTGGCCACGCCCCGGAAGTGGCCGGGCCGGGCCGCGCCCTCCATCCCCTCGGCGACCGCGCCCGGCTCTATCCAGGTGTCGAAACCCTCCGGATACACCTCGTGCGGCGGCGGGACGAACACCAGGTCTGTGCCTTCAGCTTCCAACAACTCGAGGTCCCGCTCCAGGCTGCGCGGGTAACGCGCAAAGTCCTCGTGAGGCCCGAACTGGGTCGGGTTCACGAAAATCGACGCTGCCATGGTTGCGTTGTCGGCTCGCGCCTGCCGGACCAGCGACAGGTGCCCATCGTGCAATGCTCCCATGGTCGGTACCAGGCCCAACGGACGTGAGGCCTGGCCGCACCGGGACGCCATGGCGGCGCACGTTTCAACAACCTGCATCGATCAAATCCCGATTGTCCAAATCCTGATTGCCCGGTCCATCCGCGCCAGACTACTCCGGCGGGAACAGCTCGTCGATTTCCCGCTGCATTCTTACCGCCTCGGGTTCCGGCAACCCACCGGCCACGACGACGCTCGAACCGGCTCCCATTTCGGCGTAAAACGTTTCGTCGTAATCCCGAGGTCGCACAACCACGGGCATGGGCACCGCGTGGCCGAATACCAGCGCCTGTTGCTTGCTATCCAGCCGCGACAGCACATTCCGCAACTGTCCGGCGTCCCGGGCTCCCATCAACACGGCATTCATGTCCCGGTCGTCGTTCAAGGCGCAGGACAGCCTGGTGCCCAATTGGCTCATGACCTCAGAGTCAATGCCGCTGGGCCGTTGGTCGACGATCATGAGCGTCACGTTGTACTTTCGCAATTCGCGGGCAATGGCGCCAAAAATGGTCTGGGAGGCGATTTCCGGTGTGAGGAACTTGTGCGCCTCCTCAACGAAGATCACCAGCGGCCTGGGTTCGTCTCCATGCCCGCCGTCGGCCAACTCCTTCCGTCGCACCCAGGTCTCGTGGATCCGACGGGTCAGGAGGTTGCTGACCAGCACGTACGCGGCGGTGTTGCGCCCGTACTGCCCAAACTCAAGAACCACGTGGTTTCCGCGCTCCAGTTGCTCAATGATGCCGCCGGCGCTGGCGTTGCCCTGGCTTTCGTTTGCCAGGAACCCGAACCGTTCCCAGGACACGAGGCGACGATGCAGCGTCTGCAGGGCTGACAGGTTGACGCCGATTTCAGAAGCCAAATCATTGACATCGGCGTCACTCAGCGCAATGAATTCTCGCAGCCATTGGTCCTTGAAGTGCCTGGCCACGTTCCACGAAGTTGCCGCCGCAACTTCGGATAAGTTCAACGACTCGCGAAGCACCTCGATGTCCTCGGGCTCAACCTCGTCGTACCCGATCCGGACGACCCCATCCGGCGTGGCTCCCCGGCGGCGGCTGCTTGCTTCGTCCAGCGTGAAGGTGACAACCCGGGAAGGGAATAGCTGCTTGAGACCCTTGACCTGACGCCCCCGGTCGTTGTCCTGACCCTGCCAGCCGTACTCACTCTCCATGTCGAATACCAGCGACACCGCCGGGGTTTGCTTCACCAGCCCGGCCAACAGCATTCGCGCCAGGAAGGTTTTGCCGGAGCCGGATGCGCCAAACACGCCTACCGACCGGTTTGCCAGGGCGGCCAGGTCCAGCCGTACCAGCGACGATTCCATGCCCTGCGGCGATCCCAGCGCGAAGTCCCCCTCCCGGGCCCGAAATACCGCGTCAATGTCCGCCTGCGACGCTGCGTATACCGGGGAAAAGTGCTCGGGAATCGTCTTTGCCTGTTCGGCGACCTCCTGCTGGACAGGCCCAATGGGAACCGCCATGCTGGGCATGACCGACAGTTGCCCATAAGCCACCGTGCCGGAGATGACCTCCGCGATGAAACCGCCACCGCCGATTTCGGCCGGCGGGAAATGACGCACGCCGTCGTCCACAGCGCGCAGTTCGATGTCGGTCACCACGGCGAAATAGCGCTGCCGGCGTCCCTGGATGGTCACGAACGAACCCACCGCCACATCCTCGGCGCTGGCGTCGGACGCGTCCAGCCGGACGTCCAACCCGCGGGACAGCGAGCCTCCCACCACCTGCCCCAACCGGCGCACTCCCGGCGAGCCCGAGCCGTTGCTTCCAAATCCGTCGGCGAGCATCATCCGGCGACCTCTCGCAACAGGGCGCGCATGCGCTGGGGCTCACGAGCAAGTTCGGCGGCCAGTGCCTTTCCCGCCCCGATCAGGAAACTCCTGGAGTCGGTTCGGGAGTCAGAGGCCTGGCGCAGCAAATTCGCGATCGCGGTGTCCGATGCCGGCGACCGTGCGT
Source organism: Dehalococcoidia bacterium (assembly GCA_963663945.1). GTDB lineage: Bacteria > Chloroflexota > Dehalococcoidia > Lucifugimonadales > UBA3495 > Bin87. Next base: position 2,142,873 of record OY760687.1, on the reverse strand, counting down.
CCAACAGGAGCTTCAACCACGCAAAATCGCCGCCGAACGCGGCCACATCTCCGGCGTCGCAGAGGAATACAAATGAGTGCAGGCCCGGCGGCAGGCTGGGCAATCCAGCGCGTATTCCGTCGTCGTTGCGGTAGCCGACGATAGCGGCGGTAAATCTCGTGGCCAGTATTGCGCTCAATTGGGGATTGGCTGCGTAGAGCGCGTCTTCCGTCTCCAGGTCCGCGCCTCTGGGCGCCAACGGACGGGTGGGATCCATCGGCTCATGCCGGATCTCCAGCACCACCGCATAGATGGGTGGCGATCCCATGCGCACCAACGAACCCAGCGGCGGCGCTGCGTAGGCCGAGTAGCATTGAGCCTCGACGCGCTGCGTTTGCGACGCCGTCACCTCCGCCACGCGCTGGCCAGGTTGAACTTCCCCCATGCGCGAATTCTAGCACGGCGAAGGCTCCGGTATTCGTGCGAGGGGGCAGAGGCCGCGTGCTACGGCTGGGGCGTACGCGCTTCCGGCAATCGTCAGAACGAGGTATTCGAGATTTGAGGATTATCAGCGCTGAAGCCGTTCCGTAATGGAGATTTCCCGATCATGCAAGTCATCAAATCCGTAATTCCTGCTGGTGGCGTTTCTCGCCCTCCGAACTGGGTACGCATGAGCCGCAAAACCTCACGCGTACCGAGTTTGTCATCGCGAGGAGCGCGGCGACGTGGCGATCTCGTTGCTGCAAGAGACCGCGGCTGCCACCACGAGATTGCCACGCTCCGCTCGCAATGACAGTTCGACTAAACTGGGTACGCATGCGCCGCACGGCCGGTTGACGCCGGTGGGTGCGATGCTATAATTGTTTATCGCAAATCCATGCAACAACGGTGGTATGCGCATGTCTGGGCATGAAACGGCAGTGGCGCGCCTGCGCTCTGAAGGCTACCGGATGACTCCGCAACGTCTGTCCGTACTGGACATCGTCGCCAACCGGCCCGGCCATATCGGCGCCGACGAGGTGTGGAACCTGGCCAAGGAACAGCACCCCTACGTCGACCTGGCTACCATCTATCGCACTTTGCAGTTACTCAAGCGTCTCGGCGTCGTGACGGAAGTCGTGATTGGAAACAAACTCCACTTCGAGTTGTCCGATCACCAAACGCGCCACAACCACATGGTTTGTTCCGATTGCTATTCGGTGCAGACCCTGAGCCCCGCCTACCTGGCGGAATTCAGCCAGCGCTTGCAGCAGGAATTCGGGTTCACGCCCGACCTGGACAATATCACCATCGGCGGCGTCTGCTCGATCTGCCACCCTCCCGGGTGATAGCCGAATAGCGGGCTAATTTCTTCCCACACCTTTAGGGATTTCCCCGCCGAAACGGAGTAACAATGATGTTTCTTACGAAGATTTGCGTAACGATAATTCTCGGTTTGGCTGCCGTAACCGCCATCGCTTGCGCCGGCGCAGACCCATCCGGAGCGCCCGCACCGGCTCCCGCCCAGCCTGCATCCTCCCAACTCAACGTGGTGGCCACCGTGTCGCCCATAACCAGCATCGTCGAGAACATCGGCGGGACTCGCATCGCCCTGGAAGGCGTGGTGCCGGAGGGCGTAAACTCCCACACGTTCGAACCCGCGCCGGCGGTGGCGGTTGCCCTCTCCGGCGCAGACCTGATTTTCCTCAACGGGCTATTCCTCGAGGAGCCCACCCTGGAAATGGCGAAGGCGAACCTGAAGCCCGGCGCCTCCATCGTGAGCCTGGGCGAGCAGACCATCACCCGCGAACAGTGGCAGTTCGACTTCTCCTTCCCGGAAGCCGACGGGCATCCGAATCCGCACCTGTGGCCCGACCCCATCCTGTCTCTGCGCTACGCCGAGATCGTACGCGACAACCTAGTGGCGAGGGACGCGGCCAACGCCGAATACTATCGGGCCAACTATGACGCTTTTGCCGCGCGTATTGCGACGCTGGACGAAGCCATAAAGGCGGCCATTCCCACGATCCCTGCGGAGAACCGCAAGCTGCTGACCTACCACGACTCCTGGGCATATTTTGCCGACCGCTACGGCCTCACGGTGATCGGGGCGGTCCAGCCGTCCGACTTCTCTGAACCGTCAGCCCGCGACGTTGCCAACCTCATCAGGCAGATCAGGGATCAACGCATCCCCGCCGTGTTTGGCTCGGAGGTCTTCCCCAGCGACGTCATGCAGACCATCGCCGCCGAGTCCGGAGCCGAATATATCGACGAACTCTCCGACGACGATTTGCCCGGCGCGCCCGGTGATCCCGACCACAGCTACCTTGGTCTGGAGGTCGCCAACCTGCGCATCATAATCCCGGCCCTGGGTGGGGACGCGTCGGCGTTGGACAGCGTGGACATATCGCCCGTCTTTGACGGCGCGTCCGATGCCGTCTATCCTCAGTAATCCCGTCGTCACGAGCACTCAGGATCAGGTAATCAACGATGCTGCACCCCCCCGAATTGGAACACCTCCACCGCCCGGACCCGGACGCCCGGCCCGTGGTGGAATTGCGAAACGTCACCGCCGGCTACAACAAGTCGAAGGTGCTGCAGGATGTTGACCTGAACATCATGCCGGGCGATTTCGTGGGGTTGCTGGGGCCCAGCGGTTCCGGCAAAACCACGTTGCTGCGCGTGATCCTTGGGGCAGTGGGCGTACAGCAAGGAGAGGTTTGGGTCAATGAAAAGCCGGTTCGGGGGCGAAGCAATCGGGCGGGATACGTACCCCAACTGGAGACCATCGACTGGAATTTTCCCGTCACCGTTGAAGAGACTGTCATGATGGGCCGGACCATGGCCAACCCGTGGTTGCCCTGGTACCGCAAGCACGAAAAGGAACTGGCCTACGACATGATGCAGCGTTTGGGGATCGCGGGTTTGGCCAAGCGTCACATCCGCCAACTCTCCGGTGGACAGCAGCAGCGGGTCTTCCTCGCCCGGGCACTGGCCAGCAGCCCCGATCTGCTGCTTCTTGACGAGCCCACCTCCGGCGTTGACCTCAAGACCCGCGACGACGTGATGCACCTGCTCCACGACCTCAACCACGCCGGTGTGACCATCGTCCTCACCACTCACGAAATCAACGCCGTCGCCGTGCATCTGCCCCGCATTGTCTGCCTGAACGGTTCCATCGTCGCCGACGGGCCGCCGCACCGTGTCATCACACCCCACATCCTGCAGGAAGTGTACGGGGCCGAGATGCCAGTCATCCAATACCAGGGCATGACCCTGGTCGCGGAAAGCGCGCACTTCTGGATCGATCGCAACGGTGGCGAGCCTCTGTCCACGATCCCGGACGACAGCCACCGAGAGGCGGTTATCTCCCATACCCACCCGACGTCTGCCAACGTGCCGGAGCACCATCACCATCACGGCAATTCAGAATAGCCCAGCGTTTACGCCGGTCGTTCCCCGCGTTGCCCGGCCGTCATGGCGGTCGTTTTCCGATCGCTGTTGGTGATATTATGCATCCCATCCTATTCTGAGTCTTTCTGTGATGGCGCTGCTTGAACCATTCGAGTTCGGATTCTTCGTCCGTGCGATCATAGCCGCCTTTCTCGTGGGCGGCTTGTGCGCTTTTATGGGCACGTACATCGTGTTGCGCAGCATGTCCTACATCGGTCACGGCCTGGCCCACGCCATATTCGGCGGCGCGGTGGTCAGTTCGGCGATGTCGTTCAACTTCTTCGTGGGCGCGACCCTTTGGGGGTTCCTTTCGGCCTTGCTGATCGCCTGGACCACCCGCAAAAACCCCATCGGTTCCGACGCAGCCATCGGCATCGTGACCACCGCAAGCTTCGCCCTGGGCATTGCGATAATCAGCCGGAAGCATGGTTTCACCCATGACTTCGAGGCCGCCCTATGGGGAAGCGTGCTGGCGGTGGAGCGAGCCGACATCATCGCCATCGTGGTTGTGTCCGTCGCAGTGGCGGTCGTCTTTTTCTTTGCTTACAAGATGTTCCTCTTCAACACCTTCGACTCCGACGTAGCCCGGTTCTACGGCATTCCCACGGCGTGGATGGACGCCATATTCGCCCTCATGCTGGCCGGCACGGTGGTGGTGTCCATGCGTGTCCTGGGCGTCACCATGATTGCCGCCGCCGTTGTCATCGCACCCATTGTCGCCCGATTGCTGACCAATAGCTTTGTGAAGATGACGGTGCTGTCCACGTTGATCGGTATAATGTGCTCGGTCGCAGGCATCTACATGAGCTATTTCATCAATGTCTCTTCGGGCGCCAGCGTCGTCCTGCTGTCAGCCGTGGTGTTCGTTGCAGCGCTGGGCTGGGCCAGGATCCGGCGTCATTTTTCGCGGAGCCCTGCTGAGGAACCGGGACTGTCCCGCCTGCCCAGCGGTTCTGTGGATTAGTCGTTCACCAAAATTTCCGGGAGGTCGCTATGGCACATGCACATCATCACGCGGCGCCTTCGGTAGTCGAAGGCCGCACCGGTTTCCGAAGAGGTGCGGCGTTCATCATCGGCGGCCTCACCAGCGGCCACGGCGTGTTCCACTGGATTGCCCAGAGTTTCATCGTCGTGCTGCCCGAGGTTCGCGACCTGCTCCTCGGCGGCAGCATCATCGCCGCGACCAGCATCCAGACCACCCGGGAGATCGCCTCCGGAGTGGTCGCGCTGCCTGGCGGCGTGCTCACCGACGCCCTGAGACGCTACTGGGGCTGGGTCATGGCGGTCTGCATGGCCCTATTCGGTGTCGGCTGGCTGCTGATGGCTGCGGCGGGATGGCAGGTGCCCGGCAGTGCGTGGCTGGTCACCAGCCAGAGCGCGGGAGCCGCCGATACTACCGGAGCGCTGAACCCCGTTGGCTACGCGCTGCTGATAATAGGCATGGCCATCGTTGCCGTCGCCGCCTCGGTGTGGCATCTGCCCGCCATGGCCGCGTTGTCCTCGCACTTCGCGCACCGACGCGCGTCCGTCCTGTCCTTCCATGGCGTGGGCGGCAACGTCGGCGACGTACTGGGTCCCGCGCTGACGGGTCTGTTGCTGGTCACCATGACCTGGCAATCGATCATCACCATCTACGCGGCGGTGCCTATTTTCCTGGCATTCCTGGTCTTCTGGGCGTTCCGCGACATTGGTCATCGCGCCCAGGCCGCCGCCGAGTCGGCGCCGGCGTTCACCATGCGTTCCCAGGTCGAGGAAACCAAGCTACTGGTCCGGAACCCCCGGATCTGGGGCATCACCGCCGTGGCCGGACTGCGCGGCATGGCCTACATCGGATTCGTCACCGTGTTGCCGCTGTATCTGGCCGACCAACTGGGGTTGACCGTCGACCCGGACGGCGGGGTTTTCGAGGGCGTGTTCCTTCGCGGCTCGCTGATCGCTCTTCTGGTGTTGGTGGGCATATTCGCCAGTCCGGTGATGGGTTACATTTCGGACCGAGCGGGTCGCAAAATGGTCCTTATCCCCGGCATGCTCTACCTGGCCGTGGTCACCCTGATCATGGTGCCGTTCAGTGACAATCTGCTCATGATGACCATCCTGCTGGCCGCACTGGGCATGTTCCTCTACAGCGACCAGCCGATCCTGACCGCGGCGGCCATGGACATCGTTCGGGAAGGCACGGCGGCGACCACGCTGGGCCTGCTTTCCACGTCCCGGTTCATCCTCAGCGCGGCTTCGCCTCTGTTGGCCGGCTGGCTGTACGGCATCGACTACACCTACCTGTTTTACTATACGGCAGCCCTGTACCTGGCGGCTGCGGTGATCCTGGCCCTAGTTCGGTTGCCCCAATTGGCGCCGGTCGAAGACCATCACGGCGGTCACGATCAACACGATGGTCACGACGGCCACGGCCATCACGACGACCATGGAGATGGCCACCACGATGATCACGGGCACGGCCACGACCACGGCGGACACGATGACCACGGTCACCGTCACCACTGATTGACCGCGGCCAACAAAAAGAGGGGCGACCAACTGGCCGCCCCTCTTGCTTTCGGCAGTGCGCCGCCCCGAGTTAGTCCTCGTTCTGTTGCGTCTGGCTGCCCTTCACCGTAATGGTGATGTGGGACATCGCGGTCTCGCGGGAGCCGTGCCAGTGGTCTTCGCCGGCCGGTATGATCGCCACGTCGCCTTCCGTGACCGTCACTTCCTCGTCACGGGTGGCAACGATGCCGGTCCCATCGGTGACGATGAGGATCTGGTCGCCGCTGTGGGTGTGGAACTTGTTGCGGACGCCGGCGCCGAAATGGACGATACCAAAGTTGAAGTTGTTGCTGTCGTCAGGATCCAGGATGGCCTGCCGACCTACGGGGCCGGTGAACAGGGGGGCCGTGCCCTCGGTCCGTTCCACTGCTGACATCTTTACGATTTTCATGGGTCTGGTCTACCTCCAAATTGGGTTGCGGGATCGAGTGTCCCGAAAATGATACCCTGCGCCGCTTATGTCGTCTAGCCGGGCGGAAGGCCCGGGATCAGCGCCGCTCACGGGCAGAGCTTCTCGTTGACTCCGCAAACTGCGGGCCGTACACTGCGAGTTCAGTTACCCCTGATCCGAGCTCGCCGGAATTCCCCAGTGGAGGTGCCGCAATGAGTTTTGACCTGTACGAAAAGGGCATGAAAGTCGAAGCCACCGCCGATTTTGAAGTTCGCGAAGTGATGGCCTCCCCGGTAGGTTCTTCCGTGCGCAGTATCACTGCGGGAGACGTTGGCGAGGTCCGTGAAAAGCGGACCATCGGTCCCGCGACCTGGCTCATCGTCTATTTCGACAGCGTGAAGCGCCAGATCAATGTCGACCAGACCAACATCGAAAACATCAAGCCTGCCTGAACGCACTGAGGTCCTGCAATATGGCCGACAATCCAATCGCCCAGGTCAACACGCTGGTCTTCGATATCTTCGGCACGGTGCTGGACCTGGGCGGAAGTTTGTCCGGGCCCGCCGGTAGCTTCCTGGCGGAGCACGGCTCCACGGTGTCGGCAGACAAATTCTGGGACGATTGGCGCGGTCGCCAGCGTATCGAGCAGTACCAGGATAATCTTTACATGCTCGGACACAGCGGTTACCTGGAGACCTGCCGACGCTCCTTCGTCTATTGCCTGCGCCTGAACGGGGTGGAATTCGACTACTCAGACGTGGATCGGTTCATGGCTGTGTACGACGATTTGCGCCCGTTTGACGACGCCGTTCAGGGCCTGCACAAACTCGCCGACAGCAAGAAGTTTGGCATGGTGGTGCTGTCCAATGGCGAGCAGTCCTTTTTGGAGAAGATGGCTGCGACAAATGTCGGGATTCCCTTCGATGACGTAATCTCGGTGGAAAAGGCCGGCGTGTTCAAGCCCCACCCTGCGGTGTACCGGACGGCCACTCGCATCCTAGGCAAGGCGCCCGGCGAGATCATGATGATCTCCTCCCATTCGTTTGATGTGACCGGCGCCCGGGCATCCGGGTTCCGTGCCGGTTATGTGAACCGCTACCACCTCCCCAACGAGGAGTCGGTGTATCTGCCTGATTTTGAGGTCGCGGACTTTCACGAGTTGGTGGACCGGCTGCTTGCACCTTCCAAATCAGGAACGAACTCCTCGTAGCCTATGGCCTCAGTCGCCGCCGCCGGGCGGCTGCGCGCATTCTCCGCTCTACGCCACCGGGACTTCCGGTGGTTCTTTCTGAACATCGGGGTGCAGTCCTTCGGCCAGGGCATACAGTTCCTGGGCATCGGTTTTCTCATCCTGGACCTCACTGGCGACAAGACCTCGCTGGGTCTGGCCGTGAGCCTGTTCGGGGTGTCCAATCTGTTCTTCACGTTCGTCGGCGGGGTGCTGGCCGACCGGGTGGACCGGAAGCTCTTCCTGATTGTCTGCGTACTGGGGAACGCGGTAATCACCCTTGCCCTGGCCGTTCTGGCCCTGACCGGGCTGGCGCAGATGTGGCACGTGTACACCGTCGTGTTCATCCTGGGTGGTCTGATGGCAGTGCAGATGCCCGCCCGTTTCGCCCTGGCCGCCGACCTGGTGCCCCGCGAGGACATGATGAACGCGGTGGCCCTGCACACATCTGTGGGCCAGATCGGCAACATGCTGGGCCCATTGGTTGGTGGCTGGGCCATCCAGTACATCGACACCTGGGCCGGGATCATGATTAACGGTGTCAGCTATCTGCTGGGCATCGCGTTCCTGATGATGGTGGCGCGTCCCGTCACGTCTACCCGCCGGAATTCATCGCCGATCAGCGACTTCGTCGGTGGGTTTGCTCACGCCGTCCGCACTCCCATGGCGGCGGTGCTGATCTTTCTGTCCGCTACCTTCGGCTTTTTCGGCATGGCCTACATGCAGGTCGTGCCCGCGTTCACCACCGAATTCCTGCGCCTGAACGCGTTCCAGACCGGCGTGTTCATGGTCTGCCGGGGCGCCGGAGCATTCTCGGGATCCATGGTGGTTGCCAGTTGGGGTGACACCAAAAACAAGGGCCTCCTGATGTACCTGCAGCTCGTGATCTGCTGCGTCGGCCTGATCGCCATGGCCTGGTCACAGTGGTTCTGGGCCGCGTGCATGCTGGTGGCTCTGGTTGGGTCCACCAGCATCGGCGGGTTCTGGCCGGTGTCCAGCTCGATGATGCAGCTGACGACGGCTCCCGAGATGCGCGGCCGGATGATGGCCATGATGCAACTCGCGCCGGTGTTTCACTTCCTGGGAGCGTGGCCGCTGACCTGGCTGGCGCAACTGTACGGTTGGTCCGTGGCCATCACCGGCGGGGCAGTGGTGCTCCTGGTCATCTCGCTGGGGGGCTGGATGTACCGCCCCATGGTGCGTCGGATGAACGAGATCTGATCGCCTTCGACCTCCGGCCCGCTTCGCGAATTGACGGGAAAGCTCACACTCTTGCCTCGCGTAGTCAACTGTCGTATATTTGCGCCCAACAGGCGCCCAATCTTCATCATTCAAGGAGCGAACCATGGTTAAACCCAAACAAGTCGGACACCTCGTCATCAACGTCTCTGACGTTGCGGCATCCACCAAGTTCTATACCGAAATCCTCGGTTTTCAAATCGCCGTCCAGCGACCCACCGCCACCTTCCTGACCTGCGGCGAGATCCACCACGATCTGGCGCTGTTCCAGGCGTCCGAGGACTCTCCGGAAACGCGGAAGGGGAACGTCGGGCTCAACCACTTCGCGGTGCAGGTGGAAGACCACGACTCCCTGCGTGACCTGTACCACACGCTGCTGGAGCACGACGTCAAGGTCGATCGCACCACCGACCACGGCATGACCGGAAGCGTGTATTTCGAGGACCCGGACGGCAACGGGATCGAGTTCTACTACGACAAATTCGAGACCCCCGAAGAGGGTCTCGCAGAGATGCGCCGCGAAGGCCGCGAGAACACGGTGCTGGTCCTCGACTAGCCTCGACCGCTCAGCCGCAAATGTTGAGGGGCGGGTTGTGAGACCCGCCCCTCTCTTGGTGCGACATTGTCCGCGGGATCAGCGTTCCCGGTCCGGATCGTCGTCGGAGTTGGGCAGATCGAACTGCCCCAGGATGTCCGCCAGCGTCCCTTCAAGGCTCGGGTCGAGCTCGACCGGCTCCTCGAAGGGCTGGAACTGGTAGTCGTTGCGCACCCTGTCGATGTACCGCCGCGCTTCTTCGTTTCGCTGCGCCACCCGGTCCAATGATTCCAACAGACGCGACGCCTCTTCCTCGTAGCGAGGCCTCAGGTCGGACAGGTCTATGTCCAGGGAATACAGCGCACGCAGTCGGCGCATGATGTCGTAGAAAGCCCGGTGGTCGGTGGTGATGCCCAGCTGGCCGCCTCCGCCTCCGCCACCTCCACTTCCGCTGCTGCCTCCGCTGAAGGGGAACATGGGCGCCATGGCGCCGACGCGCACCATCTCCAGGTCCGGATGCTGGTAGTGGGCAATGCTGACCAGCGCCATTCCCACCGTGGGCCCCTGCCGTTGCTGGGATCCGTAGCTGGAAAACAGCATCCCGTGTTGCCGCAACTCGTCCGCCATGGACGCTTTGCTGTACACGCACGACACCCGACGTTCCAATTCCGGCGGCGCCGGGCCGTTGTAGCCTTCCACAGCGGCAATCCTGGGATTGCCCAGTGCCGCCGCGGCCTCGAAGAACGCATCGCCGTACAGGTCGATGCGATACCAGGGCTCGACCCCCAGGAATATGACCACGCCGTCGCCGGCATCCCAGAAACCGTTGTCCCATTGCATGGGACGGCTCGGGAGACCGTCGTCAAACGCAGCCCGCGGGCGATACAGGTCGTGCGTACCCGCGATCTGGAAGGGGAAGCACATCCTGGATATCTCTTCGGTCATACCGCCGATACGCCGCGCCGACAGTTTGTCGATCAGCCAGCGCGGCATGCCGCTGGAAATGTTCCCGCCGTCGGACCACTGCCGCCGCCAGCCGGCGATAAGCACCCGCGCCTGCGGGGTTTCGTCGAGGGCGATTAGCGGCTCCGCCATGACTTGTTCCCTCCGGGCTTCCCTAGATCAACTGGGCCGGCGTGAAGATTCCATCCATGTCCTCAGCGGACGCGGGAGTCTTCGGCGGCTGACCCAGTTGGTCGTCCATGAACCAGTACACCTGCTTGAGATGATGGGTGCTGTGGCTCAGGATTATGTTGAGCAATTCCAGAACGGTGACCTCGCCGCCGTAGTGCGCCGGAACGACCCGGTCGAATCCTTCAGTGTCACCGCTGGCGAGGAATTCGGCGATGTCGTCGGCCACCTTGAGCGCGTATGAGGAGATGTCATCCGGCGCATTCAGGTGAGCCAAGCTCTCTTTGCACGCCCGCATGTCATCAGTGCTCATGGAGCCCCGGGTGCTGCTCGTGTAAGCGAGCTCGGGGAAGGACACAATGTGCACCAGGGTGTCCCGCAACATTTCGGGGCGCCACTGCACCGGTCGCGCGAGCTGTTCCGCAGAGAGTTCGCAGGTGGCTCGAGCCGCCGCTCCAAGGATCCGCTTGTACTTGTCGGCCAACCAGGCGGTGCGGCCGGAGAGGTCGATGGGCGCGTCGGCCAAGCCCAACGCCGGTATCAACTTCTTGGGATAGTAGCCGATGATGACCTCCGCGCCATCGATGATGGTCACGGGGGCGGACAGAATGCCACGGGACTTCAGGTCCTCGCGGGCCGGCTCGTCGGTCAGCAGGTCGTGGTGCTCATACTGAACACCGTTGGACGCCAGGAACTCCTCCAGCGTCCGGCAGCTGAATCAACCAGGGTTGGTGTAGACGTGGACTTTTCGCTGTGCGGTTGTCATGGCTCTTTACCTCGCGCTTTTTTGATCTATTCCCCGGAGCGGAACCAGTCGGACTTCCGCTCGGCGATCATGATGGTGGTGCAGTTGGTGTTGGCGCGGATGCAGTCCGGCATCACCGAGGCGTCGGCAACGTGCAGGCTCTGGAGACCATGCACCCGGCAATGCTGGTCTACCACCGCCATCGGATCGTCGGCCGCCCCTATCTTGCAGGTGCCGGAGATATGCTGCGAAGTGCTGACCACCCGCTTCAGCCAGTCGTTCAGCGCCTCGTCGCTCTCCAGGTCGGCCGGCCTCGGGTCCAGCAGTTCGTCGGCGACGTCCTTGTAGTGGTCGTTTTCCAGCAGGTTGATGCACACGCGGACCGCCTCGCGCATCCGTGACAGGTCAAACTCTTCCTGGAAATAGTTGTAGTTCAACGCCGGCTGATCATGCGGGTCGGTGCTCGCCAGCCGCAACTGACCCGAGCCAATCGCCAATTCTAGGATGCAGGTGAACCGGATCCCCTCTGCCTCCAGCGGGTCGCCGGCGATGGGCGACGAGAAGGACGACTGCATGATCTGAATGTCGTTGCGCAGGTGGCTGCCGGTGGCCGTATAGCGAAGGCAGACCTGGGTCCGCGGGGCAGCCGGATCCAGCGGGAAGTCGTCTTTCACCTTCACGGGCACCCGAATGTTGGGATGGTCCCGCAGGTTCTGGCCGACGCCCGGAAGCTCATGCACCACCGGGATACCCATCTCCCGCAGGTGGTCCGCTGGACCAACGCCCGATAGCATGAGCAACTGCGGGGACGCGATCGCGCCCGAGCTCAGGATGATGTCGTCGGATTCAACGGTGAACACCTCGCCGCCGCTTTCCACTTCCACTCCCACCGCCTTCTTGCCCTCGAACACGATCCGGCGACAGGTGACGTTGGCGCGGATGGTCAGATTGAGCCGGTGCCTGGCTTCGCGCAGGTAGGTGATCGACGTGCTCATCCGCACGCCGTTGGGGTTGTTCATCGGGACCGGGCCGACGCCGCCGGAATCCGGATTGTTCATGTCGGGGTCGTGAGGGTGGCCCGCGTCGCGGCAGGCGTTCCAGAACGCCACCTGCGCCGGCAGCCAGTCTTCCTGCTTGTGCCGCCGAACCGGTATGGGCCCCGTGTTGCCATGGAAGTCGTCGCTGATGTCGACGTCCGTTTCCATCTTGCGGAAATAGGGCAGACAGTCGGTGAATTTCCACTCGTCGTTGCCCAATGCAGCCCAGGCATCGTAGTCCTCGGGGAGGCCGCGCAGGAGCACCTGGCCGTTGATGGCGGAGGACCCGCCCACCACCCGGCCACGGGGAACGGGCATGGGATTGGCCTGGCCCGGATTCTGCGCCCAGAAGGTCCAGTTGTGCGGAGCGTCGACTGCCGAGGCGGTCTGGTCGTAGCCGTATTTCAGGTCGTCCGGATACAGCTCAAAATCGGGATAGTCCGGGCCGGCCTCGAGGAGCAGGACCGAGCGGTCAGGGTCTTCTGTCAGCCTGGCTGCCATGGTGCAACCCGCTGATCCCGCCCCGATGATGATTACGTCGTACTTCATTGCGTTACGCCTCCTGGTGAACGCTCGGATAATCTCTATTAGGGCGGATTATCGCCCTTATCGCCGCTGCCGGCAAGTGGCGGGAAACTCCACATCCTGGCGCATAATATACATCCGACTTTTACCGTTCCATCGCCCCAGGATGCCGTGACCGGGACCGCCGGCGTCCGTTGCGACGGGCGGACAATATGGCCGTTTCTCGAAAACCGATGTTTGAGGAGATCAAGATGACACCCGAAACCCGTGCCTGCAAAATCGCCTCATACGGAGCCGCGTACGAAATCCTCATTACGGGCTTGCAGAAGTTACCGAAGGAGATGTGGGAATTTCGCGACGAGCATGGGTGCTGGAGCATTCACGAACACTTGGTGCACATCACGGACAGTGAGGCGAACAGCTACATCCGATGCCGTCGGCTCATCGCCGAGCCTGGCGAATCCCTGATGGCGTACGACGAAAACGGCTGGGCCAGCGCCTTGGGTTATGCCGGCCGTTCTGTGGACGGCGCTCTGGAACTGTTCCGGATCCTCCGACAACAGACCTACGACCTGATAAAGACCCTGCCCGAATCAGCCTGGGCCAACACCTGTTACCATCCCGAGAACGGGGACATGACGCTGGACGACTGGCTGGATGTGTACGCTTCCCATATACCGGAGCACCTAGAGTATATGCAGGAAAATTACAACGCCTGGCTGGCCTCCCGCTGAGTGTCCGCGCTGCCGGGGTGACGCCGGTCGCGTTCGCCAACCGGTATCAATTGCGCTATACTGCGGCCAATACTCGGCCCCCGACCCGGGGCGGTTTTTCGCACCCATCCTGGCGGCGGATAACCGGAAGCGGGCGACCCCGCGACCTCTCAGAACAGGAGATTTGCCATGCAGTTCGGTTTGCTTTACGAATGCCAGCGCCCCTTCGAGGGCACCGAAATCGACTGGAACGCCCTATATAAGGAAACCCTGGAGCAGTGCGAACTGGCCGACCAGGTTGGGTTCGACAACCTCTGGTTTGTTGAGCACCACTTCCTCACCGGATTCTCCGGTTCACCCTCCCAGGACGCCATGTTCGGCGCCCTCAGCCGAATCACCAAGCAGATCCGCATCGGCTACGGCGTCTGCATCCTGCCCTACCACCACCCAGTGCGCGTGGCCGAGCGCGTCGCGCTTCTGGACCAGCTGACCGACGGTCGCATCGAAGTGGGTACCGGCCGCTCCAACGCCTATGAGCAGACCGGCCTGGGTATCGACCCCCGGCAGACCCGCGATCTGTGGAACGAGTCCATCAGCATGCTACCCAAGATCTGGACCTCGGACGAATACGAGTACGAGGGAGAGAACTGGAGCGTGCCCAAGCGCCGCGTGCTGCCCAAGCCCTACCAGCAGCCTCACCCGCGCCTCTACCTGGCGTGCACCTCCGAGGACAGTTTCCGCCTGGCCGCCCAGAAGGGCATCGGCGTATTGTCTTCCGCCTCTTACGCGGTGGAAGTGTTGCGGGAAAAGGTGCAGATTTACCGCGACGCGCTCAAGGACTGTGAGCCGGTGGGCGAGTTCGTCACCGAGTTCTGGGGCAACAACGTTCACGGCTTCTGCGACGACGATGACGATTACGCCAAGGAACTGGCGGCGGAGTCGATGAAGACATTCTTCGGGCCGGACAAGCCCTACATCGCCGGCCGCATCGGCGCCTACGAGGAGCTGTTGGAAGCCTGGGGCGGCGTCCCCGAGCACCTGTCCGCCGACTTCAGCCGCTGGCTTCGCCAGTCCGACGAAGAACACCAGCAGTTGGCCGAGGAGGTCGGACTGTCTCTGGATGCCGGTCCTGGCGCGGCTCGGGCTGCCATCGCCCAGTTGGACGGTAAGACCCTGTCCGACCGCGGCGTCATCATCGCCGGCAACCCCGAGTCCTGCATCAAGACCTGCCAGATGTACGAAGACATCGGCGTCGACCAGGTCATGCTGATCATGCAGACCGAGACCATCCCCCACGAGAAGGTGATGGCCTCCATCGAGAAGTTCGGCAAGGAAGTCATCCCGCACTTCCGGAACGGCAACGGCGCCAAGTAGCTCCGTTCACATCGGTTTCCCGTATAGGGGCGAATGATCATTCGCCCCTATATTCTTCTGGGCCACGCCATGACTGCACCCGCAGACCAACAACCCGTCAAATTCAACGTTCGCGTTAACCAGTACCGGTACTCGTACGGGGACCTACTGCGTATCTGGCAGGAAGCGGACCGCCTCGGGTACTACTCGGCCAGCCTGTTCGACCTGTTGACCGTGGACGCGCTGGAATGCTGGACGACCCTCACCGCACTGCTGGCACAAACCGAGCGTATCCGGGCCGTGCCCATGGTGCTGGCCAACCCCTATCGTCACCCGGTGCTTACGGCAAAAATGGTGGCGACGCTGGACGTGATTAGTGGCGGCCGGATCACCCTCGGCATTGGCGCCGGAGGGAGTCGCAGCGATACCACCAACAGCGGACTGCCCTTTCCGTCAACCCGCGCACGCTGCGAGATGCTGGAGGAGGCGCTGGCGATTATCAGACGATTGTGGACTGAACCGTCGGTTGATTTCGACGGAAAGCACTATCAGGTCTCCGGCGCGTCCATAGACCCGAAGCCCACCCAACTACCTTCCGTACCCGTTTTGGTCGGCGGCCACGGACCCCGGTACGTCTTGCCCGCCATCGGTCGCACTGCCGACATCAGCAACGTGGGTTCCAACGACACGGTTGACCAGCACCGCCAGTACGCTGCCATCATTCATCAATCCGCCGAGGCTGCCGGCCGCGATCCTGACAGTATCGAGCTGACGCACAACGCCGACTGCGTGATCGCTCCCACCCAGCGCGAATACGAGCGCCTGGTGGCACGGTTGGCGGAGGAGGCCGGTATGACAACCGCAGCGTATGAGGCGGAGCGGCTGCGCAACGCCCTTGCCGGCACGCCGGAGCAGGTTTGCGACCGCCTTCAGGAGTACGTGGATTACGGCATCCGGTACTTCTTCGTCGTCTTCCCCAACCCTGCGCCGTCAGAAACGCTCGCGCTCTTTGCCGAGGAGGTAATGAGCAAGTTCGGCGTCGCACTGCGATAGCCCAGCAAACCTCATGCGGCGCAGGCCGAAACGGTTGACGCTCAAGCACGCCAGCCGCAGGAGTAGACCGCGGGCCTGGCCGACGGCCGTAATTGCCCGGCACAGGGCCATTCTTTAGGCCGCCAACGGCTCCCCGTGCAGCATCACGGTGAAACCCTTGATTAGGGTATCCCCGGCCAACGCGAGGATGACGATGCTGGCGCCGACGAGCCACTAGCCGTAATCAGCATGTTGGGTTGGGTTGGCGTTGAGCAACGCCGATCTAATGGCCAACTGGTCCGGCCGCATCAGTCAACTCGCTACGGCCAGGAGAAAGCCACCTGGGCGGTCTCGCCCAAAGGCGTCAGTTATCCGAGCCGTTCGAAGCCCCTTGCGTTACCAGCCGTTGCACATCCGCACGCCGCCGCTGGGAGGGCGACAGGCGAGGGTTGCCCAGGAACAGGAACATCAACGAGCCCACCGCGCTGACCGCGGCGATGGACGCCAGGGGCAGCGTGTAACTGCCGGTGATGAACTCCTGCATCCACGCGACATACGGCACCACCACGACGAACATTATGTTCATCGGTATCATCGAGATGCCGGTAATCCGCGCAAAGCTGCTGCGTCCGAAATACACGCCTCGAATGGCGGTGGTCAGGGGAGTCCTGCCTCCGAACCCGATGCCCATCAGGACGGTGAACAGGTAGAACATCGGCAGCGTTTCGGCGGTTAACAAAACGACCATCGCGATGGATTGCAGGAACGAGAAACCGAAGATGGCCAACCGTATCGGCACACGGTCCCCGATTACCCCTCCCACCAATATGAAGGCCGTCGATACGGCGGTCTGCGCGGAAATGACCCCGCCGATTTGCCCCAGCCCGAAACCGCGTTCCACCATCAGCAGTCCCAGGTAGAACATCACGCTGATGATGATGATGGACGAGCTGGCATGACCCATGGTGATCAGCCAGAAAGCTCGCGTGCGGACCGCTTCCTGCCAGTTGTAGTCGGGCGCTATGGCCGCGCTGCCGTTGGCGCCTCGTCGCGGACCGGACCCGCTCGTCGCTTCCGGATCGATGCCGTCTGGGTGCTGCCCGTAGTCTTCGGGACGGTTCCTGACCAGCAGCGCCAGGGGCACCGACGCCACCAGGCCGATGGCGCCCACTACAAGCGCTGTATTCTGCCACCCCAGTCGGCCCGGGATCTCCACACCCGTTTTGACGTCCCAGCCCATGGCCCACGCCATCAGCGGCACCACGAACACTCCGCCAATGCCGAACCCCAGCATGGGTATGGACATCGCGGTGGACCGGCGCACCCGGAACCAATTGTTCAGCGCGGCGTTGGCCGGGAGCCAGGAGCCCAGACCCGCTCCCAGGCTGACGATTACAAAGGACAGGTAGAACATCCACAGGCTATCGGTACGGCTGAAGACGAAGAACCCGATGCCGAATATCACCAGCCCGATCGCCACCATTTTGCGGGGTCCGAGCTTGTCCACCCCCCAACCCGCGATCGGCCCCATCACCGTGCCTTCCACTCGCGTCAGCGTGAACGCCCATGACAATTGGAAAGGCGTCCAGCCGAAGTTCTGCGACAGAACCGGCAACCACAGCGATAGCGCCTGGAACAGCGGCACCGTGCCGATGACCATGATCACGGCGCCGATGACGGCCAACCACCACCCGTAGAACATCCCGCGCGCCAACCGGATCGGATGGGCCAGTTCGCTCGCCTGAATCAACTGTGTTCTCCCGTTACGTTGCGATAATCGCAAGCACGTTCGCCGTACCGGCGAATGCCGCCTCGGCAATTATACTCCACCTAACGGTCGTATCGGTATTTCGAATATGTAAAACCTTGTGATATCGCGATACCGCGAACGTTACGGAATGGACCAGTCTTGAAGACGGACGCGGAGCAGCGACGCCGGATCTGACAATCAAGCGCCCATGGAAGCACAGCGCCGACCCCGATGTTCATCGGAGCCGGCGCTGTGAATGCCCTGCGCGTTGCGCTGGCACGAATTGGTCAGCAGGTGCTGGCGTCTCCGTCGTACAGGTGGCACGCGGTAGCATGCCCCGAGGTGTATTCGACCAGGGTCGGCGTGTCCACCGAACAGCGTTCCATGACGAACGGACAGCGAGGGTGGAAGGCGCATCCTGATGGAGGGTTCAACGGTGATGGAACCTCGCCGGAAAGCACTATCTCCTCGCGTTGGCGCCTGGGGTGGGCGGGCAACGAGGCGGATATCAGCGCGCGGGTGTACGGATGCTGGGCGTTGGTGAACAACTCGATGGGGGGCGCTTCCTCGACGATCTTGCCCAGGTACATCACGCCCACCATGTGGCTCATGTAGCGCACGGTGGCGAGGTTGTGCGCGATCAGCAGGTAGCTGAGCTCGTAGGTCGACTGAAGTTCCTTGAGCAGGTTCAATATCTGCGCGCGGATCGACACGTCCAGGGCCGAGACCGGCTCGTCCAGCACGATCAGCTTGGGACGCGTGGACAACGCCCGGGCGATGGCGATCCGCTGGCGCTGCCCGCCGCTGAACTCGTGCGGGTACCGCTCCGCATGGAACGGGTGCAGCCCAACCACCTGCAGCAGTTCCTGCACCTGGGCGCGCACCGCAGACCGGCCCAGGCGTTGGTGGGTGATCAGAGGTTCGGAGATGATCTGGTCGACCCTCATCCTGGGGTTCAGGGAGCTCCACGGATCCTGGAACACGGCCTGGACCGATGCCTTGAAATTGCGTCGCTCGGCTCCGGAGAACTGGTTCATCGGCCGGTCATCGAAATAGATGTTGCCCTCAGTGGGCTCGTCGGCCATCAGCAACATGCGGCTGGTCGTCGTCTTGCCGCAGCCCGATTCCCCAACCAGGCTATACGTCTCGCCCGGCATGATGTTGATCGAGATGCCGTCCACGGCTTTGACCGTGCCGGTCCGTCGTCGGAGCACGTTGCCCCGAAAAACCGGGAAGTGGCGACGTATGCCATCCAGCCTGACCAACGGGTGTTCGTCGTTGCCAGTTGCAGCGCCTGCGGTCGCAGCGGCAGTCGTAACCATTATTCCGCCCTCCAGCACCGCGACACATGGCCCGGCGCCACCGTGAATTCCAGGGGATAGTCCTTGCAACGGTCCCAGGCATGCGGACAGCGTGGCGCAAACGAACAACCCTCGGGCAGGGCGTCCAGAGACGGCGGCTGGCCTTCGATGGAAGGCAGCGTGTCGACGTCCGTGTCCAGGTCGGGAACGGATTCCAACAGCGCTTCGGTGTACGGATGGGCCGGCCGGTCAAACATGTCCTCTACGTCCGACTGTTCCACGATGCGCCCCGCGTACATCACCGCGACGCGGTCGCACATCCTCGCCACGATCCCGAAGTCGTGAGTGATGAAGATGATCGCGGCGCCCGTCTGGTCCTGGATGTCCTTGAGGAGGCGGAGGTATTGCAACTGGATCGTTGCGTCCAGGGAGGTGGTGGGCTCATCAGCGATCAGAAGGTTGGGGGCACGGGAGATGGAAATGGCGCCAACCACTCGCTGACGCATCCCCCCGCTCATCTGGTGTGGGAAGTTGGTCAAACGGTCTTCGGGTGCGGGTATGCGCACGTTTTCCAGCAATCGGATCGCCCGGTCACGCAGCGACCGCCTGGGCTCGTTGTACTCCAGGCGCAACGACTCGACCAGTTGATCGCCAACCGTGAACACCGGGTTCAAGGAAGTCAGCGGGTCCTGCATGACCATGCAGATGCCAGACCCGCGAATGTCGCGCATTTCGCCGCGGCTCTTTTCCAGCAGGTTTTCTCCCAGATAGTTGATGCTTCCTCCGATGATGCGGCCCGGATGCGGGACCATCCCCAGGATCGACCATGCGGTCATGCTCTTCCCGGAGCCGGACTCGCCGACTATGCCCAGGGTCTCGCCGCGCTTCAATTCGAAGCTGATGCCGTCCACCGCTTTCACCACGCCGGTACGCGTGAAAAAGTGGGTTTGCAAATCCTGCACTCGCAGGATTACGTCGTCTGTCATCGATTCACCTATCGAGTTCAGCGCCGGCCGGTAATCGGGCCCTCGCGCATGACCGTATTTGTCCGCGCGGGGAAGGCGCTGTTTTTCATATTGAGAGGGGCGACCGGGGTTGGCGTCCAACCGGATAAACCGGCGTCCGGCACTGCTGCTATATTGCGATTGAGTGGCGCCCTTTGGGAGCCCGGATCTCTCGCCCGCCGGACGGCGTTAATTATACCGTAAGGCGCAGAGCACAAAGGTCGGCCCAACTGAGGTTAACTTTCCAGCCGGATCATCATCCAATCCGCGTCCGGGCGCAGTCCGTGGCTCAACCTTCCAGCGCCTGGGCCTGGAGCGCCTTTCCGCTCAATTCGCCCAGCCGGGCGGGTGTTATCGAGTTCCCTAATTCCGGGCTGCCCGCAGCCGCCACGCGTAGATAATTGTCCGTGAGCCCACTCCAGAGCATGGACCCGTCGCCCGCAGGTTTGGCGGTTTCCCACAGAACAGGGCGAACCTGGCCCTTCATACAGGCGCGGAATTCCGTGAACCCGACCGCTGCCGCTGCAGTCAACTCACCGGCGCGTCGGCGCTTGTCGGAAGGAGGCACTTGAGCCGCCATATGATGAGCCGAGGTGCCGGGGCGTTTGGAGTACGGGAACACGTGGGCGTCGGCGAACTTCAACTCGTGCACCAGGGCCAGGCCCTCGGCGTGATCCCGTTCGGTTTCGCCCGGGAAACCGGCAATCACGTCCGTGGTGATGCCGGCGCCCGGCACCCGTTCCCGGATCGCCGTAACCGCATTTCGAAACGTGTCAGTATCATATCGCCGGCGCATGGCCTTGAGCACGCTGTCGCTGCCGCTCTGCAACGGCACGTGAAAATGCGGGCACAGGCGGGGGTTCTGCCAGCGCTTCAGCAGGTCCGAGCCGATCTCATGGGCCTGCAGCGATGACACGCGCAATCGCGGCAGGTCGGTCTCACCCAGAATCCGGTCAAGCAACCCCGGCAAATCCACGTTTTCCAGATCAAAGCCGTAGGTGCCCAGTTGCGTACCGGTCAGCGTGACTTCCTTGAACCCGCCGGCCAAATACCTTCTGATGGCGTCAACGATTTGATCGGGCGGGATGCCGCGTTCGCGGCCTCTCACCTTGGGCACGATGCAATACGCGCAGACCTGGTCGCAACCCTCCTGGATCTTGACCATCGCGCGGCTGCGGCGAAGGATGCCCGTAGGCGCGGGGCCATCGCCAAGGGCCGCTGCATCCGCCGGAATACCTCGCTGCCTGGCGCTCTCGGTCGTGGCCATCGCCACCAGGTCCGGTTTCGACCGGTTGCCGATCACCAGGGACACTTCGGGGATGCGCCGCAAGTCCTCGGCGGCTCGCTCGGGGTAGCATCCGGCGGCGACTACAACTGCGTCCGGATTGGCCCGGTGGGCTGCCCGCAGCGCCTGACGGGCCTTCGAGTCTGCGGTGGAGGTCACCGTGCACGTGTTCACAACGATGATGTCAGCGTCGCGACGCTGCTCCACCAGCCTGTAGCCCGCTCGCGCAAACTCCTGCGCCAGCACTGCGCTGTCCGCCTGGTTCAGCTTGCACCCGTGGGTCTCAATCGCTACGGTCCCCACCTCGACCACGCGTGCGTCAGCCGGATCGTTACGGTCCGCCCCGGGCCGCCGCTGTACCTGTAATATGCCGTCTGTAGCCAAGTCTCACCCGCCAAAATCGGCAACGTCGTCATCAGGATCGGCGGAGGGCAGCGGGTCGTCGCCACCAGGTATTCGAGCCACCAGCCGGTCGATGCCCTCATCCAGGTCATCCATTGCCAGGATCAGATAGTCCACCCGGGTCCGCCTGTCGCGCACCCGCTCGGCGGCATCCGCCAGCGCCGAAAGGTGGTCAAACGCGTCGCGGATGTATCGGTCTTTCTCCTCATCGCCGACGCGCTTCACGAACGCCCGAAGCCCAGCGTCGTCGCCCGCCTCTGCGCCATACCACAGCGCGACGCCGCGCGACGCCGCAATCAGGCTGCCCCAGATGAGGTCTTCGGCATGGCTCCACTGCCCGCGTTGCATGGCCACGCGAGCGGAATCCTGCAGCCGCAGGGCCTGGCTGCGGTATCGCGCCAGCCGGGCCGGCAGCGTTCGTGCGGATGATGATGATTGGCGGTCAGACATGTTACGCGATCGATTTTATCAGACCTTCGTGGCCGGCTCGAAACGCAGGTAGTACACTGCTAACCGCGGCCCGCTGCGTCCGGTCGCCAAACCTTCGACTCAGAGTGTTTTATGACCACAGTACCTCAGTTCCGCCATGTAGCCTACCCCGTTCGCGTTTTCGCCGGCGACGGCGCGTTGTCCAACCTGTCGGCAGCCGTAAACCGGGCTGGAGCGACCCGGCCTTTCGTAGTTTGTGGTCGCTCTGTGGCCACGCGCACCGACCTGCTGGAGCGAGTGAGCGAGGCCCTGGGTCAGGAGCCGGCCGGAGTCTTTGACGGCGTGCAAGCCGGATCGCCCGTGCCGTCGGTGATGCAGGGCGCAGCCATGGCCCGGGAGGTCGGCACCGACTTGATTATCGCCGTGGGTGGTGGGAGCGCCGTGGTCACCGCAAGGGCAATCATCATCATGCTGGCCGAGGGAGGCCACCCGCGCGACCACGCGACCAAGTATCCCGAGGGGCAACCCCCGATCAGTCCGCGCTTGATGGAGCCGAAGATTCCCAACATTCTGGTCCTGACCACACCCACCACGGCCGCGACGCGGGCCGGCACCGCCGTCATCGACGCGGACACCGGCCACCGCCTGGAGTTGTTCGATCCCAAGACCCGTCCGGAGGCTGTGATCTGGGATTCCGATGCCCTGCTGACCGCCCCGGCGGATCTCTGCATCAGCGCGTCGGGTTCTTTGTTCAGCGGCGTGGTCAGCGCGCTTCAGGCGCCCCGGGTCAACGCGATGGCCGCTGCCGATTTGCTTTCATCGCTGGGTTTGCTGGTCGAGAATCTCCCGCTGGTTCGCAAAACAGACGACGACGGTACAGCTCGCGTCAACCTGTGCGTGGCGTCATTCATGTACAACCGCGCATGGGATACCGGAGCCAGCGGATCCGCGCTCGGCGTGGTGAGCGCCCTGGCGCACAGCCTGGATACCCGCTATGCGGAGTGCGACCACGGCTCGGCCTACTCCATTACCACCGGACCCGGGATGCGGTTCAATCGCGACTTCAACACCGCCGGGCAGGCCCGGGTGGCAGACTCCCTGGGTGTCCGCGAGCCGGGCGATAACGACCAGGAGGCTGCCGATTCAGCAGCGGCGGCGGTAACCGGGTTTTTCGAGGCCGTGGGCCTCCCTGTACGTTTACGGGATGTCGGCGTCCCGGCGGACGGCATCCCGCAGATCGCCCACGACGCCATGACCGATTTCGGACTGCACCGCAACGTGCGGCCGGTCAACGGTGCCGAGGAATTGGAGGCGGTGCTGCGTACCGCCTGGTAACGCTTCCGGCCCGAGAGTGCAGTGGGTTAGTCCCACCGGGCGGCGCCGATGATCTGGCGCACGCTGTCCACTTCCCAGCGGGCGAGCAGTTCTTCGAGTTCGGACAATATCCGAAACGGTGCATTCAGGTCGGCGAGGTTGGCGCTGCCAATTTGGACCGCCGTCGCGCCCGCCATCAGATACTCGGCCGCGTGCCGCCCGGTCATGATGCCGCCGACGCCTATGATCGGGACGTCCACCGCCTGGGCCGCCTTGTGCACCAGCGCCATGGCGATGGGACGCAACGCCGGCCCAGATAATCCTCCGTACCCGGTGCCCAACGCGGCCCGCCCAGTCTCCACGTCGATGTGCATGGCCGGCACGGTGTTGGAGATCGTCAGCGCATCGGCGCCGGCTCCAACGGCGGCGTGGGCGATTTCGGTAATATCAGGGACGTTTGGCGACAGCTTCGCCAGGATCGGCAAATCCGTTTGGCGCCGCACCCCGGCGATCGCCGCCTCCGTCAGGTGTGGGTAGTGACTGAACATGGCGCCATCGTCCACGTTCGGGCAACTCAGGTTAAGTTCGATCGCGGAAAACCCTGTGGCCCCACGGGTGAACGCGGTCATCTCCTCCCATTGTTCCAAAGAATCGCCGGCGATGCTGATGACGAAATTTGCGTTCGACCCGGCCCAGCCCGAGGCGAGGCTTGCCATTGCCGCTTCTATCCCGGGATTGGTCAGACCCACCGAGTTCAGCAACGTGGTGTCCCCTGCCTCCAGGCCCTCCCGGAATGACGCGGGAAACCAGCGTGGTTCCGGGTTGCCCAGCCTCGGATTGCGGGTGAAAGTCTTGGGCAATACGGCGCCCAGCGACGCCAATGGAGCGTCCGGGGCTAGCCCACGCCCATACCCGTCGTATCCGAAGGTGCCCGACGCGATCATCACGGGATTGGTCAACCGCAATCCTTCAGACTTGCACGGAGCCAGATTGACGGAAAGGTCCATGGTCTCGAGGTCTCCTTCAGCATGAACGTAGGGGCGAATTTTGGTTCGCCCCTACTGAGTACCTGCGTGTTTTTCGCCGGTTACAGGCGCGGGACGTCCTCTTGCTCTTCTTCGAACGGCGAGAAGATCCGCGACGCGGTCCTCTCCACCTCCAGATCGATTTCGGAGTCATTGTCCGTCAGTGATTGCGCCCGCCGCGCCAGTTCGTCCTCTTCTTCCGCGGTCCTGATCTGGAAGCCGGCATCGCCGATGCCCGTGCCGCCGAGCGGCGCCGGGGCCTGTCCAGCGATCAGTTCCTCGTCAATCATTTCCTCCGCGCCTTCCAGGACGGCGAACTCGCCTGGTATTTCTCCTTCGCCGGAGAGCCAGGACGGCGCCAGTTCCCCACCGAATTCGTCCATGGCCTCACGGAGCGCGAAGTCGTTCTCCGCCTTGAGCAGGGACTCCAGCCTGGCCGGTATCAACCGACCGATGATCACGTTCTCCTTGAGACCACGCAACCAGTCCCGGTCGCTGGCGACCGCGGCCATGGTGAGGACCTTGGTGGTTTCCTGGAAGGAGGCCTTCGACAGGAAGCTATCCGTGGTCAGAGCGGCCTTGGAAACGCCCAGCAACAGAGTCTTCGCAGTCGCCGGTTCGCCGCCTTCGGCCAGTACCTGGGCGTTCTGGTCCTGGAACCGGAACTTGTCCACCACGTCGCCGGGGATGAACTCGGTGTCGCCGGCCGTCTCAACCTGCACCCGCCTCAGCATCTGGCGCAGGATGACCTCAATGTGCTTGTCGTGGATGCTCACGCCCTGAGAGCGGTAAACCTCCTGCACCTCGTCGACCAGGTAGTGCTGCAGACCTTCAAGGCCCCGGATGTCCAGCAGTTCGCGGAGGTCTAACGGGCCGTCGACCAGCGCGTCGCCGGCCATCACCTGCTGGTTGTCCGCGACCTTGAGCGTCATCTGGGAACTGACGTCGTAAACGCGGGACTCTTCCTCGCGCCACACGACGGTGACCCCGTCTGAGGTCACCTCAGCCTCGCCCTGGAAATCTGACCGGATCTCGTGCACCACGTCGGTGTTTGCCAGCGCGGTGCTCGACTCCCCATCGCCGTTGGCCGAGGGGGAGGAGGCGGTGTTCAGCACCACGGCCAGCAACTTGCCTTCCTCGACCGGCTCGCCCCGTTCCACCAGCCGAATGGCTCCGGAAGGCAGGGCGTAGTCGTGGCGTTCCTCTTCGTCGTAGGTGACCCGGATGCGCCGCGATCCGTTGGGATCTTCCTCGATGGCGATGGCCCCGTCGATGTGCGTCAGCACGCCCGCGCCCTTGGGCGGCCGCACCTCGAACAACTCCTGCACCCGGGGCAAACCCGTGGTGATGTCGGACCCGGCGATGCCTCCCGTGTGGAAGGTACGCATCGTCAACTGGGTGCCAGGCTCGCCGATGCTCTGGGCGGCGATAACGCCCACCGCCTGTCCGATCTCGACGAGTTGTCCGGTGGCCGGAAGCCTCCCGTAGCACATCTGGCAGATGCCGCGACGGGTCTGGCAGGTCAACGGCGACCGAACCGGTATCCGGTCGATACCGGCGTCGCGGATGGCCGTAGCCAAGGCCTCGTCAATCATCTCGTTGCGGTCGACAATGATCTCGCCGCTGGTCGGATCGGCGATTACGTCTCCGGCCATACGGCCCACGATGCGTTCCGGTAGATTGGAAAGCGTCGGGTCATCGGGCCTGGGCTCCACGTAGAAGGGCTCCGCGAATTCGCAGTCCGACTCCTGGACGATCACTTCCTGGGAAACGTCGACCAACCGCCGGGTCAGGTAGCCGCTGTCTGCGGTCCGCAGCGCGGTGTCGGTGAGACCCTTGCGAGCGCCGTGGGTGGAGATAAAGTACTCCAGCGCCGTCAAGCCTTCGCGGAAGCTGGACTTGACTGGGCGTTCGATGATGCGACCTTCAGGGTCGCTCATCAGGCCACGCATGCCGGCCATCTGCTTGATCTGCGAAATGTTACCTTTGGCGCCCGACTTGGCCATGACGGCTACGCCGCCGTAGTTGGCCATCTCCGACTCCACCACCTGCTGCATGTCGTCGGACGCTTCCGTCCAGGTATCGATGATGCGCTCGTACTTCTCCTCCTCCGTCATCATTCCCATCATGAAGTTGTCCTCGTGCTCGGCCACTTTCTGGCCGGCAGAGTCGAGGATGTCCCGCTTGCGCTCCGACACCTGAATGTCGTTGATCGCGATGGTGATTCCGGACTTGGTCGCGTAGTAGAAGCCCATCTCCTTGATGCTGTCCAGGGCTCGCGCCGTCTCTTCGTTGGACAGGTTGCGATACAGTTCGGACGTGAGGTCCTTGATGGCGCCCCGGTCCATCAGTTGGTTCTTGTAACCCAGGGCGTTGGGTATCGTCTCGTTGAATATGAGACGCCCCATGGTGGTCTCAAGCTTGCCCTCCGCGCCGGACACCTTCAGCACCGTGACCGGCGCGCGCAGGTCCAGTTGCCCGTCCGAGTACGCGATGCGAGCTTCGTCGATATCGTAGAACACGCCACCGGCGCCCTTGGCGCCCGTGACCAGCTCGGTCAGGTAGTAGCAGCCCATCACCATGTCCAGGGTGGGCGCGACCAGCGGGTCGCCCGAGGCCGGGGACAGCATGTTGTTGGTGCTCAGCATGACCGACCCGGTTTCGTAAACCGCCATGGCCGACAGCGGCACGTGCACCGCCATCTGGTCGCCGTCAAAGTCGGCATTGAACGCCGAGCAGACCAGCGGGTGCAACTGGATAGCGCTCCCCTCGATCAGCACCGGCTTGAACGCCTGGATGCCCAACCGGTGCAGCGTGGGCGCCCGGTTCAGCATCACCGGCCGGTCCTTGATGACGTCTTCAAGGATGTGCCAGACCTCGGGCGAGGAACGCTCGACCATCCGCTTGGCGGCCTTGATGTTGGGCGCCAGAGCGCTCAACACGAGGCGGTGCATCACGAACGGCTTGAACAACTCCAGGGCCATCCGCTTGGGCAGACCGCACTCGTCCATCTTCAGCTCGGGGCCAACAACGATCACGGAACGGCCGGAGTAGTCCACGCGCTTGCCCAGCAGGTTCTGGCGGAACCTTCCCTGTTTGCCCTTGAGCAGGTCGCTCAGGGACTTCAGCGCGTGGTCGCGCTTGCCCTTGACGGCTTTGCCCTGCCGGCCGTTGTCGATCAATGAATCGACCGCCTCCTGCAGCATCCGCTTCTCGTTCCGGATCATCAGACCCGGAGCGCGCATGCTGGCGAAGCGCTTGAGCCTGTGGTTCCGGGACAGTACGCGCCGGTATAGGTCATTCAGGTCGCTGGTTGCGAACCGGCCGCCGTCCAACTGCACCATCGGGCGCAGTTCTGGCGGCAGCACGGGCAGGACGGTCATGATCATGTCCTGCATCCGGTTTTCGCTGCGCCGGAAGGTCTCCAGCAGGCGCATCCGCTTGCCGGCTTTGGTACGGATCTGCGAGGAGGTGGCCCGCATTTCCAGCTCGGTGTAGTACCGCTCCTGGTCTAGGTCCGTATCCAGAAGCTTCAGGAATTCCAGCATCGGCTCCGCGCCCATCTCGGCGTCGAAAGCCTCGCCCCAGAAGGGCTTCAGCCGGTCGTAACGGCTGGTGGAAAGGGTGGTGAGATGCAGGCCCGGCGAACCACTGCGGGCGATGTAAAACTCGTCCGGCAATTCGGTCTCGTTGCGCATTGCCGCGGGCAATTTGAGATCGTCCCACAGCCATTCCACGTCCACGCTGCGCGGCCGCTGGGAAGGATCCCAACGGAGCCAGCGCATGGCCTGGACCAGGTCAACGGCTTCCTTGCGTCGTTCGGACACGGCACGCAGGAGGTAATCGTCGACCACCCCGAGCAGGTCGCGCAGTATCGGCAGTTGCCGGCGCCACAGCGAGATTTCCTTCCGCTGGTCGTCCGGCGCGATGTCGGTCTGAATGAACTCGATGCGGTCTTCCAGTTCGCCGATCACTTTCATGTCGGTGCTGTCCGGCTGCAAGCGGTCTAGCAGCGCATTGAACGCGGGCAGATTCCAGCCGCGTCCCTCGGGGTTGTCGTCAGAACGGCGGTAGTTCCAGCTGCGCACCGCCTGTTCGACGGTCGTCAAAGCATGTTCAATCTCTGCGAGATCGTCCGACAGCGGCTGTTGCGCGGTGGGTCCAAAGGACGCAGAACCGACGCCGATCACCGCGGCGGCCACTCCGCTGACGGCAGGCGCCAACGCCTCGTCGTAGACGATCGTGATGTCGTCGCGCAGTCGTTCCACCGCGTCAACTAGGTCATCCTGCCGTTCCTCGGTGGGATCACCGCGCCACGCGTTGAAAGCGTCAACGACTGCCTGGGAGCGGGAAGACTGCTGCGCCAAAGCTTCCGAGATGGGCAGGCTGCCGTGGTGAAGGCCGGAGATCGCCACTGCGACCTGGTCACCTTCGATCGCTGCCATGGCCAGCTTGTCGGGGGAGTCGATGACCCCTTCCGCCAGGAGCAACTGGCCAACTTCGTAGGCAGCGCGCTCGGCTTTCATTCCTTCCGCAGCCAGGTTCAGCAGGATTTCCAGGTCAGCCGTGAGATCGCCTTCCGCGGGGTCCGCGACACTGGCCAGTCGATCCAGCGCCGATTTTGCCCCCGCAACCGCCTGGGGCAACGTTTGCGACGGCGCGGTGATGATCGACACCGCTTCGTGCAGGCTGCCTTCCAGCGCCCAATCGCCCACGCGGTCCGCAATGCGCTGCCAGGCGCCGTACGCAACCGACAACGGTCCTTCCCGCAGTTCGTCGACCTCGGTGCTGTGCCGCTGCAACTGCTCGCGCATCAGGTCGATGTCGACCTGGTTGATCACATACGCCGAGTAATAGAGCACCCGCGTGAGGTCCGAAAGTTTGAGGTCCAGGGCCAGGCTCATCACGCTGGGCGTGTTTTTCACGAACCAGATGTTGGCCACGGGAGCGGCCAGGGCGATATGCCCCAGCCTCTGGCGCCGGACGTTGGCACGCGTGACCTCAACCCCACAGCGGTCGCACACGACGCCCTTGTACTTCTGGCGCTTGTACTTGCCGCACTGGCATTCCCAGTCCTTGGTGGGTCCGAAGATTCGCTCGCAAAACAAACCGTCCTTTTCGGGCCGCTGCGTTCGGTAGTTGATCGTCTCGCCCTTCTGCACCTCGCCGGAAGACCACCCGGCGATCTGTTCGGGCGAGGCTATGGAAATGCGTATGGCGTTGAAATCGGATGAAGTTGCTTCGCGGTTGTCCAGCATCCTGACCATAATCTAATTGACCTCCGCGGTGAAGAGATAGTCGTCCTCGCCAGGCAGACCCAGGCTGCCGTCTTCCTGCTCCTCTTCGTCCTCCAGCCTCACGTTCAGCCCCAGGCTCTGGAGCTCTTTGAGCAAGACGTTGAAGGATTCCGGGATGCCGGGTTGGGTGATGGGGTTGCCCTTGACGATGGACTCGTAGGTATTTACCCGACCGGTTACGTCGTCGGATTTGATCGTCAGCACCTCCTGGAGGTTGTGCGCGGCCGAGTAGGCTTCCAGTGCCCAGACCTCCATCTCTCCGAAACGCTGGCCGCCGAATTGGGCTTTCCCGCCCAGGGGCTGCTGCGTGATCATCGAGTAGGGGCCGGTGGACCTGGCGTGGATCTTGTCTTCCACCAAGTGGATCAATTTCAGCATGTAGATGCTTCCGACGGCCACCGGCTGGTCGAATGCCTCGCCGGACCTGCCGTCGAAGAGTTGGAACTTGGCAAACGTGGGCGGCGATATGAGCTTGTCGCGGTGCACGTCCAGCGCCATCTGGTGGAGTTCCGGCAGGCTGAGCCCGTCGGGATTCTCCCCGGCCACGTCCCGCAGCCAGAGGAACAGACACGCTTCACGCGCCCTGCCCTGCTGAGATTCGTCGTAGATCGCTTCAGGATCGAAGCCCTGCTCCCGCAGCCAGGCGTAGACCTTTTTGAGGTCGATTTCGCCTTCGGGGCCAGCGCTGTTGTCGGCAGCCTTCGCCTGCTCGGCGAACCACCAGCGCGACAGGGAGTCCTCGATGTTGTTGTCGTCCGCTCCTTCGAACACGGGCGTCAGGGCCTGGAAGTTCAGGCTCCGCGCCGCCCATCCCAGGTGGCTTTCCAGCACCTGGCCCAGGTTCATGCGGGAGGGCACGCCGATGGGATTGAGGATGATGTCGACCGGGGTGCCATCGGGAAGGAACGGCATGTCCTCTTCCGGCAGGATGCGTGACACGACTCCCTTGTTGCCGTGTCGCCCCGCCATCTTGTCGCCGACGGAAATCTTGCGCGTCTGGGCGACCCAGACCCGTATCGCCTCGTTGACGTCCGGAGGAAGCTGGTCCCCGGGCTGCTCGTCGCCGCGCTTTTCGCGGCTCAGCGCCTTGACGCCGATGACCTTGCCGCGCTGACCGTGCGGAACCCGCAGGGACGTGTCCCGTACGTCCTTGGATTTTTCGCCGAAGATGGCGCGCAACAGGCGTTCCTCGGCCGTCATTTCGGTTTCGCCTTTGGGCGTGACCTTGCCGACCAGGATGTCTCCGGGGCCGACGTCCGCGCCGATCCGGATTATCCCGCGTTCGTCCAGGTCCCTGAGGTTGCCTTCGCCCACGTTGGGGATGTCCCGGGTGATTTCCTCGTCACCCAGCTTGGTCGACCTGCTTTCGACCTCGTACTTCTCAATGTGCACGGAGGTGAACTGGTCGTCCTTCACCAGCCGTTCGCTGATGATAATGGCGTCCTCGTAGTTGTAGCCTTCCCACGACATGAACGCCACCAGCACATTCTGACCCAAAGCCAGCTCGCCGCCGTCTGTGGACGAACTATCCGCCAGCGTGTCTCCCACGTTGACGTGGTCCCCTTTCTGGACGACGGGCCGCTGGTTCAGACAGGTGCCCTGGTTGGTCCTCGCGAATTTGATGAGCCGATGCGCGTGCTCGAGGCCGGCGTCGTCGACGACCATTACCTCGCGGCCGTTCACCGACACCACCGACCCCCGGACGCGGGACAGCAATACCTGCCCGCTGTCCCTCGCGACGCGGCTTTCGATTCCGGTGCCCACGATGGGCGCCTGGGGCTGGAGCAGGGGTACCGCTTGCCGCTGCATGTTGCAACCCATGAGGGCGCGGTTGGCGTCGTCGTGCTCCAGGAATGGGATCAACGCGGCCGACACGCTCATGATCTGCAGGGGCGATACGTCGGCGTATTCCACCGTGGCCGGCGGAGCCAAACGGTAGTTGTCTCCCTCTCTTACCTCGACCAACTCGTCGGTGAATTGGAACAGGTCGTCAAAGCCGGAATTGGCTTGCGCGATCCGATACTGTTCCTCCAGGTCGGCCGTCAGGTATTGGACGCTCTCCGGTCGCGTGTCCACGAACGGTGCGACATCGATGGCGAGGTCGCCCGAGAGCCGGCGGAGACGGCGCCAGTGTTCGTCCGTGATCGTATCGCCCGCTTTGATGATGACCTCGCCCTTGCGGGTTTTTACGTCGGACGCCACCGTGTGGCCCATCGGGTCGAAATATCCCGGCAATCCGGGAGTTCGGCAGTCACCCAGCCACAATTGCTTGATAACAGGCCAATAGGGGGTCTCGATGAACCCCAGCCGATCGATGCGGGCGTAGGCCGCGAGACTGCTCAGCAAGCCGATGTTGGCGCCTTCCGGTGTTTCGATGGGGCAGATGCGTCCGTAGTGGGACGCGTGCACGTCACGCACGTCGAACCCCGCGCGTTCGCGGGTGAGGCCGCCGCGACCCAGCGCCGAGAGGCGACGCTTGTGGGTCAGCTCCGCCAGGGGATTGGTCTGGTCCATGAATTGCGACAGCTTGTCGCCGCCGAAGAATTCCCTGATGGCGCCGGTAACCGGCCGGACGTTGACAAGCTTCGCCGGCACGGCGTCTTCAGGCTTTTCAAGTCGGCCCACCCGGTCCTGGAACATGCGGTGCATGCGCAACAGGCCGATCCGCACCTGGTCGCGCATGAGCTCACCGGCCACGCGCACCCGGCGGTTGCCCAGGTGGTCAATGTTGTCCCGGGGCTCGCCGTTGCCGACATGCTGGGTGATCAAAGCCTCCAGCGTGTCGATTATGTCCATCAAATCGAGCACTCGGCGCTCGTCCAGTTCGATGCCCGGCAGGTTGACTCGTACGCGGTGCATGTTGCCGTTGGGGCCGCAATTGACCTCAGTCACCACACCGACGATGCGCGAAGCGCGCGCCCGAACGGGAGTGAGTTGCCACGACTGCAGGGGTCCCTGGCTGACGCGCTCGGCGTAAATCAGCTGCCCGGCTTCGACGATGCTTTCATCGGCCAGGAAACGGCTCTTCAAGATGGAGACTTCGCCGCGGGTGATGGCGTCGTCCGACGCCGAACCGCCGAAGATCGGCTGGGTGGCGATGGCCACCGGCTCTCCCAGGTTTTCGGTGACCTGCTGTTGGACGCGGACTGTCAGACCGCCGTCCACCTGCGTGCCAATGAGGGACAGGAGCGTACCGGCGTTGGCCGCGTCGTAGGTCTCCACGTGGATGGACTGTTCTTCGTCCGACAGGCCTTCAAACACGTCTATGGGCACGATCCGTCGGTCGGCCCCGCGCGCCAGGTAGCCGTAGTTGATGAGGGCTTCTACGTCACGGTCCGAGAGTATCCGGTGTTCCCGGCCCGACGCCGCGAAAATTTCCGCAGGCGTGGGTCCTTCGCCCTGTTCGGCGTGGCCGCGCACGAGATCAAGTATGTTCTTTTGGTGGTCGGAAAGGATCTGCGAAGTTGACCGGCCCAGGCGTTGGTCCACCTTGATCCGACCGACTTCTCCCAGGTCGAAACGGCGACCATCGTAGAAATGGTTGAGTACGAACGTGCACGCGGCATCAACCTGTACGGCCGGCTCACCCGGGCGCAGCCACTTGTAGAGGTTCCGCTGCGCCAGGCCGATCCGATATGCCTGCTGGCTGTCAAACTCGCGGTCGGGGTGCATGCGGTCCCATAGAGACCTGAGCTCCTCGTCCTTCGGGTTGTAGTCCCTGTCTTCTGCCGGCTCCGCGCCGGCTACGAAACGGCGGCACTCGTGGTTGTCGACGTTCTCAAAGAGCGCCCTCATCTCCTCGGCGCTGACGATCCCCAGCGCATAGAGGAACGTGGACACGCCCATCCGGCGACGCCGGTCCACGCTGACCGTGATGGTCTCCGGCAAGTTACGTCGCCGCGCGTAGTAATGGGTCCAGGTCGAAAGCTCGATGCGGGCGCCACGGCTGGCCGATATCCGGGCCTTGTAGTACCAGTTTTCCAGCTTCCCGCACTCGGGACACGCCGGGTCCTGGGAGGGCTCGCGTTCGAAATACACGCCAGGCGCCCGTTGGAGTTGGCTGACCAGGACCCGCTCGGCG
Organism: Dehalococcoidia bacterium; assembly: GCA_963663945.1. Classification (GTDB taxonomy): domain Bacteria; phylum Chloroflexota; class Dehalococcoidia; order Lucifugimonadales; family UBA3495; genus Bin87. The sequence continues at coordinate 2,109,101 of OY760687.1, read as the reverse complement.
CCGTTGATGATGAACGTGCCAGTGTCGGTCATCATCGGCACGTCACCGAAGAAAATATCGGATTCGGTGATCTCGCCCGTTTCCTGGTCCCTCAGCTGTGCTTTGACGTACAGCGGCTGGGAAAAGGTAATCTCTCGCTCCCGACACTCTTCCGGACTGAACTGCGGCGCGTCGAACCAATGGTCCAGGAAATACAACTCGAACCGCTCGGCGCGGCGCGACCCCTCTCCATTGGCGAATCGACGGGTTATGCCGGCGACGATGGGTGAGCAATCTCGGAAGGTCTCTGCCAGTCCATTTGTCTTGAACCAGTCGAATGACTCGATCTGGCTTCGAATGAGGTTGGGCACGTCCAGAACGTTCGCGATGCTGGAATCCGAGTAGGTTTTCACATCACGAGCGGACAGACCGCGTTCGTTCCTGCCTGAGCGTTTACGGGTCAAGACCATAAAACGACCCTCCTGACGGGTGCGCGGTGGGTGATTAACGAAAACTTGCCTGCTCCTCCGCCGTTCATGAGCAGACACGAAGACACGGCCCGCCGGTGCCGGCAAGCCGCATCAAAGCGTCAGTTAGGACTGAGGGAGCAGGCTGAACTTCAAAAAATCAGAGCGATTAGCATTCTGCGCATATATGGAAAGTGTTTAGAATCTACACTGTTTGGAACGTATTTGTCAAACGGATGCCTTCAGCAATTCACGAATTACTGTGTAATGGATGGCCGTAGAACACCATTGAACGGCACTGTCAAACTTGGGCTGTTGAAAGCCCCGCCTGCTTTCGATTGCGTCATCGAAATGGTACCCGGCTCGCCCGACTGCCCCCGCCGGAACGCTCCCGGCAGGGGACACTTCACACGCTCATCGCCGGGCCATGTTCAGTTCTAGCCGCCGCCACCCCGGACTTCCAGGCTCGGCTTCGTCATATCCTCGGGATTGAGCAGCGCGTCGAGTTCCGCTTCGCTCAGGGCGGTGTCGTTCCGCGCGACTTCGCGGATGGTGCTGCCGGTTTCCGCCGCCTTCTTGGCGATACCCGCGGCCGCATCGTAGCCGATGGACGGCGCCAACGCCGTTCCCAGCATCAGGCCCTTTTCGACCATGGCGGGTCCGGTATCCGTCGCGGTGATTCCGACCACGCACTGCTCCGCGAAATTGCTGGCCGATGCCGCCAGCAGCGACACCGACTGGAGCAGGTTGTACGCGGCCAGGGGCATCATCGTGTTCAGCTCGAAATACCCGCCAGCCCCGGCCAGCGCAACCGCCGCGTCATTGCCGACGACGTGCGCGGCGACCTGGATCACTGATTCCGAAATCACCGGGTTGACTTTGCCCGGCATTATGCTGCTGCCCGGCTGTACCTCGGGCACGTTGATCTCGCCCAATCCGGCGCGGGGCCCGCAGCCAAGGAACCGGATGTCGTTGGCGATCTTGTGCAGGCTGATAGCTACGGTTTTCAGTTGGCCGCTGGCCTCGACGATCCCGTCCAGGGCCGACTGTGCCTGGAAGTGGTTGCCAGTTTCACGGATGGAAACCCCGGTAATTTCCGCCAGCCTGGCACAGGTTCGCTGCGAGAACTCCGGATGCGTGTTCACGCCGGTGCCCACCGCGGTTCCGCCGAGGGCCACTTCCGCCAGCGCTTCCTGCGCCCGCCTCACCCGGGTGACACTGTATTGCGCCTGGCCCGCGTAACCGCTGAACTCCTGGCCGAGCCGGACCGGGGTCGCGTCCTGCAGGTGCGTTCTTCCCGTTTTGATGATCGGCCAGAACTCGTCGGATTTCGCCTGCAGCGCCGATCGCAGTGACTCCAACGCCGGCGCCAGGTCCTCGTTCAGCCCCAGCAGCGCCGCCAGGTGGATCGCCGTGGGAATAACGTCGTTAGAAGATTGGCCAAGGTTGACGTTGTCGTTGGGATGCACCAGGCGCGACCCCAGGTCGCCGCCCAGGATTTGCGAAGCCCGGTTGGCGATCACCTCATTGGCGTTGGTGTTGGTCGAGGTGCCGGATCCAGTCTGAAATATGTCCAGCACGAAATGATCGTCGTGCTTGCCGTCCACGACCTCCTGGGCCGCCTGGACGATGGCGTTCCCGACCGTGGGGTCGAGGACACCCAAGTCCATGTTGGTCTGGGCCGCCGCCTGTTTTATGAGCCCAAGGGCACGTATGAACTGCCGGGGGAAGCGCAGGTCGCTGATGGGAAAGTTCAAAACTGCCCGCATGGTCGACGCACCGTACAGGGCGTCGGCAGGGACCTCCATCTCACCCATGGAGTCGCGTTCAATCCGAGTTGCCGAAGTAGTCATCGCTTGGTGCCGTCCTCTGTTGCTTTGGTTGCCGCCGGGAGTTAAGTGGTGCGCGTAAGTCGGTCGCAGTGCGGGTTTAGGGAGGAAATAACGCTACTTGCCTTCTTTGATGAAGTCTGCAGCCCGCTCTGCAATCATTATTGTAGTGGCGTTGGTGTTCGCGCGGATCACGTCGGGCATAACCGACGCGTCGACGACGCGTATGTTCTCCATGCCGTAGACCCGGCAGTATTGGTCGACCACCGCGTCCAGATCCGAGCCGGGACCCATCTTGCAGGTGCCCGACGAGTGGTGCTGGGTGTAAGCGTTGCGCAGCATCCATTGATCCAGCTCAGCGTTCGAGGCCAGGTCTTCGTCCGTGGGAGACAGACGCTCCACTACGAACTCGCTGAAGGTAGGCTGCTCAGCAATTTCCAAGCCCAGCCGCACGGCCGCGCGCAGGCGCTGGCGGTCCACCGGATCCGACAGGTAGTCGTAGAACAGGTCCGGCTGGACGTGCGGGTCGGTGGAGGCCAGGCGCAGGCGTCCGGCAGTGGACGCGTTCTGTAGCGCCGCGCTGAACCCGAAGTGGAAATCGTCCGTTTCGATGTTCACGCTGGCCGGGCGATGCTCGCTGGTCATCAGGATCGGCGAAAGCTGAATGTCGCCCCGGGTGCCCGTGCCCTCCGGGCTGTAGCGCAATGCGACCTGGATGCTGGGCGCGTCCAGATCGGGGGGGTCGCCCACACCCCGGAACAGGCTGAACACCGCCGGGTGGTCCCGCAGGTTCTCGCCAACTCCCGTGAGCTCGTGCACCAGCGGTATGCCCATTTCCTGGAGATGGTCCGCCGGTCCCACGCCCGAAAGCAGGAGTATCTGAGGCGATCCGATGGCCCCTGCGCTCAGGATAATCTGGTCGCCGTAGACCTCGAATACCTCGCCGCCACTCTCCGCTTCGACGCCGACGGCGGTCTTGCCCTCGAAGAGCACCCGCCGGGTAACCACGTTCCCCCGCACCGTAAGGTTCATGCGGTGGCGCGCCAGCGACAGGTAGGTCAAAGAGGTGCTCATCCGGACGCCGTCGATGTTGTTCAGGGGCCGCGCCGCCACGCCGAACGAGTCGGGATGATTCTGATCGGCATCTTCCGGAAACCCCAGTTCCCGGCACGTGTCGTAAAACGCTTCAGCGACAGGCAGCCACTCATGGCGCTTGTACCGCCGCACCGGAATCGGGCCCGAGTTGCCGTGGAAATCGTCGCCGCCGAAGTCGAGGTCGTTTTCCAGGCGGCGGAAATACGGCAGCACTTTGGTGAACGACCACTCGTCGTTCCCCCAAATTGCCCAGTTATCGTAGTCCTCCGGCACTCCGCGGAACAGCACCTGGCCGTTGATGCTGGACGAACCGCCCATGGCCTTGCCTCGCGGGATGATGATGGGCTCTTCCTGTTGCGGCGTGCCCTTGGCCAGGTAACCCCAACTGTGCGGCCCGTACGCGGAACGCCACACGTTGTTGCCGTCTTTCAGGTCGATCGGCAAATGCTCGAAATCAGGGTAATCCGGGCCGGCTTCAAGGAGCAGGACCGACACGTCCGGGTCCTCGGTCAACCGTGACGCCAGCGCGCATCCGGCCGATCCTCCGCCTACGATTATGTAGTCATACTGCAAGGGGTCACCTCCCGATGATCGAATCCCCGTCCATGCTGGCGCCGGTCACAGGCCGCAACTGTCCAGCAGGCAATTGAAAAAATCCACATCGTCAATTCCGCCAAGCGTTTCCTCGTGCCGGTCTGCCAGGTGCCTCAGGATCCGTGGCGTGTTCATGGGAACCAGCAACGCGGTGGCGTTGATGCTGACGATGCCGATCATGGGGTGCGCGGTGAAACGACCGGCGGCCTGCGATTGTTGCTCGCAGCGCAGGCACCGAACCGTGATTTCCTCGTCGCGCTCGTCGTAAATGAGGCGGATCAGCGGATCCTCGCCAACATGGACGTCATACATTTCGCCGTTGCCAAATTGGTCGGGGCCCATGAATTCCGCGGCCAGCGAGTTGGTCCACCCTTCTGGCGGGTACACGACCCGATTGCTGTCCCTGGGCATGTCTCGCACCTCGCATTCTGGCTAAAATCGCGTTCAACGATTTTACCCCATCGCCGTTGCGATCCGCCACGCCGGACCACCCATCGTATGAACCCGGGCCGCGGCTTGCGTGACGTCGCGCCAGGGCTCGGATTTCAGCAAGGCATCCGGTCAATATTGCGCGGCTTTCTTGGCCGTCTGCAATTCAGAGCGCCAGTCGCACCACCGTCCGGCCGCGGTTGCCGTGCAACTATCAGTGTGGCACCATGAACTCCGAAATCGCCAGGATTACTGCTGCGACGCGCGCAACACCATCAGGAGTGGAACCGATGAGTTTGGATATCTTCGACGTAACGGGGCAGAAAGTGCTGCTGGTTGGCGCGGGTCGTGGCATCGGCAAGGGCATCGCCCTGGCGTTCGCTCAGGCCGGCGCGGATGTGGCGGTAACGGGCCTGACCTCCACCGGCGTGAACCGCGTTGCAGAGGAAATCAGAGCCATGGGCGGGACCTGCCTGCCCCTCACCGGTGACGCGACCATCGCGGCGGATACCGACGCCATCGTTGACCGCACCCTCGCGGAGTTCGGCCACATCGATACCATGGTCAACTGTGTTGGAGACGCCATCCGTAAACCGGTCGCGCAGCTACCCGGCAGCGATATCCCCGGCATGACCGAGGCCGAGTGGCACAGCATCGTCGACATCAATCTGACAGAGGCCTTCCAGGGCTGTCGCGCCATCGGCCCCCACATGCTGGAGCGGGGCCAGGGCAACGTGATCAATATCAGCGGCTGGGCGTCATTTCGCGGGCGCCCCATGTCCGCTGCTTACGACGCCTCCAAGGCCGGCCTGATGCGATTCACCGAGTGCGTGGCCCAGGAGTGGGCGCCCTTCGGCATCCGCTGTAACGCCATCGCGCCCGGCACGTTCCCCGATCCGGAGCAAATGTCCGAGGAGGCTTTCGCGACGCGCGACGCGTCCGCCGGGGATTCTATTCCCCTCGCTCGCGTGGGCCGCCTCATCGAGGTGGGCTATCTGGCCGTCTATCTCGCCTCACCGGCCGCCTCCTATGTCACTGGCCAGACCTGGGCCATCGACGGTGGGGTCAGCATCAAGCATCCGTGATGCGCGAGCCGAGCGAATATCGACTGCGATCCTTCACCGCTGCAATGTCATCGGTTCCTTGCGACGAAATATTAGACACACCACGATCGATACTAAGCTCACAGTGGGACCCACGGCAGGAGATTCGCTATGACGATGCGCTATGAGTTGCTGGCTAACCGCATTTTGGAACGCGCGGCAACCCACTTCCCGAACAAGGAAATCGTAACGCGTGTTGGCGAGGACACCCACCGTTACACCTACGCCGATATGTTCGAGCGTACCTCGCGGCTGGGCAACGCACTGCGCGAGTTGGGGGTTGGCCACGGTGACCGGGTTGGCACGTTCGCCTGGAATACCTATCGCCACCTGGAGGCGTATTTCGCCCCGGCGACCATTGGCGCGATTACCCACACCATCAACATCCGGTTGGCGCCCGATGACATGGTCTACATCATCAACCACGCGGGCGACAAGGTACTGTTGATCGATCCCGACCTTGCGCCGGTGATCGAGGCCATCGCCGACCGCCTCACCTCGGTGCAGCATTTCATCATCCTCGGCGACCCAGGTGAGATGGACACGTCGCTGCCCAGCGCCGCGTGCTACGAAACCCTGCTGGACGCCGCGTCGCCCGAGTATCGTCCGGCAGATGTCGACGAGTACTCCACCATGGGCCTCTGCTACACCTCCGCCACCACCGGTTTGCCCAAGGGCGTGGCCTATTCCCACCGGGCCGTGTACCTCCATTCCATGACGGCGGCCACCGCGGACATGCTGGCGGTTTCGGAACGCGACCGGATCATGGCCATCGTGCCGATGTTCCACGCCAACTGTTGGGGCTTCCCCTACGCGGCTACCATGTTCGGCGCCTCGCAGGTCTTCCCGGGAGTGCGTCCGGACCCGCGCGTCATCTGCGAGATGATTGAACGCGAGCGCGTGACCATCAGCGCCGGAGTGCCGACCATCTGGATCGGCGTCCTCGACTACCTCCAGCGGTCTGGCGTCGAATATGACCTGTCGTCGCTGCGGCAGGTGGTCAGCGGAGGCTCGGCGGTTCCTCTCGCCGTCCTGCAGGCGTACCGCGATCGACTGGGTGTCGAAATTGTCCACGCCTACGGCATGACCGAGGCCGCGCCGCTGATCTCCGTGAACCGGCGGCGAAGCTGGCTGGATGACCTTCCTGATGTGGAACGCCTCGAGCTCAATGCCAGCCAGGGAGTAACTGCCCCCGGCATCGACATGAAGCTGGCCGACGAAAACGGCGACGACCTGGCCTGGGATGGTGAACAGCGCGGGGAACTCTGGTTCCGAGGCCCGTGGGTGGCTGACCAGTACGTTGACGACGAGCGCAGCGCCGAGACCTTCATCGACGGCTGGTACCACAGCGGCGACATCGCCACCATCGACGCCAATGGCTACATACAGATCGTCGACCGGGTCAAGGACATGGTGAAAAGCGGAGGCGAGTGGATATCGTCCGTGGACCTGGAGTCCGCCATCATGGCGCACCCCGACGTCTTGGAGGCCGCCGTCATCGCCGTGCCCGACCCTCAGTGGCAAGAGCGGCCGCTGGCCTGCGTGGTGACGCGAGCGGAAGCGTCGGGCCCGTTGACCAAGGACACGATACTGGACTTCATTCGGCCCGACTTCGCCCGGTGGTGGCTTCCGGATGACGTGGTGTTCATCGACGAAATACCCAAAACCAGCGTGGGCAAGTTCGATAAAAAGGTCCTCCGGGAACGCTTTGAACATCACCGGTGATCCAATACGATGACCTCCGCCTCGGCCGGTTCGTCTGCCATCTCGGCGGTTGGCGTGCGCAAGGACTACGGTGATCGGAGCGTGCTGCGCGGCGTCGACGTTTCCGTGCCCTGGGGTCAGATCGCGGTACTCTTCGGAGCTAACGGCGCGGGAAAGACCACCCTGCTCCGGATCCTGGCGGGCCTTTCGCGCCCCGACGCGGGCGAGTCGCATATCGCCGGCCTGCGTATGCGGCGTTCGGGCGGTCGTGCGCGAACCCTGGTCGGCTTTGTCGGCCACCAGACCCTGCTGTACAGCGACCTGACCTGCCGCGAAAACCTGGCTTTCTACGCGAAACTGTACGGCGTAAAACATCCGCAGGTTCGCATCGACGGCGTCCTCGAACAGGTGAGCCTTGCCGACCGCGCGGACCGGCGCGTCCGCACGCTGTCTCACGGCATGCAAAAGCGCTTGTCGGTGGCCCGTGCCATCCTGCACGAACCCGCTGTCCTCCTGCTCGACGAACCGGAATCGGGCCTCGACACCGATTCCGTCGCATCGCTGGGCGAGTTACTGCGCGATTGGACGTCGTCGGGCAGGACCGCGCTGCTGACGACGCACAGCTTCGAGATCGGGCAGGCCTGGGCCGACTGCGTTCTAACGCTGGACCGTGGCCGATTGGCGGTTGAGACGCCGGTTGATTGCGGCGCAGACGCGGCGTCTGCCGAATCTGATCCGAGCCCGGCCCACGGGTGACACGACCCATTTGGACTGTCGCCCATGCGGCTGCTCAGCGCGACCTTGGCCATAGCGTGGAAAGACGTTCGCCTGGAGATTCGTTCCCGCGACACCGTCGTTTCGGCACTGATCTTCGGCCTGATCGTGGTCGTGGTCTTCAATTTCGGTCTCAACCGAACGCCGGGTAGTCTCGCGCCGGTGGCGCCGGGCCTGCTCTGGGTGGCTTACGGCTTCGTCGGGGTGCTGGCGATGAATCGCGCGTTCGCTCGCGAGCTTGAACAGGGGGCGCTGGATGGACTGCTCGCTGCCCCGGTGAGCCGTGACGCCGTTTTCCTGGGCAAGATGCTCGGGACCCTGGCGTTCATGCTCGTTATCGAGGCCGTGCTGCTGCCCGTGTTCGCAGTCATGCTCGACCTCCCAACTTTGTCTCCGATCCTGGGACTGATCATCCTGTTGGCGACTATCGGTTTTGCCACCGTCGGGACCTTCTTTGCCGCCATCGCCGCCCAAACCCGGTCCCGGGAAATCCTTTTGCCCGTGCTCTTCTTTCCGGTGATCGTCCCGGTGATTATCGCCGCGGTCGAGGCCACTTCCCTGGTGTTGCAGGGTGGGCCCATGCTCGGGGTCTGGACCCGGTGGCTCCCCCTGTTGGTAGTCTTCGACGCGCTCTTTTTGGTAATATGCCCGTGGATATTCGGGTATGTGTTCGAGGGATAGCGTAATTTGGCGGCAATAACGGGCCGTGGCCCAACGGAATCCTCGATTCGTTCCTCCCTCCGAGATCCCCGAGCGTGGCTGCTGGTGCTAACGGCGGCCCTGACCATCGTCGACGGGTATCTCATCTTCGTGGTGGCTCCCACCGATCAGGTGCTGGGCCACATCCAGCGCATCTTCTACATCCACGTTCCCATCTCGATCCTGTCTTTTCTGGGGTTCTTGGTTTGCGCCGTGGCCGGCATCGGGTACCTCATCCGGCGGGGGGAGATGTGGGACCGCGTGGCCCATGCGTCCGCCGAGGTCGGCGTGGTGTTCGTCACTCTGGCTCTGATCACCGGAGTCATCTGGGCGCGTCCGGTGTGGGGCGTCTGGTGGACCTGGGAGCCGCGTCTGACCACCACGTTGATCCTGTGGCTGATCTACGTGGCCTACCTGATGATCCGCCACTATGCGCCCACGCCGCAGCAGGGCCGAGCATGGTCGGCGGTGGTCGGCATCATCGGTTTTGTAGACGTGCCCATCGTGTACTATTCCGTCCAGTGGTGGCGATCGATCCATCCAGTGCAGGTGATCGGCCCCGAGGCTGCAGATGACGCCCTCGAGCCGATCATGGCTCGGATCCTGGTCTTTTCGTTGATCGCAGTACTGGCGTTGTTCGTGTATTTGCTGCTGGAACGTGTAGCCCTGCGGGGAACCGAGGACGCCGTGTCCGCCATCCGTCGTCAAGGAACCTACGACTAGAATGACTGTACCTCCCAACAATCTGCCTTTCCTGTTCGCCGCCTTTGCCGTAGTGTGGGCGGTGTTCTTCATCTACGCCGCGTACATGTCGTGGCGCCGCCAATCGGTTCAACGCGACCTGCAGGAGCTCCAGCAAATAACAGAATCCGGGAGCGAACCCGACGCGGACCGATCACAGCAGATTGGGTCGGTATAATGGTAGAGACCATCCGCATCGACTGGCCTGACTACCATGCAGACTGACCCATACACTGGCCCCGTTTCCGTAGCGGAACACGCCGCAGAGGCGGAGTCCGAGCGCTCCGCGTGGCGTAACCATCGCACCCGCCTGCTGATCCTCGGCGGCGTGATCGCCCTCGCGGTAGCCTACATGGTTTACGCAGCCTTCCCGGGCAACACGCTGTATTTTGTCACCGTCAGCGAATTCGTCGAAGATCCCAGGCTGAGCGACGGCCAAACCCTGCGGGTCGCCGGGGCCCTGGCTCCCGACAGTTTCCGCCGGGAGGATGGTTCAACGCTTTCTCATTTCAGCCTGGGCGACAAGCAGGCTGACGTGCCGGGCATCGCGCCCGGCAGCCCGCAGATGCCGGCCACCTACGTCGGCGTGCTCCCCGACCTCTTCTTCAACCCCCACTCGGAGATCATCCTGGAAGGTCATTACGACGGCAGCGACGGGGTTTTTGCCACTGACAACATCCTCGTCAAGTGCCCGTCCAAATACCAGTCGATGCAGTCCGAGAACCCTGATCTCGTACCCGGCGCCGCGGCGCCTGAGCAGTCTTACTGACCGACCGCGATCCGTCTTGAGGTCGCGGGTGCGACAAGCGTCACGCGTTAGTCGGCTGAGCTGGCCGTCAGTTAAATTCAAAGAAGCCGGCGTCGCATGACGCCGGCTTCTTTTTGTTTCCGTTGCCAGGTGAGCCTAGAACGAATATGCGTCCATCAATTGCTCCGCGGAGCGCTCCCGAGCCTTGGCCCGAATGGACCCCATGTTGCCTTCCAGGGAAGCTCTAGCCTCGTCCTTGTAGATCACGCCTACTGGCAGGCCACCCTGCTGCACCAGGTCGTAAGCCGCCTGCTTGCTGGACGGATCGTGGTCCTCAGGTATGTCCCAAAGCGCGGGGGCGATGCCTTCTTTCGCATTGCCCTTGATCAGCTGGAACGTATCGTTATAGGTGACGCACGGCGATTGCACATGGATCATCGACATCCCGTCGTGGTTCATGCCTTCGTTGATCAAACGCGCCAGCACGCGAGGCTGTCCTGAGAAACCGGAGGCAATGAACGAAACGCCCAGAGTCAGGTACAACTCCAGCGGATCAAGATCTTCTTCTATCTTGCCGAACGGTGTGCTGCTCGTAATGGTGCCCATCTCGGTGGTGGGCGAGCTTTGGCCCTTGGTGAGGCCATAAACACCGTTATCCATGATCACGGCCGTCACGTTCACGTTGCGCGCCGCCTGCGGGGCGATGTGCTCGCCGCCGATGCTCAGGAAGTCGCCATCTCCGGCTACAACGACGACGTTCAACTCGGGCCGGGCCATCTTAACGCCCATCGCTACGGGCAGTGTCCGACCGTGGATGCCGTGGATGCCATAGGGCTGCTGGCCTTCCAGCAGGTGAACGAGGTTACCGCTGCATCCGATGCCGGCCACAACCACGTTGTTTTCGATGGGCAGGCCGGTTTCCTCCAGCCGATTGATCATGGAAAGTTCCAGCGCGCGGCGCACGCCGAAGTCCCCGCAACCGGGGCACCATTTGAAGTCGTATTCCGGGTTCTTCTTGCTCATGCCCGTGCTTCCTCCATGTGTTCCGCCATGATCTCTTTGACCCTGGTTACCAGGTCGCTAACCTTGAAGGGCAGTCCGGTGTATTGCGTGATGGGCGTGGAGTTGACGCGGTGGAACCGCAAAATATTCGCCCATTGCCCCTGATAGTTCAGCTCGGGGACTATCACCAATTCCTTGGCTCGCAGTTCATCGCGCAGTTTGGGTGGGATCGGGTGCAGGTTCATCGTGTAATACCACCCGATGTCTATTCCCTCCTCCCGCAGCGCGTCGTAGGCCTCTCGCACCGGTCCTTTGGAACCGCCCCACGGCATCAACGCTATCTTGGCCTGGGGGTTGTCGCTCTCGTAGTTGTCGTCCTCGAGGAGCTTCAGCTTGCTGAAGCGCCGCTCGGTCATCTGGATGTGCCGACTCGGCAGGTGCGTGGTGTCGCCCATCTCATCGTGCTCGCTGCCGTTGGCAACGTAGGCGCCAGGGGCACCCGGCAAAGGCATCGGCGACAGCTCGTTTCCGGAATAGCGATGATAGCCATTCCCACCCTCATAAGTCAGCCGTTCTTCCACCGGCACCTTGCTCAGGTCGGGGCGCGGGATGTTCTGCACCCGCTCGGCCATGGACATTTCGCTCATGAGGATTACTGGGCCCTGGTAGCGCTCGGCCCAGTTGACGGCCTGCACGGCTCCATAGAAACACTCTTCCACCGAGCCGGGCGCGATGATCGGCATGCGGACGTCGCCGTGGGCCGGGAACAGGCAACCCATCAGGTCGGACTGCTCGGTCTTGGTGGGCAGGCCCGTCGCCGGTCCGCCGCGCTGCACGTCCACAACCACCAACGGTATCTCGGCCATCCACGCCAGTCCCAGTCCCTCGCTCATTAGCGAAATCCCCGGTCCTGCCGTGGCCGTCATGGACTTCTTGCCCGCGTAGCCCGCTCCCAGGATTGCCGTGATGGCTTCGATCTCCGAGGAGACCTGGTACGCGAACTTGTCCTCGCCAACCAGGTTGCGCTCCATCCAGAGCAGGATCGTCGTGGCCGGCGATATCGGGTATCCGGCGTAGAACTGGACGCCCGCGTGCGTCGCGCCCAGTGCAATCGCCTCGTTGCCCTTGAGCATCAGTTGCTGGTAGTCCGGCGGATGAGGCGGAGCCAGGTCACCCAGCACGAAGCCGCTCTCCGCCGCATTCTGGCGACCCAGCTTCATCGCCTCGATGTTTGAGGAGATGATCTCATCGTCATTATCGCGGCCGCGGCGGAACCGCGCCTCGACGAAGTCCTCGAGGTACTCCTGAGGCATGTGCACCAGTTGGGCCAGCGCGCCAATGACCACCATGTTCGCCGCGCGGTTGTTGCCAGTCGAGCGCGCCAGTGTGTCAACGGCCAGGCCGAAGGACCGTGGGTCGGTCATGGTGAAGTCGTCGGCGTTGTAAATGATGACGCCGCCTTCACGCACTTCCTCAGCGTGGGTCTCGTAGGCTTCCTCATTAAACGCGACCAGAACATCCACCTGGTCTCCGGAACTGAGGGTTTGTTCAGTGGATATCCTGGCCTGGGTCCAGGTGGGGCCACCCAGGATTTGGGACGGGAACGTCGCGTAGGTCATGGCGTGATACCCGACCTGCGTAGACGCCTGGGCCAGTCCTTCGGCCGAAGTAACGACGCCCTGTCCACCTTCACCGGCGAACCTGACGACGAAGTCGTTCATCAACATTAGGAGGTTCCTCCGAAGCGGCTGTAATCAGTGAGCAGACGGCCGGCAAAATCCCTACGGGACATGGACATTTCGGTGTATAGTCAAAAAAACACCTACCCACTTACCAGCGGGAGGCGCTATTCGTTGTCACCGAAATTTGGGCCACAAACTCGTCGTGCCGCATTCGACATCGTTAATCGCAAACACGATAACGCCGTCTGTTTATCGCAGGGAATATAGCATCGGGCGGCGATATTTGTCAATTTAGGTTGATCCAAAGCACGCTCGCATTTCCCGAAATTGGCGCATGCCGGCGATCGGCGGCGCCACCCCATCACGGGACCGATCGCCATCATGGGTGCGGGTTCGCCGCAAGCCGGGCAGCAGAAACGCGCAAGCCCAACGCCCGATCCCTGGCGGTTCCAGGAGGTTAGCCCGCGCCCTTGTTGCTATAATGTCTCAATTATGCGCGCCAGTCTCGACGTGATCATACCCTGCCTCAACGAAGAACGAGCGCTCCCAGCCAGCGTTTGTCGGCTCCATGAGTTCATGTCATCCAACATGACGCAATACTCGTGGAGCATCGTGGTCGCCGACAATGGCTCGACGGACGGCACCCTCGAGGCCGCGGCTGTTCTCGCGGAACGTTTCGCCGAAGTGCGGTACATCAGCCTAACCGAGCGTGGTCGCGGCCGGGCGCTGCGCCGGGCCTGGACCGAGAGCGCCGCGGATGTCATGGCCTACATGGATGTTGACCTCTCCACCGACCTGGCGCACCTGCCCGCACTGGCGTCCGCGATAGTCGACGAGGGATACCAAGTCGCCATCGGCTCTCGCCTGTTGCCGGAATCCCGCGTGGTTGGACGAACCCTGAAGCGCGAGATAACTTCGCGCGGGTACAGCCTGCTGTTCCGGTCGATGTTTTTCACGCCTTTCCGCGATGCGCAGTGCGGGTTCAAAGCGGTCAGCAAAAGAGTCGCCCACGACCTCAGCCCACTGGTGCTGGATAACGGTTGGTTTTTCGACTCGGAGCTGCTCATTCTCGCGCAGAAATGCGGCTTTCCCATCCGCGAAATACCGGTGCACTGGACCGACGATCCGGATACCCGCGTCCGCATCATCCGTACCGCCTGGGAGGACGTCAAAGGCCTCCTTCGGCTCAAGTTCGGTGGCGCCGCCCGGGTGCGCCATCAGCTGCGCGCCGCCGGCAAACTGTAACAAAACATTCTGAAATTGACCTGGGACCGGCGTGCCGCGGGTCACCAGAAGCGGCCGGAGAAGCCGGCTGTCCGGAGGTCTCCGTGCTCGACGTGATCATCGAGCCAATGCAGTATGGATTCATGCAGCGCGCCCTGTTGGTGTCGGCCCTGGCTGCCACCGCCTGCGGTATCGTTGGTACGTTCGTCGTCCTGCGCGGGATGGCTTTTCTGGGCGACGCGATCGCCCATTCGGCGCTCACGGGGATGGCGGCGGCATTCCTCTTCGGCGCGAACGTGTTTCTCGGCGCCCTCTGCTGGGCGGTGCCCGCGTCGCTGGTGATATCAGTCCTGTCGCGACGTACTGGCATCCGGATAGATGCGATCATTGGCGTGATGTTTGCCGGCGGGTTCGCCGTCGGGGTCATCATCATCAACTCTCTGGCCAACTACGCCGGTGATCTGCTGGGTATCCTCTTCGGCAACGTCCTGGGCGCTTCGTGGTTCGACGTGCTGAGCGTTGGGGTCCTGGCGGTTGGAGTGATGGTGGTCGTGTGGGCCTTTTACAAGGAATTGGTGTTCACCACCTATGATTCCACCGTGGCAGAGGCCGCCGGCGTACCGGTGAGGTTCCTCGAGTACATGCTGCCTCTGCTGGTGGCGCTGACCACGGTTGCCGCCATTAAAACGGTAGGCAACGTCATGGTCATGTCCCTGCTCGTTGTGCCATCGGTCACCGGCACCCTGCTGGCGCAACGCCTGTCGTCCATCATGGCCGCCAGTGTGGCGTGCGCCCTGTTGGCCGTGGTAGTTGGCCTGTATTGTTCCTACTATTTCGCCCTCCCCACGGGTCCCACCATTGTGGTCGTATCGGTTGGCTTGCTGTTGCTGGTGGCACTGCTTTCTCCTCGCAGGGGGTTCCTTGCTTCGTGGTTGCGTCCCAGTCCATCCACGACTGCCGCATCAGAAGCTTGATCCGGCGACGATTGCACGGGAACCTCAGCGGCTGGCGCGGATACTCCCGGCCGTGCGGAAGTTCGCGCCGTTTCCACCGGGTCCATAGACGGATTGCAGGTTCCGCAGTAACGACGTCGCATCAGCAATTCATTCCGTCCAACGCCGAAGGAAGCTGGCTCCGCGTTCTTGACATTGCAGCGCAAGTTGGCCGCTGCTATAATCCCGTTTGGTCAAAACGGGATTATAGACTGGCTGAAACCCAAGGTAGTGAGCGTCTTTACCAATGAGCGCCGACGCCCTCGTAACTCAACCCAGTGAGTTCAGCAGCCGCCGCAGACGGCTGATGGAATCCCTCTCAAATGGCGCGATCGTCGTGGCCGCGGGGCACGACGCATCCCGCAACAACGATGTTGACCACGAATTCCGGCAGCCTTCCACCTTCTGGTATCTGACCGGGTTCGACGAGCCCGATGCCGTGGCGGTGCTGCGCCCCGGTTCCGACACCCCCTACACGCTTTTCGTACGGCCTTACGATCCCACTTTCGAGATCTGGGTGGGTTATCGCGCGGGCGTCCGAGGCGCCGTCGGCCCGCTGGGAGCTAACGCCGCGTACTCGGTTGACCAGTTGGACAGCCAACTTCCCAAGTTACTCGCTGATTGCGATACGGTCCACTATGCGCTGGGCAGCGACGATCGGGTGGACGAGATCATTTCGGGCCTGGTCAAGCGCCGCCGGGGCATGGCCCAAAGAGGCGCGAAGCCTATTCGACGCATCGAGGACCCGACCACGACCATCGATCTGATGCGCCAGATCAAAACCGACGATGAGATCGCGCTGCTGCAGCGGGCGATCGACATCACCGCTCACGGGTTCGACGCGGCCATGCGGACTGCGGCGCCGGGCGTGCACGAATACGAGGTGCAGGCCGCCCTTGAGCGCCCGTTCCGACAGCACGGTTCGCCGCGCAACGGCTATCCTTCAATCGTGGCCGGCGGAGCCAACGCTTGCGTACTCCATTACGTCCGGAACCGGGATGCCCTGGGCCCTGAAGATCTGTTGCTGATCGACGCTGGCGCCGAGTATGGCTTTTACACCGCCGATGTCACGCGGACGTGGCCGGTGTCCGGCAAGTTCACGGCTCCGCAGCGGGCGATCTATGAGCTGACCCTGGAGTCGCAACGCAAGGCTATTGCGGATGTGAAGCCCGGCGCCGGTTTCGACGACGTGCATCGGACTGCCACCCGAACGCTGATCCAGGGACTGGTTGATCTGGGTATCATGTCCGGCAGCGTTGACGGCATCATGGAGCAGCAGTCCTACCGTGATTACTACATGCACGCCACCTCGCACTGGCTGGGCCTGGACGTTCACGACTGCGGTCCTTACCGGGATGACCGGGGCCAGGTGCGCCTGCGCCCGGGAATGGTGTTGACCGTCGAGCCCGGCCTCTACTTCGGCCCTCAGGCCAAGCAGACACCTGACATCTATCGTGGCATTGGCATTCGCATCGAGGACGATGTGCTGGTCACGGACGACGGGTGCCGCGTCCTGTCGGACGCCATACCGAAAGACCCGGATGAGCTCGAAGCCATCGTGGCGGACTCCCGCTGAGATCGTTGCCTTTCGATAGCATGTCTGACACGCCGGTAATTGTGGATCCTATCGTGATGAAATTGCCAAAAGAAGGACGGTTGGCCGCCGCACCTCTTGCGGTGGGCGCGGCGCCGGTGTTCAACCCACCTGCCGCGATTGATCCGAGCGAAGGCTCGCTTTTCCAAACTACGGGGGATTCGTCCCTCGTTATTTTTTTGCCCGCCACTGTCCGGGCTGCTGAGCCGCCACGCTCAGTAGAAAGGGGCAAGCTACCAATTGCACCCGCCGCGCTCATGGGAGCGGCGGCATTCGCTCTCACTAATTTCCAGCGAAATCGAAAGATTTCGCTCTTTTTTTGCCGTTCCAACCGTGAAGTTGGTTCCGTCAGCTCTTTGGAATCTCGGGGAGAACATGAGGAGGTATGCCTATGGAACACGGCGATGTTCGGCCAGTTGTGGCCGCGATTGGCAAGCGCCAATTTTCTCAATCCACAGGAAAACCGACCCACCTTCCACTTGGAGGAGAATTAATGAGTTCCGCCACTATGGCTACTCTAAAGCAAATTCCATTTCGGTTGCTGTTGGCCGTTGCCGCGATGGGCTGCGCCGCCGTTCTAATGGGCGCCGCCTGTAGCGCCGCGGACCAAGCGCCCGCCACTCAGGCCGGCTCCGGCGCCGCTGCGGGTTCTTCCGCGTCCGGCAGCACAACCTCAGGGAGTGCGACTGCGAGCGGTTCCGCCACCACCGGATCTACCGGTTCAAGCGCTGGTCAGACGGAAAAGGCAGTTGACCCCAGCATGTACGCCAGTTTGTCCGGCGACATACCGATTGACGGGTCGTCCACGGTGTTCCCCATCACGGAAGCGGTTGCCGAAGAGTTCGGCGGCCTGACCGACGACAACGTTCGCGTGGTCGTGGGCATCTCCGGCACGGGCGGCGGTTTCAAGAAGTTCTGTGACAACGAGACGGTGATCTCCGACGCGTCGCGCCCCATCAAGCAGAAGGAAGTTGACCTTTGTGCCGCTGCTGGCATCGAATACATCGAACTGCCGGTGGCGATCGATGGTCTGTCCGTGGTGGTGAACCCGGCGAACGATTTCGTGGACTGCATGTCGGTCGAGCAGTTGAACCAGATCTGGAGCCCGGAGTCCGAGGGCGTGGTGACCCACTGGAACCAGGTGAACCCGGACTGGCCGGCGGAGGAAATCAAGATGTACGCGCCGGGCGTTGACTCGGGCACGTTTGACTACTTCACCGAGGCGATCAACGGCGATGGCGGCGTCTCGCGCGGCGACTTTACGGCGTCGGAGGACGACAACGTGCTGGTGCAGGGAGTGTCAGGCGACAAGTACAGCATCGGTTACTTCGGGTACGCCTACTACGTGGAGAACAAGGACAAGGTAAAGGTGGTGCCGATCGACGGTGGCAACGGGTGCGTTGCGCCGACGGATGAGGCGATCAACAACGGGTCGTACGCGCCGTTGAGCCGGCCGTTGTTCATCTACGTGCGGTCGGACGCGGCGCAGGAGGAACACATAGCGGAGTTCGTGCGGTACTACCTGAGCCCGAGCGGCCAGGAGTTGGCGGCGTCGGTGGGATACATCCCGTTCCCGCAGGATGTGTACGATCTTGGTTTGACCAAGTTCAATTCGGGGACAGTCGGAACCGTGTTCGGCGGGGACGACGCCTTCAAGGGCCCCGTTGCCCAGGGCTTGTCCGGTGGCGCGATGGCGGAAGACAAGATGACCCACATGGTCGATTACGCCTCTCTGTCCGGCGACATACCGATTGACGGTTCGTCCACGGTGTTCCCGATCACGGAGGCGGTTGCCGAAGAGTTCGGCGGCCTGACCGACGACAACGTTCGCGTGGTCGTGGGCATCTCCGGCACCGGCGGCGGTTTCAAGAAGTTCTGCGACAACGAGACGGTGATCTCCGACGCGTCGCGCCCCATCAAGCAGAAGGAAGTTGACCTGTGTTCCGCCGCTGGCGTGGAATACATCGAACTGCCGGTGGCCATCGACGGCCTGTCCGTGGTGGTGAACCCGGAGAACGACTTCGTGGACTGCATGTCGGTCGAGCAGTTGAACCAGATCTGGAGTCCGGAGTCTGAGGGCGTGGTGACGCACTGGAACCAGGTGAACCCGGACTGGCCGGCGGAGGAGATCAAGATGTACGCGCCGGGCGTTGACTCCGGAACCTTCGACTACTTCACCGAGGCGATCAACGGCGACGGCGGAGTTTCGCGCGGCGACTTTACGGCGTCGGAGGACGACAACGTGCTGGTGCAGGGAGTGTCGGGCGACAAGTACAGCATCGGGTACTTTGGTTACGCGTACTACGTGGAGAACCAGGACAAGGTGAAGGTGGTGCCGATTGACGGGGGCAACGGGTGCGTTGCGCCGACGGATGAGGCGATCAACAACGGGTCGTACGCGCCGTTGAGCCGGCCGTTGTTCATCTACGTGCGGTCGGACGCGGCGCAGGAGGAACACATAGCGGAGTTCGTGCGGTACTACCTGAGCCCGAGCGGCCAGGAGTTGGCGGCGTCGGTGGGATACATCCCGTTCCCGCAGGATGTGTATGACCTTGGTTTGACCAAGTTCAATTCGGGGACAGTCGGGACCGTGTTCGGCGGCGACGACGCCTTCAAGGGCCCCGTTACCCAGGGACTGATGAAGTAACCCAAGGCGCCAATCAGCAAAAACTAGGGGCGAAAGATCATTCGCCCCTACAGTTTTAATGGTCGATCCCCGGATGCCTCAGCGAACACCCCGCCACTAATCACTCGCGTTCGAGGAACCCGCGCACCTGTTGCTCCAGCGGCTCGCGGTCATAGATGCCCAACAACAGCGCGGCGTTGCGCATCCAGTCTCCCTGGAAATACCGCTCGTAGAGCACCTGTCGGCCGGCGAATGAGCTGCACGCCGCGTCCCACGCCAGCCGGAACAACCTGACTCTTTCCTGCGCCGTGGCCGTATCGGTGTCCAGGTAGGTGTCCAGCACCTCCGCCATGGGCCCGCCGAAGTCGCCTTCCGATGGCAGGGCCATGAGGCTGCTGGATCCGAGCAATTGGATGATCTCCGCCATCCTGGGGTACATCTTGATGAACAGGTTGCGCGCCACGTTCAGCGGCACCCGGTCCGGCAGCATGACCCCCCAGTCGTCGATCTTCGCGTTGACTTCCGACTGCGTCAGCAGCGCCTTGGTGATCTCCAGGTTTTCCACCAGCTCGGCCATGAGCCCCTGCACCTGCGGGATCTCCCCGTTTCCCAGCGTCTTCACCATGAGGCTGGCGATCCCGGTGATGAATTCGCACTTGGCGACGTTCTTGGTCACGACCTGATGCCCAGTGTGCACGTATTGGCCGGTTTCATTGGACATGTTGTTGCACTTGTGCCGGTCCCCGTACATGAAGACCCTCTCCCACGGCACAAGCACGTCGTCGAAGAAGACGATCGCGTCCATCTCCTCGAACCGTGAGCCCAGCGGGTGGTCGAAGTGCGACTTGCCAAGGTCGAAACTCTCGCGGCAGATGAACTTCAAGCCATCGATTCCACACGGCACTGCGAAGGCGAAGGCGTACTTGTGAGCGTCCTCGTCCCGCGCCAGCAGCGACGATCGCGTCGGATATACCATGATCTCGTCGGACAGCGGCCCCAGTGTCGCCAGCACCCGCGGCCCTCGGATCACGAGTCCGGCGTCAGTCTCCTTGACCACGTGCAGCGCAACGTCGGTGCTGTAGTTCATCGATGTGGCAGAAGGCGCCCGGTTCCGTTGCAGGTTCACCAGCGTATGGGTCATGCAGAGGTCGTTCTCGCGGGCATACTCGTAATAATCGACGACGTTCTTTTTGAACTCCGGACGGTTTCCGCCGAAAAAGTCGCCGGCCGCCGCCATCGACATGATCGTGAGGTTCAGGAAGTCGGGCGTCCGTCCCATCATGCCGTAGCTGGCGTGGGCCCACTGGGACATCATCTCCCTGCGGCGAGCTAGATCGTCCTTCGTCTTGGGGATGAGGAACGACAGTCCCACCTGGTCTCCCGTGGTGGGCGAGGGATAGGTCATGGTGGAGCCGGCAGCCCCATAGTGCTGCCTGTCGTATAAGTGTGCGATGGACCGGGCCCCGTTGGCCAGCCCGGGAAACTGGGTCACGTCCTCCACCCGGCGGCCGTCCATCCAGATTTCGCGTTCCTGTTGCTTCAGGCCGTCCAGGTATTCGGCCCCGGTTCTGGCGGGCATGTTATCCGCCTCCCATTTCCAAGTTTCGTATTGAGTTATGTCATTCGCCGGCGACGTCCGGTCAGGTGCCCAGGTATCGCTTCAGCCAGTTCATCGCGTGCACGTTGAAATCGGTGCACGGGCTGTGCGTCAGGTCCGGATACACCAGCAGCGACTTGTGCGCTGTAATGCGGTCAAACACCGGCATGATGGTGTCGTACGGGCAGGTGGTATCGGCCATCCCGATGTTCACCAGGATTGGACATTCGATATTGTCGGCCAGGGTCATCGTATCGAAGTAGTGAAGAGTATCCAGCATCGCCTGACGCTGCTCCGGATGTTGTTGGACGTAGTTCTGGAGCTCGTCGTACGGCCGGGTTTCAATGTCGATCGCCACCGGGTAGTTGCACATGAATGGCTCTTCAGCCACCGCTGCCGCCAGCCTCGAATCCAAGGCAGCCGTCGACAGCGTGAACCCGCCACCCTGGCTGCGGCTCCACATGCCGATGCGGCTGGCATTGACCTCTTCCCGCTCGGAGAGGAGATCAATCCCGCGGACGCAATCCATATATGCGCCGCGATAGTAATAGTTCTCACGGTCGGTGACGTTGTAGGTCAGCTTGGTACCATGAGGCAAGTCCCATTCGGGGACGCTTTCGCCCTGAGCCCTGGGGAACAGCGTTAAGACCGCGAAACCGTGCATGACAACGTGGAACGGGATCTCCTTGCCGCCGCCATAGCCGGGAACCGCAATCATCGCCGGAAACTTGCCCGATGGCGGCAGGTCACGGGGGGCGGTGTAAAACGCTCGCAGGCGCTGGCCGCCGTAGCTTCGGAAGGCCACGTTCCAGGTTTCGTAGTCCCGCCCGCTGAGTTCCTCGTTAGGGGAGAGTTCGGCGTCCACTGGGGTTTCGTTCAGGATCGCCCGCGTGGCGTTCCAAAAGTCCTTCACGGCCTGGTCCATGTCCGGCTCCTTCTGACTGGCGTTCTGTGGGCGTTCTCGCAGGTACGACCCGACCACGTATGGATAGCACAGGCTGGGACTTCCCCGCCGGGTTGCCCCGAGGATCTGCCCGGCATGTGCTCGTGCCTGAGTCTCCCCTCTGGTCAAATGTTATCACGGTGGCCTCAGGCGTTGCCGCCCGATGCTTCTCTGAAGTCGTATCCGTACTCGGCAACCAGGAACGGGACGTACCGGTTGACGGCCTCGATCACCTGATCGCTCACGTGCGACGGGTTCTTCTGGAAGCCCTCTATTGACTCCACGTACTCGGTCAATCGTGGCTCGAATTCAGCGTAGCCTTCCAGCCCCAGCACTTCGTAGATGTGCCGAATCTGGCCCACCTTGTCCTGTTCCAGTTCCTCGTACCGGATCTCAACCAGGCGGTCGGCCGGTATCAGGTCCCTCTGTCGCCGGTAGGCCTCTGCCATGTCTCGGTACACTTCGAGCTGCTTCTGCAGGAGTTCTTCAAAGTCCACCCGCTGCAGGGCGTGCCATTCGTTCATCAGGCGAATCAAGTGGACATAGGACCGCACCGTGTCGTAAGGGTCCCGCTGGATGTAAACGAACCTGGCGTCAGGAAACAAATCGAGCAGAGCCGTGATCCGGCTGGTGTTGGACGGCGATTTCAGGAGCAACGGCTTGCCACCCATGTAGTAACTGGCGGCCTTGAGCAGTTTGGTGAATTCACGCTTCCACTGTTCCCGTTGCCGCGCGTCGAGGTTTTCCTCCACGAAGAGGTAGTCAAGCGCCCGTTCTGCCGTCCGAGGAAAGTGCAGGAAGGTGTAGGGGCTGAGGCCGGACGTGCACATCATCGCGATTTCTTCTTCCTGAGGCATCGCGAAGTCCACCGGGATGTTGTCCACCCCGCGGTCCGGCGGCAGGCTTCTTTCGATCATACGGCGCACGCGATTCTGACCCGCCAGGAACACGTCTGGCATCGCTGCCTGGTACGTGTTCACGAACCCCCATCTCGCATCCATCGACATCAGGTTGTGCAACAGCGTGGTGCCCGACCTCCAGAATCCCAGCAGGAAGAGCGGCTCCGGATGCAACTGTTGGCGATTGATGCGGCCGCTGTAGGCCACGTTTTGCCACAGCCGCATGGGAGCAAACAGCGCGTCGCAAAACAGGAGCCCGAGATACCGCGTCATGAACTCGCGGTCCACTCCGTGCTGGAACCCAAGTCGCAGCGCCAACGATAACTTTCCGGTGGTCAGGAAACTGTTGAACCCGGACGCAAACGTCGCCGATTGATTCGGCTCGCCGGGCCGATAACCCACACGACTAAGGCGCCACGATCGACTGGTTTCGGACCGCTCATTGGTCAGTCTCGGGCTGGCCATTTTCCGCCTCCCGTATGCTCGATCTCCGGTTTGTGGTAGCAGGCGTGGGGCGATGATAGCGACACCGCCAAGGTTGTCAAACCCCAGTCGTGTCTGAAGCGAAAACTGATCGATCCGATCCAGCCGACCGGAGACGCTCACGCGCTGGCGACCGCAATGGGTCGCCTGATTTGCGTATGTTCGTTCCTGGACCCGGCCGCAAACTCGCGTAGATCATCGCGACATCACTTACGGTCTCCCGGTCGCCTCAACGGGGTTTTCGTTCTGTGTGGTCACCACGCAACTACGCTACCTTCGCGGTTGCCGTGTAAAATCCCCACGTGCTCGCGGTTTCCACTCCGCCGGCTCGGAGTGTTTTGCATGGCACGCTTTGGCGTCCGTCCCACATCCCCCATGCTCGAGGTTCTTGGCAACCCGGGTTTTCGGTCGATCTGGTATGTGGTGAACGTCGCTGAGTTGACCCGCTGGATGGAGCTCTTCGTTGCCAGCGTCCTGGTCTACTCCCTAACCGACTCCGCCCTCATGCTGGGTCTGGTGCTCGGTTTCGAAAACCTTCCCCGGCCTTTCCTGTCCCCGTTCACCGGCATCATCGCCGACCGGTTCGACCGCAAAAAGATCTGGATCATTTCCCTGGCCATCAAGCTCGCCGCCGCCGTCGCTCTGTTCCTGTTGCTGGTCACCGGTCAAATCGTCGCTTGGCACGTTTTCGCCGCTATGCTGCTGCAAGGAGTGAGTCGTGCCCTGGAAGACCCCGCCCGCCGCACCGCAGTGTTCGACATCGTCGGCGAGCGCCGCATCGTCAACGCCCTGTCCATCGATTCGATCAGCATGACCATAGGTCGGATGGCCGGTCAGCCCATCGGCGGTTTGTTGATTCAGCACGTCGGTTACTTCTGGCCTCATTACCCCGGCTACACCTGGGCCTTCCTGGGCATTGCCACGATGCACCTGGCTGCCGTGTTGCTCGCCTTCCGGGTTCGCATTCCTAAAATGGAACGAGAGTGGCGGGTCGAACCCATCTGGGACAGTCTGGGCGATGTGGTCCGGGCTGCTTTCGGCCACCGTCAGCTGCTCGGTATGTTGTTCATCACGATGGTTATCAACGGCCTCGCCTTCCCTGCCCGTCAGTTCGTGCCCGCCATTGGTCGCGACCACCTCATGGTCGGAGAGGCGCTGGTGGGTGTCCTGGCCGCCGCAGAGTCGATAGGACAGCTCGTCACTGCCGGCATCATCGCCTCCATGGGCTCGATCAGCTACCACGGTCGGTATTTCGCCGCCGGCGCATTCGCCGTGATGGTCACGTCGGTCATATTCGTGTGGCTGCCCTGGTACGGCGCCACCTTCGCCATTCTGGTCCTCAGCGGCATTGGCCTTTCCTGTTTCGGCACGATGCAGAGCACCATAACGATGCGTTCCTCTCCGCCGGAGATGCGCGGACGCATGGTGGGGATGATGAGCCTGTGCATCGGAATCGGAACCCCACCTGGTGTGCTGCTCATGGGTTGGCTGGGCGATCAGATCGGAATTCAGTGGTCGGTAACCTGGAGTGCCCTCGCGTGCATCGCCATCTCTTTGCCCGCTCTGTTCCTGACGCCGTTGGTGACCAGGCCCTCCCAGCCGCCTCCCGAAACTCGGCCCCGGTCTCAGCCGCGTCCGGCCTGATTCCTGGACGGCGACCACCCGGCACGCCCGCAGCGGTACCATCGGTAGGAGGCAAATCCCCGGCCTATCGAGCGTGCCCTGTGCTAAAATCCCGGTGTTGCAATTGTGCCAACCGAAGATGCCTCCCAAAGCCGCAGCCAAAACCCGCCGCTCCCGCCGGTCGAAAAAGCCCGGCGTCACGATCTCTGACGCCATACGGCTGCTGACGGATGAGTACGGGCCGTTCGAAAACGAACCGCGCCTGGACCCCGCCCACGAACTCGTCTTCACGATCCTGTCCCAGCACACGTCGGACCGGAACTCGGAGCGCGCTTTCCGCAACCTGATGCACACGTTCGGTACTCTCGAGACGGTGGCCGCGGCCGAAGTGGCCGGCATCGAAGAGGCCATCTCGGGCGGCGGCCTGGCCAAGGTCAAGGCTCCCCGCATCAAGGATGTGTTGGGTCGTATCCTGGACCTGAACGACGGCTCTCTGGACCTCCAGTTTCTTGCCGAGATGCCCATGGACGAAGCCCGCGCCTGGTTGCGCCAGCTGCCCGGCATTGGCCCCAAATCGGCGGGCATAATCCTGAGTTTCTCCCTCGGCATGCCGGCGATGGCCGTGGACACCCACATCTTCCGGGTCAGTCAGCGTCTCGGCATCATCGGCCCCAAAGTCAACGCGGACAAAGCCCACGAGGTGCTTGAGGCCGCCATGCCGCCGGAGGATGTCTATCCCTTCCACGCTGCGTTCATCACTCACGGTCGCCAGGTGTGCAAGGCACAGCGGCCCCGTTGCGCCGACTGCGTGGTGAACTACGGTTGTCCCTCTCGCGATGAGGATGCGATCCGGCAGGCTGCGGCGACCGCCGCAGCCACGGAGCCCGACGCGCCCACTCACGATACTGCCGACATCGACCGGCCCGACGGTCAGGCGCCCGGGCGTCGTCGACGACGCCAAGAAGCGCCCACTCCCGTCCCGCACACCCAGGTCGTCAAGGAGCTCCAATCGTGAAAGTCGGAATCATCAATGTCACCGGATACGCGGGCTGCGAACTCGTACGCATCCTGCGCCATCACCCCGAAGTCGAAATCGCGTCGGTCACAGGACGCAGCGCCGCCGGTCAAGCCCTGGGCGAGGTTTTCCCTCATCTGGACAACATGGACCTCGGTATCACCGCTGACCTTTGCGAAGACCTCGATCTGGTCTTCTCGGCGCTGCCCCACAAGGCCAGCGCCGAAGCCTGTATCCCGCTGCTCGAGCAGGGCGTCAAGGTCGTCGACATCTCCGCGGATTTCCGCCTCAAGCAGGCCGACGTCTACAGTCAGTGGTACGGCGTCGAGCACCCTGATCCCACGTACCTGGAAGAGGCGGTCTACGGCCTCACCGAGCTGAACCGCGACGCCGTGGCTGACGCCCGCCTGGTGGCGAACCCGGGATGCTATCCCAGCAGCGCCATACTGGCTCTGGCGCCGGCCATCGAACACGGCCTGATCGGCGGCGACATCATCGTGGACAGCAAGTCCGGCGTTTCCGGCGCCGGGCGGACCCTCAGCATGACCACCCACTTCTCGGAGGTCAACGAGAACGTGATGGCCTACTCCGTCAACGGACATCGCCACCTGCCCGAAATCAGCCAGGAGCTCGATGGCATGGCCAATGACCCGGTCAACCTCACTTTCCTGACCCACCTGATACCCATGACCCGTGGCATCCTCAGTTCCTGCTACGCTCCGCTCCAGGATGACGTCGCCCAGGATCCGGACGCCAGTGAGCGCGTCCGCGAGGTCTATCGGGATTTCTACGCCGATGACGCTTTCGTGCACGTGACCAACGCGCCACCCCAAACCAAGCAGACCCTGGGCAACAACTATTGCCTGGTCTACCCGGTGGTCGATCCGCGTACCAACCGACTCATCGTGATCAGTTGCCTGGACAACCTGGTCAAGGGGGCGGCCGGACAGGCGGTCCAGAACATGAACCTCATGTGCGGCTTTCCTGAGGAGATGTCGCTGGAAGCGCTGGCCGTTTACCCGTAATTCCAGGCTCTGTGATAAACTGTTTGCACGTGGATTTGACCGCGTCACTCGCCCCGGTCGTCTAGCCTGGTCAAGGACGCCACCCTTTCAAGGTGGAGATCATGGGATCGAAGCCCATCCGGGGTACCAGCAAATGAAAATGCCCTCCGCTTCATGCGGAGGGCTTAGTTTTCTCTTTGCCGAACTGCACGCGGCTAGCCGCCAGCGAAGAAATCAAAAACGTTGCCCAGCGTGGATGTACTTCCCTTGTAAATCTCGGTGTACCCGCACTGCTTGCAAGAAAGGGTCGTGAACTTTTTGTTCTGGACGTCGAATATCTTTGCGAAATTGCCCCCTGTAGCACGAAATTCGTCCATGTCACACTTCGTGTACTGGCACTTTGCACATACGTAGGTCGCGGTTGTGATCGCCATGACTGCTCTCCGGACGTCGTTGATTTGTTGGATGCCGAGTCTAGACCCGCGGGTTGGTTTATTTCTCTACGAATCAGTCCGTGATTTGGACTGATCCTTCCGCCCGCGGCCATCGCGGCACCCTTCGCAGGGTGCGCCACCCGTCAGGCGCGCAGAATCGCAGTGATCTTTGGTGAATGCGGGGACCGTAACCGGTAAACCCGGAAACTCCCCTTGGGCGTAGGCCGCTCGGTAACGGTCCCCCGGCGCCCCGCACCCGCGAAGGCGGATATCCCCCGGCGGTTGAACTATCCTGTACCCGGCGGCTATCCTATGCGGGCGCGACCGCGACCTCGCTGGCCGCGAATCCCACCCCGATCAAGAGGAGCTTTGAACTATGGCCGGCACCAAAACCGCACTGACAGTGGACGTCAACGCCGAACACATCGGCCTAATCAATACGTCCAAGGAAAAGTACAACATCGCTGACGATGGCAAGGTTCTCCGCATCGTCATGGACTACATCCTCGTGAACCCGGACATTCACGACCGGGTTTTCAAGGACGTGCGCTGCCTCCGCTGCGAGTAGCGGGGCAAGACATGGGGGCTATTCGGCGGTGTGCTTGACCGCCTCCATGGCCAGGTAATAGCCGTACACGCCGAAACCATAGACGCATCCCTTGCTGACCGGCAGGACGGCCGAAACCGTGCCGCGAGCCGTCGGGTTGCTGGCGTGTACTTCAATCACCGGCATGGGCACCTGCTGGATCGCGCCGCGTAGCGGGCCGTTGACCGTGGTGTAGCCGGCCGGGTTGATCAGGCAGGCGTCGTAGCCCTCCTCCCACGCGTCGTACAGGGCGTTCACAACCTCGCCCTCGACGTTGGAGTGCACGATTTTGACGTCGATCCCCAGGCTTTCGCCGTAGCCACGGATCTGCTCATTCATCTGGTCCAGAGTGTTTGGGCCGAAGATTTCCAACTGCACCTTGCCGCGCATGTTCATCCCAGCGCCCTGGATCACCAGCACCTTGGTCATTGTCCATCTCCTTGAGGTTGCTCGGAAGCGCCGTTGGCGTTCCCGTTGGTCCGATTGCCATCCAGGATGTTAGTGAGCACCCGCCGCATGCCTTCCGGTTCGTCGTCCGACTGGTCATCGTCGGGCGCCGGCGGCGCGGTAGCGGGAATGGGGGTTTCGGTGACATAGCCCGCCAGGAGCACGTCCAACTGCAGCATGAGCAGTTTGTTCCAGGCGCTGGACGTCTGGAGTGCCTGTGCCGGATCCGACATCTCCTCCAGCAACACACTCGCGATGGCCGTCTGCGCAAATGACATCGTGCCGATCATGAACCGGGCCGGCACCGAGCCAAGGTAACCGCGCTCCAGCGACGGATTGCTGTGGACGACCCCCATCGCCAGGAGGAACACCGGAAACTGCTCGTCCAGCCGGAAATCAATGCTGTGCCTCAGCCACCGCGCCAAACTGTGCTTCCGCCGGTCCAGCCGAGTCTGGTCGATTTCACCCTCCGGGGTCAGGAAGAACCGCGCCGTCTGGGGGAACTGCAGGAAATGGTCGTAAACTGCTGTGGTCAATTCCTCGGCCCGGTCCAGCAAAATCGGCCCGCTCGCCCGAACCAACGCGAGGTCTTCATCGGAGAAGCCCATGAAATCGGCCATCTGCTGCATCCGGGTTGGCCAGTCGAATATCATCGTTAAGTCCTCGCGGCGCCGTGTTCGGCGACAGCCAGACTATACGCCCCGTCCCGAGTCCGGGCAACCCGGCGGCGGCTCAAGCCAGAGCGTTCAGTTCGGGGTGAACCGCTCGTCATCCTGCCCGGAGCGCGACCTCGCCGCCTGGCATAGGCCTTGATCGGTCGGTCAGCTTTCGCCGCCACCCATTCTTTCTGCTCTCAAGAACCGCTCCAGGTCACGAACCAGGTCTGCAGGGTCGGGCATTTCGGCAGTTTCGACGGCCTGGTCGTACTTTTCTTCCAGGGTGAGGATGTATTTGCCGAGTTGTTCGTCGTCGGCGATCACTTTTTCGACCTCCCGGTCGAATGCCTCTGCCATCACCGTCAGCCGGGCCAGATCAACCGGTAATCCCAGCATGTCCGACAGGTTCTGCGCCAGACCAAGGCCGACACGAAAATTCGGCGTCGCGTGCAGATAGTGCGAGACGTGCCCCCACAAGGAGGTGTAGCTGATTCCGCGAGCGGCCAACGATTCCGACACCGGCAATGTGATACCGGATGGTCCCTGATAGTTGGAAGTGCGGACGTTACCGCGATCGAACGCCGCCTGGATGCGTGTGTTGGTCGAGGTTCCGCTGAACTTGGTAACCCGAGTGTGGGGGACCGCGTCTAGCAAGGCTCCGATGTGGACCACCGATTTGACGCCGCACTGGCGCGCCAAATCTCCGACCAGCGAAGCGAACGTCCGCCACTTGAGATGTGGCTCCGTCCCCAGGTAGAAGACCACCGGAGGGGTACCGTCCGCGCCTGCCCACACGTAAAACTCATTGGCCGGCCACTGCAGGTGCCGTATCCCGTCTTTGCTCCGAGTGGAACGCGGCCGTTCCTGGGCGAAATTGAAGAATTCTTCCGGATCGATCTCTGCGAATTTTTGTGCTCCCAATGCGGTGAGCATGTAATTCAGGGTCGCTGTGGCCGCGTCTCCGGCGTCGGGCCACCCGCGAAAAGCGGCGATCATGCGCTCTACGGGGCGCTCCGGCAACTGGCTCACCAGCACGTGGTCGTCGAACGATGCCATCGGTCAATCCTTGTCTGTTATGTCGACTAAATGCTCATATTTGCACAACGGCAGAAATTCTAACATCGGTATCCCGGCCGGGCAACGACCGGTTTGTCCCCTGCGCCGAACTAGGCTTGACCGACTTCGTCGGTTCGGCATCCCACCGAACAATGGGGCGCAAATCAGCCGATCGAAGCCGGCGTTTCAGCCGGCTGTTATGTCACGGGCTGGCCGGCGGTGGACAGCCTTGCCGGGGCCGATCCGGACCATTCGACGCGTCCGTTGGCAGCCTTGCCGCCGGCAAATTCCGGGACTGCCGGCGGATTCGGCTAGATCACAATGCGGATCTCGCCGTATCGAGCCAGAAAATTCTCCTGCAGGGTTGCGAACTTTGCCCGGTAAGCGGCGGTGTGAATGGGATCGGTGGTCATGATCACCGCGTCTTCCCGGTTATCGGCGTAGTAGTTTTTGCGTATTCCCGCTTCGTTGAAACCGTATTTGTCGTACAGGCGTTGGGCCACGAAGTTCGACACCCGCGCTTCAAGCGTCACCTCAGCCAGCGCTTGCTCGTAGGCAACCCGCAGGGTGCCGATGATCAGGAGTTCTCCAGTCCCGCGCCCGCGAAGTTCTTCCCGCACGGCTACTTCCGTGATGTGCGCCTGATCGCCCTGCAGCCAGATGCCTACGTATCCAGCCAGGTCGTCCGCGTCACTGTGTTGACCCATGCCGAAGGCAGATCGGACTCCGGTGAGCATTCGCCCCCAGAGCGATTCATCGGCCGCCCCGGTGCTGTTGCGATGTTCGTTCGCGCCGGGCTCGTCGCCTGCAGAGTCCGCAGTGTGATACGCCACCAGAAATCGCGTGTAGCGGCTGTTCAGTTCGCGGCGAAATGGCGTACCCACCCAGCCGGGCGTGAACGCTTCCTGCTCAATCTCGATCACCTGCGGGATATCTTCGGCCCGCATCCGGCGCAAAGCAATATCCATGACCGCCGCTTCCCGGATAGATTGCGCCATTCTAACAAACAGTCAGGCCGGCCTTGCGGGCCCAGGCGCTACCGACCTCACCCCCCACGCCCGGAGCAAAGATGTCAGCTGGTCAAAGAGACTGATCCATACTGGCCGTCGAACCCGGGGGTTACCTGCACTTGACCGGCTCGCGCCTGCATGATTGCCCGTACCACCGTCTCGTCGGTAACTGCATCCAGGTCTCCGGAAGAAGCCCACAACAGCGCATCGAGTTCGCTCCCGATGGCGTCCGTGATGGACGTGTATTCCCGCATGACGGTTCGCGTGTTGACCCCAACGCCTTTTGCCGCTGAGATAATTTCGCGGAGCGGGATCAACCGAGCATACGGCGGTCCACCGTCATCTACCCGAACGAACCCGTCGTCATCCGGCTCGTTGGCTTCGATAACCCCGCGGCCGGACACCTCGTTGACCCGGTGCAACACACCCAGGGTTAACTGCCGGCCACACACCGGACAGTCCGAACCGTATTGCTCCAGGTCGGCCGTCCCGTATGCAATCCCACACTTGCGGTGCCCGCTGTAATGGTACTTGCCTTCCTCCGGGTAAAACTCCACGGTATATGCGACGTTCCCTCGATCGACCGCAGTGGCCAACCCATCCCACGTCAGCGGTCCCGAAAACGCAGTCACTTCCCTCCCCAGGTTGCCCGGTGAATGGGCATCGGAAAAAGAGACTATCGCCCGGTGGGTCAACTCCGGCACCGCGCGATTCATTGCCGGATCCGACGACAGCCCACTCTCCACGGCGCGGACCATCGGAGCCAAATCGCCGAAGCATCCGTCGAGACTGTCGAACCCGGCTTTGGAACCGTACACCCCGTACCACGGCGTCCAGGCATGGGCTGGAATAACCAGCGATTCCGGGGAACAATCCAGCGCCGTTTCCAGCAATTGCCGGGCGGACAGGCTTACGGCGGGCCGGCCGTCGCTGCCGAGTTTTCCGTAGTCATCCAACCGCTCGGTAAACGCGGCCGCGGCCGCCAGTGTCGGCATGAGCACCAGAACGTGAATGCGGCGCGTGCGTCCGCCCTGTCGGTACACGCAGCTGATCTCAGTGCCGGGCACGAAC
Source organism: Dehalococcoidia bacterium (assembly GCA_963663945.1). Taxonomy (GTDB): domain Bacteria; phylum Chloroflexota; class Dehalococcoidia; order Lucifugimonadales; family UBA3495; genus Bin87. The sequence goes on along the minus strand of OY760687.1, from coordinate 2,076,995 downwards.
CTGATGCCTCTGTACTCGTAGAGACCGTCGCCGGATTCGGTCAACTGGGCATCCAGGTTGTCCGCCCAGACCGGGTGCGTGAAATCAGCCGTCGCCAGGAGGTCGATCCCCTTGCGCCGGGCCCCAGCCGCCAGGTTGTCCAGAGTCAGGTTCTTGCTACAGGCAAATGCGTAAGGGGAATGAATGTGCAGATCGGCGACAAACGAACCCGCCACGGCGGCGGCCACCTCACGCTGCCAAAATGGCTTCGGCCAGTTCTCGCGGCCGTTGCACAGTCACCTGGTGTCCGGAGTCCAATTCCACCACCGTAGCTCCGGGGATACGGGACGCCATCGCCTGCTGCCGGCTCGCGCTGATCAACCGGTCGTTGGTGAGCACCACGTAAGTCACCGGGCAAGGCAGCGAGTCCAGGCTGAGGGCAACCGGCTCTGTCAGCATTTTGAGAGGCAATGGCCCGAAATGCCCGATGGTTTGTACTCGGTCCATCGGATCCAAGCCCCCACACCGGTAACGATTGATCGCCTCCAACGGCGCCGGAATGTCTCTGCCGGCAATCGCCCCGAGCGTCTTGCACATTCGAACCAGTAGGCGGACGGGCGTCGGATAGGTGGAGACCGCGGGTTGGCCCGATGCCGGCACGATGCCGCAAACCAGCACCAGCCGTCGTGGGGCCCGGGGCAGCTCGTTGATCGCTTGGAGCGCTACCGTCCCGCCCAGCTCATGGCCAACCAGCGTATAGTCCGAGAAGTTTTCCTGGTCAGCGACCCGAACAACTGACTTCACTGCTTCGGCCAGGTCGATCATACCGGAGTCGCGCGCAGCGTCGGCTCCGTGTCCCGGCAGATCGATCGCCCGCACCCGGACCGCCTGTCGCGCCCGATGAAGCGGTGGTGGATGCTGCTCCGGGGCCGTCATGTGGCCCCAAACCTTGCCCCAACTCCTGGCTCCCTGTCCGGCCCCGTGTACTAAAAGAAAATCCGACACGCTCAACACCTGCGTCGTTTGTCCGTCGAGTCCTGAATGGACTTTACTCAGCCATCACTGCCGTGAGAGCCTGAATTACGGCGTCGTCCTGCTCCGGGAGCACGGTCCTGGGATCCAGGCGGACCGCGTCTTCTTCGATCCTGGCTATCACCGGGGTCGTTTGCTCGCGGAGCGCGGACAAAACGAATTCCGGCGACCGATCCGGCGGGGCATTAATCGTCAGAGCCCACGACGGCAATGTCTCGCCGGGCAGGCTCCCGCCTCCGATCGCCGACCGAGCCGGCTTCACACACGCTTCCACCCGGTTGTTGTCCAGAATTCCGCGCCATTTCTCTGCCCGGGACCGTACATCATCGGCCGTGGCCGAGATCATGCGCCACACGGGCACCCTGGTTTCGGCTTCTCCCGTCACATAGTGCGCCAACGTTGCCGTCAAACTGGCCAGGCTCATCTTGTCGATCCGGACCGCGCGCGCTAACGGATGCCGCTCCAACCGTGCGACGAGGTCCCGTTTGCCGACCACGATCCCGGCCTGGGGACCGCCCAACAGCTTGTCGCCGGAGAAAAACACCAGGCCAACTCCCGCCGCAACGCTTTCCTGTGGAGTTGGTTCATGGGCCAATCCGTAGCGTTCGGTGGGCAGCAACGCCCCGCTCCCAACGTCATGCAGCACCGGGACACCAGAGGTCTCACCCAGCGCCACAAGGTCACGTTCTTCCACGAACGCGGTGAATCCCTCAACCTTGAAGTTGCTGGCGTGGGCTTTGAGGAAAGCTCCGGTGTGCTCACTCATGGCGTCGGCGTAGTCCCGCACGTAGGTCCGGTTGGTGGTGCCCACGTCAACGAGCGTGCATCCGCTCTGCCGCAATACGTCGGGTATGCGGAACCCGCCGCCAATCTCGACCGCTTCGCCCCTGGAGACGATTACCTCCCGGCCAGCCGCCAGGGCTGACAGGCCCAGCAACAGGGCCGACGCGTTGTTGTTCACAGCCAGGGCCGCTTCGGCTCCGGTGATACGCTGCAACAGTGATTGCAGATGGGCCTGGCGCGACCCGCGTCGTCCGGTCCCGAGGTCGATTTCCAAGTCGGAATATCCCCGGCCCACCGCATCCGCCGCGGCCAGTGCAGCGTCGCTCAACGGCGCACGACCCAGATTGGTGTGAATGACCACGCCGGTCGCGTTGATCACCGGGCGGGGCGATGGCTCGGTCAGGTTCGCTACCAGGGACAGGACTTGCTGGGCGATCTCGTCGCCGGCGGGCGCGGCTGCACCCGACAGTACTCGCTTCCGGGCTCCGTCCAGCACTTCCCGGATCAGTTCCACTACCATCTCACGCCCGTGTGCGTCCACGGCGCCGGAGAGTGAAACGCCGTTCACCACGCGCTCGACGCTGGGAAGGTTGCGAAGTTCGGAACCGATTGTCATCTGTTGCCCTGGTTGATTGGCGCCGGCTCTAGGGGCGTGCCCGGGTATTGGCTGGTATTCTACCATCCCGCTGTCGGCGGGCCTGTCCCTCCGTCGGCGCCCGGCAACAGGGTCATCGACGGGCGCCCTTCGGCGAATCTATGGCGATCGTGACCGGAGTGCGCCACTGTGCCGGGTGCCTGCAACCCCGGTGATGCGCTATCATAGAGGCCGTTCAAGCTGTGCGCGCTACGACAGTTGGAGCGGAAACTGATGAGACGAAAAACGGTAGGCATCGGGATCATCATCATACTGGCAGGAGCCATCGTGTTCGGTACGGTCGGCTCGGTGATGGAAGTCGTTGCGGCGACCTCCGTTTCGACACCGACGCGCGAGGGCGAGTATGTGGCGCGTCTGGCTCCACCTGCGAACGAAAACCCGGCTCTCGAAGCGCTGAAATACGCGTGCCCGTTCCATTAGGCAGCGGCCCGGCGAAAGGCTGATGGTTGCCGCTCCCGGATGACGGACGCCCGCCAATTCTATGCCAGTCCCTTGTTCGTATCCCGATCATAAAGCCCAGGAGAAAACATGACCCCGGATATCGGTTTGCCTCCAGAGTTGGACGCTCTCAAAAACACCGTCCGCCAGATCATCCGCGACGAGTGCCTCCCGCTCGAGCCTGAATACCTGGCGCATCCTCCCCAGGAAGGCGAACCGGAAAACGGCGCCCCGCGCGGCGTCCTCGAGACGGTGCCCGGAGTCCTCGGCACCCTGTCCGCCGACCAGTGGGGCCGTCTGAACAATGTCTCCAAGCAGACGGGGATCTACACTTCGTTTGTTCCAGAGGAGTACGGCGGCGGTGGCATGGGAGCCCTGGGTCACCTGGTCCTCGAAGAGGAGGTGCACCGCAGCATCGTTCATCTGCCCACCTCCCCAGTGCCGATGTTCATGATCGGTGCTTGCACGCCGGAGCAGGAAGAGAAATACCTCTATCCCGCCATCAACGGCGACCTGTACTACTCCTTCGGCCAAACCGAACCTGAGGCCGGATCGGATCCGGGCGGCATGATGCAGACCCGCGCCGTGCGCGACGGCGATGACTGGGTTCTCAACGGCACCAAGATGTTCATCTCGGGAGCCGCGTCAGCCGACTTCCTGCTGGTCCAGGCGGTTACCGACCCCGACAAGATGCAGCGCGGCGGCATCACGATGTTCATCATCGACAACCCCACCCCCGGCGTCACGTTCGAGCCCATCCGGGTCTGGATCGTCCCGACCAAGGCGCAACAGCATTACATCCATCTGGACAACGTCAGGGTGCCGCAGACCCAGGTCCTTGGCGAGGTCGGCGGAGGGTTCACCCTCGGGCAGCAATGGCTGGTCCACCATGACCGGCTGCTGCGTGGCGCCATGGCCCTGGGCATCCTCACGCGTGCGTTGGAGATGGCCATCGAGTGGTCCCAGCAGCGCGTGACCTACGGGCGGCCCATCGCGGACCGCCAGGCCATCCAGTGGATGCTCACCGACGTATACATCGACATCGTCGCTCTCCGCTCGGTCGCCCGCGAAACCGCCGCCCGCGCCGACGCCGGCGAGGATGTGCGGGTGGAGGCGTCTATGGTCAAATACGCCGCCGGCGAGTGGGGTTGGCGCAGCATCGATAAGGTGATGCAGGTTTTCGGCGGCATGGGCGAAACTCTGGACCTGCCCATCGCCCATTGGTATCACATGCTGCGTCATGCCCGCATCGGCGGTGGAACGTCAGAGATTCATAAATTCGTCATGGCCCGGGCGCTCCTCGGAGGCCGGGTCAACTTCCAGGGATAATTAATCGAGACCAGGGGTGAAGGACTTTCCATGAGAGCAATATCGATCCGCACCGTCATATTTTTTGTGGTCGCGTCATTCGCGATCCTGGGCGCGGCGTGCAATTTCCAAACGCCCGCGGCTTCTTTGTCCGGCGGGCCAGTCATCGGCGCGTCCGATCCGGTCTCGCAGGTTGCGGTGTACCCGTATGACGCCATTGTCGTGACCGGATTTGGCAGCGCCAGCGCGACGCCGGATCTCGCCAGGCTGTCGCTGGCGGTGTCGGTGACCGACGGTACCGTGGCTGACGCCCGCAAAACGGCCGCCGAAGCGATGACCGATGTCCTCGCCTCCATCAAACGCCACCGCATCCTCAACTCCGACATCGCCACCAGCCATTTTCGCGTCCATCCCGAGTACGAATACGGGCCGGACGGCCGAGAGCAAACTGGTTACACCGTCAGCAACGGGTTGTCGGTCACCGTCCGCGACATCGACAAGGTGGCTTCCGTGATCGACGACGCAATAGCAGCCGGCGGAGACCACCTGGTGTTCAACAACCTCAGTTTCGGGCTGTCCGACACGACCGAGCTGGAAAAAGCCGCCCGTGAAGCTGCCGTCGACGACATGCGAGAGAAGGCAAGCCAGTTGGCCGAGTTCTCTGACCGCGAACTTGGAGACCTCAAGGCGGTCTCCGAAGGTGACTTTGGCGGGCCTTCGGTTCCCTTCCGCGCGGCTCTGGCCAGTTCCGAGTCGGCCGGTCTGGACACGCCGATTTCGTCTGGAGAAGTCGCGGTCACGATCAGCATCTCTGGCGTGTACGAGCTGGAGTGACCCCGATGGTTCTCAGCGACCGCAGCATTCGCCGTCAGATCGCTGAAGGGCGCATCGTGGTCAAGCCCGTCGCCGATGCCGACATTCAGCCGGCGAGCATCGACCTGCACCTGGATAGCCGGTTCCTGGTCTTCTCCAACTCCCGCCAACCTTACATCGACGTTCGCGAACCATTGGACAACCTGACGGAAGAGGTCACCATCGCCGACGGCGAGCCGTTCATGCTCCATCCCGGCGAATTTGTGCTGGGTAGCACCCTGGAGCATATTGAACTGCCCGACGATCTGGTCGCCCGCCTCGAAGGCAAGAGCAGCCTGGGACGCCTCGGTCTGCTGATCCACAGTACCGCCGGCTTCGTGGACCCGGGCTGGCGAGGCCGGCTCACCCTGGAATTGAGCAACGTGGCGCGGTTGCCGATTGCCCTGTATTGCGGGATGAAAATCGGCCAGATTTCGTTCCTGCAACTGACCACCCCGGCGGAACGGCTGTATGGATCCCCGGAACTCGGGAGCCGTTACCAGGGCCAATCCGGACCGACGGCCAGCCGCTTTCACCAGGACTTTTCCGGGCCTGGCAACTCGTGACCTCTTCGGCCACGCCCGACGACCCAATGGCCCGGGCGATCGCCCTGGCCCGGTCCGCTCTGGGCTCTACCAGCCCCAATCCCGCAGTGGGGGCGGTGATCGTCGACGAAACCGGCGTAGTCGGCGAGGGTTTCACGCTGCCTCCGGGTCAGGCTCACGCGGAGATCGGCGCGCTGAGGCAGGCCGGCGAGGCCGCCGCCGGCGCGACCCTGTACTGCACGCTGGAGCCCTGTTGCCATCACGGTCGCACGCCGCCCTGCACCGATGCCATCATCGCGGCGGGAATCGGGCGCGTCGTCTTCGCCGTTACCGATCCCAATCCGCGGGTGTCCGGAGGGGGCGCCGCGGCGCTTCGATCGGCCGGCATCGAGGTTGAACAGCGCCCGCACTCCGACGCGGAACTGCTGTACGAAGCCTTCGCGAAGCACGTCACAACCGGATTACCCTTCGTGCTGGCCAAGTTCGCCATGAGCCTCGACGGCAAGATCGCCACCCGCACCGGCGACTCCCAGTGGATCACCGGACCCGACGCCCGCTCCCGCGTCCAGCAGATGCGGAAGGAGTTGGACGGCATCATGGTCGGCATCGGCACGGCTCTGGCGGATGACCCTCAGTTGACCGCCCGCGATGTCAATGGCGATCCGCTGCCAACCAATTTGCAGCCCATCCGGATTGTCGTCGACAGCGACGCGCGGACTTCACCCCGGGCCCGTATGCTGCGCCAACCGGGGCAGACTATGATTGCCACGGCAGGGGACCCAAACCAACCACGTTCGGTTGCTCTGCAGGATGCCGGCGCCGAAGTGCTGTCGTTCCCCGGGACTGACGGGCGCGTGAATTTGTCGGGTCTGCTCGCCTACCTGGGAGAACGCGGAGTGGTCAGTGTCATGGTGGAAGGCGGAGGAGGGGTTCTTGGCGCGATGCTTGACGCGCGGTTGATCGACAAGTTCGCCATATTCCTCGGCCCGATGCTGATTGGAGGTGCGGCTGCGCGTTCACCGATTGAAGGCAATGGCGCTACCACCATGGCAGACGTCCTGAGACTCGAACGCACGACTACAGAAACGATCGGGCCCGACTGGCTGATCACCGGTTATCCGACTCGAGGAGGCGACTGAATGTTCACCGGCATCGTGGAGGAAGTGGGGCAGGTGGCCTCGCTTTCCGATTACCGCCTCGTCATCCAGGCTGAAACTGTGCTGGAAGATGTCCACATGGGCGACAGCATCTCGGTCAACGGAGCCTGTCTGACGGTTGTTGAGTTCGGCTCCGATTCCTTTGCGGTCGATCTGGCGCCCGAGACCCTCCGCCGGACCTCGTTGGGTCAAGTAGGACCCGGCAGCGCGGTCAACCTGGAACGCGCCCTCGCCGCGCATGATCGAATGGGTGGGCATATTGTGCAGGGCCACGTGGATGGCACCGGTGATATCACCGCCATCACCCCGGAAGCCGACTGCTTCATACTGGAGATTGAAACCCCAACATCCCTGACCCCCTACATCGTGGAGAAAGGATTCATCGCGGTTGACGGAATCAGCCTTACGGTGGTACAAAGTTCGGAGCCCCGCTTCACAATTTCGCTCATTCCGTTCACCATGCAGCACACCAATCTGCGCGAACGGGAGGTCGGCGACAAGGTAAACCTTGAAGCGGACATCTTGGCAAAGTACGTGGAGAGTCTGCTGGCCGCCAGGTTCGCCTGATCAGCAGCTATCCGTACCGTTGGATCCAGAATTCAGATGCAGTTGGCAAGCATCGAACAGGGCCTGCAAGACCTGAGAGCCGGCAGATTCCTCATCGTGGTGGATGATGAGGATCGCGAGAACGAAGGCGATCTGGTCATGCCAGCCGAGTTCGTGACCCCCCAGGCCGTGAATTTCATGGTCACCCACGCTCGCGGTCAGCTTTGCATGCCGATGACCGCGGACCGTCTGGCCGAACTGGACATCCCGATGCTACCGAGTCGGCATTCGGATTCGCCTATGCCCACCGCGTTCACGATGCCCGTCGACTACGCTGTCGACACTACGACCGGAATCTCGGCGCAGGATCGCGCAGCCACCATCCGGGCCCTGATCGCCCCGGAGGCCCGCGCGGAGGACTTCATCCAACCCGGCCACCTGTTCCCCTTGCGCTACCACACCGGGGGCGTCCTGGTCCGCCCCGGACATACGGAAGCCATCGTGGACCTCTGCCGCCTGGCCGGACTTTATCCCGCCGGTGTGGTGTGCGAGATCATGAAAGACGACGGGACGATGGCTCGCTTGCCGGACCTGGTCAAGATGGCCGCTACGCACGAGTTGAACATCCTGTCTATCGCGGATCTGGTCGAATACCGCCGCAAGCATGACGCATCAGGTCCTGAGGCCAACTGAACGGACCGTCGCCGGTCTCAAGATGCAACCGTCGGGCCCTATTGATCGATTCGCCGGGGTCCAAAACATTCCGTATCCCTCGGAGGAATAATGCCCCTATGCAGCCTTGAAGAGGCGCTCGAAGACCTGACTGCCGGCAAGTTTGTCATCGTGGTCGACGACGAGGGGCGAGAGAACGAGGGAGACCTGTTTCTGTTTGCCGAGCACGCCACTCCCGAGGCGATTGCCTTCATGGCCACCCACGCCCGGGGCCTGGTATGCGTTCCCATGCAGGGTGAACGCCTGGACGAGCTCCAGATCCCCAACTTGCGGAGTCGCAACTCTCCAACGCCGCAACCGACCGCGTTCACAACCTCCGTGGACTACAAGCGGGGCACGTCAACGGGCATCTCGGCCCATGACCGCAGCGCCACCATTCGCGCGCTGATCGATCCCGATGTACTGCCCGCCGATTTCATACATCCCGGTCACATGTTCCCCCTGCGGAGCAATCCGGGCGGCGTCCTGAACCGGCCCGGCCATACCGAGGCGATAGTCGATTTGTGCGAGTTGGCCGGCGCTTATCCAGCCGGCGTGGTCTGCGAGATCATGAATACCGACGGCACCATGTCGCGCCTGCCCGAACTGGAAGAATTTGCCGCCACGCACGACCTCAAAATTTTCAGCATCGCCCAGTTGATCGCCCACCGCCGGATCAGCGAATCGCTGATTTCCCGGGTCGCTGAAGCGAACCTGCCCACCAAGTACGGTACCGCGCGGATCATCGGGTATCGCAGCTCGATCGACAGCGGAGAACACGCTGCGCTCGTGGCAGGAGATTGGAAAGAAGGCGACGAGGTGCTCGTCCGCGTGCACAGCGAGTGCCTGACCGGCGACGCGTTCGGCAGCCTCAAATGCGACTGCGGCGAACAGTTGGATCTGGCCATCCGGATGATCTTCGAAAACGGCTCAGGGGCGCTGGTTTACCTGCGCCAGGAAGGCCGCGGCATCGGGCTGCACAACAAGATCAAGGCATACTCGCTTCAGGATCAGGGGATGGACACCATCGAAGCCAACGTGGCTCTGGGTTTCCAGCCCGACGAGCGCAAGTATGACCTGGCGGTTCAGATCATGCGTGACCTTAACATCACGCACGCGCGGCTGGTCACCAACAATCCGCACAAGATGGCCGGCATCAGCGGTCTCGGCATCCAGGTCACGGATCGCGTGAGCCTGGCGGTGCCGCCCAACGTTACCAACGAGGAGTACATGCGGACCAAGCGCGACAGCATGGGTCACCTGATATCTCCCATGCAGGCGAGTCCGCCTGGCGTGTCCTCTTAGCCGGCTCCCAGCCGGCTCACCAGCCAGGCTTCGATGAACCCGTCGATGTCGCCGCCGAGCACCGCGTCGGCGTTCCCGATCTGGTAGTCCGTGCGGTGATCCTTGACCGATTTGTACGGGTGCAGCACGTAGCTCCGTATCTGATTGCCCCATTCGGCGGAGATGCGCTCCCCGCGGAGAGCTGACAACTCCTGGGCGCGTTCCTCTTCCCGAAGCGCCAGGATCTTGGCTCTCAGGATCCTCATTGCGTAGTCGCGGTTCTGGTGCTGCGACCTCTCGGTCTGGCAGGTAACCACTATGCCGGTCGGCACGTGGGTCAACCTGACGGCGGAAGCAACCTTCTGCACGTTCTGCCCCCCGGGACCGCTGGAGCGGAAGAAGTCCATCTTCAGGTCGTCCGCCCGCAGTTCGACCTCCGAATCGTCATCATCTGCCGCCGGCAGCACCTCGACGCGGGCGAACGAAGTCTGACGCCGCCGCGCCGGATCGAAGGGGGAGATACGCACCAGCCGGTGCACGCCCACCTCAGCGTTGAGGTATCCAAAAGCGTGCTGCCCTCCAATCTCCATCGTGCTGGTCCGCAGACCAGCCTCGTCGCCGTACGCCGTGTTCAGCACCTGGACCGGCCGGTTGCTCATGGATGCCCAACCGGAGTACATCCCCGTGAGCATCTCGACCCAGTCGTGAGAGTCGGTGCCTCCGGCGCCGGAGTGAATCGTCAGAATAGCCGGGCGATCGTCGTAGGGACCGGACAGGGTCAGCTCCATCTCCGCCCTGGCCAGGTTGGCGGCGGCCGCAGCGGTCTCGTCGGAAAGATCGTCGGCCACGCTTTCGTCGTCGCTTTCAATCGCCAGCGACGTGAGCTCGAGAAGGTCGGTTACCTGGGAACGGAGACCGTGCCACAGTTCCACGGATTGCTGCAGGCGGCCAAGTTCCTGCATTTTACGCTGGGCAGCCGCGGGATCGTCCCAGAAGCCTGGAACGGAGGCCTCCTTTTCCAGTTCCGCAATGGACTTTTCGCGCGCTGACAGGTCAAAGACGCTCCATGACCGCGTCCAACTTGGTGGACATGTCTTCAAGCTGTTGGCGCAGTTCTTCCATTGAGAGTCCCTCCGGGCACCAGGATTTTGCATCCGGCTGTCAATTATAACCCAGGCCCCGGAGCGGTTCGCTGCGGATGGAAAACGATTCTGAGGATGTCCGAAAACCCCATCCGTTATAATGTCCCGCAGAGTTTTCGCCCTTCGACAACCACCAGGTAGGTACGCTGATGCTGGACCACGGAACCCCGGAACACGCCGTCGACGATCCCATAGAATCGCTCCGGCATCGCATGCGCCATTCGGCCGCCCACATCATGGCCGACGCAGTGGTGCAACTGTTCCCGGAGGCCAAGGTCGGCATTGGCCCGCCCACCGCCGATGGTTTCTACTACGATTTCGAAGTGGACCAGCCTTTCACCCCCGAAGACCTGGAACGCATCGAGGCGCTGATGCTGGATACGATACGGTCCAGCGCTCCCTTCGTCCGCGAAGAGTTGAGCCGGGATTCGGCCAAGGCCATGTTCGACTCTCAGCCCTACAAGCAGGAGATCATCGACGATCTTCCCGATGAAACCACCCTGAGCATCTATCGCCACGGTGGGTTCACCGATCTCTGTCAGGGACCCCACGTGGGCAACACCGGGGAAATCCCCGCCGTCAAGCTGCTCAACGTCGCCGGCGCGTACTGGCGTGGCGATGAAAACCGCCCGATGCTGCAGCGCATCTACGGCACCGCCTGGGAATCGCAGCAGGAACTGGATGCGCACCTGGAGCGTCTCGCGGAAGCCGAACGCCGCGACCACCGCACGCTGGGTCGGCAGCTCAACCTGTTCACCGTGCACGAGGAGATTGGTCCCGGCCTGATCGTGTGGCACCCCAAGGGCGGCATTATGCGCTCGCTCATCGAGGACTACTGGCGGGACATCCATTATCGGCGTGGATACAACATCGTTTATTCGCCCCACATCGGGCGAGCTCGGCTCTGGCAGACCAGCGGCCACCTCGACTTCTACCGGGACAGCATGTACGCGCCGATGGAAATCGACGAGCAGGAGTACTTCCTGAAGCCGATGAACTGTCCCTTCCACATTCAGGTATACCGTTCCACCCTGCGCAGCTACCGTGAGCTTCCTCTGCGCATCGCCGAGCTCGGCACCGTTTACCGGTATGAGCGCAGCGGGGTGTTGCATGGCCTCATGCGGGTTCGCGGATTCACGCAGGACGATGCCCACATCTTCTGCCTGCCGGATCAGGTCGCGGCCGAGGTGGGCGATGTGCTCGACCTCACCTTCGAGATCATGTCCGCATTCGGGTTCGAGGACTACGACATCATGCTGTCCACGCGTCCCGAGAAGTACGTGGGAGAACCGGACCTGTGGGATCACGCCACTGAATCGCTGCGCCAGGCGTTGGTATCCCGTGACCTGCCGTATGGCATTGACGATGGTGGCGGAGCCTTCTACGGCCCGAAGATCGATATCAAGATCAAGGACGCGCTGGGCCGGGACTGGCAGTGCACCACGGTGCAGTTCGACTTCAACCTCCCCGAGCGCTTCGACCTCGTTTTCCAGGACGACCAGGGCAATCGGTCCCGCCCCTACATGGTCCACCGTGCCATTCTCGGCTCCCTGGAGCGGTTCTTCGGCGTGCTGGTGGAGCACTACGCTGGGGCATTCCCGCTGTGGTTGTCCCCGGTTCAGGCCACGGTGATCCCCATCGCCGACCGCCACAACGAGTACGCGGAGCAAGTGGCGACACAATTGCGGGACGCCGGCTTCCGCGTTGAGGTCGACGACCGCAGCGAGCGCATGAACCAGAAAATCCGCCAGGCCCAGTTGCAGAAGACCCCGTACATGCTGGTCGTCGGCGACCGCGAGGCGGATGCCGGAGCCGCCGCCGTACGCACCCGCGATGGCGACAACCACGGCGCGATGCCTTTGGCCGACGTCACCGCCATGCTGTCCGCCGAGCTGGACGGCACCCCCGCTGCCCGCTGAGCCGTATCCGCATTCCACGGTAAAAAAGGGGCGGCCGCTATGGCCGCCCCTTTTTGCAGGCTTCGCGTTCGATCCGGCCCGGCGCTACTGGAGCAGCTTCTCAAACTCGGATGTGAACTCTCCGGACCCGCCGCCGCCGAAACCCTTGCGGAACGTGATCACGCCGGCGCCGTCCACCGCGATAATCGATGATTGGCTGGTGATCTTCAGATCCGCCAGCATGCTTCCCACCGGCGCTGCCGCGATCATGTTGCTGTATCCCTGTCCTGCGATGTAGTTGTCGATGGTCTCACCGCTCTCGTTGAATGCCACCACGTAGGTGTCGACCTGGTCTGCGTATTGGGGAACTATGGAACTCAGCGTCCGTAACTCGGCGCGGCAGACTGGTCACCACGTGGCGAAGTACACCATGAACACCGGCTTCCCGCTACCCACGATGCTCGCTGACTCCAGGGTGCTGCCATTTGCGAGGGTCATGGTGAACGCCGGAGGCGTTTCACCGACGTCGGTTCCGACATCCACAGCCGGTGCCTCGGTTGCCGTTGGGTCAATTGGTGGGGGCGGAGCCGGCGTATCCGTAGCCGCCGGCGGAGCAGTGGCGGGCGCCTCAGTGGCCGGAGCCGCTGTGGTGGCTGCCGCCGCCGGAGCGCTCGTCGGCGCGTCGGTCGGCGAAACTGCCGCCGCCACGACTGCCGTCGCTGAGGGCGCCGTCGGTTGCGCGCTCTCCGCAGCCGGAGCCTCGGTCGCCGCTGGCGCGACCTGCGCTGCCACAGCCGTGGGAGCCTGTTCCTGTGCTGTCACCGGCGCCGCCGATGACTGAGCCGCCGGTTGCGCTGGCGCAGGAGCCGGTTCCGCCGAAGATCCGCACGCGACCAGCGTTGCCCCAACCAGGGCGGCGGCCGCGCACGCCATCAATGTCTTTCTGACTGTGTTCATTTTCACCTTGCGGCGTCAACGACGCCGAACCCTACTGTCATCAAGCCGGCAGCTGTATGTCCATCAGCCGCCGGTCCTGTTCTTTTTTGACTTCCGTTTTGGTAGGTACAGCGTGCGGGTCGGCTGTGAGCGTCGTGAATTGCGGCGACCACTGGTCCGCGCTGCCCATCAACTGCCGGTGGTAGATCACGCCATCCGCGTTTACCGCCATCATCGCCATCTGGCGCGTGATTTCCAGGTCGGCCAGCATGGGTCCAACCGGTTGCGCGGCGATCAGGTCGGTGTATCCATTCTCTTGAATATACGCTTCAACGACTTCGGCGGGTTCATTGTAGGCGACGACGTAGAAGTCGATTTCCGGAAACTTGCTGGCTATGGGGTTGAGCGTCTGCAACTCAGCGCGACACTCGGGTCACCACGTGGCAAACCAGAATAGGTGGGCCGGCCGACCACTCGCTGCCAGGTCGCCCGATGAAACTTCGGAACCGTCCGCCAGAATCATGGCGAAAGGCGGGCTCGCTTCCCCAATCTTCAGGTTGCCACTGCCCTCAGGCGCAGCCATGGAGCCCATCTCCATGCCGGCCATGCCGGTCCCGCCGTCGTCGGCTGCGGGTGCGCAGGCTGCCATCGCCAACAGCGCAGTCAGCGCGACCGCGCCCAGCAGCAGCCGTAGTTTGAACGGTTTGTTCATCGCCTCGCCTTGCGTCGACTATCCATCGGGTATGCCCTAGGCGTCAACGGGGATTTTACCAGAATCAGGAGCGACACCCGCACCCCTCCGCTCCACCACCGAGAACTATTTCCTACCTGCTGCAGCGCGGCGGGAACCCGGCTCGCCGCGCATTCCCCGGCGAACGGTTGCGGATGGCTGTTTGTTTATGTTAAACAAATCAGGGAAGTCTAAATGCGGGCACATTCGCCCAGTGATACCGGCAATGCTTACCAAATCCGTAGCGCAAACTACAACATGAAACGAATTACGGTAAAACAAATGTGTTCGCCCCAATGTTCCGGAACTCGGAGGTTCTGATATGAGGCACCAATGGCTCCCATCACCTCGACTATTCGCGCTCGCTCCACTGGCTCTCGTCTTGATTGTGGCTGTAGCCTGCGGAACGGCCGGGGAAGCGCCCGCCGCGGCGCCGGCTGCCCCCGCGGCGCCGGCAACCGAGGCGCCCGCTGCCGCCATGCCAGAGAGCACTGCCGTCCCGCCCCTGAGTTCAGGGAGTTCAGCAGGGTCAGCGGCCGCGGCGACCGCAACCCCCGAACCCACGGCCATGCCGGAAACGTCGGCCATGATGGGACCCAGAGGGACTTTGACCTTCGGACTGCCCCTGGTCCCTCCCTTCCACGTTTTCCCGACGGTCACTGAAGGAGCCGGCTATCACCATAACGGCTTCACCACCGCCGAGACTCTCGTTCACATGAGCGAAGACCGGGAGATTGTTCCCCGACTGATCAAGGAATGGAGCGTTGCTCCCGACAACACCACCTGGACTTTCAAGCTGCAGGAAGGGGCCCAATTCCACAAGGGCTACGGTGAACTGGATGCCGAAGGCGTCATCTGGAGCATGATGATCAGTGGCGGCAAAAGCTCTCGGGTCGGGTACAACGCCCATATCCGCAGGATCTGGGGGGTTGGCGGCGACGTCAAGGAGGGTAACGTTGTTACCGGCATCATCGACGAAGGGCGGGTCCGGGCCATCGACAAGTACACGATCGAACTGAACACCGGGACGCCGCAGTACGACACCCTCAGTCTGCTGGCCTTCCCCCATGTCAACATCATCAGCAAGCTGCAACTCGAAGACGTGGGGGTCGATGAGGCCAGCCGGAACATCTCGGGAACCAGTCCGTGGGAGTTCCAGGAGCACAAGAGCGACCAGTTCACCCGGTGGTCCGCGGTCGAAGACCACTGGCGCCAGACCCCCGAGTTCGCCGAAATGGTGTGGCAGCACATTCCGGAGGAGTCCACTCGCGTTGCCAATTTCCAGACCGGCCAACTCACCGCGCTGGAGATGAACCTGGACTCCATCGCGGCGGTCAAAGACGTCCCGGGCACCAGCCTGTTGAAGATAGCCGGCGGCAGCGCCGCGAGCATGGCCTTCTATGGCAACTGGTACGTGGGGCTCAATGCTGACGGCTCGCGTACGCCGGAACACGTCGAAAGGGCCCCCGGCTTCGATCCCACTTTGCCCTGGACTTCCGGCAACCCGGACCCCGCATCTGAGGAATGGCAGAACGCCGCCAAGGTGCGAACGGCTCTTTCCATCGCCATTGACCGCCAGACCATCTCGGATAGCCTGCTGAGTGGAGAAGCAATCCCAGACCCCCTGCCGGCGTGGTCGTTCCACCTGGACAAGCTGCCGGCGGAGTACCGGCAATGGGAGTTCAATCCGGAGAAAGCCCGGCAACTGTTGGCCGAGGCCGGCTATCCCGACGGGTTCGAAATCACTCTCACGCCCCTGGGCGGCTCGAATTACCTGGAAGTGACCTCCGCCATCGCCCAGATGTGGGACCAGATCGGCGTCAAGGCCAACCAGCAGAACCTGCCCTACAAGACCTTCCGTCCGAGCATAGTGGAGCGGACGTACAACCAGGCGTACCAGCACACCCACGTGGCGGTTGACCCCCTGGACCGGTGGTCCGGCGCCTTCAATCACGATACCGCCTGGAACTTCGGCGTGGACCACCCGGTCCTTCGGGACTTGATGCTGGAAGCCCAGGGCACCGTCGACAACGCAGCGCGATACGCGATTATGGCCGAGGCTGCCAGGTTCATGTACGACAACGCCCTGTCGGTCGGCCTCTATGCCCAGAACCAGGTGTTCGCCCTGAGCGGGGACACGGAACCCTGGCCCGAGCACCTGAACTACGCCGAAACGCGCGACCTGACCGCGCTCGAATACGCCCCCAACCTCACGCAGTAGGCCCAGGAGGGCGTCGGAGAACATCCGGAAGGCTGCGGCTCAGGCCATGGGTGGCTTGGCTGAACCATCTTCCCCATCGCTGGGCGGGCTGGTCAGTCCGCCCCGGCGCCTCTCTCGGGTCGACGGGCCTGTCCAACTGTTCCTGTCAGGAGCGGTCGCGCAGCCGCATCCTGAAACGGTCATCCGGTCTCGGCAGCGGGTAATGTTTCGACTTGAGGCGGTATCCGCCCGGCGTCATGGCGACTTCGCGGCGATGCAGGAGTGCGGCCGTGACCAGCGGTATCAGCACCTGGGTAAAGCCCTGCCCCAGGCAGCTGTGCGTTCCCAGCCCAAAGGGGGCGAAGATGCCGGGACGGGCGTGCTGGCGACGCCGCTCCGGTGAGAAACGGTCAATGTCAAAACGGTCCGGGTCCGGGAAGTACTCGGGCAGCCGATTGGTGACCGGTGTGGCAACCATCAGCGTTGTGCCGGCGGGAATGCGATACCCGGCGAAATCAAAGGAATTGGTGACCGTCCGCGTAATCCCCGGTACCACCGGGTGGAGTCGCATCGTTTCCATGGTGGCGTGGAGGGTGGAGGTCATGTTGCGGACGCCGTCCGCGGTGGGCGGACCATCGGCGAAGAGCCCGTCGGCTTCCTCTTGAACCCGGGCCAGGACCTCCGGATGCTGGACGATGGCATACAGCAGATACGAAACGGTGGCGGCCACGGTGTGCATCCCGACGATGAACGGGTTCAATATGGAGAACCACATGTCGGTCTCTGCCATCAGGTTCGGAGTGGTCCGGTGAATTTCCAGCAGGTCGTCGACTAGATCGCGGTTTGGGCAGCCGCCCCGCCGTTCCGGATCGTGTTCCGCCAGGACCTCCTCGAAGAAGGCGTGGCAGCGTCGACGGGCGCGCCGGACTGACGGCGTCAGCAACCCGATGCGTGGGCTGGTGCGGATCAGATACACCATCATGAGCGCGTCGAGAAAAGTAACCAGGTCTTTGTGGTAGGCGCGGGACGACATCCCACCGGACAACACGCCGATCAACTCGGAGACCATCTGTTGGAATGTTTTGAAGACGGGCAGGTCCCGGTCAAGCTCCAACCGGTCGATTTCTTCGGTGAGGATTGCGACGGCGTCCTCAAGTCGGTTTTCAATCAAGCCGCGGGAGTATCCGTGGCGCATGCCGCTCCGCAATTGCGTGTGGTCGGCTCCGTCCATGCTGACCACGGATTGAGCCGCACCCAGTTCGTCGAGGAGACCGAGCCATTGATCGCGACTCCGGAAATGGTTTTTGCCTTCGCGCAGCAGAAAGAGGTTGGCTTCGGGCCCGGCCATGACCAGAAACTTGCTCTTGAATGCCTGCAGTTCAAACACCGGCCCCAGTTTGGGATATTGCTCGGCAATGAGGTGGATCAGCCCTTTTCGTATCTGCAACCCGTTGCCCAGCAACGGGAGGCCGGGTACCCTGGGCCAATCGCCTCCCCGTTTACGGATGGCGCGTCGTTGAGCCTGGGAATCGGCGACGGTGACCACCTGTATGGCGTTGGCCACGGCGCGGCCCACCCGGTCGAGGCGGGCATAAAGATCGATCTTCGGGCGGACCTCCTCGTATTCGTCGGCGGAAAGCATTCTCTGGAAAACCCCGCAGGCGTTGGCCAGGCTGATGATGGCGGCGTCGCGGGGCCCGGGCAGGTCATTGCCGAAGAGAATGCCCATCAATCGCAGGCGGATTTCCTGCTGAGCCTGATGGGCCGCGCAGTAACGGCGGGCGCGAAACACGAACCGGGACAGCGAGGGCAGGCCAGCGTCGTCGACTTCCAGGATACCCCGGGAGACCAGCCGCGCCGTGGCCCGCTCGCGCAGCGCTTCGGCGTCCTGCGCCACCCGGCGCACCCAGAACTCGGGAGCGCCGGATTCAGCGCGACTGTCGATCTCCCGGACCAGGTCGGCGAGAATAGGGTCCAGCAGGTCGTCGCCCAGCGACGTGGGGTCAACGATGGACACCGACGTGGCATCGGTATCGATACGGTCGGCCATGGCCAACTCCAGCAGCGCAGCGCCGGACAGGGTGTAGTTGAGCGTGCGCTCCGGCACGTTGATCAGGTCGCCCCGGTCCTCGTCAATCAGCAGGACCAGCAATTCTTCAACAAAAGTTATCATCTTGATCCTCTTAAACAGGTCGCCGTTATGAAAGCGAGACGAAATTATCGCGCCTGTAGCGCGCTGATCCTCCACCGCGGCGGGGGACCATCAGACCGAAAGTTATAAATCGATTGTATCATCTCGCAATGTCCCGTCACCCCTCACGCGTACCCGGTTTGCGGCGGGAAACGTCAGAATCAGGATTTTCAAGATATAGGTATTGGCAGGATGGGAACCGTGCCATGACGGAGCTTTCTCAATCCTGTCAAATCATAAAATCCCGCAAATCCTGATTCTGACGATTTACCGCAGTGGGTACGCGTGAGCCCGTCACCCGCAACTTCAGTGATGCCACCGGGCCTTTTCGAAGTCAGTCCATCGTTCCTGCGACAGCGGGAACCCCTGGCCGTCCTTGCGGTGCTCGCGTTCGTGCCCGCGCCGGCTTGCCGGTGTTCTTTGACGATTGCCGAAGCCGCTCGTCTCAAACCTCGCAGCGGCGGCCCCACTCAACGCGCGTTGGAACTGATGGGCGGTCCCGGAACCCCTCGGCCGTGGCATCGTCGACCCGCAGCGTCGGCGCGATAATACCCCGGAGCCGTCGCCGCCTGTCGGTGTCCACGCACAATTCCTGCGGAGGTTGTCCAAATCGCCATGGTTTCGGATCGGGACTTGCAACGCGCCAGATTTGCCCAGGTCGGTTTCGTCATGCGGGCGTACCGGGAGTCCTGCCTGGATGACAACGGGCAGCGCGGGTTGACCCAGGAACAACTGCTGCAGCGCACGTCGGAGGCCGACGGCGACGATGGCGTGCGATACAGCGACGCCACCGTTTCGCGCTGGGAGGCCGGATCCGTTCGCCCCAGCGTGGAACGGATCCGGATTTTCGGCATGGCCCTGGAATTGCCGGATGCCGAGGTTGCCGGCCTGATCCTGATGGGCGGCCTGGCTGCCGATTTCGAGACCGCCACGCGGGAAGCTGGAAAATCGGAAGACCCCGACGGCCCGATCCCATCGCTTGACACACCCGGCCCTCCGGCCATAATTGCGGCTGCGCCAAGGCATAGCCGTTGGTCTAACTTGCCCATGCGATGCCCTGCTTGCCAAATCGACGCTGTGTACGGAGCTGCTTTCTGCAACCACTGCGGAGTTCCGATGCCGGTGCCCTGTCAGCATTGCACGGCTACCAATCCCCCTCAAAGCAATTTCTGCCATCGCTGCGGCGCCACCCTGTCCTCTGCGGACGGCGCACCGGGTCAGTCCGCGTCCGGCACATTGGAGCCGACCTTTCGCGACGTTGCCGCTGACTTCAAAATCCTGGCCGTCGACGTTACCCGTTATTCCGCTCCCAGAATCAAGACTGGAGCAATCTTTGCGGCCCGGGTCGCCCGGCGTTCCGCAATATACGGCGCTTCCGGCATCAGAACGATTGGCGCCGCCATCGCTAAACGCGCGAACCGGCCCAAGCCATCGCCTGATGAATCAGTCCCAGAACGGGATCCGCCGCTGGCCGCTCCGTCGCAACCGGCCGCCACGACGCTTTCACCAACCCGGGAAACACCGGCAACCGACGCATGGCTGACGGCCGACCAGGCAATGGGCTGCCCGCGTTGTCGAACCGTCAACCAGGCAGGATCGATATTCTGCTTCAACTGCGGCCTACCGTTGGACGATACCGCGCCCGCCGCCAGACCCGCTCCGCGCTACACCGGCAGCCCCGCCGGATTCTGGATCAGGTTTGCCGCGGCAACGATCGACGCTACCATCCTGGCGGCCGCGCAACTAATCCTGATTGCCATCTGGGTAGGGATTCCGGAATACATTGAAAGCGATTCCTTGCTCCATTGGGTCGACGTACCGCTGGTTGTCATGACCGCCCTGTACTACACCATTGGGGTTTCAGTCTGGGCAACCACGGTCGGCAAGCGAGTATTCGGCTTGCGTGTTTTGAGGCCGGACGGCAGCAAGGTTAGCCCTGGTCGGGCTCTGGGACGATACTTCGCCGGCGGCATCTCGTTCCTAATCCTCGGCGTTGGATACCTGATGATCGCTTTCAGGTCCGACAAGCGGGGCTTGCACGACATCATCTGCGACACCATCGTCCTTCGAACGTAGGCGACCGGCTTGGAGCCTTTGACGTTCCCCCTCCTGGCCTTCGCGCCCGGGATCTTTTGGTCCTGGTTCTTCATTAGGCGGGCCGTTTACCGACCCGGCCCGCGACGCCTGCTCGTTCAAACCTTCCTGCTCGGCATGGTGTCGACAATACCCGCCGGCATAATCAACGCGATCTTCGTCGACGATAGCATCCTTGACGACTCCGCCAACCTCGCGTCCGTCGCGTCGGGTATGCTGTTCGTGGTCGGTCCCGCCGAGGAAACTTGCAAATTCCTGGCGGTCAGGCTGCTCGCGTATCGTTCTTCGTACTTTGACGAGCCCGGGGACGGTCTGGTCCATAGCACTGCCGCCAGCCTTGGCTTCGCGTCACTGGAAAATCTTTTGTATATCCTGCAGTTCGGCCCGGCAGTCATGATAGTACGAGCGCCCCTGAGCACTGCCGCCCATGTGGTTTTCGGAGCCGTCTGGGGATACGCCTTGGGGGAGGAGGTCAGGACAGGTCGTCGCCGTGCGTGGCAAACTCTCGCGGGCATAGCCGGCGGAGCCATTGCCCACGGATTCTTTAACATCGCGGTCTTCGCGTTCGTTCCGGGCGCCGTCTTCCTGGTGCTGTCAGGCATCTCATGGACCGTCGCTCGTTTCACGTGGGCCCGGCGCTCGTCGCCGTTTCGCTTTAGACGCAACTACCCACAGATCGAATGCGAAAACTGCGGAGGGCAAATTACTATCATCAGCCGTTACTGCCGCTTCTGTGGCGTGCCCGTACTCGGAGCATCAACCCGCACCGGAAACTTGATCTGCAGCAACTGCGGTCACCACAACCGCAGCGATGCAATGTACTGCATCCAGTGCGGCGATCGCCTGCTGAGATAGACGCCCGACCAGAAGCCTCTGAAAACGCCCCCGCTCGCCGACCGCTATTCCGGGAACAGCGTAAACACAGCGGTGTAGCGGGAAACATCGGCGCCCACCGGCGATTCGCATTCGTACAACTCGGAAGACGCTGTGCAATGCGGGCTGTACGAGCTCATCGCCAGCGCTCCGACGCTCTCCTCCAGCACCCGATACTGGTCGCGAGTCAGGTCCAGGTCCTCACCGTCCAATTGTCGGATGATTCGGTGCAAATCAACGTATGCCATGAACTGACGTTTCTCTGGCAGCACTCGTAATACCCGTTGATATTCCTCACTCTCCGACAGAGTGTCGCCGTCGCCATTCTGTCGTTCCACAACCCCTTCAAGCGAGCGTTCAGTGCTGCCGAGCGTCAGGTATCCCCGGTGCAAAACGTACCCCGGCCGGAAATCGCCGTTTCCATCACCAAGAGCGGTAAGATCGAAAATCACCGCGCGGTCGTCGGCGCCAACATCCCGCGTGTTCGTATCCAAGTCGGCGAACGCGGCGAATCGATTCACGGCCTCATCGAGGGTAGCGGCAAGGTCATCTCCGTGCCCGTCCCGGTACGACGTCATCACTACGGCGTCAACCGAGCTTTCGTCTGCTCTCTGCTGCAACCTGTCAAAATCCACGTCGCCGACGGCTACGATCACGTCGCCGCCCAGGTGATCCAACAGGTCATCCTCCAGATCTATGCCGGTCAATGCCTCGACGGCGCCCAGTCCAAGGTCCAATAACACATCCGAACCGTCTTCCGCGTCCAGCCCGACCGCGCTGACCGAACCGAATTCATTGGCAAATGAATCGATAACCTCGTTGAGGCTGTCGATATCCTCGGACGCCAGAAAATCGCCAATCTCATAGCGTCGCAGGTTGGCTCGCCAGTGATCAACGTCAGGGTCGAACGTCGTAGCCACGAACCCCAGGGTGTCGTCGCTCAGAAGACCTGAAGGATCATCGAGGTCAGCCAGTTCGAGCGGATAGTCGATGCCAACCGGAGCAGCCACTTCCATCACGACCCCTGCCTCCACCACGCCCACGGAGGCTGCAATCCAATCCACTGCTTCGGACTCTGGCCATTCAAGTTCAGCGGACCCGAGCATGTCGTCCACCACGTCCGCCAGAAGGTCGCGCGCCTCCGAAGGCGAAAAGTACGCTGAAGCAAAACGGCGTTCCGTCATCTGGGCACGCGCTTCCATGAAGGGCTCGTGCGACGCCAATGAATGCTCCTCGTCACCGGCCAGGCGCGCCAGGACATCCTCAAGCCCTCGCTCGCTGGTGGCAAATACGAGCCAATCGTCGGTCAAAGCATAGGCTTGCGAGCCGTCTTCCGACACAACGATGTCAAAGTCCTCGTACGTTTCATCGTGAAATTCGGTGTGACTTTCTCCTTCCATGTAGTCAAGCCAATCTTGGAAGAATGCCTCGGCCGACTTCTCGTCGCGTACGCCGACCATTCCCACTACTACCCATTCTTCGCGACCCCAATCCGCCTCCAACAACCCCACGGCAAACTCCGGACCGATCCAGGACATCACGCCCGTCTCGAAGTCAATGCCGGTCTCCTGTTCAAACTCATCCTCCGCCAGGTCCACCAGGTTGCGAAAAGCCCGTGAATCGTCTAGCCGCTCCCAGATATCCTGAAGTTCCTCGAATTGCCCGTCGGCTGGCACCAGCGTCGCCCAAAAGTAGGCCAGCGTATCTGGCGGATAATAGCGGGCCGTGTGTTCCCGTTCACCACCGCCCACTAACAGCGGAATCAGCACACTGGGCACCGGTATCAACCCGCGCCACATCCCGATTGCCACTACTATTCCGGCCACCAGCACCATGGCGACTATCGCGCCGACGACTTTCATCATTCAGAATTTCTCCTGGCAATACCCAAATGTTTCGCTGATAGGTTATCACCCGATGTGATCTGTTCATGCTGGCGACCTCTATAGTCAAGGCGCCAAAGCGGGCTCCCGTTTCCCGTATCGCCGCGGTCAGCCATGGAATGCTCACTACCGTCCAACTGCCATCGCCATCCTGGTTGGTGTTCACGCTTCCGCCTCCCGGATGTCGCCTGCCGGCAACCCCCTTCAGCGCGAATCCGGAGGTTCCGATGAATGCCCGCCGGCCCCTCCAACTCGGAATCCCAGTTTTAGGCGGCCTCGGCTTGTCCGAGCCGCACATCCACCGCCGACCCACCCCAATCGCCCAGGAATGCTTGGGTGTCGTAGCTCTACGGCGCAGCACGCTTTGTCCTCTTGCCGGTCAATCCTTCATCCGGTCTCCTACCAACCGGTGGGCAACGTTGCTTCACCCAACCCCGCCGCGATACCGCCGCCATCTATCCATTCAGATCATCGCCTCCCCGTGCTATCATCCGGCCCATGCCCCGTGACCGCCGGATCGTCCGGGGCCTCCATGAGCGTCGTCACCGATCCAGACCGGCCGGGCTGCCGACCACCTCGCAGCCGGCGCGGGACAATCCGAGCCCCGCCGGGTAAAAATCGACACCCTTAAAACAGTGGGTTGAGGCCCCCAAAACAGCGGATCGAGACGCCAAGAACGCCGCATCGGGCAGCCATTTTAGAACGTGAGCTTCGCCGATTTTTCGTCGCCCGGGCCGACTTCCAGACTCCCCCGAACCCGGTTAAAGCAGTCCTTGAGCAAAGTCGAGCCCCGCAATCTGGCCGCCGACGCCTCAAAATCGACACCCTCAAAATGGGGGGTTGAGACCCCCAAAATAGGGGGTCGAGCCCCTTAAAACACCCCATCGAGAATCCCTTTTGGAACCTCCGTTCGCCGATTTTTGGCCCCCGAATCGCGGTTGCGGCCCCATCCTGCCCGCCGTCCATGCCCTTTCACCGGCCTGGCAAACCCGTGCCACCTCGCGCGCGCCGGGTTCAAAGCAGCCTTTGCGCCGTATCTTCCTGGCTCGGCCGGCTGGCATCGCCCCGTTTTTGGTGTTACGTTATCCGTCAAACGCTGAAACGAATCCCGTCGCCTCGGCTTTCGGGCCTGGTCGCCCGGTCTTCGTACAATCTGATCCCGCCCGCGCCCAGGAGCATTATCTGATGGCAAATCGCCTGATCAACGAGACCAGTCCTTACCTGCTCCAGCACGCCGAAAACCCCGTGGACTGGTACGCCTGGGGTGAGGAAGCCCTCGGACGCGCCCGCGACGAGGACCGGCCCATCCTGCTCAGCATCGGCTATTCCGCCTGCCACTGGTGCCACGTCATGGAGCGCGAGTCCTTCGAGAACGAGGATATCGCCGCGCTCATGAACGAGAATTTCGTGAACATCAAGGTCGACCGCGAGGAGCGCCCCGACCTCGACGCCGTTTATATGGAAGCGGTGCAGATGATGACCGGCAGCGGCGGCTGGCCCATGACCGTCTTCCTGACCCCGAATGGCCATCCCTACTACGGCGGCACCTACTTCCCGCCCGAGGACCGCCAGGGCATGCCCGGTTTCCCCCGATTGCTCGCCGCCGCCAGCCAGGCCTACCACACCAACAAGGGCGAGATCGACCGCGTCACCCGCCAACTGTCCGAGCAGATGGGCCGCACCGGGCAGATGCCGCGCGGGTTCACTCCCCTGACCACCGAGGTGATGCACAACGCCTACTCGCAGCTAGCCACCCAGTTCGACCACCTCAACGGCGGCTTCGGCAACGCTCCCAAGTTCCCGCAGCCCATGACCCCCGAGTTTCTGCTGCGTTACAACCGTCACGGCTTCAACGCCCGGGCCCTGGAAATGGTCGAGTTGACCCTCCAGAAGATGGCCTACGGTGGCATATATGACCAGGTGGGTGGCGGATTTCACCGCTATTCCACCGACGCCTACTGGCTGGTTCCGCATTTCGAAAAGATGCTCTACGACAACGCCCTGCTCGCCCGCCTGTACCTCCACGCCTGGCAGGTCACCGGCAACCCGCTGTACCGCCGCATCACCGAGGAGACCCTCGACTACGTGCTGCGTGAGATGACGGATCCGGCGGGCGGCTTCTACTCCGCCCAGGACGCCGACAGCGAGGGCGTCGAGGGCAAGTTCTTCGTCTGGACGCCGGATGAACTGCGTCCCCTCTTGAACGACGATGCCGATCTCGTCATGGGCTACTACGGCGTCACCGACCGCGGCAACTTCGAAGGCGCCAACATCCTCAACGTGGCGCGACCTCCCGAAGACTACTGCCAACAGCGCGGTGTCTCCGAATCCGACCTGTTCGCCGCCGTCGCCCGCGCCCGGGCCATCCTCCTCGACGTTCGCGAGCAGCGCATCCATCCCCTGCGCGATGACAAGGTCCTCACTTCGTGGAACGGCATGATGCTCCGCTCGTTCGCGGAGGCCGGCGCCGCCCTGGGCCGCGAGGATTACCTCGACGCCGCCCGCAAGAACGCGGATTTTCTTCTCGCCAACATGCGCGACGAAAACCGTCGCGTGCTCCGCACCTGGCGCAACGGCGAGGCCAAGCTCAACGGCTACCTCGAGGACTACGCCTGCCTTGCCGACGGCCTGCTGTCCCTGCACGAGGCCACACTGGAACCGCGTTGGCTCCAGGAGGCCGTGACCGTAGCCGACGGCATGAACGCCTTGTTCTGGGACGACGCTGTCGGCGGCTTCTACGACACCGGCAGCGACCACGAAGCCCTGGTGATACGACCCCGCGACGTTTTCGACAACGCCCAACCCTGCGGCAGTTCGGTCGCGTCCGATGTGCTGCTGCGGCTGGCCATCGTGACCGGCAATGACGACTACTCGGCGAAAGGCGCCACCCCGTTGCGAGCCATGCAGCAGATGCTGGGACGCGCCCCTTCCGCCACCGGCCACTGGCTGGGCGCGCTTGACTTCTACGTGTCCCTGCCCCGGGAGATTGTCATCGTCGGGCCAGCCGAAAATCCCGGCACCGGGGATATGCTCGATGCGGTGAGCCGGCGGTTCATGCCGAACAAGGTGCTCGTCGGGGTTGCCGACCCGGCGAACCCGCCCCTGAAGGATTCGCCGCTGCTGGAACAGCGGGTGATGCAGGATGGTCAACCCACCGCCTACGTGTGCGAGAACTACGCCTGTCAGCTTCCGGTCACCGACGCGGAGGCGCTGGCGGCGCAACTGAATTCCTGAACCGGAAGTCGTCAGGCGCCTTGCCGCATCAGCCCGGCCTGTGTCACGGTTTCGCGGTTGACCGTGTCGGGGAGCCGGTAGCGCGGCCAGAGGACGAAGCCCAGCAGCACCAGCCCTCCGGCCATCACCGGCGCCAGGCGGATTCCCAGGGGATCTTCCGCCGAGTCGCCCAACTGCAGCACCAGGCTCAGCAGCAGCGGCGGCAACGCGTAGGTGACCTTCTCGAAGAAGTTCTGGGTCGAGTAGAACATTGCCTCGCGGCGCTCGTCCCGCAACAGCGCGTCGTAGTCGGCGATGTCCGCGGTCAGGCCCTTGGGCAGCAGGAACACCGCTGCCATGGGCATCCCCGCGATGAAAACCAGGACCAGTCCCTGCAACACCAGTTGCTCCGTGACCACCACGCCAACCAGGCTCAGCAGCGGGTAGATCGCGGCGCACGCGACCAGGCAGATTCCGTAGATTCGTCGCTTGCTTACCGCTCCGGCGGAAAAGAGTATCCAGATCACCAGGCCGAACACGATTGCCCCGCCGATCACGCTGGTCGACAGCCAACTCGACGCGGCCCCGTCCCTTTCCTGCAGCAGAACCCCCACGGCGAAAAACGGAATCCAGCCCTGCAGCACTCCCACTCCCGTGGTGAACATTACGAAAGTCGGCAGAAAGGCCACGAACTGGGAGTTCCTCAGCGTGTCCCGCAACCCGTGCCAGAAGGGTACCTGGGCTGGCGTGATGTCCCGGGGCGCGTGCTTCCACACTGCGGATAGCGAGATGTAGCGACACACCAGCGCCGCCACGGCGAATATCGATCCCGCGACCTGGAACCCCAGCGCGTCCTTGATGTATCCGCCCATCACCAGGCCCAGTCCCGCGCCGCCAACCGCGAACAGGAAGATGAAGCTCACCACCTGCATCCGGTCCCTGGCGGTCCGGGTGAGTTCCGGCACCAGGGCTTCCAGAGCCCCACTGGACATCGTTGCGGCGGTGAAGAACAGCTCCAGCATCAGCACGAAGTACACCGCGTTCCACCAGCTGCTGCCCGGGTCGGGCAGGAACCAGATCAGCGCCCCGAACCCGGCGTAGAACGGCGTGCTGAACATGACGAACGGAATTCGTCGGCCCCAGCGGCTGCGCGTCCGGTCACTCCACCAGCCGATCAATGGATCGGTGAAGGCATCGATGAAACGGCCGGAAAAGATGAGAATCCCCGCCACCACCCGTGCGTCGATCTCGTAGCCCAGCAGGAGCACGTCTGGTACCCTGGCCGTGCCTTCGATCGCCGGCGGCGCCAGGAAAAACAAAACCCACTGCTGCCTGAAATAACCGATGGCCTGCAGGCCGATATGGTCGGCTGAAAAGAGGATTTTATTGAGCAGCGGCAAACGGGTTGCCGACTGTCCGGGATCAGTCATTACATCTCGCGATGTGCGTCGAATTACCGCCGCAATGTATCACACTGCGGATGGGCCGAAAGGGCGCGCCAATCGGGGATCGGGTACCATTCGGCAATATTCGTGTGTATAATTTGTGCGGTTTTACCTGTGCCGGATGCTGGACATCCGGTATTCCGTTCGGGTCTGTAGTCCAATAATCCTTGGCAACCCGCATCGGCCCGTCAAATCTACTTGCTAAGGAGGAGATCATGGCAGAAGCCGCCAAGATCATTTACACCGAAACTGATGAAGCGCCGTTCCTCGCAACACACTCACTGTTGCCAATTCTCCAGGCGTTTACCAAGAGTTCCGGGATTGAACTCGACACCTGGGACATCTCGTTGTCGGGTCGCATCATTGCCAATTTTCCGGACAATTTGACCGACGACCAGAAGATCCCCGATTACCTGCGGATGTGCGGTGAGTTGTGCCTGGAGCCGTCGGCGAACCTGATCAAATTGCCCAACATCAGCGCCTCAATTCCCCAGCTGAAAGGCGCCATTGCGGAGTTGCAGGCCAAGGGTTACGACATACCCGACTATCCTGACCAACCCTCCAACGACGCAGAGCGTGAGACCTTGGCGCGCTACTCCCGGGTGGTTGGCAGCGCCGTCAACCCGGTGATACGCGAAGGCAACTCCGATCGTCGCTCGTCGAACGCAGTAAAGGAGCACGGTCTGCGAAATCCTCACCGGATGATGCAGGACTGGCCTGACGTCTCCAAGACCCGCGTCGGCCACATGGATGATGGCGACTTCTTCAGCAGCGAGGTGGCCACGACCACCACACAGGCTGGGTCGGCCTCCATTGTATTCACTGGCAACGACGGGAGCGTGACCGAGCTCAAATCGGGCATACCAATTCAGGCCGACGAGATACTCGACTGCGCCGTCATGAATGCCAGGGCGCTGCGTCAATTCTACGCCGAGGAAATGGATAAGGCCAAAGCGGAAGACCTTCTGCTGGGCCTCCACGTAAAGACCACCATGATGCGCGTGTCCGACCCCATCATCTTCGGACACCTGGTCTCCGAATTCTTCAAGGACGTCTTCGAAAAGCACGGCGACGCCCTGGCCCAGGTGGCAGTGGACCCCGATAACGGCGTCGCCGAATTGCTGACCAAGATCCAGGACTTGCCCGAGGCCAAGCGCGCCGAGATCGAGGCTGACATCCAGGCGTGCTACGACCGACGCCCGGATTTGATGATGGTGAACTCCAACCGGGGGATCACCAACCTCCACGTTCCCAGCGACACAATTATTGACGCCTCCATGCCCGTGGTCATCCGCGACGGAGGGCGCACCTGGGGCCCGGACAACGATTTGCACGACACCGTTGCACTGATCCCTGACCGTTCCTATGCCACCATCTACCAGGCGGTTGTCGAAGACTGCCAGCAGCACGGAGCCCTCGACCCGTCGAAAATTGGCAGTGTTGCCAACGTGGGTCTGATGGCCCAGGCGGCTGAAGAGTACGGTTCCCACGACAAGACCTTCACGGCGCCGGGCAACGGGACGATCAGTGTGGTTGACTCGTCCGGCGCGACTCTGATGGAACAGCGCGTCGAGCAAGGCGACATCTTCCGCATGTGCCAAACCAAAGACGCCCCGATCCAGGACTGGGTAAGGCTCGGCGTGTCCCGTTCCCGGCTGACCGGCCAGGCCGCCATCTTCTGGTTGGACGAGAAACGCGCCCACGACGCCGAACTCATCAAGAAGGTAAACCAGTACCTGCCCAACCACGACACATCCGGGCTGGACATCAGCATCATGGCTCCCTTGGCCGCCATGAAAGCCACCCTGGCGCGCAGCCGCGCCAGTCAGGACACCATCGCCGTTACCGGAAACGTGTTGCGCGATTACCTGACCGACCTGTTCCCAATCCTCGAGTTGGGAACCAGCGCCAAGATGCTTTCTGTCGTGCCTTTGCTCAACGGCGGCGGACTGTTCGAGACCGGCGCCGGTGGTTCGGCTCCCCGGCACGTCCAGCAATTCGTCGAGGAAGGACACCTTCGATGGGACTCTCTGGGTGAATTCTGCGCCCTGGTTGCCTCGTTCGAGCACTCCGGAGAGGTGTACGACAACGACGGTGCGCGGCTCCTGGCCGAGACACTGGACCAGGCGATCGGAGAGCATCTGGAACACCAGCGGAACCCGTCGCGTCGGGTGAAGGAACTCGACACCCGGGGCAGCCATTTCTACCTCGCGCTCTATTGGGCGCAGGCCCTGGCGAACCAGGACCAAAACCCCGAGTTGAAAGCCCGCTTCGCAGACGTCGCCCGCCAGATGACCGAAAACGAGGACAAGATCATTCAGGAACTGATCGACTGTCAGGGCGAACCGGTGGATATCGGCGGTTACTATCGCCCTGACCATGAGAAGTCCGCAACAGCCATGCGGCCCAGCGCCACGTTGAACGCCATCGTGGATGCAATCTAACCAAACCTGGATCAATCGGAGGACCACCCAACACATGCGAAGCAAAGTAACCGTCGTTGGCGCCGGCAATGTCGGCGCCACGACCGCCCAACGGATCCACCAGCTCGGCTACGCCGACGTGGTTCTTGTTGACGTCGTAGAAGACCTGCCCCAGGGCAAGGGCCTCGATATGCTCGAGTCCGGCCCGGTGATTGGCACCGATGCCTTGATCACCGGTTCCAACGGGTACGAGGAATCCGCCGGCTCCGACGTCGTGGTCATCACGGCCGGCATCGCCCGTCGTCCCGGCATGAGCCGCGATGACCTGTTGCTGACCAACATGCGCATCACTTCCGCCGTTACCGAGGAGGTGGTCAAACATTCTCCCAACTGCATCATCCTGGCGGTGACCAACCCGTTGGATGCCATGGTGCAGAACGTGTTCCAGTCCTCCGGTTTTCCGCGCAATCGGGTGTTCGGAATGGCCGGCGTGCTCGATACCGCTCGCTACCGGACCTTCATCGCCCAGGAACTGAACGTGTCGGTAGATGACGTCCAGGCCATGGTGCTGGGTGGACACGGTGACGACATGGTTCCCCTGGTGCGCTATACCACCGTCGGCGCCATACCGCTTACGGAACTCCTGTCCCAGGACCGCATCGACTCCATCGTGCAGAGGACGCGGGACGGCGGCGGCGAAATCGTCGCCCTGCTCAAGCAGGGTTCGGCATTCTATGCGCCGTCGGCAGCTATCACCCAGATGGTCGAGGCGATCCTGCTGGACCGCAAGCGCATCCTGCCCGGCTGCGCCTATCTGGAGGGTGAGTACGGCATCCACGGCCTGTGCGTTGGTGTCCCCGTCAAGATCGGCGCCGGCGGCATGGAGCAAGTGATCGAGATCAGCCTCACCGACGATGAAATGTCCGCGTTGCAGTCCTCGGCCGCTTCCGTGCAGGAATTGGTCGATGTCATGGCCAAGGCCAGAGAGGAAGCTGCATAGCGCCGACCGCACATTTCGGACGCACCCAAAGTCGAACTGGGGCGGGTCGCCAACCCGCCCTTTCGTCATTTTGCGGTATGTATAATGAAACCACACTCATACGTGCAACGGGAGGCCAACATGACCCAACGGACACCACTCGAACGGGACCTCCTTGACAAAGCCGCACAGTATTTTCCCGGCAGCGGCACGGGCAACACGTCCTACCCTGAGGACCTCAAATTCCTGGTCAAGGAAGGCAAGGGAGGACGTATCTGGGACGTGTCCGGCAACGAGTATGTCGACTGGCTGATGGGCTCCGGGCCCATGATACTGGGACATGCCCACCCTGCCGTCACCGATGCTGTGCTGTCCGCAGTGAGCCGCGGCTCGACGTTTTTCGCCACCAACGATCAGGCTGTGCTTCTGGCCGAGGAACTGGTCAGGGCCGTACCTTGCGCTGAACAGGTCCGTTTCACCACCAGCGGCACTGATGCCTGTTTCCAGGCCATGCGCGTGGCTCGCGCCTATACCGGCAAGGAGAAGATCCTCAAGTTCGAGGGCGGATACCACGGTACCAGCGATTACGCGATGATGTCCGTGTTCGCCTCGGCGGCGGTGGAGTTCCCCCAGGCCGAAGCTAACACCGCAGGCATCCCCAGGGCTCTCAACGACCTGATGCTGGTGTCCCAGTTCAATGACCTTGACACCACAGCCGCGATCATAGCGGCGCACAAGGATGAGATCGCCGCGGTGATCGTAGAGCCACTACAGCGCACCATCGCTCCCGATCCCGGCTTTCTTCAGGGCCTCCGCAAGATCACCCAGGATGCCGGCCTGCTGCTGATTTTTGACGAAATCGTCACCGGCTTCCGCCTGGCCTACGGCGGCGCACAAGAATACTACGGAGTGGCGCCCGACCTGTGCACCGTGGGCAAGATTATGGGTGGCGGGTACCCGCTGGCGGCTCTGATGGGCAATGCCGACGTGATGTCCGTTTATGACCGCGCCGCGGTGTCGGCGGATGATTACGTCGATCAAATCGGCACGCTGAACGGCTTTCCCATCGCGTGCGCCGCCGGTCTCGCCACTTTGGCTGAATTGCGCACCGAAGGCGCCTATGACCGCCTCCATGAGGTTGGCGGGCGCATTCGTGCCGCGCTGGTAGATGCCTGCGAAGAGCAGGGGTTCTCCATACAGAGCGTCGGCGAGGACGCGATCTTTGACATCTACTTTGCCGACCACCCGGTCCGGAGCTTCCGTGACGGCCTGACCGCAGATGGTCAGCCCCTGTCGCGTCTCAACGCCGGATTGCTGGAGCGCGGGATCCTCAAGTCCTGGCCGCAGAAATTCTACCCGTCGATCGCGCATACTGACGCCGACATCGACCAGACGGTTGCCGCCATTCGGGAAGTCGCTCCGACCATCAAGGGCTGACATCCGCGGACTGCGTCCACAATAGAAAAGGGCGGGAGTTATCCCGCCCTTCTGTTTTGGGTTTCAGCCTGCGTACCGGTTCAGCGCCGCAAACCGGCTTTGACTTCCAGCGGGCCCGTGCTGATGATGTGCCGTTTCATGCCCAACTCAGACGGCGACATACCCATGGCCAAGCCGATCAACTGTGGCATGTGCAGAATGGGCAGGTCGATCGACCGGCGGGCCTGGGAGGCTGCCTTGGGCTGGAAGCCGTCCAGGTTGAGGTGACACAGCGGGCACGGCGTGACCATAGCGTCCGCGCCGAGGTCCTTGACCTCGGAGGTGTGCTTGCCGACCATGGCCATCGAGTTCTTCTGGTTGATGGTGAGGATCGGAAAACCGCAGCAGCGGGTTTTGCCCTCGAAATCCACCAGCGTCGCGCCCAGCGTCTGTATCAGCATTTCCAGCGATTGCTGCCGTTCGGGATGGTCGGCAATATCCAGCGCCTCGGTCGGCCGCACGATATAGCACCCGTAGAACGGAGCAATCTTGAGGTCGGTCAGTTGGCGCGTTATGTAGCCGCCCAGACGGTCGAGGCCGTAGTCCTCGATCAGGATCCACAGCAAGTGCTTGGGCTCCGAGTTGCCGCTGTACTCCAGGCCTTCTTCAGCGAGGTACGAATTGATTTCGGCCAGGTACTCGGGGTTGCGCATCCGGTGGTTGGCCTGCGACATCACGCCCTGGCACGTGCTGCAAATGGTGAGAATGGGGAGGCCCATCCGTTCCGCTTTGGCGAAGTTCCGGGCGTTCAGGGTGTCCCCAAACAGCTGATTCTTTTCCTGTATAACTCCGGCCCCGGTACAGGTCCACCCGGGAATTTCCTCCAGCTCTATCCCCAGCCGCTGGCAGACCATGCGCGCCGCGGGGTAAAGCTCGGGCGCTCCACCCTGGGAAACGCAGCCCGGAAAGAAAGCGTACTTCACGAGTTCCTCCTCTTGGATCGGTCGGCCACTAGTATAGGGGCGAATGTCGGCTCGCCCCTAATGGCCTTGGGATGACAGTGGTGCTGTGACCGTCGGGCGGGGTCGCTACCCGAAGGCCGAGTTGTTGCTGACCCGCGGCGCCGGCGGATCCGGTTCGAGCTGGTGGAAGAGCCTCCGCACCGCTTCGACGTTTTCCACGTTTTTGTGAGCGATCGGCGGCATCTTTCCCCTGCGGATAGCCCGGAAGGCCACCGGCATGTAGTCCATCAGCGCCGGCATGTTCGTGAACCCGCCGACCGATTTGATGGGTAACCTCAGTTCGTCCAGACGGCCGCTGTGCCCAACCGACTCGGTAAATGCGTCGGTGTGGCGGGCGCCGTTGTTGTTGGTGTAACCCTGCTGGATCGCCTGCTCGCGGATGGCCATGATGCGGTCCATGGGGGCCACGCCCTTGGGGCAGGCCTGTACGCATTCATTGCAGCGCGTGCAGTCCCAGATGCCAGTGGGTTCGCTCAATGCCCACAGACGTTCCATGGACACGCCGTCGCTGTCGCCGTCGCGCGGGTCGGCGGTGAACCGGTAGGCTTTGGCCAGCGCCGCAGGACCCAGGAAGGTCGGGTCCACCTCTAGCACCGTACAGTCGGAGACGCAGGCTCCGCACATGATGCATGCGGTGACACCGGAAAGATGCAGCATCGCGTCGTTGGACACGATGTACTCACCTTCCGGTTCACGGCCCATGTGCTTCAGGAACGGGTCCACCGCTTCGATCTTTTCCCAGAACAGGTCAAAGTTGACGACCAGATCCTTGACCACCGGCATGACGCCGGCGGGCTCCACGGTGATGACTCCGTCCTGCACCACCGTGTTGGCAATGGTCTTGCAGGCCAGTCCCGCATGACCATTGATGCGCATCGCGCACGACCCACAGATCGCGCTGCGACACGAACATCGCAGCGACAGCGTGCCGTCATCGTCTTCCCGTATCTGGATCAGCGCATCCAGGACCGTGGCATTGTCAGCGATGGTGACCGGGTATTCCTGCCAGTAAGGCAGCCGGCGTTCGCCTTCCGCGTCGGGATCCTGTCGTTTCACCCGGATGGTAACGTCCATAGCCTAGTATTTCCTCTCCTCCGGCGTCCACTTGGTTATAGTCACCGGCAATTCGGATGTTACGGGTCCCCCGTCGCCCTTGGTCAGGACGATGTGGTGCAGCCATTCTTCGTCGTTCCGCTCTGGGTAATCCGTGCGGAACTGTGCGCCCCGGCTTTCTTTCCGATCCAGGGCTCCGACCGCGATGGTGTCGGCGCAGTCCAGCATGTACCCCAACTCCAGCGCGAAAATCAGGTCGGTGTTGAAATTCTTGCCCTTGTTGTGGACCGGAACGTTCTCGTATCGGCGGCGCAGTTGGTGCAGGTCGTCGATGGTTTCCTCGATGCCTTCTTCATTGCGGAAAACCGCGACGTTCCGGTTCATCGACTCACCCATATCCCGCCGAATGGCCGACCACCGGTCCCCATTCTCGGGACGGTCCAGCATCTCCTGGATCCGGCGCCTTTCGCGATTCAGCGTGCCGTTGATGTCGAATTCAGGATAGCTCATGTGGCGCGTGAACTCCGACGCGTGGTTCCCCGCCCGTTCGCCGAACACGATGGTGTCCAGAAGCGAGTTGGCTCCGAGCCTGTTCCCGCCGTGCACGCTCACGTTGGCGCACTCGCCCGCGGCGTACACACCATTCAGGTTGGTTCGGCCCTCAATGTCCGTCTTGATGCCGCCCATGATGTAATGCATGCCGGGTCGGATCGGAATGGGCTCCCGGATCATGTCGGTTCCGGCCAGGTCGATGCCGATCTCCCTGATCTGGCTTAGCTTTTCCATGATCAGCGCCTCGCCGAGGTGCGTGCAGTCCAGATATACGCACCCGTCGACGCCGTTGCCGCCGTTGATCTCCGTCTGTTCGGCGCGGGACACCACGTCTCGTGAAGCCAACTCCATCATGTTGGGAGCGTATTTCTCCATGAAGCGGTTCCCGTCTTTATCCCGCAGATAAGCGCCTTCGCCGCGCGCTGCTTCGGAAATCAGCACGCCGCTACCGGCCAGGGTCGTGGGATGGTATTGCACCATCTCCATGTCCATCAGCTGACCGCCCGCGTTGTACACCAAGCCCATTCCGTCGCCGGTGACGATGAGCGCGTTGGTGCTGGGCTCGAACAGCCGCCCGCATCCGCCGGTTGCGAGGATGACCGACTTCGCTCGGATCAAATGCAGTTCGCCGGTGCGAATCTCCAACGCCATGACGCCCGACGCCTGCCCGTCTTCCATGATCAAGGCGGTGACGAACCATTCTTCGTAGCGTTGCACGCCGGACTTGATGAGCTGTTCGAACATCACGTGGAGCAGAGCCTGCCCCGTGAAGTCGCCGACGAAAAAGGTGCGCGCCCGGCGCTGACCACCGAAAGCCCGCGTACCCAGACGGCCGTCATCGTCCCGGTTGAACGTGACGCCCATGTGTTCCATGTCGATCAGGGAAGCGCCCGCCTGACGGCACATCACTTCAATGGCGTCCTGGTCTCCCAGGAAGTCGCTACCTTTGATGGTGTCGTAGGCGTGGTCCTCCCAGTCATCGCCGCGATCCAGGAGAGCCGCGTTGATGCCGCCCTGGGCCGCATTCGAATGGCTGCGAACCGGGTGGACCTTGCTGATGATGGCGGTGTTCGCACCGCCGGCCCGCGCCGCGATCGCGGCCCGCATGCCGGCCAGACCAGCGCCGACCACCAACACGTCGTGTTGCAAAACCTCTGCCATGTGTGTTTTCCTCCGGCCGGGCGCCGCAGAGTCCGGCGGTTGATGGCGCTCACAAGCGGCGCGCCGATTAGCGGCGGCTAATTATCGCCTATAACCCGCGTCGCTAGCAACAGCGCGCTTATGCTCTTGGCGTCTCGTATCGATCCGTCAGCGATCAACCCCGCTACTCGATCCATCTCAACGGTCTGCACGTCGATGAACTCGTCATCATCGGCCGACAGCCTGGCCGGCGTCAGGTCCCGCGCCAGGAATACGTGCATACGCTGGGTGCATAGCACGGGCTCGGTGTAGAAGGTGGCCAACGGATCCAGTCGCCCGGCGGTATGTCCGATCTCTTCCTGCAATTCTCTGATCGCCGCGGCTTCCGGCATTTCGCCCGGCTCCATCTTGCCGGCCGGCGCTTCAAGCAGGAACTCCTCGGCCGGCTTCCGGAATTGACGAACCAGCAACACCGTGCCATCCGCGGACACCGGCACGACGCAAACCGAGGACGGGTATTCGACGATTACCGACGTGTCTTGTTGACCGTCCTCCTGGAGGCCCGTGTCTTCCCTGAGGTTGATGAACTGGCCCCGGTAGATCCATCGCGATCCCTTGGGCGCCGGCCTCTCTCTAATGCTCGCCATTTGTGGAGGGCTATTCAGAGCCAAGGGTTCTCGCCGCCAGCAGTAGCGAAGCCACGCTCTTGGCGTCCTGAACCTGGCCGGAGGTGATTACATCCAGCGCTTCGGACAGCGGCACCCGGACCACCTCGATGAACTCATCCTCATCCGAGTCCAGGTTCGCCGGGCTCAGGCCCGTGGCCAGAAATGCGTACATGTACTCCGAACACCAACCCGGGGCCAACCAGAATGAACTCAAAGACTCCAACCTGTCGGCGGTGTGACCGATCTCCTCTTGCAACTCTCGGCGAGTTGCCTCTTCGGGCGATTCGCCCTCTTCGATCCCTCCAGCCGGAACCTCCAGGAGGAAGCCACCCGTGGGTTTACGGTACTGCCGCACCATCAGGACATTGCCCTCAGCATCCACTGGCACCACGCAAATCGACGGCGCGTGGTCCACGATTTCGCGGGTGCTCTCCCGTCCGTTCTGCAAACGAACCGTGTCGACACGCACATCGATTATGCGCCCGCTGTAAATGTGGCGCGACGAAATGGTTGGTTCGTTGTCCGGATGCGTAGTCATTACGGCCTCTGCCTAGCGTCCCGTCAGGCTGAACCCCAGCCTTCGGGTAAGAGTCGCCCAGAAGTAGTTGTGCTCGTTGGCCCTGAGGAACCTCGCCCGATACGGGCTACGGGTGACGCGGATCCAGTCGCCCGGCTCAATCGGGTGGTTCTCAAACCCGTCCACGCTGATGATCGCTTCCTGCGACCCCTCCAGGCGGAAATCGACGCTGCTGGTCGGCCGCAGCACCAGCGGGGTCGTCAACCCCACGTGAGACGCCAGCGGGGTGAGCACCACGTCGTCGGATAGCGGATCGACGATGGGCCCACCTGCGGCGAAACTGTAACCGGTGCTTCCCGTCGCCGTCGCCAGTATCACCCCGTCGGCGCGGAAAGTGGACACGTCAGCGCCGTCGATCACCGCCCGCACCGTGATCACGCGGGATACCCGGCTTCGGGAAAGCACGACGTCGTTCAGGGCGTGGTAGGGTCCCTCGCCGACCGTTCCCTCGTCATCGCCTCGGCGGAACACGGTCGCCATGAGCATGCTGTGCTCTGAGACCCGCATGTCTTCGTTCAAATACCGGGGCAATTGCTCCATTACACCGGGCACCGTCAGTTCCGTCATGAAACCCAGGCGCCCCATATTTATCCCCACCAGAGGTATGCCCTGGGGTGCAATGGCGCGATTTACGCGCAGGATCGTCCCGTCGCCGCCGATTGTGATCACCAGATCCCTGCCTTTCGCCCGCAGGCTGAGGTCTTCGGCGTCTTCCGCTCGCAGGATCCAGGTGTCGGACCCAAGGTTCAACTCGCCGACGATGGCATGGGCTAAGTCCAGGGCCTCGGGTATCAGATCGTTGTATGCGATTCCGACGGTCTTCATCTGCTCAAGTCCATTCGGAATCTTACCCGCCAGACAGCAGCACAACTGCCGCCTGTTCTGCCGCTCGGAATATGACCACCGGCGCGACGCCCAGCCAGATCACGCACAGGGCCGCCACTCCCACCGCCACGTTGACCGGCCAGGAACCGCCCAATCGCTCCGTGTGAATCGCTGGCTGCAGAAACATCACCTTGATCACGCGGAGATAGTAATAGGCCGAAACCACGCTGTTCACCACCCCGATGATCACCAGCCAGGTCATCAGAGATTCACCGGTGTTGATGGCGGCGGCGAAGATATAGATCTTGGCCATGAATATCCCGGTGGGAGGCACCCCGATCAGGGCGATGAGCGCCAGCGCCAGCGCAATGGCCAGGAACGGGGCACGTCTCAGCATCCCCGCATAGTCCTCGATCTCATCACTGTTGATCCGGTTGCCGATGCACACGATGGCGAAGAAAGCCGTGAGGTTCGCCGCGGCGTATGCCACCAGGTAGAACAGCACGCTGCTGGGTCCGAAGCTGGCGGAATCGTCTCCCACGGTGGCTACGGCGGCTACTCCGACCAGGATGTAGCCCGCGTGGGCAATGGTGCTGTAACCGAACAACCGCTTGATGTTCCGTTGGGATATCGCCACCAGGTTTCCGATGGTCATGGACAGCGCGGCCAATCCCGCCAACAGGACCCACCAGTCGCCGTCCAGCGCTTCGAATCCGATGTAGAAGACCCGCAGAACCAGTGCGAACGCCGCAGCCTTGCTCGCGACCGACAGGAAGGCGACCATCGGCGTCGGCGCGCCCTCGTACACATCCGGCACCCACATCTGGAACGGAGCGGCGGACATCTTGAAACCGAACCCCACGAGCAGGAGTACCACCGCCAGCAGGACCGCCATGCTGCCGAAAGGCACGATGCCCGATTGTGGACTTGCCGCGAGAGCGACTGCGATCTCGTCCAAACGGGTGCTTCCGGTGAACCCGTATATCAACGCCATTCCGTATAGCATCACCGCGCTGCTGATCGCCCCGATGATCAGGAACTTCATCCCGGCTTCGCTGGAGCGCGCGTTGGGCAGGAACGCCGCCAGCGCCGCCAGGGGCAGGGTGGTCAGCTCCAGCGCGATATAAATGGAAATCAGCTCACTGGCCGCCGCCATCAACATCATGCCGGTGGCAGACAGCAACATCAGGCCAAAGTACTCGCCCTGAAGCCGCTCCATGCGCCGCACGTAATCGTTGGACACCAGGACCACCAGGCCGACGGCTGCCAGGATCAGGAAGTTGAAAAACAGCGCGAACCGGTCTATCGACAGGGTGTACAGGATGACCGAGTTTTCCGCAGTGAGCTCCGTGGCTCCGCTGCTGGTCAGGTCCACCAATTGCCATGCGCTCAACGCCGCCGGCGCCGCCAGCCCGACAAACGACAGCCCGACCAGGAAACCGGTGCGACGTGTGACCAGATCCGCGACAATCACCAGCATGGCCAGTGCGGCCATGGCCAGATAGGGCGAAATCAGGTAAAGGTCATATGCGGTCATTGCGATTCCGGTTTATGAGGCTATTTGGGTATTCCGGCCAGGCCTGCGTTATAGCCGTTCACTATTGGCTCCAGGCCATCGCGGAACACGTCGGTAAGCCAGGCAGGATAGACGCCCACGGCCACGATGCTGATGACCAGCAGGGCCACCGGGACCAATTCCACCGGCGCGGCGTCGGTGAGGTTATCCCAACGCGCCGGGCGAGGGCCAAACAGGGTTCGCTGCAGCATCCAGAGGATATACCCCGCAGCGAGGATGATGCCCAGAACCGCCAGGATCGTCAGCGCCGGGAATGCCCGGAATGCCCCGAAGAAGACCAGTATCTCGGACACGAACCCGCTCAGCAGAGGCAACCCAAGGGATGCCGCGCCCGCGAGCAGGAACGCCCCGGAGAGTATTGGCATACGGTTCGCCAGGCCTCCCAGGTCCGGAATGTGCCGGGTGTGTGTCTGCTCGTACAAGATGCCCACGGCCACGAATAGCAGCCCGGTGATGGTCCCATGTGTAAATAACTGCATGGCCGCGCCGGTCAGGCCGGCGTCGGTAAGAGCGCCGCCCACCACCGCGACCGAGCCCAGTCCGATCAGCACCAATCCCATGTGGCTGACGCTGGAATATGCAATGAGCCGTTTCAGGTCGGTCTGCCTCAAGGTGACCACCGCGCCGTAGAGAACACTGATAACGCCAAGGGCCACAATCGGCAGCGCGAATTGCTGCAGTTGTTCCGGGAACATCCCGGCGTTGATCCGCAGAAGACCGTAACCGCCCATTTTCAGCATCACGCCGGCCAGCATCACGCTGCCGGCGGTGGGGGCGTCGGTATGAGC
Source organism: Dehalococcoidia bacterium (assembly GCA_963663945.1). Lineage (GTDB taxonomy): Bacteria > Chloroflexota > Dehalococcoidia > Lucifugimonadales > UBA3495 > Bin87. Next base: position 2,036,081 of record OY760687.1, on the reverse strand, counting down.
GTCCGGCAACCAGGTGTGGACCGGCCATGTTGGCAGCTTCACGGCGAAGGCAATGAAGAACAGCCAGAACAGGACCCCCATCGGTAGCGCGGCACGTGAAGCGTCCAGCGCGCCGCCCGGCTCCAGCAGCCGCGTCATGTCGAAGCTGCCCACACCCGCGCTCACGAATACCCCCACGATGGCGACCAGCATGAAGGCCGAACCCAGGATCGTGAAGATCAGGAACTTCATCGCTGAATATTCGCGCCGCCCGGTGCCCCAGGTCGAAATCAACAGGTACATCGGCACCAGTTCGATTTCCCAGAACAGGAAGAACAGCAGGAAGTCCAGCGCTGTGAACACGCCCAGGACTGCGGTCTGCAGAACGAACAGCCAGATGAAATACTCGCGAACCCGGGTGCTGATGTGGAACGACACGAAGACGGCGCACAGGCCAAGCAACCCGGTCAACATGACCAGCGGGGCGCTGATCCCGTCCACCCCCAGGAGATAGCTGGCCTGCACCGTATCGGTGGTGATCCAGTCGATCCGGTCGACCAGTTGGAACCTTTCGCCTCCCGGCTGGAATAGCACGAAAACGACCACGGAGAGGACCAGGTCGGCTGCGGCTACGGCCGCGGCGAACCAGCGGATATGACGGACATCCCGCACCAGTCCGACCGCCAGCAGCAGAGCCGCTACGGCGGGCAGGAAAACGGTGACGGTCAGGAGGCCGTTGAATCCGGCGGGCATGTGGGTTTATCCCAAGGCCAGGTAAAGGATGATGATGACGACGCCACCGGCGGCCGCGATCAGCGGGTAGGTTTGCACCTGCCCGTTCTGGGCCAGCGCGATCAGACTTCCGACGTTCCGGGATATCCAGCCCAACAGGCCAACGATCCCGTCCACGATATTGCGGTCGACCCAGTCTGCAATCGCCGCAACCGTGCGGTAAAAAACCCGACCAACGATGACACCTTCGTAGAGGTCGTCCATATAATATCGCTGGGCCAGCAAGGTGTGCAGGGGGCCGCCTCGGCTCAACGGTTCGAAAGCAGTGAACGGTCTCGGCCAGGCGTAAGTCAGCACGGCCAACCCGATGCCGGCGATGGCAACGGCGTTGGATATGACGGCTATTGCGATGTTGAACGGCGGCGCGTGATGCCCGTCGTGCAGACCCGATGCAAAGTACTCCGTCAACCAGTGCGAGGGTATCAATCCGAAGATGCTGCTCACGCCGATGGGGTTTGCGAGCCAACCGGCCACAATCGCGCTGAAGCCAAGGATGCCCATGGGGATGACCATTACGAGTGGCGAGTCGCCCAGGTGCACATGGTGACTGACACCGGTGGGCGCCGGTTGGCCGGCCTCTTCGGTGTCGTGAAGTTCACGCTCTCCGCCGCCCCGGAACTCGCCGTGGAACGTCAGGTGCACCATGCGATAGGTGTAGAACGCCGTCAACAGTACGCCCACCAGCAGCATTGCAAATACCAGCAGGCTGATCGATGCCGGGACTGGTCCGCCAGCGAGCCAGGACTCTAGGAGGATCTCGTCTTTGCTCCAGAAGCCAGCCAGCGGGAAAATGCCGACCAGGCTCAGCGCTCCTATGACGGTGAGCCAGTAGGTGCCGGGCATGGCCTTCCGCAGGCCGCCCATGTACATCATGTTGAACGTGCCGGCGGCGTGGTTCACGCTACCCGCGCCCAGGAACAGCAGGGCCTTGAAGAAGGCGTGAGTGAACAGGTGGAACAGGGCCGCGTTATACGCGCCCACGCCCAACGCTGCCATCATGTAGCCCAATTGGCTGACCGTGGAATAGGCCATCACTCGCTTGATGTCATTGGCTGCCAGACCCATGGTCGCCGCAAACACGGCAGTGAACGCCCCGATCAGCGCGACGACCATCATTGCCGTCTCGGACTCGGCGAACACCGGGAAGAACCGACCCACCAGGAAAACCCCGGCCGCCACCATGGTGGCGGCGTGGATCAGCGCGCTGACCGGCGTGGGGCCCTCCATGGCGTCGGGGAGCCACGTGTGCAGCGGGAACTGTCCGCTCTTGCCCGCCGCGCCGGCAAACAGGCCCAGGCACAGCCATAGAAGCGCCCCGCCCGCCACGATGCCAGCGCCGCCGGCCGCCACCGGGGCTGCCGCCTCCCAGATGTGCGGGATGTGCAGGGCGTTCAACCCGTGGACGGCGAAATCGTCAGCGTGGAAGAACAGGTAAATAATCGCAAGCAGGAAGCCGACGTCGCCGATGCGCGTAATGATGAACGCTTTTTTGGCCGCCGCCGCCGCTGCCGGCCGGTCGTGCCAGAACCCTATCAGCAGGTAGGACGACAGGCCCACCAATTCCCAGAAGACATACATCTGTACGATGTTTACCGCCAGCACTAACCCTATCATCGACGCGCTGAATAGCGACATGTACGCGTAGTATCGAGCGAAGCTCTCGTCGCCGTCCATGTAACCCATGGAGTAAATCTGGACCATCAGACTGACACCGGTGACAACAACCAGCATCACGTTGGTGAGAGGGTCCAACAGCAACCCGATTTCGATTGCAGCCGGCCCCAGGCCCAGCCACAGGTACGGCGCGAAGTCGTAAACCTCGCCGTGGGCGGACGACTGCAGCAACCAGACCGACAGGAGGAACCCGATTCCCAGCGCGCCTATCGTGATGTAACCGGCGGACCTGGCGAAGGCCGGGCCGAGCGGGCGGATGACCAGACCGATCAGCAGGAACGACGCCACGGGCAGCAGGAAGATTGCCCAAACCAGGGATTCAGTCAGCATGATCCGGCGATCCTCACAGCTTCCTGACGATCTCTTCCGCCACGTGTTCCCGGCCCTTGGGCACATAAATCACGAAGGGGATGCGCTCGCTCCAGTCCCGGATGTCGCCTTCCGGCAGGATGCGGCTGGGCAGGCCCTCGGCCTCCAGCACTTCCTTCCAGATTTCGGCCGCCATCAAGTTGGGGGCGCGTTTGAACTCTACCCACATGGTCAGCGAATGCTCTGATTTGCTCCGATCGGTTTGTGAATTGCCGCCGGCGTCAGTGACGAAGGGTGGCGGCGTCCGTCAGGTCGACACTTTCGTTGGAACGGAATACCGCGAACACTATACCCAGGCCCAACGCGATCTCTGCGGCGGCAACGGTGATGATGAACACGGCGAAAACCTGCCCGGTAAACACCGCCGAAAGCTGTTCCTGAACCGCGTACGGCGCCACGTATCTTCCTAACGCGACCAGCGTCAGGTTCACACCATTGAACATCAGCTCAACTGACATCAGCACCGCGATGAAATTCCGCCGCGCCAGCGATCCGTAGAGGCCGATGCAGAAGATGATCGCGGCTACTATCAGTAGCGATTCCAGCGACAACGCCCTATCTCCCACGACCACGCGCCAGCGCCAGGCCACCGATGGCGGCGCCCAACAACAGCAACGAGACGGCTTCGAACGGCAGGACAAAATTGCCAATCAGCAGGTCGGCGAGACCGCCACTGCTCACGCTTTCAACTTCGGCTGCAGTCAGGCCGGCGGCAGTGAGATCGGCCGCGTCGGGGATGCCGACTGCCTGCGTCTGCGCCAGTTGGGCCTTGGCCTCCAGTCCCGCTGCAGCCAGGGTGGTCCAGTCGGTGGTGACCGCAGTGGCGATCATCGCCGCTAGCACCAGCGCCGATATCACTGCGGCCGGAATTTGCAAACGGTTGGGAGCGTTGCCCTGCTGCACATCCCGGGTAAGCATGACCGCAAAGATGAACAATACGGCAATGGCCCCCACGTAGATCAGGATCTGCACCACCGCCAGGAACTCGGCGTTCATCATTACGAACAGCCCGCCCACGGCGACAAATGCCATCGCCAGCATCAGGGCTGCGCGGAACAGGTCGCGGACCAGGACGACGCCCAACGCTCCCCCGATGGCGACCACCGAAAGCGCCCAGAAAACCAGGTGCTCAAACCACATCTAGGCTTCGCCCTCGTTGTCGGCGCGACCGCCGGCCAGGCGCATGCCGGCCTTTTCGTGCTGGTGCCAGCGCCAGTTTTCACGGCCGACCTCGCGCCATCCCAAGGGACGGCCGGCCCCGGGCCGGTAGTCCATCCCCTCCAGCTGGGGGCGGAACCAGGTGCTGGGGTTCTTTTCGGCCTGCCGCAGCCGGTCAATGGTGATCACCAGATCGGTCCGCTTGTACTGGCCCTCTTCAAACCCGCTGCCCATGAACAGCGCGTCGTACGGGCAGGCCTCGACACACAGGCCGCAGAACATGCACCGCTGCAATTCAATGTCGAAGGTCTCCAGGCGATACTTGTCACCCTGCAGTGGAGCGGTCTCACTTGGGGAAGTGACGATCTTGATGATGCCAAGCGGGCAGTACTTCGCGCACGACGCGCAGCCGGTGCACCGCTCCTCATACCAGGTGAATTCCTCGCCCCGGAAACGGGGATGTTGCCGTATCCGTTGCTCCGGATATGAGGTCGTGAAAGGCTTGCGCATCAGGTTCGACAGCGTTACCGCCAACCCCTTCACCATTTCCAGTCCGTACACTGCGTCACCCCCGCCTTTCTACCGCATTCCAATGGTTGGCACGCCGGGCACCACCTGATTCGCCGCAACCGCCGTGGGTGCATCCGTGCGGACCTTTTCCTTGATGAAGCGCCCGAAGAACAGGATCGAACCGGCGGCCAGAACGATATTGATGCCGGCCATTATCCACAGATCTGCGGTGCTCAGCGATCCATTGGCGTCGCGGAGGAAGAATACTTCGAGAACCACGGCTGCCAGATTGATTATGCTCAGCGGCATCAGGAACTTCCAGCACACGGCCATGATTTGGTCCAGGCGCAGCCGCGGGTAGGTTGACCTGATCCATACGAACAGGAAGATGCCGATGAAGACCTTGATCAGGAACCACAGCCAGCCCAGCCAGTCGGCCACCGGGCCGGCCCAGCCGGCCAGGAACAGAGTGGCGATCAACCCCGACACCACCAGCACGCCACCAAACTCAGCGGCCTGGATCAGCGCGAACTTGATGCCGCTGTATTCCGTGTGATAGCCGGCGATGATCTCCGACTCCGCCTCCGCGACGTCAAAGGGCGTGCGGTTCAACTCGGCGGACATGCCGGCGATGAACACGAAGAACGCCAGGGGCTGCACCAGGAAGAAAGGCACCGCTTGAGCAGCTACGATGTCACCCAGCGACATCGATCCCGCAACCATCACCACACCCAGCAACGACAGCACCACGGGCACTTCGTAACTGAGCAGCACGGCGACCGCACGTCCGGCTCCGAAAAGCGCGTACCGGTTGTTGGACGCCCATCCGGCGGTGAATATCGCGATGGAGGTCAGCGAACTCACGGCCAATACGAAGAGAACCCCGACATTCAAGTCGACCAGCGCCACGTCCTTGGCGAACGGAAGCACCGCGGTACCCAGTAGCACGGCCGCCACCATGATGATCGGCACGGCGGTGAACGCTAGCCGGTCCGCCCCGTACGGGATGATGTCTTCTTTGGTGATCAGTTTCGCCAGGTCAGCTATGGGCTGGAAGGCGCCAAACGGCCCCCACCGGTTGGGTCCCACGCGGTTCTGGAACCGGCCCAGGAGCCTGCGCTCTCCCCAACTCACCACGGCAGCGCCCAGCAGCACCGCGTTGATCAGGATCAGCATGATGACCAGGCCGGCGATGAGGTAGCTCAGCCAGCATGGAGCGACGTGGGCAACCGCGTTGTAGATGAAATAGAACAGCGGGTTTCCGCCCAGCACACCGTCGGCGCTGAGCATCCCTTCGGCGTTGGTCACGCAACGCATTACCGGTCGACCTCGCCCATGTTTATGTCAACACTGCCCAGCGACACGATCATGTCGGCCAGTTTCCATCCGAGGAGCAGGTGTTCCGTGATCGTCAAGTTGATCAGGGAAGGCGAGCGTATCTTGCAGCGATAGGGCGAAACGCCGCCGTCGCTGACCAGGAAGAACCCCAATTCGCCTTTCGAAGCCTCGACTCGGCCGTATGCTTCAGCGCCGGGCGCTGCCCGAAGGACCAAGGGCAACTCCTGCCGCACCGGACCGGGCTCAATTTGCGCCACGCACTGCCGCACGATGCGGAGGCTCTGGCGCACTTCCTGCATCCGCACCCAGAAACGGTCGTAGTTGTCCCCGTTTTGACCCACCGGGATGTCGAACTCGACCTGGTCGTAGGCGTCGTACGGGGCGATCTTGCGCCAATCCCAGTTGACACCGCTGGCCCGCAGCACGGGTCCGCTGACCGAGCAGTTGATTGCCACGTCCGCCGGCAGCGGGCTGACGCCACGCGTGCGTACCATCAGTATCTCGTTACTGAGCAGCAGGTTCTCGATTTCTTCCAGCTCTCCCTCGAAATCCTCGAGGAACTGGTCCAAAGCCGGCCAGAAATCTGCCGGAGTGTCGGCGAAAACACCGCCCGGGCGCATGTAGCTGACGGTGACGCGCGCGCCGCACAGCATTTCGAACAGGTCCAGGATCCGCTCGCGGCTGCGGAATGTGTACATCAACGGCGTGCCGAACGCGCCCAATTCCTGGACGAAGAAACCCACGGCGATCAGGTGGCTGGCAACGCGCTGCAGTTCGGCGGCGAGTGTGCGCAGGTACTTCCCCCTCGGCGGCGGCTCGATGCCCAGCAGTTGCTCCACGGCGAGGCAATAGGCCTGGTTGTTGATCATGGAGGACGTGTAGTCCAGGCGGTCCGTCAGGGTCACCACCTGCACGTAGTTGCGCTCTTCGGCCAGCTTTTCGGAGCCCCGGTGCAGGTATCCCAGCACAGGTTCGACTTCGACGATATCCTCGCCATCGAACGTGATGCGCACCCGGAACACGCCGTGCGTGCTGGGGTGTTGCGGCCCCACGTTGACCGTCATTGGTTCGGTGCGGATGGTCATGGCTTGTGGTTCCGGAAACTCAGGGCGAGGGTCCTACAGGAAGTCCTTGCGCAACGGATGGCCATCGAACCCTTCCCACAGCATGATGCGTTTCATGTTCGGGTGGCCTGTAAACCGGACGCCCATCAGATCCCAGATTTCCCGCTCCTGAAAGTCCGCGCCTTTCCAAACGCCGACCACCGACGCCGCGGTAGGTTCCTCACGCCCGTAGACCCGGCTGCGTACCACGCCGGTTTGCTGCCGGGAAATTGAGGTCAGGTGATATACCAGCTCGAAGTGCTCCACGAAGTCGATCGCGCTGACGGAATTCAGGAACTTGAAGTCGAACTCCGCGTCATCATGCAGCACGCTGGCAACCGACCCCAGCGAGCCCGGCTCCACCCAGACTGCCGTATCATCCCAGTCAACCACGGAGTTCGGCGCCGCCTCACGCAGGCGTTGCGCCAGGGTCTCCCCGGACACTGCTGTCAGCGTCACGGCTTGAATCTCCCGTCGCCCAGGTTGCGGTACTTCTTGATCTTCTCGTGGAGTTCCATGATGCCGTACAGCAGCGCGTCGGGGCGAGGGGGACACCCGGGAACGTAAACGTCCACCGGGATGATGTGGTCCACGCCGGGCACCACGCTGTAGGATCCGTAGTACGGCCCCCCGCTGGTGGCGCACACCCCCATGGAAATGACCCAGCGCGGCTCGGCCATCTGCTCGTAGATGCGCTGGATGGGCGGCGCCATCTTCCAGGTAACAGTGCCGGCCACGATCATCAGGTCGGCCTGCCGAGGGGAGGCGCGGAATACTTCCATACCGAATCGCGAGATGTCAAACCGACCCATGGCGGTCGCCATCATCTCGAAGGCGCAACACGCCAATCCAAAGGACACCGGCCACAGCGCCGATTTCCGGCTCCAGTTAACGAGCGCGTCGACTGATGTCACCATCAGGTTCCGCTGCAGGTCGTCCGGAACCTCGATCGACGGGACCGCTATCGGCGTTTGCGAAGCGGCAATTGTGTCGTTGACCAGTTGCCCCTCCGACCGGTCGATGTCCCAGGTCCGGCTGTGCAGCGGCCCGCCGGATGAAGGCATGGTGAAACCCGTCTGCTCTGCCATGTGTTTAGCCCTGCCACTCCAGATCCCGCTTGCGCCAGGCGTACGCCCATGCCAGGAGCAGGATCCCGACGAATACCGCCATTTCAATGAGGGCGAACAGTTCCAGCGTCAGGAACTTGGTGGCCCACGGGTACAGGAACACGACCTCAACGTCGAAAATCACGAAGAGGATGGCGAACATGTAGTATCGGAACTGGAACCGGTTCCACGTGCCGCCGATGGTCTGCACGCCACACTCGTAAGTGTCGTGCTTGACCGCGTTCGGTCGATTCGGGCGTATGCCGAAGCGGGACAGCCCGTGCGACGCCAGCAACATGCTGCACGGCACAACTATGGAGATGACCAGGAAGATGGCGATCAAGCCGTACTGGCCAAAGTAGTCTTCGAGCATCGGAGCGGCTTCTCGGTTGGGCAGACCGTATGGTCTGGATAATTGGGCGGCGGCATTATAGCATAATGATCAGCCCGAAAAACCAAACCGAAGGCCAACCCATGCCCAGTGCTTCAACAAACGACGATTGGACCAGCCGCTACGTTTCCGCCAACGGGATCCGGCACCATTACTTGGAATGGGGAGACCCCGCGCATCCCCCTCTATTGATGCTCCACGCCACCGGGCTTTGCGCCTGGCCCTGGAAGCCTGTCGCGCGCCGGTTGGCCGGAAACTACCGGGTTTTGGCCTTTGACCAGCGGGGACATGGCGACACCGACAAATCCGACAAGGGCTACAAGTTCGAGTATGCCGGAGAAGATCTGGCGGCCATAGTCGAGGCGATGGACCTCGAATCGCCGCGGGTGATCGGTCATTCGTCCGGCGGCCTGGCAGCGATTATCGCCTCGAACCTCTTGCCAGGCCGTTTCGACCGGGTGGTGTTGGTGGAAACCCGGGTCAGCAACGATGAACCGTCGGCGCCCAGCCAGGATCTGGCACGGCGGGCCGAGCGGACGCGGATGAAACGTTCGGTGTGGGAGTCCCGTGAAGCGATGTTCGATGCCTACCGGACCCGCGCCGCTTTTAAAGATTGGGAGGACGAGCCCTATCGCCAATTCATCGAGGGCGGCACGACACTCCTACCCGACGGAAGGGCAGAGCTGAAATGCCATCCGGAAACCGAGGCCACGTTCTATGGCATGCGCGACGATCTTCAGGTGGAGAGATACCTCAAGGATCTGCCCGGCGATTGGATGCTTCTGCTCGCTGACTACCCCGGTTCCCAGCGCGTCGATGACCCTGGAATCCAGCGGTTCGGTGAATTGGTGGCCGGATCCGTGGTGAAACCCATCGGCAAGGGCAGCCACTTCCTGCCCATGGAATATCCTAATGAAGTGCTGGATGCCATAATCGATTGGTTCGGCGACTGACCACGATGGACCCGCTCGCCGCAACGCTGCTGACGCTCACCGCATCAACCTGACAGGAATGGGCTTTTGACCTCTACAGAATCAACATCACCCGCAGGACCCCTGGCCGGGCTTCGCGTATTGGACCTGTCCATCATCGTGGCGGGGGGCACCGCTTCCTCGCTTATGGCCGATTTCGGCGCCGAGGTGATCAAGGTTGAGCGGCCCGGCTCCGGTGACCCTCTGCGCAATTGGGGTCCTTTCTACAACGGCGTGTCGCTGTGGTGGAAGGTCCACTCCCGAAACAAACAGTCGATCACACTGAACATGGCCGACCCGAAGGGCCAGGAAATTCTCAAGCAATTGGCTGCACAGGCGGATGTCCTGATCGAAGGATTTCGGCCCGGGACTCTGGAACGCTGGAACCTGGGACCGTCGGACCTGCATGCCAGCGACGTCAACCCCGGCCTGGTCATCCTGCGCTTTTCCGGGTTTGGACAAACCGGACCATACCGGGACCGTCCCGGTTTCGGCACAATCGCCGAGTGCATGAGCGGGTACATCGGCATGACCGGCTTTCCCGAGACCCCGCCCAACCTGCCGCCGATCCCGCTCGCCGATGAGATCGCCGGCGTTTTCGGCGCCATGGCCGGCATGATGGCTATATACCGCAGGGATGCTGACGCGAGTGACGGTGGCAAGGGAACCGGGCAAGTAGTCGACCTCAGTCTCTTCGAGCCGCTATTCCGCCTCTGCATCCCTCACCTGACCATCTACGACCGGTTGGGAGAAATCCGTGAACGCGTAGGCAACGACTTCCCGGACGCCGCGCCGCGCAGCCTCTACCGCACCGGCGACGAACGTTGGCTCGGGCTGTCCGCCACCTCCCAGAACACCTGGGAGGGCCTCGCGCGGGCGATGGGCCTGGACGAGTTGCTCTCCGACCCGCGCTTCGCCAACAACGCGGCGCGCCTCGAATCCAAGGATGCCCTGAACATCGTGCTCCAGGAATGGCTGGGTTCCCGCGACACCGAGGCCATCATGGACGAACTGATCCCGGCGGGCGGAGTCGTCGGCCCGGTCTACAGCAGCGCCGACATCGTTGCCGATCCGCACTTCCAGGACCGGGACGACATCGTAGACATCGAGGACCCGGAGTTGGGTCAAACGCGTATGCTCGGGCTGGTTCCGAAATTCAGCGAGACACCCGGAGAACTGCGGCACATGGGACCTACGGTGGGCGAGCACAACGCCAGCGTCTATAGCGGATGGCTGGGCCTGTCGGGCGACGACCTTCAGTCCCTCGCCGCGGAGGGCGTCGTATAGACATGACAACGTCAGTCCTCGTGGTGGCCACCCGCAACCACGGCAAGATGCGCGAATACCGGGAGTTGCTCGCCGGATGGCCCATTGAGCTAATTTCACTGGACGATGCCGGTGTGACTGGCGATGTTGACGAGACCGGCGATACGTTCCTGGCCAACGCCCGCCTCAAGGCCAGCGAATACGCCCGCTTGTCGGGCCTGCCCACCATCTCCGATGACTCGGGACTGGAGGTGTACGCGCTGGGAGGTGACCCCGGCGTGTATTCCGCGCGCTACGGCGGCGACGCCTGCCAATCCGACGCCGACCGGGTCGCCCTTTTGCTGGACAATCTCAACGACGTGCCCTGGAATCGACGGATCGCCCGGTTCCGTTGCGTCACTGCCATCGCCGCTCCGGGCGGCGTGGTTATCGGAACGGTCGTCGGCTCCGTCGCCGGAATGATACAATTCGAACCGGAAGGTGAGCACGGTTTCGGCTACGACCCGGTGTTCCACCTGCCTTCCCTGGGGCAAACCATCGCGGAGGCGCCCCTGGAAATCAAAAACCGCGTCAGCCATCGCGCCGACGCGGCCCGGAAAGCGCGGAACGTATTCCAGACCCTGTTGGACCAACAATAGCACTGCACCAGTCATCATGATCTCCGACCTATTTGGCCGTCCCCTGAGGGACCTCCGCATCTCGGTCACCGACCGGTGCAATTTCAGGTGTCCGTATTGCATGCCGGCCGAGATTTTCGGCGAGGCCTACCAGTTCCTGCCGAAGGACGAAATCCTGACCTTTGAAGAGATTTCGCGCCTGGCCTGTCTCTTTGTCAACGCTGGCGTCAACAAGCTTCGGATCACCGGCGGCGAGCCTCTGCTGCGCGTTGATCTATCGAAGTTGATCGGCCAGTTGGCCGCCATTCCCGGCGCCGACGACATCACGCTGACCACCAACGGCTACCTCCTCGCCCAGCAGGCTACGCAACTGGCCGAGGCTGGTTTGGGCCGCATCACCGTCAGCCTCGACTCGCTGGACGACGAAGTGTTCAAGCAAATGAACGGTCGGGGATTTGGCACCCGTCGGGTGCTGGATGGCATCGGACGCGCCTCTGAGGCTGGCCTGAACCCGGTCAAGATCAACGCCGTGGTCCAGAAGGGCGTGAACGACCACACGCTCGTCGACCTGGCTCGCCACTTCAAGGGCACGGGACACATCGTCCGATTCATCGAATACATGGACGTTGGCAACCGTAATGGCTGGAAACTCGACGAGGTCGTATCCGCCGCAGAAATCGTCGCCATGATTGACACCGAGTTGCCCCTTGAACCGGCTGAACCCAACTACGCCGGTGAGGTAGCCAACCGCTGGCGTTACCGCGACGGCTCCGGAGAAATCGGCGTGATCGCCTCGGTTACGCAACCCTTCTGCTCCAGTTGCACCCGCGCGCGCCTTTCAACCGACGGCAAGCTGTACACCTGCCTCTTCGCCACCGATGGCGTCGACCTGCGCGGGCCGATGCGTCAGGGCGCTTCCGATGCTGACCTGTCTGGGATCATCGCCGGGGCCTGGCGAGTGCGACGGGACCGCTACTCCGAGGAACGCACCGAGATGACCGAGGCCGAAGCCGCGGCTCGTACCAAGGTCGAGATGTACCACATCGGCGGATGACGAGGAACGCATGACCACCGAGAACGCCAGCAAACCCGCCGACCGCCTGACCCACCTGGCCGAGGACGGCAGTGCCCGTATGGTCGACGTTGGCTGGAAGCCCGTCACAGATCGCATGGCCCAGGCCTGCGGTTACGTGGTCATGGAACCCGCCACCCTCGCCCTGATCCGCGATGGCCTGATGAAGAAGGGCGACGTGCTGACCATCGCGCAGTTGGCTGGCATCATGGGCGCAAAAAAGACCTCCGAGCTCATCCCCCTGTGTCATCCACTGCCGTTGAACAAGGTGGACGTGGAGCTCGAGCTGGATGAGGACGAAAGCCGGGTGCGCATCACCACCACGGCCACCACCTCGGGCAAGACGGGCGTCGAAATGGAGGCCCTGACCGCCGTGTCGGTGGCCGCGCTCACCGTCTACGACATGTGCAAGGCCGTAGACCGTGCCGTTCGCATCGACGGGGTGCGATTGCTGCGCAAAACCGGCGGGCAGTCCGGAGACGTTGACCTCACCGGTTCCTAGCCGCCACGCCCGGCGATCTCCGCGGCCAGCACTCGAACCGCTTCGGTCAAGTAGGTCAGACGCGCTGGCGCCGGCAACTCCAAGGGCCTGAATTCCTCAACCTGGTCGACCTCGAGGACGCCGACGATGCCGGGGATCGCGGTCACATCGAGTTCGGCTATTACGCCGTCGGGTGTCAGGACCACGCAACCGAGGTCCGGCAACGGAGCCGGCATCGGATCGAGTTCAATGGCCTGGATCGTCGTCATTCCGAGGAACGAGGGGAACGGCTGCAGTCGACGACACAAATCCGCCACGATCGCTTCAAGGCCAGCAGCCGCTTGCCACAGGGCGTCTTCGTCGCCGCTCGGTCGATACTGTGCGTTCATTCGATTGACAACCCGGCCGGGCGAGCCTTACGATAGATTGGTTTGCGGTAGCATCGGCGTCTGGTCGAGGCCGCTCGGTAGGCGACGTAGCTCAGTGGCAGAGCGGGCGCTTCATAAGCGCTAGGTCGTTGGTTCGAATCCATCCGTCGCCACCATCGCTCTTTGAGAGTGCCAAACGAAAGCCGGGTCGCATGACCCGGCTCGTTCGTTTCTTGATGCGGGCTGCCTAATCGTCCCGCTGCCCGAACTCCTCGCCCAGTTCACTCAGAAACTGTTCGATTTCCGGTGAAAGCGCCACCGCGTCTTCCTGGCTCTCCGTCTCTTCAGACGGTGCGCTCTCGGCCTCGTTGGTGTCGTAGTAGTCTTCCATCTGCTTGATCAGGCCCTGTAGATCGGAATTGCGCTCCACTGCCGCGTTCAACTCCCGGTACTGCCGCTGGCCGCGCCGTGTCGGAGCGAGGTCGGATGGGATTTCCGAGTACACCGACGAAAGCACCTCGATCATGCGCGCTGTCCCGTTGTAATCTTCATCGAGCTGAACGTACTGCGGCAGGTGCACCATGAAGTTGATGGCTTCAATCTCCAATTTGTCGATCCCGTCAGAGACCAGGTTCATGATCGTCGTGGGGCCTTGATAGGTGCTGCCGCGCAACTTGAGGTTGGGCACCGATCGTGACTGCGGCACCGCTCCCAGAGAGCCGGTGACCAGCAGCGGCCGCGTGTGAGGCACCGCGTCGTACATTGCGCCGAGCCGGCAGTACCGCTTCACGTTGAATTTCTCAACCACTTCCAGGATCGAGTCGGTGTACGTCTCGCTGTTGGCGTGGGGCTCCCGCAGGTGGAAGAACAGGTAATCCGGGCCGTTTTCCGTGGTGGCGTACCGGATGATGCTGTTGGGGACCCGTACCCGCCGCTCGTTATCCACCAGCCGCATGCTCGGTCGATACCGCGTGAAATCGAAGAACTCGCCGGGGCGGTGCAAACGCCCAAGTTCCTTCGATCCGAGATACCGTTCCAGGCGGTTCAGCGTCAACGTCCCGACGCTGCCCACGTCCACCCAGGGGCGGATCATGGCAAAAACGTGCGGGTCGCGCAGTTCGGGCAGGGGTTCCTGTAGTTCAAATGCGCCTACTTTCATGGTAACGATATCTTGCCAGACTTGCCCTCGTAATTCAAGGTTTGCGGCGGTTGAACCGCCGTCTCCGTTGGCCTAAAATGCCATCACTTTACGGTTCCCGTTCGCGGTGGGCCGTCTCCGGCGCATATTGCGCTCTACTACTGGAGGCATTTGATGATTACCACCTTCGACAGCCTGTACGCTGGCCACGTGGACATGGACAACGTTGGCTACGGCGGGATTGCGGTCAACGATCGCACCTATTCCGACGAATACCTGGCCACGGCGTTTGACAAGGGCGTAGCCATCGCACAGACCCTGGACAAGCACGGCTACGATACTTTCTGGATGGCTGAACATCACTTCCAGCCCGAGGGATACGAGTGCATCCCCAACCTGCTGATGTTCATCGTCCATTTGGCGCACGTGACCGAACGCCTGCGTTTCGGATGCGGCTTCAACATCGCTCCCATGTGGCATCCCCTGCGCCTTGCCGAGGACTTCGCCATGGCCGACTGGATGACCAAGGGCCGGGTGACCTTCGGGGTGGGCCGCGGCTACCATACTCGCGAGGTGGAATCCCTGGGTTCCCCGCTCATGGACCAGCCCGCCAACCGCGAACTCTTCGAGGAACAGGTGGAGGTCATTTTCAAGGCCTTCCACGAGAGGTCATTCTCCCACCAGGGTAAGCACTACAACTTCCCGCCGCAGGGGGTGCCCTATCGCGGCTACCCGCTGGAGGAAATCACCCTGGTTCCCCGGCCCAGGACCCTTCCGGTGGAGTGCTGGCAGCCCATCCAGGGCGGCACCGGCCGGGCCCTGGAGTTCATGGCCCAGATGGGCATCAAGGGCGTCATCGGCGGCGGTTCCTCCGAGGGCGGCGCCATGGACGGGATCATGCACGGCTACCGCGACGCCCTCCGGCGCAACGGCAAGCCCGAAGCCGAACTGGGTGAAGACCTGGCCGTCGGCTTCCACTTCCACATCGCCCCCACGGTCGAGGACGCGGCGCGACAGGGCGCCCGGTACTACGAGGAAAACCTCAAGATGTTCGGCCCCCTGCGCCTGACGCGCGGTCTTTCCGATCAGCAGATGCGCGACATCAGCAACCCTGAAGTCGCGCCCAACGCCGGCCTCCCCACCATCGAGGACGCCATCGAAAACGGCAGCGTGCTGGCCGGACCACCCGACCGCATCATCGAACTGCTCAAGGGCGTCGAGGAACGCTACCCGGGACTACAGCGCGTTCAGGTCGGCCAGCCCGTCGGCACTCCTCAGTCCGTGATCCTCGAGCAACTCCAGTGGTTCGCCGAAGAGGTCATGCCCGCTTTCAAGGACACGAACGTCGAGGTGGCCGTGCCTGCCGACAACTAGTCCACAATCGCGGATGGCTTATCGCAGGGGGGTGAATTTCGATTTGCCCCCCTGCTTCTTGTCCCAATCCAACGCCGCGAAATTGGTGACACGCGGCGACGGCGGTTTGCGAGTCCTCTTGTTATGCTGAACGCCTACACTTTCTCGTGGAGGCAAACCCCATGCCCGAGATAACCGAATACTCCTCCGGATCGCCGTCCTGGGCAGACCTGCTTTGTAAGAACGGACAAGCCGCCAAGGACTTCTACTCGTCCCTTTTCGGCTGGACGTACGATGATCACCCCGCCGGCCCCGGCATGGTCTACACCATGTTCAGCCACAACGGCGTGCCGGTCTGCGCGTCCGCTGAACCCGGGCCCGGCCAGGAGAACCTGCCTCCGCACTGGAGCGTCTACGTCACCGTGGATGACCTCGGAGCCGCGGTGGAACGAGCTCGAAACGCCGGAGGAACCATCCTGATGGAACCCTTCGACGTGCTCGATGTCGGCCGCATGGCCATCGTTCAGGACAAGGAGGGCGCCTTCCTGCGGTTGTGGTATCCGCTGAAGCACGCCGGCGCCGGCAAGATGCACGAGCCCGGCTCTCTCTGCTGGTTTGAGCTGGCGACAACCGACCCGGAGTCCGCGTCCGCCTTTTACACCCAAATGCTCCCAGCCGAAGTCGGGCCAGATCCCAATACCGACTTCCCGTATACGCTCATCAAGGTATCCGGCGTACAGGTTGCCGGTATCCTCCAGATCGGCGAAGACTGGGGCCCGGTGCCGCCCAACTGGGGCGTCTATTTCGGTGTCGAAGATGTCGATGCCGCAGTAGCAAAGGCTCAGGAACTGGGCGGGAAAGTTTGTGTCGAGCCCCGCGACATCGAGGACTTCGCCCGCTTCGCGGTTCTGTTTGACCCGGACGGCGCCGTCTTCTCTATCATCCAACTGGGCGAGTGGCCCGAATAAAAGTCAATGCGCGCCGGAACTGAAGGGGCGGCCAGTACGGCCGCCTCTTATGCGTTCGCTTACTGCAATGTTCCCGGCGGATAGTTCTCCAGCCACCACCGCGCAATCTCGTCGCGCCGCGCGAACCATACTCCGGGGTGATTCCGAGCGTACCGGAGGAATCGATCCAGCGCCCGCGACCGCGCCGGCCGTCCGGCGATGCGGCAATGCAGTCCCACCGACATCATCTTGGGATGCGTCCGGCCTTCCTCGTACAGCACGTCGAAGGTGTCCTTCATATACTCGTAGAAGTCGCCCACGCTGTTGAGACCGCCGCGCCAGAAACGGGCGTCGTTGGTCTCGAAGCTATATGGCAGCACCGGCCACGGCTTGCCGTGCACCTCCGTGTAATATGGCAGGTCGTCGTTGAACACCCCGCTGTCATAGACGAAGCCGCCCTCTTCGACCACCAACTCCCGCGTGTTCACGCTGGGCCCGTACCGGGTAAACCAACCCGTGGGCCGTTCCCCCGTGGTCCTAGCCAATGATTCCACCGTCATGCGGATCGCCTCGGCTTCCTCGTCGCGGGTCTTGTTGTGGTATTCCTCCCAGCGGTAGCCGTGTCCGCAGACCTCGTGGCCGCGCTCGACGACGGCCCGCGCAACCTCCAGGTTCCTCTCGAACGCCAGCGCGCAGGAGAAAAACGTGCTCTTCACGTTGTACTTGTCCAGCAGGCTGAGGATCCGCCATACGCCGACCCGGCTGCCGTATTCGAAGAAGGACTCGTTGAACAGATCCCGCTGCCCCGCCGGCACGGGAGACGGCACCTCATTGTTCGTCTCGTGGTACCCGTCGCCGTCCAGCAGCGACGCCTCGCTGCCTTCTTCGTAGTTCACCACCACCGAGATGGCGATGCGTGCACCGCCCGGCCATTGGATGACCGGGGGATGTTCTCCATATCCGATAAAATCACGTTGTTGCTGTGTCATCGCTTTAAGTCCTGTCCAAGGGTCCCTGCACAGCCCTGGCTGTTCGGATCGTTCGTGAATTGGGCGCCACCCGCCGCTTAGCATTACTCGGTGGCCGCCGGCAGAATACCCGAATAGATCGTGCTGGACAATTCCAACCGTACGGTACAAAATGCGGCCAAATCTTCGCCAATATCGAATTGCCGCTCAGGGTGATCATAATGACAATCCCTACTGCATCAGCCCAGAAATTGACCCCGCTTCTCTTCCTGGAGCGCAGCGCCGCCGTGTATCCACACCGCGCGGCCTGCATCTACAACGGCGCCATCACCACCTACGCGCTGTTTTATGAGCGGGTGCGCAGACAGGCCGCCGCGTTGCGCAGCGTCGGCGTTGGACCCGGCGACCGGGTGGCCTTCCTGCTGCCCAACCTGCCCTCGATGCTCGAGGCCAACTTTGGCCCCATGGGGATCGGAGCCGTGCTGGTGGCGCTGAATATCCGCCTTTCTCCCCGTGAGATCGCGTATATCCTCAACCACTCGGGAGCGAAGGTGCTGGTGTTCGACTCCGAGTTGGCTGACACCGTGCGCCAGTTGCGCGAGGATTGCCCGGGCGTGGAGACCTACGTCCAGGTGAGGGACACCACGCCTCTCGCCACGGACATCCCCGGCCCCGAGTACGAGCAGTGGCTGGCCAGTGTCGACCCGCTGCCTGAACTCACCGGACCGGCCACAGAGAACGACACGCTGACCATCAACTACACCTCCGGCACCACCGGCATGCCCAAAGGGGTGGAGTTCACGCCGCGCGGCGCTTACCTCAACGCGCTGGGCGAGGCCATGGAAATGGGCATGAATTGGCGCAGCATCTACCTGTGGACGCTTCCGATGTTCCACGCCAACGGGTGGTGCTTCCCCTGGGCGGTGACTGCCGTGGGTGGGGCCCACGTCTGCCTGCGACGCGTCGATCCCGCCGAGGTGTATCGCCTCATTCGCGAGGAGTCGGTCACTCACCTGTGCGCGGCGCCCACCGTGCTGACAGGTCTATATGCCGCTCCGGAAGCCGCTTCCGCCGACCTCTCCGGCTTGACGATCATGACCGCCGGCGCGCCGCCGGCTCCCCAGGTCATCCGCACCATCGAGGGCATGGGCGCCGAGATAATCCATGTGTACGGGCTGACTGAAACCTATGGCCCGTGCACCGTCGCGGCCGGTCAACCCGAATGGGATGCGATGAGCAGCGACGATTTGGCCCGCGTCAAAGCCCGTCAGGGTGTGCCCTTCGTCGTTTACGGTTCCGGCCTCCGCGTGGTCGACGAGAACATGGACGAAATCCCGCGCGACGCCGAGACCATGGGCGAGGTCGTGATGCAGGGCGACGCCGTGATGAAGGGATATTACAACGACCCTGATGCCACTGCCGAGGCGTTCCGCGGCGGCTGGTTCCATTCCGGCGATCTCGCCGTCTGGCATCCCGACGGTTACATCGAACTTCAGGACCGCTCCAAGGACATCATCATCTCCGGCGGAGAAAACATCTCCAGCCAGGAGGTCGAGAAGGTCATCATGGAGCACCCTGGAGTCCTCGAGGTCTGCGTCGTGGGCGTACCTGACCAGCGCTGGGGCGAGGTTCCCAAGGCTTTTGTCGTTCCTCGCGATGGCGGTCAGCTAACGGCCGACGACATCATCGATTTCACCCGAGACCGCATCGCCCACTTCAAAGCGCCCAAGAGTGTCGAGTTCGGCGACCTTCCCAAGACGGCCACGGGCAAGATCCAGAAGTACATCCTGCGCGACAAGGAATGGCAGGGCCAGGAGCGCCGCATCCAGGGTTCGCAGGTGTGACCGGGCGCAATCCCGCGTTCCGACCCGTTACGAGGAGGACAGGCATGGAGTACGGACTCTTTCTCGAGTTTCCCCGGCCCATTGACGGTGACCATCACGACGCCTTTACCCAGTCGTTCCGGTTGGTCCAGGAGGCCGAGGACCTTGGGGTCGCATCGGTTTGGCTCGCCGAGTACCACTTCAACATGGAGCGCGTGCTGGCGTCTCCGGTGATGATTGCCACCGCAATTGCCGCAAAGACCAGCACCATGCGAATCGGCACCGCCGTCTACTGCCTGCCGCTGGGTCACCCCATTCGCGTGGCAGAGGAGATGGCGACCCTCGATCACATCAGCGACGGAAGGGTTGAGCTGGGCGTCGGCCGGGGAACCTTCCCCAATGTCCACGAGGGATTCAATGTGACCTTCGAGGAGAGCCGCAGCCGCTTCGATGAGTTCCTGGAAATCGTCATGACCGCCTGGACGCAGGAGACCTTCTCCTTCCATGGCGAGCACTACTCATGCGATGAGCTGACAGTCACCCCTCGACCGTACCAGAAGCCCCATCCGCCCATCACCGTTGGCGTCACTTCAGCCGAGAGTTTCCCCATCATCGGCGCCATGGGATATCCGCTGATCGTCAACCCGTCCCGGGTGTTCACCCTCGACCAGCTGGCTGGCCCCATGGCCGAATACCGGGCCGCGTGGAAGGCGGCCGGCCATCCCGGCGAAGGGAAGGTCGGGCTGCGCGTCCCGATTTATGTCAACGAGGACGCAGAGGCGGCATATCGTGACCCGATGGATTCGCGATGAATTCAATCACCCGATTGGGAGAGCGAGTGGGCTCCTATGCGGGTCGGGCCGGCACCACCGGCGACTGGGCTGAGCAGAGCCGCGTCATCCTGGGCATGGACTACGACGATTGGCTCCGTGACAAGGTCGTCTACGGAACCCCCGATACAGTCACCGAGCGCCTGACCGAGCTCGAAGAGAACCTTGGCCTTGACCAGCTCATCTACGAGATCAACTACGGAAATCTAATGCCCGACGAGATGCAGACCGCATCCCTGCGGCTGTTCAACAAAAAAGTGCTGCCTAAATTGACCTGATATCGCAAGGATTAGGGGCGCTGACCGGCGCCCCTATTTCTTTGACAGGTTGATTGTTTGCGGGCGATGGGCTCAGTCCCAGGTGAAGCAAACTTTCCCGGTTCCGCCGGCCTCGAACAGCTTGTAGGCTTCGTCGGCCTGGTCCAGCGTGAACCGGTGGCTGAACAACTCTTTCAGCGGAACCTTCCGGTCGACAACAAACCGCGCGACCTCCGCCAGACCGTTCAGGCTGAAGGTCCACGACCCCAGGATGGTCAGTTGCTTGTGGATGATTTGCGGACTGACGTCGAAGGTGGTCGTGTTGCCCTCCCCGACGAAGCAGACCCGCCCCCACAGCATCGCAGAGTCGACCGCGTTGATCCGCGCCTCCGGACGACCGGTGCAATCCAACGTCGCCGGTGAGCCCTCACCATGGGTGAGTTCCCGGATGGCCTCCACCGGGTTCTGGGTGCTGGCGTCGATGCACACGTCCGCGCCCAGTCGCTGCGCCAGTTCGAGACGCTCGGAGTCCACGTCCACCGCGATGACCCGCGCGCCCATGGCCTTGGCAAACATCGTGCCACTGGCGCCCACGGGACCCTGTCCGAATATGGCCAGCGTGTCGTCGCCGGAGATGTCTAGCCGCTTCAATGCCCAGAACGCGGTTCCCGTTCCGCACGCACACGCCGCGCCTTCGTCGAAATCCAAACCATCCGGCATCTTCACGCAGGTGTAGGCGGGACAGACCAGGTAGTCCTCGTGACCGCCATTGGCTCCGGTTCCGTAGACTGTCGACCCATGCAGGCACATCTGCGTATATCCGATGCGACACATCGTGCAGGCCCGACAGCCCGTGTAATGGTGCATCATGACCCGGTCGCCGACCGCAACCTCGGTCACGCCGCGCCCAATTTCGGCGATGACCCCGCAGGGTTCGTGGCCGGCCACTTTCAGGTTGGCCGGGTCACCGCGGTCAGCTTTAGGAGCACGGTAGTGCCTGAGGTCGCTGCCGCACAACCCCGAGGCTTTCATAGCGATGACGACCTCGCCCGGCCCCGGTTGGGGATCAGGCAGCGTGCGGATCTCGACCTCTTTGTCTCCGGTGAAAACCACTCCGCGCATGGCAAGTCCCTCCTTCGTGCCCGGCCGGCTGTCCGTTTACGGGTCGATCAAGACACCCGGGTTCAGTATCCCGTTCGGGTCCACCGAACGCTTGACCGCCCGCAACGCTTCGGCGAACGGGTCCGGACGTTGCTCGTCATACCACGGGCGGTGAGAGCGTCCCACCGCGTGGTGGTGGGTGATGGTTCCGCCGGCCGCCATGACCGCGTCCGACGCCGCTTGCTTGATTTCGGCGTGCGCTTCCAGTTCGCCGCCCACCTGTCCCAAGCCCTCAAAAGTGTAGTACGGCGCCGGACCGTCGGGGTAGACGTGGGTGAAGCGACAGGACACGCGTCCCCCGCCGCAGGTCCGTTGCAGCGCCTCTTCCAGCGCCCCCCGCACCGTCTCGTCCATGGCCGGCCAGCGCTCCCAGGTGATGGACGTTTCCAGGGTTTCGGCCACGATACCGAAACCCATGGTCGCGTTCCGTTCGTATGGCGCATTGATGAACGAATCACGCCAGTTGCCCACGGCTCCCTGTCGCCCGGCGGCTGATCCCGAACGTTCGGCCGCGTCGGCGACCTGAATATCCTCTTCGGCGATCACCCCGCCCGCATCCCTGGCAATGGTCACCGCCTGTCGGATGTTTTCGCCCTGCGGGATTTCGGCCGACTCGAACCCGATAATCAGCAACGCCTGTTGCCCGTCGAGACCGGCGAAATCCTGCGCCTCCGCCGGGTCCAGCATGCGCAGGTTGGCCGGCCACTGCTTGGCCTGAGCAATCAGCCGCGCTCCCTCGGATGCGGCGTGCATGCCCTCGAACACCACTCCCGCCGAAGCCCGGAACCGCGGGCGCGCCTGTATACGCATCCACGCCTCGGTGATGATGCCCAGGATGCCCTCGCTGCCGATCACCAGGCGGTCCGGAGAGGGCCCGGCGCCGCTGCCGGGCAACCGGCGCGACTCCCATAATCCGGCCGGTGTAACCATCCGCACCGACTCCACAAAGTCGTCGATGTGCGTGTGATTGGTCGCGTAGTGCCCGCCGCTCCGGGTGGCAATCCACCCGCCCAGGGTGGAGAACTCGAAGCTCTGCGGGAAGTGGCGCAGCGTGTAGCCGTGCGGTCGCAACTGGGCTTCGAGCGCGGGTCCCAGGGCGCCGGCCTGAATTCTCGCGGCCCGGGACGTTTCGTCGACTTCCAGGACCTGGTCCAGACGGGTCAAATCGATGGTGCAAACCTTGTCCGCATCCGGAGGCTCCACGCCGGCAACAACCGTGCTCCCGCCACCATAGGGGATCGCCACGATGTTGGAGTTGGCGCACCAGTCCAATACGCGATTGACCTCTTCCTCAGTCCGCGGATAGGCGATCACGTCGGGGGGGTTGGGAAATTCGCAGTTGAAACCACGGATGCGATCCCTGAAGCTGCGTCCATAGGTGTGCGCCGCCCGGTCATGGTCATCCAAGCTGCAGAATTCAGCGACCAGCGGGTGCGGCGTGAAACGAGGCTTGCGGAGGTTGAGGTCAGCATCGGAGGGAGGCTGCGGAGCCGGCAACACCGCCCCGTACCGTTGGTGGATACGCTCCGCCATCGCGGTGTAGTCCGCTGCTGACGGCTCGCGGTCCTCCATCCCCCAGGCCCAGAAACTGCGGCGCGCCATCGCGTCCCTCCTGTTCGGGCAAAAATAATGGTCGGGGTGAGTGGATTCGAACCACCGACCTCCACGTCCCGAACGTGGCGCGCTAGCCACTGCGCTACACCCCGACTATGCTCAAATTGTAGCATACCCGCAGGCCCGCCTCGCAAACCGGTTGTCGCACCGTTGCGTATGATGGACAGTTGAAAGGGGGCAGTTGACATGCGTATCCGTAACCTGAGCAGGACCTGGATTCCCACCCTGATGCTGGTCGTGGCGGCATTGGCGCTCGCCTGCGGAGGCGCCGCGGAAGCGCCGGCTTCGGCGATGCCATCTGCGCCATATGCGGAAGATGCTGCCACCTCTTCAGGATTCGCTCAGGAAATGTCCGAGCCGGAATCCGCCATGGCGGATGGAGGCGATCGTTTCAGCCGGCAGCAAGGGGTCGCCGGCAGCGCGGCGCCCGCCGCCCCGATGGCTGCAGCCGCGGCTCCAACGCCCGCTCCCGTCGCTGCGTCGGCGTCTACTGAGTCAGCCGCGGCGCGACCGCAACAGCCCCAGGTTTCCGACTCGCCACAGCCCCAATCCGCGCGCAAGCTGATCGTGGAATCGTGGATGAGCCTTGAGGTCACGAACATCGACGCGACAGTGCGGCAGGTTGAGTCGCTGGCGGCCCAGAGCGGTGGTTGGGTGGAATCTTCTGAGGTCTATGGCGAAGCCGGATACCGGTCCGCTACCGTGCGGATTCGCGTGCCGTCTGACCGGCTAAATAATGGCCTCGACTCCCTGCGTAGCATGGGGCGCGTCACCGACGAAGGCGTTTCCTCGACGGATGTGACCGAAAGACTGATCGACAACGAGGCTCGGCTCACCGCCTGGTACGCCCAGGAGGAACGCCTCGTCACCCTGCTGGAAAACGCACCCACGGTGGAGGACATCATCCAGATCGAGCAGCGCATCGCCGAGGTCCGCTCCGACATCGAGCACGTCGAAGCGACGCAGCGCGATCTCACCGGCCGGGTCGCCACCTCGTTGATCACGGTCAATCTGCGCCTGCCCGCGCAGTTCGCGGCTGACCCGCCAGTGGGATTCCTGCAACTGTCCGTAGATAACCCGTCATCCACGGCCGATTCCGTGATCGCCCGGGTGGAAGCTCTCGGGGGTTACATCGGAGAAAAGCGTGAGTTTGACGAGGGCAGCGGGCGCATTATTGACCTGACCGTTTTCGTGAAACCGGCTGACCTTGCCGGTCTGATGGACTACGCCTCCACGCTCGGCGCTCCGTCGGGAAGACAGCTCAGCTCGGTTGGACCCACGCCGCTCAACGAAGTGGCCAACGCGCGCCTCACGTTGGGGATCCGCTCCGATGTGGAACTCGGCGCTTCGATGTCCCTGGACGCCTCGGATCCCGCAGCGGTCGCAGAGCAGGTGCGCGCCCAAGCCGAGAGCCGGGGCGGGTTTGTGGAACACTGGAATGAGTTTCAAAATCGAGACGATCATCGGGTCAGCATGGAACTGATCGTCAAAGCGTCCGACCTGCGTTCCGTTATGGATTACGCCGCCGAATTGGGCAAGCTGCAGCATTGGGACTACAACGCCGTCGGGCAGAACCCGTCTGCGGCCGCTCCAAACGCTCGCTTGACCTTCTCGGTTGCCACGCCGGAAGACTATTCCACGATGTGGATAATTCTGGCCATGGTAGTTGGCGCGGCGTTGCTGGTGGTGATCGCGATCGTTGCCCTGGTGCTGGCCCTCCGTCGCCGGCGCAGCCGCCGCAACGAGGTCGGGGCGGCCGCGGACACGGAGTTCGCAGCCAGCGAGTAGCGATCAGTCGGCGGCGACCGGCTGTCTCGCCGGCCGTCGCCGTCTCCGGTTCCTTGAAGGCGCTTCGGGGGCGGCGGGGATCGCCGGCTGCGCCGAGTCTGCCGCCGCCTCCTCCATTGCCGCTCGCATCTCGTCGACGAACGAGGACACCCTGCGCAGCGCGCGGCCCAACCGCGCCATTCCGAAATCGGTGTCGCCTGCCGTCCGCACTTCCATGTCACGCCGGCCTACCCTGATCCCTGGCCCCATCTTGTTCTGCAACGCCTGCCGCGCGTCGCCCGCTGGATGCCGGAACACGACGGTAATGATCCCGTCACTGCTGGTGGCAATCGATTCGACCCCCGCGGTCGAGCCCAGGCAGCGCAATTCAGTGATCGCCAGCAGGTGGCTTACTTCTTGAGGCGCCGGGCCGAAGCGGTCTTCCATATCGGCCTGAACCGCTGCGATCTGCTCCCGGTCGGTAATGTTGGACAATCGCTGATAGAAAGCCAATCTGGCCGGCATGTGCTCGATGTAGTCCGGCGGTATGAACGCCGGCAGTTGGAGATCGATGCGTGGCGGAGGCTGAGTTTCTGCGCCGGTCTCGCCGGTTTCACGATTTGCCAGGTCCTGCACCGCCTGATTGAGCAGCTCGGAGTACAGGTTGAGGCCCACCGCGTGGATCTGCCCGCTCTGGTCAGCGCCCAGCAGGTTCCCCGCGCCGCGGATTTCCAGATCGCGCATGGCGATGCGGAACCCGGCTCCCAGTTCGTTGGCGTCCAGGATGGCGTGGATGCGCTTGCTGGCCGCTTCGGTGATTTCCTGACTGTCCGGCAACAGCAGGTAGGCGTAAGCCCGGTGGTCTCCGCGGCCGACCCGGCCTCGAAGTTGGTACAGCTGGGCCAACCCGAAACGGTCCGCGCGGTCGATGATGATCGTGTTCACGTTTGGCATGTCCAGCCCCGACTCAATGATGGTCGTGCAAACCAGCACGTCCGCTTCCCGGTTGGCGAACGCCACCATCACTTCTTCCAGCTCCGTTTCAGGCATCTGACCGTGCCCCACCGCGAACCGAGCTTCGGGCACGAGTTTCGCGAGTTCGTCCGCTATATTGTGGATCGTTCGCACTCGGTTGTGCAGGAAGAACACCTGGCCGTCGCGTTCCAGCTCCCGCAGAATCGCCTCGCGCACCGGTTCCGCGCTGTCTTCAGACACGAAGGTCTTGACCGGCAACCGCGCCTCCGGCGGCGTGTGGATCACGCTCATGTCCCGCACGCCGGCAAGCGCCATGTGCAGCGTGCGCGGAATGGGTGTCGCGCTCAGCGTCATCACGTCCACCTCGGCGCGCATCTGCTTCAGGCGTTCCTTGTGGGCCACGCCGAACCGGTGCTCTTCGTCGATAATCACCAGCCCGAGGTTTTTGAACCCCATGTCCTTTTGCAGGATACGGTGCGTTCCGATGACGACATCGACCATACCGGACTTTGCCGCTTCCACCACCTCGTCCTGCTCTTTGTGGGTCCGGAAACGGCTCAACACCTCGACCTTGACCGGATAGGGAGCCAGCCTCTCGGCGAAGGTGGCGTAGTGCTGCTGGGCCAGCACCGTGGTGGGCACCAGCACCGCCACCTGCATGCCCTCGTTGACCGTCTTGAAGGCGGCCCGCAGGGCGACTTCAGTCTTGCCGTAACCCACGTCGCCACAGATCAGACGGTCCATGGGCTTGTCGGCTTCCATGTCGTTCTTGACTTCGTCGATGGCCTGCATCTGATCCGGGGTTTCCTGGTAAGGGAACGAGTCTTCCAGGTCCCGCTGCCAGGTCGCGTCCGGGCCGAAACGATGTCCACTGACGGTTTCCCGGATTGCGTAGAGCCGGAGCAATTCTGCTGCGATCTCCCTGGCGGCGCCCTTGGCCCGGTCCTTGATACGTTGCCATTCACTCCCGCCCAACCGCGTGAGCGTTGGCGGCTGATCGGTGGCGGCAACGTACGCCCCCAGTCGGTCCAGCTGCTCGGTGGGGACGTAGAGCCGGTCGTCCTCGGCGTATTCCAGCACCAGGTACTCCCGGTCGTCGCCCGTGGACTCCAGGTGAGTCGTGCCTACGAACTTGGCGACTCCGTGGTCGATATGGACCACAAAGCTGCCCGGCGCCAGGTCCACAAGGGCCACCGCGTCGCCGAGGTCGCGCCGGGTGCGCGATGGGCGGTAGCTTCGCCGTTTCACCGTGCCGAACAGCTCGGCGTCGCTGTATACGGCGACTGCGGGTTCGTGGTCCGTCGCCTCAGTCTGCCAACCCCGGCTCAGCGCCCCGGTCAGCACCTGGACCCGGTCGGCGCGAGGGCGAACGCCCAGGCTGTCTTCCAACGTTGCGGAGACGCCGGCCTCCTCCAGAACCTGAACCAACCGCGCCGCGTGTTGCGTCACGGCTACCACCGCTCCGCCCTGAGTCACCCGCTCTGCGACGTCCTTGGTGAAGTGGTCCAAACCCGCGCTCTGATCCGACAGCGGTTGCAAAATGATCGGCGTGTCCTCGGTGCCCCAACGTTCCATGCCCACCGTGGTGGCGCCGGCGGCGTGGATCATTTCGGACATCCTGCCCCACTCAGTGGCGGGCGACGGAAAACCGTAGGGAAGCTCTCCACGGTCCTGTCGGCTGTCCCTCTGCTGTTCGTACTTGGCCTCCTGTTCTTCCGCTTCGCCGGACAAACGGTTGGGCCGGTCCAGCACTACTATGGTGTCCGCAGGGAGGTAATCGGCCAGGGTGTGGCGGTTGAGGAATCCGTTGTAGAACGCCAGGGTCTCCGAGTTGGGTTCCGTGAGCAGATGCGCAAGTTCTTCCTGGAACCGCGAGATCGTCCCGCCGTTGCACGCGCTCAGGTCTATCTTGCTCCGGCGCTCTTCAAACCACGCGGGGTCGCTCAACTCGGGCAGTTGCTCTCGCGCCGCCACGACGCTGATGGAGTCGGCTTCGCCCACTGACCGCTGGGTTTCCGGGTCAAATCTCCGGATGGTGTCGATCTCGTCGTCCCAGAGTTCCACCCGATAGGGCAGGCCTGCGTTGGTAGGGAATACATCCAGTATGCCGCCCCGCAAGCTGAACGTGCCGGGGATCTCTACCTGTGGCTCTCGCTGGTAACCGAGTTCAACCCATGCGGCCAGCAATGCGTCTATCGACCCGATCCGCTGTCCCCTGGTCAATTCGTGGACGTCGGCTACGGCCGGGTGTCGTCCGGTCGCCAGGTCCGGTGGCAACGTCAACCTGAGCGCCGAAGCCAGCGAGGTCACCACCAACGGGACATCGCCGGTGGCGGACGTGGCGTCATAGCTCGCCAATGCCACCAGGGCCGACAGTCGTTGGTTGCCCGTTCGTGCATCTACCGCCAAACGTTCGAAAGCCAACACTTCTGGCTCAGGCAGCAGATGCACCGGGGCGTCGTCACCCAGGTACTCCATAAGTTGGTCATGAAGTCGCCGGGCGTCCTCCAGGCGGGGAGTGATCGCCACCACGGGCCGTTGTTGCAGTTGCCAGAGAGCGCCGACGTAGACCGCTTGATGGTCGCCATCGATTGCCAGGGGCCCGCTCGCGCCCGGACGATCCACGTTCCGCA
This sequence comes from Dehalococcoidia bacterium, assembly GCA_963663945.1. GTDB lineage: Bacteria > Chloroflexota > Dehalococcoidia > Lucifugimonadales > UBA3495 > Bin87. Next base: position 2,007,420 of record OY760687.1, on the reverse strand, counting down.
GATGCCGCCGCATCCTCGGTTGTGCTGCAAACAGCGAAAGCAATCCGGTTAGCGCCATTGTTCACCCAGGCCATGTTTGGTCGTTCTTCACACGCCGATACGGGACTGACCATGGGCCAGCCCCGCGCAAAAATTGTACGCCCGTTTGTGCCCCGTGTCCAAGCGAGTCCACCATCGGGCAGGGCAATCCCAAGTTGATTGAATCACCCCCACAATGCCCGCGAAAGCGGGAAACCGGCGACCAATGGCGGCAGTTCAGGCCTGGAAACCGAGATGGCCACGTGCCCTGGACTCTTGGTTTCGCAGGAGTGACGGGGTAGGCCACTTGTGATGTGATTACCCGGTACCATCGGAAGAGGCCCATTTGGACCATGAGCGCACGATTCGGCGGCGGCCAACCAGGTATCAGCGTTTGACTGGTGGACCCAACCAAGTCGCAAGTTGTTCCCGGATCGCCTGCCGCCGGGACCGCGTGTTTCGAAGGGGCCGGCATTACCGGGTGATATAATTCACTAACCCCTCCGCACACAATTCGGACCCTTTCCATGTCAATCTTGCGGCACAAGACCGTCTCCGCCACGCGGGCGCTCGAGTCCGGCGGCTCGTCTGACGCTTCTCCTTACCAGCGTATCGTGGTCAAGGCCGGGACCAACGTGCTGACCGGAGACGCGGGCGACGCGCTGGATGTCAGCGTCATGGCCGACCTGGTGTCGCAGATCGCCGAGTTGCAGGGGATCGATGGGATGCAGATGCTGGTGGTCACCTCGGGAGCCATTGCCGCCGGGAGACAATCCGCCGCCGAAATCCCGGATATCCCCACGCGACAGGTTTACGCCGCGTTGGGTCAGAGCCGGTTGATGCACATCTACACTGACCTGTTCGCCAGGCATGAGATCGGCGTCGCCCAGGTGTTGCTCACCCTCCACGACCTTTCGCAGCGCCAGTCCTACCTCAACGTGCGCAACACGCTGCTGTCCCTGCTTGACCTCGGAGTCATCCCGATCATCAACGAAAACGACGTGGTTGCCGCCGACGAGATTGGCGAGGTTTTCGGCGACAACGACCGCCTGTCTTCGCTGATTGCAGCGCTCATCGATGCAGACCTGCTCATCATATTGTCAGACGTGGATGGCCTTTACACTGCTGACCCGGGCCTGGATCCCACTGCGACCCGCATTGAGACGATCGAATCCGTCGATGACAGCGTTTTCGCCATGGCCGGCGAGCACCGCAACGCCTGGGCGCGTGGCGGTATGCCCACGAAACTCCATGCCGCCCATCTGGTGACCACATCCGGCATCGCCATGGCAATCTGCCGCGGGCGCAACCCGGATGCCCTGCTGCGCGTCGCCCGCGGCGAACCCGTCGGCACCTTCTTCAAACCCGCCCGGAGCAAGCTTGAAGCTCGCAAACGCTGGATGCTGTCGCGCGTGGGGGACACCGGGTGGGGTCAGGTCGTCGTCGACGATGGGGCGGTTGCGGCGCTGCGTCGCGGCGCCGTGAGCCTGCTGCCGGCTGGCGTCCGAAACGTCGTGGGTGATTTTACCCGGGGCGATATCATATACGTCTCGGATCTGGCCAATAATCACATCGCGTGCGGGATCGCAAACTACTCGGCCGCCGACCTGGGGCGCATCCAGGGAATGCGATCAGACCGCATCGTCGATACTCTCGGATACCACTACGGCCAGGAAGTCATCCATCGCAACAACCTGGTCCTGCTCTGATCGCAATCGCGAACTCACGTCGGGAGAACTATAGATGAACGCCGCCGAAAGCCTCCGCAAGCAGGGCGTCGCCGCCCAGGCAGCCTCGGCCGTGCTTGCCCGAACGTCCGCCGAAACCAGAAACCATGCCCTGGAGAGCATCGCCCGTGCCCTGGAGACCGAGCAGACTCCGGTTTTGACCGCCAACGAGGCCGACTATCGTGAGGCCGAATCCGATGGCATCGACGCGGCTTTTCTTGACCGCCTCCTCCTGACCTCGGATCGTCTGAACGGCATGGCTACGGATGTCCGCCGGGTGGCCGCTCTTGACGACCCGGTGGGCGAACTCATCGAGGGTTTTACCCTGGAAAATGGCCTGGACGTCCAGAAGCGCCGCATCCCGCTGGGCGTGATCGCCAGCATCTATGAAAGTCGTCCTAACGTCACCACCGACATCGTTGCGTTGGCGCTCAAGTCCGGCAACGCCTGCCTCCTGCGCGGCGGCAAGGAGACGCTCCGATCCAACACCGCACTGGTCGACCTGGTCCACCGGGCCATTGGCGAGGCCGGCCTTTCAACCGATGCCGTCCAGTTCGTAGATGACATCGACCGCTCGCTGGTCGACGTCATGCTCCAGATGAAGGACGAGATCAACCTGCTGGTGCCGCGCGGCGGTTCGGGTTTGATCAACTACGTGGGCCAAAACGCCACGATGCCCGTGCTGACCGGCGGCGTGGGCGTATGCCATACGTACGTCGACCGCGACGCCGACGCCGAGATGGCGGCCAATATCGTTTACAACGCCAAGGTTCAGCGACCCACGGTTTGCAACGCGCTGGATACCGTCCTGGTTCATTCCGAGGTTGCCGGGCGTTGCCTTCCCGGAATCGCCAGCCAACTGAACGAAGCCGGCGTCGAGATGCGGTGCGACCATCGGGCTTTGACCATTCTGGGTCCGGACAGCGGCCTGAACGCGATCCCTGCCCAGGAAGACGACTGGGGTCGGGAGTTCCTGGCGTTGATCGCCGCAGTGAAGGTGGTGGACAGCCTCGACGACGCGCTGGATCACATCCACGCGTACGGGTCAGGCCACTCTGAAGCCATCGTTACTGGGGATGGCGATGCGGCCGAAAGGTTCCTCAACGAGGTGGACGCGGCCGCTGTCTACCACAACACGAGTACGCGTTTTACCGACGGGGCCCAGTTTGGCTTCGGCGCCGAGGTTGGCATCAGCACGGAAAAGTTCCACGCCCGCGGCCCTCTGGGGCTCCGCGAATTGACCTCTTACAAGTGGGTCGTCCGCGGGAACGGGCAGATTCGCGGGTGAGGCTCATCTGATGCCCTTCGATTACGAACGTGAAGTTCGCACGCCCCAGTCCGAGGCCTACCTGATCCTCGACGGCGAACAGCCCGTGGGTCGCATCGACACCCACTTCATGCCCGGTCTGGCCCACGTGGCGATCGCGGTCAATGCAAACCTGACGGCCGAACAGATTGAGGAGATACTCTCCGACATCGATGCTGACATGCTGAACACCGTGGGCACGGAACACGACACCCACCACTTCCATGTGTTCCAGGGCAACGAGATCCGGGTTTTCAGCAACGCCGGCTACGACGATTACTCCGGTGGGAACGGCAACGGACGCGGACACGGCCCCCTGTCGCCTCCCGGGTCCGAGACCTGACGACGCCTTCGTAGTCCAATCTCATTTCCGAAAAAGACGGCCCGGGTTCACCACCGGGCCGTTCGATCTTGACTGAGGCCAGCCACGTTCCTGGCCGCCTTGAGCTAGCTCTTGCGTTTGAGCACCCGGTGGACGGCGGCTTCCACGCCGGCTGCTGTGAGCCCGTTTTTCTCCATCAGTTCGTTGGCGGGGCCGGAGCTGGTGTATCCGTGCAGCGCCACCATTTCCACCGGAACGGGACAGTTGCGGGCCAGTACTCCAGCTACCACACTGCCCAGCCCTCCGTGCACGTAATGCTCTTCGGCAGTCACTATTGCTCCGGTTTCCTGCGCGGCAGCCACGATCGCCGCCTCGTCCGCCGGCGCCAGCGTGTGGAGATTCACCACCCGTGCATCGATTCCCTGCCCTGACAAGCTATCGGCGGCGTCCAACGCCGGCGCAACCAGCGACCCCATGGCGACGATGGACACGTCGCCGCCCTGCCTCAACAGATCAGCCGCGCCAATCTCGAACTTGTACCCGTTGTCATGGACAATCTGTGTAGCCGCCCGGGGCAGCCGTACGTAGACTGGCCCCTTCGTGCTGGCGATGGCTCGCACCGCCTGCTCCGTTTCGGGGGCATCGGCCGGCGTGATCACCGTGAACGAAGGCAATGCGCACATGAGCGACAGGTCTTCGATTCCGTGGGCCGACATGCCGTCCTCGCCGGTGAGGATGCCGGCGTGGGTGCAAACCAATTTTACGTTCAACGACGGTTGCGAGATCAGGACGCGCAATTGGTCGTAGGGTCGGCCTGTACCGAATACACTGAACGTGCTGACGAAGGGAACCTTTCCCGCAGCGGCCAAGCCAGCAGCGACGCCGACGATGTTCTGCTCGGCCGGCCCGAAGTCGAAGAACCGCTCAGGATACTGGTCCCGCCAGAGATGAACGAATGTCGACACGTTCAGGTCGCCGCCCAGGACCACGATGTCCGGGTGGTCGTCCGCCATGGTCAGCAGGGTTCGGCCGTAGGTTTCCCGCGTGGCCGCGGATGCCCGTGGTGTCGCCATCACGCCAGCTCCTTCAGCGCCGCTTCGTATTCTTCAGCGTTGGGCGCTCGCCCGTGAAAAGCGGGATTGTTTTCCATGAAACTGACGCCCTTGCCCTTCACGGTGTTGGCGATGATCGCCGTCGGCCCGCCTTCGGATGCGGTTTCCAGGGCACGCAATACCTCGGCGTGCTCGTGGCCGTTGCAGGTTATGACGTTCCACCCGAAGTCCCGCCAGCGGTCCGCCAGGGGTTCCAGCGTCATCACCTCGTCGGTAAACCGGTCGTTCTGGATGCGGTTGCGGTCGACGATGGCAGTCAGGTTGGTGGCGCGGTGGTGCGCTGCCGACATGGCGGCCTCCCACACCTCGCCTTCCTGGCACTCCCCGTCGCCGAGCAACGCGAACACACGATAGTCCTTGCCATCCAGCCGCGCCGCCAGGGCGTGACCCAACGCGAAAGAGAGCCCCATACCCAGCGACCCCGAGTTCATCTCAACTCCTGGCGTCATCGGATGGGCATGGCCCTGCAGCAGTCCGTCGGTCTTCCGGTAGGAGGATAGTTCTTCCCGCCCGAAGTACCCGGCCATCGAGAGCGTTGTGTAAAATCCCGGTGAAGCGTGCCCCTTGCTGAGAATGAACCGATCCCGTTCCGACCACACCGGGTCAGCGGCGTCGTAACGCATCACCCCAAAATAAAGGGCCACCAGAATGTCGATCTCTGACAACGACCCGCCGGGATGTCCGCTTCCGGCGCCGTAGATCATTTCCAGGCTGTCGCGTCTCAGTTGCAGGGACGTTGCCCGCATCTCCTCAACGGTCTGAAGCGGTTGGTTGACTGCTGCCAAAACGTCACCTGCGATATAGAAAGGGATAATAATGCGAGCCGACAAGATTATATTCCCGCCCGGTAAGCATGTCCATAAGCGCGACGCCACGGGCGGGGCGCCCGGCCGGAAATCGCCGCCCGCGAACGCCTCTCGGACCGGCAAGCGGCAAACATTTCTCCCGTGTGCGCTTGATGACGCGATGGCAACCTGAACAAGGAGCCGGGGCGAAATCGCCCCTGATCGTTATGCGACGTGGCCGGCGTTTCGCCCAACTGGACGGTCGGGTCATGTCCAAGGGTGGTCTATACTGATTTAATGACTCGTCACCAGGCGTACAGCCGCATACCGCAGATGATTATCGATAGCCACTGCCACATCTTCCCTCCTGATTTCGCCTCCCGCCACGATGAACTGTCCGCGCGGGACGCCACCTATGCCGCCCTGTTCCCGGAACCCGGCGGCCGTTTCGCGGACGCGGATCAACTGTTGCGAGACATGAACGGCTCTGGCGTGGATCACGCCGTAGCCATGGGATTTGGTTGGACTGACCCGGATACCGCAACAGAGGTTAATGATTACCTCATCGGGGCGGCCGTGGCCCATCCTGACCGCATCACCGCTTTCGCGTCCGTCAATCCGGCGTGGGGCAAAGAAGCCGTGCGCGAGGCGTCCCGGTGCCTGGATGCCGGGGCTGCCGGTATCGGAGAGCTTCACGCCGACAGCCAGGAGTTTGACATCAGTGATCCAACGGTCATAGAACCCCTGATGACGCTGCTGCGCGGTCGTAACGCGCCGATAGTGGTCCATGCCTCCGAACCGGTTGGGCATCAGTACCCCGGCAAAGGATCCTCAACCCCGGACCGGCTGCTGCAATTCGCGTCGAACTACCCGGAAAACCGCATAATATTCGCCCATATGGGCGGCGGCCTCCCTTTCTACGCCTCCATGCCGGAGGTCGCCGACGCCTTGGCGAATGTTTGGTACGACACCGCCGCATTGCCTTACCTGTATCTCCCGTCGGCAATATCTGCGGCTGCCATGACCGCCGGACCTGGCCGGATCTTGTTCGGGACCGATTACCCACTGCTGACCCATCGTCGGGTGATCGATTACGTTCGATCTGTCGGCCTTGCACAGGCTGACGCCGACGCAATCATGGGCGCCAATGCCTGCTCACTCATGAACCCAGGTGGTCAACCCATGGAAACCCTGCCCGACTATCTGGAACCCGGATTGGACATCGTGCTGATCGGTCTGAACCCTTCGACGCGGTCGGTCCAGGCTGGCCACTATTTTGCCAATCCGCGTAACCGGTTTTGGTCGGCTCTGAGTGCGGCCAATTTCGTCGGTCGGCCCGTGGGCCCCGAAGACGATGCCGCGCTGCTGGACCACGGCATCGGCTTCACCGACGTGGTCAAACGTCCCACCAGCCAGGCATCGGGTCTGACTGCCGCCGACTACCGCCGGGACGCACCGGCCCTCCGTGAAAAACTGCTGCGCCATGTTCCCCGCATCGCCTGTTTCCACGGCCTCACCGCCTACCGCGCCTATCTGCGCCACGGGGAAGGCATCAAGAATGCCGGAAACCTTGAATTGGGCAGACAGGATCTCATGATCGGCTCCAGCCAAGTATTCGTACTGCCCAACCCAAGCCCGGCCAACGCGCGGTATTCCCTGAACGATTTGGCCTCATGGTACCGGGAACTGAATCGCTGGCGCGCGGAGTTGTCCTCGTGAGCACCGCGTCCGAAACCCTGCGGACGTTCATCGCGCTGCCGCTGCCCGAGGAATGGATCCGCCAACTGGCCGAAACGATCGCGGTGTTGAGTCGGCCGATGCCTGCTGGGGTGCGTTGGGTGTCTCCGGACGGAATACATTTGACCTTGAAATTTCTGGGGCCAACGGACTCCCGAATCGTACCGCGGATCCTGGACTCCGTCGCCGAGAACTTTGCTGAGGCCAGTCCCCCGGTGCTTGCCCTTTCGTCTCTGGGGACCTTTCCGTCCGGAAGGAATCCCAAGGTAATTTGGGCCGGAGTTTCCGGCGGTTCTGAAAGTCTGGATGACCTGCACCGACGCGCCGAACAGTCGGTTTCAGGCCTTGGCTGGTCGGCGGACGGCCGCCCGTTTCGACCTCACCTGACGCTGGGTCGAGTGCGCGACCGGGTAACCCCCCGACAACGCCAGGCCATATCCGATGCTGTCACACGGGCCAGGTTGCCGGCCATCCGTAGCTGGCGCCCCGATACCGTTCGACTGTATCGAAGTGTGCTTACGCCCCGAGGCGCCCGATACTCCAGCCTTGGAGAGGTGCAAATCTGATGGAAACCACGCTGGTCACTACCGTCCGCCCGGTTCCGCCCTACGATTTCGAGCTAACGGCGGGTCAGCCCAATTATTCCCGAGAGCAGCAATTCAAAACGGAGGAGTATGTAGACGATCGCTACCTCCGGCTGCTGGATCTGGGCGACCGCGTTGCGCTGGCGAGCGTGCGCTCGGTCGGCACTGTGGACCAACCCGAGCTATCGGTGGAACTGACCGGGGAAAACCTCACCGGCTCCGACGCTGATCGTGCGGCGAAGCAGATCACCTGGCTGCTCGGCTGCGACCAGGACCTCAGGCCGTTTTACGACGCGGTCACCGAAGATCCCGTGCTGGCATCTGTGGTCAACGATTTCTACGGGTACCACAACACCCGGTTCGCCTCGGTTTATGAGGCGCTGGTGCAGGCAGTTATGGGGCAACAGATCGCGACCAATGTCGCCAGGATCATCCGCAGCCTGCTGATAGAGAACTACGGTATCCGGGCCACGGTGGCCGACCGCGAATGGTATGCCTTCCCCCGCGCCGAATCGCTGGCAACCGCCGAAGTGGACGACCTCCGACAACTCAAGCTGAGTTTCCGGAAGGCAGAGTACATCCAGGGAATTGCGCGCGCCGCGCTGGATTCAGGTGACAATTTCGCTGGCATGCACGAACTCGAGGACGCCGAGGTGGTGAAGCGCATGGTGGCCATGCGAGGCGTCGGGCAATGGACGGCGCAGTGGGTTCTGGTCCGCGCCCTGTCTCGTCCCGACGGGTTCCCGATTGGTGACCTGGCGCTGCGCCGGACCGTCAGCACCCTGTACTTCGACGGGGAAGAAATCGACGATGCTCGGCTGCTCGCGTTTTCCGAACGCTGGTCCCCCTGGCGTTCGCATGCCACGTCGTACCTGTTCGTGGCCCTTCGCTCCGGGCGTATTGCCGGATCCTGAGCGAAGGCCATCAGCGGAGCATACGCATCAACCCCTTGGGGTTGTTCGAAAACTGCCGCATCAGCCGCTGAGTTTGCTTGAACTGGTTGAGCACCCGGTTCACGTCGGACGGGTTGGTGCCGCTGCCTAGCGCGATGCGTCGGCGTCGGCTGCCTTTGATGATCTCCGGCTTTTCCCGCTCTTCCAGGGTCATTGAGCGGATGATGGCTTCGGTTTTCTTCAGTTCCGACTCGTCCAACTGTTCCTGCATCTTCTTGGTCTGGCGACCCATTCCGGGCATCATTTCCATCACCGATGCCAACCCGCCCATCTTTTTCACGCCCTGGATCTGGTCCAGGAAATCGTCCAACGTGAATGACGCGGTGCGCATCTTGCGTTCGAGTTCGCGGGCCTTCTCCTCATCCACCGCGTCCTGCGCGCGCTCGATCAGCGTCAGCACGTCGCCCATGGCCAGGATGCGGGAGGCCATGCGGTCGGGGTGGAATTGCTCCAACGCGTCGTTACGTTCGCCGGTGCCGATGAACTTGATGGGCACGCCGGTAACCTTGGTGACCGACAGCGCCGCCCCGCCCCTGGCGTCACCGTCCATCTTGGAAAGGATCAAGCCGTCCAGGCCCACGCGCTGGTGAAATTCTTCGGCCGCGTTCACCGCGTCCTGACCGGTCATGGCATCCACAACCAGGACGGTTTGGTAGGGGGATACCGCCCGCTTCACCTCTTCCAGTTCGGACATCAGGTCGTCGTCAATGTGCAGACGCCCACCGGTGTCAACGATGGCCCAGGTCAGAGCCAACTCCGCGGCCCGCCGAACCCCGGCGATGGCGACTTTGGCCGGGGTCGAGGAACCCGGGTCTTCGGAGTACACCGGGATGTCCAGCTGTTTGCCAAGGGACTCCAGTTGGGCGATTGCCGCCGGCCTCCGGAGGTCGGCCGCAATCAGCATTGGGCTGTGTTGCTGCCGTTTCATCTGCAACGCCAGCTTCGCGGCGGTGGTGGTCTTGCCCGAACCCTGCAATCCGACCAGCATCAGCACCGAGGGCAATTGGCTGGCCGGCGTGAGGCGATGGTCGCCCGCGCTCAATACGGAGGTCAATTCCTCGTGTACGATCTTGACCACTTGCTGGCCCGGCGAAAGGCTTTCCAATACCTCGCCGGTCAACGCCCGATCTTTCACCGTCGCCACGAACTCCCGGGCCACGCGGAAATTCACGTCGGCCTCGAGCAGCGACCGGCGCACCTGTCCCAGCGCGTCGTCGATGTCCTTTTCCGTCAGGCGGCCCTTGCCCTGCAGGCGGCCAAAAATACCGGTCAACCGTTCGGTCAGATTGTCAAACATCCGGTTACACTCCCGTAGCTTCGGCGCTTGTCTTCAGGGCTCGCGGGATCACTCCCAGCGAAACGTGCGGTTGGCTATGACGAACGCTACCACAAGCCACACCGCGAGGCCGAGAAAATTCGGCCATTGCATCAAAACCGTGTCCCCTTCCACGGTCATGCCTCGAATGGCTTCGACCAGGTAGGTGAGGGGCAAAAAATCGGTGATCTTCTGGAGAATATCGGGAAGAACATCACGGGAAAAGAATACACCGGACAGAAACATCATGGGCAGCGATACTATGTTGGCCAGCGGAGCCGCCTGTTGCTCGGTGCGGGCCCAACCGGACACGGCGAAGCCCATTGCCAGGAACACTGCTCCGCCCATTGCGGCAGCCAGCATCACCGCGAAAAAGTTGCCCGCGAATTCCGCGCCAAAGAGGAACACCGCCACTGCCGCCAGGATGACCGTCTGGATCACCACGACGATCAGCTTGGTGATCACCTGGGCGATCAGCAGCGACGTCGGGTTCAGCGGAGTGGCTAACAAACGCCGCAGCACTCCTTCACGTTTCATCGTTACGAAACTGAACGCCACGCTGAACAACCCCAACTGCATGATTGCCATTCCAATCACGCCGGGCATCAGGAAATCGATGTATCCCAAGTCCCGCGCTTCCACGGCCTCCTCGGTCAGCGTGACCACCCGTTCCGCTCCCGTGATGGCAAAATTCAGCTCATCTACCGCCGACTGTATCACCGTCAGTCCCAGCCGCGCCTCGGTTTCCCGGCTTCCGTGGTACCAGGCGACGATTTCGCTACTGCCCGGGGTCGAGGCCAGATCTTCCGGCAACGCGATCACCAGGTCACGCTTGCCATCGGCCAACGCGGCCCGCTCGTCTTCAGCCGTGCCCGTCGCGATCCGCAGCGCGTCGATCTGAGTCAGGCCGTCAATGAAATTCTCCGAGGCTTCGTTGTTGGCGCGGTCGACGATCCCGACGTCAACTTTGCCCAGTTCGCCGAAGTTCAACAGGCCGAAAATCACCATGATTACCAGCGGCAGGAAGAACGTCCAGAACATCGCCGCGCGATCCCGCGACCACATTTTGATCGACCACCAGGTGAGATAAAGCGCCGGCTTCGCGAGCATCCTAAAACTCCCGAAGCGTCCGGCCGGTCAGATCGAGGAACACGTCCTCCAGCGTAGCCAGCCGCACTTCCTGCTCCCGGTGGAACCCTCGGCCAATCAACTGGTCGATCAATTGGGCCGGCGACGCCATGGCAATGATCTTGCCGCTGTCCATGACCGCCACGCGATCACACAATTCCTCGGCTTCTTCCATGTAATGGGTGGTCAGGACCACGGTGCGGCCCTCCCGCTTCCAGGTTTTTGCCAAATCCCAGATCAATCGGCGAGCCTGGGGATCCAGCCCGGTGGTGGGTTCGTCGAGGAAGACCACGTCCGGGTCGTTGACCAGCGAGGCCGCGATGGCGAACCGCTGTTTCTGTCCACCCGAGAGAGTCCGAAACGACGCCGACCTTCGTTCCGCCAGGTCCACCGCCTCCAGGAGAGGTTCCGGGTCTACCTTGGCGCGGTAGATGCTTCCCAGCATCCGGAGCAGTTCTGCGAGTTTCAGGTGTTCGAAAAAGGCGCTGCTCTGCAGTTGCACGCCGATGATTTGCTTGACCGCGTTGGGATTCCTACTCACGTCGATGCCAGCCACGGTGGCGCGTCCGCTGTCGGCGGAACGCATGCCCTCGATGATTTCGACGGTGGTGGTCTTGCCGGATCCATTTGGGCCCAACAGCGCGAATACCTCGCCTCGCTCCACATCGAAGGAAACCCCATCAACTGCCTGGATGTCGCCGTAGCGCTTTCGCAGTTCCTCTACAACTATGACGGGGCCGGTTTCCTTGGCGGGGTTGGTTATGGACTTCGGCATGTCAGTTGGAATTCCTCGACAAAAATTGTATCACTGGCAGCACGAACGCTTTCCCGGGCGACTGGCGATGGACGGCGTCATCGTCAGCACTCGGGCGCAATGCTGCCGGTGATACAATCGGCGCACCATGATCCCGCTGAGGCTTTCGGTCCGCAACTTTCTGTGCTACCGAGACGATGTCCCGGCGTTGGATCTGCGGGGGATACACGTAGCCTGCCTGTGCGGAGCCAACGGCCATGGCAAGTCTGCGTTGCTGGACGCCATGACCTGGTGTCTGTGGGGCCAGGCGCGAACCGGCACGCAGAACCACAACGACCTGATCGCGTATGGCGAGTCGGAGTGCCGGGTCGAGTTGGACTTTCTGGCGCGTGGGCAGGAGTATCGGGCCATTCGCCGACGGCGCCGGACGGGGCAGGGTCGTACCGAGGTGGACCTGTTCATTCTGGATGACGACGGGGAGTCCCGGTCCGTAAGCGGCAATTCGGTACGGGAGACTATCTGGAAAATTCAGAACCTGGTCGGAATGGATTACAACACCTTCGTCAATACCGCTTTCCTCCTCCAGGGCCGTTCGGACGAATTCACACGGAAGACCCCAGCGGAGCGGAAAGCGGTATTGTCGTCAGTTTTGGACCTCAGTCTCTACGAATCTCTTCAGGTGTCGGCCGCTGGACGACGGGACCACTGGCAATCGGATGTGGTCCGCACCGAAGGCGCGCTGGCGCAGAATCGCGACCTCCTGGATGCCGTACCCGATCCCACCGAAGAACTCCGGGAAATAGCCGTGCGGCTCGCCCGGTTGGACGAAGGAATCGAGCAAACATCGGCCCACGCTGGCAGTTTGCGAGTAGCGGTAGCGGCGTTGCGCCAGAGGCAGTCGGAAGCCGCCGCCGCGGTCCGCCGAATCGACGACCTCCGCGCCGATATAGAACGCGCCGAGACTTCTGCCGCGGCCATCGCGCAACGGATCGAAGAGGCTCGAGCGATGGAGAACCGATCTGCGGAAATCTGTGCCGGTGCTGGAGAACTGGCATCGGCGCAGTCCGAATTGGAACGGCTGCAAGCCTCGCGGTCCGACTATGACCGGCTGCGCCACCGACGCAGCGAATTACAAGCGGTGGTCGAGCGCACCCGGGCGCAGCTGGCAGCGGAAGCGGCACAATTGAAGCATCACATCGACAATACGCTCCGCCCGACCGCGGATCGCTCCCAAGAAGTTGCCCGCGAGTTGCTGGGATTCGAGGAGACCGAAGCGTCTCTTGCCGCCGACCAGTCCGCGCTGGAAGCGGACACGGCAGAGGCCGGCGACCTGCAACGCAACATCGCCCTGGCGCAGGCAGATCTGGATCGTTGCATCGCGGAGGGAAAGGATCTGCGGGCCAAACAGAGAGAGATGAACACGGCGGACGCAGTGTGCCCGCTGTGCCGCACACCGCTCAGCGAGGACGCTTGCGGCGACATTTCGGCCTGGTACGACGCCGAGATCCAGGCCAAGCTCACGCGCCACGATGAAATCAAGGGGTCCCTGCAAGATTTGTCCGCCCGGCTCGAGAGCCTGCAAACCAGGATTGCGGACGACAATGCTTCCCTCTCCAATCGTCAGCAGCGGATCCAACAGCAGCGCGGTAGCCTGGAACAGGAAAAACGCCAATGCGAAGCGGCCGCCGAGCAGCTGGCAACATCGCTGCCACGCCTGAAGCGATTAAAAAAAACGTTGGCCGACCACGATTTCGCGCATGACGAGCGCGTTGACTTGGCGGAAGTGGAGACCGCCATCATCGCACTGGGGTACGATGAGCATAGCCTCGACGATGCCACCGAGAGCGTCCGGGCGCTGCAACACTGGGACGCCGAGGCGCGAAGGCTGCAGGATGCGCGCGCCCGCTTGCCCGCGGATGAAACCGCGCTGGACCAGACCAACGATCTATTGGTCAGGCTCAATGACGAAGTGAAAGGCCTCCAGGCGACCCTGGTCGAAGCTCGCTCGGCGGTTGTAGATCTCCCGGAGAAAGAACGGGAGGCCGCGGATGCCGACAAAGCCGTGGAGAATCTTCTCGCCGATCGCGACGCGCTCCTCACCCGACAGGGGAGACTGCACGGCGACGCTGAGCGACGAGTTTCGTACCTTGAAGAGATTGCCGCCCTGGAAACCCGTAGATCGTCCTCGAATACGGAACAGGGCGTCTACTCCGACCTTTACAACGCGTTCGGTCGCAGCGGTGTCCCGGCGATGCTCATCGATGCTGCCGTTCCGCGCATTGAAGCAGAGGCGAACCTGCTGCTTGGTCGCATGACGGACAACCGGTTGGCGGTCAAGCTGGAGACTCAGCGAGTGCGCCAATCCGGCAACGTGGCTGAAACCCTGGACATCCTGGTCAGTGACGAACTGGGATCGCGAAATTATGATCTGTTCAGCGGCGGCGAGGCATTCCGCATCAACCTGGCGCTCCGCATCGCCCTGTCCAAGGTGCTCGCCCAGCGCATGGGGCTGCCTCTGCCCACGCTGTTCATCGACGAAGGCTTTGGCACCCAGGATGCTGCCGGCCGCGAACGTATAGTGGATGCCATCGCGTCCATCCAGGAAGACTTCGAAAAAATCATCGTCATCACTCATCTGGATGAACTCAAGGATCTGTTTCCGGTAAGGATCGAGGTGCTCAAGACCGGCGACGGTTCCCAATTCTGGCTGAGCTGATCATTCGGACCGAGATCAACGGCGACGATCCGCCCACCAAAAGGAGCATTCGATGCTAACCGAAGCGCAACGTCAATTTTTGTCAGCCAATCACAACGGCGCTTTAACCACTTTCCGCCGGAACGGCGCCGGACAGATGAGTATTGTTACGTGCGGCCTGTATGGGGACGGCGTGGCCTTTACGACCACCGCGGACCGAGCCAAGCTGCGTAATCTCCGCCGCGACCCCCGCTGCACCATCCTCGTCGGCACCGGGGACTGGCGCAACTTCCTGGTCCTGGAGGGGGAAGCCAGGCTGGTCGGGGTCAACGAGGTTTCGGCCGACGAATACCGGGAAACGCTGCGCGATGTGTACCGCACCGCGGCCGGAGAAGAGCATCCCAACTGGCCCGAATACGACCAGGCCATGCGGGACGACCGTCGCTACGCGATTCTAGTGACTCCGTCGCATGTGTACGGGCGGGCCGACTGAAGCGCAAACAACGCGGGCGGGTGTGAGCCCGCCCGGTACTGGATCCGAATCGCGGTTCCGTTCAGTCGGTAGCAACGCCCTCCGCCCGCCGGAGGGCATCAACGTCGAAGTCGATATCCGCATTCTGCCCGTTCAGGGCGGCGAGCACGCGCTCTCCCGACAACGGCAACTCCTTGATGCGTACACCCACCGCGTCGTACACCGCGTTGGCTATCGCGGCCGGCGGGCCAAAGCCCGGAGGTTCGGCCACGGCCCGGGCGCCGAAGGGTCCGTCCGGAGCCGGCACGTTGATCAGCACGTTCTCAAGTTCGGGCAGGTCAATCGCCAAAGGCATCAGATACGAAGCGAAGGACGGGTTCCGGACTGCGCCGGTCTCCGGGTCGAACAACTGGTCTTCGGTCAAAGCGCGGCCGATCCCCTGGACAACCCCGCCGTCAAGCTGACCTTCGACGGCCATGGGGTTGATGGCAGTCCCCACGTCCTGGGCCTGAATGTAGCGTAGGACCTTCACCTGACCGGTGGCTCGGTCGACCTTGACCTCGGCTGCCTGGGCCGCGAATACCGGCGTGTAAGGCATGCTTGACAGTGAAGCTGTGCCGATGATCGGCCCGCCACGCGACGTGATGCTGGCTGCCGCCAGTTGCGCGAAGGTGAGGCCTTGCGGTTCGTTGTCCATCACGTAGATGCGTCCGTCTTCACAGGCCAGAGCATCCTCGGGGAGGCCCAAACGCTCGGCCGCAAGGGCGGTCAGCTTTTCGATGGTGTTCTCGGCCGCGCGCTGCACTGCGGTTCCCTGGCTGTACACGATCCGGCTGCCACCCGATTGCCCGGTGTACGGCGCTTGGTCGGTGTCGCGTTTGGACACGACCACGTTTTCCATCGGGATACCCAATGCCTCGGCCGCTATGGCTGCCAATGAGGTGTCGCTGCCCGAGATATCCACCGAACCGGTCAGCAGGCTCACCGTGCCGTCATCGTTGACGCTGATTGACGCTGTGGAGGGACCACTGCCGCTCCTCCACTCGCAAAGGGCCAAACCGACACCATGGCCATCCTCCAGGTCGCGGGGCCAATCGATCTTTTCCCTGATAGCCTCGAGAGTTTCCATCAGGCCGTTGGTTGGAACCACAGCCCCGCTGACGGAGACATCGCCTTCTCGCAGGGCGTTCTTGACGCGCAGGTCGTAAGCGTCCATGCCCAACTCATGGGCGATGCGGTCCATGTGGGATTCGACGGCAAAGGTCATGTCGGCGACCCCGGAGGCCCGATACGAACCCACGTAAATCTTGTTGGTGTACACGCCGTAGGAGCGCAGCCGGAAATTGGGTACCCGGTAAGCGCCAATGCCGTGACCAATGCCGGAGTTGGGGCCAGCCCCCAGATACGCTCCGACGTCAAAGATCGTGTAGGCTTCCCGGGCGACGATGGTGCCGTCCCGCATGACGCCCGATCGGATGTAGTTGGTGACCGGGAGCCGGGGCCCGTTCATGGTGAACACTTCCTCGCGGGTGTTCACCAGCTTCACGGGTCGCCCGGTTTTCATGGCCAACAGCGCCGGGAACGCCTCGAAAGCGAGCCGCAGCTTGGCGCCAAACCCGCCGCCGAGTTCCATGGCGACCACCCGGATCCGGGACACCGGTATTTCCAGGACGCTCGCAAGCGCCGCCCGGATCTGGTAGGGGCCCTGAGTCGATGCGTAAATGACCAGCCGGCCATTGGGCTCAACATCCGCTACGCAAGCCATGGGTTCCAGGAACCCCTGGTTGATCCCCTGGGAACGGTACACGTCCTCCACAACCACGTCGGCGTCCCTGAATGCCTGATCAACGTCGCCCCGGTCAGCGTCCAGCAGCGTGCTGACGTTGTGCCCCAGGGTGAACCCGTATCCTTCGTAATTTTCCAGTTCCGGGTGCACTGTGGCGGCTCCGGACCCAATGGCCGACAACGGATTTACCACTGCGGGCAAATCTTCGTACTCGACCTCGATGAGTTCGATGGCTTCCTGCGCGGCGGCTTCGTCGTCAGCGGCTACGGCGGCGATAGGCTCGCCGATGAAGTTGACCACCTCCCGCGGCATGACGTACCGGTCGCGCAAAGCGCCGGAGCCGAACCGGAAATCCGGAAAATCGGTACCCGTGATGACGCACCGCACTCCGGGATGCGAGGCGGCCTTGCTGGTGTCCAATCGCACGATGCGGGCGTGGCTACGGGTGCTGGGCAACAGCTTGCATGCCAGCATTCCCGGAAGGTAAACATCGGACGCATAAGTCGCTCGCCCGGTGACCTTTTCATACGCGTCGACGCGAGGGTGATTACGTTCCAAAACTTTGAACTGCGTGGTCATTGCGTGTGCCTCCATCGCTGCCGGAGCGGGACGATTAGCTGGTTTCCCTGATTTCCTGGGCCGCAGCCATGACGGCTTCCACCACCCGCGCGTACCCGGTGCACCGGCACAAATTGCCGCCGATGGCGAAACGGACATCCTCCTCAGTCGGGTTCGGATTGTGCTGCAAGAAGCCGGTGGCCGACATGATCAGTCCGGGAATGCAGAACCCGCATTGCAGGCCGCCGTGTTCAACGAACGCTTTTTGCACTGGACTGAGACCATCCACACCAGCCAGTCCCTCGATAGTCGTGATCGTCGAATCATGGGCGCTGTGGGCCAATACCAGGCATGAGGTCACGGGCTTGCCGTCCATCAGAACGGTGCACGCTCCGCAGTCCCCTTCATCGCAGCCTTTCTTGGCTCCGGTCAACTGTGCTTCGTCGCGCAGGCAATCCAGCAAGGAATAGTAGGACTCCACCAGCATCAACCGGTTTTCGCCGTTGATGTTCAAATTGAGCGGCTGTTTCATGTTGTCAACCTCGCTGCCGGTTACCAGGCGGTTTGCACGGCCAGGCGTCGGACATCGTCAAAATCGGGGGCGCCGCCGAGCGCGGTGAGAGCTGCGTGGCGCAGGGTACGTTCGGTAAGGACCTGGGCGATTTCGCGACGGTACTCGGCGCCGCTGCGCACGTCCGCGATGGGACTGGATGACTGCGCCGCGAGCCGTGCCGATTCGGCAATATTCTCGTCCGTAGGAGCCTGGCCGACCAGACGCCCCTCGGCTCCGAACGCCCGTATCGGGGTGGGGGCTACGGCTCCCAATGCGATCCTGACCGACGCGCAAGCGCCATCCGAACCGATGCTCACCACAGAGGCGGCGCCCACGGCGGAGATGTCCATCGCCCCCCGGGGACTGTGCTTGATGTACAGGCCCCCCGAGTTTGGCGGCGGAGTCGGCAGCCGAACCTCGGCCATGATCTCTCCCGCTTTGACCGCGGTTTGACCCGGCCCAACGAAAACTTCGGTCAAAGGCATCCAGCGTTCACCGTTGGCGTTCACGATGCGGCACTGTGCGTCGTAAGCCAGCAGGGCCGGCAGCGTATCTCCGGCCGGCGAGGCGTTGCACACGTTGCCGACTATGGTGGCCAGGTTGCGGACCTGCACTCCCGCGAAAGCGGTAGCGCCGGCAGCCAACGCGGGGTATCGTGTTCTGACGGTGGGATTCTGCTCGATGTCCTGGACGGTAGCCAGAGCGCCGATCGACAGCCCGTCATCGTCGTTGAAATCAATACCGGCCAATCCGGGAACGTGCTGCAAGCAGACCACAACCTCGGGTCGCCACACGCCCGTGCGCCATCGAACCAGAAAGTCGGTGCTGCCGGCAACGAGACGCGCTCGGGCGCCGTGTTCCTCCAGCATGCCGAGCGCCTCTTTCAAAGAGTGCGGCTCCAGATAATCGAAACGAGCCATTCAAGCCCTCCCTCTCCGACCCCACTACGGCGCGATTCCAAGCATTGGCGCTGCCGCTCAGCGTCGGTCTGCGGGGATTATATGGCGGCCCGAAAACGCGGTCAACGAACTCGAAACGGGAATAGGCAGGGGCGGGATCACTCCCGCCCCATTCGAGGTGCCCGAATGTCCCGCGCATCGCGGCCGACAATCAGTGGTTGCCGTTGCCGTAGGGCTCGATCAACACCCGAAGCGTGCCGTCGTTTTCCTTCCGTTGGGTCAACAGGCGGTGTCCAGCCTGCTCGGCCCAATATACGACGTCGTAGATATTCAGAGCGTCGTGGAGGATGGCTTCGATGAATGACGTGCGGTCGTACTCCATCTGACGGCTCAGCGCGGCGATGACGCCGGCGCAGTTCTTGCCGCGGCCATCGATCACGGTCCAACCGCTTCCGTGGCCGTTGCCATTTCCATTGCCGTTCGCGTAGCCGTTACCACCGGGTGCAGCGCCCACCGGGGCCCGCACGTCGATAACGCCACTCTTACGGAGATCCAACTGCTCTTTGAAGTAGGCGACAGCTTCCCAGGCCACGGCCCGATCCCGCTCTCCGCTGGAACAAACGGCCCCACGAACGCCGACGATGTCGGGGTTGATGCGGGCCAGTTCGTCCAGGTTGTCCAGCTTGAGGTGCCCACTCAGAGCGGTGCTCAGGCCTTCCTGTTTCGCATGCATGACCATGTCGCGCAACACGGGTTCAGGCATGAAGTCGAACAGATTGCGCCCATCCTTGGTCAGGGTGTCGATGAGGAAACCATCGCACTCGCCGTCTATGGCGAGCCTTACCATGAGATGAGGGTCGAGGCCACCGTCGAACAGCAGGTTATCGGCAAACAGGGAGCCTATGAGCTTGGTATCGGCATTTCCGATCGCGGCGCGGGATTCCCGCAGCACCTCTACCGCCATATCGTAGTCTGCAACCTGGAAACCCACCTTGACGGAAGTGGCGTCCATCAAGGCCGCCGCATGCACCGCCATAGCGACGGTGCCGGGTTGGTTGGGCACGACGCCCAGGGTAACGCTCACGTGCTTCTCGGGGGAAATGAGATCCCGGACTTCCCGTACGAGGCTCGGATGCGCTGAGCCTACCAGGGCTTCCTGGAGGTTTTTGAGGTCAATTATGTCGGCTCCACCCCGGTCAGCCTCCATCGCTTCGGCCTTGTCCTGTGCGCTCACCAGCAGCATCATGCCCGATTCGGAGAGGCCGCTGCGCCCGTTTCGTGTCCCATTGCCGTTCAGCCAGGGCGCATGCGGACGGCCGTGGATGACCTCGCGGGTGGGCTCGGCTGGCGCGGAAACGCGAGCAAGGAGGGGTTCCAGCTCGCTCCACAACTCGGCCTTCTCTTCGTGGGTCAGGTCATGCAACGGGGCGCGGACGCTTCCGCCGGCCATCCCCATCATCTCGCCCCAGGCCTTGCACATGGATACCGGCAGCGCGCCGCCGGTCTTCTTCATGGTGCCGCCCCACCACTTGTCGGACAGCGCTTTGATGTCCTTCAGGTAGTGGTTGTAGAAGTCCACATCGAGGTCGCCGGCGGTGGCGCGGTCGATGAACTGGGTGTAGTAATTGTGCCTGGGGGTGTCGAATCGCCAGTCGGAGGTGTTGGCGAACATCACCTGCTGGCTGAAGCCCAACTCCTTGGCCTTGTGGAAGATCCACTCGTCGGGCGTGCTGATGATCGCATCTCGGCCGACCAGCAGGTGGGTTTCAATGGAAATCTGCTGGTTGAAGCTCGCCTCTTTCACGCCGACGACGTTGGGGATGGCGCACAATCGCTTCAAGCCCTGGGGGCTGATGGTGATGCCGAACTGGGGAGAGTTGTAGAACATGATCGCCAATTCGGTGTTGTCGGCGACCTGGCGCACGAAATCAACCACCTGGTCCTCGGTCTTGGTCACCATGTACGAGGGGGCAATGATCAGCAGGTCGAAACCGCGACGCTCGGCGTGCTGGGCCAGCGCAATGCTCTCCCGCAACGACGTGTCGGTCACGTGGGCGCCGATGAGCCAGTGACCAGCGGCTTCGTCGGCCACCGTGTCCATCACGAGCCGGCGCTCGCCTTCAGTCAGGCTCCAGAATTCGCCCATGTTCCAGGTACAACCGCCGCCGCGCACGCCCAAGCTCTGAACGTGGCGAACGTTCCGGCGGAGACCCTCAGTGTCCACCTGGTTGTCCGGCGTGAAGGGGGTGACCAGCGTGGTCCATTGCCCTTTCAAGGTTTGCCAGGCCCATTCCTGCGCTTCATGCTTGCGGTAACCGGCCATGATAAAAAGCCTCCAACGACAATTGCCCTAACTTATGCGCCAATCATGCGGATAGCCGGCTTTGCGTGCGGCGGCGAATACCGCTTGGCGTAACACAGTGTACGGGCGGACTTGCCATGCCGTCAACAAACGACGCGACCGTTCGAGAGCGCCGCAGTGTGCGCAGTCAGCGTCAAATGCGGGGCACGCCGACCGTCATGAATCCGGTAGCCCGAACCGCCATCAATGCGTCGGTTGGCACGATGGGCAGTGCCACGAACTGCGCCCTCGCACCCGGATCATCGCAACTGTGCCCGAGCACTTGAGACACCGTGCACCGGCCGATCTGGGAATCGTCCAGGGTGAGAGCGCCACCGGTGGGTCGGGCCATTCAGCGTCACGCGCCGCGGCATAGGCGGCGACCGATCGGGAAAGGGCTTCGACGATGCTTGCGTGCAGGCCTTCGGTTTCACCATCGCTCAGGCCGTTGGCCGAGCGCTCCGGGTGTATCCCGGACAAATACAGAGCTTCGTCGACGTAAAGATTGCCGAGTCCCGCGATCACGGACTGATCCAGCAGGATGGCTTTGATCGGCGCTTTCCGGCTAGCCAGAGCCGCGCTCAGCGCCTCAACCGTGAAGCCCGACTCCAGCGGTTCGACACCCATTTTCTTCATGGCGCCAGTGGGATCGGGCAGCAGCCACAGGTGTCCGAATTTGCGCGGATCGACGAATCGCATCTCCCGGCCGTCGTCAAGCGGGAAGGTGTGCCGGACCATGGACGGCGGTTCTTGGTCGGCATCGTGGATGCGCAGGCTGCCGGTCATGCCGAGGTGCATCACCAGGAACTGTTCGTCATCCAGTGGAGCGATCAGATATTTTCCCCGCCTCAGCAGGTCCGTGGCGCACCGCCCGGCAACGCCCTCGATGAACTCACCCACCGACGGATCGTGGACCGTTTTGGCCCAGGAGATGTCCGGCGCTCCAAAGCGCCGACCAACGAGGCCACTGCGGAGCAGGTACTGTCGGGTGTTTTCGACCTCGGGAAGTTCCGGCATGCCTGGTCAGGAGCCGTTTGCGCGGCGCACCCCAAGTGTGACTTCCATGCCTTCGATCTGCGCGGTCTCCGATTTGGCGGTTTCCTCCGGGACTGCGGCAAGCAGATCGTCGCTGAGAGTTTCCTGCTTGATGTAGTCGCCGTGGACCGTCATTACCCGGGCGACGTCGTCGGGACCGTTGTAATAGGTGACGATGCGGTCGGTGATCTCGAACCGGGCGCCCTTGCGCAGGTTCTGGATCCGATGGGCGAATTCGCGGGCCAGGCCCTCGTCAGCCAATTCAGGCGTGATGCGAGAGTCGACCGCGACCATATAGCCCGATTCCAGAGCCGCCGAGTACCCGGCTACCGACACGACCGTGTCGCCGTCATCGTCGGCCAACTCCTGTGCCTGAGCGTACACGTCGCCAGCGCCGTTGGCAGTACGCAACTCCTTTATGTTCAATTCCTCGAGGATTTGGGGACGTACCTGGTCTAGATATTCCAACTCGGCTTCGCTCCGGGTCTTTACGAGCACTTCGGCCAGAGGCTGGCGGACTTTCAGGCCTGCCTTGCTTCGAGCAGCTCTCCCCATGCTGGATACGCGAATGGCCAGGCGAGTCGCATCCATGATGGGCCGGTCGATAAGCGAAGTGTCGGGCACCGGGTATTCAGTCAAATGCACGCTGTCCGGCGCTTCAGGCTGGTAACGAAGCTCCAGGTTGCGGTACATCTGCTCCGACACGAAGGGCGCCAGCGGGGCCATCAGCCGGGCCAATGTGGTCAGGCAGCGGTAGAGGGTTGCGTAGGCGCCCAGCTTGTCCGCGTCGTTTTCCGACTTCCAGAAACGGCGGCGCGAACGGCGGACGTACCAATTGGAGAGCACGTCGATGAACTCTGCTATCCGGCGTCCCGCGTCGGTCGGGTTGTAGTTGTCCAGGTGATCATCCACGACCAGAACCAACTGGTTGAGTTCGGCCAGGATCCAGCGGTCGAGTTCGGCCTCGGGCACCCAACCATCGGGTATCTGGGAGGGCTCAAACTCGTCGATGTTCGCGTAGTTGGTGAAGAAGGAATATACGTTCCACAGCGTCAGCAACACCTGCCGCAGGGTCTGCTGCACCAGGCGGTCTGAGAAGCGCCGCGGTTCACCCGGGTGCGATGCCGTGAACAGATACCACCGCAGAGCGTCCGCGCCGTGGGTGTCGAGAATGCTGTCCGGTTCTACGATGTTGCCGAGCCGCTTGCTCATCTTGCGGCCGCGGCCGTCCAGGATCAGGCCGAGGCAAATGACGTTGCGGTAGGCGACGTCATCCTTGAGCAGGGTGGAGAGGGCGTGCAGGCTGTAGAACCAGCCCCGGGTCTGGTCAACGGCTTCGCAGATATAATCGGCGGGCAGCCGGCCATCGGTCTCGATATCCCGGTTTTCGAACGGGTAGTGCCACTGGGCCAGGGGCATCATTCCAGAATCGAACCAGCAGTCCATCACCTCTGGGATCCGTCGAAAGGCGCCCTCGCAATCGTTGGAAGCACACTGCCAGGTGATGTCGTCCACGTACGGTCGATGGAGGTCCAGGTCGTCGAAGTTCCGTCCGCACCGTTGCGACAATTCCTCGACTCCGCCAACGCATTCCATCTCTCCGCACCCGTCGCACTGCCAGATGGGGATCGGGGTGCCCCAATAGCGTTCCCGGGAGATGGCCCAGTCCACGTTGTTCCGCAGCCATTCCCCGAACCGGCCTTCGCGGATGTGTTCGGGGTACCAATTGATCCGAGAGTTATTGCCCACCAACTGGTCTTTGACCGCCGTTGTCCGGATGTACCAGGACGTCTTGGCGTAATAAAGGAGCGGCGTGTCGCACCGCCAGCAGAATGGATAGGTGTGGCGGTATACGCCCTGGTGGTACAGCAGGCCGCGAGATTCCAGGTCGGCGAGGATATCCGCGTCGGCATCCTTGACGAACTTGCCGGCGAAGGGGTAGTTGCCGGTGATCACACCTTGCAGGTCGACGGGCTGCACGAACCCGAGCTGATGCTCGCGGCCCAGGCCCAGGTCCTCATCTCCGAAGGCCGGCGCGATGTGAACGATTCCGCTGCCGTCGTCCATGCTCACGAAGTCGGCCGACACCACCTTGGTAGAGTAGGAACTTGCGTCTTCCAAAGAAACCTGGCCATCGGCGTTGGCCATGAATTGGCGGATCGGAACGCCGTATTCGGAAGCGCTGTAAAGCGGTCGGTAGGACAGGCCGACCAGGTCGTTCCCTTTCACCTCTCGCACAACCGTGTAATCGTGTTGCAGCACGTTTAGCAACGCGGTCGCCAGCGCCATTCTGATCGTCTCGCCGGCGCCACCAGTCGTTTCGACGATGGAGTAATCGGCGTCAGCGCTGACCGCCAGGGCGGTGTTGCCGGGCAGCGTCCATGGCGTCGTCGTCCACGTCAGGAAATACGAAGGAGCATCGGGTTTCGCGCCATCCAGCCATTCGGTCGCTTCGAAAGTCACGAAGGTTGACGGGTCCGGAGTGTTTTCGCGGTAACCCAGAGCCACCTCGTGGGAGGATAGGCTGGAGACGCAGCGGGGGCAATGGGGCGCGCCCCGACGGTCCTGGTAGAGAAGGCCACGGTCCCACAACTGCTTGAGAATCCACCATCCAGTTTCGATGTAGTCGTTTTCCAGCGTAACGTAGGGATCGTCCATGTCGACCCAGTAGCCGATACGGTCGGTCATGACCTCCCATTCTTTCACGTATCGGAAAACGCTCTCCCGGCAGCGCCGGTTAAACTCAGCGATACCGAATTCCTCGATCTCGCGCTTGGACGACAAGCCGAGTTCCTGCTCTATCTGCAGCTCAACCGGCAGGCCGTGGGTGTCCCAGCCACCCTTGCGGATGACCCGGCAACCTTTCATGGTGCGGTAGCGGGAAATTACGTCCTTGAAAACCCGCGCCAGAACGTGGTGAATTCCGGGACTGCCGTTGGCAGTGGGCGGGCCCTCATACATCATGAAGAGCGGGGCATCCGGCCGGTCGTCAATGGACCGGCGGAACACGTCGCGCTCCTTCCAGTAGTCGAGGATCTCGGCGTCGAGTTCCGGGAAACTGACCCGGCTGGAAACCACGTCAAAGGCCGGCATGGCTGCAATACCTCATCGTTGAGTGCGAACGGGGTCGCGCACTGACTGCCGACCCGATGAACCTGACCGAAATCCGATTATAACGCAGGCCGAAATTCACCAATACGCGTGGAAATGGTGCAACGGCCCATGCCCCTGCCCAATCGGATAGGAGGCGCGAATGGCGGCAGTGACGTAATCTTTGGCTCGTGCCACGGCTCCAGGTACGTCCAATCCGTGGGCCAGGCCGGCGGCAACCGCCGACGCGAACGTGCAGCCGGTTCCGTGGGTGTTCGTAGAAGGAATCCGCTCGGTAGTGAACTCCTGGAACGTATTGCCATCATAGAGAACGTCAGTGGGCGGGCCGTCCCGGTGGCCGCCCTTGACCACCACCGAACGAGCACCCATGGACACGATGCGTATCGCTGCCTCGCGGACATCGTCATCGGACTGGATCGTGTGACCCGTCAGATCTTCGGCCTCGGGGATGTTGGGCGTGACCACGGCGGCGAGGGGTATCAAGGAGTTGCAAATGGACTGGATCGCCTCCTCGCGCAGAAGACGGTCTCCACTCTTGGCAACCATCACCGGATCGACCACCAGGTTCGCGATGCCATGTCGTCGGATGGCCTCAGCGACCGTCTCGACGATTTCGCTCGACGACAGCATGCCGGTTTTTACCGCGTCGGCGCCGATGTCCGTGATCACCGCGTCGATTTGCGCGGCGATGATATCGGTGGGGATCTCGTGCACCGCGCTCACGCCGACAGTGTTTTGGGCAGTGATCGCGGTGAGCGTCGAGGTTCCGAACACGCCCAACGCTGAAAAGGTCTTCAGATCCGCCTGGATGCCCGCGCCGCCTCCGGAGTCAGAGCCGGCGATGGTCATCACTGTAGGTGGGCGCGCCTCGGGCATACCAGTTCCCGCTTGCAAATTCGGTGGCGTCTAGTCGGGTTCGTCGGGTAATCGCCAGGAGTCGTCGGTTTCCTGACCGCCCTCATCCGGGCCATCCGGGACCGTGAGAGCCACCGCCACGTCCCTCAAGATGCTGAGGTGCTCCTCATCCGAAAGGATACCAATGGGCAGAGCCGGCAGTGTTTCGATATTCAAGCCGGCGCGCACGCCCAGATCAAGCGACAGCCTTGCGGCGGACTGATTGTCCTCTGCCTCCGTGATGATGACAAAGTCATAGCGACCCAGGACCGCGTATTGAGTCAGCACCTTGCTGCTCGGTGTTTCCGCGTCGGTTGCGGCCTCTCCCAGCAGGTTGGGATTTTCCTGGCCCATGCGGCGGCCACGACCGGTAAAGCTGGCGAGCATTACGTATAGAGGCATCGAAGTTTCCCGATTATGAACGTGCGATTTTCGAAAAGAAGAAATGCTACCAATCAGTATATCATCGGCTACTTGAACGCCGCATGGACGGGCATCAAGGCCGATGCTATTATCCCGGCAAACCCGGCGTGCGGCGCTGGCCTCTGGAGGCAAAAATGGACATCGGTTTGAACATGTCGATTTCGACGAATTCTATAGACGTGGCTGATATCGCTGCGCGGGCGGAAAACGCCGGGTTTGAGTCCATCTGGCTGCCGGAGCACCCGGTGATGCCAGTCAACCCCGTGTCCAAGTACCCCGGATCACCGGACGGGTCGATCCCACCGTACATGGCCGACATGGGAGATCCCTATATAGGGTTGGCCAGGGCGTCGGCGGTCACCTCCCGGATAAAGTTGGGCACGGGCATCACGCTGATCCCCGAGCGCAACCCGTTGGTACTGGCCGGCGCCATATCGACGCTGGACAGGTTTTCGGGAGGGCGTTTCATCCTGGGCATCGGAACCGGATGGTTGCGGGAAGAAACGGAGGTCATGGGCGGTGACTTCGACCACCGGTGGACGCAAGCTCGAGAAGCCATCGAGGTGATGCGTGCCCTGTGGACGCAGGACGCTGCCGAATACCACGGGCAGTACTATGACTTCCCGTTGGTGCAGTGCAACCCGAAACCCGCCCAGGAGGGTGGCCCGCCCGTGCTGCTGGGAGGAAACGCGAGGAACGTGTTCCGCCGGGTGGCTCGATGGGGCGACGGATGGATGCCGACTGCCGCGAGCCCGGACCAAATCGCCGCCGGAAAGGCCGCCATCGAAGAGCTCGCCGACGCCTCCGGCAGGGACCCATCGGGCATTGATATCACGGTTTTCGGCCAGGCTCCGGACCGCGACACCATGTCCAGGTTCGAGGAAGCCGGCGCCAATCGGGTGATCATAAGGCTCGGTGACACCACAAACGCCAGCGCGCTGGACGAGATCGACCGGATCGCTGAGGCTGTGATGTAGCCTCGTATCACGTTCTCGGGATACCCAAAAGCCGCGGCGGGCGCCCTCCTCATTTGGGAGGGCGCCCGCCACGTAATTGTTTGTATCATCACTTCCTATATATCGCGATGCATTATATTACATATCCGTATTATTGACGTGAATATTTGGTGATGTCGTCATCGTGGCCGCATGAAGTAGGCAGGTTCTGCGATATTGTTACGTTATCATGTCAAATTAGATAATTAATTAACGAAACAGGCCTATACTGCCAAGATTTCGCTGTTTGACGTTAATCGTCGCAATTTCCTATAGTGCTCACGCTATCGCATTGTCGCTATCGCAATGGCGCATGGTTGGCACGCGAAATCGTGTGCACCGAACGCGAATCTGGAGGAAGAACATGTCAATCAGTAGGCACTTGAAACTTCCATCAATCGCTTTGATAACGGCCCTGACGATCACCGCGTTTATCGTTGGGTGCGGCGGGGCCCAGGAAGCAGCCGCTCCCGTAGCCGCGACCGCAGCGCCTGCGGCCCCACAGGTCGAATCGCCGACGAATACGCCGGTGGTGCGGGCGACCAACACTCCGACCGCAGGCGCAGCCTTACCCACGCCAACGCAACGCGCCTCCGTGCTGCAGGCAACGCCCCGGCCGACCCTCGCTCCGCAAACCGACGGGGAATTGGTAACTGACCGGCTGATCCTGGTCGCTGATCCGCCTTCGCTGGAGTCGATGCTGGACTGCGAGGTGACCGGTTCTGGTGTCCTCAACTACCGCATGTCAGCGGAATGGATGGTGGACGCCAGTCGTTTCGACGGTTCATATGAGCCCATGCTGTCTACGGAGTGGAGCATCAGCGCCGACGGCCGCCTGTGGAACTTCAAGCTGCGGCAGGGCGTGCGGTGGCACGACGACTGGGGAGAATTCACCGCCCGGGACGTCAAGCACTCCATGGCCTACTACACCAACCCAGATTGCCGCGCGTCTTACTCCGACTATTTCCGGAGCGACCCGGGCGGCGACGTGGAAATCGTCAATGACTACGAGGTCAACATTCACATGAAGCGCCGCTCCGCGGTTGACTTCCTCTACTGGTACTCAGGCTATCGCGGCATCCCTCACAGCAGCAAAGCCCAGTGGGACCAGGCGTGCCCCAACGGAGAAGCTGACTACGGAGAGAATGAATCCGGCCTCCCCCTGGGGTATTGCATACAGAGCCGGGATGCGGTAGCGGAAAAAGCGGCGCGCACCGGACCGTACGAATTCGTGAGCTTCCAAGAAGGCGTCGGCTGGGAATGGAAGCGGGTTGACTACGACCACTGGCGCGTGAACGCTGATTTCGCCGAGATTGAGATCAAGGACGTCCGCGAATCGGCCACCCGCCTGGCCATCATGCAGGCCCGCGAAGGACACATTGCCACCATTAACCGGGCCTTGATTCAGGACGCCGTTGACGATGGACTGGAAGTGGTTGACAGTTCAGTCAGGTCGGTGACGGCATTCGCCATCTTTGGAGGCATGTATTTCGCCACCGGCGAAAAAGGAGTGCCAACCGATCTTTCTGCGGAAGAGCAGGCGGATATCCGTTCGAGTTATGACATCGTAGCGGCTCGCGACGAAAAGTTGCCCTGGAGCGAACCCGGCGAATCGGGAAAGCTGGTTCGGATGGCTATGAACAAAGCTATCGACCGCGATCAGATCAATGAAGCCATCTACCAAGGCGTCGGCGGACGGCAATGGGTGGCCACCCTGGTGCCGGACTTCCCGGGCGGCTTCAACCCGGATTGGGAGGCCAAGTGGGATGAGCTCTACGGATATGATCCGGAAAAGGCTCGTGAATTGCTAGTCGAAGCCGGTTATCCCAACGGGTTCTCGTTCCGCGTTCCGGTGTTCGTCTTGGGCGGCGTTCCCGAACTGCCAGACCAGATGGAAGCGATGGCCAAATTCTGGTCTGAGATTGGCCTCGATCCGGAATTGGATCCAATTGAGTTCTCCAACTGGCGGAACCATTACCGCGGCCTTGACACCGACTGCTGTGTCTACGGCTTCCGTGGACCGGCGGCGCCGATCGACACTCGCGTGCACTTCTACTTCAGCGCCGAGCGGTTTTTCCGCGCGTACACCAGCGACTCCATTCAGGAGCACAAGAACAAAGCCCTGCGAGCGCTGAATGAAGCCGACGCCACCACCGACTGGCTAAAAGTTTCCGACGAACTCTTCAACGAAGTTGGCACCATCCCCGGGTGGACGATGCCCATTAGCGCGACCATCGACCCGGACGTGGTGGCCGAGTACATTTTCCTGGGCCCGAACCAGGGAAGCTTCATATACCTGGAATACGTAAAGGGCGTGCGTGAATAGCGTGGGCCTGCGCGTTCGGACAGTTGCCCCTGACGCTGCGCCCACGTCGTGGCGCCAGGGGCAACGCAGCGCATCACAACGAACAATCGACGGGCCATAGGTTCCAACCGATTGCCATCCTGGAGAGCAAAATGTCAATCAGACAACAATTAAGACTTCCGGTGATCGCTTTGATCGTAACCTTGGCGCTCACGACCTTCCTTGTGGCGTGCGGCGGCACCCAGGAACCCACCGCTCCGGTAGCGCAGGCCACTGCGGCTCCGCAGGCGGAGGCTCCCACCAACACTCCAGTGGTGCGGGCGACCAATACGCCGGTAGCCAGCGGCGCCTTGCCAACCCCGACGCAGCGCTCGTCCGTGCTGCAGTCTACGCCCCGGCCGACTGCTCCGGTGACCCAGCAGGGAGGTGAGCTGGTCTCGGAACGGCTCATCGTGGTGCTGGACCCACCGTCACTGGAATCGATGTTGGACTGCGAGGTGACCGGTTCGGGCGTGGTGAACTACCGGATGTCCGCGGAATTCATGGTGGACGCCAATCGTTATGACGGTGAGTACGAGCCGACGCTGGCCACGGAATGGAGCATTTCAGATGATGGGCTTGTCTGGAATTTCAAGCTGCGCCAGGGCGTCCGCTGGCATGACGATTGGGGCGAGTTCACTGCCCAGGACGTGCAACATTCTCTTGCCTACTACACCAATCCTGATTGTCGCGCTTCCTATTCGGACTATTTCCGGTCCAACCCGGGTGCGGCCGTGGAGGTCGTGAACGACTACGAGCTGAATATGGTGATGCAGAAGCGGCCGGCCGTGGACTTCGTCTACTGGCTATCCGGCTTCCGCGGCATGCCGATCAGCAGCAAGGCCCAATGGGATCAGTCCTGCCCCAATGGTGCGGCAGACTACGGAAACAACGAATCCGGTCTCAACCTGGGTTACTGCCTGGCGAGCCGGGATCTCGTGGCGGAAAAGTCAGCCCGAACCGGCCCTTATGAATACGTGAGCTTCGAAGAGGGGGTCGGCTGGCAATGGTCCGAGGTGACCTACGACCATTGGCGCGTTGACCCGGATTTCAGTGAAATCGAGATCAAGGACGTCCGGGAACCGGCCACCCGCCTGGCGATCATGCAGGCGCGGGAGGCTCACATCGGATCGGTAAACCGGGCGCTGTTGCAGGATGCGATAGACGACGGACTGGAAGTGGTCGACTCGTCGGTTACGGCCACCATGGCCTGGGCAATCTTCGGCGGTTTGTACTACTCCACTGGCGAGACCCCTGAAGGGTACGTGGAAGAGTTCGATATCGTGAACCATCGGGACGAAGAATTGCCGTGGAGCATTCCGGGCGAGACCGGGCGCACGGTTCGCATCGCCATGAACAAGGCGATCGACCGCGACGCCATCAACGAAGCCATCTTCGGTGGCGCCGGCGAACACCATTGGATCGGCGGCATCGTGCCCGACTTCCCGGCGGGTTACAACCCGGCATGGGAAGACAAGTGGGACGAATATTACGGCTATGACCCCGAGGCCGCCAAACAGTTGCTGGCCGAAGCAGGATTCCCCAACGGGTTCTCATTCCGAGTGATTTCGTACCCGCTGGGCGGAGTTCCTGAGATCCCGGACATGCTCGAGGCGATGTCCGGGTACTGGTCTCAGATCGGGTTGGAACCGGTGATTGAACCCATCGAGTTCTCCAACTGGCGAAACGAATATCGCGGCCTGAACACCGACTGCTGCATCTACCCGCATCGCGGTCCGGCCGCGCCCATCGACACCCGCGTCCACTTCTACTACAGCGCGGAACGCTTCTTCCGCATGTACACCAGCGACGACATCCAGAATTACAAGGAACAAGCTCTCAGGGCGTTGAATGAGTCAGATGCCACCCATTTGTGGCAGAAGGTCTCGGACGAGATATACGAGCAGGTTGGCGTGTTGCCGGGTTGGACCCTTCCCATCAGCGCCACCATTGATCCCGATGTCGTGTCCGAATATGTCTTCCTTGGGCCCAACAACGGGACATTCATCTACCTGGAATATGTGAAGGGCGTGCGTGAATAGTGCAAGTCGGGTTGCTCTGACACTCGCCCCTGACGCTGCGAGAAAGATACAGCGTCAGGGGCAGGACAGCGCCACGCACTGAAAATGCGGACGGATCTACGGATACCGCTCCACCGACGGGATTGTAAGTGGGGTCAGTAACATGCAGCGATTCATCGTGCTAAGGATTTTGCAGGGACTGCTGGCGGTGTTCGTCATCAGCCTCATCGTCTTCGCGCTGTCACGTATTGCGGGAGACCCGCTGGCAGCGATCCTGGACGACGAGGCGGGCAAGGAACAGATTGAACGCCTGCGGGAGAGTTGGGGGCTCAACAAGCCTCTTCATGTCCAATACTTCACCTACATGCGACGCCTGATGACGGGAGACCTGGGAGTGTCGTTCCGGTGGGACCGACCGGTGCTGGAGTTGATTGCGGAGCGTTTGCCGGCCACGGTGCAGTTGTCATCGTTTGCGCTGGTAATCACCGGGATAATCGCTTTCCCTATCGGGGTTTTATCGGCGGTGAGAAAAGATTCCTGGTTCGACGCCGGCGGCAAAATGTTCGCCATATTGGGCCAGTCTGCGCCAACTTTCGCCGTTGGCTTGATACTGATGTGGCTGTTCGCGGTGCAACTCGGCTGGTTACCAACCTCCGGCAGAGGCGGGTTGAAGCACATGCTCTTGCCCGGCTTCGCGTTGGGCTATTACAACGTGGCGGCGATCATGCGGTTGACCCGCTCTTCGATGCTGGACGTGCTGGACACCGAATACGTGAAGTTGGCCCGCATCAAAGGGATACCGGAATGGAAGATTGTGTGGAAACACTGCTTCCGCAACGCGTTGATCGGGCCACTGACGTATTTCAGCCTCATCTTCGCGGTGTTGATCACTGGTTCTGTGGTGATCGAAACGGTGTTCGCCTGGCCAGGATTGGGTCTCATGGTCATCGAAGCCATCAACTCCAAAGACCACATCGTAGTCCAAGCGGTTGTGATGCTGTTCGCGCTGCTCTATGTCGGCATTAACATCGTCACCGACATTACGTACGCCTACGTTGACCCGCGCATCCGTTACGGCTAGAGACGGACCCAGATTTGGAAGGATTGCGCCAGACCAATCGTGACGCTGTAGAGTCTAGGGGAGAAACAAATGGCTGTTCAAACAAGCGCGCCACCGGGCGGACCGACTGGGGCGGTAGCAGAGGCCGTCGCCGGCGCTCGCGGGTTATCAATGGGACGCGTATGGGGGGAAGTCCGCCGTTTTCCGGTGATCCCGACGTTCATCCTGATTTTCCTGCTTGTCATTCCCGCGATTTTCGCCGACCTCCTGTCTCCCCATCACAGTACGATCGGTGATTTGGACCGGGCCCTCGAACCCCCGGGTTGGGTCTCTGACAGCGAAAAAAGCCAGGTCGTAGTGCAGCGTGTGAGGGACAAGAACCCCAATGAGATCAGCCTCAACAACGCCCGCCGTAATCTGGACAGTGGTGTTGCCACGCTGGTAGACGCCAACGCCAACGGCGAGGTGGACCTGGGCGAGACCGTGGTCCGTATCCAGGAAGGCGGGAGTTGGGAATATCCTTTCGGTACGGATAAGCAGGGCCGGGACGTGCTGAGCCGAATGATGCACGGCGCCCGCATCTCTCTGGCAGTCTCGTGTCTCGCCATCTTGTTGGGCGGAATATTGGGCACTGGGCTGGGAATGCTGGCAGCGTACCGCGGCGGTTTCCTTGACGCTTTTTTGATGCGCATTGTGGACATCAAACTGGCATTTCCGTCCATACTGCTTGCGCTGACGCTCGTGGTTGCCATCGGTTCCGGGTTCAGCACCGTCATCATCGTCATCGCACTTCTGCTGTGGGCTCGTTACGCCCGGGTGATCCGAGGCGAAGCGCTGGCGATTCGCGAGCGGGACTTCATTGACCGGGCCCGGGTAGCCGGAGCCTCCAACGTGCGGATCATGATGCGGCATATCTTCCCCAACGTATTCAACACGGTTATCGTGCTGGCTACGCTGGAAGTCGGGCACGTGATCATCCTGGAGGCCACGTTGAGCTTCCTGGGAGCAGGGATACCGCGTCCCAACCCCGCCTGGGGCTTGATGGCCGCTGACGGGCGCGAGGTGATCACCAGTTCATACTGGATCTTCATGTTCCCCTGCCTGGCAATTGTGCTGACGGTGCTGTCGATGAACCTGCTCGGCGACTGGCTTCGGGACCGGTTGGATCCCAAGCTGAGGAACGTGTAGGTTGCCGTGGACAGCCACATCAAGTGACCAACACGCTATAATCTCGCCGATCCTGGTGGTTGCTGGTACAATCCAGCAACCACGTGCGGTCTGTGGCCGCACGCAACAAGCAAACCAAATCGGAGATGCCACAACTGCCTCCGTCTCCCGAGTTGGGGGACGGTTCAGTTAGACAGCACGACCAGCACAATTTAGTGACGCCAGCCGACAGGCCGACAAAACCAATGCAGAGGGGAATGCCGCCATGACCGCTGTACAAACTGCCACGGATACCATCCTCGAGGTCAACAACCTCAAGACCTACATCTTCACAAGGGCGGCCACCGTTAAGGCTGTTGACGGGATCTCCTTCGATCTCAAGAAGGGCGAGACCCTGGGTATCGTTGGTGAATCGGGCTGCGGCAAGACGATGACAGCGTTGTCGCTGTTGCGGTTGGTTCCGCGGCCGGCTGGTCGCATCGTAGAGGGTGAGATAGTCCTCAATGGCGAGGACATCCTGCAGAAAAGCGAGGACGAGATGCGCGACGTGCGGGGTCGTCAGATATCGATGATCCTGCAGGACCCGCAGACTTCGCTCAATCCGGTGTTCACCATTGGAAACCAGTTGCGCGAGGCTCTGGGCATTGCCCACAAAGAAAACAAGAGCTCGATGTTGGGGCGGGCGGTCGACGCTTTGCGGAAGGTGAACGTCGCCGCGCCGGAACGTCGGCTCGACGACTACCCGCACCAGATGTCTGGAGGCATGAAACAGCGCGTGGTGGGCGCAATCGCCATGTCATGCGAACCGGGCATCATCATCGCCGACGAGCCCACCACCGCTCTGGACGTGACTATTCAGTTGCAATACCTTCGGCTCCTGAAGGAAATCCAGGCCGAAACCGGCTTGGCGATCATCTTCATCACCCACGACTTTGGCGTGGTGGCGCGCATGTGCGACCGCGTGGCCGTGATGTACGCGGGCCGTATCATCGAACAGGGAGACGTTCGCGACATCTTCAGCCGACCAGCCCACCCCTACACTCAGGCCTTGATCAACTCCGTGCCCAAGCTGGAGGAGCGGGTCGACCGCCTGTATTCGATTGACGGTCAGCCCCCGCTGCTGTCGAACCTGCCCGAGGGTTGCCGTTTCGCACCGCGATGCCCGTACGCCTCCGACCAGTGCCTTGAGGAATATCCCACTTCCTTCCAAATCGCGGAGGAGCATCACGCGGACTGCTGGGCTTTGCACCCCGGTTGGGAAGGAACCCCCATAGCGGAATACGTGGCGCCCACCGGGACGACCGGTTAGACTGAGCACACGACCGCAACCATTATTTCCCCAGTTGAGGAGGTCTTGACCACGATGGCAGTCGCTACTGACAACAACCTTCTGGAAGTCACCGGCCTGAAGAAGTATTTTCCGGTCACCAAGGGTCTCATTATGATGAAGACCATTGGCTATGTGCAGGCCGTGGACGGGATTTCCTTCACGATAAAACAAGGGGAAACCCTGGGCCTGGTTGGCGAATCGGGTTGCGGCAAAACCACGACCAGCAAGCTGTTGCTGCGACTGGAAACGCCTACGGAAGGTGAAATCCTCCTTGACGGCGAGGACATCAATACGTTCCGCGGTTCACAACTTCAAGAGTACCGCACTACCGTGCAGGCGGTCTTCCAGGACCCTTGGTCGTCGCTGAGCCCCAGAATGCGGGTACGGGACATCGTTTCCGAACCGCTGGTGGTCAACCGCAACGTGACTACGCAGGAGAAAAACGACCGCGTGGCCGAAGTGCTCGCGCAGGTAGGCTTGCACTCGCAGCAAGCTAATAACTACCCCCACGAGTTCAGCGGCGGACAACGCCAGAGGATTGCGGTTGCCTCCGCCCTCGTGTCGTACCCCAAGTTGATCGTCCTGGATGAGCCGGTCTCCGCGCTGGATGTGTCCATTCGCGCGCAGGTGATGAACCTGCTGAAAGACCTGCAGGAGCAGTACAACGTCAGCTATTTGCTCATCGCGCACAACCTGGCGACGGTGCGTTACATGGCTCACCAGACGGCAGTCATGTACCTCGGGCAAATCGTCGAGTACGCGGAAACCGAAGAGCTGTATAGCGACGCGCTGCACCCGTACACCAAAGCGCTGTTCTCCGCTGCATTGCCGTCCCATCCGGACCTGATTCGGGAGGACATTGTGCTCCAGGGCGAGGTTCCTTCACCGATCAACCCGCCCACCGGTTGTCGGTTCCATCCGCGCTGCCCGTTCGCGATGCCCCAGTGCTCGGAGGTGGCGCCGGTCGAGAAAGAGGTTTCGCCGGGTCACCGGGTCTCGT
Organism: Dehalococcoidia bacterium; assembly: GCA_963663945.1. Lineage (GTDB taxonomy): Bacteria > Chloroflexota > Dehalococcoidia > Lucifugimonadales > UBA3495 > Bin87. The sequence continues at coordinate 1,970,995 of OY760687.1, read as the reverse complement.
GCCACCTCTACTAATAAAACCGCCCCGTTTGGAGCGCCAAACGCCCCTGGCCGGTTCGAGGCCAGGGGCGTTTTCTTGGTCCCAATCGACCGAATCCTATTCGATGCCGTACACGTTGCCGTCCGCGGTCCGGACGATCAGCAACCCATTGCTGACTATCGGCGCGATGTAGATGGGCGCCCCCAGGTTCATGCTCCAGTTTTCCGTACCCGTCAGACGATCAAGAGAATACAGCGCTCCCGACTCGTCGCCTACGAGCAGGTGATCCTTGATGACGAGAGGCGAGGCCCAAACGGCGTTTGCCGTGCGAAAAGTCCAAAGGAGATCGCCGCTGATGGCGTCCAGCGCATAGACGTTGTTGTCGTGGCCTCCGACATACAAAGTGCCGCCGTCCTCTTCGTCCACCAGGGCCGGGCTGCTCTTTACCCCCTGCAATGGATTTTCCGGCGTGAACCGCCACAGTCCTCCCTGCTGACCCTGGGGACGCGGTACGCCGGGAACCTGCCAGAGCCAGAGCTGAGCCCACAGCTGTTTGAATTGGTAAAGCCCCGGAATTTCACGGAGTGTAGCTTCAACCGCATACAACTGGCCACCCGCGGCGAAATACGCCCGTTCGCCATCTTCTGACACCACTGGCGAACCGGAGATAGCTCGCGGTGTCCGGAAACGGAACCATTCCTGCCCGGTGCGGGCGGATAGAATATAGAACACACCCTTTTCATCACCAATAAGCAGCTTGCCCTCGTGGACGGTGGCGGCGTCACTGGCGTTGCTGTCCAGCTGCTTTTTCCAAATCAACGCGCCGCTGTGGGCATCAAGGGCGTAAATCCAGCTTTCCCCTGAACTCACGTACACCAAACCATCTGAAACCACGGGGGCGGTTTCAACCGTGTCGGCAGTAGGGAAGCTCCAGCGCACCTGGCCGTCGAACGCGTTCCACGAACTGATGGTGTGGTCCGTACTTCCGAAGAACAAGTACAAACCGATCACCGAGGCTCCGCTGGTAATCCTGCCCGGCGTGTCTCCCTCCCACTTTTCGATAAACGACAAATCTGCGTGGGACAAGGCGTACATGCCTTCTGACGAACCGATATACACGTGTGTGTCCTGCGCTACAGGTTCCGAGCGCAACGGATCTCCGGGCACGTCAAAGTTCCAGTAGCGGATCTGACCCGCAGGCGGTGGGGGACCAATATCCACCCTCCTGCTGTGGCGGAGGTCTCTTCCTACTCCAGTCCAGGACCCGGGGCCAGTGTCTATCGTCAACTGGGTTTGGGTCTTCTTGAACAACACCACGGGATCGGGAGCAAACGGATAATTGACCCAGATCACGAAAACAATCAGCAGGGCGATGATGCAGGCCATGACAATGCGCCGCCACGAAAGACGCCGTGCCAGCCAATTGTGACGCCGGTGTTGCGCCCAGATCGGTATCCGGACGATCACCCGGTTGCAGCGCTCATTGGCGCATCGGGAACCGACCCGCTGGTCTTCAGCGCCACAATAAGGACACTCCAACACCATGGGATCTTCGACCAGGGCGTCATCGTCCGCGACCTCGATTATAGGGGGTTCCAGCACCCCGACATTCCTGTCACCAACCGGAGATTCGGCAAAGCTCTCCTGAAGGTCGAACGAAGGCGTAGCCAGCGTTTCACGGGGAGGCTGGTGCTCGAAAGCAGGCTGGGACGAAATCGGTTCATCTCGCAGCGCGAAACGGGAGTCTTCCAATGCCGGGGAGGAAGCAGGGAGAGGGGTTTCGTCTGCCTGCTCCCATGCGGGCCGATCCTGTGAGGTCAAGTCGGGATCGTCGGGATACGTCACATCCGCCGGCGCCTCATGCGTTTCAGCTGGCGGCACCTCATAGGTTTCAGCCGGCACGGCCTCGTGCGTCTCGATCGGATCCGCGTCCGGCGGTCGCGAGCGGCGGGAAAGCCTGCGGAAAATGTCGCCAATTCCAGGCATGGGTCACCGGAATGCGGTCGTCCAGGTTGAGGCTACGCCAATTCGCCGTTGATCAGCAAGTTCCGCACCGCAGGGGTCAGCAGCCTCGCCCGATCCTGCACGCCGTCGCCGGCGAGATTGCCAATCGGGTGCGGGCACATCAGGTACGGGAAATCTGGCACGCCCATGAGTCGCGTGTAAGCGCGGGCGGTGTTGGCGAACACGGAAGTGATGATGGTCGCCGCCGGGATGCCCTGGCGTTCCAAGGTGATTCCGTCGTGCAAACTGCCCGACGAGCATCCCCCTCAATCACCGACACCTGCGATGACGAAATCCGAGTTGCGGTGGAGGTCTGCAAGGAGTTCAGGATGTGGCGGCAGCGATGAACTGTGTTTCCGAGCGTAGAAAATGTCAGCAAACTCAAACTCGTCGTTCAGGGTATTCGCTATAGCCCAGAGTATCGCATCCGCATTGGCCTTGGAATTGTCCAACAGGCCGAGGCGCCCGCCACGCAGATCGATGGGACGCGCCGCCATGACCAGCGGGGTCTCGCCGGGATCGAATCCAGTGGGGTCCACTAATTGCACGGTGGGAATAAGTTGAGTGGTCATCGGAGCTCCTGTTCGGTTCGGTGAGCTGCCGCTAGATCACGGTGGTGACGGCGGGCACACCGTAGTAGTTCATGATCAGCTCGCTGTAGATGCCGCTGTCTCCGCCGGCCTTGAAGATCAGGATGTCCTCGGGTCCGGCCACAGACATGCGCCTTTCGTCGTCATCCCCGGGCTGGACATCACCTTTTACCATGCCCAGCCATTTCAACTGTCCTGTGGACCGCCAGGCTCGCTCATACAGGTACTGTTGCATATCCGGCCGGCTCCAGCCGAAACGGCTCAGCAACTCGGCGTGCCAGTAACCGATTACCCAGACCCATTTTATTCCGCGCCCAAAGTATGCCGCCAGCCCATGCGAGGCCATGCCATCCGCGATGGAATCCAGAAGGCTCTCCGCGGTGGTTCCGTAACGGTTGCTATGCATGGAGGGGTCCTGAATGGTCGCGACCGTCACAGTGGACTGTTCAGCGGAATAACCCTGGCTAACGTGGAAAGGTTCCCACGGGCTGTTTTCCTCGTCTTCGCCGATGACCACGCCGAACTTGGTCAAGCTGCCCATACAACCTCGATCCAACACGCCGGGCCGCTGCTCAAACACGTTGATCAGAATAAGCCGGAGCGCCCGCCCGATTGTTGAGTTGGCGCGATGGCCGGGACTGAACAGGTTGTCGGTGCAGTTCAGGTCGATTTGGCGCCGGATCGGACCGTTTATCGCGACCAGCAACCCGGTGGAATTGGTAACAGCGGACACTTCGTGTATGCAATTGGGATCGTGTTCGAAAAGCACCCGCATCGTTGCCAACACGATGGGAAAATAGGAGGGTAGACATCCCGCCATCACCGCATTGGCCGCCGCCTGTTCAGCAGTCAATGTGCGGCGCCTCACCGGAACTTCACCGAGAACATGACCCGGCTCCAGGTTGACAGCTTCCAGCATCGCCTGGACGCGGTCCGCGGTCGGAGGCACCACGGGGAGACCATCAGTCCACCCCCTGCGGTAACACTCTTCTATCGCGTCCAGGGAATCTGGAATCGTATGTACGGCCGCTCGGGGCGATGCTTCAACCACTCGAATTCTTCCTCGACGCTCGATGGCTCATAAGACCAGCCTGCGTTAGAGCATTCTAACAACCGCCATTCAACTAACTCAACTCGATCTGCCGCGTGTCCTCTCGTTTTGTGCTTCGGGTGGACGGCCAGTGAACACGGGCTTGCGAGCCCGTAGCCAAAAGCACAGAGGCCGGCGGTCCGGACATGGCATCCCCTAATGGGGCGCCGCACAGGGACCGCGCGTCGCATTCCAACTCGTAATCAATGACCGGGGCCAGCGACCACGCGTCTCTGGTGATTCGATACGTCCTTACCCGTCCGCCGGATCGCCGGTTATAACCCCAGTATCGAGCGGTGACGAACTCGTCCAAGGAGGCGGTCTTCGCAAGATAAGTGGCACCGCTGCTGGTAACCCGCAATCCTTCTGCGCGGCCGTGGTTGAGCCAACCATAGCGCAACCGTTGCCGCGGGTCGCCATTGGGCGGTTCGACCGGCTCAAAGTCGTGTGACATCGCGGCAGGTAACACCGACATCGGTTCCCGGAAAAAGCAGCGGGCGCCCATCGCGATCAATCGGTGAGGAACCAGTTGTTTCAAGAACACCACGCCTTTCCTGTCGTCGCTTGTGTCGGCGGGCCGAACGTAGAATCTGAGATTGATCTCGGCGAATCTGCGGGGCCAAACCGGCAATTCCAATATCCGCAGGCCTTCAACGTAAAGGCACACGAGGCTGATGTACGCCTCACCGTCCCAACGATCCAGAACCAGGCTCTTCGGGAGAAAGGGAACCAGACAATCGTCGCCAATCGGCCATGACAAGATAGCAATGTCGCGCCAGCGGGCGCTTATGGCAGACAGGCGGGGCATCCAAGTTCGGCGAAGGGGACGGGTCGGAACAAACACGCCGACGGGTTCAATCCGACCTGCGCCAGGCTGGCTAGGTCATCCTCTCCAGGCGTTGCTCCAACCTGCGTTGCTGGAGGGAGATGGTAAGATCGCCGCGAGTACGCTCCAGAACGCCGCGCATGGCGTCCGTGCTGTGGCGCAGGCCGCCGGTGACGGCCTCCGGGAAATCGACGGTTACAAGTATGCCGTAGATCTCGTCCATCAATTCCATCAACTCTTCGCACCGTGACGTATCGTCGCGGCGCAAGGCATCCAGAATGTAGCGACGCAGTTCGCCGATTACCTCGGCCATGCCGTTCAGATATGCCGGCGGGTCCATGTTGAGCGATTCGGCATCCGGTATTTCGGCTCCGGAAATCACCGCCAACGTTATGTTAGCCTCGGTGAATTCCTTCCGCGCGTCTGACAGGAACCCGGCATAGTAAATCTCCGGGTTGTCGGTACGTATGCGGCGGGTTTCAGCCAAACGGGCAGCCGCCTCAGCGATGAGTCGTCGTGCTTCTTCGAAATCGTTCCGATGCACGGCGCGAATCGCATTAGCGGAATTACGAATGACCTGCCGAGACACTCCCAGAGCCTGTTCCCGGGCGCTATGTCTGGCCGTCAGCTCTTCGACCGCCTTGGCGGACAGCGCGGTCAGATGGGGTCCATAACGAGTGGGCATAACGGATCCGATTAGACTCGACCGCCGGCGGCGCGAATTGCGTCTGTCAATGCAGCGGCAGCGGCTTCCGGTTCGGGCGCACTCCCGACCGCGGCGGTGACGCAGATCGCATCCGCGCCGGCTTCCACCACCGGGGCGACGTTTTCCGCGTTGATCCCGCCGATGGCCACCAGGGGCACTCGTGCCGCCGCTCGGGCCTGCTTCAGGCGTTCCGGCCCCTGCGGCGCCCGAGTGACCTGCTTCGTTGTCGTGGTGTACATCGCGCCAAAGGCGACGTGGTCCGCGCCCATTTCCTGTGACTCGATGATCAGGTCGATCTCGCGATTGGACCGTCCCAGCACCTGAGCGGGAGACAGGATTTTCCGGGCTTCAGCGACCGGCAAATCGGTTTGACCAACGTGCAAGCCAACATGCTCGGATCCCAACGCGGCAGCCAAATCTGCGTGGTCGTTGATGATCAGCAGGGCATCGTTGGCGGCGCACAGGTCGCGCAACGCGAGACCCAGGGGCAATTGTTCGCCCTTGTCCCGCAACTTGTCGCGCAGTTGCAGAATACGCGCCCCGCCGTTTACCGCCGCCCGGGCGATCTCCAGGGGATCGCGGCCACCGGTCACTTCGGGATCGATAATCACGTACAGCCCACGGATACGGTCAGCCTGATCTCTTCGCATGGTGGTGCCGATCCGGGCAGCGGCGTCATCCAGGGCCCGCCGCAATTGCAGCGCGCCATCGGCTGGAATTGCCTGGGTCGCCTCCAGAACGTCGAGCAGGCCGCCAGCGGCCCCCGCCATCTCCAGGGCTTGGTCTCGCCTCTCGACCGCATAAGGAGCAGTGGATTGCCGATCCGGGCTGCTGAGGTCGCCGCCCAGCCAGCCGATTTCGCCGCGCATCAAGCCCTCGGGAAGCGCGTCGGAGGCCACGATGCCGTCAAGGCAGGCGACCAGCGCCGACAACAGGTCGGAGGGTGAATTGCGTTCCTGCTCGGTCACAAGTCCAATCCTTTGGGCGCCTCGCCGCTGCGCGCCGAATCAATCGATTCGCGGACAGAGTCCGGCATATCAACGCCGTGACGAGCGAACGACTCCTCGACGTGCCGGCCTATATTGCGGGGATCGCTGTAGTAATCCCGGGAACTGCTGTCCATGGCCGTTGCGCCGTGTACGTCGCCGGTGGTTTTCCCCATCGCGAAGGTGGACATGCGGCGCTCCACGTCTTCGCTGCCGCAAGAGCCACACGCCGGTGTCGGTTGGGAGTTGATGGAGCGCACGAAAATGGCCGAAATTTGCCGGCATCGTTGGCAACGGTATTCGTAGATTGGCATACTGGTCGTAGCGAGCCGAAGCTGAATGTGCCAGGCGATTTTCCGAAGAGATCGTTCGTTGCTCACGGATCGGGGTGCGTGATTTCGTGCCGATGTTCATGGAAATCCGGAGTAACCCGGCCGCCCATGGCGTCGCCCATGCGGCCCATATGGCCGTCGATGCTACCAATGTGACTGTCGTCCAGATCCCCGGCAGCGTTGTCGGGCATCCAGTTCAGGCTATCGCCCCAGGAGCGGTGGAATGAAAACCCGGATACCAATCGGGTCAGGTCGGCCCCATCGCACCCATTGCAGGCGAGCGATTCGGTTGGCGTCCAACTGAACACCAGGCGGGATTGCCGCGCGTTGCACAGGTTGCATCGGTATTCGTAAACCGGCATATCACCGGCATTGTAGCATAGGCCTCCAGCGTTCTCGCCCATCGCCTCATGTATAATGCGACAATGGTCGGGAGCTGGTGCTTGCGACCGATTGATCCGCGCACGGAGACCCACATGTCCAGCGCTAACCAGATGTCGATGCCGATGACCTTCGCCGCCAGCGATCAGAGGTCTCCATTACTGCTGCTGATCGATGGACACGCGATGGTGCACCGCTCGTTTCGGGCAATCAGCGCCGGCCGCAATCTCACAGTGTCGACCTCAGGAGAGGATGTTACCGGCGTCTACGGGTTCGCCAGCGTTTTCATGCGGGCGCTGAACGAATGGCAACCGAGCCACGTCGCCGTTGCCTTCGACACCCCGAGTCCGACCTTCAGGCACGAACGCTTTCCTGCATACAAGGCCCAGCGGCCGCCAACACCACCCGAACTGCGCGGCCAGTTCGATCGCGTGAAAGAGCTGATGGGGACGTTCTCCGTGCCAATTTACGAATTGGCTGGTTACGAGGCGGATGACATCATCGGCACGCTGTGTCGCCAGGCTGAAGCGGCCCACGTTCCCACGGTGATCCTCACCGGCGACCGGGATACCTTCCAGCTCATTTCCCCGTTGATTCGCGTGGACCTGGCCAGCAGCGAGCGGGACCGTCGCATCGTGGACGAGGATGAACTGGCCGCGCGGTACGGCGGACTCACAGCGGAACAACAGCCCGACTACAAGGCTTTGGTTGGCGATAAATCCGACAACATACCCGGAGTGCCCGGGGTCGGAGACAAGACGGCCACCACCCTCCTGAGCAGTTACAGCACGCTTGAAGGCATCTACGAACACCTCGAGGAGATATCCCAAAAGCGGGTGCACAACAACCTGGCGGCCAACCGGGAAGAGGCATTCGAATATCGCTTTTTGACCACCATTAAATGCGATGTTCCGACCACCCTTGATCTGGAAGCCTGCAGGTTCGGGGATTACGAGAGATCCGAGGTCGTCGCTCTGATGACCGCGCTGGAGTTCCACAGCATTGTAGGACGCGTGCCTTCTCCGGACGCGCCATGGGCCACCGCGACTGAAACCGCCGAACGGCAACCGGTTCACGCTGCGGCTGGGGGGGAAGAGTCAACGGACTACGATTATCGGATCGTGGACACCCGGGAAGACCTCGATGCGATGATCGCCGCCATCCGGGATGCCGGGTCCTTCGCTTTTGACACTGAATCCAGTAGCACCGATCCGATGGCGGCCGAGTTGGCCGGCCTCAGCTTCGCAGTTGACGATGGTACCGCCTGGTACGTGCCGGTTGGTCACCGAGTCGGGCGGCAATTGCCCCTGACAGAAGTGATGGCTGCGGTTCGACCGCTGTTCACCGCCGAAGGCCTGAAACGGTCGGCGCACAACGCCAACTATGATCTGACCCTGCTGAGCAACTACGGTGTGGACCCGTACCGGGTGGTGGATCACGACACCATGATCGCGGCCCATCTTTTGGGCAACAACCGGTTGGGGTTGAAGCCGTTGGCTTTGTCGATTTTGGGCCGCGAAATGACCGAAATCACCGACCTGATTGGCAAAGGAGCCCGTCAGACGACGTTCAACGAAGTCGAGATCGCCGACGGTGCGCCGTACGCGGCGGCCGATGCCGACTGCACCTTGCGTCTTCGCCGGCACTTTGAGGCTCCGCTGGAGGCCCAGGGGCTGGGAGATATGTTCGCCAACGTAGAGTTGCCGCTCGTGCCGGTTCTGGTCGAAATGCAGCGATCGGGTGTACGGTTGGACGCCGGTATCCTCCACGAGATGTCGCGAGACCTGCACGAACAACTCGACCAGATCCAGGCGGAATTGTTCGAGTCCATCGGCCACAGCGTCAACATCAACTCACCCAAGCAACTCAGCGATCTGTTGTTTGGTGAGCTGGGTTTGCCCAAATCCCGGCGGACGCGGTCCGGCTACTCCACCGACGCCAACGCGCTGGAAGGATTGAAAGGCCTGCATCCGGCAGTGGACAAGATCCTGGATTACCGGCAGGTGTCCAAGCTGAAGTCGACCTACGTCGACGCGCTTCCCGAGATGGTGAACCCGGCAACAGGAAGGATCCACACCTCGTATCACCAGACCGGCTCGGCGACGGGCCGGATCAGCAGCAGTGATCCGAACCTGCAGAATATCCCCGTCCGGACCGAAATGGGTCGACAGGTTCGCCGGGCTTTTGTGGCCGACTCCGGTTGCCGGCTCCTCTCCGCCGACTATTCACAAATCGAGCTTCGAGTGCTGGCCCACATGTCGCGGGATCCGTCGTTGCTGGATGCCTTCCGCCGGGGAGAGGACATCCACGCCGCGACGGCCAGCCAGATGTTCAACGTGCCCATCAACGATGTGGACTCGGACCAGCGCCGAATCGCCAAAGTTTTGAATTTCGGCGTGATTTACGGTTTGGGCGCTTACGGGATTTCCCAGCAAACCGGCTTCAGTCGCGAAGAAGGCCGGCATTTCATCGACACCTACCTTTCCCGGTACCCCGGCATCAACGGATACCTGGAGTCGGTGAAGGAACGGACCAGGAACGTGATGTACGCAGAGACGCTGCTGGGTCGCCGCCGATACTTGCCGGACATCCAGTCAACGAATCACAACACCCGTGCGGCAGCGGAGCGCATGGCGATCAACATGCCGATCCAGGGGACCGCGGCCGATATCATGAAGATAGCCATGATCAACGTGCGGGCCCGCATGATCAACGAGCAAATGCGCTCCAGCATGATATTGCAGGTTCACGACGAGTTGGTGTTCGAAGTGCCGGACGACGAGATGGACGTCATGACGGAGCTGGTGATGGACGAGATGCCGGCCGCGATGGAACTTGACGTGACGCTCAAGGTCGACGTCAAATCGGGCTACTCCTGGGGAGATTTCTGACCCACTGCCCCACGTCCGGTCATTCGACGGATAGCCGGCGGAATCACCTCCCCTGATCTCCCAGCACCTGAGTTCATACAGTCCGACTGCTACACGAAACTTTCGAGAGGTTTACTCCAGTGCAGTTGCTCCGCAGCATCGTTTTTGTTCCCGGGAACCGCTCCAACATGCTGGAGCGGGCGCTGTCGTTCGGCGCCGATATCATCATGGTGGACTTGGAGGACTCGGTGCCGCCCGGCGAGAAATCTGCGGCATGCGAATTGGCGACCGAATGGGTTCCTCGATTGGCGGAGGCGGGCAAACAGGTGATGGTGCGGGTCAATGCCTTGGAAACCGGGCTGGCGGCCAACGAATTGTCGGCGGTGGTTTCGCATGATCTGGCAGGGATCAGCATCGGCAAAGGCAACACGGCCTGGGATCTGCAGCAGGTCGACCAACTCCTCGCGCCGCTGGAGGCGAAGGCGGGACTCGAGCCGGGAAGCATCAAGGTGATCCCCTGGATCGAAACCGCCATGGCCATCGTCCACGTCTACGAGATGGCCAGAGCATCCCAACGGATCGTGGGGATCGCGTTCGGAGCTGAAGACTACACCAACGACATGGGCGTGGTCCGCAACGACTTCGGTGAGGAATGTTATTTCGCGCGGTCGGCGGTGGCTGTAGCGGCGCGGGCTGCTGGGGTTGCCGGATTGGACGGCCCATTCGTGGGTTTTCGCGATCCTGATGGATTGAGGACCGACGCAAGCGCGGCGCGGCGGATGGGATACACCGGCAAGTTCGCCATTCATCCGGCGCAGATAGATATCATCAACGAGACGTTTTCACCGAAGCCCGAAGACGTGGCCTACGCTCGCCGTGTCGTGGAAGCATGGGACGAGGCCGAGGCGGCGGGCCGGGGTTCGCTGTCGATTGACGGGCGCATGGTCGACGTGCCGGTGGTGAAACGTGCCCAGAACTTGTTGGCGCAGGCCACTGCTATCGAGGCCCGGTCCAATTGATCGCGGAGCATCATGGATCCGAAGCGGCCGGGATCCTACCTCAGGCAGGGTGCAGCCTTTGCGACGTTGGACGCGCTCAGAAAGGCTAGCCGCAAACTCAGCCGTAGCCACGTTCACGGCGCTCAACTCGATCTGAACACCTTATGTCTCCAGACCGCATAGTACTGAATGGCCTCCAGTTTTACGGATTCCATGGTGTGAACCCTGAAGAACGGAGCCTTGGACAGCAATTCGTTGTGGACCTGCAGGCGGAACTCGATCTGAGCGCCCCGGCGGCCTCCGACCGTTTGGAAGACACAGTGAGCTACGCAGATCTGTACCGGGCAGTGAAAGCGGTGATGGAAGGCGAACCACGCAACCTGCTGGAATCTGCCGCCGGAGCCATCGTCAGCAGAGTTCTAAAGGAACACCCCCAAATCGATGCGGTCCGCGTCCGAGTTCACAAACCGCGCCCGCCAATCAAGGGTTCGGTCATAGAGGCCGCGGCGGTGGAAATCTACCGGTCGCGTTCCGTTTGACCGGCCTGACCCTACCTGAGCAGGATCACAACATATGGTTACCAACCAGTCAACCGATGGCGCCGGCGTGGCGGCTTCGTTCAACGAGGCGACCAAACTCCAGTACATCAACCTGAGGAACAAACCGCCGCTGTACAAAACCTATCCCGGCCTACGTGCGATACCGTTGCCGGACGTTGCGTCGTCGTCAGGGCTTGCTATGTCAACCCTCCAAGCTATCCGGGGAACCAACCAGGACGCCACCGCGGAGGGCCCGGTGACCTTGCAGACACTGGCCGATCTGCTGTACCACTCGGCCGCCGTGATCAGGCGCCGGAATCTGCGTGACGGCGAGGTGCACTACCGTGCAGCGGCGTCCGCCGGCGCGCTGTATCCGACCGAAATCTACGTAGTTTGCGGTGACCTGGACGGCTTGCGCGCCGGTGTCTATCACTTTAACCCGCTGGATTTCACCCTGGCGCGTCTGCGGAACGGTGACCTCCGACGATGGGTAGGCGCGGCGGCCCGGGATCATGCCGCGTATCCGGCAACCCTGGTGTTCACGACGGTGTTCTGGCGGAGCGCCTGGAAATACCGGGAACGTGGCTACCGGTACTGCTATTGGGACCTGGGAACCATCGCCGCCAATCTTACGGCGGCTGGCAACGCCGCTGGCGCCTCGGTAGGCCTTAAGTTCGGGTTCGTAGACCGGTCTCTTACCGGTTATCTGGGCATCGACGGGATTGAGGAAGTGCCATCCCTGCTGGCAACGGTCGGCAGTCCGGATGGGATGCTGAACCCCGGTTCGGGTGACGTTCCCGGAATGTTGCCGCAGGAAAGCACCGATCTCGCGGCCGGGGCTTTGGATTACCCGCTGTCGCGAGCAGTCCACCTGGCTTCGTGGTTGCGGACCGGGGAAGACGTTGCTGCCTGGAATGCGTCCGGCGGCGACGCCCGCAGCAGTGACAAGGAAGAACTTGACGGCACCGGCGAACATTTTCGACCACTGCGTTCGGGGTTGGACGGAAGCTTTGATGGCGACTTGGATCTGGCGTTGCGCCCAGCGCAATCGATCGGAGATTGCATCCGATCCCGGGGGTCGACCCGGCGCTTTGCGACGGAAGCGATGTCATGGGAGGATTTCCGCTCGATCATCGATGCGGCTGGAAACCCGGTCAACGCGCCTCACCTGTCGGACGGCTACTCGCCGTACCTGAGCGTCTACCTGATTGTGAATGCCGTCGCCGGCCTCACCTCCGGAGCCTATTACTACAACCGTTTCTACAACGGTCTGCGGTTGCTCAAGGAAGGCGATTTCAGGGAAACGGCGGGACACCTGGGTTTTGAGCAGGCGCTGCCCGCGGACGCTGCGGCTGTGGCCTTCATCACCGCCGACCTGCCGCTGATCGAGCGCGAATTCGGGGCCCGGGGTTACCGGATGGCGCAGACCGTAGCTGGGATCATCGGCGGTCGCATCTATCTCGCTTCGCACGCTCTGGGGCTGGGAGCCACCGGACTGACCTTCTACGACGACACTGTTGTGGAGTTTTTCGGGCCTCACTCCGCCGGTCAGGAAGCAGTGTTTGTCGTTCCAATGGGTGTCCCGCATTCGGACAACCGCGTCCGCCCATTCCGGTCCCGGTTGGCAGTAAGCCTGGATTCGCGCGCTCGCGGAGCCGGTCAGGGATGAACGCGCGACACCCGGTTTCGCACGATTAATCCCAATCCTCTTCGTCGTCCGAGATGGGCGTCACCGGCGACCAGGAGGGAGTATCGTCGTCGGTGTCCAGGGTCGGGATCTCGTCGATTCCCACGGATTCGACGGATGTGTCGTCGGGCATGTCCATTGCCGCGGTTTCGGTCGCGTCTAGGGATTCATCGGAATCGGCTGCATCCAACGGAACCTGTTCTGTGTCTTCGTTGACCTGGGGCATGAACTCATCGAGTTCTGCCACGGTGTAGGATCGATGTGGTTCGCTCACCTGCGCCGGAAATGAAACCACGTGACGCAATGCCGGAGCCTGACCAGTTTCGCGAAGAATCACCGACAGGCCGTCCGCTTCGATTCCGACGACGGCAGCCTCATAGCGGTTTCCACCGGCCATCAGCTTGTTTACGCGCCGACCCAGTCGCCGTTGCAGCGTTCCCAGGTATTGCCCGTCCAGGGTATTGACCGCAATTCCGTCATTTCGCGCGTCCAACGCCACGACGTCACCGGCGCTGACTGGGGTGGTTTCCGGCGACATCGCTTGTCGGCACAGCATGGTGGTGCATGATTTTCCGCTTTCCGCGATGAACATGCCCGGAGATTGGCCTGGCAGCGCAGGTTGCGACCGGCCTTCACTGGAATGGCTTTGGAGCTGGTCTAGCCGGGCCAGATTCTTGCGGGCGATCACATTCGAGGGCGCATGCAGTTGGAGCTGTTCGAGGGTTTGACGGGCCTCGGGATAGTGTCCAAGCTCCATCAAGGCTTTTGCCAAACGGTTGGACGCTTCACAGTTGGTGGGGCAGAGGTCCAGGATTTGACGGTTTACCTCCACGGCCTGTTCCCACTCGCCGTTCAGCGCGCAACGGATCGCTTCTTTTCCCAATTGTATCTTGGCGCGGCTGCCCGTCGGATTGCCCACGGGGGCACGCCATTTCGAATCAGTCACGTTATTCACCATTATTGACCTCTACCACTTATCAACTGCCCAGACCAGACCATTAACGATGTTTCAATATACGATTACACCCACTTGGGGCATATCATCAACCTATAACGACAGCCGATTTTGACGATTTGTCGTACCGGGCTATCTTGCCCTTGACCTAGCGTATCTTATGTCATTCGATCACGGATCGTAGCGGCCGGTTAGCGACCGATAGCGAACAATGATCAGGTCACGAAAAGTGCGCCATCCGTCGCGTATCGGTCGCACTTTGCTCTCGGCCCGGTAATGCCAGTCAATCCCGACCTCGGCTACGCGCATTCCACGCTGGCGCGCAAGAAACAGAATCTCGGCGTCGAACGCGAAGCCGTCCAGTGTTTGCAGCGGGAATAGAGTCTCGGCGGCGGGGGAGTGGAATACCTTGAATCCGCATTGCGTGTCCGCGATGCCCGGCGTAGCCAGAACCCGCGTCATGGCGTTGAACACCCTCCCCATCAGCCATCGTCGACGAGGCTCGCCGAAGCGCCTGGACCCCGGCGCCTCCCTCGAACCGATAATTATCTCTGCCGATGCATCCTTTCCCGGGAGCAGTCGGTCCAACAAATCGATGGGCATGGAAAGGTCAGCGTCGCACAGGAAGCGGTATTCCCCGCGGGCCGCGAGCATCCCATTCTTGACTGCCCATCCCTTGCCGCGATGCGGCAGGGTCAGCAACTTGACGCGCTCGTCCTCCTGCGCGGCACGGCTAACGACGGCGCCGGTCGTGTCGTCACTCCCGTCGTCGGCGACTATGATCTCCCACGCGTACGCCTTGGTGGCGAGGTAGCCGCGGACGGTTTCCAGCGTCTCGGGAAGTCGGCGCTCCTCGTTGTAGGCCGGAATGACGACGGACAGGTAGCAAGCGGACATCACCGTCCGGCCCGAGACCACCTAATCGGACTTGTCCAGTTCAAAACCCTGGTGCAGCAAACGAACCGCTTCCTGCGCCTGGTCGCGACCAATAATGCACGAGATCCGGATTTCCGAGGTGGTAATCATGTCGATGTTGACGCCGCCGTCGGCCAGGATCCGAAACATCCTGGACGCGTAGCCCGGGGTGTTTTGCATCCCCGATCCGACCACGCTTACCGATGCCAGGGTCGGGTCGCTGATCACCTGGCCGGCCTCCAGAATCGCTTCCAGAGGCTCCATGACACGGAGGGCGCGTGGCAGGTCGTCGGTGGTGACGGTAAAGCTGATGTCTGTGGTCGTCCGGTCCGCGCTGGTGTTCTGGACGATGGTGTCCACGCTGATGCCGGCGGCAGACAACGGTTCAAACAGCGCCGCCGCGACACCGGGTTTGTCGGCGACGCCGCATACCGTCACCTTGGCGACATTCGTTTGGTACGCGATACCCGTAACCTTGATACGGTCTTCCATTTGTTTCTCGTCCGATGCCTGATGAATGAGGGTCCCTGGAGCGTCGACAAAGCTTGAAGCCACGTAGATAGGAACATTATAAACCGCCCCCAATTCGATGGATCTGGGGTGCATCTTCGCTCCCGCCGCGGCCAGTTCCAGCATCTCTTCGTAGCCAACTTCGGGCATTTTCGCAGCCTTGCCTACCACCCTGGGATCGGCGGTATAGATCCCCTCGACGTCCGTGTAGATATCGCAACGGTCGGCCCGCAGCGCGGCAGCCAGGGCTACCGCAGTGGTGTCCGAGCCGCCTCGGCCCAGCGTCGTGATGTCGTCATCGGGGGTCAGACCCTGAAAACCGGCCACGATGACCAGCCGGCCGGCATCGAGCTCGCGGCGAACGCGGTCGGGGTCCACTTGGCTGATGCGAGCCCGGCCATACGAGTTGTCCGTTCGGATGCCGGCTTGGGGTCCGCTCAAGCTGATGGCGTCGTAACCCAGATTACCCAACGCCATGGACAGCAAAGTGATGGATACCAACTCCCCTGTAGACAGGAGAAAATCCAGCTCCCGAGGGTCGGGTTCGCTGGACACGGTGCGCGCCAGATCGATCAGCTCATCCGTAGTGTCGCCCATCGCCGAAACCACCGTGACGATCTGGTGACCCTGGTCGTGCACCGCGGCAATCCGACGCGCAACACTGACAATTTTGGCTGCGTCGGCGACGGAACTGCCGCCGTATTTGTGAACGTAGAGGGACATCAGAAATGCTCGGAAGGTGAAGTGCGTGGGAAACCCGGGTTCCTGTCAGCCTGACCGGGAGGAGCGGCGCGGGTTTCTGCTATGGACCCGCGCTTTCGGTAACGACATGCGCTCCGAGGACGGTCGGTTGGGTCACTTCGACCCGTCCATCAACCCCGGCCAGCCTCGCGGCGTCAAACATTTCATAGGCTACGGTCATGGCTCGATCACGGGCAAGGGCCAAAATAGTGCTTCCACTTCCGGACAGGAAGACGCCGAATGCGCCGGCCGCCTGAGCAGCAGCAAAAATCACCTTCATCTGCGGAAAGATCGTTTGCCTATAGGGCTGGTGCAGGCGATCCTGCGTGGCAATGTTGAGGTATTCCGGATGCTCCGATTCCATACTGGCGACGAGCAACGCGGTGCGGCTCATATTGTACACCGCGTCGGCTACGGATATTTGATCTGGCAAAACTCGCCGGGCATCCGCGGTAGCAATCCGCCGATCCGGGATGAACAAAACCGCCTGCATTTCTTCCGGAACTCGAATGGGCGCGGTGTACAAACGATTGTCTTCCAGGACCACCAACCTTAGGCCTCCGTGGACGGCAGCAGCCACATTGTCGGGATGGCCCTCGATGGTTGCTGCCATTTCCAGCAGGTCATCCTGGCTGAACACATCGTTGAGAAGCCGATTGGCCGCAACGAGGCCGCCGGAAATGGCCGCCGCGCTGCTCCCCATGCCCCGGCTCAGCGGGATCGTGTTGTCGCACCGCAGCGACAGAGGCGGGATCGGGGCATCTGCTTCGTTGAATAGAAACTCCATGGCCCGGTAGGTCAAATTCTGGGTGTCAACGTCCAATTCACCGGCGCCCTCGCCCGAAACCACCACCGCCGGTTCGGAGCCCGCCGGAAGAACCTCCACGGTCAACGTGTTCCACAAATCCAGGGCCATGCCCAAACAATCGTATCCAGGGCCAAGATTGGCAGTCGTGGCCGGGGCCCGCACTTCCACCGTAGTCAAGGGTTCCTCCTCCAGATCTTCGCGTCCGTCATCCGAGGACGCGTTCTGATACGTACCTGCCCAGATCCCGGTTCTCCCGGAACTGAAACCCGCCGAAGTCCCCGCCATAACCGATAATCGGCACCTGCTGCTCGTGGGCAGACCCGTGAGAACGCAAGCCCGAGGGCAGGGTAACCTCAGCAGGGTTGCCGAACACAACGTCAGCTGCGCCGGTGGCGACAATGTCCCCGATGCGCCCTCCCATCAGGGCGAACCGCTCGGCCGCTTCGGCTCTGGGTAGCGCCTCCTCGATCCCGTCAGTTTCGCGCAGGACGCCCAACGCGTCGTTGAGGGTGGCGGGATCGTCAAGGTGCAGGTAGATGCAGCCTCCGAGGTTGGAGTGGTGCACCACATATAGATCCTTGATGATCGGCACGGCGCGGGCGGCGATGCCGTGCTTTCGCAACACGGCCGGCAGGTTCAGCATGCGGCGCTTGTCCGACATGCCGTGATCGGCGGTGATCAGCAGTTGCACGTCAGGAACCTCAGCAACTAACTGCCCCAGCGCTTCATCGAGGATCGAAATGTGGCGGCGCGATTCCGGTTGGTCCGGCCCATGCATATGCATCGCATAGTCAGTGGTGGCAATGAAGGCGAGGTCGTAGTGCTCGGCTTTCAACGCGGACCGGGCAGCGTTGATAGTCCACCCGTTGACCTCAAGGGAATAGATGTCCGGCGGATCTCCAGCGGCGCTCAATGCGTCGGCAGTAGGGAGTTCCGATGAGAACGCGAGATCAGTGTCGTCGCCCAGCAGGCGCCTCAGCTTGTCCTTGGATGCGGCGAGCAACGACCGTCCGCCTTGCCGGCGGCAGTGGGCGAATATGGTCTCGGCACAGATAAACTTGCCCGACTCGACGTACTCTTCGATCCCGGCTTGCCGATCCAACCAGTAGTTGGAGACGATGCCGTGCTGGGCAGGATAGTGTCCCGTGACCATGGTCGTATTGTTGACGTTGGTCACGCTGGGCATCATGCCGCCCCCGGACACGTGGAATCCGTCGCGGGCGAATCGCTGCAGGTTGGGGGCTGGGCAAGCAGCCAGGTATTCCGGGTCGAGCCCGTCGATCATTACGAGCATTGTGGTACGCGGCATGTCGTTCAAATCCCCAACACAGCGCCGCCGGGCGCTAGCAAGTTGCGCGGTTGATCAAGCGAATCTTCGTGCCCGACGTGCCGCTGCCTTGTAATGATACAGCAGGCGCGGCAGGAAGAAATTGTCGAGAATACCGTCTTTCGCCTTGCGATTGATATCCGGGCGCATTCCGAGAGGGTACGGAACAAATCCGGCCCTATGCTGCGCTGGTGGACTGGTGCGACGCATTGCCTGTGGTGTCGTTGCTGGCAAGCAGCCCTTCGGGATCAAAGAACGGATGGCAACAGGGCCACCGTCGTCCCAATTGAACACCGGTCCCTGTACGCTGGTTTCAAACTCATCGAGTTCGGACTGGTTCAACTCGATTATCGCAAGCGGCGATTGGGATCGGCGGCCGGCTTGGAAGGACCACGGCAGATCAGGAGCGAGTCAGATGATGCGCGACAACCGGCGGCCAAAATGCGGGTAACCTGACTGCGCACCCTCTCCCAACCCGTACTAGAGACGACTATTCGACGGTTACTGACTTGGCCAGGTTCCGGGGCTGATCTACGTCACAACCACGCCTAACGGCGATATGGTAGGCAAACAACTGCAGCGGGACCGTGGCGATCAACGGCGTCAAGTTTGAAGGCGTGTCCGGGATAAACATCGCATGATCCACCAAACGCGACATCCGATCATCGCCCCGACTGAGCACCGCCAGTACGTCTCCGTCGCGAGCCTTCACTTCCTGTACGTTGTTCGCCATTTTGTCGTACAGGCTGTCGTTGGGCGCCAGCGCCAGGGTAGGCATGGCGTGGTCGATAAGGGCGATCGGCCCGTGCTTCATTTCACCCGCAGGGTAGGCCTCGGCGTGGATGTAGCTGACCTCTTTGAGCTTGAGCGCCCCTTCCGTCGCAATCGGGGCGTTGATGCCTCGTCCGAGGTATAAAAAGTTGCTTCGTCCGTAGTAGTGTCGCGCCAGGCGCTCAACTTCCGGGGCGGCATCCAGAGTCTCGGCAACGTTGCCGGGCAACCTGGCCAGTCCATCAACCAATTCGCGCGACATCCCTGAATTCAGGTGGCTACGAGCAGTGCCCAGCCGAATCGCCAGCAGATTGAGCAGCGTCAGCGATGACAGAAAAGTCTTGGTGCTGGCGACGCCCACTTCCACGCCACAGCCCATCAGCAGCGCATGATCCGCGAGCCGGGAGGCCTGGCTGTTCGGCGCATTGCAGATGGTCACCAGACGGGCGCCGCGGTCACGGACCGCTTCCATCGCGGCCACCGTGTCGGCAGTTTCGCCCGACTGACCGATGGCCACGACCAGTGTCGACGGATCCAGGAACGGTTCGCGATAGCGAAACTCGGAAGCGGATTCCGCCTCGGCGGGGACGCCAGCCAATCGCTCAATCAGGTGTCGTCCCACGTGGGCCGCGTTGAGGCTCGTGCCGCAGCCTATCAAAACCACTCGCCTCACCTCGGATAACTCCCGATCGGTGAGGGAGAGGTCGGGCAAGGTCACCAGACCCCGGGCAAAATCCACACGATCCCGGAGCGCGGCGGTAACGGCCTGGGGCTGCTCCATGATCTCCTTGAGCATGAAGTGCCGATAGCCCCCTCGCTCCACGAGCACGTCGTCCAGGTCAACGTGCAGCATGGCTTTTTCGATGCGCCGGCCATCGCGATTCAGGAAGGCAATGCCCTGCCGCGTAACGACCGCGACTTCGCCATCCTCCAAAAACCCCACCGGCAAATTGCCTTGCCGACCCACGATGGGCAACAACGCCGGCAAGTCGCTGGACACAATGCCTTGCCCGTCATGGTGAGCAACGGCGACGCCGCCGGCGTTCCCGAGCTTCAGGGCGCACAGGCTGTCATTGTCGCCGTCATGCACCGCCACGATCGCCTGGGGTCCCTGCACCTGCCCACTCATCTGCAACATGGCGGCGGGCAACGCTAGGCCGTCGTTCATGGCATCCTCAATCAGATGCGAAATGACTTCGGTGTCGGTCTCGGATTTGAAACTGTGGCCCTTTCGCCTCAGATCAGCCCTTAATGCGACGTGATTTTCGACGATTCCGTTGTGAGCAATGGCAATCTGCCCGGTGCAATCGGTGTGCGGATGCGCGTTGGCCTCGGACGGCCGCCCGTGCGTAGCCCAACGTGTGTGACCGAGCCCGGCTGAACCATCCGGAGCCGGGCAACTCTCGTCGTGGAGCAAGCCCAGAACCCGGCCAACGGTTTTCCGCAACTGCAGGCCGGACTCATCGCCCAGCACCGCGACCCCGGCGCTATCGTATCCTCGATACTCCAACCGGCGCAGACCCTCGACAACGATGGGCCACGCGGGGCGATCGCCCACGTATCCGACGATACCGCACATCCCTATTGCACCGGGATGTCAGTCGCCGTCAGCGTTGGCACTGCCAACGGTCATCGTTTCTTGCGGCACCAACACGTCGCCGATGTCGTCGCAGTCGAACACCAGCGGCGTAGCCATCGTCTCCGGGCGTCTTACGCCCTCGGAGTCGACGAGCTCCATGATCGCCTCTGCCAGGGCGGTTGGATTGTGGCGAATGAACACCCCGGGCGCCAGCAATGGTCTTTCGATTATGCGTCCGACCATGGTCAGGGAGGCGGACTCGTCCACAGCCACCGGGTGTTGGCCCTCTGCAGCATAGCGCTCCAACAACCGCGGGGGCGCGGGCGTGTTGTTGACCAGCAGGAAATCCAGGGGTTGGCTAGTGCCCAGGTATTCCATCAGGAGCGCGAGGAAGTCGGAAGTGCGGAACCCGGCGCTCTCGTTGGGCTTGGTCATGAGGTTGCAAACGTGGATCTTAATGGCATCGGAATCGTTGATTGCCTGCGCTACGTCCTCGACCAACAGATTAGGCAACACGCTGGTGTATATATCACCCGGGCCCAGTATGATGGCGTCCGCTTCCGCGATGGCGTCCAGAACCGGCGGGTACACGTAGGCCTTTGGGTCCAAATGAATGTAATCAATGGCGACTTCGAGGCGGTCGTTCCTCAGGTCGATGGCGGATTCGCCGATCAACTCGGAGCCATCCAACAGCCGGGCGCACAAGGTAGACCTGGTAAGTGTGACCGGCAGCACCGTGCCTCGGATCCCAAGGATTCGCGCGGCCTCATCAATGGCAGTGATCGTGTCTCCCGTCACCTCAGTGAGTGCAGCCAGGAGCAGGTTTCCGAAACTGTGGCCGTTCAGCCCGTCGCCAGTGGAAAAACGATAGTCGAAAAGCCGCCGCATCAAGTTGGACTCGGCGGAGTCGGAAGCCAGGGCCATCAAGCAGCGGCGCAGGTCCCCGGGCGGAAGGTGGCCCATCTCGTCGCGAAGGCGACCGCTGCTGCCGCCACTGTCGCTCATCGCGACTATCGCCGTGACATCGCATTCACGGGAACGCAGTCCAGTCAGGGTGGTATGGTTGCCCGTACCGCCACCGACTACGACAATTTTTTTATTGCTCATCGGCATCCGGCCGAAACCCGTCGAATCTTGCAGGCATACAACCTTGTCGCCGAGTTTGGGCCCGTAGCAGTATATGGACGGTCAATTGGCCCAGTCAACCGCAGGGGTCAGTTCTCGGCGCCGTACCGGCTTTCGAAGTACGGAATGACCGTGTCACCCATCTGCTCCACCACTCGCATCGCCATGCGGGCATCCATGCCCGGATACCAGATCCGGAACATGAAGTGGTTGGCGCCCACGCGCTGGTGGTGGTCTTCGATCTGCTGGATAACCTCTTCGCCGCTGCCCAGGATGAACCGGTCGCGGGCCAATTCTTCAAAGGGGATCCGGAAATCCTCGTCGCCGGGCAGGGCTTTGTCCTGACCCCAGTCGGCGTAGGCCTGGTACTTGGCTTCCATGAAGGGCTGTGCATTCCGGATTGCCTCTTCGTGAGTCGGCGCAATGTGCATCTCCTTGATTATGGGCATCTCAGCGGGCATCTCCTGGCCGCCCGCGGCCAGGCCCTCCTTGTAGATCGCCGTCTGCCTTTCCAGGGTTTCCAGGGTGGCGTGTGGGTTCACGAACCAGGGCAAACCGAGTTCACCGGCTCTGCGGACCACGGTGTCGAAGTTGGCCGCTACCCACATTGGCGGATGCGGCTGCTGCACCGGTCGAATAGCACAGGTCGCGTTGTCCAGATTGAAATGCTTGCCGTGGAACGTCACTTCGTCCTCGGTCCACAGCCTACGGACGAGTTCCAGGCTTTCCAGGAATCGCCCAACCCGATGCCGGCGCTCGACGTTGAACGCCTGGTACTCGATGTCGCGGTATCCGAGGCCGACGCCCAGCACCACGCGACCGTCGCTGATTACGTCCAGTGTCGCTACGGTCTCTGCGACGTCAGCGGGTGAATACAGCGGCAGTAGCAGAATGGATAGCACCAGCTTCATGTCGCCCGAATCGGCGGCCAGCCGGGCCAGCAGCGGAATGCTCTGGAGGTTCTGGTACGGCGGCGAAAGGAAATGCTGGCCGCACGCGATGGAACTGAACCCGGCGTCCCGAGCCAACCGCGTCAACTCCACGGTCTCGTGAAATCTCTGCGTGGCCGAGTCGGTTGATGGATGCTGGGGCATCGCCATAATGCCGAACTTCATAAAAATAACTCCAATCAGGTGATCGCTCGTTGATTTGGTCTGGTCGATGGGATGGCCACCGCGACGACTTCATAGGGTTTGTGTCCTTGCCGTCGTGCGGCGATGGGCCGGCCTTGGCAAGAATCGTGCCGTGGACAATGAGCTATTCGTAAACCCAGGGCGTTACTCAGCGCGCGACGCAGCATAAGTTCAGGTGCAAAATCCTGGGGACATCCTCAAGTGCCACTGGTGCTCATCATGGCCACTATGGGCGGGCCCGAGCGAGTTGGGTGCCATAGGCCGCAAGAATTATATCTGCGGGTAAGAACCACGGCAAACGACATGCATTGGTCAGGGCGCGTCTACGACGGCCGGGGTCGCCTGGAACAAGTCAACACGGAGCCGCTGAGGCGATGGACCCGATGGCGTATGATGCTGCCGGTCAGGCACGGTTGCCGCCAGCAGAACGAGGAGGTTCCAGGTGTACAAAATCGGGATAGACGTCGGAGGCACTTTCACAGACTTCGTGGTGGTTGGCGAAACCGGGGGGCCTCGCTTTTTCAAAACGCCGACCACTCCCGACGATCCTTCTCAAGGCGTCATGACCGGCCTGCGCGAAGCCGCCGCCGCGTACAGCCTGTCGCTGGAGCAAATGTTGGGAGACACCGACCTCGTGATCCACGGCTCGACGGTCGCCACCAACACGCTGGTGGAGCGGAAAGGCGCCAAGGTTGGACTGATCACCACCGACGGTTTCCGCGATCTGCTGGAGATGCGAGAGGGGTTGAAAGAAGACCGGTACAACCTGCGAATGACGCCCGTGGAACCACTGGCTGCCCGCTATCTGCGGGTGGACGTGCCGGAACGTGTTAGGGCGAACGGCATCGTTCACCGGCCGCTGGACATCGCAACCCTGGAAGATCGACTGGAATACTTGGTCCAAGAGGGAGCCGAAGCGCTGGCGGTTTGTTTCCTGTTCTCGTACCTCAATCCCGACCACGAGCGACAGGCGGGAGAACTCATACGGCGCCGGTTCCCGGATGTGTACACCTCCCTCTCCCACGAAGTGATCCCTCAGATCAAGGAATTCGACCGCCTGAGCACGACGGTGATCAACTCCTACGTTGGTCCGGTGTTCAGTCGTTACCTTGCCCATTTGGGTGAGCGCTTCGAAGCGTACCCGCAACTGAAGGACGTGCTGATCATGCAGTCCAACGGCGGGGTAGCGCCAATCGACGATTCCCGCCGGATGGCGGTGCGCGCCATTCTGTCCGGCCCGGCCGGAGGCGTCAGCGCCGCCGCGTACCTGGGACAGTTGTTGGCGGAACCAAAGATCATCGCCTTCGACATGGGTGGGACCAGCACGGATATTTCGCTGATCGAAAACGGTGTCCCGCACATCACCAATGAGAAATTCGAGGCCGGTTGGAAGATTGCCGCTCCGATGATCGATATCCACACCCTGGGCGCCGGCGGCGGCAGCATCGCCCGAGTGGATGAAGGTGGCATCCTCCATGTAGGGCCGGACAGCGCCGGCGCCGATCCCGGTCCGGCGTGCTATGGCAAGGGTGGTGTCAACCCCACCGTAACCGATGCGAGTTTGGCGCTGGGCTATCTGGACCCCGGTAATTTCCTCGGCGGTCGGGCCAGCCTCGACGCCGCGGCGGCCCAGCGGGCCCTCACTGACCATGTCGGTTCTCCGCTCAACCTCGCGGACGCGGACGCCGCGTTTGGAGTGTTCAAGGTCGTGTGCACCACCATCGCCGAAGGGATCCGGCTGATGTCGGTGCAACGCGGCGTCGACCCCCGCGAGTTCAGCATGATGGGATTTGGGGGAGCATCGGGTCTCCACGCCTCCGAGGTGGCCCGGCAGCTGCAGGTGGGGAAGGTGTACATCCCGGCGTCCGCGCCCGTGTTGTCTGCATACGGGATGCTGAACACGGACATCAGGTATGACTTCTTCCGGTCATACCCGGTGAGTCTGGACCGGCTTGACCTGGACGAATTGCGAACCATTTTGGCGGAACTGGGGGCACAGGGCCGGGAAAAACTGCTCTCCCAGGGCGTCGCGAAAGAGGCCGTCGATATCCAGTATTCGGCCGACATGCGTTACCTGGACCAAATCTACGAAGTCACAGTGCCTTTACCCGAATCCGCGCTGCCGGAAACGGAGTTCCTGGCAGAACTCACGTCTAATTTTCACCGCAGATACGAGGAACTGTACTCCTACAACCAGCAGGATCAGGAAGTACGGCTGGTCACGCTGCGATCGGTTGCGGTCGGCAAACTCCCGAGGATTGCCCAGTTGGACCAGTTGGAAGTTGGGGACCGTGCCGCCCCAGTCGGTTCTCGCCGCGTCTACCTGGAGGACTGGTGCGAAGCGCAGATCTACGCCGCGGATAAATTGCCGTCGGGGACGGAAATCGCCGGTCCAGCGATCCTGGAGTCAGAATTCACCACCATCCTGATCTGGCCCGGAGACCGCGCCACGGTCGACGCCATGGGTGGAGTGGAGTTGGAGGTGGGCCAGCAAGTCACCCGGGACGCGGAGACTACCGGTGCCAATCCCACCGGAACGGAAGCCGCGGACGGGGCGGCGCACAACGACCCCATCACCATGGCGGTAGTGGAGCACCGGCTGGAGTCCATTGCCCAGGAGATGACCGAGGCGATGCTGCGCACGGCCATGTCCCAGATCCTCAACTCCAGTCGCGATTTTTCCACAGCTATCCTCGACGGAGACTGCCAACTGGTGGCACAGGGCGAGGGTATCCCGGTACACATCAGCGCCCTCCCGGTGGCCGGCGTCGCGGTTCGGGACTATTTCGGCGCTGACATCCACGACGGTGATCTGTTCATCCTGAACGATCCCTATTTCGGCGGCAGCCATCTGCCGGACATCACGATAATTCGGCCCGTATTTCACGAAGGAAAGCCCCTGTTTTACGGAGTGAACCGCGCGCATCACAGCGACGTTGGCGGCGGTACCCACGGGGGTTACAACCCGCGGGCCAACGAGATATTCCAGGAGGGACTCCGCATACCTCCGTTGCGGCTTTACGACAAGGGCGTACCCCGCGACGACCTGCTACAGATGATGTCGGCCAATGTGCGACAACCGGAGAATTTCCTCGGCGACCTCAACGCACAGATAGGTTCGGTGATGTTGGCGGCGCAAAGGATCCAATCGTTGCTTGCGGACTTCGGCGCCGATCGCCTCATGGCGGTGGTATCCGAGATCCTCGCGGCCACCGAGCGGCAGGTACGGCAGTTCATTTCCGGTTGGCCAGATGGTGTCTACCGCGGCGAATCGCTGGTGGACGACGACGGTTTCGACAGCAAGCTGGTGCCCATACGGGCCACGGTCACCATCGCCGGCGATTCCATGACCATCGATCTCAGCGAGTCCAGTCCTCAGGTGGAGGGGTTCATCAACAGCGCCTACGCCAACACGCGCTCGCTGGCTCACGCGGCCATCATGTACCTCGCGCCAATGGACGTGGCACGCAATGAAGGCTCCATGCGGCCAGTGCAAATAGTCGCGCCGAGAGGACTGGTGGTTAACGCCAACCCTCCGGCGCCGGTGTGCATGAGCACAAACCACTGTGCTGAGGAGGTGGTGGAGGCGGTGTTCAAGGCACTGGCGCCGGCGATTCCCCAGGCCGTCTCCGCGGGCTTCTCGCGCCGTTTGCGCTACGCCATCACGGGCATGGATCCCAGGACGGGACGGCAATTCATCTGGCACTTTTTCCTGGCTCGGGGTGGTGGAGGAGCCTCGGAAGGTTTCGACGGCTGGTCCAACGTGGGAGAGATCAACGTGGCCGGCGGCATCCGATCCCCCAGCATCGAGGTGACGGAAGAACGGTTCCCCTTCTTCATCGAGCGTCACGAGCTGCTGCCAGACTCGGGCGGGGTCGGAGCGTGGCGCGGCGGCCTGGGCGCGGTGTGCGACCTGATCTACGAAGGTCAGGGACCGGCCCTGCTCAACACCGCCGGCGACGGGATTGTGGTCCCGCCCTTTGGCCTCTTCGGCGGCGCCGACGGCCAGCCGCACCACTATAAGATCGTGTCCAACGGAACCGAGCGCGTTCTGGGCTCCAAAGAGGTTGGCGTCCTGGTCAACCCTGGCGACCACATTATCTGCCTGTCCTCCGGGGGAGGCGGATTCGGAGAGCCCGGACACCGCGAGCGCGACGCCGCAGCGTGGGACCTGAAGAACGGCTATGTAACGGGGCGGTGAACCGTGTCGCGCCACTCGAGCGCGGTCATAGACGCGAAATGGGATCCGAACATCAGCTGATTGATGGGCAGTGGCTCGGCCAATCGGTGATGACAGGGTGCCCTAAAAACCCTGCTGTATCGCGTGCGGTTCGCGTCCCATGCGGGTGCTTACAGGCGGGATTTGGAACGGGCAAAGTCCATAATTCGCTGAGTTTGCGCTCAAATCTGCATACGGAAAACCAAACACGGGCAGGACGGGATTTGCCAATATTCAACCAGAAATGCTTCCCATGGCACGTCTTTATGCAAAAATTCTAGCCGGGCTTGCGCTGATGGCACTGTCCCTGGCATGTGGTGGCGAATCTGCGCCAACGAATGGCCAGGGGACACCCGAACTTCCGACGCCAACGGCCACGGCACTTCCGACCGCAACCCAACCTCCAACGCCGACCGCCGAAGCAACTCCCGCCCCGCCGGCTTCCACCGTCACGCCGATGCCAACCGAAATTCCAGAGGCAACGCCGGAACCAACGCTCGCTCCAGCGCCGACCGAGACACCGGCGCCCACACCTCCGCCTACCGTTCCACCCACGCTCGCGCCGACGGCGACCGCCGTGCCCACGGCGACTCCCTTCCCAACGCCATCGCCAACGCCCTTGGCCTGGTCAAGCTATAACCACAATGTCGACCGGAACAACCCCGGTAACTGCTTCATCAAGCCAAATTTCCGGGTGGACGTTCCAGCCTCTTGGACCCGGGAACAATCCTCGTGCGATGACGCTGAGTTTGCCGCCCCCGATGGCAAGGCGCGAATGCAGGTGAGTATCAAGCCGGCGCGCTATTACGCGGACAGCGTCGAGACCCTGTTCCTGGCGCTGAGCCGGTCCTGGCGCGAACCGTTTGAATACCAGGAGGGCGAGGTCGCCGTGACTGCGGAGCCCAAATCGGTGGACGTGATCGAACAAAACGGCAACAAGGCGCTCTACCAAACCCGATTGGATGCCTCTGCTGACCCGGAGAAGGTTTGCGACACCGTCGTACAGCGGCTCCTGGTCCCCACCCAGTTGGAACAGCGCTATCCGCCGCCGGCGATCACCGTAACCCTTTCACGCTGTATCGAAAGCGTTGAATACGAAGACGTGCTTAATCGAATGCTCGATTCGTTCCAGGCTTTCCAGACACAACAGTGACCCGCCAAAACGGAATGCCCGTCTGCACGGCCCACATTTCAACGGAACATTCCCAAGCCAGGTTGCGACCGCCTCGCAGTGCTGGTCAGAAAGCGATAAGACCAAAGATAGTACAGTTACCGAGCTACTCCTCGGCCACTACGTAGTTGCGCAGCGTGCCGATCCCGCTGATCTCCACCTCGATGGTATCGCCGGGGAACATGTCGCCATCGGCGCCCTCGGTTCCCATCCAGAGGACATCGCCGGGGTGGAGGGTGGCGTACTTGCTCAGTTCGTGGATCCAGGTAGCGGTATCCCAGATCTGATCGGCCGATGAGAAGTCCTCCCAAACCTCGCCGTTGTGGCGGACGGTGATGCGGAAACCCTTCGGGTCCAGGTCGGTTGCGATCCACGGCCCCATGGGTTTCCAGGTGTCGCAGTTCTTGCCCCGGAACATGGTGCGGTCGGCCTGCTGCCAGGGCCGCTGGCTGATGTCGTTGCCGATGGTGTAGCCAAACACGTGGTCCAGGGCCTCGCTGACCGCCACATTGCGGGCTTTTTTGCCGATGACCACCGCCAGTTGGCCCTCCGGTTGGACGGCGCCGGAACATGCGGAGGGGACCACGATATTTTCCTCGGTCCCGATTATGGCGTGAACCGATCGGTAGTTGGGCGACGGGCGGTCCGGGTACGCTGGCGGAGCTCCCCGCCGCGCCGCCATACCTTCGACGTGCCCCCGGTAGTTGGGACCGGCCGCGTACAGCATCCCGGGCTTGATCGGCGCCAACAGCTTCACCTGGTCGAGGGAGTAGGAATGGTTGGTTACAGCGTAGTCGTCCAGCGGATCGCCCCACACCTCGGTTACACGGCCGTCGTCAACGAGGCCGAAGCTGGTCTTATCGCCTGCCTGAAAGCGGCACCAAATCATGCAAATGCTCCTTGCGTAACCTCACGGAAGCCAGTATGGCTTTTTGCTATAGATGCACACGACACGGATCGCCTGACTGTCTTGTGCATCCATGCTCAAACGTGTCCTTCATATTGGACGTGCGTTTGCGCCAGCTACTCAGGGGTCACCAGCGATTCCGGCTGTTCTCCCGTCAGCGTGCGCAGAATATTGCCGTAGGCGAAGTGAGCCGCGCGCAGGGCCGTTTCCTGGCTTTGGCCGGCCATGTGCGGCGTGATAATCACGTTGTCCAGGTCGAACAACGGGTTATCTGTCGGCGTGGGTTCCACTTCCAAAACGTCCAGTCCGGCCCCGGCGATCTGGCCTTCTGTGAGAGCCCGGTAGAGCGCCGCTTCGTCCACCACGGGACCCCGACAGAGGTTGATCAGGAAAGCGGTGGGTTTCATCATCCCGAACTCGCGGTCGGACATCATTCCACGGGTGCGCCGGGTGAGCGGCACGTGCATACTCACGATGTCGGATGTCTCCAACAGTTCGTCGAACGCGACCGGTTCAGCTTTCACCTCGCGCTGCACATCGTCGGGAATGTCCTCGATGTCGTAGAAGATGGTGCGGGTGTCGAACCCGGTGAGCCGCTTCGCAACCTGCCTTCCGATACGCCCGAGGCCGACGATGCCCACCGTCTTGTCGGTTACCTCCGACAGGTCGGTCTGGTACAGATCGCTCCGCCATGCTCGCTGGCGGGTGGTGCTGTCCCATTGCGCCATCAGATTCCTGCTGATGCCAATCATCAAGGCAAGCGTCTGCTCGGACACCGAGATCGCGTTGGCTCCCCCGTTGTTGGCTACCGGTACTCCCATCTCAAGGATTTCCTCGAGCGGCAGCCGGTCGTAACCCGCGCTGAGGGTCTGGATCAACTTGACCCTGGGGCATGCCTTGACCAGGTCAAGTGATAGGTCGCTGCTGATTATCGCGTCGGCGTCACGGCACAGCTCGATTTTTTCAGGGTCCGACAGGGCGGGGTCAACCAGTGTGACCTCCAGGTCGTCTGGGGCATTGTCCAGCATGATCTGAGGGCGTCCACCTACCCCGCTGAAATACGCAACTTTCCAAGTGGGCATATCACAATCTCCTTAAGGCGCAGTCGGGAACTTCAAGCGCAATGGCCGCAATTATAGGTGTGGCGCGATGAGTGTCAAAAAACCCTGCCACTACCGTTCGACCGTCGGGGTCCGAGGATCCCGCAAACCAACCCCGGCCATGCCGTCGCCATGACCAGCGGCCAGGGATGGAAACCTCTTGCCGGCGTAGAATGTGCTAAATCAGATACCGAAGAACCACCCGAGCGGAACAGGCAGGATAATGAGCCCCGAAACCAAGGAAAACCCAGGGGATTACCGGAAAATACAGCGGTTCCAGCTCAGTCCACGACGCACCGGCAACCAGATGATCCTTTGCATCTACGCCACCGTTGCCTGCACCATCGCCTGGGCTGTCATCTGGTTCGGCGGGCCGGGCGACACCGCCGAGGAATTCGAGCGGTGGCAACGGGACCTGACCATAGTGGGGATCTGCACCATGCTTGCCGTGGCCGGCAACGTCGCCACTCACCTCAAGCTCGCGGTCGACATCATCCCGCTGGAAACGTGGATCTTCCAGTTGGGCCGGGGCAACCTTGACTTTGTGATCCAGCCCAAGGGCAATGACGAAATCGCCGCCATGGCCCGCAACCTCGAAACCCTGCGTCAGCGCTCCATCGAGGTCGTCCGGCTTCAGCTCGTGGAAAAGCTGAGCGCCGAGCTGGAGGTCAGCAACACCCAGCTCGAGAAGCGCAACGAGGAGCTCGACGAGGCCATGCGGCAGCTCCGCGAAGCTCAGGACCAACTGGTGGCTCACGAGAAAATACGCGAGATGAGCGAACTGGCCGCCGGCGTGGCCCACGAAATCAGAAACCCTCTCAACTTTGTGACCAACTTCTGTGACGGCTCCACCGAACTCCTCGACGAACTCATGGAAGCCCTGGACCAAGAAGAACGCGACGAAGACGCAGTCGCCGAAATAAGCTCGGCACTCCGGGACAACATGAACCACATCCGGCGCAACGTGCGCCGGGCCGACCGGGTGCTCCACGGCATGATCAGTCTGGGATCCAGCCACGGAGCCTGGCAAGAAATCGACCTCAACCTTGTGGTGCGGCAATCCGTCCAGGCCGCCCTGGAAGCCTACGCCACCGCCAACGGAGTAGCCATGCCCGCCGCGGAAATCCGAGAAGACCCCGCCAACCCGCAGTGCCTGGCCGTATCCGAAGGCGTGGGCCTGGCACTCATGGCCCTGGTCCAGAACGCCTGCGACGCCACCGCCGAGGCCGAGGCCTCAGAGCCCATCGTCGTCTCCATACAGGCCGGTCCCGAAGAAGCCAGTGTCACTTTCCGCGACGAGGGCTGCGGCATGACTCCGGAAATTCTCGAGAAGGCCACGACGCCCCTCTTCACCACCAAACGCGGCGATAATCAGGGCGCCGGCCTGGGCCTGACCCACGCCGCTGAAGTCGCCCGCTCCCACGGCGGCGCCCTGGTCATGACGTCAGCGCCGGGACAGGGCACCACCGTCACCATGACCCTGCGGCTGCGTCCGCCGGCTGCGATGCAGAGTTAACTGGAGCTGTGAGCGTGATCAAGTTGGTGGCGCGGCGTTGACGCTGGTGTCAGCGCTGGCAGGCAGCACAGGACAACCGGGCGACGAAACTTTCGACACCCAGGGCCTCCTCCCCGGCTCACCGACCGGGCGCAGACCCAAGTCATCGACCCAGGACCCCCGGTCGGCCTGACCGACCCCGGACTCTGGCGCCGCCGGGCCCACTCACACTCGATCGCGCCGACGCCTCAGACCGAAATGCAGTGCCGGGCGCCACACAGGCCAACGAACTGGACCAGGGCCGCTGCACGGCCTACTGGCGCTGTGCCGTGGCTTACACACCGTTGCCGACACCAGAATTGGAGAACGCCCTGGCCGACATGGACCGTCGCATTGAACTGGTTCCGAGTTATGACCCGGAGACCGACTAAATCCGCGCTTGGATCCGCGACAACTCCCGGAACCATGGAGAGGCCGAGATTGACCCCCGATTAGCATCAAGACTGGCTCGACCGGACTGCCAGATTTATGGCGCTGCGCCGCACGCGGCAGCACCGTGCACGGTTATCCGGCGTCATGGGCGCGTTGCGACCCAAACGACATGATGTGCGGCTCCCTTGCCGCTGCTACCTCCACGCGCCCGCACCCTGACTTCATCCACGCCGAAACCGGCACGGCGCAACCGTTTGACAAAAGCCGGTTCAGGGCTGGCTGACCACACCGCCAGTACACCGCCGCGCCGCAACGCCGCGTACGTGGCGGTCAGGCCAGGCAGGCTGTACAGCCAGTCGTTGCTCTTGCGCACCATCGCCTCTGGACCATTGTCAACGTCAAGCATGATGGCGTCGTAGGCGCCTGGGGCGGCCTGGATCAGGTGGGCAACATCGGTTTCATGGAGTTCAGTGCGTTCGTCGTCAAGAGGCCAGTCAGCCAGATGGGCAAGCACTCCACGGTTCCACTCAACCACGGCTGGCACCAACTCTGCGACGACCACACGGGCGTCGTGGCCGAGGATGTCCAGCGCCGTTCTAACCGAGTAGCCCATGCCCAGACCGCCGATCAGGACGCGCGCCCTCGGTCGTTTCGCCAGGCTCTGACAACCCAGTCTGGCCATGTGTTCCTCGGATCCGTAAGTCCGGCTGTTCATGAGTTCACGGTTATCGGCCGTGAGTGAGAACTCAGAGTCTCGTTGGTACAAAACGAGCTCTGCTCCACCACCGGGGGTTTGTCCTCGGCCAAGCAACTTCCAAGGGTTCATCGACACCTCACGATCATGTCTGGAACAACGGGTGCAAGATCTCGGGCGAGATCGGATTACGTAACCGCAGGACTTCCGGCTGTCACCTCAGGACTTCCGGCCGTCAGACCGCATCCAACGGGACGATGAGCGCGGCGGCGTGCTGGAGAATTGAGAGAGCGCTCCCACGGTCCGGGGATTATGGTTTCCAAACCACGTACCCAGACCAAAGCCCGGAGCACCCAAAAGATGCTACCACGCATCTGCCTCGACCGATCCTGTGTCGCCCTGACGACCACCGCCAGGTGACCGATGCTGGGGGGATTCCGGCGGGTCATCCTGGCGCCGCATCTAGGCGTGCCCCGAATGATTGACCGGCTTCTGATCCACGGCGACGCTCCAGCTGCGCTAACACCGTTTGGGACACCACCCACTTTCCGCGCGAGGCGATGAGCCGGGATTACGTCGCGCCAAGTATCCTTGGTGAGCGTTATCCTTGTTGATGTTGATCTGGCAGCGGCCTTCAGGACGTTGCCGGTAGGCAAGGTCTCGGTGTCGAGAACGTCAAGTATCGCGTATCTCGGGTGCTTGGTGATCCGAGGTCACGGTCCCGGCCCGTCAGCTGAACCTAAAACCGTGGTTGAGCAAGGCAGCTGCTCCATCGTGCGAACCGTTGCACCGCGGCCGTAAATTTCGACGACCGGGCTCATGCTGCGCCCATTAACCCCACTTTCGTTTTTGAACACCCTCTCGGAAAAACAAGCGAAGTTGAGATGCGGTCAAACCAAAAAGTGGGAATTGAAGCGGGAAACAAACTCTCGAAACCCGTCGTTTCCACTCATCACACGGATGAAGTGGCGTCCCAGGCAGGATTCGAACCCGCGGCCAGCTGCTTAGAAGGCAGCCGCTCTATCCACTGAGCTACTGGGACGCGTCCAATTCAGGATAGTAAGAGCGGCGGCGGCCTGTCAACGTATTGTTCCTTCAAGCTGGGTTTGCAACGTTAAAGCGCCAACGTATCGGATCACCAAGGACGGCGATTTATCACGCGCCGACCCTGAGGCATGTGCCCACGTGCAGTTCGAGTGACCTGCTCGTCAGGAGCGGACAAGCTCCAGGGCTCCGCTTGATCCAGCCGGGGGGATTGTCGCGAGATTTGTAGTAAACTGTTCGGCGAATCAATGTCCGTAGCGCCCATCGAACCGATACCGGGCTGAAATCGGACGCCATTTCAACATCGGGAAACCACCCCATGACCACCCAACGCGCCAACCCAATTCGAGTACTCGTCGCCAAACCAGGATTGGATGGACACGACCGCGGAGCGAAAGTAATCGCTCGCGCGTTGCGCGATGCCGGGATGGAGGTCATCTACACGGGTATTCGTCAAACGCCGAGGATGGTGGTGCAGGCCGCCGCCCAGGAGGACGTATCAGTCCTCGGGTTGAGCATTCTTTCGGGAGCCCACATGGAATTGCTTCCAGAGATCATGCGTTTGTTGGGCGAACAGAACATGGACGACGTGATGGTGGTCCTGGGCGGAATCGTTCCCGAAGAGGATCGGGAGGCGTTGTCCGCGATAGGAGTATCCGCGGTTTTTGGGCCGGGCACTTCCACAAACGATATCATCGAATACATCAACACCCACGCGACGGACTGACGAACCGGCGTATATCCATCCGTATCGAGCGAAATATCGCCCGCGGGTTTGAAAATTCAAAAAATTGACAAAACTGGCGCACAATTCTATTGATGGGCCGGTAAAGCCAACCTATAATCTGGCGTCAATTGACCAACCGCGTGCGTTTCAGGTCCTGTCAACCATGAAGTACAACGTCGCGCAATTGCTGAAAGAAGCAATCGGTTCACATCGTAATTTCGAAATCGAGGAGGACATCAGCGACGTCGACCATCCCGTGGAACGTGTGCATGGCTCGGTGGATATGGTGCGGACACACCAGGGAATCTGGGTCCAGGCCGAATTGACCGTCCGGGTACCGCAAGACTGTTCACGGTGCTTGCAGGGATTTTCGCGAACGTTACGAATTGATCTGGACGAAGAGTACTTCCCTGCGATCGACCTCAATACTGGAACCAAGGTAATACTTCCCGACGATTGGGAGGTCTTGTTCATCGGCTTGGACCACCATCTTGATCTGGCTGAAGCCACTCGCCAAGTCACGCTGGCCACGCTGCCGCTGAAACCGTTGTGCAAACCCGAATGCGTGGGCATCTGCGACCGTTGCGGCTGCGACCGTAACCAGGGATCGTGCGACTGTTATAATCTTGACATCGACCCGAGGTGGGCGGCACTACGTTCACTGATGGACGAGCAGCAAACCTGAACTACACATCCCGAAGTGCGAATTGGTTCGTATCGGCCACCTTCTACGTGACTTCGGGTTCTAAAATGGATTTGAAAAATGGGAGCACTACCGAACAAGAAGCTGACGAGAGCACGCAAAGGACGACGACTTTCCTCGCCGGCATATCGCCTCAGGACCCTGCATCCGGCGCGCTGTCCCAGGTGCAGGGCCGCCAAACGCCCGCACGCGGCTTGCCCCGGTTGCGGGTTTTACAGAGGCCGGCAAGTCGGAGGATAATCGACTGCGAGATCCTACAATAATCACGAGGTAAATGGGCCGCGATTTTGCATCGCTAATTTTGGAGAAGCGGTCATCATGGCAGACATCGCCCGAACACCGGTGTACTCATACATCTTTCCCGGTCAGGGCACACAAAAAGTAGGCATGGGGCGTTCGTTGTACGATCTCTCACCTGCCGCACGCGAAGTATTTAGCGAGGCTGATGACAGCCTCGGCATACACCTTTCAAAGTTGATGTTCGAAGGTCCTGCGGAAGACCTGCAAGACACCGCCCACGCGCAGCCGGCCATAATGACCGTTTGCATCGCCATCTGGCGGGCGTGGCAAGAGTACCTGGGCCCGCAGGCCCCGGATCCCGCAGCAGTCGCCGGGCACAGCCTCGGCGAGTACACGTCGATGGTGGTTGGCGGCGTCATGGATTTCCGTGACGGCATCCGCTTGGTGCGGGAGCGCGGGCGACTGATGCACGAGGCGTCCGAATCTCATCCCGGTTCGATGGCTGCAATCATCGGGCTCGATGAATACGACGTGGCGCAAGTTGCCCTCGACGCCGGCGTCGAACTGGCCAATATCAACTCGGATGACCAGATAGTTGTCAGCGGGGACAAAATGGCCCTGGCGCGAGCCATGGATCTGGCATCCGCGCGTGGAGCCAAGAAGGTTGTCCCACTTGCAGTCAGTGGCGCTTTCCATTCGCGCCTGATGGCCGAAGCTCAAGAAGGGCTTACTGACGCCATTGACCACGTCCGGTTGCACGACCCACGGTTCCCGGTGATCGCTAATTCAACCGGAACGGCAATCGTCAATTCAGAGCAAGCTCGCCACGAGTTGCTGACCGGCCTTTGCCACTGCGTCATGTGGAAACACTCCGTCCGGTTTATGGTC
Source organism: Dehalococcoidia bacterium (assembly GCA_963663945.1). GTDB lineage: Bacteria > Chloroflexota > Dehalococcoidia > Lucifugimonadales > UBA3495 > Bin87. The sequence goes on along the minus strand of OY760687.1, from coordinate 1,934,523 downwards.
GACGCTGGAGTCAACCGGTTCGTGGAGTTCGGACCGGCGCGGGTATTGTCCAGCCTCGTCCGTCGCATCGATCCGGACGTCGAAGCATTGACGCTGTCGGACCCCGAATCGATCCGCAAAACCGGTTCAGACGCGCCTTAACCTCCTCGTATCCCACGTATTGCCGGAGACAGCCGTGACGTCCTTCGTTACGGCTGGGAAAGGTTATGACCGATAGTCCTTTCACTCCAGGCGTCCAACGTGGTCCGGTCGGCAGACAGGCTCGGGTACTGGCATTGTTGTCACTTTACTCCGGTGATGTCCGGCCGGCCTCTACAGCCGGCACGATTGACTGGCTATGCGCTCAGAACCCGGCCACGATCAGCACCCGAAAGGCTGCGGAATCGATGGTTGCCGGGATCATCGAGGAGGGGTCCGGCGTGGATGAAATCATCGGCCGATACGCGCCAGCGCTGCCAGTTCGTTTATTGTCCATCGTTGACCGCAACATCTTGCGTGTGGCAATCTATGAACTGTTCAATCGCGATCACATTCCGAGGAACGTTGTCATCAATGAAGCTGTCGAACTGGCATCCATGTTTGGCAGCGAGAGCAGCGCCCGTTTCGTCAACGGTGTTTTGGGCTCGGTTGTCCACGATCTGCAAACTCCCGTTGACAGTGCGGTGAATTAGTTTAGACTCCGCACGCCCCAGACCCAATTGCGTGGCTATACCCACGACTATTTTCACGGAGATGAACCTGTGAGTACCGTGCTCGAACGGATTACCGATATCGTAGTTGACAAACTCGGCGTCGATGCCGGAGATGTCAATGAGGGCTCATCCTTTCAGGATGACCTGGGGGCTGATTCCCTGGATCTGGTCGAACTGATCATGGCTTTTGAAGAGGAATTCAGTTCCAACGAAAACACCATAGAGATCCCAGACGAAGACGCCGGCGAGATCCATACCATCGCCGACGCGGTGAATTACCTGAAAGGCAAGGGCGTGGCGGACGAATAGGCCGACGCCTGGCCGGACGGGACAACGTTGGACATGGGTAACTTGAGCAATGGACACGCTCGCCGAGGTAGCTCGTGTCGTCAGCACGTGTACGGACTGCCAGTTGCACGCTGGCAGAACCAACGCGGTGCCCGGTGAAGGTCCTGATGCAGCAGAACTGCTTTTCATCGGCGAAGGGCCGGGGTTCCATGAGGACCGGCAAGGTCGCCCATTTGTGGGTCCGGCGGGGAACTTCCTCGAGGACTTGCTCCAATCCATCGGAATGACGCGAGACCAGGTGTATATAGCCAACATGGTCAAATGCCGACCGCCAGACAATCGCGATCCCGTGCCCAACGAAATCGCTGCATGCAGCAAATATCTTGACCGACAGATAGAATTGCTTGACCCGTTACTGATAGTCACGCTGGGCCGATTCTCTACAGCCCGATTCATCCCCGGTCAAAGTATCAGCAGGGTCCGAGGGCGTTTGCGTCGAATCAACGGGCGTCACATCTTTCCGATCATGCATCCTGCCGCCGGATTGCGTCGTCAGGAAATGAGGGCCGCGATCGAGGAAGACTTTGCCAAAATTCCTGGCCTGATGGACGTATTGCGCATCCAGTCCGAACCGGCGTCCGCAGATTCTCAAATCCGTGAAGCCGGCGCCTCTTTCGAGACTCCGCAATCTGACCAGACACCGTCCCTTTGGGATGCGTTGGCCCCTCCTGTCCAGGCGGATCCGGATCCACTACCGCAACCGCTGCCCCTCGACGACCCTGACAAACCGGATGATCCGCCACCGGGGCAGCAGCGGCTGTTCTGATCCCGACTGAAGTGACCGTATTGTCTGCATCCCACCCCCTCCCCGAACAACCGCTGCGCATCCTGCCCTTGGGCGGGTTGGGCGAAATCGGCAAGAACATGATGGTGTTGGAATGCGGGGACGACATCATCATCATTGACTGCGGGATTCAATTTCCGACCGAGGATATGCCTGGCGTCGATCTGATCATCCCGGATATCTCATACTTGGTGGCACAGTCGCACCGGGTACGCGGCATTCTGATCACCCATGGACACGAGGATCACATCGGAGCCCTGCCGCACGTTTTGCCAGACCTTGATGTTCCGGTGTACGCGCCCCGGCTGGCGCACGGGCTGATCACCGTAAAGCTGAACGAGAGACGCAGGACACGCGACGCCGTGGTGCACGCCGTGGACCCGGAGCAACCGGTCGATTTCGGCGACAATTTCCGCGCCACCTGGTTCCGAGTGTGCCACAGCATCCCGGACGCCATGGGGATCTGCATCGAGACGCCGTGGGGAAGTGTGATACACACGGGCGATTTCAAGATTGACCACACGCCGGTCGACGGCCACACCATCGATTTGCCCGCCCTGGCCGAGCGGGGCCAAAACGGCGTGCTCCTGTTGTTTTCGGACTCGACTTACGCGGAGTTGCCCGGATATACGCCGTCCGAACAAATCATGAGCGATGCCCTGGACCGGGCGGTCGGTGGCGCCCCGGGTCGAGTAATAATCGCCACATTCGCGTCACTGATCAGCCGGATTCAGCAAGTCATCACCGCGGCAGAGAATCACGATCGCCATGTGGCCTTCGTGGGCAGGAGCATGGTCGCCAACGTACAGATGGCCACGGAGATGGGCTACCTGGATGCGCTGCCGGGCACCATTGTTCCGGTCCGTGATGTGGCCGGATTGCCGCCGGAACGCGTCGTTCTGATGACCACGGGCAGCCAGGGCGAGCCCACGTCGGCCCTGGTGCGAATAGCCAACGGGGAAAGCCGGGACGTCGACCTGATGGAGGGCGACACCGTGGTCATCTCGGCCACACCCATTCCAGGCAACGAACGGGCGGTGAGCCAGACCATCGACAATTTGCTGCGGCAGGGCGCACGCGTGCTCTACGACCGCATCGCCCCGGTGCACGTCCACGGACACGCCAGCCAGGAAGAGCTGAAGCTCATGCTCAACCTGACCCGGCCGCGTTACTTCGTGCCGGTGCACGGGGAATATCGCCACTTGCGGGCCCATGCCCAGCTGGCCTGGGAATTGGGAGCGGCGCCGGACGGGATATTTGTGCTGGAGGACGGCGAAATACTCGAGATCGACGAGACCGGGGCCCAGATAACCGGTTCAATACCCGCGGGACCCATCTACCTGGACGGTCTCACGGTCATGGATACGGACAGCGTGGTGCTGCGGGAGAGGCGGTCCCTGGCCAGAGATGGGGTTGTGGTAATCTGTGCGGGGGTCGATCCCGACGGCGAGTTGAGTGGACCCGTCCAGGTGGCTGGAAGCGGGTTCCTGGACCACGCAGACACCAAAGATATTTTTGCGCGCCTGGCCGAGGCGGTTGAGATGGGAGTATCCGGCGATCTCCCGGCCGACGACCCCGACAAAGCTCGCGCAAATATTCGAAAAGTTGCCAGACAATTCCTACGCAATGACCTGAACAAACGGCCTATGATAATTCCGGTAATCCTGGATACGTGACGGGCCGCCGGCAAGTCAATACAACGTGACAGACATTCCGCCGCGCCTTTTTGGGGCGGCGTTCTTGTTTATCGGTGGCCAGTAGCCCTGTACCCATTTCTGGAGTCGAGTAAATGTCGACGGCCACTGCTGCCTTCCCCGGCGGTTTCAAATGGTTCAAAACTGGCATCACAGCCGGCGTGCTGGGGGTGGCCGCCCTGGTGTTAGCGGTTGCCTATCTGGCTATGCCGGGATTCCAGGAATGGCTGACAGCGTCGCTCGGGGCGGGCTGGATAGTTGCTGGGGGGTACGGGTTGGCCGTATTCCTGGCGATGGTTTACCGACCAACATCGTTGGTGCGGGGTTGGCGCTGGTGGTTGGCGCTGGGTGTCGTGGCAGTCGTCGCGGTGGGCGGTTTGACCTTCTGGCAAGGGGAAAGCGGCGCATCCTACGCTTACGGAATGGCCGGCCAGTGGGGGTATGCGCTCACGGGCACACATCTGTGGGTTTGGTTGATCCACTTGATCGGCGGGCTGGTAATCGTCAGCCTCTTGTTGGTTCCGCAAGCATGGAAAGGGTACCTGATCGCCGGGCGATTTATCGGTATCACCACCTGGGCAGCATTGGTTTATGCCGCCATCGGGGCCAAATACGTTGGGATCGGGTTGGCACTGGCTTCCGTGGCGGTTGCCCGAGGCGCGCGGCGTCTGGTCGGGATGCGGCCCGGCAGAGTGCCGGCGGTTCCAACACCTGCGTTCCGGCCAGCAGTGGCCAAGGAACCGAAAGAGCCCGAACCGCCGGAACCGTCGCCAGCGCCGCAGAAGGTGAGTATGTCCCGATCCGGCGGATGGCAACTGCCACCCCTGGAAACGCTGGCGCCGCCCGAGCCACATCAGATCAACCAGGCCGCCATAGCGGACATGACCGAAGAGATCAAGGACGCGCTGTCGGAGCACGGGGTGTACGTGGATGTGGAAGACGTGAAGGCTGGCCCGCGCGTGATCAAATTCGGGCTGGTTCCGGGATACATGCCCTTGAAGGCCACCAAGGATGGTGACACGTCCAAGCAGCGGCCCAGTCGCGTCCGCGTCGGAGATATCGCCAAACGGCAGAAGGACCTGGCCCTGGCGCTGAAGAGCCCGTACATCCGGATCATTGAGACACCGGAACCGGGTGAAGGCCTGGTCGGGCTCGAAGTGCCGAATCCGTCGCCCGGAAAGGTGCTGATGCGCTCGATCGTTGAGGGGCCGGAGTTTACCAAGATCGTGGACAAGGGCGGGCTGGCATTTGCGTTGGGCGAAGACGCCGGCGGCCAATCGCTGGCGTTGGACCTGGCGGCCATGCCGCACCTGCTGATCGCGGGCGCGACCGGTTCCGGCAAGAGCGTGTGCATCAACTCACTCGTGGCCTCCCTGCTGATGACGCGACCGCCGGACGAGCTGCGGATGATCATGGTCGACCCGAAACGGGTGGAACTGACGCCGTTCAACGGTATCCCGCACCTGGTCATGCCAGTGATCGTCGAACCGGACGAGGTGCAGCCGGCGCTGCGGGGACTGATCACCGAGATGTCGCGGCGATACAAGCTCATGGAAGAGATGGGCGTGCGCAACATTGCCGGGTACAACGCCAAGGCGAATGAGCCGATGTCTTTCCTGGTGCTGATCGTGGACGAACTGGCGGACCTGATGATGACGGGCGGCCTGGAAGTGGAGCAGCAACTGGTCAGGCTGGCGCAACTGGGACGGGCAGCGGGCATACACATGGTTCTGGCCACACAGCGTCCGTCGGTCAAGGTGGTCACCGGGCTGCTGAAGGCCAACGTGCCGGCCAGGGTTGCATTCGCGGTAGCGTCACAGGTGGACTCGCGGGTGATCCTTGATGGAGGCGGGGCAGAAGCGCTGATGGGCAAAGGCGATTTGCTGCTGCTGAACAACGATTTCCCGAAAGCGCGCCGAGGCCAGGGAACGCTGGTGTATGACGAAGAAATGGACCGTCTCATCGAATTCTGGCGCAACCAGCAGGGGCCACCGCTGCCGCCGATTGACCTGAGCGAGGAAGACGAGAGCGGTGATGAACCTGATCCGGAGAACATCGACGACATCTACCAGGGCAACGTGCTGGACCAGGCACGGGACCTGGCGCTGCGCAACCCGAGGCTAACGTCGGCGATGCTGGAGCGGCGGTTCAAAGTCCGCAAATCGATTGCGGACGAGCTCACCGAAGAGCTGCGGGGAGAAGGGCTGGTTATCGGCGGGTGAGCCTACGGGCCATCATTTGCCCGACCGCGCGGACGCACGGGTGCGCGAGATAACGTACCCGAAATTCTGGTCCCCCGCCTGGGATCAGGGTGCGAGGACGTCCGGGATGGGGATGCCGAGGACGTGTTCCAAGACCCGTTTCCAGATTGGAGATAACGGGAACCGCCTGTCGATGTCGGATGGCGACTTCCACGTTTCAGGGTGGCACGGGCAGGGGGATGGAATGGCGCCGCGCTCGTACCATCCGTGAGGGTCGGGGACCCGCAGCAGCGGCACGTGCTCCAATTCCCATTCAGTCCTGATGGCCTGGTAGTTGGGCAGTTCGAGAATGTCGCGCACGCTGACGATGACAGAGACGGTGACCCGCTCCGGGCGCGGTGGGAGCTCACGCAGCCAGCGCTGATGGTAACGAACCGGTCGGGGGTTGCCGGCAATTATGGCGGTGACATCGTTGTGCAAGGCGGCCACGCGACGGCGCAGGCGACGCAATGGGCATCCACGACCTCCGATGGTCTTGCCGGCACGGGCCACGGCCGAGGCCAGGTACTCGGGGAAGGAATCGAGTTGACGAAAGGTCTTGATATGGGAGCGGCTGAGTTGACCCTGTGCGATATAGGCATGGAGAGCGATTTCCAGCCGGCGCCTGTTGTTGTGCGGCATTCCGGCATGCACCGCGAGAGCAGTGGCCGCGTGAGACGCAGACCGACGGAGAGCCGCCGCCGCGTCGTTGACGTCGTCGGTTTCAGCAGAACGAGCGCGATCGAGAAAAGCTGCGCTCCTGGCCTGATGGTGGATTACGGAACCCATTGGCATCCTCAAGAGGGAGACAGTCGGCCGGCAGTGGTCAACCGCGGCGGTTGATGCTCGTGCGGATTTCCGGGCGAGGGTGTTCCCGGTGCTTCAGGGAATCGTGTCTCGAGTGATGCCCGGTCCGGGTACTGCCCGGACTCGCGCCCCGGCAGGGGCAACGAGGGACGTTGGTGGGATCAGTTGCCAGCGGTTGAACGAAGTTGGGCGCTCCTTGAAGTTGGATACTCCTTGAAGTTGGTCACTCCTTGAAGTGGGGCGCTCCTTGAAGTGGTACGCTCCGTTTGTTGGGCGCTCCTTTTGGTTGGTGGTGATTGCTTCAAGTCCTGGTTGCTGTGGTCAATTTCGGCATCGGGGATCGGGTATCGGGGTCCAGGTTGTCGGCGCCACGGCCCGACGGCGTTGTCTGCGAAATTTAAGTGCCAAGCTTCCATGTCCCGACCGTCGCGACAGGCGCGAAAGTCGACACGGGGCGGAGGTCACACCCGCCGCGCCATCCTGCGACCGCGCCGTTGAATAAGACGGCGTGAGGCCGCAGGATAGCAAGTTGCATATCCGACACGCTGCGGACCGAAGTCTGCAGCGTCCAGGCCGTTGAACCTGAACCGGTTAACCCGATCTTTCCGATGTTGTGTTGAGACCAATGGACCGGTTATCCCTTGCGCCGGGGACTCCGGACGGCGGGGCGCGCGCACTGCCCTTCGGTCCAGATGAAATCCACTGTCTGCGTGATGTACATGTTATGGGACACGCGCTGGTTCCCGCCTGCGGCCGATGTCAGCAATTTTTCGGCGGTGTTCGCGACGGGCGGGCCGGGTCGAAATGAACTCGCCGGCCGACGGTCAAGACGCCGGAGGGCTGCATATCCGCCGACGAGGCCGGGGGCATCTCTGGCGAAGACACCCGTCCGGATGGGAAACACGGAGGGGGAGATCGCCGTGGAAGTGATCGGTGGTATGATTTCCCCTCCATGGATACCGGGGGATACATTGCTGATCGACCTGCACTCGCATACCTATCCGAAATCGGACGACAGTTTCGTGTCGGCGGACGAATTGGTGGATGCCGCTCGACAATGCGGTATGGACGGGATCTGCCTGACGGAGCATGACGACTTCTGGCCGACAGACGCGGCGAGGGAGTTGACCCGTCGGCACGGGATACTGGTTCTGCCCGGCTCGGAAATCAATACCGACGCCGGGCATGTGCTGGTATTCGGCCTGCAACAGTACAAGTTCGGGATGCACAAACCGGCTTTCCTGCGCGAAGAGGCGGACCGCCACGGGGCGGTCCTCATCGCCGCCCATCCGTACCGGCGTCGCTTCCTGGCCGATCCGGGGGAAGATCCGGCGGTGCGCTCGGAGATGATGGAGCGAGCGCTGGACGACGAGATGCTGCGACTATTCGACGCGGTAGAGTCGCACAACGGCCGGGGCAAGGAGTCGGAGAACCGGTTCGCCGACGATCTGCGGCAGGGGTTGAGCCTTCCCGGAACCGGCGGGAGCGACACTCATTACCTGCGGCAGATGGGAACGGCCGCGACGCTGTTCGAGCGTCGGATCGCCTCAGTGGAGGAACTCATCGCCGAGCTGAAGGCGGGGCGAATGCGGGCGGTTGACCTGACGGGGGCCGCGCAGGAAACAGCTGGACGGAGCGGCTAGCATGACCTCAATCCTTCAAGTCGAAGACCTCCAGGTGGAATTCCGGGTACCCAACGGTGTGGTGCACGCCGTGAACGGGGTTTCTTTCTCGCAAGAGGAGGAGGAGGTGTACTGTATCGTGGGCGAGAGCGGCGCAGGAAAGAGCGCGCTGGCGCTGGCGGTGATGGGACTGCTTCCGGACAACGGCGAGATCACCGGGGGGAGGGTGCTGTTTGACGGGGTTGACCTGGTGAGCGCCCCCCAGGAATACGTGCGGGAACTCCGGGGCAAGGCGATGTCCCTGGTATTCCAGGACGCGCAATCGGCGCTCAACCCAGTGCAGACCATCGGCGCGCAGCTGACCGAGGTGATCATCACCCATTCGCAGCTGAACCGAAGGGCGGCAGGATCGGTGTGCCAGGAGATGATGCGGGAGTTGGGGGTGCCGGATCCCCGGCGCATGATGTCCGCGTACCCGTTCACGCTGAGCGGCGGGCAGTGCCAGCGGGTGATGCTGGCAATGGCGATGGTCATGCGGCCCCGGCTGCTGATCGCCGACGAAGTCACGTCGAGCGTGGACGTAACGCTGCAGGCGGAGATACTGGAACGGCTGAAGGAACTGAGCCGGGACTCCAAATCGGCGATCCTGCTGATCACGCACGACATGGGGGTGGTGGCCAACATGGCACGCCGGGTGGGTGTGATGTACGCGGGGCACCTGGTGGAGACGGCGGGACTGTTGCCGCTGTTCAAGCAGCCACGGCATCCCTACACCTGGTCGCTGCTACAGAGTCTGCCCCGGCTGGACGCAGCGGGAAGAAGGCTGCAGGCGCTGAGAGGAGCGCCGCCGGATCTGATCAACCTGTCAGAGGAGTGTCCGTTCCTGCCGCGCTGCCCCAAGGCCCTGACCCGATGCCGGGCCGACCGCACGCCCGGTTTGGCCGAACTGGAAAGCGGGCACTGGGCGGCGTGCTACAACCCGGTTACGTACACGGATGGCGAATGACGCCGGGGTCGTCGCGTCACGAATTGCCGGCCAGATCGGCCACCAATAACTGCAATGACAGGGCAGGATCAAGGCGACCCTGCTTGATGGCAAGGTCGCTTTCCAGCACCCGGCGGTACTTGCTTCGGATCTGAGGCAGCGTCAGGCGTCGGGCCTGGCCGAGCGTCTTGCGGACCACGAAGTCGGAATTGGTGCCCATGCGCCGGCCGAGGTCAGGCTGGGCAACGCCGCGATCGGTCAGGTCGCGGGCGAGGGCGATGAGGCGGAGTTGCCGCTCGATCATCGCGATGATGTAGAGAGGTTCCTGGCCGTCCTCGATTAGCTGCATCAGCGAGCGCAGGGCGGGACCGGGGCGTCCGTCCATGACGGCGTCCACGGCCGCGAAGATGTTTGCCTCCTGCGCGTAGGGCACCATGGCATGGACATCCGTATCGGTGATGTCACGACCGGTGGCGTAGAGGGAGAGCTTTTCCAGCTCACGGTCGATGGTCCACAGGTCTCCGCCCACCAGTTCGGCGAGTACCTGCATGGCCGGCGGCGTGATGCTGGATCCCTTGTCTTCGGCTCGGCGCTTGATCCACTGCAACAGCGCCTGGGCGTTGGGCGTGGCTTCACGATGGATGGTGCAGCACTCGGACAAAGTGCGGAGCAATGGGTTGCTCTGCTGGACGTCGCCATCGATAAAGATGAGCAGGGTGGTATCGGGAAGAGTCGGAACGGCATCGGCCAGTTGACTCCACGCTCCGGCGGTGGACGCGGTACGGCGGCCGGAGCGTCGGCCACCTCCGGTTCCCGGCTGGCTGGTGAGGACACCTTCGATCTCGACGAGGCGCATGGTGTCGAGGAAGGGCAGCGAGTTGCACATCGCCAGCACCTCGTCGGGACGAGCGCGGGCCGCAGAGACGACGTGCCGGTTGGAATCCATGAGGTCGGCGGCGCCGGCCTCGGTCTTCACACGGCGCAGGCGGTCGGCGACGAGGAAAGTGTCGCCGTATATGACGTGGGCTGGCATACGCGCGGGGCCGGCCGGGTTGCCGCGCCAGGGGTGCGATGACCACCGGGCGGTCAGTTCTCTACGAGTTCGGTGAGGACGCCGAAAACCGACCGGGGGTGAACGAAACCGATGGAGCCGGACAGGCCGTGGCGGGGCTCGGAGTCGATGAGTGACAGGCCATTGGCGGACAGTATTTTGAGCTTGCCGGCGATGTCGTCCACGTTGAGGGCGAGATGATGCAAGCCCTCGCCGCGCCGCTCGATGAAACGGCCGACGGCGCTTTCGGGGGTCAGGGGTTCGAGGAGCTCCAGGCGGGTCTGGCTGATCTCAATGAGGCAGGCGCGGACAGCCTGGTCGTCGAGTTCGACGACCTCCGCGTCGGGCGCGCCGAAGTTCTCGGAGAAGAAATCCAGGGCGGCGCGGATGTCACGAACGGCGACGCCGACGTGGTCGATGTAGTTGACGGCGCAGATCTCGGGCATCGTCGGTTCGCCTCCCTGGATGTGTGGGTTCAGACGGGATACTGGGCGAGGACCTGGCGGGCGATGATCATGCGCTGGACCTCGGAGGTTCCCTCGTAGATGGTGGTGACGCGGGCGTCGCGGAAGATGCGCTCGATGCGGGATTCCTTGAAAATGCCGATTCCGCCGTGGATCTGCATGGCTTCGTAGGCCGCCTCGTTGCACTTCTCCGAAGCGATGAGCTTGGCCATGGAGGCCTCGTTGATGAAAGGCAGACCAGCATCGTAGAGGGAGGCGGCGTGCATGGTGGCGACGCGGGCGGAATGCACCCCGGTGGCGATATCGGCGAGCTTGAACTGGATGGCCTGATGGCGGGCCAGCGGGCGGCCGAAAGTTTCGCGGAGTTGGGCATAGCGCACGGCCTCTTCCAGCGCGGCCTGGCCAATGCCGACGCACTGGGCGGCGATGGAGATGCGGCTGGAGTCGAGAATGTCCATGGCGTAGCGGAAACCCATGCCCTCTTCGCCGATGATGTTCTCCGCCGGGATCTCGGCGTCCTCGAGCACGATCTCGCATGTGCTGGAGGCGCGGATGCCCATCTTGTTGTGCTGGGGGTTGATCTGCATGCCCTGGGTTCCGGCGGGCACGATGAAGGCGCAGACGCCGCGGTAGCCGATGGAGCGGTCCTGGTTGGCGAAGATGACCAGCGTTTCCGCGACCTCGGCGTTGGTGATGAACTGCTTGGAGCCGTTGAGGACCCACGACCCGTTGCGGCGGGTCGCCGTGGTGGCCATGGCGGCGGCATCGGAGCCACTGCCGGGCTCGGTGAGGGCCCAGGCCGCGATGCCCTGGCCAGAGGCGAGGGAGGGGACGTAGCGCTGCTTCTGTTCCTCGTTGCCGAAGCGGGCGATGGTCTCGAGGCCGAGGCCGAGGTGGGCGGCGAGGGTTACGCTGGCGGCGACGTCGGCGCGGGCAAGTTCCTCGATGGCGATGGAGGACTTGCGGAAACCGCCGCCGCTGCCACCGTAGGCCGGATCGACGCCGATGCCGGTGAGGCCCAACTGGGCCATACCGCGCCAGTTCTCGTGGGAGAATTCGGCCTTCTCGTCCAGTTCCGCCGAGCGGGGCATGATCTCCCGCTCCGCGTAGTCACGGACGAGGTTCTGGAGCATCTTTTCTTCTTCGTTCAGGGTCACGTCGATCACGGGGACCTCCAAGGGCCGGCGCGAGTGTCGCCGGGCAACCTGTCAGTTTTCGGTAAGTGGCAAAAAGTTTATCACAGGCCCCCGGCGGGCTCGTATTCACCGAAGACCTGGCGCAGCACGTCGCAGATTTCGCCGAGGGTGGCGTAGCGTTCCACGCACTCCATCATGGGCGGGATGGTGTTGGCTCCGGCGGAGCGGGCGGCGTCGGCGAGGCGGGCGAGGCTGATCTGCACGGCCATGTTGTCGCGTTCGCGGCGGAGGGTGCGGAGGCGTTCCACCTGCTCGGCGGCGGCGGTGGCGTCGACGCGCAGGAGGCCGGCAATGGGCGGCGCCTCGGACACGTACTGGTTCACGCCCACGACGACGCGATCGTTTTCGTCGACCTCGCGCTGGTGGCGGAAGGCAGCGTCGCCAATCTCCTGAACCTGAAACCCCTCCTCGATGGCGGCAACCGCGCCGCCCATGCGGTCGATGCGCTGGATGTAATCCAGGGTGGAAGATTCCAGGCGGTCGGTGAGGTTTTCGATGTACCAGGAGCCGCCGAGAGGGTCCACGACGTCGGCGGCGCCGCTCTCATGGGCCAGGATCTGCTGGGTGCGGAGGGAGAGCTGTGCGGACTCCTCGGTGGGCAGGCTCAGGGCCTCGTCGCGAGAGTTGACGTGGAGGGACTGGGTCCCGCCGAGGACGGCGGCCAGCGCCTGCACGGTGCTGCGGATGACGTTGTTGTCCGGCTGCTGGGCGGTGAGGGTGACGCCGGCGGTCTGGGTGTGGAAGCGCAGCATCATGGAGCGCGGATCCTTGGCGCCGAAGCGGTCCCGCATGATGTTGGCCCAGAGACGGCGGGCGGCCCGGAACTTGGCAACCTCTTCGAAAAGGTTGTTCTGGGCCACGAAGAAGAAGGACAGGCGGGGCGCGAAGTCGTCAACCGGCAGGCCGGCATCGACGGCAGCCTGGACGTAGGCGATGGCGTTGGCGAAGGTGAAAGCGAGTTCCTGGGACGCGGTGGCGCCGGCCTCGCGCATGTGATAGCCGCTGATGCTGATGGTATTCCACCGGGGGACGTTCTCGGCGCAGTAGCGGAAGACGTCGACGACGAGGCGCATCGACGGGCGCGGCGGGTAGGCGTAGGTGCCACGCGCGATGTACTCCTTGAGGATGTCGTTCTGCAGGGTGCCGCTGAGCTGGTCGGGGGAGACGCCTTGCTTCTTGCCGGCCGCGATGTAGAGGCACAGCAATACTGATGCCGTGGCGTTGATGGTCATCGACGTGCTGACCTTGTCCAGCGGGATGCCATCGAACAGGGTCTCCATGTCGGCCAGGGAGCAGACGGGCACGCCGACCTTGCCGACCTCACCCTCGGCCAGGGCATGGTCGCTGTCGTATCCGATCTGGGTGGGCAGGTCGAAGGCTACGGAAAGGCCAGTCTGACCGTTCTCCAGTAAGTACCGGTAGCGCTCGTTGGTGGCGGCCGCCGTGGCGTAGCCGGCGTACTGGCGCATCGTCCAGATGCGGCCACGGTACATGTTGGGCTGCACGCCCCGGGTGTAGGGGAATTCGCCGGGGTAGCCGATGGAGCCGGCGTAGTCGCCGGCGGCGCCAGCGTCATCCTCAGGCGTGTAGACGGTGTCGAGGTCTAGGCCGGAGTCGGTGGCGAAAGAATCGCGCCGTTCCGGGAAGCGCTGGGTGACGCGGGACAGGGTGGAGTCCTGCCATTCCTGCTTGTTGGTGGACATGATGCTCTATCCGATAGGTGGCCGGGGACTATTCGCCGGCGATTGAGGACTTCGTGCGTTGTCTCGCCATTCTAACATTGGCTGCAGACCAACTCGGGTGGAACTCGCGGTGGATGCCGATAGCAAACAGGGCGCCAGCAACTGACGCCCTGCGTATCTTTGGAACAGCCAACCGGACTAATCGCTGGTGAAGGCGTAGTCGGTGGGGCGCATGATGGAGTGGCGGGAGACGCGGACGATGGGGCCGTCGACCTCGCTGGCGGCGCGGGCCTTGTTCCACTCCGGGTCGGCCTGGAAGGACCGCCAGCTCTTCTCCCGGTCGCCGAGGCTGGGGTAGCCCAGCATGTAGACCAGGACGTTGTTGACGCCGACGTCCTCGGACCAGTAGCCGATGTTCTCGATACCGTGCTTCTCGAACAGGCCGATGGTGTGGTTGGCGAAGCGGTTGTGCACGTCGGGCAGGCGGCCGGGCACGGCCTCGTAAATCCGCAGCTCCTGGACGGCGGTGGAAACCTTCGGCTGGGGCGAGTAGGGGGTCAGGCGCAGGAAGCGGTTGGTTACCGCGTCGACCAGCGGCCCGTTGGCCTCGGTCTGCTTGCGAACCTCCAGCCAGTCGGGGTCGCCGCCGAACTTGGCCCAGCGGGATTCCCGGTCGGCCATGCTGTCGAAGACGTTGATGTAGGTCAGCCGGTTGCTGCGACCGATCTCGTCGGTCCAGAAGCCGAGGTACTTCACGCCGTGCTTGCGAAACAGGGCGCAAGTATGGTTGGCAAACCGGCCGCTGATGTCGGGCAGGCGCCCGGCGACGGCGTCGTAGATGCGGAGTTCGTAAAGCATCGCTTCTCTCCTTCCGGGTGTCGGGATGAGCAGTTTAATCCGTGCGAAGGCTACCAACTGGCGGCCTGTCACCGGTGCCGGTAGTATAGCACCGGGCCGCCAAAAACGCGGGTCAATCCGCGTTGCGACAACTTCCGTAGAATAAGCGTGCCCAGTCATGCCGGAGCGCACGCGGTCGCGGGAACTCCAGGAGGGCACGGGCGGCGTGACCGGCAGGGTGCACGTACACAAAACTTTAACATTATCCTGTTTAGAATCCACGCATCAGCAAGACGATCCAGTACCGGCATCTGGCTACGGCTTGTAAAACGACCCGGCGTCGTCAGACCGTGCCGGGCCTGAGACGGCCCAGACAGGACAGGTGGGGAGCAACGTGAGCATCGCGAAGAGAGTTTTCAAAAGACGACGACGCGTAGTGCCGGCGTTGGCCACGACAGGTTTGGTCCTGAGCGTGGCATTGGCGTTGGCGTGTGGCCAACCCGACCCGGCGCAATTGGAAACCGTGGAGTTGACGCCACCGGCGGTGAGAACGGTTGCGCAGCCCAGCGACGTGGCCACGGTCTCGCCGCCGCAGGCGGTTGAATCGGAGGCGCGACCTGCGGTTGAGCAGCCGGCGCAGGGCGGCACGCCGGAAATGGAAACCCAGTTGACGGCATCGGCGATAGCGGCTGCGCACGACGAGGTGATGGCCGGGATCTACGAGCGAACCGTCCCGTCAGTGGTCGGGTTGCGGGTGCTCAAGTCGATCACGATTGGCGGAACGTCGCGCGGGATGCCGCAGGGCGATTTCCTGTCCCGCGCAGCCGGGTCAGGTTTCGTGTGGGACGACGAGGGGCACATCGTAACGAACAAGCACGTGGTCGACGAGGCAGACCGGATCATCGTGGTCCTCAGCGACGGGATCCAAACTGATGCCGAACTGATTGGGGATGACCCGGATTCGGACCTGGCGGTGATCAAGATCACCGACGATTCAGTACGGCCGCCGGCCATCGCGCTTGGGGACAGCGACACGATCAAGCCGGGGCAATTGGCCGTGGCAATCGGCGACCCATTTTCGCGGGGATTCTCGATGACATCGGGAATCATCAGCGCGGTGGGCAGGACGATCAATCCGACGGACAGCAACTTTTCAGTGCCGCGGGTGGTGCAGCACGACGCAGCCACCAACCCGGGGAACTCCGGTGGGCCGCTGCTCAACCGCAAGGGCGAGGTGGTGGGAATCAACACGCAGATCATCAGCGAGACCGGGGGCTTCTCCGGCGTGGGGCTGGCGATTCCCGTCAACCTGGCGAAACTGGTAGCGCCGTCGCTGATAGCCGACGGGGGCTACGAATATCCATTCATCGGCATCCGCGGGGTATCGATGAGCCCGGACATCGCGCTGGCTATGGAGCTGCCGGCCGATACGCGGGGGGCGTTGGTGCTGGCTGTGGGCACCGGGACGGCCGCTGAAGAAGCGGGTCTGCGCGCTTCCGACCGGCTGACCGTGGTCAACGGAGCGGAATTGCCCATCGGCGGGGATGTGATCACCGCGATGAACGGGACGCCGATGCGGGGGATGGATGACGTGGTGGCGTACACCGTCGAGCACACGCAGCCGGGGGACACCGTCGAATTCACCATCATGCGCGACGGCGAGGAAATGACGATGGAACTCACCATGGGAGCGCGGCCCGAGTAGCGCCATGCACGGTGGCGAAAAAGAAACCGACGGCAGCGTAAACACTGCCGTCGGTCATTTTTTTCAGGTGGCGCGCCTGGCAGGACTCGAACCCGCAACCCCTGGGTCCGAAGCCCAGTGCTCTATCCATTGAGCTACAGGCGCAATTCCCGAAGGATTGGAAGGTAGGGTGGTGGGGCGAGCAACGGGATTCGAACCCGTGATCTCCTGTGCCACAGACAGGCGCCTTAGGCCACTTGGCTATGCTCGCCACGAGCCATCCGATCCGTGAACCGGGTAACGATTCGAGGTTAGCATACAACATCAAATCGGACAATACGCCGAGGCACGCACAATTGAACGGCGTCGGGGTATTGGATAAAATCGTTACCTGAGAAGCCGGTAATATCTCGGCAATACGAATTGGGGCAAACTGATTCCGGTCAGTATCTCGTAATCCCCTTGATCCTGAGAACTGATTCGGAGGACTTATGAAGCGCAAGATTTTCAGAATAATGTTGATGGGAGCCGTGCTCGCCGCACTGGTTGGGTTGGTGGCGTGCGGCGGAAGCAACGAACCACAGGCGGCCGCGCCCGAACCCACGGCAGCGCCCACCGCGACTTCGGCTCCGGCCGCGGCGGCTCCGGAGGCAACGGCGCCCAGCGAAGCTCCAGCCCCGACCGCCACTACGGAAGCCATGATGGCAGCGGGTCAACCGACCGCCATGGGCGAGAGCTGCGCCCCTTCGGCAGACCTGACCTTCGACGACCGCCCGCCCCAGGGCGGCACGCTGGTGAGGTTGTTCGCAGATCCGCCGACCCTGGACCCGCACCTGATGGGCGACGTCACGTCCAGCGTGATTGGCGGCGAGGTCTTCGGCGGCTTAGTGACGCTGAGCCTGGACTACCAACCGGTCCTGGATTTGGCGGAGACCTGCTCCATCAGCGAAGACGGGTTGGTCTATACCTTCGTCCTCAGGGAGAACGCGAAATTCCATGACGGCAAGCCGGTGACGGCCCAGGACGTCAAGTGGTCCATTGAGCGCGCGGCCGATCCGGATACGCTCTCCCACACGGCCGAGACCTACCTCGGTGACATCGTGGGGGTGACGGACAAGCTGGAAGGAACAGCCGACGAAATCAGCGGCGTCAAGGTGGTTGACGATCGGACTGTCGAGTTCACCATCGACGCCCCCAAATCCTACTTCCTGGCCAAGCTCACCTATCCGACTGCTTACGTGGTCGACCAGGAGCAGGTCAACGATGACGGCACATGGCTGGAGGAGCCGAACGGCACGGGTCCCTTCAAGCTGGCGACCTACGAAATCGGCGAGCTGATCGTGCTGGAGCGAAATGAGAACTACCACCTGGGTCCACCGCACATCGAAAGCGTGCAGATGATCCTGAGCGGCGGCTCCGCGATGATCATGTACGAGAACGACGAGATCCACCTGACGGGCGTCGGCCTGGACGACCTGCCGCGGCTGCTGGATCCGAACGACGCGCTGAATCCGCAGCTGCACCGTTCCCCGCAGGACTTCGACGTTTTCTACATCGGACTGAACGTGGCCGAGCCTCCTTTCGATGACCCGAAGGTTCGGCAGGCGTTGAACTACGCGATTGACCTGCAAAGCATCGCCGAGAACGTGCTCGACGGGCGCGTCTCGCCGGCGACCGGGGTGATACCCCCCGGTTTCCCCTCGTACACCGAGAACCTGCGCAGCTACCAATTCAATGCGGACCTGGCGCGGGAACTGATGCAGGACTCCACTTACGCTGACGCACTGGCTTCCGGGGATTTTCCGCGTATCACATTGACCATTTCCGGGAGTTTTGGCGCGACCGTCCCCACGTATCTCGAGGTAATCCTGGAACAATGGCGGCAGGAACTGGGGATCGAGGTCGATATCCAGCAGACGGAATGGGCGACGTTCCTGCAGGACGTAAACGACAAGAAGTACCAGATGTTCTCGCTGGGCTGGATTGCCGATTATCCCGACCCCGAGAACTTCCTGGACGTGCTGCTGCACTCGGACAGCCAGAGCAACCACACCAACTACAGCAACCCCGAGGTTGACCGGCTGCTGGAAGAAGCGAGGACGGAACGGGACCGGGTGCGCCGCTTCGAGCTGTACAACCAGGTCGAGCAGATGATCATCGACGACGCTCCGTGGGTCTGGACGTGGTTCAGCGGAGAGGGCTACGCTTTGATCAAGCCGGAGGTGTCGGACTACTTCCTCCTGCAGATGAGCATCCCGAAGTACCGGTACGTGTACTTCAACCAGTAGGATTACCGCAGATTGCGGCGTGGGGGCGAATGATCATTCGCCCCCACGGTTATTGCCACACCTAACGGACGGCTACAGATGGGAGCATACGCGGCGCGGCGGCTGGTATGGCTGCCATTCCTTATGATCATCGTCACCTTCATCACCTTCGCCATGCTGCGCCTTGGCCCCGGCGACCCAGTGCAGATCTGGTTGGGGCAGCATCAGAACGACGAGGTGCGCGATCGACTGCGAGCTCAGTTGGGTCTGGACGATCCGCTGGTCGTGCAGTACGTCCGCTACATCGAGGGTGTGGTGACTCGGCTGGACTTCGGCGAGAGTTTCCAGTTCCGTGGCAAGACCGTCCGCGAGGTTATCGGGACGCGCATCCTGGTCTCCATGCAGCTCAACCTGGCGGCCGTTATCATCACTCTCGGAATCGGTATTCCGGTCGGGTTGTTAGCCGCCATGCGCCAGGGAACCGGTTGGGACACTGTGATCGTTTCTGTCGCCCTGGCGTTTCAGTCATTGCCGGTCTTCATCACTGCGCCGGTCATGCTGCTGGTATTCGCCCTCCACCTGGATATTCTCCCTACCAGTGGGTGGGGCGGGTTCTTCTCTCCCAAAATCGTGATGCCAGCCATCGTAATGGGCGTGCCGGGTATCGCCATCGTAGTGCGGTACGTGCGCGCCAGCGCCCTGGACGTGCTGAGCCAGGAATACGTCCGCACTGCCCGGGCCAAAGGTCTGCCCGAGAGGACGGTGCGCTACCGCCATATCCTGCGCAATGCTCTCCTTCCGGTGGTCACCACCTTCGGTTTCATATTGGCTGGCCTGGCCGGGGGCACCTTCATCGTGGAAATCTACTTCGGGATTCCCGGGGTCGGACGACTGGCCCTTGAAGCTCTCAACGCCAGGGACTACCCGGTGATTATGGGGTTTGCCATCATCGGAACCACCTTTTTCGTGCTGGCAAACCTGATAGTTGACCTGATGTATCCCCTGCTCGACCCACGGATACGGTTGGGAGGCGGCCATGTTGCCTGACCGTCCCGGCCTCTCCCCACGCGACTCCCAGGCTGAACGGCCGGATTGGACTGAAAACGAGCTTTCGGGTGATGAGATCCTCGAGCTTGATAGTCAGCCCATCCGCGGCCATAGCTACTGGAGCTTGGCTTTCCGGCGTTTGGCCCGCAAGAAAATCGCGATGGTTTGCGTATCGATCATCGCCTTTATGTACATTGGGTCATTGTTGTCGCCGTTGATAACGCCCTACGACTTTCGGGCGGTGGACCTTCAAAACACCCGTCAGGGCCCCTCCCTGGCTCACCCATTCGGCACCGACCGCCAGGGTCGCGACATGCTCACCCGGGTCATCTTCGGCGTGCGTACTACCGTAATCATCACCATCACCTCCTTGCTGGGCGGCACGCTGATCCTGGGCGTCGTCCTGGGGTTGTTGAGCGGATATATAGGGCGCTGGGTCGACGGCATCATCATGCGCATGGGCGAGGTGACTTCATCCTTCCCTGAAATCCTGCTGCTGCTCATCTTCGTCTCGGCGTTTCGTCCTCGTCTCCTTGTCGCCGTGCAGAACTTCGAGGACGCCACGGGCCTGGACTGGATTATCCGGCTCGGCGTTCTGGACTTCACCCTCATTTCCGTCGGGCTGGCTATTTTCGGCTGGTTTGGAATGGCCCGCCTGGTACGCGGCCAGGTCCTGCAGGCCCGGGAAAGCCAGTACATCGAAGCCGCGCTGGTAACCGGGGCGTCGACCTCCCATATCCTGAGGGTGCACATGCTGCGCAACATCCTCAGTCCATTGATAGTATCGATTTCAGCTGGGTTGGCTGGCGTGGCTGGAGCCGAGTTGGTGCTGAGCTGGATCGGGGTCGGGGTGTTCCCGCCTACGCCAAGCCTGGGCCGAATGCTTTTCGAAAACGGCCATCCCCAGGTGTTGATCAACCATCCCCACTTGATTTTGTTCCCGATCGCGACGGTGACGCTGCTGTTCTTCTGTTTCAACATCCTGGGGGACGCGGTGAACGACGCGTTCAATCCGCGGGCGAGGTGATTGGTGGCGGCGGCCCGCACGGAGACTCGCGAACGACGCGACTCAGGTCGGGACCCAAACGAAGTTCGCAGGCTGAACCCGGTGGCTGGGTCGGGGTTGCGAGGGATCGCCCTCCACTTCGGTTGCAACGACGCGATTGAGGCACTGCGGGCGATGGCGATTCGAGACGGCAGATCGCATCGCTTCAAACGCGGTCAAATTGCCAATGCATACTGCCTGTGCTAACGTTTATGATGTTGCGCATCGCGGATAATCACGCGCGCATTTGGAAACGAGGACGGGGCATTGAGCACGACATCCGGTGAAGCTGCGGCGGCGGTTCCGGCAGGAGCCGTTAGTTGGCGACCGTGGGGTCGCGACGCTTTCGAATATGCCCAGAGCCACGATCGGCCCATCCTGCTGTCCATCAACGCGGTGTGGTGCTACTGGTGCCACGAGATGGACGCCGGTACCTACGCTGACCCGGATGTCGCGGAGTTCGTCAACGCCCACTTCACTCCGGTGCGCGTGGACACCGATCACCGGCCCGACGTCAACGCCCGCTACAACGTGGGGGGCTGGCCGACGACCTCATTCCTGACTCCTCACGGGGGCTTCCTGGCGGGCGCGACGTACCTGCCCGCAGACCAGTTCCTGGCCATGCTGGACGAAGTGCGGCGGGCCTACTCGGAACGCAAGCCCGAGATGTACGAGCAGGGCAACGACATTCTGCGGCAGCGGCGCGAACATGCGGGACGCGTGTCCGCCGGTCGCGAACCCGACGCCGGCACGGTCGACACCATCTCGCGTCGTGTGGCGGGCACCTACGATGCCATCAACGGTGGGTTTGGAGTGGAGCCCAAGTTTCCATCGACGCCGATGCTGCGCCTGCTGCTGCACCGGTACCGCACCTCGGGTGAGGCGTTCTACCGGGTGATGTTGGAGAAAAGCCTCGACGGGATCATCGGCGGAGATTTGCGCGACCGGATCGACGGCGGCTTTTTCCGGTTCACCATGGGCAGCGACTGGACGCAGGCGCAATACGAGAAAATGGCCGAGGACAACGTCGCGCTGGCCGGCGTCCTGATTGACGCGGGCATTGTCCTGGACCGGGCGGACTATCTCGCGGTCGCCGGCGAGACCGTCGATTACATCTGCGGCACCTTGTACGACCCGACGGCGAAGGGCATACGGGGAAGCCAGGGGGCGCACTCCGAATACTACGCGGGGACGCGACAGGAGAGATCTTTGTCGGAAGCGCCGGCGGTTGACCCGTTCTGCTACACGTCGGTCACTGCCCAGGCAGCCTCGCTGCTGCTGGTCGCCGCGTGGAAGCTGGGCCGGCCGGAATTGACGGCGAAGGGGACCGCGCTGCTGGACTGCCTGGTCACAGCGTCCGAAAGCGGGAGGCTGGCGCACGCCTACTCAGAGGCCGGCGGACTGCCCCAGGATGAGGGCGACCTGCTGGTTGACTGGGCGCACTTCCTGGTGGCCGCGCTGGACGGGTACGACACCCTGCCCGGCGGTTCGGAACGCTACCTGAAAGCGGCCGACAGGGCGGCGAACGCGCTGCTGGAACGGTTCCTGGACGGCCCGAACGGCGGGTTCTGGGACGTGGAAGCGGGACAGGAACGCCTCGGGTACCTGCACGCGCGCGAGAAGCCGCTGGCGGAAAACACGTGCGCGGCCGTGGGAATGATGCGGCTGCATCACGCCACCATGGAGGGCCTCTACCAGCAGACCGCGCGGCACACGCTGAGCGCGTACGTCGACGCCAACCGGGATTACGGTGAACTCGCAGCGGACTATGCGGTAGCCGTGGACCGCTACCTCCATCCAGCGGTGGAAGTTACCGTGGAAGGCTCGCCAGGATCGGCCAGCGCGGACGCCATGCTGGCCGCCGCCATGCGACTGAACGATCCGCACCTGCTCATCAAGCTGGCTCCGGCCGTTATGGAAGACGCGCCGGCCCAGGCGCACGTTTGCCTGGACACGGTCTGCTACCCACCAGTCACGGATCCAGCGGAACTGGCGCAAGCGGTGGCGGAAGGCGGTATGGTCACGGAGAGCCCGTTCCAAAACGTGTTCGATCTGCTGGGCTGACCCGGCGACACAAGCATCATCAATCCTCCCAGGCAACAATCCTCCCAGGAGTTGACGCCCTGAAGACCCAAGACTGCGGCCAGTTGCGCGCCGCCCACGATGGCACCACCACGACTCTATCCGGCTGGGTGAGCCGGCGCCGGGATCATGGCGGGATAATATTCATTGATCTGAGGGACCGCTCCGGATACGTGCAAGTGGTGCTGAATCCGGAGAACTTGTCGGCCGAGGACTATGAGACCGCCGAACGGTTGCGTTCGGAGTGGTGCGTCGAGGTGACCGGAACGGTCCGGCTCAGGCCGGAGGGTTCGGAAAATCCGTCGCTGCCCACGGGCGAGATCGAGGTGATGGTGGAAGGGCTGACGGTGTTGAACCAGTCGCTCACGCCGCCCTTCTACATCACGGACGAGGTTGATGCGGACGAAAGCCTGCGACTGCGCTACCGCTATCTCGACCTCCGACGGCCGAAAATGCAGGAGAACCTGCGGCTGCGCCACCGGGCGGTGAAATACATCCGGGACTACCTGGATGACCATGGCTTTCTGGAGATTGAGACGCCGATCCTGATCAAGAGTACGCCGGAAGGCGCTCGCGACTACCTGGTGCCGAGCAGGACGCACCCGGGGAATTTCTATGCGTTGCCGCAATCGCCGCAGCAGTTGAAGCAGTTGCTGATGGTGAGTGGCGTAGAGCGATATTTCCAGATTGCCCGGTGCTTCCGGGACGAGGACCTGCGAGCCGACCGGCAGCCGGAGTTCACGCAACTGGACCTGGAGATGAGCTTTGTCGAAGAGGAAGACGTGCTGGGCCTGATCGAAGGGCTGTACGCCGGGCTGGTGCGGGATTTGACCCCGCAATTCAAGGTCAAGACTCCGTTCCAACGCCTGTCCTACGCGGATGCCATGGCACGGTTCGGGAGCGACAAGCCGGACCTGCGCTACGGTTTGGAAATGGCCGACGTGAGCGACCTGGCCGCCGAGACGGAGTTCCGGGTGTTCCACGGCATACTGGACCGAGGCGGGATCATCAAGGCGATGGCCGTGCCCGGGATGGGCAGCCTCACGAGCTCGGACATGCGGCGGATGGAGGAGACGGCCAAGGAATTCGGCGCCGCCGGGATGAGCCACGTCAGGCTCACCGGAGAGGGTACGCTGGATTCGCTGACGGATGACGACGCATTGCTCTCGCCAGGTTTGCGGATGCCCGCGGAGTGGGTGCGGCGGCTGGCCGATCGAGCCGGAGCGCAGCGCGGCGACCTGATAGCGCTGATGGCGGGGCCGGCTCGGCTGGCTAACCAATGGTTGGCGGCGATGCGGTCGCACCTGGCGGGGCAGCTGGAACTGGCCGATCCGGACACCCTTTCCTTCGCGTTTGTAACGGAGTTCCCGCTGTTCGACTGGGACGACGATGCGGGCCGGTGGGACTCGGCGCACCATCCATTCACCGCGCCGGCTCCCGGATGTGAGGGGATGCTGGATGGCGACGATTTCTCGTCCATCCCGTCGCGGGCATACGACCTGGTCTGCAACGGATCTGAGTTGGCCAGCGGCAGCATCCGCATACATCGCCGTGACCTGCAAGAAAAAGTTTTCGGCATCCTGGGCTACTCCCCGGATCAGATCGCCGACCGGTTCGGCCACATATTGGAAGCATTCGACTACGGCGCGCCTCCGCACGGGGGCATTGCGCCCGGGATCGACCGGCTGGTGGCGATTCTCGCCGGGGCCGAATCGCTGCGCGAGGTAATCGCGTTCCCGAAAACGCAGAGCGGGTCCGACCTGCTGTTTGGCGCGCCCTCCGGGGTGGACGCCGGGCAGTTGCGTGACCTGGCGATACGCGTCGTGGAATAGCGGCGGAAAGCAACGGCAACGACGAGATCATTCCCCGGGGCGCGGCACTGGCGTCCGTACAGGAGGACAATCGATGAGCGAGTTCAGTTACGACGGGCTGTTTGCCGAACGGGCCCCGATCACAACGCGCGGGGCGAACCGGCACGCCAAGTATGACTTCGCCGTTGCCTACCCGGATCCGGATACGCTGCCTTTGACGGGTCTGGTCGACGCGTTGAGCACCGCGCTGGAGCGGGAAGGGCGCGACCTGGCGTATTACCCAGTTTCGGCGGGATATCCGCCGCTGCGGGAACTGGTGGCGGACAAGCTGCGCCGGGACCGGCAGATGGATGTCACGGCCGACGACATCGTGCTCACATCGGGTTCGGGCGAAGCGATCAACATGCTGATCCAGGCGATGACGGACCCGGGCGACGTGCTGCTGACCGAAGAGTACGTGTACCTCGGAACCATGCGCCAAATGCGGTTGTGGAGCGCGAACGTTGTGGGCGTCAAATGCGACGACGACGGGATCATCCCTGAGGCCCTGGACGAGACCATTCGGGCACAGCATGCGGCGGGCCGTCGAGTAAAGTTCCTGTACACCATACCGACCTTCCAGAACCCCCTGGGATGGACGGCGACGCTGGAACGACGACAGCGCATGCTGGAAGTCTGCCAGAGCCACGGCGTCCCGATCCTGGAAGACGACTGTTATGTCGACCTGCGCTTCGAGGGCGAAGACGTCACGTCGATCAGCAGCATGGCCGACAGCGGCGGAGTCATGTACGTGGGTTCGATGTCGAAGATCATCGCGCCCGGCGTGCGGATGGGATACCTGGTGGCTCCCGAGGTGGTGCGCGAGCGAGCGCTGAGCTTCAAGTCGGGCGGCGTGAACCAGTTCGCGGCGCTGGCGATTGAAGAGTACCTGCGCAACCACATGTACGACCACATCGACGAGGAAAACCAGGCGCTGCGGGCCAAGCGCGACGCGATGCTGGCCGCGCTGGGTGAGCACTTCGGCAATCGCGCCACCTGGTCGAAACCCGAGGGCGGGCTGTACCTGTGGCTAACCATGCCGGAGGGCACGGACCTAGCCGGGTTCCAGGACCAGTCGTTCAGCGAAGGCGTCGGATACTACAACGGCGCGATGTTCTCGCCGGAGGGCAACGGCAGGCACATGGCGCGGCTGTGTTTCGGGCACCCGACGGCGCAAACTGTGTCTGACGGCATCGCGGAACTGGCGGCGATCTTTGAGCGCAACGGGATATTTTCCGCCTGACTGCGGCGGACGGTCGCAACGGCCGATAGACGCTGAAAGAATAAGGGGCGGGTTTTTCACCCGCCCCTTGGCTTCTGCGATGTTGACGTACTAGTCGTCGTCGCCAGTAGTGACCGGCTGGGCGGCCGGCTGGTGCCCGTTGGTACGGATCGCAAAGCGGTCCACGAGGTCGCCGATGCTCTGGCGGAAACCGGAGTACTCCAGCTCTCCGTAGGGCAGCATGGCCGCGCCGGACCAACCCTGGGAGCGCATGGCGATGCCCTTTTCCTGGGCCAGTTGGCGGGTGTAGTCCCAAGCCGGGTTGTCGAAGAAGTCCGTCGAGGATTCTGAGAACTTGCCCTCCGCGCTGATGCTGAAGCCCATGCAGGACACCAGCGGCAGGCAGTACATGCCGGTTACGGCAGTGTTGATGGCCACGGGCATCAGGGGCATGACGTGGGAACCACGAGCGTCACCGCCGATGTAGTGGGCCTTGGTGTAGGGGGAGATCAGCTCCTCCGGCGCGGGGAAAATCCCCTGGTTGCGAACCACGGCCACGGGGTCGTCCTTGCCGGTGTAGCTACCCGCGATGTTGTGCAGGCGCGTGGCCGAGATGGCGGCCGCGGTCTGGCCGGTGTAGCGAGAGGTGACGCTTTCGATGGCAAACCGCTCGTTGTCGCGCAGCAGCACCGTGATGCGATAGTAGTCCTCGGGAGCGTTCAACGAAATGATGCTGTCACCATCGGTGTTGTCCATGTCGATGATGTTAAAGGTGAACCCATCGCCCAGGCGGGGGAGCATCAGACCAGCGCAGTACATCGGGTCGGCAAAGCCGAGGAATGTCGGCAAGTTGTACGCGCCGGGGCCGCACTTGTCGGCGGCGAGGACGAAGAACGATTCCGCGGGGCGGATGGGGTTGGTCTTGACCGGGTCGTGATCGAAGGTGATCTCGGCCACGGCGGGGCCGGCGCCACGGATGTTGCCAGACGGAGCGTCGACGAGCAGGTCCTGACCGGCGCCGTAGAGCCCGTACTGGCGGGCGATTTCAGTGGCCTCGAGGAAGGAGGTCCAGGCAAATTGGTGGACCGCATCATCGTTGTCGCCACGGGTGTGGGTAGTGGTGATACAGATGTCATCGCCGGTGTGGCCGACGTAGGCATCGATGAGCAGGCCGTCGCGGACTGCTTTATCGGCGGCCGCGCGCACGGCGTCCATCATGCGGTCGGACGGCTTGGTGTGACCACCAATGGAGCCTACGTCCGCTTTGAGCACAGAAATGGTCAAATCCATGTGAGTTGTCCCTCCCACGCGAGTGCGACCGGGAACTGGAGCCGGCGCGAAATCATACTTCCAAAACGTGAAAAATTGCCTTTGCACGATAGCATCGTGCGGGCGAAACTGTCAATTTGCAACCCACAAGCCGGCATATCCGGGCCCACGGCGTGCGAGTTGCGGCCAGGAGGCCATGAATAACGGGTTCGCAGGCGCCGTCTCCCCAATCCGGGAAATCAAGCGGGATTCGGCCGATTTGTGCCGCAACGGATCCAGGGCAGGGCAGTGAGTGCCCTGCAAATCGCGACACGAAGGCTGGGAATCGGCACGGCTCCGTCACGACGCTCACGCGCAAGTTTGCCGGTGACGCAGCAATCCCGTTATAATAAGAACAATCCCGGCTGATTTTGGGTGCCAATGAGTATAATTCTTCAAATCCTGTCCCTGCTTTTCGTGGTGCTGTGGACCGCGAGGCTCGCGCGGAACAAGGGTCGAAACGCACTGGTCTGGGGTGGCGTCGCCGCGATACCCGCCGTAGGCCTGCTCGACATCTTCCCCGAGTGGATCACGGTGCTCTGCATGCTGCCGATGCTGGCGCTGGTATTCATGCCAGCCCGAAGGCCGGTTGCGACCGAAAATGGACAGGACGGGATGACTCCGTGCCCCCGGTGCCAGCACTCGCATGAGGCAGGCCCGACCTTCTGCACCAACTGCGGATGGGAACTGACGCGGCCCTATGCGACGACGGACGCCACGGCCACAGCCACTGAAGGAACGGAAACGGCCGGCGGGCAGACCTTCGCACCTGGAGCCACCGAGGGTGTTGAGCAGGGCGCGCCGACGACCGGCGCATCTCCAACCCAGCCGGCGGCAGATCCGGTTATGGCATCACAGCAGGCGGACGACGCGGAAGCGGCGGGAACTGCGCAGCCTGGTGCGCCGGAACCCGAACCAGCTCCGGCATTCTCCATAGCGCCGCTAACCATTACGCGACCGCTCACCGCAGCCGGCATGACCGAGTTGGGCCTCTCGATGTTCAACCAAGGGAGGGTTCGCGAGGCCGTGGACCAGTTCACCAAGGCTATCGCGCTGGACCCGCGTTACCGGGAAGCATGGGCCAACCGCGCCAAGGCGTACACCGAGCTCGGGCTGAGCGAAAAGGCCGCAGCCGACCGGCAACAGTTGGAAGCAATCTAGACTGCCGGCGTCTCACACCGCCATGATGTGGTAGCCGGCGTCCACCGGAAGGATCGTTCCGGTTACGCCACTGGACAGATCGCTGCAGAGGAAGAGGGCGGTCTGCGCCACCTCGTCAGCGGTGATGTTCCGGCCCAATGGAGCCTTTTCGGCGTGGGCGCGGCGCATATCCAGGAAGCCGCTGATTCCCCTGGCGGCGAGGGTATCGACCGGGCCGGCTGAAATGGCGTTCACACGGATGTTGGATTCCCCGAATTCGTAGGCCAGCTGGCGCACCTCGTGCTCGAGGGCGGCCTTGGCGGTGCCCATGACGTTGTAGCCGGGATACACGCGGCTGGAAGCATGGAAGGTCATGGCGATGACGCTGCCGCCGTCGGTCATAAGCGGTGCGGCATGGCGGACCATGGGCAAGAGCGTGAAGGCGCTGATTTCGAGGGCGGTGCGAAAGCCATCGCGGCCGGTGTCGGCGAGGCGGCCGGCGAGATCGTCCCGGTTGGCGAACGCGATGCTGTGGACCAGTATGGACAACGAGCCCATCTGGTCACCGATGGTATCGAACACGCCTTGGATCTGATCGTCGTCCGACGCGTCGCATTCGATCAACACCGGATCCTGCAGCGTATCGGCGAGACGTTCGACACGGCTGCGCAGCCGGTCATTCTGGTAGGTCAGGGCGATGCGGGCGCCGGCGTCGGCGAGGGTGCGGGCGATGGCCCACGCGATGCTGCGGTCGTTGGCGACACCAAAAATGACCGCATTGCGGCCAGTCAGATCTATCGGGAACACGGGGTTACCTCGTCACATTATGGATATGAGCTGAGCACAAGCCGGTGGGTTCAGCGGGTGAAGTCGGGCGCGACCTGTTCCAGGAAGGTCTGCATCTGTTCCTCCTGGCGATAGGTGGCAAAGCGCACGATAACCTGGTCCGCTCCCGCCTCGGCATAGGCGTGGATTTTTTCGCGAACGCGTTCTGCGCTGCCGAAAGGACCCCAGCGGTCGCCCCAGATGTTGGCTCCGTAGTATCCGAGCAACCAGTCCTCGGCCTCGGCCTCAGCGCGGGCGACGTCCTCGTCCAGGTTGACAGTGAGATACATTACGGTGGACATGGCGGCCGGGTCGCGGTCGTATTCCGCGCAGTAGCCGCGCACTGTGTCGTTCAGCTCGATGAGTTCGTCGGGGGTAGCAGATATGGAGATCGCGCCGTCGGCCAGCCGGGCGGCGCGGCGGGCCTGCCGCTCACGCTGGGCGCCCTGGCCGTCACCGCGGCCATGCCAGTGAACGCCGACGTACACGGGGACGCCGTGGGACTGCACAGGGGTTGGCTCCATGACAACTTCGTCGAGCTGGAAATGGCGACCCTCATAGGAGAACGGCTTGCCGGTTCCCAAGCCTTTAACCACCTCCATCATCTCCTCGAGACGGCGGGCGCGGGTGCGTTGTGGCACCTCGGCATTACGCCATTCCGCCTGCTGCATCCCATTGAACGCTCCGCCGACGCCAACGCCGAGTTGCAGGCGCCCGCCGGAGATGAGATCGACGGTGCCCATCATCTGGGCCAGCAGCACGGGTTGTCGCAGGGCCATGAGCATCACGGCGGTGCCCAGGCGCACTCGGCTGGTGCGGGCGGCGATGGCGGCCAGGGTGGTCATGGCCTCCAGGCGAGGCTTGGCGGTGAGGCTGTCGCCGACCCACACGGAATCCATGCCGGCCTCCTCGGCCCAGGTGGCCAGGCGGAGGACAGATTCGGCGTCGGTTGGCTTGCTGTCTGCCAGAAGCAGGCCCCGGGTCGGCAGGAGGCAACCCAACTGTACGTTTGTGGACATAGGTCAGCGGATCTCCAGGCTGGTGAGGTTCAGGGATCTGGGCTCTCTACCCAGAAGCCGGGTGAGCAAGCCGGGCTCCATGTGCTCATATTCCTCGAGGTCGGAGCCATCGTCCAGGTCAAACCCCATGCCCTGGCTGTAGTAGAAGGCCACGGACACGCCCATGCGCGCCGCGGTGGCGACATGCTTGCGAAAGCTGTTGTTGCCCAGTTCGGGGCGGAAATAGGGTATGAGGTCGTGGGGAACCAGGATGGCGTTGGTTCCGCCGTCACGGCGGGCGGGGGACAGTGTGATGTTGTGCTGGTGTTCGGCGCTGCGGATCAACTGATGAATATCGGCGGGCTTGATGAAGGGCAAATCGCCGGGCAGGTATAGAGCCGACACCTCGCGCATACGAGCGTTTTCGAAGGACTTGGTGATGGTGTCGTTGAGGTTGCGGCCCAGATCCTCCATCCAGTTGGCACCGAGGGTGCGGGAGACGTGGCGGACGCGGTCGTCGCCTCCGACCACCCAGAAGGGGTCGACGCCGGCGCCGCGAATGGCCAACAGGACGCGCCGGAACATGCCCATGGTGAGGTCCTCGCGGTCGTCGGGGCCCATGACACGCGATAACCGGGTCTTGCAGTTGGCGAGCGGTTTCATGGGGATCACCGGGACGACGGTGGGGTTGGCCTGTTCGGGCGATTCGATCATGATCTCTGCTTCTCCATGTCGGCAGCCAACGTGAGCACGCGCTCGGCCAGTTGGACCTTGTCCTCGTCGGTCTGCATGATGGTGGGCATGACGGCCGCTCCAACGCCCTCGGCGCGCACGGCGTCGGCCAGGTCCGCGTCCTGGGAATCCAGGACCAGCGCGTCGCAGATGCCGCGATATTCGCGGGCGACGCCGATGGCGGAAACGTCTGCTCCCAGTTCCTGCATGATCTTGCCGGCAGGGCCGCGTACCGCAGCGCCGCCGACGATGGGGCTCACGGCGACACGGGGCGCGTGGTGCGTTGCGATGGCGTCACGCACACCGGGGATCGCCAGGATGGGTGCCACGCTGAGGAACGGGTTGGACGGGCAGATGATGATCGCGGCCGCGGCATCAAGCGCGGCCGCGAAACCCGGGGAGGGCTCCGCAGCGGAGGCTCCGACGTAGTCCATGGAGCGCACCACGGGTTCGGCTCGGCGCTTTACGAAATAATCCTGCATGGAGAGAGTGCCGGCGTCGGTATCGAGAACTGTCCGCACGGGTTGATCGCTCATGGGGATGATTGGGTGCTCGATACCGAGGTTAGCGGTCAGTTGGCCGGTAACCTGGCTTAGAGACGAGCCCTGCGCGAGCAGTTCGGTGCGTCGGATGTGCATGGCAAAGTCCCGACTGCCCAGATTGAACCACGTATCAGCGCCCAGGCGGTTCAGCATCTGCAGGGTCTCGAAAGAATCGCCGTCGATTCCCCAGCCGGTTTCGGGATTATACAGGCCCGACAGCGTGTAGGTCATCGTGTCCAGGTCCGGGGACACGTGCAGACCGTGAAACTGCTCGTCGTCGCCGGTATTGACCACGATGGCCAGCCGGTGCGGCGGCAGAATCCTGGACAGGCCCAGGACGAGCTTGGCCCCACCGACGCCGCCGGCCAGGGCGAGCACCAGTCCAGTGGCAGGAAGGGTCACGGGCTAGACCGGCTGCTGGGCGCCGCTCCGCTCCCGCTGGGAGCGGGGGTGCTCGAAGCGGTAGGATTCCATCTGCACCAACTGGTTGTAGGAACCGAAGATCTCCTCCACATTGTCGCCCACCAAGTCCAGCGGATCCAGGGCCTCGTCGGAATCGCTGTAGACGCGGCGAAGGCCGTAGGTGGTGTACCGCTCGGCGGGTGTGCGGCCGGCCTCGCGGATCATGGCGCGAAACTCGGAGGGACGCATGAGCTGCCCGTGCATGGCCCCAGCCGAGGTGGAGATGCTCTCGTTGATCAGGGTGCCGCCGAGATCGTTGACGCCGGCGTTGAGCAGTAGTTGGGACATCCGGCTGCCCTCTTTTACCCAGGATGCCTGGATGTTGGGGATCCAGTTGTTGAGCATGATCCGGGCGATGGCGTGAACCTTGATCACATCCATGCCCGTCGGCCCGGAGCGGACGTTTTCGACGGTGCCCTTCAGATACATGGGGGCCTCGGAGGCGACGAAGCTGAGCGGCACGAACTCGGTAAATCCGCCGGTCTGCTGCTGGATGTCGCGCAGCAGGGCGATGTGACGCACAATCTGGGCGTTGGTTTCCCGGTGCCCGAACATGACCGTGGAGGTGGTGGGGATACCTAAATCATGGGCGTTGGTGATCACCTCGATCCACTGGTCAACGGTGATCCGTCCGGGGGAGATTATGTCGCGCAGCTCCTGATCGAGGACCTCGGCGGAAGTTCCGGGCAGGCTGCCCACGCCGGCGTCCTTGAGTCCCTGGAGGTATTCCCGGATGGTGCACTTGGAGCGGATGGAACCGTAGAGCACTTCCTCGGGGGAGAAACCGTGGACGTGCATGTCCGGCAGTTCTTCCGTGATGGCTTCGCACAGGCGGATGTAGAGGTCGCCTTCCATCTGGGGAGGCAGGCCGGCCTGGACACAGACCTCGGTGGCCCCGTAGGACTGGGCTTCTTTGGCGCGGCGGATGATCTCGTTCACCGGCAGGAAGTAGCCCTCCTCCTCGCGGAAATCACGGCTGAAGGCGCAGAAGCCGCAGCGCTTGATGCACACGTTGGTGAAGTTGATGTTCCGGTTGACCACGTAGGTCACCAGGTCACCCACCGAACGACGGCGCAATTCGTCGGCCACCATGGTCATGGCGGTGAACTCGGGCCCGGAGGTCGCGAAGAGGGTGTCGGCTTCATCGACGGAAATATCGCCACCGGCCAACGCGTGCTCCAGAACGGAAGCCACGTCCGGGCGCAGAGTTTGGATCAGCGCAACCAGGGTTGCGGGAGCGTCACGGTCAGTTGCTGTGGACATAGCGTCGAATTCCCCCTTTGACGTATCCGGACCCGTCGGTGAGTCGCAGCAGTTTTTCCTTGAGATGCGATGGCAACGGCCACTGGGAACCGTTGGCGAAATATTCGGGATACACCGGCAGCCGGGGCCGCAATTCGTAGCCAGCCTCGCGGGTGCGCCGTTCCAGTTCGGTAAGCTGAGGCCATGGAGCCTCGGGATTGACGTAGTCGATGGTGAGCGGCGAGACGCCACCCCAATCGTTGATGCCGGCGCCGATATAGCGCTCGTAGTCCTCGCTCAGGTTGGGCGGGACCTGGATGTTGACGCGCTCGCCGAGAATGAGCCGCGCGACGGCGGTGGTCCACATGAGTTCGTCCGGCGCGGCATCGGGAGTGTCGGCCATGGGCGTGTCCGCCTTGGCGCGGAAGTTCTGGATGATGACTTCCTGGATGTGACCGAAGCGCTGGTGCAAACGGCGGATGTCCAGCAGGGATTCGACGCGCTCCCGGCGGGTCTCTCCGATGCCGATGAGGATGCCTGTGGTGAAGGGTATGCCCAACTCACCGGCCAGTTCCATGGTTCGCAGGCGCACCCGGGGTCGCTTGCTCGGCGCGAACTCGTGGGGTCCGCCGGGTTCGTAAAGTCGCGGGCTCGAACTCTCCAGCATGATGCCGATGGACGGGTTGGTGGGCTGCAACGCCTCGAGTTCGCGGCGGCTCATGGTGCCGGGATTGCCGTGGGGCAGCAAGTCCGTTTCGTCGAAAACGGCGCGACACATGTCGGCCAGGTATTCGTGGGTCGTGCGGTAGCCTCTGCCGGAAAGCCATTCCGCCGCTTCCGGATAGCGCTGTTCGGGTCGCTCGCCCAGCGTGAACAGGGCTTCGGTGCAACCGAGACCCTGACCGGCGCGGGCTACGGAAAGGACCTGGTCAATGGTGAGGTACAGACCATCGGTTTCGTCGGGCGACTGGCGGAAAGTGCAATATCCGCAGAAATCGCGGCACATGCGGGTGAGAGGTATGAACACCTTCGGAGAGAAGGTGATGACACGTCCCCGGCCTCGGTCCCGCAACTCGGAGGCGACGGCGCACAGGTCTGCCTCGTTTTCGGCATCGAGGTTCAGCAACTCGATGGCGGCCTGGTCGGACAACTCAGACCCGGAGGCCAAGCGGTCCAGCGAAGGCAGGTGGGACAGGGTCGGGTTGACAGTTATACCAGGAGGCACGTGGGTTGTCCGCGGGGGAGTTCTGAGAAAGTCCGGTCAATTGTATGTAAGGGACGGGAGGGATTCAAGGTGAAATGCGCCGCATCACATTAATGCGCCAACGTTATGTCAAACATCGGCGTGACCATACACACAACACAGCGATTGCCGTGCAGCTACGGAATAGGTTATGTCAATCGCCGAACAACTGACCCTGCCTGGTAGGGTCCACACCCGAACCAGCCCAGGGCCACCCGAGGTATTCGTAGGCCAGGCGGGTGGCGACGCGGCCCCTGGGGGTTCGTTCCAGAAGCCCCTGCTGGAGGAGGAAGGGCTCCAGGACTTCCATCACGGTGCTGGCATCCTCGCTCATGGAGGCGGACAGGGTGTCCAGGCCGACGGGGCCACCGTCGAACTTCTCGATGATGCTGGACAGCAGGCGGTGGTCAGTTTCATCCAGGCCGCGGGCGTCGACGCCGAGACGGTCCAGGGACTCACGGGCCACGGGACCGGTCACCCGGTTGTCGGCCCGAACCAACGCGTAGTCGCGGGCGCGGCGGAGCAGACGATTGGCGATGCGAGGGGTGCCCCGGGAGCGCACCGCGACCTCACGGAGGCCTTCTTCGTCGGCATCAATGTCGAGGATCCGGGCCGAGCGATTAACCACGGTCTCCATGTCGTCGTCGGAGTAGTAGTCGAGGCGGAACACCGAGCCGAAGCGGTCGCGGAGGGGAGCGCTGATGAGGGAGTAACGGGTGGTGGCTCCGACGAGGGTGAAGGGATTGATGCGCAGGTTGATGCTGCGGGCGGACAGGCCCTTGCCGACCACCCAGGAGAGGAAGAAGTCCTCCATGGCCGAGTACATCACCTCTTCAACGGCGCGGTTCAGGCGATGGATTTCGTCGATGAACAGGACGTCGTTGGGCTGCAGACCGGTCAGAATGGATGCAATGTCGCTGGCACGCTCGATGGCTGGACCGGAGGTGACCTTGATGGTCGAGCCCATCTCATGGGCGATGATGTTGGCCAGTGTGGTCTTGCCAAGGCCGGGCGGCCCGTAAATGACGACGTGGTCGAGAGCCTCGCCGCGGATCCGAGCGGCCTCCATGGCGATGCTGAGGTTTTCCCGCACCTGAGGCTGGCCCACGAAGTCGTCGAGGCGGGCCGGCCGCAGGCGGACGTCCTGCTCGCCGTCGTCACCCTGTGTGGCCGGGGAGATCGGCCGTGCTTCGGCGTCAGTGGACCCATCAGGCTTTTGTGCGGTGGTCATAACCGCATTCTAGGGGCCGCGTCGTTCGGGGGTCAACCGCGACGGTTGCGACTTTGTGCGTCATCGGGCGGGCGAAGTGTCACCGGGGCGGTTCAGACAGTTTGCGCGCGCACGTCCGGTTGACGGTATGATAGCGCGCTTGCTACACTTCACTCCCGTGGGCGGTTAGCTCAGTTGGTTAGAGTACTTGCTCGACACGCAAGAGGTCAGTGGTTCGAGTCCACTACCGCCCACCATTCGACACCACCCTTGCGGTCTCTCCCAGAAGACCGATGACTCAGGCCGAATCCTGCCCGATGGTGGGGTAGGCCAACTCCCTCATGCGCGACGCACCCCATTGATTGCGATCTCCTGCGGTCAGCGCGTGCGTATCAATAGGTAGCCTCGGTGGAGTTGTTCCTGTCTAGCCTGCGCAGATTGACGCCGGCCCGAGCGATTCCTCTTTTTCTCGTCCTGATGATCGCTGCGATGGCGTGCACTGTCTCAACGCCGGCGCCGGAGTTCTCCGAGGAACGCAAGGACCTGCTGGATCACTGCGGGGTGCCGGGCTTGGTGCGACGGGCAATCGAACAGAACATGCGATATCCGAGCAGTTTCCAATGGCTCAGGACGGTGGGAGCCCGGCCGTCGGAGGAATCGCTGGTGTGGGGCATCGCGAATGCTGACGGCGAGTCGCATTGGTTTGCGCGGGTGCGCGGGCTGAACGCCACAGGTACGCTGATCGAGAGCCGATGGGCCGGCGTAATTGACCGCGACACCTGCACGGTGACCTCCCTCGGCGAGTTGTAGCGCACCGGTTGGCCGCAGGCGGTGACCGACCAGGTGGCGCCGGCAGGCTAGCCAAACAAAACGGCACGGAGGGTTTCCGTGCCGTCGGCATGAGCACAACTGCGAACTAGGCGGCCGTTTGCGGAGCCCACTTGTAGATGTTGGCCAGGGTCCCGCCCATGAGGATTGCGCGATCCGCATCAGTGAGGGTGTCAGTGAGGCGGAAGGTCTCGACGCCCTGCTCGTAGTTCAGCAAGTTGACGGCGCGAGTCCAGTCGGTGCCCCAGAGACAGCGCTCGAGACCAAAGGCATCGAAGATGCGGTGCAGAGGCTCCCAGATGTCGGGGTACGGGAAAGGCTCGTGGGCCAGCGTGCCGGCGCCTGAGATCTTGATGGCGATGTTGTCGCACTCGGCCAAGGCAAGGACGTTGGGCAGGTCGGCCCAGGGTTCCGGAGGCGCGGGAGGCTCGAAGGGCTGGGCCAGGCCCAGATGATCGACGATTAGCTGGGTATCCGGGTTGCGGCGCGCCAGTTCCAGCATCAGCGGGAGCTTGCCGGAGCACATCAGGTTGACCGGAACGCCGGCGCGGCCGCCAGCGGCGATGATCTGGTTCACGCCGGGATGGTCAGCTTCGTAATCCACGTCCCGCAGCATGATGCGGGCGCCGACCACGCCGGGACGTCCAGTCCACTCCGCCATGTCCTCGTCGATTGACGGTGATTCCGGATCGAAGGGCCGGACCAAACCAAACTTGTTGGGATGCTGATCGTAGACCTCCAGAGCGTAGCTGGCGTCATAACGGTACATGGCGAAGGGCGAGATCAGGATCGCGCCGTCGACGCCCACGGCATCCATGGCGGCCACCATATCGTCTCCTGTGGCCTGATCGGGGCCCTGCAGGTAGCCGGCCCAGGGGCGCGCGGGTGTATTGAGTTCGTAGCAGTGGACCTGGCAGTCGATGGTTAGATTGCGGTCGGCCATCGTGTCCTCCTTGCGGACTACTGAGGATTTGGGACGTGGAGCGGTTGGTTGCGCGGTCAGTGGGAATGGGTTTCGTTGCTGAGCATCCAGTTCACGCCGAACTTGTCGGTGCACATGCTGAAGTAGGCGCCCCAGAACATTTCCTGAGGCTCCATGGCTACGTTGCCGCCGTCGGCCAACCCGGCAAACAGGCGGTCGGTTTCGTCGCGGCTGTCGGTGGAGATGCTGATGGAGAAATTGTTGCCAGCGACGGGCGGGGGGCCGAAGGCGGAGCAACTGTCACTGCCCATGAGGACGCCGCCAGCCACTGGCAGGGAGACGTGCATGATACGGCCCAATTCGTGCTCCGGCAGCGGCGGCATATCGTCCGGCCCATCGGCAAATGTCAGCAGGGTGTCGAACTCTCCGCCGAAGACCGAGCGGTAGAACTCGAAAGCGTCGCGGCATTTGTCGTTGAAGTGGAGATAGGCGTTGAGATCCATTGATTGCTCCGGGTAGGGAAAGGTGGGACGTTTTCGCCTTAGGATGGGCTGGAAGCGGTCGAGCTATTCGTCGTCCGGATGGGTGGAAATGAAGCGGCCGGCGCGGACGGGATCAACGTGGGGAGCGCGCACCTCGACGCCGGCCTGCTCCTCCTGCAGTCGAACGGTGATGCTGCTGTCCGACTCGGCCCAACCGCGGTTCATGGCCTGCATGGCGATCTGCTCGGCCAGGGTGGACATGGGCATGGGGACGTCGTATTCACGGGCAAGTTCAGTGGCCAGAGAAATGTCCTTGTAGGCCAGGTTCAGCGCGAAACTCGCCGGCTCAAACTCCCCACGGAACATCGTCCGCACCAACCCTTCGTGCAGCACGCGCATGCGTCCGAGGGAACCACGACGGATACATTCCCAGAGGGCGTCCGGTTCGACGCCAGCCTTGACGCCCAGGGTCATGCCCTCGGCTATGGCCTGGCGCACGCTGTGGCCGATCATGTTGTGAACCAACTTCGCCACGCTCCCCGCCCCAATCTCGCCCGCATAGAACACCTTGTCGCCAAAGGCGTCCAATATCGGCTTCACCCGGTCGAACACTTCACGGTCTCCGCCCACCATCACCGCCAGGTTCCCCGACGCCGCTCCCGTCTTCCCGCCGCTCACCGGCGCGTCCAGCACGTGACAACCCTTCGCCCGAAACTTCGGTTCAATCTCCCGGATCAGCGTCGGCCGGCTGGACGACAGGTCGATGTACACGCCCCCCGGCCTCATGCCCTCCAGCACGCCCTCCGCTCCCGTGGATACCGCCTCCACCTCGTAGGGACCCGGAAGCGACGTGAAGGTGACGTCGCTGGCCTGGGCCACCTCGGCGGGCGTGTTGGCCAGGCGGGCTCCGCCTTCCAGCAACGGCAGCGCCGCCTCCTCGCGCAAGTCGTAGACGATCATCGGGTAGCCGGCGCGCTGGATGTTCGCAGACATCCCGCCGCCCATGTTCCCAAGTCCAATGAATCCTACGGTTTCCATAGCTGTTCGTTTCTCCATGCGATCAGGTTAGTGGAGGCAGTATAGCGTAACGGTACCGTGGAGCCGGTGCGCACGCGATACATCTGTTGCCGGGCCGGGACGCTTGCGATACACTCTCTGCGGTTTTGAAAACCCTTCCGCCTACAAGATGTTGACCATAACCGAGGAGCACATAACCGATAGCGACAGCAACGGCGAACCCGTTGATGTTTACCGGTTGGTCCTTGGCGTCGTAGCTCGACTCGCGAATGAGGCAGGGATAGAAGCATATCTGGTGGGTGGACCGGTTCGAGACCGGCTGCTGGGGATATCGGCCACGGATTTGGATATCGCGGTGGTCGGTGACGCGCCACGACTGGCGCAACGGCTTGCTGATGAACTTGGCGGCAAGCTGACAGTCCACCATCGGTTCGGTACCGCTACCGTGGACGCCGATGGGGTGACCGTCGACCTCGTAACCGCACGGCGCGAAACCTACCGTTACGCGGGCGCCTTGCCTGATGTGCAGCCCGGGGCAATTGAGGATGACCTCGCCCGCCGGGACTTCACGATCAACGCCATGGCCATTCCGGTGACGGGTGACGAATCCGACCTGGTGGATCTGCATGGCGGGACGCGGGACCTGGCCGACGGGTTGGTGCGGGTCCTGCACGACCTGAGCTTTCGCGATGATCCAACGCGGATACTGCGGGCGGTGCGATATGCCGCGAGGTTCGGGTTTGAGATCGAGCCCGAGACCGCGGGCCTGATGGCCTCGGCCCTGGCGTCCGGCGCCATGTCCACCCTGACCGGGGACCGGGTGCGGCATGAGCTGGAAAGGATCTTGCAGGAAGCCGATCCAGCAACGACGTTTCGACTCGCCGATGAGGCGGGAATCCTGGGGGCGATACACCCGAGCCTGAGTGCCGCGCACCTGGCGATAACGGCCGCAATGCAGCACGAACCCCTCACCTGGGTAGCCGTGCTGGCCTGGCCGATGAGCGAGGCAGAAGCGGCGGCATTGGCGGCGAGATTGAACGCCCCCTCGGACTGGGAACGGGTGATCGACGATGCGGTGCGAGTCCGACAACTGTCGCCCCAGCTTTCCGACCCTGGGTCGGACGCTATGAAGCCGTCCGAAGTGTGCGGCTTGCTGGATGGGCTGGCGCTCGACGCCTTGCGCGCGGCAATGATGCTGGCGCCGACGCCGGTCGCGGACCGGATCGACCGCTACCTGGGCGAGTGGTGGACGGTGGCGCCCCGGCTGCGGGGCGACGACCTGCTGGCTCTGGGCGTGCCCGGCGGACCAATGGTGGGCGAGGCCTTGCGCGCGCTCCGCACGGCACGACTGGACGGGGTGACCAAGTCCCGCGCCGACGAAGAAGAGATGGCCCGACATTGGGCCGAAGAGCCAAATAATACGGCATGATCAGGTCCGTCGATAGCGGGCCGCAGGGAGGTAGTGAAGTGGCAACGATTTTCCAGGTGTCCGGCCCGGTGTACTGTGTGGTGTGCAATGATGAGCTGAATGGCCCGCACCGATCGACCTGCCAGATGTGCGGGGGCCCGTTCCATCAACCGTGGTCGCCGGACAGCGATGCGCCGCGTTGCGGGCGCGCCGCCAGCCATGATGAAACCCTGGCGGTGGTGTTTTTGTGCAAGGACTGTTACAAGAACCGCCGCCCGCCGTCACAATGACGGCATGACAGGAGGAACGACCTAAGATGAAAGCGGTCTACATCGAAGCCCACGGCGACGTCGGAGTGCTGCAATACGGGGACCGGCCCGACCCGACCCCCGGTCCTGCAGAGGTGGTGGTGCAGGTTGGAGCCAGCGCGCTGAACCGCCTGGACATCTTCACACGGGAAGGCCAGCGCGGGCTGGAACGGGAGTTCCCGCCGCCGCTGATCCTGGGAGGCGACACCGCCGGCGAGGTGGTGGCGACGGGCAGCGCGGTGAGCACGCTGAGCGTGGGCGACCGGGTAGTGGTCAATCCGAGGCTTTCGTGCGGGGTGTGCCAATGGTGCGGGTCCGGCCGGGATGAGCTGTGCCGCCGTAGCAGGTTCCTGGGAACGGCGATGGACGGCAGCTACGCGGAAATGGTGGCAGTTCCGGAGGTCAATGCGTACAAGCTGGGCGGCGACGTGTCGTTCGCGGACGCGGCGGCGATACCCACCACCTACCTTCCGGTGTGGAACATGGCGGTGCGGCGGGCGGAACTGCAACCCTGGGAGACGGCCCTGGTGTTTTCCGCGTCGGCCGGCGTCGGCGCAGCGGCGATCCAGGTGTTCAAGAACGTGGTGGGAGCCACGGTGATCACCACCACCAGCACGCCGGAGAAAGCGGAGCTGGCCCGGAACCTGGGCGCAGACTACGTCATCAACTACAACGAGGAAGACATCACCCAGCGCGTGCGCGAGATCACAGGCGGTGCGGGGGTCGACCTGGTGGTGGACCACGTGGGCGCGGATGTCTGGGCCCACGGGTTCCGGGCGCTGCGGCCGGGCGGACGGTACTGCATCTGCGGGGCCACCAGCGGACTGCGCACCGAGTTGCACCTGGGTCTGCTGTTCAGCCGCCAGATTGAGGTCTATGGCGGTTACATGGGCACGCGCGAAGACATGCGGCAGATCGTGACGAGCCTGAACCGCGGCGTGATAAAGCCGGCGATACACCGCACCTACCCGCTGGCCGATGCTGCCGACGCGCACCGCGACATGGAAGCCACGAACTTCTTCGGCAAGCTGATACTGGCGCCGTAAACCAGCAGGCTGCGCCGGAACGACGGACGGTCACGGGCAAGAAGCAGGGGCGAATGATTATTCGCCCCTGAATTTTGTTGGTGGTTGCCGAAGACGGTTAGCCGAGCAACTGGCGGACAGCATCCTCGACGCTGCCGAGATCGACCATCTGGGCTTCTTCGGAGGTGCGTCCACGGATCTCCACCGCCGACTGGCGCAGGTTGCGGGGGCTCACCACGAGGCGGACGGGCAGACCGATCAGGTCGGCGTCGTTGAACTTGACGCCGGCCGCAGCGTCGGCGCGATCGTCGAACAACACCTCGATGCCGGTGGCCTGCAGGCGGTCGTACAGGGCCGTGGCGGCTTCGGCCACAGCCTCGTCGGACATGTTGAGGCCCACGAGGTGGACATCGTAAGGCGCAATGGGCGGCGGGAAGACGATGCCGCGGTCGTCGTGGTTCTGCTCGATGGCAGCGGCCAGGATCCTGCTGACGCCGATGCCATAGCAACCCATGGTGATGGGCTGCTGCTCGCCGTCGGAGTCCAGGTAATACGCGCCGAGGGCCTCGCTGAAGAAGGTGCCCAGCTTGAAGATGTGGCCGACTTCGACGCCCCGGGTGAATTCCAGCCCGGCGCCGCAACCGGCGCACCGGTGGCCAGGTTCGGTCAGGGCAATATCGGTGACCAGATCAGCGTCAAAGTCCCGAGGGTAATTGGCGTTGAGGTAGTGAGTATCGTCCTTGTTTGCGCCGACAACGAAGTTTCCCCCGTTGGTGATGGATTCGTCGGCAATGCGCCGGATGTTCTCGATGCCGATGGCCGAGGCCGAGCCGGCGACGATACCGGCGCCTGCGACCTCCTCATCTTCGGCGAGGCGCAGCTCGTTGCAGTGGAGGGCGTTTTTGAGTTTGACTTCGTTGACCTCGAGATCGCCGCGGATGGTGACGAATACAACCTCGCCGTCGGCCGCGTAGAACACCGCCTTCAGGGTCTGCGCCTCCTCAACGCCCAGGAACTCGCACAGGGAGGCGATGGTCTTCATGCCCGGGGTGCTGACCTCTTCCAGGGGCATCGGGTCGGGCACGGACTGGTCGGGATAGACGCCGGCGGCCTTCTCGGCGTTGGCGGCGTATCCGCATGCCGGGCAGGTGATCACCGTGTCCTCGCCCGTATTGGTGGGGAGCAGGAACTCGTGGGAGTCCTTGCCGCCGATCGCGCCGCTGTCGGCCTCAGCCATCACCACGGGGATGCTGCAGCGACGGAAGACGTTCCGGTACGCCTGGGCCATGGCCTGATATGACGCATCCAATCCTTCGTCGCCGGCGTCGAAGGAGTAGGCGTCCTTCATGGTGAACTCGCGGACGCGCACCAGGCCGGCGCGGGGGCGCGGCTCGTCCCGGAACTTGGTCTGCATCTGGTAGAGGATCACCGGCAGGTCGCGGTAGCTCTGCACGTTGCCCTTGACGATGTTGGTGACAACCTCCTCGTGGGTGGGGGCCAGAGCCATCGGCCGGCCGCGACGGTCCTCCAGCGAGAACATGTTGTCACCGAAAGCGGCGGCGCGACCCGATTGCTCCCAGAGTTCCATGGGCTGCAGCGCTGGCATGCGCAGTTCCTGACTGCCGGCGGCGTCCATTTCCTCGCGGACGATCTGCTCGATTTTCTGCATCGAGCGCCAGGCTAGGGGCAGGTAGGCGTAAACCCCGGCGGCAACCTGCTGGATGAGACCCGCCCGCAGCATCAGGCGATGGCTGGCGGTTTCGGCCTCGGGCGGGTCGTCGCGGAGGGTACGGGTTACTAATCGGGAGATGCGCATGGATCACACCATCAAGCGGAATGGGAAGGGACGGTAGGGGTCGAATTATCAACCCATCGGGTTGACGTCGGGGAGGCCGAGCCGGAACTGGCCGAGGTTGTCGTAGGCGCTGGTGTTGACCATAAAGTGCTGGGCGGCCGCGTTGATGTCGCGCATGCAGCGCTGGAGGACCCGGTCGTTGTAGATGGCGCTGCCGCCACCGTACCGGAAGGCGGTCGCGGCAATGTCGCAGGCCACGTCGGTGGCGTGGGCGCAGGCGCCGCGCAGACGAAGCTGGCGCTCCAGGTCGGGACGCTCACCACGCAGGCAGAACTCCCAGGCCTCATCCAGCGCTTCGCGGCACAGGGCGCGCGCCGCGCGGAGCCGCTGGTCGCATTTACCGAGGTCGTGGTGCAACGCTCCACGCTGGGCGATGGTGGAGGTCAGGTAGCCGCGGCGATAGGAACCGGCTTGCAACGCGATTTCGTCAAGGGCGCGGCGGGCAACACCCAGGGCAAATGCGGCGTGGTCTGGGGTGACGAAACCGGGCCGACCGAGCCAGAACTGGGGCCCACCCTTGCGAGGGTCGGTCGTGATGAGGTCGAAAGCCATTTCCTCGGCAACGAAATGGTCATCGAGCACGAAGTCCCGACTGCCGGTGCCCTTGAGGCCCATGACCTGCCAGTTGTCCACGAACTGCACATCTGCGATGGGCGCGCCCATCACCATGTGTTCGGGGCCCGGCGTGCCATCGCGCATGATGCGGAAACCGGCCAGCAGCCAGGAAGAATGGGCGGATCCGCTGGCGAAGGGCCATTGCCCGCTCACCCGCCAGCCACCGTCAACCGGCGTCGCCTGGCCGCGGGGGATCAACGCGCCGGACGCGATGGGCATCGTCCCGGATCGAAAAACGCGCCGGGCGCCGGCATCAGGCAGGAAGGCGCCGAGCAACGCGGCGCTGGTGCTGTTGATGAAGGCGCACCAGCCGCCGGAAGGATTGATGTAGGAGAGTTCATCGCAGAGTTCGAGATAGAGGTGAGAGTCGACCTCGGGGCCGCCCAATTCGCGAGGGACCTTCAGCGACAGAAGCCCCTCCCGGTAGAGCGCGACCACAGACGGCCAGGCCAGTGTCTCCGCCGCATCGTTGGCCTCGGCGTCGCCTTCCAGGATCGGGCGGATGCGGGCGATGGCATCGAGGAGGTCGCGACGCAAAGCGGCGCGCTCGGCGGGAAACAGCGGGATACCCTCGGCCTCCAGAGACGCCACATCGCCCGGGGCAATCGCGACCGCGGTGGAGGCGGTGGTGGAGGTCATGAAAGCCGCCAGCGAACTGCGTGACCGTCAGGCATGAGCGGGGGTATTTTCGATCTCTTCCATCAATGCGGTGAGCATCTCCGCCTCGGGCACGACGCGGACCTTCTCGCCCTTGCGGAAGATGATGGCGCGGCCGGCGCCGGCGGCGATGCCCACGTCGGCGTCCTTGGCTTCGCCAGGGCCGTTGACCTCGCATCCCATGACCGCGACCTTGATGTTCTTGTCGGTCTTCTTCAGCAGGTCGTCCACGTCGTTGGCCAGCTTGCGTATGTCCACGTCGGCCCGCCCGCAACTGGGACAGGCGACCATGGTCGTCCCCTTATCGCGCAGGTTCAGCGACTTCAGGATTTCGTATCCGGCGAGCACCTCTTCCACGCTGTCGTCACTCAACGATACGCGGATCGTGTCGCCGATGCCCTCGTACAGCAGCACGCCCAGGCCCACGGCGGTGCGG
This sequence comes from Dehalococcoidia bacterium, assembly GCA_963663945.1. Classification (GTDB taxonomy): domain Bacteria; phylum Chloroflexota; class Dehalococcoidia; order Lucifugimonadales; family UBA3495; genus Bin87. The sequence goes on along the minus strand of OY760687.1, from coordinate 1,889,669 downwards.
ATGGAGCCGGACTTAGCAGTTCCAGCCTCAGTGATCCCCAGGTGCAGCGGGTAGGGCACCATCTCGGCGAGACGGCGGTATGCCTCAACGGTGGTGGGGACGTCGAAGGCTTTCATGGAGATCTTGATCTGCTCAAAATCCTGCTGTTCAAGGAGGCTGATTTCCCAGAGCGCGGTGGCCACCATGTGGTCAACGACGCTGTAGTCGCCGGTCTGGGCCTCGCCGGCCTTGGGCAGGCGGTTCACCAGGTCCATGTGGCGCGAGAAGCCCCGGGTCCGGCCGATGCCACCCACGGGCGGCAGGCTACCGAAGTTGACACCGATGCGGATGGGGATGTTCCGCTCCTTGGCCGCAGCGACGACCTGGCGCACCTGATCCTCGTTGCGCAGGTTCCCCGGGTTGAGCCGGAGGCAGTCGATACCGCCGGCAGCGCATTCCAACGCCAACTGGTAGTGGAAATGGATGTCCGCGATGAGCGGTATCCGGATCTGCTTTTTGATCTCCGCCATTGCCTTGGCGGCTTCCATGTCGGGCACCGCGGACCGGATGATCTCGCAGCCGGCCTCCTCGAGTTCGTGAATCTGGCGGACCGTGGCCTTGACGTCCCGGGTGTCGGTCTTGGTCATGGACTGGACGGTCACATCGGCGTCACCGCCGACCTTGACTCCGCCGACGTATACCGGTTTGGTAACCCTTCGCTGGTTGACAGTCATCATCGTCACCGCCATTTGGGAAGAGAGGAGTGGCGAATTCAATCACGCTGGACTTATGGCTGACAATGATACACGATGGCCCAACGGGGGTGCCAGCGCGGGGACGCGCGCCAGAGCGTGAACTCCAGAGTGTCGGGGAAGTGCCGGCGCCCGTTAATCCGGCCCTATTGCCTCGGGTCCGACATCGCGAATACGAAACGTGCTTGCTGTATAATGAGGCTCGGGATCAGGGCCCATGGAACGGTGGGTTCCGGCGTCAAACAGCGTACTTGCCCGACTGAATCGGGCATCAGGCAGGTGATAGCGTGCGCGAGGTAATTCAGGAAGCGGTAAATCAGTTGGAATCGGGGAATCCGTGTGTGCTGGCCACGGTGGTCAGGACCAAGGGATCCACGCCGCAGAAGGCGGGAGCGATGCTGCTGGTGCGAGAGGATGGCACAGCCGTGGGCACGCTGGGCGGCGGCTGCGTGGAGGGCGACATCTGGTTCGCGGCGCGCGAAATCCTGCGCAGCCAGGGCGGGCCAGAGTTCAAGGACTATTACCTGAATGAGGACATCGCGGCACGCGACGGCCTGGTTTGCGGCGGCACGATGTACTTCTACCTAGAGCCTTTCTGGGATGGCGACGACTTCACCGACATCGGGTCGGAACTGCTGGGTGCCTACGACGGCGCCGAACCGGCGGCGCTGGCGACGATAGTCCGGTCGGATGGGGACACGGCGCGGCTTGGCGCAAAGCTGCTGCTGCGTTCCGACGGATCCATCGCCGGCGGCATTGGAACCGCGGAACTGGACGAAATCGCGCTGGAAACCGCGGGTCGAGTGGCGGCGGTTGGCGCGAACGAATCGGTGACCATCGACGACCAGACCGAGCTTTTCGTTGAGGGTTTCACGACCCCGCCGACGCTGGTTATGGTGGGCGGCGGGCACGTGGGCAAGGCCACGGCTGACCTGGCGCACCGGTTGGGCTACCGGGTGTACATCGTCGACGACCGCGAAGACTTCGCCAACGGCGAGCGGTTCCCCTACGCGGAAGAGACCATCGTCACGCCCTACACCGACTGGGCACAGCACCTGGACGTCAACGTCAACAGCTTCATCGTGGTGGCTTCCCGGGGCCACTGGTTCGACGACGTGGCGCTGGAGTCGGCGCTAACCACGAAGGCCCGCTACATCGGGCTCCTGGGCAGCCGGCGCAAGACGCTGATGATCTACCAGCGTCTGCTGCAGGAAGGCGTGCCTAGGGAGCGGCTGGCCCAAGTCTACGCGCCCATCGGCCTGGACATTGGAGCGCTGGAGCCGGAAGAGCTGGCAGTCAGCATCATGTCCGAGATCATTATGGCACGGCGCGGCGGCAAGGGCAGTCCGATGACCATGGACGATTGGTACCTGGACCGCGCGGAGCAACGGGCCAACCGCGCGATGGGAGCGACGGCGGACTGACTCTGGGATGACCCGGTCCGTTGGCACGCCAATATCAGGCCGTCCTGTTGAACCACGCAACGGCGTCTCGCGTCGTGGTTGCAACTCTCGGGCAGCGATGGACATAGCGGTGGACGAGGCTCAGGCGAATCTCGAGCGTCAACCGCTTCCGGTTCGGTAAACCACACATGACCGGCGCGGCGCCATTTACGTCAGCGATCCTGCTTGCGGCTGGGGTTTCCCGGCGCATGGGCCAGTTGAAGGCCCTGCTGGATTGGCACGGCCGGTCACTGATCATCCACCAGATCGTCGCGCTGCGCGAGGCGGGAGCGGACGAGGTGGTGGTGGTGCTCGGACACCGGTCGGACGAACTCCAGGCACGCATCGGCGCGAACCGCGAAGTCTACGAGTTGGGCAGCGTCCGCTGGGTGATCAATTCCGACTACGCGCTGGGCAAGACCACTTCGATCAGGGTCGGGCTCAACGGCATCAAGCCCGGCGTGGAAGCGAACGGCGCCGTCATGATGCTGAACGTGGACCAGCCACGCTCGGCCGCCGTCATTCGGCAGGCGCTGGATGCTCATCGAAGCGCCAGCGGCAAACTCATCACGATACCGACCTGCGACGGCAAGGGAGGGCATCCCATAATCGTGGGCCGCAGCCTTTATCAGGAGCTGATCGCCATCGACGAACAGACGCAGGGTATGCGAGCGGTCACGGAGCGGCACCGCGAAGCCACGCAGAGGGTAGAACTGGGCGCGCCCGAGTTGCTGTGGGACGTGAACACTCCGGAGCAATACCAGGCGGCGCTGAGAGCATCCGGGGCTGGCTAACCGGCCGGGTCCTGGCTGATGGATCGCGCGGAGGCAAAACTAAACCGGGGCCCGATAAACAGTCGAGGCCCCGGTTGCTGGTCGTCCGTTCTACCCGTCGCCAAGGATGCGTCGGGGTGACGGGTTTTACCCTGCCAGCTACCACCGAGCATCGTCATGCCACCGCGGGTCCACCGACAGGGCGCTTACAGGGGAAATGCCAGCTATGGTTCAGCTCAACCAGCGTAACCACTTCTAACCTCCGGTTGTGACGACGGCTTGGCCATCGGGTTCGGGGTGGGTGGGAGTTCCCTGTACCCCCAGCACCTTGAATACATAGTATAACCAATGGAGATGCGTGTCAACCCCAAATGGAATAGTTTATATCTGCAATTTAGCGGGTCAACGCAACCAAGGGGAAATGGTCTAAACTAGGCGCACATCACGAGCGCGACGGAGAAATGGCAGCAATGAGCGAAACCCACGGCAACGGGAGCCAACCGCAACGGACGGTTCCGAGCGTCTACGGCGACGATGGCGTGACCATCATCGGGATGATTGGCGTGGTCCGCGAATCGCGGGCGAACCGAGGAGCAACGCTGAGCCTGTTCGGCGGCGGGATCAACCCGGGCGCAGAGGTGCCGTCGGGTGTTGATCCGGACTACATCCTGGATTTCGCGCGCACCCACGAGGAAGCAGGCTTCGACATGGTGCTGACCGGCTATTCCTCGTCGACCCCCGATGGGTTCGAGGTGGCGGGATATGCGGCGGCGCACACCGAGCGGTTGGGATACCTGATCGCGCACCGGCCCGGCTTCGTGGCGCCCACGCTGGCGGCCCGGAAAGCGGCGACGCTGGACCAACTCACCAACGGGCGAATCGCCCTTCACATCATCACCGGCGGGAACGACATCGAACAGCGGCAGGACGGGGACTGGCTGGACCACGATTCCCGGTATCGCCGCACGGATGAATACCTGGATGTGATGCGGCGCATCTGGACGGAGACGGAACCCTTCGACCACGACGGCGAGTTCTACCAGTTGCAATCCGCGTACAGCCAGGCTCGTTGCCGGCAACATCCGCACGTCCCGCTGTTTTTCGGCGGGGCCTCTGATGCGGCACTGGATGCCGCCAGCCGGCGCGCAGACCTGTTCGCCTTGTGGGGAGAGCCTCGGGCATCAATAGCCGAACGCATCGCCGACGTGCGCCAGCGAGTGGCCGCGGCGGGTCGGGATCCGGCGGACATGCGGTTCAGCCTGTCGGCGCGACCCATTATCGCCGAGACGGAGGAGAAGGCCTGGCAGCGGGCGGAAGAGATCCTGGGACGGATCCAGCAGGCGACGGCCGGGCGGATCACACCGGGCGTCCCGACGCGGCCGCAGTCAGAAGGGGCATGGCGTCTGTTGCGTTTCGCGTCCGAGGGAAATGTGCACGATGAACGGCTATGGATGCCCATAGCGGCCGCCAGCGGGGCCTCGGGCAGTACGACGTGCCTCGTGGGCACGCCGCAGCAGGTGGCGGACGCCCTGCTGGCATACTACGACCTGGGGTGCAGCGCTTTCATCATTCGCGGGTTCGACCCGTTGGCTGACGCCGCCGATTACGGACGGGAACTGATACCGCTGGTGAGGGAAGGCGTAGCGCAACGGCTCAAGACTGCCGTGTGAGATCGCAATGGTCCAGGACGGCGACTCGAAACCGGGCTAAAGAAAGCGCCGTATCTGATACCATACGCTCACCGCAGTAACTGGAGGCCACATATGGTCGATTACGCATCGATGTTTTCCAGCAATTTGCCCAGGTCAGTGGCGACGCCGCCGGGAGCGAGCGCGTCGGTGAAGTATATTTTCTCGATCACCAACGCGGTGCCGGAAGTGGTCGACGGCGACGAGTACCTGGCCGCCATCCGGACCGGGCTCGAAGCCAACGGAGCCGCGTCCCTGGCGGGCTATCCGCCGCCGGGCGGACACGTCGGCCTCAGGGAAATGGTCGCCGAGCGGCTGGCGAGCAACCGCGGCTATCACGCCTCGCCGGATGACGTTTACATCTCGGACGGCGCCGGGGGAGCGATATCGATCATCCTGGAGTCATTCATCAATCCGGGCGACGCCGTGCTGGTGGAGGAATTCACTTACATGGGCAGCCTGCGCATGATGATGGAGCGTGGCGCGGAACCTATTCACGTACCGGGTGATGAGGACGGCATGCTTCCGGACGCGCTGGAGGACGCGCTGGCGTCGCTGGAGAGTTCAGGGCGGCGCGCCAAGTTCGTGTGGATGATACCGGTGTACCAGAACCCACTGGGATTCACGGTGCCAGACGGGCGGCGACGGGCGCTGCTGGAAGTTTCCCAGAAGTACGGAGTGCCGGTGCTGGAGAACGAATCCTACGCGGACTTCCGCATCGACGGCGACCCGCTGCCCCAGGCCATGTCCGGCATCAGCGATCAGGGGGACGTTTTTTACGTTTCCTCGTTCACCAAGCTGCTGGGGTGCGGGCTGCGCGTCGGCTTCGGCGTGCTACCGCCGGGCGTAAAAGAGGCGCTGCCACAGGTCAACGCGGAAAACCTGCCGCGCCGGAGCGTCAGCCACCTGGCGACCACTATGGTGTACGAATACATGCGGGCGCACGAGGCCGAGCACATTGAAGCCGTTCGGCAGGCGCTGCTGGCCCGGCGCAATGCGATGATTGGCGCCCTGGAGAGCAACTTCCCGTCATTCTGCGAATGGACCCACCCGCACGGCGGCATGATGATGTTCGTGAAGCTGCCCGAAAACGCCGACACCTGGTCGACGCTGGCCAAAGCAACCGAGCGGGACGTCAAATACAATCCGGGCGGCATGTTCCGCTCGGATCGCGGGCGCAACAATCACCTGCGCCTGACCTACAGCCACAACTCCCCGGAGGAAATACGCGAGGGTGTGGCGCGGCTGGCGGAAATCTTCCAGGAGGAAGGCTACTTTGAGGGTTGACCTCGGTTGGGATAACGCCATCTCATAAACAGCAACCGTAAAGGGGAACAAGACCGGGGGTGGCAGTGATGGTCGTCGGCAGTTCAACGATCAACGTAACGGTTGATGGCAACCCGGTGAGCGTGCCGGCCGGGGCCAGCGCGCTGGACGCCGTCAATGCGGCGGCTGTTCCGCTGTCCCAATTGTGCAAGGATGCTGACATGCCGGCCATCGGTGCGTGTCGCACCTGCCTGGTCCAGATCGATGGCATCCGCGGATTCCCCGCGTCCTGCTCGACGCCGGCCAGCGACGGGATGGTGATCCGCACCGATTCCGCCGACGCCAGGCGCATCCGGTCCGGCGTGATCGAGCTCACGCTGGGCATGGTTGGCGAAGCGGGCGGAACTGCGAGGTCGAGCGAAGGGTACGGTTTGCTGTCGGACGCCGCCAGCTTACACGGCGTTTCCGGCACCCGATGGGCGTCACGGGAACGACAGCCGACGGACGATTCCAACCCGGTGTTCAATCTCGCCATGGACGCGTGCATCCTTTGCGCCCGATGCGTCAACGCGTGCCAGACCGGCCACCAGTTCATCGGCGCCATCGACGTGCTGGGCGCCGGGGGGTCGGCTCGCATCGCGACGGCAGGGGACAAGCCCCTGGCCCAGAGCATCTGCACCACGTGCGGGCAATGCCTCAGTGTCTGCCCCACCGGTGCCATCAGCGTCAAAGCGCCTCCCGACCTCGGAACTCCGACCCATCAGGTCAAGACGACTTGCCCTTACTGCGGAGTCGGTTGCGGCATCAAACTGGAGGTCAACGGCGCGACCGAAGGGCCGCAGGCAGGCAGGATCATTGCCTCGCATGATGACCCGGAAAACCTGTCCAGCGTCGGGATGCTGTGCGTGAAGGGGCGCTTCGGTTACACCTTTGTGCAGCACGGCGACCGGATCAAGGCGCCGCTGATACGCGAGGGCGAGCGGTTCACCGGGGATTTCCGGGAAGCGACCTGGGACGAAGCGCTGGACCTGGTGGCCTCGCGCCTGGCCGAGTACCGGGGCGAGTCTTTTGGAACACTGTGCTCCGCCAAGGCGACGAATGAAGACGGCTACGTCCAGCAGAAGTTTGCCCGGCTGGTGATGGGCAGCAACAACATCGACCACTGCACGCGTTTGTGTCATGCGCCGTCGGTCACCGCGATGCTGACCTCGCTGGGAAGCGGAGCGACGAGCAACTCCTACACCGACTACGAAAACGCCGGCTGCCTGGTGGTAATGGGTTGCGATCCTACATCCAACCATCCGGTGGCCGCTTCGCGGATGCGCCGCGCCGTGGTGGAAAGGGGCGCCAGGCTGATCGTGATCAACCCGCGTCGCATCGACATGTGCGACTACGCCGACCTGTGGCTGCGGGCGTACCCCGGCACGGACGTGGCCCTGCTGAATGCCATGGCACACGTCGTGGTGACGGAAGACCTGGCCGACGACGGGTTCGTGAGACAGCGGACCGAGGGTTACAGCGAGTGGCATTCCGTGATCGACGATTACACGCCGGAGCGGGCATCCGCGATCACCGGAGTTTCTGCGGACGACATCCGTGCTGCCGCACGCATGGTGGCGCGGCCCCCGGTTCCCCGGCTGGGAGGCGCTGATGCCGATCGCGGGGGCGCCTGTCTGATATGGGGAATGGGACTGACCCAGCACACCAACGGGACTGCCAACGTGCATTCGGTGCTCAACCTGGCGCTGGTCACCGGGCAAATGGGCTTCCCGGGTTCCGGCATTTCGCCACTGCGCGGCCAGAACAACGTGCAGGGATGCGGCGACGCGGGTTGCGTTCCCGATTCGCTGCCCGGCTACCAGAGCCTTCGACCCGAAACGCTGGAGAAGTTCGCTCAGGCCTGGGGCGCCAGCGACGCGCTACCCCACCACGAGGGACGGGTTGTGACCGACATGGTGGATTCCATCGGCCAACCGGACGGCGTGCGGGCAATGTACATCACCGGCGAAAATCCTTTGCTCAGCGAACCTGACCTCAACCGAGCCGACGAACTGTTCCGCAAGCTCGACTTCCTGGTGGTGCAGGACATTTTCATGCACGAAACGGGCAGGCTGGCGGACGTCATATTGCCCGCAACCACCTTCGCGGAGAAGGACGGGACTTTCACGAACAGCGAACGCCGCGTGCAGAGGGTCCGGCAAGTGGTTGAACCCGTGGGCGAAAGCCGGCCGGACTGGGCTATTGTCGATGATCTGGCGACGCGAATCGGCGATCGGCTGGGATTGCCGGTGACGGATCAGTTCGCCTACCGGCATCCGTCCGAGATTTTCGCGGAGATGGCCAGCCTGACTCCGTTGCTGGCGGGGATTTCCTACGAGCGATTGGACGCAGAAGGCGGCATCCAATGGCCCTGCCCGACGCCGGACCATCCCGGTACCAGCTACCTTTATGGAGAAGACTTCCCCAGGGGCGAACGGGCCAAATTCGTAGCCTACGAGCAGGGGCCGGTGGCGGCGGAAACTCCCACGGAAAGGTTCCCCCTGGTCTTGAACACGGGAAGAGTGCTGTACCACTGGCACGGCGGTACCATCACGCGGCGCGTGGGCAATCTGCTGGCGCGGGCGCCGGATCTCGAGGTATCGGTCAATCCCGCCGACGGCGAGCGGTTCGGTCTGCGCGACGGAGGGAGCGTGAGGGTTCGCTCCCGGCGTGGTGAACTCAACGGAGTGGCGCGATACACCTACCGCATGCGCACCGGCGAGATCTTCATACCTTTCGTGCGCCTGAGCGACTCGGCGGCGAACTTCCTGACCAACGCCGTGTACGATCCAGACTCCCGGATCCCTGAGTACAAGGTATGCGCGGTTCGTGTGGAACCTGGAGAGTGACGGGCCTTCGACCCGTCACTCTGAAATCTATTGGCTGCGCAACCGGGCGCGCTCGCGGCCCTGAATGAAGTACACGGCCTCATCCGGGCTCACGCGACCGACCGGGCCGCTGGCGTACATAGAGCCCAGCACGGTGCCCCCGCGGCCGAGCAACAATTCGGTGGGCTGGATGTATCCTCCGCGATCGTCGGACCACCAGGACCCGAGGATGTCGGCCTGCTCGCGGGTTACGCCGTAGGCCATGGGGAAAGTGACGCCCGATTTGGTGGCCATTTCCTCCACGATTTCCTTGGGTTCCACGCTGGCGCCGATGATGGACAACCCCATCTCGGCAAGGGAATCCTGTTGCGACTGCCACGCGGCCAACTGCCGCGAGCAGTAGGGTCACCACACGCCTCGGTAGAAGAGAACCGCCAGGTAGCGGGACGACATGTCACCGGGGAGGGACAGTTTGCCGTCGTCGATCAGGTACAGGGACAGTTCGGGCAGGCGATCGCCCTGTTGGAGTTTTTCGCTCATGGGTTGACCTCGGTATTCGGGGGCGCAGAATCATGGGAACGACTTGGCCAGAAGAGTTCGTAGAGACGGTCGGAGAGTTCCTCGCACAACGCGATCCCCGCAGCCACCTCAGGCTGCGCTTCTTCATCTTCATAGAAGTTCGTGTGCAGCGAACGGGCCCGACTGAAAGCGTTGTTCATCCAAGCCTGCGTCCGCTCGTCGCCAGTCTCACCGACCAGGTGGCTCAGCTCACGGATGACATGCCATATCGAACGGTGGGCATGGATGATCCCACCGTGTTGAGCGCTAACGGCCTTGACGGTTTCGGCGACCATGCCCCAAGCCTTACTGGACGCCTGGGGCAAATCGCCGTCCTCGTTGAGGTGACGCCAGGCGCTCGCCCGGAAATCGCTGCTCAGTTGAGCATATTTCTCCGGAGACCTGCCGTCATCTGCGGGTTGGGCAGGGTCCCTGGAGGCAGCCAAAGCGCGCGCCACAGCTGCGGTGATGTCGGCATCCCGGAGAGGCATGGCATCGGAAAGGATCAGTCGCCGACAGCCTCGGCAGTGCTCGACTTGAGACGCTCGGGCCACCAGGGGTCATCGTATTCGTTGAACAGGCCCTTGATGTGAGGCATCACTTCGTTGGCGAACAGGTCGGTGTTCTTCCGCACCAGATCCGGCGGCATGCTGCCGATTTGGAGCAGGACCATGAGATGTCCCACGCGCAGCAGTTCGCAGGCTTCGGTCAGCTTGCGCCGGACGGTTTCGGGGCTGCCGCCGATGACGTGTCCCTGTTCGATGTAGTCCTTCCAGCTGTTTTCCTGGGCGGTGCGCTGGGCCTCTTCACCCATCTGCGGGCGCAGGGATTTGCGGATGGACTCGAGGGACCGATAGCCGGGCGATTCAGCGAAGGGCGGGTACACGCGGAGCATCTTCTCGTAGAAGTACTTCACATGCTCCTCGTAGTCCTTCTCCGCCTGTTCGTCGGTTTCGGAGACGCACACCAACTGGAGGAAGCCGAGGCGATGCGGGTTGTCGTCGATACCGCGCTCGGCAACCCGTTCCCAGTAACCCTTGACGATGTTGTGGCCGCGCAGGTACCCGTAGTAGGAGAGGTAGCAGTAGACGTAGTCCCGGTCCAGGACCCAGTCCCAGGTTTCCAGGCTGCCTGAGCCGGGGATCCATACCGGCGGATGAGGCTCCTGCATTGGGCGCGGCCAGATGCTGATGTAACGCAGCTTGTTGTACTTGCCGTTGAAGATGGTGGGCCGGTGCTGCGTCCAGGCCTGCATGATCACGTCGTGCGCTTCGGTGTGGCGATCGCGCAGGGTGATGGGGACCTGGCCGTAAGAGAACGTCGTGTCCATGGCCGTGCCCACCGGGAACCCGGCGACCAGGCGTCCGTTGGAAATAACGTCGAGCATCGCCATCTCTTCGGCGACGCGCACCGGCGGGTTGTACAGGGCGAGGCTGTTGCCGAGAACGATAACCGCCCCGTTGTTGGTGGAATTGGCCAGCACCGAGCCGATCAAGTTCGGCGACGGCATGATGCCATACGCGTTGTTGTGGTGCTCGTTGACGCAGATGCCGTCAAAGCCGACCTCATCCGCGTAACGCAACTGGTCGATGTATTGCTGGTAGTATTCGTTGCCCTTGGCCGGGTCGAAGTTCTCGTTGGGAAGGTCAACCCATGCGGAATGGTGTTGATCGGCGAAATCGTCCGGCAGGTCCTGGTAGGGCATCAGGTGGAAAAAAGAGATTTTCATGGCAGGTTACCTCGGCGACACGCAGGCCGTCGTAATGGAATGAGCGAATTGTAGCACGGCGCACGCTGACGGCCGTTCCCGTCTCCGAGAACGGCCGTTGACGCCGAAAACCAAGCGAATTAGTCCGCCAGCCAGGACTTTACGGCGGCGATGAAATCGGAAGGGTTGTCCTCGAACACCATGTGGCCGGCGCGCTCGACGTTCACCATGCTGCCCTGGGCCAGGGTCGCCACCATGCGATCGGCGGTTTCCTGGGTGAGCAGGTCGGTTTCGGTTCCGCGCACGATCAGGGTGGGGCAGGTGATGTTGTCCAGCGCCGGCCACAGGTCGGTTGAGGGAGCGGCCGTGCCATTGATGCGCTGCTCGCGAATTGCCGGGTCGAATTTCCAACTGATCTTCCCGTCGGCCGATTGATGGGTCTGACCAGTCAGACGGCGGCGCATAACCGGCTCGGATGCGAATCGGTTGGCTGCCTGAACGTGCGCCAGGGCATCCTCAAAATTGTCGAACCCGGGCGGCAGGCCGCGCAACTCCTCGGTAATGCGGTTGCCGCCGGTGGCCTCTACGCGCGGTCCGATATCCACGACGCACAGGCGCTCCAGCCTTTCGCGATGCGCGCCGGCAAAAGCCATGCTGTTGCGGCCGCCCATGGAATGGCCGAAGAGGACGAACTTGTCGAGGCCGATGGCGTCGACAAAGCCCAGCAGATCGGCCACGAAAGCCTCGGTGGAGTAGTCTCCGCCGGGAGCGTGATCGGTGTCGCCACGGCCACGCTGGTCGACCGAATAGACGTGGTAGTCGCCGCAGAGCGCCTCGGCGACGTCGGCCCAGACGTTGGCGTGGCCACGGAGGCCGTGCAACATCACCAGGGGCGGCTGGCCCTCCGTGCCCCAGTCAAGGTAGTGCAGGTTGATGCCGTTGGCGGTGACGTTTCGGCTCTTGGGTTGCACTTGCGTGGTCATGTCATTCCTCCTGAAGTATGGCTGGCCTGTTCGTGATACGGCGACGGCGGGATGGGGCTATTTGAGCTGCCAATTCGGGCGCCGCTTCTCGGCGAAGGCGCGCGGGCCCTCCTTGCTGTCCTGCGTCGTAAGGATGTAGTCGTAGGCGACATAGGTCTTGGCGCTGATTTCGGCGATGGACATGTCCAGGCTGCTGTAGGCCAGGTCCTTGATGGTCCGAACCGCCAGCGGAGCGTTCTGCGCGATGCTCTCGGCCATCTTCACAGCTTCGGGCACGAGTTCGTCGGCGGGCACAACCTTGTTCAGGAAACCCATTTCCTTGACCCGTTCGGCCGGAAGAAGGTCGGCGGTCATCACCAGTTCCAACACATTGGAAATGCCGATCATCTTGGTGAGTTCGATGGCGAAAGGCGGCATCAGGCTCCATTTGGTCTCAGTGATGCCGAGGCGAGCATTGTCCGCGGCCAGCCGAACGTCGCACATCTGGGCGATGGACCAACCACCGGCAGCAGCGGCTCCATTGACCGCGGCCACCAGAGGCTTCACCGGCCGCTCCCACATGTGGGGCTTGTTGGGGGACATGCTGTTCTCAGCGCGAGCCTGGACGCCTTCGGCGTTATCGGAGGCGCGCTCCTTCAGGTCGCGGCCGGCGCAGAAATTGCGCCCGGCGCCGGTGATCACGGCCACCCAGGCCTCGTCGTCCTCGTTATCGAAGTGGTCGATAACTTCCCGCAGGTCCTGCCGGAGCTGGCGGTTGATGGCGTTGGACGACTCGGGCCGGTTGAGCGTTATGACCGCAACGTGGTTGTCGGTCCCGGTCTTTTCGTAGAGAACGGTTTCAGGCATAGCGAGGAAGTCTCCTTGGATTCAGGGGTGGTGCGGTCGGAAGCGTTTCAAGCGTAGTGGCCGAGGAATTGACCGCCGATGACGTGTACGTGGCCGTGGGACTGGCTTTGCAATCCATCGTACCCGAAGTTGGACAGTATGCGGAAACCGTTGGGGCAATACATGCAGCCGAGGGTGGCCGCGACATCGCCGAGGCGGGACATAATCCCGCTGCTCCACATCTCGAGCTGCGACATGTGGCGGCGCGGCATGACGAGCAGCATGACCGGCACCCACGTGAGTCGGTTGACGATGGCGATCAGGTCATTATCCAGATATCGGATCCGCGCCGGTTCGCGGCCGGCCACGATCTCACAGAATACGCAATTGGTGGGTTCGGAACTCATACAGGTTTTGGCGCAGCCCGGTTCAGAGTACCGAAGGGCGGCAAGTCAGCACATGAATGACCACGCCACCACGAAGGCGGTCCAGGACGCCCGATTACTATACGTACTGCCTCTTTGCAGTGTCAACGACGCGCGCCGGCGCTGGCACATTTGGAACCTGAACTCGGCTGGCCGTGTGGTATCATTGCGCCCGTCACACCCTCCTCCAAACAGTTGTGCCGAACCGCGAAATGTACCGTCTGGCAATTCTCACCATCAGCAGCTCGGGCGCCCGAGGCGAACGTGAAGATACCGGCGGGCAGGCCATTCGGGACAAGCTGCCTGCGCCGGAATACGACGAAGTTCGCTACGAGGTGGTGCCGGACGACGCAGACACCATCACCGCGCGGTTCAGTGAGTGGGCCGACTCTGGTGACGTGGACCTGGTCGTCAGCACCGGCGGCACCGGAATGGGCCAGCGAGACGTCACACCCGAAGCGGCGTTACGCGCCATGGACCGGGAGGTGCCCGGCATGGCGGAAACCATGCGGGCGCAGACCCTCAAGTTCACACCCATGGCGATGCTGAGCCGCTCCGTTGTGGGCATCAGGGGGCAGACGCTGATCATCACGCTGCCGGGAAGTCCCCGGGGCGTCGGCGAATGCCTGGACGTGATCCTGCCCGTGTTGCCGCACGCAATCGAACTCCTGAAGCGCGAGTCGGTGCAGGAGCATCCGCGCTGATTTTCAAACGTCAATCGCAAATCCGATTTCAGTATCATCAACCGGAGACCGCCGCAAAATGAGCACCGACGCCCAACAGAACGAATCCGCCCCCGTGTACTGGCCGCGGGTCAAAGAATTGCTGGACACGATCATGGATCGCTGGATCGACCGGCACGGCCGCCAGCCCTATCCCGGCATTCACGAATACTGGTGGGAGACGCCGGAGGAACTGGCCGCGTCGGTGCTCAACGGGTATCCGTCCATTGAGCCCGGGGTGCCGGGAGTTGACACTCACCTGGTCCGTTCACTGCGCCTGGGTTGTGGCACCTTCGGCCGGATGCCGCTGCGGGGTCCGTTCCTTTCGCGCGCGGAGGCTGCAGAGGTTGCGGCCTGGATCGACGCCGGGATGCCGAAGGGGCCGGAAGAATAGACGGCGGCCAAATCCGTCGGTGTTGCCCTAGACCGGGGATCAACACCGCAACAAACGAAAATAGGGGCGAATTTTCATTCGCCCCTACTCTTTGGAAGCTTTCTCCGGCTGCTACAGCAGTACGGGTTCCTTTTCCTTCTGGTAGACCTGGATCCGGCCACGGGTGTGGTCGAGGATTGCGATCTGACCGGAAGCGGTGACGCGCACGGCGCACGGGTTGGCAAACACCTTTTCGAAGGAGCCGCCATCGTTGGTGATGGCCATGGTCCGCTGGCGGATCATGTCGGGGTTGGAGTTGAGCTTGCTCTTGCCCCAATCCGAGATCTGATGGTCACCCTTGAGCTGGGCGCGGAAGCGTCCGTCGGGAGCCAGGATCTGCACGCGGTCGTTCTCGCGGTCGCAGACATAGATGTCGCCATCGTTGTCCACGAACACGGCGTTGGGCCGCTTGAACTGGCCGGGGCCGTCGCCACTGGTGCCGTAGCTGGCCTGCCAGTCGCCGGCTTGGTTGAACACCTGGATGCGGTCATTGCGCCAGTCAGCCACATAGATGAGGCCGTCGTTGTCGAGGCAGATGCCCCAGGGCAGATTCAACTGGCCGTTTCCGGAACCGGCTTCTCCGAACTGGCTCTTGAAGGAGCCGTCGAGTCCGTAGCTCTGGACGCGGTTGTTCTTGCTGTCGACCACCCACATGGTATCTCCAACGATGGAGATGCCGGACGGTCCATCGAACTGGCCAGGGCCGTTTCCAGCCTCGCCCCAATGGGAAACGTAGTCGCCGTCCTCGGTGTAGATGGTGATGCGATTGAGATACTCGTCAGCGACGTACAGGTTGTTGCCGCCGTCGAGGGCGCAGGAGGTGGGCCAGTACATGTCGCCCGGCGCCTCGCCGAACTGGCTGAACTCGCTCACGTAATCCTCGCTCAGCGTGGCCACGGTTACGTGCACGCCGTCGGGTCGGTTCTCGTAGGAGCGGTTCAGGACAAAGACCTTGCCTTCATTGTCGATAGCCATGTCCACCGGATTGCGGAACCCGGTGCCATTGAACTCATTGCGGCCAACGGAATGGCTATAAGGGAAGGCAATATCCACAAGGCCAAAGAGATGGGTACTCATAGACTTCCCTCTTTTTGTGTCGTCATTCTTCAGGATAAGGCGGAGGGTTCGCCGTCCAGCGACGGCCCTCCGCCTCGTTGGTTCGAAACCGTTGGCCTACAGGAAGGGGACCTTCTCGAAGACGCCGCGGTTGATGGGGTTGGAGTCGAGACCCATCCAGTCTTCCAGGACGGTGGCGTAAACCTGGCGGAAGTCCATATTGGACCGGAGGTTGCCGCCCTCTTCCTGATCGGCTGGAGCTAGGGACGGGTAGACACCGTAGATGCCGCCCTTGACCTTCTCGCCCACCATGAAGGCCACGGAGCCGGCGCCGTGGTCGGTGCCGGAGCCGTTGTCGCCGATGCGGCGGCCAAACTCGGAGAACATGAACGTGATGACGTTGTCACTGGCGTCATGCTCGCGGAGGTCGGTGATGAAGGTGTCAACGTTGGCGGACACGTCGGTCCACAGGCCGCTGTGGAGCTGGGCCTGGTTGGCGTGGGTGTCGAAGCCGTTGTAGGGGCTGGTGGTGAAGAGCACGCGGGTTCCCAGGTCAGCCAGGTGAGTCTGGGCGATGTTCTTCATGTACTGGCCGACGGTGGTGCTGGAGTACTCCACGTTGGAGGTGTACTTCGGCGGCGCGGTGGCCAGGATATCGGCGCCGATGCGGGCGTAGGTGCCCGTGGAGCGCAGGTAGTCGCTGACGAAACCCTGCCCGATGGTCGGGGCATAGATCTTGCTGAAGAGGTCCAGGGCCTCGGCGCGCTGGTCATCACCCTCGATGCCAGTGAGCAGGCCGTAGGTCTCGAGGTTGCCGACGGAAGCCACCGGCACGCCTTCCTTGGCGAGGGCGCGGGGGAGGCCGCGACCGAAGTTCACGCCGGTGATGCCCTGGCCTTCGTTCTTCGGGTCGAGCTCGTGGATGACCTGGCCGAGCCAGCCCTCGGTCCCGATGGTGTCGGGCTCGCAGGTGTGCCAGATGTCCATGCTGCGGAAGTGGCTATAGGAGGGGTTGGCGTAGCCGATGCCGAGGAATACGGCGAGCTTGCCCTCGTCCCAGTACTTCTTCAGGGGACGCATGGTGGGATGCAGGCCGATCTCGCCATTCAAATCGATGACCTGCTCGGCGTCCACGCCCAGGTTGGGGCGAAAGTCGCGGTAGTGGCCGTCGTTGTAAGGAATGACGGTGTTCAGGCCGTCGTTCCCGCCGGACAGCGAGAGCACCACCAGAACGTTATCTTTGTTGGTAGAGACCATTTGATAGTCCTCCGTTTTGGGTATCTGGTCGTAGCGTTGGGGTTGGCCGGGCCGTCGCTGGATTACTGATGCGCCGGGCCGGCCAACGTCGGAATAGTCGCCGATTACTCGAACTGGAACTCGGAGGTGGAGGCGATGATCTGGAACATCTCGCCGGAGCGGCGGGCGAACTCGGCGCGCTCAGCGTCGGAGCCGTGGGTGAGGTTGCCACCACGGCCGGCGTGGTCGATGAGCTGCTCGCGGGTGTCCTCGGAGAGGTTCAGGCAGCCCACCAGGTCGGCACAGGTGTCGACGAACTGTTCGGGGCTGAGGCTATCGCCCTGGGACATGAGCTTGGAGATCATGCTCTGGACGCCGGGGAGTTCGGTGCGGCCCAGGTAGTCGGCGGCGAAGTTGATGCGCTCGACCAGGGTGCCGGAGTCGATCCACTCGTGGCCAGTGTGCCAACCCTCGACGGTGGGCGGGTTCATCAGGTCCATGCCCATGTACTTGGGCTCCTGGCTGAGCTCGAACATGCCGGGCTTGATCTCGTCGCGGTGGTCGCCGACCATGCGCAGGGTGCCGGCAACCATTTCGGCCGGGTTCTTCACCTTGGCGTAGCGGGCGTTCTTGAACGAGTCGGAGGTGAACAGCGTGCGCAGCATCTCGGTGACGTTGTGGCCGTTGTCGAAATACGCCTGCTCCAGCGCGTCCAACAGGCCCCCGTCCTTCGGCGGGGTCTGGCGCCAGCTGGGAACCGGCACCTCGTCGGCGACGAAGTAGTTGTACAGGTGGCGGGAGATGAAGCGGGCGGTGGCGCGCTGGTCGGCGATGATGTCCAGGATATCATCGCCGTTCCAATTGCCCGTGCGACCCAGGAACGTCTTTTCGTCGTCGTCGTGGTCGGCGGGGTCGAACCGGAATTCCCAAGGGCTGCGGCCGTAGGGGAACGGCGGATACGGAGGGGCGATGTTCCAGCCGGTGAACGCGCGGGCGGTGGCCTTGACGTCGTCCTCGGAGTAGTTGAACCCCTCGTTCATGCCGACGCCCATGGAGAACAGTTCGAGCAGCTCACGGCCGTAGTTTTCGTTGATGGCCGTCTTGTGGCTCTCGCAATTGTCCAGGTAGTAGACCATGGCGGGGCTGGTGGAAAGTTCCATCAGCAGTTCCCGGAAGTTGCCCATGCCCTTGTCGCGGAACATCTGGACCATCCGGCCCATTTCCTCGCCGGAGTCGATCTTGGAGTGCCCAGCGCAGAAGATCATGTGCCAGAAGAGGGCCATCTTCTCCTTGAGCTGGTACTCGGTGTTGACCATGCGATACACCCAGTTCTGGATGTTGATCTCGATGGCGCCCGGGTGGTTGTAGGTGGGGTGGTAGCGCAGCATCAGGTCGTCTTCGACGCCCGAGGCGCCGCCGGGGCTCAGCAGCTCCTCCACCACGGTGTCATAGCCCTTCGCAGCAGCGGCTTCGATCTCGTCGCGGCTGGCGCTGAAGCCGGCCCGGCGGAGAAGGTGCGCCATCAGTGCGATGTCGTTGCTTCCTGCCATTGGTTCCTCCTTTCGTGTACCTCGGGAACGGGGTCCCGATTGACCGATTCTTTGTGATGCAAATATACCGCAATAACCGTTACCCTCGCAATTGGAACGGCCGCCTACGGCTGCCCAACTGCGGAACGATTATCAGATTAGAATCGTATAGCCGGAAGGGTAGGATGTCAATAAGTTTACGTTGGCATCGGCCGCGGGTTCGTACTACCGGCGCGACCCCGGAGTCCGGCCCGGCCGGTCAGTGGCGACCAGGCGGACGCCAACCTAGCCGAGGCGAAAACGCTTGAACACCTCGGCGTATTCCACGCCGATTCTGGGCCCATCGCGGCGGCGCCATTCCCGAAGATACTGGTCCGCAGCCGCGGGATCGACCTGGCTCCGATGGGCGCGCAGGGCGTCCACGGCGGTCTCGATATGATCGGTAACATCCACGAAGTGGTCCGGGTGAGTTCGGCCCATAATCCACACTTCGAGCACCTTGTGCGGTTCCAACCCCTCGTCGGTGAGGAGCTCGGGAAACGTGAGCGGGTCCCGCGCCGACGGGTACACGGCGCCCATGGCAGCATCGCCGGAGGCAAAGTGGTCGGGATGATCGATGTAGCCGTCGCCGTCCAGGTTGCGCACGGGGTTCATGCAGATCAGGACGTCGGGGCGATGCCGGCGGATCTCCCGGGTGATGGCCTTGCGCAATTCCAGGTTGGACTGCAGGTAGGCATCGGGGTATCCCAAGAACACCACGTCGGCGAGCCCGAGCACTCGGCCGGCATCTTCCTGCTCGGTGCGTCGTGACCGGATCACGTCATCTGGAGACGCAGTGGGATCCGGAGTGCCCTTGCTGCCGTCGGTGCAGATCACGTAAACGACGTGCTTGCCCTCGGCGCACCAGCGGGCCACGGTTCCGGCGCAGCCCCACTCGGCGTCGTCCGCGTGGGCGACCACCACCATCGCTCGGCTGAAGTCTTGGTTATTGTCGTCTGTCAAATTCGTACCACCTGCAGTGGACCCGGTGCGAACCAGCGCGACGCGGCGTCAGGGTTGCGCCGGCGACGACGCCGTGCCGGTCTCGCCCTGACCGCGAGTTCGGGTCATGATGTGAAGGGTGAAACCCAGCCCGGCGCCGATGAGGGCGATCCCTGAGGCCATGGCGAATGACCACCGGAGCGTGCCGGTAGCGTCGGCAATCGGGCCGGATATGGCGGGAGAAATTGTACCCCCAATGCCCGCGCCCATGCCCATTAATCCGAATGCGGCCGGCGCCATAAAAACCGGTACGAAGTCGCCAGCCGCCGCCGCGCATATGGTGTAGGTCGCGCGCAACGCGAACCCCGCGAGCACCGATGCGATGATGAAGAAAATCAGCTCGGGAAACAGCCAGAACAGGGCATGGCAGGCAACCTCGATCAGGAACGTTACGCCGAAAGCCAGCCCGCGCCCCACCCGGTCGGACAATGCCCCTGAGCCGACGCCGCTGCCGATGCTCAGGACTCCGATGAGCATGAACAACGCGCCGACGACCGCCACGTCCATGCCGTGTTCCACTTCCAGGTACGCGCCGTAGCTGGAGGTCAGGATCCCGTGAACGAACCCGGAGCAAAAGGCCATGCCGGTGATCAGCCAGACATAGGGATTGGTGTACACCTGTACGGGCCAGCCGGCGGGTCCACGCCGCGCCGGGGCAGGCGTGGAAGACGTGCCTGCGGCAGACGCGCCGGAGGATGCCGTCGCGGCGGGTGAGGCTTCGCGTATGAAGCTGACGCACAGCAGACCGATCACCACGCTGGTGGCGGCCAGCACATACCAGGTGTACCTCCAGGCCTCGTCGCCGAAGACGCCGGTCAACGGCGGTACGATTACGCCCGTGAAAATGATCGCCAGGCTGCCGCCGGACGCGGCGATGCCGGCCGCGACTCCACGATCGGTGATGCGAAACCACGGCGCCAACATTCCCATCATGGGGGTCAGCGCGGCTCCCGAGGACACCCCCACGGCGACCATTGCCGCCAGCGCGACCCAGTAACTGGGCGACCAGCCCAGGAACGCCATCGACGCGGCCTGCACGAAAATGCTGGAGATTACCATCCACCGCCCACCGTATCGGGAGGCGGCGGCGCCGGACAGCAATCCGGACACGACCCGGGATATCGACAGGGCCACCACCAGTACGAAGACCGTGGTGTAGGACAGATCGAAGGTGCCCTTCATCCCAGGGATTGTGAGCGCCTGCACGTAGAGGGAAAAGCTGGTGATGAGGTTGACCGCTAGAGACACGGCCAGTATCACAGCGGCATAGGTGCGCAGCCAATGGGGAATCAGGGCAGCAGGGATGAATGCCATCGGCGGTACGCCAGGAACAGACGAGCAGATACACAGTTGGGGGCCGGGTTGCGCAATCATAGCACGGGGATCGACTCTTACCCGGGTTCGCAGCGGCGCCGCCTGATAAAATGGTCGCTGTACCAACGGCTCCGTTCAGTCCGCTCGGCGGACCTGGTCGATCATGCCTTCAAGGCGGGACGCAGGGAAACGAGCGGGCTGGGATCTCAACCTATGTTGACGCGCAACCGGCGCGGGAACTCGCTGTGTCGATAGAGCGACGGACGGAAGAAACGGAACAGCCCAATACGGCGGAAGAGGGAGGAGGAGCGCGCGCGCCCGAGCCCCTGCCCCCTCCGCCGCCCGTGCCTCCCGACGCCCTGAAACCCTGGTACTATCAGGGCTGGTTCCTGGTGCCAACGTTCGTTTGGTGGCCGTGCAGCGCGATACTGTTCATCCGGTCGCCGTGGCACAACGGCGTGGTGAGCGGCGCGCTGTCGTGGGCGTGGATCATCATCGGCGGGGGTTGGATCTTCCTGAGAACACAGTTCAGGATCCAAAACGGCGACCCGCTACTCGACCCCACGCTGCTGGCGCTGGCAGCGCCGGGGATCGTGCTGACCGTCATCACGCAAATGCTCTGGCTGACCCGAGACCGTCCGCTAATCCGGGAGATCCGGGAGACTGGCGGGTTCGCGGCCTACGAAGATGCCGACGCGGATGGAACGCCCAGGGTTACAAACCCGTCCCCACCGCCCGAGCGGAGCAGACGCAGCAACCGGGGCAGTGTGCGCAGTCGGAGACGGAGACGCTAGAAAGCGTCTCCGGATCGCAATCAGGCCGCAGAAGCGCCCAGGGGCATCCCGTCCACCAACCCCTGAACCATTGCGACGCGTTCGTCGGTGGTGGAAAAGGCCATGCCCATGGGAGTGATACCGATATAGTTGGCCTTGCTGGCGTCGATGTCGCTGCCCTCGCCGCCGGCCAGCACCGGGCGGTTGCGGGAGATCCAGTAGCGGCGATGGCCAAAGGAGTCCTCGGAACGCACCGATTCCCCATAAGCCCGGCCGCCCAGGCGCGTCACCTTCACGCCCGCGATACGGTCGGCGGGCTCGTTGGGTACGTTCACGTTGAGGAAGTAGGCTGGGGAAACCTCGGGGGCATCAGCCAGGCGGCGGGCCAAATGCGCCACCACCTGCGCCGCCAACTGGTATCGGGGCGCCTGGACAGAACCCACCGATATGGCAATCGTGGGATAGCCGCGCACCCAGCCCTGCGTCGCGGCTCCGACAGTACCGGACACGATCACGTCCCAGCCCAGATTGGATCCGCGGTTGATGCCGCTGACGACGAGGTCGGGTTTCGGGTTCACCAACTGCTCGAGAGCCAGAATGCACGCATCCGCAGGGGTGCCCTGGACCGCCCAGGCGGTGATGGGATGCGCCGGAGGCGGAGCGGCGTCTCCGGCGGGCACAAGCACCGCGTCCGCGCTGCGCGGCGGGGTGTCGTCGCCGGGGGCGAACTGGGACAGGTACTGTTCCGCCGGCACGGAGTGGACGAACAGCGGCGCGTGCAGAGTCATGGATGCACCCACTCCAGACTGTTCCCGGTCCGGAGCGACCACTGCCACCTCACCGATCTCGGCGAGGGTCCGGGCCGCGGCCCAGATCCCGGTGGCGTGGATACCATCATCATTGGTGAGCAGGATCTTCAAAAGTTAGCCTCTACATCAAATAAGGTTGGCCGATCAATTGCCGAAACAACGACCATGATCAGAATACCAGCAACATCAAAGTGGCCGCCGTAAGTTCTACGGCGGCCAATCCGATAGCCGGGTGTCCTCCCGGGATTTAGTGGTGGGCCAAGCCGATGGCGTGCATCAGGGCGTGCCTCACCTCCACGGGCGCAACGCCGGCGCGGAACTCAGCGGAGGCGTAGAGGTCGCCGATTATGTCGACTCCCGCAGCGGTGATATCTTCGCCGAGACGCGAGGTGGCGTCGCCGATGCTGTCCGCCGTCAGCGTGGTCCCGGACAGCGCCTGTTCCACCGACGGGGCTTTGACGGGACGGGGGGTCAGGCCGCCCACCGCCACGGAGGCGGCGGTGCAACGATTCCCGTCCATGGTCACGACCACGGCGCCACCGACCACGGCGTAGAAGCTTGCCGGATGGGCCATCTTCGCGTACTCGGCACGCTGGTTGGCGGCCAGCACGGGCACACTGATCGTGGTGATCAGCTCGTCCTCTGCCAGCACGGTGGCGAAGGCGTCCTCGATCAGGTCCGAGACCGCAATGGTCCGCGCTCCTGAAGGACCCTGCGCTGAGACGGTGGCGCCCAACGCGGTGAGCACGGTGGCCCAGTCGGACGCCGGGTCGGCATGGGCCAGGTTGCCGCCGATGGTGCCCCGGTTGCGTACCGCCGGATCTCCGATGCCACCGGCCGCTTCCGCCAGCAGGCCGTTGGATCGCTGGACGTCGGCCGACGCGGCGATCTCGGCGTGGGTGGTCAGAGAGCCTATGTTGATGGTGTCTCCGCTGACGGTGATCCCGCGCAGGTTGGCGATGCCACCGATGTCGA
The DNA here is from genome assembly GCA_963663945.1 of Dehalococcoidia bacterium. GTDB lineage: Bacteria > Chloroflexota > Dehalococcoidia > Lucifugimonadales > UBA3495 > Bin87. The sequence continues at coordinate 1,866,515 of OY760687.1, read as the reverse complement.
TGACGATCTCCGGCCTGGCGAGGCGAAACCGCATCAACGGTATGAGGCTGTGGCCCCCGGCGAGGATCTTCGCTCCCGGGTTATCGGAAAGCAGTTGTACCGCTTCCGCGATGGAACCGGCCTTCCGGTATTCAAAATCTGCTGCAAACATTGCAATCAGTCCTCCTGTTCCGGCGCCGGTTAGTGATTGTGACCGTGACCGTGGTCGTGCCCATGGTCATGTCCGTGGCCATTGCCGGTGTAACCGCTGGCCTGGATCGCGCGCCACACTTTTTCAGGGGTGAGCGGCATGTCCAGTCCGGTTATCCCCAGCGGCTTGAGGGCATCCATGACCGCGCTGTAGATAGCGGCGGTTGACGCGATGGTCCCGGTCTCGCCGATGCCCTTGACGCCCAATGGATTGTGGGGCGACGGGGTCTCGGTGGAATGGACCTCGATGTCCGGCACCAGGTGGGCGCGGGGAATGGCATAGTCCATCATTGTGCCGGTGAGCAGTTGGCCGTTGTCGTCGTAGACCGCGCCTTCCCAGAGGGCCTGACCGGCTCCCTGCACGACGCCGCCGTGAACCTGGCCTTCCACAATCATGGGGTTGATCTGCGGGCCGCAGTCGTCGACGGCAACATAGCGGTCGAGGGTGATGTGACCGTTGTCCGGATCCACGCTGACGATGGCCGCGTGGGCGCCGAAGGGGTAGCTGAAGTTGGGCGGATCGTAGTAGGTGCTGGCTTCCATGCCGGGCTCTATGCCCTCGGGCAGGTTCCAGGCCACGTTGGCCTGCAGAGCCACGTCCTGGATGCTTTGCGAACGATCACGGGCGCCACGCACGAAGAACTGGCCGTCCTCGTACTCGATGTCGGCCTCATCAGCCTCGAGGAGGTGGGCCGCAATGACGCGGGCCTTGTCGCGAAGCTTGCGCATGGTTAGGGCCACGGCCGCGCCGCCGACCACGGTGGTGCGGCTGCCGTAGGTTCCCCAACCCATGGGCGTGATGTCGGTGTCTCCGTGGATCACTTCCACGTCGTCAACGTCAACGCCGATTTCGTCCGCGACGATCTGGGCGAAGGTGGTTTCCTCACCCTGACCGTGGGGGGACGTGCCGATGAACACGTTCACCTTGCCGGTGGCGTAGATGCGCACGGTGGCGCTTTCCCAAAGGCCGCCGCCGAAACCGACGGCTCCGGCCACCTGGGAGGGCCCCAGTCCGCAGATCTCGCAGTAGCAGGCGACGCCAATACCCCGAAGCGTGCCATGTTCGCGTTCGTGCTCCTGGTCATGGCGGAACTGGTCGTAGCCGATGTGACCCAGGAGTTGATCCAGCGCGGCGGAGTAGTTTCCGCTGTCGTAGGTGATGCCGATGGCAACGTCACGGTTATTGTCGAAGGGCTCGATCAGGTTGCGGCGTCGCACTTCCACCGAATCGATGCCGACGGCATCTCCGACCTTGTCCATCAAACGCTCCAGCAGGAACGTAGCTTCGGGCCGGCCGGCGCCGCGGTAGGCTTCGACGGGTGTGGAGTTGGTGAACACGCCGTAGACGTCCGCCGTGATGTTGGCGATGTCGTACGGGCCGGAGTACATCAGGCCGTGCAGAATAGTCGGGATACCCGGCGCGGCGGTGGACAGGTAGGCGCCCATGCCGGCGTAGACCACGCTGCGGACAGCGGTGACCTTGCCGTTGGCGTCCGCCGCCATCTCGACGTACTCGACGTGGTCGCGGCCATGGGTGGTGGCGATGTAGTTTTCGGAGCGGGTCTCAGTCCACTTGACCGGAACGCCCAACTGCATGGAGCAGAAGGCGGTGATCATTTCCCATGGATAGACGGCGATCTTCGCGCCGAAACCGCCACCGACTTCGGGGGCGATGACCCGGATCTTGTGCTCAGCAATGCCCGTGACCAGGCAGGTCACGAAACGGGCGATGTGCGGGTTCTGGGTGGTGTTCCAGAGCGTCAATTCGCCCATGGCGGACGACCACGACGCGATGGCGGAGCGGGTCTCCATGGGAGTGGGGATGAGCTTCTGCTGGTTAATGGTCTCGCTGACCGTCACCGCAGCGTCGGCGAAAGCGGCGTCAGTATCTCCGCCGGCCGCGACCCAGTGAAACGCCTGGTTGTTGGGCGCGTCCTCATGCAATTGGGGAGCGCCGTCGGCCATGGCCGCCTCAGGGTTGATGATGGACGGCAACGGGGCATAGCCGACGTCGATGAGTTCCAGCGCGTCCTCGGCCTGATAGCGGTTCTCAGCCACGACCACGGCTACCGCGTCGCCGACGTAGCGAACCACATCGGAGGCGATGGCAGGGTAGGCCACGGCCTTCAGGTCGGAGTCGGGAATGGCCCAGGCACACGGGATGGGGTTCAGGACGCCTTCGATGTCGGCGCCGGTGTAGACGGCGAGCACGCCGGGAGACGCCTTGGCCGCATCGGTGTTGATGCTGGTGATGCGCGCGTGGGCGTGGGGGCTGCGCAGAATGGCCGCGTGGACCATACTAGTCAGCTTGATGTCGTCGGTGTAGGAGGCCTGACCGGTGATCAGGCGGGGATCTTCACGACGCCGGATGCCGGATCCGAAAATGCGAGTAGTCATGGCGTCAGCCTCCTTGTCCGGCAGCGGCGGCGGCCAGAGCGGCCCTGACGATGTTGTTGTAACCGGTGCAGCGGCACATGTTCCCCTCGAGACCGGCGCGAACTTCCTCGGCGGACGGGTTGGGGTTGCGTTCGATGATCTCGGTTACGGTCATGATCATGCCCGCAGTGCAGTAGCCGCACTGGAGGCCGTGGTTGTTCCAGAAGGCTTCCTGGACGGCGGTCAAGTTGCCGCCGTCAGCCAACCCTTCAATGGTAGTCACTTCGGCTCCGTCCGCCTGAACGGCGAAGGCGGTGCATGATTTGACGGTCACGCCGTTCATCTTGACGACGCAGGCGCCGCACTGGCTGGTGTCGCAGCCAATCTTGGTGCCGGTCAGGTTCAGGGTCTCGCGCAGGAAGTGGACCAGCAGGGTGCGGGGTTCCACTTCGGCGGAGTGCGAGCGGCCATTCACGGTAATCGTGATGGGTACTTTGTTCGGCAAAATACACCTCCTCTGTCAGGAACGACCGCCATGCCGGCGGCAGCGAGGGTGAGGTAGTCAGCGCAACGAAACGGCAACGTAAAGCCGCGCCGTTTCATTCGTGCGGCAGTATAGACGGCGCGCCGGCAGGCGGTCAATTAGAACGCGTGCGGCTCAGAGTTGATTAGGCGCTGCGAGCGCGCGCTCGACGACGCAGCGACCCGGCCTTTTTTCTTGGCTCCGTAGCCTGCGCGTCGAAATCGAACAGCTCACTCACCGGCACGCCCAAGCCGGCGGCGAGGGCGCAGATGCTGGTCAGGGATGGATTACGGACGCCGCGTTCGATACCGGACAGATACGTGACGTGGATGCCCGCCCGGTGGGCCACTTCTTCCTGGGTCTCGTCGCGCCGGAGCCGGATCTGCCTGACGTGAAGGCCAAATGCAACCTGGTAAGTCATTACGATTTGTGACGATACGCCGGATATAGGGCAAAATCAACTCGAAAGCGCACCACGTTGTGTGACGACAAACTACGACAAACTATTAGTCTATAGTCAGGCTTATGTGGGCATGATTCCCTGGGTTAAGTTCTGGCCCGCCGTCGCGATCCGATGACGAGCACGCAATTGGCGTCGGCGATCAGATCAACTTGCCTGGTTTTATTGGCTTAATCTGATAAATGGCGAGCGAGTCGTGCGCCGGCAGAAATTGCGCGGCGCCATTGTTGGCCCCGCTACACTCCTTGGTCATCAGTCTGGTTCTCCCAAGAGCCATGCTCTGCGGCAGCATCGGAGCGTTCACCGCTTTGGCGAGCTTGAGGCTGCGACAAATCCTGGTTATCACGCCGGGCGTACGTTCCATTGCGGGAGCGATTCGTTGTAACCTCTCGGCTGTCAATCCTCAATTGGGGATTTATCCACAAGCAGAGGCACGTAACGACGTGGCAAAATCGGCTGAGGCGTTTATCGACCTTGCTAACTTAGAAATGGAGGAAACGAAGCAATGATCAAGCCTCGGAGGCTGGTTTTCGTTCTGCCCATCTGCGTGGCGATATTATTCGCGGCGCTGGCGCATACCACCGCGACGGCACAGTCACCGCCGTCGCCTCCGACAGTCCTGGCTGGCACTGCCTGGCTGGACGGAGAGTTGGTACCACCAGGGACATTGATTGAAGCGATGCAGGGCGATGTTCGATTGAGTCGCATCACCGCGCGCAATGACGGGCGGTTCGGTCCGCTCCAAGTGCCGGAGCCGCCGGGTGTCGGTCCGGTTTACTTCCTGATCAAGGGCCAAAGGGCGAATGTGGAAATGGACTGGCAGGCCGGTTTCCTGCAGGCCGACCTGGAGTTGCGGGCTGGAATCGGAGGCGGCCCGGCGCCAACTGCAACGCCTACCCCCATGCCCCAGCCTACGGCGACTCCAGCGCCGGTGGCGGTCCCCGGACCCGCCGGGCCGCGTGGCGAGCGTGGCCCGGCCGGGCCGCCTGGGCCGCAGGGCGCTGCGGGACCTCAGGGAGAACCGGGTCCTGCGGGTCCGCAAGGCAAGACAGGGCAGGCAGGCGAGGAAGGACCGCGCGGGCAGCAGGGCGAGTCCGAGGGGTATGGCATTTACACGCTAGTTGCGGCAGTCATCGCGGTTCTACTCGCGCTGGTGGCCTTGATACTCTCCATCATGGCTTTTTCGCGACGCGCCCGTTCGTAGGTGGCGGGTCCCGGCGAGCAGGATTCCGCGTAATCCGCTACAAGCGTCACGGCAACGGGCCCGCCGAAGGATTTTGGCGGGCCGATTTCTGCACCATCGCAGCGCGAAGAATCCTGCTGATGTGCTAGATTATTCCCCGTCATCACACTCATCTGGAGCGATTACGCCATGCTGCCCCGCCACCTGACGCATGTTTTTCCCGACACCACGGACACCAACGCCGCCGGACACCTCACCCTCGGCGGATGCGACGCCGTAGACCTGGTGGAGCAGTACGGCACTCCGCTGTACGTCCTGGACGAGTCCACCCTGCGCTCGAAGTGCCGGCAGTTTGCGACCGCCTTCGCATCGCGTTACCCCAACGCGCAGGCCGTGTACGCTTCCAAGGCATACATCAACCCGGCGTTGGCGCGCATTTTTGCCGAGGAGGGGCTGGGACTGGACGTGGTGTCCGGAGGGGAGTTGGCCGTGGCGATGGCGGGCGACGTGCCGTTGGACAAGGTGTACTTCCACGGCAACAACAAAACACCGGCCGAGTTGGAAGAAGCGGTGGCCGCGGGCATCGGCCGCGTCGTAGTGGACAGTTTTCACGAGCTGAACTTGCTGGAGCGGATCTGCGCGGACGCTGGCAAATCGCAGGACATCCTGGTGCGCGTGTCCCCCGGCATCGACCCGCACACGCACGCCTATACCACCACCGGGATCATTGACTCCAAATTTGGTTTTTCCATCCAAACGGGGGACGCCGAGAAGGCGATACTCCAGGCCATCGCCGCGCAGCATCTCAATTTGAAAGGGTTGCACTTCCACCTGGGATCGCCGATTTTCGAGTTGGAGCCGTACCAGGCGGCTACAGACCTGGTGCTGCGGTTCGCCGCCGGGCTGCGCGAGCAGGGGCTCAACCTTCAGGAGTTCAGCCCAGGTGGAGGGTTCGCCATCGCCTACACCCGGAACGACCAGCCGCCGGCTGCGGATGATTACGCGGAAGCAATTGTCGGGACGCTGACGGCAACCTGCGACGAACTGGGAATGGAGCAACCAGCCCTGATCGTCGAGCCGGGCCGTTCGATCATCGGGCCGGCGGGCGTGGCGCTGTATCGCATCGGGGCAATCAAGGACATACCGGGCGTTCGCACGTACGTCAGCGTGGACGGCGGCATGGGCGATAACATCAGGCCCGCTCTCTACCAGGCTTCCTACGAAGTGCTGTCCGCCAACCGGCCTGGCGCGGATCCGGACGCCACGGTGACCATTGCCGGCAAGTATTGCGAGTCGGGCGACGTGCTGGCATCGGACATTCTGCTGCCCGCTCCCGAGGCTGGAGATGTGATCGCCATACCCGCCGCCGGGGCCTACTGCCCGTCCATGGCCAGCAACTACAACCTGAACCCGCGCCCTCCCATCGTGTTGGTCAACGGCGGCGAAAGCCGGCTGATCCGCCGGCGCGAGTCCTACGCGGACATGATGCTGTGTGACCTGTAGCCGGCAGTCGGCTCGGGGATCATCGGATTGCAGGGCGGATTCGCCGCATGTGGTCAACCATTGGGCAGGACCACCTGCTGAAGCAAATTGATGCCGGCCTTGGCGCCGGCAGGCTGGCTCACGCGTATCTGCTTTCCGGACCGCCGCACGTCGGCAAGATGACCCTGGCTTTGGATCTTGCCGCGGCCGTCAACTGCGCGGTCGTCAATGGGCAGCAAGCCGGGTCCATGTTTACGGATCCGGACGAAGCGCAGGGCCCGTGCGGCAATTGCGATCCCTGCATCCGTATCCGGCGCGGCGTGTTCGCCGACCTCAAAATAGTTGCGGTGGGGGACGATCCAAGGGTTTCCACCCGGATCAGCATCGAGCAGGTCCGCGAGGCCGAGAGCTTTCTGGCGGTGACCCCGGTGGAGGGGGCATGGAAAGTAGTGATCTTTGACGGCGCCGAAACATTAGCGGCAGGCCAAAGCGAGCCCGCCAATGCGCTGTTGAAGACGCTGGAGGAACCTCCACCTCAAGTGCTCGTGCTCCTCCTCACAACCAACGAAGACGCAATCCTGCCGACCATCAGGTCGCGCTGTCGGATGCTCCCGCTGCGACCCATGCCCGGCCCGGCGTTGAGCGAATACCTTGTGTCACAGCGAGGGATGGAGCCCGATGACGCGCGTCGGCTGGCGCGCCTGGCACGCGGCTGCCCGGGCTGGGCCATCAGCGTGTTGGAGGACCCGGAGCGGTTGGACTCCTATCGGGAACGCCTGGCACAGATACCAGAGATCGCTTCGTCTCCCCTGGATGCACGGTTCAACTACGCCAACACCCTCGCCGGATCCTTTTCGAGCGACCGCGAGTCGGTCCGACAGGAACTGTATCTCTGGGAACGCTGGTGGCGCGACGTGCTCCTGGTAAAAGAAGACCAGTCGGAGCACGTGCACAACGACGACTGGCGCGACGAACTGAGCGCGCAGGCAGATGCGACAACTACTATGGACGTGGTGGCGTTCCTGGACAGCGTTCAGGAAACGCTGAGGGCGTTGGACGCCAACGTCAACCCGCGACTGGCGTTGGAATGCATGATGCTGGCGGTGCCGGCGGGCGTGGCTTAGGCTATTCGTCTGGCAACTACGCCGCTTCGTAGGCCTTGTTGCGTCCCCTTGTGGTCGCGCGCAGGCGGCCCTGTTTTTCCAAGCTGCGTATGGCCTGGATCACCTGGGGATCGCCGTACCGCCGGAACTTTCCGGCAATCTTGCTCTGCGTGCGGGCGGTCTCGCAGTACTCCAGAACCTGTTCGGCGAGCAGATCGGTGACCTCGGGAAGGGGCTGTCTGGGCACAACCAGCGTGTGACCGGGATTGGAATCCGCTTCCTCTCCGGGCTTGAACTCAAGACGGTCACCGTGGGCAGCAAGAAAAGAACGGACACGACGACGCAGCGAGCCACCGGCGCCCGATGAACCGTAACCGTGCACAATCTCCAGGATTTCCGAGGACGATCCGTTGGCAACGATCCGGTTGTACGTGGCGATCAACTCGGTCAGGGATTCGGACCAGGTCCTGCCGTGGAGGTCGATGCTCGCCATGGATGATCAGTCAGCAACCGCCATCAAAGCCGGCTCGCTTGCGCTGCCGTTCTTGCCCTTGCCGGCAGTCTGCCACGGTATGTACTGCTTCCACTCTTCCAGGATCGTGCGGTTTTCAAGGATGCGATACGGATTGGGCTGAGGGGCGGTCGGCAACCGATGCAGCTTCATGTTGGCCTCTTCCGGCGTGCGGCCGGCTTTGTCGAGGTTACAACGCCCGCAGGCCGCCACCACATTGTCCCAGGTGTGCGGGCCGCGTTGTCGCCGGGGAACCACATGATCCAGGGTGAGGTTCTGCGACCGCTTGCCGCAGTACTGGCAGGTGTAGTGATCCCGCAGGAAAACTTCCTTCTTGGACAGGCGACGCGGCGCAAAGGGACGCTTGACCAGGTACACCAGGCGGATGATCGAAGGCGCATCCAAAGCGGCGTTGTAGGTGCGAATACGGGAAGTGTCGGCGCGCTGCTCGAGGAGTTCGGCCTTGCCCTTGGCTACCAGGACGATGGCGCGGCGCACGGTGCAAACGTTGACCGGGACGTAGTTCAGGTTCAGGACCAACACCGGAGCGGTGAGGCGACCCGGGACCGGGAGGCGTCCGTTGCGTCGATCTTCCTCCGACGCCGGAGAGACACTCGTTTTATCGGGCTTTCCGCCCGAACCTTTGGCGTTGGGCTGGCGGCCATTGTTCCGGTTCCTGACCGCGCCCTTTTTTCGACCCGTTCGTCCCCGGCTTGCCATCTGCCAACCTCGTTGCAGGTAGCGCATTCGCTGCCGCGTCGTGCCGAAACGTTAATTCTCTAGTGTGTATCTCTGGGCCCATTATAACGCCGATTTCCATAATCGGACACGCCAGCGATTGCTCACTAATTGGATAGGTCGTCTCGGCCGACGGGTAAGGGTTTTACACACACCGAACGGGCTCCGAAAAGCCCCTGTGATAAACTACCCGCGATCTTTGTTAGAGCGTTCCGGAACACCGCGTATCGCTCCAGGACAGGGCTGCAATGGTTCCTCCCGATTCGATTTTTGGTGTGATTCCCGTTTGGGCAGGCGTCTACGTGCTGACGCTGGCGACGCTTGGCGTGGCCGGATACGTAGTGTATCTCCGGGTATTCCGACTCGTGCTGCAGGGTATGCCGGTGGCCCGATTCGACCGCCCGATGACCAGGCTGGCGGGAGCCGCGGCAATCGTGTTGGGCCAGAGGAAAGTGCTGCAGCGCGTCGGCAGCCTGGACCCCAGGTCGCGAACCATCGACCTGGCGGGGCTTGGGCACGCCGCCATCTTCTGGGGCTTCCTTTCCTTCAGCCTTTCGTACCTGATTTTCATTTTCGGCGGGTCGATCTGGCATCCGCTGGGGGAAACCATCCTCACCAAAACCGGCGTGCTGGTTTACAGCATCTACCTGGACATCTTCGCGGCGGTGATTCTGGCCGCGCTGGTATGGGCCCTGGTCCGACGCTGGATTGCGCAGCCGCACCGGCTGAGTTTTGACCTGACCCGCAAGGGCGAGTCGATAGTTATCGTTGGTCTAACGGCCGGCCTGATGATCGCCACTCTGCTGGTCCATACGTTTTACGTAGCGGCCGGCGGCGCGGGACCCGAGGCCGCCGTATTCATCGGCGGTGTTATCGGCAATTGGCTGAGCGCAACGGGAATGTCCCAAGCGACCGCCGGCGTGCTGCAAGCAATCTTCTGGTGGGTGCATCTGCTGATTGTGCTCGGGTTTGGGCTGTACATTCCTTTCTCGAAGCACATCCACATGGTTGCGGCTCCGTTGAACGCCTTCTTCCGGAACCTGGAGCCGCGGGGAACGCTGGCGACCATGGACCTGGAAAACGTCGAGCGGTTCGGCGCATCACGGGTGCAGGACTTCACCTGGAAGGAACTGCTGGACGGTTACGCGTGTGCGGTTTGCGGGCGTTGCACCGACGCCTGTCCGGCCCACACGACCGGCAAAGTATTGTCCCCGATGCACATCGTGGAAAACATCAAGGAGCACATGATCGCCATCGGTCACCAGGGCGCGCGTGACGCGGAGCACGTGGAGCCGATGCCGCTGATTGACGGCGCCATACCGGAGCAGGCGGTCTGGGATTGCGTTTCCTGCGGGGCATGCATGGAAGAATGTCCGGTGGTCGTGGAGCACGTGCCCACCATCATCGACATGCGCCGCAGTCTGGTGCTGGAGGAATCGCGGATCCCGGAGACGGGCATGAACGCCCTGCTGAGCATGGAACAGCGCGGCCACCCCTGGCGCGGTACCACCTTTGCGCGCACCGACTGGGCAGAGGGCCTCGACATTCCGACCATGGCGGAAAACCCCGGCGCGGAGGTCCTCTTCTGGGTGGGCTGCACCGGAGCGCTGGAACAGCGCAGCCAGGGCATTGCCCGTTCGATGGCCAAGGTGCTCAAGTCCGCCGGCGTCAACTTCGCCATCCTGGGCGACGAGGAGAGCTGCACCGGTGACCCGGCCCGCCGCATGGGCAACGAGTACCTGTTCCAGATCATGGCACAGCAGAACGTCGAGGTGCTGAACGGCTACAACGTCAAGAAGGTGGTAACGATCTGCCCACACTGCTTCAACACGATGAAGAACGAGTACCCGCAGTTTGGCGGTGAGTACGAAGTACTGCACTACAGCCAATTCGTGGACGGTTTGATCAAGGACGGCAGGATCAAGCCGGTGAAGATGATGGACGTGTCCGTGGCCTACCACGACTCCTGCTACTTGGGGCGACACAACGGGGTGTACGACGAGCCACGCAACGTGGCCAAGGCCATTCCCGGCCTCAAGCTGGTGGAAATGGAGCCACGATGCCGGGAGCGCGGTTTCTGCTGCGGCGCGGGCGGCGGTCACATGTGGATCGAAGAGAGCCAGGGCGAGCGCATCAACCACGTGCGGACCGACCACTTCCTGGAAACCGAAGCCGACACGGTCGGAGTCTCCTGTCCCTTCTGCCTGCAGATGATGACCGAGGGGATCCAGTCCAAGGGGCAAGCCGACAGCAAGGACGCGCGCGACGTTCTAGAAATCCTCGCCGACAGCCTGGCCGACGATTAGCCACGCGATGCCCGTCCAATGTAGACGGTGGAGCCTCTTCGGATCGGCTTCGCCGATAATGAGGCTAATTTCCGGAAGTGGATCGTACCTAATGATGTGAGCTGCGCATTCGTGTCGGACGGTTACAGACACGATTTGCCACATGCGGCCAGCTCAACTCTCGTTTTCAGGGATGTCGAACAATGTTCATGGGCATACTGGAACGCCGACTGCTTTTCCAGCCCCAGCCGGTCTGTGACGCCCTGCCGACCGACCTGGGGATGGAATTTTACGAGACCTGGTGCGAATCCGAACCGGGTCATAGATTGCAATGCTGGTTTGTCCCCGGTGACCGTAGAACCGACCTGACCTGGATGTGGTTCGGTGGAGCCGGTGGGAACCTGAGCCGGCGGGTCGGGGAATTCGCGGCGGTCAGGAAACACACCGGCGCGAACATCTTCGGGTTTGATTACGGTGGGTTCGGAAACAGCCGTGGCCGGACCACGGTACGAAACACGGCCGCGGATGCCAGGGCCGCGCTGGTCCACCTGCAACATACCTACGGCGCGGAATCGGACAACACCCTGTTCATGGGCGTATCGATGGGAGCGGCGGTGGCGATCCGGCTGGCCGCCGAATCCTGGTCTCCACTGGGAATGGCGCTGGTTGCGCCATTCGCGTCGCTGCGCGACATGGGCAAGCTGTTCTACCCGAAGTTGACGTGGTCGGGGCGTCTGGTCGGTGACCGCTACAACTCCGTTGCACTGGTTGATCGCATCAACTGTCCATTGCTGATCCTGCACGGCGTAGACGATGAACTGGTCCCGTTCAGCCAGGGAAGGAAGCTGTTGGACGCAGCGAGGGATCCCAAGCAGTTGGTCGCGGTCGATACGGCAGGACACATGAATGTCGGAGATTTCCCCGAATTCTGGGAAGGCCTCCGGGACTGGATGGGGCAGGTGGCCGGAAGCGACGCTGACCGGGCAATGACCTCCCAGCGCTGACGGATCTCCGTGCAATGCAACCCGGCGTTGCGCGGCCAGTGGTATTGCCCTATCATCCGCCCCAACAGGAACGCCAGAAACGCCGACGAGACTGGAGGGAACCCATGGCTCAGAGACCTGACGTAAAGCGGATGGAGATCGAAATCGTCTACTGCTGGGATTGAGGGCACGCCGGACGCGCGGCCTGGATGGCCAGCGAAGCATTGACCCGCACCGGTGACAACATATCGACCTTCAAGCTCACCCCCGGGGAACACGGCAAGTTTGACATCCTGATCGACGGCGATTTGGTCGGCGAGCACAAGCACACGCCGGACGCCCACCTGTTCCCGGACCTGCAGGACCTGATGGCCGCGATCAGCGACCGCATGTAGGCCTTTTGCCGAAGATCGCGCGAACCTCCGGGGAACCGGAAGTTCGCGCGATTTCGATTCTCAGAACCCTCCCATGACTTCGATCTGGTAGTCCAGGAGTTCCAGATCAGGCCGAACCTCTTCCACGAACGCGACCACATCATCGATCAGCGACCTGGTCTGGTCCGCGCTGGCTCCCACGCATGAGACCGCAAGCGTAAGGCTCTGCCACGCGTTGCCGTCGGCGCCGGCATCCTGGGCAACCGAGACGTTGAAACGGCTGCGAATCCGCTGGATCACGCTTCGGGCCGCCTGCCGACGGGTCTTGAGGCTGCGGCTCTCAGGCACTCGGATGGTGATGTGGGCTACGGCGACATGCATGGGGTGAAACCGCGCCAGCGCGGAGGGAAGCACGTACAGTCTAACCCGTCGCACGAAAACACGTCCTATCGGTTACCGGACGGCGCGCATCGCCTACATTATGGTCGCTGTTGATGCCAGGGTTGCGCGTGCGAGTGCGTACCGGTATTGACGATGGATTATTAGCGGGATAGATTATGTCCAAGCTCCGTATCGCATAGGAGCAGGGTGTGGATTGCTTCAGCCATACTGCAACATTGCAATGAATATTTGATGCATCGAAGATAAGGCGCCATACGACCCAATGTCATCCGATTACAGCGGACCCGGATTCCGCCCTGCAACGTCGTTCACTCCGGGCGAGGTCCCCGAAGTGGTGATCTCCCGGCTGCCGCAGTATGTCCGTATCCTGTCGCAGTTATTGGATGCGGGCGACGAGGTGACCAACTCGCAGCAGTTGGGCGAGCAGCTTCAGGTTACTCCGGCCCAGATTCGGAAGGACCTATCCTACTTCGGGAGGTTCGGCAAGCAGGGCCGAGGATATGTGGTGCGCGACCTGCTGCGGGAGCTGAAGCAGATCCTGGGCCTGAACTCCGAATGGAACGTAGCCGTGGTCGGAGTTGGCCGGCTGGGTAATGCCATCCTGAATTACCCGGGTTTCAACCCTGACGGTTTCCATCTCGTGGCCGCGTTCGACAACAACCTGGCCAATGTGGGCCGCGAAGTCGGCGGGGTATCGGTCCAACCGATGACCGAGATGGCGGAGACCGTGGCCGAACGGGACATCAGCATCGCCATCGTGGCGGTGCCCAGCGCCCACACGCAAACCGTGATCGACCAACTGGTGGGTTGCGGCGTGCGGGCGATTCTGAACTACGCGCCGATCAACGCGCAGGTGCCCGACGGTATCCGGGTGCGCAGCATAGACCCGGTACTGGCGCTGCAGTCGATGACGTACTATCTCACCGAGGGCGACCCGTCGCTCAACGGTCCGGCGCCTTCAGCCTGAGTTTACTGCCGGGATTGCGCCGCCAGTGAGCGGTGCGGCGTGGAGCGCCGTCGCCGGGCCACGGTTACACGCACCTGTGCCCGCCGCAGAGACGCTACTGCCTGTTCCAATTCGATATCGGATTCGCGGCTGGAAATGCGTTCCTGGGCGCGGGCCAGAGCTTCCTGTGCCCGTGCCTCGTCAATTTCGTCCACATCTTCGGCAGCGTCGGCCAAAACGATGACCTGGTTGCCCAGTACTTCCAGGTACCCGCCGGACAACGCCAGATAACTGTCGTCGCCACCGGCTCGAACCAGCAATTCGCCGGGCTGCAGCACGGTCATCAGCGGGGCGTGGTTGGGCAGAATGCCCAGCTGCCCGGCGACGCCGGGGGCGACCAGCGCGTCCACTTCCCCGGAGAACACCTCGCGTTCAGCGGTGATGATTTGCAACTGCATCGGCATCGAGGCTGGCTCCTGTCAATCCGTGGCGCGGGAGGATCAGGCTGTGGCCTGCATCTCAGCGGCTTTCTCCACCGCTTCTTCGATGGTCCCGACCATGTAGAAGGCTTGTTCCGGGAGGTCGTCGTGCTGGCCATCCAGAATTTCAGCGAACCCGCGCACGGTGTCACGCAAGGCGACGTACTTGCCCGGCTGGTTGGTGAAGGTTTCAGCGACGAAGAAGGGCTGGGTCAGGAACCGCTGGATCTTGCGGGCGCGGAATACCGTCTGCCGGTCCTCGTCGGAAAGTTCTTCAATGCCCAGGATGGCGATGATGTCCTGCAGGTCACGGTATCGCTGGAGCACCTGCTGCACGCCACGGGCAACCCGGTAGTGTTCATCGCCCACGATGCGGGGCTCGAGGATGCGGGCGAAGGAGGCCAACGGGTCCACAGCGGGATAGAGGGCCTGGGCCGCCAGCGCGCGCTCGAGGGATACCACAGCGTCGAGGTGACCGAAGGTGGTCACGATGCCGGGGTCGGTGTAGTCGTCAGCCGGCACGTAGATGGCCTGGAAGGACGTGATGCTGCCGCTCTTGGTGGACGTGATGCGTTCCTGCAGCGCGCCCATCTCCGTGCTCAGGGTCGGCTGATATCCCACCGCAGAGGGCATACGACCCAGCAGTGCGGACACTTCCATGCCAGCGAGGATGTAGCGGTAGATGTTGTCGATGAACAGGAGCACGTCCTGGTTCTCTTCTTCGCGGAAGTATTCGGCCATGGTGAGACCGGTGAGGCCGATGCGTGCGCGCACGCCTGGGGTCTCGTTCATCTGGCCGAACACCAGGACGGTGCTGCCCAACACGCCGGAATCTTCCATCTCATGCCAGAGGTCGTTGCCTTCGCGGGACCGCTCGCCCACGCCGGCAAACACGGACACGCCGCTGTGCACGGCGCCGATGTTCCGGATGAGTTCCTGAATGATGACGGTTTTGCCCACACCTGCGCCACCGTAGGCGCCGACCTTGCCGCCTTTGGGGAAGGGGGTGATCAGATCGAAAACCTTGATGCCGGTTTCAAGAATCTCCACGGTGGGGTTCTGGTCGTCGAAAGCGGGAGGATCGCGGTGGATGGGCCAGCGTTGCCCGGCTTCCACGGCGCCCAGGTTGTCCAGCGGCGTGCCGGTTACGTCGAAAAGCCGACCCAGTGTCTCGGCGCCGACGGGCACCAATACCTTGTCTCCAGTATCGGTAACTTCGCTTCCCCGGGCCAGGCCGTCGGTGGAGCCCAGGGCCAGGCAGCGGACCCAGTGGTTGCCGATGTGCTGCTGAACTTCGAGCACCAGTCGCTCGCCGGTGTTGTCGACTTCAAGGGCATCGAACAGGTTCGGGAGCTGATCGGCGGGGAATTCGACGTCCACCACCGTACCAATGACTTGGGCAATTTTACCGGGCATTTTGTCTATCCTCCGGATGAGCTGACTTGCGGCGGGCGGATCTTCGCGGTTTCACGACTTGTTGGTGGCGCGAGCGAGGACGGAAAGATCAGCCCTCCATAGCGACCTGGCCGCCGACGAGGTCCAGCAATTCGTTGGTGATGCTGTCCTGGCGGAGCTTGTTCATTACCAAAGTCAGGTCGGAAGCCAGTTGTTGGGCATTGTCGGTAGCGTTGCGCATGGCGACCATCCTCGCGGATTGCTCGCTGGCAATACTTTCCAGGATCGCGTGGTACACCTGCATCTCGACGAACTGGGGCAGCAACGCGCTCAGGACCGTTGCCGGGTCCGGCTCGTAGATGTAGCCGACGCGTTGGGCGGACTCCAGCTCAGCCGGTTCAACGGGCAGAATGCGTTCGATAACCGGTTCCTGTTGAACGGTGGACACGAAGCGCATGTAGGCCAGGTGCACCTCGTCGAATTCGCCTGCGGTGTAGCCGTCGATCACCAGCCGGGAAATCGCGGTGGTGTCAGCCAGGGAGACCCGGTCGCTCAGATCGGTGAACACCGCCTGAACGGTATCGGTGTAACGCACCAGGAAGTCCCGGCCCTTGCGGCCGACCACTATGCTGCGCACCGTTGCATCGCTGCCCAGGATGTAGCGGGCGACCTGCCGGTTGATGTTGGCGTGCATTCCGCCCGCCAAGCCCCGGTCAGGCGTGACCACCACCATTCCCACCGTGTTGACCGGACGGGTCTCCAGCAGTGGATGGACCGTTTCGTCATCCGTGGGTTGTGCCGCCAGGGTAGCGATGACCTCGTGGATTTTCTCGGCATACGGACGCCCGTCCGTCACGGCGAGCTGGGCCCGACGCATCTTGGACGCCGCGATGAGAGACATCGCGTTGGTGACCTTGCCGGTGTTGTCGACGCTGCGAATGCGTCGGCGTATGTCTCTAACGCTAGGCATGTATTGACCCTGGCTGCACCTGAGTTGGGGAAATTACCTGCGACGGTGTCTACTGGAAAGTAGGTTTGAAATCGTTGATGGCAGCGGTGAGTTGTTCGGTGATTTCCTCCGGCAGGTTGCCGGTATCGCGGATCGCCTGGCTGAATTCGGGATGGGTCGCGTTAACGTGGCGGAGCATCTGCTCTTCGAATGCGCCCACGCGTTCCAGCGGAACATCTTCCATCAGG
This sequence comes from Dehalococcoidia bacterium, assembly GCA_963663945.1. Taxonomy (GTDB): domain Bacteria; phylum Chloroflexota; class Dehalococcoidia; order Lucifugimonadales; family UBA3495; genus Bin87. Next base: position 1,849,889 of record OY760687.1, on the reverse strand, counting down.
CCCGAGTTCACCGCAAAGAGGACTATTACCTCATCACCCAGGTTGAGGGGTTGGTACTGGCCCTGCTTCAGGGCCTCGGTGGCGAGCTGACCGCGCGCCAACTGGGCGCGGGTAGCGGCGTCCAGGTCGGCGGTACCGAACTGGGCGAATGTGGCCAATTCACGGTACTGGGCAAGGTCCAGACGCAGGCGTCCTGCAACCTGGCGCACGGCTCGGGTCTGCGCGGCGCCACCCACGCGGGAAACAGAGAGACCCACGTTGACCGCGGGGCGGATGCCGACGTTGAACAATTCGGGCTCGAGGTAGATCTGCCCGTCGGTAATGGATATGACGTTGGTCGGAATATACGCCGAAACGTCACCGGCCTGGGTCTCGATGATGGGCAGGGCCGTCAGCGAGCCGCCGCCCAACGTATCGTCGAGCCGAGCAGCGCGTTCGAGCAAGCGGCTGTGCAGGTAGAAAACGTCGCCCGGATAGGCTTCACGTCCGGCGGGGCGGCGCAGGAGGAGCGACATCTGGCGGTAGGCCCAGGCGTGCTTGGTCAGATCGTCGTAAACGATCAGCACGTCTTTGCCCTCTTCCATGAAGGCTTCGCCCATGGCGCAGCCGGCGTAAGGTGCGATGAATTGCAGCGGCGCGGAATCGGCGGAACCGGCATTGACGACGATGGTGTGGTCCATCGCGCCGTATTCTTCGAGGATGCCCACTACCTGAGAGACCTTGCCCTGCTTCTGGCCGATGGCCACGTAAATACAGATGAGGTCCGTGTCTTTCTGGTTGATGATGGTGTCGATAGCGATGGCCGATTTCCCGGTTGAGCGGTCACCGATGATCAACTCACGCTGGCCGCGGCCGATGGGAATCATCGCGTCGATGGCCTTGATCCCAGTTTGCACCGGGGTGTCAACCGACTTCCTCACCACGACGTTGGGGGCCGTGCGCTCGACCGGCATGGTGCGGTCGGTCACGACTGGGCCCTTGCCATCCAGTGGCCGGCCCAACGGGTCCACCACGCGACCGATGAGCGCGTCGCCAACCGGCACTTCGATGATCTGTCCGGTGGCCCGGACCCGATCACCTTCCTTCACCGCTGTGGGATCACCCAGAATGGCGGCGCCTACGACGTCCGATTCCAGGTTGAGTGCGAGACCCAACACTTCGTTGCCGAAATCCAGCAACTCGTTCGAGCGGACGCTCTGCAATCCCTGGATGCTGGCGATACCGTCGCCAACCTGCAGGACGGTGCCAACGTCGACGAGGGAGAGGTCACCGCCAAACTCCTCGATCTGACGTCTGATGAGAGAAACTATCTCTTGTCCCCTGACTGCCATCGGCGAGTCTCCTAAAAGTTGCGTTGGTTAGGCCGCTTGAGCGCGGACCGTTTGGCGGAGCCGTTCCAGGGCGGAGCTTGCGCTGCCATCCAGAAGTTGATCACCGATCTGGATGATCAGCCCGCCGAGGATGGATTCATCGACCTCGGCGGTGACCACCACTTCCTTGCCCACCATGCGGCCGACGAGGTCAGTGATACGGTCAAGCTCAACCTGTTCCAGCGGGACGGCAGCGGTCACTTCGACACGCTGGCGTCCAAGTCGTTCATCCAGCAGGTGAGTGTACGCCTCCTGGACGTCACGCATGGCGTCCACGCCGCTGCGGCTGACCAGGAGCGCGACCAGGTTGCGAACCATCTGATGAGTCTCGGACAGTACTTCGTCAATGGCCGCGATCTTGCGATCCAAGGGCACTTCAGCATGCCGCAGGAAAAGGCCGAACTCCTCGTCGCCGAGCACGTCGGCGGCCAATCGTAATTCCTGGTCCCACGGTTCCAGCTGCTCTTCCTGCTCGGCCAGCTCAAAGATGGCCTGGGCGTAGCGCTGACCGGACAAGCGGTTTGCCACGGGTTACTGTCTCCCTAACTCTTGCGATTGCGTAGTCGCCGCGATGCGGGGCGACCACGCATTATTGACTGTCCAAGGAGCCGGCAAGGTGAGCAATTAGTTGCGCCGGAGCGCCTGCTCGCCTTCTGCCAGAACCTGATCGATCAAGTCCTGATGCGCCTGGCGGTCCACGCTGCGTCGGATGATTCGCTCAGCCGCCGAGATGGCCAAGTCGCCGAACGCGGCCCTGACTTCGCTGACTGCAGCGTCGCGCTCGCGAGCGATATCAGCGCGGGCGCGCTCGGAAAATTCCTCAGCCGACTGCCGGGCGCGCTCCATTTCCTCTTCGCGGAAACGCTCGGCGGCTTCGCGGGCCTGATCCAAAAGGCGCTGCCCTTCCCGCCGGGCCTCGTTGAGCTCCTCTTCGATGGCGGAGCGGGATGTGGCCGCTTCCTCACGGGCGCGGTCGGCAGCCGCCAAACTCTCCCGAATGCTGTCGACGCGACTGTCGAGGGCGTTGAGCAAGGGCCGGTAGGCCAATGCTCCCAGCAGGATCAGGAGGACGACGTAGTTGACCAGGTAGCTGATCAGCGCCGGAACGTTCAGTCCCAGTTCTACCATGTTGTTACACCACGAAGAGCAGGATCACCGCGACGATGAGGGAGTAAATGCCGAGGGCCTCAGCGAACGCGATGGCAAGGATCATGTTGGTGGTAATCGCACCAGCGGCATCCGGGTTGCGGCCGATGGCATTCATCGCGCCAGCGCCGAGGATTCCGATACCGACACCAGGGCCAACCACGCCGAGGGCGATGGCAAGACCGGCCGCCAGGAACTTTGCGCCTTCCGCAGTCAGCGCCTGAGAACCCACCGCCAGCAAAGTGGTGAACATCGAAAGGTCAAGTGCCATTGTTGATAATCCTCCGAACCGAAATTGGTCTCGTGATTTTGCCTGACCCCTGGCGATCAAGCCATGGGGTCATGGTGCCTTGATTGGGGTAATCCGGGGATCAGTGCTCCTCGTGACTGACGGCCACCGACAGGAACACCAGGGTGAGCCCCGCGAAGATGACCGACTGGATCAGTCCCACCAACAGTTCCAATCCGAAGACGAACTGGGTTGCGATGAACGGAACCAGGAAGGTGATCATGACCACGAGGATCTCGCCGGCGGTCATATTGCCGAACAGACGGAAGGTGAACGAGACGATGCGGACCAGTTCCGACACAAATTCGAGTATTCCCACGAAGATGTTGATCAGACCTGAAGGCCGACCGCGGAGCAGGTCGCCGAAGGCGAAGAACTTCTTGAGATAGCCGAACCCGTGGGCGCGGAAACCCCAGTACTCGACGAACACGAACGAAACCAGCGCGAGCGCCAGCGGGAAGTTCAGATCAGTGCCGGCGGGCCGAACCAGGTGCGTAGCCAGTTTGAACTCGCCCCCGACGTTGGCGCCGTAGCCCACCGCCTGGTAGATCGGTATCAGGAAAATCGCGATCCAGGCATTGAACAGGACGAAGAAGAAAATGGTTGCGACAACCGGGAAAGCGCGTCGGCCCATTTCGGGGCCCAGAATGCTGGAGGCGAAGTTGAGCACGAGTTCGAACAGCATCTCCACCAGCGCCTGCAACCGGCTGGGGATGACCTTGGGGTTGCGGGCTCCTCCGATGAAAAACACCAGCATGACGATGCTGGTCAACCATGCTGAGAGCATGGTATTGGTGACCGCGAACTGCATTATGCCCAGGCCGTGATGCTCTTCCTCGGCGTGCTCCTTGTCGTCAGCCGCGCCGTGATCATCGGTCTTCTTTTCGGCCACCCGGTAGCCAACCACGCTCTCGCGAACGGTCGCGGGGAACACGGGATCCGGAGGCAGGTGGATTCCAGGCTGGGACACGAACGGGCGTTCCAGTCCGAACATCCTCGAACCGACTGCGCCGACGACGAAACCTACGATCAGGAGGACTGCCGACACGATGCCGATCAGCAGAAGTACTCTTTTGGTGGTCACGACGGTTCGTTGCCTCCGCGGTCAGTACACGGTTTGTTCGAATGATCAGGAGAGCGGTTGGGACGGTTGCTGCCGTAGACGGCAGGGATGATCATGCGGTAGACCCCGTAGAATGCCACCACGCTGCCCAACACCGTCCCTACCAATACCAAGAGCGCTACCTGGCCGGTCAGCTTGCCCAGCCAAAGCCCTCCGATGATGCCCAGGACGATACATACAGCAATAAACCAACCCAAACCGGTCAGTCGCAGGGCAGTGATTACCCACTGCGGCATGCCCGTTTCCAAACGGCAGGCATCGTAGCATCCGTTCTCCGAACTGTCAATCGGAGCATTTTGCAGAATTCGTCACCGCGCCTACGAAAACGCCCCACCAGCAGGGGCAGGGCAGCATCGGTTGTCGCTACACACGCACGCATTTCGAACCTACTTGCGCTCGAAGTCTTCCATGTCCAATTCGTTGATCAGGTCAGTGAAGGCGGACAACCCCTGGAGTTCCTCCTCCGTAACCTCCGCCGGCGCGGATTCGCCGCCGGCTTCCGGAGACACTGCAGGCTGGCCGGTTTCCTGGTCCATCGAAATAGCGGCTTTGTCCATGACCTGGTCCGCAACGTAGATCGGGACCTCAGCGCGCACGGCAACCGCCATGGCGTCGCTGGGCCGAGAGTCAATCTCGTGAATGCGGTCGTCGATCCTGACGACGATCTTCGCGTAGAAAGTCTCGTTTTGAAGATCGTTGACCAGGATGTGCTCGAAGGTGCCACCCATCGATTTGACAAGATCTACGAAGAGATCGTGCGTGAGTGGGCGTGGAACTGACATCCCCTGCATCTTCACCGCGATGGCTTCGGCTTCGGTGGGGCCGATCCAGATCAACAGGAACAGATCGGTGGCCAACTCTTTCAGGACCACCACCCGTTGATAGTTCATCTGGCTGATCCGGATGCTGTCGATTACCAGTTCACGCATCTCGCTCCGTCACTCCAACCAACGCTTCCGGGATGGTCTGGTCGGACTGTCAACCCAGAATTCCAACCAGCGGGCAAGCAGGATTGTACACCCGCCAGAGTCAGAGGTGTCAAGCATAAATCGTGCGTATGACGAGCGTCGACACCGCTACGCCCAACACGGTCGTAACCTGGCACCGTCGCAAGACGAAGGGGCGGGAGTTACCCCGCCCCGGTGATCGTTGAATTCGGCCGGCCGGGCTAACGGAAGGTTCCGTAGTCGGCCGTTTCCCGATCGTCTCCCAGGTTGGGCGCGAAATCTTGCGGAGAAGGGATGCCGGCGCTCGTGCTGGCCGCCAGGGTTTCACCTGCGAGCATGTCGATGCCCTTCCGCACCGAGCCCGTGGCGGAAGTAAGTTCGCGCTCCAGATCTCTCAGAGTGCGCAGGGCATAGGCATCCGCCTGGTTGCGGCGGCTTTCGGCCTCCCGCTCCGCCTGGTCGATCATGCGCCGGGAAGTGGCCTCCGCTTCGCGCAACATTTCCTCGGCTTTCCGGCCAAGTTCATGATCGCTGAGGCGGGTCCGGAAGTCCTGTTCCAGATGCTGTCTTGCCTGGTGCGCTTCGGACACCGCAGAAGACATTATGTCATCCTTACGGGACAGCATTTCCTCGGCCCTCCTGATTTCCTGCGGGACAGCCATGCGGAGTTGCGCGACGAGCTCGCCGATCTTGCTCCTGTCGACCATCACATTGTTGCTGAGCGGCACGGATTTGCTCGAGTCCACCAACAATTCGATGCGGTCGATTATGCTGTTGATATCTATGATGTCCCCCTTGGCCGGCGGTTCAGATTGCGCACAAAAGGCTACCGCTGCGGCAATTGGTATTTTTCCGCCAGGGCCCGAGCCACGTGGTCAGGGACCATGCCGGCGATTTCGCCACCCAATTGGGCGACCTCTTTTAGCAGGCTGGAACTGATGAACATGTGCTCCTGATCGCTCATCAACGACACCATGTCGACGTCGGGTTCCAGGCGTCGGTTCATAAAGAACATCTGGGATTCGTACTCGAAGTCCGGGCCGCTGCGGAGACCCCGGATGATGGCGGCTGCGCCCGCGTCGCGAGCGGCGCCGACCACCAGACCGTTGAACGGGCGGACGGTAACGTTGGGCAGATCCGACACCGCTTCACGCATGAGGCCGACGCGTTCTTCCGTGTTGAACAGCAGGCTCTTGGAAGGGGTGTCATAAACGGCCACGATCAAGTCGTCGAAGAGCCGGGCTGCCCGCTGGGCCACGTTCAGGTGCCCCATGGTCACTGGGTCGAATGTACCGGGATAAAGAGCGGTTACCATACGGGGATACTCCAAATCATTGTTAACTTCAGTCAATTCGCGGAGGCGCGAACGGCGTAGAATCCTACCGCATTATCCCCATAGCTGCGTCGATCAATTTCATACAGAGAATGGACGTCGGGAGGCAAAGTTACGCGATTGCTGAAACCGACTACTACAATGGCGTCCGGGTGGAGCAGCCCGGAGTGGGCCAGGCGTTCCAGGGTAGGTGTTGGTTCTCCCATACGGTACGGTGGATCCAGGACGACGAGATCATACAAATCATTGTCATCTGAGGGCGTGGCGGACCTGTTCAACCAGTCCAATACTTCGGCGCAACTAACTCGACCGACGTCGCTATAACCCGTGAAGTCCAAATTCTCCTGTATGACCCGACATTGACGTCGATTGCGTTCCACAAAGTCGGCCCGCGTTGCGCCACGGCTGAGGGCTTCAATGCCCAGGCTGCCGCTGCCCGCGTACAGGTCCAGCACTCGGCAGTCTTCCACCTGATCGGGTTGCAGAATGTTGAAAATCGCGGATCTAACCCTCTCCGTTGTAGGTCGAACTCCGGCAACCGCCGCCCCTGCCAACGGAAGGCCTCGGGACGCGCCGCCGGATATTCTCATGGAATGTGATTTGCGTGGTGGCATTTTAAAACCGTTGGCGCGGCGCCTGACGAATGCGGCGGCAGCAAATTTCAGGGCTTTTGCGTGTCATACCGTCGACTGCAACCAGTATATCGCCGGTTGGTGAGAACGAGTCTGCTTGCCCGGCCGGGGGCCCTGTGCTACCATCGACTGCGCTAATTTGCGCCGCGATGAGTATGACGCGAGAGCCCATTTCGGGTACCTGGTCATGCGCGGCTTTTCTCTAAATCTGCGAACTTGACCGGCCGCCTGGACGCCATGCTCTCCTCGGACAACGCAACTTCCGGAACTCCGGGCCGAGGGGCCTTCCATCAGGCATTGGCCGATGCAGCGCCCCGGCACGAGATGGGCACGGTTGTCACCATCGGCGTGTTCGACGGCGTGCATCGGGGACATCGCCACCTGATCAGCCGGATGCTGGAGTTGGCGGAACCGCCGCTGATTTCCACCGTCATCACTTTCAGCAATCATCCCGCGGAAGTGGTGAACCCGGAACGCACCGTGACCAAGATCATCACCCCCGAAGAGAAGATTCAACTGCTGCATGACGCGGGGGTCGAGAGCGTCATCTGCGTCGAGTTCACCAACGACATTGCCAACCTCGACGCCAACGAATTCACGCACATGCTGGTTGACTGCCTGCACATGCGCGGAATAGTTACCGGCCCGGATTTCGCGTTGGGTCGGAACCGCAGCGGCAACCTGGAATACCTGCGTCGCCGCGGGGCCGCCCTGGGTTTCTGGGTGGAGACCGTGCCGCCCCTGGAGCTGGAAGGCAGCACCGTGCGCAGCCGGAGAGTCCGCAATGCCCTGGCCGACGGCAACGTGGACGGCGCGGAATTCCTGCTGGGACGACCCTACGCAACCGACGGCATCGTCGTGCACGGCGCCAAGATGGGCCGCCAGCTGGGCTTCCCCACAGCCAACATCATCCCGATCGAGAATTTCGTGATCCCGGCCGACGGTGTGTACGCCACGTACGCCACCGTAAACGGCGTGCGCCACATGGCGGCTACCAGCATCGGCGTGCGGCCCACCTTTGGGCTGAGCCAGCGCCTGATTGAAGCGCACCTGCTGGACTTCTCCGACGACATTTACGATGAAAACCTGAAGCTTGAGTTCGTATCAAGGCTGCGAGGGCAAGAGACCTTCGATGGCATAGACGCCTTGATCTCACAGATGAACCTGGACGTGGCGAACGCCCGTCTGGTGCTCGAACAGCACGACCGGCAGGAAAGCGCCTGATCCGCCGGTCAGTATTGACCAACAGAGGCGAGGTGAGCGTTGACCAGCCAAGTTCAGATACCCGAAAACCTGTCCACCATCACCCAGCGCGGTGTAAGCCGGATCATTTCCGAGGAAGAGTTCACCGCGATGCTGCGGCGGGGCACGCCGCTGCGCCTGAAAATGGGGTTTGATCCCAGCCGGCCGGACATTCACCTGGGGCACGTCGTTGGGCTGCGGAAACTCCGGCAACTGCAGGATTTGGGGCACCAGGTGATCCTCATCGTGGGCGATTGGACCGCGCAGATTGGTGACCCGTCCGGCCGCTCAGCCACGCGGACCATGCTCACCCACGCCGAGGTCCTGGAAAACGCCGAATCCTACATGCGGCAATTCTTCAAGGTGGTGGACCGGGACCGCACCCAGGTGGAATGGCAAAGCCAGTGGTTCGGAGAATTCACCCTGGCCAATGTGATCGAACTAACCAGCCGGTTCACCATCAACCAGTTCCTCCACCGGGAGGACTTCGCGAACCGCTACGCGCAGAACCAGCCCATCGCCATCACCGAAATGCTCTATCCGTTGATGCAGGCCTACGACTCCGTGGTGATCGAGTCGGATGTCGAATTTGGCGGCACGGACCAGATGTTCAACCTCCTGGTCGGCCGCGAACTGCAGGGCATGATGGGGCAAACCCCGCAGCAGTGCTTCATGATGCCGATCCTGGTGGGCACCGACGGCGTGCAGAAGATGAGCAAGAGCCTCGGCAACTACGTAGCCCTCGAAGAACCGCCCGAGGAAATGTACGGCAAGCTGATGTCCCTGCCCGACGAGCTGATCTCGTCGTACTACGAGTACCTGACCGACGTGCCGGACGCGGATATCGCCGAGATGAGCCACGCGATGGAATCGGAAACGGCCAACCCGATGGATTTCAAGAAGGGCCTGGCGCACCGGATCACGACCACGTTCCACGACCACGCCGCCGCAGACGGCGCACAGTCGCACTTCGAGCAGGTGGTTCAGCGCCGAGACCTGCCGGACGAGATGCCGGAGGTGGCGGTGTCAGACGTATCCGGATTACCGGTTCAGCGCATGCTGGTGCACACCGGGCTGGCAAGCAGCAACGGCGAAGCACGGCGCCTGCTCACCCAGGGAGCGGTGGAGTTGATCCGGGCGGACGGGCAGCGGACAAGCGCGTCCATCGGCGACGAACCCACCCTGAACGCTGGCGACGTTGTCCGCGCGGGGCGCCGGCGGTTTGTGCGCGTGGTCGAATAGCGGTGTCTTCTTCGCATCTGTCGATGATTGACCAATTTGCTCGACTGCATCACCATGGTGTTGGCTGACTAATCTCGGGAGGCAGCACGCGATGACCACCGCCAAAAAACTACTCACTGCGAATGAGCTGCTGGCGATTCCGGACGACGGCATGCGGCGTGAACTCATCAGGGGGGAGCTTGTCGAAATGCCGCCAGCCGGAGACAACCACGGTTTTGTCGGGAACGAGGCATCTTGGCGAATGAGCTCTTTCATCCACCAGCATGGTCTCGGCCGAGGCCGCATGGCGGAAACGGGGTTCTGGATCGACGTCGCGCCGGATACCGTCCTCGCGCCAGATTACGCTTTTGTTTCTTACGAGCGAATGTCTACCAGCCCGCAGTCGCGGGGCTATGCACAAGTCATTCCCGACCTGGTCATGGAAGTTTTCTCGCCCAATGACCGCCAGGCGCGGCTGGACCGCAAGATACGGCTGTGGCTCGACGCCGGCGTTCGGCTGGTTATGGTCGTCTATCCCGTGCCGCGAGAGATACAGACGCACCACGATGACGGCACGGTGCGGCGATTTGGCGCCGGGGATACTCTGACCTGTGAGCCGGTCCTGCCCGGTTTTACCTGCGCCGTAGACGATATATTCGCCTACTGACGCGCGATCACACCGGCAGGATCGGCGGCGCTTCTTCAGGCAGGGTCACGTCGCGCAGCGACAGATGGCTCCCGTCGGTGAACCAGGGGTTCCGCGGGTCGCGGGATGGCAATAGCACGGTGGCCATGCCGGGAGCGGTGACCTCGCCGCGCTGATTTTCAGCCCAGATGTCGATGTCGACCAACGCGTTGCCCTGGTGGATGTACTTGCGGGCAACGCGTCCTTTGCAGAACTGTGTATCACCGTAGACATTGAACCGTCGGGTTTCCACCCGCAGGCGCTTCAGAAAAGCGTCGTCACCCATCCAGTTCGTCATCAGGGTTCCCAGCCAGGACACGCGTTGCGGGCCGTAGTCGTACGCTCCGGGGACTCCCACCGCCTCGGCGACCGAGTCGCGCAGGTGGCCGATGCCGGTGTATTCCAAGCCTCCTCCCGACTCCGGGTTCCGGAAGAAGTGGTTGGGATGGCGCATGGCCTCCCGCAGCAGCACGCCGTGAGCGCTGGAACGACCGGTTCCCACCAGGAATGCGCTGACGTCCTGCAGGGAAAGGGGGCCACGCACCACGGTGGGCAGTTCCTCACCGACCTCGGTGTCCTCCCAATAGCGGGGCTGGCCGCCTCTCGCCGTCTCGTTGAGCACCTGCTCATCGATCTGGGCGAGTTCATCTTCGGTGTATTCGTGGCGTTTGGGAACGTCGGCGTACTTGCCGCGCTCCCGGGAGGCGCGCCGCTGGTGCCGCGTGCACCAGCCGACGACCCGGGCCACAACCTCGTCCCGCTGGTTGGAGTAGGTGGTTTCCACGTATTGGATTACCAGGCGCCCGGAGTAGGCGCTCTGCTTTTCCTGCACATCCAGCACCCGTTCCACGCAGTTCACGGCGTCGCCGGGCCGGAGCACGCGGAAAAACTCCCAGTCGTTGCCGGCGAAGAAGCCGTGGACCCCCGGCAATCCCCAACGGGTGCGACCCGACCAATGGCGCATGTACGGAGCGCACGGGTGGCCGACAACGCTCCCATATTTGGAATACACGGCATATTCCTGGTCCCGAAACAGCGGGTTGGCGTCGCCGATACCGTTGACGAAGTTCAGCATCGTGTCCAGGTTGGCCTGCCGCACGTACTGCTCGGTACGCATGCGGACGCCGATCATGGCGCGGGCCGCAGCGAGGGCTTCGTCGGAAATGCCGCCCTCCACTTCGGGGAGGGTTTCGACAACCTGTTGCTGGGACTGCTGCTGGGTCATGGCGTGATCCTCGTCTGTGGTTCGTGGTCGGCCTAATATACCACCCGCCGCTCTTCCAACTCGGCCAGGTCATCCTCGCCCAAACCCAGATAGCCGCACAGCACATCGCGATTGTGCTCGCCAAGCAGGGGTGCATGCCGGCGAACCCGCGCCGGGGACTTGTTCAGGTTCCACATCAGGTTGAACACTGGCTCTGCGCCCAACGCCGGGTGTTCCGTATCGCTGTACAAGCCCCGGGCCATGAAGTGCGGATGAAAGAGCCGTTCCTCGGCGCCCAGCACGGGCGCGGCAGCCACTCCGTGCGATTGCAGCAGGTCGGTGATGGCGTCCGGTTCGTGATGGGCTGTCCACCGACTCAGGAGCGCGTCGAGCTCGCGTCGGTGGCGCTGACGCCGGTATTGGCTCCCGAACCGCTGATCGGCCGCCCAGGCCGGCGAGCCCATGGCCAGAACCAGAGAGCGCCATTCCTCCTCCGATTTGACGGCGATGGACACCCAGGTGTCTTCGCCGGCGCACGGGTAGTTCCCACAAGGCGCCATGGTCGGATCGTAGTTCCCCCGGGGCTGAAGCGAACGCCCAGTCAGTGCCTGCTCCATGAGGCCGACGCCCTGAGTCACCACCGTTGCCCGCAGCATGGACACGTCAATGTACTGGCCCTCACCCGTGCGGTTTCGGTAGAACAACGCGGACGATATGGCGAAGACGGCGTGCAAGGCGCCGCAGATGTCACCAAACGCGTGCTTCAGACCCAGGGGGCCGCCGCCCTCGTATCCCATGGTGCTGTCCAGGCCGGATAGCGAGCCGATGGACGGTGCATAGGCGCGCAGATCACGCAAGGGCCCCTCCTGCCCGGTGGAGGAAATGGAGGCCATGATGATGTCCGGCTTGATCGCGCGCAACACCTCGTATCCCAGGCCCAACCGGTCCATGACGCCCGGCGAGAAATTTTCAATGACCACATCGGAGCGGGCCACCAACCGTTTGGCCAACTCCACGGCGCCCGGTTCCGAAATGTTCAGGGTCACGCTGAGTTTGCCCCGGTTCACGTTGTGAAACATCGGGTTCTGCTCCGGGTCGGGCTGGTCGCCGACTATGGGTCGGCCCAGGCGCATGTAGTCCAAACGCTGCCGGGTCTCGACCTTGATCACCTCCGCGCCCATGTCGGCCAGGACCATACCGGGCAGTGCGCCGGCCAGCACCCAGCCGAAGTCGAGGACCCGATACCCGTTCAAGACGCCGGGACGGGGTTCCGCATCGTTGCCATTGGAGTTCGACGATTCAACCATTTTGCACAATCACTTTGGTTCGCGAGGAGGCACGATCCACCCGGCCACGGCCGGCATGACCGACAGCACCGCCCCCGCCGCGATTTTCGTGTATCCGCCGCCGTAAACGAGGCTCAGCGTCCAAAGCAGGCCGAAGCAAATCGCGCCCACGATGATGCCGGCGATGATGATGACATCGGGCCGGTGATTCTTGCTGATGGCGAGTTTGCGGGCGATCAGGCAACTGCCCAGGAAAACCACCACACAAGCGATTGCGATTCGGATCAGCATGGTGTATGGACGAGAGAAGGCAACGGTCGCGGCTGGTGCGGGACGCCACGCTGACGTGGGCGGTCAGATGATCCCGGTCTGGTACAGCTTCACCAGATCCGCGGTGGTGTAGCCCAGTTGGTCGCAGAGAATGGCCCGATTGTGTTGGCCCAAAGTGGGCGCGGGCCTGGAGTCGGATGCATCCATCGCGGGCAAACGGTAAGGCGTTCCGGGGTACGCCACCGGGCCGGTGTCATCGCGTTCTATCACCACGAACAGGTCAGCCAGCGACGGATCAGACCGCACTTCTTCATAGGTGCGCACCGGCGCCAGCGGTATGCGATTCTCCAGGGCGATTTCCAGCAGTTCGGCCTTGGTGTAGTCAGCCAGCCAGGCTTCCACGTATCCGTCCACTTCGTCGGCGTAGAGGTTGTTCATCGCGGTGCGGTTGCGGAACCGCTGTTCCTGCGACCAGTCGGGGTTGCCCATGATCTCCAGGAGTCGCCGCCACTGCCGGCCCTCCGGAGAACCGACGAAGATGTGACCGTCCTTGCACCGCAGAATGCAGTTGGGGTACGGGAAATCAAGGGCGTGATGCCCGGTGCGCCGCGTGACGCGCCACTCATAGACGGCCATCAGGGCTTCCGGGCCGTTGTAGAGCCCGGCCATGGTTTCCGCCTCGGCGATATCAATGTGCTGGCCACCGTGGGTTTCCCTTCCCAACAACGCCATGACGATGGACGACGCTGCGGCCATGCCGGCGAAGTATCCGACCTCCGGGGTGCCGAAGGTCAACGGCTCCCGGTCTGCTTCTCCGAGACCTTCGCAGATCCCGCCGGCGGCCGCCAGGTTGATGTCGTAGGCCTTGTAATCACGCCACGGGCCCGAGAGACCCCACGGGCTGATGCTGGCCATGACCAGTTGCGGATTTTCACCGGCAAGCGCGTCGTAATCCAACCCAAGTCGATCGATGTCAGCCGGCGGAACGTTGTGCACCACCGCGTCGGATTTGGCTGCCAGCTCACGGAGTATTGCCCGACCCGTGGGGGTCTCGAGATTCGCGGTGATGCCCTCTTTGTTGGCGTTGAGGTACAGGTAGAGTCCGCTGCGTTCGGGATGGGGCACATCGTCCGGCCACGGGCCGTAGCGCCGGGCGTCCTCGCCCAAGCCCGGCGGCTCGATCTTGACCACGCCGGCTCCAGCGTCGGCGAGCAACTTGCCACAATACGGCGCGGAGATCATCGAGCCGATTTCGAGGACGCGCAGGCCGGACAGGAGGGAATAGGTCATTACTTCAGCAGGCACCCGGAAGGGGGTTGCCGCAATGTTATCACAGGGTCGGGGCAGGCCCCTGCCGAGCGGGATCATCACCGATGTGGTCTTGCGACAAGCCTTGCTGGCCGAGAGCCCGGATGGACGTGTGAAGCAGGCCGCCATGGCGCAGCACGGCGCAGTTTCGCATCCTAACCAGCGCACGCGCTATGTTAGACTTACCGACGCTAACCGTACTCACGAACCCAAGCTGAGGGAGGCCCATTATGCCCAACAAGCGCGGCACTGGCCTGATGATGGTCTGGTGCGAAGTTCCTGCCGACGTTGAGGAAGAGTTCAACCAGTGGTACAACACCGAGCACCTGCAGGAACTCCTGTCGGTTCCCGGAGTGCTGAACGCCGCCCGGTACGAGGCCACCAGCAGCGGCCCCAAGCACCTGGCGATGTACGAGCTCGAATCCGCTGACGTCATCAATACCGACGCGTTCAAAAACCGGCCTCCCACGCCGTGGGGCCAGAGGGTCGGCCCCCGCGCGGTGGCCACGACGGTCATCAACAACGTTTACCAGATGATCCACCCCACGGATCTGAGCGACGAACTGGCCAACTCGGACATGTCTCCCGCTTTGCAGATTGGACGCATGGATGTGCCCGCGGCGAGCGACGCGGAGTGGAACAACTGGTACTCGACCGTTTACGTGCCGAATTACGAGAAGGTTCCCGGATGTATTCGCGGACGCCGGTGGAAGTCGGTGCGCGGTGAGCCGGCCTATGCCACGGTGTACGAATTCGAGAACCCCGAGGTATCGTCCACTGCGCCCTGGCTGGAGCAGCGGGAGGCTCACCCGGACAATGTCCGCATGCGCGACGTAATGACCCACGCTGCCGGCTCGCCGGGAATTTGGCGCAAGACTTTCCAACTGTAACGGAGCCGCACGTTCTGTAGCGTAAAATGGAGGAGCGGACGCCGGTTCGCTCCTCCAAATTTTGATGGCCTATGACGCTGATTGGTGGCCTATGACGCTGATTCGCAGTTTGACATCGCCCGTGCTGACCCTCGCCGTCGTGATGGCTTTGTGGTCGGGGTTTCCCCACGCCGTACAAGGCCAGGACATCGTCGGGCAGGACTCCCGCCGCAACGAAACGGTCACCGGGCCCTACACCGTGGTGGTCGACACCCAGACGCTGCCGTCCCTGCAATCGGTGCAGTTCTTCATCCGCATTACCGAGACCGCGACCGGAGCGCACGCACAGGACCTGACGGTGTGGGTGCTCACCACCTGGAGCGGCAGCGACGAGGCTGGGGAGAACATCGCCCTGAGTCCAAACGTTCCCGGGCTCTACACCGCCACCCTGCAGTTTGACCCCGGCAGGTGGGAGACCACCATCCTGATTGAACCGCCGTCCGGAGGATCCTACGGCGCCGACGGGTTTGTGTTCGACGTTCCCACGCCCACCACCGATTCGGAGGCGGGTTTCGTGTTCATCGGCGTGGCGGTCATACTGATGGTCGGCGCCGGATACCTGACGTGGAGGGTGCGCCAGAACCAGAAGGCAAGGGCAGCAGCGCGCGGGGACGCGTCGCAATGACCGCGATTATTGGCCGTAGGTGGTGCCTCTGGGCCGTTGGCGCTGCCGCCGCCGCCATGGCCGGCGTGGCGCTGAATGCAGGCATTGCGTTCGCGCACCAGGGCATTCCGCCGGGTCAGACACCGGCAACAGCATGGGGCTTCATAACCAATCCGGTGCCCAGCCTGCTTCTGCTGGGCGCGGTCTACCTTTATGTAAACGGCCTGAACAACTGGCCCAATCCGACCCATCGCGTCAACGCGTGGCAGAAGGGCTGTTTCGTCGCCGGGATTCTGGTGCTCTTCGCGGCCTTGCAATCGCCGATCGAACCACTGGCCGAGCACTATTTCTCCGTTCATCAAGTGCAACACCTGATGGTCCGCATGGTCGGCCCGTTGCTCATCCTGCTCGGCGCGCCGCTGACGCCCATGTTGCGCGGGATGCCCAAGTGGGCCCGCCAGCACATCGTCCGGCGGCTGGTGCGCTCGCCGCTGGCCCGGTGGATCTACGGCAAGATCACGAACCCGGTATTCACCACCGTCACGTTCCTCGCTCTGCTCTTTATCTGGCAAGCGCCGGGTCCGCACAATCTGGCCGTGCACAACGACTGGGTGCACGAACTGATGCACGGCACGATGCTGACCAGCGGGTTCCTGTTCTGGTGGATCGTGATCGACCCCAAGCCGCACCGTTCCCGGCTGCACTACGGGCTGCGGGTGCTCTACCTCGGCCTGATCGTGCTCCCCAACACGCTGCTGGGAGCGGGAATAACCTTCCAGGAAGAAGTGATTTATACGGCCTACCAGGATCTCCCCCGGCCCTGGGAGGGATTTTCGCACCTGGACGACCAGCGTTTCGGAGGCCTCCTCCTGTGGGTTCCGGGCGATATGATGAGCATCCTGTCCGCCGGAATCGTGATGTACATGTGGTACCAGCGGGAGATGGAAGCCAATCCAAACCCGCCCATGCCGCAGCCCGCGGTTGAAGCGGAGGGGGACGACGCCGTGGGGTCGGACCAGCCCGAACGCTAGATAGCTCACTTGCCGCACAAATTGACCATCCCCGAACGTAACTTGTACGATGTGCGCCGTTGTCTGATCCATCCTGTAATTTTGACCGGTGAAGTATGGCCACTAGCAACGGACGACGTCCGGAACCGCGTTTCGACTGGTTTGTCCCCATCGACGGAGATGGCGCGCGCGCGGGTACCGTCCGCGCCGACCGCCCGCCGACCTTTGAATATCTGCGCGAGGTGGCGGAAACCGCGGAGCAGTGCGGTTTCTACTCGATGCTGATTCCCACCCGTTTCGCCAACGGGCTGTTCTCGGAGGACGCTCCGCTGGCGGAGACGTGGACCACGGCCACTGCGCTGGCGGCGGTCACCTCCAAGATCCGCTTCCTGGTGGCGGTGCGGCCCGGGTTCATCGCTCTCGGCCTGTTCGCCCAAATGGCGGCCGCGTTGCACCAGATCTCCGGGGGCAGGCTGGACATCAACATCGTGCCCGGCGGCATCCAGAACGACTTTGAACGTGTGGGCGAAGTCAGCGACCACGCGACGCGGTACGAGAGGGCCGAGGAATTCATCCAGGCCTGCCGCGCCCTGTGGCAGGACCCCCAGCCGGTGACCTACTCCGGCGATTTCTACCAGCTTGCCGACGCCTACTGCGCGCCGGCCCCGGGTGAGGATGCTCCAAAGTTCTACCTGGGTGGCGCGTCGCCGAGAGCGTTGGGGCTATCTGCCCGCCAGGCGGACGTGCACCTGGGCTGGATCGAGCCATTGGAAGACACCGCTCAGCGCGTATCCGACCTGAAACAGCAGTTTGCGGGAACCGGCCGGCCCCTCACGCTTGGGTTGCGCACCCATCTGGTGATCCGTGATCAAGAGGACGAGGCCTGGCACGCGGCGCAGAGGCTCATCGCCGACGCCGCACCGGAGGTCAAGGCGCAGCGGCAGTCGGCGATAGCCGGGACGCCCATGGTGGGGCAGCAGGCGCAGGCCCGGGAGGCCGAAGACCATCGTTTGGGGCGACACCTGTGGAACGGCCTTTCGGAGGTCCGGGTGAACTGCGGCAGCGCGCTGGTGGGCACGCCGGAACAGGTTGCGGACGAACTGCTGGACTACTGGCGGTTGGGCATCGACGAATTCATCCTCAGCGGCTTCCCCCATGTCGAGGAATGCCGTCGGGCGGCCGACGAACTGCTGCCGCTGGTACGCGAACGGGTGGCATCCGAAAACCGGTGACCGCTGACCTCCGTTGGCGCTGGCGTTCGCGCCGGAACATCACGCCTTGACCCATAATTTCGCACTGCTGCTCTGGCTACTGCCCAGGCGGATACGATCCGCGTGGGGATTACTGGCCGTAACCGCCTTCGGCGTGCTGGCCGCGGTGACGATCATGGCGCTGGGCGCGATGTATTCGCAGGGACTGGCCGAGGCCGGCTTACGGCACTCGCTGGCGATCACGTCGCCTACCGTGATCAACACCCAGATCGTGGTGCGCAACCGTCCGCTGGGTCCTGAAGATTACACGTCGCTTCGCACCGACATCGAGCAGAACATTGATGATGACGTAGCCTATCTCCGGCGGGGCCAGGAACGCTATGCCAAGATGCTGCCCACGCTGCCCTTCGTCCAGGTGGGCGCGCCGTTCGGGATTTCCGACGTCCCGCTGGGCCGGCCGTTTTTCATCACGGAGTTTGAATCCCATTCCCGTTTGGTTGATGGTCGGTGGCCGACGCCAACTGTAGGCAATGACCCGGCGTCCTGCATCAACCTTTCCGATGGGTGCTCCCGAATAGAGGGCGTGCTGGGCGTTGACACCTCCCGTCTCATGGGATGGGGAGTCGGCAAAGAAGCCTGGCTGGTCGTGTTCCCGGGCAACGACGAAGATCCGCCCGAATACATCGGGGTCGAGATTGTCGGGATCGCTGAAGCCATTGATCCTCGCGAAGAGTACTGGATGGGTTCCTCGGACTACTTCAGGATGGGCGACTGGGAAGGGCGGCCCGTGGCGCCCATTTACGTCAACGAGCAGGCCTTCTTTGACGGCATTGGCGAACCTTTCCCAACCCTGGTAGGTGACTACGGGTGGTTCCTTTACATCAACCCTGATGTCATCACGTCCCCTACAGTGCAGCAAACCCGGGACGACCTGACCGCGCTGGAGACTGACATCAACAGCCGGTTCCCCAGGTCGTACGTGTTGACCGGACTGGAGAACAGCCGCAACACCGGAGTACTGGCCACGTACCAACGGGAACTCACGCTGGCGCGGGCCCCGTTGATCCTGTTCATTTCGCTGGTGGTGGTGGTCATCCTGTACTTCCTGGCCCTGGCCGTGGGGCTGCTGGCCGGCGCCCGATCCGCGGAGTCGTCGATGCTGCGCAGCCGGGGCGCGAGCATCGGCCAGGTGGGTGGGCTGCTCGCGGTGGGCGAGGGCCTGATCGTTGTAATAGCAACCTTGATCGGGCCTCTGCTGGCCTGGGGTATCGGAAGCCTGCTGCTGGTGGAGACCATCAACCCGGCTGCCCGCGTGGGGGCCGGCGAGACTCCCCTCGATGTTTCCCTGTCATGGCAGATGTACGCCATGGGCGCTGTGGGCGGGCTGCTGAGCCTGGCGGTGTTGACCGTTGCCGGCGGTAACCTGGCCCGCCTCGGCATCCTGGATTTCCTGCGATCCCGGGCCCGCCCGCCATCCGCCCCGTGGCTGCAGCGTTACTACATCGACGTGATCGCGGTGATTGCCCTAGCCGTCCTGGTGTGGCAGATCCGGCAGCGAGGCGGCTTCGTGGAAGCTGAACTCGCCGGCCGCGGGCCGCAACTGGATCCCTCGCTGCTGTTGGCGCCCTCTGCGGCATTGCTGACTCTGGCCTTCCTGCTGTTGCGCGCCTTGCCGTGGCTGATGACGGGAATGTCGTGGCTATCGCAGCAACTGGCTCCGGCCTGGGTGAGCCTGTCGCTGCGGAGAATGGCGCGCCATCCGCTGCCCTACGCGTCATTGACCGTGGTAGTGACGCTGGCGGCGGCTCTGGGTGTTTTTGCGGGAACCTTCCAGACCACGCTGGCCCGCAGCGAGGCGGACCAGGCTAACCACAGCGTCGGCGGCGACATCACCCTTGGCGGGACGAGCTTCATCGGGCGCACGGAGCAGGAACGAATCGATCAACTCAAGGCGATCGACGGGGTGGAAGCCGTGTCCCCAATCATCCGGGAGCCGGTGGGGTTCATTGACGGACCGTTCCAGCGCGGCATCGTGTTGGGCGTTGATCCGCTGACCATCGGGCAGGCTTCCTGGTGGCGCGACGACTTCGTAGACGGGGAGCCCACTCCTTTGGACACGCTGGCCGCCCCGCTGAGAAGGACCCTTTCTCCCGAAACCGCCGGAATTGAGATCCCCGAGGACACCGAGGAGATCGGAGTCTGGGTCCGGCGGGACGACACGCCGACGGTTGGCGCGTCGGTGCCATTGCCCAGCTATCGCCTGTGGCTTCGCATCGGAAGCGACCGTGGTTTCTACCGCAACCTCGAGTTGGGAATGCTGAGCCAACACCAGACGGGATGGCACCACCTGACGGCCCCGTTGCCGGAGGAGAGCGCCACCGCCCGCGCCGACGACACCTGGCGGATGGTTGCACTCTACATCTCCGGGGACTCGTTCGCGCGCACGCCGCCCGGCGGCCTCTCCTTTGACGGCATCACCGCCTACGGGCCCGGCCACCCTCCAACCGGCGACATCATCGAGGGATTCGAGGACATTGGTCCCTGGGTATCCTTGCCCCAGGCCGGGACTGTTCCAGATCGCACCGAGCGGACCGCCGACGCGGCACACACCGGGGACACCGGACTCTCGATCGCCTGGGAGGAGCCGTTGGGAAGGTCTCCCCGGGGTATCGTGATCCCACCCGCTCCATTGCCATTGCCGGCCATTACCGGGCCAGGATTCCTCCCCGACCAGACCGTCAGAATCACCGTGGACGGATACGTGGTGCCCGCCCGGGTCACCAACACCGTTAAGCACTTCCCCACGCTGGACGGGAGGCGCTCGTTCGTGGTGGTGTCAGTGCACGAGTTGCGCGCCTGGTTGAACCAGGCGCCGGGCGCTCAACCCATCACTCCTGACGAATGGTGGTTCGACGTGGCTGAGGGCGTGGACCGGGAGCGAGTGGCCGAAGAGATCCTGGACGTCGGTTACCGCCTGTCTTTCCTCAGGGATCGCGACGCTGCCGTCGATCTCGCAACGCGCAATCCACTGGCAGGCGGAGCCTGGGACGCTCTGACCGGTATCGGTCTGGCCGCCCTCGCCCTGGCGGTGGCCCTGGCCCTGTGCGCCCACGCCGCAGTCGCCGTACGCGAGCAGCGGGTCGACATGTCGGTGGGGGCAGCGTTGGGCATTCCCCAGTGGCAGCGGATCGCCGGTCTGGCTTTGGAACGGGCCATGGTTGGTGTGCTTGGCATCGTGGTGGGCGGAGTGGCCGGTTGGGGACTGGCGCGCTGGACGTTGGGAGAGTTGGCCGGAAACGCGGCCGGAGGACCCGTGACCCCGCCGATAATATTCGTGGCTGAAGGGCCGTGGCTGGTGGCGACGTTCCTCTGCCTCGTGGTGGCGGCGATTGCGGCCATCACCCTGGCCGGCGCGGTGGCGCGACGGTTGCGGCCACCGGAAGTGTTGCGAGAGGCAGAGTAGCCGACGATGACCGCCATCCTCAACCTGGGTTACGTACTGGCGCGGCGCCGACTGATGTCGTCGTTCCGGATCGAACTGACGGTCCTGCTCGGCGTCACGCTGGCGGTCGTTCTGCTTTCGAGTGCGGTGGTCTTCAACGATCTGCTGGCGGAAACCGCGCTGCGCCGGTCGCTGGCCGATGCGGAGTCCAGCGACGTCAATCTCTGGGTGCGGGTGTTCAACGACCTCGACGACCCCCGGACCGCGACGGCGGCCAGCGACCGCTATCTGACGAGCCGGCAGTTCGTCGCGCAGCGGGTGCTTCCGCCCCTGGGCGATGCCGTCGGTGCCGTTTCCTTCCAGGTCGAAACGGCGACATTCTATTTCACCGGTCGTCCGAATCTTGACCTGCCCAACGACGTCCGTCCACGGGGGCGAATGCAATACCTGTCCGGATTGAAAGAAGGACAGGCGCAATTGGTCCAGGGACGCTGGCCCGAAGTCGCGGGCGACGGCGGCTACGATGACACGACCGGGGAAACCGACGGGATCGTGATCGAAATCGTGGTCGATTCACAGGGGCTCGAATTCCTGGACCTCGAAGTTGGCGAGGGTTTCGAAATTGTGCCGGCCACCGGCGGGGAGGGCCAACCGTCGACCCCCGTGGTGGTGGTGGGCGCCATCGAGCCGACAGACCTGGAGGACGAATACTGGTACCGCCGGCAGAAGTCGCTGTCATATCGGGATGACGATTGGACGCTGGTTCCCCTGTTCACTTCGGAACAGGCGCTGCGGCAGCAGATTGGGCGACGCTATCCCGGCATCTACACCAGCTCCGCCTGGTTCGTGCAGGTGGACCGGGAAGGCATTCCCGCCAAGAGCGTCGACGAATTGCAGTTGGATCTGCGGCGATTACGGCGGGATGTGTCCAACAACCTGGCCAACGGCAGCACCTCCACCGGGTTGATTCGCATCCTGGAGGACCACGAAGAGCAGCTTTTGTTGGCGCGGATCCCGCTGTTCCTGATGGTGTTCCTGGTGACGGGCATTCTCGGCTATTACCTGACAATCACCGCGGGGATGGTGATTCGCGCGCGAGCCGGCGAGATTGCCATGCTCAAGAGCCGCGGCGCGACCACTGTCCAGATCGGCATCCTGACCCTGGTCGAGGGTCTGCTCCTGGCCGGCCCGGCGCTGGTGGCCGGAGCGCTGCTGTCCCCCCTGCTGGCCAGAGCCCTGGGCGGGTTGGTATTCGACGCCGAATCCGCGGGCGCCCCGGTGTCCCTTTCCTGGCAGGCATTCGGAATGGGCGCGGCCGGGGCGGCTCTGGCCGTGATCGTGCTGGCCCTGGCCACCCTGGCTGCGGCGAACAAAGGTATAGTGGAATTCCGGCAATCGGGCGCGCGGCCGGCGCGTACGCCATTCATCCACCGTTATTACCTGGACCTGCTGGCGCTGGTGGTAATCGCGTTCCTCTGGTGGCAGATTTCCAACCGTGGCACCGTCCTGACGCGGAGTTTGGGCAGTCGCGACCTGGAGATCGACTTCGCCCTGCTGCTGGGGCCAGCGCTCGGCCTGATCGCCCTGGGGCTGCTGGTCATGCGGCTTTTCCCATTGTTCCTGGGCATATCCGCCCGCATCGTGGGACCGGTGGGACCAGGATGGCTGGTTCAGGGCTTGCGCCGTATCGCCCGCGACCCGATCGCTCCGGGGAGCCTGGTCGCGCTGCTGATGCTGGCAACCGCCCTCGGAGTTGTGGGCAGCGCGTTTTCGGCCACGCTGAACCGCAGCCTGGACGACCGCGTCCGATACGACACGGGGGCCGACATCCGCATACAACATGACAACGGCCGCATTTCGCGAGCCTTCGCAGGGTTGTCGGATGTGCTGCCCAACTCCGCCGAAGCGATGCAAACCGAAGGCAGCCTGCTGACCGAAGGATTCGGATCACAGCGCGTTTCGGTGCTGGCCGTGGATTCTCCGCGCCTGGCGGACGTGGCATGGTGGCGCGACGATTTCGCGGACGGCGACGGCCTGCCCCACCTGATGTCACGGATCGCCCCCAACCCAGACGCCCCGCAAGGCCTGCCGCTTCCGGACGGCACCACCTCCCTGTCGCTGTGGGCCATGACCACTCAGACCGGGCCCGTCCGCCGGGAACCGCTGGTGGGCGTTACCGCGCGGCTCAGGGACGGCGCCGGACGGTTCTATGACGTGCAACTGGGCGACGTGCGGGAGACGCGCCAGTGGCAGATGCTCGAGGGCAGCACCGTGCTTCGCGTGGGGCGGGGCGGCCGGCCGACCGACGACCCTGAAGTGCCCCGGTTGGACGTATCCCCGCACACGCTCATCAACCTGCAAATCTCCGGGCGGACCAGCGGAGATCGCCCCGGCGTGCTCTTCGTCGACGGATTGACTGCGCACACCGACGCGGGAGACGTGCTATTGGCTGACCTGAACTCCGCCGACGGCTGGAGCGTAATAGAGGATTACGTCCGGCCCGGGCTCTATTCCGTGGAGACCAGTCGCAACGTCGCACGGCCAGGCACCACCGGTTCCGCGGTGTTCAGCTGGGCGCCAGGCGGCATCGGCGCGCCCGGATTATGGCCCGGCGAAGACGCGCCGCCCGTAAAAGCTCTGGTCAGCCCCGGCATCCTGGAAGCGACCGGGGCAGAAGTCGGAGACCAGATCAGCCTCGGAATGTCCACCTTTGCGCTGCCGATCAGGATCGTGGGGGTTGCCGAGTTTTTCCCCACCGTGGATCCCCGGGAGCAGCCTTTTGTCGTCGCCGACCTCAGCGAGTTCGTTGAGTATGCCAACCGGCATAGCCGTCGCATTTTCGGCGGCTCGAGTGAAGTTTGGCTGGATCGCGATATCGCTATCGGCGATTTGGAACACGCACTGGCTGAGAGCGAAGCGGCAGTCTCCAGCATCGAAGACTTGGGCCTCACTGCAGGCAAGGCCTATGTCGCGGAAGAGGAGGCGGCCCTGCGCGGCAAGGAGCCGCTGGCCAACGCCGGATGGGGAGGGCTGCTGGTGATCATGTTCCTGGCCCTCGCGCTGGCCAGCGCGACCGGTATCGCGCTGTACAGTTGGCTGGATACGCGGGAGCGCCAGACCGAGTTCGCCCTGCTGCGGACGCTGGGCAGCACGCGCGGCCAACTAAACGGGGTGGTCTGGTTCAACCTCGCAATCGTGGTGATCGCGGGGGTCGCCGTGGGAACCTGGGCCGGAGCGCAGATTGGCGCCGCGCTGCTGCCCGTCCTGGAGGTCGCTGAGGGAGGTGTCCGCGCCACTCCGCCGCTGACTTTCGTGACCGACTGGCGGATGCTGGCGCTGGCCTACGCGGTGCTGGCCACGGTCAGCATTGTGACCGTTATCTGGCTGGCCTTCGTAACCAGCCGGCTGGAGGTCCAGCGAGTGCTGCGCGCCGGCGAGGGTGGTTAGCGAAGTTATCCCACCAGCCCGAGGCTGCGGCACATGTCCAGCATTGCCTTGGCGGTTTCCTCGTGCGCCACGTCGACCATGTCGCCGGCATAGGTCACGGCGGCCGTGCCCTGACGGCGGCTTTCCTCCATGGCGTCCAGCAACCCCTGCCAGAACGCGATCTCCTCGGGCGTGGGCGTGAAGATCTCGTTCACGATGGGCACGTGCGACGGGTGGATCAGGTTCATCCCGGTGTACCCCAGCGCCTTCAGATTGTTGGCCCAGTAGCGCAGGCCTTCCAGATCACGGATATCGAACCACCCGCCGCTGATGGGCCATTGGATTCCGGCGGCCCGGCTGTCCATCAGCACCTTGCTACGCAGGTACAGGGTTTCCGCTCCTTCCAGGGTCCAGCGGTAACCAATGCTGCGGGCCGTATCCCCGCCTTTGCCACCGCTCCCGCCCATGTGCCCCACCCGGTCCGACGCCATGGCGATCTCGTAGGCCATGCGGATCCCCGAAGCGGTCTCCAGCCCCGGGTCGATGCACACGGTGTTCAGTTCCATGCCGGCCTTGCGCTCGAAATAGCGCAGCAACACATCCGCTTCCACCACGTCCGCCGGCGTTTCCACCTTGGGCAACAGGATGCCGTAGAGGCCGGGTCGGGTGACGGCTTCCAGGTCGAAGCCGGTCAGCCCGGTCTCCAGCCGGTTCACCCTGACGAACAGCGTCTGGCCGCGTTCCGACAACTCGTCGATCATTTGCGCGACCAGTGGGCGGGCGGCGTCCTTGTCATACTCCGGCACCGAGTCCTCAAGGTCGAGGATCAGCGCGTCGGGACCGTATTGGGGAGCCTTGCGCATCCAGTCTTCCTTGTTGCCGGGCACGAACATGACGGAGCGGAGAGGCTTGGTGGTGATACGGGGCATGGTTGAGTTTCTCCTGAAACCGCCGGAAGGCAGATCAATTGGGATAGTTTCCGATGGGTGCGTACAGCAGATCCCGACGAGGGCAAACCGGGGTTTTCCCCGGCGCTCAGCCTAAATCACGCCGTTGTTTTTATGCTCGGCCAATCCATCCGCATCCACCCCGCACAGTGCCTTCAGCACCTCGGCGTTGTGCATGCCCAGGGACGGCGCGCCCGGCACATCGGGCAGTGGTTGGCCGTCGAACAGGACCGGGAATCCGGCCACGACCTCGTCGACCTCTCCATTGGAGGCAGCGTTTCGCATGGGTTGCAGGGCCCCCCGGTCACGGAAATGCTGGTCAGCCAGTATTTCGGGCACGGTACGCACCGGGCCGCACGGCACGTCGCCGGCAGAAAGACGCTCCAGAGCCTCGGCTCGGGTCATGGCCCCGATGCGGGCCTGGACCTCCGCGCGGGCCGCCGCGGCGTTTTCCGACCTCACCTGGTAACGGGCGAACCTGTCGTCTTCAATAAGGTCAGGGATCCCGATAGCATTGCACAGGCGACGCCACTGATCGTCGCTGGCGGCGGTGATGATGACGGCGCCGTCGCTCGCGTGGTACTGACCGGTCGGCCCGCTACGGCTGTTGTTGCCGGTGCGCAACGGGATCCCAGCCGCCAGGTCCTCTTCGAGGTTTTCCATCAGCATCAGCGATGCCAGCGTGTCCATCATGGAAACGTCCAGGTAGCAACCCTTGCCGGTCTTGTCCTTTTCCCGCAGCGCCGACAGGATGGCGGTGGACGCGAACATCGGGGTGACCAGATCGCCGATGTAGAACCCCACGCGCGTCGGCGGGCCGTCCGGTTCCCCGTTGATGTCCATCAAACCGCTCATTCCCTGGATCTGGGG
Source organism: Dehalococcoidia bacterium (assembly GCA_963663945.1). Classification (GTDB taxonomy): domain Bacteria; phylum Chloroflexota; class Dehalococcoidia; order Lucifugimonadales; family UBA3495; genus Bin87. The sequence goes on along the minus strand of OY760687.1, from coordinate 1,823,394 downwards.
ATCGTGGGCCGGCTGATGGGCGTAAGGGCCGGTCTGTCCATAACCGGAGATGCTGGCGTAGATGACCGCCGGGTTCACGGCGGCCACGTCCTGGTAACCCAATCCCAGCCTGGTCATGGAGCCCGGCGCCAGGTTCTCCAGAACGACGTCGGATTGCCGGGCCATTTCAAGGAACAACTCCCGCCCGCGCGGGTTCCTCAGGTCCAGGGTCACGCTCTTCACGCCCTGGCTGCGCTTCAGAAAACGGGTAGCGATGTGCTTTTCGGTTCGCTGCTCGGAGTGGATGCCGTCGGGACCGGCAAAAGGGCCATTGCCGCGCACCGGATCGCCACGGCCGGGTATCTCGATTTTGATCACCTCGGCGCCCAACCGGGCCAGCGTCATGCTCAGGAAGGGCCCGGCGAGGAATACGGTAACGGCCAAAACCCGCAAGTCCGAAAGTGGCTGCATACTTGTCGTCCGCCTATTCTGGGGTGCCCGTTGGCGGCTGGAAAATATCCCGCCTAACGCGACGGGAGTGTACCACGGCGCCCCATCCGCGACGCTCTCGTGCTCGTAGGTACCAGTAGCGCCACCTGCGATACAAAAGGACGACAATACCAACCATGACAAACCCAGAACCCATAACGGTCAACGACATCCATTCGCAGTTGAACCAGACGCAGGTCGGCGATATTATCGCGCCGAAAACCGTCGCGGAAACACGGGAGGCAGTAGCCCGCGCCCGCGACGCCGGCCGGAGCATGAGCATCGCAGCGGGACGCCATGCCATGGGCGGTCAGCAATTCCTGTCCGGCGGAACCCTGCTGGACACGCAACACCTGAACCGCATCACAAACCTGGACGCGGAGCGAGGTATCGTTACGGTCGAGGCCGGGATCATGTGGTCCGACCTGGTTTGCGGTCTGCGCGCGATGCAGGAAAGCGCCGACCGGCGCTGGAGCGTCGTGCAGAAGCAGACCGGCGCCGACCGGCTCAGCATCGGGGGAGCGCTGGCGGCCAACGGCCACGGCCGCGGGCTGACCTATAGGCCGATCGTTCAGGACGTGGATGCTTTCGATATGATCGACGCAGACGGCAACCTGCTCCGGTGTGATCGACAGCAGAATACCGAACTGTTCCGCTTGGCCATCGGCGGTTACGGGCTGGTTGGCGTGATCACCACCGTCGACCTGCGCCTCATGCAGGCTCACCACGTGCGGCGGGTCGTGGAAGTCACCACCATTGATAAACTCGGAGACCTCTTCAAGCAACGAATTGCCGATGGGTTCACCTACGGTGATTTTCAGTACCGGACCGATGAAACATCGCCCGGGTTCCTGAAAGATGGCGTACTGTCCTGCTATCATCCGGTCGGTGACGCTGAGGCGCGAACCGCCGCGCCACCGCAAAACCTGCTCACCGAGGCCGCCTGGCGGCAATTGCTCCACTGGTCCCACGCCGACAAAGCCCGTGCCTTCGATGAGTATGCCGGCTTCTACCAGAGCACCGACGGCCAGACCTACGACAGCGACACCTTCCAATTGAGCCAGTACATCGACCACTACCACCAGGAACTGGACGCGCGGCTCGGTTGCACGATTCCTGGCTCGGAAACCATCACCGAGTTATACGTGCCCCTGCTTGAACTGCCCGGATTCATGACGGACGCCGCCGCGGAGTTGAAGCGGCGGGCGGCCAACGTGATCTACGGCACCATACGACTCATCGAGCGCGACGACGAAACCATGCTCAACTGGGCCCGGCAACCGTATGCGTGTATCGTCGTCAACCTGCACGTGGACCACGATCCGGACGGCATCCAGCGCGTCGCTCAGGCCTTGCGAGCATTGATCGACCTCGCCATCGAGAGGGACGGGAGCTATTTCCTCACCTACGACAAATTCGCCACGGCAGAGCAGTTGGCCGTGTGCTATCCGCAGTTCCCGGTGTTCCTGTCCCGCAAGCGGCAGTATGATCCGTGCAACGTGTTCTCCAGCGACTGGTACCGGGCGTATGCCGGTGAGACATGATGCGAGCGACCATCCGCCGCGAGCTATGGTCCATCGTTGTGGTAGCTGCGCTGTCCGCCGCATTTCTGTTGCGCGTGGCCGGACAGGCCGTGCAGCGGTGGTTCCCACAAGAATTCCTGCCTGCTTTCGACGCCTGGCAGGGCAGCGGTATGCCATACCCGGCGCTGCTGGCATGCCAGGTAGTCATTGTCGCCCTGTTGGGCGCGGCAATTTGCAGCATGGTTCACCGGGCGCGGTTGTTGAACGCGACGGGCAGCCGGTGCGTCATCATCATCGGGTGCGTGTACCTCGCCGTCATGCTGGCGCGTTTGGCGCTCGGGTTGACCGTCTTCGGCGATTCCGGTTGGTTTACCGCCTGGATTTCCACGCTTCTGCACCTGGGCCTGGCCGTCGCCGTAATACTCTGGGGCCGGGACCAGCTTCGCCTGGCGAGATCTGCCGGCACCGGATGAGCGATGCGTTTCCCCTGGGCCAACATCGCATTGATCGTTCTGGTGATCGCCGAGTTGCTGACCGGATACCTGGGCCTCACCCACTCCAACTCCAAGTGGATCGCGGCGATGCACCTGCACCGCATTTTCGGGTTCGCCATCCTAGCGCTCTTTGTCTGGAAATCGCGCAACATCATGGGTTCGTTGCGTACCCGGACCAACTGGCGCCGCTCCCTGAACCAGATGGTCTGGTCCATCGTTCTCTTGCTGGGACTGCTGATCGTACTTGGCCTGGGATTAGCGTGGAGCCATCTCGGGCCATACGACTGGATGGGGTTCTCCGGCACGACCATCCACATGAACCTGGCGTGGATGCTGATCCCCCTGTTGCTGTGGCACTCCTTCCGGCACCGCATCAGCCTGCGCCGGCGATACCTGGCTGACCGCCGCCACGTCCTCCGCGTGATCGGCCTGGCCATGGCCGGGTTCCTGGCCTGGCGCACCGCCGAGTTGGCGGGCGTGCTGGCAGCCGGCCCCGGAGCGGAGCGTCGTTTCACCGGATCTTACCCGGAAAACGGCCCTGACTTCCCGGTTACCATGTGGCTGAACGACAAGGTGCCCGCCATCGATGCTTCAACGTGGAGTCTGAGCGTCGACGGCGACGTGGAATTGCAATATCGCATTGGACTCGAGGAGCTCCAAACGTGGACCGATACACTCACCGCAACCCTGGACTGCACCGGAGGATGGCACACCACCCGACAGTGGGAAGGCATGCCGGTCGCACGGCTTCTGGCCCGAGCGAGGCCCAAACCCGGCGCGGGCAGCATCACCATCCGTTCACGCACGGGATACTTCCGCCGGTATTCCCTGGCGGAAGCCGAGCGCGCGCTGCTGGCCACCAGGGTCGACGGCAGGCTGCTCTCAGCCGGGCATGGCTTTCCGGCGCGTATGATCGAGCCGCACAAGCGCGGCTACGACTGGGTGAAGTGGGTCGATTCGATCACCGTCAACCAGACGGGCAAGCTGTGGCAGCCGCCATTGCCGTTGACCTGAGCGCTCTGGCGCCCTGACCCGCATTGATCAAGGTCACCACACAGCGTGGCCACCAGCCTGTCCCTGCGGCGGTATAACCGCGTTACCCGATGCCGGGGTTGGGGCAGCGGTGGGGGCTGTGCTAAAATCGGCCACCAATTACTACCAGCAGCGAGGCGACTTATGACCAATATCGTGCTCTCAAACACCACCTATAATGTCGTCGGCACGCGGCCTGTTCGCCACGACGGCGCCGACAAGGTGACGGGGCGGGCGAAATACGGCGCGGACTTCGAGATGAGCGGGATGCTCTTCGCGAAAGTTCTGCGGAGCCCGCACGCCCACGCGAGGATCAAGTCCATCGACACGTCGGCCGCGGAAGCGTTGCCCGGTGTACGCGGCGTGGTGACCGGCGCCGATCTTCCCATCGCCGGCAAGGACAACCCGCCGATGGCGGCGCGCTCGGCCAGCAACAACATCCTGGCCGCCGGCAAAGCGTTGTTCCGCGGTCATCCCATCGCGGCCGTCGCCGCCGACTCTGCTCACGTCGCGGAAGAGGCGGTCAACCTCATCAAGGTTGACTACGAAGTCCTCAAAGCCAGCAGCAACGTGCTGGACGCCATGAAGGACGACGCCGACCTGCTCCACGAGGACATGACCACCACCGAGTTCGGCGAGGAAACCGACAAACACAGCAACGTCTCCAACCGTTTCGTTTACGAACAGGGTGACGTGGAAGCTGCCTTCGCCGGGGCCGATTTCGTCATCGAGCGCGAGTTCAACACGCGCACCGTGCATCAGGGCTACATCGAGCCGCAGAACGCCTCCGCGTTCTGGAATGCGGACGGGTACCTGACGGTGTGGACCAGCACACAGGGCGCGTTCGTCGCGCGAGACGCCTTGTCAGGCGTGCTCGATCTGCCCGTGTCCCGCATCAAGGTCGTGCCCATGGAGATCGGCGGCGGGTTCGGCGGCAAGATACCGCTGTACCTGGAGCCGGTGGCGGCGCTGCTGTCCAAGAAGACCGGCCGCCCGGTCAAGATGCAGATGAGCCGCACCGAGACCTTCGAGGCCACAGGCCCGACCGCCGGCGCGTATGTCAAAATCAAGATGGGCGCCAAGAGCGATGGCACGCTGGTAGCCGCAGACGCGGTCCTCATGTACGAGGCCGGCGCCTTCCCCGGTTCCTCTCCTGTAACCGCCGGCGCTCAGTGCGTCTTCGCGCCCTATGCCCTGGAGAACCAGCGGGTCGAGGGCTACGACGTGGTTACCAACAAGCCTCGCTCGTTCGCCTACCGCGCTCCGGGCGCTCCGATCTCCGCCTTCGGCGGCGAGCAGGTCGTTGACGAACTGGCCGCCAAATGCGGCATGGACCCGCTGGAGTTCCGCCTGAAGAACGCCAGCAAGGAAGGCAACCGCCGCGTCGACGGACCGCAGTTCCGCGTTATCGGCAACATCGAGACCCTCGAAGCCGCCAAGGACAGCGACCACTACAAGTCCGAGATCTCCGGTCCCAACCGGGGACGCGGCGTGGCCAGCGGGTATTGGATGAATATCGGCCTGGCGTCCAGCGCGAGCATCAGCGTCAACGCCGATGGCACCATTGGCCTGGTGGAAGGATCCACCGACATCGGCGGCTCCCGCGCCTCCATCGCCATGCAGGCGGCCGAGGTCCTGGGCATACCCGCCGAGGACGTGCGCCCCAGTGTCGGTGACACTGACGCCGTTGGCTACACCTTCCTCACCGGAGGCAGCCGCACCACATTTGCCACCGGCTGGGCCGCCTACGAGTGCGCTGAGGAAATCAAGCGGAAGATGATCGCCCGGGCCGGCCAGATCTGGGAAAAGGACCCTTCGGAAATTGACCTGGCGGACGGCATCTTCAAGCACAACTCCGACGAGGACCTGCAGATGTCCTTCAAGGAACTGTCCTCCCAGTTGGCGCGTACCGGCGGGCCCATTTCCGCTCAGGTCAGCGTCAGCCCCGGCGGTGAGGGCGGAGCGTTCGGCACCCACCTGGTGGACGTCGAAGTCGACCGCGACACGGGCAAGGTGGAGGTGCTGCGGTACACCGTCGTGCAGGACGCCGGAAAGGCCATCCACCCCAGCTACGTGGAGGGTCAGATGCAGGGCGGAGCGGTGCAGGGCATCGGCTGGGCGCTCAACGAAGAGTACTTCATGAACGACTCCGGCGACATGGTCAACTCCAGCTTCCTGGACTACCGTATGCCGACCAGCCTGGATCTGCCCATGATCGACACCGTCATCGTGGAAAAGGCCAACCCGGGCCATCCCTACGGAGTGCGCGGCGTGGGCGAGGTGCCCATCGTGCCTCCCATGGCCGCAATCGCCAACGCTATCCACGACGCCATCGGCGTGCGCATGGACAACCTGCCCATGTCACCAGGCGCCATCCTCGAACAACTCTGGGATAACAACGGCAGCTAGTCGTTCCCGACACGACGAGTTCATTGTCCCGGCGGCGGTTGCCAATCGCCGCCGGTATTCGTAACCGACACGCGCACAAGGAGGCCAAAGACCATGGCTCGCGTACCCTTCGCTACCAGGGAAACCATGGACGCCGCCGGACAGGCGGTATGGGACGATATCGAGACCTCCCGCGGCGGCGTACAGCGCAACTACGCCGCTATTCTGAACAACCCGCAGGCGGCGAGCAACTTCGCCCACCTGGGCGGGTACGTCCGCTTCCAGACGCCTCTGGATCCCCGGGTCAAGGCAGTCGCCGTGCTGACCGCTGCTCGTGAGGCATCCGGCCACTATGTCTGGACAGTGAACCAGCCCGCTGCACGCAACGCCGGCCTGACCGACGCCGAAATCTCGGCCATCCACGAATACCGCGCTCCCAACGGCCTGACCGGCAACGATGCTGCCGTGTCCGGCTTTGTCATCGAGCTCCTGCGTCACCACCGCGTCTCCGACGCCACCTTCGCCGCAGTCCAGGGCATCATCGGCGACGCCGGCATCGTCGACCTGCTGGTGGTGGTCTCCTACTACCACGGCCTGGCGCACACGCTGCAGGCCCTGGCTGTGGAGCTGCCCGACGGGACCGCGGACGCGCTGACCTACTGACCCTGCGTTTCCGCCTCGTGCTCGCGCAGGCAGTTCACGACTACTTCGTTCATCGCCGGCAATTCGTTCTCGGCGAAGTTATGCACCCAAGCGTGTATCTTGCCGCGGACGGATGGGTCGTCCCACCGCTTTAGGTCCGCTTCCTCCAAGATGTACTCTTTTTGATCCAGAACAATCCATCCGCTCCGGTAACTTCGGTCCCTCGGTGTGAACAGCCCCGGTTTATTGATGGCGTTGTCCAACAGCCGTCTCCGAAACGTTTCATTAGGTCCGGGCGACAGCCCCACGTCGAAGTAGGGAAGGTTCATAGCACCATCTCTGAAATTTATTTGAAACAAGATCAACGCAGAGGATTGTGGGAGCCATCCGGTTCCTGTTTCCTGCACTTCGAAGTTATCCCATTCCAGTGACCGGAAACGAACAAAACCGGAGTCTTCACGATCCAAGACCCATCCATTTACGTCGCCAAGCGCCGTCAGAAATTCTCGCTTCATTTCTTCGATGTAGTTTGGTTTGTGCTGTATGATCAGGTCTATGGCGTCTTTATGCTCCAGGTAAATCTGACGGGCTAATTGTCGAACGCTGGTCTCCGGCACGATGTTTCTCCTCAGGGTGGTTGCGTATTGCCTCATTAATTGGCGGATGTCTTCTTCGACCGGACTGATGTGGTCATCAACTATCCGCTGTACTATATTGAGGACCGCGGCGTAGGTTGCCGGCGTCCAGTATTCGCGCTCTTCCTCCCTGAAAGGCAGTGTGCCTCTTCGGGTGAGAAAGACGTGACGCCTGATGCAATCTGGGTAAGCCGCCGCCAATGCTTTTCTGTAGCGAGTCAACTGCTCGCTGTGTTCGCTGGAAAAGACCTTGTTTTCGATGGCGCAAAGAGCCTGCTCCGATTCGTTCAGGATCAGGATGTCCAAGTAGCCCAATTTCCCATCAACTTGATTCTCCCATTCTCGGATTACGCTGGCTTGTGACCAGTCGCCGGTTTGAACTTGTGGAAAAGCGCCGGTTTCTTCCAGGAACAGTTTCAGGAAACTTTCTCCTACCTGATGGCTCTCACGAGGATTCAAAAGCCAACCCAGAAGGTTGGAGTGAAACTCCTCGTCGCTCCAAAGATTCGAGCCGGACCCCAACCGTGAACTCGAGCGCCCAACGAAATCCAGAGCGTCGAATTCGTTACGTTGTAATTCGATTAGCGCTTTCAACTCCTCCAAGCGTGCATCGGCGACGAAATTTGCGATGGCCTCCATTTGGGTGGCCGGTCCTGGAGGCATCGTATCCTCCAACTGTCCCAACGCGGGAAGCACGCTCTCAAGTGCAATAATCTCGCCAGTATCTTCCGCTTGCATATTCACCACCTACTCGGTAAGAATGGGTGCCATCCTACTACGAGGATTAACTTAGACAATCGTATCATTTGTGTGGAGGTTCTTCGATGGCCGATTACGCGTACTTCGTTCAGATGGATATCCCCGCCGACTGGGAGGCTGAGTTCAACCGCGTTTACGACACCGAGCACGCCAAGTACCTGTGCCAGGCGCCCGGCGTGCATACATGCAACCGGTACGAGCTGGAATCAACCAACGCGGCGCAGTTTGCCAAATATGCCGCGCTTTACGCCATTGACGAACCGGGCGTCCCGTACTCGGAAGGCTGGCGCATCGAGGGCGAGAAGGGCGACTGGGCGACCAAGATCCGCCCCCATTCTACGAACCGCACCCACACGATGCTGAATCGCATCGCCGACGCCGGCGACGAATCCGCCGAGGCTCCCTATATCTTCGTGGTCCGCACCGACATTCCCGCCGACGCCGAGGACGAGTTCAACCACCTGTACAACACGGTCCATCTGCCCGGCCTGTGCGCGCTTGACGGCGTGCGGGGCGCCCGGCGCTACCGGGTGGAGACCACCAACGCCGACGGCTTCCCCAAGTACGTCGCCGTGTATCAGATTGAAGACCCGTCGGTGCTTGAATCCGAAGCATGGAAGGCCGCCGCTCAGGACGAGTGGGCAGCCAAGGTCAGCCACAAGTGCGTCGGGCTCACTCGCGCTGTCATGCGGCAGGTGGCACGACACCCGGCTGCCTGACGACCAATGACGACGGAGGTCACCATCCACACCGACGGCGCCTGCCTGGGCAACCCGGGACCCGGAGGTTATGGCGTGATCCTGGATCACCGCGGGCGACGGAAGGAATTGTCCGGTGGGTACTCGCTGACCACCAACAACCGTATGGAGTTGCTGGCGGCGATCATCGGGCTGGAGGCCCTCACCAAGCCGTGCCAGGTCACGCTGTACTCCGACTCCCGGTACCTCGTCGACGCCATCAGCAAGGGCTGGGCGGCGAAATGGCGCAGCAACGGTTGGATGCGCAACAAACGTGAGGCGGCGGTCAACCCTGATCTCTGGGAACGCCTGCTGAATCTGCTGGAGCAGCATCCGACCCGCTTCACGTGGGTGCGCGGGCACAGCGGTAATGAAGACAACGAACGCTGTGACGCCCTGGCGACCACAGCGGCTCGGCTTGACGGCCTTCCTGAAGACCCAGGATATTCGCCCGCGAGCCGCTCGAAATCGCGGCGATAGGCACCCGGATCAGGGCAAAAAAGGAGCGGCCGGCCCCGAAGGGAGGAGTCGCCGAGGGGCGGCACACTACCGGTCGCTGGCGTACTATTCTATCCGCGCTGCCGTTCGGTTGCAACGGGCGACATAATTTCGCTACAATCCGCCCATTGCAACCTATTTCAGGGACAAAAGGGGAACCACCATGGCCGTATCCGCCAGTACCATCCGTAACGTCGCTTTGATCTCCCACAGCGGGGCCGGGAAGACCACCCTCGCCGAGACCATGCTATTCAACGCAAAAGTGATCAATCGCATCGGCAGAGTGGAAGACGGCAACACCGTTTCGGATTACGAACCGGAGGAAACCAAGCGGTCTTCCAGCGTCCAGACCAGCCTGCTGCGGATCAGTGAGGGTGACAATAAGATCAACATGCTGGACACCCCCGGCTATGACGAGTTTCTCGGCGAGGCCGTGGCCGCGATGCGGGTGGTCGAGTCTGCCGTGATCCTGGTGGCCGCTCCCACCGGCGTCGACGTCGGTACAGAGCGCGCCTGGTCCATGGCACAGGAACGCGGACTCCCGGTGGCCTTCGTCCTGAACAAGATGGATCGCGAGAACGCCAACTTCGAACGCAGTGTTCAGGAGCTTCAGGACATTTTCGGGAGCCGCTGCGTTCCGTTCCAGCTGCCCATCGGCGAGGCGCAGGACTTCACCGGCCTGGTCAGCGTAATCGACCCGCCGTCGGACATTCCCGCCGGCGTCATCGGCGACTTCGACAGCGCCCGAGAGCGGCTCATTGAGGCTGTGGCCGAATCGGACGACGGCCTGGCCGACAAGTACCTGGAGGGTGAGGAGATCACCGCCGCGGAAGTGACCGCCGGCGCTCGCCAGGCCGTGATTAACGGCGACCTCGTCCCCATACTCGTTACCTCCGCTACGCAGAACATCGGTCTCGACGAATTGGCGCAGGTTATCCGCGACTTCCTGCCATCGCCGGCCGACGCTCCAAAGACCTCGGGAGACGACGCGATTAACGCTGACGAAGCCGGTTCCGTTGCGGCGGTGGTGTTCAAGACCACGTCGGACGCGTTCGTCGGCAAGTTGTCGATGTTCCGCGTGTACCGCGGGTCGGTGAAGTCCAACGGCGAAATCTACAACGTGACGCGGAACCAGTCCGAACGGCTGGGACAGGCCTATTTTCCGCAGGGCAACAGCCAGGAGAACGTGGCTGAGGTGGTAGCCGGCGATATCGGCGCCATCGGCAAGCTGGGCTCTACCCTGACCGGCGACAGCCTCTGCGCCAGCGACGCACGGGTCACGCTCCCCGGTATAGAATTCCCCAAGGGTTTTTACTCGTTGGCAGTTGTCCCGGCTACCCAGGCAGACTTGGACAAGATGTCGACCTCATTGGCCAGGATCGTCGAAGACGACCCCAGCCTGCAGTTCACCCGCAATCCTGAAACCAGCGAGAGTCTGCTGACCGGTTTGGGCGAAGTGCAGATTGAGGTGGCGCTAGACCGTATCAAGCGGAAGTTCGGCGCCAGCCTGAACACCAAGCTCCCCGTGGTCCCTTACCGGGAGACCATCACGCAGATCACCAACTCCGAGTACCGTCACAAGAAGCAGACTGGCGGCAGCGGGCAATACGGCCACGTGCTGCTCCGGCTGGAGCCCAAGACACGCGACGAGGGCTTCGAGTTCGGCAATGAAGTCACTGGCGGTCGGGTACCCCGCGAACTGATACCGGCCGTGGAAAAAGGCGTGACGAACACTCTGAAAGAAGGGGTGCTCGCCGGTTTTCCCGTCGTCGACCTCAAAGCGATCATATACGACGGCAGCACACACCCCGTTGACGGCAAGCCTATCGCCTTCGAGATAGCGGGCAGCCAGGCCCTGCGGCAGGGGATGACCAAAGCGTCTCCGGTCTGCTGGAGCCCATCGTCAAACTGTACGTCACGGTGCCCGAAAACTATACCGGAGACATCATCAGCGACATCAACAGCAAGCGCGGCCGGATCCTGGGCATGGTTCCCGAGACCCGCTACACGGTTGTCGAGGCCGAAGTGCCCCAGTCCGAGGTGCTAAGGTACTCCCAGGACCTGCGGTCGATGACCGGCGGGCGCGGTTCATACCGGTTCGAGTTCGACCACTACGAACAGGTCCCGCAGAATATCGAGCAGCGGGTGATCGAGACTGCCAAGCAGGCCAAGGCGGAAGCCACCGCGTAGCGGCCCACGCCGAAGCACGCATAGAAAGAGGGGCGGGTTTCAGACCCGCCCCTCGACTTCTGGCAAATCGGTCGCTGTGACCGCGCGGGTTTCTAGAAACCCCAGGTGGGCTGGTATTCGCCAAACACGTCGCGGAAAACGCCCATCATCTCGCCCAGCGTGGCCTCGGCCTTCACGGCTTCGATCAGCGGGTACATCAGGTTGGCATCGCTCCCGGATCGACGGGCCGCCGACTCCAGGTCGCGCAGCCGAGAGGCGACCTCGCGATCGTCGCGCCGGCGCCTGACCTCGTCCAGGTGGGCAACGTGCCGCTGCTCGCCGGCCTCGTCGACGCGCAGGATCGGAATGGACAGGCTCTCGTCCGCATCCACGTAATCGTTGACGCCGACGGTGATGCGCTCCCGGCGATCTTCCTCCTGCTGGTAGATGTAGGCCGCGTCGGCGATTTCCCGCTGGAAATAGCCCGATTCCAGCGCTGGGATAACGCCACCCTGCCGGTCAATCTGCTCGAAATACTCGTAGGCTCGCGCCTCCACCTGGTTGGTCAGGGCCTCGACGAAATAGCTGCCACCCAACGGGTCCACGGTATCGGTGACGCCCGTTTCGTGGGCGATGATCTGCTGAGTGCGGAGAGCTTGCAGGGCCGCATCGGCCGACGGCAGCGCCCAGGCTTCGTCCTTGCTGTTGGTGTGCAGGGACTGGCATCCGCCCAGAACCGCTGCAAGGGCCTGGAGGGAGACGCGCACCACGTTGTTGTCCGGTTGTTGCGCCGTCAGGGACGCCCCCGAGGTCTGCGCGTGGAACCGCATCCAGGCGGAGCGCTCCGATTCGGCGCCGAAGGTTTCCTTCATCTCGCGGGACCAGATCCGCCGCGCCGAGCGGAATTTGGCGATCTCCTCGAAGAAGTCGTTGTGCACGTTGAAAAAGAAACTCAGGCGCGGAGCAAAGTCGTCCACAGCCATACCGCGTTCAACGCAGTGGCGCACGTACTCAAACCCGTCCGCCAGCGTGAACGCCAACTCCTGCACCGCGTTGCTGCCCGCCTCGCGGATGTGGTAACCGCTGATGCTGATCGGGTTGAAACGGGGCATGCGGTCGGTGGCGAACTCGACGGTATCGACGACGAGACGCATCGACGGATTTGGCGGGAAGATGTACTCGTTCTGCGCCATGTACTCTTTGAGGATGTCGTTCTGTAGGGTTCCGCCCAGCGATTGGATCGCCGCGCCCTGTCGTTCCGCAGCGGCGATGTACATTGCCCAGATGATCGCGGCGGGGCTGTTGATTGTCATTGACGTCGTGACCTGGTCCAGCGGGATGCCGTCGAAGACGGTCTGCATGTCCTCCAGACAGGATACGGCCACCCCGCACTTGCCGAATTCGCCGCGAGCGCGCTCGTCATCGTGGTCGTAGCCGTACAGCGTCGGCATGTCGAAGGCCACGCTCAGGCCGGTTTCGCCCTGGTCCATCAGGAACCGGAAACGTTCGTTGGTTTCGGCGGGCTGCCCAAATCCGGCGAACATCCGCATGGTCCACAGTCGGGACCGGTACCCCGCAGGATGTACTCCCCGCAGATAGGGATACTCGCCCGGCAAACCGATGTCGGCCAGGTATTCGGTGTCGGCTAGGTCCGTGGGGCCATAAACCGGTTCGACCGGCAACTGGCTGAGGGTCTTGTATGCGCCCTTGCGTTTTGGGGCGGAATTGGCCTGTTGCCGCCAGGCCTCCGTCCGTTCGCGGATGGCGTCGTCCTCGTTCGATATAACCACTGGGAGCTCCTGCATGGGCGGGACCGCTCCAGATCTGCATCCCCGGATGCACGTACACGAAAAGCTCAGGAGCGGCGGTTATCCAAGTTTGTACCGTAGTATATCGCACCGTGGGAAAGCGACTGCGAGCGACCCGGTCGCGCGGCGCTCGACTGAGTTCGTTCGACGGGTCTGCGACCCGCTTTCACCAACACTGTACAAGGCGCATTGTGTCGCCCCGAGTAAAATATGCTACGGTAGGTATGACATGAACCGGCGCGTGCACATCACTCCGGCGATCCACGGTCTAGCGAACAACCAGGCGTTGCACCGCCTCGTGCTCGTCGTTGCCTTCTTGACCGCCTGCGCGATGTTAATCGGGTGCAGCCAACGTGCGGCGGAACATCCGGCAGACGACTACGGCGCCACCATTGAGGCGCTGCTGCCGACTGCGGATCCCACGGCTCCGCCTGCTCCTACTCCCACCGCGACTGCGATTCCACCCACCGACACGCCGGCGCCTACGTACACTCCGCGGCCCCAGCCCACGTACACGCCCTGGCCGACGCCTACCAAGGCCACCACTGAAGACCGACAGCCGGCGATACCGTTCAACGCGCAGATGCTGGATGGGTCGGAGTTTTCCTTACGGGACGCCTTCGGCTCGCCCACGCTCCTGGCTTTTTGGGCGCCCTGGTGACCGCACTGTGGACGGGAGTTGCCCGTCGTAGCATCCCTCTACCGGGAAAAACTGGATGCCGCCGGCGTCGACGTCATCGGGGTTTCGCAGTTCAACACCACCGAGGCGGCCACGATCGAGTTCGTGGAACGCAATCAACTGACCTTCCCGAACGTGTTTGACGAGCACGCACAACTGGCCGGAGCGTACGGCATTCGGGGAGTTCCCAGCTACGTGTTCATCGACAAGGAAGGCCGCATTGCTCACGTCAGCGCCGGGGCCCGTGGAGTCGATCTCATAGACTCCTGGCTGGACCAATTGGCAACAGAATAATTCACTCCTGTCGCTCCGCCTTGATCATTTGCGCTCATCGATTTTTAGGCGTACACTTGTTCGTAATTCGAACATGAGGTCTAACCATGGGCGCTTACTCTGAAATATTGGCCAACACAAGCTTTGCGGTTCCGGCAGACGCTCCGCGCATGATCGCCCGATGGGAGCGATTGGGCCGTCCTGCAATTGAGCTGGAACCCGGCGTGATCGTGAGCAATCTGGAACGCTGGTTGTACAACAACCCGCCGGCGTCGGGATCAACCCTCGGCCGGATCCGGGAATTCCTGTACGTGGACACCTATGGCGTCACCGCGAAGGCGGCCTGAACTCCCCGTGACCCTCCGCCTCTACCACGATCTGGCCCACCTGTGGCCAATCATCAGCCCGCCCCAGGAGTACACGGTCGAAGCTGCGGAGTGGCGGGATCTGATCTGGTCAGAGTTCGGCTGGACGGGAAACCAGCCGGCATGGGACCCGCGAGCCAGATTACTGGACCTGGGTTGCGGCGGTGGTCACCTGCTGTCGCACTTCACTCGTCATTTCACCACCGAGGCCGTGGACATATCTCCGCAGATGCTGGACATCTCCAAGGAACTGAACCCGCATACCATCCACCATCTTGGTGATATGCGCACCATACGTCTGGAGCGCACCTTCGACGTGGTCACCATTCACGACGCGGTGAACTACATGGTCACCGAAGAGGACCTGCGAGCGGCAATCACAACGGCGCATGCCCATCTGGAACCCGGCGGGCTGGTCTTGCTGGCTCCGGATTGCCTGCGCGATACATTCGGCGGCTCAAGAGTTGTGGACTGGACCCGCGAAACGGAAGACAGCAACGTAACGTTCATCGAATACGTCGCTCAGCCGTCTCCTGAGGCCACCACCGTGGAGTCGGTGTTCGTGTTCATCATCAACCGCGACGGCGAAATCCAGGTGGAAGTGGACCGCCATACCAGCGGGTTGTTTCCGAAACAATTGTGGCTTGAAGCGCTAACAGATGTTGGGTTGGAAGCGGAGTACGTACAGACCAACGCGTACGAAGGCGGTTTTGGAGGCAACCTGTTCGTGGGTCGGATGCCCAGCTAGACCTGCTGGAAGGTCAGAAGATCGACTGGGGCCGCGCTGCCCAGGCGGGTTATAATTCCCGCAGTTTCCAGGAGGCAGCCAACATGACCCAAACGAACGCCACCACTGCCGAACGCCTTTGGACCTACGACGCCGTACGCACCGGCCAGTCCGGCGCGGAGACGCGGGTGACACTATCCGCCGCAGACGTCGCCGAATACGCCGCATGCGCCCAAAATCCCGACCCGCGGTACGCTATGCCGGAACTCGGCCGGGATTCCGGGCCGATCATAGCCATGCCGACCATGGCGTTGACCTACGCACCCTTGCTGCGGGACGAAATCGCCGAAGCCAATGGGTTTGTGGCCCAGGAGCGTTCCCAGACCAACCGCCGTCAGACTCCTTTCGCCAAGTGCGAGATGCGCTGGTATCGGCCGGTACGGTCCGGCGAAACTTTCACCGGCACGCGTCGGGTGTACCAAAAGTACGAACGCCGGAAGAGCAAGTTCGTTGCGTTCCGGGTATCAGTCTTTGACGAGGCTGGCGCGGTCGTGGCCAGCTACGATTACACCTGCATCTTCGAGTACTCTGCGGGCCAACGTTCAGTTCCGGAGATATCCACCAGCTCCGCTCCCGCCGCCGATGTAACTGCCGTCCCGGACCCGGGGCAGTACCTCACTTGGGAGAACTCCCTGGTGGGGACGCCGTTGCCGCGTACACTGTCCGTAGGCGAGACCACCGAGAACATCCTGCGCAAGAACGCCCAACGGCTTGCGGGCCGCCCCAGCGCAAGCAACATCCACACCGACGAGGAATTCGCCCGCCAGAACATATTCGGCGGCGCGGTCAACGCCGGGCCGGCGACCATGTCCTACGTCGACCGGTTTCTGGGGTTGAATGCCCCGCCTGAAGCCCTGTACAACGGAGGCAACCTGGTGATGCGGGCCATCACGCCGTTCCGAGCCGGCGATGTGGTCACCTTCTCCGGCGAGGTCACCGGAACTGGCGGCAATCTGTACGGCCAGCGGAAAGTCCAGTGCCGAATCAAAGGCGTCAACCAGCGCGACGAACTGGTGAGCCTGTCCGACGCCACACTGAGTTTCGGATAAGCGCCATGGCAGCAGTTAACGACACCAACACCCTGGAAGCCCGTGTCCGTACGGCTCTCACCGATCTGGAGATTGCCGATTGGGAATGGATCTCCATCGACCCGCAGTACGGTGACACGGCGGATTTTTGCGCCCAGTACGGCTACGACCTGCCACACTCGGCCAACACCATCATCGTGGCGAGCAAGCGCGGCGCTGCAGCCTTTTCGGCATGCGTCGTGCGCGCCTGTGACCGCCTGGATGTCAACCGGTGCGTGCGCCGCCTCATGGGGGTGTCCCGTGCCTCCTTCGCCTCCGCGGAGGAAACCCAGGAGTTGACGGGCATGATGATCGGCGGGGTCACCATTCTCGCTTTGCCGGACGACCTGCCCATCTACGCCGACCAGCGCCTGTTGGAAATGGACTACATCATCCTGGGCGCCGGCAGCAGGTCGGCCAAGATCAAGATGCCACCCCGGGAGCTGGAGAAACTGCCTGGCCTGGAATTCATCGATGGCCTGTCTCAACGAGACGACTGATCGCCAGCAACCCGCCGCCAGACTCGCTATAATGGCGGCCAATCGCCGCATCGACCTGCCGCGTCCATGCCGCGGACAGGGACGGAGGTATCATGCCCATCATCCAGCGTCCTTACGTGCCGCCCGAGGACAAGCCGCCCCAGGAAGAAAGTTACGTCAACCCGGGCGACGTCCCGGCGCTGAACGTCAACACGGCTGCCGCCCCAACCGCGGCTGCAGCAGAAGGACCCAGCTCGCTGGATCCGATCACGTTCTACAGCGACTCTTTCCACATTTTCAGCAGCCTGTATTCGGCGGTGCTGTTTTTCGGCGAGCAGGTCGAGGAGCGTGAACCCATCCTGAGGGCGCGGATCAAGGTCAGCCCCCAGATGATGAAGGCCATCGCCGTCCTTTCCGCCAAGCACGTACGCGATTACGAGGAAGCCGTGGGTCCCATCACCCTGCCAGAGCAGGTGTACGCCGCCTGGGAAATCGATGGCGACGGGCACGGCCACTGAGCGCACGGAGACCCTGATGACCACGTCCGAGCAGCCCGAAGACTCTGCCGAGCCCCGCTACGGGATGCGGGACCCAGCCCACGACGCCGGCGACGGTCGGCCACTGGCCGAGGACATCTCGCTCCCCGTCAGCGTGACGCCGAACTACAACACCGCGATGCCCGACGGCTGGTCGTGGCAAAACACGTCGACCAGCCAGCCCAACGCGGCGACGTTCCACATCAATCATAGCGACGTGACCCGGGCGTTCGCCGATGTTCTGACGGCCGCCGACAGTCCTCCGGAAGCGCCCTTTGTGGTTTCGAAGGACATTCCGGTGGTCATCATTGACAGCCTCGACCAGTACTGGTGTGGCGAGTCGCGAAACGCGCTGCCGTTGCACGGGTTAAGGGTACCCATCGCCGCCGACACCGTGGAGGAAGCCAAGCGCAAGCTTGCGGCGGATCTCGCGGCCCAGGTGCGATTGCTGTTGCTCCTGTCTCGCGGCGGGACTACCCTGGCGCCCGAGCTTCAGGCCAACTTTCTGATGCTGACCGAAGTATTGACTGCACGCGAGCAGTAGGGTCGCCGCGCGTTTAAATTACGAGGGGCCGGTGTAAAACCGGCCCCTGTCTGATTCGCGAAGCGATGTGAAAGGCTACTGCCCGTTCGCTTCCTGCAACGCTTCCAACACCGCCGTGGGTGACATGGGAAGCTTGTTCACCCGCACTCCTACCGCGTGGTAGATCGCGTTGTGCAGCGCGGCCAGCGGGGGAATGAGTGGGGCTTCGCCAACGCCGCGCAAACCGTACGGATGCCGCGGGTTGGGCACTTCCACGACCACGGTGTCGATCATGGGCAGGTCCAGCGCCGTCGGCATGCGGTAGTCCAGGAAGCTGGAGTTCAGCATCCGCCCGTCATCGGCGTAGTTGTAGTCCTCCGACATCGCCCAGCCGAGGCCCTGCACGGTGCCGCCCTGCATCTGGCCTTCGACGTAGCTCGGGTGCACCGAGGTTCCGGAGTCGATGAACGCCGTGCAGCGCAGGATATCCACCTTGCCGGTTTCCGGGTCGACCTCAACGTCGATGATGTTGCCGGCGATTACCGGACCAACTCCGGTTGAGGTCGCCGATGCCGACGCGGTGAGCGGCCCGCCCGTCCGCATCATCCGGCCCGCTACCTCGGCCATGGTCATGCGCTCTTCAGTGCTGGTGCAGGTGAACACCCCGTCGGCAAATTCGACGTTTTCGGGCTCAACTTCCCATACCAGAGCGCACCGTTGGGCCATCTGGTCGCGTAGATCCTCCGACGCGGCGATGGCGGCCAGGCCGGTGTCAAAGGCGATCCGGCTGCCGCCGGTCGTCGCGGTCCAGCCGACGGTGTCGGTGTCAACCACCGTGGGCGCAATGCGGTCCACTTCAATTCCCAGAGTCTCAGCCACCTGCATGGCGACGGCGGTCCGGGTGCCCCCGATGTCCACCGACCCGGTGATCAAGTTCAAGGTGCCGTCGGCATTGACGTTGATGGTGGCAGACGAGGCCTGACCGGCCTGCCAGCGGAACCCGACGGCGATGCCGCGTCCCTGGTTCGGCCCGTCCAGCGGAGCCTTGAAGTGGTCGCAGTTGACCATCGCCTCTTCCATCTCGATGCAACCGAACAGCCGATGGGGCACGCCGTTGGGCATCCGGTCGCCCTCCTGGACGGCGTTTTGCAGGCGGAACTGCATGGGCTCGATACCCAGCATTTCCGCCAACTCGTCCACCACCGCCTCGACGGCGAAGGCAACTTGAGGCTGGCCCGGAGCGCGATAGGCTTGCACCTTCTGCTTGTTGCATACGACGTCCAGGCCGTCGACCAGCATGTGGTCCATTTTGTAAGGGCCAAACCCGGTCAGCGCGCCGCCGCCCACCGGCGAACCGGGGAAGGCGCCCGCTTCGTAGACCATGTAGAGCTGACCCGCCACCATGGTTCCATCGTTCTTGACGCCCATCTTGCAGCGCATGTAGGTAGCCGACGCGGGGCCGCTGCCCACGAATACCTCGGTGCGGTCCATCGCCACCTTGACCGGGCGACCCGTCTTGCGCGACAGCACCGCGGCTACCGGGTCCAGGTACGCGATGGCCTTGGCGCCGAACCCGCCGCCAATCTCCATGGGCACTACCTTTACCTGGGATTCCGGCACGCCGATGATTGCGGCGGTCTGGGATCGAATGTTGAACAGCCCCTGGGTGCTGGTCCAAACCGTCACCCGGCCGTCAGCCGACCACATGGCTGTGGAAACGTGAGGCTCGATGTAACCCTGATGAACGGTCTGGGTTTCAAACTCCCGCTCGATAACGATGTCCGCCTCAGCGAACCCCTGCTCAACATCGCCCACCGTGTGCTGGATGTGACCGGCAACGTTGCTCTTCACCCCAGTGTCGTCGCCGCGGGCGAACCGTTCCTGCCTGAAATATGTGGTCATGTCGTCGTGAAGCAGCGTCGCGTCGTCGGCCATGGCCTCACGCCACGTGAGCACCGTGGGCAGCACTTCGTAGTCAACGTCGACCAGGGCCAGGGCTTCCTGCGCGATGTGGGCGCTGGTGGCGCAGATTGCCGCAACCGCGTGGCCGGCGTACAGCGCTTTGTCCTTGGCCAGCATGTTCTCAGCGATCATGCGGGCGTTTCCCTGCACCTCGGCGAAGTCGAGGATGCGATCTTCGATGATGGGGAAATCGGCGGAAGTGGCCACCGCCACAACGCCGGGCAGCGCCTCAGCCCGACTGGTGTCGATACTGCGGATGCGCGCGTGCGAGTACGGGCTCCTGAGCACCTTGGCGTGAAGCATGCCGGGAAGGTTGATATCGGCGCCGTACCGGGCCGCGCCGGTCACCTTGTCCACGCCGTCGTGCCGGACCGGCCTGGTGCCGATGACACGGTATTGCTGCTCGGGTTTTGCGGTAGTGGTCATGGGGTTCCTCCAGTGGTCAGCGGTGACGAAAAGGGAAACGGGCCGGCGGACGCGCCAGGGTCACGAGTGACGGGCGGACTACGCCTAGTCCCTGAGGAAATTGGGCAGAAAATATTCCCGCGTGGGGTCATGGGGCATGCCGGGCATGTCGGCCCGTACGACGCCGTCGCTTTCGAGGGCGGAACGGACGATTCCCTTATTAAAGGGGCTGATGTCGTCGTCCGCCATGAAGTCCTTGACGGGCATCCAGAGGCACTCCTCGATCTCCTTTTCGCCCATCTTGATCTGCTCGGTCAGCGCTCTCAGCCGGCAAACGAAGTAGATGTCCGACTTGCCGTAACGATAACCGTGCCAATGACGGAAACAGGCCAACGCCTGAAACTCAGCCTCGATTCCGGTTTCCTCAAAGACCTCGCGGACGATGGAGTCGACGATGTTCTCTCCCGGTTCCAGGGCCCCGCCGGGAAGTTTGTAGAAGGGCGGGCGATTGTCGATGCGGTAGCGTTCGCACACCACCAGCAGTTCGTCCCGGTCGTTCACCACCACGCCTCCCGCTCCCACGTAGTGGGTAGCATACGGTGGGATGAACGAGCCGGGGATCAGGGACAGGGTTGCCGTGATCCCGTCATCGTCTGCATGGTGGTACCCGAAACCGCGCTGCACTGCGAGCGGCACGTGTGACGCCAACCCGATGGGGATGTCCACCCAGGCCACTTCGTAACCTGCATCCCTCCACTCTGATATCGAGGCGTCCAACCGCTCGGCAAATTCAGCGGGATCGGGCGGCAGTTCGGCGGTGTTGACAACCACTCCGCGGAACGGATTGGGCGTGGCGACTAGGGGCGAAACCATGGGGCGACTCCGTATGAATCTGGTCATATCGGGGAACGGCGGCAGTATAGCACAAGGCCGCTCACAGGCCGTGTTCTCACGAATCACAATCGTACCGGGCTGCAAGTATTGACAGAGGTGATGATGAAACATAAAATCCGTCCCGCGCTACCGGGTGGATTCGCGTTTACCCGTTCACTTGCGGAATTCGCAACCAATACGCAAAAACATAATAATTGATCGTCAGTATTTGATTGGCAACACCATTGGCCCCAGCGGCCGCAACGCCTTCCTCGACAGAGGGTCCTTAGACAGGAGTGCTTCAATGCAGCGTCGTTTTATTTTGTCGCCGACCTCGGTGATCGCCGCCTTGCTGGCGATCTCGATGCTGGCCGTGGTGGCCTGCGGCGGCGCAGAAGAACCGCAAACCACAGCTCCCGCGGCCGGCCAGGCCGACTCCCAAGCCGGCAGCCAGCCCGTGCAGCAGCCTGAGTCATCCGCGCCAGAGGCCACGCCGACCCCGCTTCCCGCATCGCTTCCCACCGAGGTTGTGGAAAACGCAGTCACGAAAGACGCGTATCCCGACGCCGAGTACGGCGGCATCCTGCGCCGGGGCGGGTACGGCGACCCCTCGCACTATGACCTGATGCAGGTCTCCAGCGTGTCCAACTCGTTCAAGCAGATGATGCTGCTGAACGGGTTGCTGCGCTACAACCCCCTGGACGCCGGTAAGACCATCATCGCGGACCTGGCAACCACTTGGGAAGTTTCGGATGATGGCATGGTCTGGACCTTCCCGCTGCGCGAAGGGGTGAAGTTCCACGACGGCACCCTCATGACGGCGGACGACGTGGCAGCGTCCTGGGACCGTGTCCTGGATCCACCGGCCGGCACCGTGAGCGCCCGCAAGGGTCTCTATGATCCGTTCGGCCCGACCGTCGAAGTGGTAGACCCGCAGACTGTGCAGTTCACCTTCACCAAGGCCCCACCGCTGAACTACGGTCTCAACGCTTTCGCCCTGGAATGGCACGGGGTTTTCCCGAAGGTTTTCCTTGACGCCAACAGCTACGACCTCAAGCTCAATGGCCAAAACGCTCCCGGCACCGGCGCCTTCCGCTTCCTGGCCCACCAGGAGGGAGAGGTCTGGAAGAATGAGCGGTTCCCGGACTATTGGAACGAGGGCCTGCCGTACCTCGACGAGGTCTGGACCTTCCCGCTGGGATCTCCCACCAATCGCTCGGCAGCGCTGCTCGCGGGCAACGTGGACTTCGCTCAGACCGTAGACCCGGCAGCCTACGAGCTGATGCAGAACGACGACGATTTCAAGGACAAGTTTGAAGGCCAGCCCTTCTCGTCCTATTCCTACTTCGCCATCTGGTTCAACACGGACCGCGAACCCTGGAACGACGCTCGGGTACGGCGCGCAATGTGGCTCGCCATCGACCGCGACGCCCTCCACGAAGTCGGCGGAGAGTGGCTGTTTGGCTACAAGGGCGGCACCGGCTGGACCTTCCCCGAGCAGGCTTTCCAGCTTCCGCAGGAAGAGGTTGATGATCGCCTGATCTTCGACCGCCCGGCTGCGGAGGCCGAAGCCCAGCGCCTGATGGCAGACGCCGGATACGCCGATGGCATCCAGAACGTTGACCTGCTCTGGCGCGCCGGTCCCTACCGCGAAGCGGCCGCTCAGGTCGCCCAGCTGGAATTCAACCGGATCCTCGGGATCGAATCCGAACTGCGGGCCGCTCCCTTCGCAGTGTGGTTCGAAGAACTCGCCAACCGCAACTTCGACATCACCGTGGGCGCCATCGCTGCGCCGTTCATCGACCCGTCGGCGTACCTCAACAGCTGGTACCGCTGCGGCGGCGGCGAGAACCACTCCAACTACTGCAACGAGGAGTTCGATGCGATAATGGACCAGGTCGACGTGGAGGCGGACGCCGAAAAACGCTACGAACTGGTGCAGCAGGCCGCCCGCGTATTGGACAATGACCCTCCCACCATCGAGTTCTGGTACAACCGGACCCTCGCGGCGTGGCGCACCTGCGTCCACGGCATCGAGGGCAAGAACGGTGCCCTGGTCCACAACTTGGACCGCATGGACACCGTGTGGATGGACGCCGAGTGCCAAGCCCAATAGTCTGACGAGGCTGTATCATGTCGGGGCGGGAGTTTTCCCGCCCCGATGACCACCAGCAGCAGTTTCCGCTCTCGTAACATCACCGAGGCCTAAAGTCCATGCACAAATACATTCTGCGCCGGGTGCTATTGGCCATCCCCGCTTTGATCGGGTTGACCATTATCATCTTCCTGGTGATGCGAATTCTGCCGGGTGATGTCCTCACTGTCATGTTCGGCGAGGAAGGCACGCTGCAGATGAGCGAAGAGGACCGCAATAGAATCATCGCCAGCCTGGGACTCGACAAGCCGATCCACCTGCAGTACGTGGACTGGTTGAAGGACATCGTCACGCTCAAGTTGGGTCAGTCTTTCTGGCGGTCCAGTTCCGTAATGGACCTGGTCAAGAGCCGCGGGCCCATTACGCTCGAGATCGCCATCGTCTCGGTGATCCTGTCCTGGGTGATCGGACTACCGGTCGGCATTATCGCCGCAATGAAACGGAACAGCGCGCTTGACTACGCTGGGAGATTTTTCTCAATCCTTTTCCTGGCAATTCCCAACTTCTGGTTGGGGACGCTGATCGTCCTCGTGCTTGTATTGAGCTTCCAGTGGAAAGCGCCGCTGGAGGTGATAAACATCTGGGAGAACCCCTGGCAAAACCTACAGATCGTCTGGGGGCCAGCCCTGGTGCTGGGCGTCGGGCAGGCGGCGTATGTTTCGCGAATGGCCAGATCCGCCCTGCTGGAGACCATTCATGAGGACTACATCCGAACCGCCCGGGCCAAGGGGCTGGCGGAACGGATGGTCATTGCCCGCCATGCTCTCCGCAACGCCATCATGCCGGTGATAACCCTGTCGGGCGTTCTACTGGGCTTCCTGATCGGCGGGTCGGTCGCGGTTGAACAGGCCTTCGGCGTTCCCGGGCTGGGCCGTACGCTGGTTTTCGCTTTCCTCGAACGTGACTATGTCGTGATCCAGAATTTGGTGCTGCTCTACGGGATCATTTTCGTCGTCACCAACCTGCTGGTCGACATCTCCTACGCCTGGATCGACCCTCGCATCCGCTACAGCTAATACCCAAGCACGTTCAGGAGCAGATCCGTGGCACAGGCAGACCGACCAACCCTCGCCGAACCAACCGGCGCAATCCTCGACCCGCAGGCCGAGCCTCGCCGGGATGGCTGGATGGTGGGCATAGCGCGTTTCTCCCGGCGAAATCCGGTTGGAGCGATCAGCGGCATAATGATCATTGTGATCCTCGCCATTGCTATTCTCGCTCCCGTAATCGCCACCCATGACCCCATCCTCGAGGCGGATTTCCGCGCGTTGAGAGAAGCTCCCACCAGTAGCCACTGGCTGGGCACCGACGACATCGGCCGTGACCTGTACAGCCGGATCATCTATGGCGCGCGCGTGTCTCTCTTCGTCGCGTTCATGGCCGTTATGGTGGGCGATATTTTCGGGGCCGCCTGGGGTGTTGCCACCGGATACATCGGCGGCAGATTTGATATGTACAGCCAACGGTTCCTCGAACTGTTGATGTCGTTCCCAACGCTGATCCTGGCCATGCTGCTGGTGCTGGCAATGGGCGCCGGCGTGTGGACCGTCATCGTCGCGATAAGCATTACGCGCGTACCGTTATCGGTGAGAGTAGTGCGCTCCGTCACATTAAGCGTGAAAGAAAACGCTTACGTGGACGCCGCACAGGCCATTGGGGCGTCGGGTACTCGCGTGATGGTGCGCCACATCGCCCCCCAGTGCGTCGCACCCTGGCTGGTGCTGGCAACCGCGCACCTGGGGTCGGTGATCATCCTCGAAGCATCCCTGGGGTTCCTCGGAGTTGGCGTACCATTGCCGACCGCCACCTGGGGCAACATGCTCGGCGGAACCGTGTCGGCCGGGCTGTTCCCGCGATGGTGGATGGTCATGTTCCCCGGGTTGGCGATCACCATCACCGTACTCGCCTTCAACCTGTTCGGCGATTCGATCCGCGACGTGCTGGATCCCAAGCTGCGCGGACGCACGTAACCGGTCCCAGCGAAAACCCCCAGAATCGACCGGTGCGTCGATCCAGAATCTACGACGAGACCGTCAGCCGAAGAGGCTGGCGGTTTCGCACTATCCGGATTTGGCTGGCTCTTGGCCTGGTCATCCTGCTCCTGCTGGCGCTGTGGTCCGTTCGCGCTTTTCAGCTTTGGCCACTGCTAAATCCTCCGCCGCCTGCGACCTCCACAAACACCGCGTCGGACGATCCTCTGGACTGGGCGTCAGTCAGGGGAAACCCGGGCGGCACCGGATGGTCACCGGACTCGGCGGCGGCTCCGCCATTTTCCGTCCGGTGGGCAATCGACATGCCTGGGACCGTGTTGGGAACGCCGGCAGTGGTGGGAGACCGGCTGTTCGTTGCTACCGACGGCGGCGCAGTCGTTTCCCTGAACACCGAAAACGGTGAAGTGGTCTGGTCGCGCGACATCGGTTCGCCTTCGGACAGTGCTCCCGCCGTGGCGGGAAACTTGGTGTACGTGGGCACGCGCGACCATCGCGTGCTCGCATTGGACCGAAGCACAGGTGAGTTACGCTGGGAGCACGATCTGGGAAACATCGTTCTCGGATCGTCAATTGTAGTCGACGGCACGCTGTACATCGGTTCCAGCAACGGGCGGCTCGAAGCCCTGGACGCCGCCGATGGGACACCGCGTTGGTCGGCCGACGCCAACGGCTGGGTGGTCGCCCATCCCGCAACCGACGGGTCGGTAATCGCGGCCACGTCCCTGGGCGAACGGTTCATCACGGTGGATCCCGAAACCGGGCGGCGGCGGCTGGAGTTCTACTCCGGCACACCCGTGGCCGGCGGACCAGTGATCGCGGACGGCCGGGCGTTTTTCGCCACCAACCGCGGCGGGGTTTGGGCCGTGGACCCATCGGCGGTCAGCCGGCCCTTCAGTCGTTTCGCGTATGTGGCCAAGGTCAACTTCTTCGCCTGGCGGCTGCGTTCCGACCCACCCCGGCAGACGGGTTCCCTGTGGGTCAGTTCGGCGCGCGGAAAGGTCAAATACAGCCCCGCCTACGCCGACGGTTATCTGATTGTGATCAACGAAGCTTCGCAGGTAACCGCCTTCAACGGGCGCGATGGGTCCGTGGCCTGGACGGCTCAACTGGACGCCGAAGTTGCCGCCGAACCCGTGGTCGCGGGCGACACCCTGGTACTGGGCATGGCCGACGGGACGCTCCACGGCCTGGCGGTTGGCACTGGTGAAGCCAAATGGAGCCATGATGCCGGCGATCACCCGCTGTCGGCCGCGCCGGCGGTGTCGGTACGAACGTTGTATCTACCCACGGCGGACGGAAGGCTCGTGGCGCTGGAAGGACGCTGATCCTGGGCGGCGGAACGGAGACCCCCGGTTGGTTGACGCTCGATTCCAGCGTGCCTATACTCGCCGCACGTTCAGTCTGAAGTCGGGAGTACGCAATTCAAGATGACGCAAGCAACTCCTCACCAGCGCGATTTGGCCGGAGAATCGTGGGATCCGGGTCAGTACCTGAAGTTCGCCGACCACCGCGTGCGCCCGGCGCTTGACCTGATGGCGCGCATCCCGTTGGAACGCCCTGAGGTGGTCTACGACCTGGGGTGCGGCAGTGGCAATGTAACCCGCCTGCTCGCCGACCGTTGGCCCGGGGCCGACGTTGTGGGCATGGACAACTCTCCCGAGATGCTGGCGCAGGCTGCCGAATCCGGCAACGGATCCGGAGCGAGCCGGGTGCAATGGGAGGAGGGAGATCTCTCCGGATGGCAACCGGCCAAAACGCCCTCGGTGTTCTTTTCCAACGCGGTGATCCAGTGGGTGCCCGACCACCAGGAGTTGGTGCCGCGCCTGTGGAGCATGCTGCCGTCCGGCGGTTGCCTGGCGATCCAGGCCCCGCTTTCGTGGGACATGCGGTCGCACCAGATCATGCGCGAAATCCTCGCAAACGGCGGATCAAACGGTCAACCCATTGGATCGGACGAACTGCGCTCCGCCGTGGGCAACCGCTGGGTCCAAGATCCCGACTTTTACTACGACCTGCTGGCCCCCGAGGCCAACCACCTGGACGTCTGGACGACCGAGTACCAGCACGTACTAGCCGGCGACGACGCCGTGCTCGAATGGGTAACCGGCACGGGTCTGCGTCCCATCCTGAACGGCCTGGAAGACGGCGAACGAGAAACCTATCTGGCCGAATACCGGCGCCGGTTGAACGTCGAATACCCCAGGCGGTCGGACGGGGTCACCCTGTATCCCTTCCGACGGCTGTTCTTCGTAGCCGTGCGCGGGTGACGCCGAGCATCAGGATCCCTGTGGACTGCTGCTGTGACAGCGCCGCATCAAGTTTGATTATCACGCATCTGGAGGTGCAGACATGACGGTTCTGGTCTTGGGAGCTTCCGGTTTCATTGGCCCACGCGTGGTGCGCAAGTTGGTGGAGCGTGGCGAGGATGTGTACGCCACCGACATCAACCCGCTGCCCGACATCCCCGGCGTGGATGCGGGCGCGATTCGCAGTGCCAGGGTAGACATCACCGACTTTGAGCAGGTCACCCGGGCTATCGTCGAATCGCAACCGGACCGCATCATCAACCTGGCCTACCTGCTCGGCGGCGGCGAGGGCAATCCGCACCATCAGATGCGCCTCAACATCCTGGGCATGGACAACTGCTTCGAAGCGGGCCGCCTGCTCGGCGTGAACCGCATCGTCTACGCCAGTTCCGTGGCCGTCAGCGGGCAGCAGTCCAACTTCGGCGACCGCGAGATCAACGAGGACGAGGCGACCTACGGCGATAGCCAGTACGCGACGCACAAAATCTTCAACGAGTTCCAGGCCAAGATGTTCAACGAGAACTATGGCATGTCCATAGCCGGTATCAGGCCGGCCAACGTCACCGGCCCGGACAAGGTGCGCGGTTCCGTGGACCACGTGCGCTGCGTGACGTTGCCATCCCGCGGCGAGCCCGTCAGTTTCCCGTACCAGGAAATGATGCGGCTGCCCATCCACGTGGAGGACATCGCCGAGGCCTTCGTGCGCGTGTCGCTGGTGGACCACAGCGAGCAGCAGGTGTACAACTCCGGCGGCACCCCGATCAGCCTGGGCGATCTGGCCGACATCGTTCGGGGATACCTGCCGGACGCCCAGATCACGTTCGACAACCCGGGCGGCCGGGAGCACTCCGGCAACTACATGGTGGACAATAGCCGGCTCCTGACGGAGTTCGAGCTATCCTACCCGCCCCTGCAGCAACGAGTGTTGGAAATCATCAACGAGGTGCGTGCCGACGAGGGGTTGCCTCTGGTCGGGTAACGTACCAGGTCCAAGGATCGTACGGTCTATGGATCGGCGCAAGGGGGTTGCCATCTGGCAGCCCCCCGCGCACTCCAGTTTCGTTGGTCAGCGACGTTGCGCGACTTGTGACGCTGATCGCCTGGAGCGTTTGCCCGCGAATTCCGCCCGCCCGCTCTCGCATTCCCTATCCGTAGGCCAGCGGTCACGCATCGGGGCAACCTCCGCGTTGGCGGGCGCGGGGTCAAGAGCGGTTGGTAGCGTAGGGCAGGTGTTCGCCGATGTAGCCGACGATGAAGGTTTCAGTGATATCGTCCCGATCAAAGTAAATCTGGAGACCACCACTGGAACCCTGGTAGGTGAGATGCCGGGTGATGGTTACCTGACGGCCGTTGTCCTGGTCGCTGAATGAACGCTTTTCGCCGAATAGGGACATGGTGTAGTCGGACTCATTGTCGGCATGTTTCCAACCGGGCAGGTCGACAAAGTACATATTCCAGGTTCCGATATTTCCGGATGGCGTGTTGTACCAGGCTTGAGCGAGCGTGTTGATGGCGTCCAGGGCCTGCAATATCTCCACGCCGTTGGGCCGCGGTTTGCCATAGTCTTCCAGCGATTTGAGACAGTTGGTCAGAAATCGCACCTTCGGAAATCGATTATCGCTGTCAATGGCGCTCATCACGGTCAGCGCGCGGTTAACGTCCAGGCCCGCGGCGGGTGCGCGACCATCCGAGGCATCATCCGGACCTTCATCCGTCTCTTCGGAATAGTCTGCTTCATACTTTGCCAGGCGATCTTTCAACTCAGAGATGGTCGCTTCGGCCTCGCCGAGTTGGTCTTCGAGAAGATAGACACGCTGCTGGGTTGCCGGATCCACAACCGGTACTGCCGGCTCCATGGCGGGTTCCGGCGGGACGTTTTCCGCGGACTTGGCATCGCTGAGCATAGAGTCGGTCAGAATAGCGGAAACAGATTCCAACACTCGCATCACATCCAGGGAATTGCGATTCGCAATATCATTCACGGCGCTGTCGCGCGCTTCATCCAGAAAGGCAGCCGATTGCCCGCAGTCGGTTTCCGCCAAACACAGACGGAGGCCCTCGGCGTCGGCATAGCGAGAAAAGACGGCGATCCTGGCCTGCAGCCAGGCCCGCAGTTGGTGGTCCGGCAACTCGTGACTGATCGCCAACTGCTCCGATGCAGTGACTTTGACGACGGATGCCCAATCGGCATGTCGACGGGCCAGTTCCAGGAACTCGTCGCCGGTTTGCCCCCGCTCAGTCAGCACGACTGCGGTATCGTAGATGGCAAACAGGTCCGCGATGGATTTTACCGGTTGCGATTTGACGCTGGGTTTGGATGGCAGTGAGCGATCCGCGCCCATGACTTCGAACAGCCTGTCCAGGTTCGCGGGCCCGGTCTTGTCATCCCACGGCAACTGCGTCGCCATCCAGGCATCAGGCGCCGCAGACACCGCTATGCAATGTCCTCCGGCCTGATCTGCTTCGGATGATGCGAACGTCATGATGTAGGCGGAATAGGGTTCATATTCAGGTGAAGGCTGGTACCGGACGCTGCACAGCTGCACCTGCTTGTAGGATCCGGTCACAAGTTTGGCTATTCGAATCGTGAGGTTGTCGTCGCGCCATTCCCGAAACGGGTCTGAACCACCCAAAGCGCGCCGAGCCTGACCCTGATGTGCGCCAGCGTGCGCGATGGCCCACTCGCGGGCGAGACTGTCCGCCTTGCGGATCTGATTCTGACTGTCCAGCACGATGGCCCGTTGTGCAATGGTCGCCATGCAATTTTCCTCGTCATCGGCGGTAAGATTGGGTGAGGTCAATTATAGCCCTGCCCTACTCGGGCGTCGCTTGCCGCCGCCGGCCTCGGCCCATATAATGCGGCTAGCATTTTCAACCCATGGGTTCTACGAAGCGCCCATGCTGCGGCGGTCTTCGTCGCGTTCGTGCATCGGCTCTTCGTGACGCATCCGCAGGCCGCGGACGAGAGGAGGCTCCCCAATGGCATTACCCGACCGCATGAAGTTTGGCATCTTTATGGGCCCATTCCATCGCGCCGGCGAGAATCCGACCCTGGCGTTGGAGCGCGACATGGAGTTGGTGCAGTGGCTCGACTACTTGGGATTCGATGAGGCCTGGATCGGCGAGCATCACAGCGCCGGTTGGGAGATCATCTCCTCGCCGGAGATCTTCATCGGGGTGGCCGCCGACCGCACCAAGCACATCAAGCTGGGCACCGGCGTGGTCAGCCTTCCTTATCACCACCCGTTCATGGTCGCCAACTGGATGACCCAGCTTGACCACATGACCCGGGGACGGGTGATGCTGGGCGTGGGCCCCGGCGCCCTGCCGGGCGACGCCTATATGATGGGCATCGACCCCACCAAGCAGCGGCTCCGCATGGACGAGGCCCTGGGCGTCATCATGCGGCTGTTCACCGAGAAGGAGCCCATCACTCACAAGAGCGACTGGTTCGAGCTGAATGAGGCGATGCTCCAGTTGCGCCCGTACCAGACTCCGCACATGCCCATTTCGGTGGCTTCGGTCCAGACTCCGTCCGGTGTGGCCCTTGCCGGCAAACACGGGGCGTCGGTGCTGACGATCACGACGCCGCGAGATCCGGCCGCGCCTCAGGGGATCGACCTGAGCGAACTGTGGGACATCTGCGAGGAATCGGCCGCCGAACACAACCAGACCGTTGACCGCTTCGACTGGCGGCTGGTCTTGCCGGTTCACCTGGCCGACACGCGCAAGGATGCCTTCGAGCAGGCACGGGTCGGAGCCGGCCGGTATCAGCGCGAGTACTTCGAGCACACCATGGGGCGGCCGGCGGTGGTCGACGGCCCACCCGACAAGATAATCGACGTACTGGCCGAGCGCGGCGCCTGGATTATCGGGACGCCAGACGACTGCATCGAGGGTATCAAGCGGCTCGAGGAACGGAGCGGCGGGTTCGGATCGTTCATGGTGCAGACCGTTGACTGGGCCGCCAGGGAGCACATGCTCCACAGCTACGAGTTGATGGCCCGCCATGTGATGCCGCACTTCCAGGGCTCGGCCGAAGCGACAATCGCATCCAACAAGTGGGCCTACGAGCGCAACGAGCAGCTGATGGCCGGCCGGTCTCGGGCACTGGATCGGGCGAGAGAGGATTACGTCAACCGGAGCGCCTAGCCAACGAAAAGAAGTCACACGGGCCGCCGGACCACGCTGAAAACGCGCTCCGGCGGCTCTAACTGTAATAGACCAACCCCGGTGGAGGCCGAACATGCCACTGCATCCGCAAGCGCTAGAGGTTATTGAAGCGACCCGCGCTCTGGGCTTGCCGCCCAACCACACCGTCACACCGCAGGAGGCGCGAATCAACGCGGCCAAGCGCAAGCGGGGCGCTGGCCCCGAGGTGGGCAAAGTTCAGGACCGGGGCATCCCCGGCCCGGCCGGCGAAGTGCCCGTGCGCATCTACACGCCGGAGGGCGATGGACCTTTCCCGATTCTGGTCTGGTATCACGGCGGCGGCTGGGTGGTCGGCAACCTGGATTCGGCCGATGGCACGGCGCGCCAACTCTGCGCCGGCGCGCGCTGCGTGGTCGTGTCAGTGGACTACCGCCTGGCTCCCGAAGCCCAGTTCCCCGAGCCCTTCGACGACTGCTACTACGCCACCGTATGGGCCAGCGACCACGCTGGTGAACTCGGCGGCGTCCCCGGAGTCGTCGCGGTGGGCGGCGATAGCGCCGGCGGCAACCTGGCGACGGCGGTGAACATCAAAGCCGCGGAGACGGGAGATTTTCGCGTCAGCCAGCAGCTTCTGGTCTACCCGGTGACGGATTACAAGTTCGACACGGGTTCATACATCGACAACGGCACCGGGTATGGCCTGGAACGCGAGGGCATGATCTGGTTCTGGGACCAGTACCTGGCCGACCCTTCCCAGGCGGAGGACCCGCTGGCGGCGCCGCTGCAACTCAGCGCCGATTTCGATGCCGTCGACGACCTGGCCCCGGCATTGGTGATTACCGCCGAGTACGACCCCCTGCGCGATGAGGGCGAGGCCTACGGCCGGCTGCTCAGCGAGATGGGCGTGCCCACGGAGATCAACCGTTACGACGGAAAGATCCACGGCTTCTTCAGCATGGCCAGCCTCATGGACACCGCCAGGGACGCCATGGACGACGCCTGCCGGTTCCTGCGCAGCGCCGTAGACGACATGACCGAGGAATATCACCGCCGTCACGAGGGCGACCCGTCAGCGATGCGCAAACTGCTCGATCCTCAGGCCGCTCACGTGCTGGAACTGTTCGACTCCATGGGGATCAAACCCTTCCAGGAAATGGACGTGAACGAGTGCCGGGAGATCATGAACAGTCGCCCCCGGCCGGAAGGCCCCGCCGTGGGCAACGTCGAAGATCTGATAATCCGTAACGAGCACGGCAAGGAGCCGGGGGACGTACCGATTCGGATCTACACGCCGTCCACTGAGGGCCCATGGGGCACGCTGGTCTGGTTCCACGGCGGCGGTTGGGTGATCGGCAACGTCGAAACCGCCGACGCCACCGCCCGCGATCTCTGCGTGGGTGGCAACTGCGTGGTGATATCGGTGGACTACCGCCTCGCCCCGGAGTACAAGTTCCCCACGCCGTTCGAGGACTGTCTCACGGCAACCATGTGGGCCATGCACAACGCCGACACCCTGGGCAGCCGGGCCGATCTGATCGCCGTGGGCGGAGACAGCGCCGGCGGGAACCTGGCCGCCGCGGTTTCACTCGCGCAGGATGACTTCCCGCAGCCCCTGGCCTTCCAGTTGCTGGTCTATCCCGCTACTGACTACGCCTACGACACCCGTTCGTACAACGTCAACGGTCAGGGCATGTTCCTTGAGACCGCTAGCATGCGCTGGTTCTGGGACCACTACATCGACAACACCGATCTGTCCGGTTACAACATCTTCGCGTCGCCCGGAAGGGCCCGGCTGTCGGCTGACCTGCCTCCCGCTCTGGTGATCACCGCGGAGTTCGACCCCCTGCGCGACGAGGGTGAAGCCTACGCCAGCGCCCTGGAAGACGCCGGGGTCGAGACCACGCTGATCCGGTACGACGGCGTCATCCACGGGTTTTTCGGCCTGCCCCATGTAATCGACAAAGGACGCCAGGCGGTCAACGCCGCCAGCGCACAGTTGTCGGAAGCTTTCGGCGCGGCCCTCGGGCAACCCGACGCAATGGTCGCCGCAGACAACTAACCCGCGACACTGCATTAGGAGTTACTACCATGGCTGAGACCATCCAGGAACAGTACATCCGCATGAACCCCCGGTCGCGGGAATTGCAACCGAGCTATCAGGCCCGGTTCCCTTCGGGCAGCGCAGGGCACGACGGCTACACCTCAGACCCGTTTCCGGTGGTGATTGCTCGCGGCAGCGGACCCCGCAAGTGGGACATTGACGGCAACGAGTACGTCGACTACGGAATGGGATCCGCGTCGCTGTTGTTGGGACACGCCCATCCGGAGGTGGTCGCGGCGCTCTCCGGCGTTCTGGCCGACGGCTCGCACTTTGGCGCGCCCACCGAATCGATGCTGGAATGGGGCGAGCGCGTCTGCACCCTGATGCCCTGCGTCGACAAGGTGCGCTTCGTGGGATCGGGCGCGGAGGCGACCATGCTGGCCATGCGCGTCGCCCGCGCCTACACCGGCAAGGAAAAGATCATCCGCTGGGAGTCCCATTACCACGGCTGGCACGATTATGTAATGCCAGGCAACCTGCCGCCTTTTGATGTCCCCGCCTCCACCGGAATTCCCCAGGGAGCGATCGACTCGATCATAGTGCTGCCCACGGATCTCGCCGCGCTGGAGAACGCCCTGAACAGCGACGCCAACATCGCCGGCGTCATCACCGAGGCGTCAGGCGCCTCCTACGGCACCGTGCCCCTGCCCGACGGGTTCCTGGACGGCGTGCGCCGCCTGACCCGGGAACACAGCGTGGTCATGATCCTGGACGAGGTTATCACCGGGTTCCGGTGGGCGCCCGGCGGAGCGCAGGAACGGCTGGGAGTCGATCCCGATCTCTGCACCATGGCCAAGATCGTCACCGGTGGTTTGCCCGGAGGCGCGGTCGGTGGGCGCGATGAGGTCATGGCCGTCATGCACCAGACCGGCGACAGCCACCACGACCGGTACGAGCGAGTCCTCCACGGCGGCACCTTCAACGCCAACCCCTATGCCGCCGCTTCCGGCAACGCGGCCCTGCGACTGGTCGCAACCGGCGAGTACAACGCCCAGGCTGACCTCATGGCCGAACGCCTGCGGGTGGGCCTCCGCGAGGTGGTGGACCGGCGCGAGGTCAACGCAACCGTCTACGGCGAAGCCTCAACATTCCACCTGTTCTTCGGCGCCCGCAGCATTGACGGCCTGGACGCATCGCAACTGAAGAACCAGCCGGCACAGATCCAGCGCAGCCTGCGGCAGGCTCTGCAGGTGCGTGGCGTGGACCTGATGTCGCGCACCAGCGGCGTGCTATCGGGAACTCACACCGTGGTCGACATCGACTTCACCGTCGAGGCGTTCGACGGCGCCATCGCCGCCATGATGGAAGAGGGCATGGTACAGCACTGACCCGCTGCAAACGCCAGTATCCAGTTGGACCCTGGGGGCCCACCGACGAATTGTCGGTGGACCCCCAATTGGTTCGGGTCTAGACCGTTACTTCGTCGCCGACGCGCACGACGCCGGGCTTCTCGACGATGCCGTACACTCCGAAGTACGCGGCCAGCGCGTTGGGCCGGTAGCCCAGTATAGATTTCACGGCTTCGGTGTCGGTTTCGCCGGTGACCGGGTCCTGATCGATGATGGCGCAGCGCGGGTCGGGAGCCAGGACGCGCACGATGGCATCGCCGATGGACAGGGTGCGGTTCATCCAGGCGTCTTCCGCGTGCGGTTCGCAGCCGTCCAGGAGCAGCGTCGGCCGGAACCGGTCGGTGGCGAGGCATTCGTCCTCCGACATGCCCATCTGGGTCGACAGGCGTTCGACGGACGCCCGGGACAGGACCGACACCGGGAACTCGTCGAAGACCTGGCAAGGCAGGTCCGACATCATCAGCATGGCCGGCTGGCCGCAAAACTCGCTGATGGCCCGCATCCAGTCGCCCATCAACGCGCGACTGCGCACGCGGCGACCCCATATGATCGTCCATACCGGGCTGTCCAGCTCCGGTGTTCCCTCCAATACGCTGCCGTCCGGAAACTCAATACGCAGCACCTCGGAAGACGGGTCCCATGAAGTGACCAGCTGGGCAAGCTTGCCCACGTTACGACGTGAGAGCAAACGACCCTGGCTGTTCACCAGGAAGAACCGGCGGTCGTCCAGGATCCCCCCGAGGTCCAGCCTCGTCTCCGTAAGCGGTACCAGCGCCATGGACTTGACCGGCGCAATGTTGATTTCAGCAACGGTAATCACAAGCGCTACTCCAGGGACAGAAACTCGCCGACCATGTTGCGGGCGTCGCTGCGGTCGTAAATCTGGTAGAGCAGCGCGGCGTTGCGGGCCGCGTCCCCGCCGAAGTACCGCTCGTACAGCGTCTGCCGACCGCCGAACGCGCTGCAGGACACGTCCCACGCCAGCCGGAAGAGGCGGATGCGCTCCTCGGCGGTGGCCGTGTCGGTGTCCAGGTAGCGGTGAATGTCCTCGGCCAGAGGACCATTGAGGTCAGCCTCGGCGGGCAGCGCCATCAGGCTGCTGGAGCCCAGCAGATGCAGGATTTCCGCCATGCGCGGATACATGGTGATCATCTGCTTGCGCGCCACCAGCAACGGACGGTAGTCCGGGCAGAATATCCCCCACTCGTCGGTGGATGCCTGGGCTTCGGATGCCGCGAGCAGGGCCCTCGTGATCTCCAGGTTTTCGATCAGCTCAGCGACCAGGTGCTGGGTCTGCGGCAGGTCGCCTGAACCCAGGGTTTCCACCATCATCGAGGCCAGGCCCAGCATGAACTCGCACTTGATCACGTTCTTGGTGACCACCTGGTGGCCGGTATGCGCGTTGCGGTTCGTGCGCTCACCCCACTGGTTGCACAGCGCCACGTCGTTGTACAGGAACACCCGCTCCCAGGGGACCAGCACGTCGTCAAAGAAAACGATGGCGTCCATCTCCTCGAAGCGGCTGCCGGCCGGGTGGTCGAAGTGGGACCTGCCCAGATCCACGGAGTCACGGCACTGGAATTTGAGGCCGGTGGTATCGCACGGGATCGCAAAACCGAAAGCGAATTTGCCCTCTTCTCCCGTGGGTACGCGCCGCGTGCGCGCCGGATAGACCGCGATCTCATCCGACAGCGGGCCGAGCGTGGCCAGGACGCGAGCCCCGCGTACGACGATGCCGGCGTCCGTTTCCCGGATCACCGACAGCGCCACCTCGGTGCGATCATCGAAGGGCGTCTGGCCCACGGAGCGGCTGCGCTGCAGGTTGACCAGCGTGTGGGTCATCACGATGTCGTTTTCGCGGATGTACTCGTAGTAGTCGAGGATGTTCTGCTTGAACTCGGGGCGGTTCTGGCCGCAGTAGTCGGCCGCCGCAGCCATGGACATCACCGCCACGTTCAGGAAGTCGGGGGTGCGACCCATCATGCCGCAGGATGCCAGCGCCCAGTTGGACATCATCTTGCGCCGTCGTTTCAGGTCATCGCCGTCGCGCGGCATGATGAAGGAAAGGCCAACCGGATCGCCTGTGGACGGCGACTCGTAGACCATGTCGTCACGCATGGCCGGATCGTGCTGCATGTCCAGAAGCCCGGCCACGGTACGCAGCCCGCCGGCAAAGGCCGGATGAGCCGTCACATCCTTGACTCGCTCCCCGCTGATGTAGACCTCGGCGGCGCGTTCTCGTATCCCTTCGATGTATTGTGCGCCGGTGCGCGCGGGCATGGGCGTTCCTCCGTTTCCTGTCCAATCAAATCCAGCGAAATGGGCGTCAGACGATCGCGTCACCCCCGACGGCGTCCACCGCTCGCGGGCGATCATCGACCGTCAGCGCGATCAATGCGTATCCCTCGCGACGGTTGAGGATGTGCATGCTCTGGATGTTGACGCCGGCCTGCTTCAGGCGATCGGCCGCAGCGGCCAGGGCGCCCGGTTCGTCCGGCAACCGGATGACCAGCGCGTCATCTCCGACCGCCTTGAAACCCGAGCCGTTCAGCACGTACAGGGCCCGGTCGTAATTGTCCACGGTCAACACCACCGTGCCTCGGTTCCCGGCAGTTTCAGTGTTGATCGATTCGACGTTGATCTGTTCTGCGGCCAGCGCGCTCGTGATGTCGGCGATCACTCCGACTTCGTTGTCGGCCATGATGACGATGCGGTTGATCGGACCGGATTGGTTCATGGTGAAACGCACCTCAGGTGGCACAATCATCCACGAGTTCGTCAATCATCTCGTGGGTCACGTGCGGCATGGTAATGACGTGAGTGATCTCGGCTTCGGGCGCCATCTGCCATTTGCGGAATACTTCCGGCACCGGCCTGGGGAAAACCACCGTGACCGAATTCCGGTGTCGCCACGCCGGGATCCCCCGCTCGTTGAACTGGCCCACGGCATACTCGGCGGTCTCCAGGGCCCCGGCCACCAGCCGGCGAAATCCCTCGTCTCCAAGCCGCGCCAAGGCGTGCCAGAGGAGCAGCGGAGCGAACGCGCTGCGCGAGCCGGACAGCGTGGTGTCTTGGACCCCTACGTACTCGATGGCACGGCCTACCCGCTCCACGTAGGGCCGCCTGGTCAGGACCACGCCACAGGGCAACGGCGCGCCGATCATCTTGTGGCCGCTTACGGACACACTGTCAATGCCGGCGTCGAATCCGTAGGCCTGCGGATCGTCCACGAAGGGCAGGATCATGCCGCTGAGGGCGGCGTCCGCGTGAATGTACGAGTTGGTGATGGCAAGGTCCGTCAGGATTTCCCGAATCCGGGGAATATCGTCGACGGCCCCGCGCATGGTGGTGCCCACGTTGGCCATGATAACCACCGGGAGGTCCCGGTTGACCCGAATCATGTCGCGGAGGTCGTCGTAGTCAATCTCACCGTTGTCCTGCCGGCGTATCATGATGTGACGGGCGTTGAGCACGCGAACGTTTTTCAGGACGCTGTAATGGGTCTCCTCCGAGAAGTAGAACATGGCGTTGGGGAACAGCTCCCGGGCCAGGTACAACCCGTACATGTTTCCTTCGGTTCCCCCGGAGGTTACGTACCCCCACGCATCTCCGGCGTCGATGCGCATCAGGTGGGCGAAACGCGAGATGACCTCCCGCTCGAATGCGTGCGTGTTGCTCCAGTAGTTGCTGGCGTGAAAGGGGTCGCCGACGTTGTTGATGGAAAATGCCAGGAAGGGCAACAGGGAAGAAAAATCGTAGGTTTGGTTCGTGGGATATCCGATCTGGCGTTGGGAAAAAATGTCCAGGTCACTCAGGAGCCCGGTCAGACGTTCCTGTATCTCGATTTCGGACAGGGGAGTAGACGCCAGCGTGCTCGGCATGGCCTTGTTTCCTCCGGTGAGAATGGGCTATTCAGCGCACCCTGGATTGCCCGTGCCGGAAGGGTATGGTATACGAGCAAAAACCGCAATCGGGAGGCGCATCGTGCCAACCATCCAGCGTGGCGACGCCAAACTGCACTACTATCTGGACGATTTTACCGACCCCTGGCGGTCGGCCCGCGAGGCGATCGTGCTGCAGCACGGCTTCTCCCGCAGCGGCAAGTTCTGGTACAACTGGCCGCCCCTGCTGGGCCGAGAGTATCGGGTCATCCGACCGGACATGCGCGGCATGGGCCAGTCTGCCATTGACCCCGCCCATTACGAGCCGACGCTGGACACGCTCATGGGAGACCTGCTGGCGATCCTCGACGACGCCGGCGTGGAGCGCGTGGTTTACGTAGGCGAGTCCTTCGGAGGCATCATGGGTATGCAGTTCGCCCATGATTATCCGGACCGGTGCCGCGCACTCGTACTGTGCAACTCGCCGTGTCGCCTGACCCGCCGGGAAAATTCGACGCCCGGCGGCAGTTGGCTGGCCACCATGGAGCAGGGCGGCATTGGGGCATGGAGCGCGGCGACCATCAACTTCCGCCTGGACATGCGCCACGCCGCTGAGGGCTTGAAAGACTGGTACATCGCGGAGATGGACAGAACGCCGGGAGAGATCGGCCAGGCCCTGCACAGCTACCTGGACAGCCTGGACTTCGGCCCTCACCTGAAAGACATCGCGGTACCCACCCTGCTGCTGACCGGTGACGAATCGCTGACCACAGGCATGGAGCAGCAGGAGTTCATGGCCTCCGAAATTCCCAACAGCCGGCTGGACGTGTGGCCCGGCCTGGGCCACGGTGTGAACGTCATCTACCCCGAATGGTGCGTGCAGCACATCCGGGAGTTCCTGGGCGAGCAGGGAGTTTGACCCCTTCCGTCGGGCGAATAACGTGCGATTACCAATCAGCGGTGATATGCTGAACTTGTCAGCACTGCGGGACGATCTGCGTTATGAATTCCGTCGGCAAATCAGCCATTACCGCCGTAATCCTCGCAGGGGGCCAGAGTCGGCGGCTGGGTCGTGACAAGGCGGTCGAACCATTTGCCGGAGAACCGCTGATCCGCCGCGTCATTCGAAGGGCGTCCGAACCCGTCTCCGCCAAGAGCGTGGTGATCGTAGTTGCCGACGCGGACCGCGCCGCCGCACTGCCGCTGGACGATGATCACCTGATCGCTGTCGACCTGTTTCCGGACTGCGGGTCACTCGGTGGCATCTACACCGGGTTGAACGCTTCGCCTACCGAATGGTCACTGGTCACCGCGTGCGACATGCCGTTCCTGTCCGCCCCCCTCCTGGCACACATGGCCGGACTGCGAGGCGGCGTCGACGCGGTTGTACCAGTGATCGAGGGCAGGCCGGAACCCACCCACGCGCTTTACGCGGAACGTTGCCTGCCGGCTATCGAGGCCAAACTGCGCGCCGGCCAGTTGAAGATCTCCGGCTTCTTCGACGACGTTGCCGTACGTTACGTGCCGGAGGACGAAATCAGAGAGTTCGATCCGGACCTGCTCAGTTTCTTCAACATCAATCGGCCCGAAGATTTGGCGCGGGCCACGGAACTGGCGCGATGAACCGCACTACGACCGCCGGCGACAGCGTAGTCGTCACCGTGGAATTGTTCGGCATGGCCCGCATCCAGGCCGGCGCCAGCAGTGTGACGCTGGCGGTGGACTCAGGAGCATCCGTCCGTGCGGTGGTTGATGCTCTCGCTGGTGAATGCCCTGAACTCGTCGGCAACGCGCTTCATCTCGCTGAGGACGGTGCGGTTTCCGTGGCTGACGGCTACGCCTTGAACCGGAATGGCCTCGCCTTTTTGTCGTCCAACGCCGACTTAGTCGCGCCGTGGACGCCAGGCGAATCATTGCTCCTGTTGTCCAACCAGGCCGGCGGTTGAGCGCCATGTCTGCTCTCCATGGCTACCGGGGATTCGCCACGGTGGTTGACCTGACCACCGGCGAATACCGGCGCGACCCAATACCCCGGGACGCCCTTCGGTCCACCATCGGCGGCATTGGGCTGGGTACATGGCTGCTTCATCGCTACGGCGGACCTGCTGTTGACCACGACGGCGAACGCCTTTCCGACGCCGACAGGCTACGGTTGATGGATTCCGCCCTGGCGCCGGAAAACCCGCTGATTTTCGTGACCAGCCCGCTGGTGGGCACCCGGCTGACCACCTCCAGCAAGTTTGCCGTGATGACGCGTTCGCCGCTGACCGGCTTCATCGCGGACGGCCTGTCTTCCAGCCACCTGGCCGTCGAGCTGAAACGGGCCTGCGGCGACGCTCTCGTCATCACCGGGCGCTCCGAGCATCCCGCGTTGCTCCACATCGACACCGACGGCGTTCCGCACGTAAAATCGGCCGATCATCTGCTCGGCTTTTCCACCATGGACACCGAAACAGCGGTGAAACAGCAACTGGACGACGGCAGCCGTCGGCCGGTGCGGGTGGCCTGCATCGGTCCGGCCGGCGAGAACCTGGTCCGCTTCGCCAGCATCGCCAACGACGGCGGTCGCCAGGCCGGACGCTGCGGCCCGGGCGCGGTGATGGGCAGCAAAAACCTCAAGGCCATCGCCGTTCGCGGTGATCCCGGCGCGGATCCTCCAGTCGCGGATCCGGGCGCCCTGCGGGAGTACGCCCGGGATCTCAGCCGGCGGAGCCTGGGAGCCGCCACCGCCAAGTACCGAGAGCTGGGCACCATCGCCAATGTGTCGGTGTTCAACCGCCTGGGCACTTTGCCCACGCGCAATTTCCAACAGTCCACCTTCGAAAGCGCGGAGGCGGTCAGCGGCGAGGCGCTGCACCAGACCAAAACAACCCGATCCGCCCATTGCGCCAACTGCACCATCGGATGCGAAAAGATCGTCACGGTGGGCAAGAAAGACATGGGGGCAAACGGAGCCGGCGAGGTCAGCGCCCGCCTGGAGTACGAAAGCCTCTTCGCCCTGGGTCCGTTGGTCGGCGTCGGCGACCCCGATGCGGTGATCCGCGCGGTGCGACGGTGCGACGAACTGGGTCTGGACACAATCTCAGCCGGCGGGGTCATCGCCTGGGCCATGGAAACCGCCGGACGCGGGCTGTTGCCGTCCCTGGACCTGGGCAATTCCAGTGCCTCTGCCCGGCCCGCGCTGAACTTCGGTGACGCCGCTGCAGTGATCGACCTTCTGGAAGACATCGCACATCGTCGTGGTGCGCTGGGCAATCTCCTGGCCGAGGGCACGCGTCTGGCCGCCGAGCACGTTGGCGGCGGATCGGGATCCTGGGCGATGCAGGTGAAGGGACTGGAGATGCCCGGCTACGAACCCCGCAGCCTGAAAACCCTGGCGCTGGGTCTGGCAACCACTCCACGTGGCGCGTGCCATAACCGCACCTCAGCCTACGACGCCGACTTCTCGCCGGAGGTGGACCGCCTGACCGTTGACGACCGACGCGGCAGGATAGCAGCCGACAGTGAGGATTTCGCGGCGGCGCTGGACTCGCTCATCTGGTGCAAGTTCCTCCGCCGGGCTTTCGACGATTTCTGGGAGGAATCAGCCGCCGTGTACCGCATGGTCACCGGCTGGGACGATTTCGACGCCGACGAACTGCACCGCGCTGCCGCCCACGTGGCAGACCTCAAAAAGGGCTACAACCAGCGTTGGGGCTGGCGGCGCTCCGACGACACT
Source organism: Dehalococcoidia bacterium (assembly GCA_963663945.1). GTDB lineage: Bacteria > Chloroflexota > Dehalococcoidia > Lucifugimonadales > UBA3495 > Bin87. The sequence continues at coordinate 1,780,639 of OY760687.1, read as the reverse complement.
CTTCCGGATCGCACCCTGACCGAACCCCTCGCCGACGGTGTCGCCGCCGGCGTCGGCCTCACCCGGGATGAGCTGGACACAATGATCGCGGACTATTATCGCGCCCGGGGTTGGAGCGACGACGGCCGCGTCGAGCCGTCTTCAGTTTTCCTATAGCGGCTGCTTGGCGGGCACGCCCACCCGGCGCGGGTACTTCCCCGGCGTCCGGCGCACCTTCTCCACGGTCACTAGCCAGCGGTCCGGGGGCAGCGGCGGCGACAGATCGTTCATGGAAACGACGTCCGTGACCTCGCCCCCCATTTCCGACAGCGCGTTAGTCGCCGCCTGCGCCTCAGCGGGACCGTCCCGGCCCTTCCACGCCACCAATTTCCCGTGCCCTTTGCACAATGGAAGCGCGTACTCGACGAGTACAGATATGGGCGCTACCCCGCGGGCGAGGGCGAAATCAAACTGTCCGCGATACCCTTCCGTTCTAGCCACGTCCTCGACTCGCGCGGTGACAATGTCCACATCGTCGAGGCCCAGACCCGCTGCCAACGTGTGCAGAAATGCCGTTTTCTTGGCCGTCGATTCCACCAGCGTCAACCGTATGCCCGGAAAAACGATCTTCAGCGGAACCCCAGGAAACCCGGCACCAGCGCCCAGATCGACGACGCGAAGGTCGTCCCGCCAATCGGGCACGGGCAACACCGCGGTCAACGAGTCAAAGAAATGCCGCACCTGCACGGCTTCGGGATCGGTGATTGCAGTCAGGTTCGCCCGTTGATTCCCCTCTGCGAGCAACCGCTGGTACTCGGCGAATTGCGCCAACTGGTCGCCTGATAGATCCAGTCCCAGGCGTGCCGCCTGTTCGTTGAGAATCTCCATTCCCAACTCAGCAGCGGTTGTCATGACGTCAGGAACCGCGCGAAAACGTCCCGACCGGCGAAGATGGCGCGGTCTCCCAACTCTTCCTCGATCCGCAGCAACCGGTTGTACTTGGCCAGCCTTTCGGAGCGGGTGATGGAGCCAATCTTGATCTGTCCGGCGCCGGTGGCCACGGCCAGGTCGGCGATGGTCGTGTCCTCTGTCTCCCCGGAGCGCGCCGAGATCACCGGGAGGTAGCCTCGTTCCTGCGCCAACCTGACGGTTTCCAATGTCTCGGTCAGGGTGCCAATCTGATTGGGTTTCACCAGGACCGCGTTGGCGATGCCCGCGTCATCGCCGCGCGTCAGGCGTTCGGGGTTGGTGGTGAAAAGATCATCGCCGATCAGCTGCGTCGAACCGCCCAGTTTTCGCGTCAGGTACTCCCAGCCCTCCCAGTCGTCCTCGCCCAAACCGTCCTCAATGGAAATGATGGGGTAGGTCTTGCCCCAATGGTCCAGGAGGTCAACCAGCTCACTCGAGGTGAACGTGCGGCCTTCGGCGTTCAGCGCGTATCGCCCGCCATCGCCGGCAAACTCTGTCGCCGCCACATCCAGCCCGATGGCGATATCGCCGTCCCGGGCGCACCGGTAGCCGGCCAATCGGGTGGCGTCGTAGAGCAGGCCCAGCGCGTCCTCGTGGCAGGGTAGCGGCGGGCCATATCCGCCCTCGTCAGCGACACCGTAGGCGTAGGGTCCGGTCTGCGAAAGGACGCGCCCCACGGCCCGGTACACTGCCACCACCATCTGCAACGCCTCCCGATAGGTTTCGGCGCCCATGGGGATTACCAGGAAGTCCTGCATGTCCAGGCCGGCGGCCGCGTGACGCCCCCCGCTGATGATGTTCACCATCGGCATCGGAACAACGCCGGCATCCGGTCCGCCCAGGTACCGGTAGAGCGGTTGCCCAACTGCGTTGGCAACGGCATGAGCGGCGGCCAGGGAAACCCCCAGGATAGCGTTGGCTCCGAGGTTTGCCTTGTTTGCGGTACCGTCCAGGTCGCGTAGTCGCGCGTCCAACGTGGGCTGATCGGCGGCGTCCAATTCGCCACACAATGCTGGACCGATGACGTCGTTCACCGCGGCGACCGCCCGCAGCACACCCTTGCCTTCATACCGGGTCGGATCGCCGTCCCGAAGTTCCACCGCCTCATGCCGTCCGGTGGACGCTCCAGACGGTACGATCGCGCTGCCAAAAGCGCCGCCAAGCAGCGTTACGTCAACCTCCACGGTGGGGTTGCCGCGAGAGTCCAGCACTTCGCGCCCACGCACCGATTGAATGATCGTGGTGTCAGCCATTCAAAAACGACCCCATCCGTCTGATATGCAAACGAGGCCACCGCGTCGTTGCCGCCCGCGATCGCCTCGTTCCTGTCGCCTTCGGGTAATGTGAATTATCCGTGGCCTTCGGACTTGATGTCGTTGAAGGTGACCCGCAGCATCGGAGCGTCGGTCTCGTTCTTCCACTGGTGGTGCTCAACCGGCGGAACCAGGATGGCGTCGCCGGCGGTGACGGTGTATTCCTTGCCCGATATCACCAGGGTGCCGGTACCCTCCAAAACGAACACTGTGTGGTCCCATTCGTGGTTATGCCCGCCGGTTTCCGGATGGCTCACCGCGCCGGGCTGCATCGCGCCGTTGTACAGCATGAGGTAGTTGGGACAGCCGTCCCGTCCACCCAGCATGGTGTGTCCGGTTTCCGCGTTCAGGTCGGCGTGGTTGCGGATCACCGGCGGCGTGCCGGCGCCCGGTTCCGACCCGCCGGGGCGGGCGTTGCCGCTGGCCGCAGAGATGGGGTTGATCTCGATCCGCCGGATGTTGCCATCGCCGCCGTCGTTGCGGGTGACGTGGTCAACCATGGGAGGAATGAACATCGCATCGCCGGCTTTGACCGGGTATTCCTTGCCGTCGGCCACCAGCGTGCCGCTGCCTTCAATGATGTAGACCTCGTGCTCCCATTCGTGGATGTGATGGGAACTGGTCCCGCCCGGCTCGATGACGGAATACGCCAGGGTCACCAGGGCCGGGTTGTCGTCGGCGCTGATCAGACGGGCCGGAGAGCCGGCGGGGAAGTCCTTGATGTTGCGAATCAATGGTTCCATTTTGGGGTCTCCTCAGGAGGGCGTAGGCGGATGAACTCAGTCGGCGTGGCGGTGCGGCCTGACGGTGGCTAGGTTATCTCCGGCTGCACGCCTTCCGGAAGGTCTACCTCAAAGGCCGAGAGGACCTGGCCCACCAGGAGGTAGTGGCCCATGAGTACGGTGATTTCCAGCGTCTTCTGAATGCCGAAATGGCCAGAAACGGCGTCGAAAGTCTCGTCGCTCACCTTGTGGTTGCGGAACAATTCCTGGACGTACTTGACCAGCGAGGCCTCAATGCCGCTCAAGCCCTCGGGCGCCCTTCCGGTGGCGATGGCGTTCACCACGTCTTCCGAGACGCCGGCCTGCCGCGCCAGACGGGCATGGGCGGAGAACTCGTACTGCTGGCGGATCTCCCGGGCGGTCGCGCAGATGACGATCTCGCGGTGGGCTTCGGAAATATCCAGGTCGAACCGAGCGTAGGCTCCGGTGTGCGCCACTCTTGCCGCCAGGTCGGGGCTGTGCAGCAGCACGCCGTACGGGCCACGGACGCTGCCCCGACTGCTGGCAATGGAGTCGAAAAATTCCTGATGTTCGGGGGCGAGTTGATCACGAGTTACATCACTCAAACGGGCCATGGGAGAATGCTCCTTGCTCTTGGATTGTTGGGACTGGCACCGGCAATATACCGCCGCGCGCCACCCGCATTCAAGCCGGTGGTTCGGTGGGAGCGGATGCTAGTCGGGAAACTCCAGATCCAGGGAAATGTCCAGCGCATCAGTGGAGTGGGTCAGCCCGCCGATGCTGATCAGGTCCACTCCGGTCCGAGCCACGTCGCGCACGGTAGCCAGCGTGATCCCTCCCGACGCCTCGATAGATGCCCTGCCGCCGATGATCTCCACCGCCTCACGCATCATGTCCACCGGCATGTTGTCCAGCATGATGATGTGCGCGCCGGCGTCCACCGCTTCCCGCACCTGCTCCAGCGACTCCACCTCGACCTCGACGCGGATGGTGTGGGACGCCTGGGAAATCGCGTGGCGCACCACGGCTCCCAAAGGTTCCTCCAGGGACGCCCGCGCGGCCAGGTGGTTGTCCTTGATCAGGATACCGTCTGCCAGGTTGATGCGGTGGTTGTACCCCCCACCCATGCGCACACTGTACTTATCCAGGTACCGGTGTCCCGGGGCGGTCTTGCGGGTATCAACGATGCGCGCCGGCGTGCCTTCGACCGCACGGACATACCGGTTGGTCGCGGTGGCGATGCCGCTCATGCGCTGCATGAAGTTCAGCGCGGTACGCTCGGCCTGCAGGATCGCGGCCGCTGATCCGACGACGCTGGCGATGTCGGTGCCAGGCACAAGTTCGGTCCCGTCGCCCAGCAGCAGTTCGACCTCGAGACCCGGGTCAATCCGTCTGAATACAGCCTCCGCCACCGGGCCGCCGGCCAGCACGCCGTCAGCCTTGGCTCGCAGCATGCCGTTCCCGGTCACGCCATCCGGAATCAACGTCTGGGTGGTAGGATCGTTGAATGCCTGGTCTTCGGTGAGTGCAGAGTCGATCAGGTTGAGGACTTCAGGCGGAAGTTGCTGACTCATGTGCGCCCCTTGGTTCGCGGAAATCGCTGGATGACCAGAGTGTGCCACGTCAATTGCCGGCCGGCAAATCGAGGACTCCTCAAACCCCGGCGAATATATCAATGCCGAACGCAAAACCCGCTGTGATATACTCGCGACGATTACTTATCTGATAATAATTTTGGCATGACATCGCTTTTCACCACGTTGCAGGGTACCGATTTGCGCCAGGCTATGCTGGGCGCAGTTGCGTACATGGAACTGTACCGGGACGCCGCCAATGCGCTGAACGTTTTCCCGGTTCCCGACGGCGACACCGGCACCAATATGTTGCTCACGCTTCGCGCCGGCATTGAGCAGATGAATAAGGACGCCGACGCGGACACCGCCGGAGAAGTCGCGGAATCCATCGCCACCGGCGCATTCTGGGGAGCCCGGGGCAATAGCGGGGTCATCCTGTCGCAGTTGCTCCGCGGGTTTGCCGACGGCGTCGCTGGATCCATCGAAATCGACTCGTCCCACGCCGTGGCGGCATTCCGCTCGGCGACGGACTCCGCATACCACGCGGTGAGCCAGCCCCGTGAGGGCACCATGCTTTCGGTGATTCGCGGCGCCTCTGATGCCGCCGTGCAGGCCAACGACGCCGGCGAGCAGGACGTCATCGCCCTGTGGCGCGTGGCTTATGACGGCGCGATTGAAGCCCTGGCCCGCACACCCGACCAGCTGCCCGTGCTCAAGGAGGCGGGCGTGGTTGACTCCGGAGGACTGGGGGTCGTGGCGATCATCGGCGGCGCGCTGCAGCATCTTCTGGGCGAGAGCGGCCCGGCCGTCGATCTGGGACTGCGCAGCGTGGGCGGCGTGATCAACCCGCACCAGACTGCGTCGGTTGCGGTCGACACCGACTTCCTCGACGCCCATGAGGCGGACGAATTCGGTTACTGCACCCAGTTCGTCATCCACGGACAAGAGCTAAACGTGGACGTGTTACGCGAAGGATTCTCCGAAATGTGCGACTCCACCGTCATCGTGGGTGGCGGGCAGGCTGTACGCATCCACGTCCACACCGCCGACCCCGGCTCCGCGCTGACCTACGGCGTCGGATTTGGGGAACTGGATGAACTGAAAATCGACAACATGAGCCTGCAAAACCGCGACTGGGCAGCCGGTCACCGGGAGCGTGCGCGACCCGCCGAGATCCGGTCCGGCGTTTCGGTGATAGCAGTCGCCTCGGGAAAGGGCCTGGCCGACCTGTTCCAGGACGCCGGCTGCGCGGCCATCATACCTGGGGGTCAGACGCTCAATCCCAGCGCCAGCGAAATCATTGACGCGGCAATGTCCGCCGGCACCACGGATGTGATCGTCCTGCCCAACAACCACAACGTCATCCTTACCGCCAACCAAGCGGCGGAAGCCGACACCGGCGAAATTACCTTGCACGTCCTGGGAACTCGTACCATGCCCCAGGGCACCGGCGCGCTGCTCGGGTTCAACCCGGAAGTGTCCGTCGACGACAATCTGGCGAACATGGAATCGGCTCGCGCCGGCGTGGAAACCCTTGAGATAACCCAGGCAGTCCGCGACTCCGTAGTCGACGGGCGGGAGGTCCACGAGGGCGAGTACATGGCAATCCTGGACGGCCAGCTCGCGGCCCTCGCCGAAACCGCCGACGATGCCGTCCGCGAGGGATTGCAGCACTCGTCCGCCGACGAAAACAGCGTGATTACCCTGTATTGGGGGGAGGGCGCCTCGGCCGAATCGGCCGCCGCCCTGCAGGAAGAGATGGAGGAAGCATACGGGGGAGCAGAAGTGGACGTGTACGAAGGCGGCCAGCCCCATTATCCGTATCTGGTGTCAGTAGAATAACTCAGCCCAGTCGTGAGTCGGCGAAGGAGCCTCCCGCATGGCCATAAGAATCATCACAGACAGCACCTGCGACATTGCCCGGGAAACCGTCGAACAGTTCGGAATCTCCGTCGTCCCGGCCTACGTCCTGTTTGGAGAGGAGTCCTTCCGCCAGGGCATCGACATCAATCCCACCCAGTTTTACGCTCGCCTCCAGTCCTCATCGCAACTCCCGAGCACGTCCCAGCCCACGCCCGGCGACTTCACCGGCGCGATGGAACCCCTGGTCTCGGCCGGCGACCAACTGGTGTGCATCACCGTCGCCAGGCAACTGAGCGGCACCTATAACTCCGCGGCTCAGGCCGCTTCGCAATTCGACGACGGCGCCGTGACCGTGGTTGACTCCACCACGGCTTCCGTCGGCCACATGCTCCAGGTCATCGCCGCCGCCGAGGATGCCGCTGCGCCGGACGCCACCCTGGACTCGGTGGTCTCCGCCGCCCAGGCTCGTGCCGGTAGCGGCTACGGGTTCGCCATGGTGGACACCCTCGAATACCTGCAGAAGGGCGGCAGGATCGGCAAGGCCCAGGCCTTCATGGGTTCGCTGCTCAAGGTCAAGCCGATCCTCAAGGTCGCCGACGGGGAGGTGCTGCCCGTGGATCGCCCGCGTAACCTCCGAAAGGGTCTGCAACGACTGGAGGAACTGGTACGCGAGCAGGGGCCCGTCTCCAAGCTCGCCGTTGCCTACACCACCGACGCGGCCCCGGCCGAGGAGATGCGCAACCGCCTGTCCGACCTCGCGGATCCCAACAACACGTACACGCTTCAGATCGGTTCCGCCATTGGGACCCACGTGGGCCCGGGCGCGGTGGCGGTGTCGACTCTGCCTTGACGGCGGCGCACCGGCACGAGCGAATGCCGGCGCCGCATGGGGTCGCATAGATGGCAACTGAGCACGGCGAGACCGTTCCCGCCTGGCGCGACGCCTTTGCGAAAATCCTTGCCCTCGAGGAACACAAGGGTTTCGGTGACAACGCGGTAAGCGGCGGTATCCGCCGGTTCATCGAACGCTGGGAGCCGGAGCTTCGCGCGTACCTGGGTGACGATCCGGATCGCGTCGCCAGCCTGATATCGGCTCCCTACCGCGAACTTCCGCCGGAGGGACGGCGTCGTTGGGTGTCCGCGTGGCGCGGAGCCCTGGCCGCAGAGCTCGAACCGCCCCGTGTCAACCGGGACCGACCTCCCGCACGGGAGGCGGCAGAGCCAGACGATGTCAAGCTAGAACCGGAGGCTCCTCTCTTCGAGACCGCCGAGGCGTTCCAGCACGCACAGCTGCGCCGCCGGCAGCACGCCGGGCCCAAGCCCGCCGCCAACCCGGGCGACCCGGACGATTCGGTGTCCGCGATCCGGCGCATGGACGCCAAAACGGTGCAGAGGCTCGAGTCCATGGGAGCCGGCACGGTCCGGGATCTGCTCTACATGCTCCCGCGCCGGTACGATGACCGGGCGGATGTCACCAGCATTGCCGACGTCTACGCCGGCGGGACGTTCACTCTGGAGGGCGAGCTGCTCGATGTCCGTTCCGCCAGCGTTGGACAGCGAAGGCTGCAGCTGGTTGAGGGGACGCTCCGGGACAACACCGGCGCGATCGACCTGCAGTGGTTTGGGCAAAAGTTTCTCGCGCGCAGCCTCCGGGTCGGCAGCACAATGGTCGTCCATGGCAAGGCCGAGATCAACCGTGGACGACTGACCATCCAATCTCCCGAGTATGATGTGGTCACCGAATCGGCGCCGCCTCTGAACGCCGGTCGCATCACCCCGGTGTATCGCCTGACCCAGGGCATGACCGCCCGCAACCTTCGGAGCCTGACCTGGCGCGCTCTGGAACGGTTCCTGGGAGGCGTTTCGGAAACCATGCCGGAGGATGCGCTGGCGCGCACGCGGTTGGTCGGCCTGCGCCAGGCCATCAGCGACGCGCACTACCCTCCAGACCTGAGCCATGCCGACCGGTCGCGCCGCCGGTTGGCCTTTGATGAAATCCTGGCGTTCCAGATGGCCATCCTGGGCCGACGGCGGCATCGCGAGCGGGACGCCATCGGGGGCCCCGTACAATACAGCGGTAGCGCTGTCGACGGGTTCCTGTCCGAACTGCCCTTCACTCCCACCAAGGCGCAGGTGCGCTGCATCGGCGAGATCCTGGCCGACATGGCTCGCGGCACGCCGCCCATGAGCCGCCTGTTGCAGGGCGAGGTTGGCAGCGGCAAGACCCTGGTCGCGTTGACCGCGATACTGGCGGCGGCTTCGGATCGTCGGCAGTCGTCCCTCATGGCGCCCACCGAGGTGTTGGCGGAGCAGCATTACGCCACCACCGGACGACTGCTCTCAACATTTGAGCAACCCCTGCAGCAACCCAACGTCTTTTCGGCCTACCTCCCCAGCCTCCGGCGTCCTTTCACGGTCGGTTTGCTGACCGGCAGCACGCGGGCGGCGCCACGGCGGGAGGTCCTGCGCCTGGCCTCGGAAGGGCATCTTGACCTGCTGATCGGCACCCATGCTCTTATTCAGGACGGCGTGGAACTGCCGAGCCTGTGTCTGGCCATCACCGATGAGCAGCACCGCTTTGGCGTCGCCCAGCGCACCGCGCTCCGGGGTGACGGAACGGAGCAGCCACACGCGCTCATGATGTCGGCCACGCCGATACCACGCACGTTGCAGCTCACCCTGTACGGCGATCTGGACGTGTCGACCATCGATGAGTTGCCTCCGGGTCGACAGGACATCCTCACGCGACTGGTCCCCGAGGACAAGCGCAACGCGGCCTACGGGTTTGTGCGCCAGCAGGTGGAGGCCGGCCGCCAGGCGTTCATCATCTGCCCGCTGGTGGAGGAGTCGGAGAACCTGGACGTTCGCGCGGCCACCGAGGAGCACAAACGCCTTTCCAGCGAGGTCTTCCCCGATCTCAAGCTCGGACTCCTGCACGGACGCCTTTCCTCGCGGGACAAAGACAAGGTGATGCGCCAGTTCCGGGACGGCGAGTTGAACGTCCTGGTGGCAACCGCCGTAGTGGAAGTTGGCATCGACGTACCCAACGCCACGGTGATGATGATCGACGGCGCCGACCGCTTCGGGTTGGCCCAGTTGCACCAGTTCCGCGGCCGGGTGGGGCGCGGCGAACACCGCAGTTACTGCCTGCTGATGTCCGAATCGGAGTCGGAACGAGCGCGGGAAAGGTTGACGGCGCTGGAAAACAACCGGGACGGGTTCAAGCTGGCAGAAATCGACCTGCAGATGCGACATGAGGGCGACATCTTCGGCACCACCCAGAGTGGCGACCAGACCATGCTTCGCATCGCCAACGTGTTCGACCAGGACCTGATGGCATTGGCCCGCCAGGAAGCCGCAGCTATTCTCGACGCTGACTCGGAACTGACCGACCCGAAACACGCCGGCATCGTGGCGGAAAGGGACCGCTTCCTGGCCCGGGTTCAGGACAGCATAAGCGACTGAACGGAGCGCGAGCGCGACCCATTAGGGAAGAGCGGGCGCCGACGCCGGGCCTCATCCCTCCGAAGCAACGTCGCGGAAGCGGTAGCCGACGTTCCAGATGGTTTCCACGAACAGGTGGTCGGGGTCTTCCACTTTGGATCGCAGTCGCCGGATGTGCACGTCCACCGTGCGCGTGCCGCCCAAGTAGTCGTACCCCCAAACCTGATTGAGCAAGGCCTCTCGGGTGTAGACCCGGCCGGGATTGGACGCAAGCAAGGTTAGCAGCTGGAATTCCTTATAGGTCAGCGATACCCGCCGGCCGGCCATGGTGACCTCGTAGCTCTGCAGGTCGATGGTCAATTCCCCAACCCGGATCAACTGATCGCCGCCACGCCCGTCGCGCCGGTAGACGATCTGACCGACACGGGCCACGAGTTCGGCGGAATCCAGCGGAGCCACGATGAAGTCGTCGGGGTTGATCGCCGGATCGTATTGGCCAATCGCCGTCGAGTCCATGACCAACAACGTGGGCAGATGCAGTTGGCTGACCCGTTCGATCACCGATTGCGCCCCGATTCCCACTGCAGACAGGTCCAGCAACACCACGTCCAGCTTGTCCGTGTGTGCCACGTCCTCCAGCTCCATGACGTCGCTGCCCGCCCGACACGACAGCCCGGAGAGGTCGATCTGGGCCGCCAGGGAGGTCATTGCATCGCCCGGCCGGGTGAGCAAAAACACTTTATACAAACCAGAATCCTGCTTGCGGGTTTGATTCGTCCGAGGCCCGGCGCGAAATTGACGCTGGCCGGTCACCTGTCTATCATTGCGTGCGAACGGCGCAATTCTAGCATACGACACCGCCAGCCAAGGCCGCCGTTCCAATTGGAGACATACCATGACCACCGCCACCATGCTCCCCACCCAACCTGCCGAACTGCGCCGGCTGATCCGAGCCGGAGAATACGGCGGCGTCACCGCCGGCCTGGCCAACGGACACGTGCAGGCGAACCTCGCCGTCCTGCCCCGCGATCTCGCATTCGATTTTCTCCTGTTCTGCCAGCGGAACCCAAAGCCGTGTCCGCTGCTGGAGGTCATCGAACCCGGCTCCGTGGAGCCTTCAGTCACCGCTCCAGGCGCGGATATCAGCACTGATGTGCCGGCGTATCGCATCTACGAAAACGGCGAGATGGTCGCCGAATTAGCATCGGTGGCGGACGTTTGGCGGGATGATCTGGTCTCTTTCCTCATGGGCTGCAGCTTCTCTTTCGAAGCCGCGCTGGCCGACTCCGGCATTCCCCTGCGCCATCAGGAGGCCGGCAGCAACGTGCCGATGTACATCTCCAACATCGCCACCAGGCCGGCCGGGATGTTCTCCGGACCCATGGTGGTAAGCATGCGCCCGGTCCCGCAGGAGCAGATCGTCCGCGCCGTCCAGGTGACCTCGCGGTTCCCGGACACCCATGGGGCTCCGATTCATATCGGCGACCCCGATGCCATCGGAATCCGCGATATCAACGCTCCCGAATTCGGCGAAGCGGTGGAAATCAAACCGGGTGAAACGCCGGTTTTCTGGGCCTGCGGGGTGACGCCCCAGGCCGTCGCCCTCAACTGCAAGCCTCCCCTGATGATCACCCATTCTCCCGGAAAGATGTTCATCACCGACCGCCGCGACTCCGACTACGCAGTAATCTGAACACGGAGCATCATGACCCGCACCATCGAAGACATCGTCCTGGACCACGACCGGCGCGGGATCGGCGCGCTCCGGCCGCACGTCCCGGAAGACTTTTGCACCCAGGCCGCTCGCTATTTGCTGGACCATCCCGGTCCGGTGATCATCACCACCGGCTTCTACATCCTGATGAGCGACGCCCCTGAAACCGATGGCCCGCCGGGCGCCTTCGCCATCGCCAACGCCATCCGCAGCCTGGGACACCCGGTGATCCACCTGACCGACGTGCCCATGGCCGGCATGATGGCGTCGTGGCTGGGTCGGTCCGGCGACCCGTCGCGGGTAGTCGATTTTCCGGTTTCCTCCGAACAGGCTGCGAATGACGACTTTGTTGCCGGGATGCAGAAAGAGTTTGGGCCGGCACTGGTCATTTCGATCGAGCGTTGTTCGCCCGATGCCGAGGGCATTTACCGCAACATGCGCGGCCGGGACATATCTCCCCAGACCGCCCGCGCCGACCGCCTGTTCGGCCTCGGATTGCCGTCCATAGGCATCGGGGACGGCGGCAATGAGATCGGCATGGGCAACCTGGCGGACGTGGTCGCGCAAGCCGACCAGTTGCCCGACCATCCCGCGGTGGTGGGGTGCGACCGCCTGGTGATCTCGAGCACGTCCAACTGGGGCGGCTACGGCCTGGTGGCGGCCCTTTCCCTGGAAACGGGTCGCAACATGCTCCCCGATGTGGACACGGACGCCGATTGCATCCGTTTCCTCGTCGACGCTGGCGCCGTCAGCGGGGTCAGCGGTGAGCACGACTATCTGGTGGACGAATTCACGCTGGACGAAAACGCCGCGGTGCTCTCCGAACTGCACGACCTGGTCAACGCCAGGTTGAGCGCCGGATCCAGTGGGTAGCTGCAAACACTGCGGCCGGAAGGCCGGCTTCCTGCGCCGCAGTCACAAGGATTGCGACAACGCCCACGTGGCCGGGCGGCAGCGGATGGTGGCGTTGGTTGCCGAGGCGGCCGGCCATTCTCATTTCAGCGAATCCGCGCTGGTGGGAGACCTGGAAGCCATCGCCGCCGGCGCCTACATCGACGAGGATGGGATCCGAGCCGTCATGGCCGAGGGTTGGCACCGGGCGGTGCGCGAAGGCCTGGCCGACGGCATCCTGACGCAGGCGGAAGAGGCCCGGCTGCGGGATTTCCGCGATCAGTTTGCCATCGAAGAGGAGCACAAAGCCGGCCGGGATGCCGCCGCCGATCTGGAACGGGCAGCCAGGGACCGTATCATGCTGGACGCCCGGCTGGCAGCCCTCGCCACCGCCCCGGGCGACGATCATCTGGACGACCTCGCCCATACCCTGGAAGAATCGGGGATGTCGGCGTCTGAGCGCAGGCTGCTGCTCGTCCAGGCCTGGGAGGCTGCGGTCGAAGGCTCCCTGGAGGATGGCGTTCTGTCGCTGGACGAGGAGAATGCCTTGATCCGTTATCTCCGGCGATTCGCGCTACAGCAGTCCGACGTGGACGTCAACGGGGCATACCACAACATGATCAAATCGGCTGTGATCCGCGAAGCGGCCGAGGGCCTGATCCCCGAACGCCTTGGCGAGTTGCCGCCCACTCCGTTCAACCTGATGAAATCCGAACAGTTGGTGTGGGTCATCGACGGCGTCGATTACTACGAGGTCAAGACCCGCCGGGAACGGCGCGGCACCTCACATGGCGTCAGCATTCGTGTCGCCAAGGGCCTGTACTACCGCCCAAGCACTTTCAGCAGTCGTGCCGTGGAGTGGGAGGAAACCGTTCACGAGGACACCGGGCTGCTGGGCGTGACCAGCAAGCACATCTACTTTCACGGGCCGCGCAAGCGTTTCCGCATCCGCTACGACCGGATCGTGTCGTTCGACCCGTATGGAGACGGCATCGGCGTGATGCGCGACGCCCAGACCGCCAAGCCCCAGATGTTTCTCACTGGTGACGGCTGGTTCATCTACAACCTGATCACCAACCTGGCTCAACACTGGTAGGCCTAGCCGCCGGCTACAGCCAGCATCTTCTCCTCGGTGACGATGATCTTCTTCAGTTCCAGCATCTCGTCCCGCAGGTGAGCCGCCTTCTCGAACTCCAGGGAACGCGCGGCCTCTTTCATCTGGAACTCCAGGTCCTTGATCACCCGGTACATGTCGTCCCGTGACATCTCCTCCCGGGCCACCTGGTAGGAGGCCTTGTTCTCAGCGACGCTGCGCAGGCCTTCCGTGATGTCGCGCACTGCCTTGTGGATCGACTGGGGCTCGATCCCGTGGCGCTCGTTGTGCGCCCCCTGGATCGCCCGGCGGCGGTAGGTCTCGTCGATGGCGTTCTGCATCGAGTCCGTCACCCGGTCGGCGTACATGATGACATGCCCGGAGGCGTGGCGGGCGGCGCGACCGACGGTCTGGATCAACGAGGTCGTGGAGCGCAGGTACCCTTCCTTGTCGGCGTCCAGGATTGCAACGAGGCTGACTTCAGGCAGGTCCAGGCCCTCCCGCAGCAGGTTGATGCCCACCACCACGTCGTAGATGCCCAGCCGCAGGTCGCGCAGGATCTCCACCCGGTTCAGGGTTTGGATATCGGAATGGAGGTAGTGGTTGCGGATCCCCGCCTCGGACAGGTAGTCGGCCAGCTCCTCCGCCATCCGCTTCGTCAGCGTGGTCACCAGGATCCGCTCCTGGCGGTCAATGCGCTGGCGGATTTCATACAACAGGTTGTCGATCTGACCCTCGGTGGGTTTGATCTCGATGGTCGGGTCCAGCAACCCGGTGGGCCGGATCACCTGCTCGACAATGGTGCTGGTGCGCTCGAGCTCCAGGGGTCCCGGCGTTGCCGACACGTAGACCACCTGGTTGATGTGATCCTCGAATTCCTTGAACTGCAGGGGCCGGTTGTCGAGCGCCGACGGCAGGCGGAACCCGAAATCCACCAGCGTGGTCTTGCGGGAGATGTCGCCGTTGTACATTCCGCGCACCTGAGGCAGCGTCATGTGGGACTCGTCCACGAACATCAGGTAGTCGTCGGGGAAATAGTCCAGCAGGGTCCAGGGTGGGCTCCCCGCCGGGCGCCGGGACAGGTGCCGGGCGTAGTTCTCAACGCCGGCGCAGAAGCCGGTCTCGTTGAGCATCTCCATGTCGTACCGGGTGCGCTGCTCCAGCCGCTGTGCTTCCAGCAACTTGCCCTGCTGATGGAGCCAGTCCACCCGTTCCTTCATCTCCGCGTCAATGTCGATCAGCGCCGCGTCCAGCTTCTCGCGGCTGGTCACGAAGTGCTTGGCGGGATATACGGAAAACTCGCTGCGCTCATTCAGTACTTCGCCCGTGAGCGTGTCCAGCGTGAGAATGCGTTCGACCTCGTCGCCAAAGAACTGGATCCGGACCGCGAATTCCTCGTACGCCGGCACGATCTCGAGGGTGTCACCGCGCACCGTGAACCGGCCGCGAGCCAGATCGGTGTCGTTGCGCTCGTACTGCATATCGATCAACTGACGCAGCAGCGCGCGCCGGTTGTACTCTTCGCCCACTTCAACCCGGGCGACCATTTCGAAGTAGTCCGACGGGTCGCCGAGTCCGTAGATGCACGACACCGAGGCCACGATCAGCGTGTCCCGGCGCGTCAGCAGCGAGGTGGTGGAAGCCAGACGCAGCTTGTCCAGCTCTTCGTTGACGCTGCTGTCCTTTTCGATATAGGTGTCGGTGCGCGGTATGTACGCTTCCGGCTGGTAGTAATCGTAGTAAGAGACGAAGTACTCCACGGCGTTGTGCGGGAAGAACTCCTTGAACTCTGTGGCCAGTTGGGCTGCCAGCGTTTTGTTGTGCGCGATGACTATGGTCGGACGCTGCACTTCCTGCACGATGTTGGCCATGGTGAAGGTCTTGCCGCTGCCAGTGACGCCCAGCAGGGTCTGGTATCCCAAGCCTTCGCGCAGCCCTTCGGACAGCCGATGCACGGCCTGTTCCTGGTCGCCCATCATGCCGAAATCCGCTACCAGCTGAAAGTCAGGCATGGTTCCTCCGTTCCGTCACTCAGTACCGCGGGGCCGGCACTGATACGTCCATCCGCTCGGGTCACCGGAATTATAAGGCATTGCCCTACCCGCCGCCGATGGCCATCAGCGCCTGACGCACCTTGTCCTCGACCGCTGCGTCTGCCGGGAGTTCGAGGCCAGCCACCGCCTGTCGCGCGTCGGCCAACGTCATGCCCAGGGCGGTCAGCGCCTCGATGGCTTCGGCATCGGTGCCGGCGGCCGCCGCGAGCACCGGCGACCCGGCGTCAGCGTCGGGCAGTTTGCCCCGCAGCTCCAGAACCACCCGTTGGGCCGTGCGCCGCCCGACTCCCTGGGCTCGCGCCAGCGCGACCACGTCCTCCGACGCCACCGCCTGGCGGAAACCGTCTTCTCCCAACTCCGAGAGGATGGACATCGCCGAACGCGGGCCAATGCCGGATACGCCTGTGAGCGCGCCAAAAAGCTCCACCGACCCGGCTTCTACGAACCCGTACAGAACCGGCTGTTCGTTCTGGATGCGCAGGATGGTGTGGAGCCGCACCTGCTCGCCCACGCTGCCCAAATCGGAGATAGATGATGCGGGCACCGACACCTGCAGGGTGACGCCGCCCACCTGCACGTTGACCCAGTCCGATCCGACGGCCTCCAGCGCGCCCCGCACGCCGACCAACACTGACTAAAGTTCCTTGCCCGGCGCGATCTCGCGAGATTTCAACTCGTCGTCCTGCATGCGCTGGAGGTGGCACAAGCCCACCGCCAGCGCGTCGGCGGCGTCCGAAGGCGGCACATGATCTAATCCGAGCCTCGAGGCCGCAATTTCCTGAACCTGCTTTTTCGTTGCACGCCCATAATCCGCCACTGCCATTTTCACGTCGGACGGCTTGTACCGAAATACCGGCACCCCTTGGCTGGCAGCTCCGATCAAGACGACCGCCTGGGCCTGGCCTATCATCAAAGATGACTTTGCGAACGATCGCTCTTCCCTACCCACAAACGGGTCCTCAACGGCGATGGCGTCCGGCTGGAACACATGGATCATGTTGAGGATGTGCGTGTGCAGCTGATAGAGACGCGTTTCGATCGCCATCGACGCCGGCAAGGCCACGACACCGTAGTCGTCGGCTTCCGGAGCCGGGTGGGCGTCCAGGACGCCGTATCCCATCCGCAGTGTGCCCGGGTCGATGGCCAGGACCCGCATCAGGCGGCGGTCCCGTAGCGTTCCAGCACTTCCGCCGGGAAGTCCGCGTTGGTATACGCCTTCTGCACATCGGCCAGTTCTTCGAGGCTGTCCAGCAGCCGGAGGGTCTGCTCCGCCGCCCGGTCCGCCAGCGGAACCACCGTCTTGGGCACCATGGACACGTCGGCCGACGATGGCTGCGCTCCCTCGCCCTCCAGGGCAGTCTTTACCGACAGCAGGTTTTCCGGAGCCGTGTACACCTCGAGGATCCCGTCTTCGAAGTTCACGTCTTCAGCCTCAGCGTCGATCGCCGTCATGATCAGCTCTTCAGCTACCGACTCGTCGTCGATTTCCAGAGTGATCACCCCGCGGCTGTCGAAGTTCCAGGCAACACAGCCCGAGTCACCGAGGTTGCCGCCGCCCTTGTTGAACGCGGACCTCACTTCGGACGCGGTGCGGTTGCGGTTGGTGGTCAGCGCTTTGACGAGGATCGCGCCGCCGCTGGGACCGTACCCCTCGTAGGTGACCTCCGCCAGGTCCTCCATGCCCTCGCCGCCCTCGCCGGTTGCCCGACGGATGGCTCGGGTGATGCTGTCCAGCGGCATGTTGTTGGACTTGGCCTGGTCCACAGCGATGCGCAGCCGGAAGTTCATCTCCGGGTCACCGCCACCGCCGTCTTTGACTGCCAGGCTGATGTTGCGCGCCAGCTTGGTGAACAGCGCGCCGCGCTTGGCATCGGCGGCGCCCTTGGCGCGCTTGATTGTCGACCATTTCGAGTGTCCGGACATTTGACACCTCCTTGACGTACCCCGTCCCATCTCACTTCTGCGGAGACTGGTGTCCAGGCGGATGCTCGCTGGCACCCAGTTCTTCTTATAATGCGTGGTTGCTTGATTTTAGCATCGCGGCGTTTAACCGGTCAAAACAGCCTCACTGCCCAAACCATGACAACTTCCGAACGATCAACTTCCGAACGATCAACGCCACAGGCCGACGCCATGGGCACCGCGCCCATGTGGCGACTGCTGCTGAAGATGGCCTTCCCGCCCATGTTCGCCATCATCGTGATGGCCCTTTACAGCATCGTTGACCGCGCCTTCATCGGGAACGTGGTGGGCGTGAACGCGCTGAGCGGCCTCTCCGCAGCATTCCCGGTCCAGATCGCGGCGGTCGCCGTGGGCCTGTTGCCCGGCCTGGGAGCGATGTCGGTGGTGTCCCGGGCACTGGGCGCTGGTGACCCGCTCCGGGCGTCCCGGGCCATCGGTTCGTCGCTGGCGATCCTCCTGCCGGTGTATCTCGCTGCCACAACCGCCGGATTGACCCACCTGGACCAGATGGCAATCTGGATGGGAGCCTCGGAGCATACGGTCGGGTACGCCCACCAGTACCTGGTCATCATCCTGCCCGGCAGCCTGTTCACCATGATCGCCATAGCGGTCAACAACCTGCTGATGGCCGAGGGCCGGCCCGGCACGGCTACCGTCGTGTTGGCCGGCGGGGCTGTCCTGAACGTTATCCTGGACGCGCTGTTCATATTGGCGCTGGGATGGGGCGTGACCGGCGCCGCGGCGGCCACCGTGACCGCTCAGGGCGGGGCGGTTCTTTTCGCCGTCTGGTTCTACCTGTCCGGGCGCAGCGCCCTGCGGGTCAGCGTCGACGCACTGATCCCCCGATGGGAGTTGATCCGGGAGATTACCGCGCTGGGCATTCCGATTTTCATCATCGAGAGCGCCCGATCCGTCGTCGTTGTGGTCATCAACAACATCCTGAGCCAATACCCGGGCGGCGACGCTTACATCGCGCTCTTCGGCGTCATCAACGCGGTGCTGGAGTTCGCCCTGGCTCCGTTCATCGGCGCGGCGCTGGCATACCTGCCATTGGCGGCGTACAACTACGGCGCCGGCAATTACCACCGGGTGCGCCAGGCAATCTGGCAGAGTTGCCTCGGCGCGACGGTTTGCGGCGCGATCATGGTGGCCGTCCTCATACCCACTTCCGGCTACATCGTCACCTTCTTCTCCACCCGCGAGGCCCTCCCGGCCGAGTCCGGCGACGCGCTTCGGATCGCTCTGTTGGCACTGCCCATCGTGGGCATCGAGTTCGTCAGTTCCATCGCCTTTCAGGCCCTGGGCATGGCGTGGCCATCGGTAGTGCTGACCATGACCCAGCGCGTCGTGCTGCTGCTGGCCTGGGTGTTCGGCCTGTCCCACGTCTTCGGCACCTGGGGCGTCTGGTGGTCCTTCCCGGCCACCGACCTGGGAGCGATGCTGCTCGGCATGGGCGCCCTCATCCTGGTGTGGAAACGCGTGGACGACTGGGGCCGGCACGCCACCCGCCGCCGCTTTTGACATCCCCCGGTCGCGGCAGTAGCATTACGCTCGATTGATGATACCGAACTGACTCACCCTGCCTCTGGAGGCCACACTATGGCTATGCATTCCACCGGCGTTTCCCACATCGCCGTGTGCGTCCGCGACCTGGACGAATCCCTTAAATTCTACCGCGACATCCTGGGAATGACCGTGACCGTCGACCGTGTCCAGGACACCTCCACCGGCGGCCTTCCCCACGTCTACGCCCACGACCGATCCACCCGCCGCCAGGCCATCCTGTCCTACGGCGAGGGAGCCGTCCCCACCCTCGTCATGACCAGCCACCCGGGTGACGACGCCGACGGCAGCGCCATCAAGCTGGACCAAGTGGGCATCAGCCACATCTCCTTTACCGTGTCGGACGTCAAAGCCCTGGCCGACCAACTGATCGCCGCCGGCGTGGAACTGGCCGGTCCCATGGACGGCTTCACCAACGCCAACGGCGAGGTGTCCAGCATCTTCGTGTACGACCCGGATGGCATCCTGGTGCAGTTCGACAGCGGTGGCGGCTGATAGCGCTCGCCTTCGGCTTATGCTGCAACCGCGCCTGAACAGGAGTAATGACCATGCCCATGAACGCCTCGGGCGTGTCTCACATCGCCATCTGCGTGCAGGATCTAGATGTCTCGTTGCAGTTCTACTGTGACGTGCTCGGAATGTCCATCGTCAGCGACGTCATCCAGGACACCACCACGGGCGGGTTGCCCCACGTGTACGCTCACAATCGGGCCACCCGTCGCCAGGTGCGGCTTGCCTACGCCGACGGCGCCAAGCCCACGCTGACGATGACCAGTCATCCGGGCGAGAACCCTGACGGAACGCCCATCAAACTGGACCAGGTGGGCATCAGCCACATCTCGTTCTCGGTGTCCGACCCCAGGGCTCTCGCCGAAAACCTCGCTGCGCAAGGCGTCCCGCTGCCCGCTCCCATGGACGTATGGACCAACGCCGAAGGCCGGGTCAGCAGCTTCTACGTCTATGACCCGGACGGCATCCTGGTCCAGTTCGACGCCGGCTGATAAACCATGAATAACGATGCGCCGCAAATCACGCCGTTCCTGTGGCTGGACGGCGTTGCGCTTGAAGCGGCCCAGTTCTACGTTTCGGTTTTCAGGGAATCGCGGATCGTCGAAGACACGGCGCTGCCGGACGGACCTGGCGCGGGCAGCCATGTCGTGTCGTTCGTCATTAAAGGTCAGCACTTCACCGCCTTCGACGGGATCCCTGCCTACGAATTCACTCCGGCCATTTCTTTCGTCGTCACCTGCGAGACCCAGGAAGAGATCGACGATTACTGGGACCGCCTTGCCGAGGACGGCTCACCAATCCAGTGTGGATGGATCCAGGACAAATTCGGGGTCCACTGGCAGATTGTGCCCGCCGAACTCAACGAGCTCATGCGGGATGAAACCAGGTCCACTGCGGTTCTCAACGAACTCCTGACCATGGTGAAAATCGACCTGCAGCGGCTGCGAGAGGCCTACGCCAGCGCCTAGAGGATGATCATGTCACACCACTACGACGAGCACGACCACGACAAGCTGCTCCGCTGGCGAAATGATCTCGCCGCGGCGCCCATCGAACCTGAGGGATTCCCGGCGATGGCTCTGTTCCTGGTCAAACCGGGCGCCACCGGTTCCCACGAGATCTTCCGGCGTTACCGCACCGAATTTGAAAAGCGGGACGCCAGCTTTGCTCACCTGGTGGTCTTCGGCATGCACGGCGTATCTGCCACCGTGCGCGGCCTGCTGAACGAGGCCGGGCTATCCGAGGATGAACTCCCCGTGATGATGCTGGCGCCGTCTGCCGATCCCTGCGCCGTGATCGCAGTTCGCCTGCCGTCCGGCGAGAGCATCGAGGGGGTGGACGATCCCAACGGCGGCGGCACCTGTGACTACCTCGCCGCCTGGCAGGATGTCCTCGACCGCATCACCATCACCAGGCCCGGCCGCCCACTCCGGCTCATGGGAGTGCAGGGGCAAAAGCTGGGCGGCGTCGACTTGCGGGAATTGGCCGGCGCTGCGCTGGAGGCGGCGGCCGCCGCGCCGCCAAGTTTGACCGCGGATTGACGCGGATGCTACCATGAATGTGGTCCACCCATCGGGTATATCCCGGTGGATAGCAGCCCCTTCGGGGGCTGCGTCTTCATTTAACTGATCATGAACCAAGAGCGTGTGGTCGCCTACATCGATGGGTTCAATCTGTACCACGCAATCGATGCGCTGAACCAACGCCACTTGAAGTGGGTTGATCTGTGGGCACTGGCCGCTTCATTTCTGAATGTGGGCCAGGTCCTGACGGCGGTCAACTACTACTCCGCTTACGCTACCTGGATGCCCGAGGCGCATGCCCGTCACCGACAATACGTCAACGCCTTGCGGGCCTTGCGCGTGAGTGTCCATCTCAGCGAATTTCGCGATCGTCCACAAGAATGCTTTCAATGCGGCAACCGATGGACCACCCACGAAGAAAAGCAGACAGACGTACGAATGGCGGTCGACATCGTTGCCGACTGTCTTGAAGGAACATTTGACGTCGCCGTGATCGTGACCGCCGACAGCGACGTTCTCCCGGCGGTAGCAAGAGTTCGGTCCGCAAGTGGCAAGAGACTGTTGATGGTTTCCCCGCCGGCGCGTTTCAATCGTGCCCGCGACCTCCAGTTTTCACATCAGATCAGACGGGGAAGGATCGCTCGCTGTATTTTGCCCCAAGAGGTAACCCACAACGGACGGGTGGTTGCCACCCGTCCGCCGGAATACGATCCGCCCGCGTAGCCTCAGCCTACTGACGCACCAGCTTCACCAGTCTCCTGCCTTCCTGGTTGTGGCCGATGTACAGGTCGCCGTGAGAATCGGCCCACACCGCGTGACCTCCCGCCCCACCGATGTCCACTTTGGCTAGCACCTCGCCGTCCATGTTCAGGATGGTCATAAACGCGTCCAGTTCCACCACATAGGCGATGCCGTCGTGGTCGACGAAGATGTCGCAGGGCCGGGCCAGATCGGTCCACATGCCGAGGTATTCGCCGTCCCCGGTAAAGAGCTGGATCCGGTTGTTCTCGCGGTCGCACACCATCACCCGTCCGTCCCAGTGCACCCAGATGCCGTGCGGTATGTGAAACTCCCCGGGCCCGCGCTTGCCCGGGCGTCCCCAGGAGTGCAGCAGCCGGCCATCCGGCGAAAACTTGTGCACCCGGCTGTTGGCGTACCCGTCCGAGACGAAGAGGTCGCCGTTGGGAGCCAACGCGATATCCGTGCACCGGTTGAACGGCCCGGCCGCCTTCCACATGGTTCCGTCGGGACGGGCGCCACCGGTATCCGACGGCGCGTCCCAGACCCCCATGGTCATGAGCGGCTTGCCGTCCAACGTGCACTTGACGATGGCGTGGGACTCGCGCACCGGGAGATAGATGTGGTCCTCGCCGCTGATGTAGATCCCGTGCGCGTCGGTCAGGTACTCCTTACCCCACTCGCCCAGGAAATTGCCGTCGCGGTCGAACACCATCAGCGGGTGGTCGCCGCGGTTGAAAACGTAAACCCGGTCCTGAGAATCGCAAGCCGGCTCCGCCTGCCCTATGGTCCAGCCGTCCGGCGTCTTCGCCCAATTGTCCACTACTTCGTAGGTGAAATCTCCGCTGCCTACCGTTGCCATCCTCGACCTCCTGTGCGCTTGTCCGTCCCGCCGACGCGATGATCCGCAGTGATGGGTTCAGTCGCCGTTATCCAGGTTCATCGCCAGCTGAGCCAGCGTCCGGGTCGGAACTCCGGTGGCGCCCTTCACCAGGTGCCCCTTGTTGCTGGATGCGGTCGACGTGCCGGCGATGTCCAAGTGAACCCAGTCCACGTCTTCAGCGAATTCCCGCAGCAGCATTGCCGCCGTGATCGAGCCGGCCTGCCGACCACCCGAGTTCTTCATGTCCGCTACGTCAGAGCGGATCAACTCGCGGTAGTCTTCGAGCATAGGCAGTTCCCAGAAGCGCTCCCCGCTGCGCTCGCCGGCAGCGCCCACGTCCCTGGCCAGCTTGCTGGAGTTCCCCATCATGCCGGTGCAGGCTTTGCCCAGCGTCACGACGATCGCCCCGGTCAGCGTCGCCACGTCCACCAGGCGGGTGATCCCCAGGCTGCGCGCGTAGCAGAGAGTGTCAGCCAGCATCAATCGACCCTCCGCGTCCGTGTTGATCACCTCGATGGTCTTGCCGTTCATCGCGGTGACCACGTCGCCGGGACGCTGTGCTCGCCCTCCGGGCATGTTCTCGGTGGCCGCGATGAAACCGGTCACGTTGATTTTTGGCTTGAGCGATCCGATGGCCCGCATGGCCGCAATTACCGACGCGCCGCCGGCCATGTCGCCCTTCATCGCTTCCATGTTGGCCGCAGGTTTCAACGAGATCCCGCCGGTGTCGAAAGTGATCCCCTTGCCGACCAGACCCAGGTTGTTCTGCGGGTTTTCCGGATCGCCACGGTAGGTCATCACGATCAGCTTGGGAGGTTCTTCGCTCCCCTGGGCCACTCCCAGAAAGGCGCCCATGCCGTGTTCACGCATCCGGTCCCGGTCCATCACGTCCAGTTCCAGCCCGACCCACTCCGCAACCTCGCGCGCCGTCTCAGCCATCCTGGTGGGCGTCATCACGTTGGCCGGATGGTTCACCAGATCCCGCGCCAGCATCGTCGATTCGGCCAGCACCGTTCCCACAGAGGCGCCCTCAGCCAATGCCGTGACCGTGTCCGTATCGCGCTCCACGATGGTTACGCTTTGTATCCCATCTTCAGAAGCATCAGCATCATCACCGCCGTCGGCGCCGTTGCTGCGGTAGGTATCGAACTTGTACAGGCCGAGGAGAGTGCCTTCCGCAATAGCCTGGGCCGACTCCGCTGCGTTCAGCCCGCCGATGCCAGCGCCATGGGCGATGGTGGCGTATTCGGCGACGCCCTTGCGGCGCAGGAACCGGGCCACGTCCCCGCTGACACGCCGCACCGCAGCCGTGTCGAAGTCCCCCGATTTGCCCAGGCCAGCCACGACCACCCGTTTGGCAGCGATGCGATCCATGGTGTGGATCAGGGTGAGCTCACCAAGTTTGCCCTTGATCTCGCCGTCGGCAATCAGTTGAGATATCGCACCATCCAACGCGCGATCCACGGCGCCGGTGCCGCCTCCCGGCTGCGTCACGCCCTGGAACAGATTGACCACCAGCGCCGGGGTCGCGAACTCGGTCGCGTCTCCGGCAGTGACCTTGATCGTTGCTGCCATGCTGCTTCTCCTGGAACCGGTTGATTCGCGGTTGCTGGCCCGATTATGCCAACCGCCCGGTCACGGCACAACCGGCGACCACCCGGCGCTTCGCAGGGTTTCCAGCAATGCGGCCTCCGTGTCCTCGGGTCCGCCGACAAGTAAGTGCGGGCGCGGCACCGGTTGATCGGCCACCGCCATGCGCGAATAAATGTCCCAGGTGGCGTCGCTCTGAGAGGCTTCGCCAATTCCCTCGGCCCGGTCCGACAGGCGACTCCGCACCAATTCCGAAGGCGCGGTGAACCGGATGATCAGCGGTTCAACGCCAGCCTCGTCTGCGGATTCATAGAGCGGCCGGCGCACGTTCTCGTTGAGGTTGGTGGCGTCAAACACCACCGAATAGCCGTCGCGCAGGTAGCCCTTGGTGAGCACATGCATGGCGGAAAACACCCGGCGGTGTTCTCTGCGGCTGTAACTCGGGGTATCGACCAGCAGTTTGCGGGTACGGTCGCTGCTCAACCAGACGAAAGGGGCGCGATGGGCGAGTTCCCTCGCGAAATGGGACTTGCCGGTGCCAGGCAACCCGCAGAGGATCACCAGGCTCGGCGATGCGCGCTTGGCGTCGGGCAGCTCGTCAGCGTAAGCCGATCGCAGCAGCTCGAGATCCGTTGGGCGGAGCCCTCCAGCAGTCCAGAGTTTGCGCTGCGACCGTGATGTTGATCCGGACACCAGCGCGCTCCTTCGCCCCCAAATTACGGGACCGGTGTGAACCCTACGCTAACAACGCCCTGAGGGCGTATTGCACCACCACCAACACGATCATCACCACCAACGGGCTGAAATCGATCATGCCGGTCTGCGGCAACACGCGCCGGATCGGCCCGAGCACCGGTTCAGTAAGCGAAAACACGACGTCGTAGAGACGAGCCAGGACGTCGGGCGTCCCGCTTCCCTGCGTCGACATGTACTGCACCACAAAGCCCAGAATGATGCGGGCCAGCAGCAGCAGGTAGCACAGCGTGATGAATAGGCTCAGGAGCTGGAGCATGCCGGGATCCCCGAATAGCCGAACGAGCCTAGTTCTGGCCCAGCCGGATGGATTTCAAATACGCGGCGTTCACCGCATCGACCAGCGCTGCCGGCACTCCCGCGCGTTCCAGGGCTTGCAGTCCCTCGGCCGTGGTGCCTCCCGGGGACGTAACCATGTCCTTGAGCTCGCCGGGATGCCGGCCCGTCTCGGAGATCAACTGCACGCTGCCCCTGACGGTCTGCAAAGCCATGCGTCGCGACACATCGCGGGGCAATCCCACGTACACGCCCGCATCGATCAGGGCCTCGACTATCAGGAACACGTAGGCCGGTCCGCTGGCGCTGAGCGCGGTCGCCATGTCCATGTATTTCTCGTCATCGACATAGATCGAATCGCCGATGGTTGAGAGCATGGCGTCGGTGGCATCTCGATGCGCCTGGCTCACCGAGGGAGCGCAGGTCCACATCGTCATCCCTTCGCCAATCTGTGCCGGCGTGTTGGGCATGACGCGGATGATACCCTCGTGCTGCATGCCGCTCGCCAGCGAGGTCATGGTGGCGCCGGCCACGATGGACATCAGCGATTTGGCCGCTGCGAACGATCCGCCGATGTCGGCGTATACCTTGGGCAGGTCCTGCGGCTTCACCGCCAGCGCGATCAGTTCGGATACATCAACAACCGCGCTGTTGTCGCCCGAGACCCCAACGGCATACCGTTCGGCCAGATAATCCCGTCGCGCGGGAACCGGCTCGCCAACGATCACATCGCCGGCGTCGGCAACGCCAGCATCAAGCATCCCGGCCAGGATAGCCTCGGCCATGGTTCCGCCGCCGATGAACCCGATGTTCATTGTTCTAGCCCCACGAATCGGTGATTCCGTCGCCCCGGGCGAAGGCCACCGCCATCCGGATCGATTCCACCATTGAGGTGTGGTCCGCCAGGTTCTTGCCGGCGATGTCGAACGCCGTGCCGTGATCGACCGACGTGCGAATGAAGGGCAGTCCGAGGTTCGCGGTGATGCTCTCCTCGAAACCGTACACCTTGACCGGGATGTGTCCCTGGTCGTGGTACATGCACAGCGTTACGTCATACCGGTCCTGGATCGCCTGATGGAAGATGATGTCGGCGGGCACCGGGCCGATGGCGTTGACTCCCTCGCCCTGCGCCTGCTGCACCGCCGGAGCAATCTCTTCCGCTTCCTCGCTGCCCAGCAACCCGCCGTCGCTGCCGTGCGGGTTCAACGCCGCGACACCGATCCGAGGATTGGCAAACCCCCACTTGCGGAAATTGTCGTCGGTCAGCCGCAGGTAGTCGACGATCCGATCCTTCTTCACATAGTCGCAGGCTACCCGCAGCGAACGATGGGTCGTCAGGTGGACCACCCGCAGGTTCTTGGCCATCAGCATAGTGGCAACCGTTTTCGCGCCAGACAGTTCCTGCAACAACTCCATGTGCCCGATGGCTTCGTATCCGGCCAGCGCGGCGGCTTCCTTGTTCAACGGAGCAGTTGCCAAGCCATCCACCACACCGGCCATCGCCAGTTGCCCGGCCTTGCTGACCCATTCCATGGCCGCCTTGCCGCAGGGGATACTAATCTGGCCGACGGTGATGTCCTCCGGGTTCAGGTTACCTATGTCCACCACGTCCACGACCGACGGATTGTCTCCGGCGACAGTGGGATCATCTGTAGCATTGATGCCCAAGCCGAGTCCGGTGAGGCGTGCCGCTTCTTCCATGGCGTGGACGTTGCCAACCACCACGGGGCGGCAAGCCGCGTAGACCCGCGGGTCAGCCAGCGCTTTTACGACTACCTCCGGCCCGATACCGCAGGGGTCACCCATGGTAATCGCGATGGCCGGTCGTATCGTTTCGTTTTCTGTCCCAGATACCATCTCACGCCTCTTCCGTCAGTGTTGGCAGCGAGCAAAACAGTCGGGGCAAATTATAGCATCCGGCTGCGTTCCTAGTTCGCAAAAATCAGCGCGATGATGCTTGACGATGTTTCGCTGTCTCAGTTACCAATTTGGCGTATAATATCGCCGCCACTGCGCGTTGGCGGGTGCGGAGGGATTCGAACCCTCGGGAGCAACTGTTGAAGGGGCCACCCCGCCGGAGTCTAAATCCGGTGCAATAAACCACTCTGCCACGCACCCGCAGTAGGGTAGCTAGCCTGTTCTAGCAGGCAAAGCTTCCTGTAGGCGAAGGAGAGGCGCACCTTTCAGTGCGCCTCTCTGATCTATTCGCACTTGTTCCATCCGCAGGAATAGCAGCTCAGGCAGCCTTCCTGATTGACCACTCCCCCGTTGCATTCCGGGCACCGCTGGGAGAAGCCTGTGGAATACACCGGCGCCGGCGAATGGCCGTTGGTCCCGTTTACGGTGGCTTCCCCGGCCAGGCTCAATTGCACTCCGGCCGGCGCGCTGTCCAGGGCATCGCCGCCGTTGGTGATGTTATCCAGCACCAGCGCGACCGCATCCGGCCCGGATCCGACCAGCACGCCGTTATCCCAAGCCGGGCAGCAGGTGATCCCGCGCAGTTGCCGGGTGACCTCGCTGGGGTCAATGCCAGCGCGCAACGCCAGCGATATCAGTCGCGACACCGCCTCCAGCAGCGCCGCATCGCATCCCCCAGCCTTGCCCATGGTCCCGAACACCTCGAAGGGCAGCCCGTCGGAGTCCATGTTCACGGTGACGTACATGTTGCCATGTCCCGTCCGCACCCGTTCGGTGATTCCGTGGATCTGCCGCGGCCGGCGCCGGGGAACCCGGCTACCGAGCCCGACGATCTTCACCGCGTCCGGATCATCCGGGTCGGCGAGGTTGTCGTCTGCCGACTCCTGAGCGCCGTTGCCGGTGCTCAACACCTGCTCCGCCTTGCTGCCATCCCGGTACACCGTGATCCCCTTGCAACCCAGGGTGTAGGCGGATCGGTAGGCCTCGGCCACGTCATCAACCGTCGCCTCGTGGGAGAAGTTGATCGTCTTGGACACCGCGTTGTCCGTGTATTCCTGGAAAGCCGCCTGCATTCGCACGTGCCACCGGGGATCGATGTCATGGGACACCCGGAACACATTCTTGACCCATTCCGGTACGTCCAGATCCTCCAGCGAGCCGATACTGGCCAGCCGTTCCATCAGTTCGGGCGTGTAGAAGCCCTCGTGGCGAGCGACCGCTTCCAGGAAGGCGTTTCCTTCCACTAAGCGCGTGTTGTCCATCACGTTCCGCACGTAGGACAACGCGAACAGCGGCTCAATCCCGCTGGAAGCGCCGGCGATGATGCTGATGGTTCCGGTCGGAGCGATGGTCACCGGCGCCGAGTTCCGCATCGGCAGCGAAGCCGGACCCTCGTTGTACGCGCTGTTTTCCCATTCCGGGAACGGGCCGCGGGACTCCGCCAGTTCGCACGACGCCCGGTAAGTCTCTTCCTGGATGAACTTCATCACCTCGCGGGCCAGTTCCAGGGCTTCCACGCTGTCGTAGCGCACCCCCATCTGGATCAGCAGGTCGGACCATCCCATGACGCCCAGGCCGATGCGGCGCGTCCGCCGGCTCATGTCCGCGATTTCCTGTATCGGATAGTCGTTCATGTCGATCACGCAGTCCAGCATGTGCACTGCACTCGTGATGACTTCGCTCATCCGATCCCAGTCGACCGTCACATCATCGTCGGTGTAACGGACCATTCGGGCCAGGTTCAGAGAACCCAGGTTGCACGACTCGTACGGCAGCAGCGGCTGCTCACCGCACGGATTGGTCGACTCGATATCTCCCAACTGCGGGTTGGGGTTGTCGCGATTGATCCGGTCCAGAAACACGATGCCCGGATCGCCGGTGCGCCACGCCAGTTCGGTCATCTGCTGGAAAACTTCTGCGGCGTTGAGCTGACCCGAGACCTGCCCGGTGCGCGGATTAACGAGGTCATAGTCCTCGCCCTTTTCGGCCTTGACCATGAAGTCTTCAGTGACCGCCACCGAGATGTTGAAGTTGCTCAGGTGGGTTCCGTCTTCTTTGGACTTGATGAACCGGAGCACGTCCGGGTGCGTCACGTGCAGGATGCCCATGTTGGCGCCCCGACGGGTGCCACCCTGCTTGACCACGTCGGTGGCCGCATCGAAAGCATTGATGAAGCTGACCGGGCCCGAGGCCACGCCTCCGGTGGATCCGACAACGTCGCCTTCCGGCCGCAGCCGGGAAAAGGCAAAGCCTGTGCCGCCGCCGCTCTTATGGATGAGCGCTGTCTCTTTGACCTTCGTGAAGATGGAATCCAGCGAATCCTCGACCGGCAGCACGAAACACGCCGATAGTTGTTGCAATTCGCGCCCGGCGTTCATCAACGTCGGCGAGTTCGGCAGGAACTCCAGGCGACGCATCACACCGTAGAACTGCTCCTCCACGGCGGTACGTTGCGCGTCCGTGGCGCCGTACAACTTCTCGGATTGCGACAGGTTGCGCGCCACGCGGCGGAACATCCCTTCGGGGTCTTCCAACACGTTCCCTTCTCGGTCTTTGGAAAGATACCGACGCTGCAGCACGACCCTGGCATTATCGGTCAGGGTCCCGTTACGATCATTGTATTCCCCGGCTATACCGGCCGCGACCATGGCGTCACGTATGCGCCGCCGCACCGGATCGGCCGAATCTGCGCTTCCCACCGGTTCAATTCCCATTGCCGTTGCCACAGCATTTACCTCCCTGGAACTCAATTATATTGGTCAAATTTATGATTGACAGACAAAGAACGACGATTCGCATGAGGCTCCCGCGCACCGCTGTAGTCTAAACCATCAACCCACTCCCGCGCCGGGGTTTATCGATCTGGTGCGGCGGGGCGTAGGCGTGCCAACGCCCCGCCGCGTGTTCATATTGCTCCGACCTCGCTCCTCCGGTTCGTCTCCTTCAGCCGTTCGGCGAGGTCCAGATCGAACCGCAATCCCTTGTAAAAGTACAGCACCGGAGTTTCACGCTGGGGTCGCAGGTCCAATCCGACCAACGCGGCCGTTGCGTCCTGCACGCGATCCCAGACTCCTTCTTCGCCTGGGGTTCCCCTGGTGACCAGGCGCACTACCCCGGAAGTCATGCTTATCCCCCGCTGTGTCAGCGTATCGGCGATCAGGTCTGCAAAGTCCTTCAGCGCCCCGTACGCGTACTGGTGACCCGCGGTCAGGCGCAAGGCCAGTCCCGTGGGGGTGTTCCGACAGTTGGTCACCGGAAACTCGGTGCGCAACTGTTGGGCAATCTCGGCCTCTGCGCCTTCCGGGCAGGGGCCACAGTGGATATCTACGTTGTAATGCACCAGATGTTGCATTTCTTCAGGCTCCCGAGCGACAGGCTCATGCTGGAGTTGATCGGTCAGCACCCGGCGGGGCGGAGCAAACTCCGCCGCCGTCGGCCGTCCGGAACGGTGGGCGCTTTTACGCGATGAGGTCATCGTCCTCCCGCGGCGCCGGTAATGCCGCCCAGCAACTCACCAGGCACGCCCTGGCCTCTCGGTCCAGGTCATCCTGAAGCTCGGCAAATGGGTTCGGAATCCACGAGTCGCCATTGTCCGCGTCGGCGGTTTCCCAGTCCGACGGGACCCACATCTTCCGCAGCATCCCCTCCATGTCGTGGACCCGGTTGTTGTGGGTCAACAGCCTTGTGAAGGCGGAGTATTGAACGGTGCTGCTCATGATGGTGTAGAACACCTCCCTTGGGGTTTGGTATGGCGAGCAGGTAGCATGTTTGCCGGTTTGGTTTGACCGGGACGCCCGACGATGGTGGCAATGCCGGAGCGTCCTTGAGTCCATTGGTTAATACGTCTGGATGCGAGCCACAGATCATGTCCTAATCAATGCAAGGCTTGAACCGTGGTTCGCCTATTGACCGTCGCGGCGAGTGGTGCGACGAGCCCGGGTCCTCCGGGTGGTTACCGCAGCCAGGCTCAGCAACGGTTCCGGTTGGCCCTGTCTCAGCGAGCGGGCTTGTTCTTCGAAGTCGTCCGCTCCCTGGAAGTCGTAATACACGGACGCGTACCGTACGTACGCGACTTCATCCAGCGCGCGCAGCCGTTCCAGGACCATCAGTCCCAGGTCGCGGGACTTGACCACGCCGCTGCCGAGGCGCTGGAGTTCGGTTTCGATATCGTCGGCCAGCCGGTCAATGTCCCGCCGGGGTATGGGCCGCCGCGTGCAGGCCATGTCGATGCCCGACACCAGCTTGGACCTGCTGAATTCCTGGCGCCGGCCGTCGCGCTTGTCCACTTGCAGCGCCGGCAACCTGACCTGTTCGTGTGTGGTGAAACGACGCCCGCAGGACAGGCATTCCCGCCGCCGCCGGATGCCGTTGTCGGCGTCCCGCGAGTCGGTCACCTTGCTCTGCACCGTTTCACAGTAGGGGCATTTCATCGGATCACGTATCCTTTGGTCACTTTTTCAGACAGTTTTTGAAATCGGTATATGTTGTGTTTTTGAACGCGAAAACCACAATTTGTGGTAGTCAGGATTATACCGACCCCGATTTCGGTTCGCACGAAGATTGGCGTCAGAATTTCGGCTGGATTTTCCGCGATTTCCGGCTTGCCAAACGTGAAGGCACAAAAATAGGCCCCCTCTCCCAAAGGAAGAGGGGGCCAAAGGTCTCAGCGAGGGATCGGTCTAGCGATAAAATCCCCGGCGATTCTGACGGTTCTGCAGGAACGTTGGGAGTTCATAATCCCTTCTTTCCGGGACATCCATCTCGTTGAGTAGCTTGGCGATGTCGTCTTCCGGGGTCTCTATCGCCGCCGGGAAGTCCGCCGCCACCATCGTCATTTTCACCTCGTCTTCCAGCCGGGCATCCCGGTTGGTCCCGAAGATGATGTTGGCGTTGGGATCCGCCAGATCCTCAACCACCGCGGCCGCTTCCTGGACCTCCTGCAGCGACAGGTTGTTGCCCCCGGTGAGGACGAACAGGACCCTCCTGGACCCTTCCAGCGAGATGTCCAGCAACGGGCTCGTGGTGCACTGCCGGGCAGCATCCCGGGCCCGGCTTTCGCCCCGGCCCCGGCCAATGGACAGCCAGGCCTGGCCGGCTCCCATGAGGATCGTCTTCACGTCGGCGAAGTCCACGTTGATCTCACCGGGTACGGTCACCACCTCGGCGATGGCGCTGATGCCCTGGTGCAGCACCGAGTCGGCCAGTTTGAGCGCGTCTTCCCACGAATAGGAATCGGACTGCTCCTCGTTGAGCGCAAGGAGGCGGTCGTTGGGAATGACGATCATGGTGTCGACATGGTCCTGCAGCCTTTGCAGGCCGTCCTCGGCGTTTTTGCGCCGCATCTGGGCCTCGAAGCCGAACGGCCGGCTCACGACCGCGATTGTCAGCGCGCCCGTCTCCTTGGCTATCTGGGCGACCACCGGAGCGGCTCCGGTACCGGTACCGCCGCCCATGCCCACCGCCAGGAACACCATGTCGGCGCCAGCCACGGCCTGTTCGATTTCAGCTCGCGACTCTTCGGCCGCCTGGCGACCCAGCTCGGGCTGTGCGCCGGCGCCCAGTCCACGCGTCAGGTTGCGTCCCAGCGGGATCCTGTAGTGCACATCGCACCTGGCAAGATGCTGCGCGTCGGTGTTCATCGCGTAGTATTCGACCACCGGCAGCTTTTCCTTATACATACGGCTCACCGCGTTGGAGCCGCCGCCGCCCACGCCAAGCACTTTTATCAGCGGAACCCCCCGACCGATTTCGGGTATCAGCCCGTCGGTTTCATCAAAGCGCTCGGCTGGCTCCCACGACGCAGAGTTATCGGGAAATATCATCGTCCTTTCGCCTCCTGTTATTGTTGGTACCTTTGGTGTTGAGTACAGTGGTGTTTAGTCCAGGCTCAAACTGCTCCGGTTCGCCCGCCGCGTGGCGCACGTCCCGTGAGAATTGATCTATTCGTCCTCGAATTCGGGTTCGGCGGCGGCGCGCCTGGAGCCAGAACGGGCAAACGGCCGACGGAACAGCGCAGCCGGTGACCAGTTCCGCTCTCCGGAGCCGCGCGGTCTCTCCTGATCCGGCCGATTGCGGTGTTTGACCGCCCATTGCAGAGCGCCCAAAACAGCAGAGAATTCGGGCTGCCGCAGCGATTCCGGCAATCCTGCATACCAGAGCGGAATTCCGACGCGAACGTCGGTCCTCAATCCTCTGGAAGCCATCTCTGCCAGCCCGGGCATGCGGGATGCTCCGCCCGTAAGCACAATCCCTCCCGGAGGCATCGCACTGATTTGTGACCGGTACAGTTCTTCGCTGATCAGTTTGAGAACCTGCAACGAGCGCATGTACAGCGGCTCGCAGAGCTCGCGCCGCAGTACCATCCGTCTGGGCTGTACCTGGGTTGCCGGGATCAGCACCTCTTCGGTTTCCGAAATCGCGTCCGGGAGCGCGTGACCGAACTGCACCTTCAGGTCCTCGGCCATCTGATACGGGATCCGCATCGCCACGGCCAGATCACGCGTGTGCTGGTTCCCGCCCATGGGAACGACTGAAGAGAAGAACGGGGTCCCTTCGCGGTAGATCGCCGTCTTGATGGTTCCGGCGCCGATGTCCACCACCACCACGCCCATCTCACGCTCGTCGGCGGTGAGAACCCCTTCGGCTGAAGCCAACGGGTGGGCTATCATCCCATCGACCTTGGCCTTGCACGACTGCAACGCGCGCACGGTGTTGCCCAGCGGCACCGACGTGCCCCGTACGATGTGGGCCTCCAATTGCAACTCGCTGGTGTCGAGACCGGTGGGGTTGCGCACTCCGGTCATACCGTCGAGCCGGTAACGCATCGGGATCATGTGCAAGGTCTGTTCGCTGCGGCTGTCCAGTTGCTGTTCCAGGCTTCCGGACGTACTGCTCATCAGCGAGCGCAGGCGCTCCTCAGTGATCATCACCACCTCTTCACCGCTACCCAACATCTCCGTCGAGTTGACGCTGACCAGGTGATCGCCGTTCACCACCACGTGATAACGGTCGATGGGATTGCGCCCAATGTATCGCATGCACTCCGTCATGCTCTCTTGAAGGCTGCTTTTTACGTCGTTGAAATCGTCGATCACTCCTTGCTGCACACCGTTAGACGGAGCCACGCCGGTGCCCAGCGGCTTCAACTCCCCTTCGGGCCCGAGCCGCGCGACGATCGAAATGATTTTGCTGGTGCCTATGTCAACGGCGGCGTACATCGATTCCTGTGGCATTGTGGCGTTACCTCGGTCGAATGTGGTTATGGAAAACGAACAAAGATGGTTTACTGGCGGCGGATCAGATGCGTTCCACCGCCCGGAGGCGCGCGCTTCTGCTGCGCGGATTGTTGTCTGTTTCCGTGGCGGAAGGTCGGACCACGCGCCGTCGGACGAACCGCACCGACGGTTCGTGGTCGCACGCGCACACGGGCAATTCCGGAGGGCAGATGCACTGCGCAGCCTCCCGGTCCATCCATCCCTTGACCAACCGGTCTTCCAGGCTGTGGTAGCTGATCACCACCAACCGGCCGCCCGATTTCAGCATTCCCGGAACGGCTTCGAGGCCGGCCTGGAGGTGCATCAATTCCTCGTTAACCGCGATGCGCAGCGCCTGGAATGTTCTGGTAGCCGGGTGCCGGCTTCCCCGGCGTCCGCCCAGGGCTCTGGCCACCACGGAGGCCAGGCGGCCCGTCGTGGTGATGGGCCGAGCCTGCACGATCGCCCGGGCTACCGCACGGCTGCGGCGTTCTTCGCCGTAGCGGTATATCACGTCCGCCAGGTCGCGCTCGTCGGTGTGGTTCAACAAGTCAGCGGCAGTCGGTCCTGTGGTGTCGTACCGCATATCCAGGGGCTCATCCCTCTGGAAAGAAAAACCGTATCCTGCCGCATCAACATGACGCGAGGAAAACCCCAAATCCAGCAAAACGCCATCGACGCACTCGATCCCGGCTTGCCGCGCCAGGTCGCTCATGTCGGAGTAATTGCCGTGCATGATCTGCGCGCGTTCCCCGAAACCGGTCAGGCGGCGGCGAGCCCTGTCCACCGACCGGGGGTCGCGGTCGATCCCCAGGACTTTTCCGTGCGGGCCGCAAGCTTCGAGGATCGCCTCCGAATGTCCACCCTCGCCCACCGTCCCGTCGATATAGACCCTTCCGGGACCCATCGACAGCCACTCCAAAGCCTCAGCCACCAGCACCGGCGTGTGATGGACAGCCGAATCTTCGCTCTTATCCGTCGAGAATTTCAGAGTTGGCCATCCGCACAACACTGATCCAACCGACAAGACAAAAGGAGCCGGCCTGTGAATTAGCGCCAGTGTCATCGTCTACTCAATCTGAATCAACCATCAATATGGACGTGCGTATCCCACGCTTGGTTTACGCGCCCTAACGTGACTGCGAATTTAACAAATGGGTTTATGCCGTTGCCTGTTTTCGGAAATGCGAAATTAATCGAATTTTTTCAAAAAGTAAAAATTTCGGTCAATTTCCGGGCAAATGGTCCGCGGTGCAGGCGGTTCGCCGGAGGGCCGCGGCGCCATTCATGGGGCGGCTGATCCGCCAGACGACCACTCAATAGTTATTCGCCTTTTCCAGGCCGAACGACCTTTTCGCCTTGTGTTACGATTCCTTGGACACACCGTCTCGTGACCCTTCATGGATAACACACCTTCATTCCTTTCCCACGTCAGAGACGTCGAGTTGCTCCCTGGCGAACAGGTTGCCGCGTTTCTGGACGCCGAGCACGGGCTGACGGCCGAGCCTACGCCTTCAGGCCGGCTGCTGGTGGCGACGAACCGCAGGGTCATCTCGGTGATGGAAGACGGTCCCACACGTGTGGTGCAGATGTTCGCGGCGGACACGGTCACCGCGGTCAGCGTCCGCAACGACTCCCGGCGCGGCCTCTCCTGGAAACAATGGGCGATCCTGTTGGCCGGCGGCGTTGTCGCTTATTTCCTGCTGGCCTATTGGTTGGTAGACCGCCTTCCCGATGTGGTCATACCGGTCATCAACCTGCACGCCATGGCGGCCGTGCTGATGGTCCTCATCGTGCTGCTGGGCTGGATCATCTGGCGGAGCCTTACCGACGCCGGCGGCAATCTGGTACGTATCGACGGATGGAACTGGACCGTCGAGGTGCCTTGCACCGCCGATAACGCCGACCTCATTGCCTTCGCCGGCATCCTTCTGCGATTGCGATCCTTAGCCGGCGCCGGGCCGGAACAACCGGCTGTGCGCGAAGTCAGCGCCGCCGGATCCTAGGCGGAGCCGTCACTACACCGGCACGCCGAAGGGCAGAGAAGGATCCACGTCCAACGCCATGTCCGCGACCTCGTCCCGCTGCATCTGGTAGAACGCCCCGGCGGCGATCATTGCTCCGTTGTCAGTGCACAGCACCGGCGCGGGAATGATGGCCGGCACCGGAGAGTCCACCAGTACCCGTTGCCGCAGGCGGGCATTGGCAGTGACGCCACCTCCCAGCACCAGACCCCGCGCCTTGTAGCGGTCGGCCATATTCAGTAGCTTGGCCGTCATGACGTCCACCAGCGATTCCTGGAACTGGTACGCCAGATGCGCTACCAGCCGGTCGGCGTCCGAGGCCGCTGCCTCCGGCTGCGGATAGAGGCCCACGTCCTGCGCCCGGTGCAGTAAAGCCGTTTTCACTCCACTGAAACTGAAATCGAAGGTGTCGCGCATCCACGCCCGTGGCAGAGGCGCTGCAGCCTCGGTGAAAGGCTCGCCGTCTTCCGAAAAATCCGCCAACGACTCCGCGGCTTTTTGGATTTCCGGTCCGCCGGGGAAGCCCAATCCGAGAACCCTGGCCGCTTTGTCAAAGGCCTCGCCAGCCGCGTCGTCTCGCGTCCGTCCCACCAGGCGATATTCGCCGTGCCCTTCCATCAGGATCAGGTCGGTGTGCCCGCCGGACGCCACCAGGCAGGCCAGCGGGAACCCCGGCGCCTCAGCCGGAGAGGCATCGCCGGGTACCAGCCAGGCCGCATAGACATGGCCTTCCAAATGGTTAACTCCCACCAGGGGGACATCCAGTGTCAGCGCCAGCGATTTCGCGGTGTTGACCCCGCTGATCAGCGCGCCGGCCAAACCCGGTCCATGTGTAACCGCCACCACGTCGATGTCGTCCAGGGTTGCCCCGGCATCCGCCAGCGCCCGCCGCAGGGTCGGTTCCATGTCGCGGATGTGCTGCCGTGATGCCAGTTCGGGAACCACCCCGCCGTGGGCGGCGTGCATGGCAGCCTGGGACGCGATGGCGTTGGCGCGAAGACGCCGGCCGTCCTCCACAATCCCCACTGCAGTCTCGTCGCATGACGTTTCAATGCCCAGAATCAACATGGCCAAATCGCCCCCAAATGAATGCGCCGACGCATTATATCAACCGGCAAACGGTGACCGGCCCGCTTTGCGCGGTATTTCGGGCGATGCTATCCTTCCTGTTGATAATCTAAATCAGGCGAGACCCGCACGCTGGTCGAATATTCGTCGGGATCGCCAGGAGGAATGAAAGCCAGATGATGGACATCGCGCCCGACGGTTTATCGATTGGGTCCGTCTTGTTGCAGGTGGGGGAAACCTCCGGCGGTCTATCCATGCCCTGGAGTTTGCAGCTGTCGCTGCTGGCGGTCAGTTTCCTGGGAGTAATGTTTTTCACCAGCGCCGAGGCGGCACTGGTAGCGGTGAACAAGTTCCGCATCCAGTACCTCGCCGGCCAGGGCAACGGCGCCGCGCGTGCCGTCAATAATGTCCTGTCGCAGCACGAAAAGTTCTTCGCCACAATCCTCCTGAGCCAGAACGCCTTTACCATCTTTGCCACCGCTCTGGGCACCGCCCTCGCCGCCGACCTGCTCGACGACTCGGGCTCGGCAGCTTTGCTGACCGCCGTGATCATGACGGTGACAATCTCCATTTTCGGTGAGATAACACCCAAGACCCTTGCGGCAACCTACTCCGAACGCTGGTCTCTCGCGGCCGCGCGCCCCGTCCGTTGGACGATGCTTCTGTGTACTCCGTTCATCTACCTCTTCACCGTGGTTCCGCGCCTCATCTACAAAGCCCTCGGCACCTCTTCCGATGGCTGGCAGACCACGTTCACCGAGGGCGAGCTGCGCATGATGATTGACCTGTCCAGCCAGCAGGGAGCGGTCGAATCCGAGGAGGCCGAACGCCTGCACCGGGTGTTCAATTTTCGGGATCGCCGGCTCAGCGAAATCATGACGCCGCGCACGGAGATCGTCTGGATCGAAAAAGACACCACTCTCGAGGAATTCCTCGCCCTCTACGCCAAGCACAGCCACACGCGATTCCCCGTTTTCGAGGGCAGCCAGGAGACCGTCCTGGGCGTGCTCTCCAACAAGGAGGTGCTCATCGCTCAGGGCCGCGGTGAAATCGGGCTTCAAGATCCGGTGACCGAGACCATGCGCCCCGTGGACTTCATACCGGAAACGGTAACCGTGTCCGACGCCTTCGACACCATGCAGGAACAACGCCTGTCCATGATGTTGTTGACCAACGAATACGGCGGGATCGCAGGCCTGGTCACGATGAAGCAACTCATCGGCGTCATTGTGGGAACGTTTGTCGACGATGACCCTCCGGCCGTGACCGCCGATAGCAGCATCGCCCAACAACCCGACGGCGCATATCTGCTGGACGGCGGGATGACCATCATTGAGATCAACGATCGCCTCCATGCCAGCGGGATCGAGGTGCCCGAGGGTGATTACCAGACCATCGCCGGCCTGGTGCTGCACGAACTGGGTGAGCTGCCCGTCGCAAACGATACGGTCGAAACCGGCAACCTCGAGGTTACAGTCACCGACATGGCCGGGGCCCGCATCAACCAGGTGCGCCTGCGTATGGTGGACGCCCCTCCGGAGGATCAATCAGGATGAAGCTTCACCTGGTCCGCCACGGCGAAACCGACATCAACGCGTCGGGCCGCCTGCAGGGCACCACCAACTCGACCCTCACCCCTCGGGGGCGCGCGCAGGCCCGAGAACTGGCCGTTGCCAGTCTTACCTGGGATGCCATAGCCGTATACTCCAGCCCGTTGCAGCGGGCGCGGGGAGTCGCGGGCGCTATCGGCGACCTGTCGGGTCTGGCCGTCACCGACGAACCCCGCATCATCGAAATGGACATGGGCGATCTTGAGGGGGTAACCGTCCAGGAAATGCGCGACGACTGGCCTGATCTTTACCAGGGTTGGCGCCGTGACGCCAGCAGCGTCACCATGCCCGGCGGAGAATCCCTGGGGGATGTTCAGCGTCGGGCCATGGCGGCAATCGACGAAATCGACGACCGCTATGACGCCGACGATACGATCATCGCCGTCACCCACAACTTCACCATACGGTGCATCGTCGCCGCCGTGATCGATTTGCCGCTGGCGAATATCAACCACATGGACCTGTCCCTGGGGAGCCGCACGACCATCACCTCTGGACGGCGCGGACGTCGCCTGGCCGCCTATAACGCCGTCGATCACCTGACTCCGGCCAACCGCACCTCCTACTAGGATCGGTGACCAATTGGGGCGCAACACGCGGCAGGACGATCGAGGATTTGGGCCGGCCCACCGGCTCCACACCACGGCGATAACCGCGGCGAGACGCGCCGGTCTGAAGCCAGACGAAGTGGTGGTGGCCGGGGTCTCCGGCGGACCGGACTCCTGTACGCTGATGAATGTGCTCAGCAGGGCCAGTCGGCGGTTCGGCTTCAAAGTCCAACCCGCCCACCTGCTGCATGACTTCCGCGGACAGGAGACCTACGACGACGCCGACTTCGTGCGCCGGATGTGGCCCGACTGCATCTTCGACGAGGTGGACGTTGCCGCGTACCAGCATGAGCATGGGATCAGCTCCTTTGAGCAGGCGGCTCGCGACCTCCGCTACGACTTCCTGGCTCGCGTCGCCGGACAGGTGGGCGCCCGATTCGTCGCCGTGGGCCACACTGCTGACGACCTTGCGGAAACCGTGTTGCTCCACGTGGCGCGCGGAAGCGGTCTCCACGGCCTGCGCGGCATGAGCGAAATCGACCCCTGGCCGTACCCCGCTCCACCGCACGGCCACGATGCGCCCCAACCTGACCTGAGAGTGTGGCGTCCGCTCATTGACCTGACCAGGCATCACACCATCTCGTATTGCAGGAATTACGGCATCGACTACCGTGACGACAGCACCAATTACATGCGCGACTTTGCCCGAAACCGCGTTCGCCTGGACCTCATGCCCGCTTTGAAAGAGCAGCTCAATCCACGGATCGTGTCCGCTTTGGGACGGATTTCCCGCACGGCGGCGGCGCAGGTCGACTACATGGAGCAGCAGGCTGATCAACTTTGGACTGAGGTCGCCGCCGAGCCCGTGACCCACGACGGAACCCTCCGACTAGATCGAGGTGTCCTTGCCGAAACGCACCCGGCCCTCCGGCACATCGTCCTGCGGCGCGCTTGGATCGCGGTTACCGGGCACGAACATCGCCTGACGGAACGGCACCTGACAGCCATGTCCGACGCCGTCTCCGATCCCGGTTCAGGCAAGGTCATCCAACTGCCCCGGGGAGTTCGATTCGTCGTGGACAAGCGGTCGGCCACCATGAGCCGTCCCGGCCTCGCGGACGACTGCCCGTATCCCCGTGCCGTGCGGGAGTTCCGGCTCACCTTGCCCTGGGGACCGATCGCCGTAGCCGTCACCAGGCGCGACGGATGGGAGGTCACTGCCGAGTCCGTGCGGGTCCACGCTGGCGCCTCCCTGGATACGGGAAACCCGCTGGCCACTTACCTGTCTTCCGAATCCCTTCGGGAAGGCGCCATCGTACGCAACTGGCAACCGGGTGACCGCATGCAGCCGTTGGGCATGTCCGGGTCCCGCAAGCTGCAGGATATTTTCACCGACGCCAGGATTCCCCGCCATTGGCGGGAGCGCATCCCACTGGTAGTAACTCCCCGAGGGATCGCCTGGATTGCTGGGAGCCGGATCGCCGAATGGGCTGCTGTCAGGCTGGACTCGGCAGAGGCTGCCGCGACCTTAATCAGGTTCGAACGCCGATCCGCCGGCGCCGAACCACGCGTATGATCAGCGGGTCATGCACTCCGGTAACTGGGCACGAATCGCGATCTCCCCGGGTGTGGCGGGCGAAGCTGGACAGGGCTTCAACAGCGTCGCCCTATCCGGCCACGGGTGAAACAATCCGATTGCATTTGATCCCGAAACCGGTGGATAGCCGAAATTGCTATTGTGTAAAATGATATAAATGGAGCGGCCTGAGGACCTGCAAAAGCCTATCGGAACCGCCCGTGGTACGGCTGTCGGCTTTTCTCGGCAACTAAAGGAGGGTTTAGGTGCCGGTCCGCAACCTGACCAACTTCTTGGTGCATCTCTTCAGCGACGGCGACGAGCTGGAGGAGATGTACCTGTCTACGGTGCATGACCACTGCCTGTACTGCCACGAGCAGATCAGCGACTCGAAGGCGTACCTCGATTACCGGGTTTGCCCTTACTGCCGTTTCCATTACACCCTTTCTGCACGGGAGCGCATCGAGCTACTCGCTGACCGCCGCACCTTTCGTGAGCAGAACCGGTACGTGCGCTCCGTAGCCCCTTTGGCGTTTTCCAACCGCACGACCTACGATGAGCAGCTAACCCAGAGCCAGGACCGCACCGGGCTGACCGAGGCGGCCGTCACCGGGACCTGCAAAATCGACGGCCGAAACGTCGTGCTCGTCGTGCTGGACTACGGGTTCATGGGTGGCAGCATGAGCAGCGTGGTCGGCGAAAAAGTAGCCCTGGCTTTTGAGCACGCCACCCGACGGGATCTTCCCGTCGTCGCCCTGGTCACCGGTGGCGGGGCACGAACCCAGGAAGGCGTGCTGTCGCTGATGCAGATGGCCAAGACGGTCACCGCGGTAAACAAACTGCGGGAAGGATCATTGCCTTTTATCGCCGTGCTGGCCAATCCTTCCACCGGCCAGGCCTACGGCAGTTTCGCCAACCTCGCCGACCTCATCATCGCGGAACCCGGCTCCGTCGTGGGTCTGTCGCCAATCCGCGCCATGATCGAGGCGACGGGACGGCAGGTCCCGCCCGACGTGCACACGGCCGAATACCACCTGCGCCGGGGCCTCCTGGACAACGTGGTTGATCGCGAACAACTCCGGTCACGGATCAGCCAACTGCTCACTCTTCTGGTGGAGCCGGAAGGGATCCGCCTCGGGCGCCGCGCCGTCTCCCGCCTGCAGGCACCGGACACCGATGACACCGAGACTTGGGAATCGGTAGAGGCCGCCACCCATGACGAGCGCCCCGACGCCCTCTATTACATGCGCCACATCCTTGAAGACTTCTTCGAGATTTGCGGCGACCGCGTCAGCAGCGACGACCGCACCGTGGTCGGAGGCATCGGCCTGCTGCGGGGTCACCCCGTCGCCGTCATTGGTCAGCAGCGCATCCATTCCCACGACACCGACCGCAGCCGTTACCACGTCCATCCCGACGGTCTGCGCAAGGCGCAGCGGATAATCGGCCTGGCCGCCAGGTTCAATCTGCCGCTGATCACCCTCATCGATTCCCAGGGCGCTGACCCGCGACTGGAATCGGAGGAACACGGGGTGGGCAATGCCATCGCCCGCAGCCTGTCAATGATGCTCGAGGCAGAGACGCCGGTCGTGTCCGTGATCATCGGCGAGGCGGGGAACGAAGCCGCCCTGGCATTGAGCCTCTCCGACCGCATCCTGATGCAACAGTACTCAATCTACTCGCCGATTTCCCTGCACCATGCGGTTGGCGGCCCCCGACGAGAGCGCTACCTCACACGCGAGTCTGCCGAGGCGTTGATGCTCACGGCTCGTGACTGCCAGGAACTTGGCATCATCGATCAGGTCATACCCGAACCGCCGGGCGGGGCCCATTTGGACCCGCGTCAAGCGGTGGAAGCCCTGGAGTATTCGATCTACAAGCACCTGGCCGAAACCAGCCGCGTTTCCGCCAGCAAGCTGGTCAAGCAGCGGTATCGGAAATTCCGCCAGATGGGCGAACTCAACCCGTTCGCCCAGGAAGCCATCCAGCAGGAAGTCGCGGCGCTTCTGAGGATGCACGCAATCGACTCCCCGGCGCCGGTGGAGTTGCCGGGACCGATTTTCGGTTCCCTGCCCGCGCTGGACGAAGGGATAGAGCGGCAGGCTTCCTAACCGCTACACGCGGCTAGGCTTCGCGGCCGTGGGCCTTGAGGCTCCGGCGCAACTCGTCGGCCACGGAGGCATACTCGCCGCTGACCGTGTCGTCCACCAGGACCGTGGGTCGGCTGGTATCGCGGTATGACGAATTGAGCGACATGCTGCCCAGGAACGGGGCGTCGATGTCTTCCGCCAGTTGTCGGCCCGCACCCTCACCGAAAATGTCGCCAGCGTAGTTCTCCACTATCCCGACGACGTTCAGGTTCAGCTTGCGGATCATGTTGATGCATCGCTTGGCATCGATGATGGCGAGGTCCTGCGGCGTGCTCACCACCACGAATCCGTCCATGGGGAGCGTTTGCATGACGGTCAGCGGCGAATCGGACGTGCC
Organism: Dehalococcoidia bacterium; assembly: GCA_963663945.1. Taxonomy (GTDB): domain Bacteria; phylum Chloroflexota; class Dehalococcoidia; order Lucifugimonadales; family UBA3495; genus Bin87. The sequence goes on along the minus strand of OY760687.1, from coordinate 1,736,721 downwards.
CGGGGGCAGATCGACAATCAGGTAGTCCAGCTCGCCCCAATCCGTCGACTGGAGAAACTGGTTGATGGCGTTGTGGATCATCGGGCCGCGCCAGATGATGGCCTCGTCCTCGTTCTCCTGGAAGAAGGCCATGGACACCACCTTGACGCCGTGGCCTTCCGCCGGACTGATCTGCCCTTCACGGTAGTCCGGCTTGTCAGTGATGCCCATCACCCGGGTGACGTTCGGGCAGTCGATATCCACGTCCAGCAGGCCGACGCGTTCGCCCTGCTTCGCCAGGATGGTCGCCAGGTTGCAGGCCACGGTGGTTTTGCCAACGCCGCCCTTGCCGCTGTAAACGCCAATTTTCGTCCGAACCGACGCCAGGCGATCAGTGATCTGCCGCTTCTGCTCCCATTGTCGCCGGATCTGCTCCAGACGGGCATTTTGCTGGGCGTTGGGCTGCTGTGGCGTTGCCATCGTATGGTTTTTCTCCGTAACCGAGCGACCGTCAGCTTTTGGGCTAGATGCCCAGCATGTTGCGAGCTTCCTCGCTGATCAGGTCAGGTGACCACGGCGGATCGAATGTCAACTCGATGTTGACCTCTTCAACGCCTTCCACGTCCTGTATGGCCCACTCGGCCTGCTGGGCAATGTGCGGGCCCATGCCGCAGCCGGGGAACGTGAGGGTCATCTGCACGAAAACATCGTTGGCGTTGCTGACCTGCACATCGTAAATCAGTCCCAGGTCCACCACGTTCACCGGTATTTCAGGGTCGTACACCGTGCGCAGGGCTTCGTAAACTTCGTCGCGATCTACGGTTGTCGCCATGACCATTCTCCTTAGCTGTGGGGTTGTGCCCGTCATTATAGCCCATATTGGTTCACAGCGCGTTCCGGGCCCGTCAGCGGCTGATCCCTGCGGTGTATCATGCACGGCATCCCGGTCGACCAACCGGGGACAGACGCCTTGGCACGACGACGGGGCATTGGGAGCGCACATATGGTTGATTTGCTATTTGCCAACGGCACGGTTATCGACGGCACCGGATCCGCCGGCTATCGGGCCAGCGTTGCCGTCGCCGGCGACACCATCCAGATCATCACCGGCGACACATCGTCGGTTGACGCTGGCCGCACTGTCGACGCCAGCGGCTACGTGATCTGCCCCGGCTTCATCGACATGCACTCCCATTCGGACCTGAAGCTGCTCACCGATCCCGACCATCAGCCCAAGATCCGTCAGGGGGTAACCACCGAAGCTCTGGGCATGGACGGCCTCTCCTACGCGCCCACCACCCCCCGCGCCCTGGAGCAACTCCTGGTGTACCTGGCGGCAGTGAATGGCGAACCACCGGACGTCCGTTGGAGCAGCGTCGCGGACTTCCTCGCCCTGTTCGACGGCAGCTCCACCTGCAACGTGTTCCATTTCGTACCCCATGCCGCCATCCGCGTGGCCGCCATGGGTTGGTCATCGCGCCTGCCCACCGACGCGGAACTGAACACAATGCGCGACCTCACCCGACAGGGTATGCGAGACGGCGCGTTCGGATTCACCACCGGACTCACCTACGCGCCCGGCGCCTACAGCGACACCAACGAACTGGCGGCAATCGCCACGGTGGCCGCCGAAGAGGGCGGTTTCTACTGCACCCACGCCCGTTACACCCTGGGCGACCGCCTCCTCGATCCATTCCGGGAGGCGCTTGAGATCGGGCAGCGTTCCGGCGCACCCGTCCACATCTCCCACTACCACAGTCCCGTGGCGGGGCTGGGCTCTCAGATGACTGGCCTGGTCGACGAGGCCCACAACCGCGGTCAGGACGTCACCTTCGACCAGTATCCCTACCCGGCGGCCAGCACGATTCTCCATTCCCTGCTGCCATACTGGGTACACGCCGGCGGCCCCCAGGCGTTGATGACCAGGCTCGCCGACCCCAAGGTACGCGACATGATGGTACGAGCCGTCGAGCCTCAGTGGGGCGGCCAGACCCTGGACAACTACATTTTCGCCAACATCGCCTCGGCCAAGAACAAGGAATGGGAGGGCCGGTCCCTGGAGGAACTGGCGGCCCACCGGGGCGGACGAATGGTGGACGCCGTCAGCGACCTGCTGCTGGAGGAAAACCTTCAGGTGGCCTTCGTCGCTCGGACCGGCAACCTGGAGAACATCCGCGAAATCGCCTCCCATCCGGCCCAGATGATCGGCACCGACGCCATCCTCACCGGGGGACGTCCCAATCCACGTACGTTTGGCACCTATCCCTACGTGTTGGCCCAATTCGTGCGGGGCGAGGGATTGTTCTCCCTGGAAGAGGCAATCCGCAAGATGACCGGCGCACCCGCCCGGCGCCTGGGCCTGTCCGACCGCGGCGTCATCCGCGACGGCGCCAAGGCCGACCTCGTCCTGTTCGACCCGTCTGGCGTCGACACTCCATCCACCTTCGACGACCCGGTGCAATACCCGGTCGGCATCGACTACGTAGCCGTCAACGGCGCACTGGTCATCGACAACGGCCAGCACACCGGCGCGCGGCCGGGCCGGGCGCTGCGGAGCCGATGATCGGACATTCCAACCTCCGGGTCGTCTGCCAAAGTTCCCGGTTGCCCGACCCGGCCCCTTAGGGCATAATTGCCGACTAATTCCCGGAATCATCCCGGCCGGGCCGTGGCCCGGTCGCGTGCGAGGCATACCATGGACTTCGAACCGCGTTATACCGCCGAGCAGGAAGCCTTCCGTACCGAGGTACAGGACTGGCTGCGCGACAATATCCCGGGCGGCATCCAGCACCCGGCCGACTCCATCGACCTGACCTACGAGCAGTACCAGCTTCGCCGCGAGTTGGGCCGCCGACTGGGCGACAAGGGATGGCTCTGGCCCACCGCGCCGCAGGGATATGGTGGAGGCGGACTGACCGTGGACCACTCGGTCGTCCTGGAAGAGGAGATCGACAACTACAACCTGTCGCTTCCTCCGTACTACGACTCGGGCGGACGCCTAGGCGGCAACTCCATCCTCGTGTGGGGTTCGGAGGAGCAGAAGCAGGAATTTCTGCCCAAGATCTTCAAGGGCGAAATCCGCACCTGGCAACTGTTGACCGAGCCGGAGGCGGGTTCTGACCTGGCCAACGCCAAGACCGCGGCCCGGCGCGACGGCGACGATTATGTCATCAACGGCCAGAAGGTCTACGTGGGCAGCGCCCACGGCTCCGACTACATGTGGACCATTACCTGCACTGACCCGGAAGGCGACCGTCACCACAACCTCAGCTGGTTCATGGTGCCGTCCAATCTTCCTGGCATCAGCGTCTTCCCGATGGATCTTCTGTCCTCGGCCGGCGAATCTGGGGCGGGTTCCGGTGTGAAGAACATCGTCTACTTTGACAACGTTCGCGTGCCGGCTCGCAACCTCATCGGCGGTGAAAACGAAGGCTGGAAGGTCGCCACCACGCACCTTGAGCTGGAGCACGGCACCGGCGGCCGCATCGGCCGCAACTGGATCGTCGACCGCCTCTTCGACTACTGCAAGACCAACAACCGTCGCGGCGAAGCCCTGAGCAAGGACCCTGACGTGCGCGAGCGCCTGGTCGACATCTACATCGATGCCGAAATCGGCCGCCTGTTCCAGCTGCGCAACTACTGGATGCGCCACAGCGGAGCCAACGTCACGTATGAGGGACCCCAGGCATCCTACTTCCGCAAGCAATCCGGCCTCCGCGTCGCCACCGGCATCCTCGATATTCTCGGCCCGGCAGCACTGACTAAGGACGAGCAGTGGGGCGCAGGTGAAGGCAACTTCGAGTCCCACCAGCGGGCCGCCATCATCGCCCTTCATCCGGGCGGCACCACCGACATCCAGAAGGTCATCATGGCCCGCCGCATCGGCATCGGACGCCAGCAACGCGAACGCGCCGGCGCCCTCGCCTGATCTCACCTGCCTAGACAGTTCGTTTGACGCGGCAACGTCCCCGGCGTTGCCGCAATTCAGGAGTAATCGACCCAATGGATCTGGCCCTCAACGAAGAACAGGAAATGCTCAAGGCAGCAGTTCGCCGTTTTGTCGACACCGAATACCCCAAGGAAACTCTGCTCGAGTTGTCCGCCACCGGACAGAGCGCGCCCTCTGAACCTTGGCAGAAGCTGGCCGGCACGGGCTGGCTGGGCATCATCATCCCCACCGAATTCGGGGGCGAAGGCGGCTCGTTCACTGACGCTGGCGTGTTGTTTGAAGAACTGGGTCGCGGCCCCGTGCCCGGGCCACACCTGAGCAGCGCCGCACTGGGCGCCCTGGCAATCCTGGAAGCCGGAACCACCGATCAGAAGCGTTCCCTGCTGCCCGACCTCGCATCCGGGCGCCGCACCGTGGCCCTGGCGATCACCGAGGCCGACTACCAGTGGGACGAATCCGACGTTCAGACCCTGGCCACGGCCAGCGGCGACGGGTATCGCATCTCCGGCACCAAGGTCTACGTGTACGACGCCACGTCCGCCACCGATCTCATCTGCGCCGTGCGCACCGAGAACCGGCAGCACGTGGGCTTGGCGATCATCCCGGCCGATGCGCCGGGCGTGTCGATCCGCAGGCTGGAGGGTTTCGCCTGGAACCTGGCGGAAGTTCGGCTGGACGGCGTGCAGATTGCGCCTTCCGCGATCCTTGGCGCTACATTCGCCGGCGGCTGGGACGCGCTGGAGCGTGCCGTTGCCGCGTCCATACCCCTGCTTTGCGCCTTCCAAGTGGGCGGCTCGCAGCAGGTGTACGAGATGTCCGTGGACTACAGCCGCACCCGGATCCAGTTCGGAACGCCCATAGGACGGTTCCAGCGGGTCCAGGACCACATCATCAACCTCGTCAACGAGCTGGACGCAGCCCGCTGGACCACCTACGAAGCGCTATGGAAGCTCGATTCGGAGCGGGACGCCGCCGACAGTGTCCACCTGGCCAAAGCGGTGAGCAGCGCCGCCTACTACAACGCGTGCAACCACGCTCATGAGGTTCACGCCGGCGCCGGCAGCACCACCGAGTATGGACTGACCTTGCACACGACCGCGTCGCGCACGCTTTACCAGTTCCTGGGCGACCCGAAGTTCCACCGCCGCCGCCTGGCGGATGCCCTGGGCCTGTAGCAGGCCCGCCTAACCGCCCATGCCGTCCAGGGCCTTGCCGACTTCGGTCTGCAAGGCCTGAAAAACGTCGCCAACGCTTCCGCGACCGTCCACAGTGACGAACTGGTGCTCTTTGGCCAATTCGCGGAATTCGTCGATCAGGGCTGACTGGTACGTGATGAAGTTTTCGTACAGGTCAGGTCCGCGCAGGAAGTCCTCACCGGATTCCCAATGGTCCAGTTGACGCACTGACAGCACACGCGGCACCAGGTGTTCGACGTCCACATCCAGATAAAGGACGATGTCGGGCACCACCGCGAATTCGAACACGTCGTTGAGCCACCGCGGTGACACGCCGCGCACTCTGGCCCGGGCGATGATCGAAAAGATGTACCGGTCGACCAGGGCCACCATTCCGGAGCGCAGGGCCGGTACGATGTTCTTTTCCAGCCGGTCCCAGAAGTCGGTGGCGTAGAACAGGTTGAGCGTCATAGGGTCCAGCGTGTTGCCACGCATCGCCCGGTCAATCCCGTTGGCGGCCAGTTCCGACCTCCGGAATCCCGTCACCAAAACCGCATACCCTTCGGCTTCCAACCATTCCCGCAGCATGGCGATCTGCGTTGATCGACCCACGCCGTCGGTGCCTTCCACCACCACCAGGCGACCCGGCGTTTCTTCGTCTCCGGCTCCCGGTGGGGTGTGACCGTAGAACCTGACTTCGTTCATCGTTGTCGCTCCCGGTTGTCACTCACGTCGGTATATTCTTCGGGCGGTGCCCAACTCGGCGGTATCGCCCTAACCGTCGGATTTGGCCGCTGCCAGCGCTTCCTGTTCGGTCAGCCTACGCCGCACTGGCGAGGTGATGTAACGTCCGGTGAGCCCCGCGCGACCCAAAGCCTCCGGGACGCTTTGGCCACGGATCGCCATCACGTCTTCCAGCAGAGGCTCCACGTACTTTCTCACCTGCTGTTGCTGCACGGCGATCGGTTGCGTGGCGTCGATGGTCATCAGGCCGAACTCTTCGGTCAGGGCGTCGTACTCTTGGAGCAGTTTGCCCTGGAACATTCGGAAGGACTCCTCCCGGTCGTTGGAAAAGCCCATGTCCTGGCCGGACTCATAGTAGCCGAGTTCCTCGCGCCCCACCGTGATCCGGTGAATGGAAACGTCCAGCGGCACCTTGAAATACAGCGCCAGCGAAGGCTGGACCGCGAACGAGTAGACTCGCCGCAGCCACTCACGGTTGACGCCACGAGCCGCATCGCGCGCAAACGCGGTGAACACGTAGCGGTCCGCCAGCACGACCGCGCCGGCACGAAGCGCCGGCAGGATCTGCGCGTGGACCCGACTGGCAAAGTCGGCGGCGTGGATCAGGCTGAACGACATCGGCGTCAGCAATTCTTCGACCTTGCCGCGCTTGGTGGTCCGTCGCACGATGGGCGACGAGTTCCACTCGGTGAACACGGTGACCAGGTTCTGGCTGTTCAGCCATTTGCCCAGGAGGTCGATTTGCGTGCTCTTGCCGGAGCCATCAATGCCCTCGACGATAATCAGTTTGCCGGGGTACTGCCCATCGTCGGGATGTAGCCCGTAGCGTTCGCCCATCTTGTACGCGTGCTCTTCTTGCAATACGGTCATCGTGCACCCCTTTCAATTCGTACGTCTTCCGCGAACGCCTTTTTCCATTTTTCCGGCAAACCGGCAGCAGCCACTGTCGACCAACTCGGAGTCTGGATCCGCCAGGTTCCTTCGTGTCGGCTTATTGTAACCGCATTTGCCGCCATGCCGTGTGGCATTCTGCCGTCCAATTCGTCCGCCGTTAACAGCATGACAGCCGCCTGATCAATCAGCTGCAACTCTTCCGGCGACACCAGCCTGTTCTGTCGAAACCGGCGCGGCAGGGCCCCAAATTCGGCGGCCAGCAGCGTGGTCGCGATCTGCGCCGATTCCGCGTGGGTAAAACCAGGCAGGTCGGTTCGCACTATTATACTCGCAGTCCGATTGAGGCGATTGTAATAGTCCACCGCGTTTCCGATATCGAGGAGCCTGGCAGCGCAGCGCAGCGAATTCGCCAACTGACGGTTCTCCCCGTTCCACACCGCGTCGGCGATTCGTCCGGCCAGCTCGGCCCGCCTCTCGCCACGCTGACCAAATCGATCCGCAAACCTTCCCACCAGATCCGACAGCGATTCCGATCTCACCGATTCCAGCGATGGCAGCCGTACGTTCTCGCACAGAGACGGCGGGTCCGGGTGGCGCGCCAGACCTTCGCGCAGTCCCTGTCCGGAGACAAGAAGCCGATCCGTACCCAGGTGCTGCATCAACGCGTGCGCAACCACGCCGCCGCCGATTATGGAATGACTCCGCTCCGGATTCATACCGGGGATACTGGCTCTATCGATCCGCGACATCGCAGACAATTGTTCGATCTGCTCCACCAGGGCGGAGGCGCGAATCTCATATCCGTGCAGTTTGATAATGGGATAAGGTTCACGCAGCCGGTCCAGCCGGGACAGCAACCGCACTGATCCTCCGGATCCAACCAGGGTTGCGCCATCTGGTAGCGGCTCGACCCCGGCATTGGTGAGCGCCGTTCGCACGTGGTCGTACGCCGCCCGCACCGAATCTGCGGCCGGCCGGTCACCGAGATCGAACTGATTGGCGATCCGTAGACTGCCCAGGGGCAGAGACAGGCTCGATCCCAGCTCCCGGTCTCGGAACTGCACCACCTCGGTGCTGCCGCCGCCGATATCCGCCAGGAGCCCATCCTGTGCACCCAGGCCGTGGATCGCGCCGACGAAGCAATAGGCCGCCTCATCAGAACCATCAATGATCCGCAGCGGTATGCCGAACCTTTGCTCGGCCGCATTCGTGATCGTCTCGGCATTGCCCGACTCGCGCAGCGCGGCAGTGCCTACCGCGTGGATAGTTTCGATCCCGTACGCCCGCGCCACCAGCGCAAAGTCCTCCAGCGCGTCCAGCGTACTCGTCAGTCCCTGTCCGTCCAGGTATCCGTCACTCCCCACGTGGCTCATCAGATTGAGCGTCACCCGTTGCTGGGCAACGATCTCGATGCCGCCGCCATGATTGACCTGCATTACCACTGCCCGCGCCGACCCGGATCCGACGTCTATCACCGCGGTATAGCGAGGACACGGAATGGTTCCTGCGTGGGCTCGATCATTGCCGGCGCTCGTGTTCGGAGATCCGCCGGGCCGGAGGGCGGCCGGCATCACATCGGTGGTCTGGATGGTCGTCATTGATACCTCAATTCCGAGGGCAGGGAGGGCCGGCGGCAGTGCTATAATCCGGCCGTCAAGGTTCGGTTCATGTGTACCGGAGGAGGATCCCGATGCCCAGGCTGGAAGGCAAAATCGCCATCGTGACCGGAGCCGCCCGCGGCATGGGCGAGGTCGAAGCCCGCCTCTTCGCCGAGGAGGGAGCCACCGTGGTCGTGTGCGACGTTACCGACGACACCGGCCAACGGGTGGCCGACGACATCGTTTCCAACGGCGGCAGCGCCGAGTTCGCACACCTCAACGTGACCGATGAGGACAACTGGCGGCAGGTCATCGCCGACACGGTTGGCCGACATGGCCGGCTGGACATCCTGGTCAACAACGCGGGGATTTCCGGCTACGACGAGGAGGACAACCTGGGGACGACCACCTGGGATCGCCTGCTGAACATCAACGCCAAGGGCGCATTCCTCGGCATGAAACATGCTATCGCCGCGATGGAACAGGGTGACGGGGGGAGCATCGTCAACATCTCGTCCATTTCGGGCATCGTCGGCCAGGACTTCATCCACATGGGGTACAACGCCTCCAAAGGCGCGGTTCGCCTGATGACCAAATCCGCAGCCGTGCGTTGGGCCGAGGCCGGCATCCGCGTCAACTCGGTCCATCCCGGCCTCATGCCTCCGATGGCCGGTGGGTCGGCCGCCTCGGAAACCCGCTCCGCGATGATGGCAAACATTCCCATGAAGCGCGTCGGCAATCGTGAAGAGGTTGCATACGCCGTCCTCTTCCTGGCCAGCGACGAGGCGTCCTACATCACTGGCGCTGAACTGGTTGTCGACGGAGGATTCACCGCCCAGTAACCAGGGCCGCCGGCGGTCTGCACGGCAGGTTGCTCCCGGCGCAAAAATATAGCCCGTAGCCTTTGGGCATACGGGCTCGCCGGGCAATCGCAATTCCATGGCCTATCGAGCCTGCGGCATCTGCGCAACTTCGGCTTCCAGCCTCTCGATGTCCGCCTCGTCCAGGTTGAAATATTTGGCCTCGGGATGGTGGAACACCACGGCTGAAACCGAGCCCTCGGGGTCCATCATGTAGCCATCCGTCAACTCGACCCCGATGTTCGCGGTCACGTCCAGCAGGGCGAACAGCTTTTCCTGGTCTTCCAGACGGGGACACGCGGGGTATCCAAATGAGAACCGCTTGCCCCGGTAGTTGGCCCGGAACAGGTCCCGGAGTTCATCCTCGCCGTTCACCTTCAAGCCCGAGGATTCGCCGATATTCCACATGGTGCGGATCCGCTTGTGCAGCAACTCCGCGAAGCCCTCAGCCGACTCGATGGCCAGAGCCTGCAGGGTGTGCGAGTCCAGGTATCGGCCTTCGTTCTTCCACTTTTCGGACAGGTCGCGTATGCCCGGGCCCACGCTGGTCGTGAACATCGCGAGGTAATCGTTGGGACCCTCTCCGACCGGGCGCGCGTAGTCGGCCAGGCACAGACCTTCGCGTTCCTGCTGTCTGCCGAAGTAGAACCGTTCCAGTTCTTTCGCGCCGTCCGGCTCGTAAACAATCAACCATTGCCCGTCGGAACGGCACGGGAAGAATTTGAACACCGCGCTGGCGATGATATCGGAACGCGACAGCATCACTTCTTCGATGCGCTGGACCTGCCGGTGCAGTTCCACAGCCTTGGGCTCATCCTCCCGCAATGCCTCCCAGAAACGTCCCCGGTACCCCAGGTGGCGGACGTAGAGCATCTGCGGGTTGATGTACCCGAAGATCTCGTCCAGGTCGTAGTCGTCCAGCACGTGGAGCCGCAGGTCGGGCGGCCGAGGCGACGTTTCCAGCGGGGTGACACCGGCTGCTGTGGCGGGGCTACCCACGGGCGGCCACTTGTTCGGCCAGCTCGACGCCTTCGATCTCCAGACGTGCGATCAAACGCTCGCGCTCGTCGTCGTCCCGAATCACGTTGGCCAGCGCCAGTCCGGTCATGGCATCTGGAGAATACGCCACCAGTCCGTCGTACTCCGGAGCGATCCGCAGTCGCGTGAACCGGTTGGACAGGGCCGCGCCGCCGACCAGTACCGGAGCCGCGATGCCTGCCGTGCGGAAGTCCTGCACCGTTTCGACCATCATCTGTGCCGATTTCACCAGCAGCCCCGACAACCCGATTATGTCCGGTTGATGCTCGCGGTAACCCGCAATCAACTCCTGGGCCGCCACCTTGATTCCGAGGTTGATCACGCTGTAGCCATTGTTGGACAGGATGATCTCCACCAGGTTCTTGCCGATGTCGTGGACATCGCCCTTGACCGTCGCCAGCAACACCCGTCCCCGCGACGCAGCGTCCGATCGCTCCATGTGCGGTTCCAGGTGGGCCACCGCGAACTTCATGGCTTCAGCGCTCTGCAGCACCTCGGCGACGATCAACTGGTTCGCGTTGAACTGCCGGCCGACCTCGTCCATCCCGGCCATCAACGGACCGTTGATGATCGCCAGCGGCTCCCTTTCCTGCAGCGCCAGGTCCAGGTCATCGGCCAATCCTTCCTTGCTCCCTTCGATGATGCACTGTGCCAGACGCTCGTCCAGCGGCAACGCCAACCGCTCCTCTGCCGTGGCCCGCGGCGCCCGGTCGCGGAAGTGCGCCGCGAAGGCCGCCACCGGATCCTCGCCACGGTTCCAGATCAGGTCTTCGGACAGTTTGCGCTCTTCCTCGGGAATGGTGGTGTAACGCTGCATCATCTCCGAGTTGACGATGGCCATGTCGAGCCCGGCCTGCGTGCAGTGGTACAGGAAAACCGAGTTGAACACCTCGCGGCCGGCCGCGGGCAGCCCGAAAGAAACGTTGGAAATGCCGAGCACCGTCTTGGTTCGGGGCAACGCCTCCTTGATCATCTTCACGCCTTCGATGGTCTCCGCCGCCGAACCAACGTAGTTCACGTCTCCAGTTCCCGCGGGGAATACCAGCGGGTCGAAGATGATGTCCTGTTCCGCCACACCGTATTTTTCAGTCAGCAGTTGGTGAGACCGTTGGGCGATCTCCAGTTTCCGCTCGCGGGTGATCGCCTGCGCCTGCTGGGGGTCATCATCGATGCATCCCACCACCAGAGCGGCTCCGTATCGCCGCGCCAGAGGCACCACGCGCTGGAATCGTTCCTCGCCATCCTCCAGGTTGATGGAGTTGATGATGGACTTACCCTGCAGTCGCTTCAGCGACTCCTCGATCACCGCGGCATCTGTGGAGTCGATCATGATCGGCGCCTTGACCCGCCGGTTCAACTGATCCAGGAACTTGATCACGTCCGCCGTCTCGTCACGGTCCGGATCCTGCAGGCACACGTCCAGCACATGCGCCCCGTTGCGCACCTGGCGTCGACCGATCTCGGCTGCTTCCTCAAACCGTTCGCCAGCGATCAGCCGCTTGAAACGCCGGCTGCCCAGCACGTTGGTGCGTTCGCCAACAATAGTCGGTCGCGTATCCTCGTTCACAACGACGGCTTCGATGCCCGAAACCCGGGTTTCCAGCGGCGGCTCGGTCACCCGTGGCTTCTTGTCGGCCATTGCCTCGACCAGATGACGGATGTGGTCCGGTCCGGTGCCGCAGCAGCCGCCGGTCACGTTCAGCCAGCCGTTGGACGCGAACCGCTCCAGCGTGGCCGTCAACATTTCCGGCGTCTCGTTGTAGTTGCCATCCTCGTCGGGCAGACCCGCGTTGGGTACGCAGGCGATACCGAACTGAGAGAGCTCGTTCAGCGTGCGTATGTGGTCCGTCATGAACTCCGGACCGGTGGCGCAGTTGAACCCTACCCAGAGCAGGTCACGGTGCGCCAGAGAGGTGTAGAACGCCTCGGCGTCCTGGCCGGCCAGCAGCGTGCCCATGGGTTCGATGGTTCCCTGCACCGCTACCGGGACGTCAGTGTCCAGCTCGGCGCGCGCTCGATCGATCCCTTCCAGCCCGGCCTTGATGTTGATCGTGTCCTGGCCCGTTTCCAGCACGAGCACGTCGGCGCCGCCCTCGATGAGGCCGGACGCCTGCTGGTGGTAATCGGCCGCCAACTCATCGAAGGTCAGGCCGCCGGTGACCGATATCGTTCGCGTGGTCGGGCCCATGGCTCCGTACACGAAACGCGGCTTGTCTGTGTCCAGCGCAGTCGCGTCGTCTGCGGCCCGCCTGGCGATGGCTGCGGCCTCGCGGTTGATACGGCGTGCCTCGTGAGCCAGGTCATACTCGCCCAGCACCAGCGCAGTTGCGCCGAAGGTGTTGGTCTGTATGATATCCGCGCCGGCGTCCAGGTATCCGCGGTGGATGTCGTCGATCACGTCGGGCCGGGTTATGTTCAGGTACTCGTTACACCCTTCATACTCTGCGCCCCCGAAATCATCAGGCCCCAGGTTCCTCGCCTGGATCTGGGTGCCCATCGCGCCGTCGGTGATCAAAATACGTTCGCGAAGCAACGATTTCAACTCGTTGATGCGTTTCAAATAATCCATAATCTCAGTGCCATTTGTTCCGTAAATCACAATCAAGGCTACCCGCATTCGGCAGGGGTGTCAAACTGGAATCACTCCTAATCGCCCCTCTCGTCGTTCGTGAATCAGCTTGGAGGAACGCTCCCATGACCGATCCGGGTATCGTAACCCAGGCCCCGACAGTGGGCCGATTCATCACCCGCACCGTCTCTGCCGACCCGTCGCAAGCCGACCTCACCGACCGAGCCCGTGGCGTATTACTTGGCCTTGCTGTCGGCAACCTGCTGGGCCTGCCCGTGGAGGGCGACCGGTACGACTGGATCGCCGCCGATTACCCCGACGGGCTAACCGAGATCGACCCAAGGGAAGCAAACCGGCCCATGGACGACGACCTCGCCCAGGCCGTCGATCTGGGTGAAGCCCTGCTGGAGGGAGGCGACTACGCCCGCGACTTCGCCGACCGCCTGGTCGTCTGGGAACGCGAGAACGGACGGGGCATCGGCATCACCACCCGCGAGGTGATCGACCAACTGTCCACCGGCAGGCCACTCCCCGAACCGGCTCGCATCGTTTACGAGCGCAGAAACCGCATCGCCCCCAACGGCGGGGTCATGCGCTGCGCACCGGTGGCTATCGCCCGCTGCAATGATCCGGAACGGCTCATCGCCGATTCCGCGATAACGTGCGCCGTAACCCACTACGCGGCCACCTGCCAGTGGTCCTGCATCCTCGTCAACGCCGTGATCGCCGCGCTGATCAACGGCGAGGCTGCGGATCTGACGGGGCTTATGGAAGCGGCCCGTGCGGACGGCTGCCCCGACCTGGCCGCCCAGGCCATCTCCGATGGCATCCCTGCGGATGCGCTGGACGCGATCAGGCACGGAAGCCAGCCACCTCCTGACGCGGACTGGCTCATGCGCGACCACCGGCTCATCGGGCACACGCTGCTCGCCGCCCAGTTCGGCCTCTGGGCCGCGGCCACGCCTCTCAATTTCGACGATGCGCTGGTTGCATCTGTCGCCGCCGGCGGTGACACCGATACCAACGCAGCCGTGGCCGGAGCAGTGCTGGGAGCGCGTTATGGCGCGTCCGCCATACCGCAACGGTGGTTGGACTGCATTCCCCAGCGGGAGCGGATTGAGGCGTTGGCGGACGATCTGACGGCTACGTCGGGGACTGGCGGTCATGCCAGTATCATGCGGTTATAGCCAGTGCGTGCTCGAGATCTTCCGTAAGTTCAATAGGCAAAAAGTACTTGCCCGGGAATAGGTAATCCTCTTCCGACTCATCAATGACCCGGATCCATCCGATTTTGTCTGCGGGCTCGTCGGGCAACGCTCGGTAGATTTTGCGAACCTCTAGCGAGGCCTTATAGCCACCATTTTCGATACAAACGACGTATCGAGGTTTCATGCTTTCTCCTTCACAGGATGCGCTTTATCTTTGGATCTCTCCTACCGATGCCATTCGCTTCGTACCGGTGCACTTCAGCGATGTCTACTGTCCCATCCAAGTAGCGCACAGTCGCTATTCCCTTGAGTTTTCTCCATCTTCCTCGCCCATAGAGCCTTTGAAGGCGCTCAAGACCGCGGATCGAACGGCCAACTGCGATAATCTCTATTTCAGAAATCTGACCGAGTATTTCAAACTCGTCCATCGTAGTGCTTTAAGGCATCGCCCCTCATTTTTGAACGGTTTCAGTCAAGATTCACTCGACAGGATGTCGCCGCGGCCGTCCTAACCGAAATATAACGCCAACTCGTCCCGGTTGCGGTCCAGCCAGGCCACGTTGAGCGCGATGCGCTCCAACGCCTGGCGAATCGTACGCTCGGCTGCTGGCGTCGGGTGCGCTTCGAAGAATGCCTCCACGTCGTTCCGCTGCTGGTTGGTGGAGAACGCGTTGGTGATGGCAACCAGCCGCATCAGCCCGAAGCCCCCGCCGCCGTAACGGCGGTCGAACTCGTCCCACTGCTCCTTCAGGAATTCCCAAGCCAGACTGCGACCCCGGTTGTTCGCCGCCACGGCAGAAACGACAAATATCGTGTCCTGCAACCGCACGTCGTCGGTGAGAGAGCGATCCAGGGTTTCGCGCAGCAGCTCCTCCTGTTGGAACCGCGCCATCGAGATCAAGAACCGGATCTTCTCCTCGTGCAGCTCGGCCGCCCTCTCAAGGTCCCACATGCGATCGTAAACCGCACGATCTCCTGATTGCGCGACCAGACTGAACACCACACCGCGCAGGTCCGGCCGCACGTTCGCGGGATTGACCTGGTAGGCCTCAAACAGTTCCCGGGCCTGCGCGATGACATCCGGGTCTCCGTACACGCCAGCCTGGCTGAGCACGGTTGACCGGGTCAGCGAGTCCAGGTGTCCTTCGCCCGGTCGCGCCTCCCAGCCGGAACGCTGCGCTGCCGGACCGAACAATCGCCGGCCAAAGGCGTGGTACGCGCCCAGATACGGCTCGTCGGAAATCAGACTTTCGATCTCACGCAGGTTGGTCGCCAGATCGCTCCAGACCGACGCGTCAGTTTCGTCCTGGTAGGACTCCGCCAACGCCAGGAAACGCGTGACCGGCAGCAACCCGGCCTTCGACAGGGCGAACGCATCGTTCTGGATACCCAGCCGGTCGGTCGCCGGCAACGTCCGGTCCGCTACCAGGGAGGCCAACTTTTCCCGGTCCGTATCCGTGTAGTTCACCCGGTAGAACCCGGTCTGGTCAGGATTGACCTTGAACCAGTCGGGCTGCGTGGGCGAGGCAACCTCCACCGTGCCGGTGGCTCCGCTGACTAGGTGCGCTGTGACCGCGGCACCGTCAGCAGCGACGGTCAACGGCACTGGCCAGACCTGCTCCTCGTCGTCGCTGCTGTCCTCTCCAAGCACCGAGTCGAAAACGAACCGCTCCTGCCGCACTTCAAGTGACAACCCGTTTGCGGTGTTGGTTGCGGCCACGTCCAGCACCGGGTATCCGGTCTGGCCGGTCCAACTGCTCATGATGGAGTTCACCGGCTGCCCTGATGATTCCTCCAGCGCGGTCCAAAGATCGGTGGTGCGCGCGTTCTGGTAGGAATGGCGGGTCAGGTAGGTGTTCAGCCCGATGCGGAACACGTTGGGGGTCAGGAAGTGTTCCAGCATCCGCAGAACGGAACCGCCCTTGCTGTAACTGATGGCATCGAATAGTTGGCTCACCTCGGCAGGGTTGGCCACTTCCTGTTCGATGGGATGGGAGTTCTTCAGGCCGTCCAGGTTGAACGCCCGGTTGGTGTCCATGTTGACGAACTGCGTCCACATCGACCATTCCGGGAACAACCAGTCAACCGCCTTGGTCCCAACCCAGGTGGCGAAGCTCTCGTTCAGCCAGAGATCGTCCCACCATTCCATGGTCACCAGGTCGCCGAACCACATGTGCGCCATCTCATGGGCTACAACTTCGGCGACGCGCTGCCGAGTGCCCGCCGACGAGTTCTGCGGGTCGACGAGCAGCGCCGTCTCGCGGTAAGTAACGCAGCCCCAGTTCTCCATCGCGCCAGCGGCAAAGTCCGGGATCGCCAGGTGGTCCAGCTTGGGCAACGGGTAGGGGATGCCAAAGTAGTCGTTGAAGAAGGAGAGCAGTTTGACCGACGTATCCAGCGCAAACTGGCCCTGTTCCTCCTTGCCGCGGGTCATCCATATCCCGACCACGGTTCCGTCGGCCGCTTCTTTTTCGATGTGAGTCAGGTCGCCGATCACGTACGCCAGCAGGTAGGTCGACATCACTGGGGTCTTGTCGAACAGCAGGGTCTTCAGGCCGTCCCCGCTCCGCGTTTCCTCGATAATGGGCGTGTTGGAAACCGCTTCCATTTCCTCCGGCACGTTCAGCGTGACCTGGAAGGTCGCCTTGGCCGCCGGCTCGTCCCAGCAGGGCAGAGACCGCCGGGCGTCCGTGGCCTCAAACTGAGTGGTCGCCAAGTAGGCGGTCTCGCCTTCGGGGTTGGTGTATTGGCTGCGATAGAACCCCCGCAACTTGTCGTTCAGTTCGCCGGTGAACGACATCCGCAGGTGCGGGTTGCCCACCAGGCCGTCCACCGAAATGCCGGGGATGCTGATCGTCGCGGTTTCGGCGTCAGCGTCGTAAGCGATGTTGGTGGCTGCCTGTTCCTGTGCGCCGCGGGCGTCGGTCCAACTGATCGCCGCCGAATGTATCTCGATCTCAGAGCAGTTGAGCATGATCTCCGTCGTTCCGGGTTCCATGCTCACCGTCACGTCCACCTCACCGGCAAATGTGAAATCGCCGAAATTCGGCGTTAGTGTCAGGTCATAGTGGATGGGACGAACGTTGTCGGGAAGTACTACAGCTTCGGCGGACGGCATCGCGATTCCTCCGTGTTTTGCGTTCAAAAAGGGGTTCGCCAAGTTTATCACAGGGCACCAAACCGCTTGTACGACTGCCCGAATTGCGAAATAATGGGCGGCCGAATGGCGGATCATCTAACGTGAGATTCCTGAAGACATAAACACTTTTTCCTCGGCACCCTTCGAGTTCCTTCCAACCCTTTCCTCGGAGACATGCAATATGCTTGTGGAACAATTGGCGTTCCTTGACATTACGGAATTGCTCAGTGTAGGCGGGAGTTCCATTGAACTCAGAGAGGGTTTGGTGGCTCTTGGCACGCTGATAATAGTCGCCAAGTTGTTCGAAGGAATGTTTCGCCGCCTGCGTCTGAACGCGATAGTCGCCTACGCTTCGGCCGGTATCCTCCTGGGCCCCGTCATGCAATTGACCGGTCTGTGGTCTATCGATTCCACGCTGCATATTGAACTCCTGCTGACCCTGGGAATATTCATATTTTTCTTCCTCATCGGCTTGGATGAGATCGACATTTCGAGCTTCATGGCGAGTCTAAGGGGCCACTACTTCCTGGCCGCTGTACTCTCCGTGGTCCTTTCCCTCGGTATCTCCATGCTGGTGACCACCGACCTGGTGTTCGATTTCGGCCTGCGGCTCGCTTTCACCGAGGCTCTCGCACTCGCGGGGATCCTTTCCATGACCAGCCTCGGTATTGTGGCCAAGGTGCTGGTTGACGACGGTCGCCTCAAAGAACCGGTGGGAATGCAAATTTTCACCGTCGTGGTCATCTCGGAGTTGATTGTCCTCCTGATAATCGGCTTCAGTATCGGCGAACACGTGCATGAGGTTTCGCCGGTGGGCATCCTGATTCTGCTGGGCAAGGTCGCCGGCTTTGCGGTGGCGTCATGGATCCTGTCCTCCCGGGTCCTCCCGCCCGTGGTCGCGCTGCTGCAACGGGTGATCCAGGTGCCGCAGCTGTCTCTGGGCCTCCTTCTTGGTTTCCTGTTCCTGATCGTCTGGGGAGCCGAGCTCATCGGGCTCCACGGCTCGCTGGGCGCTCTGCTGTTTGGGGCTTCGCTTTCCGGTCTGTCCTACCAGGTAAGGCGGGAGATCACGCCCGGCCTGCGCAGCGTGGCGGAGGGCCTGTTCGTGCCCCTGTTCTTCGCGTCCGCCGGCCTGAATTTCAGCTTTTCTTTCATCACCCTGCCGGTATGGACAATGGTGGCCCTCGCCCTCATCCCCTTGTTCGGCAACTTCGTTGGGGCGTTTATCGGCGCCTATTTGTCCCGCCTGACGGTGCCCTACGCGGTGGCCTCGGGCCTGATGGGCAAGGGAGTTGCCGAGATCGCCCTGCTGTTGGTGCTGTGGGATTCGGGCGTCATCGACGAGGTGGTGTTCTCCTTCCTGGTCCTCGTGATGTTCTGCTACATCCTGTTCATGCCCCCCGTCATCAGCTTCGCCGTCAGTCGGGCCAGCCGTCGGAATGACCTGCCCGACGAGCTCACCGATATCCCACAGGGAATCGCCCATTTTGCTCTCGACAACATCACGGTTGACGACATCCTGGACCGCAGCCGTAGCCACCCAGATCCTTCGGTTTCGGTCCGCGACTTCACCGATCGCTGGACCATGCCCAACCAGCACGATTACGTCGTCGCCGAAAAAGGCGATCTGGTCGGCATCGTATCCCTGTCCACCTTCCGGTACTTGCCCAAGGCCTCCTGGGCTCAGACTTCGCTCGGGGACATCTTGCGCCGCGAGACCCCAGTCGCGTGGCCGGAAGAGCACGTGGAAGACGTCCTGCAGAGGATGACCGAAACCTCGCTGTCCACGATACCGGTGGTGGAACCGAAGTCCGAAAAGTTCATTGGAGCCGTAACGCGCGAAGATATCGTAGAGTTGATGATGACCGAGTTCCGGGGCGGGCACTGAGGTTCCAGCGTTTCACGATGCTATAATCTGCGGTTGTATCGTGAATGCTGCCGGCCGGCTTCCAGGCTGCGCCGAATCGAGGAGGAACTGAATTGGCCGCCCGCACTATGTTCGAAAAAATCTGGGATGCCCACGTGGTTCATGAGGAACCGGGCCAGCCCTCGCTCATCTACATTGACCTGCACCTGGTGCATGAAGTCACCTCCCCGCAGGCTTTCGACGGCCTGCGCCTGGCCGGCCGCAAGGTCCGCCGACCCGATCTGACCGTCGCCACCGCCGATCACAACACCCCCACCTGGGAACTCACTCGACCCATTGAAGACCAGATTTCCAAGGCGCAGCTGGACGCGTTGGATCGAAATGCCGCCGAGTTCGAGCTGCCCTTTTATTACGACCGCTTCAGCGAGAACCAGGGCATTGTCCACGTCATCGGCCCCGATCTTGGCTACACCCTCCCCGGCAAGACCATCGTCTGCGGCGACAGCCATACGTCGACCCACGGCGCGTTGGGCTGCTTTGCGGTGGGAATCGGCACCTCCGAGGTCGAGCACGTCCTGGCCACCCAGACCCTGCGCCAGTTCAAGCCTCGCACCATGGAGGTCCGCGTTGACGGCGAGTTGCCCAACGGCGTGTCCGCCAAGGACGTGATCCTGGGCATCATCGGCCACATGGGCGTCAACGGCGGAACCGGCCACGTTATCGAGTACACCGGCGAGGCCATCCGCGGGCTGTCCATGGACGGCCGGATGACCGTGTGCAACATGAGCATCGAAGGCGGCGCCCGCGCCGGCATGATCGGCCCTGACGACACCACCTTCGACTACGTTCGCACCCGCCCCTACGCTCCCCAGGGCGCCGAACTCGAGGCGAAGATCGAGGAATGGCGTGGCCTGTCCACCGACTCCGGGGCTGCCTACGACCGCACTATCGTGATCAACGCCAACGATCTGGCGCCTTTCGTCACCTGGGGTACCAAGCCCGACATGGTGGCCTCGATCACCGATCGCGTGCCTGATCCGGCCTCTTTCGGGACCACCGGCGAGCGCGAAGCCGCGGAGCGCGCCCTGGAGTACATGGGACTGGAACCCAACCAGCGAATCGAGGATATCCGGATCGACCGCGTGTTCCTCGGCGCCTGTACCAACGCCCGCATCGACGACCTCCGCGCCGCCGCCAGCGTAATCCGCGGCCGCCAGGTCAACTCGGACGTCTACGCCATGGTCGTCCCCGGTTCTGCCCGCGTCAAAGCCGAGGCCGAAGCGGAAGGCCTGGACCAGGTGTTCAAGGACGCCGGGTTCGACTGGCGCGTTGCCGGCTGCTCCATGTGCCTGGGCATGAACCCCGACATCCTGGATCCAGGCCAGCGCTGCGCCTCCACATCCAACCGCAACTTCGAAGGACGCCAGGGCAAGGGCGGCCGCACCCACCTGGTCAGCCCCGAGATGGCCGCAGCCGCAGCCATCGCCGGCCACTTCGTCGACGTCCGCGACTTCTAAACCACTCCGTCATTGTGAGCGCAGCGCGGCAATCCCGTTGCGCTCAAAACCTGAGGAAGAAACTATGGAACCCTTCGTGCAACTGGCAGGCGTCGTGGCTCCCCTGGATGCCGTCAACGTCGACACCGACATGATCATTCCCGCCATCTACCTGAAGAGCATCGAGCGCACCGGTTTCGGACCGAACCTTTTCGACCGTTATCGCTACAACGAGGATGGGTCCGAGAATCCCGACTTCATCCTCAACCAGGGCCCCTATCGCAGCTCAAAGATTCTGGTGTCCGGCCCCAACTTCGGCTGCGGCTCATCGCGCGAGCACGCCCCCTGGGCTCTGGAAGATTTTGGCATCCGGTGCATCATTGCTCCCAGCTTCGCCGACATCTTCTTCAACAACTGTTTCAAGAACGGCCTGCTGCCCCTGACACTGCCGGAACCAGATGTGCGGCGCATCATGGACAAGGCCAAGGACAACCCGGGCTTCGAGATCACCGTCGACCTGGAGGCGAAGCAGGTCCGCGATGGCGACGAGGAGATCGTCGTTGACTTCGAAGTCGACGAGTTTCGTCGCTACTGCCTGCTGAACGGCCTGGACGACATCGGCCTAACGCTGCAGCACGAGGATGCGATCTCGGCCTTCGAGGCGCGGCTAGCCTGACCGCTCAGCTAACGGTCAACCTTTCAGGGGCGATCAATTGGTCGCCCCTGCTAATTTATCCATCAGTTCCAAACCACTGCCGCACCCGCTCGGCATAATCCGTCTCGTACCGCTGCATACGGCCCTGGCGGACCTGCTCGTCCAGCGACGGCCGACGCACCCCGCGGGGGGACAGCGGTGAGTAGCCGATGACCTGCGCCTCTTCCAGCGCGCCGATTTCACCGTCCGTTCTGCCCAACAGGCCGGCCAGGATATCCCGGTTGTGCTGGCCCATTATCGGGGCCGGCTTGGGCGGGTCGGCAGGTGTGTCCGAAAGTTTCCAGGGTCGTCCGGCGTACGGAAGCGGCGGCATGCCTGTCGCCTCGTGGTGATCGACTATTTCGTAGAACCGCCGCTCTCTCAGGTGTTCGTTGAAAAGCAGGTCTTCGCTGTCAACCACGGCGCCGGCCGCAACACCCTCGGCCTGCAGCCGAGCCATCAGTTCGTGGTTATCGTGGTTACGGGTCTCAAACCCCAGCATCTTGTCCAGTTCAGCACGATGACTGATCCTGCTCAGCACGTCCGCATACCGCTGGTCAGCGGACCAATCGGCACGGCCCATGACGCGGCACAAACCCAGCCAGGCCTCGTCGCTGTCCACGGCGATGGCGATCCACCGGTCGTCGCCGGCGCACGGGTAGCAGCCGTGGGGCGACATCGCCGGGTCCTCGTTGCCGATCCGTTCCGGCACCCGCCCGTTCACCGTCCAGTCCAGCAGCGCCTCCGGGATCGTGGCGGAACACGTCTGTGTCTGCGACACGTCGATGAACTGACCGTGCCCGGTGTTCAGCCGGTGCATCAGCGCCAGCATGACGGCCGTCACGGTGTGTTCGCCGGCCGTGTAGTCCGTGAACGGTATTTCGGACATCACCGGCCCACCGTCGCGATACCCGGTGATATACGCCAGCCCAGCCGCACCCTCGGTCGCCGGTCCGGTCGCGCCGAAGTTGGCCCACGGTCCATCGAAGCCATATCCGGTGGAGGACACCATGATTATGTCGGGCCGAATCTTGCGCAGGTCCTCGTACTCCAACCCAAAGTTGCGTATGACCCTCGGCGTGAAATTCTCGGCGAACACGTCGGCGACGGCGATCAGGTCACGGAGCACCTGCCGACCCTCGTCCCGGCTCAGGTCGAGCGTCAGTCCCAGCTTGTTCCGGTTCTGCTCGTAGAAGTTGGCGCCCCGGTTCCAGAATTCGCCGTCGACGTCATTGTGGTACAGAGAGTCCGTACGGTAGCTCTCCAGTCGCTGAACCGACTCGAGCCGGATCACCTGCGCGCCCATGTCGGCCATCCACTTCATCGCCGACGGTATGGCGATGAGCTGACCCATCTCAACAATGCGAACACCTTCCAACGGGCCAGCCATGTCAGATCACCTCCGAAGCCCGTAGCCAGGCCAGATCCTGCGCGCTGTAACCCATGTCTCCCAGCACCGCTCCCGTGTGCTCGCCCAATCTCGGCGCGGCATCCGTCACCGCCCACGGCGAGCCCGACATCAGGAACGGCGCTCCGGGGAATGTGATTTCGCCCAGATCAGGATGATGCACCGGCACATAATAGTCCCGTGCCTGTATTTGCGGGTTGTCCACCGTCTCTTCAGGGGAGTCGATCACGCCGTAAATGAACCGCTTCTGGTGCGCCGCGTAAAAGATTTCCTGCTTCTGCTTGGTGGCGAAAATCTGGTCCAGGATATCCCCCAGCGCTTCCGCGTTTTCCAGTCTCGCCGACGCGTTATCGAACCGTTCGTCATCCAGCTCAGGAGCTTCCAGGAAGTCCACCATCACCTTCCAGTCCAGCGTCGCCCCCATGCCGGGATTGGGCAGCACGTAACCGTCGGAAACCGCCCGCAGCCGCGTGAGGTCGCCAGTGTGGTTGGGCTGCCGGCGTCGCACCGCTCCGGTGTAGGTGTAGTTGTTGGTCACGTCCCGCAGCGCCGAGGCGATGCTCTCGTGTATCGACACGTCCACCCGCTGCCCCTGGCCGGTGAGCCGCTGGTGGTACAGCGCCATCAGCGTGGCCGACGCCAGGTTGGTTCCCGCTTTGAACTGGGCCTGGTGCAGCGCGTGTTTCAGCGGCTCCCGGTCGTATGCCCCGAAGATGTACATCAGCCCGCCCAACGCGTACTCGACGATCTCGGTCGCCCGGAAGTCCCGCCAGGGCCCGCTCTGACCGAAATTGGACACCGACGCGACCACCAGTTTAGGGTTGTGCTCGCGCAGCGTGTCCGTATCCAGGCCCAGCGACGGCATCACGCGCGGGGAAAAGTTCTCCACCACCGCGTCTGCGTCCAACAGCAGGTCCATCAGGATCGCGCGGCCCGTCTCCGACTTCAGGTTCAGCGTGATGCTGCGCTTGTTGGTGTTCAGGTAGAGGAAAGGCAGACTTTTCTCACTGCCCGGTTCGTCGTGGTAGAAAGGCGGAAGTCGGCGGCCCGCGTCACCCCCAGGCCGCTCGATCTTCAGGACGTCGGCCCCGAAATCGGCCAACAGTTTGGTGCCATAAGGGCCAGCGATGTGGTGGGTCAGGTCCACCACCTTGACGCCGGCCAAAGCTCCACTGCTCAAAATCAGACCCCCCAACGTGTTCGGCAGTCATTCTAGCCCCATAGGTAATCGCGCACAATCGCCGCCACAGAGAGCAGCGGGTCGACTGTCCCCTTGTCCACCCCGAGTCCCCGCGATTTAGAGCCTCGATGTTATACTCTGCGCAATCCCTTACCAACAGCGGCCGCGTTCGGCCGATTGTCTCCATCTGACGAGGTAACACCGTGCAAACCATCGATGCCATCGCCGAAATCCTCAAGCGAGAGGGGGTGAAATACCTCTCCTGCTTCCCCACCACACCAGTTATCGAAGCCTGCGCCGCCGCCGGAATACGACCCGTCATCTGCCGCCAGGAGCGCGTCGGCGTCGGCATTGCCGACGGGTACAGCCGCATCACCAACGGCCGGCCGCCCGGCGTGTTTGCGATGCAGTACGGTCCCGGCGCCGAGAACGCCTACTCCGGCGTCGCCACGTCCTTCTCCGATTCCGTGCCAATTCTGCTGCTGCCTCTTGGCCACCCACGCGAACGCCAGGGCGTCTTCCCCATGTTCGACTCCATCGAAAGCTTCGCCAGCGTGACCAAGCACCTGGAACGGCTGAACCTGTCGGGCAGCACCAGCCAGGTCATGCGCCGCGCCGTCAACGCCCTGTACACCGGCCGACCGGGGCCGTCCATGGTCGAGATCCCCGCCGACGTGGCTCTAGAGGAAGTATCCGAGGAAGCCTTCTACTGGGGTGGAAACGTCCGCCGGTCCGCATCGCAGGCCGACCCTGACGACATTGAAGCCGCGGCCCGCGCGCTGTGCTCCGCAACTTATCCGGTCATCCACGCCGGGCAGGGTGTGATGTACGCCGAGGCCACCGACGATCTGGTCGAATTGGCCGAGCTTCTGTCCGCACCGGTGATGACCACCCTGCTGGGCAAGAGCGGTTTCCCCGAGCAGCATCCCCTGGCTCTGGGGAGCGGGTCCGGCGTGATGTCGGGCACCGTGTACCACTTCGTGCGTCGCGCCGATGTCATCTTCGGCGTCGGTGCCAGCTTCACCAGGCACGGCATGTCCATGAACCTGCCGTCCGGCCGCACCCTGATCCAGAACACCAACGACCCGCGCGACCTGAACAAGGACTACGACGTCCAGTTCCCGGTCATCGGCGACGCCAAGCTGGCACTGCGCCAAATGATTGAAGCCTGCCGCGAGATCGTCGGCGACAGCCGCCGCAACAACGCGGAGGTCACGGGAGAGATTTCGTCCGTGCGCGAAGCCTGGCTGGCCGAGTGGGAGCACAAGACCACCGACGCCGGCCCGTTGGTCAACCCCTACCGCGTCATCACCGATTTCCAGAAGGCCGTACCGGCGAGTGAGGCCATCATCACCCATGACTCCGGCAGTCCCCGCGACCAGATCACGCCGTTCTATCGCTCTGGTGGCCCGCGCACCTATCTCGGCTGGGGGAAGTCCCACGGCCTGGGCACCGGGCTCGGGCTCGTGATTGGCGCCAAGCTGGCCGACCCGGACAAGATGTGCGTCAACTTCATGGGTGATGCCGCTTTCGGCATGGTCGGCCTCGACTTCGAGACCGCTGTGCGCAGCAACGCCCCAATCACGACCGTGGTGCTCAACAACTCGACCATGGCGGTGGAAACCAACGCCATGCAGCGTTCTCACGACCTCTACAACACCCGCGACCTCGGCGGGAACTACGCCGATATGGGCCGCGCCATGGGCGGCTACGCCGAGCGCATCACCGATCCCAACGAGATCATCCCGGCGTTCCAGCGCGCCCGCCAGCAGAACGAGAACGGAAACGCGGTACTCCTCGAATTCATCACCAACGAGGAGATCAACTACTCCCACCGCCGCGCTTTCTAACCCGGGTTCAGCTCACTCAGGGGCGGTCCGATGAGGCCGCCCCTTGCTTTATTTCGACTTCAAGCTCATGCAGCGCGCCGACCGGAACCGCTCCCAGTCCGTGACTGAGCACGTGCGGAGCGCGGAAGCGCACCTCGCCAGCGGCGACCCCCAATCCGCGCTGGCTGACCTGGACCTCGCTTTTCTCGCAACCCCAGATGATGCTCTGGTCCGTTGGCTCCGGGGCCGATCCCTGTCGATTCTGGGACGTGCTGAGGCGGCATTGGCTGAGCTCGACGCGGCGATCGGCCTGGACGAGAACATGGCCGAAGCGTGGTTCGATCGGAGCGCCATTCACCTGGACCGTTCGGATTGGTTGGCCGCCGAGTGCGATGCGTCCCGGGCGTTGGAACTCGATGACGCGCTGGCTCGCGCGTGGCGCACCCGGGGCATCGCACGCTACAAATTGGGATGCCTGGCTGACGCCGCGGAAGACTTGAACCGGGCGCTGCATTACGAACCCGACGATCCATCCACCCACTACTGGCGCGGGCTGGTCCGGCGCGACGCCGGTGACGACCGCGCCGCAGTCGCCCATTTCGACGCCGCCATCCGGCTGAACGACCACTACACCGAAGCCTATGTCGCTCGCGGCAAGGCTCATTCCAACCTGGGCGACATGGCCGCCGCACGTTCCGACTGGGCCATCGCCGCTCAGATGCTCCACCAATCCCACTGAATTCACCGGAGGTACCCTCATGGCCGACCTGCATTCCAAGTACCTGTTCATCGCCAGCATGGACATCGACCCTGATCGTGAAGCCCTGTTCAACGAGGTCTACAACACTGAGCACTGTCCTCTGCTCAACCAGACCCCCGGCGTCGTGGGCGTCACCCGCTACGAGACTCACCGCCTCCTCATGGCCATGGGCGGGCAGGTCCAGGAAATCGAGATTCCCGGCACGCCCAAGCACCACGCGGTCTACCAGATCGAGAGCCCCGAAGTCCTCACCAGCCCGGAGTGGGCCGAAGCCGTCGACTCCGGCCGCTGGCCTGAGCAGGTCCGCCCCTACACCCAGAACCGCCGCCATGTCCTGATGAAGCTCACCTACCCGGAATCCTGACCGTACCGCCGGCGCCGGCGTCTACCGCGTCGTCCCTGCGAAAGCAGAAACCCAACCGACGCCCGGGGATCGGCAACTCCGCAGCAAGATCAAAAGCAGAAGGGGAGGGACCGTGTCCCTCCCCCCGATTGCTATCGCCATGAAAACCGGGAGCGCCGTTAGTTCGCCCCGCGCATCCTCGGGTCCAGCACATCCCGCAGCGCATCGCCGAGCAGGTTGACCGCGAACACCGTTATAGCGATGGCCAGGCCGGGGAACACACCCAGCCACGGCGCGACGTCCAGCGAGTTCTGGGCGACGCCGTTGAGCATCCCGCCCCAGGACGGCACGTCTGGCGGGATACCGACGCCCAGGAAGCTGAGCGATGCCTCAACGACAATGGCCCAGCCCAGGGATATGCTGGCCAGCACGATGAAGGTGGCCGCGCAGTTGGGAGCCATGTGCCTCAGGATGATGCGCCAGTCGCCGGCGCCCACCGCCCGCGCCGCCAGCACGTAATCGACTTCCTTGATGCTCAGCGCCTGCGAGCGGATGGTGCGCGCCGCGCCCGGGATGAACACCGCGCTGAGCGCGATGACCACGTTGGTCACCGACGCCCCCAGGATCGCCATGATCGCCAACGCCAGGATCAGCGCCGGGAACGACATCATCGCGTCCATGATCCGCTGGGTCACCAGGTCGGTTATCCCTCCGAAATAACCGCTCACGATACCGATGAACGCGCCGATGGTCACCCCGAAGAATACGCTGAGCAGACCCACCACCAGTGAGATCCGGGTGCCATACACCAGCCTGCTGTAAACATCCCGGCCAATTTGGTCGCCTCCGAGCCACGTGTCGGAGTTTGGCGGACTGAAGCGGAAAGCGGCGTTGGTTTCTCTGGGATCGTCCGTCGCCACCACCGGGGCCAAGGCGGCTATGACCACGAGCAGGATCACGACCACCGCGCCAAAAGCGCCCAGCGGCTTGCGCTGCGTGAAGTTGACAATGTTCTCCCAGAACGTGCGCTTGGGTCGCATCCCTGCGCCGGTGGGTTCAGTGGGGGCGAGGACTCCGGTTGTCTGCTGGGCCATGTCCCTCTTCCTTACGCCGGTTCGTGGTGGTGTTGCATAATTTGCGCCGGGTTACTCGTAGCGTATGCGAGGGTCTAACCAGGCGTAGAGCAGGTCCACGACGAGGTTCAGCGCCAGCACCATGAACGCGATCACCATCACGATGCTCTGGATCATGGTGTAGTCCCGGTGCAATATGCTGTCCACCAGCAAACGGCCCATGCCGGGCACCAGGAAGATCGTCTCGATGACCACCGTCCCAGCAATCAGGCGGCCGATTTGCCAGCCGGAAATGGTGAGGATCGGCAGGAACGCATTCTTCAGGGCGTGCCGGATGATGATCGCCCTCTCCCGTAGACCCTTCGAGCGCGCCGTCCGGATGTAGTCCTCGCGGAACACCTCGAGCATCGAGGATCTGGTCACCCGGGCGATCAGCGCCATGTTGTAAAACCCCAGAGCGATCGCGGGGAAGACCATTTGCTGCAGGTTGCGCCACGGGTCCTCCCATAGGTCCGCGTATCCCAACGGCGGCAACCAGTCGAACCAGGTCACAAGGAAATACACCACCAGAATGCCGATCCAGAAGGTCGGCATGGCCACGCCCGCAATCGCAATGATGCGGGAAGCGTAGTCGGCGATGGTGTCCTGCCGGACCGCTGACACGACTCCCAGCGGCATTGCCACCACGAACGCCAGCAGCAACGCCAGAGCCGCCAATTCCAGCGTTATCGGTAGCTTGGCGCCGATGTCCTCTGCAATCGGGGTGTCGAAGTACATCGACACGCCGAAGTCTCCGCGAAGCATCCCCCAGATCCAGTCCAGGTACTGGATCGCCAGCGGACGGTCGGTACCAAGCTTGGCGCGGAGATCGGCCAGCTGTTGCGCCGAATACTGGCCATCACCCTCGAACCCCATCAGCAGCAGTTCGGCCGGGTCGCCCGGCACCAGCCGCATCAATGCGAACACCATCAGGGTGACCAGCAGCAACGTCGGGACGAAGAGCATGAATCGCTTGATTACGTAGGTGTTCATCGCTTCTCCTCGTCCCGACGTCTGTCACTTGACTTCGGTTCAGCTGTTCCCGTTTTGTCCGTGTGACCGTCTCTGATCCGCACCCGCCTCAGCACTCGGGATCACACCAGATCCGCTCGTGCTTCAACTGCACCCAGATGCTGGCCGGCATGTGGTAGTTCTGGATTTTCTTGTTGACGATCTGGTCCCGGAAACTCCAGTAGTAAACCAGCAGCGGCCCCGGGTCCTCGTTGAGCATGAAGTCTTCCATCTCGCGGAGAATCTCCGCCCGCTTGGTGCGGTCCAGTTCCTGGCTTTGTGCCGCGAACAGATCCAGGAACTTCTGAGGCGCTTCCCAGCCGGACCACTGGATCCACAGCCCACCGGGCATGAATATCTTGCCGATGATGGGGTCAGGCTCACCGAGCAGCAACGCCGTTCCTTGTGCCGCGATCTGGTAGTCCTGCTCTTTGTACCGAGTTATGCCGGTCGCACTGTCAATCGGCTGCACCGTGGTGTCCCAGCCCAGGTTGCGACGCAACTGGTCCGCCAGCAGCTGTGCCAGGTCAACGTACTCCACGGCGGTGCGCGCCATGATGTTGACCTCGAACCCTTCCTCCACCCCGGCCTCCGCCAACAGACGCTTGGCTTCCTCGAGGTCGCCCTGATGTTTCCCGCCGTCCGGGCTACTGCGGAAACCGGGCAGTTCCAACGCCTCCGCCTCGGTGCGGCCGAACCAGGTGTCAGGCGGCAACGGCGTCCCCACCGGTGCTATTCCACCGCCGAAAATCTCCCGGAATTCGCTCCGGTCCACAGCCAGGTGCAGCGCGCGCCGGACCCTCACGTCGTTGAAGGGCTCAATGGTCGTGTTGATGAGGGTTCCCAGAAGGCTGGTGTTGGGAATCAGGTACACATCCAGCGTCTCCGCCTCGGATTCCTGCAACTCCAGGATCTCGGTGTTGCTGAGGTTGGTCACGGGCCAGGTTGTCATCAGCACTTGACCCGTGCGATATGAGCCAATGGCAGTTCCCTTGTCCGCGATGTAGTAGTGGATGCTGCCGTCAATGTACGGCAAGCCTTCTTTCCAGTAGTTGGGGTTGCGCTCCAGGGACATCGAGACGTCCTTCTCCAGGGAGGTCGGCAGGAACGGGCCGGAACCCATCCCGTTTTCCCACTTTGACGTGTCCACGTCCGATTCGCCCCACGCCTTGGACATCATTTTGAAGGCGTCGGCCGCGATCATCGGTATGAAGTCCGGAGCGGGGTTGTTGGTCTTGATTTCGACGGTGTTCGTGTCAATCACCCTCGCGTTGCCGGGAGAATAATACGGCGCGATGATCAGGGTCTGCGGCCGGTTCGCTTCGGTGTTGACGAGGCTGTCCATGCTGTAAACGACGTCCTCAGCCGTGACCGCTGTCCCGTCCTGCCACGTCGCATTCTGGTGCAGGTGGAACACGTAGGTGACGCCATCGGGTTGCAGTTCCCAGCTTTCCGCCAGGTCGCCCGTGATGTCATAGGGATCGTCCGTTTCAGCGTCGTATTCCAACAGTCCGTTGTAGATGCCGGAAATGTTCTTCGTTTGGTTCGAGAACTCATGCGGATGGAAGATCAAGTTCGGGAAGGCGTAATCGTGCATGGGCACGATCCCTCCGTAGATCCCCTGATCCGTGGTCTGGGGCGCGCCTGCCTGGGCGGGTACCGCCGTCGGCGCCGGATCTCCCGACGAACTCGCGGCCGGTTGCGCCGGCACTGGGCTATCGGTTGCCGGTTCGGTGCTATCGGCGGGAGCCGTGGCTCCGCAGGCCACCAGCACGGTGAGAGCGATGATCATCCCCATCGCAACGAGTATCCGGCCGGTGAGACGTTTCCATGCACGGTTCAGCATACTACCCCCTGCAAAAACGCATGTCGTTTTCCGCTCGGCTGTCGGACTTCAGTGGGCGCAAGCCTAGCAATGCCTTATTACAGAGCCAATATGCATATTAGTGAATGATTTAACGTGATATTTTTCACAATACTACGTAAAACGTAAGCGCTTTACTGGATCAGATACAGCAAGTAACCTGCATCTTTGAAATCAAAAGCGCCGGTTTGCACCGGCGCCCAATAATCCATGGCTCAATAACGACGTCCGTTTGACGTCGTGGCGTGCGATGGGTGTCAACTTCGGTTCAGATCCGCTTCAATCCGATTGGCGCGAGGCTTCAGCACTGCGTACAGCGCATCGTTAACCGGGGTGGGCACCCCATGCTCTCGGCCCATGCGGATCACGACGCCGGTCAGCCCTTCCAGTTCCACCGGCCGGCCCTCGGCGAAGTCCTTGGCCAATGACGCCATGCCCGTTGCCGGAAAATTATCCAGCGCGTTCATGGACCATTCCAGAGAGTCCGGCTCCAGCGGCGCGCCGGCCGCGTCGCCAACCGCCAGAGCCTCTGCGATAGCCGCTTCAATGGCGGCCCGGGTCTCCGGCACTGTCCTGAGTTCGCCATACGCGCAGCCGGTGGCCGCGCACACTCCGGCTGATCCCGACAGGTACGCAAACTTCTTCCACAGCATGCCGGTCATGTTTTCCAGCAGGTCAACACGCCAACCGGCGTCGCGAAACACCCGGTACAGCCGCTCGCCGCGTTCGCTGATGCCAATGGTGCGCTCACCAAAGGAGGCTGCGCCGGGTCCGCCCTGCGTCACCACGCCGGGTTCGCTGATCCGCCCTTCCAGGTAGGCCGAACCGATCATCACCCGGTCCGCACCGTACGCTTCCACCAACCGTTCCCCGTTGTCGATGCCGTTCTGCAGCGTGAGCACAATGGTGTCCGCGCCGACCATGGGCGCGATGGCGTGTATCGCGTCGTCGTTGTCGTACATCTTCACCGCAAACAGGACCAGATCCTGCGGGCCGACCGACGCCGGGTCGTCCGTGGCTGTGCCGGGAACCGTGAAGATGCCGTCGTTGCCGCTCTCGACCCGCAGGCCGTTGCACCGGATCGCCTCCAGGTGCCGCCCGCGGGCAATGAACGACACGTTGTGACCCGCCCGGGCCAGCAGGCCGCCGAAATATCCGCCGACTCCGCCGGCTCCCATAACCGCTATGTCCATGTCATTCCCTCCGGAGCCTCACCGTTTTCGTTCACAATCCCGCGACCGGGTCACCGAATTCCGCTCGCAGGTCCCGTTTCAGTACCTTTCCCATCACGTTTCTGGGCAACTCGTCCACGAACACCACTGACCGCGGGCGTTTGAATCCGGCCAGCCGGTCCCGACAAAAATCGATAAGTTCCTGCTCGGTGACCGCCTGGTCTGACGCCACCACGACTGCTTTGACTTCTTCGCCCCAATCCAGGTCGGGCACACCGATGACCGCCGATTCGGTCACCCCCGGATGCTCGGCCAGCGCCAGCTCCACTTCCTCGGGCGAGATCATCTCTCCACCGCGCTTGATGAAGTCCCTCGCCCTCCCGGCCAGGTAGATGTAGCCGTCACCGTCCTGCCAGGCCAGGTCCCCCGTGTAGAGCCAACCGCCCTTCAGCGTATCCTGCGTGGCATCGTCCTGCCGCCAATAGCCGGTCATCATGCGCGGGCCCCGGGCGACGATCTCACCCACTTCGCCGCCGTTGACCGGGTCGCCGTCTTCCGTGACGATCATGACCTCCACGTCGTCCAGGGGCTTTCCGATCGACGTGAGCCGGCGCAACTTGGTCTCCACCTCTTCAGCGGTTCCGGTCAGGACGTGGTCGTCAGGTGGCAGCATCGTGATCGTCGACGCCGTTTCGGTCTGGCCGAAGGCATTGATGAAACGCGTGCCGGGGAAGTTGTCGATGGCCTGGCGAACCACGGGCAGCGGCATCGGCGCGGCTCCATAGGTGATGACGCCCAGGGACGACAGGTCGTAATCCGGAAACCGGGGATGGTCCATGACCATCTTGAGCATGGTCGGCACCAGCATCGCCCGGTTCGCCCGATGTTCGGACACCAGGCGCATCCACCCTTCGGCATCGAACTGTGGCATGACCACCAGCGTTCGGCCTCCGAAAACCGCCGCCAGGGCCGCCTGTAACCCCGCAACGTGATACATCGGCACGGTGAGCAGGTTGGTTTCCTCGACGTCCGGGTCGGCCGGTTCCACGTTGGTCAACAGGAAGGTGCCGAAACTGTCGTGCGTCAACTGCGCTCCCTTGGGTACGCTCGTGGTGCCCGACGTGAACATGATCACCGTGGTGGCGTCTTCGTCATCCTCCGGAAAGTGGAGCTGTTCCGGGTCCGCATTGGCCAGCAGGTCGTCGTAGGAATAACCACCGTTCGTCGCCGGCGCGTCCAGTATCACGGTGCGGTCCGCGGGCACTGAGCCGTCCGTCGGGACCAGCGGCAGGTAGCGCCCACCCAGGAACAGCAGATGGGGCTGCGCGATCCCCAGCATGATCGCCAACTCGTCCTCTTTGGCGCGGAAATTGATCGGCACGTAAATCGCATCCAGCTGCGCGGCGGCAAAGTAAATCTCCATCAGGTGGTGGCAATTGGTTTGCATCGCCGCGACCCGGTCGCCCTGGCCTATTCCCAGCTCGGACATCGCGTTGGCCAGGCGGTTCACCCGCTCCTGCAACATCTCGAAACTGATGTGATCGCCGTCGAACACGATGGCCGTCCGTTCGGGAACAATCGCCGACGCGATCATGAGAAACTCGGTGGTGTTCATCCTTGCTCCATGCTCAAATTCTACTCTCTGGACAACCCGGCGGCCGTGGCTGCCAATCGCTGTTCCAAAGCCAGCCCGGCGTCGAGCGGAATTTCACTGCCCAGACCCCACGCTGACTTCATCGCCGCGGCAAAGCCCGCCGGCAGATCCGACAGTTCCTGCGCGATTTCCCGAGCCGTCTGCTCCAACTCTGCCGGCTCTGCCATCCGGCTGATCATTCCGTAGGCGAGCGCTTCCCTCGCGCCGAACCGCCGCCCGGTATACAGCAGGTCCAGCGCCACAGAAGGGCCCACGTTTGCGGGCAGCGTCTGGCTTCCGCCGGCGGCGGGAATCATGCCCAGCTGCACCTCGGGCAAGGCGAAAACCGTATCCGCCGCCGCGATACGCAGGTCCCCCAGCAGCATGATCTCCACGCCCGAACCAATGCAGAAGCCGTGGACTGCCACGACTATTGGCTTGTTCAGGCCGATCAGTTGACCCCACACGTCGCGCTGCCACCGCGCGTTCCGGGCTATGACCTGCGACGGGGCGGTACCGAATTCGCTCAGGTCGGCGCCGGCGCAGAAGGCTCGACCCTTGCCGGTGATCAGCAGCGCGCCGATTTCCTCGTCTTCAGCCACCGCGTGCAGCGCCTCGGCAAAGTCGTCCCGCATCTCCACCGAGTAGGCATTCAGCCGATCCGGACGGTTCAGCGCCAGGTGGGCGACGCTGCCCTCCTTCTCGAAAATGATGGTGCCAAAAGCGTCGCTCATTCGGTCAGTCCAGCGGAATCGCCCGGCGCATCATTTCGTCAAGGTCCACCTCGGTGCTGCCCGCCCCGATCTCGGACAGAACGTTGGCGTCGCTCACCGAGAATGTCAGCAGATCGTGCTCTTCGGCCACCCGTTCCGCCGCCGGACGGCGAATGTGCCAGTCGTGGTGGTGGTTGGCGACCTCGATCCCGTGGACCCCATCCTCGATCACGATGTTGGGTGTGTAATACCCGGGGTGGCAGTAGGTGCGAAACAGCCGCCCGCCGGGCAGATACAGCTCAGTGCAATGGTATTCGTCGAATGGGCTGATCGCCGGGCGCACGTCGATCTCGTGGCCGGGGATGATGATCACCTCGTTGGGAAAGTGCTGCTCCACCACCCGGTGCAGCGCCATGCCCCAGTCCCGGCGCCAGTGGTCGGTGACCGCGATGCCATCCAGCCCGGCTGCCTTGATGCGAGCGATCACGGTCTCCGCAATCTCCGGCGTGGGTTCCTGGAAGTTGAACATCTCGCCAACATGGGTGTGTATGTCCAGTCGTACGGTCATAAACTCGCATTCCCTCAGCGTCCAGTTATCCTAACGCCCGCTAAAGTTTGGCGCCCGTTTTTCGGCGAAGGACTGCAGACCTTCGGCCCGGTCGTCGGTGCTTTGCAGGATGATGCTCAGGTCGGCTTCCAGCCGCAGCCCCTGGGCCAGAGACAGGTCACCGGCGGCAATCACCGCTTCTTTCGCGTATCGCGCCGCAATGGGCGCAGCGGCAGTGATCTGCCCCGCGATCTCGCCCACGGTCGCCTCCAGCGCATCATGCGACGCCATCCGGTTCACCAGCCCAAACTCCAGCGCATCGGCAGCCGACAGTGTTCGACCCGTCAGCAGCATGTCCCGCGCCAGGGCCGGGCCAACCAGCCTGGGCAACCGTTGCGTCATCCCGTCAAACGGGAACCCGTCCCGCGCCGGCACCCCCGCTCCCAGGCATGCGGCGTCAGCCGCAATACGCAGGTCGGCGGCCAGGGCAATCTCCAACCCGTGGGCGATGGCGTCGCCGTTCAGAACCGCCAATACCGGCATGGGCAATCGGGCGACGGCGTCGGCAGCGCGCATCCGGTTGACCCACGCCATGCGCTCCGCCGGATCCGCGTCCTGCAATTCGTCCGGCAATTGCTCGCGACCCGTGGCGAACGTGTCACCGTCGCCGGTAATTGTCACCACCCGCAGCTCATCGTGGAGGCACAACTCGCGGCAACAGTCGGAAATTTCTTCGGCCATCGTTTCGCCGATGGTGACGCCGGAGCCGACGCGCGACAAAGTCAGCGTCGCCTGAAACCCGGTCCGGTCGCACTTGATGGTCTGGTAGCGCATTGGATCAGCGGAAATACGGATGAATCGGGTCGAACTGCGTCGCTTTATCAGGCCGGCGGATTGGGCTAAAATGGCGAACGCTCGCGGAACCCTACCATGGCATTCAGCAAATTATACGACAGCGCTCAGGCGGCCGTTGCCGACATACCGGATGGCGCGACCGTACTGCTCGGCGGTGTTTCCGGCGACAATGCTCCGGCCGCTCTGGTGTCCGCATTGGCGGACCGGAACGTCCGGTATCTGACCTGCGTTTGTGACTCGACATACTACGGGGCTGAGGTTCTGCACGGTTTGGTGGCTGCCGGCTGCGTTTCCAGGATAATTTCGCCGGCCCCGTTCGGTTCGGGCAGGGATGACATGGTCCACGAACTTTGGCGCTCCGGCAACCTGGAGGTCGGAGTGGTTCCGTGGGGAACGTTGGCGGAACGCCTGCGCTCGGCCGGCGCCGGCATCGGAGGCGTTTTCCTACCGGTGGGCATCGGCACCCGTTTCGCCGAGGGAAAGGAGACCCGGGTGGTCAACGGCGTCGAATGCGTGTTTGAGCCCCCTCTGCGCGGGGATTTCGCGTTGATCCGGGCCTCGCGCGCCGATGGCGTGGGCAACCTGGTGTACGCCGGCGCCCAGCGTGGCTGGAACTCCGCCGTAGTTTCCGCCGCCCGCGTCGCCATCGCGGAGGTGGACGAGGTCGTTGAACCGGGCAGCCTCGACCCCGAACTGGTAGTCACTCCGGGCATCTTCGTCAACCGTATCGTCCAGGCAAACTCGGCGCCCGTCGGATAGGCCACCATGACCCTTGCCAGATTGGAAGTACAAAGTGTGGCGCGACGGGCAGCCGCCGAAATTGCTCCGGGTTCAGTGGTGGCTGTCAGCGGCGACTGGTCGATTGCCGTAGCGGGTCTCGTCCCCGAAGAAAAGGGCGTGTGGTTCCTGCGGGCGGGCGGGACGCTTTCGAACCTGCCCATCAACGCTGCCGATGCCGGCGCAGCCCTACGCGGCGGACATGTCGATCTATCGATTTTGCAGGCCGCGCAGGTGGATTCCATCGGAAGTTTCGCCGGCTATCACGCTGCGGACTACCCCGGACCACTCGGGCACGCCGGTCTCGTCGACCTGGCCGGCGCTCACCGGGTAGTCGCTGTGCTGCCACAAACCGGCGCTGACGGCTCTGCCAACCTCGTTGACACCCTGACATTGCCGCCCGATGGAGTCCGTTGCGTCGACACCATCATCACCGACGCGGCCGTGTTTCGCGTGGCCGACGCCGGGCTCACCCTGTCCGAGGTGGCCCCCGGCTGGTCGGCCGAAGACGTGCGCGCCATCACCGGAACCGACGTGACCGTCGCACCGGCCATCCGCGAGATGGACTTCACCATCCCTCCCGGCAAGCCGGCCAGCAAGGTGTACGCCGACGGACCTTCCGCCATCGCAGACCTGCCGGACGGGGCCACGGTCTTCATCGACGGCTTCGGCGGACCCGGTGGCATGGCCCACTACCTCCTCGTCTCGCTCCGGGATCGCGGCAGCCGCAACCTGACCATCGTCAGCAACACCGCCGGGATCGCCCGCGTGGTCAGCTTTGGCACTCCCCCGGGCCATACGGCCATCGACCACAGCGTGCTGGTGGAAAACGGCCAGGTCGCCAAAGCCATCGCGTCCTTCCCGGTCTCGCCCTCGGTTTCGCGCCCGTCGGAGTTCGAGCTGGCCTACCGACGGGGCGAGGTCGATCTCGAATTGGTTCCCCAGGGGACGCTGGCGGAGCGCCTGCGCGCCGGCGGCGCCGGCATCGAGGCCTTCTACACGCCAACCGGCGCCGGAACCCTCATCGCCGAGGGCAAGGAAAGCCGGGTGATCGACGGGCGGGAATACATCCTGGAACAGGGCCTTCGCGCCGACTTTGCCTTGATCCGCGCCCACCGGGCCGACACCCGGGGCAACCTGGTGTATCGCGGTACCTCTCGCAACTTCAACGCGGTGATGGCGCCGGGCGCGCGGGTCACGGTGGTTGAGGTTGACGAGATAGTGCAGCCCGGCGAACTGGACCCGGAGGCGGTGGTCACCCCCGGCATATTCGTCCAGCGCATCGTGCGACGCCCGGACGTCTTCACTGGCTACGAATAACCGGAGTATCCGCCATGACCGCAGACAAAGAACGCCTCGACCGGGCCATCATCGCCATCCGTGTGGCGAAGGAACTTCCCGCCGGGTCCTGCGTCAACCTCGGCATCGGGATACCCACGCTGGTCTCCATGTTCGTGGACGATGAAAGCGTCGTCTTCTACCACAGCGAGAGCGGCGTGCTGAACTGCGGCCCCCTGGCCGAGGAGGGAAGCGAGGACATCGACCTGATCAACGCTGGCGGCCAGTTCCTCCAGCCCGTCCCCGGCATGGCCTACTTCTCCTCCGTCGACGCGTTTGCCATGATCCGCGGCGGACACGTCGACGTCACGGTACTGGGAGCCCACCAGGTGTCGGCCAACGGCGACCTGGCGAACTGGATGCTGCCCGAGCGCGGTGTCGGCAACATCGGCGGCGCAATGGACCTGGCCGCCGGGGCCGACAAGGTCATCGTCGCCATGGAGCACAACGACCGCAACGGCAACCCCAAGGTGGTCCAGGAGTGCGACTTCCCTCTCACCGGCCGCGGCTGCGTGTCCCTGGTGGTGACCGACGTGGCGGTGATGGAACCCACCCCCGATGGGATGGTGCTCCGCGAAGCCGCGCCCGGCTGGACACCCGAAGAAGTGCAGGAAGTCACGGGCGCCCGTCTGATCATTCCAGACAACGTGGCCGATTACGAAGTGTAGGCGTCCGACAGATCATGGGCACGTTCTCGGTGATAGTCAGCGTCGGCAACCCCAACGGCGGCGATCAGGTCGAAATCGAAGCACTGGTCGACACGGGAGCGTCCGACTCGATGTTCCCTGCTTCTCTGCTGGAAAATCTGCATCTGGAGCCCCGCTCCCGGGTAGACTACGCATTGGCCGATGGAACTGAAGTGAGGTTCGGACGAGGCCAAGCCGTCATCAACATTGACGGTCGGGACGGAATATGCCCCGTGATTTTCGGTCCCGAAGGCGAAGACAACTGCCTGATCGGCGGAACTACTCTCCAAATCTTGATGTTTGCGGTCGACCCGGTCAACGAAGCTGTAACGCCGACCAATCGTGGCCGGCTTGGATTCGGTGGCAAGCTATGACCAACCTCTTGCATTTGTGTACCGAGCGTTTTGGTTTGACTTGCCCCGCCCGTAGTGCTACATTCCAAGCACAACTGAACGCCTCACGCGATTCTGGCGGGAGCTTGGGTAAACCAGGCTGAGAGGGCGGCCAACTTCGTCGCCGACCGTCTGTACCTGACCCGGGTAATGCCGGCGGAGGAACAGTAGGTAGCTATGACATTCGGCCGCCGGGTAACCGCCTGGCGGTTTCGCATTTGAGGCAACTGCCGGTGACGGCCCGACCGTTTCCGGCGTCACACAGGAGAGTGATAGCGATGGCCGACGAACTGGTAATTGGTGGCGTGTCGTTTTCTTCCCGGCTGATCGTCGGTACCGGCCGGCATCGCAGCATGCAGGAAATGGTCGATTCCCTCGAGGCTTCAGGCACCCA
The DNA here is from genome assembly GCA_963663945.1 of Dehalococcoidia bacterium. GTDB lineage: Bacteria > Chloroflexota > Dehalococcoidia > Lucifugimonadales > UBA3495 > Bin87. Next base: position 1,697,497 of record OY760687.1, on the reverse strand, counting down.
GATGGTCACCGTGGCCATCCGCCGCCTCGACCTCGACAACCCCGAGCAGAACATCCTCGAGCACATCAACCTGGACAAGTACCACATCCTGCCCAATACGGCCGGCTGCCGCACCGTCGAAGAGGCGCTGTTCGTGGCGCGCCTCGGTCGCGAGGTTGCCCAGACCGATTTCGTCAAGCTTGAGGTCATACCGGACGCCAAGTACCTGTTCCCCGACCCCAACGGTACACTCGAAGCGGCCCGGCAGCTGGTCGATGAGGGCTTCAAAGTCCTGCCCTATATCCACGCCGACCCGGTCCTGGCTAAGAATCTGGAAGAAGCCGGCTGCGTCACCGTCATGCCCCTGGGCTCCGCCATTGGCTCCGGCCAGGGCATACATACCGTCGAAGAGGTTCGTATCATTCTCGAAAACGCCACGGTGCCCGTCGTCGTCGACGCCGGCCTCGCGGTCCCGTCCGACGCAGCCAAGGCCCTGGAAATCGGCGCATCAGCCGTGCTGGTCAACACCGCCATCGCCCAGGCCGAGGATCCGGCGATGATGGCCGACGCCTTCCGCAAGGGCGTTGAGGCCGGCCGGCAGGCGTACCTCGCCGGCCGCATTCCGGTGCGCACCGAGGCCATCGCCAGCAGCCCTCCCTCAGACGTTCCGGTGCCCGTAGCGGCCGCCTGAGCGCGTCCCCGTGGGAGCGGAACTGCCACATCCCGCGCTGTGCCTGGTCACCGACCGGCGCGTTTGTCCGCCGGACGAGTTGCCGGGCAGGGTGGCCGCCGCCATCTCCGGCGGTGTGGACATAGTCCAACTCCGCGACAAGGAAGAGTCCGGAGGGGCGCTCCTGGAACTCGCCACCGCGTTGTGCGAAGTCACGCGCGGGTCTGCCATCCTCCTGGTCAACGAGCGGGCCGACGTGGCCGCCGCCTGTGGAGCGAACGGCGTTCAACTCGGTGAATCCGCCATGCCCACTGACGCCGTGCGTCCGATCCTGCCCGAGAACTCCATCATCGGTCGCTCGGTGCATTCGGTGGACGGAGCAGCCAAGGCGCAGGCTTCCGGCGCCGATTTCCTGCTGGTAGGCACCATGTTTGCCACGCGCTCCCATCCGGGCGAGGAGCCGTCCGGTCCCGGTTTGCTGGAGCGCATCCGCGCTGCTGGAGTTGACGCTCCCCTGCTGGCCATCGGTGGCATCACCGCTGACAATGTCGCTCAGGTGATCCGGGCCGGAGCCGATGGCGCCGCCGTAATCACCGCCATCCTCGCCAGCGCAGACCCGGAACGCGAAGCCTCGCAAATAAAGTCGGCCATGCAGGACGCGATGGCCGCCATAGCCCAACACCGTGATCCCGGCAGCCGCTATACTACGAGCCGGAGGTGAGCGCCCGTATGATCACCCTGCAAGTAAACGGCAAGCCTCGCGACATCGACGAAGGTCTCAACCTTCAGTCCTATCTGGCCACGATCGACGTTAACATGCGGTTCATCGCTGTGGGCTATAACGGCCAGGTGATTCGCAAAGAGGACTTCGAGAAGGTGAAACTCCATCCCGGCGACGCCCTGGAGATAGTGCGTCCCGTGGGTGGAGGCTGATCGCATGGCCACCGATTCAAGCGGTGCTGACGCCTCCGTGGATCGGCTCCTGGAAGGTGTAGCCGACGCCCATCCGGACCGGGTGGACGGATGGCTGCGCAACGAGCCCGGACATTGGGGCTTTTTTGCCGGACAGGCGGTGCTGGCGGTCCGTGACCTGATAGACCGAAGCCTGGAAGACCCGGAGAGGCGATACGTCTGGCATCGGATGTGGCTGGTCCTCCAGAAGCGCCGCGGGGAACTTGAAACCTGGCACACCTGACCCTATCTAACCGGCCACCCTCGCCTGTTCTGCTGGTTCGCCCAGCCATTGGTTCAACGTCATGCCGTCCGGCTCGGCGGCGGCGTCAGCCGCTACATGTACAGCTGTGACCACGCTAATCTCCATCGCCCCGGTGAAGGTTTCGTCCGGCGTTCTACCGCGCTCAGCGCAAACCATCAGGTAATCATCGAACGAAATTCGGAACTCTTCCTTCACTTGGGTCGGTGTGCTCCCGACGAACGTCAAATCGTCACGCTTGCCTCTCACCCTGCCAAAAAAATCGGCGTTTTCCTCGTCATACACGACGACCACTTCGAAGGCAACGTCCAAAATAGGGGTAACTCCTATCCTTCCTCAGGCGCGATCTCGGCTTTCATTAAGAATTCCCTCACCGACGCCGCCGCGTCCTTATCGACATCGTTTCCTGGGTGCGGGCGATGCAAATGCGTGCCGAATCCGCTCAGTTCGATGTATACGCGCGAACCAGCTCGCTCCTCGATGTGAGCTCCGCAGGCCAGCAGCAACGATTGACATCATCCCAGCGGATGCTCCCGGACGTAGGCCACCTGCATATCGCTGCCAGCGTAGCCCGATGCCCTCGCGTCAACGATACCCTGACGCGTAGAAATAACTCGCCCCCTCCCTATTGCTTGGGAGGGGGCAAATAATTTTTGGCACCTACCCAACTACGGCGATCGACTCAATCTCCACCACGTACGCCGGGTTCGCCAACTCGCTCACCACCAGTAGCGTGCTCGTGGGTGGGTTGCTGGGGAACAACTCGCCGCGTACCTTGCGCACCGCCGGGCCGTGTTCGATGCCGGTCACGTAGGTGGTGGTTTTGACGATGTCGGCGAGCGTTCCGCCCGCGGCTTTGACCGCGACCTCGATGTTCCGCCAGATCTGCCGGGTCTGCGCCTCCGTGTCTCCCGCACCGACCACGTTGCCATTCTCATCCTGGGCGACCATGCCCGCGATATAGACTGTGTTGCCCGCCTTGACCACCGCGGTGAAGCCAGAAGGTGACGGATCCGCGATGCCACTGGGGTTCATGTAAGTGCTGTTGGCCATCAGTTTGCCTCCGTTTGATAGTTCATTGCGATTATACCGTTGCCGGCGCGACGCCGGGGTCGGACTGAGACTCGGTGGCGCGCGGCGGCAGCTGTGGCGCTTTGGCGAGAAGGATCAACATGCCGGCGCCGGCGTACATCGCCATCAGTACGATAAACACCACGCTGTAACTGTGCGTAAACGTCAGCAGGTAGCTGCCGAATACCGGGGCGGCTCCCAGCGCCGTGGTCTGAAGCGGGCCCAAGGACCCCAGTATCGCCCCGAACGATCCGCGCCCGAAATACTGAGCCAACAGCATGTGCTCCAGCGTTCCGACGGTGTTGGAAAAGAAGCCCCACAATACGGCAAACAAATAGGCGGTCCACACCGAGTGGACGCCCGTCGCCAGGAACACGCCGGACAGCACCGCCCCTGAAATCGTCAAGACCATGCACGGTCGGGGTCCGAACCTGTCCGCCATGAACCCCCAGACCAGCGTGGTCATGGCAAGCACGGCTCCCAGGCTGCCCACGCCCACTGCCTGCGGATTGGACAACCCCGGGCCCGATTCGCTGACAAGGAATGGAACCAGAATGTACCCCAGGCCTGCGGAAGCTATGATCGCCAGCACTGCGGTTCCAGCGATGCACCAGTAGGCTCGGGTCTTCATCGCCTCGCGGGCCGTCCAACTGAACTCCTGGGTCACCGCCGGGGGGCGGCGGCCCGCGCGTCGCCCGCCGGCGGATGGTGACGCCATCTCAGACCCGGGGGCGGGGCGGTCCCCATCGGGCAGCATACCGATCTCTTCCGGCGTCCGGCGCATGATGAGGAATACCGGTACGGTCATTGCCATCATGAACAACCCGACGTACCCATAGGAGGCGCGCCAGCTATGCGTGACCGCGATGAGCGAAATGATCTGGATGTTGATGGCGCCGCCCACGGGACGCGCCATCCCGTTGATGGCCAGGCTGACGCCCCGGCGGCGCCGGAAGAAATTGACCGTGGCGGTCCGGGGGACGAGTCCGATCAGGAACGGGTTGCTCACCGTCCTGGCAACGATGTAGGCCGCAAAGAACGGCCAAGGAGTGGTGGTGTTTACCGCTGAAATCGCCAGCAGCGCGCACCCGACCACCACCAACCCCAGCGTAGTGAGGACGCGGGGGCCATACCTGTCAGCCAATGCCCCGGCGAAGGGAGCCAGAATTCCAGAGCACCACGTCCCGACCGTCACCGCGATGGACAGAGTGCCAATGTCCCACCCGGTGTCCTCCACGATGTACACCTGGATAGCGCCCATGACCACCTGGGACACGCTGGCCCCGGTGGCGGAGGAGAGGCACGCCATGCTCAGCACCAGCCATCCATAGAAGAACGGCGTCGGAGGATGCCAGGCTAACAGGCGGCGGGCAGAGGATCTATTCAGTTCCGGCCTCGGATGGAGGAACCCGGGGTGGCGACCGTAGCGCCCAAACCGCCGGGGAATATGACAGCCGGTGCAATATTACTCCCATAAGCAGAATAGGTAAAACGCGCCCACAAAAATGGAACCGGGGCGGGTGTTAAACCCGCCCCGGTTCGTCATCCCGAACGTGTCTGCCGCAGACTAGAAGTCCATCGGCGGGGCCGCCGGCATCGCCGGCGTGGGATCGGGGATCTCGGTCATGATGGACTCGGTGGTGAGCACCATGGCCGCCACGGAGGCCGCGTTCTGCAGGGCAGACCGGGTCACCTTGACGGGGTCGATGATGCCGCGCTCGAGCATCGGGCCGAACTCGCTGACCTCGGCGTCGTAGCCGTAGTCATCGGACTGGTCCTTGACGTCGTGCAGCACGACGGCGCCTTCGCCACCGGCGTTTTCCACGATGATCTTGAGCGGCTGCTCCAGCGAGTGCCGGATGATGTTGAGGCCGACGACCTCGTCACCGGTCAGGCCGGTGACGCCTTCCAGGGCGCGCTGGGCGCGTACCAGGGCGACTCCGCCGCCAGGGACGATGCCCTCTTCCACCGCGGAACGGGTGGCGGACAGCGCGTCCTCGACACGGGCCTTGCGCTCCTTGAGCTCGATCTCGGTGGCGGCGCCAACCTTGATCACGGCCACGCCGCCGGACAGCTTGGCCATCCGCTCCTGCAGCTTCTCGCGGTCGTACTCGGAGGTGGTGTCTTCGATCTGGGCCTTGATCTGGTTGATGCGGGCCTGGATGCCATCCTCGGACCCGTGACCCTCGACGATCGTCGTGTCGTCCTTGGTGGAGGCGACGCGGCGGGCGCGCCCGAAGTCCTCGATGGTGGCGGAGTCCAGCCGGCGGCCGGTCTCTTCGCTGATGACGGTGCCACCGGTCAGGATGGCGATGTCTTCCATCATGGCCTTGCGGCGGTCGCCGAAGCCGGGGGCTTTCACGGCCAGCACGTTCATGATGCCGCGCAGCTTGTTGACCACCAGCGTGGCCAGGGCCTCGCCGTCCACGTCCTCAGCGACGATGACCGCGTTCTTCTGGCCGGCCTGGAGCATCTTTTCCAGGGCGGGAACCAGATCGGCAACGGCGGAGATCTTCTTGTCGGTGATGATGACGAAGGGGTCTTCGATAGCCGCTTCCATGCGGTCGCTGTTGGTGATGAAGTAAGGCGAGATGTAGCCGCGGTCGACCTGCATGCCTTCCACGTACTCGATCTCGTCGGTCAGGCCGCGGGACTCTTCCACGGTGATGACACCGTCCTTGCCGACCTTCTCCATCGCCTCGGCAATGGTCTCGCCGATGGCGTCTTCATGGGCGGACAGGGAGGCAACCTGGCCGATGCGCTCGCGGGTCTCCACGGGCTGGGACATCGACTGGAGCTCGGTCACGATTTGGCCAACCGCGCGCTCGATGCCACGCTTGATGGCCATGGGGTTTGCCCCGGCGGTGACGTTCTTGAAACCTTCGGTGATGATGGCCTGGGACAACACGATGCTGGTGGTGGTGCCATCACCGGCGGCGTCATTGGTCTTTGTGGCGGCTTCCTTGAGCAACTGGGCGCCCATGTTCTCGAAGGCGTCGGGGAGCTCAATTTCCTTGGCGATGGTCACGCCGTCGGAGCAGACCTGCGGCGGGCCGAACTTCTTGTCCAGGACGACGTTGCGGCCACGGGGTCCCAGGGTAATCTTTACCGAGTCGGCCAGGGTGTCGATGCCGGATCGCAGCGACTTTCGGGCCTCTTCGGAGTACGCCATTTTCTTTGCGGGCATTGCGTTTCTCCTCGGGGGTGTGTACGGATCTCAGATAGTTGTTGCTAGCCGATCTTGGCGAGCACGTCGGACTCGCGCATGATCAGGTACTCTTCGTCGCCGTCTTCGTACTCGGTGCCGGCGTACTTGGAGTAGATGACCTTGTCGCCCACCGTGAGTTCCATGGGGATGCGGCTGCCGTCATCAGAGGCCCGGCCCGGGCCAACCGCGACAACTTCGCCTTCCTGGGGCTTCTCTTTCGCCGTGTCCGGCAAGAGGATACCGCCCCGGGTCTGGGCTTCCTGTTCCGTGGGTTTGATGACGATTCGCTCGCCGAGTGGTGTGAAAGTGGCCACTGAATGCCTCCTTGCATTGTTTTGTTGGACTGGTCGATCCGCGACCCTGCCGGGAAGCGGTTACTTTTTGCGTGCGTAGTCCGTGGTGTAAAAGCCGGATCCCTTGTAGATCACCGGCACCGCGTGGAACACACGTCGCGCGACGCCGGAACACTCGGGACATTCCCCTTCCGACGAAGCGCCGAAACTCTGCCTTTGGTCGTACTCGTGGTCACAGGCAGTGCATCGGTAAACGTACCTTGGCATTGTTACCTCCTTGCATCGGCCGTTACGCGTCGCATCTGCCTTTACGCATGCGGCCGGCCAGGCTTGCCATCTATTTTGGCCCGCCAGTGACCGCTTTCCAATGGCCTTAATGTTAAAATTGCGTTGGAAATCGCTGACCCCTGGATGTATTCGGCCATCCCATGGTGACCCGCCACTTCAACGCAAATCCTCCGGGACGAGCGCAGATCGACAACGGCGTCGAGCTGCAGCCGGAACTGGAGGGGATCCTGCGCAACGCCGTGCGCGCGTTGGGTGGCAGCGCGGCCGTGGTCGCCACCTGGGACGATGCCGTCCGCCGATTCGTGGTGACCGGCGCCTATGGCCTCGACGTCCCTCAGATCGCTCGCATCCGACCGCTGCTCAATGAGGCCATACCGGACCTTGCCCTCAGCCGGGAACAGTTCGCCCTGCTGTCCGCCCTGTTTCCCCAATCCGCCCTGCCCATCTCCACCACCGGGGAATTGCAGAACCCGGTCATGGCCGTTCCGCTGTACACCAGCGACGAGACCGTCGGGTTGATCTTCGTGCTCCGGTCCTCCGACGCCGCCAATTTCTCCCAGCTTGATCCTCCGGTCCTGGCGGCGTTCGCCGAGCAGGCGGCCATCGCCGTGCAGTCGGCCCGCCTGGCACACCTGCTGACCCAGGAAAAGCAGCGAGTCGAATCCATCCTTGAGGGCAGCGCCGACGGCATCTACACCGTGGACGGGGACCGCCGCATCATCAGCGTCAACCCGGCCATGGAACGCATGCTGGGTCGGCCCGGAGAGGATCTGCTGGGACTGCCCTGTGCCGTCGCGCTGAACTGGCGGGATCGCGAGGGCCGGCCCATCTGTCCCGGTCGCTGTCCGATGATCCACGCCCACCAGGCTGCCTCCGGGTCGGACGGCAACGTTACTGAACTTGCCGCCGCCGCCCAATCCTCCACTGGCCAACGGACCGAGGTCGCGCTGGTCTATTCGGTGGTCCGCTCTCCCGAAATGGCGCCATTGAACGCGGTGGTCAACGTGCGCGACATGACCCGCGTGCGCGAAACCGAGGAGATGCGATCAACCTTCCTCTCCATGCTGGAACACCAACTCCAAACCCCGCTGGCAATCATCAAGGGCTATACAAACACCCTGTCCCGGCCCGACGCCCATTGGGATGGGGACACCCTGCGCCGCAGCTTCGAAGCCATCGAGGAAGAGACCGACCGCATGAGCCAGCTTATGGATCGACTGCTGCTGGCATCGCGCCTGGAGGTCGGCGCGCTGCCGCTCAATTCGGAACAGGTCGACATGGCAAGCATCGCGCAGAACGTGATCGAACGCATGCAGTCGACCTCCGAGAAGCACCATCTGTTGTGCCGCTTTCCGAACCAGTTGCCGGCCGTGAACGGCGATCCCGCGCTTTTGGAGCAGGTGCTGGTCAACCTGGTGGACAACGCCATCAAATATTCGCCCGCCGGCGGCCCGATCCAGGTATCCGGTGATCAGGATCCCGTGGGCTCCGTCAGGGTCACCGTCACCGACACCGGACTCGGCGTGCCCCGGTGGGAGTCGCGCCGCATTTTCGAACGTTTCCATCGTTCGCAGTCCCAAACATCCACGCACTCGCGCGGCATGGGTTTGGGCCTGTATATCTGCGACGCCATAATGAAGGCCCACGGCGGCGACATCTGGGTCGAGAGCGTGCCTGGCGGCGGGTCGGCATTCTCCGTCTCCCTCCCCAGCGATGCGGATGCGCCGGCATGACGGGAACCGATCGCCGCACCATCATGGTCGTGGACGATGAGCCTCACATCGTTCGCTTCACCGCCATGAACCTTGAGGTCGAAGGCTACAACGTGGTAACCGCCGAGAACGGAGCCCGGGCGCTCGAGAAGCTGGACAACGGCGAGTCCGTCGATCTGGTGGTCCTCGACGTCATGATGCCCGAGATGGACGGCTTCGAAACTCTGCGCCGCATCCGATCCGAATCGTCGGTGCCGGTGATCTTCGTAACTGTCCGGGGAGATGAAGCCGACCGCGTGGCCGGTTTGGACCTGGGAGCCGACGACTACATCACCAAGCCCTTCAGTCCCCGGGAACTCGCGTCACGAATCCGGGCACTGTTTCGCCGCATCGAGGCCACCGAACCGCCCCGCCTTCAGGAGGTGATCGTCGACGACTGGCTCACCATCAACTTTGATCAGAGCCAGGTCGTGGCCGGCGGCCAGGGCATGCACCTCAGGCCCACCGAATACCGACTGCTGTACCAACTGGTCAGCAACCCGGGTCAATTGTTGACCCACGACACGCTGCTGGAGCGCGTGTGGGGCCCGGAGTATCGCGGGGAGCACCAGTACGTTCGAACCTACGTCACGTACCTCAGGCAAAAACTGGAACGCGACCCTCGCAACCCGGAGTACATCCTCAGCGAGCGCGGCTTGGGCTACCGTTTCCGCGATCTGGACCGCTGATAGCGATCCTCACGTACGCAAGATCTTGGCCAGGAGCGCATGCTAACACCTCGAGGCGTGTGCACCAGCAAGGCGGGGCTGACATCGGCGATAACGATGCAGTATCGTGGGGCCTGTGCCTGGTCGCCCGATCCCCGCGGAAACAATTTAGCGACGGTTGTGTTAATCCGATCGTCTAGCGCACTGCACGAACCTATCCCGCCTTCGATTGGCGTGGGCCGCTTCATGTCTGATGCGAAGATGGGCGCTGAAGGTCAATTGTTCCGACGCATTGATTTGTGATCAACAAATTGATTGCCGATTTTCCCAATGTTTTTCTGCTGCGACTATGCCTTGAATGAGAGTTGTAACGCCTGCGACAGTTACGGTTCTGCTGCGTTCTGGATCCATGAATAGCACGTAGTAGACGTTCGGGTCGTCTTCGCTACCTTCCGGGCCATATGTCGCTTGGTCGGTTATCAAGTACCAAGGGAGGGCTCCGCCCCGGACAAAATCCGTTGATGCATATGCAATCGCCGCGTGCGGACTGAGTGCTCCCATTCTCCAAAGCAAATAGTTCTCTTGTTGCTTGGCGGTCATTTCTATCCTGCCTTCAATGTGCCCGAAAGTTCCCACCTACAATCGCGATGGGCACTCGCTCTCGGACTCCCGCGGGGCGGTCTCTCATGAATTCCGCGCCATCGCAATGTCCCGAGCGGTCTCGTCCGGAGCCGCATCGGTCAACGTGATGCTGTCCACCCACTTGACACTGGCGTAGCAGGCCTGTCCCACGCTGACCAGTCGGCACGGGCCGCCATGCTCCTCGGGCAAGTCCGCGCCGTTGAGCCTGGTCGCCAGCAGGACGCCCGCTGGATCATCCAGCGCCACGCCGACGCTGAAATCCATTGCTGAGATGGCGGCGAACCGGGCGGCCGGCAGAGGCTTCACCACCTCCAGCAAAACGGCCAGTGGGACCCCTTCCCATTCCTGACCGGGCGCGGACCAGCCTTCCACGCAACGAAAATCGTCGACTATCGTCTGCCGTGTCAGCTCGATCAACTCCTCCGCGCTGAACACAGTCGGGCGCTCTACCAGTCCTTCCACCCGCAACCCCGGCCAAACTTCCGGACGTCCGTGGTGGTTGTCGAAAACGGGCAGGGTGTCATACACGGGCACGCTTTCGGATTGCGTCATTTCTGGACCTCCAGGCTAAACCGGTGTTCCGCGGGTCATCGTCACGGCAACGACAACCACCAGGATGGTCAGCAGCACGTTGATCCGGGCGATCCACACCACTGACTTCCGCAGCAGCGGCAAGTGGCCCGGCGGCTCCGCCCCCGCCTGCATGGCCTCGATCAGCCGGTTGGTGTACGGGCCGATGACGAAGTCGTGAATTGCGCTGAGCCAGATCACGATCGCCACCAGCGCGACTTTCACCTGCAACGTCGCCACGAAGTGCCCGCCCAGGCTGAAGAAGTCGCCGAACCCGATACCGTACCGGGTAGGCAGTATATAGAGCCCCGTGGCCACCAGCAGCACGATGCACACCCACGATATCCACCTGAAACGCCGCGCCATGGTGCCCAGCATGTCTGGCGGCAACACCGGTGGCTCGCCGGGCGGAGGCGCGTATCGCCGCAACACGGGGATCAGCACCAGCGCCAGGAACAGGCTGCCGCCGATCCATACAATGGCCGAAGCCAGGTGGATGAACACTGCCGCTTGGTACATGTCGGGTAATGGCCTGAAGCGCGGATCCGGCATCCTGAGTGCGCCCTTCGTTACCAGCATACACCCATCCAATCGAGGTTGAACGGTCGGCGTCCGGAGGTTATGCTGTGGCCGAACCCGACAACCGAGGGGACGGCTTTGGCATGTGTCCATTTCGCCTCCCCGGAATTTCGCTTCCCCGGAGATGAAACAATGCGATTGGAAGGCAAGGTCGCCATCGTCAGCGGCGGCGCGCACGGCATGGGAGCCGTCGAATCCCGCCTGTTCGCCCGCGAAGGCGCCAGGGTAGTCATCGCCGACATCCGCGACGATGATGGCCGGCAGGTGGAGGCGGAAATCAACGAGGCCGGCGGCGAAAGCGTCTACATCCACACCGACGTGACCAGCGAAGACGCCTGGGCCAACGTGGTAGCGCAGGCGGTGTCGCGCTTCGGTCGCCTGGACATCCTCGTCAACAACGCCGGCATCAGCAGCCGCGCCGTGCCCGACGACGACAGCCTCGAAGCCTGGTCCCGCATCATGGACATCAACTCCACCGGCGTCTTCCTGGGCACCAAGCATGCCGTAGGCCAGATGCGACAGAACGGCGGCGGGTCCATCGTCAACATCTCGTCCATCGCCGGCCTGGTAGGCATGCTCAGCGGCCACCCGGCGTACAACGCTTCCAAGGGTTCCGTGCGCATCTTCACCAAGGCGATGGCGGTCCGCTACGGAACCGAGAACATCCGCGTCAACTCGGTCCATCCCGGGTACATGCCGCCCATGATGGGCAGCATCTCCACCGAAGATGTTCGGGACGGCCGCCGTTCCATGATCGAGGAGCAGGTGCCCATGGGCCGGGAGGGTCGGCAGGAGGAGGTCGCCAACGCCGTGCTGTTCCTGGCCAGCGACGACGCGTCCTATGTCACGGGCGCCGAGTTGGTCGTTGACGGAGGCTTCACCGCACGGTGACCCTGCCAGGTCGCGGCGCGGGCGGAACCAAGGCTCTGCTGCCGTTGCGCCTGCCACCGGGTTGCGCAACCGAGCATTTCTTCATCGCGGATCCACCGCATCGCTCGATAACTCAGGAGGGAATAGTTTTGCCGATAACCGACGTCACCATTGTCCGTCGTTGCGCCAACTGTTCTTCGGAATTTGGTACGCTGACGGTCAAAAAAGACAACATGCGGCTCATGACCACCGACCTGACCTGGTGTGACGACTGCGGCGCGGAAACCCGCGAAATCCGCGACATCGCAGAGCGCGAGGCAACGGTCACGGCCGAACAGGCCAGCTATCCCGGCAATCCCCCGGTCGAAGACGTTACCGCCGCCGAATTTCGCCGCCGCCGCTCGGCCGGCATCGGCGTCTAACTCCGGCCGACGAGGGAGCAGTTTATGTTTGCCGCTGACGCGATTCTCGAATTGGAAAGGTTGGCCGCTTCGGAGTCGGCTGACGACGTGGCCGGGGATTTTGACCTGGCCACCGGCGCCCTGTTGGTGGCGTCCACCGACGACCCCAACATCGACATCGACGGCTACTGCGCCAACCTCGACCGGATGGCCGAAGCCGCACGAGCCCGGATGCCATCGGAAGCCGGTCCCTTGGAGGAGCTCAACGCCATAACCGACCTGCTCTTCGGCGTTATCGGTTTCGCCGGCAACCGGGACGATTACTACGATCCCAATAATTCCTACCTGAACCAGGTGCTGCAACGTCGCCTGGGCATTCCCATCACCCTGTCCCTGCTGTGCATTGAGGTCGGACGGCGCGCTGGCGTACCGGTGCTGGGCATCGGCATGCCGGGGCACTTCCTGGTCCGCCACCGCGACGAAGAGAACTATTTCGTCGATGCCTTCAACGGTGGCTTGATAATGAACCGTGATGAATGCGGCGCTGTCCTCCGACAGGCTACCGGTGACGACGCTCGTCTGGAGGAGCAGCACCTGAACCCGGTGACGCCGCGCGAAATCCTGGCGCGGGTGCTCCGCAACCTCAAAGCCATCTACTGGGACCGCGAGGAATTCGACCGTTGCATCACCATTATCGGCGGGTTGATGGCGGTCCTGCCGGACCGACCCGAGGAACAGCGTGACCGGGGCGTCGTGCATCTCAAGGCCGGCAACCATCAACAATCTGCCGATGATTTCGCAGCGTATATAGAGGCAGCACCCAATGCCGACGATATCGAGACGGTGAGGAATGCTTTATCCAGATTGAGGGGTACGCTATCCTGAACCCCCATAACCTATCCCAAAGAATGGAGCGTGATAATGCTTCGATACTTGCTGATCGGCCTCGGAATCCTGATTATCATCCCCGTTGCGTGGTTCGCCTGGTGGCTCCTGAGCCCGCTGGTCACCACTAACGAGGTCAACGAAGATTTTCCCCTGGCCACCCGTGCCGTAGTCCCCGCCAACATGTCCATGGCCGAAGTCCAGGACGCCATGGCCGCCGCGGCCAACCTGGAACGCCCGGTCGATGAGGCCATGCCCGATTCCTCGGGTGCGGCGGGTTCCCAAACCCAACCTGAGGCCGGCCTCAGTGGACAGTTCCGCGATGCCGACTCCTTCCATAAAGGCTCGGGCACGGCCACGGTGTACGACCTCGGTTCCGACGGCGGGCACATCCTCAGGCTGGAGGATTTTCGCGTAACCAATGGGCCCGACCTGCGCGTACTGCTGGCCAACAGTCCCAACCCCGAGAGCCATTCCGACCTGGACGACGCGGGGTACGTCGAGTTGGGCAGGTTGAAAGGCAATGTCGGATCTCAAAACTACGATATACCACCGAACGTATCGCTGGAAGGCGTGCAGAGCGTGGTCATATACTGCAACCCGTTCCGGGTCGTCTTCAGTGTAGCCACGCTGGATACTTCGGCGGGATAATCGAACTGTGAGGGCCGAATTATGGCCTACCTGCCGATAGAGCAGTACGGAATCGTGGGTAACATGCGGACCTGTGCCCTGATCGGGGTCAACGGGTCCGTGGACTGGTTCTGCTGCCCCGACTTCGATTCGCCCAGCGTGTTCGGCGCAATCCTGGACGACAAGAAGGGCGGGTTCTTCAAGATCGCCCCACTGCTGGACGCGCCGCCGGTGCAGCGCCAGGTCTACTGGCCCGACACCAACGTGCTCATCACCAGGTTCCTCGCGGAAAATGGGGTCGCTGAGGTCATCGACTTCATGCCGGTGCCCACGCCCGGGCGCCCGCATCACCACACCGAATTGATCCGGCGCGTCAATTGCGTCCGCGGCGTGGTTCCGTTCTTCCTGGAATGCTACCCGGCGTTCAACTACGCGCGGGACGCCCATAGGGTGGAGCTCAACGAAAACGGTGCGGCGTTCGTTTCGAATGACATAGGCCTGCAACTGTCCACCGATATCCTGCTGGAAAAACACGACAACGGAGTCCTCGGCGCCTTCGTGCTCAATGAAGGGCAATCCTCAACGTTTTCAATCGGCGTAATGGGCGACGACACCGTTGACTACCATCCGCCATCGGAACGGGAGAGCACCGCCCTGTTCGAGGAAACCGTCGCCTACTGGCGGAATTGGCTGTCCCAGTGCACCTACAAAGGCCGGTGGCGGGAGATGGTCGAGAGATCGGCCCTCGTTCTCAAGCTCCTCACCTACGAACCTACCGGGGCCATCGTCGCCGCCCCCACCTGCAGCCTCCCGGAGGAATTGGGAGGCGTGCGCAACTGGGATTACCGCTACACCTGGATCCGCGACGCCGCCTTCACTCTGTACGCGCTGCTCCGCATCGGCTTCACCAACGAGGCCAGTCAGTTCATGCACTGGCTGGAAGCCCAGATCGATCCCTTCGACGGTGACTGGAGCAACATCCAGATCCTCTACGGCATCGATGGCCGTCGCAGCCTCGAGGAAGTTACCCTGGACCACCTGGACGGCTATCGGGGCTCCAAGCCGGTCCGCATCGGGAATGGCGCCTACGACCAGTTGCAGCTGGATATCTACGGCGAACTCATGGATTCGGTCTATCTGTTCAACCGGTACGGCGAACCCATATCCTACGACTTCTGGACCAAGCTCCGACAGATGACCAACTGGGTGTGCGACAACTGGCGGCTGGCCGACGAGGGCATCTGGGAAACCCGCGGCGGGCGTCAGCAATTCGTCTACTCCAAGCTC
Source organism: Dehalococcoidia bacterium (assembly GCA_963663945.1). Lineage (GTDB taxonomy): Bacteria > Chloroflexota > Dehalococcoidia > Lucifugimonadales > UBA3495 > Bin87. Next base: position 1,682,492 of record OY760687.1, on the reverse strand, counting down.
ATGTGCTGGGTAATGCTAGACCGAGCGCTCAAACTGTCAGAGTTGCGCTCCTTCCCCTCCGAACGCGGGCGCTGGATCGCCACGCGTGACGAAATTTACGAGGAAATCCAGAGCCGCGGCTGGAGCCAGGAACGACAGGCCTTCGTCCAACACTACGGCAGCGACTCGCTGGACGCGTCCAACCTGCTCATGCCGCTGGTCTTCTTCATGTCGCCGACCGACCCCCGCATGTTGAGCACCATCGACGCCATCAATCGCAGCCCCCAGCAGGGCGGGTTGGTGTCGGACAGCCTCGTGTACCGTTACAACCACGAGCAATTCACCGACGGCCTGACCGGGTATGAAGGCACGTTCAACATGTGCACCTTCTGGCTGGTGGAGGCGCTGACCCGCGCCGGCTGGGGCGATCCTCGCCGGCTCGACCAGGCCCGGCTCATGTTCGAGAAGATGCTGGGTTACGCCAACCACCTCGGGTTGTACGCCGAGGAGACCGGGCCCAGCGGCGAGGGACTCGGCAATTTTCCCCAGGCTTTCACCCACCTCGCCCTGATCAGCAGCGCGTTCAACCTTGACCGTGCTCTGTCGGGCATCCGCTGATCCGAAAGGAGCGCAAGATATGTCCATTGAACAGGTGTCGCCCGGTCTGGAACGGATCATCGATCTGGGTCAGGAAGTGGAATGGCTGGCCAGCGGTTTCGGCGGAGACGGCTCCGCCCTGGGCGTTCCCTGGTGGCCGGCCGAAGGGCCCGTTTGGATCCAGGAGGGCGGCTATCTCCTGTTCAGCGACATCGGCGGCAACCGCCGGATGCGCTACAACGACGCCGACGGCCTGTCCGAATTCCAGCTCGGGACCGACGAGGCCAACGGACTGACACGGGATCCGCAGGGCCGGCTCCTGGCCTGCGAGCACGACGCTCGCCGGGTCACCCGCCAGGAAGCCGACGGCAGCATAACCGTCGTTGCCGACAACTACCAGGGCAAGCGGCTCAACCGTCCCAACGACCTGGTGGTCAAGTCCGACGGCGCCATCTACTTCACCGACCCGTACCGCGACACCTACCCTGGGATGGAGTTGGGTTTCGCCGGCGTTTATCGAGTGTCCCCGGATCTCAGCGACATCACGCTTCTGATCGACGATTACGTCGGACCCAACGGTCTCTGCTTCTCGCCCGGCGAGAGCATCCTGTACGTCAACGACTCTCGCGTGGGCCTGATCAAGGCGTGGGATGTCCGCGACGATGGCGGTATCGAAAACGGCCTCCTCCTCTGTGTCCTCGCCGACGAGCGTCCGGGCGTGCCCGACGGCATGAAATGCGACCTCGAGGGCAACATCTACGTCACCGGCCCCGGCGGAGTCTGGATCCTCGCTGCCGATGGCCGCCATCTCGGCACCGTTGCCCTGGGCGACGGCAAGCGCGCCACCAACGTCGGCTTCGGCGGCGGCGACTGGAAGACCCTCTACATCACCACCTTCGAGGAACTCTGCCGCGTCCGCGTCAACGTCCCCGGAGTGCCGGTGCCCCGCGTCATCTGAACCCGACACCGCAACGTTTCAGGGGCGACGCACGCGTCGCCCCTGCCTATTCTGTCTCCGCGCCCACCCCGAGGACGCTGGATTACCTGCCCGTGCGAATGTAGTCGGCCACCTTCTCGCCGATCATGATCGTGGTGGCGTTGGTGTTGGCCCTAATGCAGTCCGGCATGATCGACGCGTCGGCCACCCGGATGTTTTCCAGCCCGTGAACCCTGCCGTGCTGATCCACAACCGCCATGCCGTCGCTGGCCGGGCCCATCTTGCACGTCCCGGAAACGTGGTGGGACGTTCCCGAGTTCCGCATCAGCCAGTCGTCCAGCGAAGCGTCCGACACCAACTCGCCGTCAACCGGGGTGACCCGTTCGAGCAGGATCTCCCGGTATGACGGGTGTTCCCCGATCTCGACGCACGTCCGGATGGCCTTGCGCATCCGTTCCAGGTCGAAGGGCTCCTCGTAGTAGTTGTAGTCCAGGTACGGGTACTCCAGCGGATCATTGGTCTTCAGCCTCAGTTCGCCCTTGCCCAGGGCCAGTTGCAGGCTGGCGCTGATCCCGATGTAGTTCTCGTCGTCGTCTATCGTTACCTGCGCCGGCCGATGCTCTGAGGTCATCAGCAACGGCGTGATCTGCATGTCGTTGCGCAGGTAAGAGTCCTCCACCGTGTATCGCAGGCCCACCTGGATGGCGGCGGCCTGCACGTCCGGACGGTCGCCGGCGGCGCGGAACAGCACACACGCCGAAGGATGGTCCCGCAGGTTCTGGCCCACGCCGGGCAGCTCATGCACCACCGGAATGCCCACGTCACGCAGGTGGTCCGCCGGCCCGACTCCCGACAGCAACAGCAGTTGCGGCGACGCGATCGCTCCGCTGCTCACCACGATCTGGTCGCCTTCGACCACAAACCGATCTCCTCCGCTCTCCACCTCCACTCCGACGGCCCGGTTCCCGTCGAACACCACCCGACACGCCTGAACGTTCGCCCTGATGGTCAAATTCAGGCGATGTCGCGCCAAGTTCAGGTAGGCCAACGCGGTGCTGATCCGCACGCCGTCCAGGGTGTTGCGCGCCCGCGGGGAAACGCCCGTTGACTCGGGATGGTTCTGGTCCGGGTCGTCGTTGAAGCCCAGCGCCACCGCGGCCGACTTGAACGCCACCGAATGCGGCAGCCACTCGTCCGGACGGTACCGGCGCACCGGTATGGGACCGTCAGTGCCATGCCAGTCGTCCTGGAAATCATGGTCGTTTTCCATCCGCCGGAAGAACGGCAGTACGCTGGTGTAGCCCCACTCGTCGTTGCCCCACTCGGCCCAGCGGTCGTAGTCCTCGGGGATGCCCCGATACAGCACCTGTCCGTTGATGGCCGAGGAACCGCCGGTCGCCTTTCCGCGCGGGATAACCAGATCAGTTTGTTGCGCCGTCACCCGGGCGCTGTAGGCCCAACTGTGCGGGCCGTATGCCGAGAAGAACACGTTATTGCCCAGCTTCAGGTCATCCGGCAGGTGATTGAAGTCGGGGTAGTCAGGTCCTGCCTCCAGCAACAGCACGCTCTTGTCCGGGTCCTCGGAGAGGCGGGTGGCAATGGTGGATCCGGCCGAGCCGGCGCCGACCACAATATAGTCGTATCGCATCGGGACCTCCTGTTTTCGTGGTGGGTTGACTGGCGCAATACTAGCCGAGCCCGGTGGCACGGGCAAGAAGCCTCCGAGGCTGTTGCGTGCCCAATTCGCCGCTCAATAAACGTCAGGATCAAGATTTTCTAAATCCAAATATTTGCAGGATTGGAACCGATCTATGAAGCAGATCTCCCAATCCTGCCAATTCATCAAATCCCGCAAATCCTGATTCTGACGATTTGCGAACCGGGCTTGCCTGAGACCTTCGAGCCACGCAACTGCCCGACGCCATCCTTATTGGCGAACCTCGTCGGTCATCCCATCCGCGGAAATCACTGACACCAGCCCGCCATTCCAACACAGACCCCTGTGCTAGAATCGCTGCGATGAGCACTACTCGAACCGATTCCCTGGGCTACTGGGTCGCCTTGAGCCGCGTCCCCCGCCTGGGTTCCGCCCGCTTCCGCCTCCTCGAAGCCTTCTTTGAAGGCGACATGACGGCGGCGTGGGCTGCACCCGCGCGCGAGCTGCGGGCCGCCGGCGTGGGCCGTGCCGTGGCACACTCCATCGTGACTGCCCGGGAAACGTCCTCACCCGACCAGGAAATGACGCGCCTGCGCGAAGCCGGGGTTGAGGCGATCAATTGGCACGATCCCACCTACCCATATCGACTGAAGGAGACCGACGACGCCCCGCCTGTGCTCTACGTGCGCGGCGCTCTACCTCCCGTTGACGCTCCGTCCATCGCTGTCGTGGGTACACGCCACCCCACCGATTATGGCTATCGGGTCACCGCTGACCTGAGCTCATCCCTGGCCGCCCACGGGGTGGTCGTGGTAAGCGGTCTTGCACTGGGCATTGATGCCCGGGCCCACAAGTCTACCGTCGACGCCGGCGGCGTGACCGTCGCCGTCCTGGGCAACGGGCTCGATACCGTCTACCCTAGAGAAAACCTGCGCCTGGCGGAACGCATCGTCGCCGAGGGCGGGGCGATCATCAGCGAATTCGCTCTGGGCGTCCGACCGGAGGCGTCGCATTTCCCCAGGCGAAACCGCATCATCAGCGGCATGACCCTGGGCACGCTGGTGACTGAGGCCGGCGAGACCAGCGGCACCAGGTGGACCGTGTATCATGCGCTGGAACAGAATCGGGAGATCTTCTGCGTTCCGGGCAGCATTTACTCGGAATCCAGTCGGCTTACCAACCGACTCATCCGCGAGGGCGCGAAACTCGTCTGCAACGTCAATGACATTTTGGTCGAGATCGGGCTGGAAACCTCGGAGCGGCAGATTCCGCTGGAACTTGCGCAAACCGGTCCTGCATCGGGCGCTCCCGCCAAAACTGACGCGAATAGCAGTGGCGAAACGACGCGCACGCAATACCGCGATCCGATAGAATGTGAACGGGCCGCTCCGGAACAACCCGACGATGACGAAGCCGAGCTGCTTCGGCACATCGCCAAAGACCCGTTACATATCGACGACCTGGTGACCCTCAGCGGCCGGCCGATTTCGGAAGTCAGCGGTCTGCTCACCATGCTGGAACTCAAGGGTCTGGTCAGACAAGTTGGTACCATGCATTACCAACTGGTTACCTGAACTGGAGACGAACTCTTTCTATGCCGCCCAAAACAGGAACTTCGGCAAAATCCACCAGGACCACAAAGGGCAGTCGCACCAGCCAGACGCGACGATCTGGAGCCCGGGCCACCGGCAAGTCCGGCTCCCAGGATTCTGCTGCCACTGGGTCCACCCGGCGCACCGCGCGCGTGCCTTCGTCAAAAGGCAAGCGTCTGGTCGTTGTGGAATCGCCGGCCAAAGCCCGGACCGTCGGGCAAATCCTGGGCAACAAATACCTGGTCACAGCCTCAATGGGACATGTTCGCGACCTGCCCAGATCCACCCTCGGGGTCAACACCGAGGAGGATTTCTCGCCCAAGTACTTGACCATGAAGGACAAGCGTGACCTGGTCAAGGAACTCAAGGAAGCCGGAGCCAACGCCTCGGACATCTTTCTGGCAACCGACCCGGACCGCGAGGGCGAAGCCATCTCGTGGCACCTCCAGGCCGCCGCCGGTTGGGACAAGTTCGAGAAGCCTCCCAAGCGCGTGGTGTTCCACGAGATCACCAAACAGGCGGTTGAGGAAGCCTTCGAACACCCCCGCGAAATCGACATGCAACTGGTCAATGCGCAGCAGGCCCGCCGCATCCTCGACCGCCTCGTCGGATACGAGATCAGCCCGCTGCTCTGGCTGAAGGTCAAGCTCGGTCTATCGGCAGGCCGAGTCCAGTCCGCTGCCCTGCGCATGATTGTGGACCGCGAAAGAGAGATCACCGCCTTTGTTCCGCAGGAATGGTGGTCGCTGGAGGCGGAACTCCACAAGGATGCCGACCCGAACCTCCCATCCAACCTGTTCACCGCAACCCTGCATTCGCGAAAGGGATCGCGCAAGCTGAACATCAACGACGAGGCCACCGCTCGTGGCCTGGAAGCTGAATTGCAGGGCGCCGCCTATTCAGTCGATAAGGTCGAAAAGAAGCCGCGTCGCCAGCGCCCCGCTCCTCCCTTTATCACCAGCACACTCCAGCAGGACGCGGGACGCAAGCTCCGGTTCACCGCCCAACGCACGATGGCCCTGGCCCAGCAACTCTACGAGGGTTTGAACGTTGGCAGTGAGGGTTCAGTCGGTCTCATCACCTACATGCGCACCGACAGCGTCAACGTCGCCGATACCGCCGTGCGCGAAACGCGTGATTACATCCGCCAGCGCTTCGGCAAGGACTACACGCCCGACAAGCCGCGCGCATACCGCACGCGGAGCAAAAACGCGCAGGAAGCCCACGAGGCCATCCGCCCCACCTCGGTTGGTCGGACTCCTCAGGCGATGGCTGCCCATCTGGATCGGGATCAGTTGCGCCTGTACACCCTGATCTGGGAGCGCATGGTCGCCAGCCAGATGGCCGACGCGATGCTGGAATCAACCACTGTGGATATCGACGCTAGTTGCTCCGCGCCGTCCGACAGCGTGTTCCGCTTCCGCGCCACCGGTTCGGTGCTCAAGTTCCCCGGTTTCCGCGCCGTTTACCTGGAAGGTCGCGACGATGCCGGCGACGGTGGCGAAAACGCCCTGCCCGAACTGGCCGGGGGCGACGGACTGACCAACCAGAAGTTGGAAGCCAGCCAGCACTTCACCCAACCGCCGCCCCGGTTCACCGAGGCCACGCTCATCCGGGAAATGGAGGAAAAGGGTATCGGCCGCCCCAGCACCTACGCGCCGACCATTGCCACCCTGGTCGAAAGGGAATACGTCCTGCGTGAGCAGCGTCGGCTGTCCCCAACCGAACTGGGCTGCACGGTCACGGATCTGCTCACCGAGCGTTTCGCCGATGTGATGGCGCCCGAGTTCACCGCCAAGATGGAGGAGGATCTGGACAGCGTCGCCCAGGGCGAACAGGATTGGGTGCCCATGCTTCGCGATTTCTACGGCCCTTTCCACCAGGCGGTCAGCCTCGCGGAGGAGGCTTTCACCCCCTCCTGCGAAAAATGCGGCCAGCTCATGACCATGATGATGGGCCGTTCGGCAGATTCCTGGCCTGCAGCGGCTATCCCGCGTGCCAGAACACTCGCAACATGCGGGACACCGGCGAACGCCCGGCTGACGAGCCCACTGACGAGATTTGCGAGAAATGCGAACGCCCGATGGTCATCAAGACCGGACGCTATGGCCGTTTCCTGGCCTGCACCGGCTACAACGCCGATGACAACCCGTGCGACAACCGGCGCAATATCGTCACCAAGAGCGACGTACCGTGCCCCAAATGTGGAGGCGACTTGGTACAGCGCCGCGCCCGGAAGTCCGGCCGGCCATTCTGGGGTTGCGCCAACTACCCAGAATGCGAGTTCCTGGTAAACACCGAACCGCTGCCGGCTCCTTGCCCGGATTGCGGCGGGATGCTGGTAACCGCCGCCCGCGGTCGCGCCCGTTGCAATGATTGCAAGTGGAAGGGAGACCCACCCGCGACGGAGTCCGCCGACGCAACACCCGCCGCCTCGCCGGAGTTGGCTGGCGTTGGCAGCTAGCCAGGCGGATGTCGCGGCCCTGCCGCGCGAGACGAAGAGTTGCGCTCCGGCCACGGCCGATCTGCTGGAGCGTTATTCTCTGTACCTGACCGGGCAGCGCTCGTTGTCGGACAATACCCGGCGCATCTACCTCGACGATCTGCACACCTTTCTGGACTATTGCCGGCGGAACGGACATGACCTGCGCGACATGGACCGGCAACTCCTTCGCGGATACGTGGCGTTCCTGGCCACCGCCGGCCGATCCGACGGCCCACGGCCCACCGGGTACGCGCGCGTCAGCATCGTCCGCAAGCTCACCGCGCTCCGGACTTTCTACAACTTCCTGGTGCAGGAAGGCTGGTTCAAGTCCACCCCCGTCCCATCGGCCCGTTCTTTCCCGATCAAGGTAGAGAAACCTCTGCCCAGTTTTCTCGGGAAGAAGGAAGCGAACCGGTTGCTCGCGGCCCCCGACGACGACAGTCCGTCCGGCCTGCGTGACCGGGCGATCCTGGAGGTGTTGTACGCCTGCGGCGTCCGCCTGGCCGAGTTGCAGGGCATGAATTTGGGCGACATCAACGGTGATCGCCGCGAGATCCTGGTTCGTGGCAAGGGTGACAAGGAACGCTGGACCCTGTACGGCGCGCCCGCCCAGGATGCGCTGGATCGGTACCTGGAGGAAGGTCGGCCTCATTTTTCCGCCGCCAGCGCCCATAGCGATCCGCTGTTCGTCAATCGCTACGGGGCTCGCCTCTCCCGTCGCAGCATCGAGAAAATCGTCCGGGATTACGCCGCCCGCGCCGGCCTCAAGGAAGGGATCCACACCCACACCCTGCGGCACAGTTTCGCCAGCCATATGCTGGAGGGCGACGCCGACCTCCGCGTGATCCAGGAACTCCTCGGACACAGCAGCGTCTCCACCACCCAGTTGTACACGCACATCACCAAGCAGGAAGCCCGCCGCGCCTACATGGACTTCCATCCTCTCGCGTCCGGATCCGATCCCGACAGCGACGACGACACGCCAGAAGAATGACCTCAATCCTCGTACTTCACGGGCCCAACCTGAACGCCCTGGGCCGTCGCGATCGCCATCATTACGGGGTGCTGACACTGGATGAGATCAACCGTCGCATCACCGAACGGGCTGATGAGTTGAGCGTAACCATCGAGTGTTTCCAGTCCAATCATGAGGGCGCGCTGGTCGATAAATTGCAGGAGCGCGGCGGATCCATCGATGGGGTCGTGATCAACGCCGGCGCGCTCACCCACTACGGCCTGTCCTTGAAGGACGCCCTCACCGACGCCGGCGTCCCCGTTGTGGAGGTGCATCTCAGCAACATCCACGCCCGAGAACAATGGCGCCGCCACTCCGTGCTGGCCGACACAGCGCGCGGCCAAATTGCCGGGCTCGGTTGGAGAGGCTATACTGCTGCATTGGAAGCGTTGGTCGGGATCATCAGTGACGAATCCGGCTAGCGTCCGTCAACTGCGGTCGGCGAACCGCCCGGGGGATTTCTGACATGAGCATCAACTTTGGCGACCTCAACAAGGGCATGGTGATCGAGCTCGAGAACCAGCCGTGGCAGGTCCTGGATTACGAGCGTCACAAGATGCAGCAGCGGGCGCCGGTCACCCGTATCAAGATGCGCAACCTGGTCAATGGCACCGTTATTGAGCGCACGTTCCAGCGCTACGACACCGCTTTCAGCCTTGCCGAGGTCGACAATCGCGAAACGCAGTACCTGTACACCGACGGCACGAATTACTTCTTCATGGATCAGGAAACCTTCGACCAACACGAGCTGACGGCAGCCCAATTGGGCGACACGCTGGGTTATCTGACCGAAAGCATGATGGTCGAGTTGGTGCTCTACAAGGGCAATCCGATCAACGTCAACCTTCCCATTCATGTCGAGTTGGAAGTGGTCGACACTCCCCCCGCGTTCAGGGGTGACACCGCCCAGGGAGGGAACAAGCCGGCCACGCTGGAAACCGGATTGCGGATCACCGTTCCCATGTTCATCACCCCCGGCACCCGCGTCAAGGTCGACACGCGCAACGGCACCTACTCGGAACGGGTATCCTAGATTACACGGTCCTGCGCGTCGCCTTCGGTGTCGCCCCATGCTGTCGCCGATAGTTCACTCGGTCAGCCAGGTGGCAGTCTATCTCAAGGACAAGCTTGAGTCGGACGGTCTGCTGTCACGGCTGACCGTCCAGGGCGAGATCGCCAACCTCCGCACTGTCGCCTCCGGTCACTCCTACTTCACCCTGCGCGAGGATGGCAGCAGCATACGCTGTGTGATGTTCCGCGGCCGGACGGGTCAGGAATACCTGGAGGACGGTCAGGAAATCCTGGCCGGCGGCAACTTCACCTTCTACCCGCCATCCGGCGAGGCCAACATGCAGGTCGCGGCGGTGATGCCGGTGGGCGCAGGCGCTCTGGCCCTGGAGTTGGCCCGCCTTCGCCAACAACTGGCTGCCGAGGGGCTCTTCGATCCCTCGCGAAAGCGGCCCGTGCCCATGTTCCCGAAGGTGATCGGCGTGGTCACATCGCCCAGCGGGGCGGTTTGGCAGGATATCCAGAATGTGGTGATGCGGCGCTACCCGCTCGCGGAGTTGCGCCTGTCTCCAACCTCCGTGCAGGGTGACGGCGCATCCGAACAGATCGCCGCGGCGCTCCGGTCGCTCAACGACGAGAACGTCGCCGATGTGATCATCGTTGCCCGTGGCGGCGGGTCCCTCGAAGATTTGTGGTGCTTCAATTCGGAGGCAGTTGCCCGTGCTATCTTCGCCAGCGCGATCCCCATCGTTTCCGGCGTCGGCCACGAAACCGACACGACCATCGCCGACGAGGTGGCCGACAGCCGCGCTCCCACCCCGTCAGCCGCCGCCGAATTGGTGACACCCGACCGAAATCAACTCATGGCCCACATCTTCGGCGCCCGTCAGCAGATGACTTCGGTGATGGCCGGCCATGTCGACCGCCTTCGTTCATCCGTACTCTTCCAGCAACAACGCCTGCAGCGGCGCGCGCCCGACGTTGCATCCATGCGCCGCCGTGTGGACGAATACGCGGAGCGCGCCACCGCGTCCATCCGCCATCACCACTCACTCGCCGGTCGAGATGTTGCCACGCTGGTGGGCAAATTGGGCGCGTTGAACCCGGCCGACACGCTGCGCCGAGGTTACGCTGTGGTTAGGCTGGCCAGCGACGGCGCCGTGCTCACTTCGCCCGAACAGGCGTCAGACGGGGTTCACCTGGACATCGCACTGGCGGGCGGCACTCTGACCGCTACGGCCGGGCATAGTCCCCCAACGGCTGCCGTTGACGGTGTCTTGGCCGACGCTCAGATCGTTCCAGTTGAAAGCGATGGGCCCACCGCCGCGACGCCGCGTAAACGAGGTTCCAGGCGCCAGCCCGGTCCGCCTCCGGCGATGAAACCGCTGCTTTAGCGTCGCGCCCGAACCATGACCGACACCACTGAACCCAGCGACGCCTGGCGCGCCCAACTCGCTGCGCTGCCTTTCGAAGAGGCCTATCGTCGTCTCGAGGACACCGTGTCACGACTGGAACAGGGTGAGTTGTCGCTGACCGACGCTGAACGCCTGTACCGCGAAGGGATGGAACTGGCGGGACGGTGCCAGGAGCTTCTCACCGAAACCGAACAGCGCATCACCCAAATCGGAGACGGCCGCGCCACTGCGGCGCCGGTTTCCCCGGAGTTTCCCACCGGCAACGAAGATTGGGAACCACCGCCACCGTTGGAACCGGATGACCCATCCCTTTTCGATGATGACGATCCTCCCTTCTGATTTCCCAGTCCACATCGGTAAGGCGCGATGCTCCGCATAGGATGGTTTGCCACCGGCAGAGGCGAGGGGTCGCGTGGATTGCTGCGTTTCATCCATGAGGCCATCGCCGAGGGTCGCCTGGATGCCGAAATCGAGTTCGTATTCAGCAATCGCGAACCGGGCGAGGCCGAGGGGTCCGACCAGTTTTTCGACCTGGTGCGCTCCTACAATCTCCCCCTGGTAACCCTGTCGTCCAGCCGCTATCGACGTGAACACGGCGGAGGCTCCATGGCCCGTCATCGCGCCGGCTTTGACCGGGAAACTCTCCGGCTCCTCGAACACTTCCGGCCTGACGTTTGCGCGTTGGCCGGGTATATGCTCATCTGCAGTGGCGAAATGTGCCGCCGCTACCCACTGCTCAATCTACACGGGGCCCTGCCCGATGGACCCACCGGCACATGGCAGTCGGTTATCTGGCAGTTGATCGAATCGCGATCCAAGCAAACTGGGTCCATGATCCATCTGGCCACCGAAGAAGTCGACCGCGGCCCTGTGCTTTCTCACTGCGTCGTCCCGATCACCGGGGAAGGGTTCGATCAGGACTGGGAGGGACTGCGCGGGCGCGACGCGGCAAATATTCGCGACGCAGAAGGTGAGGACTTCGCGCTGTTCCAACGCATCCGCGAGGCCGGTTACCGGCGCGAACCCTATCTGCTCCTGGAAACGCTGCGCGCCGTTGCAGATGCGAGGTTGCGGGTCAAACCGGAAATAGCCCTGGACACGTCGGGCCATCCGTTGGCGCAAACGTACCCGTCCGGCCTGCCTCTGACTGATCAGATTGAGGCCGCCTTGACCTCCAGGTAAATCGGTTAGGCCGATTTCCTTTGCTGGGTGGTCCGAGACCGGGACAACGCGGTCTTCAGCGTCAGGTGCCTTCCGCCGCCACGCCGGTAAAGCCTGGGTGACGCCTCCCCGGTGATGGCGTCGCCGTTGACGACACAGCGCCCTATGTCCCGCAGCGATGGCAACTCGTACATCACTTCCATCAGAGCGTCCTCGACGATATGCCGTAGGATACGCGCTCCGGTCTGGTAGGTCAGCGCTCGCTCGGCAGCCGCTTCCAGTGCGTCGTCGGTGAACTCCAACTTGACATCATCCAGGTCGAACAGCCGCTGGTACTGCTTGATTATCGCGTTTCTCGGCTCAATCAACACCCGGATCAGATCTTCGCGGTCCAATGGCTGCAATGCCGCGACCACCGGCAACCGTCCCACCAGCTCGGGGATGAACCCATACTGCAGCAGGTCCTCAGGCGTCACCAGGTCCAGCGTCGCCACAGGGTTCGCTTTTTTTTCGGCGCGTTCCAAGTTCTGCGCCAGAAATCCCATCGCAGAGCCCGATGACACTCGCTTGGAGATTATCTCCTGTAAGCCGTCAAAAGCTCCGCCGCAGATGAACAGAATGTTCCTGGTGTTGATCTGCAACATTTCCTGGTGCGGGTGCTTTCGGCCCCCTTGCGGCGGCACGTTGGCAACGCAGCCCTCTATAATCTTGAGCAACTCCTGCTGGACCCCTTCTCCCGCAACGTCCCGGGTGATCGAGCGGTTGATGCCCTCTTTCCGCGCGATCTTGTCCAGCTCGTCAATGTAGATGATCCCCTGTTCCGCCCGCGATATGTCCCAATCAGCAGCCTGGATCAGCCGCAGCAGGATGTTCTCCACGTCCTCACCGACGTAACCCGACTCGGTCAGAGACGTGGCGTCACATATGGCGAAGGGTACCTCCAGCGACCGGGCCAGGGTTTCCGCAAGCAGCGTCTTGCCCGATCCGGTGGGGCCAATCAACAGGATATTGGATTTCTGTACCTCGACGTCGGGATCGGACGCCTCGCTGCGAATACGCTTGAAGTGGTTATAAACCGCGACGGCCAAGGTTTTCTTGGCCTTTTCCTGCCCAATCACATAGGCGTCCAGGCTCGAATAGATTTCCCGGGGGACCAGGATACGGTCGCCGTCTCCGCGTTTCGGCGCCGGTTTGTTCACGGGCTCGACGCGATCGCTGGGCCGTTCCTGGCTGCCGCCGTCGTCCCGCCGCTTCTTGCCGCCGCGCTCGGCCACGTAGTTGGCCAACTCGCGGATGCAGTCGAAGCAAATACCGCCACGGGTTTGACCCGGCGGACGGACCAGGCGGCCTTGGGGAAATTGGCTGCCGCAAAACGCGCAACGGTGAGAGTTGCGATTGGAGTTGCGGCTGCCGGTGGTCATCGGTAGGTCCTCGGCCGAATTAGTTGCACGGCGTCCGGCCGTTACGCGGCTTCCGCAGCCTCTTCTTCCTTCTGCGTCCCGAGTATTTCGTCGACGAGTCCGTATTCGACGGCTTCCTCCGCGGTCAGGAAGAAGTCGCGGTCGGAGTCGTCGGCAATCCTTTCGATGCTCTGCCCGGTCGCACCAGACAAGATCTTGGTGAGCCGTTCCTTGAGACGAACGATCTCCTTGGCCTGGATCTCGATATCGGCGGCCTGACCCTGGAAGCTGCCCACGTTGGGTTGGTGCATGTGCACCGTGGAGTTTGCCAGGCAATAGCGCTTACCCTTGACCCCATTGGCCAGCAGAACCGTCGCCATGCTCGCGGCGGTGCCGACGCATATGGTCGAAACCGGCGAGTTGATCAGGTGCATGGTATCCAGGATGGCCAACCCCGAGGCGATATATCCGCCCGGGCTGTTGATGTACAGGCTGATGTCCCGGTCGCTATCTTCACGCTCCAGGTACAGCAGCTGTGCAATGATCACGTTCGCCACCGGGTCCGTTATCGGCGTTCCCAGGTATATGATCCGCTCCCGCAGGAGCAGGGAGTAGATGTCAAACGCCCGCTCGCCCCGTGGGCTGGTCTCGATGACCATGGGCACGATGTTGGTGGGCTGCAGCAGTGGGGAGTCTTCGAAGGGAACGGCCATTGCGGTCTCCTGATATTGGGCCGGGTTACGGGTAAGGCGGGTCGCGTCGTTGACTAGCCGAACATGCTGCTGAAGGAATCGGGCAACGTGTCCATGACGTGGTCTACGATGCCGTATTCCACCGCTGTCTCCGCGTCCATCCAGTAGTCTCGGTCGGAATCTCGCGATATCTTGTCAAACGGTTGGTCGCAGTTCTCCGACAGGATGGTGTTCAGGCGCTGTCGCAGGCGCAGGATCTCCTGGGCCGTGATCTCGATATCCGAGGCCGAGCCCTGGATACCGCCCATCACCTGATGAATCAGCACTGTCGAGTTCCTGGTGCAGTACCGCTTGCCTTTGGTTCCGCCGGACAACAGCACCGCGCCCATGCTGGCAGCCTTACCCAGGCAGATCGTTGACACGTCCGGTTTGATCAGCTGCATCGTGTCGTAAATCGCCATGCCGTCCAGCACGGATCCGCCCGGCGAGTTGATGTACAGGCTGATGTCCGCTTCGGGGTTCTCCCAGCTCAAGTACAACAACTGCGTAACGATCGCGTTGGAAATATCATCGTCGACCTGGGTGCCCAGGTAGATGATTCGGGCCTGCAGCAACAGCGAGTAGGGATTGAAGGCGCGTTCGCCTTCGGTGGTTGGCCGGATAATCCCGGGGATCACGTTAGACGGCGTGACCATGCCCGAGGGATTGGAACTTCGTGGCATCTGTAGGTTCTCCTGGAAAGGTGGGCGTCCGAACGTCATTCCCGTTCCTCCGCCTGATCGCTCGCGGTGGCGTCACCATCGCTTGAATCGGTGGTTTCCACATCATCGACGGCCTGTGGATCTCCAGCTTCTTCAGTTTCATCGTCCGCAGAACTCGCCGTTGCGCCGCCATCCTCATCCAGGTTGCCTTGGGCGATATCGATGAGCCGGTCCATGACCCGCCGGCTGTGCAACGTGGACCGGATGTTGTCCCGAGTCGATTCCGACCCGAGAAACTCTCTCAGGGAGTCCAGGTTCGACTCGTCCTGCTCTTCCTCCCCGGTCGAAAGGCCCAGCAGGCGGTCGGTTTCCGATTGAACGTCGTCGTCGGAAATCTCGATCTCTTCCACTTCTGCCAGCTTCCGCATCACCAGGGCGCTGACCAGGCGGCGCTCAGCGTTGGGGCGCATTTCGTCAAGGAATTCGTCCGGCGACTTGCCCATGAAACGAAGATAGGTCGCCAGGTCCAGCCCCTGCTGCCGCAGCATCCGCTCCCGGTCGGCCTGCATCGCCTCCAGCTCCCGTTCGTAAAGGAGCGGGGATGCGTTGACTACCGCCACGTCGCACAGCGCTTCCAGGCTCTTCTGCTCCAGATCGCTGCGGGCCGCGTTTTCCGCCTGGCTCGTCAGCGACTCCCTGATGCTGTTGCGCAGCGCTTCAAGGTCGTCGAATCCGTCGCCCACCGACTTGGCGAACTCGTCGTCCAACTCCGGTAGCGCCTTTTCTTTCACCGACAGCACCGTGACCTTGAACTGGACGTCTTTCCCCGCATACTGCTCGCGAGGGTAGTCCTCGGGCACCGTGATCGTGAACTCGCTCTCGTCATCCTCGGACAGGCCAACGAGATTGGGAGCGAAACCTGGGAACGGAAGCACGTTCTCTTCGTTGGGAATGAACTCTACGTCCTCGTCCTCCACCACCGTTTCCTCGTCCATCGTACCCAGGACGTTCAGGTTCAACCGGTCGCCATACACCGCGGCCCTTTCCACCGGCTCCCAAACCGCTTGCTCATCACGGACCCGGTCCAGCACCCCGTCAACCTCCTCCTCCGTGACCTCCGCCGGATCGCTCTCCACCCGGATCCCGCGATAGTCACCCAGATCCACCGTCGGTTCCAGGGGCACCGTGGCCGTGAACGACACGGGCTCCAGTTCGGTAACCTCGATGCTGGGCTCGCCAAAAGCCGAAACTTCCTCGTCCTGCAGGACCTGATCCAGCGTTTCCGGCACCATGAATTCCAAGGCTTCCTGGAGCAGTGCCGTCCGGCCCATCATGCTTTCAACGATGTGCCGCGGCGCACGCCCGCGCCGGAATCCTGGGATATTGAGGCGCGAAACTACTCGCCGGTACGAACGCTCGATGAACGGATTCTCATCCGCGGTGGCCAATTCCACCGTCAGCGTAACCTCAATGGGTGATGAGTTGTCCCTCGTGACCTTCACCGCCGATACGCTCCTGTGGCTGGTTGATTCTGCATAAAAAGCGGGCAGGGTGGTCGATACCGGCCTGCCCGCGAACGCAGCCGAGTATAGCATAACCGCCCGAATAGCGAAAAGCACGGACGCGACCTCGAGACCCGCGACCGCCCCAGGACGCGACTTCCGCCAGTGGCGTAGCCGCAACTTTTCTTTGTTACAAATAGTTAATCTGGCCGCAACACTGGCGGTGTACTCTAGATATACGCGAGTCGCCACTCAATCTTCCGGTTTCGCCCAAGGGCGCTCGTATCCGACCGTTCCACGCTCACCCTTCGCTATGGAGTTGGTGGCCAATGCTGACTAGGGACATCCCCAATACCCCGCTGAACGAACATCTGAATCGCGATGGAACCACCCGTTCTGTGTACGAGCCTCTCATGGACAGCCTGGACGGTCTGGGTGTGCCCGCACTGCAGCAGCGTTGGCGCGACGCCAATGATAACGCGGCGCTCGACGCCTTCACCTTCATGCTCGACCCTCGCGAGTTTCGCACCGTTCCCACCGACTGGCTTCCCCGGTTGATCGCCGCCGATGAATGGGAGACCATCTCCCGGGGTGTTGCCCAGCGGTTGAAAGCTATCAACCACTTCCTGTCGGACCTCTACTGCGGCAATCAGCAGGTAGTCCCGCCGGACGTGATGTACTCGTGCCAGTACTACAACCCCGAGCTCCAGGACCACCGCCCCGCCGCCGACGTGTTTGTCCACATTTACGGCATCGACCTGGTGCACATGGGCGACGGACGTTATGTCATTCTGGAAGACAACCTGCGGATCCCGTCCGGTATCGCCTACCAGATGAAGACCACCGAAATCGGTCTCAACGTGCTTCCCGAACTTGCCGGTGGTTACGATATCGTTCCCTACGATATTCGCTCCGCCTACCTGGATATGTTTGCCTCGCTGTGCGACACCGATTCGCCCGTGTGCGTGCTCCTCACCGACAGCAAGTTGGGCTCCGCCTTTTTCGAGCACCGTTACCTGTCGGAACTGCTGGGCATACCGCTCGTGGAAGGCTCCGACCTCTACATCGGGCACAACGGCCGCGTCTGCGTCCGTTGCCTGGACGGTGATTTCGAGGTTGACCTGATCTATCGTCGCGTGGAGGACCTCGAACTCTTCGTGCCCGGCCTCACCGATGCATATCTGGACCACAAGGTAGTGCTCGTGAACGCCCTGGGCACCGGCGCCTGCGACGACAAGCTGGTGTTCCTCTGGGTGCCCGATATGATAAAAGCCTACCTGGGAGAAGACGCCATCCTGGAACAGGCCCAAAGCTACGACCTGCGGTCCCCGGTCAATCGCCAATACGTCCTGCAGAACCTGGACAGCCTGGTGCTCAAAACGCGCCAGGGATACGGCGGACTGGGTGTCTTCATCATGCCCGATCTGGACAAGGGTTACCGCAGCCGTCTGTCGCAACAGTTGATCGAGCAGCCCCAGGTCTTTATCGCCCAGGAGACCCTGGACTTCTCCCAACATCTTGTCTTCGACGAGTTCAGTGGTGCATTCGAGGATCGCCACGTCGACCTGCGCGTGTTCGCGGTGCAGAATGGCCGGGGGGAGGTCACAGTTTTCCCCGGCGGCCTGACCCGCGTGTCCGAGGCGAACAGCCGGGTCACCAACAACTCCTCAGGAGGATCATGCAAACCGAGCTGGGTGGTTCGATAGCATTCGAACCGGTCCCGGTGCACTACGCTTACGTGGCCCGATATTCCTACTCCGACACAGTAGTGCAAAACGACAACTTCCTCCGGCTCGCGGCATCTGCCGACACCCATCAGACGCCGGGGCCCTGCGGTGTGGTTACCTTCCCGGAGGGCAGGCAGGTCGAGTATCCCGACCGGTTGGGAAACACTGTTCACCGGGTCCGAATTACCGCACCGCACCAGGAGTTGATCATCGCCGCCACCGGAAAAGTCTGCCTCACCGGCCACACTCCCGTTGTACCCGACTTGCCACTCAGCGATGCTGAGTACGGTTTGGAAGCGCAGGAGTTCTTATCCGCTTCTCGGCTGGCCGGCCCGGAAACCGTCGCGAATGCTGCGCTGGAGGCTGCCGCCGGCGCACCGACGTTGCTCTACACTGTGGACAACGTCGTCCAGTGGATCTACACCAACATCCGCTACGAGCGCGGCCACACTTCGGTAAACACCGCTGCCGCAGATGTCTTGGTATCGCGGCGCGGCGTTTGCCAGGATCAGGCTCATCTCGGCCTGGCCATGCTCCGCGCCCTGGGCATACCGGCGCGTTACGTCAGCGGTCTCCTAACCCGTCAACCCGGAGAGACCCACGCCTGGATCGAGTTCTTGCACCCCCACGTCGGTTGGCTACCCGCCGACCCCACCCGTGGCGTCGTCATCCACATTGGGACCGATTACCTCAAATTCGGCGTTGGCCGCGATTATTCGGAAGTTCCGCCGGTCGCCGGCTCCTTCGTTTCCCGTGGCGGTGGGCAGCTCGATTTCACCACCGCACGGGTCTTCTTCGATCGCGACAGCATTTCCGTGGACGATGCGCTCGGACTGCTGCCCGCCGGCCATTCGTCGCCGTGACCTCAATCCTGCCCCACCCCATCCCCTGACAGGAGTCGTTTCCATCATGGTAGAACCCAGGTCAATCGCCTATCGTCCCGACCGATGGCTCACCGATTCCAGGGTGTACAACCTGATCTGGATGGGCCGGTGGCTGGAGCGCGCCGACAACACTGCCCGCGTCATCAACAGCTTCGCCCGCCTGGCCGTGGAGAACGGCAGCGACATGGCGGCCCTGCAGGAGTCCCTCACTGGCGCCGCCGCTATCCGGGGAGTATCCATCGAGGACCCCCCCCACACTCTGGAGAGGCTCCTGAAGCAGCACGAGGCATCGTCCATCTACCACAGCCTGGCTACGGCTCGTGGCAACGCCACCCATGTCGGCAGCGTGGAACTGATCCGTGCCATGTCCGAAGCCGTTCTGACCCTTGAGGACGATCGCGCGATGCCGCAGACGCCTCTGGACGCCCTGTTATTGACCAACCAGGTCCTGGAGCGCCTAAGCGCCGTCTACCGGGTCATCGACGATAACTGGTTCCACCAGGAAGCACTGTCTGAAGAAGAGGTCTACCGCCGATTCGTCCAGCAGTAGCCTTCCCGAAACAACGCTCAAAACGAAGAGGCCGGAACCTGGCGGGTTCCGGCCTCCAGTTGTTTAGACTTGTCCGCAACCTACTTGAAGTGCGGTATCACATCCTCGGAGATGCACCTCAGGGTGTCCATGACCACCTCTCTCGGGACGGACGATGTCCAGTTGCACTCGAACATGATCTCGTCGGTGGTGAACTGCTCGCGGAACATGTGGATCTTCTCGACCACCTCTGCCGGCGTGCCGAAGAGGTTGACCTCCTGGGTGGCCTCGGGCCCGGCGCTGCCCGCGTCGGTGCTTCCGATGGCGAGCCGACCGGCGTAATAGATGCGCGCCAGGTTCATCAGGTCGTCGACCCGGCGGTCCGCCTTCTCCTGGGTGTCGGCCACCAGCGTGGGCACGCGCACCACCGTGCTCGGCTCGCCCTCGTGACCGGCGTCGTACCACGCGTTGCGGTAATCCTGCACGTCCTGCCTCAAGATGGCGGAACCGCGCAGGTTGTGGGGCGAACTGCCGGCGCCGATGGCAATGCGATAGCCATGCTCGCCCATGGGCACAAAGCTCTCCTGGCTGTCCACGGGAAGCAGCATGGGCATCGGCTTCTGCACCGGCTTGGGGATGCTCATGTAGTCTTCGTAGAAGGCGGGATAGTTGAAGTACTTGCCCTCGAACCCGGAGAACCGGTCCTCGTTCCAGAGCTGCTTGAGTAGCTCGAGGTACTCGTAGAAGTACTCCCGACGTTCCTCAGAGCCACGAGTACGCGCCCCTGGCCCGTAGATAAACCGGCCCTCGCTGACCTGGTCCACGATGGCTACCTGTTCCGCCACCTGGAAGGGGTCCTCGGGCTGGAGATTGTCAAAGGCGTAGCGTTCGTGTGGCAGCGCGCGCTCCGAAACGGTCTCACCCGGCAGCCGCAGGGTCGGACGGTGGATGGAGGTGCCGATCCTGATGTTCTCGGTGTGGTTGGCGATGACCGCCGACAACATGAGCGACTGGGGATCCATGCTGCCCTGGGTGGAGAAGTGGCCGCCGCCCAGCCAGACGTAGTCCCAACCCGCAGCCTCGATGTGGTCGATTTCCTGGAAGTTCTGCTTGTATGCCGCGGGCTCGAGGAGCTTTCCGCCCTGATACTCAGGGTCCCCGGGGCACCTTGTCGCCCTCGTAAACGGCGTTCCACGTGGTGAACAGTCCAAAGTCCATTTTGGCGGTCATGTGAGCCCTCCTCTAGTTTCGGGCGATAAATATCATCATTTTGGCCAATGTAGCACCGGGAACAACCACCGTCAACGTTGCGGCGACCAGGCCCCACGCTTCCCGGCTATGGCATACTGCCGCTGGAAAATGCAACGCTTGAATTTGGGAGTAACTCCATGAAAGTGGCAGTGATGGGCGCCGGCAGCATCGGCGGCTACTTCGGCGGGATGCTCGCCCGCGGCGGGCACGACGTGACGCTCATCGCCCGCGGCGAACACCTTGATGCGATCCGTTCCAACGGGCTGCTGATGCAAACCCAGGCCGGCAATTTCACCGTCCCCTGTTCCGCCACCGACCACCCTGCCCAAATCGGCCCGGTAGATTTGGCTCTGCTCACCACCAAGACCTACCACAACGCCGTGGCCGTGCCGCAAATGGCGCCCATGGTTGGGCCCGACACGGCGATCCTCTGTCTCCAGAACGGCATCGACTCCTACCTGCCTCTGGTGGACGCCTTTCCGGACGCCGTGGTCTTGCCGGGAGCGGCCTACATCGAGGCCGGGCGCTCCGGTCCCGGCATCATCACCCAGGCCGGCGACATCGTCCGTATCGTCACCGGCAGCATCAGGCGCAGCGACCCTTCCCACCAAGCGAAGGCGGAAGTCATTTGTGCCGCCTTCCGCGATGCCGGCGTGCCCGCTGAGGCGTCGGACGACATCGCCGTCACCCTATGGACCAAGTTCCTGTTTATCACCACAATGGCCGGCACGACGTCGCTGGCCCGCGAATATCTGCGCGACCTGTTGCCCCGTCCCGAGTGGCACAAGATCATCGTCGGTTGCATGTCCGAGATCGAACGGGCCGGCCGCGCTTCCGGCGTCGACCTGGCCCCGACGATAGTCGCCGACACTCTCGCCTATATGCAATCGGCCAAAGGCGCCATGAGCGCGTCCATGCACGCCGACCTGTCGGCCGGACGGCCCATGGAATTGGAGGCGCTCAACGGGGCCGTGGTTCGCGCCGGGGAATCCGCTGGAGTCCCCACACCGATCAACGACGTGATCTACGCCGCCCTGAAACCGTTCGCCAACGGGACGGCGTGATCGGCAATCCGGGGCCTGTGGAGCCCCCAATGGCCACCACGTTTGCCGGGCAAATGAAACGAGCCGCTATTTTGCGGCTCGTACTCGATTGCGAGGTTCGCCAGGTTACTCTCTGGACTCCATGGGCAGCCCCTGATCGTGGACCTCAAGTATGCACTCGGGGCACCTCTGCCGCATGTCGTGACCGGTGGCCGGCCAGATGTCCTCGCCCTTTGCGCCGCACAGGAAGAAGGGTTCCACTTCCTCAATTCCCAGGCTTTCCAGGTAGTGCACAACGCCTTCTTTCCGGGGGTTGTCGTACCACCACGGGGTGAGGCTTCGCGCCAATTCGTGGATGCCTTCCTTGAAGTCGTCGGTGTATGCCTCGACGTCGTCCGGGATGTCCACCATCCACCGGTTGCCATTCGGGCCGCCTTCCCGGATGGCCTGTAGCTTGCCGTCGCGGACATCCTTGCGGATCACGTCCTGCGAAACGTTCAGGATCCGCGAAGCGTCCTGGATAGTGACTCGGGGCATTCTGCACCTCCGTTGGCAGCAATCTTCTCTGGGCGATGCCTATTTCTACCACCAACCCCGCGCAGCGGCAAGTCGGCATCCGCGTTCACGCGTACTCGGTTTGGCGGCGAAGAAACGTGAGAAGCAGCTTTCATGGGATTTCACGATTTGGCAGGATTGGGCGATCTCGGTGACAGCCTGGTTCCAATCCTGCCAATCCCGAAATCTTGAAAATCGTGGTCCTGACGATTTATGGAAGTGGGTAAGGAATTCGGCGCGGATCTCATTATGGTCACCGGGCCACGGCCATGGTCCTGGGGTCTTCCAGCGTGTCGGCCAGCGAACCGCCCGGCGGAACCATGGGGAACACGTTGGTTTCCCGCTCGACCACAAATTCGATGAGGAACGGGCCATCGTAGTCCTGCGCCTGCTGTAACGCGGCGGCCACGTCTTCCTGATGCTCTACACGCAGCGCCGGAATGCCGTAGGCGTTGGCCAACTTGACGTAGTCCGGCCCTGGCATCGGCACCTCTTTTATATGCCCGTCGAAGAACATCTCCTGCCACTGCCGCACCATGCCCAGGTATCCGTTGTTGAACAGCGCAATCTTGATGGGCAGCTTCTCTTCCACGGCGGTTATCAGTTCCTGCAGGGTCATCTGGAATCCGCCGTCTCCCGCAACCGACCACACCGTGGATCCGGGCCGGGCCAACTGCGCACCCAGCGCTGCCGGCACCTCAAATCCCATCGCTCCCAGTCCGCCGGACGTGACGAACGAGTTCGGCTGGTTCAGGAACAGGTATTGCGCCGCCCACATCTGGTGCTGGCCCACGCCGGTGACCACGACCGCGTTATCGTCGGCCTGCAGCACCTCGTTCATCTCGGTGAGCACCTGCTGGGGCATCAGGGCGTCGCTCTGTGGAATTGCCAGCGACGGGTGCTGCGACCTGAGCTGGGAGATCGTCGCCATCCACTCCGACCGGTCAACCTTCTGCACCAGCGGGACCAGGGCCTGCAGTATGGGCCGGGCATCACCCACCAGCGGGACTTCCGCTGGCACAATTCTGCCCACCTGGCTGGCCTCGATATCAAGGTGCACAATCCTGGCATGCGGGGCAAACCCCGACACCCTGCCTGTGACCCGGTCGTCGAACCTCATCCCCAGTCCGACAATGACGTCCGCCTGGTCAACCACCATGTTGCACCAGTACATCCCGTGCATGCCGAGCATCCCCAGGCTCTGGGGGTGGTTCCTGGGGAAACTGCTCAACCCCAGGAGCGTGTTGATTACCGGGATGCCGGACCCCTCCGCCAGCGCCAGCAGTTCGTCAAACGCCCGCGAGTTCACGATCCCGTGACCCGCAATGATCACCGGCCGCTCTGCCTGGTTGATCAGATCCGCCGCCTTGCGGACATTTTCCAGCGTTTCTTCGGATAGCCGCGCCTCTGCCAGCGCCGGCGCATCCGGATACTCGAACTCCGCCTCCTCCAGTTGCACGTCCCGTGGCACGTCGATCAACACCGGACCCGGTCGTCCTTCCTGGGCAACCCGGAACGCCTCGCGTATCGTGCGCGCCAGGTCGCTGGCGGATAGCACCAGGTACGTTCGCTTGGTGCACACCGAGGCGATGCTGCAGATGTCGCACTCCTGGAATGCCTCGGTTCCCAATGCAGCCCGTGCCACCTGGCCGGTGATCGCGACCAGCGGCACGCTGTCCGCCTTGGCGCCCATGATCCCAGTCACCAGGTTGGTGGCTCCCGGTCCTGACGTCGCCACGCACACGCCCGGCTTTCCCGTCATGCGGGCATAGCCATCGGCCGCATGCGCCGCCGATTGCTCGTGCCGGACCAGCACGTGCCGCAACTGGGGATACGACCACAGTGCATCGTAGAAGGGCAGTATCGCGCCCCCCGGGTGGCCGAACAGCGCTTCGACCCCTTCATTCAGCAGGCTCTCGCAGATGATTTCCGCACCTTTCAGTTTCACGGCGTATCTCCGTACCAAGTCGTTCCGTCTGCCAGATCGTGCCACCAGAACGTGCGGATCAATGTCAATGCGACATAAAAAAAGCCCGTCCCATAGGGACGGACGATTGCCCGCGGTACCACCCTATTTGCCCTCAGCTCCCGGCAACGCGGAAGCATTGGACCTCTCTGGCAGGACACCATCATGTCCCGTTGCTTCTAACGGGCAACGAACCCGGCCTGAGCTTACTTACTGCCGATTTCGGAAGGCAGATTTCAGCCGGCAGCTCCGGAGGGATTTTGGGCGGGACGATCGTGCCTGCTTTCACCGCACCAGGCTCGCTACGACTCTCGTCGTCCGCTTACTCGTCTCCATCTCAGCTATTCATCAAAAACTCTATCACGCGCCAATTGCCCGGTCAATCACACGGATTTGCCGCTTGTCACCAATTGTCGAGCCCGGTGGCCCATCCCATCGGACCGGCCAGTCTAAAGACCATCCACCTCCGCCAAGGCCGCTTCCAACTCCATCAGCGTTGCAAACCCCTCGAACCTCTGTCGCACCACACCGTCGCCGTCCAGCACAAACACCCAGGACTCGTTGGTCCAGCCGGGGATCTGGGTGAACCCCCATTCGTCCGCTGCGGGAACCAGTTCCGCGCGGCTAAGGTCTCCCTGGATCTCTTCCGGATTATCGTACAGTTCAACGTGGATGTAGTTGGCCGCGTCCGGGTGTTCCACCCGCAGTTCCGACACCGTGTCCACCTGTGGGCCGCACGTCGGACTCGTGCAGAAAGCCGGCGTCGCAAACACCACCACGGACGGCTTGCCGGATGTCACGGCATCTGCCACCGACATGCGATAAAGCTCGGCGTCGGGCTCGTACGCGGTGGTCAGATCAGTAACCTCTGTAGCGCCGCTCAGCGTTTTGGTCTCGCTGGCCGGCGCAGCCTCCCCAACCGAAGGTATCGGAGTATCTGCCACCACCGAAACGTCGATCACCGCCTCTCCGGTGACCTCACCACCCACCGGCATCACCTTAAGGGTGTAGTCCCCGGGAGCAGGAAAGTCCACCGGCGCCGCGTACGACCCCCGAACCCCGTATGGCCAGGCGTTGTAGGGCGCGGTGATCCCCGTCGGCGGAACCGACCCGTCAGCGGACGCCACCGCTATGTGGACTTGAGGGGCCATCACCAGCGCTTTCTGGGTATTCAGCAGGAAAGCCACTCGTTGCGTACCCACTTCGAGCACCTTGGTCGCCAGGTGAGACTCGATGGAGCCGTCTCCCGGGTCAACTGTGGGCAACTGGAGAACTGGAGCCGCGGTGGGTTCGGCGGGCGCGCTCACCGGCGCCGATCCTCCGCACGCAGTCAAGGCCATCAACCCGACGAGCGCCGCAACGACCAACAGAGCGATGCGCATCACGGACCCTCCGCGTACACGCCGAAGGTGAAGGCAAACAGGCCGAAGTCGTCGGAATTCGACCGCATTGTCAGGATGGATTGCGGCAGGTACTGAGGATTATCGATGATCCCGTACATCCTTGGCTCGTCCACCATGATGTAGGAGTAGCCCTTCTCGTCCCACTGGATGTCCGCGCCCGCATTCTCTTCGGTAAGCATCGCTCCGTCTAACGTGACCACCACCTGATACGGCTCGCCCGAGTCGGAGGTGATGACGGCGTTAACGCTCTTGGCCGCATAGTTCAACGCCAGGTAGTCCTCCAGATCCTCGGTCACCCGCGCGTGCCGGATCCGCTCCGGTTCCACCGACCATTGACCCTGGAAGTAGAGCAGGTGTGGGTTCAGATCCTGCGGCACGGAAACGTCGATAAGTCCGTTACCGCCGTCGAGGATCGATTGGAAATAGTCCTCGAACTGGGCCACGTAGGGGTGCCGTCCCGACCTCGCCACGCCCACGTTTCGTTCCCAGCCGGCGTACAGCTCAGGCGTCACCGCGGGGCTTCCGCCAACCCGCGCCGCCTGGAACGCTGAGTCCCGCACCTGATCTTCCGGCAGGTCCAGCGGGTCATCCGACAGGTCAGCGCCGGCTTCCACCAGCGCATTTCGGATCTTCTGCTCGGTCTCGCCGTAGGCCCCTTCGCCAAAGTGGGAGTAGATCATCTCGCCGTGGCTGTTGAACAGGTATTTCGCCGGCCAGTAGCGGTTCTCGAAGTTCCGCCACGTCACTCGCGTGTTATCCTGCGCCACCGGCCATCCGATTTCATGCGTCGCCAGCGCTTCCACGACGTTTTCGTAGTCCTTTTCGAACTCGAACTCCGGCGTGTGGATGCCCAGGATCACCAAGCCATCGTCCTCGTATTGCGACCACCAGTCCCGCAGGAACGGCAGAGTCCGAATGCAGTTGACGCACGTGTAGGTCCAGAAGTCCACCAGCACCACGTTGCCCTCTCCAACCAGTTCCTGGATGGTCAGAGCCTCATCCGTGTTGAGCCACGCGTCGATGCCCTCGACGTTCGGGATGTCCTGCGCTATCGGCCTGGCTTTCGCTTCCTCGGCCGGCGTCGACGTTGGCGCTCTGGTGGCCGGCAGTTCGCCCGTGGGCAATACTACGGCCGGCGTCGTCTCGACCGACTCTGCGGGCGCGGTGGTCGGCTCACCCATCGGCGCGGTGTCCCCGGCCGCCGGCGCTACCGCGGGCAGCGAGGTCGGGTTATCCGGTTCTGCGGGCTGTTCCGCCGGCGCCGCGCTCTGTCCGCAGGCGGCCAAGGCCAGCGCGAAAACCGCGGCCAGCAGCATCACGCTCCCTATTTTCAGGGTTGAACGGGTCATTACATCTCTCTACTTTGTGCGTGGGTGCAGCGAGTATAACGCCTGCCGGTGCATGGTTTTCGGATCCTCATCGGTCCATCGGTAGATGCAATTGCCGCCCGCAATGCGCTCGTTTGCCACCGGCGGCATCTGCGATCCCCCCTTGGCGACGCGACGCGGGATTGCGATGTGGGCGCTTGCAACACACCAGGTGCAGATCGATGAGATATCGGCGTTCTGTGTTACTATACGCGAGTGAGTACCCGGCGGATTGAAACCGCCGTCAGGAGGATATTTTCATGGCAACGATGATTGATGGCGAGTCCTATCTGGGCCGCGTGATGGTTCGCCCGTTGAGCAAGACCGGCGACGTCACGATGTATCTCTGGCCGCTGCGCTGCTTGAAGGCCAAGTTTGGCGGTCCCACCTTCGGCGTGGACGTCAATGGCGTTGAGATCATCCGCTTCGACCCCCACGGAGCCCGCGGGCACTGGCACAAGGGCGGCTACGACAAGCTGGGCGCCGGCGGTTCCCACGTCGATTTTCCCGAGGACGTTAGGGACAGCCGACCGCAGATCGAATGGTCCCTGGCTCAGCTTCGTGAGCAGACTGGCAGCTACCTGACAGAGGCTGGCTATGCGGAAGCCGCCGCCAACCTCGACGCCGAGCTCTTGCAGGCCGCCAGCGACGCCGTCCTCGCCCACCTGGAAAGCGAAGGCGACCTGATTTCCGAAGCCCAGGCGAAGGATCTTATCGCCGCGTAACGCAATCCTCGTCTACGGGTCCGAGACGAAAGGGGCGGGTCGTTGACCCGCCCCTGTTTGTCTACGTGTACGTCGTTCCTGCGAAGGCAGGAACCCACGCCCTCGCCGCCAACCAATCCGCTCTCAGGCCGTTATTCGCGTCCCCACCGGCCTTTCGTTCACGCAGTTCATCACCGCGCCGGGTTGCCGTCCGTCCACGATGTGCGCCATCGGGACCGCCGCGTCGGCCAGGGCGTCCAGGCACGCCGCCAGCTTCGGCAGCATTCCGCCCCGGGCCACACCGGACGCCCGCAACTGTTCCGCTCCGCGCGCATCCAGTCGCGGGATCACCCGGCCTCCGTTGTCCATGACCCCGGCCACGTCGGTCAGGAAAATGATCCGTTCCGCGCGCAGCGCGTGTGCCAACGCGCCGGCCGCCGTGTCTCCGTTAACGTTCAGCGGCTTACCCGCGTGCTCACTGTCCGGGCTGACGTCCACCGCAATGGGCGACACCATTGGGATGAACCCCGCCGATACGATCGCCCGCACCGGTTCCGGATCGACGGCGGTAACCTCGCCCACGTATCCAAGTTCGGGGTTGGCCACGTGGGCCTGCAGCAGGTTCCCGTCCATGCCGCTGATCCCGATGGTGGGCGCTCCCAGCTTCTGCATCTGCGCGGTGAGTTCCTTGTTCACCAGCCCGCCCAGAACGGCCACCACGATCTCCAGCGACGGGCCATCGGTCACTCGCAACCCGTTCACGAAATTCGGAGCCAGGTTCTGGCGCTGCATCCACTCGCTGATGACGTTCCCGCCCCCGTGAACGATCACCACCGGCTTGCCGGAGGCGTGCAGAGCCACCAGGTCCTGCAGAGAGGTATCGTTTCCGCCCAGGGTGCTGCCGCCGATCTTGACCACTATGGGCGGCTCCGCGAACTGCTGTGACACGACGGCATTCCTCACCCTGCGGTGTCAAGTAATGGATTCAGAACGGGCCGCGACCGATACCGGGCCAATAGCGCGGTCGGTGACTAAGTCGTGTATGCGCTGTTGATGATGACGTACTGTTCGGTGAGGTCGCAACCGTAGGCCGTCGCCGCCCCGGCCGCCAGGTTCAGGCTGACTCGGAAGTCCACCTGCTCGCCGGACATCAGCGCCACCACCGCATCCCGGTGGAACGGTATCGGCGTTCCCGCTTCCATGATGCAAACCCCGTTGACGAACAGATCAACCTTCTCCTCCACTGCCTCGGCTCCGCTGCGGCCCAGCGCCATCATGAGCCGTCCCCAGTTGGGGTCTGCGCCGTACACCGCAGACTTGACCAACGGGCTTCCCGCAATGGTCAGCGCGGCCTTACGCGCATCGATAGCGTCCCTGGCGCCGTCCACCTGCACGGTGAGCAGCCGCGTGGCGCCTTCGCCGTCCCGCGCCAGCATCCGCGTCAGGTTTGCGCAAACCTGGTGCAGCGCGGTCGTGAACGCCTCGGCGTCCGGAGCGCGTTCGTCAATGACGGGATTGCCCGCCCGGCCGTTGGCGAACGCAAGGAAGGTGTCATTGGTGCTGCTGTCTCCATCCACGGTCAGCATGTTGTAGGTCTCGTCGGCAACCGCCTTGACCGTCATCTGCAGGAACCCCGGGTCAACCGCGGCATCGGTGGCCGCGAACGAGAGCATCGTGGCCATATTGGGGTTGATCATTCCCGACCCCTTGGCCACGCCGCCGATGGTGATCGTCTGCCCCGTGGACGCCGTGAAACACACCGCGGTTTCCTTGGGATGCGTGTCCGTGGTCATCATCGCCCGCGCCAGTTTGGGCCCGCCGTCGTCATCCAACGCAATCTCGCCCACGCCGGAGCGGATCAACGACATGGGCAGTTCGACTCCGATGACGCCGGTGCTGCAAACCAGCACGTCCTCGGCGGTAAGGCCAAGCTTTTCCGCCGCCAGCCGCGTCATCTCTTCGGCATCCTTGTAGCCCTGCGCGCCAACGCACGTGTTCGCGATCCCCGCGTTCACGATCAGCGCCCGAGCCTGCCCGCGCGCCACTCGTTCCCGGTCCAGGTCGACGGTCGCTGACCGTATCGTCGAGGTCGTGAACACCCCGCCGATCGAGCACGGGCTGTCCGAGACCAGCATGGCCAGGTCCAGCTTGTCTTCGCCTCGCGTCTTGAGGCCGATGAATACGCCGCCGGCGGAAAATCCCTGCGGCGAAGTGATGGTACCGTTGGAAATGGCGGTGATATCTGCGCTGGCGGGCATCGTAAAGTGCTCCTGCAGGCCAATAATTCAAGGCAAAATTGCCGCCTAAATATACCATACGGATCGCTGGCGCCGCGCTCGTTGGCGGCCCGTTTGACTCTCCCCGACTCCCCGCCCGATAATGCCAGTATCCCGCACGAACGCCGCGTTACGGCGCGAGACGATTCCCGCCCATGACCCTTTCCAGCCAGCCTCCATACCTGCCGTTGCCCGCCGGCGAAATCGGTCTCCTGACCGATCTCTACGAGCTGACCATGGCCCAGTCCTATTTTGCTGAGGGCATCAACGGCGAGGCCACTTTCAGCCTGTACGTGCGTGGCTACCCGCCGGACCGGGGCTACCTGGTCGCTGCCGGCGTTGACGATGCCTTGGACTGTGTGGAAGCCATGTCCTTCGACACCGACAGCATCGAGTACCTCCGCAGCACCGGCATCTTCACCGCGGACTTCCTGACATCCCTGAGCAGTTTCCGGTTCACTGGCAGCGTGCGCGCCATGCCCGAGGGCAGCCTGTTCTTCCCCAATGAACCGGTCCTGGAGGTCACGGGCCCGATCATCGCCGCACAGTTGGCCGAAACCATCGTCATGAACCAGGTCCAGTACCAGACCCTGCTGGCCACCAAGTCCGCCCGCTGCGTTGACGCTGCCCAGGGCCGGCCCATCGCCGATTTCGCCGCCCGCCGCACCCACGGCTCTGAGGCCAGCCTCAAGATGGCCCGTGCCTCCTATATGGCCGGATTCGGCGCGACCAGCAACGTCCTCGCCGCGCGCCGCTACGGCATCCCGCCCACCGGCACGATGGCCCATTCCTACATCACCAGCTTCGACGCCGAAATCGACGCCTTCCGCGCCTACTCCCGCGCGTTCCCCGACCGCAGCATCCTTCTGCTGGACACCTACGACACCGTCAACGGCGCCCAGGCGGCCGTCGAGGTCGCTCGTGAGATGGAGAGCGCCGGCCACCGACTCACCGGCGTCCGGCTGGACTCCGGCGATTTCGACGCCCTCAGCCGCCAGGTGCGGCGCATCCTCGATGACGCCGGCCTTGAATATGTCCGCATTGTCGCCAGCGGTGGACTCGACGAATACGCAATCGACCGCCTCGTCGCGGGCGGCGCACCTATCGACATGTTCGGCGTGGGTACCCGCGTGGGCGTTTCCGCCGACGCACCCTACTGCGACATGGTCTACAAGATGGTCAGCTACAACGGCCGGCCAGTGATGAAGCTCAGCGAGGGCAAGGAGTCACTACCCGCCGCCAAGCAGGTCTTCCGCCATCACGACACGCAGGGCATGATGTCCGCCGACGTCATCGGCCTCTCCACCGAAACCCCAACATCGGGAGACCCGTTGTTGGCTGTGGCGATGCAGGACGGCCGTCGCACCATCCCGCCCAGCGACATCGCCGAAGCCCGCCAGCGCGTGGCCGGCGGCCTTTCCCGTCTGCCCCAGGCGCACCGTCGCCTCCGCCAACGTGACCACTTCCCCGTGTCAATCAGCGAGGACCTCAGTCTCTTGGAGTCCCAGATCCGCGGCCGGCTGACCGCCGCCGTACCTTAGTTTCCCGCCAAGGAGCCCAAATCCGATGAAAATCGCGGTCTGCGTCAAGTTCGTCCCCGTCGTCTCCCGCATCGAGTTTGACTACGAGAACAAGGTAATCCAGCGCGAGGGTGTCCCGTCCGAGATCAATCCCTTCGACCTGCTCGGCATAAACATGGCCGTCGACCTCAAGGCCGACCCTGAAGACAGCGTCATCGCATTGTCCATGGGCCCGCCCAACGCCGCCGAGGGGCTGACCCAGTGCTACGCTCTGGGAGCCGACCGCGGCATCCTGCTCTCCGACCGCGCCCTCGCCGGCAGCGACACCCTGGCCACCGCGCAGGCTCTCGCGTTGGCCCTGCAGCGCGAGTCACCCGACCTCATCGTATGCGGACGCAACAGCAGCGATGCCGAGACCGGTCAGGTCGGACCCGAGGTCGCCGAGTTGATGGACCTGCCCCACATCAGCAACGTGCGCAAGCTGGAAATTGACCGACCCGGCAATCGCATCGTCGCCGAACGCGCCACCGACGAGGGTTACCAGGTCATCGAGTGCCCGCTGCCTGCCGTGGTCTGCGTCACCGAGGGCGCCGGCCAGGAACGCTATCCCGGCCGTGAGGAGATGACCGAGGCCCAGGAGCGCACGGTCGAACAGCTTACGTGCGCCGACCTGACCGACGATCTCTCCCTGTTCGGCCTCGACGGCTCACCCACCTGGGTCGAAGACATCCGCCTCGTCGAACCCGACCGTCTCGCCGTAGTGATCCGGGACGAGACCCCTGAAGATGCAGCCCGCCAGGTCGCCGACATGCTCCGTGACCGGCTGGCCGCCCTGGCCGCCGACGCCGGTTCTGCCTCCACCGACGCCACCCTGCCCCGCTACGCCGGCGGCGACCGCAGCATCTGGGTGGTCGCGGAACTGGCGGCCGACGGCGTGCGCCAGGTCACCCTCGAGATGCTCAGCAAGGCACGCGCCCTCACCCCCATCACCCAGAGCGAGGTGGTCGCCGTCGTCATCCAGGACGGCCAGTCGTCGTCGGATGTCACCACGCAGTTGGCAGAAGCCGGCGCTGACCGCGTCCTCACGCTGGACACTGGCAACCTGGGCGTCCTGTGCGGCCGGGGGGTCTCCCGCGCCCTCTCCGACGCCATCGGCGAGCAGCCACCTTACGCCATCCTGTTCGCCGCCACCGCCGATGGACGTGACCTGGCCGCACGCATCGCCGCCCGCCGCCGTCTTGGCCTCACCGGCGACGCCATCGACCTCGAGATCAACGACGACGGCCAGCTGGTCCAGCTGAAGCCGGCCCTGGGCGGCAACGTGGTGGCACCCATCCTCTCCAAGACGCTCCCCAACCTGGTCACGCTTCGCCCCGGCGTCCTGTCTCCCGGCGCGCCCGAAACCGGCGCAACCGCGGCAGTCGAGGCAATCTCCGCAACACCCACCGGCGATGTCGACGTCACACTCGTCAGCGAGCATTTCTCTGATGAGCACGGGGCGCTGGAACTCACATCAGCAGAAGTCGTCGTCGGCCTCGGCATGGGCATCGGCGAAGAGAGCGTGCCGGCCGCCCAGCAACTGGCGTCCAGCATCGGCGCGTCCATCTGCACCACCCGCAACGTGGTCCACTCCGGCTGGCTGCCGCACCACATCCAGGTGGGCATCAGCGGCCGCACCATCGCGCCGCAGGTGTACCTCGCCGTGGGCATCCGGGGCGCGTTCAACCACACCGTAGGCATCCAGAAGGCCGGCGTGATTCTCGCCATCAACCGCAACCACCGGGCGGCCATCTTCCGCGCCGCCGACTATGGAATCGTCGGCGATTGGAACGAGTACCTGGCACCCCTGGTCGAAGCGATCCGCCCCGTCCTCGCCGAACACGGCCTGGCGTAAGACCCGCGCTAGATACTGCCGCAAATCCGCTCCGCTCCGAACTCCCAGGATGGAGCGACTCATCCAGTCCTGCCTGTTATTGAGATAGCGCCACGAATGCCGGCTCGTTCGACCGGCATTCATCGCGTCTTCCCCGCATGGCGTACAATCAACCGCCATGCGCGCCCAGTCCGACACCAACGCGCCTGCGGCGTCCGGTCGGATCACTTGGCGCGTTGTATTGCTGGCATCCGCTGCCGCCTTGGGGATGGTCCTGGCGTCCCTGGACTTCGCGGTCAACGTTGGCCTGCCGGCCATGCGCGATGCCTTCGACACCGACCTGGCCTCGGTCCAATGGGTGATCGTCGTTTTCATCGCGACCCGGGCAGGCCTTGCGCTGGGTTCCGGTGCATTCGCCGACCGCTTCGGCCTCAGGCTGGTCTACCTTTTCGGGACGACAACCTACCTCGTGTCCATGGTCTGCCTTGCCCTATCGCCGACCCTCGAGGTGCTGGTGGGTTTCCGCGTCCTCCAGGCACTGGGAACCGGCTGCCTGTACAGCACCGCCCCCGCCATTGCCGCCTCGGTCTTCCCGGAGCATCGCCGCGGTCTATCCATGGGGTTCACCTCGGCCAGCCTCGCCCTCGGTATGGTCACTTCCACGCTGGGCGCCGGTCCTCTGATTCAACTGTTCGACTGGCCGGCGGTATTCGCCGGTCGGCTGCCGCTGGCCGGCCTCGCCCTCGTGGTCGGGCTGTTCTCCATACCGAGAACGCTCGGAAACCAGACAACCACCGCTGAAAAACCCCGGTTCGACCTGCCCGGCTCCGCTCTCGTCTTATCCCTCCTGCTGTGTCTCATGATCGGACTGCGCCTGGGCCAGGCCATCGGCTGGACGTCGATACCAGTGCTCGCCCTTCTCGCCGCATCCCCGCCGATCCTTGTTGCCCTGATCCGCGTCGAGCGATCCGCCGCGGCCCCGGTGCTGCCCGGCGCGCTGGTGAGGTTGTCCGGCTTCCAGACCGCCGTCGGTGCCATGTTCCTGGGCCACTTCTCGCAGTTCGTCATCTGGTTCATCTTCCCGTTCTACATCACGGATGCCCTGGGCCGCGGCCCGGTGACCTTAGGCATCATGCTGGCCGTCATGTCGGCCTCCAACATTCTCTCGTCGCCCGTCGGCGGCTGGCTATGCGACCGCTGGGGCGTGCGTCCGGTGGGGGCGGCCGGTCTGCTCATGTCCGCAGTAGGCCTATTCACCATGTCGATGCTGGACGGGAACTCCGCCGTCTGGCATCCGGCCGTTGGAATCGCGGCGGTGGGTCTCGGCGTGGGCTGGTACCAGTCTGCCGCCTACGCCCTGATGCTGGGCACCGTCCCTTCGGAACGCTACGGCACCGCTTCGGGCGCGATGTCCCTGGCCCAGGCCTCTGGCACAGTGCTCTGTGTCGCGATTGTCGGGGCTGTATTCTCAGCCCTCAGCGAACTGTACGCGGCGAGCCGTACCACAGACGCGGCCTTCCTGCTGGCTTACCGCGACGTCTTTCGTATCGGCGCGTGTACTGCGGCGGCAGCGGCGATAGCCTTCGCGATCCGGGCCCGCCAGCCACGGAGCAGTTCGTAACGGGCCGACCGTCCGCCGGCGGCAGCGGTTTTCCGACCGTAATGCGCGTTACCGTGGTCGCCCCATATTGTGACGCCCTCAATATGGGTGATCAGCCCGGCACTGGCGCGTGGTTGCCAGCCACAGTGACTACGCCATGATCCAAGCTGCCGCTCGCCATTCCGGCCGTGAGCCGGAACCCAACGGCGCCAGCAACAATAAAAGCCGGCTCCGCACTTGCAGAGCCGGCCCAATATACTGGGGAATTCGCGCCGCTCGTTGGCGGAGCCGCTAAGCGCTCTCCTCGGGCAGCATCAGATACTCCGGTTCCCCGAACAGAACCTGAGTGCGCAGGGCATCGGCGTCGGCCGGGCCCACGGTCGCATACGGGTCGATGCTTCCCCACGGTGTGGAGCGGGAAGCGAACCGGAAGTGTTCCGTACGCCCGTCCCGGAACGTGACGTCCCAGACGATGTCCTGCCCTTCGTAATGCGGCTGCACCTCCGCGCCCAGCGGCACGAAGTCGGCGTAGCCGCGCACGTGAATGGCGTTCTCCGGGCAGAGTTTCACGCAGGCGTAGCACTCGGAGCACATGTCTGGCTCCTGGTTGCTGCCCTTGTTCACCATGCCATCCAGGACCATCAGGTCGTTCGGACAAATATAGACACACTGCGGGCCGCCATGCACGCCGGCGCAGGCGTTGCAGGCGGACGGATCAACATAGGTAGGCACTGATCACTCCTCAAAGTGGGCGGCAGCGTCCGCCCGGCGGCAAAAATCTGCCGCGCATTGTAGCATCAAACTACCATAAAGGTCGCACGGCTGATGGCGTGCAAATCGATTCCGTGAGTGCTGCCAGCATCCACCTGTTGCCGTCGCGCCCCGCCATCCTTGCCCCACCCCCACCTCCCCGCTACAATCGCCCCACGCCATGGCATGGCGCAGTGGAGGCTCTTTGACCACCGCAGCTCCCGTAGCACCCCAGGTCCCCGGCATCAAGAACAACCGCGCGTTTGTCCTCGGCAGCCTCTCGGTGGGACACGGCCTGTCCCACATGTTCGACCAGGGCTTCCCCCTCCTGATCACCGAAATCGCTGCGGCCATGGGGCTGGGCACCGTCCGGACCGCCACCCTCTTCGCCGTGCGCCAGGGCGGCTCCAGCGCCACCAGCCTCGGCGGTGGCCCGTTCATTGACCGCCTCAAGTCCTATTGGGGCATCATCCTCACGATGTGCATGCTGGGCCACGCAATAACCTTCGCCGCCATCGGAGGCTCACCCACGTTTGCCCTTCTGGTGGTGGTCGTGTTCTTCATGTCCATGCCGGGATCCCTGTGGCACCTGCCGTCCGCGGCCGCCATCTCCCAGCGGTTCCCGGACCGTCGCGGATTCGCGATCTCAATGCACGGGTTTGGCTCAAACCTGGGCAACGTCAGCGGGCCAATCATTGCGGGCGCGTTGCTGGGGGCAAGCTTCATCATCTGGCGGCACGTGTTCTTCATTTACGCCGGACTCGCCGTGTTCATGGCCTTTTTCGTCTGGTGGTCTTTGCGCGGTCTCGGGCGCGAGGACGACGGCATACGCGTCCGGAGTCTCGGCGAGCAGTTCGTCAGCGCCGCCGCCCTGCTCAAGAACCCCGTGGTCATGGCCCTCATATTCGCGGCACTCCTCCGGGGCATCGGACTGAACGCGCTGTTCAACTGGACGCCCTTCTACCTCCGCGAGACCCTCGGCATGAGCACCCTTGAAGCTGGCGTCTACTACGCTCTCCTGACGGGCATGGGCATCGTCTCCGCGCCGGTATTGGGCTGGATGTCCGACAAGTTCGGACGCAAGGCGGTTCTCGCCCCCGGTTTCGTCGCCGCTGCGCTCCTGTCGCTGGCTGTGGTCAGCGTCGGATCCAGCCTCCTCCTCATCCCCATCATGGCCGGCCTCGGCCTCTTCAGCTTCGCCCTGCACCAGATCATCCAGGCCTCCGTATTGGACTACGTCGGCCAGGGCACTGAAGCCACCGCCATAGGGCTGCTGTTCGGCATCAACGGCGTTATAGGCATCGGCTCCCCGTTCCTGGCATCTTTCATCATCGACTACTGGGGCAGCTACGGCACGGTGTACTACTATGCCGGCATCCTGACCCTCATCACTGCGGCGATCATCTTCGTGATCCCCCTCCGCAATCCCAACGCCCCCGAGCCGGCCCGCGCTTGAAGCTGCGACCAGGCATTACCGTCACTCGGTGCAAAGTCCGCCCCCGCAGCCCGTCAGTTGGACACGGGAGAGCCGACGCTTTCATTGCCGCTCCGATTGCGCCCGTGCTACCATGACTGTTGTCATGGATCAGCAACACATACGCAATTTCTGCATCATCGCTCATATCGACCACGGTAAGTCCACCCTGGCCGACCGCCTCCTCGAAATCACGGGAACCGTTCGCCCTCAGGACATGAAGGCGCAGTTCCTCGACCAGATGGAGCTGGAGCGGGAACGTGGCATCACCATCAAGGGCAAGGCGGTGAACATGACCCACCGCACTCCCGATGGCACCGACTACCAGCTGAACCTCATCGACACCCCCGGCCACGTTGACTTCTCCTACGAGGTTTCACGGGCCCTCGCCGCCTGCGAAGGCGCGCTCCTGGTCGTTGACGCCACCCAGGGAGTGGAGGCGCAGACCATCGCCAACACCATGCTGGCACTCGAGTACGACCTCGAGATGATCCCGGTGATCAACAAGGTTGACCTGCCTTCCGCCGAGCCCGAGCGCGTCGCCGCCGAGCTGGAGCAGATCTTCGGCTTCCGCCGCGACGAGGTGATGTTCGTCTCCGCCAAGGACGGCCTCGGTTGCCGCGAGCTACTGGACGCCATCGTCGAGCGCGTGCCCGGTCCCAAGGGCGTCGATGACGCCCCGTTCCGTGCCCTCGTCTTCGACTCGAATTACAACACCTACAAGGGCATCATTGCCTACGTCCGCGTCGAGGACGGCTGCATCACCCACAACGACCGCCTGCGCGTCATGTCCTCGGGCCGCTCCGTTGAGATCATGGAGGTCGGTGTATTCGCTCCCGAGCCCACACCCACCGGCTCCCTCCAGGCCGGCCAGGTGGGCTACGTCGCCACCGGCTTCAAGGACGTGCAGGAGTGCGCCGTCGGCGACACCCTCACCAACAACGTCGATCCCGCCGACGAACCCCTTCCCGGTTATGTCGAGCTCAAGTCCATGGTCTTCGCCGGCCTCTATCCGTCCGACGGCGAGGACTACACCCGCCTGCGCGCCGCCCTGGAAAAGCTGAAGCTCAACGACGCGTCGCTGACCATCGAGCCCGAAAACAGTGGCGCCCTCGGATTCGGTTTCCGCTGCGGCTTCCTCGGCCTCGTCCACCTTGAGATCGTCCAGGAGCGCCTCGAGCGCGAATACGACCTCGACCTCATCGTCACCGCCCCCAGCGTTGCCTACGAAGTCCTCCTCACCAACGGCGAAGTCATTCGCATCGACAATCCGTCACTCCTGCCGCCACCGAATTCCACCTCGGAGATCCGCGAACCCATACTCGGCGTCACCATCGTCGCCCCCAGCCGCGCCGTTGGCGCGATCATGGAACTGATGCACGCCCGCCGTTCCGAGTTCCGGCGCATGGAGTACATGCAGGGCAGCGCGGGGTCGAACGGCGACACGGCTTCCGCCGACGCTGACGGCCAGAACCGAGTGGTCATGGAGTACACCATGCCGCTGGCTGAGATGCTGGCCGACTTCTACAACCAGCTCAAGTCGCGCACCCAGGGCTATGCCTCCCTCGACTACACCTTCGAGGGTTACCGCGCCGCGCCGCTGGTCCGCATCGACATCCTGGTCAACCAAACGCCGGTGGAAGCCCTCAGCATGATCAGCCACCGCGACAACGCCGTCGTCCAGGGTCGGGGCATCGTCGAAAAACTCCGGTCCACCATACCGCGCCAGATGTTCGAGGTGCCGATCCAGGCCGCCATCGGCTCCCGCATCATCGCCCGCGAAACCGTCCGCGCCATGCGCAAGGACGTGCTCTCGAAGTGCTATGGCGGCGACATCACCCGCAAGCGCAAGCTCCTCGAAAAACAGAAGGAAGGCAAGAAGCGGATGAAGCGCGTCGGCCGGGTCGAGGTCCCACAGGAAGCCTTCCTCAGCCTCCTCAAGATCGGCGAAGACAGCTAAGTCGTCACCCGCGCCAACCTACGGAAAAAGGGGCCGCAGACTGCGGCCCCTTTCGTTTCTTTGCTCCTGGGGATTGGATCACAGGATGTGATACAGCATCCGGTGGTCCCGCAGCACGTCCTGCGCGAAGTCGTTTTCAACCTCCCGCCAAACCGAGTGGATGTGGTTCGCCTCGTTCTGCACGTTGTCGAACTCGACGATGAACTGCCCGCCGTGGATGCGGTAGTAGTGGTCCCGGCTCCGGTCCAGCCCACCGGCCCACACGAGGCGGTAGTCGTCCAGACCCGTGTCGCGGATGGTCGCCAGCCGCTGCTCCGCCACCGGCGCGGGTACGCCTTTCACGTACTCCCCAATCAGCGCCATCAGCATTTCGCGCTGCGTGCCGTTCATCTCGTGGCCGGCCAACCCTTCCTCATCGTGGAGGGCCTGCTTGCTGCTGTTATAACCCAGAATGTCCCACGGAGCCTTGTCGTGGATCACCGCCTTGCTCCGCTGTCCCGCGTCCAGCGACCCGATCAGTTCTATCGCCAGGTCTTCGCGCCGGCCCAGGA
This sequence comes from Dehalococcoidia bacterium, assembly GCA_963663945.1. Lineage (GTDB taxonomy): Bacteria > Chloroflexota > Dehalococcoidia > Lucifugimonadales > UBA3495 > Bin87. The sequence continues at coordinate 1,642,918 of OY760687.1, read as the reverse complement.
TGCGTAGTCCCTCCTTCGGCCCCTTGCGCACTTCCGCCGGGTTCGCACCGAGGAAGAACGGCGTCACGGCGATGACCTGGTCTCCCCACACGCTGTAGTGCACCGACAGGTGATGGCCTTCTACCCGCCATCCCCAGGGGTCATGCCGGCCGGGCTCGCCGAAGACCGTCCAGTAGTACAACTCCGGATCCCGCGGCCAGGTCACCTGTCCCCATTCCGCCTCCAGCGGCCCCAGGACCAGCTCGTGCTCGATGATTGATCGCGCCTGCTGGTTGGTCTCATCGGTCAGGCCCGTCGCCAGCAATTCCATCGCATAGCCGCGCTGCTGTTCATTCATGTCGCGCAGCGGCAGCCCGTGCCGGTTCAGCGGCGGGTAGTACCAGAAGAGCCGTTCCCCGTCCATGTAGTGATACGTCGCCTTGGACCTCTGGTCGCTGTCCAGGCTCGCGACCCAGCGACGGGCAGCGTCCACCATCGCGGCGGTGACGTGGAGGTGAGGATGCGTAAATCGGCCAGTTGTCATCGTGGATGACCTCCTGCTGAGTCCAGTCGTTCAACTTTCGGGCAGTGTAGGAAAGCCAATCGCGGGGTGTCAAGAATGCCCCACCCCCTCGGCTGTGCTGAGTTTCCCGCCGTGGGCGGTCTGAACCCGACTACCGGAACTTACCGATTCGCCGGATTGCAGCCGCCCGACCGACCTGCTCCATCCCAGGAATCTTCCAGTCCTCAACATCCTGGCTACCACGATTTCGGATTTTCGCGCGTGTGCGTGCGACACCGCGCATCCAAGTGACACCCCCGCCGAACCGTGTCTATAATATCGCATCCATAACTCTTCAATTCTCGAGAATAATTGGTGCACCATGCCTACTTTCATTGAACGGCTCCATGCTGCCAGCGAGACGACGCAAAGCCTGCTCTGCGTCGGACTTGACCCGGATCCCGCCCGTCTGCCCGTGCCTGACGCGGTCGAATTTAACCGGTCCATCGTGTCCGCCACCGCCGATCTGGTCTGCGCCTACAAGCCCAACCTGGCTTTCTATGAGGCGTCGGGACTGCCCGGTCTGAAGACCCTTGAAAAAACCGTCGAGCACATCCGCGACTCCGCGCCCCACAGCATCATCATCGGCGACTGCAAGCGCGGCGACATCGATTCCAGCGCCGCCGCCTACGCCACCGCCATGTTCGATGTTTGGGGCTTCGACGCGGTCACCGTGAACCCCTGGGGAGGCATGGACACCGTCGAACCCTGGCTCACCAACCCGGAAAGAGGAGCGTTCATCTGGTGTCGCGGCTCCAATCGCGGGGCGGCGGACATTCAGGACCTCCCGGTTGAGGGCGTCGGTAACCTCACCCAGCCGGTTTACCTGCGCCTGGCCCGGCGTTCCCAACAGCGTGCATCACAGGGCAACCTCGGTCTGGTTGTCGGCGCCACGGCGCCACAGCAACTGGCCGACGTTCGGAGCATCTGCCCGGACCTTCCTCTCCTGATCCCCGGCATCGGAGCGCAGGGCGGCGACCTGGCCGACTCCGTTCGCTGCGGAGTGGACGCCAGGGGACGCATGGCGGTGATCAACGCCTCCCGCTCCGTGATCTACGCTTCGACCGGCGTTGACTACGCCTCCGCCGCACGTCACGCCGCCTTCACGCTCCGGAACGAAATAAACGCCACCCTCGGCGACATGGGGTTGGGTTGGACGTGATGGTCGAGGTCGCCGACATCAAACCCGGGGACATCGTTCGCCTGAAAAAGCCCCACCCCTGCGGTGGCTACCTCTGGCTCGTCAATCGGGTTGGTGGCGATATTGGCCTCCGCTGCCAGACCTGCGGCCACTACGTCATGACCCCTCGGTTCCGCATCCTCAAGCGCATCCGGGAAGTTACGCGCCCGACTCCTAACTCAAACGAGCAGCCCACCCGGTGATCCCCGGTTCCATGCGATCCGCCCTGGGACGCCGGGGCCGTTACCACAGCGTTGCCCTCCTCTGCGCCGTCGTGGCGCTGAACAGTTTCGGCATGGGCGCGATCTCGCCCGTGCTGCCCCTGTTTCTGGAACGCGAATACGGGGTGTCCGCCACCGAGGTGGGCATCGCCGTCGGCTTCTTTTTCGGCCTGGGCCGGCTGGTCACCAGCGTTCCCGCAGGATATATGGCCCAGCGTTACGGCCGCCGCCCCGTTCTCGCCCTGGGCTCCGCCATCAACCTGGTCGGCGCGGCATTCGTTTCCGTCTCGTTCAGCTACGCCTGGCTGACCGGATGGCGGTTCGTGTCCGGGTTCGGCGGCAGCATCTTCCTCACGGTAGCCACCATCTACCTGCGCGATGAGGCCACCCCCGAAACCCGCGGACGCTTGCTCAGCCTCCAGGAACTCAGCATCCTCGCCGGACAGACCCTTGGCCCCCTGCTGGGCGGCTACCTCGCCAGCCTGTTTGGCCTGCGCGTTCCCCTGTACGTTCAGGCCATTCTGATGGCCGCGTCATTGGTTGTGATCATCGTGGCCTTGCCCGAGTCTCGCTGGCGTGAACAACTCGCCGCCGACGGCGCCGCGCGTCGTCGCACAACACCCCGGACTCAAACCGCTCAGAGGACCGATGCCGACTCACCACCGGAACCGACAAATCGCCGCGGCGCGATTTGGCGGCTGATCTTCAACCCCGCCTTCATCCTCGTCGGGATGTTCGCGTTGATGATCGTCGCCAATCGCCAGGGCGCGCGTTTCAGCGTGATGCCTCTGTTTGGACGCGAGAAGGGATTCGGGCCCGAGGACCTTGGCCTCTGGATCAGCGTCACCCACTTCCCTCAGTTCTTCACCACCCTGGCGTCCGGATACCTCTCCGACCGATTTGGACGTAAGATTCCCATCCTACCCGCGATAATCCTGATGACCCTGGGCATCGCCGCATTCATATGGGCGGGAAACTTGTGGCAGCTTATGTTGTCGGGTGTCCTGCTCGGAATGGGCGAAGGCCTCGGCAGTCCCGCCGGAACAGTGTTCTTCGCCGACATCGCGCCTCCCGGTTTAGAGGGCATCACCATCGGGCTACTCCGCACCTTCGGCGGCATCGGCACGGTCATGGGCGCACTGGTCCTGGGCGCCATTGCCGACGTGACGAGCTTCTCCTGGTCGCTGTGGATCGACGCTGCCGTCCTGGCCGCATCCGGCATCGGACTCCTGATCTTCGTCCGGGAAACCCACCGCCGACGGCCGGGCTGAGGTCCGCACACCCTTATTCTTCTGCCCTTTGTCATTCCGAACTTGAGGTGGAAGCCAAACCGCTCTGCGGACGCTCGACGTTCACCCGGAACAACAGCAACCCCCCGATGACAAACAGCAGCGCGCTGGCTCCCAGCAGCGCCGTGTACCCGTAGCCCGGGCCAAACCACACTGATACCAGGTCGGGCAGCGGGCCCATCGCCTTGGCTCCTGCCGCTCCAATCAACGTGCCCAGGTTCACCACGCCCATGTGCTGCGCTTCCCGGCCCGGCGTCCCCAGGTCGTTGGCCAGCGCCCAGTGCGTGGTGAGGATGATCCCGACCGCGCCTCCGATCACGCTGGCCACAACCACGGCCAAAAGGTACGTGCTCACCCACATCATGACGATCGTCAACACCAGGGCAATCACCGTTCCCACCGCGAGCACCGGTTTGCGGCCGATCCGGTCTGACAGCCATCCCGACGGGTAGGTGGTCAGCACCAGCATCCCGCCGATGCCGATGATGGCAACTCCCAGCGCCTGCGCCGGGTTTTCCACCTGTACCTTGTCCCGCAGGAAAAACAGCCCATAGGTGGTGAAGATCACCACCGCCGCCAGGAACGCGGCTCGTGAGGCCACGAACCAGGGCAGGTCCGCATGCAACCGCGCCATGCTGGTTGTCTCCGGGAACGCCATCGCGGCCCGGTGGAACGCCGCCGTCGCCGCGCCTCCGTGCTCCCGCATTCGCCGGTAGATGGTTGTCGAGCTGATCGTTGCCGTCGCCAGGATCGTCACCGCAAACAGTCCCAGGGCAGCCCACAGCCAGTACGCGTGGTCCGGGCGCGAATAATGCGCCACCATCAACGCCGCCAGGCACAGGATGCTGGCTCCGCCCAGCGCCTCCAGCAGCGTCTTGATCGACGCTGCCACGCCCATCCGGTTGGACGGCACCATTTCCCTGATACTGGCCAGGTAAGGCGAATATGCGATCCCGGAGTTGATCTGGATAAACAGCCACACCACCAGCAGGCTGCCGTAGGTGAGCGGCGTCGCCAGCGCGATCAGGGCCACCGGGATGCACACGCAGGCCCACAGCATGTAGGGCAGACGCCTTCCCAACCTCGAGCGTGTCCGGTCGCTCGCCCATCCCACCGGCACCTGCACCAACGCCGCCGCCAGCATACCGGCCAGTCCCAGCATCCCCAGCAGCGTGTTCTTCGCTGCCTCCGGCGCAACGTCCAGCACGAGGATCGGCAGCACCACCGTGTCCATGGCCAAAACGAACCCGGCCAGCCCGAAGCTGTACGCGTTCAGTCGTGCCAGGGACCACTTTCCCCAGTTTGCCGTCCCCGTCGCTGGCTCGGGCAATGTACCGTAACTGTAGACGCTCATAGTGGCCTTATGAACTTTTGAAACCGTTCAGTTGCGATCGTTTATTTCGCCAAACACGTCGCCATCCCGACGTCGATCCCGAGCCTGATGGCGTCTTCCAATCCCAACTCTGCGGGCCCCTCACCCTCCTGTATAGCTAATTCACGGAGAGGAGGAGTGCACCATGCGATGTGCCGCCGCACCACACCGCGCTCGATTTCTCATGTTCGTTATCTAAACCCTGCCCTATGCTACAATGCCGCCGCCGGGGTATCAAACCCGGTTTTCCCGTATCCCGGGGCGCCAAGCACCCCGACCATCGCGCCCACAAGTCCTTGCTGCGATCCGAGTTGTGCCTCTTGGATCGAGACATGCGGACGTGATCCCGTCTCATCAAAGACCGGCCTCCCCTCAGGACATGAAGGCGACCCGCTCATGCGCATCTGCTCTCTTCTGCCCAGCGGAACCGAAATCCTGTTTGCCCTGGGTTTGCAGGATCAGATCATCGGCGTGACCGATCTTTGCGACTATCCCCCGGAGGCCGCCGACATCCGAGTGGTATGCCGCAGTCGAATCGACCCGTCGGTCTTGTCCAGCGAGGAAGTCGAGGCGGAGATGCACCGCATCCTGTCCAACGGCGAAAGCCCCTACGACCTCGACGTCGAATGGCTCCAGGCCGCCGCCCCGGACCTCGTCATCACCCAGGACCTCTGCTACTTCTGCGAAATCGACGCCGAAACCGTGCAGCGCGCCGTCGATCCCATCCCGGCGCCGCCCACCGTCCTGAACCTGAACCCGCGCACCCTGGATGAAATCCTCGACAGCTTCTTGGAGGCGGGCTCTGCCTGCGCCGTACCGGACCGCGCGCGCTCCCTGGTAACCGAACTGAACCAGCGCATCGATGCAGTGGCTCGCAAAGTCGAACGGGCCGATACCCGTCCCGCAGTTTTTTCAATCGAGGGCGTCAACCCCCTGGTCATCGGGGGCCATTGGGTTACCGACCTGCTGATTCGCGCCGGCGGCCGCCTCCCGGAGCGTTTCGCCCCCGGATGCCCAGCCGAGCGCATCCCGTGGGACGATGTCGTGGCGGCGCAACCTGAAAAGCTCTACATCGACCTGTGCTCCTCCGATCTCGCCCGTAGCGTCCGGGAGATCCCCTGGCTCGCCGCGCAGCCGGGCTGGTGCGACCTGCCCGCGGTTCGCTCCGGTGAAGTCTACTTGATCGACCACAGCACTTTAAGCCGGCCCGGCCCAAGGGTGGTCGACGGGCTCGAACTGCTCGCCCAACTGACCCATCCCGACCTCTTCGAGGGTCACATCCCTCACGATTCAGTCCTGAAACTCGATACCAATGGGGTACCGAGCGACCCTGACCTTGTCGGCAACGCATTCAAGGCCTGGGCACCCAAAGCGTCGCTCGCCGTCGCTCCGGCCACTCTGGCAAGCCGATAAATGTCGCTCTGACTGTCGCGTGCGCCCAATTGGCCGTCGCCAGGCGCGGAACCCGATCATCCGCAAATCAGGCGGCACTGCAATCTGAGCACCGCTGCGTTGGCAACGAGACTGCCACCCCGCTCGCGATGACGGTGACAGCGACCGCTCGCGCCAGCATTCGCCGCATCAAACGACAGAACGACAACCTATCCCGTTCGCGTCCGTAACGACCAGCAAGCGCCTGCTGCCCCGCGTCCAGATGACGTGCTCTGCCATCAACGATGGTAGTATCCTCACGTCGATCAACGCCGCTCGTAAGGGCGATCAACCCGGCCCGTGAGGATTCGAAAATGCAGAACCATGCCCCGATGGAGAGTGTTGCTGAGGCTTACCTGGAGTTGCTGGCCTCCCGCGGAATAGACTATTTCTTCGGCAACGGCGGGACGGACTTCGCGCCCCTGATCGAGGCCTACGCCAAGCGACAGGTGCAGGAACTGCCCGTGCCGCGTCCCATCCCAGTGCCCCATGAGGTCACCGCCGTGAGCATGGCCCACGGCTACACGATGATCACCGGGCGTCCGCAGGTGGTCATGGTGCATACCGTTCCCGGCACGGCCAACGCCATCGGGGGCATCGTCAACGCCGCCCGCTCCAATGTGCCCATGCTGTTCAGCGCGGGCCGCACGCCCATCACTGAAGGAGACGCTCGGGGTTCCCGGGACGGCAGCATCCACTGGGCGCAGGAATCCTTCGACCAGGCGGCCATGGTGCGCGAATGGGTGAAGTGGGACTACGAGCTGCGCCACGGAGCCGACCTGGAAAACCTGGTGGACCGTGCCTTTGCCATCGCTGAATCTCCTCCCGCTGGGCCGGTGTACCTGACCCTGCCCCGGGAGGTGCTGGCGGAGGAGATCGACGGCCTGTCGTATCGGGACGGATCCCGGCAACAGAAGGCCGGCGACCGCTTGCCGACGCCGGAAACCATCGGGCAGGCCGCCAGGGTGCTGGCCGGCGCCCGCAATCCCATCCTGGTCACCCGGGGCGGCGGCAAGGACCCGAGGTCGGTTGCCCCGCTGGTGGAGTTGGCCGAACTGCTGGGCATGGCAGTGTTCGAGTCAGGGGCACTGTACGCGAACTTCCCCCGTAACCATCCCCTCTATGCCGGGTCTGACGTCGGGTCGGCGCTGGCCGACGCGGACGCCGTGGTCGTGCTCGAAGCGGATGTTCCCTGGACGCCCAAGCGGCACCAGCCGGCAGAAGGCAGCCAGGTAATCGGCATCGGCGATGATCCGCTCTTTTCCGCTTATCCGGTGCGCGGGTTCCAGGTCGACCTGAACCTGGCAGGCACACCCCGATTGGTCCTCCACGCGTTGGTGGACGCGGTTAGCGAGATCGGCGTCGACGCCGCGGCTGTCCAAAAGCGTACCGGCGAATGGCAGCTCCGCAACGACGAGATGCGCGCCGGCTGGCTGCGGCAGGCCCAGTCCGCCAGCGAACAGACACCCATCAGCAAATCGTGGTTTACCAGGTGCCTGTCCGACGTGCTGGACGACGATACCATCGTGTTGAACGAACTTGGTATCGACGCGGTTCAGATCGACATCCGCAATCCCGGAAGCTTCTTCGGAGTTCCGGTGTCCGGAGGCCTCGGCTGGGGGATTGGCGCTGCATTGGGAGCGAAGCTGGCCGACGGCGACCGGACCGTCATCTGCTGCGTTGGGGACGGATCGTACATCTTCGGCTCCGGCACCGCCGGGCACATCGTGTCCGACGCACAGGGGCTGCCCATCCTAACCATCGTGTGGAACAACGGCATCTGGAACGCCGTGCAGAGCGCCACCCGGGGCACCTACGCCGATGGATACGCGGTGCAGACCAACAACTTCGCGGTCACGACGCTGTCCCAATCTTTCCAATATGAGCTGATTTGCCAGGCGGCCGGCGGTTACGGAGAAAGGGTCGAGGACCCAGCGGATGTGCCGGCGGCGCTGGAGCGTGCGCTGCACGCGGTTCGCCACGAGAAGCGCCAGGCCCTGCTCAACGTGATCGGGCAGTAAGTGACCACTCTGGAAAGGGGCGGTTTGCCGTCGCGGTCCGGTCGACGCCCTGGGAGTTGACACGTCGTTCTCCTTCGAATGTATGCCGTCCGACGTTGCCGGCGCAGCCTGGCGATCCGGCAGCCGGCCTGGCCACCTGACGGTTGACAGGGTCATCAGACTCTTCGTGTTCTGAAATTCCGAACCGGGTACGCTCGAGATTTTGACCGTCTGGCATTAGTGATACTGGACGGGTATAATCATCGCCAACCTAACCGGGGGTATACGCGCAGTGGTTAGTCAAGATGAGTTTCGGCAGGCAATGTCAAAGTTTGCGACTGGGGTCACGGTTATCACCACGCTTGACCCTTCGGGCAATCCCCACGCCATGACGGCCAACGCATTCACATCGGTTTGCCTGGATCCGCCGACTCTTCTCGTATGTGTGGCCCATAACACCATCACCTACGGCTATGTCGAAGAACAGAAGCGCATCGGCGTCAACGTGTTGCGCGAAGAGCAGGAAGAACTCGGCCGCTATTTCGCCCGCCGGCCGGAGCAGCGGGAAGGCAACCCCGATTATTCCTACGCCATGGGCGAGCACAACGTGCCCGAACTCGAGGGGTCCATGGTCTTCTTCAATTGCGACATCGTCGGTTCCCACGTCTACGGCGACCACACCATTTACGTGGGCGAAGTCCGTCAGATGCATCGGCGCAGCGAAGAGGCCAACCCATTGATGTTCTACGACAGTCACTGGTACCATCCCGCCCACGAATAACCCGCCTTACCGCCGTTCGGTCCAATCGACGAAATCAAGAGGGCAGGCGTTGAACCTGCCCTCTTGCGCACCAACCAATCTGGACTCCGCCACCAGACGCCACCCGCAAGGTCGGTAATGGTCACTCCCGCAAACAGACCTGACAATCCGGATGCCCTGCACTTCGGGGCCAGCATGGCGCTTCCCGCCAGCCGCACTGCCGAGCAGGCGCGCCTCATGGAAGACCTCGGCTTCGAGTACATGGGGGCTGGCGAGCACTTCATGCGCGGCCGTCCCCCGGGCCCGACCCATGCAGCATTGCCACTGCTCGCGGTCGCCGCCGGCGCGACCCAGCGAATGCGCGTCGTTACTTCCGTGACCCTGGCTCCCTTCTACCATCCGCTCATGCTGGCCCGCATGACGGCAACCCTCGACATCGCTTCCGGCGGACGGCTCACCCTGGGCGTCGGCGTGGGCGGCGAGTTCCCCATGGAATACGAGAACGCCGGCCTGGACATCCGCCGACGCGGCCGCCGCACCGACGAATGCCTCGATGCCCTGCGTCGTCTCTGGACCGAGGACTCGGTCACCTTCCAGGGGCGTCATTACACGCTGGACGAAGCCGCCATCAACCCCAAACCCGAACAGCAGCCGCACCCGCCCATCTGGGTCGCCGGCCGCCGGGACGCCGCCATGCGTCGCGCCGTCCGGTATGGAAACGGCTGGCTGCCCTACTTTTACAGCCCCGAACGGTATCGCGACAGCGTTTCCAGGATAGCGGCCTTCGCCGAAGAGGAGAACCGAGACATCACGGACTTCCAGTGGGCCTTTTTCCCGTACATCACGCTGGCGCCCACTGAGGAACAGGCGGCTCGCACTGCCGCGGCGGCGCTCGGCAATCAATACCTCTACGACGGCGAGTTCATCAACATCGTCCGCCGCTACTGCCTGTTGGGCACCCCCCGGATGTGCATCGAAAGGTTGGAAGAATACATCGACGCCGGCGCGCGGCACATAATTTTCAGCATCGCGGCGCCCCGCGAGGATCGTCGGCGCCACCTCGAGGTGATCGCCAAAGACATCGTTCCACATTTCCGGGGACGCTGATTTGCCTCCCATAGGGTTGCTGATGAATGTTGGCGACAATGCCAATGTTGTATAATGACCCCTAGCATCCAGAAGAATCTCTCAGTAACAACCGCTCCTGTCCGACGGCAATGGAGTACGTGAGCTAAAATGAGCGTTATTGAACTGCTCGATACTAAATTCGACGGGACCCCCGCCACCCAGTCGCCGGTTTCCATCCAGCTCCAGGGCGACCGCACCAGGCGCGTGATGATGGTCCAACCGGCATCCGCCGGTGGCAACTTCGAATACATCGCCATCCCCCGCCAGGGCATGCTGTTCCTCTCTGGGGCGCTGGCCCAGTGGGAGGGCCCCTACGTCTACGAACGCGATATCTGGTTCGAAGACCGCCTGGGCCACATGGATCCCGACAAGGACCTCGACGGCGTCCACGTTTTGATGATCACCTCCCTGATCAACGAAACACCCCGAGCCTACCAGCTCGCCCGTCAGGCGCGGGAGTTCCACCCTGAACTGGTTATCCTCGGCGGCGGCCCCCAGATGAGCCCCCTGCCCGAAGAGGCCATCGCCCGGGGCGGCTTCGACGCCATCGTCAATCGCGAAGGCGAGGACATCATCGGCCAGCTCTGCGACATCCTGCTCACCTGGCGTGATGACCGCAAATACCAATACCTCGAGCGGGTTGCCGGAATCTCGTTCATGCGTGACGGGCACGTTACCCAGACTCGCCGGAAAGGTTTGGTTGCCCCCGAGTTCGTGCCACTGCCGGACTTTCGGTCAATCCGTGGCCTGTCCCCCATAAACCCCATGGCTGGCGGCGTACTCGAAACCGTGCGCGGCTGCACCGAAAACTGCTCCTACTGCCAGGTCATCCAGCAGTTCCTGGGCTATCGCCTGATTGATCGGGAAACCGAGTTCCGCCGCCTCGAACAACTGGAAGAACTCGCTGCCGACGGCCTGATCCATACTGGCCGCAACGGCAAATTCAACGTCTTCATCTCTGACGACCTCCATACGCCTCCGCTGCGGGCAGTCAAGTTCCGCAACGAACGCCTGGAGCGTCTCCAGGGCTGGGCCGGTCGCACCGACTCCATGAACATGATCTGCCAGGCTCGCGCCGAGATCGGTCAGGACGACGAGTTGGCCGACGCCCTCCTGGAAGCCAACGTCAAGATGCTCTACCTCGGAGTCGAGTCCAACAACGCCGAAAGCCTCGCCGCGGTTCGCAAGCGGCAGGAACCCGGCCAGATGCAGACGGATCTGGTCCACCTCAACGAAAAAGGCTTCTCGGTCGTCGCCATGACCATCATCGGTCTGCCCTACGACACCGAGGAATCCATCATGACCCTGGCCGACTGGGTCACCCAGCACAGCCGGTACCAGACCGCCAATCTGCTCACTCCGTTGCCCGCCACTTCCAACTGGGACTTGAAACCCCTGAACGCCCAGGGCGAGCCTCTGCAGGAAGGCGAGATGCGGCCCTACGAACTCTACACCGGACGCCAGTTCGTCCACGAAGACGACCGCTGGACAATGGCCGAGAGCCGCGAGCTGTTCGACAATTACAGTGCCAAGCTCACGTCCATCGATGCCCTTTACGGTCGGATATTCCGCATCCTGGGCAATTACCGCCTGCGCCAGGCCCGCGGCGTCCAGGACCTGTCCGAGGCCACCGAGATCATGCGCAATTGGTCCCACCAGGTCGAGCAGGCCGGCAAGGAACTCGGCGAAAACCTCAACCAGCGTGTGACCGAACTGTCCGACACCCTACGTTCCGTCAGCCAACCCCTGTCCAACATGGGCGGCGACTTCATGGACAACCTGAGGGTCAGGATTAACGAGACCTCGGAGGCCCTACGGGTCTACGCTGAACGGGCCGACAGCGGCAGCAAGGATGTCGCTACCGGTATCTCCAACCGCGTCAGCGAGGTCACGGAGATGCTCAACGGCGTGCTGGAAACTGCCACCCATCGGCGCAACACAAACCAGGCGAGATAGCATGACATCCGGCGGCGCCTCCGACCGGAGGGTGGTGGTAACGGGCGTGGGGATGGTCAGCCCGCTGGGACTAACCGTCGCCGATACATGGTGTGCCGTTGCCGCCGGACAGTCGGGCATCGACTACATTACAGGTTTCGACGCCGAGGCGTTCGATACGCGATTTGCCGCCGAGGTCAAGGGGTTCGACCCGGAAAATTACCTCGAACGCAAGGACGCCCGGCGCATGGACCGGTTCGCCCAGTTCGCTGCCGTGGCCGCTCAGGAAGCCTGCGCCCAGGCCGATCTCAAGCCCCGGGAAATGGACCGCTACAGCGTCCATGTAGTGGTGGGAAGTGGCATAGGTGGCATATCTACCCTCACCGAGCAGCACCAGGTTCTCCTCGACCGGGGGCCTCGCCGGGTCACTCCCTTCCTGATTCCCATGATGCTGGCCGACATGGGTTCCGCCCAGGTTTCCATGGTGACCGGCGCAATGGGCGCCAACTACTGCATCACCTCATCCTGCAGCAGCGGCGCCGACGCGATCGGCGTTGGGTGGGATCTCATCCGCCACGGCAAAGCAGAGGTTGTCCTCGCCGGTGGCGCGGAGGCTCCCGTGGCCCCACTTTCCGTGGCCGGTTTCAACGCCCTTCGCGCCCTCTCCCGTCAGAACGACAACCCGCAGGGAGCCAGCCAGCCTTTCAACCGGACCCGTGACGGTTTCGTCCTCGCCGAGGGCGCCGCCATCATGGTCCTGGAGAGCGCGGAGCACGCCGCCGCACGCGGCGCGGCATCCATCGCCGAACTGCGAGGCTACGCCGCCACCAGCGACTCGCACCATCTCACCGAACCCAACCCCACCGGCCAGAGCGCGGCCACCGCGGTTACCGAGGCCCTGGCTTCCGCTGGACTTCATGCCTCCGACGTCGATTACCTCAACGCCCACGGCACCTCCACCCCCCTGAACGACTGGCACGAAACCAAGGCCCTCAAGCTGGCGCTGGGCGACGAGGCCTATCGCATCCCTGTGAGCAGCACCAAGAGCATGACCGGCCACCTACTCGGCGCGGGCGGGGCGCTGGAAGCCGCCCTGTGCACCCGGGTTCTTGCCGAGGGTTTGATGCCGCCCACCATCAACCTGGACGATCCGGACGACGAGTGCGACCTCGACTACGTCCCCAATGCCGCTCGGCCCGCCGAGGTCAACGTTGTTCTCAGCAATTCCTTCGGGTTTGGCGGTCACAACTCCGTGATCGTGTTGACTCGACCCGGTCTGTGACCTCCGCGCGGCAAACTCCCTCGTCTCGACGCTGGCTGCTCCCTCCCCGGCCCGACGGCCATCGTCTCCCGTCCCACCTGTCGGAGCCGGCCGTTCAGCTGCTCCTGTCACGAGGAATTGGTGACGAGGCAGCGCTGGAGCGGTTCTTGGACCCTCCGGGCGTACCCTATCCTCCCGATTCCCTGCCCGGCGTCGACGCTGCGCTGCCCCGACTTGCCGCAGCCGTGCGTTCCCGGGAAACCGTTGCGGTTTTCGGAGATTTCGACGTCGACGGCATCACCGGCACCGCGATCCTGTCCGAAACGCTGCAACGCCTGGGCGCTCGCGTGATTCCCTATTTGCCAGACCCAGTCGCAGAAGGTCATGGCATGACCCCGCTGGCTGTGGAACGCCTGGTCTCTCAGGGTGCATCCCTCATCGTCACCGTCGATTCCGGCGTCAGCAACGCGGCCGAAGTGGCTCTCGCCAACCAGAAAGGGACCGAGGTTGTGATCACCGATCATCACGTCCCGCCGCCGCAACTGCCCGACGCGGTGGCCATTGTCAACCCGCGGATGACCGGCAACCAATACCCCTTCCCGGAGCTATGCGGAGCTGGGATCGCCTACAAACTCTCTGCCGCCCTGTTGAGTTATCTGGGCCAACCTGACGACCCGACGCTTCTGGAACTCGCCGCCCTGGGCACCATCGCGGACCTCGTACCGTTGCGTGACGAGAACCGCCACATCGTCCGCCGTGGCCTCGAAGCCCTCCCCTTCACCACGCGGCCCGGCCTGCGCGCTCTGCTACGACGGGTCAACCTCGCCAATCGTCCCATCCGCGCTGAGCATGTCTCGTTCCAGATCGCTCCCCGCCTAAACGCTTCTGGTCGCATGGCCCATCCCGAAACCTCATTGAACCTGCTCCTGACCGCCGACGAGCGTGAGGGCGAGAGTCTTACCACTCAGCTGGAACAGTACAATGCCCGCCGCCGTGACCTGACCGCACGATCCTTTGAAATTGCCATAGAACAGGTCACGTCATCCTCGCCGCTGCCGGCGATCATCATCACCTACGACGATGCGTACACCCCCGGCATCAACGGCCTGGTCGCCGGTCGCTTGACCGAATTGTTCAACCGCCCGGCAATCGCCCTGGCCCGGGCCGATGCGGATCACCTGGTAGCCAGCGCCCGCAGTGTGGGCGATTTCAGCCTGATCGACGCGATCTCCCAATGCGATGACCTGCTAGTCCGTTTTGGCGGGCACCAAGCCGCCGCCGGCTTCACCGTACGGAATGAGCACTACGCCGACGTCACGGGCCGGCTTACCGGCATCGCCAACGCGGAAATCGGGCTGTTCGGACCCGAACCGTCGCTGGAAATACACGCCGAAGGTACCTTGGACGAGCTGCTCAGTCCCGCGATGGCCGAGTTATGCTCCCGGCTCGAACCCTTCGGAAAGGACAATCCGGTGCCCCGCTACCTGACCCGCGGCGTTCGCGTGGCCAACGCCGGCTACGTGGGCGCCAATGGCCAACACCTGAAGTTGCGGGTCAGCAGCGGAGGCCGCTCCATCGACGCTCTGGCGTGGAACCATACCGGCGACTGGGGCGGCTACGAGACCGCCGACCTCGTCTTCCAACTGGCCGAAGACAGCTACCGCGGCGAGCGTCGCACCTACCTTCGGATCGACGACATCCGCCCGGCGGTATAATTGCGGTTAGCAGGCAGAAGGAGTGGTTCTAATGACACAGCCCAAATCGAAACCACGCGCCGGGTTGACCAACGCCGACTATGTGGCTATGACTCCACCGGCCAACTCCGGGCCCCGCTACCAACTCATCAACGGAGTGCTTGTTGAAATGTCCGGCGCCACGTTGGCACACCAATCGTTTCTGTTGGAGTTAAGCTTGGAGATGTCTGCCCAGGTAAGGGCGACCGGCATCGGGCGCATTGTCATCGCACCTTACGATGTCCATATCGATCGACACAACACCTTCCAGCCTGATCTGATGTACGTATCCTATGACCGGCTCCATATTCTGGAACAATTGGCTGCCACCGGCTCCCCGGACGTCGTTGTCGAAATCCTCTCCGATTCCACCCGCCGCCGAGACCTCAACGAGAAGTTGCCCGTCTATGCAGCCAACGGCGTCCGTGAGGTCTGGATCGTCGACCTCGACGCCATCACGGTTACCGTCCATTCCGGCGACGGATCCGCGTTCGCTCCGGTCCGAACTTTCGCTGCTTCGGACACCCTCACCTCCAACGCCATGCCCGGCGTAGCCGTTGATCTCGGTCCAATCTTCGCCCGGATAGAGGCCGTCGGCTAACGCCTGACAATCAAACCTAGTCCGATTCCTGTGCCCGTCTCGCGCGGTCCCGGCGTTCCGGCCGCACCAACCGCGCCCGGTAGATCAGCAGTGGTACCGTCACCACCATGATGGCCAGGGCCACCAACTGGGCTTCGTTGAATCCGAAGATGTATGTGTTCTGCTCCTGGCGCACGAACGAAATGAAGAAGCGGCCCGCCGAGTACCCCGCGAAAAACAGCGCGAACAGCATGCCCCTCGGCCTCACCCGGTCCTTCAGCCACCACAGCACTCCGGCCCAGATCAGGCAGAAGATCAGCTCGTAGGCCACCGCCGGATGCGATGCCGGCCTTCCGTAACCCAGACTATCCGGGTCGGTGTACACCCAGGCCCAGGGCAGATCTGAGAAACTCGACCAGTGCTCGCCGTTGATCACGTCGCCTATCCTGCCGATCGCCAACGCGATCAGCAGCGCCGGCGCCGCCACATCGGCAAGGTGCGCCACCGGTGGCATTTGGGCCACCGCCCGGTGCATTCCCGTCCAACGCAAGCTCGGGTTGTCGCAGAAGCTGATCAGCCACTGCGCGTTCCGCAGCGTGATGTATGACGCGCCACCGACAAACCCACCCAGGTACGCGCCGAATATCGCGATCCCGCCGTTCCAGAAATAGAAGATGCGGGCCGGATTGTACTGGTAAACGTCGTCCCAGAAGTCGATGACGTGCAAAATGCGCGCGCCAATGATCCCGCCGATGATGCACCAGGTTGCCACCGAAAGGATCGCGTCGCCATCCAGCCCGTCCTTGCGGCCCCATCGCCAAGTCAGGTACACGGCGACCGCAACCGCGACGAATGTGAAAAATCCGTGCCAGGAAAGTATGAACCCGGCGGTCCGAATGATGTTCGGATCAAAGGGTATGCTGATTACCGCAAGAATATCCATCAACGATTGTCTTCTCCCTAATCTGCTAACTGTGCAGCATCGATCCGCTCCTTGCCTGGCCCGTCATTACTGCGAAAGCAGGGATCCAGCGGTCGCGCCTAATGCCTTCTCTACAGGATACAGTTTCGTGGATGAGGCGTCTTCGGCCCGTCGGGTTTGATAAGGCCACTCATCAGGAATCCCGAGCGGTTTCCGGAGCCGCGTCTCTTTGGTTTGCGTATTGTGGTCAGTCCGCGCCCGCAGGCGAAATCGTCCGCACAAGGTACGCCGCCGCGCCGGTGCCCTGCAAGGATTCGGCCACCCGAATACGTTCGCTTTCCGAAGACGGCATACAGAAAAACGCGGGCCCGGCGCCGGACAGCATCGGCGGATGCTTCGTCACCTTCGCCACCCTGTCCCATACGTCCTCGAAACCCGGAAAGATCTCTCGCGCAGCCCTTTCAAACGCGTTGCAGCAACCCGCCGATGTCAACTGCCCACTGGCCGCGTCGCCCAAAATCGCCTGCGTTCTGGAACCGTCGGAAAAATCATCCGGCCTCAGGGCACGGTACATTGTGGGCGTCTTCGCGTCGATGCTTGCCGGCGGCGCCACCAGCAGCGCGTCTGTCGCCGGCAGCGGAGGCAGCGGGGTAATTTCGACACCCCGGCCGGAACCCAGCGCCGTGCCTCCAGTCAGCAAGAACGGCACGTCGGAACCCAGCCCTGCCGCTACGGCAGCCAACTCCTCGTACGACAGGTCCAGCCTCCACCAGCGGTTCAGTCCGACCAGCGTCGCCGCTGCATCCGCCGACCCGCCTCCCAGTCCAGCGGCCACCGGGATCCGTTTTTCTATTCGTACATGTGCCTCGGGCGAGATCCCAGCCCGAGCGGCCAGCGCTGTCGCCGCCTTCCACGCCAGGTTGCCTTCGCCCGACAGGTCGGTCTGATCGCAATCCACCACCAACTCGTCGGCTGCGCTGATCACCACGTTATCGGCGAGATCAACCGTTTGCAGGATCGTGCTGACGTTATGGTAACCATCCTCGCGTTTTCCGATTACTTCCAGCGCCAGGTTCACCTTGGCGAAGGCCCGGAGACTCAACTGCTTGCGCGCCATAGTTCATAGCCTCCGGGACGTTAAACCGCTCGCGAACGAGGCACATCCGCCGGCCATTTGGCGTCCAGCGCCGCCCACTCGGCGATCCCCAGCGTCGCTGGTCGCCTTTGTGGATCGATTCCTGCATCATCCAGCGCGGCGGCCACCGTGTCGGCCGGCGCCCCGGCGCCCTGCATCAGCGAGTTGCGCAACTGCTTGCGCGGCGCGCTGAAACCGGCCCGAACCAGCGCGAAAAAAGCCTCCCGGTCCGCTACGGCCGCTGCCGGTTGCGCCCGCACCTCCAGTTTCAACACAGTGGAGGATACCTTCGGCGGCGGTCGAAAACTACGCGGCGGGACCTGCACCACCACCGACGGCTTCGCGTAGAACTGCGTGGCCACCGACAACAGCGTGAATTCTCCGGGTTTGGCATTCATCGCATCCGCCACTTCCCGCTGCACCATCACGACCATCCGCGTGGGCGGCCGCACGGTTTCCAGGAAACGGCGCACGATGGGAGCGGCAGCATAGTACGGCAAGTTCGCCACCACTTTGTACGGCGTGGCCTCACCCACCAAGTCGTCCGGATCGACCTCTCGTCCGTCTTTCCGCTCGACCTCGAGGTTCGGCGGGAACTCCAGCCTCCCCGGCAATTCCTCGCACAACCGCTGATCCAATTCCACCGCAACGACTCGTCCCGCCCGCTCGACCAACCGCCGCGTCAGCACCCCAGCCCCCGGCCCGATTTCAAGTACGGTGTCGGATGCATACGGTTCCGCCGCCGCTACAATCCGGTTGGCGATCGTGGGGTCTGTGAGAAAGTGCTGTCCCAGCGACTTGCGCCGCCGTCGCACGGGAACTGAGGCCATGGCGGTTTTTCGCATGCTTGTACTGCGCTGGTCACACCCGGATCCGCATGACCAAAGGAGAATCAAAAAGTGGCCGAGCACCTCCCTTTGACTGCAGCCTGGGGGCATATCGTCGGGATTGGCTCAGGCCAGGCACTCCCACGGCACCCGCGGGACACCGCTTACCGTTGCTGCCGTCAAGCCCTGGCGGGGTTCACGAGCCTGCGCCGCGTGGGACCCGGCCTTCAGCACCATTCCCTGGGAAATTGGCCCTTGCGCCTTGCCGAGGGGAGGAATTCCACCCCGCTGTGGCGGGTTGCGGGTTCAGGGCACCGCCAGCTCCCCGTGTAGCACGACCACTGCAAACATGGTATGCCCACCCCCAAACCCTGTCAATCCGCGCCCGCCGTGTCGATGTCTACTGATCGCGGCTACCGGAGCCCAACGCCACCAACCGCTGCACGTCGTGGGTCGTCAATTCAAAGGGAGCCCCAGACCCTGGGACCGTCTTGAGGTCCATGTCTCTCAACGCGTTGCGGTAACCCTGGTCAGTCTGAAATGAGAACCTGCCTCGTTCGTCCACCAACGCGACCTCCAATCCGTCCGGCGTTTCCCAGATCCTGGTCTCAAGGTCGTCCGGGTGGCGCGACCTCGAGTGCTGCAGGTTCAGGAACAGTCCATAGATCTCGCCCGGCGCTAGAGGCGCGACCACCTGCGGTATGAATTGTCGTAGTTCGGTTACAGGATCGACCCTGGTATGCCCGGCGCTCCACCCCACGTAAATCGTGTCACCGGGTTCGAAATCGCCCTTCAAGGTCTCCACTACTTCAAACCGCCGGTACACGTCTGTGTGCGAGTGTACGACGTCATAATTCAGCGATGGGTTGGGAATTTCGTAAACCGTTTCGTCCTCGTAGCGTGCCACGACAATGTGCTGGGAGTGCTCCACCAGGTTTTCGGGCGTCACATGCACGAACCAGTCCTTGTGTGTGCCTCCAAGCCCGGTCAAAGAGGGATTGATCACGATCCAAATTACAGCCCCTATCGCCACCAGGATGCACGCGGTAATCACAGCGGAGCGGATCCTTCGTCTGCGGAGTTCATTCATCGCGCGCGTCCGGAACCGTGGCCTCGATTACCAAGGCGTCTCCCACCAAAAGAGCAAAATGCCGGGCAGTCTCCCGCCCGGCATCGCCGTTTCGAGATATGTGGCCGGCTCCAGCCGGTCAGACCGCCTACGCGCTCGGCGGCGGCGGCGGCGCGGGATTGTACAGTTCGACGCCAATGGTCGCCGGGAACACGCCTGCAAACTCGTCCACCGTCCACCGACTGTCTTTTTGGATCGTCTTCACCGGTTCGGGCTCGTTGAGCAGCGTCACCAATCCGCCGGTCACATGGAAAACATGGCCGTTCACGTGCTGCGCCTCATCCGACGCCAGCCACGTGACCATCGGCGCCACGTCCTCGGCATCGCCGCGCAACCCGCCGCCGGCCGCGATGCCACGGGCGGACCGCAGCGCCCGGGCTTCGTCCGGAACGCTGGTCGTCATCCGGGTGCTCGCCGACGGGGAAATTGCATTCGCCGTCACACCGTAGCGTCCCAGATCCCTGGCACACACCCGGGTAAACCCGGCGATGCCATCCTTAGCCGCGCCGTAGTTTGCCTGCCCGCTGTTGCCGTACAGACCGGAGGTACTGCTGAACGTGATGATCCGGCCCGATCGCTGCTGCCGGAACAGAATGCTCGCGTGCTTCACCACCGTGAAGGTCCCCTTCAGGTGAACCGCGATTACGTCGTCCCACTCCTCTTCGCTCATGTTGAAAACCATGCGGTCCCGCAGAATTCCGGCGACCGTGACCACGATGTCCAGCTTGCCAAAGTTGTCCACGGCGGTCTGGACGATCTTTTCGCCGCCGTCCATGGTGGCCACCGATTCCGTGCACGCGACGGCGGTACCGCCCTCTTCTCCAATCTCGTTGACCACCTGCTGCGCCACCGAGATGTCAGCTCCGGTGCCGTCCACGTTCACGCCCAAGTCGCAGACCACGACCTTCGCGCCTTCCGCCGCCATCAATTTCGCGACGCCACGCCCGATGCCGCGCCCGGCTCCGGTTACGATTGCTACCTTGTCTTCCAGTAGGGGCATTGTTCTAGTCCTCGGTGGGTTGGTAATCGGGTGGGAACGAACAACGTATCGCCCACCTCGGAACGTCTTCGGTGCTTATCTCTGCTGTGCCGGCGCCGGATTGGGAATGCCGGCCGTCAGGTAGCCACGGGCCTGGGCCGAAAGTTCATCCAATTCCCAGTGGCCCGATTCCGTCCAGATTGCCTTTTCCGGTCGTGGCTGCGACATCAGAGACACCGTGTTGCCATACACCAGGAACGTCTGCCCGTTGATGTTGGCCGCGTAATCGGAGGCCAGGTAGGCGACGAACGGGGCGATCCCATCCGGATCGAGGTTCTGCAGTTGGCTGTCGTCTCCACCGTCTCCGGAGAGAGTGGCCACGCCGCCCCGGGCTCGAATCTCCGCCGCCGATTCGGGTATTGCCCCGATCATCCGCGTGGTGGCGCGCGGCGCGATGGAATTCGCCGTCACGCCGTAACGGCCCATGTCCTTGGCCACCACCTTGGTGAAGCCGGCGATGCCGCTCTTGGCCGCGCCGTAATTCGCCTGGCCGCTGTTACCCACCAGCCCGGACTGGCTGCTGAAGGTGATCACTCGACCCGAGCGTTGCTGCCGGAACAGGATGCAGGCGTGCTTGACCACCGTGAATGTGCCCTTCAGGTGGACCGCGATCACGTCGTCCCATTCCTGCTCGGTCATGTTGAAGACCATGCGATCCCGCAGGATGCCCGCGCAGCAGACCACGATGTCGAGCCGCCCAAAGTTGTCGATGGCCGACTGCACAATCCGCTCGCCGCCGTCCATGGTCGCCACCGATTCGGTGCACGCTACGGCGGTTCCGCCGGCGTCCCGGATCTCGCCGACCACGACTTCCGCAATCGATTGGTCGAACCCAGTGCCGTCAACGTTGACTCCCGGGTCAACCACCACCACCTTGGCGCCTTCTTCGGCCATCAGCTTGGCGATTCCGCGGCCGACGCCACGGCCTGAACCGGTGACGATCGCTACCTTTCCTTCCAGATTGTTGGGCATAGTCGACTTGTCCTTTCAATGAAATGGGTTTTTGGCGGCCGCTATCCGCGGCGCGCATGGGTTACCCGCTGCGGGCAGGCAGCGCCACCGTCGCCGTCCCCGGCGTGGTCTGCTGACCCTGTGGGTTCTCCAGCCAGATGGTGCAGTCCACCAGATTTTGCTGGCCTTCCTGGTACACGCGGGAGACGTGTCCCTTGGCAGTGATGGGTTCGCCGGGGAAGTCCATGCCACGATACTGGCAGGTCAACCGCCGGAGCGTGGACGCGGGGCCAGCCCAGCCGGTCACGTATGCGCCCAGCATCGCGTTTTTCAGGGCCCCGTGGATGATGATACCGGGCAGCCCGATGCTCTCCGCGTAGGGCTTGTCGTAATGGATTTCGTAAAAGTCGCCGGATGCTCCGGCATACTGAACCAGTTGCCGCGTGGTGGGTTCCCTCACCTCGACCGGCAACTCCATGCCCTCGCTGACGTCTTCGAAATAAATCTGCTGGCCCATGGCTATTCTCCGCTACTGGTGACCGGCCGACGATCAGTGCCGGATGGACGTGCTGGTTTGGGTCGCGACAACGGCGCCCGACTGGTTGCGGTAGGTAACTTTGATGGTGGTGATCAACATCTGACCGATGCTGCCGGTCCGTTCCCGGATGTCCTCCACGCGGCCCACCGCAGTGATCACGTCTCCAGGGCGCACGTGCTCGAAATACTCCCAGTCACTGCCGCCATCGAGCAATCGCGTGAACGGTATCTCGAAAGGCACCTCGGGACGTACCGCTCGCATCGCCCTTAGGAAGGTCGGCGGAGCCACGATGCCACCGGTTTCCGGCGTGCCTTCCGTGTACGCCGGGTTATCGTCCCCTATAGCTTCGGCAAACCGGGCAATGTGTCCCTTCTCGACGTCGGTCGTGGTGGGGGCACTTTCGACCCCGATCGCACTCTCACGCATCTCGTCGGTAAGGGTGAAAGAGTTGGTGGACAAGAAAACCTCCGGCCCGCGCGCTCGTCCGGACAAAACGTCCGGGGTCGCGGGATTAAAGACTCGGAAATTATGGTACGGGGCGGGGCGAGTGTCAAGAAAAATCTGCGCCGGATGGTGCCTTCGTCTGCCAGGCTACAAATTCGTTGCCGGAACCGCCGCGTTGGTAACGACTTCCGATCACGGCTGCACCTCGGCATGCGCCAATTCCCCGCGCCACCCCACGAGCCAGCGAAAGCCGTGTCCGGTGCTCCCCGAAACCTGCCGTACGCAGATCCCTCGTTATCCCCCTTCCACACCCGAACAAAACAAATTTCCGTCCATCCCTATCGCCACAGCGCCAATCCCCAGTCCTGGAGCTGATCAACACCGGGACCAGGTTGACGCCAACGAACCACCAAACGCTGACAGCAACCGGCCATGGACTGACCCACGAACATGGAAACCCAAAGGGAGCCACCGCAACTCCCTCGCAACAACGACCGCATCCGATCATTCCATCTCGCCATCTCGCGCATCCCGGCGAAAACAGGACCCACCCAAGCCCGGGAGACTCGTCAACCATGGGGAATGCGCAACATCACCGTGCCCGGGCTGGGCGGCTTCGGTCGCTGGCCCGGTCCGATAGTGACACTGGCGCCTCCGCCCGGACGGCCGCTCGCGCTAGCGCGAGCGGCGCCTCGTGCCGTGACCGTGACTGTCGTCATCGAGACCGACGCTGGTCGGCGCACCCGGCGCACACTGACAAACACTCAGGAGCGTGCGCCGCGGTGGAAACGGCCCTACTCCCACGGTTTCTGCAATCGCACCGAGACGCCTCGGCAGCTCCACACGATCCGGCGTGGCTGCCTTTGCGACGCAATCTAACTGTCGGCGCTGTGGTAGCATGCCCTCGAAAGTCACTCTCCTACGTCCTCTTACCCGACAGCATGACGGTTAGCCCGGCTGCTGGCCCGATACGATCAGGCACCCGAAACTGCCGCCGCGTGCCGTTCAAACCGTTGACCTGACGGCTCTCGTGTGGCACAATCAGTAGTCGATAATAATGATTATAGTTATTTGCAGTGTATAATTTTTTACTGCTCCGAGGCGCACCTGAGAACGGAGGTGGCCTGTTATGTGGACCGGCGGCGAATTACAACGCTTGGTAAGCCGGGAATTGAGCGACTATCGGCTGGTCGTGGTGTCCAATCGACAGCCGTACGTGTTTACCATGGTGGACGGTGTCCCTCGTGGGGAGATGCCCCCGGGCGGACTCACCGCGGCCATAGATCCGCTGATGCGTGCATGCGGTGGTACCTGGATCGCCCAGAGTAACGGCGACGACGATCTGGCCGCCATGGACGAATCCGGCCGTATTCGCGTCCCGACCGACGACCCCGCATACTCCATGCGGCTGCTCAGCCTGAGCGAAGAAGAGAACAAGGGCTTTTACTACGGTTTCGCGAACGAGGCCCTGTGGCCGTTGTGCCACATCGCCTACACCGAGCCCGTTTTTGATGCCGAGCACTACGGCTTCTATCAGTCCGTAAACCGTCGCTTTGCGGATTTGGTCCTCGACGAGATAAATGACGAGCCCGCCATCGTACTGATTCAGGACTATCATCTTGCCCTCTTGCCCCGGTACATCCGCGAGGTCAATCCTGACGCCATCATCGGGCAGTTCTGGCACATCCCCTGGCCCAATCCGGACATCCTTCGGATCTGTCCCTGGCAGGACGAAATCCTTGACGGCATGTTGGGCAACGACCTTCTGGGTTTCCACCTCTCCGGGGACTGTCAGAACTTCCTCAGTTGTGTTGAGGCCAATCTTGACGCCCACGTCGACCCGGAATACGGATTGATCGACTACCGCGACGAGACCACCCTGGTCCGGCCATTCCCCATCAGTATCGATTTCGACAGCCTGGACGAGGAGGCCCGTTCCGAGGAAGTCGAAGCCGAAATGGTTCGGCTTTCACGGGAGCTGGGACTGAACCGCGGCCGCATCCTTGGCCTCGGCATCGACCGGCAGGACTACACCAAGGGCATCCCCCATCGCCTGCGGGCCGTTGAGCGTCTGTTTGAAAAATGGCCTCAATATCGCGGCCAGTTGGTCTTCCTCCAGGCCGGCGCCGCCAGTCGAACCAATATCGATTCGTACATGCAGCTCACCATCGATATTGAAGCTACCGTCAACCGAATCAACGAGCGTTTCGGACACGATGGGTGGCAACCGGTCCTCTATTGGCCTACTTCCCTGCCCTCGACAACCTTTTCGGCGCTGCGCCGCCTGGCCAGTTTCTGCGCCGAGAGCAGCCTGCACGACGGCATGAACCTGGTCGCCAAAGAATATGTGGCTTCCCGCGTCGACGGGGACGGCGTCCTGATCCTCAGCGCCTTCGCCGGGGCCGCTCAGGAGCTCACCGGCTCACTCATCATAAATCCCTACGCCACCGAGCAGTTTGCCGAAGCGATTCACCAGGCCCTCACGATGAGCGACGCCGAGCGCCGCATTCGGATGCGCCAAATGCGCAATACGGTCCGCGAAAACAACATCTACAAATGGGCCGGCCGGATCATGATGCACCTGATGCAGGCGAGCACGCCGGATCACTCCCGCCTCACCGTCGCGTCCACGGCATAGCGCCAATCCCCATGCTCGACCTCGACCTAGACAAAGTAAAAGACCTGGTTATCGGCCGGGACCCGATCCTGCTTCTCTTGGATTTCGACGGGACCTTATCGGAAATCGCTCCCCGCCCGGAACAGGCAACCCTGTGCCCCGGCAATCAGCCGCTCCTCTGCCAACTCGCGGATCGTCCCGAGTTCGTAGTGGGAGTGATCAGCGGCCGGTCCCTGCACGACGTCGAGGCGCGGGTGAACGTACCGGGGCTGGTGTACGCCGGCAACCATGGCCTGGAAATACGCGGCCTAGGACTGGACTACCGCCACCCTGACGCTGATGCAGCGTCTCAAACCATCAGGCAGGCGTCCCACGATTTGGAAGTCCGTTTGGCGGGCGTGCCCGGAGCGTTCGTCGAGAATAAAACCTACACCCTCACTACGCATTTTCGGCAGACTCCGCCTAACTATCACGACCAGGTAGTGTCCGCGTTCGATGATATTACCAACCCGTTTGTGCAGTCCGGGTCCTGCCATGTAACCGAAGCCAAGATGGCTCTGGAGCTCCGCCCGGCGATCGACTGGGACAAGGGCAGAGCGCTGACGTTGATCCGATCCCGGTTGTCCCCGGAGTCTTTCCCCATCTATATGGGCGACGACGCGACCGACGAGGATGCATTCGGTGCGGTCCGATCCGCTGGAGGTGTTGGCGTCTACGTGGGAGTTCCCGGCGTCAGCACCTTTGCGAACTGGCGATTGCCCTCTCCCGCCGACGTCTCGGCCGCACTGGTCGAACTGGTAACGTTGTAGACGCGGGCCCGCTCTCGACCGACGGGCAGTCCCGGCGCGTGTCCGGGCGCCGCACGCCGACGCGCGTCACGCCCCATTCGTTGTGCTATCATTGCCCCGCGCAGCATCGGGTCGCCCGGCGAGACTGAATGCCCGGCCTGCGCCCCCCGCAGATGATCGAGGCCATCTTTTTCGATTTCTACAACACGCTGGTGCGTTTCTGGCCGCCGTTGCCCCAGATCCAGCACGCCGCCTGTCAGAACCTGGGCATCCGGGTCCCAGCAGACCGGTTGTCCCGGGGCTATGCCATCGCCGACCTCTATTTCAACGAGGAAAATCACCGGTGGCCTTTGGGCGAACGCGACGCCCCGGCTCGCGATGAATTCTTCGCCCGGTACGAGCAGATCATTCTCGAAGAATCGGGAGTGGCCGTATCGCTTCGCATGGCCAAGCAGATCTGGGACATGGCAATTTCCGTGCCCAAGGAACTGGTGGAGTTTGAGGAAACCCGCCCGGTGCTGGAAGAGTTGAACGAACGCGGTTATCGGTTGGCCGTTCTGACCAACCTCCGCCGCGATATGGACGAACTCACCCAGCGTCTGGGGATCCGGCAGTACCTGGAGTTCTGCATCACCAGTCGCGAGACCGGTGAGAAGCCTGCCACCGCTATCTTCGAAGCCGCGCTGAAACGCATGGCCTTGCGCCCCGAACAGGCGATGCACGTCGGCGACCAGCCGCGTTCCGATGTGCAGGGCGCCCGCGACGCCGGACTCCTCCCGGTACTCATCGATCGTGGCGGTTTCCACTCCGACGTCGCCGATTGCGACCATATCGACAGTCTGGAAGGGCTGTACCCGCTGCTGGACCGATTGGTGTCCTGCTAGCAAATGATCTCCCGAAACCGCTCGTCTCTCGCTCCGCAACTGCTCCGCTTCCAGAGGTGATGCCATGACCACCCAGCCGCCGGCCCACAGCCACCCGGACGACCCCTATCCCGTCCATGTGATCGTCTGGTACGACTACATTTGACCCTGGTGCTATGTCGGCCTTGAGCGCGTCGACAAACTTTCGGAAGAGTACGACATCACCGTCGAGGGCCGCGCTTATCTGCTGCGCCCAGACACTCCCCAGGAAGGCCGCCCGCGGGAGTCTCGCCCCGGCGAAACCGAAGACGAGCTGGCCGACCCTCTCCGCACCCACGCTCGGGAGGCCAATATCGTGATGCGGCCGCCCAAATACACTCCCAACAGCCTCTACTCACTTCAGGCCACCGAGTACGCCCAGGAACAGGGTAAATTCCTTGAGTACCACCATGCTGCCTACGAGGCGTACTGGGACCACGGGGCTAACCTGGGAGACCCTTCAGTCCTCGCCGATATCGGCTCTGGAGTCGGCCTCGACGGCGCCGAGCTGCGCGAACGCGTCGAATCGGGTCATTACGCCCAGAAGGTGGTTGACCAGTACCACGAAGCGCTGGGATACGGCATCCGCGGCATACCCACCTTCGTTTTCGACAACCTGCTCTTCAGCGGCGCACAGCCCTACGAGGTTTTCCAGCGCGTAATGGACAAAGCCCTGGAGAATCGGGAAACCGCCGAAACCTGATCATCGTTTCGATCTCGCAGGGGCAGGCTTCGCGTTGCCCGTGTCGGGGCCGTTGTGCTAAACTCGCGCCGTTCAAATCGGGATTTGTAACGGATTTCACAAATGGACGATGCCACCCTCCAGCTCATCGATAGAGCGGTGAATGACCAGCCACAAAGCACGGTCACCGTCCTTTCATCCCTGCTGGCGGTGGAGGACGCGATAGGGTACATCCCGACCGAGGCGGTGGAAGCCGTGTCCGTCCGGATGGAGGTTACCGTCAACGACGTGTGGGCGGTAGCCACTTTTTACCCCAACTTCCGGTTTGACCCCCCCACCGATCTCCGTGTGGAGGTCTGCTGGGGTCCCTCTTGCCACGTGATGGGCGCGACCGCCGTGATCGCGGCCGCGCAGGAAGCGTTGGGGTTGTCCGACGAGGGTGATACGCCCGATGGCAAAGCCACCCTGCGCTACAACACCTGCTTGGGCGCGTGCGCCCACGCTCCGGTGATGGCGATTGACCATCACCTGGCCGGCCGGATCACTCCCGACATCGCCCGTTCGAGAATCTCCCGGGCCCTGACCTCCGCTCCCGCGCACTGATCTGCGATTGGCCTCGTGACTGCAACGACGGAAACTCCGTTTAGCGCCATCCTTGCCGAGGCGCGGCGCCGCTGGGAAGACCTGACCGCGGGCGACCGGCCGTGGATTCGTGTCGGCACCGGATTAGCCGGTGAAGCGGCCGGCGGTTTCGAAGTCGTGGCCGCCGTCAACTCGGCCCTGGAGCAACAGCAGGTGGCGGCGAATGTGTCGGAGGTCGGCACGCTGGGCCTGTGTTTCGCCGAGCCTCTGCTGGACGTCCAGACTCCAAACGGCCCCCGGGTGTTCTACAGTCAGGTAACGCCCGAACTGGCCGAGCGCATTGTCCGGGAGCATGTCGCCGGTGGCGATCCGGTGGCGGAGCACGCCATCGGCTACCTCGGGGAGACGGCACAGGCGCCGGCCGGCATTTCTAACCTCCAGGACCACCCGATGATGGCCTTGCAGCAGCGCATCGCGCTGCGCAACGCCGGCCACATCGATCCGTCGGATATCTACCAGTACATCGCCAACGGCGGCTACTCGGCCCTGAACAAAGCCCTCACTGAAATGTCTGCCGATGACACCCTGGGAGAGGTCCGTACCTCGGGCCTGCGGGGCCGAGGCGGCGCGGCGTTCCCGGCTGGCGTCAAATGGGGGTTTTTGGCCGGCAATCCGGACCCTAACAAGTACATCCTGTGCAATTGCGAAGAGGGTGATCCGGGGGCTTTCAACGACCGGGGTATCCTGGAAAGCGATCCGGCCACCGTCGTCGAAGGCATTACCATCGCGGGGTACGCCTGCAACGCCAATCGCGGCTACATTTTCATCCGCCACGGCCACAACCAGCCCATCGATCGAACACGCGCCGTCATACAGCAGGCCTACGAGCTTGGCCTCCTGGGCCAGAACATCCTGGGAACTGATTTCTCCTTCGACGTGGAGGTCGCCTTGACGGGCGACTCGTACGTGTCCGGAGAGGAAACGGCGTTGATGGAGGCCATCGAGGGCAAGCGGTCCATGCCCCGTTTCCGGCCTCCTTTCCCCGCCCAGGTGGGAGTGTTCGGCAAACCATCGAACATCAACAACGTCAAGACCCTCGCCTACGTGCCAGAGATCGTAGCGCGGGGCGGGGAATGGTTCGCCGGTATCGGCACGAAACCCGATCCCGATAACAGGATCAACGGAAGCAGCGGAACCGCTATCCTCTGCCTGTCCGGGGATATCACCTACACCGGTTTGATCGAAGTTCCGTTGGGCATGACCCTGCGTCAGGTGCTCTTCGACATGGCCGGAGGGGTGCCCAATGGCAAGTCCATGAAGCTGCTGCAAACCGGTGGACCGCTGGGAGGCGTGCTCTCTGCCAGCGATACCAATCTGGACCTGGTCCTTGACTTCGATGTCTTCCGAGCGGCCGGCGCAATTCTGGGTTCCGGCGGGATCATCGTCGCGGACGAGGATACTTGCGTGGTGGACCTGACCCGCAACCTGATCGCGTTCTGCCAGTACGAATCGTGCGGGAAGTGCTTCCCCTGCCGCATGGGTATGAGTCACCTTCTGGAAGTCCTGGAACGCATCAGCAACCTGGAAGGCACCGAAGAAGATCTCGCGCTCATGCGGAACATCGGCGAAAACATGCAGGCCGGGTCGTTGTGTGGACACGGGCAACTCGGGTTCAATCCGGTCTCCTCTGCGCTCCGGTACTTCGGGCACGAATTCGACGCTCACATTCGCGAGAAGCGCCACACCGGAGATTGCCCTGACCAGGTCTTCTCGCCCCGTCTTACCCGCCGCTAATTTGCCGCCTTTGATTTTGCCGCCGCGCGTTTCGCAAGATAGGACACACCATGCCTGACGATATAACCATCTCCATCGACGGTGTGGAAATCAAGACCCAACCCGGGAAAATGGTGCTCGAAGCCGCCATCGACGCCGGGGTGTACGTCCCATATCTCTGCTACCACTCGGGCATGAAGCCCTATGCCGCCTGCCGGATGTGCGTGGTAGTAGCCGAAAACGAGCGGGGCCGCGTACCGGGGTTCCCGGCCGCGTGCACCCTGGCAGCCACCGACGGCATGACCGTTTGGAGCGAGACTCCCGACGTTATCGAGCTCCGCCGCTCCGTCATGCAGATGCTCATCGCCGAGCATCCCAACGGCTGCCTCACCTGCCACCGCGTGGAAATCTGCGGGCCATCGGACGTGTGCCTGCGCCACGTCTCGGTCAACGACCGTTGCATCACCTGTCCCAAGAATGAGCGGTGCGAGTTCAAGGACACCGTGAGGTATCTGGGCATGGAGCTCGAATCGCCCATGACCTATGTGTATCGCGACATTCCGCTGGAGGTGAGCGATCCCTTCTACGACCGGGACCTCAACCTTTGCATCACCTGCGGCCGATGTGTCCGGGCGTGCGAAGAAATGCGCGGAGACAACGCCATCTGCTTCACCGAGCGTTCCGGCAATGCTCTGGTTGGCACGTCCTTCGGGACCTCGCTGCTGGAGTCCGGTTGCGAGTTCTGCGGCGCCTGCATCGACGTATGCCCGGTCGGGGCGTTGACCGAGCGCGAAGGCAAATGGGAAAAGCCGGCGCGCGTGGAACGCACCATCTGCACCCACTGCCCGGTGGGCTGTCAGATGAATCTCGAGATCAACGAGCAGGGCCGCGTGATTCGTGCCATTCCCGAGCTCAATTCGCCGGCCAACCGCGGTCAGGCCTGCTACAAGGGCAAATTCGGCCTTGGCCACCTCACCAGCGGCCAGCGCCTGCGCCGCCCCATGATCCGACGCAACGGTCGGCTGGAAAATGCCACATGGGACGAGGCTCTGGATCTGGTTGCTGAGCGGCTTCGGCCCCACCAGACCGGCCAGGGGTTCGGTTTGATCACCGCTCACGATAGCACCAACGAGGAGCTATACTTGGCCCAGAAGTTTGCCCGCGTTGGCATGAACACCAACAACGTCGACCACTCGGGCAACACGCAGCCCGCCCTGACCGGCGCCCTGGAAGACGTCCTCGGTTACCCCGGGGCTACCAACTCGATCTGGGACCTGGAAAAATCCGGGTGCATCCTGGTGTTCAACACCAACCTGACCGAAAGCCACAACGTGGTGGGTGTGCCGATCAAGCGGGCGGCCCGCAATGGGACACCGCTCATCGTCATTGACACCCGGGAGGTCGAGCTTACCCGATATGCCGATCTCTGGCTCCGGCCGGCGCCAGGCACCGAACTTCTGCTTCTGGGCGCGATTTTGAAGCAGGTGATGCAGGATGGTCTGATCGACGCCGAATGGCTCTCGGAAAATGCCGATAGCTACGACACGCTGACCTATGAGCTGGAGCGGTTGAGCGATGACGCGGTCGCCGCAACGGGCATTCCCCTTGAAGACATCGCCCGCGCCGCCAGGATGTATGGCGAGGCCGAAACCGGCGCCATAGTGTACGGTTTGGACAACCTGCCCGCCGAAATCACGCGCGAATGCGTGGTGGCATTGGCCGACCTGGCGCTGCTCACGCGCAACGTGGACCGACCAGCCGGCGGGATATTCCCCATGCGACGGGGCGCCAACGGACAGGGCGCCATCGACGTGGGGTGTCTCCCCGACCGCCTTCCGGGAGGAGCCCCCACCTTCGACGACGCGCATCGCGCCGGCGTAGAGCAGATCTGGGGCGCGCCTCTGCCACCATCGGCAGGAATGAGCGCAGCGTCCATGCTCGACGCTGCAGGCAGATCCATCACGTCGATGCTACTCGTCGGAGACAGCCCGAATTATTCGAACGGTCTGCTGGGCAGTGATTTGGCCGTCTTCGAACAACTGGAATTTCTCGCCGTAGCCGACACCTTCCTTTCGCCGGTCGCGCAGGTGGCCGACGTGGTGCTGCCGCGGGCGACTTTCGCCGAAAAAGACGGCACGTTCACCAATCTGGAGCGCCGCGTCCAACGCATCAGGCCGGCGATCAATGTCCGAAACAACGACGCCATGCCCGAGGGGTGGATTTTCGCCGAACTCGCCCGGCGGTTGAACGTCGACGGCTTGAACTACGACGATCCCGCCCAGGTGATGGACGAAATAGCGTCCGTAGCGCCAAATTACCGAGGGATCAGCTACCAGCGCCTGGCCAGGGAAACGTCTTTGGTCATGCAGACGGGCGTGGATGCTCCCCGTCCTACGCAACTGCTGTACACAACTCGCGAAGAACGTGGGATACAGTGGCCCTGCCCTACGCCCACGAGCCCTTCATCCCCGTTACTCTACGCCGCCGGTTTCCCCAACGGGCGAGCCGAGCCGGGAGCGCCACTGTTCCGTGCCGTAGCGTCAAATACCGATCCCGATCTCCCTGCGATCCTTGCTCCGGGCAGAGTTCTTCTGCAAAGCGAGCGCGAGATCACTGTCGAATCCGGGCAACTGAATCGCATCGTGCGTGACGAGCAGGTCCACCTCAACCCGGCGGACGCTGAGTCTTGGGGCATCTCCAATGATGCGCCGGTTGCCGTCGTGACTTCCGGCAATCGCACGGCCGGGATCGCCTGCCTCGACGAGGCTGTCCCGCGAGGGGTGGTTTCGATTACCACTCTGTTCGGACAACTGGCCGTCGAGTTGCAGGCATCCGAGGACATCAACCCCATGGCCCGGGTACCTGGCCTGCACCTCGAGCCGTGCCGGGTCGAATTGGTGGGGTAACCTGATCAGCCATTTCGAAGTAACACGCCGCAAGGAAAATAGGTAAACGGTTGCGTGTCCGCCTTTCCCGCAACCTGCCGCCCCGTTCCTGGAGCGCACGTCGAACAAATCTACCAACTGGAGCCAGAATGACCACTTCCCCATCCACCGCCGTGAGTCGTGACCGCACTACCAATTTGCCGCGCGCCCGGCTGGTGGAACGCATCGATTACACGGACGACCTCATGGTAATCAAAATGGAGCCGCAGGGTTTTGATTTCAAATTCAAGCCCGGGCAATATTGCACCCTGGGGCTGGACGGGATCGAGCGGGCATATTCAATCGTCTCTGCGCCCCACGAATCCGCATTGGAGATCTTCGTCGAACTGGTCCCAGAAGGCGAACTCACCCCGAGAATGTGGGATATGGAAATCGGCGACACCATGTCCCTCCGCCCTCGACCCAAAGGCATCTTTTTGATGGACAATTCGGCAACCCAACATCTGATGTTGGGCACCGTCACCGGCATCGCGCCATTTGTCAGCATGGTGCGGGATCACTTGCACTACGGTCGTGACGGGCACCACTTTTACGTGGTTGAAGGTGCCTCGTATCTGGACGAGTTTGTCTACGACGTCGAGTTGACCCAGTTGGCCTCCGATTATCCTGACATCGTGACTTTCGTCCCCGCGATCAGCCGGCCCACCGAAGAGCGCAACGCAGGGTGGGAAGGCGCGACCGGCCGCCTCAACAATATCGTCGCCGATCAACTGGTGAAGTTTGGCTTGGACCAGTCTCAAACGCTGATCTACGCGTGCGGACACCCCGGGATGATCGAAGCCAGCCGTGAAATCGTGACGGCCGACGGATGGCGGTGGACCGAAGAGAGGTTTTGGAAAGAGTAACTTCCACTCCTCCGCTGTATTGAACGGGGCGAGCCGTGGCTTGCCCCGTTGTTTATTCGTCGATACCGGGTTCGTAGAGTATCTTATGGCTCGCTGATCGCTTGCCGGTGTGACGGATGCCGGGCCGCGAAGAGATTGGTGGCCGTGGGGCCGGCGATACTGGGGATCCGCAACGTCCCATTTCTTGGCCTTCCGCCAGGTCGCTTGTCACCGGTTGGCAAAAATGGCAATCTTCAGCTGTCATCCCCGTAATACTGCTGGACGTTGACGACACCGCCCAGGCCCGACCAGGAAGGATTCTTATGACCACCATCGCCGAGTATGTTTCCAGTTACTCTGCCAATCTGCATTTTCCCGACATCCCGTCAGAAACGGTCCATCTGCTCAAGCGGATGATCATCGACACCGTGGGGTGCGCCATCGGCGGTTACACGTCGGAACCGAGCAAGATCGCCCGCGATCTTGCGGCAGAGGTCACCGGACACCGCCGGCCGGTAACCATCATTGGCAACGGTTTGACCAGCAGCCCGGATTTGGCCACCTTCGCGAACGGGGTGATGATCCGATACCTGGACTCCAATGATGGCTACACCACTCAGGAGTCCGGGCATCCCAGTGATAGCATAGCCGCCACTCTCGCCGGCGCTGAAATGGTCGGAGCCGGCGGTCGCCGGGTGATCACCGCGACCGCCGTTGCCTACGAAGCGTTTTGCCGCTTCGGTGACGCCTGCAATATCAGGTCGCTTGGATTCGATCATGTCACCAACGGCGCTATCGCCAGTTCCGTTGGCGCGGCCCGCGCCATGGGGCTGTCTGCGGCGCAAACTGAGCAGGCGTTGAACCTCGCAATCACGCCCAACCTGGCGTTGGGCCAGACCAGGGTTGGGGAACTTTCCCACTGGAAGGGCTGCGCCTACGCGAATGCCAGTCGTAACGCGGTGTTCGCGGCGTTGCTCGCGGAGCGGGGACTTACCGGCCCCACTCCGGTATTCGAAGGCGAGCTGGGGTTCTTCTCGGCCGTGACCAAGGAGCCTTACCGCGTGGAGCCCTTTGGCGGAGACCAGGGTCAACCGTTCAAGGTCCACGAGTGCAACATCAAGCAGTTTGCTCTCGGCCTGTACTCACAAACGGTGGTCGAGGCGGCCTTGGAGGCCCGTCGCCAAGCGCCAGGATTCAACGTAGACGACGTCGAGGACATCCATATCCGCACACTGCAGAAAGCCATCGACATCATGGCCGGCGACGACGAGAAGTACCACCCCAAGACCCGCGAGTCCGCCGACCACAGCATGCCCTACGCGACGGCAATCGCGCTGACCCACAACGCCCTCAACGAGAGCCACTTCTCGGACGAGCACATCAACGACCCCGGCATCGCCACGTTGATCAGTCGCACGCGCATCGAGGCTTCGGAGGAAGCCAATCGCCGCGTACCGGAAGCAATGCTCTGCAACTTCGATCTGCGGATGGAAAACGGTCAGACCTACAGCTCGGAGGTCGCCCACTTCCGCGGGCACCATCTGAACCCCATGACTGACGCCGAGGTCGAGGCCAAATTCCGAGGTCTGTGCGAGGGTCTGCTTTCGCCAGAACAGGCGGAGGAGTTGCTCGCCCGTTTGTGGCGCCTCGAGGACGAAACCGATATCGGCGACCTGCTGCGTCTCACCCGCATCTGAGAAACGCTAAACAAGAGGGGCTGTCGTTTGACAGCCCCTTCAGCTCGTCGGCTACGGTGCGTTGCCCTATGCGCCTATTCTGACGCCGTCCGGGTAGGTGTAGCCGATGCGGTCGTTGTATCCGCCGGTAGTCGGGAAGATTTGCCGGTACAAACCTCGCGCCCTCTGCTTCACAACCCCGTTTGCAGCCTCTTTCGTCGGCGTGGGCTTGGCGTTCTGGTCCTTGTAGAACTGTGATTGCAACGGGCTGTCGTTTTCCAGTTCCCAGATGCAAAGGTATCGCAACACCCCGTTCGCCTGCTCGTCCTCCGGGTCCAGCATGAACCTCCGGGCGCTGACGTAGCCGGGGATGGACATGCGCTCCGGCAGGTGTTCCTCGTTGTACCACTTGTTGAACACGGCGTCGTCGGCCTCGTCCACCTCCATCATCACGACGAGCACCGTCGTGCCGATCTCCTGGTTCGCCCTGTGGCCATTGGTACTGG
Organism: Dehalococcoidia bacterium; assembly: GCA_963663945.1. GTDB lineage: Bacteria > Chloroflexota > Dehalococcoidia > Lucifugimonadales > UBA3495 > Bin87. The sequence continues at coordinate 1,607,207 of OY760687.1, read as the reverse complement.
TCATGGTGCCTCCTATATCCGCCTGCGCCGGTCCCAGCGGGAATTGAACCCGGCGTCGCTGTCCTACAGTTTCCGGTAAATTTGAACGCGATGCCGATAGCAGTCTGCTACGAACACCAACCCGTTGTCGCTCACGGTGACTGCGGCGGGCCGGTAAAACCGGCGCTTCAGTTCAATGTTTTGCGTCGCGTTGTTGAGTTTCTCCTCGATGTCCGGGTTGGCATCAAGGAACGTGCGGGCCCACTTAGAGGTGCCGGAATGGCCGATCAACGTGTCGATGACCTGTCCGTCGGTATCCAATACCTGCACGCGGTCGTTCCACCAATCGCACACGTAAATGCGATCTCTGTGCACCGCCAGTCCGTTTGGCCGTGAGAACCCGTCTCCCGCGCTGCCACCGTCAAACTCAGCCAGGAAACGACCATCAGCTTCAAATTTCTGAACCCGGTCGTTGCGCCAATCCGAAACGTACACCGTACCGACGGAGTCCACCGCGACACCCCAGGGCATATCGAACTGTCCGGGCCCTTTGCCATACGTTCCCCAGGCGTCCAGCGGGCTGCCGTCCATCGTGAAACGCTGGATTCGATGGTTCAACGAATCCGCGACCACCAGCGTACCGTCGGGCGGGAAAGCCATACCCGACGGCCGGTTCATCTGGCCATAGCCACTTCCGAATTCACCCCAATGGCCCAGAAACTCACCCTCTGCCGTGAATGTCGATATCCGATGCGTGTTTTCGTCCGCAAGGTACAGGTTGCCGTCCGGTCCGAAAGCGATCGCCGTGACCCAGATGAATTGACCCGGCGCATCGCCCCAGCCGCAAAACTCGCCGACGTAATCGCCCTGGACGGTGCACCTGGTTACCCGCACTGCTTCCGGTTGGTTGGGGTTGGCCCGGCTGGCCACATGCAGCAATCCATCCGGACCCAGCGCCAGCGACACGGGCCCACTGAATCCTGGTCCGCCAGCGGACAACAGTCCGATTACGTCGTGATATTGATACAGTCCGGCCACGGACACTGGATGTTCGACGACTGTGGTCATCTCGTTTCCTAACTTAGCTCGATGGTCACTGCGGGCAGTCCACATTCCAGCTTGCCGATGGTTTCCAGGCACCGGTCGTTGGCCGGCGGCATCACCGGACCCGACAACGCGTCCCGGCGCAATCTCTCCAGAGGCGAGGACTTGAGGAGCCCACCACCACCTGCCAACCGCATGGCTGCGTCCGTCACCCAGGCGCCGGCTTCGGCGCAATATTGCTTGGCTCGATTAACCGCCAGCACGGCGCCGGTGGGGTCCGCCTCCCGGTCCGCCAATGCGGCGTCCACCAGCAAGAGGCGACCGGACTGAACCGACAAACCCATCTGCCCGACAGTTTGCTGCGTGGACGGATGGTCGATCATCACGTCTCCGCCGGGCGTCCAGGTTCGCGCGGTGACGTACTCACGGATGTGGTTGTACGCCGCTTCAGCTATCCCCAGGTATACGGCGGCGTACCCCAATGAGAAACTTCCCCAGTCGGCGCTGAGCAACCGGCCGGGCGGCCCGAACACCGCGTCGTGCGGCGCCACGGTATCGAAGCTGACCGCGTGGCTCGCTGTAGCCCTCATCCCGACGGCGTCCCATTCACCGGTCACTCGAACGCCGCTCATATCGCTTCGGATCATTGCCGACAGAATATTTTCACCGCCGCCGCCGGTCCCTTCCACCACGCCGGAAACGAAGAAATAGTCGGCAGCATCGGCCAGGGAACAAAAATGCTTGGCGCCGGAAACCCGGTAGCCACCGTCGTCCTGAGGCGCAAAGGTGGTTGACAGTACGAACCGTTCTCTCGCGGACACTCCCGGCTCACTGGTCAAAGACGCGAACAACTTGCCTGCTTCCACCGCTTCGGCAAAGTAGCGGCGCCGCTGCTCCGCCGATCCCAATCCCCCGACGAAAGAGCCGAGCACATTCGTATGCATGGTCAGCGTCAGCGCCGTGGAGGCACAGCCGCGAGCCACTGCCAAGATGCACATGGCGAAGGTCAGCGGGTCAACACCGCTGCCCCCATACGCGGTGGGAACGCGAAGCGTCAGTAACCCAGCCTCCCTCAGGTCAGCGTAGTTTTCGATGGGGAATTCCGCCTCGGCATCGTAGTGCGCCGCACGCGGCGCGAAACGCTGGCGGGCCAGTTCATCCGCCACGCCGACCAGAGCCAATTGGCCATCCGTCATACAACGGCGGGCCGCGCTGGGTACCGGTTCTGATCTGATGCTCAAGGGGCCTGTTCCCTGGGTTATCATTTCTCGCGCACGACGCGCCCGTACCCTTAAACCCCGGTCCGGCAGTCCCTCGGCCCGGTGGCACGCGCCCGGCGTCTCGGTATAGCCGGCTACGCGAACTGATACTCCCGCGTCGATCCGATCATGCGGAGGGCGTTGAGGATAACTTCCTCGGAGCCCGCTCCCGCGTCCAGCGCCTGTTCCGCCTGGGCGATCAACGCGTTGCGGTTGTCATCACGGAGCACGACGCTGCCCAGCAGTTCCAGGCACTGGTCCACTATTTCTGTTGCGTCAGGTTGCCGGTTCAAAAGCGTGTCGACGATGGTGCGCACGCCGGGGTGGTTCGCATCGCCCAGATTGTCGGCCACGAAATTGATGCGCTCCACCATGCTGCCGCTGTCGATCCATTCCCTACCGGTATGCCAACCCTCCACAGACGGCGGGTTCAGCAGGTCCTGGTTCATGTAACGACATTCCAGAGCCGTGTCCATGAAACCCACTTTCGGGAATTTGAAATCTCCGACGAGGTGCAATGTGCCGACAACCACTTCAGCAGGGCTTTTGACCCTGGCAAATCGCGCGCTTTCCGACTTGAAGAAATCCGACGTGAACATCAGGCGCAGCATGGATCGAATGTCGTAGCCGGAGCGGAAATATTCGGCCTCCAACAACGTGATGGCATCCGGGTCGGACGGCGGGGTCGTCTGCCACGCCGGCACTTGCACGTCGTCAGCCACGAAGAAGTTGTAGAGATGCCGACTGACGAACCTGGCGGTCGAGGGCTGGCGACAAATGATCTCGATGACGTCGTCGCCATCGAAGTTACCTGTTTCCCCCAGGAACGTCTTCGGACCCTGGTCGTGATCCTCCGGATCGTAGCGGAACAGCCAGGGCGTTTTGCCGTAAGGGATGCTGGCTACATTGTCGTCGTCGATGGTCCAGCCCGTAAACGCGCGGGCAGCCTCCTGCACGTCGTCTTCCGTATAGTTGGCGTGTCCGTCCATGCCCACGCCCATTGAAAACAGTTCGAGGAGTTCCCTTCCCCAATTTTCGTTGATCGCGTTTTTGTGGTTGAAGTTGTTGTCCAGCCAGAAAATCATCGCCGGATCCCGGGCCAACCGGCGCAACAACTCCTCGAAATTGCCCAGACCGAACTGCCGAAACAAATCGATCTGGTTGAGCATCGTTTTCTCGTGCAACACTTTTGCCAAGCCGGTGGCGAACACTCCGTGCCAGAAAAGGCCGATTTTCTCCTGGAGCGGCCTCGCACTGGCATTGCAGTTCATCCGGTACACCGTTTCGGTAAGCGCACCCTCGATGTTGCGGCTTTCCTTCCAATCGATGTAGTACCGCTCAATGATGTCTTCGTCGAGGGTGGGCTGCGCCTCCGGTTGCAGCAGCCACTCCACCGTCGCGTCATAACCCCATCCGCAATATGTGTCGAGTTCCGCCGGCGTGGCGCCAAATCCGGCCCGGCGTAGCAGGTGAGCCATCAAGGCGCGCTGGGAGTCTACGTGCATTTCTTCACCCGGAGGGATTCGCGGATACTGGGAGCTGAAGGGCCATTCGCCGCGTTACGCACGACCATCCCTCGGCTCCAGATTCGCGGGATCGAAAGTCATCATATCATAGCGGCCTGCGACGACTGGCACGGCATACCCGTCCATTTAGGGCTCGGTTTGACTGCCCAAAAACAGGTCATATTGACAACCCTTGCGCCGGGGCGCACCATGTTTTTGCCCGCGCCGCCTTTCGCATTTCACGAGTGCTATTCTGCACGCGGCGCATCCATCCATACCAAGAGAGAGCCCGATCATTCCGTCGTTGAGACTCCCGCGTCTCCATACCCTGGACGCTTGGCTGGCCTACCGGGACTTCCGGCTTCTGTGGCTGGCCAATTTTTGTGGGTTCACGGCTCTATGGCTGCAACTCCTGAGCATCGGGTGGCTGGTCAAGGACCTGTCCGCAGGCTCCGGGATCGGCGGTTTGCTGGTAGTGTCCGTCAGCGCCCTCAACACCCTGCCCGGGCTCCTGGTCAACCCCATAACGGGAGTGCTGGGCGACCGCCTGGATCGTCGCAAGCTGGCGATCGCATTGCAGTCTGTCAGCGCCGTGCTGGCTTTGGGCTTCGCTTTCCTGGTCGCCACTGACTACGTGCGTCCATGGCACGCCTACGCGTACGTTCTGATTTCCGGTTCTTGCCTGGCCATCACCCAGCCGTTACAGCAGGTGCTGATTTCCAACACTGTGCCTCGGGATGCGCTGGTCAACGCCTACGCAATCAACACCCTGACCGTCACCGGAACGAGGGTCTTCGGTCCCTTCATCGGCGGACTCCTCATATTCACCCTCGGCTACTTTTGGAACTTCGCGCTGGAAGCGGCGTTGTACCTGGGCGTGGTCCTGATGTTGCTTCCGATGCGGACGCCGTACACCCGGACCGAACCAGCGGAGGAACAACGGCGGTTCACTCCGCTGGGAGACATCAAGGATGGCCTGCTGCACCTCTGGCGGAACCAGCGCGAAGTCCTGGAAATAGCGGTGCTGTCGGTGATCCCGAACACCATCCTGCACCCGGTGTGGTTTTTGCTGCCGCTGTTCACCTTCGAAGTGTGGCAAGCCCAGGCCGACATGGGCGGCTACCTGCTGGCGATCACCGGCGTGGGCGGATTGCTCTCCACTCTAACCATCGCCACCTGGGGCCTGCCATTCCGGCGCGGGTACATCCTGTTCGGAGCAGCGGCCCTGTCGTCCCTGGCCACCATCCTGTTCGCCTTCTCGTCATGGCTTCCGGCGGCTTTCACCGTGCTGGGTGCCATGTCGTTCTTCCAGGCTTATTTCCGCACCACCCAGGGAACGCTGGTATTGACCATCGTGCCGGACCGGTTCCGCGCGCGGACCATGGCCCTGTTGGCCTACGAGCGTTCTTTCCTGATCGGTGTGAGCGTGGTAGTGGGCATTTTTGCCGACTTCACATCCGCGTCGATGGCGATTTTGGCCCTTGGCTGTCTTGGCCTCACAGTCACCATTGGATGTTTCGCGACGCTACGACGCGTGCGGGCTCTGCGTTAGGCGACCGCTAAGGGACCTGTTTTGCGAGCGGCGCGGCTGCCCCGGCTGCACACACTGGATGCCTGGTTAGCCTTCCGGGATTTCCGATACCTGTGGTTCGGCAACTTCTTTGCCAACAACGCGCAGTGGTTGCAGCTCTTGAGCGTGGGCTGGCTGGTGCGGGAGTTGTCCGAAGGATCCAACATCGCCGGTCTGCTGGTAGTCACGGTAGGCGGAATCAACACACTGCCCGGGCTGGTGGTCGGTCCCTGGGGCGGGGTGCTGAGCGACCGGTTCGACCGACGGAAGTTGGTCATGGGTCTGCAGACCGTCATGGCAGTGCTCGCACTTGCATTCGCTCTGCTGATCCTGTCGGGCGAGGTGCAGGTTTGGCACGCCTACCTGTACGTGATTCTGGCCGGATGCTGCCACTCCACGGTGCAGCCCATGCGCCAGGCATTGATCGCCGGCACCGTGCCCCGGGAAATGCTGGGCAACGCCCTGGCCACCAACGTGTTGACCATCACCGGCACGCGCATCGTGGGTCCATTCGTGGGCGGCATCCTGATCTTCACGCTGGGGTTCTTCTGGAACTTTACGATCGAGGCCTGCCTATACCTGGTAAACGTCGCGATGATTTTCCGAATGCGCACTCCATTTCACCGGCCAGGAGATGCCCGACAACGGGGTTCCGCGTTTTCCAACATGATCGAGGGGCTGCGCTACGTGTGGAGTGGGGAGCGAGCCTTCTTCCAGCTGATGATATTGTCGATCATTCCCAACATCATCCTGCACCCTGCCTGGTTCCTGTTTCCCGTGTTCACCACCGAGGTGCTGAAGCGGGACGCTGACGTGGGTGGGTACCTGCTGGCGGTCACCGGAGTCGGAGGCCTGTTGGCCGCGCTGATAATGGCTTCGTTCGGGTTTATTTTTCCCAAGGGCAAGGTCGTGCTCGGCGCGGTGGTCGCCAGCTCAGTTACGCTGCTGATTTTCGCTTTTTCAAAATGGATTGCCCTGGCATTCCTGTTCATTGCTGCAATGGCTTTCAGCCAGGCTGTCTTCCGAACCACCCGAGGCACGTTGATCCAAACCCTGGCGCCCGACAGCCTGCGAGGACGAATGACCAGCTTGCAGAGCTTCGATCGTGGGTTCCTGGTCCTGGCCAGCCTGGGTGTCGGAATACTCTCAGACGTGACCTCTCCGTCCACGGCCATGGCGGTCATCGCCGTGCTGGGTCTGGGAGCGTCTGCGGTGTGCTGGGCTTTGCTCGGTCGTGTGCGTCGCCTGGAATAGTATTGACGTATGTGATGGTGCGGCCACGTCAACTTTTGAAAAGGAGTATGATAGTTGCCGTAACCTTCAGCACGATCCGCGGTAGGCGGTCACCAATTTGATTCAACGCATTACGTCCAGCCAGTCCTACAAGTGGTGGGCTTTCTGGACCATTGCCGCCGGCACATTTTTCTCGGTGGTTGATCATGGCAGTGTCCTCGTTGCACTGCCCGGCATCGAATCCCATTTCGACGCGACGCTGGAGTCGGTCCAATGGGTCGTGGTCTCCTATGCGCTGGTGATCAGCGTGCTTTTGCTGCCCATGGGACGACTGGGCGACGTGGTGGGGCGGAGATGGGTGTATCTGATCGGTACCGCGATTTTCGTACTGGCCTCACTGGGCGCAGCGCTCTCCACGAGCCTCGAAATGCTGATTTTCATGCGCGTGCTCAAGGGCATCGGCGCCGGCATGGTACAGGGCTGCGGCATGGGCATGATGATCGCGGCATTCCCCGACTCGGAGCGTGGCAAGGCCCTGGGCACGCACCTGAGCGTGGTCGGGTTGGGTGCTATCGCCGGGCCTGCCATGGGCGGTTTCCTGGTGGCCTGGTTTGGTTGGCAATCAGTGTTTTTCGTCAACGTTCCAGCGGGTGGCCTGGTCCTTGTGCTCGCATGGCTCCTGCTGGAGCGGGGACCCGGGTCGGGTCAGTACCGGCAGGGACAAGGCGCCTCATCATTCGATTGGGCCGGCGCGGCCGCCTCCGGCGTGATTTTGCTCATCCTGTTGCTGGTGGTAGGCAACGGCAACGGGCTGGGTTGGACATCCGCGCCGGTGATCGTAGGCGTAGTTGCGGTTGCGGCGCTGATGGCCGCGTTCGTCTGGTGGGAATTGAGGATCCGGGCGCCGATGCTGGATCTGCGCCTGTTCACCAACCAGATATTCGGCCTGGGCGTCGCCGCGGCGTGGTTGTCCTTCTTCGGATCGTCGGCGGCGCGCTTTATGATGCCGTTTTACCTGCAGCGAGTCCTGCTGTACGCACCGGAGCAGGTCGGGTTGATGATGATTCCGCCGGCCATATGCATGGTGCTGATCGGACCGTTCAGCGGCCGCCTGGCCGATCGCTTCGGATGGCGGATCCCGACGGTATGCGGCATGGCGTTGACCGCAGCCGGAGCCTTCGTATTGGCGTTTGCGCTGCAAGAAAATTCTCCGGTGTGGCTGGTGATCGCCACGATGATGATGCAGAGTTCCGGCAACGGCATTTTCAACTCGCCCAACAGCAGCAGCATCCTCAGCGTGGTGGACCGCAGCCGCTACGGGGTAGTTTCGGCGCTGACCCAATTGGTCAGGAATTCGGCGAACGTGGTGAGTGTCGCCGTTTCGACGACGATCGTGGTATCCACCATGGCTGCCTACGGTGTGGAGCCGAAGCTGGAGGCCGTAAATCCCGAAGTGGCCACGGCTTTTGTCGCCGGCCTGCGTTGGGCGTTTTTGATGCTGGGCGCCGCGCTCGCCACCGGCGCGGGTATTTCTCTCTACAGAGCGGTTAGCAACCGGACCGCTGTGCCGAAGCCGCCGGTTGCTCCGGAGCCGCAGCCCAGACCTGTGGGCGACGACTAACTCGAGCGGTTAGCAACCGGACCGCCGTCCCGAAACCGCCGGTTGCTCCGGAGCCGCAACCAAGACCTGTGGGCGACAACTAAGTCGACCGGATCACTGGTCTGCGAACCGGGGCATAACTTCCTGCGCGAAAAGCTCCATGGAGCGCAGTTGCTTCTTCTGGTCCAGGCCGCCGAAGGCAAAGTTGCAACCGAAGTAGCGAACGCCGGCATCGTGAAGGGTTTGGATCTTCTCAGCGCACTGATCCGGTGTACCGATGAACGCGCGATGCTCGGCGAGATACTCGTACGACGGCGGCAATTCGGTTCTACGGGCACGGTAGCCATCGATGCTCTCGTACACTTCGCTCCCAACCGTGAACTCGCGCCTCCAGGTATTGATGTCCAACGTCCAGTTCAGGGCTTCACGGGCGTCGCGATGGGCCTGCTCTTCAGTTTCGGCCACGTAAAAGTACCGGAAGAAAGGAACGTCTGACGGATCAGCAGCGTGCCCGCTGGCCTGAGCCTGATCCAGAAAGCGCTGGAGCAAATCCATTGCCTCGTCCGTGTTGAGGACGACACCGATAATGAGCCGTCGTCCGGTGGAAGCTACAAAGTCCAGCGACTCGGCGCTGCGCGTGGCCGCGACATAGACCGGCGGGTGAGGCTGTTGCAAGGGAGTCGGCACCAGGTTGAGGCTTTGGGAGGAGTAATAGTCCCCTTCGAAAGTGCAGTCCCGAGTGGTCCACAGGGTTTCCACCATCTTAATGGTCTCGCGATAGCGAGCCTGGCTCTCGACGTGATCGATGCCGAAGTTACCGTACTCCGTACTGGAAGCCCCTCGCCCGAAGCCGACGTCCAGCCGGCCGTCGCTAAGCACGTCGAGCGTCGCCGTGTCTTCAGCCAGACGCACCGGGTGATGCAGGGGCGGTATCAAAACCGCGGTGCCGAGACGGATCTTGTCGGTTCTCGCCGCGATGTTGCTGGCGATGACCAGCGAGGACGCGCCCAGCCCGTACCGCGTGAAATGGTGCTCCGCCAGCCAGATGGCTTTGAAACCCAATTCCTCGCCAACCACGGCCTGTTCCAGTAAATCCGAAAAGAGTGACTTCGGCGTATGATTCTCAGGCCAGGGTATGTGGGAAAAAAGGGCGAAATCCATATCGGGTACCTCGAAGCAAAACTTCCGGCAGTGTACACACGGACGGCACAGTGGGCAATGCCGCCGTTCGCTCGTTTACCGGCCGCCCAAAGACGGTCTGTTATGATTCTAGTCCGGTGTCAAACGTGGCGCGTCCGATCTCTGACGCGAACCGCGTGTGATCCTATTTATTGCTGCATGGTGCGGACGTGACTTTCCTGACTTCGTTGGCTCTCCGGCGCAAGCCGGTCACCGTTATGGCGATGGTCCTGCTGCTCGCCGGCGGGATATTTTCCTACAGCCAGATCCAGCAGGAACTCTTTCCGGAAATCAGTTTTTCGATCATCTACGTGGCCACGAATTACCAGCAAGGCGATCCCAATACCGTCGCTACTGATGTGACTGCGAAGGTGGAGGACGCGATCACCGGCTTACCCGATCTGGAGAAAACCACATCGATTTCCACGCCCTCCATGTCGCTGGTAACCGCCAATTTTAGCCCCGGAGCGGACGTGGAGTCGGCAGAGGAGGAAATCAGGAGCCGGGTTAACGGTCTGCAACTGCGCGAAGAAGCGGGGGATCCGTATGTCCTGCGATTGACCTCGGATATTTTTCCGATCATGTGGTTGAGCGTCAGCGGCGAACGGGACATCCCGGCGCTGCAACGCATCGTTGATGATGAAATTCTGCCGCGCCTGGAAGCCGTAGACGGCGTATACGATGTGAACGTCGAGGGTGGCATTCAAGAGCGTGTTTCTGTAGTCGTCGACCCGGATCGAAGCGACGAGCACGGGCTCACCATTCATGATGTGGTTAGCGCGGTATCCGGCAACTCGGTTGATCTCAACGCCGGGTCTTTGGATAACGGCGACCGTTCGCTTGGCTTGCGGACGTACCGAGGATACGGAGACCTGGATTCTATTCGCGACCTTCCGGTCGACTATCGCCAGGCTGCCTTCAGTCCCGTCGGCCCGCCGGCTTCGGGCGATGGCGGCACGCCGATCATGTTGTCAGATGTGGCTGCGGTCCGGGTGGACACTCCGAACGCCGCCACGGTGTCGCGCACCAACGGTCAGCCCAGTATCTCGCTTCAAGTCCTGCAGCTACCCGAAGGGAACACGATTGAAGTTACGCGGGAACTGGCCGACATCATCGCCGGCCTCCAACTGCCGCCTGACGTGCGGATCGATGTCCTCTATAACGATGGACCCGAGTTGGAAGAGCAACTCACCAACGTGGTGGGACAAGGCGGGCTGGGGTTCGCAATCGCGGTTATCGCGATTTTCCTTTTCCTTCTTCAGCTGCGCCCCACCGTGATCAAAGGAATCCTGCAAACACTCAGGCCCACGGTGATCATCGCGATTTCCATCCCGCTGAGCATCATGATCACGGTCCTCGTCATGGCAGTGATGGATTGGACTCTCAACTTCATGAGCCTTGCCGGACTGGCGATCGCCGTGGGGCGGATCGTAGATGACAGCATCGTCGTCCTGGAAAACATCTACCGCCATGTTCGGGCTGGGTCCACGCGGCATCTCATGCAGGGACCGGAATTTACGGCATATCGGCTGGCGCCCCTGGGAGACGATCCAAGCCTGACCGCAGCAATCCGCGGCACCCGGGAGGTCGGCCCGGCGATCCTGGCTTCAACACTGACTACGGTCGCCGTGTTCCTTCCCCTGGGTTTCATACCCGGAATTGTGGGCGAGTTCTTCCTGCCGTTCGCCCAAACCGTGTGCGTATCCCTGTTGGCGTCCACTCTGATCGCGCTGACTGCGGTTCCAGTTCTGGCCTCCTTGTTGCTGCGGCCCGGAGATATGGCCGACGAAGACGACACGGTATCTCAGGACACCTGGCTGCAGAGAATTTACACGCCGGTTCTGACCTGGGCGCTCAATCATCCGCTCCTCACTGTGCTGGGTTGTATCGCGGCGGTGGGAGCCACGGTGCCGCTGATTTTCGTGCTGCCGATCACCCTCTTTTCGTCGGGCGAGGCGGAGTCGATGCGCATCGATGTCACCATGCCCGAAAACACGGGAGCGACCGCCGCGCATCGCGAGGTTCGCGAAATTGAAACGATCCTGGACGGTTACGTGGATGCCGGATACATCTCTTCGTACCAGGCCACCCTGGGCTCAACCAGCCAGGATTTTGGGCCGGGATTGGGCGAGTCTGGATACGACGTAGCCGGTGTCATGATTGCCCTTTCGGATCTCGCACCGTCAGACTTCGACGAGCAGTTGCGCGAAGCTTTACCGCACAAGGACGATGTCGACATACAACTCTTTGTCGACTCCGCGGGGCCGCCGCAAGCGGGCATCGAGATCGCAGTCACGGGTAGCAACTATAGCCGAGTGCGGCGTGTGTCCCAGGACCTGGTGGATCGCATCGAACCGGTCGAAGGCGTGGTCAATCTGAAAACCAACTCCAGCGACCAGAGCGAAGAATTGACCTTTGAGGTTGATGCGTCGGAGGCCAGACGCTATGGGTTGACCGCTACGGCGGTGGCCGCCCAGGTCCGGACCTGGGTGTATGGCGTCGATGCGGCCAACGTAAACCTGTTGGGGGACACCTACGACGTCGTGGTGCGCGGGCCCGCGGATGCCGTGGACGAACTTCCCGAGTTGCAGAACCTGTCCATCGGTGGCCCCCTGGGAACTACCACGCTCGGGGCAATAACTGATACCAGGACGACCGTGGGACCATCCGTCGTCACACATTACGATGGCGAGCGATCCGTTACGATTACGGGAGAGTTCCTCGGAAAGGACCGTCAATCCATCAGCGCACGTGTCGACCGAATCATCGCGAATGCCGATCTGCCGCCCGGGGTTGAGATCGTCCAGGGAGGGTTCGCCAGCGACATTCAGGAGCAGTTCAATAATGTGTACCTGGCGATGATGATTGGGCTGGCGCTGGTATACCTGGTCATGGTGGCTACATTGGGTTCGCTGCGCGATCCGTTTATCGTGGTGCTCAGCATGCCGCTGGCGGTGGTCGGCGCGTTGATCGCATTGACGATCACCGGCCGCGCCCTGAGCCTGCCGGCCCTGATGGGGTTCCTGTTCCTCATCGGAATCGTCGTGACCAACGCTATCGTGCTGATCACCTTTGTAGCCCAACTGAGGTCGCAAGGCCTGGGCGCGCTTGACGCCATGATACTTTCAGGCCGCACGCGGTTGCGCCCGATCCTGATGACCGCGTTCACAACCATACTTGCCCTGTTCCCGTTGGCGTTCAGTGACACCAGCGGACTGGTGGGAGCGGAACTGGCCACGGTGGTCATCGGTGGCCTGATCAGTTCGACCTTCCTCACGCTGGTGGCAGTGCCAGTCACTTACATGCTGCTGCACGATGCGATCCCGAGAGCCTGGTTGTCGGGGATCCGGCGAATTACGCGTCGATCGGTAGCTCAGGTAGATGGATCGTAGGCGGCCCGTTACTATGCAACCATCGTTGCCCACATAGAGGTGATTCCTTGCGTCTTAGCAAAATACGTTCCAGCAAGATTTGTTCCCGGACCGCATCTCACCGCTCTGCGATCGCCGCTATGGCGGCGCTGGGGGCGATTGTTCTGATCGTTTCCGGTTGCGGCCAGTCCTCCGATGAGCCTGCTGAGCCGGCGCCGCGTGCGCCGGAGCGCCAGCGGGCCCAGATGGAATCGCGAGAGTTCGAGGTGCCGAGCCAATTAATCTTCGGCGAGAGCGCGGATCTGGCGTTTGAAATCTCCGGGGAAGTCGGTGACGTCAACGTGGGCGTGGGAGACCTGGTGTCGGCGGGCGACGTCCTGGCCGCTGTAGACTCTGAGACCATCAGAGATTTGCGATACGCGGAGTCGCAGAGCCTCTACCAAATTGACAAGGCCCAGGAAGAATTGGACCGGGTGTTGGGCCTGGAGTCTTCTGATCCTCTGGTTCGCGCCCAGGCGGAAGGAAACCTCGCCAAAGCGGATCTGAGCTTGGAAACTGCGCGGGATACTCTGGACGACTACCTGCTCCAGTACGACGTTGATCTGGGCGCCGCGCGAAAAGCGGTAGCCGACGCCGAATTCTCCCTGGATCAGGCGGAAGACGCAGTGTCGGACTTTGCCGACATGCATGGGGAAAGCTTTGCCGCGGCATTGGCTCGACGCTCCGAAGCGCGTGCGAGGTTGAACAACACGCGGGATGCGGTCACCGATTTCCTGCCCCTTCACAACGAAGCGGTCGCGACCCTCGAATCGCGGATTGCCAACGTAGAAGACCAACTGGATGCCGCCCGCGACAACTTGAGGGACTTCGACGTCGACCACGATCAGCAAGTCGCCTCGGCCCGCGTACAGTTGGCTGCAGCAGAGGCCAGGTTCGCATCAGCGCAAGGCGCGTTCGATGAGTTCCACGTCATGGTGATCGATGGACGGTTTCATGGCCTACCGGACGGTCAGACTTTCGACGTGGTGAAATTTGAAGCACTGCAGGCGGCCGTCGAGTCAGCCAAACGTGATGTTGAACACTGGATTGGGGAGCTGGACGACTTGGAGGCAGGACCCAAGGAGGTCGACCGTACCGGCGCCCAGGCCACCGTCGCAAGGCTGGAGTCCGAGCTGGAGCGGCTCAACCGGCAATTGCGAGACGAATTGGTGGGTCCGGATCAAACCGAGCTGGACCGTCTCGAAGCCAACGTCCTGGTTGCGCAGGAAGCACTGGACAGCGCGGAGCGTGACTTAGCCGAAATCGAGCAAGGCATCGACCAGCTGAAACTCGCAAGTCTCGAAGCCGGAGCGGAAAGCGCTCGACTCGCGCTTGAGGCCGCCGAATCCAGGCTGGCTCGACTGGAAGAGGGTATCGACCAGGCCGTGCTTGCGGATCTCAACCAACAAATCGTCACCGCCAGCGAGGCCCGAGACGAACTGGCTGCGGGCCCGGACGCCGCCGCCGTTGCTCTCGCTCAAGCCAATCTTGACAACGCGAAGTCCAACTTTGACGAGATCGTGGAAGACCTGGAACACTCTTACCTGCGTGCGCCTTTCGCGGGCATGGTGCGCCTGGTCACTCTGAAAGAGGGCGACGTCATTACGGTGGACGCTCGCGTCATCCAACTGGTCGACCCGACAAAGATCTCCATCAGCGGCTTGGTTGAAGCCAACAACGTCGAACGCATCGAAGTTGGCACGCCAGGATCAGTGACGGTGGCCGCGCTGCCTGAAATCGCATTGGAGGCTGAGGTGCGTGACATTTCGCCGGATGCCAAAACCGAGCGTGGCGTGATCAGCTTCCCGGTGGAATTTGCGGTTGTCGTGCCGTCCGGAGTCACGATCCCACCCAACCCAGGCCTCGTTACCACTACGGTGCGCCCCTGACGAGCCGCCGGCAGTTCGCGGTTTCGATGGTCCCAATGCGTCAGCCGGCAATCAAGCCGGCCGACGCATGCCGCCAAAAGAGACAAAACGGAACCCTCTGTTGCAAGGGGCGGTGACAGCAACGCGACAGGCGCTCTTTGCTTGACACCGGCCTCGATTGCCGCATATTCTTTGCCTTGCACAAATTGCCGATTTTGGTGCTTTCCCGGCAATCATGCCGGGAATTTGACATAGTCTGAGGAGAAAAATGGTTAAGCAAGGTGTGGTTCCCGACGATCTGAACAGGCCGTTTTTTGAAGCCGCCAACGACGGGCGACTGGTTGTCCAGAATTGCACCGCGTGTGACCGGTTGCATTTCCCGCCACGCGCCGCGTGCGACCAGTGCGGGTCAGGCTCGAACATGGAATGGAAGCAGTTGAGCGGCCGGGGCAAAATTTACAACTACGGCGTCGTTTATGACTGTCCGGTCGCTACCCTGAAAGAGGATCTGCCATTCAACCTGGCCGCGATCATGTTGGATGAAGACCCTGGTATTCTGATGTATTCCCATCTGCCGGGCACGCCTGCCGATGAAGTGCCGGTCGGCGCCGCCGTGCAGGTGATTTTCGAAGCCACCGCAAACGGCCAAAAAGTCCCTGAGTGGCAGGTTGTCGGCTGACGATGACCACGCATTCCGGTGGCGCCCGGCGCCGTCACGGCCGGCAACTGACTAGAACCCAAATCACAAACGCAAGGAGTTGGAAATGACCACCCAAATGGCTCCGGAGTCGATGTATCGTTCTACAGAAGGTTTGGGGATTTGGGAGCATCGGGGCAAGGTTGCGTCCGTAGGCATCGGACATTCCCCGACCGCACGCCGCTGGGATGGGAAACCCGAAACATCGGTAGGTGCGTTGAGCATCCAGGCCTTGCGAAAGGCCATCGCCGATGCTGGCGTGCCTCCGGAAGAGGTCGACGGCCTGGTGCTGGTGCCGGTGACGACCACCGGAGCCTACTGGCCGGCAGACCAGCCCGTGCCAATGGATGTGGTCAACGCGTTCAATCCCACCGACGACCCGTTGGATGGGATCGGACAGTTGAGCGCGGAGTGGATCATCAAAAACATGCCTGAGCTGACCAACGTCAAGTTCACCATGTACGCGCCGGGATGCATGTCTGCCGCCATCGTGGTCGCCGCGCAGGCCGTGGGCGACGGTCTTGCCAGCAATTGCCTGGTTCTCAAAGGCTGGCACAACCTTGAAGGACGCTACAACCACGGGGGCATCAGCGCGTCCGACGAGGTGCCTGGCAATTTCGCGATCAGCCCGGGCCGCACGCTGTGGGGAGCGCCTGGTTGCTTTGGCACAGCGCTGCAATTCGCGCAGTACTGCACCAAGTATGGCAAGAACCACGACATGATGGCGCCGTTCATGCAGAACTCGAGGCGCAACGGCCTGCTGTTCCCTGAAGGGTATTGGGCGCAGCATCGCCCCGAACAGTTGACGCCGGAGGACTATCTGTCCTCTAGGTGGATCGCCAAGCCGGCCAATCTCTTCGACAATGACATACCGATCATGGTCGCGGCAGCCTATCTGTTCACCACCGCGGACCGCGCCCAGGACATGGCGCAGAAGCCGGTGTACATTCTGAACCATGCTTCCAGTCGCGGCGCAGCGCGCAGCATCACGCCGACGCTGGAGGAAGTGGAAGCGGAAACCGCTGCCACTGGCCGGAAGATCTACGAAGGGGCGGGCATCACCGCTGAAGACCTTTCCTTCGAAAACATGTACGACGGGTTCGCCCAGTTCCACCAGTTCCATATTGAGGGGCTGCGATATCGCGGAATGCAACCCGGCGACGCCCTGGACTTTTACCAGACGGACATCAGCATTGAGGGTCCGAACCCGATCCTTGCCAGCGGTGGCAACATCGGCGGCGGACGAAGTCGCTTCTGGATGCACACCGATTGCATGCAGCAAATCCAGGGACGAGCCGGCGCTCGGTCCCTGACTGGGGTCAAGCCGGAAATCGCTGTTTCCGGTGGCCCGATGCCCATGGGTGGCAATTTCACGGTTTGGAGCGCGACACCGGATTAATTGACCGGTTACGGGCTCGTACCACATCGTCGCTTTGGGCGACCTTACGGGGTCGCCCAATTTTCGGGTTCAGGCGCCCGGCAAATCACAAGAGGAGACAAATGGCTATTCTCATCAGTTTCGACATTGACGGCACTCTGGAAGTGGGCGACCCGCCGGGCCCCCTGACCATGGAAATGGTGAAGATCGTACAGGAGAAGGGTTTCCTCATCGGCAGCTGCTCCGACCGGCCACCCAGCAGCCAGCGGTCGATGTGGGAAGAACACCAAATCAGCGTGGACTTCACCGTGGCCAAACACCTGCTGGCAGGTGTCAAAACTGACTTCAATGCGGACGCCTACTACCATATCGGCGACCGCGAGGACCTGGACCGTCAGAACGCGTTGCGATCCGGTTTCGAGTTCCTGTGGCCGGATGAAGCGGCAGCCCAACCGTGGTTCCTTCCCGAAAGCTGAGGGAGCGCCAACACTGGGGGAGTTCCGATACTCGGGCATGGTCTGCGGATGCACTCGTCGATCGCATTGCAGGCGCCTGCCCATAAGAAAATGCCGTGACAGATACTGAAAACGAAAATCAGCGACGACGACCTCGCATCTTTTATGGTTGGTGGGTCGTCGTCGTTTCTTCTCTGCTGGGTATGTTCGGGAACGGGTCGATATCCCAGGGGTTCCCGAGATTTTTCGTACCGATCCGGACCGAATTAGGTCTGACTTCGGCGCAGATGTCATTGGTCTTCAGCCTCGCCCGGGCTGAAGGCAGCGCCGGTGGTCCCCTCGTGGGTTGGGCGGTTGACCGCTATGGAGCCCGGCCCATGATCCTCGCGGGCGGGTTGATGGCCGGCGTCGGCACGATTCTCCTGTCACGCGCGGACAATTACTGGGAACTCCTCATCCTGTTCTCGGGCATCGTTTCGCTGGGCAAAAGCGCCGGGTTTGGCCAGACGCTGATGGCAGCCGTCAACCAATGGTTCATCCGACGGCGGTCAGTGGCGATGTCGACACTCATGACGGCGTTCGCCGGCGGCGGCGCGTTTGTCGTGCTCCTTCTGAACCTGGGCATTCAGCAGATCGGGTGGAGAGACACCCTCTTCTGGACCGGCGTCTTTATCGTCGTGATGACTTTGCCCGCGGCGTTTTTCATCCGCAGTCGCCCGGAGGATATGGGCCTGTTGCCGGACGGGGACGTTCCCGTGGAAACCGGCAGCGGATCCAACGCCTCCGGGCGCGGGCACCGCGCTTCCGGCGATACCAGTTTCACGTTTCGGGAAGCCATTCGCACCCGCACCTACTGGATGATCATGGTGGGCGCGATCCTGCGCGTTTCCGTGACCAACGGAATGCTGGTGCACGTGTTTCCGATCATGTCCCTGCGCGGAATTTCAGAGAACGAGGCGGCAGCCTGGGTGGCAGCAATGTTCTTCCTCGGGATCCCGCTGCGCTTCATCATGGGCGTCACCTCGGGGAAGTTCCGCGGCAACGTTCTTCTCGCCATCGGCATGGTGGTCGGAGCCGTGGGCATGGGAGGCTTGTGGATCGGCCCGGGGCTCAGCGGCCTTCTGCTGTTCGTGGTCGGCATCGCAATCGTTGAGGGAATTACCTCGGTAAACTGGCTGATGTTGTCCGACTATTACGGGCGGGCACGGTTTGCCACTTTGATGGGGTTCATGAGCCTGTTCATGAACGTGGGGATGTTTATTTCTCCCTACGTGTCGGGGTTGGTGTTTGACCGTACCGGCAGCTACTATTGGGTCCTTGCGGTGTTTACGCCGTTGTATCTAGTGAGCGCGGTCGCTTTTCTATTCGCGACGCGGCCCAGTCCGCCGGCCAGTACCCGCAGGCGATGGATCGGCACGGAGGCGCGTACGCCGGCGCCTGCGCCGTCCAGCGGTGACGGCAACTGACGCTGAGTGCAAGTCTGCATACCACGCTTACTGATTGATTGACCCACCAACGAGGAAACGTCATGGACCCGCAACCGATCACCCTGCACGGGAAACACGTACGCCTGGAACCCATCGGTCCGCAACATGCCACGGACCTGTTCCGCGTCGGAGCCGACGAAGAGATTTGGCGCTATTCGTCCAGACCCGCCTTCGTAAGCGAGGAAGACGCCCGAGAATGGGTCGAATCGTGCATTGCGCGGAATGACCACGAAAAACGGGTACAGTTCGCCGTGGTTGACCAGACCGAAGACAGAGCGATCGGTTCCACCGGATATCTCGATATCGACCGCCCCAATCGCGCTCTGGAAATAGGCATGACCTGGTACGGGACAGACTACCAGCGCACTGCCGTCAACACAGAATGCAAGTTCCTCCTGTTGCGGCATGCGTTCGAGGACCTGGGCGCCCTGCGTGTGTGCCTGAAAGCCGATCACCGCAACACACGATCACGGCGCGCGATCGAACGGATCGGAGCCGTTCGGGAAGGGGTGTTGCGCAACCACCGGATCGCCCGCGACGGCGCCAATCGCCATTCCGTCTACTACGGGATCATCGACAGCGAATGGCCTCGGGTGCGGGACCGATTGCAGGCGATGTTGGCCAGACATCGGTAATCTGTGGCGCGGTCGTTCCGCTTACGGTATGATAGCGCGCGTCCCTCGATGATTTATTGCCCCGGCCGGCACCCTGCGTCTGCTACCGCCGGCTTCGGGCAAACGACCGCTGACTAACCCGTTGTTCATGCTATAATCTGCGCCGGAGGAGGTGCCTATGCGAGCTATTGACTACGTTGCCCCTACATCTCTCAGCGAAGCCGTTTCGGTGTTGTCCGCACACGGCGATCGCGCCCGCCCGTTGGCCGGCGGCACGGACATAATCGTCCAACTGCGCGGCGGCAGGCGAGAACTGGACGTTCTGGTGGACGCCAAGAGCATCCCCGAACTGAACCAGATCGAAATGACCGACAGCGGACTGCGCCTCGGCGCTGCCGTACCGTGTTATGAAATCTATCAGAACCAGGCGGTAGCCGCTGCCTATCCCGGTCTGATCGATGCTGCCGGTCTTATCGGAAGTATCCAGATCCAGGGCCGGGCCTCAATCGGCGGGAACCTGTGCAACGCTGCGCCGTCCGGCGATAGCATCCCTCCGATAATTACTCTGAGTGGCGAAGCGCACATCAACGGCCCCAATGGCTGGCGTGCCGTCGCAGCCGAGAATTTCTGCACCGGACCCGGCCGAAGTGTCCTGGAAGCCGGCGAAATTCTGGTGGGTATTCAAATTCCGGCTCCAGCCGCCAATTCAGGGACCGCGTACCTGCGTTTCATCCCGCGGAATGAGATGGACATCGCCGTAGCCGGCGTTTCCTCTTCTGTGGTTCTCGACGCGTCGGGACAGACGATCCAATCCGCACGCATCGCTTTGGCCTCCGTAGGGCCAACCCCGATCCTGGCCACCGCGGCCGGCGACAGCCTGGCTGGAAAGGCAGTTTCGGATGACGCGATCGCTGAGGCCGGTCGCCTGGCCAGCGAGGCCGCGACCCCCATCACCGACATGCGCGGCACGATCCGCCAGCGGCATCACTTGGTGGATGTGCTGACCCGCCGCACCCTGAACATCGCCATCCGGCGCGCCCTAGGGGAGGAATAACAATGCCCGGACTTGTCCACGTAACCACCACAATCAATGGTAACCAGACCGACTTCCTGTGCGAGCCGCGACAGAGCCTGTTGGAATGCCTGCGCGACGTCGTGGGTATGACCGGCTCCAAGGAGGGTTGCAACGACGGCAACTGTGGAGCGTGCACCGTCAATCTGAACGGTCGCATCGTCACTTCGTGCCTGGTCCTGGGAGTGGAGGC
This sequence comes from Dehalococcoidia bacterium, assembly GCA_963663945.1. Lineage (GTDB taxonomy): Bacteria > Chloroflexota > Dehalococcoidia > Lucifugimonadales > UBA3495 > Bin87. The sequence goes on along the minus strand of OY760687.1, from coordinate 1,586,664 downwards.
ACAGGGAGCCGAGGTCAACACGATCGAAGGCGTGGCCTCTGCTGAGGGGCTGCACCCCATCCAGCAGTCGTTCCTGGAAAACGCCGCCCTCCAGTGCGGTATCTGCACGCCGGGCTTCATTGTCGCCGCCAAGGCCCTCCTGGAGGCCGAGCCGGACGCCGACGAGGCGCGCATACGCCACTGGCTGGCCGGCAATCTGTGCCGTTGCACCGGTTACGACAAGATCGTCCGCGCGGTGATTGACGCGGGAGAACGAATGCGGGCATAAGCTCCCGTTCGTTGTCGGCGGCAAAGATCCGGCACCGGTTTCGATGTTCTCAACGTAGGGGCGAATGATCATTCGCCCCTACATCGTTATGGAGGTGAACGAAATTGACCACTGCCAACCAAGTGCTATCTGAAGTGGAATTCGAGGTGGTGGGGACGCGCCCAGTGCGCCCCGACGGCGTCGATAAAGTTACGGGTCGAGCCCAGTACGGCGCGGACCTCGATCTTACCGGCATGTTGCAGGCTCGAGTTTTGCGAAGCCCGCACGCCCACGCCCGCATCAGGTCCATCGATACGTCCCAGGCGGAAGCGCTGGATGGTGTGCGAGCGGTGGTGACCGCCGCTGATCTGCCTCTGGCTGCGCTCAGCAGAGAGGACCTGGGCAACGACTACAACCGGTTCAAGTTCCTGAGCGACAATTTCCTAGCCAGCGACAAAGCGCTGTATCGCGGGCACGCCGTCGCCGCCGTCGCTGCGGACAATGCCCACATCGCCGAAGCAGCGCTGTCCCTGATCAGCGTCGACTACGAAGTATTGGAGCCCGTGATCGACGTGCGCGCCGCGATGCAGGACGGCGCCCCTCTGCTCCACGACGATTTGATCCACACGTCCGCCATGGGGGAAGTCTCGGACAAGCCCAGCAATGTCGCCTCCTACATGAAATTCGAGAAGGGCGACACTGCGGCCGGGTTTGCCAACTCCGACGTGATCGTCGAACGCGAATTCACCACGGCTTCAGTGCATCAGGGTTACATCGAACCGCACAACGCGACGGCTCACTGGCGCGCCGACGGACAGATCAACGTCTGGTGCAGCACTCAGGGCGCGTTTGTGGTGCGCGCCAACACCGCTGACGTATTGCGGGTCGACGTGTCCAACGTTCGTGTAACGCCCATGGAGATCGGCGGCGGATTCGGTGGCAAGGTCACGTTCTACCTGGAGCCGGTCGCCGCGTTGCTGTCCCGGAAGGCCGGCGCCCCGGTGCAGTTGTTGATGACCCGCACCGAGGTATTTGAGGGCAGCGGACCGGCTCCCGGGAGTTGGATGCGCGTCAAGATGGGCGCGAACTCAGCGGGCAAGATCACAGCCGCGGAAATCGAGTTGGCTTTTGAAGCGGGCGCGTACCCCGGTTCTCCGGTGATGCAGGGCGCCACCTGCGCCTTCGCGTGCTACGAACTGGAAAACGGGACCATCGAGGGTTACGACGTAGTCGTCAACAAACCCAAGACGGCTGCCTATCGGGCGCCCGGATCCCCGCAGGCTGCCTTTGGAGTGGAGCAGGTCGTGGACGAGGTCTGCCAGAAGCTGGGCGTGGATCCGGTGGAGTTCCGCCTGAACAACGCTGTGACCGAGGGTTCGCGCAAGGTTGAGGGTCCCGTGTTCCAGAAGATCGGCCTGGTGGAATGCCTGGAGGCGGCGCGTAATCACGAGCACTACCGCACACCTCTGGCAGGTCCGAACCGCGGGCGCGGCATCGCTGCCGGCTTTTGGATGAACCGGGGCTTCCATTCCAGCGTCAACATGACCGTGAACCCGGATGGGACGGTCAACCTGATCGAGGGATCGGTTGATATTGGCGGCTCCCGCGCTTCGATCGCGCAGCAGGCCGCAGAGACCCTTGGTATCTCCTACGAAGAAATCAAGCCACAGGTGGTCGACACGGACTCGATCGGGTTCACCATGGTCACCGGCGGTAGCCGTACGACCTTTGCGACCGGTTGGGCGGCCATTCTCGCGGCGGAAGACGTGAAAAGCCAAATGGTCGAGCGGGCGGCCTCCATTTGGGATGTGCCGGCCGAAGAGGTTGAGTACGACGACGGCGTGATCCGGCACAAGTCGGAGGAGTTGAGCTTCACCTTCAAGGATCTGGCGCGCCAGTTGTACACCACCGGTGGCGGCATCACCGGCACCGCCAGCCTCGACCCGACCGGCGAGGGCAATTCCTTCGGCGTGCACCTGGTGGACGTTGAGGTTGACCCGGAAACCGGAAAGACCGAAATCCTGCGCTACACCGCCATCCAGGATGCTGGCAAAGCGGTCCATCCCAGCTATGTGGAAGGGCAGATCCAGGGCGGAGCAGTCCAGGGCATCGGCTGGGCATTGAACGAAGAGTATTACTTCAGCGACAACGGCCAGATGATGAACTCCAGCTTCCTGGATTACCGCATGCCGACTTCGCTGGACCTTCCGATGATCGACACCGTGATCGTGGAAGTCGCCAATCCAGGCCATCCGTACGGAGTTCGTGGTGTAGGCGAGGTTCCCATCGTTCCCCCGCTGGCGGCCGTCGCCAACGCGGTGGGCCATGCCACCGACCAAAGGCTTACGAACCTGCCCATCACCCCGGGGAGTATCCTGGAGGCAACCCTGTAGCCGATTGGTCCATATCCAACTTCGGCCACAAAACTGTAGGGGGCGATATTGCATCGCCCCCTTTGGTTTTGGAATCGCCTCGGCACTAATCGACCGTGCCGTCGCCCCGATGTGCGGCTAATTGAACTGGGGGATCACATCGGCCGCGATGGAATGCATCAACTCCCTGAGGCGGCCAACATCGCCCGTGTTGAGGGCCAGGACGATGTGCTCGACTCCGGCTTCCTGGTAAGCGGCGATGCCGGCGATCATCCCCGCTGGGTCATCCCCCGGGAGGCGAGAGCGGTCGGCGGAGCGCTGGCTGGACGGGCTGCCGTGGGCTTCCACTTCCACGCGGACGGACATTGCCAGCTCGTCAGGGTTGCGGCCCGCGGACTCAGCCAATTCCCGCACGCGCTGGCGACCAATGGCGAACTCCTCGGCGCTCATGCCGGACGGATGCCAGCCGTTGCCTCGCCTCGCGGCGCGACGCAGAGCTCCGGGACTGCCGCCACCGACCCAGAGGGGCACGTGGGACGATCCAGCCACGGATTGCGCCGGTTTGGGCGCGAACTTGAGGTTGCCAAATTCCCAGCGATCGCTGCTGTAACGAGGGTCTTCGTTCGACCACAATTCTCGCATGATGTCCATTGACTCATTGGTCAGGGATCCGCGCTGGTTCAACGGTATGCCCAACGCCTCGAATTCGGGGGTCATGGCGCCAACCCCGACACCCAGGATCACTCGGCCACCCGACATCTGATCCAGCGTTGCGGCGTACTTCGCCAACTCCACCGGATTGTGGTACGGCAAAACGAGCACCGATGTGCCCAGTTTCACTCGTGAGGTCAGGGCTGACACATGGGACAGCGTCGCCATGGGATGGTAGTAGGGCTTGTCGTCCAGTCGTTCGCGGATGTAACCGTTGTTGAAAAGGTGGTCCATCACCCACACGGAATCGAACCCCAACTCCTCGGCCAGCGGCCCGAAATTGACGACGGCCTGAGGGTCCTCGACGCCCCAGTTATTGGGAATGGTCACGCCAAATTCCATATCTTGTCTCCTGTGCAGACGGGAGGGTCAGGTCAAACTGGGCAGGGATGACGCGCCGGAAAGTCGAGCGAAACCTCAAACCGTCGCCGGCGTCGGTACACGGTTCGCGATGGGTACGAGGGCTACTGCCCGCGCTTGGGCAGGAACGGGTTCAGCTTTTCGGCCAGGGACGCGAGGTTACGAGTCTGGATCCACACGGTCCCGCTGCCGCGGAATTTCATCACCAGACCCTCACCGCCAGCGATGAGCGACCGGATGCCGCCTACTTTGCCGATCGAATATTCAACGTCGTCGCTGAAGGCGACCAGGTGGCCGGTATCCACAACCAACTCCTGGCCCGGGTTCACCGCGACCTGTTTGATGGCGCCGTAGGAGTTGTAGTACACGGTACCCGCGCCCTGCTGCGAGTAAGCGCGGATGAAAAACAGGCCCTCACCGCTGAAAAACCCGCGAAATCCTTGAAACTGACTGTCGATCTGCACGTTGCCGGTGCCGGCCAGGAACGAACTGGATTGCAGGAACAGGTTGCTGCCCGGTTCCAGGTCGAACGAGCCGACATCACCGGGAGCCGGTGGAGCCAGGCTGACCCAGCCTCCGGCGCCCTCGGCGGTGAAGGTGTTTACGAAGAAGGACTCGCCGCCCATCATGCGCCGGATGCCACCAAACAGCCCGCCTGAGCCGCTCATGCCGGTGGTCATCGCGACTCCCTGCTGCGCGACCATCGCTCCGGGTTCCGCCTTGATGGATTCGCCAGCCGTCAGGTCAATTGTCAGCAGCGAGTAACTGGGGTCGAATTCTACGGTGGCCTGCATTGCTGTTCACACCCGCATGCCGGCTCAGCCGGTGTTGATCGCCTGCAAAAGGCGGACGCAGTCGATGGCGCCGACCGCGCAGTCGGAGCCAAGGTTGCCGACCTTGCCGCCAGACCGATTGATGGCCTGCTCCATGTTTTCGGTGGTCAACACGCCGAACATGGTTGGGATGCCGGTTTCACGGCCAACGGCGGCGATACCGGAGGCCGCCTGATTGCACACCATGTCGTAGTGGCTGGTCTCGCCACGTATCACGGCGCCCAGGCAAATCACCGCGTCATAGCGCCCGGATTGAGCCAACGATTTGGCGACCACGGGCAGCTCAAACGAGCCCGGGACCCAGGAAGTGGTTATATCGCCATCGCGCACGCCGTACTGGGCCAGCGTGGAAACGGCGCCTTCCATCAGGTTCTTGGTGATCACGTAGTTGAACCGGGCGGCCACCACCGCGACGCGAAGGCCGGCACCGTCCAATCCGGATTTCAGTTCCTGCGGCAAGCTCTCATCTCCTCTGATCGGGAGCTAGGCGCCCGGGCCTTGGGCCGGATACCCGCGCGGCAAGTGTACAACGTAGCCGCAGGCAGTGTCACCAGATTTTTTGCGACGCCAGTCGTTCCAGGATGGTCAACTGACCAGGACATCATGCAAATCCGACAAGGAACTGATTTCGTTGTCGAGGATCATCCTGGAGAGCCGGCGGGCGATGGACTTTTGAGAGTCGGTAGTGATGTACTCGGCCGGCGACTTGCCGTCGATGCGCGCCAGCAACAGAACGCCCATTTGCCGGACCGCCGCGCCTTCTAGTTGCGGGGCGTCGGTGGCAAAGGTTGGGGCGCTGGAGCAGTAGGTGGCCCAAAAGGCGGCGCCGGCCGCGTTGAATCTACTGGCGAGGTCGGGCCGGTGGATGGCCTTCAAGATGAGATGATTCAACATGAACGCCAGATCGAAAACCGGGTTGCCAAGGTGGACGACTTCGAAGTCGAGCAAGAATGCGATTGGTTCCCCATCGGCGTGGGAGACCATAACGTTCTTGGGGCTGTAGTCGCCGTGCACGAGGCAGAGGCGACGTCCCAACATGGCCCGGGCTTCGCCTTCTATGGCCTCGGCCAGATCGGTATGCACCTGGGCTGTGGCCCGGTGATAAGGGTCAATCCGTAGCTGAACAAAGCAACGTTGATCGGCAAATTCCTGGAGGTCAGGAGGTATGGCGCCTCCGGCGACGGCGGATTGTTGGTGCATTGCGCCCAGCAAACGCCCGACCTCTGCGGCGACCTGTGCATCGACGCGCCCGGAGAGGAGGTCGTCCTTCCACGTCCGCGCGCCCTCCGGCGCTGCGGTCATTACGAACAGGAAATGCTCAGGGTCGTCGTGAACCACACCCGGCAGGGCCGGTCGCGGCAACACGCCCTCCAAATACCGCAGAGCGGCCGCCTCGCGATGGATGCGCGCCTGGTCCGCCAGCCATTCCTGCTGGACGCGCAAACGGGGAAGAGACTGCTTGATGACGACACTGTCCGACGGGTCGGCAAAGTCCACGCGGAGCACGACATTGGAGACGCCACCACCAAGCTCATGGGCGGAGGCCGATTTCGCCTGAACGGCGGATATCAGCCCCTGACCGAGCAGGTAGTCGACAGCGTTGGCTTCCGAAAGTGCGTACGCCATCGGTCGAGCGCCGGAGGGTGGAATGCGCTGGGCGCGGTATCCCGCTGCCTGGCTACACCCGCGCGACGACCTGAGTGGTGAAGTCTTCCAGGTGTCCCAGGGTCTCTTCCAGATTTCCGTCGGCGCTCAGGCGGGCGATGTCGAGCACCAGGTAACTGACACCCATCTCTTCGTACCGACGGATGTCGCCCGCTATTTGTTCACCGCTGCCGGTAAATCGGGTGCGGTCCGGGCTGGTGTCGGTCCCGTTGATGCGGTAATCGTGGGATCGGTAGATGATCTGGATTTCTTCGGGATTACGTCCCGCGCGCTCCGCGGTCCGATGCAGGCGGCCGATACTGTTCTCAAGCGCTTCCGGCGTGCCCACGGGGAAGGCCGGATTGTTGCCAATGGGGTACCACCCGTCGCAGAGGGTGGCAGCGCGGCGGATCGCCGGTCGGCTTTCACCGCCGACCCAGAAGGGCGGATGGGGTTTCTGCACCGGCTTGGGGAGGAACCAGATGTCCGAGAAACTCACATACTGGCCTTCGAACGTCGGATCATCGGAAGTCCAAAGCTCCTTGAAGGCGCGGATGTACTCATCGGTTACGGGTCCCCGCTCATCGAAGGGCTCGCAGCCCACGGCCTCGAATTCCTCGCGACACCAACCGACACCGACGCCGACGATGAGCCGGCCGCCCGACAGCACGTCGAGGGTCGCCAGAGCCTTGGCGGCCACCAACGGGTTGCGATGGGGCACGATGAGAACCGAGGTCGCCAGCCGAATGGAACTGGTGCACCCGGCCATGTATGCCAGCGCGGTGATCTGCTCCATGGCCTGACCCGATGCCGAACCGGGGAATTCGCCCGTCTCGGTGTAGGGGTAATCGGAATCGATATTCCTGGGTACCAAGATATGGTCGCCCAGGGCTACGGAGTCGAAGCCTAGCGCTTCAGCCCGCTGGGCAACGGTCGCCAGGCTGTCTGGAGTGGACAGGGGACCCCGGCCGGGGAGTGTAATGCCATACTGCATAAGGAGACACCTCAGTGGGCTTAGTCGGGAGCGTCAGTGGAACAATATGCCGCCGTTGACGTTGTAGGACTGGCCGGTTATCAAGCTCGAGTCAGGACCGGACAGGAACGCCACCAGGTTCGCCACGTCTTCCGGTTCGGCGATGCGACCGAGGGGAGTGCGGTCGGAGGAGGCCGCCACCACCTGGGCGCGGAATTCCTCCTGGGTCAGTCCCCGCTGAGCGGCCTGGTCGCGTTCCCAGTAGCTCATGCGGTCGGTGTTGATGGGGCCCGGGCAGACTGCGTTGACGGTGATACCGTGGGGAGCGAGATCCATGGCAGACGCCTGGGTCAGTCCGATGACGGCGAACTTGCTGGCGGAGTAAGCGGCGCCGTCGGCGCTGGCCTGCTTGCCGGCGTTGCTGGCGATGTTGACCACGCGCCCGCCGTTACCCAGACGAACCATCTCACGCCCGGCATACTTGGTACACAGGAAAACGGCGGTGGTGTTGATAGCGAGGAAATGCTGCCACACGTCCTCCTCCAAGTCGGTTACCGGGACCTTATCCCGCCCAATGATGGCCCGGGCATTGTTGACCATGATATCCAAACGGCCGTAGTGGTTAACAGTTTCGGCCACCAGTCCTTCGATTTCATCGGAGTTTGACAGGTCGGCATACACGGGCAAGGCCTGTCCCCCCTGGGCTCGGATCTCCTCGGCCACGCTGTCTATGGACTGCCACTCAGCCCGGACTTCGCCCGGCGGGAGGTCGTCAACAGGGCGGCGAACGTCACTGATGGCGACCTGGGCTCCCTGGGATGCCAGCTTGAGCGCGGTGGCACGGCCGACGCCCCGCATGCCGCCGGCGCCGGTAATCAGCGCAACCTTTCCTTCCAAGCTCATGTCTACTCCTTACCAGCGCTGAAGGGCTCACGGGCGAAAATCCGACGAACCATCGGCTCGAAGAATTCCAACGAGAGGGTGTTGTACTCGGGGTCGAACGAGGACTGATCCCAGCGGTGGCAGAAGTCCACCGCATCCTGGTACCACTCGTGGTCGATATAGCGGTCGCGTGCGTTGCGGTCGCCACCCATGTGGTGCGCGTAGTAGTAACTCTGGAACAGGCCGTGCTGTCGAACCACCCAATAGGTGCGCTCCGTGACGTAGGGCCTGAGAACGGCCGCCGCCATTTCACTGTGGTTGTGCGGCGCGAGCAAGTCGCCGATGTCGTGCAGTAAAGCAGCGACGACCATTTCCTCGTCGGCGCCATCGCGGTGGGCGCGGGTCGCGGACTGCAACGAGTGCTCGAGACGGTCCACCTTATAACCGGCCAGTGAGCCGGCGAGGCCACGCAATTGTTCCAGCACCCGGTCGGCGGTGGTGGATGCGAACTGGGCTTCGAGGGTCTCGAGGAGTTCGTAGTCCTCGCGGGTGCCGGCGGCCATGCTGGTGAACGAGACGGTCGGGACGGTCGCCTGGGATGCGTCGCTCATGAGCCTTCTCCCGTCGTGTAGTATGTTGCCGAATTGTACCATCGCAAGGGTGGCGCTCGGAGTTTCGAGGAGAATGGAAATGGCAGACGAGGGACGACTGCAGGGGAAAGTGGCGCTGATCACCGGCGGCGGACGCGGGATCGGGCGGGCGATTGCCCGAGCCTACGCGGCCGAGGGAGCAGTGCTGGCGCTGGCAGCGCGCACTGACGCCGAACTTAGTGCGACGTCTGAAGAGATCCGAGCGGAGTTCGGCAGCGAGGTGACCACGGCCATCGCGGACGTGCGGGACCGGGAACAGGTGGAGAATGCGGTGTCTCTTACGCTGGAACGGTTCGGCACTATAGATGTGATGGTTAACAACGCGGGGAACTCTGGAGAGATCGGTCCGCTGTGGAAACTGGATCCGGACCGATGGGTCAACGTGATTTCGGTACACGTGCTGGGCACGTACTACGGTTGTCGGGCGGTGATACCGGGAATGCTGGAGCGGGGCCAGGGGAGGATAGTCAACATGTCCGGCGTGGGCGGGCCAAATGACACATCCTACGACGCAGCGAAAACAGCCATCGTCAACATGACCGAGAACCTGAGCGTGGAACTGGCGGGCACGGGAGTGACGGTCAATGCAATCAGCCCGGGCTCCATTCACACCCGGATGTGGGAAGAGGTGCGTGACATGGCCCTGACGGCCGGGGACATGGAAATGTACGAAAAGGGAGTGCAGGTCACATCAGGAGGAGGCGCCTCGATCGAGAGGGCCGCGGAGTTGGCGGTACTGTTGGGCAGCGACGCTTGCGGCGGCCTGTCTGGTCGGCTCATCCGCGCCGCGCTGGACACCTTCGAGGACATCCCAGCGCAGGTGGAAGAGATCATGTCGTCGGATGCGTTGATGCTGAGGCGGGTGGAACTGGCCGGTTAGTCGGCGGTTTCGGAAGACAGCGCCGGGTGGGCCTGGGGATGCACCGGCGGCTTGGCGAGGAGCAGAGCCAGGGCAGTGACCGCGCCCAGGACGGCGTAAATGATGAAGGCAATGCCATAGCCACCAGCGAATTGGTACACCAAGCCTGACGCGACGGCTCCAATCGCCTGACCCAGGGAGGTGAAGGGCTCGGTCACGCCGCGAATGGTTCCCAGGGACTCCCGCCCGAAAAAGTTCGCGTATGCAACGGCGGGCACCACCAGGATGCCGGCCACGGCGACACCGAACAGGCCGGCGGCGAAGAAAGCCAGCGCGACAGTGTCTGCGACCACGAACAGGGCGCAGGCTATCGCCATGACGAGGGCGACGATGGCGTAGGTGTACGAAACCTGCATCTTCTCGACCACGCGTCCCCAGAGCATGCTCCCAAGCCCGGTCCCGGCGGCGTTCACGACGATGCTGAGCTGAGAGAGGGAAAGGTCGATGCCGCGGGAACGCAGCAAGTCCGCCTGGTACACATTGGTGCCGGACTGCAACAGAAAGAGGAAGCCGGTTCCGATGGCCAGCACCCATAGGGCCGGTGTGCGCAATGCCTGGCGTGTGGTCCATTCCAGGGCGGATTCGGTTGCAGCGGCCGGCGAGTCCGACGCATCAACCCCGTTGGCCGAGTCCGGTTCGTCGCCGTCGGGGAGGAGGCCGACATCCTCGGGACGCTGGGCGACCAGAAGCGCGGCGGGCGCCAGTGCAATGGCGTACACCATCAGACCGAGGACGATCCAGGCAACCTGCCATCCGTAGGTCACGCTGACCCACGTCGCCACCAGCGGGAAAGCAATCATGCCGCCGGAGTGGGACAGGAACAGCAACCCCGTGGCGCGGCCGCGCTGACGCACGAACCAGCGTCCGACGACAGTTGCTGCGCCGACGTTGAGCGGGCTGCTGAACATGATGCGGCCGATGGCCAACGCCGAGTAGAAGATGGCGATATGGACGGAGAGCCACGCCATGGCCATCGTGCTCAGGCCGATGATGATCAACGAAGAAACGAGCACCGCCCGCGCTCCGTAGCGGTCGATGGCCCAGCCCACGGGAGGGGACGCGCCGGTGGCCAGCAGTCCGCCAACGGCTGCGGCTCCTCCGATGAGCGCCCGGCTCCATCCGGTTTCGTCGGCGATGAGCGGCACGAAAACGGCAAAGGTCAAGCTGCCCGCCGCGTTGCGGACGAACATGCTGCTGCCGGCGGTGCCCAGCACAATCCACCCGTAGTAGAACGGGGTCCGCTGAGATATGTAGGCGATCAGGACGTGCACTTAGTCAATAGCCGCGGTAATGATCGGGCGATTATAGATCATCGGCGGGGTCGATGATCGACAAGACCTGACCCCGGACAGAAGCGGTTATGCGTCGTTCCAGAACTGAGAGGGGAAACCGATTTGCAGTTTCTGGGCTGGCAACGGATAGGTCACCACGGACGTCAGGTCAATTCCACCTTCCGAGTCCACGCACCGCCAGGTACCGGCGTGAGGGCGACATCGCAGAATGTGTTGGTTTGGGTCCGATCCGGCAACGGTAGACCACAGTGGCTGAGCCAGGAGCAAGTCCTGCATCTCCTGCGCCTGCAACAGGTAAGGCGATTGGCTGATGGCAATCACCTGGCGCAGAGGGTTGTCCGGTCCGATTTCTTCGTGGGGGTTGGCCGCCATTTGGTGCAGGATCGAATTCAACGCATCCAGGCTGTCCAATGCCAATCCGGTTTCCGGCGATTCGATGCAGAGGAGTGACGGGGGAGCGGGAGTTTGGGCAAAGGCCGCGAAAGCCAGGAAACGCAACGTACTATCCGACACCGCTGAAGCGCCAAATGTTATCCCAGACGGCTCGTCCAATACGAGCGAAAGCAAACCCAACGCATCCTCCCGCAAGACACTGACCTTGCCCACGGGAACCACATCACAAATCGACGCGGTCAACCGGTCCAGTGCAGAATCTGGATCATGCCCGTGCTCCTGGGCGGTCCTGATCCAATGATGCAGCGTCGCGGGAATGTGGGCGCCGTCGCTGGCTACACCGGGAGGCTGGTTATACCGGTCAGGCCGGCGCATGGCCACGGGATCCAGGTTCACAACCTGCCAGCTTTGCATCTCCCGTTTAGTGGCCAGGACGGTTGGGGTCGCGGCTGTGTTCTCGGTGCCGACTGCGGTGCGTCTGGCTCCATTCGCGGGTGAAGGTTTCCCCCGTGCCGGGAAACCACCATCCTGGTGCACCATGACAACCGGTTGTCCTGTTTCAGGATCGTCGCTGGTGGATATGAACCCGCTGCGGGCGTGTCGGCTGTTGTAGACGGCGCCGTCTCGAAATCTGCTCTTGCTGTGAGGAAACTTCAGGTGGCGAGCTGCGCGCGCCTCGATGATGGGACGGAGTTCTTCCCGTTCCAGGATGATTCCACCGATCGATCCATCGACCGAAGATGGCGGGACATAGCGAAAGGAAACCTCGTAACGCAAGAACGAGGACGAAGCTTCGGCATCTCGGCCAAAGTCATCGTTGACCTTGCCCCGAATGACCATCTCTGCGGCGATTTCAAACCGGTGGGTTCGTTGACTGCCGTTGAAGAAGAACAGATCGGCGATATCACCGGGTCCGCGGCCCGGGTTCCGGATGCGCGACGCGGCCTCGTTGATCGGCAACTCGGTGAGCAGCGACAGGAACTGAATGGCGTCGAACAGGTTGGACTTTCCCGCCCCACCGGGTCCGGTGATGCACGTGAAGGGGCCAAAATCAACAGAAAAATCTACCAGGTTTTTGAATCCGTTGACTTCCAGCCTGGTCAGCATGATTGGCTCCCCCGGTGGCGGCCAGGCCACCATTGGGCGATTTTAGCACGGATTTTCGCTAGGGTTGCTGGGCCATTTCGCAAGCGAACCACAGGGCAAGACTGCCGGTGCGGTCGTCGTATCCGTTGACGGCGGTGCGGTTCAGGTAGGCGCGCTGGTCGGGCATGACGCCGGTGCTGATGCAGCCGTCGACCACTCCACCCGCTTCGTCGATGCGCTCTGACAAGGCCCTCCAGCAAGCCCGCAGGGCGGCCGTGTAGCCGGCGTCATCATCAGAGGTCAGCCAGCCGAGGCGGAGGCCGCGAGCCAGGGCGTATCCGACCATGGAAGTTGAGGTCAGTTCGCCCCAGGCGCCGGGCAGATCGACGAGTTCGCCGAAGGTGCCCCAGGTCTGCTGGACACGCAGCAGGGCGTCCAGGTGGCGGCGATGACGCTGCAGGAGGGTTTCGCGGGCCGGATGGTCGTCCGGCAAATAGGTCAGGGCTTCGGCGTAACCCAAGGCGGCGAACCCGTTGCCGCGGCTCCAGTAGAACGGGGCGGACTGGGCATGGCGGAACAGACCGTTGGCCTCCTGGACGTCGCCCCCATCGAGCAGGAAGGTCGCCAGGAGATCGGCGTACCGGTCGTCGCCGGAGATGCGATAGGCTCGGCCGAGCATGGCCCCGGCCATAAACATATCCTCGACACGGAAGTCGGGGTCGCACGGAGCCGGCGCTTCACCGGAACCACGGGCGACGAAACGATCAGCCGCGTAGAAGAAGAGGCGGCGGTATTTTTCGTCGCCGGTGTAATCGGCCAAGCGAGCGGCCCAGACGACGCCGGCCAGGGCTGCGCCGCCGGCGTCAGCCAGGTAGGCCGGCGGGTCGGCAGCGATGTGGTCGATCATCGCGGCGATGTCGTCTGTGGGGTTTGGAAACGCGTCATCGAGGGCGGCCAGGCGGAGGCGCCCGCTGATGCCGACGCCCTGGGTGTAGTTGACCGGGTCTAAGGCATGGCCGTAGCGTCCGGCCAGGATGCGGGCGATTTCCACTGGAGAGCGACGGCGACGGGCGTCGAGAGCGAGGCGGGCTGGCGACGGTGGGACGTCGGAGCCCTGCTTGGTTACGGCCCATAGCGATTGCAGGGAGTCGGTAACGCCGGTCCAATGGGTGGTAAGACGCAGCGCAGGGATGACACCGGGGCTGTCTTCGGACGGGCGGCCGAGAGCGGCGACCAGCGAGTCGTTATCGGAGGTTGCCGAGGCTCCCAGGGCCGAGGCAACCGGGTTGCCGACGGCGGCTGCGTTGGCCTCCCAGTGGGGTTGCCGGGCGGAGTCGTCGGACAGTGCCACTTCGACAAGGAGATCCGGGGCCTGATAGCAAACCCATCGCCACAGGTAGCGGTTTTCAGGGCCGGTTTCGTCGGAGTAGAAACCGCCGTCGGGCGGGAAACCCTGGGTAAGGTCGGTTGGATCTCCAGCCGCGGGTTCCCAGTCGCCGCCGGCCAGCGCGTCGGGATTGCTGGCGGCGAGGACGCTGAGGGCGACCCCCGACGCGCCGGCAGCAGAGGACCGCGCGAATTGGTCGAGAGCGACGAGGATACGCGGGGTGTCCATGGTCTCGCCGCGCAAGCCCGCGACCAGCAAGACCGTGGGACGGTGGTCGTCATCGGAGAAAGGCAGACTGCGGTTGTCGATCAAGGCCAGCATTGGGCGCCACAACGGCGTAAGACCGATAGGGACGGACTGCCAGCGTTCCGGGCTGCGCTTGCGGACCAGGTTGACCAGGGCCGCGTTGATATCGGTGGGATGCATCGTGCTCATGGGTGCTCTCAACGGTCAAGAATGTGGGCGGAACCCATTATAGCGGTGGTGTATTCGCAGTTTGCCTTTTGACACCGCGATTGGGCGGCGATAAATTGACGGGACGCAGCCGGCAGGGTTCGGCATCACGGACACGGAGAATTACAGCCAATGCCTCGGTTCGACGAATACACTGGCGAGCACCTGATACCGCCTTACCGGATCCTGGATTTGACGGACCGACGAGCCGCGTTCTGCGGCCGACTGCTGGCAGATTACGGCGCGGACGTGGTGAAGGTGGAACCGCCATCAGGAGACCCTTCGCGGACGCTGGGGCCGTATCCTGGAGACGTATCCGATGGCGAGCAGAGCCTGGATTTCCTTTTCTACAACACCAACAAGCGATCGATCACGCTGGACCTGGAGACCGATGCGGGGCGCGGTGTTTTCCGGCGTTTGGCTGCGGACGCCGACGTCATCATCGAGAGCTACGACCGCCATTACCTGACCGATCGAGGCATTGGGTACGATGACCTGCGCGGCGATAACCCCGGGTTGGTCATGGCGTCGGTGACGCCTTTCGGGTCCACTGGCGAGTGGGCGGATTACGCGGGCGACGACCTGGTGGTGATGGCGGCCAGCGGGTACATGCAGATCACCGGGGAGCCAGACGAGCCGCCGGTGCGGCAGGGAAACGAGCACAGCCACTATCCAGGGGCGCAGTACGCCGCGGTTGGAATACTGGCGGCGCTGTACTACCGGGACTTTGCCGATGGAGGCGTGGGTCAGCACATCGACGTGTCCTCTCAGGAGGCGCTGATCACCTACTACACGGACGCGCATCCGGCGCTGCTGTGGAGGAAGCTGGGTCAGAACGTGACGCGGGTGGGCACCAACTCCACGCTGGTCATTCCGCTGGGGGCGTACCCGTGCCAGGACGGCTGGATCGCTGCCGGTGTGATAACACCCCGGGAGTGGGACGCGCTGGCGGAGTGGATCCACGAGGTGACCGGGAACGACGAGGTGCTCAACGAGGCGTACCGGGGAGGGAACCAGGACCGGGCGGAGCACATCGACATCATCACCGCGCTGTTCCTGGAGTTTGCGGAGAACTTCACGGTGCAGGAATTGTTCCACGAGGGGCAGAGGCGGAACCTGGTGTTCCTGCCGGTGAACGAGGTGGCGGACCTCCTGGCCGACCCGCAACTGGCGGAGTCGGGATTCTGGTATGACATCGAGCACGAAGACGGGTCTATCGGGACCATCAAGTACCCGCTGGGTATATTTCATAGCGAGGAAGTATCGGCGCGGCGCCGGCCGGCGCCAGCACTGGGCGCGGACAACGTCGCGGTGTACCAGGGCGAGTTGGGAATGACCGCAGAAGACATCGCCCAACTAAAAGCCGATAACGTGATCTGATTGGCATGTTGCCAGGCGAGAGCAGGATGGCTCGGGGCCATCGAGGAGTGAGGGAATGACCAGCAGCGTCACGCAGCTACCGCAAGTTGGGCCGTCCGCGTTGTCGGGCATTCGGGTGGTGGAATTCGGCCCTTACGTGGCGCTGCCGCTGACGGGGAGGATCCTGGGTTCTCTCGGGGCGGAGGTGATCAAGGTCGAGACGAACAAGGTGCTGGACGAGATGTCGTTCATCCCGGCGTGGTCGAGAGGGGCCGGCCAGCCGGAGTACCAGCGCGGGAAGCGTCGGATCACGCTGGACGTGCGAACCGAGGCGGGGCGGGATCTGATGCTGGAGATGGTGCGGATCAGCGACGTTATTATGACCAACTTCAGGCGCAACGTGCTGGATCGCTGGGGGATCGACTTTCCGGAAATCCGGAAGCAGAGACCGGACGCGATCATCATGTGGCAGACCGGGCTGGGGGGACACGGACCGTATTACACCTACAAGTCCTTCGGGATACTGGTCCAGCACCTGTCCGGAGTTTCGCTGATGACCGGGCTGCCGGACGAGCCCCCGGGGGTGGTCAACACGTCCTACTCGGACTACCACACCGGGGTGTTCCAGCCGGCGGGAATCATCGCCGCACTGATGCGGCGTAACCTGACCGGGAAGACGGCGACGCTGGAGTCCTCGATCTTCAAATCCGGAGTGGCCACCGGCGGGCCGGCGCTGCTGGACTACCAGGTGAACGGACGAGGCCCGCAGCGACGGGGCAACCGGGACGCCTGGGCCGTGCCGCACAACGTGTACGCGTGCGCGGGCGAGGACCGATACATTGCGATCGCGGTTTCGGACGACGAGCAGTGGGTGCAGCTCCGCAAGGCGATGGGCGATCCGGAATGGGCGGCGGCCGCGGAATACGAAACACGACTGGGCCGCCGGCGCAACGAGGACACGCTGGACGCCGGGATCGCCGATTGGACACGGCAGCACGAGTCACTGGATCTGATGGAAAAGCTGCAAGCGGCGGGAGTTCCAGCCGGGATGGTGTCGCAGGGGCAGGACCTGAACGAAAACGCGCACCTGAAGTCGCGGCAGTTTTACCAGGACACCCAATACTGGGAAGCACAACGGGATGTGAAGGCGACGGAGTGGACCGAGGGCGAGAGCGTTTCGTGGTCGATACCGGCGAAGATGTCGGCAACGCCCATACCGTTCGGCAAGTACAGCAACATCGGCGAGGACAACGCGTACGTGTTCGGGCAGTTGCTGGGGATGCCGAACAGCGAGATCGAGCGGTTGGAAGCGGAAGGGGTGATTTACTGACGCGGCGGTTGTTGCAGGCTTGACCGGATTGTCAGCGCGCACCCGCGATATCAGCTGGTTGACGTCGTGGTGCCGGCGGATCTGAGCCCCGTTGATCATTGCGTGGGTGGGCCGCGCCGATAAAGATGCGGCCCCGCAGGATTGGCGGGGCCGTGGTTCGGTGATTGATTGGCAGTGTCGGGGGGACCGACGGCTACTCGTCGCGGATGCGGTTGTACATCGCGAGAGGCGTGGCGGCGAGCAGCCCGGCGTCGACGGGGAGCACAATCCCCGAAACCCACCGCGCCTCATCGCTGGCGAGGAACAGGGCGGCGTAGGCAATATCCCAAGCGTTGCCCTCGACCCCGAGCGGGCCGGCCTTTCGGCGATTTTCGCGGGTTTCCTCAGCCATGGCGCCGGCCACCATGGGGGTGTAGATGTGGCCCGGGGCGATGACGTTTACGCGGATGTTGTCGCGGCCGAGGTGGACGGCCATGGTCTCGGACATGCCGATGACGCCGGACTTGGAAGCCGAGTAGGGGATGCTGGCGAGGCCGCTACCAGCGCGAACGCCGGCGATGGACGACATGTTGATGATGCTGCCGCCGCCCGCGTCGATCATCTTCGAGGCCGCGTACTTGGTGGTGAGCATCATGCTTTTGAGGTTGACGTCCAGGACGTTGTCCCACACGGATTCCTCCACATCGGTGGGGGTTCCGGGCCCGGTGATGCCGACGTTATTGAAGAGCACGTGCAGCGCGCCGTAGCGGTCCACAGCAGCGTCCATAATGGCCTCGCAGTCGGCCGCGGAGGTTACATCGGCGGCGATAACAGAGGCCTCCCCGCCCTCCTCGTGGATCACGGCGAGGGTCTCCTCGGCGGCCTGGAGGTTGCGGTCGACCAGAAGGACTCGAGCGCCTTCGCGAGCGAAGAGAATGGATGCGGCTTTGCCAGTGCCGACACCGGGGCCACTGGATCCGGCGCCGGTAACGATGGCGACTTTATCCTGCAGACGGGGCCGGCCGGATGGTAGGAGCGTCATGGGTCCTCCGCGAAAGTGTCGGTCGAACGATCGTTGCCTCGAGGTTTGTGAGGTCAGGACACGGCCACCGCGTCGGGTGAGAGCAGCCAGTCCTGGGTTTGCCTGGCTGCGCTGGAGAGCCACTGGCCCATGATCGCCTCGCGACCTTCGGGGATTTCAACGCCGAGGCCGTCGGCCAATCGGTTCATGAAGTTGAACACGCAGGTGATGGCGACGATGGACAGCACCTGCTCGTCGGTCAGACCGACTGACCGCAGGAAGGCGACGTCAGATTCCTGCATGGAGGCCGGGGTCAGGGTGAGCTTGACCGCGTAATCGAGGATGGCTCGCGTCTGCGGGTCGAGATCGGCCTGGGTGTAGTCGTGAATGATGTGGCTGGCGTATTCGGGATCGCCGGAGTGCTGACGGAGGAACCCTCCGTGAGCGACGGCTCAATAGCGGCAGCGGTTGACCAGGGACACCACCGTGGAAATGGCCTCCTCCTGCGTGCGGGTGAGCGCTGACGAGCCGAAAGTGGCCTTGGCGTTGAGGTTCTGCACCGCCGCCATGAGGTCGGGGTTGATGGACATGCAACTGATCACCGCAGGGACGGCGACGTCGGTTTCGCGGATCCAGGACATGAGGACCTCCAGTAAGGATGTGGCAGCGCGCTGGAGCAGCAGGCAGCGGTCAACTGCCAGATGCCGCCTGAGTGACGATGGCCATCTTGTGCTCAGCGGTCCCGAGCAACAGATCACCGTGATGGACTGTCACCTCGAACCGTAGCTTGTTGCCGGACACGTCGGTGAGAACGGAGCGCGCGCTGACCACTGATCCGGCATCTGCCGGGGCCAGGTGCTTGACGTTTACCTCGTAGCCGACCACGGTCTGGCTCGGGTGGAGCAGGGGCAGGACCGCTTGATATGAGGCCTGCTCCATGAGCATGACCATTGCCGGGGTGCTGAACTTGGGAGTATGGGGAGCCAGGTGTTCAGCGGCAACGGTCAATTGAGTTTCGCCTGCCAGACCGGGCCGGATGGCCGGGTCTATGGGCAGGCGAGACGGTTGCGATGTGCCGGGAGTCGCCACTGCGGCGGCCCGGAAACGCGGATGCCTAGGCGGCGACGGGCTGGCCGGTCAGTATCGACTCCACCTCGTCGGCGATTTCGGCGGCGCGGGCCTTGACCTGCTCGTCAGTGAGGCTGGACAGGGGATGCTGAGCGACGACGTAGCGGTAGTCGGGCACACCCATCATGCGGGTCATGGCCTGGGCGGTGTTGAGAAAGACGTGGGTAATGATGGCGGCGGTAGGAACGCCGCGCTTTTCCATGTCGATTCCGTCGTGCACACTGCACGAGCTGCAGGACCCTCAATCCCCAACCCCGGTGATGAGGTAGTCAACCTCACTCAAGATCTCGTCGATCATATCCGGCTTGGCCGGCAGGCTGGCGTGGCCCTTGTCGTAGAACTTGATCTCGGCGAAGCCGTGGCGCTCGTTGAGGATGTTGCCGAGCTCGACCAGGAGCTTGTCGGCATTGGCCTTGGAGTTTTCCATCAGGCCCAGGCGCTTGCCGGCAAGGCCGGAGGAGCGGTCATTCATCCGGAATTCGGACTGGGGCAGCTCGGTGCCCTTGGGGTTGACGAGCCTGAGGCGGCTCGATTCGGCGGTTGTCATGGGTGACCTCCGTTGATGCGGGCGTGTGGATGAAACGAACTATGTGAGCGAATTGTACCGTCAAATGTCGGGTTTGCGTAACCCCTTACGAAAGGACGGCCGACCGATCTGAACCCCCGGCCTACTAGTTGGCAGAGATCTTCCGGGTGCGGATGCGGTAGCCGGTGGTGTCGATGATCGCGCTGTAGCGGCCGCCGGTGCCACCGCCGTGCATGATGAGGATGTCGTTGGGGTCGATGGCACAGCGCATGATGAGTTCCTCGTCGCCAGGCTGTTCCGGGCCCTGCTTGGAGCCGAGGCGCACCAGCTCGGCGCGGGACCGGCCACTGTTCTCAATGAGGAAGTCCTGCATATCGCGCCGGGTCCAGCCGTCACCCTGGAGGGTGATGGCGTGCTCGGGTCCGATTACGATGACCCACTGGGCGGGGTAGCGATGGGCGAGGGCGGCGGAGCGCAGGGCGTCGCAGATGGAGAGGAGAATGGCGCGGCCGTTGTGGGCGTAGCTGTTGGGCACGCTGACCGGGTTGTAGGCGACGGCTACGGTAACCACGCTATCGGAGGCGTCGAAGCCGCGACTGACGTGCAGCGGCTCCCACGGGGAGGTCTCCTCGTTTTCGGCGATACAGAAGGTGTACTTGGCCGGGGTGCCCAGTGTGCCGCGGTCGAGTTGGCCGGGCCAGGCGTCGAAGCCGTTCATGAAGCACAGGCGGACGGCGCGGCCGATGCTGGCGTTGGCGCGGAAGCCGGGTCCGAACAGACCGTCACGGCTGTTGATGCCAAGCGCCTCGCGGATCGGGCCATTGAGCACCATGAGGATGCTGGGGGAACTGGTTGAGGACGCCGCCATGTTCACGAAGTTGCGCTCTTCCTCGAGGGTGCGCAGGGCGGTGACGAGGACCGGGAAGTACTCGGCCTCACAGCCTGCCATTACGGCGTTGGCAGCGGCGTTCTCGGATGTGATGACACGGCTGCGCATGTCGAGGTTGAGCAGTTCCTCCTCGCCGGTGAGGCCGGCGAACGAGAGCATCTCGCGGACCTTATAGTCAGCGGGCGGGACGACGGGAAGGCCGTCGGTCCAGCCCATGCGGAAGCATTCCTCGATAGCCTCGATGGTGTCGGCGGTTTCAACATGGCGTTCTGCGCTGCTGGTCATGTGTGACTCCTAGGTGGTGCTGATTTGGGTGAGGGGTTCGAGGATGTCGAGGAGCTCAGCGATCCGATCCAGACCATCGCTGATGTCTTCCGGATCCAAGAACCTCTTGCGAGTGTAAAAGTACCCGTGCAATTCGTTGGCCACGCGACGATACGTCCGTAATCGCTCGTCGCCAGACATCCCGCGGGTGCGGTTGACGATGTCCGCGAACTCTTCGTGGCGCTTATATTGCCAACCCTGGGCTTCGGCGACAGCTTTGGCCATCCAGGCTGCGGCCCCCCAGCCTTTTTCGGCGGCCTGATGGAGGTCGTCGTCGGCTAGGTACTGGCGGCTTTTGACCAGGAACTCGCGGGCCTGCTGCCGATAGTCGGCGATGGCCGCCGGCGGCTCGTTGAAAGGTTCTATGGGTGAGGATTGGCTCATGAGTTAGTCTCGGGCGGTTTGAGGCGGCCGGTGATAATAAGGCCGTCGGTGACGCTATATCCGTGGCCGGGGTGGATGTCGGTGGCCTCCGAGTGGGTGTAGGCGGTACGGCCGCTGATGACGGGGGTGATGGCGATGACGTCGTATCCGTCGGCGTTGAGGTCATTGCAACAGCGTTCGAGGTATTCGGCCATCTGCTGGAGGCGCGTGTGCTCCTCGCTGGTGACGCTGACCTTGCCGACGTTGCCACCGTGGGTGGACAGCGTGGTGTCGGCGTACACGTAGCGGGTGGTGTACGCGGGCTTGCCGGTCGTGGGGTGGATCGATCGGAACAAATCCAGCCTCGCCGCATGCTGACCCATTAGCGATGGGTCAGCTTTCTCCCATGTTGCCGAAGCGGAGTTGGACGCCGGACTTTTCCTCCTGGAGCTTGGCGACTGCGTCGGAGTCCTCGGGGCCCCAGCCGCGGAAGAGGGCTTCGACGTGGCGCTGGTCGACCAGGTTGGAAAGTTCCATGGGGATGCCGTACTCGCGGCCGAGGTCGGTGGCGAGACGGACGTCCTTGGCGGCCAGGGCGGTGGCAAAGCCAGGCTCGAAGTTATCCGCAAAGAGGTATCGTGGGAACTTTTCGACAAGGCGCCGGTTGCCGCCACTGCTGTTGGCGATGACATCGGCGAGGGTCTCCAGGGAAACGCCAGCCTTGACGCCCAGCGTGAGGGCCTCAGCCATCAGCACACCGATGCCCATTGAGAGAAGGTTGTTGCAGATCTTGGTGACCATGCCGTTGCCGATTTCGCCGCAATAGACCACGTGGGCGCCGATGGCGTCGAGCATGGGTTTGACGGTGTTATAGGTGTCTTCGTCGCCTCCAACCATGACGGCCAGGGTGCCGGCGGCCGCACCGTACACGCCACCGCTCACCGGGGCATCCAGCACGGTCACCCCGCGGGCGGCGCAATCGTCGTGGATGCGGCGGATGACTGTGGGCGAATTGGTGGAGAGGTCGACGTAAACGTCGCCGGAGCCGGCGGCGGACATGATGCCGTTCTCGCCCATGACGACGGCTTCGACGTCCCTCGGCACGGGGAGAGAGGTGAACACGGCATCGTTGCCGCTCACGCAGCCGGAAGGCGTGTCGGACCATTCAGCGCCCATTTCCAGCAGGTTGATTGCGGATTCCCGGCGCAGGTCGTGGACGGTAAGCTGATGCCCAGCCTTGATCATGTTGGCGGCCATGGGGTTGCCCATGTTGCCAACCCCGATAAACCCAGCTTTCATAGGTGTTTGCTCCTGAAACGCGCCGATGTTCGTGCGGCGGCAAGTGGCGGAATTATAACACCGGGCACTCTGGCCGACGGTTGGGAAGCGCAATATCGCATGGATGCACAGGATTGACGTGGATGATGCTATTGGCGGAGAAAATGATCGCCCGGTCGGGCGGCTGGCAGTCGTATTCGTCGGGATTGGCGTGAGGCTATAATGGGGCCGTCGCACGCGATGCAAGGAGCCTGAACATGGCCACAAAAGCGGACCTGGAGTCATTCGTCACCGAGGTTACGTGCCCTGACGATTTCGATCGTTTCTGGCAGGAAGTGCGGTCCGACCTCGACGGGACACCGCTGGACGCCACGTGCGAGTGGGACCCGCTGCGCAGCAGCGATACTGCGAGGGTGCACCAGGTGACGTATCGGAGCCTCGGCGGACTGGAGATATTCGCGTGGTACGCGCTGCCGGCCGAGGGCAATGGTCCGTTTCCGGCGATACTGCACCTGCCGGGGTACAAATCCGAGCCAGCGTTGCGACGGGACTGGGGCGCGAAGGGTGTGGCCGTTCTATCGGTGGCGGTACGAGGCAAACTGCCCAGCAGTGGCGAGTTCAATCCCGGGTACCCTGGCCTGCTGACCAGCGGGGTTGAGGACCGGGACACGTACAGCTACAAGGGTGTTATCTCAGACTGCGTGCGCGGGGTCGATTTCCTGCTCTCGCGGCCGGAAATTGACGCCGAACGGATCTACTGCTGCGGCAGCAGCCAGGGCGGCGGATTGACCCTGATCACCTCGGCGCTGCGACCCGAGATCAAGGCCGGCGTCGCGGGCTACCCGTTCCTGTGCTGCTACCCGGAGTCCACGCGGATGCTGCGCAGCTACCCATACGACGAGCTTTCGTGCTACCAGCGGGCGTATCCGGAAAGGACCGAGCAGATGCTGGACACGTTGCGCTATTTTGACGCGGTGAACTTCGCGCCGCGCATCAAGTGCCCCATGGTGGTGGGTATTGCCATGGAGGACGAGGTCTGCCCTCCCGAAACCAGCTACGCGGCGTATCGGCTGCTGGGCGGTGAGCGGGAGTTGTGGCTGTTTCCGGAGTCGGGTCACGGCAACGCGCACGAGTACCCGGGGCGGGAACGGGCCTGGCTGGAACAACGCATCGGCGTGGACAACGCGCGGGCGACGACGACATGACATCCGCAAGACAGCGGTCCGACGATTTCTGGGATAGGATCGAGGCGCAGTTGGCCGAAACTGCGCCTGATATTGAGATTGCGCGCGACGCGTTCTATTCGCAACCTGAGTGGGACGTGTTCCAGATGCGCTATACGAGCGCCGGCGGACACCGGTTGTTCGCGTGGCTGTCGGTGCCGCACGGGGACGGGCCGTTTCCGGCGCTGGTCAGGATGCCCGATTACGCCAGCGTGCACGACATCATCTACACTCCGCTGCGCGAGCGGGCCGTGGTGATGAACGCGACGCACCGGGGGCAGCGGAACAGTGACGGCCAGGTGCGGGCGAGCTATCCGGGTCTGTTGACCGATGGCATCGAAAGCGCGGGTACCTACACGCTCTTCGGCGCGTATGCCGACGCGCTGCGGGCGGTGGACGTTTTGAGCGCGCAAAACGTGGCAGAACTTTCCGGCGCCGTGGGGCTCACGGGCGCAGGGCTGGGCGCGAGCCTGGCGCTGGCTGCCGCAGCCCGCCGACCTGCAGTTGCGGCGGTGGCGGCAGACACGCCGATGGCGCTGGGGCATGCGGCGGCGTTGGAACCCGGATTGGGCTATCCACTGGCGGAATTGGGCGATTACCTGAGGGCAAATCCAGGCAGCGAAAGCGCAGTCGAGTCACTGCTGTCGGTAGTCAACCCGGTGACCACCGCACCAGCGGTGCGATGTCCCGTTCTGATGAGCGCGGGACGGTTCGACCGCAGCCTGTGCCCGCTGCCGTTTGCAGAGGTACTGGCGGAAGCGCTGCCGGATTGCGAGTTCAGGGTCTACGACGGGGCGGCGGAAGGCGGCGGGCACATTCACGCGCAAGTGCGGGGAGCCTGGTTGGCGGAGCGTTTGGGTCTGGAGATTTCTTGACCCTCGCGGGCGGCGCTGCCTATAATTTTGCCTGCCCTTTTGTATTTGCCCGGCGCAGGTGTCCCTTCTCATGCCAGACGCGCTTTCCGTAGAATCCATCAACCAACTGACCCGCGACGCGCTCGACGAGCTGAACAGCATCGGCGAGTCTGCCGGAGCGGAGGAGTGGCGCGTAGCCTACCTGGGCCGACGGGGGAAACTCACAGGACTGCTGCGGTCGCTGCCGCAACTGGAACCTGGCCAAAGGCGCGAGGTGGGTTCCCAGGCCAACCAGGCCAAGAATGTACTGGAAGAGGCGCTGGCGCGTCGCACCCGAGAGATTGCCCAGGCTGCGCTGGCGTCGCAGGACGCGCTGGACGTCACGCTGCCGGGGCGCCCGGTGGTTACCGGGCGGTTGCATCCTACTACCCAGATTGTGCGCGAGATTTGCGCGGCGTTCATGGCGATGGGGTTCAGCGTGGTGGAGGGGCCGGAAGTTGAGCTGGACCATTACAACTTCGAGATGCTCAACATCCCAGCCGGCCACCCGGCGCGGGACATGTGGAACTCGCTGTGGATCGATTATGTGAACGAAGACGGTCAGCAACCGATGCTGTTGCGCACGCACACATCCCCGATGCAGGCGCGGGTGATGGAGGCGCAGGATCCTCCGGTGCGAGTAGTGGTGCCGGGCAAGTGCTACCGCTACGAAGCCACCGATGCCACCCACGAGTGGCATTTCTACCAGATTGAGGGGCTCGCCGTGGCAGAGGGGATCACCTTCGCCGACCTCAAGGGCACGCTGTACGAGTTCGCGCGCCGTGTGTTCGGCGAGGACCGGCAGATCCGGTTCCGGTGCGACTACTTCCCATTCGTTGAGCCGGGGGTCGACATGTCGATCTCGAACTTTGTGGATCCGGAGACTGGGCGGCGTCCCATCAACCGGGATGAGGACTGGATCGAGATCATGGGCGCGGGGATGGTACACCCGAAGGTGCTGGAAGGCGTGGGGTACGACCCCCAGCGTTACACCGGGTTCGCCTTCGGCATGGGGCCGGAACGCATCGGGATGCTGAAGTACGGGATCGACGACATCAGGCACTTCTACCGAAACGATGTGAGGTTCTTGCGGCAGTTCTGATCCGTTAGCGATCAGTTGCAGGTCACGGATGCGATGCTGATTCCTTTTTCCTGGCTTTCCGAGTACGTCGACATTGCGCTCGACCCTGATGAGTTGGCTCACCGGTTGACCATGGGGGGCATTGAGGTGGGCGACGTCTTCACGCGCGGCGGCTGGGAGGGCTGTGTCGTCGGGTATGTCCGCGCCACGAGGCCGCATCCCAACGCCGACACTCTCACGCTTTGCGAGGTTGATCCGGGCGACGGACCGGCGCTGGAAGTGGTCTGCGGGGCGCCCAACGTGGCTGCTGGCCAGAAGATCTGCTTCGCTCGACCCGGCGTCACCCTGATGAACATGCACAGCGGGCGTCGGGAGGAACTCAAGCCGGCGACGATACGCGGCGTTGTTTCGGAGGGGATGATCTGCTCTGAAGCGGAACTGGAGATTTCCGATGAGCACGAGGGGATCATCGTTCTTCCGGATGACGCGGTCGTGGGCGCCCCACTGGATGAAGTACTGGGCGACACCTTCCTCGAACTGGAGCTGACACCGAACCGGGGCGACTGCCTGTCCATCCTGGGCGTGGCGCGGGAGATCGGAGCGATTACCGGTCAGCCGGTGCGTGTTCCCGATATCAGATACTCCGAGACGGATATCGCGGTCGATGCACTAGCCAAAGTGACCATCGAAGACCCGGAACTCTGCCAACGCTACACTGCATCGGTGATCACCGGCATCAGCATTGGACCGTCACCGCAGTGGCTGCAGGAACGGCTGAACCGAGCCGGGTTGCGACCCATCAACAACGTGGTGGACGTGACCAACTACGTGATGCTGGAGTTCAACCAGCCTCTGCACGCCTTTGACCTGGACACCGTGACCGACCACCACGTGGTGGTGCGGCGAGCATCCGAGGGCGAGGAGTTCGCCACCCTGGACGGGGTGAACCGCAAACTCTCCGCCGATAACCTCCTGATCGCGGACCCGGCGCAGGCGATCGGCATCGGCGGTGTCATGGGCGGGGCGAACAGCGAGATCACGGCGAACACCACCAACATGCTGCTGGAGTCGGCGACGTTCCATCCGCTGAACAACCGGCGCACGTCGACGGACCTCAACCTGCGGACCGAGGCGAGCCTGCGCTTCGAGAAGGGGTTGCGGCCGGAGTTGGCTCCCGTCGCGCTGCGCCGCGCGACGCAGTTGATACTGGAAACCGCGGGCGGGCAGGCTGCGGCCGGCATCATCGACGTGTTCCCCTCCGCTGACGCCGAGGTTCCGGCGGTGCCCCTGACGGTGGCGCGGCTGCGGCAGGTGCTGGGGATGGACTTGGACATCGCTCGGGCCGAGACGGTGCTGGACAGCCTGGGGATCACGACGAGGCGCACGGGACCCGACAGCCTGGAGGCGGATCCGCCCTACTGGCGCAGCGACATCGCGATTGAAGAGGACCTGATCGAGGAGGTCATCCGCATCATCGGGTACGACGAAGTGCCCACCACGATGCTGGCGTCGCCGATACCCTACCATCAGCCCAACGAGATGACTACGTTGAAGGACGGACTGCGGGATGCGTTGTCGGCTGCAGGGATGGAGGAGACGATCAGCTATCCCCTGGTCAGCGCAGACGACCTGGACCGTCTAAGCGTGAACGGCGAAGCGGCGGGCGTTTCCCGGGTGCTTAGAGTGACGAACCCGATGTCCACCGAACAGGACATCATGCGGCCGACGTTGGCGGCTAGCATTCTGAATACGCTGGCCTACAACCGAGGCCATAATGACGGGGGATTCCGGCTCTTCGAACTGGGCAGGGCGTTCATCCCGCAGGCCGCGGGGCTGCCCGTAGAACGCGAGATTGCAGCCGGCGTGATGTCCGGACCGCGTTACGACGCGAACTGGCTGAGTTCCAGCGAACCGTTGGACTTTTTTGACCTGTCGGGAACCCTGGCGACCGCGCTGGAACGAGTGGGGATAACCACAACGTTGGAGTCCCAGGACGATGCGATGTTCCATCCGGGCCGCTGCGCTCGGATCCTGGCAGCCGCAGGGCAAGCGTCGGGTGTGGGGGTGATTGGGGAGCTGCATCCGGACATCCGGGAGGCGTTCGACCTGGGTCCGGACCCGGTGGTCTATTTCGAGGTACGGCTGGACGATCTGCTGGAGGCAGGCCCGGACGCCGGTCGGTTCGAGTCGTTGTCGCGTTTCCCCGCGGCAAACCGCGACCTGGCGCTGGTGGTGCCTACCGACGTGCCGGCTTCCCGGGTGCAGGGCCTCATCGAAAGAGTGCGGTTGGTGGAACGGGCCGAGTTGTTTGACGTTTACGCTGGCGAGAACCTGCCGGAGGGCACGCGTTCGCTGGCATTCCGCATCCGGTTCCGGTCAGCGGACAGGACACTGACTGCCGAGGACGTGAACCGTGCGGTGAACGGTTTGACCCGCGCGCTGGAACGGGAAGCCGGAGCAACGGTTCGCGAGTAGCATACCAGGGCCGCTGCTACGCAGGCCGGCGCCGCCCGGTGAACGTCCACCAGGACGCCGGGTTGCGCGGGGATCTCGTTTCCCGTTTGCGCCGCAACGACGGTCGCAAGTCTGGGATGTTTCCTGGTACCGAGGGGTTTCGCGTGCCGAAGTGGTCGGAACCAGCGGGTGAGTGTGGTACGATTATTTGTTGTTTGCCGTCCTTCACGCCGCCACGGACGCGATTGCCATGACTACTCACGCGAACTCGCGAGAACTGCACGCCCACGACGCCCACGGCGACGGGGACCATGAGAGCATCCATGATCACGGCAACGTCGATCACGGGCATGCCGACGACGGTCACCGTGCTCATGGACATCACGGACACGGGGGCCGCCACCGGGGTCATGACAACGGCCACGGCCATGAGGACATGCTGGAGGTGGAGCAGGCTTTCGAGCGCATCATCGCCCACTTCAGCCCGCTGGACGCGGTGGAACTGCCAGTGCTGGAATGCCTGGGTCTCGCGCTGGCGGAAGACGTCACCTCCCCACTGAACCTGCCGCCGCTGGCCAACTCGGCAATGGACGGCTACGCGGTGCTGCACGACGACATCGCCGCGGCCGACGCAGACTCGCCAAAGCTATCGGTGATCTCAGCGGTCGCGGCCGGGCAGGTGTCGGATCAGACGGTCACCGGGGGCAAGGCGATCCGGATCATGACGGGCGCACCGGTGCCCAATGGCGCGGACACCGTGGTTCCCTTCGAGGAGACCGACGAACTGGACCGCAGGCGAGACGGCACGCCGCTGGACGAGATCATCATCCGCAAGGCCCTGCCACTGGGCAGCAATGTCCGGCCGGCCGGCGAAGACGTCCGAGCCGGGGAGTTGGTGTTGCCGGCGGGTACGGTGGTTCGACCTGCGGAAGCCGGAGTGCTGGCCTCGTTGGGTTTGGCCACAGCCAGGGTGATCCGACGACCAGTAATCGCGGTGCTGTCGACGGGGGACGAGTTGACCACGGTGGGCGACGAGCTTGCGCCGGGTCACATCTACGACAGCAACAGCAGCAGCGTGGCTGCCGCCGTACGAGCGGCCGGTGGCGTGGCGAAGATGATCGGCATCGCGCGGGACAACCTGGACGACCTGCACCGTTGCATCGATGCCGCGTCAGACGCCGACCTGCTGGTCACATCGGCCGGCGTGTCCAAGGGCGACTATGACATGGTCAAAGACGTCCTGGAGCAGCGGGGGGACATGAACTTCTGGTCGGTGCGGATGCGACCGGCCAAGCCGCTGGCGTTCGGGCTTATCCAGCGCGAGGGACGCGAGCCGTTGCCTTTGTTGGGCCTGCCGGGGAATCCGGTGAGCGCGCTGCTGGCTTTCGAAATGTTCGGCCGAGCCGCCGTGCGCCGAATGCTGGGACGAGATCTGCTGGCTCGGCCGACGGTCGAAGGAGTGTTGACCGGGCCGATTTTCAACAGCGACGGGCGGCGGGTGTACGCCCGGGTCGAGGTTGAGCGCCGGGACGGCACCTGGTACGCCACGCCGACGGGGCCCCAGGGATCCAATATCCTGACGTCGCTGTCCAAGGCCAACGGACTGGCGATCTGCCCGTCCGACCTGCCACGGAAGAACGCAGGGCAAGCCGTAAAGATCATAATGCTGGACTGGAATGAAGAGGTTAACGCATGACGACAACCGTGACGGGAAATAGCAAATCGGCCGGACCAGAATACCGGTTCAGCCTGGAACGACTGGAGGAACTGAACCGGTCTCCGATTCCGTTGCTCCTCGCCCGTCTCAGCACCGCGTGCCCATCCTTCGGCAAAATGCCGTCGGACATCGCGGATCCGTCCGACCTGGTAAAGGAAATCAGGACGCATTGCGCCGGAGACACCGAGTTCATACAGTCTTCTATGCCCCTGCAAGAGATCGTGTTCCGCACACTGCTGCTGCAGGGAGGCGAGCCGATGACGCTGTCCGCGTTGCACTCCGAATTGACCGAAAAGTGGTCGTCGCCGATTCGCCCGATCACACTGACCGTGGGCGGACTGGCCAGGGTGCTGGACAGCGACGTGTTCTACGGATTTGCGGCGATCCCCGTCGAAGAGCCCGAACCCGAAGAATCCCTCGACGGCGCCCGAATGTTGGCGGCCGCCGGAGCAGACGAAGATGAGCAGTTGAGCAGGATATTGGAAGTGCTCGCCGCGGATGACGATGAGGACGAAGACCTGTTCGGCGAGGACGACCTCGACGACGATGACGACGACCTGTTCGAAGAAGACACGGATGAAGAGCCGGACTGATTTCGGCGTGAGACCGGGCCTCCATCCGCGTCCGCAATTGGAATGACGGAAGCCGAGGTGAGTGCCCGCATCGATCGAAACCGTTTTTCGAACCGTTGACTGCCCGGTAGGCCGCCGCTAGAATAGTGCAATGATGAGCGGTTGGGACTGGTTCCAGTCCCAGCCTTATACGTTACGCACCACCAAGGAGGTGACGCCATAGCCAGGCAGTACAGGGTCAACGAACAGATACGCGTCCCGCGGGTACGGGTAATTGGAGAAGATGGCGAGCAGCTTGGCGTGATGACGGTGTCCGACGCTCTCTCCAGGGCGCGGATGAATGACCTTGACCTGGTGGAAGTGGCGCCCAACGCCGATCCGCCGGTCGCACGGCTGCTGGACTACGGAAAACTCCGGTATCTCACGTCCAAGAAGGAACGAGAGACCCGCAAATCCCAGAAAAGCAACGAGCTGAAGGAAGTACGGTTCCGTCCCAACATCGGCACTCACGACTTCGACGCCAAGCTCCGCAAGGTGCGCCAGTTCATTGGCAACGGCGACAAGGTCAAGCTGACGGTACGGTTCCGCGGACGCGAGGCGGTTCACCAGCAGAACGGTCTTTCATTGTTGAAGCGCGTAGCAGAAGAGATGAAGGACGACATTCGGCTGGAACAGCAGCCGTCAATGGAAGGGCGGGCCATGTCCATGGTCCTGATACCCAACCCGACGATCACAGCTCGCAACGAACGAAAGGAAGCAGTAGCTACGGAATAATCGCACATGCCCAAACTGAAAACCCACAAAGGGGCCAAAGCCCGCATACACGTGACGGGCACTGGCAAGCTGCTCCGCCGCAAGCGGATGAGCAGCCACCTCCGGCGGAAGAAACCCAAGAAGGTCACGCGGAAATTCGCGCAGAAGGTCGGCTTCGCCGACGCGGACGTGAAGCGTCTCAGCCGGCTGATACCCTACGACGCATAGACTGGAGAATCCTGAACCGTGCCAAGAGTCAAAAGGGGCGTAACCAAACGCGCCCGACACAAGAAGATCCTCAAAGCCGCCAAGGGTTACCAGGCGTCCTCGGGTCGTAACTACAAGTGGGCCAAAGAAGCGGTGATGCACGCGTGGAGCCACGCGTACCGCCACCGCCGGCAGCGCAAGGGCGAATTCCGGCGACTGTGGATCATCCGCATCGGGGCGGCCTGCCGCCAGCATGACATGACCTACAGCCAGTTCATGCACGGGCTGACTGTGGCCGGCATAGAGATCGACCGCAAGATGCTCGCGGACATGGCGGTTCGGGATCCGGACGCGTTCGAACGACTGATCGAAGTAGCCAAGGGAGCGACGGCGGCAACCGTGTAACCCGATCTAGCGGCACCGGATCATAGAGGCAGGGGCGAATGATCATTCGCCCCTGCTATTTTTTCGGGTCCCACCTGATGAGCGCTGGGTCCGCTTCCTGGCAATCGACGAGGAGCAGATCGCGGCGCAGGTGGTTGCGGCCTCCGGCCGGCTCGCCATCGCCATCGGCAACGCCGACGCACAACTGAGCCTGCGAAGCATCCGGCTCCACGAGCAAACGCAGCCGCCCATCGTCAAGCCACTCAAGGACCCGGGATGCCGGCCCGTGATCGCAAGGGCGCAGAAAGATGGATGCGCCCAGCTCCGCATCAATTACGGCGAGACAGACGTCATACTGGACCAGGAGGATGCTTCCGCCCGGTGGGTCGGTCACCATGGTGAAGGACTGGTCGTCCGCCGTACTGGATTTGCAGCTATGGGCCTGCAGGTCGGCGTCAAGTCGTATGCCGGCGCCGAAGCCACGCACATCGATGCAATAGCCCAAGGGGTCATCCAGGTTATCGCGTAAGCGGATCAGGACAGGGGTCGGCTCCGCTGCTTGCGGCAGGACAGGCGTCGGTGGTGAGCCACGGGTGGGCGTAGACGCCGGCAGCGCGGGTGCGCGAGTTGTCGGCAGTGGCGCCACCACGATGGTTGAAGCAGGCGTGGGCAGGGAGGTCGCCTGGGAAGTGGGTTGGGCCGCGACGGTGGGGGCCACCCGAGGCGCTGATGCGTCGGTGGGGGTCTCGGAGGCGGACGGCGCGGCGGGAACCGGGGTAATCGGATCAGCGACGCAGGCGATGATCGCCAAAGCCGCCGCGACGGAAAACCCGCGGAGCAGCCACGGGAAGCGCACGGTCAGTCGTGGAAGCGCTGCAGCAACTGGAACAGGGCTTCGGATCCGAACTCCAGCGCGGAGACAGGCACCCGCTCGTTGGCCGCATGGATAGTCTTGAGAAAGTCGAAGTCGGCGGGCAGGTTCATGGGCATCCACCCGTAGGTCTGAATTCCCAGGGTCGCGAAATGGCGGCCGTCGGTTCCAGCCGGCATGAGCATGGGCACGGAGACTCCTTCCGGGTCCTGTTCCTGAATAATGTCGGACAGGGTGTCGAACAGACCCATGTTCAGGACCCACGGTTTGGGCTCGAAGCGGATGGCCTGGAGTTCGATGTCGGGGCCGGCGATGTGCTGCAGTTCGCCTAGCAGGTCCTCGGCGTCGTAACCGGGAAGCATCCGGCAGTCGAGGGTGACGGTCACCTCGCTGGGGATGACGTTGGTCTTTTCGCCGCCGGCGATGACCGTTGCGTTGGCGGTGTGGCGGAACAGGGGCTCCATCTCGCGTCCCACGGTTCCCATGCGACGCAGCATCCGGCCGGTGAAGGCAGGATTCAGAAGCAACCGCAAAAACGCTCCGTCGGCCAGGGGCAGGCGACCGGCCATGGCCTCGATCATCATGCGAGTGACGGGATGGACATGGAAGGGCAACGGAGTGCGGTCGAGCTTGACCAGGAACTGGGACATGCGAGTGGGAGCGGTATCGTGGTGCACGAGAGATCCGTGTCCGCCGGGGCCACGGGCCACGGCCTGCACGCGGCAACCCTGTTTCTCGGCGACCTGGACCATGTAGAACTTGCGACCCCGGTAGGTCTTGCTGAAGCCGCCAAACTCGCCCACGGCATAGCGGGCCCCATCGAACATCTCAGGATGGGTTCGAACAAGCCAGGCAGCGCCGGTGTTGCCGCCGGCTTCCTCGTCGCTGACCAGCGCGAGGATCACGTCGCCGGGGAGGCTGGTTCCCTCCTGGTGAGCGCGGATGAAGGCGTCCATCATCATGGCGACACCGCCTTTCATGTCCAGCGCGCCGCGGCCCCAGACGTACTCGTCCTGGAGGCGGCCCTCGAAAGGAGGAACGTCCCAGGGTTGCGCGGCAGTGGGTACCACGTCGATGTGGCCGTAGAGCAGCAGCGGCGGGGCGTCGCCACGGCCAGGCAGGCGACTGACGACATTGAGGCGGTCGGGATCGTCTCCCAAAAGCTCGGCGAAGACGCCAGCCTCAGCAAGCACGTCGCGGCAATAGGCGGCGCAGCCGGTTTCGTTGCCGGGCGGGTTGGTGGTGTCGAAGCGGATGAGCTTCTGGAGAAGCTCGGCTACAGGCGTTCGGACGCCGGTGGAACCCGATGCGGCAACCATTGGTCAAACAGTCCCGACACAGTGGAAGGGGCTAGCGGTTTTCCTCGTCGTCACCGAGATCCGCGCCCAGACCCTGGAGGAATTCTTCAATGCTGGACGGCAGCGGCGTGGTTGGCTCGGTCGGCTCCTCGCTTCCGTACTCGCTGTCGTACATCTCTTCAATGCGCGCGAGGGTGTCGCCGGTGGGGATCTGCCCATCATTGGGAGTGAGTTCGTCGTACTGCTTCTGGCCGCGTTCAGTCTGAGCAATATAGTCAGGCAGGTTGTACAGGCGGCACAACAGGTCCATCATTCGGGCCGCGCCCTGGTGATCGTCATCCACGGTCAAGTACTGGGGAAGGTGCACGACGAAGGCGCGGGTCTCGACTCCCGTTTGGGCCGC
This sequence comes from Dehalococcoidia bacterium, assembly GCA_963663945.1. GTDB lineage: Bacteria > Chloroflexota > Dehalococcoidia > Lucifugimonadales > UBA3495 > Bin87. The sequence continues at coordinate 1,552,409 of OY760687.1, read as the reverse complement.
GGTCTGGCTCACGGTGTAGGTGATGGTGGTGGGACCCTCGTAACTGCTGGCGCGAGCGTTTGCGATCTGGTAATCGCGCTCCACGTTGTCGCCAGTACCCAAGCCCGAAACCACCAGCGGGCGGGTGTGGGGGACCATGTCGTACATGCCGCCGATGAGGGAGTATTGCTTCACGCCGAAGTGGTTGATGATCTCCAGGAGCGCGTCGGAATAGTCCTCTCCGTACAGGTGCGGCTCCAGGAGGTGGGCAGTGAGCAAGTGCGGCCCATCTTCCGGGTTGGCGTAGCGGATGATCGTATTCGGGACCGTGACTTCCCGGCGGCCGTTGACGAGGTAGGACCGCGGGCGATAACGGGTGAAATCGTAATAACGACCGGGCCGGTAGAGGCGGCCGAGTTCCTGGCTGCGCAGGTGACGCTCAATCCTGCCAAGTGACAGGCTGCCCACGTTTCCGACGTCGATCCACGGGCGAAGCACGGCCAGCATGTGGGGCTCGTGCAACTCCGGCAGTGGTTCCGCGATGTCAAATTCACCAATGCGCATAACGTGTCCTCACCGTATCAGTCGGGTATCGCAGCGTCAAGGAAACGGCATTCCAAGGGCTGAGGGCGCACGAGATCCAAACGAGCGGAACACCGGATGTCCAAACCGGATAACTGTCCTGGTCTGGTTCGGATCACCAGCGGTCGGAAGCCGCAGATCTGAGACGGCACTACCATCCGCCGGGCACGGCCTGGTCTAACACTCGCCCATCTGCAAAAGGCGACCCTCGCGCCAGGCGGCTGCCCCTCCCTTGATAGTGGCAAAAGTGTCGAGGCGCAGGGCGCCGTCGACGTTGTGACCGGCCATATCGTGCCAAACGAACCGACCCTGCCGCTTTTCCCAGACTGCAGCGTCACCTTCCATGCCTACGGCCAGCGAACCGATGCTGTCCTGAAGACCCAGAATCTCGGCGGGACGGCTGGTGCTGGCGGTTATGGCGTCGGCGAGCGGCATGCCCAGGGCATGGAACTTGCTGACGAGGTCGTTCATCAGGTAGACGATGCGGCCGGGCGGCGCGATGTGCACGTCGGTGCTGATGGTGTCGGGGATGACACCCTGATCCATAGCCGCTTTCACCACCTCGACGTCGCAATGGATGCCGGCGTGCCCGACGTCCATGATGACTCCGCGGTCGGCGGCGTCGCGGACCTCAGGGCGGATCTTGCCGGAGTTGTCCAGCATATTTTCCGGGAAGCCGTTGAAGGCGTGGGTGGAGATGTCGCCGGGGCCGAGGTGTTCAAGGACGTCCGGCAGGGGTATGGGCGTCCCGCTGACGTGCACCATGAGGCGGACTCCGGCCTCACTGGCGGCTTCGCGGGCTCGGGCCATGGCCTCGTGGGCGTTCCACCGGGCCACGGCGTCGTAATGCATGCGGACCTTGACCCCGAAGACGAACTCGGGGTTTTCCTTGATGGCCTGGACGGTCTGTTCGACGTCGATGATGCGCATGTCGTGGAGGCCGCCGCCGAGCACACGATTGGCCGCCAAACCGACTGCGCCGATGTGCAGGAAGGCGAGCAGACGGGTGCGGTGCGCGGGGAACACGTAGTCGCGCATGGCGCCGTAGTTGAGGAAACCGGCAGAACCCGCATCGACGCCGGTGGTCACGCCACTGCCCAGGCAGGTCTGGTCGGCGTGAACGGCGCTGCCGCTGCCTCCGTGATAGAAATGGCCGTGGAGGTCGATGAGGCCGGGGGTGATCAATTTCCCGCTGACGTCCATGACCAGCGCAGCGGAGGCCGGGTCGATGTGACCAGCAATTGCGGCGACCTTGCCGTCTTTGAAGGCGATGTCGCGGGGTTCGTCGTTGATGCCCTGGGCCGGGTCCAGCAGGTTGCCGCCCGACAGCACCAGGTCATAGGTGGCGGTGGTCATCGGATTGGTTCCCTCCAATCAACGTTCGACGCGAGGCTAGGCGAACTACGGGAGCGCACAACGCTCGAACCGCGCCCCAGAAACCTGCTGGCCGGGATTTAATCTTCGTCCCAGTAATAGTCTTCCGCAGCAAGGTTTTCCTGCCACCAGCGACGCAGGCGGGGCAGCACCAGTTCCTTGGGCTTGCGAAAATCGGTTTCAACGAAGTCGAGCGAATCGGAAAGGGGCTTTGCCTCCCACTTTTCGATGGCCTCGAGGATGAACCGGCGCACCATTTCCGGGGAGCGGGATTCGAGCCGACCCAACTGGTAAGCCAGGGTGACCGCCATCTGCATCTGGCAGATTACGGCGTGGGCGTCTTCCTCGCGCAGATTTTCAGGCATGGCGCCGGACTGGTCGATAAAGTCGTCCAGCACCTGGCCGATGATGAGCGGAGGATCGCTTTCTTCTTGTTCCGGTAGGAACTCCACCAACCGGTCGGCGAGGTCGGCGACGCCCTCTTCCGGAAGGGCGTAGTCGGCCCAACGATCGTCGCCGGGGTCCGAGTTGGGGGTAAACTGCTCATCGCTCATTGCATCGTCCTGCGTCCGAAGCTATGCAAGCAATTGTATCACGGGGCCATTGGAACGATGATTTTTTGTGGAGATGGACATGTTGCTCCCCGATATTGTTGTAACGGTACAAACTGACGTTCCCGAACGGTGGGCTGAGGTTGAAGCTGAAGTGTGGCTGGAGGCCGCGGTCAGGCACGGCCTGGCCGGATCGCTGCCGGCGGATACGCACGGGCAAATCAGCCTGCTGCTGACCGACGACGAGACCGTCCGGCAGTTGAATCGGGAATATCGGGGAGTGGACCGCACGACGGATGTGCTGTCCTTTTCGTTCGAGCACTGGGGTCACTGGGAAGGGGACGACGAAGCGCCGACCCCAGGTGACGACGAGCCTCAGGGATGGCCGCTGCCGGATGACGAGCCGCCACCATTGGGGGAGATCATCGTTTCGGTTCCGCAAGCGGCGCGCCAGGCGGAAGAGCAGGGGGCGCCGCTACAGCGTGAACTGGCGCTGCTGATCGTGCACGGGGCGCTGCACCTGCTGGGCCACGACCATTATGAGGATGGGGAAAGGGAGACGATGCAGGCCCTGGAGAGGACAGCGCTGGCCGGCCTGTTCTCGAACCCGGGCGATCAGGACGCCGGCTAGAGGTATACCACCGCCGCCATGATGGCGAAGTAAACCAGCGTCGAGACGATCAACGCCCAGACGCCGGCCGCTATGTCGTCCAGCATGATCCCCCAGCCGCCGTGGAGATCTTCCAGGCCGCGGCAGGGCCAGGGTTTGAGGGTGTCGAAAGCGCGGAAGGCGAAAAAGCACAAGGCCACCCACCATAGCGGCCACCACGGCGGATTGATGGCGGCAGAAACCTGCCACGTAACCCAGGCGGTGGGTATCAACGTGATCCACATGCCGACGAACTCATCCCATACCGCAGTGCCGGGGTCGGGGTTGGCTTCGGTGGACATGCGCCCGGTGGCCCAAACGCCGACGGCCGTTCCTCCCAGGATCAGGAACGCGAGGACCAGCAGGCGGATCACGGTTGAAAACGGTTCCCCGGAGGGGATCAGAAACATCAGGGCGCAGTAGATGACCGCAGCGGCCCCCGCGCCGGCGGTGCCCGGGGCCAGAGGAGAAAGGCCGCTGCCAAATCCGCTGCCGATCAGCCAGGCCAGGCGGTCCCCCCAGGACATTTGCCGTAGATCAGGCGTAGCCCAGCCGGTCCAGATCATGCTCACTGAGGCCCAGGTAGTGGCCGATTTCGTGTAGAAGCGTGGTGCGCACTTCCCGGACCACGTCCTGGTGGGTGTCGCAGATGTCGAGGATGGGCAGCCGATAGATGTAGATGCGATCGGGCATCATGGGATCGGCGGCGTAGCGGTCGATGAGGGGGACGCCGACGTAGAGGCCGAGGAGATTGTCCCCGTGATCGTGGTCGGACAGGTCCTCGGCGTCAGAGGCTTCGGGTCCCGGAAGGTCCTCGACGAGGATGTCGACATTCTCCAGGGAAGCGCGGAAGTTTTCGGGCAACTCCCAGTAGGCCTGCTGTACCAGGCCTTCAAACTCGTCAGGGGTCATGGAATCAGTGACAGTCAGCCGGCGGACACGCGGGCACGGATTTCCTTGAGAATATCGACGTTCGGCTTGTCGGGCCCGCGATTGTCCTTGTCGTAGCCGGGAACCTCGAGGAAGAAGGGCACGTCGGCGAACGCGGGGTGGGACATGATATTCGTGAAGCCCGCCTCGCCGATCAGCCCCTCACCGATGTTGTCGTGGCGATCCACACCGGATCCGCAGGGGCGCTTGGAGTCGTTGGCGTGCACGGCGCTGAGGCGATCCAGACCGATGTCGCGGTCAAACTCGTCAATCATGCCGGCAACGCCCTCCGGATTGGTAAGGTCATACCCGGCGGCGAAGGCGTGCTGGGTGTCCAGGCAGATGCCGAGGCGTGGGCTGTCCACGGCGCGCATGACGTCGCCCAATTCGCTGAACTTGGCGCCGATGTGCTGGCCCATGCCGGCCATGTTCTCCAGGCACAACAGCGGACCCTCGGGGGACTGGTCCAGGACGCGGCTGATGCTGTCCACGACCTGCTGGAAAACGCCATCGTATCCGGCGCCTCCGTGGCTTCCGGGGTGGAATATGACGCCGCCGGCGCCGATCTGGTCGGCGAGTTGCATGTACTGGACCAGCGAGGTCACGGATTTGTCGACGTTTTCCGGGTTGGAGTTGCCGAGGTTGATCAGGTAGATGGCGTGCAGGAAGGGCGGGGCCAGCCCGGCCTCGGCGTTCTTTTCGCGGAAGGCGTCGGCCTGGGCATCGGTGAGGGCTTTGAAACGCCAGGAGCGGGTGGACGATCCGAAAATCTGCACCGCTTCGGCGCCGATATCGACAGCGCGGTCCACGGCGTTGCCAATGCCGCCGGCGGCGGAAACATGAGCGCCAATAATCATCCTGATTGCCTCGGTAGTTGGCCGGCGGCCGCCGGCGAGCTAAATGCGGGCCACAGTATCGCAGATACGGGCCTTGCTTTACCATGACCGGCATGACGAGTGTCTCGGTTCCCCCAACCATGTCCGCGCTGTCGCTGGTGGCGGCCGGTGACCCGCCCACCCTGGCGATGGTGGAACGCGCCGTGCCGAGGCCGGGGCCCGGCGAGGTTCTGCTGCGGGTGGACGCGTGCGGATTCTGCCATCACGACTACCTGGTGATGACGGGAACGCTGCGACGAGGTGTCACCCCGGGCGTCGTCCTGGGGCACGAAATAGCCGGGACGGTGGTCACGTTGGGCGCGGGCGCCACGGAGTTTCAGTGCGGAGGCCGGGTGGTCAGCCTGCTGACTGCGGCCTGCGGGAGATGCTCGCGGTGCCTCGCCGGGCGCGAACACCGTTGCCTGGACGGCGCCGGTATCGGACACGGGCGAGACGGTGGGTTCGCGGAGTACGTGGCGCTGCCGGAAACGGCGCTGGTCGCCGTACCGAACGAGGTTGCGCCGGAGCGAGCGTCGCTGCTCGCGTGCCCGGCCGGGGTCGCACTCTCTGGCATCGACAATGCGGAGGTCACGGACGGGGAAACGGTGGTGGTCACCGGAGCCGGGGGCGGATTGGGAAGTCACGCCGTGCAGATGGCGGCGGCCAGGGGAGCGCAGGTGATCGCCGTGACGACATCCCCGGATAAGACGTCCGGTCTGGAAAATCTCGGGGCATCAGTGGTGGTCGAGTATGGCGACGGGCCGGGTGTGGCGGAGATTGCGATGGCATTCACTGACGACGCGGGCGCGGACGTGGTGATCGATACGGTGGGCCCGCCGCTGTGGCCCGACGTTCTGCGGTGCTTGGGGCAATACGGACGCTTGGCGCTGCTGGGCGACGTGACCGGAGAGCCAACACCGGTACGACTGGCCGAGGTGATATTCCGGGACCTGCGGCTGACCGGAGTGTCCGGGGTGTCACGGCGGACGCTGGAGCTTTGCGTCGCGATGGCTGCAGCAGGCGAGTTGGAACCAGTGGTCGCGGGCGTGTTGCCCTTCACCCCGCAAGGCGCGGAGGAGGCGGTGCGGAAGGTTAAGGAGCGGGAGCCGTTGGGACGTTTGGTGCTTACGCCAAACCGCCCCAGCTAAATCAGGCGTTGGCTTCGCGGCGGCCGAGGCTGAAGACTCGGCCGAACTCGCGGCGATCCCAGATAACCAGGAACTGGGCCGCGATGAAAATTGAGCTGTAGGTTCCGACCACCACACCGATGGCCACCACCAACAGCAGTTCACGGATTGACTCGCCGCCGATGAGCAGCATGGCCAGCAGCACCATCAGTGTGGTGAAGCTGGTGTTCACCGACCGGCCCACGCTCTCGATGATGCTGAGGTTCACCGTGTCCGCAAGACTGCGGTCGGGCACACGTATGGTGTTCTCGCGGATGCGGTCGAACACCACGATGGTGTCGTTGACCGAATATCCGGCGACGGTGAGGATGCCGACGATGAACATGGCGTTGACCTCCATGCCCAGAAGCCGGCCAAGGATGGAGAACACGCCGAGGACAATCACGGTGTCGTGAATGAGGGTCACCACCGCGGCCACGCCATAACGATAGGCCCGCGGGACGCGCCGGAACGCATACCAGATGTAGATCAGGATGAAGACGGAGGCCACGAGGAGAGCAAGGAAGGTGTTGCGCACGGTCTCCTGAGCGATGATGGGCGACACCGTGTCAACGCCGGACGCATCGATAAAACCTACCTGCGCTTCCAGAGCTTCCTCGATGCGCTGACGCTCCGACACTATGTTGCCCGACGCCTCTTCCAGCACCCGGGTACGGATCAGAACGGAGCTTTCACCAACCGATTGGACCAGGGCCTGGGGATGGCCGACGGTGGACATCACGTTGCGAACGGCGTCCGGGTTGGCGGGCTCCACAAACGCGACCGTAAGAACGGAACCGCTGGAAAAGTCGATGCCGGGCCGAAGTCCGGAGCCTCCGGCCGCCCAACCGGGAGGCGCAATCATGGACAGCAGGCCGGGTATGATCACCAGGGCCGAAATGACGAAGTACCAACCGCGTTTGCCGACGATATTGAACATTCGTTATTGGCCCCCCTGGGCCGATTGAGGACGCTGCCCCGTGGATCGGGGTTGGATCTTTTCCGGGGTGAACAGGTTGGCGGCGCGTCCGAGACTGGTGGCCTGCAGCGCCTGGAGCAGATTGCGGCTCACCAGGACCGCGGTGAACATGCTGACGAGCACACCAACCAGCAGGGTCAGCGCGAAGCCGTTGACCAGGCCGCCACCCAAGCGGTTGCCGAACCAGAGCAACACGACGCACGTGATCAGCGTACTGACGTTGCCGTCCCGAATAGCGGGCCAGGCGCGGTTGAATCCCACGTCCATTGCCGAACCCAGAGAACGACCCAGACGGATTTCTTCTTTGATACGCTCGAAGATCAGGATGTTGGCGTCAACGGCAAGGCCTATAGACAGGATGAATCCGCCGATATGAGGCAGGGTGAGGGTGATGGGCACCAACTTGAAGATGGCCAGCGTGACGATGGCGTAGCACACGAGGGCCACGGCCGCTACTACGCCGGCGGCGCGGTAGTAGGCGATGACGAATACCAGCACCAAGCCCAGGCCGACCAGGCCTGCCTTGAGGCTGAGTTCCAGGGATTCCTTGCCCAGTATGGAGTCGACGCCGGATTCCTGGATGAGGTTCAAGGGCACAGGGAGACTACCGGACTTGAGCTGGATCGCCAGGGTCCTTGCCGTTTCGCGGTTGAAGCCGCCGGAGATCTGGCTGCGCCCGTCGCGGATGTGAGCACGAGCGACCGGGGCGATCAGTTCACGGCCATCGAGGAACACCGCGATGACTTCGTCGGTCTGCGGGTTGCTCTGGGTGTTGATCTCGCCGGTCATTTGGCCGAACAACTCCGCGCCGCGATCGTCGAACTGGATGTTGACGACCCAAGCTCCGATCTCGTCGGTGCTGACGAAGGCGTCGTCCAGGTCGTCGCCAGTGAGACCGAGACTGCTGTCAGTATACGGGGCCAGGCACCGCCCTCCCGCAGCGGCGAGAGGCCCGGCGCATTTCCGGCGCAGGAACTCAAGCTGAGCGGTCTCGCCGATGAGCCGTTTGGCGTCGTCAATGCTCCCGGTCACCTGATAGTCGACGACGGCGCCGACCTCGGCTTCCAGGATGTTGCGAAGGTCCCCGCGCTTGGAGGCGTCCAGGGTGGTCTCAGTGGAGATGCGGAACCGATTGTCGCCCCGGCTCTCCACGTCATCGCCGTAACCCTGGTCGGCGATGACACTGCCGAGCTTGGGTATGTCGGCGTCTTCGGTAAACTGCACGGACACCACAGAGCCGGTGGCGCCGGGAAGCTGCACTATGATCCGGTCGTCGCCAAATCGCTGGACGATCGGCTCCTCGGTACCGTAGAGGTTGACGCGGCTGCTGATGATGCCGAGCACGCCTTCCATCTGCTCGTTCGTGGGAGGCGGTGTATCGTCGGTGATGAACTCCACGGGTTCGGCGATGGCATCGGTCAAGGCCTGACGCACTGCGTCGCGGCGTTCGGGGCCGAGAAATTCGCCGGAAATCCGGTAGGTTTGCCCACCGTCTACCTGGGCCACATCTCCCTGGTAATCGACCGTGGCCAGCGCATCATCCACGGCGCCAGGCTCAGCTTCAACGTCGTCGGGGAAGGTGACCGACAGGATGGTTCCGGTGTCCGCCTGGTAGACGAGATGAGCGCCGCCCTGGAGGTCCAGACCCAGCTTGAGGCCGAGCGGGCCGGTGTCAGCCCGGTCGATACGGCCTACACCTGGTATGCCGACATGGATTTCCGGCATAGCGAGCGAGACGGCCGAAACAGCCAGCACCGCCAGGATGAAAATCGTGAGTAAAACGGTGCGTCGTCGCATGCTACCTATTCCAGGCCTCTAATCTACTATTGGCAGCGCATTGCTGCGCCAGCGGGGTTCGACCGAGTTATGTGGCCGCTACCTTTGCCGGGCGCCAGGAGCGCGCCAGGAGCGAATCAAACAGACAAATTGGGTTATGTGCATTGATCCGACAGGGGTCTCGGCCAACGGGATTTACGATTGGTCACCCTGGTTGACCAGCCTGGCGGCCAGTTCAATGGCATCCTCCCGGCTGGATATCTCGCCGACCGCTTCGGCCTCGCGCAGGCGCTCCAGCAAGGAGCCGATGCGGGGGCCGGGAGGCAGGTCAAGCGAGTCCATCAGGTCGTGGCCATTAATCAAGGGTGGATTGCCGGTTCGATTTCCGGGTTGTTCGGCCCCGGATTCGAGAACGGCGGCAACCATTCTAGCATAGTTGGCCCAGCGTTCCGGGGACAGGTCAGGGCCGCGGGCAGCCAGCACGTCGGCCATGGCAAGGTACAGGGTATCCACCGCGGCGGGGCCGACATCACGGTAGAACCGGAAGATCGCCCGAGGCGAAGGCATGGCGGATCCGTGGCGGAGTTGGCTCGGCCGCAGGTGATGCAGCACCATGTCGGCAACCAGGTCGGTGATCCGGCGGGACATCCGAAGCGACGACAGCCGGGCCTGCGCGATATCCGATCCCTGTTCACTGTGGCCAAGGAACCGCACTCGGCCGTCGGCGTCGGCGGCCCGGGTCTGGGGTTTGGCGATATCATGCAGCAACGCCGCGAGTTTCAGGACCGTGCGGCGCGTGTGACCGTCGCCGACGATCTGGCTGAAGTAGGCGTCTCCCTTTTCGGTCCAGGGCGCCATGGTGTAGATGGCGTTGTTGCGGTGCCCGGCGGTCACCTCCTCGGCATATTCAACGCAATGAAGCAGGTGACCCCACACGTCCCAGTAGTGGTGCGACCGGGGCTGCTGGCAGTCCCTGGCAGCCTCCAACTCAGGAATCACCCGGCAGAGGAGGTCCAGGCGATCGAGGACTTCCAACTGCGGCCGGGCGCCATCGGCGGCGAGAATGGCCAAGAACTCATCGCGGACCCGTTCCGGGGATACGCGGTGCAGCAGGTGCGCGTCGCGGCGGATCATGCGGGCGGTATCCGGCTCCATGCGCAGACCGACCTGTTGAGCGAGGCGAACGGCGCGGAGCATCCGCCCGGGGTCAGCGTTGAAAACGCCATCGCCGCCGGCGCGCAGGACGCGACGGGCCAGGTCAGCCCGGCCGTTGAGAGGATCGATTATGCCGTCATACCGCTCATCGGAGTCCCAGCAGGCGATGGGGACTCCCATGGCGTCGACGGTGAAATCCCGGGACCGGAGATCGTCCTCGATGGAACCCGCATGACCGGAAATATCAATCAGGAAAGGACGCGGATTGTCGGCGAGTCCGGGAAGCGCGACACGGACGATGTTCCACTCGGGCAGAGGCACGGCGGTGGCGCCGAGATGGTCGGCGACGGCCTGGCCCACGGGTTGGGCATCACCAGTCACTGCGAGATCGATGTCCTGAACTTCGCGGCCCAACAGGGCGTCGCGAACGGCGCCGCCCACGAGCCAGGCCGGCGTGTTGATCTGGGCGTCGAAAAACCCGGCCAGCCGGGTAATCAGGCTGGCGGCGTCCATACTAGTCGGCGACGGTGGCGTCGTCGGTCTGGCGAGCTGCGGGCCGACCGTTGCTGGGATCGAACTGGGGCACGACATTCCGGCGGTTCATGCGATTGGCCGCAGCTTCCAGTTCGGCGGCGTCGGGCTCGCCGGTGGGAAGGTATTCCACGTCGCCATCTTCGGTGACATGGATGCGGAAGAACTGGTCGTGGGCGATGAGGTGGTCGACGTACAGGATTCCGTTGAGGTGGTCGGTCTCGTGCTCGATGGCCTGTGCAAGCATGCACTCGGCCCGGAGGCGTTGCTGCTTGCCGGTGAGGTCCTGGTAGCGAACGCGAATGCGCTCGGCGCGGTTGACCATGCCCCGGTAGCCTGGCAAGCTGAGACAACCTTCCTCGACCTCGCGGAGACCCTCCCGCCGCATTATCTCCGGGTTCACCAGGACCAGGGCTTCCTCCCAATCCTCAATTTTGACGACGAACAGGCGCTGCAATACGCCGACCTGGTTTGCGGCCAAGCCGACGCCGCGATGGGCGTCCATGGTTTCTTCCATGTCGGCCGCAAGCTGCGCCAGTTTGGCGTCGAACTGCGTGACCTTGCGGCACCGCTGGCGCAGGATAGGATCGGGAAATACGCGCATCTGGAGCACGGCCACGTTAGCACCCCTGGGTCAGGCGGACATCACCGCCGTTGGCGTTGCGAAATTCGTAATCTTGCCGAGGATTATATTCTTGCGGTTCCGGGGGTGTAAAGACGGGCGAGTGTCGCTGCGCCCGGCCTACGCGGTTGCATGGCAGATTCCAGCTTGCATGGATGAACGGGATCGGCCGGATGTATGGGTTGTTGGCAGTAAACGCCACACCGGCGCACGTCCGTTCAGGCTCTTTTGGTTTTCAAAATCCTTATCCCGTCCTACCCACTTTCGCGGGAACCCAGACGGTCTCTGCAGTAGGCGACTCTGGATTCCGGCTTTCACCGGAATGACGGAAAAGTGAGAATCCAAAGGCCCGGTACGTCCGTCACTAGAGGTTCACGATCTCGCCGTCGGAGTCGACGTCCATGTCCACAGCCCTGGGACGGGTGGGCAGGCCAGGCAGGGTCTCGATGCGGCCGGCCAGGGTGTAGAGGAAGCCGGCGCCCACGGAAGCGCGGATTTCAGACACCGGGAACTCGTAGCCGGATGGGCTGCCCTTGAGAGTGGGATCGTGGGATATGGACAGGTGGGTCTTGGCCATGCAGATGGGCAGTTTGTCCCATCCTTGGGTAGCGAAGAAACGAGCGCGACGGCGGGCGTCGGGCGTCCAGGTGACGCTCTCCGCTCCGTACACCCGCCTGGCCAGAGCCAGCACCTTATCCTCAATGGAATCGTCGAGGTCGTAGGCGTAGTCAATCGTATGGGGCGCGACGGAAGGGTCGTTGGCGGCGCGGGCGACGGCCTCTGCCAGGGCCACTCCACCCTCACCGCCATCGGTGAAGCCTGAGTATTCGGCGGTAGCGTACGCGCCGGCCTGCTCGGCGATCTCGGCGGCGGCCTGCAACTCCTCGTCGCTGTCGCCCTCGAAGCGGTTCAGGGCGACCACGACGGGCAAACCAAAGCCGCGCACGATGTTGATGTGATGCACCATGTTGGCCGCGCCGACCTTCATGGCCTCGAGGTTGGGCTGGGACAGGTTGCGGCGCAACGCGCCGCCGTGCCACCGCATCGCGCGGACCGAGGACACCAGGACGGCGGCGGCAATGGGCAGGCCGCTGTTCCGGGTCTTGATGTGCATGAACTTTTCGAAGCCCAGGTCCGAGGCAAACCCAGCCTCGGTGATGATGATGTCGGCGTAGCCGAGGGCCAGCCGATCGGCGATGATGGAGCTGCAGCCGTGGGCGATGTTGCCGAAGGGGCCGGAGTGAACGATGGCAGGCATGCCCTCCATGGTCTGGACGAGGTTGGGCATGACGGTGTGACGCATGACGGCCATGAGCGGGCCGGTCAGGCCCAGGTCGCCAACCGACACCGGGTCACCGGTGCGGCTGGTTCCGACGACGATACGGGAGAGGCGGGCGCGCAGGTCATCGAGGTCTGCCGCCAACGCCAGGATCGCCATGATTTCGGAAGCCGTGACGAAGTCGAAGCGGGTCTCGCGCAGGGGGCTGTTGGCGTTGCCACCCAGGCCGGTGGTGATCTGCCGGAGGGCGCGGTCTGATGCGTCGGTGACGCGGGACCAGGTGATACCCTCGGGCGCCATGTCGTTGGCCTGGTTGCGATAGACGGCGTTTTCGACCAGGGCAGCCAAGAGATTGTGCGTGGAGCCGACGGCGTGTGCGTCGCCGGTGAAATGGATGTTGATCTCGTCCTCGGGGACGACGCGGGCCTTGCCGCCGCCAGTTCCGCCGCCTTTGATGCCGAAGATGGGGCCCAGGGCCGGCTCACGGAGGTTGACCACGGCCTTATGCCCAAGCCGGCCGAGGCCCTCGGTCAGGCCAATGGAAGTGGTGGTCTTGCCTTCGCCGGCGGGCGTGGGCGTGATGCCGGTTACGACCACCAGTTTTCCGCGCTGACCGCTTTCGCGAATTGCGTCGAGGCTCACCTTGGCCTTGGTGTTTCCGAAGGGAATGAGGTGTTGCTGGTCCAGGCCCAGGCGCTCGGCCACGAGGTTGATGGGATCCATGTGTTGTGCTCCGGTAATTGGCCGGCTGTCGCCGGACTTGGTTTTCGACTACGCTGCCGGCTCAGGCCCCAACACCAGGTTGCGGACGGTGACCAATCCGACCGGGTTGCGGTCGGGGTCCACGACGACGGCATAAGAAACCTGGAACCGCGTCAGCAAACGCACCGCGTACCGCGCCAGCATGTCCGCCGGCAGGGTCAATGCGGGCTTGTTCATGATTTCGTACACGTTCACGCGCTCGGGCGCGCGGTTGCGGCCAATGACCTCGCCGGCGATGTCGGAGAGAAGCACCAGGCCGGCCTCGTCGGTAGCATCGCGCCGGTTGACAACCAGGGCGTCCACGCCACGTTGTTTCATCAACGCCATGGCTTCTGCGACGGTTGCCAGCCCATCGATGCTGGGGAACTCCACAGCCATGATGTCGCCGACTTTGATCGGCTGCTGGGTGCTCACAGGTCGGATTCCAACTCTTGGCGTATGGTGGGCAACTGGCTGATCAGCCCGACGGTGTCTTCGATGTCAAGCTGAAATGCGATGCCGGCGCCGTGCTGGGTCTCGAACTGACCGGCGTCCCGGATGCGCTCGAGGATGTCACGGGCGCGGGTTTCCACCACCAGGAACAGGGCGAGGTCGCGTTTGGCCTCCAGGGTAAGCCCGAGGAAAGTCTTCTCAGGCCGCATGCCCTCACCGCGCGCGCCGGTGATGATGGTTGCCCCGGTGGCGCCGCCCGAACGGGCCGCGTCAACCACGGCTTCCATGTTGCCATCATTGACCAAGGCGACTATCAATTTCATTCTCATGGTCGGTCCCCCTGGAAGTGGCAACGGCGTTCCGACGCCTCCACCAAGACGCTACCATAGCATAACCCAACACCGTCATTATGGGAAAAACGCTGGCGAACGCGATCAGGCCAAAGCCGTCAACGAGTGGGCTCCGCCCGGGAATGCTGCTTGCCAAACCAAGGCCCAGGGCAGCGACCACCGGCACCGTAACGGTTGACGTGGTGACGCCTCCGCTATCGTAGGCCAGGGGTATGATGGTTCGCGCCGAACGGAGCGTTTGCAGTATGACGACGACGTAGGCGGCAATGATGTACCAGGGCAGTGGCGTTCCGGTGACGATGCGGAAGCAGCCCAACGACACGCCGATCGCCACGCCCACGGCCACGGCGATCCGCAGGCCCCACGCGCGAACCGTCCCTCCGGAAACTTCCTCAGCCTTGATCGCCACGGCCAGGAGCGACGGCTCTGCCACCGTGGTGGCAAAGCCGATGGCCGCGCCGAAAGCGTACACCAGCAGATAATTCCGCCAGTCCACACTGGTAGCCAGAGCCCAAACGCCGGTTGCCGCTGGAGCAGTGAGTTGACGCGCCATGGTCTCCCCGATGGGGAACAGCGCCTCTTCCAATCCCACCAAAAAAAGCGCCAGCCCCACCAGAACGTACACCAACCCTATGGCCATCCGGCGCAGATTGGGCAAGCGACGGCGCAGCACAACGACCTGGAAGAGTACCAGTACGACGACGATAGGGGCCACGTCGAATACGGTGGACCAAAGGGTTGCGCCCAGCGTGTTCAGAAATTGAGCCATTGGATCACCATGCCGTAGGCAAGCACACAGATCATGGGGGTCAGGCTGGCCAGCGCGATCAGGCCAAAACCATCGACCATGGGGTTGCGACCCCGGATCGACGCCGCGAGCCCTACGCCCAAAGCGGTGACCAACGGCACGGTGATAGTGCTGGTGGTAACGCCTCCGGAATCATAGGCCACGCCTATTATCTCGTCCGGCGCTAGGGCAGTCAGCACGGTCACCAGCACGTAACCGCCGATAATCAAAAAGTGAATGGGCCAGCCCTTCAGGATGCGGAACACACCGAGGACGATGGCCGCTCCGACTGAGCCGGCCACCACCAGGCGCAGTTCGAGGGCGTAGGAACTGCGGGCCTGGTCACTGTCGGCAATTGCGCCGGCTTCCGCCGCCACCTCTGCAGCCTCAGCGATGACGGCGATCAGCGCCGGCTCAGCCACGGTGGTAGCGAAGCCGAGACAAAAGGCGAACGCGAGCAGGGCGGTGAGGCTGCCCCGGTTCGCAAAGCCCTCGGCCAGGGCTTCGCCCAACGGGAACAGGCCGCTTTCCAAACCTCGAATGAACAGCGTCAGTCCGATGTAAACGCAGACCAACCCAACTACGACGTTCCCGAGATTGGGAAAAGGCTGCCGCAACACCACTATCTGGAAGAAGGCAATGACGAGGATGATCGGCGCCAGGTCACGCAACGGGCCGATGCTCCGCAACATGAACGTTAGCAGGAGCAGGCCAGCATGTTTCATCCCAGGTCTGAGTTCTACCGGACGAGGTCTAAATCGCCACGACACCTCGAAGGGCGGCCCCTGGCGCAGGTCATCTCAGATCCAAACGGTTTCATACTCGTTTGACAATGGCGCCATGCTGTCCAGGTCCCAGTCGAACACCAGGATAGCCGATTCTTCGCCGCAGAACGCCTGGAGCACGCGCTCACCGTTGATGGCGACAACGCTCACGGCCTCATTGAAGTCGAGGTCATCGGCTTCCCAGCCGGAGCGGTTGCAGACCATGATTGGCAGGCCGGTGTCGAGGGTGCGCTGCTCCCATTCGCCTAGGGGGCCACAATCGCCGGGGCCCCATGAGGCTGGCGACACGAGGATCTCGGCGCCGCGGTCTTTCAGGATGCCGGCGACGTCATTACGGTAGGCATCGGCGCAAATCATCACGCCTACGGCCGTGCCCTCACAGTCGATTGGCACGATTTCACCGCCGGCCGAGGACCAGGATTCGGGACCGCGCAGGGCTTTGACTTTGCGATGGCGTCCGATGATGGAACCGTCGGGGCCAATGACAAAAACCGTGTTGTACATCAATCCGGCATCGGGGTCCCGTTCAGGATGGGACAGGAAGACCGTCACGCCGTGCTCGCGCACCTTTCCGCAGAAGGCCTGCATCCAATCGTCGGGTTGCGGGAGAATCCAGTCGGTGCCAATCATCTCGGCGAACTTGTAGCCGGTGACGAACAATTCCGGGGTAATCACCCACTGGGCGCCCATGGCGGCGGCGCGGGCCAGACCCTGTTCCGCCAGGGACCGGTTGTGCGCGACATCGGCCAGTTCGGGGGCCAGGTGAAGCATGGCAACGCGCAGCGGTTTCATCGGTCACCTCTCCCTGCTTGAATGGTTGGGTCCGTCTTGAATGCTTGGGTTCGGGCGCGGTTCATTTGCCGGGTTCTAGCGGCCTACTGCTGAAACAGGATCCTTCCGCAGGTGCTGCACGGGACCTGTTTGGATTTGTCGCGCAGCTGGCGAATGACGTTGCTGGTAAGGGTCATGCGGCAGGCCAGGCAGACGCGGCCGTTATCGACGAGGGCGACGGCGGTGCCGGCCTTGTTGCGGCGTAACCGTTCGTAGCGTTGCAGGTCGGCCTGGGGCAGGGTAACGGCCATGTCCTGCCGCTGCCCGGATGCGGCTTTGCGGTCGCCTTCCAACTCGGTCAGGCGGTTGCCGAGGGTTTCGATGACATTCTGCCAATCGACTTCGGCGGACTGCATCTGGTCACGGGCTGCGACGGCGGCCTCCTCGTGGGTGCGCTGCTCCTCCTCAAGTTCCAGCAACAACTCATCAAGTTGGTCAAGCTGATATTTGGAAGAGTCGACCTCCCGTTGTATGGCGGACAGGTCGCGGCGGGAAGCATTGCCGCCGTAAAGCCGGGATTCCAGTCCAGTCAAGCGCTCCCGGATCCGTTCACCCTCTTCCCGGCGCGAATGGGCGTTGGCGCTGACGGCGACCGCGCGGGCCGAGTGGTGTTCTGCTTCGCTGGTCAGGTCCGGCCGGTTAACCCCGGCAGCAAGCCGTTTTTCGATGCGGTTGCGTTCGGCGTCGATCCCGTCGATACGATGGTCCAATTCTTGCAGCTGATATAACTGCTGCGGTGTAGTTGTCATGGTGCGGCCGCCACTCCATCGTTCAAATATGCCAAGTCAGTCTAGCAGGGTTGACCGGTGAATTGTAGTCAACGGTTTCGGCCCGCCGGCTTCACGGGTACCCATTGCCTGTGGCCAACGACATCACCCGGACACAAGGCTAGACTGCACGTGAGAAAACCCCGCCAAGCGATGACGCCGGCGGGGCTCCAAACGGGAACCAGTCGGGGTCAGCCGGCCGGCTTGAAGTAGGGAATGGTCAGCTGCGGAGTGGCCGTCTGGAAGGTGACCTCCACGGCCATGCCGATGTGAACATCCCGGGGGTTGCAATCGACGATGTTGGTGAACATCCGGACACCCTCATCCAACTCCACGAGGGCAAGGACGTAGGGCACCATCTCGGCGAAACCGGGGGTACGGTTCTGGTAGGTCACCGTGTAGGTCCAAACGGTGCCGCGGCCGCTGGACTGGACCCAGCGGATGTTTTCGCTCCAGCAATTGGCGCAGATGCCCCGCGGGTACCACTGGTATTCATTGCAGTCGTCGCAAATCTGGATTACCAGTTGGCCACGGCGGCAGGAGTCCCAGAAGGCCTTGGTCTCGCCGGCGACGGTGGGAAGGGGTTTGTTCCAAGCAGTTGTCATGGTGGATCCTTGTGAGGATTGCTGGATTCCTGCTTCCGCAGGAATGACGTTGGTTCTGGACAGAAACGACGGATCAGTCGCGGGACAACTGACAGTCTAATCCCGAGCCAGAATGACGGTGCCGCCGCTGTGGCGGGAACCCAGGGCGCCGCCGGTTCCGTGGGCCAGGGCAAGCTGGCAGTTGGGGACCTGGCGTCCGGTGCCGTCAAATTGGTGACGCAACTGTCGAGTGGCCTCCAGGAGCAGGAACAGGCCGCGCATTCCCGGGTGGTTGGAAGAGAGGCCACCCCCATCAGTGTTGATGGGCAATGCTCCGCCGACCTTGAGGCGGCCGCCGCTGACGAACTCTCCGCCCTCACCCTTCTTGCAGAAGCCCAGGTCCTCGAGGGTCTCAACTACGGTGATGGTGAAGGAGTCGTAGACCATGGCCATGTCGATGTCGTCGTGGGTCACGCCGGCCATCTCGAAGGCGCGGGGCGAACTCTGGTGGGCGGCGATGTACATGAGGTCGCGCTTGCCGGCGCCCTGGTGGGCGATGGCCTCGCCAGCGCCAAGGACCCACACCGGGGTGTGGCGGCAGTTGCGGGCGACCTCAGGTGAGGCGACAACGACGGCCCCGCCGCCGTCGGTGATGATGCAGCAATCCATGAGATGCAGCGGGTCGGAGATGACTCGGGAACCGACCACATCCTCGACGGTGATGGGATCACGGAAGAGGGCCTCGGGGTTCATCGAGGCGTGGTGGCGCATCGCCACGGAGACCTCGGCGAGTTGCTCGGCGGTGGTGCCGTAGAGGTGCATGTGCCGCCGGGCGATCATCGCGTAGAGACCGACGGTGGTCATGCCATAGAGTTCCTCGAAGCTGTCGGGCGACGGCTCGAGGATGGGATGTCCGAAGCGACCGACGCCACCGGTTCCCACGGACACGCCGCCCGAACGGGCGAGGCTGCTGTAGGTGATGACGGCCACGTTGATGCGGCCGGCCGCGATGGCGGTGAGGGCGTGGGACAGGTGGAACTCAAAGGACCCGCCGCCGACGGTGGTGTTGTCGACGTAGCTGGGGTACATGTTGAGGTAGTCGGCCAGGTTCATGCCGCTGTTGCGGGCGCTGCTGGAGGCAGTGAACAGGCCGTCGACGTCGTCCTTGGTGAGGCCGGCGTCGGCGAGGGCTTTGATGACGCTCTCGCCCTGGATCTGGAGTTCGCTCTTGTCGGGAGCGTAGCGGGTGACGTGCTCGTGGATGCCCACGATGGCGGCGGCGCGCCTGAGGTCAACCATGGGGGAGGTACCTCCGTAGGGTGATGGGTCTGGGTATTATGCCATAAGGGGCGGGATTGGAGCGGGAGTAAAACTATGGCGTCCCGTCCGGGTGGTGCTTGAATATGACCACCCGAAGGAAGTCGTTGAGGCGGCCTTTCTGCCAGTGGGAGTCGAGGTGTTTGAAATAGTCCACGATGTCGCTATCCAGGACAATTTCTTCCGTGATTTTGGTTACAGGCGGACGGGGCGGCATTTTGATCCTGCCGGCACGATGCGCCTCCACTAACTCAGGGAAAACCTCTGCCATTGGACGAGCCTGGGCCATCTCCGCTTCGGTCAGGATGGGCGCATCCGGATCCTTGGCGATGCCGACGTTGATGGCGATTTCTTCTCCGTACAACGCCTGGATCTCTACATATGTCAAGTTGGCAACCTTTTCGTAAGGAGGCAGGGCGGCCCATTCTTCGGGCGAAAGGCCATTGGGCTGATAGAAGCTATCCATATTTGGCTACCTCTCTGGGCCGGGCCCTCCGGAAGCTGATGATGCGTATCACGTCGCCTCGCATCGTGAACACAACAGCGTGCAACTGGTCATCGAAGTTACCATACGCGACCCATCGTGATTCCTCATGTCGGTCGCTAGGCTCAACTCTGGCCTCATCCCATCCGAATCCATGCACGTCTGCGAAGTCCAGTTGGTGTTGATCCAAGTTGATCCGGCGTTTGGTCTCATCCCACTCAAATTGCGCATTCATTCTAACGCTATAGCCCCGTCATCCAAAACAGGGGCGAAGGATTCTTCGCCCCTGTGGGTGCGCTGATGTGCAGACGGGTTAGCCGGGGATTTCGTCGTAGTGGTGGAAGGTGCCGATGACGTTGGCCTCGTACATGGCCTGAACTTGGTCCTCGGTGTAGTCGAGGATGCCCGTCAGGACGTCCTCATTGTGCTCGCCCACCTGGGGAGTGGTGCCGACAACGGCGGGCGTGCGGCTGAAGTGCCAGAAGTCGCCGGACACGGCGATCGTGCCGGCCAGGAAGTCGTCGACCTCGACCATGGCGCGGCGCTCCCACGGATGGGGATCGACAGCGGCCTGGGCGATGGAGTTGACCGGAGCGGCCACGACGTCGTGGTGGGTGAAGTGGGCGATGGCCTCGTGCATGGTCATGTCAGCCATCAGGTCGCGCATGGCCTGGTTGACCAGTTCGCCGTTGGCTCCGCGCTCGTGGCGGGTGGTGAACCGGGGGTCTTCCAGCCACTCGGGCTTGCCGAGGGCGTTGCAGACGCGGTGCCAGTGGTGCTGGTCGCCGGCGGAGATGAGCACCCAGCCGTCTTTGCACGGGTAGGTGCCGGAGGGCGGGGCGGCCGACTCGCCGCGACGTGGCTCTATGCCGGCGCCGTGGTATGCAGTGATGGGGATCTCGGTGTAGCTGTACCCGGTATCGGCGAGGCAGGCGTCGATGGTCTGGCCGACGCCGGAACTCTCGCGCTCGTGCAGGGCAGCCAGGGTGCCGATTGCGGCGTGGAGCGCCGTGGTGCGGTCGATGATGGGGACGCCGGCGCGGATCGGCGGCATTCCCTCTTCGCCGGTGATCATGGCGATGCCGGACATGGTCTGCCCGATGGGGTCGTAGCCGATCTGCTCGCGGTAGGGGCCGAACTGACCGTAGGCCGAGACGTTGACCATGATGATGCGCGGGTTCAGCTCGTAGAGCACGTCGTAGCCGAAGCCCATGGTGTCAATGGTGCCGGGGCGGAAGTTTTGCAGCAGCACGTCAGAGACCTGAACCAGCTTGCGAAGGACTTCCTTGCCATCCTCTTTGCGGAGGTCGATGCTGAGGCTCTTCTTGCCACTGTTGTACTGCACCCAGTAGGCTGACTGCTTGCGAACCCAGGGGGCGTGGTAGCGGGTTTCCTCGCCTCCGAGGCGTTCCACCTTGATGACTTCAGCGCCCAAACGGGCCAATACCTGGGCGCAGCGAGGGCCGGCCTGGTGCCGACCGAGGTCGATGACGCGTATTCCGTCCAGAGGGCCTTTAGCTTCTGGCATGACAGATTCTCCTAAATAGAATGCGCAGTTGGGGTTCCCGGATGAAGTTTCGCCATTCTACGCCGGGAGACTTTTTTGGGCAAGCGAACCGGCAACCGGGGGCGTGGCCACTCGGGCGATCCAGTGCGGCGCGGCAACGTGGTCCGGCAATGGAAATAGTGGTCTGGCAATGGAAATAGAAGTGGAATTGCGGGGACGGCAGAGCAGGCGGCGAGGTGGCCGAGCCTCATTCAAGCATGTAACAAATTTGAAACATCCTCACAATTTGTTCACGATTGTGGGGTTGCTTTTCACTCGGTTTACACACTCGGTCGCTAATCTGTACTCAGATGCGAACGAGGCCACACGGGGACGGCGACACCGAAAGGCAGAGCCTCGCCGGTCGTTCGCAGAAAACCACCAATGAGGGGTAGGACATAAAATGCTGGCAACACAAAACAGAGACGGGAGACTCACACTCAGGGAATGCGCGCTGGTCGCGGTGATGGACGCGTCGCCCGTGGCCATCCTGGGGCCAGCGCTGCCCACCATATCTCGAGGATAACAGCACCGTGGCGCGCCACTCAGGAGGGAACCACCGCCGTATCGCGGTAACAACGGTCCGAATAGGGCTAAAGCATCAAATCTACCCGACGTCCTGGCGGCTCCATAATTCGCCAAAACCAGGGCATGTCGAACCGGCATCGACGGGCGTGTATAAACGCCATAGCCTCAAAACAACTCAATGGCACCGGAGCACATAGCGATGGGGCCGGCATAAACCAAAATACGCATAGGCGCGCCGCAATCGAGGCCAGCGGGTGATAACACTCGCTGGCCTCTCCTTTTTTCGACCGTCTCGGGACGGCCCGGTGAACATGAGAATGCGGGGGATAGGGGAAACCAGGCCGTTGCCAACGCCAAAGCGGACGAGAAAGCGATTGGCTATTCGCGCTGCCGAGGCGCAAAGGATCATTGCCTGGAAGTGCCGCAATCGGATTGATACCCTTGGGCAATCGAGCCAATACCTCCGTTCATGCCCACACGGTTTGTGGTCATTAATGCGAAGACGGACCGATGACCCAGATCCGGCCGGCGTTTGTCTGGCCGCCAAGGCTACGGCGCAGCGCTAGCGACGAACGGTACCGACAGCGCCTGGTATCTGGTCAAGCAACAGCAGGTGTCCACTCGGTCACTGAATAAATCGCATGTATCCGAAGATCCACACTTGGATATGCAGAACAACCAGATTTGACGGGCACTAGTCGGTCAGATATTCACGTTATGTTCATATTATTACGCTCATTCTTCACTTGGTTTTCACAAACGGACGCTATCATCCATACATGGACGGGGATTTGGCAAGGGTTTAGTCAGGTGGGTGAGTGTGGAATCGCTTGGCCCCGTCCATTTGTCGAGACAGCAACAAAAGCGCGTAAGCACAGCAAGAATTGCCGATCCGGTTGCGAACGATGGAAACGATTGCGGAAAAAATTCACCCCAAAATGCTCGAGGCAAGTCGCCACATAGGGGCAGGGGCAGCTAGCGAGTTGGCGGCGACGCCGGAAGAAATCGCCACGGGGTACATACACCATTCATACCAATATTTACGGGAAGGAAAGCAGGCCGACGCAATAAGCAATCGAGGAGGTGACCATGTTTGCAGCGAACAGGCAAAAGGTCAGACCCAGGATGCAGGGCAGTGGCAAACCGAAAGGGCTGAAGGGGTTGTGGATATTGGCGCTGGTCGGTGTCTCGCTGGCCGCAGTGATGGGCTTGATGATGGCGTCGGCGGACCAAACCCCATACGGCGCAACGCAAGTCTGGTCGGCAGAGCCGCCCGCGGGAGTCTACTCGGCAACGTCCTCGGCGATTGGAAGCCGTCTCATCGGGGTCAACGAGTATGGCCAGGACGTGGGGAGCATCCCGGCGGCCACACTCATACACGTGGGAGCGCAGTAACCGGACCCGGTCGCCGCACTGCAACGGCCGCGAGGCGGACTGGTCCGTCAGGAGGGCTGCGTTAAGACCCATTCATGACAACCCGACCACCGTGTTCGGAGCTGAGGCTTTGCCAGGCCCGACCGGGCTGACGCCGGACATGCCCAGACTATGCCTGTGGGCTTGAAGGCGAAGGGTTGAACGGACCGAGGGAACGATTATATCGACGGAGGCAATAACTCCGCGTAGGGCTCGAGGTCCGTGGCGTCTTGCGACGCCACCATCGATAGCAATCATTCGGCGTATAAGCCGAAATCGGGGCCAGCGGACAACACGTTCGTTGGCCCCATAATTTATCCAGCGTAGCAACAGTCAAAGTGCGGATTGCGGGGCTACGCCGCGCGGCGGAATCCCCAATCGCGACCGCGTATCGGCCCGGGTCCAGCAGGGAGCCCCAAAGAAAGAGCGCTGTCGGGCTAACGGTGCCGGGCGCGAGGATGCGCCATTTGAGAGGCCGCCTCGGGCGTAACGCCGGCGAACCGCTCGGGACGGTACGGGCCGAGCACGGCCTCGGCTCGTGCGCCTTCGCAGATTTCCAGCGCGGCCAGTTGACTCAAGACCGGACACAGCGTGACCCCGCTGTGGGTCAGGGCAACGTATAGGTTGGGAGCCTCAGGGGCAAACCCCATCACGGGGTAGCCATCAAGGGGCATGGGCCGCCAGCCCACGGGTACGGGGACGGCCTCGGCTCCCGCCAATCCGGGCAAGTGCTGACAGGCGCGGGCCAGCAGATCATCGGCATGGGCCCGGCTGTCGTCCTCAGCCAGGCTTTCCTGGTCCCCTTCCCCGATCATGAGCCGGCCGTCAGGACATTGTCTCAGGTGGATTTCGCGGCGACCGTCTTCCAAAGGAGGCGCGTACACTATGGGCACGTTGTGCAGCAGAGGCGGCATGGGGGAAGTTCGGATAACCACACCCGGGCTCTCGGCTTGAGGCACATTCACCCCGGCCATGGCGGCGACGGCGGTGGTCGTGGCGCCGGCGGCGACTACTACGGCGTCAGCATCGAAATCTCCATTGGTGGTCCTAACCGAATTGACGCGGTTGTGTGAGTCCCTGCCCAATCCGACAACTTCCACTCCGGCGACTACCGATGCTTCGAGTTCACGCAACCGTTGGAGGCAGGCGTCGACCACCATTTGGGGTTCGACCTGGCCCTCGTTTTCGCTGTATTCGGCGGCGACGACTGAGCCAATGCTCAGGGCCGGTTCCAGTTCCTGCAGTTCTTCGCGCGAGACCTGGCGGGTGGGATAGCCCCAGGCCTGAAGCTGTTGCACGCGGGCGAGGAGCGCATTTGCAGCTTCGGCGTCTGCTTCCCAGGAGACCTTGCCGCCCCAGCGCAAACCAACGTCCTGGCCCAGGGCATCGGCGAATCGGGGCCACATCTCCAGCGAGCGGCGGTTGAGGTTGTGATAGCCAACAGGCTCCTTGGCGCCGGCGTTGACCCAGGCGAAGCTGTGACTGGATGCGCCGCTGCCGGGCTCACCCTGATCGATAATCGTGACGCGGGCGCCCCGGGAGGCGAGCCGCCACGCGATGGACGCGCCGATGATCCCGGCGCCGATGACCACAATGTGCTTGGCGTCCATGCTAACCTCTCCGTCCGCCGCGCCGGGGCCCACGGTTGCGTGACCGTTCGAGGAGCGCCCGGGCGGGCTCACCGCGCACGGCTTCGATATCGTCCTGGTACTTGAGCATGATCCCCAGGGTATCGTCGATGACCTCGGGCTCGAGTTCCCGCATGTTCAACGCCATGAGAGCGGACGTCCAGTCCAGCGTCTCGGAGACGCCGGGGATCTTGAAAAGCTCGGTTTCGCGAAGTTCCTGGATGAACCCGGTGACCTGCTGAGCCAGCTGCCTGGGGGCGTCCGGGAGTCTTTCGGTGACGATCTGGAGTTCCTTCTGGTAGTCGGGGTAGTCGACCCAGTAGTAGAGGCAGCGGCGCTTCAGGGCGTCGTGGACCTCGCGGGTGCGATTGGAAGTGACCACGACGACGGGCGGAAATGCGGCTTGAAAGGTGCCCAGTTCCGGAATCGTGATCTGGTAGTCGGCGAGAAGCTCCAGGAGGAACCCTTCGAACTCCTCGTCGGAGCGATCGAGCTCGTCGATCAGGAGCACCGGAGCGCGATCCCGGCCCTCGTCGATGGCCTCAAGCAGCGGGCGTTTGATCAGGAACCGAGGGCTGAACAGGTCGACCGCCGCGGTTTCACTGTTCCCACCTTCGCGCCGGGCTTCCATCATGCGGATTTCAAGCAGTTGGCGGGTGTGGTTCCACTCGTAGACCGCGTGGTTGATGTCAAGACCTTCGTAGCACTGCAACCGGATCAGGTCGGTGCCCAGGCCCGCGGCCAGAGCGCGCGCGATTTCGGTCTTGCCGACGCCGGCCTCACCTTCCAGGAACAGGGGTCGGCGCAGTTTCAGCGCGAGGAAAATGGCGATGGCCAGCCCCCGGTCGGTGACGTACGCCTGATCCCGCAGGAGGGCCTGTACGTCTTCCACTGAAGCGGGGACAGTTGGTTCGTGTTCGGCGTGCAGGGCGGTCAAGGGCGGCTCCGTGGGCGATAAATTGTGGCCGGATCATTGTAGCCCATTTGATGGATCGGAGAGGCCAGCCAGCCATCCGGGAATGAATTCGCGAACCCGGGTCCGCAGAGTCTGCCAGTGATCACCCAATCCGGCTCGCTCGGCTTCCGTCAGGCGGTCGTAGGTCCGACCGAACTCCGGGAAGTACCACAGGGGAAAGACCCAGAAGCCGTCGCCGTCGGTATCGCCACCCCGGTCGGCAAGGCTATCAACGATGCGACCGGTGGCGCCGGAAACTTCCCACGATGCGACCGTCTTACCACAATCTGCGATGGCCAGGGCTTCAACGAATGCAGCATTGCGCTGGTCACCGGAGAACGGTTGCATCATCTGCATCAGGCGGCGCTGGCGTTCGGCGTCATCAGCAGCCGGGCCGGCGAAGCGGTGCGTGTGCCGGCTCTCCCAATTTGCCCCCAATAAAGGAACCACGAGTCCGCCGTCACTGGCTATGGCCGGCATTCCCGCCACCCGCGACCACTCCTCTGCCTTGGCGCGGGCGATGGCTTCATGGGTGTCGCCATGCTCATCGGGGACTGCATTCACGCTCAATTCGGAGGGCGACACGGCGCACAGCGGCGTGCCCTCCAGGAGCCAGCCGAGCATGCGCTGCTTGTCGGGATTGCCGGTGGCCAGCAGTATTTCGGGAGGGGACAATGTGGACCCGCGATCAGGAACCGCGCACGCTGACGCTGATGGGCAACCGGGCCACTTCCGCACCGTCGATCGCAACGTGGAACGCGTGGGGCCCGCCTTGGTTAAAAGTCACACCGTTGACTTCGGCGATAATCCTGGCGGTGGCGTCCACAACGCCGTCGCGGACCGGGAGCGTGATGTCCTGCTCGATGGGCGGGACGGCATCCCGGGCGTCGGGCGTCAGCAAGCGGATTGCCATGCGCTTGTCGCCGGCTTCGACAATGGAGTAGCGCATCACGCAAACGACCACGAACCGGGGATGCGTCATGGGCAGCGAACCGCCGGACACCCCGTCGATCCCGACGCCAAGAGCGTGCAACTTGCCCCGGTCCTCAAAGGCAGAGTCGCACAGGAACGCCAGGTCGGTGGTCATGGCAACTCGCGGTGGAACAGTCAGTTGCCGTCGCCGCCGGCGCTGCCGAACGCGACACCGGTGGCAGCTGCCGCCGGTGGAACCATGGCCGGCGGTGGCGCGGTTCGGGCTTCGGCGGGCAACTGGTCTTCCCAGTTGGGGATCAGTTCGCGCTTGGTGGTTTCCAGGGTCATGATGATGATTACGCCCAGGCCGCTGAACACCATGGACAGCAGGAAAGCATGGCCAAAGCTCAGGAACTGGATGATGAAACCGGCCGCCACCGTGGATATGCAGTGGCCCATCATGGCTCCGGAGATCTGCATACCGTACACCGAGCCGACGGGGCCGGTTCCGTAGTACTGGCGGTTGACCACCGGGTAAGCGGACATTTCGCCACCGAAACCCAGCCCGAACACCATTCCGAAGAGGAAGAATGCCAACGGAATTTCGAACGACCCCATGAAGGGCAAAGCAACATTCGCAGTGTATCCCAGGATGCCCGAGGGCAGTAACAGAAGCCCGACGGAAAGAGCCTGGATCGCCAGAGCGGTAGCCATGATCGGCTTGCCGCCGATGCGTTCGGTGATGATGGGCACGGCGAAACGGCCGGCGATGCTGAATATCTGAATCAGCGTCAGGATGATCGCAGCGGTGGTGAACAGCACTCCCTCTTTGACGGCATAGTCGATCACGTAGATCAGGACGATGCCGTGGCCGGCGCAGCCCAGTCCATGGATTACCGGCAGGTTCCAGAAAGCGCGGGTATGACGCATCTGCTTCTGGAAGATCTGGAGCCTGACCTTGGCGGCTTCCTGGTTGAAGACCTTGGCGGGCCTGTCATGCGGGCTTGCGCCATAGGCGAGCAGGCCTTTTTCCGCCGGTTGGTTGCGGAAGAAAGGCACCAGCAGCAGCGTGATCCCGCCGCCGAACGCGCCGATGCAGACGAAGGTGGTGGTCCAGCCGAATTGCTCCAGCAGGACAGAATAGACCGGAGCCAGCAGCGCCGCGCCCAATCCGCCGGCTGCCCACATGAGACCGATCCCCAACCCGAGCCGGCGCTTGAACCAGGGGTTTACGGCGGCCATCAGCGGGACGATGGTGATGGATGAGGTGAGCGCGAGCATGACGCTGTAGACGATGAAGAACTGCCAGATGTGGGTGATGAACCCGATCAGGATCATGCTCGTGCCGAACAGGATCCCTCCGGCAACGAGCAGTTTGCGGGCGCCAAGGGTGTCGCCGAGGCGGCCACTGTACGGGGAGGTGAGTGAGCCCACCAGGTAGTATCCGGCCAGGGCGGCGCCAATGAGTCCCACGGGCCAACCGAACTTGCCGCCTTCGGAGAGGGGCTCGCGGAGCTCCGGGATCATGATGCCGGCCGACATGGAAATCGACTGGCCGAAAATCTGCACAACGGCAAGTATGCCCAGGATTACCCACGCATAATGAAACCGTCCGGTGGGTCGGCGGAGTCCATAAAGGGAAGCCATTCGGAGTGATCTCCTACAGAGGAATCAGAGGGTCAGTGCAGCGGGCAGGCTACGAGGAACGATTTGCCCCACCAGGTTTCAGAGACTGGGGTCGCCGAAGCCAAACGAGGGACAGAGTCGGCATCAGAGTCGGCGGGCGCAGAGCCGGAATCGTAAGGGGTCCCGGCAAATCCGGCGGTGGCAGTGTTGGCGAGACTGGAGAAATCCGAATCGCCGGCGGCAGAAACCGCCCACGCACCCAGGAAGACGATCAACAACACTGTGGCCACCATCGCGCCGATGGAGGTCAACATGGCAACGTTCCGCCTAGCGTACCCAACCATGGCGCCGTATTTTACTCCTCTGGCGGCCACTATGCCAATTGCGAATTACGCGGCTACCGCATTATTCGCCGAGGCTCTGCTGGAAAACCTGATCCCACGCCAGAGCCCAAGGCGGCCGCAGGTAACCCAGAGCCCGCACGTCGTCGTACCAGACGGACAGCGGAGAGTAACGGGTATAAGCGCTGCCCCCGGATAGCTTGCAGAGACGTCCCAGGCAGTCCTCGGCGAGGCGGGCCACGCTCTCCTTGGCCAGAAGGAGCTCCCGGCGACCGGTGTTGGTCTCCAGGCAGCGGATGGCGCCCTCCCAAGCCTGGCCGATCAGCCAGGCCTCCTGTTCGGCGTGGGCCCATTCGACCTGCTGGAAGGCACGCAACCCGGGGTCGGATGCCATACCGTTCTTGATGCGAGGGCGCACGTAATCCATGGCCGCATCCACCACGCCCACAATCACCGAGGTGAACGCTGCGGATCCCAGCCCCCCGTTGGCGCCCATCAGTTCCGCCTGGTGGTTGGGCCAGGCTACTCGGGTAGCCGGAAACTCGGAGAATTGGAAGGCGTGGCTATTGGTGGACTTCATGCCGTGCCCGCGCCACTCTGCGGTCAGCTTCAGGCCGGTTGACCCATCCCACGGCTGGTCCCGAACCTCCATGAAGAACAGATCGGGAACGGTTTCGCCGGCGGCCAGCGCCCGGGTGGTCATGAAGGAGGTCAGGCCGGATCCGCTGCCGAAGTGCTTTTGACCGGAGATACGATAGCCGAAGTCGCTTTCGCCGTCGGGTTCACAAACGCTGGCGGTGCGGGAGGTGTCGCCGCCGGAGCCAGGCTCACTGACGATGGTGCCCCACCAGCACCCGCTGTGGACGGTATCGAACACTGCGTTGCGCTGCTTGATCCAACCGGCGGTGAAGGGCTCGGGGACCGTGGGCAGGCGCCACGATGACAACACGAGGTGATGCATGGCGCTGGCCAGCGTGATGGACGGGTCGCCCACAGCCAGTTTTCTCAGCATTGAACAGATGGGGCGAGCGGACTGTTCGATGCTCTCCCAGGTACCCCCCAGGTCGGTGGGCACCGCCAACAGAGGTACGCCGATCTGGGCCAGGCGCGCATAGTCGGCGGGGTCGCCCTTGGTGCGCTGCTGGCGATCGGCTCGCTCTTCGGCCCACTCCGCGGCCACTACGGGGGCCTGTTCCAGGATGGAAGCGATTGTGGTCATGCGGTTATTCTCCGTGGCCCGTCAGTTCGGCGTAGCGGTCGAACACAAGCCTCTTCACTTCAAATAGGAAACCGGTCAGCACGTCTTCGCCGGACAGGGTTTCGGGATCGTCCAGGGCTTCAACTTCCCGTCCTGCCCGATAAACGTAAACGCGACGGCCGTAGGGATCGATATACCAGCCGAGCCTGGCGCCGCCATCCATCCATTCCTGCATTTTGACCAAACCGGCGTTGACGCTGTCAGTGCGGGAACGGACTTCCACGACGAAATCGGGAGCGCCGGGGATGGTGCTGGTGTACTCGCCGGAGCGGAGAGCGTCGAACCGTTCCTGAGTGATCCAGGCGGCATCGGGCATGTATATAGCGCCGCTGGGCAACTGGTACAGCACGGTCTGCGAAAACGAGCAACCGCCGTTTTCCAGTCTCCACGAAAACAACGCCACATTGGTCGCGTTCTCGCCGACGTTCTTTCCCCAACCTGCCAGCGGGGTAACGATCAATTCTCCCTGGCGGGAGTATTCAAACTCATAGGGCTCGTTATCGCAGGCCATGCGGAAAAACCGCTCGGCGAAATCCGGCGCGCGCGAGTCCATACCCAGCGCTGACAGATCGACGCGCAGCGGAACCAATGGCGGCAATTCGGTCCCGGCTGCTGCGTCAGTTTGTCGAACAGGTTTGGCGGCAGTGGTCATGCCGTTGACGCGACCGTTATGTCATAGCCCACGATGGCGCTGAAGTTCTTGCGCATGTTGTTGTAGCGCGGTTCGTGGGACTGGACCCGACCGACGCTGTCGGTGGCGCGTGACATGACGTTGTACTGTCCCGGTGCCGCGTCCCAGACCCAGGACCATCGGCGCCACATCCAGCGTTCCGCGGGTTCTTCCAGGCGGGCCGGCTGCCAGGATTTGCCTCCGTCGACACTGACGTCCACCTGGGTGATGGCTCCGCCGCCACTCCAGGCGTAGCCACGCACCACGTGCTTCCCGGCGGGCAGATTGGACGTGTCGTCGTTGGGCTGAGACACCAGCGACTTCACGCCGATGGTCGTGATCAGCTCCTTGTTGGGATCGTCAGCGGAATCGCCGTAGTAATAGAAGTTGTAGTGGTACCAGCAATCGGGCTCGTGATCGAGAACCTCCAGGCGGCGCAGCCACTTGACGGACCAGTTGCCGGACCAGCCGGGCACCAGGAGACGGATGGGAGCGCCGTGCAGGTGCTCCAGGACCTGCCCGTTCTGTGCATAGGCGAGGATGGTGTCAGGATGGAGAGCCTTCTGCATGGGGAGGCCCTTATCGTAGAAGAACGGCTCGGTGCCTTCTGCCGCCGTGGCGGGCACGCCTTCATCCCAGCCTTCGGCGCGGATATGGGTGGCGCGGCCGGTCAGGCCAGCCTCATTGAGGATCGCCGCCAACGGCACACCGGTCCATTCGCTGCCGGACAGGATCATGCGCTCCTGGGTGCGGGACGGGCGCGGACCCTCGCCCTTGAAGTATTCGAAATAGGTGGCGTCGCTGCCGGAGCATTCCATTACGGTGCGCACTGAGCGGGAAGGGAACCGGCGAACATCGTCGTAGTTGAGGCGAAGGGGCTTTTTGACCTCTCCGTCGACGGACAGCGACCAGTCGCGGACAGTCACCGGGTCGGGAACGCCGAAATGCTGCACGACATAGTGCAACTCGGTGGGGGTGATCAGGCCCTCCAACTCCATGACCGGCGTGCGGACGCGCTCGGTTTTCCCGTCGGGGCGAGGAAGCGTAACAGGCTCGACCTTCTTGTGGGGCCAACCGTACCAGGAGTCGGCATTGTCGGCGCCATCCGAAGACTCGGCGCCGTCCATTTGCAAGAAGTCGGGTCGCGCGGCGTCGCCGGCCTGATTCTCCGGGTTGTTCTGCTGCGTAGTCATTCGGTGTGCGTCTCCAAGGTTGGATGGCCGACCCATGGGTGCGGCGATGTATCAGTTTCCCATGCCGGCGGCGCGCCGACAAGTATGGGCCGGCCTATTATCCTCAGGCTCTTGGTGGCGCGCTGCAGACGGTCTGTGCGGACAAGCGCCCATTGGCGCAGCGGCGCAATCCGGCGCGGTCGCCGCCGTGAGGGCCCGAGTTGCTGCATTTACCAGAGAGACCCGTTGGCGCCGGCCGGAGTTCAGGCGATTTGACACCAGGCACGGTCACGGGAACAATCTCCGGCAGCCGAACCACTCCCAACCGAACCACGCCGGAACGTCAGGAGGATCCAGTGACCACGCTGCATATCATCGTCGAGATAACCGAGCAGGTTCCCACGGGGCGAACGGAGTGGCGAGTGGACTGCGCGGAGTGCGACTGGTACGACATATTCGACGACCGGCGGCGAGCAGAGGATGCGGCGACTGATCACGTGGGCCGAACCCACGAGTCGGAATCCACGTACAACCGGATTGTGCAGACCCTGCGGATCGAGCCCAACCCGGAAGAAGGCGACCTGGTGGACGTGTCCAGCTAACCAGGTCGCCAATAGCAGGTATCCGCCTCTCAGTCAGACCGCAGCCGGTTTGGGCCACGGGGACGCTCGACGACGTCGAGACTAACCGGTCGCGTACTTCTCGCCGAGGGCGGTCTCCCAGCGCAGGTAGTTCTGCATGTCGGCATAGGTTCGGTCGGGACCGCTGAAGACGATATCCGACGGAGTGCGTGTGACCCCGTTCAGCCCTTCCTCGACCGGCAGGCGCGCGGCCTGCCACGAGGTGACCCCACCGGCCAGCGCCCGGGCATTGGAGTAGCCGACCTGGCGTAGGGTCGCCGCCGCCAGCAGGGACTGACGTCCATCAACGCAGGTGACGACAATGCTGGCGTCGTTGGTCCGGACATGGTCAGTTATCTGCCACTCGAGCCACCCGCGGGGAACCCAGCGTGATCCGGGCACATGAGCGCGCGCGAAATCCTGGCTGGTGTCAACAAATATGATGACGTCGGGACGATTCTGATCGAGGGCATGGACCGAGATTGTGGGGACGGAGCGGCGCGCCTCCACCAACAGTTCCGACTCCGTTTCGCCCGCAATGGAACCGTCGTTCAACGCGCCGAGGCTCATACCGGATTCCAGAGGACGACCGTCTTCGACCCAAGCCTGGGTACCGCCGTCGACCGCGTATACCTCTTCGTGTCCCAGTTGACGGAACCAGGACGCGGTCAGCGTGGCCCGGGCCTTGCCATCACAGCAGAACACCAACGGGGCGTGCTTTACCACTGCGACGTCGTCGCTGCGCTGGACACATTGTCCGCCGGGGAACCAGCGAAATCCCGGAATGCGCCCGCGATCGTATTCCTCGGAGGTGCGAACGTCGATGAAGTAGATGCTCTCGGTCACGCTCCGGTCGGCCATGGCGTCCAGGCCGGCGACGTCCAGGTAACGCACGCCGTCTTCGGCGGCGCACCGTTCGGCATAGGCTTCCGCCGCGGCGCGACCCTCCTCGGATACGCCGGGCAATCGGTCCCGGGTAGCCCCGGATTCCAAGTCGTATCCGGCTAATACCCAACCGGAGGTGCCGTTTTTGAGACCAACGACGTTGCGGTCCAGGCCCATGCGTTGCAGGATGCGGGTTCCGATGATGCTACGCGTGCGGCCTGCGCAATTCACCACCACTGTGGTGTCCGGATCAAGATCCGCGGTGATGTCGGTGATCCGAAGGGCCAACTCGCCTCCGGGCACGCTGCGGCCGCCGGGTATGCAGAAGCGGCGATATTCTTCCGGGGTTCGCGTGTCCAGGATCACCATCTTCTCACCGCGGTCCATGCGGGCGCGCAATTCGATGGCATCAATTTCCGGCACATGATGGACAACTTCGACCTTTTCGCCAAAGTCCTTGCTGGGAACGTTGACCCCCCACTCGGTGGGAAAGTCCAAACTCATCCAGCGGTTGATGCCACCGTCCAGCCAACACACGTTGTCGAATCCCATAGCCTCGACGGTCGCGACAGCGCGGGACACGCGGCGCCCGTCATCATCGCACAGGACGATAAACGAGCCAGCGTGGGGCACAGCGTCGTGGAGGTCGAATTCCAACCTCCTGCGGGGCATCAGGGTGCTTCCCGGTATGTGGCTGGAGTTGTATTCAGCGGGCTCCCGAACGTCAATCAGGGCAAAGGGTGTGGTATCGCTGAACAATTCGTTGAGTTGTTCAGGACTAAGCGGCTTAGCCATCAGCGCATCTCCGTGGACCAGGTTGCAGTGGTTCCGATGACAAATGATTACAAGGCGGCGACGCGTTCAAAGGCACCAACGGTATGGTCGATGCGGTCCGCGATCCGTTCGGCATGTGTACCAACCTGTCCGGCTTCCAGGCGATTTATGTTCACGCTGAGGGAAGCCAGGGCGAGTCCTCGTTTCTAGTTATAACCTGCTTTCCGTGTGTTCCAGTTATACACACAGTATACACGCGGGCAGCGTCGTGACGCTCCCCGGGATCCTGCGCAATCAGCAGTTATCGTACTTTTCGGTCATCATCTGCCGGATGGCGCCGGTTTCGAGGTTGTATCTAACGCGCTCGAGGCCACGCAAGTCCTGACCGTAGACGTGAATCTCGACGGTGGGCCGGTCGGTAAAGTTGTCCATCTGGTGGATTTCATCGACTTCTGGGATCAGCAGGCTGATTTCGCCCGGCTTCACCACGGCGGAACGGTCACGCTCCAGCTGAGCCCAGTCTTCGCGCTCTCGATCATCGACGCGCCGGAAACGGGTCTCGGTGAGCGCGTTGTCCATCACGCCGATCATGCCCCAGGTGCGATGGTCATGCGGAGCGGCGTGGTCGCCGGGGCCCCACACGACAGCCGTTACCAGGAGACCGCTGTCAGGGCTGTGATGGAGCAGCCAGGACCCGTGATTGGAGCGGGTACCGGAGCCCACGGGCTGGCGGAACCGTTCCGGGATTGCGTCCGGATTGGCGATGAGGCGGGACAGGCAGCCCGAACCCTTGTCAAAAATCTTCTCATCGGTTGGCTGGGCAACGAGAAGATCCTCCATATCTTGAACAAAGTCTTCCAAAGCGTATCGGACCGCTACCATATAAACTCTCCCTCCCGTGCGTAAGTCACAGCAGTGTACCCGTGCCGCGCCGCCAGTGGCAACACACGCACAAACGAGACGCACAAGCAACCGAGGCGCGCAAGCCGGGCGCGCAAATGAGCGGCGAGGCGGGTCCCCTGCGCCATACGGGCATCGCGGGGAGTAGTCGGCCGCGCTGCTATACTACCGCGACCGATTCGAATAAACCCATTTTCGCACGGAGGGAACCCGTATGGCCGAGTCCATCAAGATTTCGATGCGTGTGCCCGGCACATCGCCGATGCCGGACCTGCTGAGGATGATACGTCAAATAGAGGACGCGGGATTTGACGGCGCGGGGATCCTGGACAGTCAGATGATCTGCCGCGACACCTTCGTAACGATGGGAATGGCCGCCAACGCCACCAGCAATCTCCAGTTGTTCCCGGCGGTAACCAATCCCTTTGGGCGCATCCCGTCGGTGCTGGCGGGCGCGGCGCAGACGGTGGCGGAAATCGCTCCCGGCCGCACCAAGTTCATCATCGGGACCGGGTACACGTCGGCGAGCACCATCGGACGACGGCCGGCGACCTTGCGACAGATGCGCCGCTGCATCACGGAGGTCAAATCGCTACTGGCAGGGGAGTCCGTGGAATACGAAGGCATGACCAATCGGCTCGACTTTGCGGGCAGCGACGGGGGACACGGCGTTCCGGTGCTGATGGCGGCATCGGGTCCACGCTCGCTGGAACTGGCCGGCGAGGTGGCCGACGGGGCGCTGGTGCTGGTGGGATACACACCCGGCATTGTGGAGAAGGCACTGGAGCATCTGGAAACCGGGGCCAAACGCAGCGGCCGGAACCTGGACGACCTGGACGTGATGTTCGCGGTGCGCACGTGCGTGTCCGATTCCACCGAGGAGGCGCGTCGGCTGGCGCGGCCGGTGGCGGCGCACTGGGCGCTGTTGTGGGGCGGACCGAACTGGCTGCCCTATTCCGGGCTTGACATCCCGGACTACGAAGTGCCGCAGGCGGTCCGCGACGTTTATCCCGACCTGGGGCACGCGCCAAATTGGGAAGAGGCGATCGAGCTGACCCAGTTCGTGGACGACGAGGTCAACGGCCAATTGTGTGATGCGCTGGGGCTGATCGGAACGCCGGAGTATTGCACCACGCGCATCCAGGAGATGGCGAAATACGGGGTCAACCAGCTATACCTGATGCCGTGCCTGACCTTCGCGCCCCCGGAAGCTGAAGTGCAGGCGTTCGGGAACCACGTGATACCGGCGTTGGCCGCGGCGTGAACGCCCGCCGGCCTGTGCCGTAACGCAGCCCCCGCGCCTGGAAGCAGCGTGAATCTGGAACCAGCCCCAATATAGTCGGGTCCTGCGGTCGCTCTGCTGGGTCCGTGGCCAGACCGGCGGATTGTACGGAAGGCTGCGCGTCCCCGAACGCCGGCGCCTTGATCGGAAGTCGTGCGACGGGAGCATTGCGCAGCGCAGTTGCGTGAGTAACCGGCGACGTGATCAAGTTGTGCGGGCGCACGGCAATTTGCTAGGCTGCTGACCCAAGGGCAGTCCAGATGGGTTGGCCATCGAACACACGTTGAACCACTGGGCAGGCTAGAGGCGCATGTGACTACTGCAGATCGGTTCCGAGACTACAACATCGACGCGAACATCTTTGACGAGATGTTTTACGCCGACGGGCAGACGAGGCACGACTGGAAGGGACTGGAACGGACACTTACCGACCTTTCCGCGGAGGAGTTGACCGCTATCCAGGAAAGGGTGACCCGGTCGTTCTCCAACGAGGGGATTACCTTCACCGTATATGGCGATGATGAGGCCGACGAGCGCATCATCCCGATCGACTGCGTGCCGAGGCTGATCGCGGAGGCGGAGTGGCGGGAGCT
The DNA here is from genome assembly GCA_963663945.1 of Dehalococcoidia bacterium. Lineage (GTDB taxonomy): Bacteria > Chloroflexota > Dehalococcoidia > Lucifugimonadales > UBA3495 > Bin87. The sequence goes on along the minus strand of OY760687.1, from coordinate 1,515,759 downwards.
GGAAGCGGGCCTGACTCAGCGCCTGAAAGCGCTGAACCTGTTTTTGCAGGATGTGTACGGCGAGTCGCAGGTAACCCGGGACGGGGTGATCCCGGAGGAAATGGTCCTGGGCTGCCCACAATATCGCATGGAGATGCAGGGTTTCACACCGCCCCAGGGCACGTGGGTGGCGATCTGCGGCACAGATCTGGTGCGCACCAACGACGGCTTCCGGGTACTGGAGGACAACCTGCGGGTACCCTCCGGGGTGTCCTACATGATCGCGAACCGCAAGGCGGTGAAGGCGAGTTTGCGCCGGCTGTATCGGGCTTCGCGGGTGCTGGAAGTTGAAAACTACGGCCGGCTGCTGCTGGACACTTTACGAGAGCTGGCGCCCGGAGGACAGACCAATCCGACCATCGCCCTGCTGACGCCGGGGGTGTACAACTCCGCCTTCTACGAGCACATGTTCCTGGCCGGCGAGTTGGGTGCAGAACTGGTGGAAGGCCGCGACCTGGTGGTCTCCGATGGCTTCGTCCACATGCGGACTACGACCGGGCTGCAGCGGGTTGACGTGATCTACCGTCGGGTCGATGACGATTTTATTGACCCAACGGTCTTTCGTCCGGACTCGGTCCTGGGCGTGCCGGGCCTGATGGACGCATACCTGCGGGGCAATGTGGCGCTGGCCAACGCGCCGGGAACAGGGGTCGCCGACGACAAGAGCGTCTACGCCTACGTGCCGGACCTGATCCGGTACTACCTGAGCGAGGAACCATTGCTGCAGAACGTCGAAACCTACCTGTGCCGGCGGCCGCAAGAATTGGAGTACACGCTGGATAACCTGGACACACTGGTGGTGAAAAGGGTTGGCGAGTCCGGCGGATACGGCATGCTGGTTGGCCCCCACGCGACACCCGAGGAGCGGGCGGAATACGCGGAACAGGTGCGGGCAAACCCCGAAGACTTCATCGCGCAGCCGACACTGCCATTGTCGCGCTCGCCCTGCCTGATTGGCGGCAAATTCGAACCGCGCCACGTCGACCTGCGACCGTTCGTCCTGCATGGGCAGACCACTCGGATGGTTCCGGGGGCCTTCTGCAGAGTTGCCCTGCGACGTGGCGGCCTGGTAGTCAATTCCAGCCAGGGCGGCGGCGGCAAGGACGTCTGGGTGCTGGAGGAATAACCGAGTTGCTGGCGAGAAGCGCGCAGGGGCTGTACTGGATGGGCCGGTACCTGGAACGGGCGGACCACCTGAGCCGGATGCTGCGGTTGCAGGCGGCGGCCCTGGTCGACCGTCCTGCCGGCGAAATTTACTCCGGCTGGCGCCGCATCTATCGCAGCCTGGACCGCGAACCGCCGGGAGGAGGGCTGGAATTGACGCCGTCCCACGAGGGCACCGCGCCGCAGTTCCAACGCGCGGATGGCCCATCGGAGCAGGTGCAGACGCAACGGCGGATCAGTGACGATTACACCCTGGCGGATTCCTTCACGCTGGCCGACGACCTCACGTTCGAGCGCGCCAATCCGAACTCGTTGTGGAGTTGCTTTGCGTCGGGGCGGGAGAACGCGCGACAGATGCGTCATTGCGTCAGCGCGGAAATGTGGCGGTCGCTGAACCTTACCTACCTGAAGCTCCAGCGGATCAGAATGCTGGACATATGGCTGACGTCACCAGAGGGTTTCTACACGGAAACGGCTGAAGACATCGAAACCTTCATGGGAGTGGCGGCCGCCACCATGTACCGCGACGAGGGATGGCATTTCATGCAGTTGGGGCGATTCATCGAACGGTCCCAGCTGGCGAGCAGTCTGCTCCTGACGCAACTCGAAGAGGACGAAGGAGCCGCCGAACACACCGAGTCTGACTGGACCACGTTGCTCCGGATCTACCGCGCCCAGGATGCGTACACGCGCGTGTACGGTGTGGAAATCAGCCCGGGACTGGCCCTAGACCTGCTGGTGACCGATCCGCTGCTTCCCGACTCCATGCGCCGGGCGCTGGATACGGTGGCACAGGAACTGGCCGCAATCGGTTCGGGACCGGACCGGGAATCCAGCGCGGCGGCGAACCGAATGGCCGGCCGGCTGAGGTCGCTGGTTCTGTACGAGTGGCCGGACTCCGGTGACAAACCTCGGCTGCTGGTCAGGATCGCGGATCTGAGCCTGCAAATGCATAGCCTTGCCAGCGTGGTTTATTTCGACTATTAGCCCATTGTTCGCGGATTGCTTGGAGGACTGACAGCGGACGCTCTGGCCGCACGAGCGAAGCCCCGGAACAGGGGCCGCAGGAACCGCAAACGGTTATCCGGCCGGGGATTCGGGCATTTCGCGCACGGGCCGTGCTGACACTCGAGCCGCCGAATGCTATAATCGCCGTTGCGCTTTCACCAATTCAGGAGATTCGAACTTGCGTCATTACGAACTGGTAACAATTTTGAGCCCGATGCTGAACCAGGACGAAGCATCGGCGAAATGGGACGAGATCAAGTCGTTCATCGCCAACCGGGACGGCGAAATCACGGCCGAGCAGATTTGGGGCACCCGCCGGTTGGCCTATCCGATCCGCAAAGGGAACTACAATTTCCTGGAAGGATCGTACTATTTGAGCACCTTTACGGTGGACAATTCGTTCAACCGCGATCTGGAAAATTACCTGAGGCTGGACGAGCAGGTGCTGCGGTCGCTGATCATGAACTGCGACGGCCCGTTGCCCGACAAGCCAGCCCCGGGACCGCTTACCGCTCCATCGCGGTACGTCCCGCCCGGACGGGGCCGACGCCAGGACGGCGGCGGGCCGATTCCGGACGCGCCCGGAGGGTTCGGCGACCGTCGGCAGGGTGGTGGTCCGCCGCCGGCGCCAGCAGGTGCGCCGGCAGCCGCGGCTCCCGGAACAGACGCCCCGGCTGCTCCCAGCGCGGACGCCCCCACGGCGACACCGGCGCCGGCTCCCGCGTCCGTCCCGGAGTCGGTTGAGCCCACTCCCGCTCCTGCGCCGGAAAGCAGCGCCGAAACCGCGGCGACTCCCGAACCGGCCGCGGCGCCCGAACCCACCGCCAGCGCCGAGCCTGCAGCGACGGAACCGGCGCCCGCACCTGAGCCACCCGCCGAAACCGATGGCGACGCAGAGGCGTAAATTGACGTGAACAAGATCACTATTATCGGCAACCTTGGTCGGGATCCGGAGATGCGGTACTCGACATCCGGCAACCCCATGACGTCGTTCAGCATTGCTACCAACCGGCGTTATACGGTCAACGGTGAGCAGCGAGAGCAAACCGAATGGTTCAATTGCACGGCACACGGCAGGCTCGCCGATACCTGCAACCAATACCTCAGTCGCGGCCAACAAGTGTACGTAGAAGGGCGCCTTAGCACTCGACAGTATGAACGACGTGACGGCGGTCCCGGGTTCTCGCTGGACGTGTTCGTCACCGATGTTCAATTTTTGGGACGCCGCGGGGATCAAACGGATGATTCGGGCTATGGCGGCTACGGCGGACAATCTGAACGCAGCTACGGCGACCGAGGCGACAGCGGCGGGTATGATGACCAGCGTGGCGGATATGACGACCGGCGGGGGGCTGGCTCAGGCGCCGGCAACGCCGGTGACCCGATGGATGTAGACGACCTTCCCTTCTGATCCACAGCACCCGAATACCCGAAGCCCGGAGGAACCTCCAACCATGACTACCCCAGAATCCGCACCCGCAACTCCTCCCGCCAGCGCGGCGCCGTCCGCGCCGGTCGGTGCTCCGCCTGCCGCCAGTGGCCCGCCCATGGGCGGACCGGGTGGACGGCCGGGCGGCGGCCCTCCTGGTGGACCGGGCGGACGCCCCGGCGGCCCAGGTGGACGCCCCCCCGGAAGAGGCGGGCCACGCGGCGGCGGGCGCGGCGGCGGACGGCGGTACGGACCGCGCCGGCGAGTGTGCGCCTTCACCGTTGAGGGCGTGACGCCGGATTACAAGGACGTGGACCGCCTGCGCAGGTACATTTCGGAGCAGGGAAAAATCGAGCCTACCCGCAAAACGGGCACGTCGGCCAAGAACCAGCGGCTCCTGGCTCAGGCGATCAAGCGAGCCCGCTACCTCGCTCTGCTGCCCTACGCTCCCGAACACAGCATTAACGTCGGCATGCGCTCGGGTCGCTAATCGGCCCACTCCAGATGCTTAACCTATCGCTGCCCTGGAAACGCAGCGCCGACCAGGCAGAAGAGACACCGGAGCAGCCTGCCCGGCGCCGTCCCTCAAGAAACGCCGCCGGCCGCAGTCGCCGGCTGGGGACGTCAGACACCAACGCTGCCCAGGCCGTGCGTACACGCCGCCGGCTCGATTCTCGCCGCCAACGGATCGCGATAATCGTCGGCGCAGCGCTGATCCTAGTGATCGTCGGAGTGGTGCTGGCCGGCGTGTACCAACAGTTCATCCTGCCTCCACGGGTTATGGCCGGGGAGGTCAGGGGCGTTCGTTTCACCATGGGCGACCTGGTGGAGCGGATCCGCGTCCTCCAGGGCATCAACCGCTATCAGGGCGGGCAGGTGGATTTCAGCCGGATTCCGTTCCAACTGCTGACCGACCTGCTGCACGCCGAGATACTGCGGCAGGCGGCGCCCGGCCTCGGCATTGACGTTACCGACTCGCAGATTGACGATGCGATTCGGAGCCAATTCCGTCCCGAGCCGGAGCCGGGTCAGGATCCCGACGACCCGCAATTACAAGCGCAACTGGATGCCGAATTCGACAACGCCTACAAGAACTTCCTGACCCAGGTGAACCTGACGGACGACGCCTACCGTCGTATGATGCAAGAGCGGCTGCACCAGAGCACCCTGTTCGGCATCATGCTGGGGTCCCTGCCGGAGGAAGCGCCACAGGTTGAGGTGCAGGCTATCGCGCTGAGCCTGAATTCGACGGCGACGCCGGAGGGGGTGCGTGAACGCCTGGTGCTGGGCCAGGATTTCGCATCCGTGTCGCGCGAGATCGCCGGTAACGACGGATACATCGGGTGGGTGCCCGAAGGAGCGTTTCCGGAGTTCGACAGCTACCTGTTCGGCGAAACTGAAATCGCCGAAGACGGGACTAAAACGCGAAAGCCTGCCTCGTTGGAGCCCGGCGAGATTTCCACCCCCATATACCAGGATGAAACGATATTCATAGTCCAGCCCATCGCCGGCCCGGAAACGCGGAAGGTCGAGCCGCAGATGCTCTTCCAAATGGCCAGCGCCCGGGTCGAGGAATGGAAGGACGATCAACTGGCACGGGGCTCCGATGAAGGTTGGGTGAAGATCAACTTCGACAGCAACCGGTACGCGTGGGTGACCGACCAGGTCAGGCTGACTGCGCCTCGGGTTACACCCCAACCTCAGCAGTAAGCTTCGCGAAGACCTGGATGCATCGACGGAACCGATTCACGAACCAGCGCAAGATTTAACTCCCTTCTGACCGAGCCAGACCGCAGTATTACAAGATGCCCGCAGCAACAGAAGCAATCAACATCGGCCTGATGGGTCTGGGAACCGTCGGGGGCGGTGTCGCTGCAGCTCTATCGGGCAACGCGGATGAGATCAGGCGCAAGACCGGGCGCACGGTTCGGCTGCGCCGGGCCCTGGTTCGCGACGCGGCCAAAACCCGCGAGCCGTCTCCTCCGCCGGGGGTGTTGACGACCAATCCGGAGGATATCCTGGCGGATCCCGACATCCATGTGGTGGTTGAGGTGATGGGAGGGGATTCACCGGCCGGCGATTATTTGGAACGAGCCCTGGCCGGCGGCAAGCACGTCGTCACCGCCAACAAAGAGGTGATGGCCCGACGCGGCGCATCACTGTTGGCGCTGGCGCAGTCCCAGAGCGTCAACCTGCTATTCGAGGCATCGGCCGGCGGTGGAATTCCTATCGTCGGCTGCTTGATGTCACAACTGCTGGCCAACGACATCCGCTCGATTCGTTCCATCATCAATGGGACCACAAACTATATCCTGACCCGCATGGCACGGAGCCAGACGCCATTTGCGGAAGCCCTGGCCGAAGCGCAGAGCCGGGGGTACGCGGAATCCGATCCCACCAACGATATCGAAGGCATCGACGCGGCGTACAAACTGTCGGTGCTGGGGAGTTTAGCGTTTCACCAATCGATACCCCACGGATCGATCCACACCGAGGGCATCAGCCGGCTCGCGCCCGAAGATTTCCGCTACGCTGCCGAGTTGGGTTATGCCATAAAATCGCTGGCGATCGCGGCGGCCCAGCCGGACGGCGCGGTTCAGGCACGCGTTCATCCCGCCCTGGTCCCTGAGGATCACCTGCTGGCCAAGGTCGACGGCGTGTATAATGCCGTGGAAGTGACTGGTGATCTCTGTGGCCAGATCATCCTGCACGGTCAGGGAGCCGGGCGCGACGCCACAACCAGCGCGGTGATGGGCGACATTCTCAACGTTGTCAGGTCCATCGACAGCGCTGGCGCACCGCCTCTGCTACCTGTGTCCAATGGACGCGGCCATCAGGCTGGGCAGGCCATCCGACCCATCGACGAACTCTCCAGCGCCTACTACCTGCGACTGACATGCGCCGACCAGGCCGGCGTGCTGGCCCAGATAGCACGGCTGCTGGGCGACGGCAACATCTCAATCGCCACCGTGATCCAAAAGGATACCGACCCGGGCGGCGGTACCGCCCAATTGGTGATCACCACATACCCTTCCCGTGAGGCAGACGTGCAGACCGCACTGGCCGCCGTGGCAGAATTGGGCGTGGTGGTGAGTGTCGACAATTTGATCCGCATCGAGCAGTAAAGCGACCGCAGAAAAAACTCAACCCATCCTTAGCAGTAACCAGGCAAAACCTTGGCATCAGCCAGCCATACCCGGTAGAAAATGGGCGTAGGCGTATTACAACAGTACCGGGACCTACTGCCGGTAAACGAAGAAACACCCATCTTCTCGATGGGTGAAGGGGATACGCCGCTGGTGCAGTCCCGGCAACTCGGGCCCGAACTCGGCTGCCCCAACCTGTTCTTCAAGCTGGAGGGCTGCAACCCCACCGGATCGTTCAAAGACCGGGGCATGGTGATGGCCATGGCCAAGGCGCTGGAAGAGAGCAGTGTCGGCGTGATGTGCGCTTCCACCGGCAACACCAGTGCGTCGGCCGCAGCCTACGCTGCCTATTGCAACCTGGCCGCTTGGGTGTTGATCCCCAAAGGCGAGGTGGCGTTGGGCAAACTGGCTCAGGCCATGGCGTATGGCGCCCGGATTCTCCTGGTCGACGGCAACTTCGACGCTGCTCTGGAGCTGGTGAGAGAGTTCACGAAGACCAACCCCATCACCCTGGTCAACTCGGTCAACCAGCACCGCATCGAAGGGCAGAAGACCGCGGCGTTCGAGATATCGGATGTGCTGGGAGACGCGCCGGATTACCTGTTCATCCCCGTGGGCAACGCAGGCAATATCACGGCCTACTGGCGCGGCTTCGTCGAATACCACCAGCTGGGACGAAACGAGGTCCTGCCCCGGATGATGGGCTTCCAGGCAGAAGGCGCGGCGCCGATCGTGCGCGGCGAGCCGGTCCCGTTCCCACAGACCATAGCATCCGCGATACGCATCGGAAACCCGGCGAGCTGGAAGTTTGCGGAGCGTGCGCGGGATCAGTCGGGAGGCGTCATCGACGCGGTGAGCGACGACGAGATCCTCGAGGCGTACCGGTTGCTGGCGTCACGCGAGGGAATATTCGGGGAACCGGCGTCGGCCGCTTCCGTGGCCGGCCTTCTCAAAATGAAGCGCAACGGCCTGGACCTGACAGGGAAGCGGGTGGTCTGCATCATCACCGGGAGCGGTCTCAAGGATCCCGACATGGCGGTCAGCAGCGCCCAGGCCAACACGGTGGAGGTCAAGCCGAACCTCGAAGCCATAGAGAATGCCATCATGGAGACGCTTCCGACCAAATGACAGTCGCCGGATCCAAAATGAACCTGCCGGCCATTGAGGTCGCGGTGGGCGCCATCCTCAAGTACATTGACGAGGACAGCGGGCGCGAGGGTCTGTGGCGCACGCCGGAACGCGTCGCGGAAATGTACGGAGAACTGTTCTCCGGGGTGGGGTTGGACCCGGCCGCAGAGATCGACGCGATGTTCTCCGATGACGTGACCCACGATCCCGTGCTGGTGGCGGATCTCCCTTTCTACTCAATGTGCGAGCATCACCTGCTGCCATTTTTCGGGAGAGCCAGCCTGGTCTACGTACCCGACCGGCGTATCGCCGGGATCAGCAAGATTGCCCGGGCACTGGAAACCGCGGCCCGGCGTCTGCAAGTCCAGGAGCGGCTAACCGCGCAACTGGCCGACGCGGTGATGTCGCGGGTGCAGCCGCTGTCGGTAGCGTGTCGAGTCGAAGCCGAGCACCTGTGCATGTCCATGCGCGGGATCCAAAAGCCGGGTCATCGCGTCGTGACCACTGCGATACGGCATGCAGCCAGCGGTGGAGAAAACGGCGCCGGGCCGGCGTATTCTGCAAACGAACTGCTGAGCCTTTTGGACAGCCGAGGGTAACCGGTGCGCCTGACATGACAACCGTCCCACCAGCAACCCCGATCACGTCCTTTGAGGAAGTCCGGCAGCAATGGCAGGATTTGCTGGGTCGGTCGGTAGTCAACAACCTGTACATCACGCCCACCTGGCAGGAACTGTGGTGGAGCGCCTTTCAGAATGGCCGTTCGCTGGCAGGGTTTTACCTCACGGACACCGCGGGCCAATTGACGGCCCTGGCGTCGTTATCGCGCTGCGGCGACAATTTTTCCTTTGTCGGCAACAGCGACACGTTTGACTACAACGACTTTGTCATCGCACGCGGAACCGAGCCGGCGTTTTTCCCGGCCCTGCTGGACGCTATCGATTCGGGCGGGGGCCGACAGCTTGACCTGTATTCAGTTGGTGAAGACTCGCCTACACTCGCGATGTTGCCGGATCTGGCGCGAGCGCGCGGATATTCGGTGGACATCGCCGAAGAGGATGTTGCGCCACGCCTCGACCTGCCGCCCACATGGGATGACTACCTGGCCGGGCTGAGCAAGAAGGACCGGCACGAACTGCGCCGGAAGTTGCGACGGCTGGAGGGTCACGAAAACTGGCGTTGGTACTGCGTTTCGGATGCGAGTGAAGCCGTCGAACGCATCGATACGTTCCTTGATCTGATGCGACGCAGCGACCCAGCAAAGGCCGAGTTTCTCACCGCCGAGCGGGAAGACTTTTTCCGGCAGCTCATCGCGACCACGGCAGCCCAGGGAGTTCTCCGGCTCTTTTTTATGGAAATGGACGACAAGCCGGTGGCGGCCTCGCTGTGCCTGGACTACGACGGCGTGCGCATGCTGTACAACAGCGGTCACGACACGGAATACCGCTACTACAGCGTCGGGCTGCTGCTGCACGCGCTGTGCCTCCGCGACGCGCTGGAACAGGGCTACCGATACTTCGATTTCCTGCGGGGAAACGAACCCTACAAGTACAGGTTGGGCGGCCGTGACCACCACCTCTACCGCATAACGCTGCTGCGCGAAGGTTAGCCGAGCAGTGGCGGTGAATAGCATATTGATGCGAATACGCGTCCGGCACAGCACCGGGCCGAGGACTGTCTCCGGCAACGGGAGCGCCTCGCCTTGATATCCGATTGTCCGCGCCGGGTCGCACTGATCTCCTACCACACCTGCCCTCTGGCCGCCCCCGGGCAGGGGAAGGCCGGGGGCATGAACGTTCACGTCCGCGAACTGGCCCGTGCGATGGGCAATCTGGGTGTTGCCGTCGACGTGTTCACGCGCGAGCATGACTACCAGTGTGATGAAGCCGAGTCCAACAGCGAAAATGTAGACTACATTCACGTGCCGGCCGGGCCTGCCGACGCCGCACTCGGCGATTTGCCCCGCTACCTGGACGATTTCGTAGTGGGAGTTGGGCAACACCAGAAGAGGCACAACTTTCGATACCTGGCCATCCATTCCCACTATTGGCTGAGCGGCTGGGCCGGCGCCAGCGTGGCTGCGGACACCGGGACGCCGCAGGTGGTGACCTTCCATACCCTGTCGCGCATCAAGATGCAGTCGCGTTCCGGAGAGCATGAGCCGCCGGTGCGGCAGGAGACCGAAGAGCGGATCATTGCGGGCGCCGACTGCGTAGTGGCGTTCAGCCCGCACGAACGTGACGCGATGGTGCGACTGTACGGCGCCGACCGCAACCGGGTGGAGTTGATACCCTGCGGGGTCGATTTGAGCCGCTTCCGGCCCATCGGCCGGACGGCAGCGCGCCGCGAGTTGGGCCTGAATGGGCACAAGGTGATGCTGTACGTGGGTCGCATCGAGCCGCTGAAGGGCGCTGATCTACTGCTCCATGCCGCCGCATCGCTGGAGTCTGAAGAGGGCGTTCAGGTCCTGGTTGTGGGTTCGGATGCCGACGGCAGCGGCGAACTGGAGCGGCTGCACCAGTTGTCCGTTGATCTGCAACTGGGCGACACCGTAGAATTCGTGGGTCGCGTGCCCCAGGATAAGCTGGCGTTGTATTACTCCGCGGCCGACGTGTGCGTCGTTCCGTCGTTCTACGAGAGTTTCGGCCTCGCCGCTTTGGAGAGCATGGCCTGCGGAACACCGGTGGTGGCCTCCCGTGTGGGCGGACTGTCGACCATCGTCCAACACGGCAGGACCGGATACCTGAAGTCGTGGCGCTGCCCCGAGGCGTTCGCCCAGTCGTTGGAAATGATCATGGCCAACGAGGACCTGCGGGACAGCATGGGACGGGCCGCTCGAAGCCGCGCGGAAACCCTGAGCTGGGACCAGGTGGCGGGCCGCCTGCTGGAGCTTTACGAACGCCTGGGATCGGCGGGGCGCGGCGAGGAGACGGCCCGCTGATGCAGCAGCCTCCTCCAGGCCGTCTTTCGCCCAACGACCTCGGTTTTCCCCATTTCCCGGGATCCGGGAGGCAGAGTCCGCGCCGGCGGCGTCGGCCCTTAGCCTCGGCGCTGCGCCACGTGGAGAGCCGCCTGGGCGCCGGCCTGCTGGTGTTCCTGCCGGTGTTGGTGACCTATTTCATCTTCAACTTCTTCTACGATGTGCTGGCTTCGCTGCTGGAGCCGTTCGTTCGCTGGCTGAACATTCCCAAGACGGGCGGGTTCGACTGGACCGACCTGGTGGGGGTCGCCGCAGTTCTGGTGGTGATCTACGTCGTCGGGCTGCTCATCGGTTGGGCAGTCGCCAAGTTCCTGATCAACCAGATCCACGATCTAATCGGCCGGATCCCGGTGATCGGCGCGGTGTACAAGACGACGCGGGTGGGCATCGATTTCCTGTCGGACTCGCAGGCACAGGACTACCGGGGAGTGGTGTTGATCGAGTTCCCGCGACTGGGAGTTTTGTCGATCGGGCTGATCACGTCGAACCTGGGCAAGCTGGACGGCGTGGAGGACCACCTGTCCATATACGTACCGACCACGCCGGTGCCGTCCTCCGGCTACCTGGTGGTGGCCGCTTCCAGCAAGGTTACGCCCACCGAAATCACCGTGGACGAAGCCATGCGCATTATCATATCGGGCGGGATCTTGGCCGGCGAAATCATGAGAGGCCGCGTTTCGCTGAACGGGGCCGAGCGACCTGAACCCGACCTGCACTGGCTGTGGGGGTGCGACCAGGACGCGCTCCCGTTGCCCGCCCCGCCCTGGGTGCCAGAACCGGTGCCCTTGGTCACTGGCCCCCAGGACTAGCCGGATCCACATCAGTGGCCCAGTACGGCCGCCCGTCAAACCACGCGGCGCGCGACCGTCGCCCAGAATTCACACCGGAGGATCACATTCCATGGATTACACTCCCGAACGTGCGCTGGTTGTCATTCCACATCCCGACGATGCGGAGGTGTGGGCGGGCGGCACCATAGCCCGCTGGGTGCGGGGGGGCTCTGATGTCCATTACGTCCTTTGCACCGACGGCAGCCGGGGCACGGACGATCCCGAGATCGACCCAACCGAACTGGCGTCCATTCGCAGTCGGGAGCAATTGACCGCCGCAGACGTACTGGGCGTGAAGAACGTGGTGATGCTGGGCAGGGCGGACGGCGAACTGGAGGACACGTCGGACTTCCGCAGGGACCTCGTTCGCCAGATCCGGCTGGTCAAGCCGGACGTTGTCCTGACGACCGAGCCCTACCGCCGCAACATGCAATGGCACCGGGACCATCGGATCGCAGGACAGGTGACGCTGGACGCGGTGTTCCCTTACGCGCGCGACCACCTGCACTTCGGTGAATTGTTCGCGAACGAAGGGATTGAGCCTCACAAAACCGCAGCGATCATGTTCTGGGGATCGGAAAACCCCAACACCTTCGTGGACATATCAGCCGATTTTGACGCCAAGATGGATGCGGTGATGGCCCACCGCACCCAGACCCGGCAGCGGTCCAGAGAAGACCTGGAAGGATTCGTGCGGGCGCGAGCCAAAGAGGCGGCCCAGGTCGGCAACGATTATCCCGACGAGGACTTCAGCGGGCTGACGATGGCCGAAGCGTTCCGCAGGGTAACCTTCAGGACCTGACCTGCTACCGGGTCACCAAACCGGCTAGACCGGCGCGCGCCGGGTGTGCCAGTCGGTGGCCTGCTGGTAGGCGTAGGCGGCCCTGAGTATGGCTCCTTCCGCGAAGGAGTCACCGCCTAACTGGACCCCGATGGGGAGCCCATCTTCGGTGAACCCTCCCGGGATCGACACGGCGGGCATACCAGCCAACGGGTAGCAACCGGTGTACGAGCGGCGGAAGAAGAACCGCTGGCGCACGTCGTCGGCCGACTCGAAGGGCGCGGTGAGCGCGTCGTGCCGGGGAGCCGGATACGGAGCGGTTGGCGACACCAGGACATCCACCCGCCGGAAAGCCTCCTCGAACTGGCGTCTCAGCAGGACACGGGCTTTCATGGCGCGGTTCTGCACCTTGGCCGGCACCAGGGAAGCGCTCTGCAGGCGGGTGCGGGAGGCCCGGTCCAGCAGTTCGGGCGAGCGTCGCATGAGCCCGTCACGGGCGCCGGCTCCCTCGGTATCAGCGATACCCACGAAGATGGCGCCGGCGATTTCGGTGAGCGGAAGGGAGACGTCGACCACCTCGGCGCCCAGGCCGGCCAGGGTGTCCAGCACGGCGTCGGTGGCGCGCCGCACGTCGGCGTGCATGTCGGCGGCGTCGCACAACTCCGTCATCCGACCGATCCGCATGCCCCGGATGTCGCCATCAAGCATGCCACGATAGTCGGGCACCGGGCGACGGCTCGTGGTGGGATCCATGGGGTCGTACCCGGCCACGGCGCCCAGAACCAGCGCGCAATCCTCGACGGTCTTGGTCATGGGGGATGCGGCGTCCATGAACCAGCACATGGGCGTAATGCCGTGCCGGCTGATGCGCGTGAAGGTCGGTCGCAATCCCACCGCGTTGCAGTAGGACGCAGGTCCGCGTCCGCTGCCGCCGGTGTCCTCGCCCACGGACGCGGCGCAAAGATGCGCCGCCAGCGCCGCGCCGGATCCGCTGCTGGATTCGCCGGGGGTGTGTCCCCGACGCCACGGGTTGTGGGGCGTGCCGTAGGGCGGGTCCGCAGTGCCGCCCATGGCCAGTTCGCTGAGGTTCAGCTTGCCCAGCAGGACGGCACCCGCTGACTTGAGACGAGTAACCACAGTGGCATCTTCGGCCGGCACGTTGTCCGCGTAGGCGCGCGATCCGTTGCTGGTGAGGATCCCCTCGGTGTTGAATTGGTCCTTGATGGCCATGGGCACGCCGAACAGGGCCCCGCCAACGGCGGATTCGTCTCCGCGACGCACGGCATCGTCCACATCGGCGGCGGCGCCCAGAGCCTCCTCGCGGCACACGGTGATATAGGACTTGATATCGCCATCGATGGCATCGACGCGACGGAGGTAGGCGTTGACCGCGTCGGTAGCGGTGAAATCGCCGTTGCGGATGGCGGCCGAGGTGGCCTCGGCGGAGAGAAAGACGATGTCATCAAGGGATTGGGCAGATGTCATTGTGAAACTCCGGCGGTTTGTCCCGGCTGTATGACGGCGTAATGTTCGGCGATGATGGCCTGGAACGAGGGCGACACGTCGTGCCAGTCAAGGACGTCGACGCGGAAGGGCAGGGTGGATTCCTGAAATGCCTCGATCAATCGCCCCATTTTTTGGAAACCCAAAGGCTCCGGCCCCATCACTGCCAGATCCAAATCGGACCACGGTTTGGTCATCCCGGTTACGCGTGAGCCAAATGCGTACACTGCGCATCCAGGGACATATTGCTCCAGTATGCTCTTGATTTCGGCCAATTGATCAGGTCTCACGTCAATCATTACGGGTCCCGTAGCCGCAAGCGGCACAGCGGCATGACGGACGAATCCGATCACCGATTTCAGCCTTCGTCCGCATCTGGAAATATGGTGACGGGTTCGAGGCCTTCCAGGTCCAGGTCCCGCAGGCGGTCGAGTTCCTGCATCAGGCTGGCGAACCGGTTGGCCACTTCGGGGAGGTCGGAATCGTCGATGGAAATTCCGACCAGGTCGGCCATCTTGCGCACCTGTTCAGCGCTGAGATCGGGTTCTGGCATCGGGTCATTCTTCCTTTCCGGTAGCTGAATCAATGGTGAGGCGGCATGCGAAACGCCGTCAGGACCGGTCCGGACCGGGGGAGCATCAGGACAATTAGAGCCACCGCTGGAACCAGCCCAGCATTCGGGACAGGTATTCCTGCCGGAGCGCAACGTGTCCCGTGCGCAGGAACCCGTGGCCGCAGCCGGGAAAGCGGGCCATTTCCACTTCTTTACCCATCCGCTTCAGCACCTGGAAATACTGCTCGCTCTGCCCAATGGGACATCTGGCGTCGGATTCCCCGTGCAACAGCAGAACTGGCGTTTCGACTTGCGGCGCGAACTTGATGGGAGAGCGCTGGAGCAAGCGGAACGCCATGGTGTCCACACCCTCGGACAACTCGTTGGCCAGCGGTCGGCTGATGGGCATACCGCCGGCCAGCCGAATGGCCCATTGCGCCTCGCCGAAACTGGTTGCGATATCCGAGGTGCCGTACATGGTCCACAGGTCGATGCACGGGGCGCCGGCCACCGCCGCGCGGAACCGGTCGGTGTGGCCGATCATCCAGGTGGTCATGTAACCGCCGTAGCTGTATCCATGGACGCCCAGCCGGTCGGCGTCCACGTAGTCACGCTGGCATACCAGGTCCACGGCTGCCATGAGATCGCGATAGTCGTCGCCGCCCCAGTCGCCCAGAACCGCGTTGACGAACTCCTCGCCGTAGGTTGACGAGCCACGAGGGTTCACCGCCAGGGTCAGGTAGCCGGCGCCGGCCAACACCTGATGCCACGGAACGAATGAATCGTAAAAGGCGCCGTTCGGGCCCCCGTGAATTTCGAGGACCAACGGGTAGCTCTGCGTCGGATCAAAGTTGGTCGGATGGTACAGGCGGCACTCGATATCCCAGTCCGCACGTTCCAGCAGGAAATTCTCCATGGGGGCGGGAGGGTGCTCAGCCAGCCAACCGTCGTTGTGTGCCGTGATACGCCGGCGGTCTGGCTTCTCCGTCCTGGAAAGGCAGTCCATCACGAAGGCATCCGAGGGACTTACCGGGTCGGACCCGGTCACCACGAGTCGACGCGCCTTCGAGTCCATGGCGAAACCCGAAAGGAGTTCGCCACCATCGGTCATCGGGATCGGCACGGAACCCTTGTCCCCGCCCGCCGAGATCTCGTAGAGCCTGGTTTCCCCCTGGGAGTCGCCGAGGAAGACAATACGACCCGCGTCCGCGTCGCCCGGCAGCCACCGCAAATCCAGCGGAGGATAGATGCCCGGATACCCGAGGCAGGGCCGCAGGCTGTCGTCGGTCAATTGATGCGGCAGGTGGCCGGGCTCCAGCACGTACAGGTATGCCTGCCACAGCACCATGAGCCCGTCGCCGGTTCCGCCAGCGGCGATTAGCCGGTCTCCGTCGGGCGACCAGGAAACGGCGGCAACGTCGGTAAGACCCTGAGACCAGAGTACCGGTTCCCGGTGCTCTTCGGCCCGCATGATCCCGTCCGCAACTTCTGCCACATAAATTTCGTTAGTGGCAGTGATGTCTCGGTCACCGGAACGCCCGGATATGAACGCAATACGATTACCGTCCGGCGACCATGCGGGAGCCATATCGTCCCAATCGCCGGAGGTCAGTTGACAGAATTCGCCGGTAGCGGCGTCCACGAGGAAAAGATGGAAATGGTTGTCGCCGCGCCAACCGATGGCATCGTGCCGGTAACGGATGCGGCGCATTTCCCTGGCGGAGGGCTGGTCAGACTCTTTGGCAGGGTCCGGCGGTTCCACGTCGGACACCGCCACCAGCCGACTGGAATCCGGCGACCAGGCAAACTCCCTGACGCCGGATTTCAGGCTGGTAAGCTGGGCGGCTTCGCCGCCGCCAGCGGGCATCACCCAGACCTGTCGGCTGGCTTCGGCGTCTTTGGCGCCAGCCCGCAGGAAGGCCAGGGACGCGCCGTTGGGAGAGAAACGAGGGTGGCCGTCACGGTCGCCCTGAGTGAATGGCCGAGGCGCCTCGTCGGTTCCCGAAGCGTCCAGACCAACATGGTAGATGCGGGCCCGAGGCTCAGAACTCTCCTGGTCAATCCACGAGAGCACGTATGCGCACCGGCTTCCATCTGGGGAGACCGTCGGGTCTCCGACGGTTTTCAGGTGGCGGAAGAGATCTGGGCCGATAGGTTCAGTCATGGGCAATCAAGCCTGCGCTGGGCGACAGTAGCCGGGGGGTGAATGGACAGCGCGTATTCTAACGCATCGGCGGCAACAAACCAGCATGCGACGCCGGACGAGATGTCGACCCGACGAATGCCGGTCCGGGACCCGTCGAATGACGCCACCCGGAGTGTCTCGCCCGCGCGTAAGCCGAGCACGCGTTATGCTAGAATTGCTTTGCTATTCTAGCCATCGGATCATGGAGGATAACCGTGCCCGAGCGCATCTTGATAGGTGTCGCGTGGCCGTACGCCAACGGCCCGCTGCACATGGGACATGTCGCCGGCTGCTACCTCGCCGCCGATATTTTTGCCCGCTATCACCGCATGAAGGGCAACGATGTGCTGATGGTATCCGGCTCCGACGCGCACGGCACGCCCATCACCATCCGCGCGGACCAGGAAGGCATCGAGCCTCAGGAAGTGCTGGAGCGATACCACGGGCAGTTCCTCGAAACGTGGGAACGGCTGGGTATTTCATTTGACCTGTTCACCTCCACGCATACCGAGAACCACCAGCGGGTAGTTCAGGACTTTTTCCTGCGCCTGAAGGAACAGGGCTACATCTACCCGGACACGATGCTCCTGGCCCATTGCTCGGGGTGTGACCGCTTCCTGCCCGACCGGTACGTGGAGGGCACCTGTCCGCATTGCGCCAACGAGCGGGCCCGGGGCGACCAGTGCGACAGCTGCGGCCACACCCTGGACCCCATCGAGCTGGTGAACCCGGTGTGCAGCATCTGCGGCGCCACCCCCGATTTTCGCGATTCCGAGCACTTTTTCCTGAAACTATCCGCCTTCCAGGAACCGTTGCTGGAGTGGATCAACCGGCAGGAACACTGGCGACCCAACGTGGCCAACGGGACCCGCAGCTTCCTGCAGGGCGGCCTGAAAGACCGGGCGATCACCCGTGACCTTACGTGGGGCGTCCCGCTGCCCCTGGACGGCTACGACGAGAAGCGGATCTACGTGTGGTTCGAGGCGGTCATCGGCTACCTGTCGGCGGCTGTGGAATGGGCCTCGCAAAACGGGAATGCGGATGACTGGCAGAGCTATTGGAAGGACGACACCGCGAGGTCGTACTACTTCATCGGTAAGGACAACATCCCCTTCCACAGCATCATCTGGCCTGCCATGCTCATGGGCTACGGCGGCCTCAATCTGCCCTACGACGTGCCGGCCAACGAGTTCCTGAGCCTCGAGAGCCGCAAGTTCTCGACCAGCCAGAATTGGGCGGTGTGGGTGCCGGACTACCTGGACCGATACGATCCGGACCCGCTGCGGTACCTGCTGTCCATCAACATGCCGGAAACCGGCGACACCGACTTCAGCTGGGGCGAGTTCGTCCGCAGGAACAACGACGAGCTGGTTGCCACCTACGGGAACCTGGTCAACCGGGTGCTGCGGTTCACCTACCGAAACTTTGACGGGCAGGTACCAGTGGATGCGGCCGCGCCAGAAGAGGCGGAAGAAGCGCTGTTGCAGACGGCGCGGGCGGCGATGGCCGCAGTAGACGACAGCCTGGCGCACACCCGTTTTCGCGCCGGCATCAGCCAGGCCTTTGCCCTGGCGCAGGAATGCAACCGGTATCTCGACACACGGGCGCCCTGGCAGGCCATCAAGGAGGACCGAGCACACGCGGCCCGTTCGCTGGGAACGACTATTCAGGTGCTCAATTGCCTGAAGGTCATGCTGTCGCCGTATCTCCCGTTCACCAGCCAGAAGTTGCATGGGTTCCTGGGATTTGACGGAGAGGTCACCGACGAGCCGTGGGACTTCGATGCGTTGGTCGGCGCCGTCAAGCCGGGCGGCGTGCTGCGGAACCCGTCGAACCTTTACACCAAGCTGGATGACGACGTGGCCGAGCAGGAAGCCAGCCAGCTGGGCGTCTCCGCCTGAGCCTTCCGCTGCCTGAGCGATCCACCCTTGCCTGAGCGATCCACCGTGCAGACCGGGCTGGACCTGCAAACCGTATCGATCTACGCTCCGGTGGTCGAGCAACTGGCGCAGGTTGAGGAGCAGTTGTACGAGCTGTGCCAGACCGACATCGCCGATCTGGACCCGCTCCTGGACTATGCCCTGCGTTCCGGAGGCAAGAGGGTCCGACCGGCCCTGACCCTGCTGGCGGCAGAATTCCACGAGCACGAGCGGAAACGCTCCCTGATCATGGCAGCGGCCGTCGAACTGCTGCACCTGGCGACCCTGATCCACGACGACACGGTGGACAACGCCGGACTGAGGCGGGGCAAGCCGACCATCAACAAGATGTACGGCAATCACGTCGCGGTGCTTCTGGGAGATTACCTGTTCGCCACCTCCGCGACTTTCGTTTGCGATACGGGAGTGGTCCGCGTCATTCGCCGGTTCTCGGAAACGATCATGGAATTGGCCAGCGGGCAATTGATCGAGTTTTTCACCACCTTTGACCCGTCCAAGGCGCGCCGGTTGTACGACGAGCGCATCTATCGCAAGACCGCGTCGCTGTTCTGCACGTCCGCCGAAACCGGGGCCATCCTAAGCGGGGCTCCGGAGCAACAGGTGCAGGCGTTGCGCAAGTATGGGTACAACGTGGGCATGGCTTTCCAGATCGTCGACGACCTGCTGGACATCCAGGGCGACGCCAGCGAAATCGGCAAGCCGGTCGGTAATGACCTGCTGCAAGGCGTGCTGACACTGCCGACGATCATGTTGATGGAACAATACCCGGACGATCATCCGATAGACAGGCTTTTCGCCTCCATAACCAACGGCGGATCAGACGTTGACCACCTGTTGCAGAAATCGCTGGACATGATTGACGGTTCGAGCATCGTACCCGACTGCTTCGCGGTGATCCGCAACTACTGCACCGAGGCCGCGGCGGAACTGGACGACCTGCCGGATTGCGCTCCGCGACGCTCTCTGCTGGAGATGGTGGACTACATCCGCGAGAGGTCGCGCTAAGGGCCGTAGGCGCGAGGCACGTGCCCAGAGATCGTCGATGTCGCTTCGCGAGGCGGCGCCAGGAATCTCCCGGGACGCGACACCACTGCGGCGCGGTCGGGAGCCGGTTCCCGTATAGTTACGGATGACGCACGGCGTCCACCCCGTTTAATCCCGGTACGCTGATGGAGCTGGACCATGACCTCAACCGCCAACCCTGAAACGAATCTGCAACCGCTGCCGCTGGAAGGGCTGCGTGTCCTGGACGCCACCCACATTGTGGCCGGGCCGTTCTGCTCCATGATCCTGGCGGACATGGGAGCCGAGGTGATCAAGATCGAACGGCCGGGCACCGGAGACCAGGCGCGCAGGAACGAGCCCTTCGTGGAGGGTCCCGACGGCTCTGAGATCAGCGCGCGCTATCTTGGCGTCAACCGCAACAAGAAAAGCGTGTCGCTGGACCTGAGAGACCCGGTTGGCAAACGCGCTTTTGAAAACATGCTCCGGGTATCGGACGTGCTGCTGGACAACTGGGGGCCGGGCGCCATGGGACGTCTTGGTTTCGGCTACGAGCGGCTCAGCGAGATCAATCCCGGGCTGGTGTACGCGAGCATCTCGGGCTACGGCGACAGCGACGGACTGCGCGGACCCTACTCCAACTGGCCGGCGAACAATCCCTGCGTCCAGGGCATGGGCGGCTGGATGGTGACCACGGGGACGCCGGAGAGCGGGCCCCAGATGGTGGGCGATAATATGGGCGACTCGGTGCCGGCGGTGTGGTCCGCACTGGGCGTCATGCTGGCTTTGGAGTCGCGGCGAAAGACGGGCCGAGGCCAGCACGTGGACATGTCGATGTACGATTGCATGGCGGCGCATACCACCAGCAGCATGCCGCTGTTCCAGTCCACCGGACAGGTGACCACAACGGCCCGGGAGAACATGTTCTCGGCGCAACTCACGCTGCGCGCTTCGGACGGGTTCGTGGTGCTGGCCGGCGCCGGCAACGCCGACGACAAGTGGACGGCCATGTGGAACCTCGTGGGCCGGCCGGAACTGGCTGAAGATCCGCGCTACCTGGGTCGGGGCGTGACCGGACCCTTCTACACCAGCCACATCGTGCCCGCGATCGAGGAGTGGTCCCAGAATATTCCCAAGCGAGAGCTGAACCAGCACCTGCTGGATTGCGGGTTTTCCATGGGCATCGTGCAGGATGCGGCCGACCTGGACAGCTGCCCGCACCTGGAGACGCGGAACATGTTCGTGGACAGCGGCGACACCTACGGCCGTCCCTTCCGCACGGTCAACACCCCGGTGCAGCTCACGGGGTGCGTCGATACACCGGCCAATCCCCCGCCAACGCTGGGTCAGCACAACCGGGACGTACTGTGCAGCATCGGCGGGCTGACGCCGGATGAAGTGGCCCGGCTGGAAGCCGAAGGCAAGGCCTGACGGTCGCGCCAGGTCAGCGCACGCGGGTTCAGGCAGGCCGGTGCAAGCAGGCCGGTGATAGAATGAATTCCGCACAGGAATTCCGGTTCGTTCGGCCAACGCACAAGGAGCGGTAACAACGCCATGCCCACTTTTCAGGCCCCACGGGGCACCGCCGACCGCCTCCCCGACGAGCAGAAGTACTGGCGCTACATCGAGTCCCACGCCACCGACGTGGCCCGTCGCTTCGGCTACGGCAGGATCGACAGCCCGATGTTCGAGGACGCCGGGCTTTTCGTGCGCGGTGTGGGCGAAGGCACGGACATCGTCGAAAAAGAGATGTACGTCTTCGAAGACCGGGGCGGGGATCACCTGACCCTGCGGGCGGAGGGCACTGCCCCGGTGTGCCGCGCCTACCTGGAGCACGGGATGCACAACCAGGCGCAACCGGTGCGGATGTACTACCTGTGCCCGGTGTTCCGATACGAACGGCCGCAGGCCGGCCGGTTCCGGCAGCACCACCAGTTCGGCGTGGAGGCGATCGGCGACAGCGACCCGTCAGTGGACGCTGAAGTGATCGAGCTGGCCTGGACGTTTATCCAAGGCATTGGCCTCTCCGACATCACGCTGCTCACCAACAGCATCGGCGACGGGCAATGCCGCCCGGAATACATCGCGGCCCTGAAGTCCTATTACCAGGGCCAGACTGCCAACCTGTGTCCGGATTGCCGGCAACGGCTGGAGCGCAACCCGCTGAGGCTGTTGGACTGCAAGGTTGAGACATGCCGCGCCCTGGGCGAAGAAGCCCCGAAATCGGTGGAATGCCTCTGCGCAGACTGCCAGACTCACTGGGACCGGGTGCGTTCCTACCTGGACGCGGCGGGCATTCCCAACCGGGTTGACCACCGGTTGGTGCGAGGTTTGGACTACTACACGCGCACAGTGTTCGAGATCCAGCCAGCGGTGGAAGGCGCCCAGTCGACGATCTGCGGCGGAGGGCGCTACGACGGGCTCATCGAGCAGTTGGGCGGAAGGCAGACGCCGGGCATCGGATTTGGCAGCGGCATCGAACGGCTGGCGCTCAACCTGCGACGAGCCGAAACCGCTGTTCCGGATGAACCATCACCGCGCTATCTGATCGCGACCATCGGCGAAGACGCCCGCGTCGAGGGCGTTCGGCTGGCGAGCCGGATGCGCAACGCCGGGGTCGGCGCGATCCTGGCCAACGGCGGCCGGGCTCTGCGCGGGCAGATGCGACAGGCGAACGCGCTGGGCATGGCGGCCACCGTGATCATCGGCGACGATGAGGTCCGCGATGGAACCGTGGTAGTGCGGGACATGGCAACGTCCAGCCAGGAGACGGTATCCGTTGAACAGTTCCTGCAGCACGCCAACGAGGGTTAGCCGGCGGGCTCAACCGCGCGAAACGGGCCGGCGGCATCGCCGGCCCTTTGCATTGCATATCCCCGCAACAATTGGAACACACATCCGAAAATCTGACAGCCACAGCATTGACATAGAACAGACGTTTGTTAGAACATGTGCTCAACACAAATGCGCTGCCTCCAGCGCTGCAGGAGTTGAAATGAGCACTTCCAACCGCAACAGCGTCATCGACGCCACCCATGCCGTCGCCACGTCTCGCATCCCGGCTGGCGGACGCCGGATATCCTACCGGGGATACCTGATCCACGGCGAGGTACCGTCGATTTGCTACGTGATCTATGGCCGCAACGAGTTCGGCCAGTTGACCGAACTCGGCGCCACTCGCAGCTTCCCCGATGCCATGGTCTGGGTCGACAAACACCTGGCCAACATGGAAGCGATGATACCCGCCGGCATGCCGGGCTCCAGCGCCCCGCCGGTCCGCCGCACGCTGCGGGCAGCGGCCTGAGGACCAGGCTGCGGCCATGTACGAACCGACGCGTACCGTCGCCTTCCGCCGCATTGTGGACCTGACGCACCCGATCCGGCCCGGCATGCCGATCTGGCCTGGAGATCCTCCGGTGGAGTTCGAGACTGCGGCCACCATACAGTCTGACGGTTATTTCCTGCGCCGGTTCAGCATGGGAGAGCACAGCGGCACCCATATTTCGTCAGCCTCAGCGCTTGTTGACCAGGGTTCCGGGCCGGACAGCATCGCGCCCGAGGCTCTGGTTGCCCCAGCGGTGGTGGTCGATTCACGCAGCAGCGTCGGGGTCGATCCCGATCACGCTTTGGCGGTGGACGATATTACCGAGTGCGAGCGGAGGCACGGCAAAATCGCGGCGGGGTCCATCGTCCTGCTGATGACAGGCTGGCGGCGATACTGGGACGAACCGGAACGCTTCATCAACCTGGGCTCTGACGGATTGATGCACACACCCGGGTTCGCGCCGGAAGCGGTGTCATTCCTGATAGAGCAACGAGGCGCGGCCGGCATCGGGACCGACACCCACGGCGTCGACGCCGGGAGAGACCCGGATTTGAAGGCCAGCAGGGAAGCGTTGAACAGAGGCGCCCTGGTGTTGGAGTGCCTGAACAACCTGGACCAATTGCCAGCCAAGGGTACGACTCTGGTCATCGGGCGCCTGCCTCTGGTGGGCGGCAGCGGCAGCCCGGCTTCCGTGCTGGCGTTGGTCCCATGAACGCGATTACTGCCCGGTTTCAGTGTACAATCGGTACAGGTAAATCACTGGCGGAGCATGGCGCAACCGATGCAGATTTTGAAATACCAGGCTGCGGCATCCGATTTTCTCGGCCAAGCCTTTCTGGAGTTGGATGAAGGAGATCTCCGACAAGCGTCCGAAAAGGGATGGGGGGCGGCTGCACAAGTTGTCAAAGCGGTGGCTGAGAAACGAGGTTGGGAGCATCGTCGGCACGACGACCTTTTCGCGGCGGTCGATTCTCTCGCCAGGGAAATACAGGACAGCGAAATATTCGCCGATTTCCATGCGGCTTCCTCGCTTCACACCAACTTTTACGAGGGTTGGCAGACCGAACAGATGGTCAGGCAAGGACTTTCCCAAGTACGCCGATTTGTGGCGACACTAGAACCCCTGCTCGACTGACCGGTTGGCCGAATCCGGACCACAGGAATCCAAAGGGCGGTTCGCTTCAGCGCGAACCGCCCTTTGGATTCCTGTGAACGCGTGCCGTTACAGTGCAGCGGCGCCGGCCGCCGCGCATTGCTCGTCTTCCTGGCTGGTGCCGCCGCCGACGCCGCAGGCTCCGACTACAGCGCCGTCCTGCACGATGGGAACCGCGCCCTGGCCGAAAATCATCTCGGATCCGGAGCGCTCCCGGATGCCGGCCGGCGTGGGAGCCGTGGCCCGGTCCTGCATCTCGCCGCTGGGTCGTCCGAAGGCCGCCGACGCGACCGCCTTGCCCTGGCAGCCATAGGCTGAGGCCCAGATCGCCCCGTCCATGCGCTGCAGGCCGATGAGCCGGCCACCGGGATCGACCACGGCTACGCTGATCTTGATGTTCAGTTCGTTGGCCTGGGCGATGGCCGCCGCCATAATCCGGTTGCTGTCCGCGAGTGTCAATGCCATGTGTAGCCTCCTGTTCTCAATCGGCCTGTGGCCGTTGTTCAGTCACCCATCATAGATGCCCGCCCTGTGCCCGGCAACAATTTCGGACACGGACGCGAACCGGCGGCAATAGCGGCGGGTGCTATACTGTTTCGGCAATTCGCCGTGTAAACTTTGCCCCTGCTGTGCTGACCCGCCGCATCATACCCTGCCTGGACGTTGACGCCGGCCGCGTCGTTAAGGGCACCAGTTTCGTGAACCTGCGCGACGCGGGAGACCCGGCAGAACTCGCCGCGCGCTACGATGAGGAAGGCGCCGACGAACTGGTCTTCCTGGACATCACCGCCAGCAGCGATTCCCGCGACACCATGGTCGACGTGGTGCGCAGCGTTTCCGAGCAGGTCTTCATCCCGCTGACCGTGGGCGGCGGCATCCGGTCCATCGAGGACGTGCGCCGCATGCTGAACGCCGGGGCGGACAAGGTCTCGGTGAACACCGCGGCGATCAACACGCCCGAACTGGTTTCAGAAGGCGCGGCGCAATTCGGCAGCCAGTGCATCGTCACGGCCATCGACGCTCGCCGGGTGGCTCCGGGAGAAGAGTTCCCGGTTCCGAAAGACCTTTCCCTTGCCGTGGACGCCGGCTCCGGGTGGCAGGTCTTCACCCACGGCGGGAGGAACCCAACCGGCCTGGACGCCGTCAAGTGGGCTGAGCGAACGGTTGCCCTGGGCTCAGGGGAAATCCTGCTGACCAGCATGGACGAAGACGGCCAGCAGGACGGGTACGACCTGCCGCTGACCCGCGCCATATCCCGGGCGGTTCCGGTTCCCGTGATCGCCAGCGGGGGCGCCGGTACCCTGGAACACCTGCACGACGCCTTCACCGCCGGCGAGGCGGACGCGGTGCTCGCGGCCAGCATCTTCCACTTCGGCACCTATTCGATCGCCCAGGCCAAGGAATACCTGGCGGCCTGCGGCGTCCCGATGCGGATCTAGTCTCGACCAATCCACCAGGAAAGGAACCTGATGAGCGCTATCACCACCGTAATCTTCGACATGTTCAATACGATAGCGCAGGATGGCACCGATCTCTGGCGTCAAACCTTCGAGGCCATCATCACGGAGCAAGGGCTGGAAACCACTCCGGAAGAGTTGAGACACGCATGGGACTATGGCGCCGGCAATTTCCGGGACCGGCGAACCGCGCCGGGGGCTCCGTTCGAGTCATACCTGGACGGGTGGGCCCACGCCTTCGCCGAAGCGTTCAAGGAGCTGAACCTGACCGGGGATGCCAGGGCGGCTTCCCAGAGATCGATTGACGACCTGGGCGCGCGCCCGCTGTTCCCGGATTCGGTCGAAGCGTTGTCCATCCTGGGCCAAACCCGGCAACTGGCGGTGATATCCAATGCCGACGACGCATATCTGGATCCCGTCGTCGGCCGCATACCGGTTCGCCTGGGAGCGGTCATATCGTCCGAGGCCCTGCGATGCTACAAGCCGGACCGGCGGCTCTTCGACGCGGCGGTGGATCGGCTCGGGGTGCGGCCCGCGGAATGCGCCTACGTCGGCGACCGGCAGTTCGAGGATGTGATGGGCTCGCGGTCGGTGGGCATGACCGCGATTTGGATCAACCGCTTTGATCGACCAACGGACCCGGACCTGCCCATCCCGGACGCTGAGATCCGCGACCTGCTGGAATTGCCCGCCGTCCTGGACAAACTGGGATAGCCGCGACCCGACGGAGGACATGATGAGCGAAGTGAAACTGGACGACAGAGGGTTGGTACCCGCAATCGCGCAGGACATCAACACCGGCCAGGTGCTGATGCTGGGATACATGAACCCCGGCTCGCTCAAACGGACGGTGGAAGGCACCCAGGTGTGGTTCTACAGCCGCAGCCAGGAAGACCTGTGGCACAAGGGCGAGGTGTCCGGGAATTACCTGAACCTGCGCGAATGGTACGTCGACTGCGACTCCGACACCATCCTGCTCAAGGTGGAGCCAGACGGACCGGCCTGCCACACCGGGGAAGTGTCGTGCTTCTATACCCGGATGGATGACCTACCCGAGGAGTACACGAGCACTGAGGGCGGCCCGCGCGTGCTCGACGAGTTGTTCGCGGTCATCAAGGACCGGCAGCGGGAGATGCCCGAGGGCAGCTACACCGCCCACCTGCTGGCGGAAGGCACGAGCAGGGTGGGGCAGAAGGTGATCGAAGAAGCCGGAGAGGCCGCACTGGCGGCGGCAACCGGGGAAACGGAAAACCTGCCGGCCGAGATCGCGGACCTGCTGTACCACACCTTGACGCTGATGGCCTCCGCTGGCGTGTCACCCAACGCAGTGTGGGAGGAATTGCGGTCCCGGCGAGGCTAGGATGCCGGGCCGTTGACCGTCAGGTCAGGCACCTTTTCCCCCGCGGCGTACCTGCGCCATTCGCCGGATCGGTAGACGGTTACGTTGCCGGATCCCAGGGCGGTGGCGCCGTCAGGCTCCAGCAGAACGCCAGAACCGCCATCGACCCCCAGCGCGCATAGTCCGAAAGTCTCTGATCCCGACAACTGCTCGACCACCGCGTTAGGGTCGCTGCGCTCGTGGTGAGGCATGACCATCACGTTGGGCACAATATCCAATGCCGGTGAAACTGGGGAGCCGGAGGACGGACGGCGCATCGCCGAGCCCAACACCATTGCGCCGGCGCTGGAGCCGGCCCAGATGGCACCGGCGTCACAGGCCGCGTTGACGGCAGCAAGGAGGGGTGACCCCGCCAGCACGGAGTGCAGGTGCTCGGGACTGCCGCCGGTGAAGTAGATGACGTGCGCGCCGTCCAGCTGAGCCACGATGCGCGGGTTTTCGGCGTCTTCGCGGCGGACAACATCCAGACCGTACGCCGAGGCGCCCAAGCCGGTGAAGTGACGCACGCCGTTGCTGGCCGCGAGACCGGGGTTCTCAAAGGCGGCAGCCGTTGGTACGATGGCGACACGGGGGTTCGCCTCTCCGGTAGCCTCGAGGACGTGACGGTCCATGCCGGCGCAGGACGCCCGGAACTCGTCACCCCCGACCAACAAAATCCGCTTCGACACCTTTGTGCCCCTCCGCTCCCAGCCTAATTCATGCTCCAGGAGAAATGGCGATGTTCGAGTTTATACATCACGTCCGAATCCTTGTCCACGACGCCGACGCCATGGCCGCGTACATCGAGGAGAACTTCGGCATGACTCCGGTGAAGATTGAGGTGTTTCCGGCCCGGGGCATGAAGAATGCCATCTACAAAGTGGGTGAGACCAACGTGGAATTCACCGAGCCGCTGGATCCCGATTCGGCGATGGGCGAATACCTGAAGACCTTCGGGCCGGGCCCGTACCACCTGGCGTTCGGAGTCTCCAGCATCGCCGATAAAGCCGCAGATCTGGCCGGCAAGGGAAACGAGATGCGCGGCGAAAACGGCATGTCCCGCAGCGCGGAGGGATACTTGACCGCCAACGTCGCCGCCGCCAGCGCCCTGGGCTACCCTTTCCAGATCGCTGAAGGCTAGCGGCTGCGCCTGATTTCCTCGCGAGCACGCATCAGCCAGTTTTCGCAGCCCGGGTTCGCGCTCAACCGGTCCGGCGGGCCGCTTCCCAACAGGCGCAACCGGCCTGCAGGTGAAATGCGGCGAGGTGAGCCGCTGCCACGCGTTCGCAGTCGTACGGACGGGAAATCAGCCCGGATGCTACCATGTAAAGCCCTGCCCAATCCTTTCCCAGTTGGATGACCATCATGCTCGTAAAAGACACCGTAGCCGCAATTGTCACCGCCGCCCTGGAGCAGGCCAACCGCGACGGGGTGATCAACGTGGACGCCGTTCCGGACATCGATATCGAACGGCCCAACAATCCGGAGCACGGCGATTTTGCCACCAACCTTCCGCTGCGGCTCGCACGGGCGGCACGGGCGAATCCGATGCATCTGGCCCAACTGATCTCAGAACGTATTCAACCGGGCCCGGAGATTGCAAGCCTGGAGCCCGCTCCCCCGGGATTCATCAACTTCAAGCTCAGTGACGCATGGTTGCAGCAGCAGGTCGAAACCGTTATCTCCGCCGGGGACCAGTTCGGTTCGGCGGCATCGGGCACCGGGCGCAAGGTGATGGTCGAGTTCGTGAGCGTCAATCCGACGGGTCCGGTTCACGTGGGTCACACCCGCGGGGCGGTGCTGGGCAGTGCCCTGGCGAACACCATGCAGGCAGCCGGGTACGAAGTGACGCGGGAGTACTACATCAACGACGCGGGTTCCCAGATGGAGGCGTTCTACCGCTCGGTCTGGACCCGTTACCAGCAGGCTCTGGGCCGGGACGCGCAGATGCCGGAAAACGGCTACCAGGGAGATTACATCGCCGACATTGCGGCAGAAATCATCGAGGCCGAGGGACAGGACTTGCTGGAACTGCCAGAGCAGGCAGCCATCCGCCGAATCGGCGACATAGCGCGGGAGAAGATGGTCGCGCTGATCCGCGATGACCTGGACGCCATCGGCGTGAACTTCGACAACTGGTTCAGCGAGCGTTGGCTGTTCCAGAACGAAGACACTCCCATCAGCGACTACGACCGGGCAATCACCGCGCTGCGGGAAGGCGGCCATCTGGCCGAGCGGAGCGGCGCGCTGTGGTTCAATTCCATTGCGCTGGGTGACGAACGGGACAACGTCGTGGTCCGGTCGTCAGGCGAACCCACCTATTTTGCGTCGGACATCGCCTATCACTACAACAAATTCAGCGGGCGAGGGTTCGACCGGGTCATCGACATCTGGGGTGCGGATCACCAGGGCCATGTGCCTCGGATGAAGGCGGCGGTCTCGGCGCTGGGTGTGGAGCCGGAAAACCTCACCGTTCTGATCTCGCAGATGGTAACGCTGAAGCGCGGAGAGGAGACGGTGCGCGCCTCCAAGCGGACCGGCGATTTCGTAACCCTGCGGGAGCTGGTGGACGAAGTGGGAATGGACGCATGCCGGTACTTTTTCCTGGCGCGGGCGCCGTCGACGCAGATGGAATTTGACCTTGAGCTGGCGACCCGGGAATCGTCAGAAAACCCGGTGTACTACGTGCAATACGCTCACGCGCGCAACGCCAGCATCCTCAGCCTCGCCGCCGAACGGAGCATCGACTTTTCTGCCGGCGACGTTTCGCTGCTGACCCACCCCAACGAACTGGCGCTGATCCGTACGATGCTGCGGCTGTCCGAGCTGATCGTGCAGGTGGCGGAGAACCTGGAGCCCCACCACCTGCCCCATTACGCTATGGAGTTGGCGACCGCGTTCCACCACTTCTACGAAAACTGTCGGGTCATTTCAGCCAACCCGGAAGACAACGAGCTGACACTGGCGCGGCTCAAGCTGGTAGCGGCCGCGCAGGTGGTGTTCCGGCGAACCCTGACCCTCATGGGAATGTCCGCGCCGGAGCGCATGGAACGCTAGCGGGCGGGGGCGTCGCCGGGGTTGGTCAGTCGGGTCTGTCCGCAGGCGCCGGGAAGTATGACGCCGCGCCGTTCGGGGCAGGAAACCAGCCGGCGACGGGTGTGCGGCCATGCGCCAAAGCGGGATCGCAGCGGAGCTAACGGCGGCAAAACGCCGATTCGGACCGGCGCCAGCGTTGCCCAACCCAAGTTTTAGGTGTATATTGCAGGCCCTATGCTATCTGATTTCATAATCGCATCCGGGATCGTAGCGGATGCCGCATGCCCTTGCGATTCTCGTAGCCCGGCGTCCAACACCACGAGCGCGACGCCGGCCATCGGCGCCTCCGGCGAAGGTCCATAATGGACATACTCTGGCGCATCATCGGCATGGCCGCCAACTACCCGGTTAGGCTTTCGCTGGCTTACATCACCGCGTTGATCGCAATCGGTTTCTCGCTGGCTATCCCCTGGTTGTTCGGGACCGCCATCGACCTGATGGTCGGTCAGGATCCGGACACCAAGGCATTCTTCAAGCAGGAATTCACCCTCCAGGCGTTGGTCATTTTCGGCTTGGGCATCCTGGCGGTCAGCGTTGGCCGCGGCCTGTGCGACTTCGGCCGGACGTACACCACCGAATCGCTGTCCCAGAAGGTTTCCTTCGATTGCCGCAATCTCCTCTACGACAAGCTGCAGAACGTCAGCTTCGCGTTCCATGATAAGGAACACACGGGCGACCTGATGTCCCGGGCCACTGCCGACGTGGAGGCGATGCGCCGGTTCGTAAACATGGGCATGATCCGTTCGCTGGACGTGGTCATCCGCATACTGGCCATTCCTATCATTCTGTTCGTGGTGCACTGGCAGTTGGCGCTGGTCAGCATGATATTCGTTCCCGCCATCATCCTCCGGTCGTCCTTCGTGATGCGCGCCCTGCGCCGCAAATGGCTGCACGTCCAGGAAGTGATGGGACAGTCCGTAACTGTGCTCCAGGAAAACCTGGCCGGCATGCACGTCGTCAAAGCCTTTGCTTCCGAAGACTACGAGCGGGCCAAGTACAATCGCAAAGCCGAGGAACTGCGCGTTGAGTACTACGACGCGGAACGGATGCAGGGCACCAACAGCGCGTGGATGACCCTGTACTTCACCTTCGCCCTCGGCATCATCCTCTGGATCGGCGGCTGGCTGGTGGTCCGGGGCGAACTCACGCTGGGCCAACTGGCGATGTTCTTCCTCTACCTGAACCAGCTTACGTTCCCCGTTCGCATGTCCGCCCAGATCATCAACACCTTCTCGCGGGCGATTTCGTCGGGCCAGCGGCTCTTCAGGGTACTGGACACGGTTTCCCCGGTCTCGGAGCGACCCAACGCGTCGGACATGGGCCGGGCCACCGGCCACGTGAAATTTGAGAACGTAGCGTTCTCCTACGAAGACCGGTCTCCCGCCCTGCGCCAGGTTGAACTGGACGCCAAGCCCGGTCAGGTGACCGCGATACTGGGAGCGCCCGGCAGCGGCAAGACCACCGTGGTCAGCCTTTTGCCCCGGTTCTATGACGTGACCTCAGGGCAAATCACCATCGATGGCCACGATATCAGGGACTTCACGCTCCAGTCCCTGCGGCACAACGTGGGCATCGTCCACCAGGACGTGTACCTCTTCAGCGCCAGTATCCGCGACAACATCTCCTACGGCGTCGTGGGCGCCACCCAGGAAGACGTGGAACGCGCCGCCAAGGTTGCGCAACTGCACGACCAGATCATGTCCCTGCCCGGAGGGTACGATACGTGGGTCGGAGAGCGGGGCACGACTTTGTCGGGAGGGCAGCGCCAGCGCCTGTCCATCGCGCGCACGATCCTGATTGACCCGCCGGTACTCATTCTGGACGACTCCACCTCCAGCGTTGACGTGGAAACGGAGCGACAGATTCACCGGGCCATGACTGAGGTGATGAAGGGTAGGACGACCTTCGTGATCGCCCATCGCCTGAGCACGGTCCGGGAAGCAGACCAGATCCTGGTCCTGGACAAAGGGGTCATTGCGGAACGCGGATCTCACGCCGAACTGTTGCGCAAGAACGGCATCTACCAGAGCATCTACGAGTTGCAGCTCCGGCCGCAGGAGGAAGTCCTCCTCGAGGCGGCGGTGCCGGCCTACGGGAGGGCTGCCCTATGATGCGCGGCGGAGGCATGGGTGGGGGCATGATGGGGGGGATGCGCGGCACCTCCGCCGACAGTATGTTCGCACCCACCAACGACAACCTCACCGACGAAGAGGTGGTGGGGCGCGTTTACGACAACCGGGTGGTCAAACGCTTCGCAACCTACATACAGCCCTATCGCAAGTACGCGTTAATTGCGCTGGCGTCCCTGCTCGTTTATGCGGCGGTCAACGCAGCAATTCCTCTGCTGATCAAGTACGGCATTGACTGGGCGGTAGCGAATGGCGACGGCAATCGGGTGCACATCATAGGAGCCGCCTTCATGGTGGTTACCGTGATCCACTTCCTGTCGAACCGGCTGCAGTTCATCTTCATTTCGCTCACCGGGCAGCACATCCTGTACGACCTGCGGTCGGGGATGTTCAGCCACCTGCAGAACCAGTCCAACTCCTTTTACCACCGGACACCGATCGGGCGCATCATGTCCAGGATGCAGTCCGACATATTGCAGTTGCAGGAAACCTTCGAATTGATGGCTCTGGCGTTGGCCGAACTGGTCACGGTTGGCGCGATCATCATCCTGATGCTGATCATCGACTGGCAGTTGGCGCTGGTGTGCATGCTGGTGGTGCCAATCCTGACGCTGATCCTGATGTACTGGCAGCGGTTCGCCCGCCATTCGTTCATGCGGATCCGGCGCGCCATCGCGATGGTCAACGGCGAGTACAACCAGAACATCACCGGCGTGCGTGTGGTCCAGAGCCTCAACCGGCAGGACGAGAACCTCGCCCACTTCCGCACCCTCAACACCGAGTATCTCGACGCCAACCTGGAAGCAGCGCGCTACTCGGGAATGCTGCAACCGTTGGTCGAGTTGCTGATCGGCCTGGGCATCGGTATCGGAGTGGTGTTGTTTGGCGGTTTCCTGCTGCAGCGGGACGCCCTGGAAGTGGGCACCCTCGCGGCGTTCGCCCTGTGGATACAGAGGTTCTTCGAGCCTATCCGGCAGCTGACCATGCAGTACAGCCAACTGCAAAGGGCGATGGCGGCCGGCGTCCGTATCTTCGAGGTATTGGACCTGGAGCCTGACGTCAACGATAAACCCGACGCAATTGAACTGCCGGAGATTGACGGCGAGATCAAGTACAACGACGTGACCTTCCACTACATTCCCGGCACCGACGTCCTTAAGAGCGTCAACCTGCACATCAAGGCCGGCGAGAACGTGGCGCTGGTGGGATCTACCGGCGCCGGCAAGAGCACGCTGGTCAATCTGCTGCACCGTTCGGCGGATGTCATCGGCGGATCGATAACCATTGACGGACACGACTTGCGCGACGTCACCCGGAAGTCTCTGGTTCACCAGATGAGCATGGTCCTGCAGGAACCTTACCTTTTCTCCGGTACGGTTCGGGAAAACATCGTATACCAGAGCGAAGGCGTCACCGACGAGGAAATGATCGCGGCGTCCAAGGCAGTGGGAGCCCATGATTTCATCATGGAGCTCGACAGCGGGTACGACTCCGAACTGGCCGAGCGCGGCGTCAACCTCAGCATTGGACAGCGACAGTTGATCAGCTTCGCCCGGGCCATCGTGGGCAACCCTCGGATCCTCGTGCTGGACGAGGCTACGGCCAACATCGATACCCACACCGAACTGCTGATCCAGCAGGCACTGAACCGGATCCTGAAGGGCAGGACCTCGATTGTAATCGCGCACCGACTATCGACCATTCGCAACGCCGACAAGATAGTTGTACTTAATGCCGGCCGAGTTGCGGAAGTTGGCTCCCACGATGAGTTGCTGGAATCCGGTGGCGTCTACGCTCAGCTTTACGCCATCAACTACGGGCTGTCCGGTCCCAGTGTCGACGTGGCGCCGGTGGGTGGTGAGGTTATCGGCGCGGACGGGATGTCTCCAGCAGCGGCCGGCTGACCAACCCCAAACGGAACCCTGGAGAGCGGTCGTATGACCGCTCTTTTGTTGACCCGGGTCTTAATTGCCGGTCAGGAAATCGCGTACGACCGAGGCCAACTCCTCGGGTTTGTGGTACCCGATATCGTGGATGGTGTCCTGTATCCAGTGGATCCGTCCGTCGGGCAGGGCTTTTTCCGCGGCGGCGACCATGACCTCGCGCTGCCGCGAAAACTGGGAGTTGGCGCGGTCGGCGCGCGGCCCGGCGGCGACGATCAACGCCGGGATGATGATCCTGGGAAGCACCTTTGATGGCGGCTCGTTCCACATGGTCTCCAGGACCTGAGCATGATTCTGCGGTCGCAGATTGTCGTACATTTGGCCGTCGGGGCCTTCGTGGACCATAGTGAGGGCGATATCAGCCAGATCCTCGCCCCAGCAAAACGAGAGATTATCTGCGAGCCGAGCCAGGTATTGCTCACGAGTGCCGGCAACCAGGCGCGGGGCCAGGCGCTGTCGAAACGCTTCCCAGGTGGGTTCCGGCATCAGGCCACCATCCTGGAAACCGCCGTCGATCATCACCACGCGCGCTACCCGGTCGGGAAAGCGCATGGCAAGGTTGCTGGCCACGTGTCCGCCCCACGAATGGCCCAGCACGGGCGCACGGGAAATCCCGAAATGATCCATCAGCCGGACGGCGTCCTCGGCAAGCGTCTGCCAGTTGTAACCGTCTGGCGCCTGGGTGGTCGCGCCGTGGCCTCTTTGATCCGGGGCAATGATGCGGTATTGGTCCGAAAGGAACGGAGCGACACGGCGGTACCAGTGGCCGGATGAAGCCAACCCGTGCAGCGCAAGCAGCGGCTCGCCATCCCCGCCCCAATCGAGGTAATGCACATTCAGATCACCGATCGAAGCGACGCCGGATTGCGGGTCGGATTGGTTGCTGGGGATATTAGAATCAGGCATGTCCGTCCATTGGCTCCCGTGATTTGGCGCAGATTATACGCCGGGCGTGGAGTTGCTGTTCAGCCGACGGCGGGCGTGAGAAATTCGGTGTGCTAAAATCGCCCCATAGCACCAATACGCCGGGCGAGGAGTTGCCATGACCGACCGCTATCACCTCGGCGACTATTCCCAATTGGCGGCGCATGCTGCGGGCAGCCTGGATTCAGACCGCGTTTCGGCCCGGATTCGTGCCCACGATCATACACTGTGGAGCGAAGACCCCACCGAGATATCGGACCGGCTGGCTTGGCTCACGCTTCCTACGGACATGCGACCCAATCTGCCCGGGCTTCAAGAGTTCGCCGACACGATCCGGGCCGCGGGATACCGGCACGTAGCGCTGCTGGGAATGGGCGGCAGCAGCCTGGGCCCCGAGGTAATTCGGCAGGTAATCGGGCGCGCCGCGGCTGGCGAGGCCCACCCCAAGATGCTGACGCTGGACAGCACAGTTCCGGATTGGGTGGCCGCCACCACGGGGCAGATAGACCCGGCGCGCACGTTGTTTGCGGTGTCTTCCAAGTCGGGCACCACCACTGAGCCTCTGACTTTCTACGCGCACTTCCGCGGCCTGGTGGAAGCCGCGATGGGCGTGGAAGCCGCCGGCGACAATTTCATTGCCGTCACCGACCCGGAAACGCCACTGGCCAAACGGGCGGAGTCGGAGAATTTTCGTCGCGCGTTTCTGAACGACCCTGACATCGGCGGCCGTTATTCAGTACTGTCCTATTTCGGGCTGGCGCCGGCCGCGCTCACCGGGGTGGACCTGAACCGCCTGCTGGATTCGGCGGAGCGGATGCAGGCGCGGTGCCTCGACGACGGGCCGGCTACGGAGAACCCGGGCGTCTGGCTGGGCGTCGTCATCGGAACTATGGTCAAACGCGGGCGGGACAAACTCACGCTGATCTCCACCGACAATCTGGCCCCATTCGGGCTGTGGGTCGAGCAACTCCTGGCGGAAAGCACGGGGAAGGACAGCACCGGCGTTATTCCCGTGGCGTCCGAACCGTTGCCGGAACCCGGCGCGAGTTGTTACGGCGACGACCGTTTCTTTGTCCAGCTTCGCTTGGCCAGCGACGACAACACCGAACCCGACGGCCTGGTGCAACAGTTGCAGGACGCCGGGCATCCGGTCGCGGTGTTGGAACTGACGGACGTGTACGACCTGGGGGCAGAGTTCTACCGTTGGGAGTACGCCACCGCCGTCGCCGGCCACGTATTGGGCATCCATCCCTTCGACCAGCCGGACGTGCAGGGGGCCAAGGACCGCACCGTCAGCGTGCTGAATCAGTGGCAGCGGGAAGGCCACCTGCCGTCCGGAAGGTCGGATGACGGAGCCAAGCTGGCCCGACTGCTGGACGCCAGCAGACCCGGAGATTACCTGGCCATCATGGCGTACCTGCCCGACACGGACGCGATACGCAAAGCCGTCCACCAACTCCGGCAACGGGTCATGTCGAAGCACAGGATTGCAACCACCATGGGATACGGGCCGCGTTTCCTGCACTCGACGGGGCAGCTGCACAAGGGCGGTCCCGCCTCCGGCATCTTCCTGCAACTCACCCAGGATCACCGGTCGGACATCGCGATACCCGGGTGGGATCTCAGCTTTGGCGTGCTGGCCGACGCGCAGGCGCTGGGGGACCTGCAAGCCCTGGATGATCTCGGTCGGCGCACCGCGTCCGTGCATCTGGGCAGTGACCCCGCGGGCGGCATAAAGCGCATCATTGACGCCCTGTGATTCGGCCCGCGTTCAAACCAGCCGACGGCCGCGGGAATTTACATAGACTGAGCGTTCCCTGACCCGAGCCGCGTGCGCGACTACCCGTCAGGGCTATAAGGAGAAGAGGATTTTGGAACTTGGGATGATTGGTCTGGGTCGGATGGGCGCGAATATGACCCAGCGACTGCTGCTGGCGGGGCACCAACTCGTCGTCTATGACCAGAACGCGGACGCTGTGGCCGCCAGCGGGGCCGGCGGCGCAGCAGCGGCGGCGTCCGTTGCGGACTTGGTGAATAAACTGGACCCGCCCCGGGCGGTGTGGATCATGCTCCCGGCGGGCGCGGTGACCGACACCGTGATCGACGAACTGGCTGGGCTGCTGGCATCGGGCGACGCGGTGATCGACGGCGGCAACGCCAATTACAAGGACACGCTGCGACGGGGGGACAGTCTGGCCACGCGAGGGATTCACCTGCTGGATGCCGGGACCAGCGGCGGCATCTGGGGACTGGCCGAAGGCTATTCGCTGATGGTCGGCGGCGACGCGGATGCCTTCCGGCGACTGGAGCCGATCTTCCAGGCCCTGGCTCCCGCCGAGGACAAGGGCTATTCCCACGTCGGACCCACGGGGGCCGGCCACTTCACCAAGATGGTGCACAACGGCGTCGAATACGCGCTGATGCAGGCGTACGCCGAGGGTTTCGAACTTCTCCAGGCCAAGCAGGCCGATTTCGACCTGGACCTGACTGCGATCGCCCGGACCTGGCAGCACGGCAGCGTGGTTCGCTCCTGGCTGCTGGACCTGGCCGTGCGCGCGCTGGAAGAGGATCCAGGGCTGGACAGCCTGGCCGCCTACGTGGACGACTCCGGCGAAGGCCGCTGGACGGTCAACGAGTCGGTGGAGTTGGCGGTGCCGACGCCAGCCATCACCGCCGCGTTGTATCAGCGATTCCGTTCGCGGCAGGATGAGCCGTTCGGGGCGCGCCTGCTGGCGGCCTTGCGCAACCAGTTCGGCGGCCACGCCGTCCGCGAGGCGGGCCCGCAATGATGACATCCGGGGCAAACGTGCTGCGCGACGACGATGACGGGGGCGACGCAACCGTTATCGTGATCATGGGGGCCAGTGGCAACCTGACGCGCACCAAGCTGGCCCCGGCCCTGTTCAGCCTGTATCGCAAGGGACGTTTGCCCAAACACACGCACGTTGTGGGCGTCGCCCGGGACGTCATGAGTGACCAGGAGTTTCGCGACGGGCTGCGCGGTTCGATACCGGATGCTGACGGCCCGCAATGGGACGAGTTCGCGACCCAGTTGGCCTATGCCACGGCCGACGTCACCAGCGCTGATGCGCTCAAAACCCTGTACGAGCGCCTCGACGAATTTGATCCGGGCGAAAACGGCAGACTCAATTGCCTCTACTACCTCGCGCTGGCGCCCGGCCTCTACGAGCCGGTGGTGACCGCGTTGTCCGAAGCCGGTATGGCCGACGAACGGAACGGGTGGCGGCGCATCGTAATCGAAAAGCCGTTCGGGTCGGACCTGATCACCGCGCAAAACCTGAACCGCCATGTGCACAACGTGTTCCGGGAGGAGCAGGTCTATCGCATCGACCACTATCTGGGCAAGGAAACGGTGCAGAACCTGATGGTGTTCAGGTTCGCCAACTCCATATTCGAGCCGATCTGGAACCGCAACTACATCGATCAAGTGCAGATCACCGTGGCCGAGGACGTGCTGGTGGGTGAACGCGGCGAGTACTACGACCGCTCCGGCGTTCTCAAGGACATGTTCCAGAACCACCTGCTGCAACTGCTGGCGCTGATCACCATGGATCCTCCCTACGCCTTCGCGGCCGACGCTTTGCGGAACGAAAAGGTCAAGGCGCTGAGCGCGGTGCGCCGGATGTCGCTGCGGGACGTGCGCGAGAACGTGGTCATCGGCCAGTATGATGGCTACCACTACGAACCCGGCGTTTCACCGGGCTCGCACACCCCGACCTACGCCGCGCTCCGTATGTACGTGGACAACTGGCGCTGGCACGGCGTTCCCTTCTACCTGCGGTCCGGGAAAGGGCTGTCGCGCAAGACCACCGAGATGATCATCCAGTTCCGGTCGCCGCCGCACATGCTCTTCCCGGTGCCCGACGACGTGGACATACCCGGCAACACGCTTTCGATTTGCGTCCAGCCCAACGAGGGTATGCGTCTGGAGTTTCAGTCCAAGGTGCCGGATGCCGAGCTGGAGATGAAACCGGTGTCGCTGGAGTTCCACTATCACGACGGTTTCGCCGGCGTGGAACTTCCGGATGCCTACGAGCGGCTCCTGCTGGACGCGCTGGAAGGCGACGCCTCGCTGTTCACCCGCAGCGACGAGATCGAGCTGGCGTGGAGCATCATCGATCCCATTGTCCACGGCCTCGATATACCGGGAGCCCCGGCGCCTTTCCGGTACCTGCCCGGCATGGACGGCCCGCCCAACGGCGAGGAATTGCTACGGAGCGACAACCGGCGCTGGCTGCCGGGATGCGTGGAAGTGGGATACGGGATCTAAGCGCCGGACAAGCCGGAGAATTGGGCAGGGGCGAATGATATTCGCCCCTGCATTGTCGGTTGAGCCCAGAGGCTCAGACTAGCCGTTGTTGAAGATGTCGTTGGCGATATCCATCGCGCCGCGGGCGAAGGGGATGCCGGCGTACAGGGTCATGTGTCCGAAGACCTCGATGACCTGGTCCTGGGTGAAGCCGATGTTGAGAGCGCCACGGATGTGGCTGCGCAGCGGCCCCTCGCGTCCCAGGGCGGCGAGGCAGGTCATGGTGCAAAGGCATCGGCTGGGCAGGTCCAGGCCGGGGCGAGTCCAGGTTGCGCCCCAGTAGTACTCGCCAGTGGTGCGGCCAAGCTCGACCTCCGCCTGAGTGGGAGGCGCAGGCCGCGCGCCGCCGCCCGTGCCCATGTAGTTGCGCCGGTACTCGTCCCCGCGCTGAAACAGGCTGTCGGGGTCTTCGTTAGAGTCGTGGATCCGGGCCGGCGTGAAGTCGATGCCGCGCTCATCGAACACCTCCTTGCACAGGGTCAGCGCCTGGATACCAGCCGGGGCGCCGCCGTACCAGGTGTCGTGGATGATCAACTCCACGACCTGTTCCGGAGTCAGGCCGACGTTCAGGGCGTTGCCGAGGTGCCGTTTCAGTTGTACCTCGCGGTTCATCACGATCAGGCACGACAGGGTGATCATCTCGCGTTGCACCGGGGTCAGCGCTGGCCGTCGCCAGATGGTGCCGAACAGTCCTTCACCGAGTATCCGTTCCAGGTCTGGTGCGATGTCCCACGCGCTGGGGGACGAGCCCCCGGTGATCTGCCCGCCGCCAAACATGCGCCGGGTTTCCTGGCCGCGTTCGTAGCGGTCATCAAGTTCAGTCATGCTGTTCCTCCGTAGGTGTAGGACCCACCGGGTCAGCCGCAGTGTACGGTTGCCGGCCGGCGGGCGCAACCGAGTTCGCGGCCACGCCCGGATATCCAGACCGATCCGACAGGTTGATCTCGTCCGCCGTCATCGCAACCGCAGCCTCGCGGCTGGCCGTTACCGCCTCCAGCGCGTCATCCGTGAGAATCTCCGCGATGCACTCCCGGTTGCCGCCGACGTAGGTGGAGTCCAGGTCAATGTCGGTGGCGACAAACCACGCGCGGTCGGCCGGCCACCAGATGTTGGGCGGTTCGGACAGGAAGTTGCGGTAAAACTCGACGATTTGCTCCAGTC
Source organism: Dehalococcoidia bacterium (assembly GCA_963663945.1). Classification (GTDB taxonomy): domain Bacteria; phylum Chloroflexota; class Dehalococcoidia; order Lucifugimonadales; family UBA3495; genus Bin87. Next base: position 1,475,175 of record OY760687.1, on the reverse strand, counting down.
TGCCCGTGTAGAGCAGATAGTTCCGACCCACACCCCTGATCCGTTTGGCCTTCCTGATGTCACGGGGAGTACCGAGCCTCCCTCCGCGGCCGTCGGAGGTGAGCTGGGCACTGCCGCCAGAGTACTGACCGTAGCCTTCCCACACGGCGAAATAGCACCGATCCGGCGTACCGGTGAATCGCGAGAGGAACGCGGCCAACTCCGTTGCCGTTTCCTCTTCCATGCTTCCGTGATTGGGGTCTTCATGCCAAGGGCGACCACCTGCTCCACGACCGTCGGCCGGGGACGCGATGCCCTCGAAGGACATCACCGGGTGGTAAACGCGACCGGACCACTCGGCCACCGTTGACCACTTCACCGGATCGAACGCATCGTCCAGAGCGGGGTGCAGGATACGAGCGTGGGCTTCGAAACTATCGGGGATCAGCGCGCCCAGGGTCGCAAAGCGTGGACAAAACCCATCCTCGACCCATCGGCCGGCAGTCACATCCGCCAGAAAGGTCAAGCCGGGCGGATGGACACTGTATTCGGGAATGTCCTGCACCCGTCCGTCGCCGGCGAACAGCTTTCTGAAGAACCGAGACAACAGATTCAGCATGGCGTCCATTCCCCAATGCGCGTGCTATCATCCGACCATGATAGACCTACTGATCTGCAACGGACAGGTAATCGACGGCTCGGGCAGCCCCGGGTTCCACGCTGCGGTGGCAGTCACGGGCGATACGGTGACGATCCACCGGGGCGACGATGCGGACCTCCGTGAGAACGCGGCGCGGGTGATCGATGCCACCGGGCACGTCGTCTGCCCCGGGTTCGTCGACCTGCATTCGCACGCCGGGCTGACGATACTCGGGGAACCGCACCACGACCCGAAGGTGCGCCAGGGCGTGACCACGGAGTTGGTAGGGATCGACGGCATCTCCCACGCGCCCTTCAAGACGCAGGAGGATCTGCACCGGTACATCTGGCTGGACGCCGGCCTGAACGGCTACCCGCCGATGCCGGCGGACTGGCTCACCGTTGCCGACCTGCTGGGCAAGTACGACGACACCGTCGCCATCAACATGGCCTACATCCTGGGCAACTCGCCGGTGCGCATCTGGAGCGTGGGCTGGGAACAGCGGGATGCCACCGACGGCGAAATCGCCGACATGCAGTCGGTGGTGCGGGAGGCGATGGAAGAGGGCGCGTGGGGATTGTCCACGGGGCTGGATTACCCGCCGGGCGCGTACGCGGACACCGACGAACTGGTTGCCCTGTCGGAAACGGCGGCGGCGCTTGGCGGCATCTACCACACCCACACCCGGGCCAGCCTGCTGAGCCAGGGCTACCTGGCGCCGTGGCACGAGGCGGTGGAAATCGGGCGGCGCAGCGGAATTCCGGTGCACCTGACGCACTACCGGCAGTCGGTCTCAGGCGTAGGGAGCCACCTGGGACACCTGGGGCTGGTGGAAGACGCCCGGGCCGAGGGCATCGACTGCACTTTCGACTGCTACACCTATCCGTACTCCGGTACGACGCCGACCATTGGGCTGCCACACTGGGCCAAGGACGGCGGGCCAGAGCGGCTCATCGCGGCGCTGCAGGATGCGGATGATCGGGCACGGATGAAGCGTGAAATCACGCCGAGCCGGCTGGACAACAACTGGCTGACCAATTTCGCCAAGCCGGAGAATCAGATCTACGACGGTCGGCTCATAACCGACATCGCCGAGATGCGCGGTCAGGATCCGGCCGACACGCTGTTCGACCTGCTGCTGGACGAGAACCTGGGCATCAGCACCGTGGGGCTGGGTACCAACGCGCAGACGCTTTACGCCTTCGTGTCCCATCCGTACGGCATGATCGCGTCGGACGCCATCCTGTTCGGCGAGTACCCCAACCCGCGCACCTACGGATGCTTCCCCATCGTATTGGCGGAGTTCGTGCGGGCCGAAAAGCACATGCGTCTGCCCGAGGCCATCCGCAAGATGACCTCCTTCCCGGCGCAGCGTCTGGGAATACCGGACCGGGGCCTGCTGCGGGACGGGTTCAAGGCCGACATCGTGGTGTTCAACCCGGACACGGTCAAGGCGCTGGCCACCAGGGAGAACCCCAAGCAATACCCGGTGGGTATCGAGTACGTGATAGTCAACGGCCGGATGGTGATCCAGCAGGGCGAAAACACCGGGGCGCTGCCAGGTCGCGCGCTGCGTCGGGGCCGGGCGGCGACATAGCGGGCGCCGATGCCGGATTCAGTTTCGCCCGACTATCGTTACTGCCCGCGGTGCGCCGGACCCCTGGATGCCAAAGTCAGGGGCGGTCTGCCCCGGCCGTCCTGCGCATCGTGCGGGTTCGTGCATTTCCGCAATCCGGCAGTTGGAGTGGCGGTGGTGGTTCTGGACGAGGAAGGCCGGGTCCTGCTTGGCCGGCGATCGGCAGGCGGCAACGTGGGCGAGTGGTGCATTCCCTGCGGTTATGTCGAGTGGGGTGAGGACATCCGAGAGGCCGCACGCCGTGAGTTTGAAGAAGAGACCGGGCTGGACGTGCAGATCGGGGAAGTGTGCGCGGTCCATTCGAACTTTCACAACCCGGCCACGCTGACCGTCGGCGTGTGGTTCTACGGGATAGTCATCGGCGGGCAAACCGCCGCGTCGGACGACTTGGACCAGGTCGGATGGTTTGCGCCGGACGACCCGCCGGAGCCGCTGGCGTTCCCGACGGATCGGCTGGTGTTGGCTGATTTGGCACGCCAAGGAGCAACCGCCGGATGACCAAGCGCGCGGTGATCATCCAGCACCATCCGGTGGAAACGCTCGGGGCCAACTTCACCGGCATATTACGTGATGCCGGCTTCGAACTGACCACAGTGCCGGTGTATGCGTGCGCTCCGGACTTCGACAGATTTGACGCCCCTGACTTGTCTGATGTGGATCTGATCGTAGCATTGGGCGGCCCGATGTCGGCCAACGACAACTACCCGGCCCTGATACAGGAGATGGCGTACCTGCGCGCGGCAGCCACCGGCGACGTTGGCAATCGGGAACCCACGCCAGTCGTCGGCATTTGCCTGGGTGCGCAGTTGCTGTCCAAAGCCTTGGGCGGCGCCGTTGCGCCCACCGGCGGCTACCAGTTCGGACTGCGCAAAATTGACGTCACCGAATCCGGACGTACCGATCCTGCCTTTGGCGAGATTAACATCCCGCTCGTGCCCACATTGCACGGCGAGCAGTTCACCGTGCCGGCCGGTGCGACGCTGCTGGCTGAAGGCACGATGCTGCGGCGCGATGGCGGATACGTGCGCTTCCCGATGGCGTTCCGATACGGGCTTTCTTACGGTTTCCAGTTTGAACCGCAATTGACGCTCGGCGAATTGCAGGTTTGGAACCGCGAGCTGGCCGGCGACTACGAGCTCATGGGCGAGCGGTTCAATCCTGCGAAAGAAGCGGCGCGGAACCTGCGGGAGTTCACCGCCTTCGCCCCGCATCACGAGGCACAGATGGGGCGGATGCTCAAGTCGCTGTTGGCACAGGCGGGGCTCCGTTAGGAGAACGCTGATCGTGCGGGATCCAGCCCCTTTCACGTTTGACTTGCAGCAGGGCCGATAGTAATCTTCGTTCGTGCGTCACGGAGCCTGCGTCGAACGCGGGCCCGGCCGGACGCATGTGCTAACCAAGAAACCACTTTCGCTGCGGAGGTACCACGTTATGCCCAACCAAGGAATGATGGCTGAACACATCTGGGTAGAAGGACACAACGGCGACGCCATCAACGCTTATTTGGCGCGCCCTCTCGGCGAGGGCCCGTTTGGAGCGGTGATGCTGTTCCACCACATGCCCGGCTGGGACGAGGCCAGCAAGCAAATGGCCCGCATGTTCGCGCACAACGGCTACATCGCCATCATGCCCAACCTGCACTACCGGCAGGGCCACGACGACCCGGTGGCCAACAGCAACAGCATCCGCGAGGCGGGCGGCATGCCCGACGACCGCACCCTGGGCGATGCCGAGGGCGCGATCGGCTACCTGCGCCACCTGTCCAACTACAACGGCAAGGTGGGCATCATCGGGTTCTGCTCCGGAGGACGCCAGGTGTTCCTGGCCGCGTGCAAGCTCAAGGGCCTGAGTGCGGCGGTAGACTGCTGGGGCGGCGGCGTGACCCCGCGCGACAGCGAGCCTCCCACAGCGGCCATGCCGCATGCTCCCATCGAGTTCGTGTCCGACCTGTCGTGCCCGCTCCTGGGGATTTTCGGCGAGGACGACGCGCGACCCTCGGTTGACGAGGTGAAGGTCACCGACGCCGCTATCAAGGCCGCCGGCAAGTCTTGGGAGTACGAGATCTACCCCAACGCTGGCCACGGGTTCGTTGCCGTCGACCGGCCCAGCTACGCCGTGGAAGCGTCCAACGCCGCCTGGCCGCGCATCTTCCAGTTCTACGGGCAGCACCTGTCGTAGACGGCGAGCGCATACGGTCTCGAATTGATGGGGCGGGTCAATGACCCGCCCCTGATCTTGTTCGCCGACCCAATCGAATCGGCTAGTTGTCGGTCGCCTCGAAGGCCAGGGTGGCGAAGCGCATGAAGATGCCGCCGCGCGGCGCGGCCAGCGGGCCGTTCAGGCAGAGGCAGGCGATGACGTAGCGGGTGCCGGGTTCGCCGACCTCGGCGATTTCCACGCGGTGCGGGGTGTTCAGGCCGACGATGGACCCGTAGGCGCGGTCGATCTCTCCGTCGACCCAGACCTCGCCGTAGTTGTCGAAGTTGGTCTCGAACCAGACGCGAGAGCCGGCAACGCTCACGCCATCGATGGATTCGGGCAAGGTGACGGCGATGCGGTACCAGGCGAAGGTGAAACCGACGGACAGGCTCTGGCGGACGTTGTCGCAGATGTCCCATCCGGAGTCATCGAAATCGGCCAGGCGCGCCGGCGTGGCGAGAAGTTGAGCAGTCAGGCCCTCGTTGGGCTCTCCGGGCACGAGGCCGGGAGCAACTCGCCAGGGTTGTCCGCCAACCTTGGCCCGACCGTCTGCGGTGTTGAGATCAACTGCGAATCGTGGCATTGTGACGCCTCCTGTGATGGGTAGGGGCGAATGATCATTCGCCCCTACATGATTGTGCCAACAGAGTAATGCCCGCCTAACGAAACTCCCAGAGGTTCGCCGCGGTGCCGCCGAAGACCATGTCCCGCGCCTCCGTGCTGGGATAGTCGATCAGCTCCATGGGCAAGCGCAGGGCGTTGCGGTAGCCCTCCCGGTTGGCCGAGGGCGGGAAGTCGCTGCCCCACATGAGGCGGCCGCCGCCGAAGGCTTCCACCGCCATTTCGATCAAAGGCGGGATGTTGTCGAAGGGGATAGGCTGGCGGAAAGGCTGGGGCCGGGGGCAGAACTCACCCAGGCCCGGTATCTTCATGTACACGTTGGGATACTTCGAAAGCTCCAGCGACCGGCGGTAGGCGTCCATGGGGATTTCAGTATCGGCGCGGCCCGGGCCCCAGAAAGCGCCGACTCCGGCCAGGTGCTCGATCACGATGTTCAGGTTGGGCAATTCGCGGATTATCTCCTCGAACTCGGGAGCCGCGTAGTGTTCCGCTGGACCCATGACGCTGGCAACGATGCCAAGCTCGGCGCACTTGCGCCAGAGGGCCAGAGGGTCATCTCCGGGAGATCGCCACGAGCACTGGAACCGCAGGCCGTCCGCGCCCTGGTCTTTCAGTTCGGCCACGCGGTCGACGGCGTCGGGCTGGGTGTGGTCGACGATGGCGATCACTGCGAAGCGGCCGGGGAAACGCTTCACCGCCTCGATCAGATAGCTATTGTCGAAGACGCCGAAGAACTGGGTCAGCACCGCCTGGTCAACGCCGGCGCGTTCCATCTCGTCGAGAAGGATCTCCACGGGCTCGAACCAGTAGGGCGAGGCGTGGCAGTGGGTGTCGATGACTGTTGCCATGCGGATGCCTCCCTAAGCGGCTGTGGTCCCGCCGTCGATCACCACTTCCGAGCCGGTGACGAAAGACGATTCGTCGGAGGCCAGGTAGATCGCGCCGTAGGCGATCTCGCTGGGCTTGCCGACTCGACCCAGGGGCAATCGTTGCATGCGCAGGGCCATGTTGGCGGGGTCGTTCAGCGTGTCGGCGATCATGTCCGTTTCGATCGGCCCCGGGTGGATGGAGTTGCAGCGGATGCCCTCGCGCGCGTGCTGGATGGCGGTGGACTTGGTGAACAGCCGGACCGCGCCCTTGGTGGCGGTGTAGCTGGCCGAACCATTGGGGCTGCCAACCAGGCCGGCGGTGGAGGAGATGTTGATAATCGAGCCGCCGCCGGCTTCCCGCATGGCCGGGATGGCCGCCTTGGTGCCCAGGAAAACGCCCTTGGCGTTGACGGCGAAGATGCGGTCCCAGTCGTCTTCGGTGGTCTCTTCGATGTTCTTGCGGATCAGGATTCCCGCGTTGTTCAGGAGCACATCCAGCTTGCCGTAGGTGTCCACGGCCGACTGCACCGCCGCCTCCCAATCCGACTCGCTGGTGACGTCGAGGTGCACGTAGGTGACGTTGTAGCCGAGTTCCTGCAGTTCGGCCTCGGTCTGGCGACCCTGATCATCCAGGATGTCGCCGATGACAACGCTGGCGCCTTCCTCGGCGAACATGCGCGCTTCGATTGCGCCCTGACCCCGAGCGCCGCCGCTGATGAGGGCGACCTTACCTTCCAACCTGGCCATGGTGTGCCTCCTTGTGGTGGATTTTCAATGTCTGACTTCCTGCTCCGGGCCCACTTTATATGGGCCGGCAAACGGGCGCAACCGAACAATCAGAGCAGGATCGACGGGTTCCAAAGGCGTTTAAAGCTCATGACCCCATCGCCGCCCCTGTCGACTCGATACACATCGGGATTGGACAGGTTTTCCCAGCCCGCATAGCCGAAACCGGAATCAATCGAATGGAGAACGAGGGCCAGCAGGTTGCCGTGGGTCACAACGACCGGCAAATGATGGGGGCCGCGCAGCAGCTCATTCAAGGCAGACCAGGCCCTCGTCAACACCTCGTTGGCCGATTCGCCGCCGGTCGCGCTCAGTTCCGGATCAGAGAATGAATCCTGCAGCACCTCCCGCCAGTTGTCGATGGGACGTGGCGACAGGATCCGTTCGTTGAGACGGTGGTCGACTTCGATCCCAAGATGCAGAAGATCCGCCACGGGTTCGGCGGTTTGCCTGGCCCTCAGGTAGGCGCTGGTGACGATCGCATCGACCGGAAGGGCGGACAGAAATACGGCCAATTGCCCTGCCTGGCAATGGCCGGCGTCCGTGAGCGGTGCATCGGGTCCCTGACCCACCGCCTCGCAATGCCGGACGAGGATGAGGCTGGACACGCCCGGGGCTACGGCCGCCAGCGCAGGCGGGCGCCGACGTTGGTGAAGCCGGCCCGCTGGTAGAACTGGATCTGCCGCTCGCCGTGATACGGCGTGCCCAGTTCGACCATGGCGCAGCCACGAGACACCGCGTGTTCGAGGGCGAAGCGGAGAACCTCCATGCCGACTCCGGAACTGCGCACGCCGGGGTCGACGTACATCTCCTGGATGATGCCGTAGCGCCCGACGCTGCGCAGGGCCTCCACGAAGGAGACCGTGCAGACGGCGGCGAAGCAACCGTCGTCCTCGGCCAGCGCCACGAACCCGGAAGGTCCATCGTCAGCAAATTGGCCGAACACCGTAGCCATGGCTTCCGCCGGCGCCGGGGTTCCGCCGAGTTCGGTAAGGAGCCGGCGCACCAGATCTATGGCGGCGTCCTGGTCCTGGGCGGTTGCCAATCGAATGGTGGGCATTACGTCAACGCCAACGTGCTAGCAGATGGAACCAGGGGGTGCTTCACGCTACCGGTTCGCATCTTCAGGAACCGGTACTCTCGCGCAGCCGCTCTTCCTGTTCGACCAGTTCGGGAGTCATCGCCTCGGCGAAATCCTCCATCTCGTACAGCGGTCGGATCTCAATCTCGCTGGGACCGGGCATGGGGTTGGGGCAGCGCCTGACCCATTCCACGGCTTCGTCCATGCTCGCGACTTCCCAGATCCAGAAGCCGGCTACCAGTTCGCTGACTGCGGGGAAAGGCCCATCAATCACCGTGCGCTCGGTTCCATCGAAGGCGACGCGCTTGCCCTGAGCAGAAGGCTTCAGACCGTCGCCAGCCTGCATAACGCCGGCATTCACGAGCTCCTCGTTGAATGCAAACATGGCCTCGATCAGCTCTGTCGACGGCATGACCCCGACCTCACTGTCCTCGGTGGCCTTCACCAACACCATCACGCGCACTGTGGTTTCTCCTTGATGCAAACCCTGGCCGCTACCGACCCTGTGACCAGCCGGTTCCCCGACAAATTGTGGGAGACGAATGACGGGTCACAGCGTGTCGAATCCTTTCCAACCCGGGATGGACGCTGCCTGGCGGATCCAGTTCTCGACGAGTTCTTCGTCGATCGCGCCGTCCTCGTAGATATGGTAGTAACGCGTGTCTTTGTCCTTGGATTCGACGGGTGGCAGTGGTTCCAGCGACGATCCGTTGAGGAAAGTGACCTTCACGTAACGGGTGAAAACGTGGTAGCTCAGGAACCAGCCCCTGCCCTCGACCCCATAGAAAGGAGAATTCCACCGTACCGCCTTGCGTACGTCGGGCAGGATGCGCACGATCAGGTCGTCCAACCGGCGGCCGACATCGCTTTTCCACTCCGGCATGGCCGCGATGTAGGCTTGCACCGGAGCATCGCCGTCCGCCTTGGCGATCTGAGGGTTGCCGCCGGAGAGGAGTTTAACCTCGCCGGTGGCGTTGTCGGCGGTCTTGGTCGAAGCTCTGCGGGACCTCGCTGGAACGTTGTCGACCATGGCAGTCACTCCAGTGTGGGTCGCGCCGCCCGTGAGCCCTCGCTCTCCGGCCCAGCGCGTTTCCTATTGTAACCAATCGCCTGCTGAAGCAACTACTTGAGGGCAAGTTTGTCGGTCAAGTAATTCCTGCCGATGTCGATATCCCGCCACCTGTTGCCATGAAAAAGGGTTTGAAAGTGCCCGTTCGAAACCTGGAGATACGCACCCTGAATAAAGTGCGTCTCACTTTCGCCTCGCAACGCGTTGGCATTCACGGGCATGCCTTCACGGGAACATACGGGGTTCCCCACCGTTTACAGCCCCGGGTGTCAGCGGGGTCACTCCCATTGATGAGGAGGCGCACGCCCGACGGGCATTCGAGCCGCCAGTTGCTCCGGGTCGCGGCCAACTCGTTGTTCCACGCGGAAGCGCTGCTATGGTCCCCCGCCTCGGTCGTCACGGCGCACCGTTCTGCAACATTTGCGGGTTTCCTGAACGGACCGGGTTTCTTTCCTTCGCTGCACCGCCGGATCGGCGCTGCCAGCGTGGCGGGAAAGAGCATGGAATTCGTGCTTTGGTGGGCCTAAGTGTACCGTATTGCGAACTTTCCGGTGGGAGTTGCGGCTTTAGGGCGCTGGTTGCCGACCTCTTGTGGCCGTTTGAGATCATCAGCCCTGTAAACGGTTGGAGGCTCGTCCTTTGTAGTAAGAGCGGATTGGCCTACAACGTCAACTGCACTCGCTACCACCACGAACCAGCTGAATCCTCGACCGTGCCCCCCATTATCGCCGCCGCACCCCTGCCGACGCAATCGGAATGCGAGCCCCTCTTCTGTTTGGGCCGGAGACCGATAAGCCCAAGCGCTAGAAGCTCCCCTCTGGGTGCCCACGTCTGAATAGCCCTTCCGGTTCATCGAGTAGGATTCGTCCAGGCATCTATCCCCGTCCGTGAGGATCAGGCTGAAACGGCGCCAGATGCCCCGCAATCAACTGTGGACTTTCATGCGTCGAAGCCCATGTGTTCAAATATTGTATGGTCAACTATACAATAGAACGTGTTTACGAGAACGTGTTCACGACCTTACCAAACGAAAGAGTTGACCGGCGGTTGGGCAGGCTTCGCGACCGTCATACTGTGGACCACTCTGTGGCCCACATTTATGAGAACTCAGCACGGAACCGGAAAACGCATCCGCCTCATCGCGTTCACCGCGCGCGGGGCCAAGTTGATCGTCATGCCATCCGGCCCCGTTACCGAATGATCTATCCAGCCGCGTCCAAGCTGATGGCCACGCTGGCAATCGGAGTCTTACCTAACGGCTCCGCTGCGTCCGGGGCCAATCGTGCCGTTCTGCGCGCTACCGGGGGTTCTTTCGTTGATGTGGCATTGGTGGGGCGTTGGTGCGAATCGTCATCGTTTGTCTATGGCTTAAGACCGAAGGCAGGGGCGGGCCTTATCTTCCCGGCGCCCGGTCAGCGGGGTGAGCGAAGCCGGTTGCGCAACGTACACGGCCGACGGCGCAGCGGACTACTCCAGGCCGGTCAGGAGACCGGTCGGGAGAGAGGAGAGTTCAGTGAAACTTCAACGGAACAACGATATTGACGAGCTGAACAGGATATTTGAGCTCCAGGAGTCGAGCTACTCGCCTTCCCGGGCGCCGACCTATGGCGAGCGAATGGACCGGCTCAGCAGAATAGAGCGGCTTTGCAGAGACAACGTGGCAGCGATTACCGGCGCGCTGCAGCGCGATTTCGGGAGCAGAAACCCCGACTTGATCTTCATTGCGGACATCTACCCGCAGCTCGCTCATGCCAAACAGGTGAAGAAGAAACTCAAGCATTGGATGAAGCGACAAAAGACCCCGTCGGGACTGTTGTCGCTGGTCGGCCAGCGGACCTACCTGGTCAACGAGCCGCTGGGAGTCGTCGGCGTCATGTCTCCGTTCAACGCGCCCGTGAGCTTGGCTCTGGACCCGGCAATCGACGCCATAGCGGCCGGCAATAGCGTAATGATAAAGGTCTCCGAAAGCACGCCGCATACCGCAGACCTGCTGCAATCCCTGGTGGCGAGCCACTTCAGGGAGGAGGAGCTGGCCGTGGTCGTGGGCGAGATCGAGGTGTCCAGGGCCTTTGCGGCCCTTCCCTGGGACAAGCTGCTCTTCACGGGCGGTTCGGAGGTCGGCAAGAGGATACTGGCGGCAGCGGCCGAGAACCTGACACCGGTGATTCTCGAGCTCGGCGGCAAGTCGCCCTGCGTTGTATTGGACGATGCGGATATGGCGACGGTCGCCTGGAAGATCGGACGGGTGCGCCAACTGAACGCAGGACAGGTCTGCATTGCCGGCGATTACGTTATTCTGCCAGAGGGGCGTCTGGAACAGTTCGTCGAAGCCCTCATTGATGGCGACCGGGCGGCCTACCCGTCCATAAGGGACAACAGCGAATATACGTCCATCATAAACGAAGGGGCATTCGACAGAATCGTCGGCTATATCGATGAGGCCAGGGCTGCGGGCTGCCGGGTCATTCAATCCAAGCCGGTGGGTGAAGATGTGCCGGACCGCGCAACCAGGAAGATTCCGTTGACGGTGGTTGTCAACCCTCCGGAGCGTCTCCAGGTGTCACAGAATGAAATATTCGGGCCGGTTCTTTCCGTCTGCACCTATGAGAAACTGGACGGCGCAATCGAGCGCATCAACAGCCGGGAGAAGCCCCTGGCCCTGTATATCTTCGGCAGGAACAGGATCGCCATCGACCGGATCATCAATAACACGTCGAGCGGCGGGATTACCGTCAACGACCTGCTCCTCCACGCCGATTCCGAGACGATGGGGTTCGGCGGCGTGGGGTACAGCGGGATGGGCCGGTACAAGGGCGGCTTCATCGGGTACCAGGCGTTTTCGAACCCCAAGGCCGTCCTGGAGCAGGGGCTGATGCGGCGATTTTCGGGAGTCTTCTTCCCACCCTTGAGCAGCGACCGGGCCAGGAAGTTCCTCCGGCGGCGGGTTGGCGTGAAATAGCGGCGGCGCCATTGGGAGAACATGGAATCTCCTGCGTCAGTTCACATCGCCGCAGCTTTGCTTGTACCGCGGGTTGGGCGCGCCGCCGGATGAGGCTTCGATGCGCCGCCTGGACTCGAAAAGCGGGTCCACGGCCGTCAGATCAACAACCCGCCGAGAGCCCCCCGGTGGAGGATTCTGCCCGGCTATCTGCTTGCCTCGTACGAGGCCGGTAATGAGGAGAGAGTCTCCGCACCGCTCTGCTGATATTGAAGGCGGAGGCGTTGCGGCGCTCAAGGCCGTCTGCAACCGGTTCGACAGACGGCAACGGGTGTGGGGACAGCAGCAGGTGGCGGGATGAGGGTCGTGTGTTGACCGGCACGAGCCGGGAAGGGTGAATTGGCGCTCCGGGCGGGCAGCAAATGGGTTCGACGTGACCAGCGTCCCAGGCGCGGCGGCCAGCAACCGAACACCTGAAGAATTACACCCGAAGAATAGGTTAAGAGCAGGTTGGGCGGGCCAAAGGGCAGGCAGCGACATCCATAATAACCGTAAAGAGCTGCCGTTGGCTGGCGGACTGGAATTCCGGCCGGCCGCTGGGACGGTGGAAACCGGGCTGAATTTGCGCTGGCCGGTCGCTGTACACCTATCGCATATCGCAGGCGATTTCCTGACCCGCTGGAACTCCTGCTTAGAGACGATGGCGGGGAAGGCGCTCTTCACCCGCACCGGCTCCTGTCCGTCCCTGGCCTTCCGGCCCCATACCAGGATGTCCCTTATCCAATCAACTCAACATCAAGAACTCCGGTATTCCTGAGCGGTGAACCTTGGGCGCCTCTCTTTCCGGTCCCCTTCCCGGTGTTTTGAAGGCGCGGATTTCTGAAGAATTTCCGGTCTATGGGGACGCGACAAACCTTGCGCCGGCTGTGGCGGCAAGCGTATAGTCTAGTTTGCTATTTCTCGGTATGGCACGAAAAGCCATGAGTTCAGCGGAGACGCTGGTCAACCCTTTCCGGCAGCGCCAATCGGCGTATCGCCAGGCCGCCGGGCAACCCCAGCGTCAGCGTCGGCCAGTAGATTACACTGGAGTGTGGTTAAGATGTTGAGAGAGTTCTGCAGCCGTTACATACCCCTTTCAGCCTCCCCCCGACTCAGGGGGGTGCGGTTCATGAGGGGCGGCAACCGTCAGGCGTCGCCGGCGTCTCGATGGCGGCGGCGGGGAGGGTTATTCGGCGTTGGGCTGGTCCTGATGCTGGCGGCGCTGGTTCTTATGCCGCTGCTGGCGAGCGGGCCGGAGGAAGTCTCCGCGCAGGGTCTCCCGACACCCAACCCGGACGGCACCTACACCGTCCCGCGGGACTGGCCGCTGAGACCGGCCGGGATTAGCCCGGGCACTACCTTCCGGCTGCTGTTCCTGACCACCAGATGGGACGCCGCCACGTCCACCGATATCGCCATCTACGACGCGATCGTCCAGACGGAAGCCCGCAGGATCACCGGGAACCCGAACCAGATCGCGCATCCCGCGATCCGGCCCTATGCGTCGCTGTTCAGGGTGGTGGGATCGACGGCGACGGTGGACGCCCGCGACCACACCAACATGAACCCCGACACCGACGGCCCCGGCGTGCACATCTTCTGGTTGAACGGGCCGCTGGTGGCTGCGAACTACAACGGGTTCTGGAAGGATACTTGGGTAAACTGGGAGGAGGCCGACCGACGCGACCAGGCAGGCACCCAGTCCCCCAACGACTGGCCCTGGACCGGCACCAACAACGGCGGCACCAAGTCCGGAAACCCGCTGGGCCACAGCAGGGGAGTCACCCAAGGCCAATTCAAAGCGAACGCAGGCGATAGGGACCCGCTAGGCCATAATGTTGCCCCACGCACCCAAATGCACTCCTTCTACGGAATTTCGCCGGTGTTCATAGTGGAGGAGTTTGAGACTCTGGTACCGATCTTCGGCCGCGCCGACCCCAGCAAGACCACGGTGGAGGTGCTCCACTCCTCCATCGATGAAGTGGTCCGCTACTCCTACGATGGCATAGACCCCTACAACCGCAGCAACGTCTACGAAGACGAGCGGCCCGGGGCCTCCTTCATGGTGGATGAGCATGAGTCCTGCGCTCCGAATGAGGGTTCGGCGGTCGTGGGCGGCAACTGGCATCCGGACCCGTCTACCTTTGGCGAATACCGGAAGCTGACCTACACGGTGAAGCTGGCCCAGCCGCCGCCGACCCGGAAGAATGCGGTGGTGGCCATCTTCGGCCCCGACGACAAGCACCCGAGGGACCGGAAAGGATTCAAACAGCAGTACGAGGATATTTTCAAGAAACAGATGGCCATTACCGGCCGCACCAGCCCCATGAGAGGGATGGGCAATCAGTTGCCCGAGGGCCGCGTTACGGTGCCTACCTCCCGCCTGCTTTTCTCCTCGACCAACTGGGACGTGCCGCAAGAGGTCGAGGTGTGGGTGCGCTGCGCCAACCCGCATAACCCCTGGGAAGACATTCACATCTTCCACGGCGTGTACCCGCAGGGCACCACCGGCGCGCTTGGCAACCCGCCCGTCGCCGACTGGTTCGAGGTTACGGTGACGGTGATCGACGCGAATACGTCGCCGCGGCCATCGGACCTGAATTCGGCGGACGCGTATCCGGGGCGGATACGCATACACCGTGAGAGACTCGGCGGCGGTTTCAACATCGCTGGCGGGAACTGGCAGGTTCCGATCCAGCTGCACTGGCGCACCGCGCAGATTGACGCCTTCCAGGCCGGCGATGCCGCCGACAGGCTAAAGGTGAACGACGCCGACGCCGCCATGGGGAACTTCCGCAAGTTCGAGGTCAAGGTGGAGGGCATGGCCAAGGGCATGTCGGCTCCGCGCTCGGACGGCGGGCCGACCTACGCCGACGGAGACCGGCTGCCGACGACGCTGACGTGGGACGTGAGCCCGGAAAAGCTGGTCGCCGGGAGGGGCGACCCATTCGAGAATTACTACCCGGCATACTTCCTGACCCCGGACCTGACTATGGATTCGGTGGTGTACAGCCCGGGCAGCCCGATCTATCGGATGACGGTGACGCCGTACTCGATTCGCGGCTTCCGGGTGCCCGGCGAAGCGGTGGTGCAGTGCATCCACGTGCGCAGCCCCGACGAGGACCCGGTGACGGGGGCGGGCGCGACGGAGCACAAGGCCTTCTACCCAGTCGCCTGCCCGTCCAACTTCCCGAACGCGCCGGCGAGTCAGCAATTGGCGGAGCCGCCGATGCTGACGATTTCCAGCGCGTCGCAGTGGGTGGACGAGGGTACCGACGCCACCTTCACGATCACGGCCGACCGCACGCCATTGCTGGACAGGACGGTCAAGGTCTACCTCTCGCAGGAGATGGGCGAGGGCCTGAACTACGTCGGCGCCGAAGAGGCGACGACGATCACGCTGCCGGCCGGGCACCGCTCGGTCGACTGGGTGGTCACGAGCTACTCAGATGACCAGGAGCGCGCCGACGGCACGATCGAGGCGCGAATCAATCCCAGCGACGACTACGGCGTCACCAACCCGCGCGGCGTCAGCCTGCCGCTGATCGACGACGACAGCGGGTCGACGGCGACGATCAGTGTCAGCGCCGGCCCTGCGATCATTGAGGGCGACCCGGCCAGCTTCACGATCACGGCGACTTCGGCTCCGTCGGCTGACCTCGATGTCAGCGTGACGGTCAGCCAGAGCGGCGACTTCGGCGCGAGCACGGGCAAGCGCACGGTGACGATCCCGACATCGGGTTCTGCGACGTTGACGATCGCGACGAGCAACGATGGCGCGGGCGAGGCCGACGGCACGGTCACGGTGACCGCCGCGGCGGGGCCGCGCTACACGCTGCACGCCACGGACCACGCGGCCAGCGTCGCCGTGTCGGACGACGACTACCAGGTCAGCGCGGCGGTGCTGGCGACGGTCTACCAGCACACAGCCGACGACGGCATGGGCAACATGAACCGACGGGTCTGGCGCACCGTGCTGATCGCCTTCGGGCTCGGGGAAGACAACTGGATTCGCGGAGGCATGCGGGCGATGACCGCGGCCAACGCGAGAGCGCAATACGGCTCGGACCCCGTGTGGCAGCCGGTGATCGCCGAGCTGGATGCCTACGAAGCGGCAGTCCAGCAGCAGCAGAACGCCAGGCCAGTGATTAGCGTCACGGCCGGCGCCGGCATAACCGAGGGCCATGGCGCGAGCTTCACGCTCACGTCAACCCCGGCTCCGCCGGCCGCCCTGTACGTCAACGTGTGGGTGGAAGAGACCGGCGCCTACGGCGTCACGAACGGCCGGCGGCAGGTGGTCGTTCCGACCACGGGCAGCGCCACGCTGAGCGTCGCCACCGACGACGACAGCAGGGGCGAGCCGGCCGGCGTCATCACCACGACGCTGAACACGGGCAATCGCTACACGATCGACGCGACGAACCGGAAAGCGAGCGTCGCGGTCGCCGACAACGACGGCGTGACGGTGGATCCGCAGCTGATCGCGGACGTGCGCAGCTACATGGCGGAGACCCAGCACGGCCCGGTCCACGTGAACCGCTGGAAGCGGGTGCTGGAAGCTTTCGGCGTGGAGGAGTACGCCGGTCTCGAACCGATGACGTCGGCGGAGGCGAAACAGAAATACGGAACCTGGGCCAGGTGGCAGCCGGTGATCCCCGTGCTGGAGGCGATTGAGGCGGCGGGTCAGACCGTTGTCACGCCTGTCACGCCCACGCCGGAGGTCAGTATCACGGCCGGCGCCGACGTGACCGAGGGCGGCAGCGCCGAGTTCACCATCACGGCCAGCCCGACGCCGGCGGCGGACCTGCCGGTCAGCGTGACGGTCAGCCAGACCGGCGAATACGGCGTGAGCACGGGCGTACAGACCGTGACCATCCCGACCACGGGCATCGCCACGCTGACCATCGCCACCAGCAACGACGCCGTGGACGAGACCGACGGGTCGGTGACGGCCACGGTAAACACCGGCAGCGGGTACACGGTGTCCTCGTTCCAGGGCGCGGGCACGGTCAACGTGGCCGACGACGACGCCACGCCGGTGACCCCGGTCGCGCCACAGCCGACGCTGGACCCGCAGTTGGTGGCGGATGTCCGCAGCTACGCCGGCGAGACGCAGCACGGCGCGGGTCACGTGAACCGCTGGAAGCGGGTGCTGGAAGCTTTCGGCGTGGAGGACTACCCGAATCTCGAACCGACGACAGCCGGCGAGGCCCAGGCCCACGCGGACATTGGCCGGGCGAGGTGGATTCCCGTGGCTGAGTACCTGGTCGCGCTGGAGGCGGCGAACCCGCAGCCGGCGCCCGCGCCGACGAATGCGTCAGTCAACGCGCAGGTGCTCGCGGACGTGCGCAGCTACGCGGCCGAGACGCAGCACGGCGCCAAGCACGTGAACCGCTGGAAGCGGGTGCTCGAAGCCTTCGGGGCCGAGAGCTACCCCGACCTGGAACCGATGACGGCGGCGGCGGCGCAGGTCTATGCCGATGCCGGCTGGAGCCGGTGGGTTCCGGTGGCGGCAGAGTTGCAGGCCATTGAGTCAGCGACGCCGGCGCCCACGCCAACACCCGCGCCGGTGGTTACGCCGGAGGTGAACATCCTGAGCTCCGTTGGGGGGTCCGAGGGTCAGACCGTGACGTTCGGGATCTCGGCGAACCCGGCCCCCTCATCGGACCTCAATGTGGGCATCAGCGTGGTGACCACGGGCGACTTCGGCTACGGCGCAATTCCGAGTAGCGTGACCATCCCCACGGGCGGCAGCGTCACGCTGAGCATCACCACGACGGACGATTCGGCGGACGAGCCGGACGGCTCGGTAACGCTGACGCTGAACGGCGGCAGCGGCTACACGGTGGGCGCACTGGCGTCGGAGACCGTCAGCGTGACGGATGACGACGCTACGGTCGCCCCGGTGGTCCAGGACCCGGAGGTGAGCGTCACTGCCGGGAGCGGCGTAACCGAGGGCGGCAGCGCGGAGTTCACCATCACCGCCAGCCCGGCTCCGGCGGCCGACTTGGACGTCACCGTGACCGTCACCCAGGACGGCGACTACGGCGCGAGCACGGGCCAGCGGACGGTGACCATCCCCACCGGCGGCAGCGCCACCCTGACCATCGCCACCAGCGATGACGCGGCGGACGAGGCTGACGGGTCAGTGACGGCGACGGTGAATACCGGCGACGGCTACACGGTGTCGAGCTCCCAGGGCGCGGGCACGGTGTCCGTGTCGGATAACGACGTTACGCCGGAGGTTAGCATCACCGCCGGGAGCGGCATAACCGAGGGCGGCAGCGCGGAGTTCACCATCACCGCCAGCCCGGCGCCGGAGGCCGACTTGGACGTCAGCGTGACTGTCACCCAGGACGGCGACTACGGCGCGAGCGCGGGCCAGCGGACGGTAACCATCCCCACCGGCGGCAGCGCCACCCTGACCATCGCCACCAGCGATGATTCAGTGGACGAGGCCGACGGGTCGGTGACGGCCACGGTGAATACCGGCAGCGGCTACACGGTGTCGAGCTCGCAGGGCGCGGGCACGGTGGCGGTGTCGGACAACGACGTTACGCCGGAGGTTAGCATCACCGCCGGGAGCGCCATAACCGAGGGCGGCGACGCCGAGTTCACCATCACCGCCAGCCCGGCGCCGGATGCTGACTTGGACGTCAGCGTGACCGTCACCCAGGACGGCGACTACGGCGCGAGCGCGGGCCAGCGGACGGTGACCATCCCCACCGGCGGCAGCGCCACCCTGACCATCGCCTCCAGCGATGATTCAGTGGACGAGGCTGACGGGTCAGTGACGGCGACGGTGAATACCGGCGACGGCTACACGGTGTCCTCGTCCCAGGGAGCGGGCACGGTGGCGGTGGCGGACAACGACGTTACGCCGGAGGTTAGCATCACCGCCGGGAGCGGCATAACCGAGGGCGGCGACGCGGAGTTCACCATCACCGCCAGCCCGGCGCCGGAGGCCGACTTGGACGTCAGCGTGACTGTCACCCAGGACGGCGACTACGGCGCGAGCGCGGGCCAGCGGACGGTAACCATCCCCACCGGCGGCAGCGCCACCCTGACCATCGCCACCAGCGATGACGGGGCGGACGAGGCCGACGGGTCGGTGACGGCAACCGTGAACAACGGCGATGGCTACACGGTGTCGAGCTCGCAGGGCGCGGGCACGGTGTCCGTGTCGGATAACGACGTTACGCCGGAGGTTAGCATCACCGCCGGGAGCGCCATAACCGAGGGCGGCGACGCCGAGTTCACCATCACCGCCAGCCCGGCGCCGGATGCTGACTTGGACGTCAGCGTGACCGTCACCCAGGACGGCGACTACGGCGCGAGCGCGGGCCAGCGGACGGTGACCATCCCCACCGGCGGCAGCGCCACCCTGACCATCGCCACCAGCGATGATTCAGTGGACGAGGCGGACGGGTCAGTGACGGCGACGGTGAATACCGGCGACGGCTACACGGTGTCCTCGTCCCAGGGAGCGGGCACGGTGGCGGTGGCGGACAACGACGTTACGCCGGAGGTTAGCATCACCGCCGGGAGCGCCATAACCGAGGGCGGCGACGCGGAGTTCACCATCACCGCCAGCCCGGCGCCGGCGGCCGACTTGGACGTCAGCGTGACTGTCACCCAGGACGGCGACTACGGCGCGAGCGCGGGCCAGCGGACGGTAACCATCCCCACCGGCGGCAGCGCCACCCTGACCATCGCCACCAGCGATGACGGGGCGGACGAGGCCGACGGGTCGGTGACGGCAACCGTGAACAACGGCGATGGCTACACGGTGTCGAGCTCGCAGGGCGCGGGCACGGTGTCCGTGTCGGATAACGACGACGCGCCGGCGCAACAGCTGCCGGAAGTATCGGTGGAGGACGCCCAGGGTAGCGAAGGAAACTTATACCTGGAGTTCATGGTCACACTGAGCGAAGCGTCGGAAGAGACTGTAACGGTCTGGTATGACATCCGCGAGGGAACCGCCACCAATGGGGTGGACTACGCCATCGGCAACCTCAAGGTGATCTTCCAGCCGGGTTGGACGTGGGCCTATGCCGGCGTGAACGTCTACGACGACAGCCGCAGGGAGGACGATGAGACCCTGGAGCTGGTCCTGACGGAGGCGGAGGGCGCTGTCATCACAGACGGCACGGCCACCGGGACCATCCTGGACGACGACTAGTCCGGCTGGACCGTACTGCCCGGAAGTCCGGCGGGGCCGGCAGCAACGATGCTGCCGGCCCCGTTGCTGCAACAGGGAGTGGCGGCGGCGCCACCCAAAGGGCGGGTTCGCTTTTACATTCGTCAAATCCAACGGGCGAGTCCGGCCGGGCCGTTTCCTGTGAACACAGGGGACAATGCGGCGGACGGAAGCAGGGAAAGCCGCTCCTGAACTCCGAGCTGAAGGCTGCGGACAACGCAATTCCCGCCGTCACAGTCGAGGACAGCCGGCGCGTGGGCCAGGTCTGCCGGGGGGTCCAGGACCGTCACCAATGACCCGTGGGCGGGTATCCGGCGCAAGTCTGACCGGGGCTACACCAGGGGCAGCACAGTATTCGAGGGATCGGAAACGGCGGTGCCCAGTTTAGGGTTTTCGGTCAGCTCGGATGGCAGGCAGACCGACCGCACCCGTGCTCTCGCACACCAGCCGGAAGCCCTCGCCGGTCCGGCGGGGGCTTCTCTGGAACTTCCCCCGATCCCGGACCGACCATGCGTCCTTCAGGACCATCAATCGGCGGGTCCATCGGGAGGGGCCGGTTACAGTGCCAGTGCGAATACAATGGAAAAGGCTCTTGATTTTGTCTAGTGTGGTGGGCTGGCATTGTCGCAGGAACCCGCGCCGCCCTCCTGAGAAATAGAGCCTGGGGCGGGGACTCGACACGGGGATGAGCGGTATCGCGTCAGTTGCAGAGCAGTTCATCTTCGTACCAGGGGCTACGCAAACTTCGGGGCCCGTTGGCCCGGATTGGGGACGAGGCGCTCCGCGCTGGTTGCTGGTTCGGAAGGCAGTTCAGTCCACCGGCGGTCAATGCCGGACCATCCCGACGTACCTGGGAACACGAATGGGCCGGAAACATGGAAGACGACAGGGCTCCGGGAGCAGCTACCGGCGGTCTCTTCCCTCCGGAGGCGGGAGATGGAACTGGCCAGATGGAGACATGGGACGTGCCACGCAGACGGCGCTCATCGCGTGTCCTGCTGAAAACTGCAGCCGTGTGGGAGTTGCTGGACCGGCTGGACCTTTCCCAGAACGAGCTGGCCCGGCGCTGCGGGATTTCCCGGGGCTACATGACTCGGCTGATGCGGGCCGAGCGCAGCCCGTCGCCGCGCCTGCGGCGGCGGATGCAGGAAGTCCTGGGCGTTGATGACTTCCACGTCCTCTTCTTCATCGTGGAGGAGGAGGAGGACGGGTAGGGGCCGATGGGCGATTGGACTAGCGTCCCGGGCCGGAAACGCAAAAAGGCCGCATACATGAGTAGCCAGGGGGGAGGGCCGTCGCTGATGAAGCGATGCCCTCTCCCTCTGGCGTCGCGTTGCTAGGTGACACGCCCACCGGACCAGGCTCAGAACAGCCTCAGCGTCTCCGGCTGCTGTTGCGCCGCCTCCCCTTCCCCTTCGGTGATTCCAGCCTGGGCCGTCGCCTGCTGGCGGCGGTTTCGCTGCCTAGGCGGGGGAGCGGGTTTCACGTAGGCCTGATGCTGCGGCGTCTCCTCCCAGACGGCCCGGGCCCGGGCCACCACCGCCGGGAACAGGTCGGCCAGTTCGAACAGGTCGGGGTCGTCGAAGGACTCGATGTGCGGGTCCGACGCGGGCCGCTGCACCCCGATGGTAGCCCGGCCCGCCCGGATGGACAGGACGACCTTCAGTTCCTCCGACGTTTCCGTCTCCTCTGGAGCGGACTGCTCCCCGCCGTCTTCGTTGGTAACATCGGATTCCTCAGCAGCGGTCTCCGTGTCGGCGTCCGGTGCCTTGGCGGTTTCCGTGTCTCCCGCGTCGTCCGTTCCGCCTCCGGCGGGAAGCTCCCCGGCAACCTCGGCGGGCGCATCATCCGGCGCGGTTCCGAAGAGGAACTCCTCGGCGCTCACCACGTCCGGGGAGTGGATTTCCGTTCCGGTTTCGTCAGTCAAGGCATCTCCTTTCCTGGTCTCGTCATCGTATGGCGAGTCCTTCCGGGACCCGCTCTTGATTTCGCCCAGGGTCATGGGTTCCCAGTAGAGGTCCCGTTCCACGGCGGGCACACCGCCGAAGACGGTAGTCTCGGCCAGCTCGGTCAAATCAAAGTACCCAATTTCCTTCTCGAACCCCTCCACCAGGCCGAAACACTGGCCGGTAAAGGGGTCCATTTCCGTGATGTACCACGTCCAATTCGAGTACGGACTGAACAATTTGGCGAGGGCCAGCACGTCGTCGTAGTCGCGAGCCTTCTCATTGGCGCCGAGGGCGGGGATGGTGTCTGCCAGCTTATCGGTCATCAATTGATGTCCCCGCTTCCCGCTGTGGTTGTCCTGCCACATCGCAGTCGCGGTGGCGTTTTCCTTGTGGTCAGTCATGGTCTCATTCTCCTTGTAAGTTCGGTTTGTAGGGGTTGGTTTGCGCCAGTCAACCGGCGTCGGCCCGTCCCACCAGCCGCGCCACCGCCTCCGGGGTGACGTAAGAAGGCGTTACGGTGCCCAGGTCCATGTCCAGGTAGAGGCCCAGGAAGGGACAGGTCCCCGCCACCATGCGGCGTACCACCTGGAGCACCAGCGACGCAATCATCTGGTTGATGGTGGGATCCTGGTCGGTGAGGTCCAGGGCCGCCGCGCAGTCCACGTCGGGCGGACGGGTGGACACGGCCGTCAGCAGGTCCGGGCGTTGCAGGGTCGGCGCCGGGGCCAGGTGGCAGGTCTCGCCGGTGAAGGGCGGTTCCTCCAGGGCCACCTTTTCCGCTATGTTGCCAACGAGAACCTGGCCCCAATTGGTCTCGTTACCGGCGTCGATGAGCCAGCGGCAGGGGTCTCCCGGCAGGCAATCAGCCATGGCCCGTCTTGCGGCGGCGTTGTCGGCGCAGCCGATGACCAGGCCGTCGTGGGAGGAGAGGCCGGGGTAGAGGCACTCCTCCTCCCGGAAGGGATAGACCGAGTAGCCCACGGGCCGGTTGTAGGCTTTCGCCAGCCGGTCGGCCAGGGCCTTGCTCTTGAACTCGCCCACGTCGCCTGGGTAGAAGTTCTGGCGGAGCAGGTTGTGGGGTTCCACCCGGTCGTGGTCCACCAGGACGATGGTGGCGTCGCGGCCCTGGAAGAGGCGGCAGAGGCCCTCGGCGACGAAACCGCCGGTGCCGCCGCAGCCGACGACGGTGATCAAGGGGTTGTCCAACAGGAACTGGTTGTCCAGGTAATAGGGCATGGTTGCGTTACCTCCTTATATGTGGGTTGCTTGGTGTCGACCGGCCCCTTCGCCCATCAGCCGCAGCACTGGTGGGCAAGGGCCGTCGAAGACCTGGGACCAATGCAGGGGCGCGAAGTGTCCGTAGATGCCCACCCGCAGGGTCCATTCAGGTTTGGGAGTGTCCAGGCGTCCCACGACGCCGTAGACGCGAAAGCCCTGCTCGTCCCCATCGTCGGTGGCGGAGAAGAAGGCGGAATGGCGCCCGTGGGAGTGGAACTCGGCGATGACGCCGGTGGGCGGTTGATAGGTGAGAGAGGCGGACGTTCCTTCCTGGGGCGGCACCACCAGCCGGTGGGCGTCCCCGTCCCAACGGACGGCGAAAAACCGCTCGGTGACCGGCGCGGCCAGCATCCAGACCAGGCCCAACTCGAAGAGGTGAGCCGGTATCGGGCCGTTGGCCAATTCCAGCTTCTCGGATACGGGAGCCAGTCCCCGCACGTTGGCGGGAGCCACCAGCATCCGCGCCGTCAGGTGGGCGCTCTCGGACTGGACGTAGAGGCCGCCCGATCCGAGAACGTAGTCGTAGCCGATTCCCTGACTTCCGGTGAGACCGGCGGGCTGGTGATAGACGACAATAAGGAATGCCTCTTGCGCCGACTATTCTTGCCGGTTGGGATGGTGTAAATCGTCCGGCACGGAGGTGCCGGATTGATCAAGGACCGACAAGTCAGACTTTTGAGGCAAAAACGTATGGAAGGAAAAACACAGGAGACGGCGGCCGCCATGTCTGGGATGAGCGTGCGCTCGGCGCGCAAATGGCAGAGTGGCCCGTTGCCGTCGGAGACCAAACCGGAGCGCTGGTGGCGCACTCGGTCCGACCCCTTCGACGGGGTGTGGGAAGAGGAGATTGAGCCCCTGCTGCGGGACGACCCCAAGGGCAAGCTGAAGGCAACGACGATTATCGAATGGCTGGAGGAGCAGCATCCCGGCCAGTTCAGCACCTCCCAGCTGCGCACGCTGCAACGACGATTACAGGACTGGCGGGCGCTGAATGGTCCGGACCAGGAGGTGTACTTCCCCCAGGAGCATCCGCCGGGACGGGAGGCCCAGTTTGATTTCACCCACTGCAGCGCCCTGGGAGTGACCGTCGCCGGTGAGCCCTACCCCCACCTGCTGTTTCAGCTGATCCTCAGCCACTCGGGCTGGCGCTACGCGGAGGTCGCCGCCGGCGAGACCTTCCTGGCCCTCAAGCAGGGATTACAGAATGCGCTCTGGGCCCTGGGCGGCGTACCGGAGGTGGTGCGTTCCGACAATACCTCTGCTGCCACCCACGAGATGAAACGCAGCCGAGGCCGGGCGCTAAACGACAATTACGCCGCCCTGCTGGACCACTACGGTGTCCGATCCACCCGCATCAATCCTGGCAAGAGCCATGAAAACGGCGTCGCCGAGCACGCCCACTACCGTTTGAAAGACGCCGTGGACCAGGCCCTCATCCTGCGCGGCAGCCGCGATTTCCACACCGCCGACGACTACGCCGGTTTCGTCCGGAAGATGGTGGAGAAGCGCAATCGCCTGGTGCGGGGGAAGCTGGAGCAGGAAATGGCTTGCCTAAGACCCCTGCCGCCAGCCCCCATGCCGGAATACGCCAACTACCAGTCCAAGGTGCGCCG
Source organism: Dehalococcoidia bacterium (assembly GCA_963663945.1). GTDB lineage: Bacteria > Chloroflexota > Dehalococcoidia > Lucifugimonadales > UBA3495 > Bin87. Next base: position 1,450,278 of record OY760687.1, on the reverse strand, counting down.
GTGGAGTACCATCCAGGTGGCGGGACGCAGCTACAGCGTCCCGTCCCGGCTCATTGGCAAGGTGGTACAGATCCGCCTCTATTCCGACCACGTGGAAGTGTACTACAAGGGCCACTTTGTGGAACGAATGGCGCGCGTGCACGGTGATGGGGAAGTAAACGTCAATTACCGCCACGTCATCAATTCCCTGGTGCGCAAGCCCGGAGCATTCGCCCGGTACCGGTTCAGGGAGCAGCTGTTTCCCACCTTGCGCTTCCGGCTCACCTACGACGCGCTCAGGCAGTGGCGTGGGGAGCGCGCCGACGTGGAGTACGTGCGCATCCTGCACCTGGCGGCCACCACCATGGAGGTCATGGTGGACAGCGCCCTGTCGCTGCTGCTGGAGACCGGTCAGCCCTTCGACTACGCCGAGGTGCGGGAACTGGCCGAGCCCAGGGTGCCCCAGGCTCCGGTGCTGGTCCTCTCTGGGAAGCCGGACCTGAAGATCTACGACGGTCTGCTCACGAGCAGTACGGCCATGGTGGGGGTGTGCGCATGATGGACACCCCCACCAGCGTGATCCAGGAGCGCATCGGCGAGCTATGCCGCGAATTCAAGCTGCCCACCATGGGCGCTCAGTCGGTGGCCCGTTTCACTGAGGCTGGCCACGGCGAGGCCCTGTCCACCTTCCTGGAGGTGCTGGAGCAGGAGGCCGAGGATCGCCGCCACCGGCGCATCAACCGGCTGCGTCAGGCGTCCCGGCTGCCCTCGGGCAAGACCTGGGAGACCTTCGAGCATCACCGGATGCCCCTGACTCTTCGTCAACAGATGGACCATCTGGCCCAGGGCAGTTTCGTGGAACACGGCGTCAACGTGCTGGCCTTCGGGCTCCCCGGCACCGGCAAGACCCACGCCCTATGCGCTCTGGGCCACCGCCTGGTGGAAGCCGGACACTCCGTCCTCTTCGCTCCAGCCTACCGCCTGGTGCAGGACCTCCTCGCCGCCAAGCGCGACTTCGACCTGCCCCGACAACTGCGCAAGCTGGACAACTTCGACTTCCTCCTCCTGGACGATCTCGGCTACCTGCCCCAGGGGGCCGAGGAGTCCGAGGTCCTCTTCACCCTCATCGCCGAACGCTACGAACGCCGGTCCCTGGGCATCACGTCCAACCTGGTCTTCTCCGAGTGGGAGCGCATCTTCGCCAACCCCATGGCTACCGCCGCAGCGATTGACCGGGTGGTCCACCACTCCGTCATCCTGGAATTCGACGTCCCCAGCTACCGGACTGACGCAGCACAGCAACGCGGCGAGACTGCTGCGGCCGAGGAGGTGAACCGGCAAAACTAATCGACGATAAATCGGCAAGAATGGTTGACGCGGGACAGCTGGTTTACGAGGTAGCCCACCGGCTGCGGGGTGGCGCTAGGGGTAGTAGCCTCGTCTCCCTTCGGAGACCGCCATGACGTGGCCCACGGTGCATTGGGGAACCAGGTCCTCAACCGGGTAGTCAGCCTTTCCATCCAATTCCTCCCATAGGGCTTGCAGGTTGTCGGGGTGTCGCTTCGACCGGTCCCTGGTATCTCCGGTAAGGGAGAAGAAGGACTGGAAGAAGGACTCGGGTATCAGCCCCACCTTCTCGGGGAAGCGGTGGCTGCCGGGGCAGACCCGCCCGTCGCGGAAGACGTTGAAGGCCGGGGCGCGGTAGAGCTGCTGCTCCGGCACTGTTGGCCGTTCCAGGGCGGCGTAGACCCAGGGCGCCCGGCCCGGCGAGCAGACGAAGACCAGCCCCGGCATGGGCAGCCGGAGCCGGGCGGGAGGCTGGAACGCCTCCTGTTGCAACGCCACCGGCCACACCTGGGGCGGGCGCCACAGGGCCACCATCTGTCCAGTCTCCCCCTGGTTCCACCAGAGGGCGTTTTCGGGCAGCAGCCCGGACGAGAAGCCCAGGTGCCGGATGAACACGTTGGCGATCTCGTCCGCCGAGACGGTCCTGACCCAGTTGCGGTCAGCCTCGAAGCCCCGTGATAGACGACAATAAGGAATGCCTCTTGCGCCGACTATTCTTGCCGGTTGGGATGGTGTAAATCGTCCGGCACGGAGGTGCCGGATTGATCAAGGACCGACAAGTCAGACTTTTGAGGCAAAAACGTATGGAAGGAAAAACACAGGAGACGGCGGCCGCCATGTCTGGGATGAGCGTGCGCTCGGCGCGCAAATGGCAGAGTGGCCCGTTGCCGTCGGAGACCAAACCGGAGCGCTGGTGGCGCACTCGGTCCGATCCCTTCGACGGGGTGTGGGAAGAGGAGATTGAGCCACTGCTGCGGGACGACCCCAAGGGCAAGCTGAAGGCAACGACGATTATCGAATGGCTGGAGGAGCAGCATCCCGGCCAGTTCAGCACCTCCCAGCTGCGCACGCTGCAACGACGATTACAGGACTGGCGGGCGCTGAATGGTCCGGACCAGGAGGTGTACTTCCCCCAGGAGCATCCGCCGGGACGGGAGGCCCAGTTTGATTTCACCCACTGCAGCGCCCTGGGAGTGACCGTCGCCGGTGAGCCCTACCCCCACCTGCTGTTTCAGCTGATCCTCAGCCACTCGGGCTGGCGCTACGCGGAGGTCGCCGCCGGCGAGACCTTCCTGGCCCTCAAGCAGGGATTACAGAATGCGCTCTGGGCCCTGGGCGGCGTACCGGAGGTGGTGCGTTCCGACAATACCTCTGCTGCCACCCACGAGATGAAACGCAGCCGAGGCCGGGCGCTAAACGACAATTACGCCGCCCTGCTGGACCACTACGGTGTCCGATCCACCCGCATCAATCCTGGCAAGAGCCATGAAAACGGCGTCGCCGAGCACGCCCACTACCGTTTGAAAGACGCCGTGGACCAGGCCCTCATCCTGCGCGGCAGCCGCGATTTCCACACCGCCGACGACTACGCCGGTTTCGTCCGGAAGATGGTGGAGAAGCGCAATCGCCTGGTGCGGGGGAAGCTGGAGCAGGAAATGGCTTGCCTAAGACCCCTGCCGCCAGCCCCCATGCCGGAATACGCCAACTACCAGTCCAAGGTGCGCCGGTGGAGTACCATCCAGGTGGCGGGACGCAGCTACAGCGTCCCGTCCCGGCTCATTGGCAAGGTGGTACAGATCCGCCTCTATTCCGACCACGTGGAAGTGTACTACAAGGGCCACTTTGTGGAACGAATGGCGCGCGTGCACGGTGATGGGGAAGTAAACGTCAATTACCGCCACGTGATCAATTCCCTGGTGCGCAAGCCCGGAGCATTCGCCCGGTACCGGTTCAGGGAGCAGCTGTTTCCCACCTTGCGCTTCCGGCTCACCTACGACGCGCTCAGGCAGTGGCGTGGGGAGCGCGCCGACGTGGAGTACGTGCGCATCCTGCACCTGGCGGCCACCACCATGGAGGTCATGGTGGACAGCGCCCTGTCGCTGCTGCTGGAGACCGGTCAGCCCTTCGACTACGCCGAGGTGCGGGAACTGGCCGAGCCCAGGGTGCCCCAGGCTCCGGTGCTGGTCCTCTCTGGGAAGCCGGACCTGAAGATCTACGACGGTCTGCTCACGAGCAGTACGGCCATGGTGGGGGTGTGCGCATGATGGACACCCCCACCAGCGTGATCCAGGAGCGCATCGGCGAGCTATGCCGCGAATTCAAGCTGCCCACCATGGGCGCTCAGTCGGTGGCCCGTTTCACTGAGGCTGGCCACGGCGAGGCCCTGTCCACCTTCCTGGAGGTGCTGGAGCAGGAGGCCGAGGATCGCCGCCACCGGCGCATCAACCGGCTGCGTCAGGCGTCCCGGCTGCCCTCGGGCAAGACCTGGGAGACCTTCGAGCATCACCGGATGCCCCTGACTCTTCGTCAACAGATGGACCATCTGGCCCAGGGCAGTTTCGTGGAACACGGCGTCAACGTGCTGGCCTTCGGGCTCCCCGGCACCGGCAAGACCCACGCCCTATGCGCTCTGGGCCACCGCCTGGTGGAAGCCGGACACTCCGTCCTCTTCGCTCCAGCCTACCGCCTGGTGCAGGACCTCCTCGCCGCCAAGCGCGACTTCGACCTGCCCCGACAACTGCGCAAGCTGGACAACTTCGACTTCCTCCTCCTGGACGATCTCGGCTACCTGCCCCAGGGGGCCGAGGAGTCCGAGGTCCTCTTCACCCTCATCGCCGAACGCTACGAACGCCGGTCCCTGGGCATCACGTCCAACCTGGTCTTCTCCGAGTGGGAGCGCATCTTCGCCAACCCCATGGCTACCGCCGCAGCGATTGACCGGGTGGTCCACCACTCCGTCATCCTGGAATTCGACGTCCCCAGCTACCGGACTGACGCAGCACAGCAACGCGGCGAGACTGCTGCGGCCGAGGAGGTGAACCGGCAAAACTAATCGACGATAAATCGGCAAGAATGGTTGACGCGGGACACCCCGCAGCAGGACGGTTTCCTGGTAGACCTCCAGTTGGACCTGGAGAGTGTCGCGGGGCAGGTCGTCCCGGACCGGCAGGGACCATTCCGTCCGGTGGGTGTCATTGGTCGTCAGCATCGTTTTCCTCCTGTTGTTGGTCTTGTTCGGGCAATCGCGGCAGGATGAAGTCCAGCATTTCGGCGAAGCGGCCCGGCAGGTCCCCTTCCAGCCAGTCGGCCAGCTTCACCACCGAGTCCACCAGCGCGCTGGCCTTCTGCCACTCCTCCGTTCCCTCCTGGATGATTTCCTCCTCCCAGGGATCGGAGAAGCCGTCGTAGTCGCCGTCCTCGAAACTGTGGTCGAGGAAGAAGTTGCCGGTCTCGGCCCGCACCCAGGCGGCGGCCCGGGCTGCGCCCTCATACCCCGTGTCCCGCACCGTTTCGGTCAGGGCGTCCAGGGGTATGCCGCCTTTCGGAATCCGCTCCAGAGGCTCCTGCGGGATGCGCTCTGCGGCGCACTCCAGCCAGGCGGTGCGCAGCCCGCCGTGTTCGTCGCTGTAGAAATTGGGGGGTTCGGCCAGCAGCGCCAGGGCCGAGAGGCCCTCCCGGTAGCCGTCCCACATCTCGTGGAGGCCGTCGTAGCCGATGCCCATGAGCTGGAAGGGGATGCCCCGCCGCAGCCAGGTGAAGGGCGGGTCCTCGCCTTCGTCCACATAGAACTCGATGAAAGGGGCGTAGAGGGGGAAGTGGCGTTCCTCGAAGAGCCGGGCGAAGCCTTCCAGCCGCTGACCCAAATCGGGTATCGCCAGCAGCGTTTCCGCCTCGTCGGGAAAGAGGCGGCGCGCCAGCCCGGCGAACCAGGCGTAGTCCTCGGCGTAGCCCAGCCGGACGATCAACTCCCGCAGCGACGGCGGACGCCGCAGGAGCCTTTCGGCCAGGCTGCTCAGTACCGGCGGGGCCGCAGTTGCCATTGCATCGCCTCCAGCAGCCGTTTGGTGGCGGCGGCGTAGTCCTGGGCTTGGGCGCAGGCCAGTTCCACCTCGGCCTGCCGGGCCGCCGCCGCGTCCAGGTCCAGCCCGCCGCCGGGCAGGGTGAGCTCCGCCGCAAGTTCGGTGATTTTCAGGTCCGCCGGCGGCGTTGCCGCCAGCAGACCCGCCAGGGTCAGGTTGTCCATTCGATTACCTCCCCTGGCTGCGGACGGGGTTGAAAGCGCCCTTGGTGCCCACCCGCCGCTGGAACTCGAAGATGGTGTCCTCGCCCCGGGTGGTCTCCTTGACCGAGGCGTTGGCGATCTCGCCGTAGAAGTCGGCCAGCGTCGCCTTCACCTGCTCGACGCTCATTTCGGGGTCCGGGTCGGGGAACTCGCGGTCGTCGTACACAAACACTCTCGCCATGATTCGTCTCCTTTAGTGAATGGTGTTGTTTCGGTTGCAGCTTTGCGCGGCGTCCCTTGCCGGAACGCCGTAGTTGCGAAGAGGGGATACCGGTCTGATGGCGGTATCCCCTCCCGTCGTTTGGGCCTAATGGCCCGTCCCCACCAACTCCTTCTCCTGTTCCTTTTCCAGGGCCCAATCGAACAGGGACGCGGTGGCAGGTTTGGCCTTGCCGTTCCGTCCCCGGGGCTTGACCAGTTCCTCGGAAAGGAACTCGGCCCAGGAGAAGAGGGACTGCTGCCCTTCGGCGGGTTCGTCGCGGTGGCCGTCGCCGTTGCCGTTGGCGTTGGCGTGGTGTCCGTTGCCCAGGACCAGGTCGACCGTCCCCTCGATGCCGTCGCCGTGTCCATTGCCGTTGGAGTGATGGCCATTCCCGTTGACCGCCACGGTCTCCGGCTCGACCTCGACGACCTGCCAAGCGCCGTCCACTAGGAACTCCTCAGCGCTGGCCTCGGCGTCCCGCGCCTGGGCGAACACCGCCTCCAGCGATTCCGAGTCGGTGTCCTCCTCGCCGCTGACGATCTGGCGGGCCAGGGCCAGCATCAGGTCGTCGCCGTCGTCCCCGAAGGCGGCCAGACCGTCCTCAGGCAGCTCACCCTCCACCGCCAGCGAAGATTGCAGCTTCTTGGCGACCAGCTTGAGCGCGTCGGCTTGGAGGGTGTTCCGGTAGGCCATGAACACCACCTTCACCGGGCGCTTCTGCCCGATGCGCCAGGAGCGCCGCGACGCCTGGCGCATCGTGTAAACGCTGTAATCCGTCTCGAACCAGCAGAGGGTTGGGAAGTCGATGAGGTCCAGGCCGGTTTGCACCAGGCGGGGGTGGCAGATGAGCACGTCAATGCCCTGCTTGACCCGTTCCTCCACCCAGCTTTCCCGCCGGTCCGGGGCCACCGAGTCCGCCTTGAGCACCGCCACCCGGAACCCGTGGGTGGTCAGGAACTGCTCCATCCGCTCGGTGATGTCCCGCGTTCCCGTGTGAGTGGCGTAGACCAGCACCTTGCGTCCTGCCAGGCGTTCCGCCGCCACCAGGTCAACGAGCGCCTGCTCCTTCGGGTAGAGCTTGTCCTCGGACAGGGGCGGCATCTGGATAAGGACGTTGCCGGTCTGGGGGTCGAAGACCGTTTCGCCCCGGGTGCAGCCGTCGGGATAGGCCAGGAGGGTTTGCAGGTAGGTGGCCAGCAACCGCTTGGAACCCTTCTGAAGCGCCGCCGCCAAAGCCTGGCGCAGGGTGTCGAACACCGCGTCGTAGGCCTTGCGCTGGGAGAAGCCGGTGAAGTCCGCCTCCCGGTCCATGCCCGAGAGCAGCACCTGCTCCTCGTAGGGCGGCAGCCCCGAGGCCACGTCGGAGAGCCGCAGGAACACGCTGTTGCCGATCAGGTGGAACAGGGCCGAGGGCGCCAGCCCGGGCCTTTCACGGACGGTCTTGCGGTATCCCTTGCGGCGGCTGTTGCGCCCGTCCTCGAAGGAGTCGCCGTCATCGGCGTGGCGCACCGTCTCTTCCAGGAAGCCGTAGCGCTGTATCCAGCGGCTTTCCTCGGAGCGTCCGAACTCGGCCCGGATGTCGGGAGAGAAGCGGTAGAGCAGGTGGAACAGCGTGCTCGAATAGCCGCCGGTGAGCGTTCCGGTAAGGGTAAGGGACTTGCCGCAGGAGTCGGCCAGGACCCCGGCGGCGATGCCCTGGGCGGAGCCGCGACCCTTGAACTCATGCACCTCGTCCGCAATCATCAGGTCGAAGAAGCCCTTCATCCGGTGCTTCACGTAGTCGGCCAATGGATACCGGCGCGGGCCGGAGCCGTCGGCCTGCCACAAGGCCGAGCCGCACCGATCGCAGTCGCGCCGCTTGCGGGAGAGTTCCGCGTCGGTGAGGGGAACGCCGTCCTTGTCCACCACCTGGGCGTGGCAGGTGGGGCAGCAGGGGACCCGGAAGGGCTCCCCGGTCTGTTCGTCCGGCACCATCCGGCCCCCGGCGGCGGCCCACCGCTGGACCACGGCGGGCTGCCAGCGGTAGGAGAGCTTGGCGCGCTCCCGGGACATGACGGCGAAGAGGGGCGCGGGACCCACGGAGAGCCGCAGCCGCTCCAGGTCGGTGATGGAGGCGACGATGGCGGCCCGGGCGCCGGGCACCGTGTCCTCCACCTCCCGCTTCCACTTCCGGGTGAGATGGGGCGGGCAGAGGATCAAAACCCGCCGGAAACCGGCGGCGTGGGCGGCGGCAGCGCCGATGAAGGTCTTTCCCGTGCCCATCTCGCCCACCACCGTAGTGCCCCTATGGGCCTGCAATGAAAGGGCCGTGCCCTTGATGGCGTCCTCCTGGCCGCCCATCGGGGTGCGCAGCAGCCGGGGCAGCCTGACGGGAGTTTCCGAGGGCCGGTAGAGGGGCGGGTAGGACTCCACCACCCTCCTGGCGATGGCCTCCTTGAAGGTGTCGATGAAACCTGACAGGTTCATGAGTGTTCTCCTTGATTTGAGGGTTGCCGTTGGAAAATGCGAAGGCCCCGACGGTCTCATTCACCGTCGGGGCCTTCGTGTGCGTCTGGCGTGGCAGCCGTCGGAGTGGTTGTCGTTCCTGGTTTAGGCGGCGATGTCGGTGATCTCCCCGCCGTCCAGGTCCAGGGCCACCACCGTGGTCTTCAGCCGCTCCCGGTAGACCTCGGTGTTCTCCGTCTCTTCCGCGAGGATCATCTCCTTGGTGGTGCGCCCCTTGACCAGGATGCGCTGCCCGTCGGCCTCCAGCACCAGGTTGTCGAGGAAACCCGCCGCCACCAGCATGGCCAGGTGGCCACGGCGCAGGGGCATCAGCGGGCGGGTGCGCCGGTCGTCGGCGGGCCACAGGAAGTCCCGCACCTCCTGGCTGGCCCACAGGCCGGTCTTCCGGGCCTCGGCGACGGCGGCCAGCGGGTCAACCGTCCGGGTGGCGAAGAGGATGTCCCCGGCGGGAACCACCGGCGGGTTGTAGACCGGGTAGGGACGGTAGGAGAACTCCTCCGGCTCGCCGAAGGCCCACTCCCGCACCTGCTCCTCGGCGTAGGGATCGGGGCTGGGTTCCGCTTTGCGCCGCCCGATGAGTACCACCTGGTCGAAGACCTCCCGCTCCGGGTTGGGGAAGGCCCAGCAGCGCAGGTCCCGGTAGTGGGAGGACAGGTAGCGGGCGGAGACGGCCAGGCGCTGCTTCGGCACGATGAACAGCAGCAGCCCGCCGTCGGTCAGGTAGCGGGTGGTGTGGGTGAGGAAGGCGTGTTCCACCCGCTTGTCCTCTTTGTCCCAATCATAGGGAGGGTTCAAGAGCAGCACGCCGAATGCGTTGTTGGCTATCGAGGTGGCGAACAGGTCGCAGGCCAGGGCGCGGTCCAGGACGTGGGCGGCCTGCTCCGCCCGCTCCCTATGCAGCTCCACCCCGCAGGTCTCCACCGGCACCGTGCTGCGGTCGCGCAGCAGGTCCGCGAAATGGGCCAGGGCGTCGCCGGCCCCGCAGCAGGGGTCCAGGACGCGCAGGGTGTCGGCGCTGCGGGGGCGGCCCCGCGCCCCGTAGAGCAGCTGGGCAACCAGGTCAATTACCCTCGGCGGGGTCGGGTAATACCCGCCTTTCGCTTGAGCAGCGAGTCTCATGTCAGTCCTCCTTTCTAATTGGTATCGGTGTCAGGTGAGGCAGCAGCCCCACCGGTGGACGGGGCCAACCGGCAGGGGCCGGGCTGGCAGAAGTGGCAGTTCCACCGGATGTTTTCGGGTGAGGCCAGCATCTCCATGCTGAGTGCGACGAAGACCACCGCCGCGCCGCACTGGTCGCAGTGGTAGGTCTCGCCGGCGTGGATGTCCTCGTCGGTTTCCTCCACCTGGGCGAACCGGGCCCCGCAGCTGGGGCAGGGGAAGTACAGGGTCTGCTTGTCGGCCATTGCGCTACCTCCCGTTGTTGTGGTTGCCGTTGATGTAGTGTTTCAGCCCCACCACCTCGCCCTTGGCGAGAGTCCGCTGGAAGCAGAGGACTTGCGAGGTGTCCTTGTCAGCGGCGCAAGCGGTGCAGAAGGCGGTCAGCAGTTCGGCGCGGTTGGCGACGGTAACCCGCTTGACCAGCACCTCGGAGCCGTCCTCCAGCTCGTGCCGGTAGAGCTTCTCGTTGGAGTTCCGCCAGTCCTGCTCGGCGGCGGGCCGGTAGTAATGGGGCTGGCCGCTGGAAGTCAGGTGGTCGGCGGCCCCGTGGGGGCAGAAGCGGCAGGTGTCGCCGTCCGGCGAGAAGAGCTGCCAGGCTTTCCAGTTGCGGGCGCGGCGGCGCTTGTTGCCCCGCTTCACCGGGTTCAGCGTCCTATCCATCGCTGTTTTCCTCCTCATCGGTGTCATAGTTGTGATCGTTATCGTGGGAGTCGAGGGTCAGCGTCCCCGCCGCCACCGCCGCCGACAGGTCGGCCCTGAGTTCCTCGCCCTTGGGGTTGCAGGTGTAGGCCAGCAGGCCGGCGGACTCCAGGGGAACGATCTCGCCGGTGTCCAGCCCCCGCCGCCAGAGCCAGTCCCGCCAGGAGCGGTGCAGGGGCAGGGGGCTGCGCCGGTCCAGGAAGCGGTGGTGCAGCGTTGGGGCGTCGGCCTGGCCCTGGGCCAGCAGCAGGAAGTCGTCCCGCTCGAAGCTGAACTCGGCCAGGCGGGTGTAAACCAATGCGTGCCAGCCCCGGCTGGCGGGCAGGCGGGCGATGCGGGTGGTCCAGGTGCCGACGGTGTGATGGGGGACCTGGCACTGCTGGTACCCTCCGCTGAGGGCCATGCCCTCCACGCCCCTGATGAGGTGGGCGGTGTCGGGAGGCTGCTTCAGCAGGGAGGCCCAGATGGCCTTGAGGGCCGTCTGCGGTCCCACCATGGACAGGAACCAGAGGCCGCCGGTGTCCGGGTCGCGGGCGAAGGCGTCGGCGGTGGCCGAGTAGCCGCCCGCCGAGATGGTGTAGAGATCCTCGCCGTTCACGGCGGGTTGCGTGGGAATCATGGGTTGCCTCCTGTAGGTATGAATGAACGGAAAGCGCGGGATGGGGTTCCCGCGTGAGGAACGGCGGCAGAGCGCCGGTCTCGGTGTCTATGGGGTTAGTTGTCCATCAGCTTCTTTTCCTTGAGGCTGACGAACTTGCTCCCCGCGATGACGATGTGGTCCAGCAGGTCGATGCCCAGCAGCTTGCCGCCCTGGACCAACTCGCGGGTGATGGACACGTCCTCGGGGCTGGGCGTGGGGTCCTGGGAGGGATGGTTGTGGGCGATGACGATGCTCGGCGCCGACTCGATTACGGCGGCGCGCAGCACCTCGGCGGGGCGGACAATCGAGCTGTTTACATTCCCCTGGTAGACGATCCGCTGGCCCATCACCTGGTTGCGGGTGTTCAGCAGCAGCACCCGGAGCTGTTCCTGGGCCAGGGCCGACATCTCCCGCCCCAGCAGGTTGTAGACATCCTGGGGGCAGCTGATGGCCGGCCTGTCGGCGGGGCGCTCCGGCTGGAAGTCCACCTGGTAGCGGGCCGCCAGTTCCCCCAGCAGGGCCAGGTTGGAGCGCAGGGCCTCCAGCACGGCCTCGCCCTCCGGCGTGGCGGGAGCGGCGGGTTCGGATATAGTCAGGGGCATTTCTTCCTGCTTGGCTTGCTTTTTCCTGGGCATGGTTCACTTCCTTGAGAGTGAGATTGGGAAACGACAGCGGGGCCGCTCCCTCTTGGCAGGGAGCGGCCCCGTGTTGCGTCCGCTGGTGGCGGGCGTCGCTTTGTAGTTGACCGGCTAGAAGAGGAGGTCGTCGTCGGCCTGAGCGCTGGCGCCGGTGTTGGCGTAATTGGCGTCGCCGCCGTTGCCGTTGCGGGAGGAGTCCAGGAACACCACGTCCTGGGCGTGAATCTCGGTGCGGTAGCGCCGCTGCCCGTCGTCCCCCTCCCACGAACTCTGCACCAGGCGGCCCGCCACGTAGAGCCGCTGGCCTTTTTCCACGAACTGCGCGACGGCCTCGCCGATCTTGTCCCACACCACCACCGTGTGCCAGTCGGTCTCCGACTCGCCGTTCTTCCGCCCCCGGTCCGTGGCCAGGCGCAGCTGGGTAACGGCGATGCCCGACGCCGTGTACTTCATTTCGGGATCGGCACCCACGCGCCCCAGCAGTTCAACCTTGTTGATGGTCTTCGCCATGATTGTTCCTCCGTTGCTTTGTGATTGGGGGATTTCCGAAGTGACTGCGGAGCCGCCCTTTCCGGTAGGAAGGAGCGGCCCCGTGTCGCGCTCCGGCTTGCGGAGCGTCAGGGTTCCAATGTCATCCGGGCCTAGCTGACCCGCAGGTACTCGGAGACGTTCTCGGTGACGATGCCCGCCCTGGTCTCCGGGTCCAGCAGCGCGTTCAGCTTCTTGTGGTCCACCGAGTAGCGGGTGGACTTGACCATCCCCACGGTGCGGGTCTTCTTGCCGCCCTCCAGCTTCGCCTTGTCCTCGCCCCGCTGCTTGAGCCAGGTCCGCAACTGCCCCAGCGCCCACTGCTTGTCTTCCTCGATGGCCTTCAGCATCTCCTGGGCCTGCTCGTACTCGCGGAGCGCCGCCCGCGCCTCCTCGTCGCTCACCGGCTCCGTTTCTACGGCGATTTCATCCTCCGGTTCCACGTCCGCCATACCCGGCAGGCAGGCGTTCAGGAAGGGGCAGCGCTGGCACTGCCAGTCGTCGGCGGTGAAGTCCCGCTCCGGCAGGACTTCCGGGTCCGGCCCGTTGATGACGTGGTGGGCCGCCAGCTCGCCCAGCCGGGCGCAGGCTTGCTCGAAGGCCCGCTCCACCCGGTGCGCCGGTATCACCTCGTAGTCCCAGGTTCGTCCGCCGGTGTCCAGTGTGGCGATCACCACGTCCCGGGCTTCGCCGAAGGTCCCGTAGGTGTAGATGGCGGCCTGCCACACCGATTCCGGATGGCTGCGCTCGGCGCCCAGCGTCCGCCACTTCTTGTAGGCTTCCGGCCCCCGGGTCTTGACCTCGACGATGCTGGGCTCGTTGCCGAAGATGGGGGCGACGCCGGCGGCGTCCACGTGGCCGCTGACCAGGAGCGTGGGGCCGAGGCGCAGGGACATCATTTCGGGGTTGTCCCTATCGGTGGGGGTGATGTCCCAGCCGGCCCGCTGCATCGCCCGCAGCACCACCGGCTCCAGGGCGTTGCCCGCCTCCAGCATGGTCAGGGAGTCGTCGCTGCGGGGGTTGGTCACCTCCCAGCCGGTGGCCTCGTACCATAGGGCGCGGCGGCAGTTGCCCACCGCCGAGGCCCGGATCTCCAGGGTCCCGTCGCCGTCGAAGCGGGCGTTGGGCCGGGAGTAGATGGCGTCCCTGATGTCGTCAATCGTCATGGTCATGGTGTTAGTTCCTCCGTCATGTTTCGTGTCCGGTAAATGAGAGCGGGGCCGCCCCCGTATCGGAGACGGCCCCCTGCGCCCTGACGGGTCGGTGTAGGTTGTTCAGTCGGCGGCGATGGGCAGTTGCGCCGGTTCCGCGTCGGCTTGAGTTGCCAGGTAGTCCCGCAGCACCAGGGCGATGGCGTCGCCCAGCCCACGCACGTACACCGTGCGTCCATCGTCCATTTGGTTGGGCCAGGGCTGCATCTCGCTGATGCCCTGTACCTGGTCGATGATTTCGTCGAGGGGCGTTCCCCGCCGCAGGTGCAGGGACACCAGGCGGCAGGCCAGTTCGGTCATCCCGTGTTGCAGGCTGCCCGCCTTGCCGAGAGAGCCGAAGACCTCGAAGGGCTGGCCGTCGTCGTCCAGGCCGACGGTGACGAACAGGTTGCCCAGCTCGGTGTTGAGCCTCGTGGTGACGCCGGGCAGGCAGCGGGGCCGGTGGCGGGTGATGGCGTCGGCGTTCATGGCGTTCCTCCCGTTTCCCGCAGGTAGGGCAGCGCCGGAGCGTAGCGGTCGAAATAGCCCGCCACCTTCAGGGCCAGTTCCCGCTCCCTGGCGTCGCCCAGGTCCAAGAGCGTCCGGGCGATGGGTTCCTCGCAGTCCTCTTCGGCGAAGCAGCGGTTGAGGAAGCTGTCCCGCACTAGGTCGGGCAGTTCATCCCACCGCTCGCGGCTCAGCTTCAGCCCGGCGTGCCCGGCGGTGATTACCCGCCAGACGCCATCGGCCAGTTCCTCTATGTCCTGGGACCAGCCCCAGGGGGTGTGGATGGTGGTTGCCGTCATTTCCGTTTCCTCCTTGTCGTGTGTAGTCCGGTAGATGAGAAGCGGGGTCGTCCCGTTGGTGGAGACGACCCCGTTGGCTGGAGTTGGCAGCGGCGCTTAGCCGTTGCCGTTGCTGCCCTCGCCGTTCTTCGCCTCGTTGACCTTGCGGGCGGCCCCTTCCACCAGGGGCTTGAGGTCCCTGGCGGGCAGGTCGTCCAGGTCCTTGCCCGTCTGCTTCTTCACCGCCTCCCGCACCTGGTCTTCGCCGAAGCCCTGCTCCGCGCCCAGGGCGATGAGCCGCCCCCGCAACTGCTGGAGGTAGCTGCCTTCCCGCCGCCCGTTGCCGTTGTTGCCCTGGCCGTTGTTGCCGTTGGCGTTGGCGTTGGTAGGAGCCTGCGTCCGGGGCCTGCCGTTGGCTGTTGGCTGGTCGCCGTAGAGGCCGTTGCCGAAACGGTTCCCGAAGCTGCGCAGCGCCCGCTTCAGACCATCGGTCACCGCGCCCTTGGCGGCGGTCTCGTGGCCCTCCGGCGTATCCTCGGTAACGACGTGGAACCCGATGTCGGTGCGCGGCGGCGCGCCCACCACTCTGACCCGCACCGGCGCGCTGTAGGCGTAGTTGACCTTGACCTCGCCGGTCCTGACGTCCACCTTCTCGATGCGGCGCAGACCCACGTCGCCGGCCAGTTCGTAGCCCCAGCCGCCGTAGCCGAATATCCGGTTGGCCTGGTCGATGACGGTGTGGCCCTCGATGTAGTCGTACTGGCGATTGCCCCGGCCGTCGCGCCGGGAGACCAGCGCCGGGTCCAGGGGCTGCTCCAGAGCGTTGACCACCGCCGGAGGCAGACCGTCCCACAGGAGATCGTGGCCGGTGATGTCGGCGATGCCGTTGCCGTTCTGGTGCCCGTTCTGGCCGTTGCCGTTGAGGTTGACGCTCCCGTTGGGGTGGTGGCCGTTGCCGTTGCCATTGCCGTTGTTGTGGCCGTTCTGGTTGTTGCCGTTGCCCATTTCGTTGCTCCTTTGCGTTGTGATGTTGGGTTTGCCGTTGGTTGAGGCGGCTTGCCGCCAGCAAGCCGTCAGCGGGGCCGGTAGCCCCGTCGTGCAGTTGGTTGTTTTGGAAAAGGAAAGGCCCGCCGGTGAAGGCGGGCCGATAGATGGGAAGTTGGGGGTTGAGCGGGTTGGACTAGCGAAGGTTGTACGCCGCCCTTGCCAGCAGTCGGCGGAAGAGGAGTTGACCGTTGGGCAGCGTCGCCAGTTCGCCCACGTCGGCGATTCCGTCGGGCAGGTTGACCACGGCGGCGCGGTTGCCCAGCAGTTGCCTGAGGCTATCCGCCGCCGTGTTGCCCGCGTCATCGTTGTCGAAGGCCAGGAAGACCCGGGGGCAGCCGCGCAGCGCCGCCGCCACCTTGTCCATCCCCTGGGTGCCCAGGGCGGCCACGGCGGGGTAGCCCCAGGCCGCCAGCGTCAGCCGGTCGAAGACGCCCTCGGCGACAACTACCCAGGGCGGAGACGGTCCGAGGGCCGCCAGGCCCAGCGCCGGCTTGGGGCCGGGCACTGCCTGGAAGCGGGGCTTGGCGCCGGCGTCAACCGCCCGCCCGGTGAGCCACCGCACGAGGCCGTGGGCCAGGTCAGGCACCGTGATCATCCCGGCGAACCGCTCGGCGCCCCGTTCCAGGAACAGGCCGGAGTCTCGGATCCGTTGGTTGTCGAACCCCGCGGATTGCAGGTACTCCCGCAGGCCGCCACCCGTGGCGTAACCGAGGCCAAGACTGGCGGCGGCCCCAACGCCAATGCCCCGTGAGGCCAGGTACTCCCTGGCCTTGGCGCTGCGCCGCAGCTCACCGGCGTAGAACCGCGTCGCCGCCGTCAGCAGCGCCGGTTCCCGGGGCGGAAGCGGTGGAGAAGACGACTTCCGGGGCGCGACCGGCGCCGTTACCACCCGCGTCGTCCCGTCATCCAGCCGCCGGATGGCCTCAGGCAGGGTCAGACACTCCATGCGCCCCACGAAATCCAGCACGTCGCCGCCGGCGCCGCAGCCGAAGCAGTAGAACTTCTCGGTGTCGGCGTACACCGTGAAACTACCCTCGGCTTCGTTGTGAAAGGGGCAGACGCCCTGCCGCACCCTACCCTTGCCCCGGAGCGCGATCCCGGCGGCCTCCACCGCATCGCCCAGCGGGTGCCGCGCCTTGAGTTCCTGCAAGTCAACCGTGGCGTTGGCTACGACCATGCCGCACCTCCTTTTGCCAAAGGCTTCAACCCCCGCAGGCTACGCCGCTTGACCACCTTGCCCACCGGCCAGCGCATTCCCAGGACCGCCGCCACTTCCAGCGTGGTGTCGTCGCCGGCGGGAATCAGCGCCGCCGCCTTCCCGGTGGCCGGGCTGTAGAGCACGGCGTCACTGCCAACGAACCGGCGCCGGGCGATGTCCAGCCACTCGGCGAAGAGCCACCGCAGCTGGCCGTCAGTCGCTCCCGTGGCGTCAACCTCCGCCAGCACTGACAGAGCGCCGTCCAGGGCCTGCCCCGCACCCGATGCGGGGTCGGCGGACTGCCGCAACCGCCGCGCCTCGTGGACGCTCCGAACCAGGCTGGCATTCGGCGCACTGTCCGCGTCCGTATTCACCCCGTCGCCCAGGAGCGCCGCCAGCAGCCGGTCCACCAGTTCCTCCAACCGGCGGACCGACGCCGTGGTTTCCAGTGTCATCGTCGTCATGGATTGCCTCCTTATCGTTTCGTTGTCGTTAGTCGTTGTTGCTAAGGCTGCCGGTGGCGGCGGCAGCGACAATTGGCCTGCCGAGCCTGGGCCGCCTGTCGCTTCTGCCCCGTCTGGACGATCCGCCGCACCACCAGGGCGGCGATGCCCAGCCCCACCAGGTTGAGGAAGAACGTCCCGCCGTCGGACCCGTTGAGCAACGGCGCGACGATGAGCAGGGCCGCCACCGCCGCCAGGGTGAGCCGCTTGTGCCGCCAGATGAACCGGCCCACCCGGGCAGTGAGACTTGCCAGCCGGACTATGTTTTCCACGCTTTTCATTGACGCCTCCTTTCATGTGCGCTTTGCATCGGTGCGTATCGTGATTGCCAACCCACGCGGCATCCGTCGCAGCGCGGGCCGTGTTCCGTGAACTTGGAGAGTTAGGGAAAACTGAAGACACTCCGCCCCGAGCCGGATGCCTGGCGCGGAAAACGGAGCGATTGAGGGGGTTAGAAACAGCCCGCCGCCGCCGGAGAGACGCTGGTATGCGTTCACCGGACGGCGGGCGATAAAGCAGTGCGCAGCCCGGCCCAGGAGACGGTCAACGACCTGGGTGACTGCGCAGGGCAAGGTGCCGCGACCAGCCGACGAGAGCGTCGCCGACCGTCGCGCCAATGGCAGGCCTGCGGTTCGGCTACGCTTCAGCCGTCAAACCGCAGGCGTGAGGAAGCGGAGGGGCGCCGTGGGCGCTCCAACCGCAGGGAGAAAGAGAGTGCGAAGCGTTCAGCCGCTCCGCAAATTGGGGATGTAGGTGCCGGTGTGCGGGGCTACCTTGGTGTTTCTGTTCGCCACCTCCTGGACGATGATGATGAAAATGGTGCTGCACCGCATCGAGACGGACGCCGGAGGAGCAGAGCTCGACCCCGGTTCCGAATCACGCAGCGGGCGGGCGTTTATCCCTGGTGGGCCATTGCCGGGAGAGCAGGGCTCGATCCCAAGCGAACGGTCCGGGTCGGGGATGGACCCTCCAGTTTTCTGGGCTGGAAACACTGGAAAAAGCCAGACAACGCATTCAATTATTCACGTCCGCCGCCGTCGTGGGAACCCCGAAACCAGCCTCTGCGCCAGGCGTCGGCCAAAGTGTTCGCAGCCATGCCGCAACGGAGTCGCAGGAACGGAACTGCCGTTCCGCCGGTCTCATCGCCGGCCTACTTCCGCCAGATGCCCAGGGTGAGAAACCGCCTCAGCTTGAGCATCTTGCGGTCCACGATCACCTCGTCGAGCATCTCGTTACGCCGCCGCACCTCCTGCCGCCGGTCGCCCCAGTCCCAGGGATACGTCGCCGGGGGCAGGGTGAGTTCGTGCTTCTCGATCAACTCGATCTCCAGCTCCAAGCGCCGCTGCCTGGCATTGAGCCGGTCCAGGCCTTCTTTCGTCCCAGGCACGGCGTCCCGGGCCTCCCGCCATTGAACAATCACCGCCGTGGCCGCCTCGCCGTACACCAGTTCCTCGCCGGGTTCCGCCTCCGCCGTAACCAGGTCGTAGAAGTCCCGCCGGGGCCGCTCCACCACCGGCTTTGACCCGGCGCCCTCACCGGCAGCCTGCGACCTCGCTGCGCCGCCGACTGTCGGCGCTCCGCCGTTCACCGCCGCTGTACCATTGCCCGACGCCTCCAGCGCCGCCACCCGCCGCTCCAGTTCCGCCAACGCCCGGGCCTGTTCCTCCCGCGCCAGCTCACCCTCCCGGCGCACCGCCGCCAGCCCCTCCGATAGGGCCTTTTCCAACTCGGCCACCCGAACCTCCACGTCCGCCGCCTGCCGCCGCTGCCGGTCCGCCGCCGACCCGCCCCCCTTGAGCAGGTGGGTTTCCAGGGCCGCCGCCAGGACCCGGGTCAGCCGTCGGGACTCCTCGAACCGGCCCAGGGTGCGCACGCTGACCCCCAGGATCTCCGCCGCCCCGGGCTTGCCCTGCGCCTCGATCATGTCGCCCAACAGCGCCACTAGCCGCATCTCCCCCAGGCTGTCCACGCTCCGGCTGGCCTCCGGGTACTGCCCGCCCTCCGCCATGCCAACGCCCCCCTGCTCGGCGCACTGTCCGATTTCATACGTGCCGCTGTCCACAATCTCCCTCCCTGGCCGCTGGCGCACTGTCCGGTTTCCAACGTGGGACTGTCCACAGGGGCTGGAAGCTGCCCTGGAACCAAAGTGTTCGCTGCCACCGTCCGGTAGGGGGCGATTTTCCCCGCTTTTAGGTTCAACCGGACAGGATTGGACAACTGTCCACCAACCTCCAATCCCTGTACACGGGTATGACACCACACCGGCCCCCTGCAATCCAATGCCTCATAGGGGGTGACGCGCGCGTCACCCCCTATGAGGCATTCCGCCTGGCCCGGCCCGTCGCCAGACTTGGTTCTCGCACATCCGGTCCCAAACCGACCGCAAGGAGGCAACCATGTTCCGGCGTTTACTTTCCGGTTCCCGCAGAACCCGACGGCTGACCCTGCTCGCCGCCGCGCTGCTGCTTTCGGCCATCGTCGCCGTACCCATGAGCGGCGTGGCCCTGGCCCAATCCCCGCCCTCCGACGACATCAGCCTGGTCAACCGCGACCGGCAGCTGGTGGAGCGCAAGAAGGAGGGCGATTTCGTGGCCCGCCCCATCTTCAGCCGCCAGGTTGAAGTCCTCTACTACGCCATCCGCCACCCGGACACCGGCGACTGGCTGACCAACACCTACCAGGTCCGGGGCGGCGAGAAGCGCCTGGCCGAGGGCTGGGAGTACACCTTCGAGTACCCGGCCCTGGGCGAGCAGCCCGACCTGCATCCCGAAGAAGCCTTCCTGCTGATGCTGGCCGTGCCCCGCACCGGCGGCGAGCGGCAGGTCTTCTACGCCCTGATTCCCGTCCACCAGCCCAGGGGGTTGTGGGACCGGGTGCTGGGCGCCCTGGACCCGGACCGCTGGGCCCGGGCCGCCGCCAAGTGGGTGATCCAGGGGGTCCACGGGACCCTGTGCGGCGTGTTGGAAGGCGTGTTCCAGACGGACATCGACGACTGCGGGGGAGGTTAGCGAGCATGGGAGACATCCTCACCGGAACCCCTCCGGACCTGACCTACGCCCACCCCTTCGTGCAGCAGGCGTGGTGGGCGGTCTGGGCCGTCACCACCGCCGCGCTCACCGTGATCCTGGGCTGGATGGGCCTGAGCTTCATCGTCCAGGAGCACCTCGGCAGGCATCAATCGGGCTGGCGGGAGATGGTCCCCCGCCTGGTGCTGGGCCTGACCGCCGCCGCGTCGTCTTTGTGGTGGTGCGCGTTGGTCATCGACGTGGCCCACGCCGTTTCCCAGTTCATCGCCGCCACGCTCAACGTCACCCCCGCCGACCTGCTGCGCGCCCCTCTGTTCGCATTGCTGGCCGCCGTGGAGACCGGGGAGGTGGGGGTGGCGATATTCATCGCCCTGCTCTACCTGGTCTTCGGCTGCATCCTGCTCTACCTGCTGGTGCAGATGATCCTGCGCCTGGCCCTCATCGACATCCTGCTGGCCCTGGCCCCCATCGCCCTGGGGCTGTGGATCCTGCCCCACACGGCCAACTGGGGCCGCCACTGGCTGCGGATGTTCATGACCACGGTGTTCCAGCAGGCTGTGCAGCTCGTCGCCGTGGCCCTGGGCTTCGCCTTCCTGGGCGAGTTCGCCCTGATCGGCCAGTTCGAGCCGGTGCAGGACCTGGTGTGGAAGCTGCTGCTGGCCATCGCCTTCATGTACCTGGCGACTCGCGTCCCCTCGATGCTGGGGCAGCATGGCACCTTCGACGCCTGGCTGCACACCCTCTACTTCGGGATGTCTTTGCCCGGCGGGATGATGCGCTCGGCCCGCGCCCTGGCCCTGGTGGGCGGCGGAACTGCCGCCGGCGGACCGGCGGGAGCGGCGGCCGGGGCAGCGGCGGCGGCGGGAGGAGCCACCGGAGCGGCCAGCGCCGCCGGGAGCGCCGTGAACTCGGCGGCCCAGAACGCCACCCCAACGGGTCAGGGCGGACCCACCCCCCGCAGCCAGGGGCCGTAGTCCACGGGAGAACCACGACAACAGACCGGCGCGGAAGGGTTCCGCACCGTCCAACCCACCGGGGGTGCGCCATGTGCCGGTAGCGACCAAGGGAAAACCGATAAGAAGGCAAATCAAGAAATCAACACGCAAGGAGAGAAATCTATGGGAGACCTGACCCAGACCATATCGAACCTGGTGGGCATCCTGCTGGGGCTGGTGGGCGTGGTGGGAGTGGGCTACTTCATCTACGGCGCCTACCTCTACCTCACCGCCTCCGGCGCCCCCAACCAGATGGAGCGGGGCAAGAGCGCCATGATGACCGCCCTGGCCGGCATCGTGCTGGCATTGGTGGCCTACGGCGTAGTGGAGTTGGTGATGAACGCCGTGGTGGGCAACCCGGTGGACCCCAACGTGCCCGACCCCAAGAAGATCAAGTAGGAGGAGAGGCATGAGAGAGCACGAAGTACCGACCCACGTGCAAGCCGAGGACAAGGCCCTGCTGTGGTTCACCTTCCCCCAGGTGGTGGCGGTGGTGGCGACCTGCGCCGTGGCCTACGGCGTCTATCGCTACTTCCCCTTCGGCCCCTCGGGGCTGAAGCTGGGCATCGCCATCCTGCTGGGAACAGTGGGCATCGCCATGACCGTGGGCAAGGTGGGCGGCCGGGGGCTGCCCCTGGTAGCTGCCGACCTGCTCAAGTTCAACCTGGGCGCCCGTCGCTACGCCGGGTCCCCGGCGGAGCTGTCAGTCGGCGAACCGCCGCCGCAACCCGAGGCCAAGCCCGACCCCCTGCGGCTGCTGGCAAAAAAGGCTGCATCCGGCCTGGCCAAGGCGGTGAAGGCGGCGAAGCGTCAGGGGCGCCGCCCCTTCCGGCCCCACAGCTGGTTCGGCAAGGGACGCCGTTCCCAGAACGCCGACGCCAATCGCCCCCAGACTCAGACCGAAGACCACAAGAGGGGCAGGAGGCCCTGGGGTCGCATCCTGGCAGTGGCCGCCCTGGGCTTGCTGGCGGTGGTGCTGCTGCCCAGCAGCGCCCTGGCCGACGACCCGGACGACAACCCCTACGGCGACGCCTGGCGGCTGGACGAAATCTACTTTGAGCCGCCGGACCCGGTGCCCGGCCGCCGCGTCTACGTCGAGAAGCTCAGCGTCACCGGCGACACCGCCGCCGTCACCCTGCGGGCCGCCCACGACCTGGACCTGAAGGGAAGGGTCTTCGGCGGCCGGACGGGCCGGACGTTGAAGATGGGCTTCAACACCAGCCTTGCCGCAGGCCAGGCCAAGAGCTACAACCTGACCCTGGACGGCCCGTCGCCCTCCTTCACCTTCTCCTGGCAGGACGCCCTGGGCCGGAGCGGGGCCGCGTCGCTGAAGAGCCACCAGATTCCCTACCCCCTGCCCAAAGCGGACGGGGACCTGTGCGACCTGGAGGTCACCTCCCTGGAGTGGACGCCGGGGATTATCAGGGGCGTCATCGCCTCGGAGTGCATCGACGAGACCCGCCACGAGGAGGACCTGCCGGTGTACGGCGGCCACTTCAGCCAGTCGGTGCCGGCCCTGCTGGACGCCACCGTCACCGCCGTAGCGGGAACGGTCAGCGTCCGGTGGGGCGGCCACTCCGCCACGGTGCCCTTCGTGGCCGACGGCGATACCGGCTTCATCCTGCCCGTTACCAACGCCAGGGCGGTCCACGACCTGGAAATCGCGGCGGACCTGACCGCCACGCTGAACGTCCCCCTCCCGCCCATGTTGCAGACCGTCCACCACCCGGCCCGCACCGACGTGCATACCCGCCGGGTGAGGTGCAGTTGCGGCAAAAGCAGCTATACCAAAACGGTGCGCGTCTACGTCCATCACCCGGAGCACGTGCGGGCGGTGGAGAACCGGCGCGCTCCCGTCACCCGCACCCGTACCGAGAGCGTCCCGCTGGTCTCAGTCCCAAAAAAGGCGCCGGCCGCAGGCGTGGGAGCCGACGCCCCCTACCGGGCCCTCCACGTGCCGCCGCCCAAGCTTCCGCCGCCCAAGGCGGAGCAGAAGCCGGTGGGCGGTTCCAACTGGTGGAGCTGGCTATGGCCCGGAAACTGACCGCCCTGTTGCTGTCGGGGGTGGCGGCGTTGGCGTCCGTCGCCGCCGCGCCGAGGCAGGACGAGATGGAAAAGCTGACCGCCGCCTTAGACGCGGCGCTGACCGGCATGGCCTACCTGGGGGCGGGCCTGTGCTTCTTCGCCATCGTCTGGGCCGGGTTCCTGCTGATGGCCGAGGGCGCCGAGGGGGAGAACCGGGGCAAGGCCCGCAACGCCGTGTTCATGGCGGTGGTCGGCCTGGTGGTGGTGCTGCTGGCCAAGGGCATCGCCGCCGGCATCATCGGCCGGATCATCGAGGTCCTGCCCGAAATCTAGCAACGCAAAGGAGTTACGAATGGTGAAACTGACACTACCCAACCCCAACAACCTGAAGGACCTGGCCCGGCGCTGGCCGCCGGGCCGGTCCCAGCCCCAGGACATTGACGAAACGACGGCGGAACCCAAACCGCCGCCCCCGCTGCCCCTTTTCTTCCTGCTGTCCCACCTGGAGGACGACGGCCCGGTGCGCCTGGACGGGGTGAAACTGGCCGTCATGGAGGTGATGGGGCTCGAGCTGGACGAGCCCAAGCTGGGCGCCTTCGCCGGTTCCCTGAACGCCCTGGACTTTCCGGTGCAGCTGCTGGTCAGGCAGCACCCGCCGGTGTTGCAGGCATTGAGAGACAGGCTGACCGAAGCCCAGCCCGAGGACCTGCCCCAGCAGACGAAGGACGCCGCCGACAGCCTGGGGCGGCTCTTGACCACGCTGGAAAACCGGGAGGGCATCCTGGACCGGCGCTTCTACGCCGTGTGCGAGCACGCCCGCGCCGACGAGCTGCGCTCCCTGCTGGTGCGCGCCGGTCTCGGTGTCTTTCCCCTCTCCGGCAACTCGCTCAAGCTGCTGCTCCTGGCCTGCGCCCTGGGCGGCTCGCCCCAGGACCGCGACGAAGACGCCGAAATGGAGGTGGAGGTCAACCGCCGGGACATCCGCATCGGCGACCGCCTGGTGCGCTCCCTGCACCTGGGCAAGTGGCCCCGCTCCCTGGCCCCCGGCTTCCTGCAGGGCTTGATGGCCGCCGGCGCGCCCATGGACCTGTCGGTGCATTTGGGCGCCATCCCCACGGAGCAGGCGGCCCGCACCCTGGAGTGGCAGAAGGTGCGGTTCGAGTCGGCGCAATCGCTGTCCTTCAAGCGGGGGCGGTCCATGTCCCCGGAGGCCGAGATCGCCCTGGAGGACGTGAGCCGTCTGCGCGACGAGGTGCAGCGGGGCCGGGAAAGGCTGTTCCACGCATCGTTGTCGGTGACGTTGCACGCTGATAACGCCGACACTCTCAAGGACCTTACCCAAAAAGCCCGCGCCCACTTCGCCGCCACGTTGGGCAAGCTGGACAACCTGGCCTTCCGGCAAAGGGAGGGGCTGCTGTCAACGCTGCCGTTGGCCCTGAACGCCGTGGCAACCTGGCGGACTTTGGACACATCCTCGTTGGCGAGGCTGTTTCCCTTCTCGCCGCCGGACCTGGACACCAGGACCGGCACCCTCTACGGCATCGACCTGCGGGCCTGCGCCCCCATCGTCTACGACCCCTTTGACGGCACTCACCTGAACGCGAACACCGCCGTTTTGGCCCGTTCCGGCAGCGGCAAGAGTTTCGCCACCAAGCTGGGGGTCCTGCGAGGGCTGTGTCGCGGAGTGCGGGCCTACGTCATTGACCCCGAGGGCGAGTACACCGACATGGCGCGGGCGGCAGGCGGGCGCGTCCTTTCCCCCGGCGTCCCCGGCCAGGGCATGAACCCCTTCGTCATCGACCGGGGCGATTCCGAAGAACTCTTGCAGCGCATCGGCAGCCTGCGCCGCCTCATCGAGGTGATGGTGGGGGAGAGGCTCAGCGCCGAGCGCAGGTCGTCTTTGGACCACGCCCTGGCCGGTTACTACTCCGAGAGGCGGGGGCGCACCGGCTTCCGCGATTTCTACGCCTACCTGGAAGGGGAGACCCCGGAGATCGCCCACCTGCTGCGTCCCTTCGCCACCGGCAGCCTGCGGGACCTGCTTTCCGACGAGGGCGACGACCTCTTGGCCCACGAAGCCCTGGTGACCGTGTTCGACCTGCACCTGCTGGAACCGGAGTTGCGTCCCGCTGCCGCGATGGTCTGCACCGAGACGGTGTGGGCCGCCGCCGCCCAGGACCCCCGTCCCCGGCTGCTGGTGGTGGACGAGGTGTGGAGCATCATGCAGCACCCCGAAGGGGCCGCGTTCATGGTCAGCATGGCGAAGCGCGCCCGCAAGCACCGGCTGGGGCTCCAGTTCATCACCCAGGACGTGCAGGACCTCCTCTCCGAGGACAGTTCCCGCACCATCACCGGCCACTCCGGCCGGGCGCTCTTGCAGAACGCCGCCTTCAAGCTCTTGCTCCAACAGGACGCCGCCGCCGTGTCCACCGTGGGCGAAGCCTTCGACCTGCCCGAGGAGCTGCAACACTGGCTTTTGTCCTGCCCGCGCGGGGATGGCCTGTTGCTGGCCCGGGGCAACCGCTTTCCGGTGCGCATCGAGGCCACACCCGAGGAGACGGAGGTCATCGAGTGGCGGCCCGGCCCCAGGCATTAGCCGGTAAGGGGAATGGCGAAGGCCCGCAACCAAGACGGGAATGCCGATACCAACACGAACATCCATAACAAGTGAAAGGAAGGACGATATGAATTTGCAACTGAACCCCAGGAAAATCCTCTTCGGCAACCACCAGCCCAGCGCCCCGGTGCTCCTGGCGGTGACGCCGCCCCGCACCGGCGAGCGCACCATGCTGGGCGTGGAGAACCTGCTCCAGTCCATCGCCGTCCCCGAACCCTTCTCCCTGGAACTGGCCGGAACCGCCGACGGCGTGACCCTGCTGGCCCGCTGCCTGGACCGGGAGGTGGTAAGGGGCCAACTGGCCGCCCACTACCCCCAGGCGCGCATCCAGGAGGTGGCCGTGGACGATGACCCCATCTTCGTCCACCGGGGCGAACAGGCCTGGGGCATGACCCTGCGGGCCGGGGGCCCGGAGTACGTGCCGCTCCGCACCTTCCGGGACGACGACCTGCTGGACCCGGGCTCCGACCCCATCATCGCCATCATCGGCGCCCTGTCCAACCTGAAGGACGGCGAGCGGGTGCTGGCCCGCCTGCTGCTGTCCCGCGTCAACCATTCTTGCCGATTTATCGTCGATTAGTTTTGCCGGTTCACCTCCTCGGCCGCAGCAGTCTCGCCGCGTTGCTGTGCTGCGTCAGTCCGGTAGCTGGGGACGTCGAATTCCAGGATGACGGAGTGGTGGACCACCCGGTCAATCGCTGCGGCGGTAGCCATGGGGTTGGCGAAGATGCGCTCCCACTCGGAGAAGACCAGGTTGGACGTGATGCCCAGGGACCGGCGTTCGTAGCGTTCGGCGATGAGGGTGAAGAGGACCTCGGACTCCTCGGCCCCCTGGGGCAGGTAGCCGAGATCGTCCAGGAGGAGGAAGTCGAAGTTGTCCAGCTTGCGCAGTTGTCGGGGCAGGTCGAAGTCGCGCTTGGCGGCGAGGAGGTCCTGCACCAGGCGGTAGGCTGGAGCGAAGAGGACGGAGTGTCCGGCTTCCACCAGGCGGTGGCCCAGAGCGCATAGGGCGTGGGTCTTGCCGGTGCCGGGGAGCCCGAAGGCCAGCACGTTGACGCCGTGTTCCACGAAACTGCCCTGGGCCAGATGGTCCATCTGTTGACGAAGAGTCAGGGGCATCCGGTGATGCTCGAAGGTCTCCCAGGTCTTGCCCGAGGGCAGCCGGGACGCCTGACGCAGCCGGTTGATGCGCCGGTGGCGGCGATCCTCGGCCTCCTGCTCCAGCACCTCCAGGAAGGTGGACAGGGCCTCGCCGTGGCCAGCCTCAGTGAAACGGGCCACCGACTGAGCGCCCATGGTGGGCAGCTTGAATTCGCGGCATAGCTCGCCGATGCGCTCCTGGATCACGCTGGTGGGGGTGTCCATCATGCGCACACCCCCACCATGGCCGTACTGCTCGTGAGCAGACCGTCGTAGATCTTCAGGTCCGGCTTCCCAGAGAGGACCAGCACCGGAGCCTGGGGCACCCTGGGCTCGGCCAGTTCCCGCACCTCGGCGTAGTCGAAGGGCTGACCGGTCTCCAGCAGCAGCGACAGGGCGCTGTCCACCATGACCTCCATGGTGGTGGCCGCCAGGTGCAGGATGCGCACGTACTCCACGTCGGCGCGCTCCCCACGCCACTGCCTGAGCGCGTCGTAGGTGAGCCGGAAGCGCAAGGTGGGAAACAGCTGCTCCCTGAACCGGTACCGGGCGAATGCTCCGGGCTTGCGCACCAGGGAATTGATGACGTGGCGGTAATTGACGTTTACTTCCCCATCACCGTGCACGCGCGCCATTCGTTCCACAAAGTGGCCCTTGTAGTACACTTCCACGTGGTCGGAATAGAGGCGGATCTGTACCACCTTGCCAATGAGCCGGGACGGGACGCTGTAGCTGCGTCCCGCCACCTGGATGGTACTCCACCGGCGCACCTTGGACTGGTAGTTGGCGTATTCCGGCATGGGGGCTGGCGGCAGGGGTCTTAGGCAAGCCATTTCCTGCTCCAGCTTCCCCCGCACCAGGCGATTGCGCTTCTCCACCATCTTCCGGACGAAACCGGCGTAGTCGTCGGCGGTGTGGAAATCGCGGCTGCCGCGCAGGATGAGGGCCTGGTCCACGGCGTCTTTCAAACGGTAGTGGGCGTGCTCGGCGACGCCGTTTTCATGGCTCTTGCCAGGATTGATGCGGGTGGATCGGACACCGTAGTGGTCCAGCAGGGCGGCGTAATTGTCGTTTAGCGCCCGGCCTCGGCTGCGTTTCATCTCGTGGGTGGCAGCAGAGGTATTGTCGGAACGCACCACCTCCGGTACGCCGCCCAGGGCCCAGAGCGCATTCTGTAATCCCTGCTTGAGGGCCAGGAAGGTCTCGCCGGCGGCGACCTCCGCGTAGCGCCAGCCCGAGTGGCTGAGGATCAGCTGAAACAGCAGGTGGGGGTAGGGCTCACCGGCGACGGTCACTCCCAGGGCGCTGCAGTGGGTGAAATCAAACTGGGCCTCCCGTCCCGGCGGATGCTCCTGGGGGAAGTACACCTCCTGGTCCGGACCATTCAGCGCCCGCCAGTCCTGTAATCGTCGTTGCAGCGTGCGCAGCTGGGAGGTGCTGAACTGGCCGGGATGCTGCTCCTCCAGCCATTCGATAATCGTCGTTGCCTTCAGCTTGCCCTTGGGGTCGTCCCGCAGCAGTGGCTCAATCTCCTCTTCCCACACCCCGTCGAAGGGATCGGACCGAGTGCGCCACCAGCGCTCCGGTTTGGTCTCCGACGGCAACGGGCCACTCTGCCATTTGCGCGCCGAGCGCACGCTCATCCCAGACATGGCGGCCGCCGTCTCCTGTGTTTTTCCTTCCATACGTTTTTGCCTCAAAAGTCTGACTTGTCGGTCCTTGATCAATCCGGCACCTCCGTGCCGGACGATTTACACCATCCCAACCGGCAAGAATAGTCGGCGCAAGAGGCATTCCTTATTGTCGTCTATCAGCTGCTGCGCTCCCTGGGTCCCGACTGGTCCCAGGCCCACCAGCAGAAGGCCTTCAGCAACCCCGGCTACCAGCGGCCCGATCCCTCCTACACCTACCAGACCCGGCCCCTGCAACTGGACGGCGTGACCATGGCCGTCCTGGGCGTCGCCGCCCTAATCGGGCTGCGGGGCTACCTGTGGGTGCAGCAGGGCGAAATCCTGAAGGCGGCGCTCTTGGCCGCCGGTTCCGCCCTGGGCCTAACCGTGGCCGGCTGGGGCTGGTGGCGCTGGAAGCAGGCCAGGAACCGGGTCTACGACCCCCTGATCATCAAGGAGAAGGTGGCCCGCATCGCCTTCGACGGCCAGCTTGAGCTGATCGCCGTGCTGCCCGAGGCCGCCGACGCCGGGGAGGGACTCCGGCGGGCCAGGGAGGTGCTGGAGCCGGTGGCCGCCGCCTACCGCCACTACGACCACCCCGCCGGAGCACGTTTCAAGGTGAGCAAAGTCAGGCCAATCGTCCTCCTGATGAACCTCCACCCCGCCGGCCCCGGCCTCTTCGGCAAGCGCAGCGTCCTGGGCGTGCGTGAAGCCGCCGCCCTGTGGCATCCGCCCGGCGCCAGGGATGAGACGCCCCTGCTGGAACGCTCCGGCTCAAGGGCGCTCCTGCCCTCGGCCAAGGGGGTGAAGGGTGGGGCATTGGTGGGCGACACCACGGCAGGCCGCTCCCGGCAGATCCACTTCCCCGAGGACCTGCTGCGCCGCCATCACCTCTACGTGGCCCGCACCCGCATGGGCAAGTCCACCCTGATGCACCACATCGTCAGCCACAAGCTCAGGGAAAAGGCAGAGGGAAGGGACAACGACGCCATCGTGGTCATCGACCCCCACGCCGACCTGGTGGCCGGCCTGCTGGAGCTGGTCCCCGAGTCCATCGCCGATAAGGTCAAGCTCATCGACCTGGCCGACCCCAGGGGCTACCCCGGCATCAACCTGCTGGACGCCCGGGTCTTCGCCGATAGGGACCGCACCGCCGACTCCGTCGTGCGCATCGCCCACGGCCTGTGGGAGCAGTGGGGTCCCCGGATGCAGTCCATCCTGGAACACACCGTGAAGAGCCTCCACGAGGCCAACCGCCACCCGGCCACCGCCGCCGACGAGCAGTTCACCCTCCTGGACGGCCTGTCCCTCCTGGCCGACGACAACTACCGCACCGGCGTCCTGACCCGGGTCTCCGACCCCTACATCCTGGACTGGTGGGGTAGGGACTTCGCCAGCTGGCGCCGGGACTACCAGGGCGACGCCCTGGCCCCGGTGCAGACCCGCCTCTCCTACTACGCCTCCTCCGAGACGGCAAGGGCCATCATCGGCCAGCCCCGCTCCACCATCGACCTGCGCCAGACCATCCGCGAGGGCGGCGTGCTGCTAGTGTCCACCGCCCAGGGCGTGGTCGGCCGGGACGTGGCCGCCCTGGTGGGCGCGTCGCTGCTCAACCTGGTGGACGCGGTGATCCGGGAGCAGGGGGCGCTGCCGCCCGAGGAACGAAGGGGCGCCCTGGTGGTCGTGGACGAGATGCAGTCCATGCCCGGCGTCGATTACGAGTCCATGCTCAGCGAACTGGGCAAGTTCGGCGCCAGCTTCATTCTCGCCACCCAGAGCCTGGCCAAGCTGGAGGACCTGTCCCGCACCATGCGCGACACCGTCCTGGCCAACGTGGGCTGCTTGGCCGTGTTCCAGGTGGCGGGCAGCGATGCCCGGCAACTGGTGTGGGAGCTGGGCAAGGACCAGGTTTCCGAGGACGACATCGTGTCCCTGGACGTACACCACTGCTACGTCCGCGCCACCGTGGGCACGGAGCGGATGCCGCCCTTCTCCATGATGGTCCGCAAGCCCGAGCCGGGCAGCCTGGCCGTCGCCCACCGCATCCGCGCCGACGCCTCGGCCTACATCACGCCGGAGACGGAGATCGCCGCTCAGCAGGAGCGGGGCCGCCAGCGGGTCCACGAGTACCGGCGGGAGGTGGAGCGCATCCGCCAGAGCCAGACGCCGCCGGACCCGAAGCAGCAGCCAGCGCCCCAGAACCTGGGCCGGGACGGGCAGCGCAGCAAGCATTTCCAGCCGCCCACGGGAGGGGCGAATTCGGAGGCGCCGGAAGGCGGAGAACCGGATGGGGATGACGCTGGAACCGAGGGTGAGGACATCAGCCCCTACCGCCAATTGCTGATTGACCGCCAGCAGGCCGAATCCGGCGGGGAGGTGGGCGTATGAAATTCAACCGTTGCCAGGCCGATGCCCTGCGGCGCCTGGCCGATATGCCCTTCCTGGACCGGCTGGAACTGGCCGCCCTCACCGGCTGGTCCCGGGGCGCGGTGTACCAGGCCGTCGGGAAACTGGAACGCGCGGGGATGGTGAAAGCCGTCCCCCACGCCTCTCCGCTGGCAGCCCCCACCCGCCGCCACGCCCTCACCGCCACCGGGGTGGACCGGCTGGCGGAGCTGGACGGCGTATCCCTTGACGAAACGCTTTTCCTGCTGGCCGTCTCGCGCCAGTGGCGGCGGGGGCTGCTGGAACGCCTGGACGCCGTAGCCGTCATCTACCGCCTGGCCTCGGCCATCGGCCAGCTATTTCACCCCCTGGTCTTCCGCTGGTACCGGGCCATGCCCCTGGACGCGGCGATGATCCTGCCCGACGGCCGGACATTGGCCGTGGTGCGCCAGGGCAGCACCGCCGACCGCACCGCCTTTGGCAAGCGCCTCTGGCGGCTGGGGCAGTTGCCGCCCACCAGCGCCGTCCTGATGCTGCTGCCCGACGAGGTGCGCCTGCGCCAGGCCCGAAGGTTGGCGGCGACTCTGCCCGGCCCTGTGTTCCTAGCCCTGGAGGGCGACGCCGCTTCCGCCGGGGCCGGGGCCGCCGTGTGGCGCATTCCCTCCGGTCCTGCGCCCCTGAACCTGCAAACGGCATTGGCCCACACCGGGCCGCCCCGTTCCTGGCCCCTGCGCAAGCCGCCAAAACGGGCCGCCATGCCCGATGATTTGGACACGGGGGCCGACTGCCTCCTGCCGTCCCGGCTCAAGCCGGTGGAGAAGCGGGCCGTGGACCTGCTGGCCGACTGGCCCTGGCTGTCGCCCCAACACCTGGGCGCGTTGTTAGGCGTCAAGCGGTCGCGGTTGTCCCAGGTGACGCGGCGGCTGGACGAGTTGAAGCTGTTGATTGACACCGGCGTTGACGGACAGCGCCGCCTGGCCCTCTCCGATAGGGGGCTGGTGATGCTGGCCCGCCGGGACCGCACCTCCGCGGGCGACGCCCGCAAGCGGTGGAGCGCTATGCCCTTGGACGCCGACGCTCCCCTGGATTGGCGCAACGTCGCCGGGAGCCGGACCCGCCAGTTGCTCCGCAACGTCGAGCACACAAGCGCCGTCCACGGCTTTATCGCCGCCCTGGCCCGCCAGGCCAGTTCCCGCTCCCGGGAGATCGTCCAACTGGACCCGCCCCGCCGTGCGTCGCGCTACTTCCGGCATCAGGGAGTGCTGCGCTCGGTCCATCCCGACGCCTTCGGCATCATCCGCCGAGGTGAAAATACCTGGCCCTTCTTTCTGGAGTGGGAGCGCCGGGCGGTGCGGCCGGCGACCATGGCCGCCCGCATCGCCCCCTACCTGCGCTACTACGCCGGTCCACGGCCCACCGACGACCACGGCAATCAACCCCTGGTCCTGGTGGTCTTCGACGACCCCATCGCCCTGACCCACTTCCTGGAAGTCGCCGCCCGCGAGATGGCACCCGCACGCGGGCGCGTGCCGCTCCTGGCCTCTCACCGGGAACTGGTGGAGAGCGCCGGGCCACTGGGACCGGCCTGGATTACCCGGGGCGGCGATCCGCCGGATTACGCCTTTCAACCCCGCTGAACACCCACACCAATCTTGGAGGAACCAATGAGAATCTACTACGTGATGGAGGCCCAGGGCCACCGCGGCCACGTCCTTTCCGCCCTCGGCGTGGAGGCCTGGGCCTGGAACCGGCTGCACCGCCGCGTCCGCGACTGGCGCCGCCGGTTGGAACGACGCTGCGGCATTCCCGCCGACGCTTGCCTCTACCCCTCCGACCTGTTGACAAGCGCAGCGTCATCCTGCGGTTGCGGTTGCCACGCGCAATCAACGTCCAAGCACGGGGCGGAAGTGGTGGCCCAGGGGTTGCGCGTCGCCGAGGACTTTGCCGTCGAGACCGGCGGCGTCCAGATGTCTGCCTGGACCTGGACGAAGCGCCGGCTCCTCCGGGTCGCCCTGGACCGCCTCTTCACCGCGTCAACGCCACCGCCGCCCGTGAGGGAGGCCACGCCTTGCTCATCTTCGGGCAGGAACCCGATGCGATGGTCGCGCACCTACGAGCGGCTGCGCAGCGTCCCGTTTCCGCCCTCGGCGTGGAGGACCTGGAGCCTGGAACCGGCTGCACCGCCGCGTCCGCGACTGGACGCCGCCGGTTGGAACGACGCTGATCGGCCGATTCCCACAGCCGACGCTTGCCTCTACCCCTCCGACCTGTTGACAAGCGCAGCGTCATCCTGCGGTTGCGGTTGCCACGCGCAATCAACGTCCAAGCACGGG
Source organism: Dehalococcoidia bacterium (assembly GCA_963663945.1). GTDB lineage: Bacteria > Chloroflexota > Dehalococcoidia > Lucifugimonadales > UBA3495 > Bin87. Next base: position 1,417,386 of record OY760687.1, on the reverse strand, counting down.
GCGGAAGTGGTGGCCCAGGGGTTGCGCGTCGCCGACCGGAGGTGGTGCGTTCCGACAATACTTTGCCGTCGAGACCGGCGCTAAACGACAATTACGTGCTGGACCACTACGATCCACCCGCATTCCTGGCAAGAGCCATGAAAACGGCGTCGCCGAGCACGCCCACTACCGCCCGTGGACCAGGCCCTCATCCTGCGCGGCAGCCGAACACCGCCGCGACTACGGGTTTCGTCCGGAAGATGGTGGAGAAGCGCAATCCGGTGCGGGGGAAGCTGGAGCAGGAAATGGCCCTAAGACCCCTGCCGCCAGCCCCCATGCCGGAATCGCCAACTACCAGTCCAAGGTGCGCCGGTGGAGTACCATCCAGGTGGCGGGACGCACTACAGCGTCCCGTCCCGGCTCATTGGCCAGATCCGCCTCTATTCCGACCACGTGGAAGGTACTACAAGGGCCAGTGGAACGAATGGCGCGCGTGCACGGTGATGGGGAAGTAAACGTCTTACCGCCACGTCATCAATTCCCTGGTGCGCAAGCCCGGAGCATTCGCCCGGTACCGGTTCAGGGAGCAGCTGTTTCCCACCTTGCGCTTCCGGCTCACCTACGACGCGCTCAGGCAGTGGCGTGGGGAGCGCGCCGACGTGGAGTACGTGCGCATCCTGCGGCGGCCACCACCATGGAGGTCATGGTGGACAGCGCCCTGTCGCTGCTGCTGGAGACCGGTCAGCCCTTCGACTACGCCGAGGTGCGGGAACTGGCCGAGCCCAGGGTGCCCCAGGCTCCGGTGCTGGTCCTCTCTGGGAAGCCGGACCTGAAGATCTACGACGGTCTGCTCACGAGCAGTACGGCCATGGTGGGGGTGTGCGCATGATGGACACCCCCACCAGCGTGATCCAGGAGCGCATCGGCGAGCTATGCCGCGAATTCAAGCTGCCCACCATGGGCGCTCAGTCGGTGGCCCGTTTCACTGAGGCTGGCCACGGCGAGGCCCTGTCCACCTTCCTGGAGGTGCTGGAGCAGGAGGCCGAGGATCGCCGCCACCGGCGCATCAACCGGCTGCGTCAGGCGTCCCGGCTGCCCTCGGGCAAGACCTGGGAGACCTTCGAGCATCACCGGATGCCCCTGACTCTTCGTCAACAGATGGACCATCTGGCCCAGGGCAGTTTCGTGGAACACGGCGTCAACGTGCTGGCCTTCGGGCTCCCCGGCACCGGCAAGACCCACGCCCTATGCGCTCTGGGCCACCGCCTGGTGGAAGCCGGACACTCCGTCCTCTTCGCTCCAGCCTACCGCCTGGTGCAGGACCTCCTCGCCGCCAAGCGCGACTTCGACCTGCCCCGACAACTGCGCAAGCTGGACAACTTCGACTTCCTCCTCCTGGACGATCTCGGCTACCTGCCCCAGGGGGCCGAGGAGTCCGAGGTCCTCTTCACCCTCATCGCCGAACGCTACGAACGCCGGTCCCTGGGCATCACGTCCAACCTGGTCTTCTCCGAGTGGGAGCGCATCTTCGCCAACCCCATGGCTACCGCCGCAGCGATTGACCGGGTGGTCCACCACTCCGTCATCCTGGAATTCGACGTCCCCAGCTACCGGACTGACGCAGCACAGCAACGCGGCGAGACTGCTGCGGCCGAGGAGGGCGGGCAAGACAACACTGCGGACCATCCGAAATCACCTCTCGGTGACGGTTACGCTCTACACCCGTCCCAATTGATCGGCACCAGATCCCTGTAGCCTCATTTCTGCACCTCTCATCCCTAGTAGTCGAGCAGAATTGGAATGATGGATAATAGGTAGAAACAAAGGGGTTAAAGAAGCAGGTGACGGGAGTGGGTGATGGAGAAGAAGTACCGGGTCAAGCTGAGTGCCGAGGAGCGGGAGGAATTGAAGGCAATGGTTTCCAAGGGGCGTTCTGCAGCGTACAAGCAAACCCATGCCCGCATCCTGCTGTTGGGTGACGAGGCGCAAGAGGGAGGGGCTATGAAGGATGAAGACATTGCCCGGTCCCTCCAGGTTGGCCGTGCGACGGTGGAGCGGGTACGCCGCCGCTGTGTGGAGGAGGGTTTGGAACGGGCTTTGGGGCGCAAGGAGCAACTGAACCGCAGGCGGAAGCGGTTGGACGGTGAGGGGGAAGCCCACTTGATTGCCCTGGCCTGCGGGGAACCGCCCGAGGGGCGTGCCAGTTGGACTCTGCAATTGCTGGCCGCTGGACTGGTGGAAAGGGAGATAGTAGAGAGCATCAGCACTGAGACGGTGCGCCAGACGCTGAAAAAAACCAACTCAAGCCTTGGTTGAAAGAGTGTTGGTGCATCCCTCCGCAAGGCAGCGCCGAGTTTGTCTGCGCCATGGAGGACGTGCTGGAAGTCTATCAGCGCCAGTATGCGGACAACGAGGTCCTGGTCTGCCTGGATGAGACCAGCAAGCAGCAGGTGAAAGAGACGCGCCAGCCGCGTCCGGCTCAGCTTGGGGCGGTGAGCTCCTACGATTACGAATACGAACGCAACGGAGTGAGCAACCTGTTCATGTTGTTCGCACCGCTGGAGGGGTGGCGCCGGGTGGAAGTGACGGACCGGCGTACCAAAGTCGATCGGGCGCAGGTGGTCAAGCAACTGGTGGACGAGGACTACCCGGACAAAGACCGTATCGTACTGGTGATGGACAATCTGAACACTCATCACCCCAGTTCATTGTATGAGGCCTTTGAACCTGCCGAGGCCCGGCGCATCTCTGAGCGGCTGGAGATTCACTACACGCCCAAGAACGGCAGTTGGCTGGATATGGCCGAGATTGAAATCGGGGTGATGTCCCGCCAATGCCTGGACCGTCGCATTCCGGATCAAAGAACTCTGCGGCGGGAGGTGGGCGCCTGGCAGGAACGGCGCAATCAAGAGGCCATAAAAGTAGACTGGCGCTTTACCACCGCAGACGCTCGCATAAAATTGAAGTCTTTATATCCATCAATCCAAAACTGATGGACTACTAGGGATACTCTGAGCAAGGCTCATCATGGCCTGAATTGCGGCTGACCGATGGGCAAGGGGTGTAATTCACCGTCCTAGACTGGTCTGATTTCGTTCATGCCCAGCATTTCGCCTCTTTTACGGGACAATTGGGAGCTTGTCAGGGGTTGATGGCCGATGAATATTGCCCCTGGGCCCACTACCCCCTCGGTTGACCCTCTGCAATCAACAGGTTGCCCAGCCCGAACAGCAGGGCCAGCCGCTCCGTGTTCTTCGCTATTCTGACGGTCCCCTTCACGTAAAACACCACAGCCCCCGAAAGGGGGCTGTGGCGATTCTCCATCGTCGTAAGTCGTAGGAGCGGGATCACTCATCGGTGAGGTAAGCCGACGCGAGCCTGCCATAGTCGCCGAATGCGCCGTTGACCGGGTTGCTGAGAGAGACATAGATATGGTCCCGGTGTTCCACCGTAGCCCACGGGTCGATGTGCACGTCGAGGATGGTCTGGCGCGTCCCAGGAGCGAACTCGATGGTGCCCTCCATTCCGCCATCATCGTCATAGATGTCCGTTCCGGGCCAGATATGCTGTTCGAAGGTTCCAATTTTGTAATCCACACTGACCGTGTCCTGCGAGGTTTCGGTCAGGCTGAGCACGAATTCGGCCTTTCCTCCTGCTTTCGCTTTGTCTATGGGCCCCGCAATCGAGATGCGAGGTCCCGGCGCAGGGTCGTCGTCCTTGATGGTGATAGTCTGCGAAGCCGAGCCGACAACCTCGATGGTGCTGCTCGGCTGCACGGTGACCGTAAACGAGCCATCGGATTCGTGGACCTGGTCGGGCGTGGGAGCGATGGTGAACGAAACGCTGCCCTTCAAGGCCGGGATGCTCAGGTACTTGGTGTGAGCCGGGATTCCGAAGTCACCTGTGGAGGTCACCGCCACTGGGACCGTCAGGTCATTGTCCGAGGACGGATGCACGCGGACGTGGAACCTGGCTGAGCCATCCTCGTTGATCCTGTTGCGGCTGGGCCCGTGGAGACTGACCTTTGCCAGGTCGTTGTCAAAGACGGTCAGGCTGGCCTTATAGGGGTCTCCCAGGGTGTAGCCGGTCCCGGATCTGATGAAGACAGAGACGGTGCCGTCGTGATCGTCGCGGTTGTTGTCATCTGTGATATGGGTGAAGGTGTGTGTCGCCCCGGTCATCGTCTCCGTCCAAGGTACACTGAGGATGCCAGGCGCTTTGCTGCCCATGGATATGCTGATCGTCTGGCCGCTGGGCACCTCTGGCGCCGCGGTGATCGTGAAGCTGGCGTCTTCGCCTTCGGTGACGTCGGCGCCGGCGGCGATGGTGAGTACCGGGTTGCCGGAGGGCGTCACTTCGTCATCGGCCACGTTGACGGTCGCGGAGGATGGATCGCCCACCCGGTAGCCGTTGCCGGTGTTGACCGTCGCCTTGACCGTGCCGTCCAGCTCGTCAAACGTGTCGTCGGTCGTGCCTACGTTGTACGTCTTGGAGCCGCTGGACGGGATGTAAACGGTCTTGCTGCCAGCGTTCACGCCATAGTCGCCCGTGGCCGCAATCGCCAGGTTCACCGTCACGCCGTTGGATACGGGCGGGTTGGAAGTGAGGGTGAAGGACGCGTCGGCGCCTTCCGTCACGTCACCGGCGGACGCAATGGTAACTACGGGGCCGTCGTTGTCGAGCACTCTCACGCTGGCCGAGGGCGACCGGCCCACGCCGTAGCCGCTGCCGTCCTTGACCGTCGCGGTGATCGAGCCGCCGCCGAACGGCGCATAGTAGCTGTTATCAGTCGTACTGATCGTAAACGTCGCGGAGCCACTGGTCGGGAGGCTGACGGTTTGAACGCCGGGGGGCACACCCGTTATCGCTGAGGACGGCGCAACGTTTACGTTCACCGAGAGCGCCTGGTACGGCAACGGCGAGGCGGAGAGGGAGAAGGTCGCGGCTTCCCCTTCCGTGACGTCAGATCCGCTGGAGATGCTGACCTGGGGAGCATCGTCGTCTATGATGGTCTTGGTCGCTACAGACGGACTGCCGACGTCGTAGTCGTTGCCCGCCTGGACTGTCGCGCTGACGGTGCCGTTCGCTTCATTTACCTGGTCGTTGATGAACGACAGGGAGAAATCGATGCTGCCATTTCTCTGCGGCGGGACGACCACGACGTGCGCGCCGGTATGAATGCCATAATCACCCGTGGCCGCGACGTTCAGGTTGACGGTGATCGGATCCTGAGGCACCGGGTCGACGCTAACCCTGAAATACAACGACCGAGCGTCCTCACCGACAGTTGAGCCGTACTGCGGGGTGACGGTGACTCGGGGAGTGGGCTCGTCGTTGTCCGACACGACGACCGTGCTGTAGGTGGCCGTGCTGTCCAGGCGGTACCCGGAGCTGAGCGTGGGCGCATCGAGCACGGCGGTGATCATGCCGCGAGGCTCCGCGGTGGAATCATCGTCCGTGGCGACATTCAGCGTACCCGTCTTATAGCCGCTGGGTATGGTGACCACCTTCGCCCCGGTCTGGCCGATGGCGGCGACGCTCCCCTGGGGCGGATACTCGTACACGGTGACGGGGATCAGCAGATTGGACGAGGGGGCGCGGGCTATCGTGACGGTGAACACCGCGCTCTGTCCCTCGGTCACGTCGCCCTGGGACGAGATGCCTACCTTGGGGGGGCTTTGCGCGTACGCCACCTGAACCGCGCCCCACAGCAGCAGGGCCAATGCCAATAAGGCCCCTGCTCCCAGGATTGCGGGCTTTCTTCTCTTGGTCAGGGTGTTCATCATAGTCATCTTGCTACCTCGGCCTCATGGAAGGAGAACAGGTCTGCCGCCGTATGCGGAGTGTCGTGTTACGCTTGCTCGGATGCCACCGCCGGCGCGATGGACCCTGCGCGGCGTCGATTCTTTTCCATTTGTCCATTAAACACTATCCAATGCCGATTGTAAACGCCAGTTAGAGCTTATCGGAGATCTGGAAACCGCCGGTGGTGGGATTGGTCCTGGTGGCCGGGCCCGCACGCTTGGAACGCGGGGGCTTGGGGTCTTTCGCTTTGGTCATTGCCCCATTTTAGGCGCAACCCACGCTCCGCAAGCACGCCAGCTGGCTGAACATGGCGGAGATTGAGTTCAGCGCGTTGAGCCGCGCCTGTCTCAAGGGGAGAAACCCCGACGCCGACGCCCTGCAACGTGCCATCACCGCCTACGAGACCCGACGCAACGCCGCGCGCATCCCCATCAACTGGCGCTTCGGGACCGACGACGCCAGGACCACACTCCATCGCTTCTACCCCTGCCTTTCCAACGTTGACTGAGTACTAGTCCCACCGCATCCCTTCGGTGGATTTGGGCTTAGTGATTCCTTCCCAGCTTGGCGTCAACTGCTTTCCGTGGCCTTTGCACCAATGTGCGCGGCTCCTGTTCCTCCACCTCCGGCAGCAGCAGGTGCAGCAGTCCCATGCCGGCGGCCAGGGTGAACAGGGAAACCAGGTGGCCGGAACCCGGGGTGGCCCCGGCCTTCCACCGCCACACGGTGCGGGCGTTGACCTTGAGCCGCCGGGCCAGTCCCCGCCAGGTCAATCCGGCGGCCTGCCGGAAGGTATCCAGCCGGTCCGGGAAGTCCGGGGGGAATTCCTCCGGCTCGATGTGATAGACCCACTGCTGGCGGCGGCCCATAGGACTATTTACTCCCGCACGGGCCACGTCTGGGATGCGTCCAGCAGCAGCACGGCAACACCGCCGGGCACGGAGCAGGCGAACTCCACGATGGCCCGCAGCTCGTCATCGCTGGGTGGCCGCCCGATGCGCCACAGGGATCCCCGACGGGCGGGAAATCGGGCGCCCAGGGCCATCTCTTCCAGCGACACGCCGGAGCGATCCTCCAGCCGAGCCAGCCGCAGGGGGAAATCCTGGGGCAAGGACGGGGCGGGGAACCGCAAGAACCTGTCCCGCTCCGCTCCGCTCACGTGCCTACCTACCAATCTCGCCACCGTCTTCCCCTCCCCTGACCCATAGGGTCAAGGCACCGGCGTCGCCCTGGCACAACACCTCGGTCCCGCCGGGGATGCTGCGGGCCAGCTCGGTGAGCGCCAGGATATTGGCGGCGGAGGGCTTCCGCTCGCCCCGCCGCCACAGCAGGATGGCCCGGTCGGTCACGCCCAGCAGCCCGGCCATCTCCTGCCAGGTCAGTCCGGCCAGGACCTTCAGGGCCTCCAAGCGCCGCCCGAAGTCCTCGGGCCAGGGCGGCGGACAGAAGTCTGCCAAGGGTGTGCGGTCTGCCAACGTCATGCAGTTACCTCCTCGGTCTGTAAATCACGGTCAGATCCTCGTCCAGGAGCAGGGCCAACCCACCCGGCACCCGCACCGCGAGTCGCACCAGGGCCAGCATGGCCCCGCCGTTCGGTTCGCCGCCCTGCGTGCGCCAGCGCAACAGCTGGCGGGGGTCCACCCCCAGGGCGTCGGCCATCCCCTCCCAGGTGAGACCGGTCAGCTCCTTGAGAGCCTCCAGCCGCCGGGGGAAGTCCTCGGGCATCAGGGCGACGCCCGGCGGGACCATCCGGTAGCCGGGCGGTTGGCGTTCCTCAGTCATCGATCTCCTCCAGGATGAAAAGGTCATCGAAGCGGGTGACGCCCAGGGCGTCCATGAATAGCTGGCGGGTCTCGCCGGAGGCGAAGCGCCGGCCGTTGAAGATGTCGGAGACGAAACCCGGGGACCGGCCAATGCGCCGGGACAGATCGTTCTGGCTCATGTTGAGCACGTTGAGCAGCTCCCAGGCTTTGCGCTGGTGCAGCCGGGCCCGGAAGACGGGCTTGGTGCGCTTCACGGCTGGTCCTCCTTCTGCCCCGGACGCCGGTTGCCGTCAGCCCCGATGTCGGGGTCGGCGGCAACCGGATACGCCTCGGGATGTTCCAGGTAGTGGCGGGCGATGATGCGGGCCAGGACGCGCAGCCCTTCCATGCGCTGGCGCTCCTGGTTTCTGGTGAGTTTTCGCTGCTTGCTCAAGGACTGCGTCTCTCGCTGTCGTCCGGCCTGAGCCTCCGGGGGTAGCCCGGCGGGTGCCGGTGGGTTATACTCGGCCTGGGCTTTAGATATCCCGTTCTGCGCGTCTGAGTGTAGCAATCACCCGCCGGAACGTGCAACGTAAAGGAAGTGTTTACCGGCCCATCTGGACAAAGTGTTTACTGTTATGTAACAATCAACCCGCAGAAACGTAACACCTGTTCTACCCCAACACCGACGACGGGGAGTGGCAATCATGGACCAACCAGAGGACAACCTGGAAGTTGAGCAACAGCCGGTAGCGGAGGACTACGAGGAGATCGGCGCCCTGCTCAAGCGGCTGCGGGGCCGGGTGAGCCTCCGGGAGGTGACCCGGCGCACCGGGGTGTCCAGTTCCTACCTGTCCCAGATCGAGAGGGGGGATAAACAGCCCGGCGCCAACGTGGTCCGCAAGCTGGCCGAACTTTACCGAGTGGACGTCCAGCGGTTGCTCCATCGGGCCGGCCACGGGCCGCAGCCCGACCCCTACGGCGACGAGGCCCAGGACGTGGAAAGGGCCTACCGCTTCGTGCTGGACGACCCGGCCTTCCGCGTGGGCACCCGACCCGACGGCCCCCTGACCCTGAGCGCCAAGCGGTTCATCGTGGAGATGTACGAGAAGTTCACCGGCAAGAGGCTGCTGGAATGATGACGAAGACCCTGAGCGGCTTCTGCCGCCACCTGCTGGACGAGCACACATCCGGCAAACTCCTTGACCCGGAGGCAATGGCCGCCAGGTTCGTAGACCACTTCGGGCTGTCGGCCCGTCCCTCCCTGGGGGAGTTGACCGCCCTGGCAGAGCGGGCCGAGTTCGGCACCGTGCGGGAGGAACAGATGGAGGGGTTGAAGGGCGCCCACGTCGGACAGCCCGGGGGCGAGTACCACATCTACCACCGGGAGGACCTGTGGGAGGGCGCCAAGGCCCAGACCGTGCTCCACGAGCTGTACGAGATCATCGTGGAGAACCTGTCCGAAGCCGATTCCAGCGGCCCGTGGGACCGAAGCGTGTGTCCCCAGGCCGACCGCTTTGCGGCGGCGGCGCTGATGCAGCCGGACATCTTCATCCCCTACGCCCAGGCCAGCGGGCTGGACGTTGCGGCACTGCACGATGTCTTCGGCTGCGCCTACGCCTCGGTGTCCCTGCGGTTGGCCGAGGTGCTGCGGGACCAACCCCTGATGGTGGTCCTGTACGAGCGGCAGGAACAGGGCGACCCGGCGGTCTGGACGGAGCCGCCGGTGCTGTGGGCCAAGGTGGTGAAACGGACGGCGGGGTTCAGGCCCCGCCGGTCCCGGCTGCTGGGCGGCTGGCGGGGCGGGATGCCCAACCAGCGCCGGCCCATCCCCGCCGGGTCATTGGCCGAGGAAGCGGCCCACAGCGGCGGGCCGGAGTATGACGAGGGAGACGGCATCGCCGCCATAGCCACGCCCGTTCACTGGAAGGGACACCTGGCCAAGGTGATCGTCGTGGCGGTGCCCTGGGAGGATCGCAGGGTTTTGGAGCGGCAGTTGGACCGGCAGGCTTCGCAGTCTTATCGCCGGAACCACCCCAGGGCGGTGACCGCCGCGCCTTGACGGGCTGGGCCGGACAGCCGATAATAATAGTAAGACAAACTATTATAACAGCAGGCAAAAAAGAGAGACCATGCCACCACGCCGGAAATCCAGGACCATCACCTTCTCCCTGCCCCCGGAGATGTTCGACCAAGTGCAGCGGGTGAAGGCTGAAGAGGGCCGCGACATGAGCGAGCTGGTGCGCGAAGCCCTCCGGCTGTACATGGAAGAGAGGGAACTGCGCCGTGAGCAACGCCTGGAACGGCTGCGCTCCCGCCGGACTGAACCGGAAGATGATCGAACCGGAAGATGATCAAGGAGGACACAGCGATGAGTAAGAACACCGACCTGGCCCCCGTGGCGTTGTACGCCCGGGTGTCCAGCGACCGCCAGGACGTGGACCTCTCCGTGGCCGCCCAACTCCGGGCGCTCAGGGACTACGCCGAGAAGAACGGCTACCTGGTGGTCCGCGAGTACGTGGACGAGGCCGAGAGCGGCCGGATCGCAGACAGGCCTCAGTTCCGCAAGATGCTGGACGAGGCCAGCAAGCCCGACTCTCCCTTCCAGGAAATCTTGGTCTGGAAGTTTTCGAGGTTCACCCGCAAGCGGGAGCACGCCGTCGCCTTCAAGTCCATGCTCAGGCGCAAAGGCATTCGTGTGGTCTCCATCACCGAGCACGCCGACGACACTCCCACCGGCAAGCTCATGGAGGCCATCATCGAGTCCGTGGACGAATTTTATAGCGAAAATCTTGCGCAAGAAGTGACGCGGGGAATGCGCGAGGCCGCCTCCCGGGGCTTCTGGATGAATGCCAGCGCCCCCTACGGCTACCAGCGGGTCTACGTCCAGGACGGGGCCAAGAAGCGCCCCAGGCTGGAACTCAACCCGCCCCACGACGCCGTGGTCCGCCGCATCTTCGACCTCACCCTCCAGGGCCGGACCTCCCTGGACATCCTCAAGACCTTTAACTCCGAGGGCATCCCCTCCCCCAAGGGCAAGCAGTGGCGCAAGACCACCGTCCACAAGCTGCTCACCAACGAAGCCTACACCGGCACCCTAGTCTGGGGTCAGAAGGCCCGGGACGGCCAGGAGCCGGTGCGGGTGGAGGATGCCTTTCCCGCCATCGTGTCAACCGACGAGTTCGACCGGGCCAGAAGGCTGATGGAGGCACGGGCGCCCAGGGTCACCCACCCCCGCCGCGCCGCCAGCCCCTACCTGCTCAGCGGCCTGGCCAAGTGCGAGACCTGCGGCAAGGCCCTCACCGCCGCCGAAGCCAAGAGCGGCAAGTACACCTACTACGTCTGCCAGTCCCTGCTCAAGCAGGGCAGCGGGACCTGCGATACCCCCAGGCTCAACGCCAAGAACTTCGAGGAGATCATCGTCTCCAACCTCCGGGACAACATCCTCACCGAGTCCAACGTCCGAGACCTGGTGAAACTGGTGGACGAGGAGATGGACGGGCTGGCCCGGGAACAGCGGCAGAACCTGGAGACCATCGAGGCCGAGTTGGAGGAGGTCAAGCGGAAGCTGGACCGCATCTGGCATTTCGTGGAGAGCACCGACCTGGACATGGCCGACGCCTCGGAGCGCATCCTGGAACACCGCCACCGCCGGGAGCAACTGGAAGCCGCCGCCGAGGAAGCCCGGGCCGTCCTGTCCCAGCGGAGAGAACTGCTGGACAGCGCCGACATCATCGCCGCCTTTGCCAAGGACATGAGCGAGTTCCTCAAAACCGGCGAACTAACCGAGACCAAATCCTTCGTGCGGTCATTCGTCAAAGAGGTGCTGGTGCGGCCCGGCGGAGCAACTATTGTCTATACCATCCCCACGCCGGAGGACAGTCCCATAGGGGGAGCGGACGCCGCCGAAATCGCCCTGAATGGCGGAGTTCGCAGTATTGGATACGGTGGTGGGCCGTGTGGGGATCGAACCCACGACACCCGGATTAAAAGTCCGGTGCTCTGCCAGCTGAGCTAACGGCCCCGGTGAACCGGTTCCAGGGTACCGGTACGAGTATAGCATAGGGCCCCGAATCGACCTCCAGCTGGTATCCACGCAAATTCCCCCTGGTGACACCCTTGCAAAATCGCGGACAATGCGCAATAATTCACACAGTTACTTTCTGGTGGTTCAAGCGGGGTGGCCCCACCCGTACCCATCCCGAACACGGAAGTGAAACGCCCCAGCGCCGACGATACTGCTCTGGTAACGGAGTGGGAAAATAGGTCACCGCCGGAAAGTACCAATCCCTAAGGACGGTAGGGGTGGGCGTGATGGCAAACCAAGGTTTCGCAGGCGATTGTAGGCCACGTAACGCGATAGGTTGATACCTCAACCAAGCGGCTTCACCGTAACGATTCGGTGGCACAGCCGCTTTTATTTTTGCCTGAATGCGGTAAAATGGCACGACCAGCACCCACCGGCTGGTCTGACCTCAACCCAGGAGAGTCTCATGGGCAGCAGATTCGAGAAGTTCTCAGAGCGGGCACGGCGGGTTTTATCCCTGGCCCAGGAAGAAGCGCAGCGGTTCAACCACAACTACATCGGGACCGAGCACATCCTGCTCGGCCTTGTACGGGAGACCGAGGGCGTTGCCGCTCGAGTGCTGTCCGGGTTGAGCGTTGACCTGACCAAGGTGCGCTCGGCAGTCGAGTTCATCATCGGACGCGGAGAGCGGCCGGCGCAGGGCGAGATTGGTCTCACCCCCCGGGCCAAGAAGGTCGTCGAGTTGGCGGTCGATGAAGCCCGAAGGATGAACCATACCTATATCGGGACGGAGCACTTGCTGATTGGCCTCTTGCGGGAGGGCGAAGGCGTGGCCGCCGGCGTCCTTGAGAGCCTAGGCGTCAACCTGGAAAAGGTTCGCGCCGAGACTCACCGCATCCTCAGCAACTCCGGTACCGGGAGCGGAACCAGCAGCAGCCGGACCAGCACCCGCACTCCCACGCTGGACCAGTTGGGCGTTGACCTGACCAATGCGGCCCTCGGGGGCAAGTTGGACCCGGTCATTGGCCGCGACACTGAAATCGAGCGGGTGACCCAGATCCTGAGCCGCCGGACCAAGAACAACCCGGTTCTGGTCGGTGAACCCGGCGTGGGCAAGACCGCCATCGTGGAAGCGATGGCCCAGCAGATCTCCTCGGGAGACGTGCCCGACACGCTGCAGGGCAAGCGACTGGTCACGCTCGACATGGGCGCCCTGGTCGCGGGAACCAAGTACCGCGGCGAGTTCGAGGAGCGGTTGAAGAAGGTCATCGAAGAGATCAAGACCTCCGGCAACTGTGTCCTGTTCATCGACGAAATCCATACCCTGGTCGGAGCCGGAGCCGCCGAAGGCGCAGTGGATGCCTCCAACATCCTGAAGCCTTCCCTGGCGCGCGGCGAGATCCAGTGCATCGGCGCAACCACGCTGGATGACTACCGCAAGTATGTGGAGCGCGACCCCGCGCTGGAGCGCCGGTTGCAGCCGGTGCGCGTAGAAGAGCCTGACGCCGAAATGACAGTGGACATACTGCGCGGCGTGAAGGGTCAATACGAGGATCACCACAACGTCGATATCACCGAGGACGCGGTGCGAGCCGCCGCCACTCTGTCGACGCGGTACATCCCTGATCGTTTCCTGCCTGACAAGGCCATCGACCTGCTGGACGAAGCCGGCTCGCGGGTTCGCCTGCGCGGAAGCCACGCGCCGCAGGAAGTCAAGGACGCGATGGAAGTCCTCGAGCGCGTGCGCAAAGAAAAGGACGAGGCCATCGCCTCGCAGCAGTACGAAGTTGCCGCCGAGTTGCGGGACCGGGAACTCCACTTGTCCGAGAACGTGGGCGACATGGAGCGCGAGTGGAAAGCAGACCGGAGCAAGGAACGCACGCAGGTCACCGAGGACGACATCGCCGAGGTGGTCAGCATGTGGACCGGCATCCCGGTGACGCGGCTGGCGCAGGAAGAAACCGACCGATTGCTCCGCATGGAAGAGGAACTGCACAAGCGGATCATCGGCCAGGACGAAGCCATCGTGGGCATATCCAAGGCGGTGCGCCGAGCCCGTGCCGGCCTCAAGGACCCGCGCCATCCCATTGGTGTGTTCCTGTTCCTTGGCCCCACCGGCGTGGGCAAGACCGAACTGGTTCGTGCCATGGCCGAATTCCTGTTCGGCCACGAGGACAACATGATCCGGTTGGACATGTCCGAATTCCAGGAGCGGCACACCACCGCCCGGCTGATCGGCGCACCTCCGGGCTACGTGGGTTACGACGAAGGCGGCCAACTGACCGAGGGCGTTCGCAAGAAGAATTATTGCGCGATCCTGCTGGACGAGATTGAAAAGGCGCATCCGGAGATCTTCAACATCCTGCTGCAGATTTTCGACGCCGGCCAACTGACCGACGCCCGGGGCCGCCGCGTGGACTTCCGCAACTCGATCATCGTCATGACCAGCAACCTGGGCTCAGACCTGATCAAGCGGGACACGTCTCTGGGGTTCGCCATCAAGTCCGACCAGGCTCAGACGGACCACCAAGCGTACGAGCGGATGAAAGACAAGGTGATGGACGAAGTAAAGCGCTTCTTCCGCCCTGAGTTCCTGAACCGGTTGGACGCCACGATAGTATTCCACGCGCTGAGCAGGGAAGAGATCCACGAGATCGTGGACCTCATGATGAACATGGTCCGCGAAGAGTTGAAGGAACGCGGAGTCAGCATCGAACTAACCGAACCGGTCCGGGAGTACCTGGGCGAGAACGGTTTCGACCCGGTGCTGGGAGCGCGGCCGTTGCGCCGCCTGATCCAGAACGAGGTTGAGGACCGGTTGTCCGACGAATTGCTCGGAGGCAGGTTCGAGGAAGGGGATACCGCGATCGTCGATATGGACGAAGACGGCAAGGTTTGCATCAAGGTGCGCAAGGGAGAGATGGCCGCCCTGCCGGTGGCCTGATCCCGCAAGCACGGTCCATTGCAACAACCGGGGGCGCTCTGAAAAAGGCGCCCCCGAATGCTACAATCATTGGTCAATTGGAATGGTTCCCAGGTCCAACTCCCGTGCCTGACCCGCATCTGGGTTGACGGTGATTGCGGCCTCTCACTATAGTTCGGCATCCTTCACGGCAAGCTTTGAGGTGACATGATGGCCAGGCGTTTGCTCAAAGAACTGGAACGGTCCTATGGCTTTGACGAAGTCGCGATCGTCCCGGGCGATGTCACAATCAACCCGGAAATGACGTCCACAACGATGAGCATCGGCCAGTACTCGTTCGACTCTCCGGTGATGGCCTCAGCCATGGACGGATCCGTGTCTCCTCGATTCGCGACCCTGATGCACGAAATGGGCGGTCTGGGTGTGCTGAACGGTGAGGGCCTGTACACTCGTTACGCAGACCCGTATTCGGTCCTGGAAGAAATCATCTCCATGGACCAGGCTGAGGTCACGGAATACCTGCAAGAAGTTTACAGCCAGCCAGTCCAGGATCGCCTCATTGGCGAGCGCGTCCAGGAAATCAAGCAGACGGGGTCCATCGCCGCAATCGCGTTCACCCCCCAGACCACAAAGCGGCTCAGCCCGATGGCCGTGGAAGCCGGCGCCGATATCATCGTTGTGCAGTCCACGGTAACTACCGCACGGCACATGTCGCGCAGTTACCGGGGCCTCATCTTTTCCGAGCTGATTGAGTCGCTCGATGTTCCAGTGGTGGTCGGCAACTGCGTCAGCTACAGCGTGGCGAGCGAGTTGATGGAAACCGGGATTGATGCCGTGCTGGTTGGAGTGGGTCCGGGCGCGGCCTGCACCACGCGCGAAGTAACCGGTGTCGGAGTGCCGCAGGTAACCGCGACCCTGGAGTGTGCGGCGGCCCGGGAGGACTACTTCCAGCGCACCGGCCGTTATGTCAGCGTGATCACCGACGGCGGGCTGCGGACCGGCGGCGACGTTTGCAAGGCAATGGCCAGCGGAGCGGATGGAGTAATGCTGGGCACGCCTTTTGCGCAGGCAGCCGAGGCGCCGGGCCGGGGATACAACTGGGGCATGGCCAACGCCCACCCGGAACTGCCTCGGGGAACGCGCATCAACGTCGGCACCAAGGGTTCTCTGAGGCAGTTGATGCACGGGCCATCCAGCGTCACCAATGGAACCCAGAATCTCGTCGGCGCCCTGCGCGTTGCGATGGGCATGTGCGGCGCGTACACCGTCCGCGATTTCCACAAGACGGAAATGGTGGTCGCACCGGCCATCAAAACCGAAGGCAAGCATTACCAAATGCTGGGCTGATCGCTGGATTACCGCCGGCACGGGAATAACGGTTGAAAGAGTACACGGAGGTACCATGACGACTGCAACGATTCAGATCCTGGACCCGCGTCCGGAGCAGAAAACCGAGGAGCGAGCGGCCACAGACCGGTTGCCGAGCCTGTCCGGCAAGACCATCGGTCTGCTGGAAAACCGCAAGTACCATTCTGACAACTTCCTGCAGGAGCTTCAGGTAATCCTGGAGGAGGAATATGCTGTCGAGAAGGTGGTCTATCTGCGCAAGTTCAGCTTCAGCGCTCCGTGCTCGGACGAGACCATCGAAGAACTGATCGAGCAGTGCGATGCGGTGGTGCACGGGATCGCGGATTGAGGGAGCTGCACAGCGTGGGGTCTCCACGACACAGTAGTTACCGAAACCCGCAGCGTCCCGTCCGTGAGCGTGATCACCGAAAGTTTCACCCGGGCCGCGCACGCCCGCGCCTCCTCGCTGGGAATGCCCGGCGTCCAGATCCTGGCCCTGCCCAGCCCGCTGGCTCCCCGGTCGATACCGCAGGTGAAGGAGTTGGCGCACGAATACGCCGGCCAGATCGCCGAGATGCTGACCAACGGGAAGTAAACCCCGGCCGCATCGGATAGCCAGCCGCTTTCAGCATGAAAGTGGTCAACTGGAATGTTCAATGGGCTACGCCCGCTTCGGTGCGTAGCCCTGAAATTTTGCGACGCATCGCGAGCCATGACCCCGACATCATGTGCCTGACTGAAACCGACGCGGACTTCGGATTGGGACACGGGCACACCATATGCGCGCTTCCCGACTACGGGATGGGTGTCAGGGGCAAGCGACGCAAGGTAATCCTGTGGTCGCGCAACCCGTGGCGCCCTGCGGTTGGACTGGGGCGCGCAACCCTGGTTCCAGGTCGCTTCGTGGCCGGGAACACCGACACGCCCATTGGCCCGCTGACCGTCCTTGGCATTTGCATACCGTGGGCCGGTTCGCGTACTGCCAGATTTGGCGGCAAACAGCGACAGTGGCAAGACCACGAAGAGTACTTGGATGGCCTCAAGACGTTGCTGGCACCGGTGACCCCATCCGGGATGGTCCTCCTGGGGGACTTCAATCAGCGCCTGGGAGGGAAGAGCAACGTACCGCTCCGGTTGCGAGAGAAACTCCGGCAGGCGGTGCCACCAACAATGACGGTCGCGACCGCAGAAACGGAATTTGCCGAGCGCAGAACCATCGACCACATCGTGGTGAGCGACGACCTGATTGCCAGCGGTCTCAGCACCATCAGCAACATGGCCGGGGAACGGCGGCTGTCCGACCATTTCGGCGTGGTCGCCGACCTGTACACACGCGACGAACCACAAAACCCAGCGCAGAAGAGTGAACGTTATGACCAGTAACAATCGAGCCTTGAACTCGCGCCGCATCACCGTGGCTGATACCTACGACGCGATCCAGGACTACTACGAAGAGCAGGGATGGACCGACGGCATGCCCGTGGTACCGGCCACGGAAGATGCCGTCCAGCGCATGCTCGGGCCGTGGGGCGAGGACCCGTCGCTGTCCCTGGGGATCGCGCAACCTTCCAACTCGGAGGTCAGCATCGAGAAGGTCGCTATCAACGCGGTCATGGCCGGCTGCCGCCCAGAGTACTTTCCGGTGGTGGTGGCGTGCGTCAAGGCGGCCCTGCAAACGCCCTTCAACCTGGCCGGGTGCCAGGCCACCACGGGCGGCGCCGCTCCGGTTGTCATCGTCAACGGGCCGATCGCGGAACAGTTGGGCATCAATGGCGACTCCGGCGCGTTCGGGCCAGGCTACCGGGCCAACGCGACCATCGGGCGGGCGCTGCGCCTGTTCGTGCGCAACGTGGCCGGGCTCATCATCGGTGACATGGACAAAGCCACCCTGGCCATGCCCGGCAGGTACTCTTTCTGCTTCGCCGAAAACGAAGCGCGCAGCCCCTGGGAGCCGAGGCATGTGGAGCTGGGGTTGGATCCGGAAGACAGCATGGTGACCCTCCACGCCATCCGGGGCTTCTACCCGATCATGGAGACGACGGTCTCCACCGGAACCGACGTGCTCCATACGCTGGTGCAGGGGACCCGGGCCACCGGCTTTTCCAACTACTATCAGATCGGGACTGGCGCGCAGGTGACGCTGGTGCTCAGCCCGGAGCACGCGGCGGAAATCGCGGCGGACGGGTTCACCAAGCAGGACGTTCGGGAGTACGTGTTCGAAAACGCGAGGATGTCCATCGCCGATCTGTCGGGCCTGGGACACTGGGGCAACCGCAACTACCCGGATTGGGTGGACGACGAGGATCCGAATACCATGGTGCCGATAGCCCCTCAGGTCGACGATATCGTCGTCGTGGTAGCCGGCGGTGACGGACGCCACTCAGCCTGGCTCGCCGGTTGGGGCGTGACCCGAGTGGTGACCGAGAAGATCGAAATTCCGGGCTAGCGCTGGCCAGTATTCTTCGTCAACGGGCCCGCCGCATCCGCTGAAGGCAGGCCCAACTTTGGTGGCATTTCGGCGGGTTCAGGACCTGCCGGGTTCGCTCCGGGACATGGCACCCGGCGCCGTCCCCTGCTATCATTCCCTACCCACCATATCTTCAATCCTTGACCAATAACAGGTTCTGCCTAGTGTTCACCCACCTGCATACACACACCGAATACAGCATGCTCGATGGCATCAGCCGCATTCCAGATCTGGTGAACCGGACCCGCGAGCTGGGCATGGACGCCATGAGCATCACCGACCACGGTTCGCTCTACGGCGTGGTCGATTTCTACTCGGAGTGCAAGGAAGCGGGTATCAAGCCGATCATCGGCTGCGAGTTCTACGTCGCCCACGGCAGCCGGCACGACCGCACTCCCAACGAGCGCACCGCCAACCACCTGGTGCTGATAGCCAAGGACAACACCGGCTACCGCAACCTCCTGCAGCTGGTGACCCTCTCCCACCTGGAAGGTTTCCATTACCGGCCCCGCATCGACAAGGAATTGATCGATCGGCACCGCAGCGGGTTGATCTGCCTGTCCGGGTGCCCTTCCGCCGAGGTCCCGACACTTCTCGCCGATGGCAATTTCCAGGACGCCAAGCAGATGGTCGGGTGGTATCGCGAGCTGTTCGGCGAAAACTACTTCCTGGAGTTGCAGCGGCACGAGCACATCGAGCAGTTGCCCCGGATAAACGACGGGTTGGTGCGGTTGAACCGGGAGACCGGCGTACCGCTGCTCGTCACCAACGACGCCCACTACGTCCGCCAGTCGGATTACCAATACCAGGACGTGTACATCTGCATCCAGACGGGCACCAACATCATGGACGACAAGCGGCTGCGGATGGAGGATTCGTCCTACTACATCCGGTCGGCTGACGAGATGGCGGCGCTGTTCCACGACTTCCCGCAGGCCGTGGACATCACCGGCGAGATTGCCCAGCAGTGCAACGTCTCGCTGGGATTCGGGCAGATGCACCTGCCCCGGTACCCGACGCCCAACGACGAGGACGCCGACGCCTACCTGGAGCGCATCTGCTGGGAGGGATTCAACCAGCGGTACGGGATCAACAACGAGGCCGCCCGCGCCCGGATGGAATACGAGCTGGAAGTGGTGCGGCAGACCAGCTTCGCCAACTACTTCCTGGTGGTGTGGGACATCATCTCGTTCGTGCGCAAGCAGCAGATCCTGTTCGGCGTGCGGGGGAGCGCCGCCGCCAGCGTGGTGCTGTACTGCCTGGGGATCACCGATATCGATCCGATGCGGTACAACCTGGTGTTCGAGCGGTTCCTGAACTTCGAACGGAAGGAAATGCCCGACATCGACATGGACTTCCAGGACGACCGTCGCGATGAGGTGCTGCGTTACGTCATCGACCGGTATGGCAGCGATCGGGTAGCCCAGATCATTACCTTCGGAACCATGGGGCCCAAGGCGGCCCTGCGCGACGTCGGTCGCGGCTTGGGCATGAGTTATGGCGATGTCGACCGCATCGCCCGGATGGTTCCTTTCAAGTCCCGAACCATCGCGGATGCCATGACCGCCAACCCTGAAATGTCGGACACCTACGCGAGCGACTCGGCGATCCGGGATCTGGTGGACAACGCACAGGCCCTGGAAGGCATAGTTCACCACGTCAGCACCCATGCGGCGGGCGTGCTGATTGCTGACGAGCCCCTGACGGAAACCGTCCCATTGCAACGTCCCTCCCGCGGGGACGAGAACAGCCCGGTGATGATGACCCAGTATTCCATGGACCCGGTGGCGAAGCTGGGCCTCCTCAAGATGGACTTCCTGGGTCTGACCAACCTCACCATCCTGGATCGCACCATCAAGCTGCTGGACGAGGAACGAGGCATCCGCATCGACCTGAG
This sequence comes from Dehalococcoidia bacterium, assembly GCA_963663945.1. GTDB lineage: Bacteria > Chloroflexota > Dehalococcoidia > Lucifugimonadales > UBA3495 > Bin87. The sequence goes on along the minus strand of OY760687.1, from coordinate 1,397,199 downwards.
CCGGCTGACGCTGGACGACGAGGCCACCTACGAACTGCTGGGCACCGGCAACACCACGGACCTGTTCCAGCTGGAAAGCGCCGGGATGCAGCGGTACATCAAGGAACTGAAGCCTTCCGACCTGGGCGACATCGCAGCCATGATCGCTTTGTATCGCCCCGGCCCGATGGAACACATTGACCGGTTCATTCGCTCCAAGCACGGGAAGGAGCAGGTCACGTATCCGCACCCCAGCATGCAGGAGTTGCTGGATGAGACCTACGGCGTGATCGTGTATCAGGACCAGGTGCTGCACGTCCTGCAAAACTTCGCCGGCTATTCCCTGGGCGAAGCCGACACCGTCCGCAAGGCGATGGGCAAGAAGATTCCCGAGCTGATGGCCGAGGAGCGCAATCGGTTCGTGTCCGGAGCGGTGGAGAAGGGCTATTCCGAGCAGATGGGCGCGGAGATCTTCAACCTGATCGAGCCCTTCGCCGGATACGCTTTCAACAAGGCCCACAGCGTGAGCTACGGGCTCATCTCCTACTGGACCGCCTACTTCAAGACCCATTACCCGCTGGAGTACATGGCATCGGTGCTCAACTGCCGCCTGGATCACGGCGACCGCTATGTGGCGTCGATCAACGAATGCACGCGCATGGGCATTGGGATCGAGTTGCCCGACGTGAATGGTTCCGGCATCCATTACACCATCGACACGCAGGGCGACCGGGCCCAAAGCGGCAAGCTGCGCATCGGCCTGGCCGCGATCAAGACCGTTGGCGAGGCCGCCATCACGCCCATTGTCACCGAGCGTGTGGCCAAGGGTCCCTATGCTTCAATGACCGACTTCTGCCGGCGGGTGGACGTTTCTGGCCTGAACCGTCGCACGCTTGAGGGCCTGGCCAAGGCCGGGGCTTTCGACTCCCTGGCGCCACGGGCTACGGTGATCGGCAACCTCGATCGCATCTGGGCATTGGCGCAGCAGGAAACCCGAAACCGCAACTCCGGGCAATTCGGCATGTTCGGCGAGGAGATGGACAGCGGCGCCGGCGGCACGCTGCTGGAACTGGACACTTCCTACGCCGATTACACCCCCCAGGAAAAAGCCAACCTGGAGAAGGAGTACCTGGGAGTAGCCCTGTCCTACAACCCGCTGCTGGCGCTGGCCGCGATCAACCCGGGCGACGCCTACAACTCGGTGGACCAACTGGACGAGGAGATGATCAGCAGCACGGTCACTCTCCTGGGACACGTCGCCGCTGTCACCGAACGCTACACTCGGGACAACCGCAAGTTCCTGCGGATCGACCTGGCGATGGTGGGCGGGCAGGTGGAGGCTATGGTATGGCCCGACTCCCTGGAAAAGACGGCCCACGTCTGGCAACAGGGCAGGGTTGCGCGAGTAACCGGCCGGCTGCAGATCCGCGGGGACGATTTCTCCATCTCCTGCTACGACGCACAGGAGTACGAGTTGCCCGAAAACGCTCCCATGGCGCCGGCGAGTCCGGTTGCGCCGGCGGGAGCCAGCCAACGGCATACTCCAAGCCCCAACGTTCCGACCAAATCACCCCAGGCCAACGGGAGCCCCGCGGCCGCTCGACCGGAAAAAGCCAACGGATCGAACGGTCACCGGGAAGCGGGTGTCCTGGTCCAGATGGTCGAGACCGACCAGCCGGACGAGGACCGCTACCGGTTGCGCCAGGCCATCCGCGTCATGCTGGAGTACACCGGCGAGGACAAGGTCTACCTGGAGCTCAACCTCAAGGAAGGGCGCAAGGTCTTGATGGAGATCCCCACGGTGTCAACTGCGGTGTGCGACGAGTTGCAGCAACGCGTCCAGGACGTGCTGCTCCAGAACGAAAGCTGCACGGAGTATCCGGCGAAAGCCGCCTGACATTCAGCGCCAGCCCGTGTCGTCATGGCCGGGGCCAGGGGCATCGCCTATTCGGTTTCCGGAATCTGCAAACCCAGTCCCGCAGCGATGAACCGCCGTCCGTTTTCCTGGTAACGCGCCGTGGGGTTTTCCAGTCGCTTGCGGTGCACCTCCGGCAGTTCCCGGATTCGGCCCGGCACGCCGATCACCAGCGACTCATTGGGTATGGGCGTCCCGGTGACAATCGCCCCCGCGCCGATGAGCACGTAGTCGCCGACCTTGCAGTCCTCCAGGCAAACGGCGTTGACCCCGATCATCACGTTGTTGCCGACGATGCCGCCGTGGATGACCGCCCCGTGGGTCATCAGCACGTTGTCACCCAGCTCCAGGTAGTCGTCGGTGTGCAGGACGCAGTTGTCCTGGATGGAACAGTTTTTGCCAATGACGATCTGACCGTAGTCGGCCCGAATCACCGCGCCGGGCCAGATGCTGGTCCCCTCGCCGATTATCACGTCGCCGACGATATAGGCGGTCTCGCTAACGAACACGCTGGGATGGATCTGCGGAGTCTTGCCATCAATACTGCGAATCAAGGGGTTCCTCCTGGTGGTTATCGTTTCCGGCAATTATAGCCGGCCATCGGCGCGGTCGATTGGGCCCGGTATTGCCGCAAGTCCGGAACCTGGTTTGACAATACCGAGGCCTGCTGACTAAAATATTAAACGCGCGATGATCTCGCGTGTTTTGTGGCCCGGTGGTGTAGTGGTTAACATACGGCCCTGTCAAGGCTGAGATCGTCGGTTCGAATCCGATCCGGGTCGCCATTAAAAACTCTAGAACGGCTCACCTTCGTGGGCCGTTTTGCTTTGGCCGCGAGCCGGATCGCCAGATTCGGGGCCGCTATGGCGCTTCTGAGCATAGCCTCACAGGCGCACGCCGATCCGCGCCACGCGCTGTGACGTATTAACCCTTGGATACCCCATGATGGCGATGCCTGTGGTCCTTGCGACTAACCGCACGAAGTGGGCCGAGGACAAGGTTCACCGAGCACGGCGGCAATAAATTTGGGAGGCGCGCCATGCGGCGCCTGTTCGTAACTCGACGCCAACTACGCTGGGCATTGATCGGCGTGGCGATGTGCGCGGCCGCAGCGGCAACGCTGGTGTTTGCCTGGCCGGCCGGCGCGTACAACCTTGACCCGCGATCCGACGCGGTAATCGGCCACACCGCGCCCGATACCAACGCATCGCCGTGGACTCCAGTCGAGCGCGCACGCCGCGCTACTGCTCGTGTGCTTTTGGCACAGCGGCTTGAGGTCTCCCCTCAGAGCCTGGCGTTCGTCGGCGAACAGGCGCTCAACTGGCCGGACACATCCCTGGGCTGCGGTGAGCCCAGCCGCGTGTATGCGAAAGTGATCGTGCCCGGGTACCGGATCATGTTCGATTACGGCGGCGCCAGCTACGAAGTTCACACTGCAGCCAAATCCGGATTGGGGTACCACCCGACGCCGGTATCTTGCGAGGGAGGCATAGCGCACGATCGCTCAACCGACGAACCGGCCGGGTAGATCGAGGTCGCCACCGGTTGTGCTAAAATCGGAAGTGCCCCCGTAGCTCAGTGGATAGAGTGCTGGCCTCCGGAGCCAGAGACCGGAGTTCGAATCTCCGCGGGGGTACTTTGCCGAATCGCCCGGGCCGTCGGGAGGGAGACGTCGGGGTGTGGCCTAGCGGCAAGGCGCCTGCTTTGGGAGCAGGAGATCGGCAGTTCGAATCTGCCCACCCCGACCACGCAAACCGACGCCACCGCAGACCGGGTGGACCGGAATCGGCTAAACGGGCCAGTCCTCCAGCGTCCAGCCCATTTCCCAGAAGGCCTGTTCGTAGCGCGTGCACGTGATGTACGCCTCTTTCATCGCGGCGATTTCGGCCGACCCGGCCGTGGCGGCGATGCGGTCGCAGATGGCGCGGCATTCCTCGGCCACCGACTGCTGCTCCACGGCGGCGTACATCTCGATCCACTGGGCGTAACCGGCGTGGTCCGGCAGGCCCTGGTCGGCCAGCCGCTCACCCACACGCCAGTATCCCCAGATGCAGGGCAACACCGCGGCGACAACTTCTCCGAAAGTCCCCTGGTGGGCGACGCGGAGCAGGTAGCTGGTGTAGGAGTAGCACGTGGGCGCGTGGCGGGTGGCATCCAGCTCGGCTTCGGTGATGCCAAACTGGGCGCAGTACGACCGGTGCAAGTCCATCTCGGTGTTCAGGATGTAATCCACGGCGCGCGCGAACCAGGACATGGACGGCAGGTCCGGAGCCTTGGCCGAGGCGAGGGCGAGGACGCGGGCGAAATCGATGAGATAGACGTAGTCCTGGGTTATGAAGTGCTTGAACCGGTCCAGCGGGAGGGTGCCGTCGCCGATGCCCTGCACAAAGGGATGGAACGCCATGGCGTCGCGTTGTTGCTGGGATTCGAGCTCGATCTCATCGCAGAAAGACATGAGGTTCCTCCGGAATGGCGTGGCGCGGGTTGCGGCCCATTCTACCGTAACCGGGTACGCCGTTGAGCGTGCGTTCTGGCAGGGTCTTCACGTCATGGCCTGCCATCCTGAGAAGAGCTGCGACGCGCGGTCGATGCCGACCGCAACTGGGATGGTCTATAATGGGTGGCCAAACTCGACCCAGCAGATCGCGCACGTCGGCATGGCACATGGTTGGTCGCCGGCAATCGCAAATATAGAGAGGCCCCACCCATGATGATGCTGTTCCTGCACGACGTTCCCGACCAGGCACGGGCCGGCGAGGTGAAACGTGTCTCGCGCGGCTACGCGCGGAACTACCTGCTGCCCAAGGGCTTGGCGGAAATCGCCACTGACGAAACGATGAAACGCCTGGACAAGATCAAGGTTGAAGGCGACCAGCAGCGGGCGCGGGAAACGCAGGTGGTGGAGGAACTGGCCGAGGCGCTGGACAACCTCACCGTCACCATCCCGGGACGGGTCACTCCAACCGGCCGCTACTACGGCGCCATCAGCGGGATCGGAATCGCCGACGCCATCGGAGAGATGCTGGAGCGTGAGATCGACCGCCGCATCACCAACAGCGTCGAACCCATCCGCGAACCTGGCGAGTACGAGGTCGTGCTGAACCTGTCCAGCGAAATCCGCGCGACCATCAACGTCATCGCGGCCGTGGAAGAGTAGACCGCTAGTAACCGTCATCCGGTCGCAGCGAATTCTGCTGCGGCTTTCCAACAGAGGACCGGTACGCCGTGGTTGCCGACCCGTACAGCGAACGGCAATTGCCCCACGACCCTGAGGCCGAGGCCGCGGTTCTGGGCGCGCTGCTCATCGACGGCGACGCGCTGCACCGCGTGACCCCGGTGATCAAGCCCGAGGACTTTCACCGGGCCCGTCACCAGTTCTGCTTTGCCGCCTGCCTGGCGGTGTTCTCCCGTCAGGAGGCCATCGACCAGATCACCGTCGCCCGGGAACTGCAAACCCAGGGACGCCTGGAGCAGGTGGGCGGGTTGCCCTATCTGGGTCAGCTGATTGCTGGAACGCCCACGTCGGTCAACGTGGAACACTACGCTGCCATCGTCGCCGAGACGGCGGCCAAGCGGCGGGTAATCGCAGCCGGGAACCGCATCGCTGAGCTGGGGTTCGACGAGAGTTCGGACGTTGACGAAACGATGCGCCAGTCAGTGGAGGTGCTGTTCGGTGTCCGCCCGACCGGCGACGACCGGGGGTTCATCCCACTGAGCTCGGTGCTGGATGTCTACCTGCAGGGGGACATCGGCGACGTATCGCTGACGGACGAACCGCCGTTGCAGAGCGGCTACAGCGACTTCGACAGCCTGCTGGGCGGGATGCAGCGGTCCGACCTGTTGATCGTCGGCGCGCGCCCCGGCCTGGGCAAGAGCAGCCTGGCCCTCAACATCTGCACCAACGCGGCCAAAGCCGGCCAGACCTGCGGCATCTTCAGCCTGGAGATGAGCCGCGAGCAGGTGGCCATGCGCATGCTCGTGGCCGAATCGGGCGTCGACTCACACCGTCTCCGACTCGGCCTGCTGTCGGAGAGCGAGCAGAACGTGATCTCCGATGCGGTGGGCCTGCTGTCCGGCTTACCCATTTTCATCGACGACACACCTTTCCAGACCACCATGGACATGCGGAGCAAAGCGCAACGGCTCCAGTTGGAACACGGGCTGGACTTTTTGGTGGTCGATTACCTCCAGTTAATCATGGGCGGCGGCCGGCGTCAGGGCTATGGAGAGAACCGGGTGCAGGAAATCAGCGAGATTTCCCGGTCTCTGAAGGGCATGGCCCGTGACCTGAACGTACCGGTGTTTACTTGCTCTCAGCTCAGCCGCGTGGTGGAAAACCGTCCCGGGCATCGCCCTCAGCTTTCCGACCTGCGCGACAGCGGCAGCATCGAGCAGGACGCCGACGTGGTGACCTTCCTCTACCGCGAGGACCGCAACTTCACTGAGGAAGAGTGGGAGCAGCATGCCCCCGGCAGGCCCTACCCACGCAGCATCGTGGAACTGATAGTGGCCAAACACCGGCACGGGCCCACCGGAAGTTTCCATCTCTACTTCAGGGACAACCTGATGCGGTTCGACGAACTGGCGCGCTACGAGGAGTCCGTCGCCTAGATGGACGACGTCGCTGGCAAGGCGCGGACTTACCCAGCACCACTGCCGGCCAACGCACGCCGGATCCCCATCCCGGCCGCGGCCATGGCGCAATGGCTGGCCGACATCGACGACATCGTCGAACTCAAGGTGACGCTGCGGGCGCTGGCGCTGCTGGCGGAAGAACCCCGGCGCCGGTCGGTGCCGCCGTCCGTAGCCATTGAGGACCTGCTGGACGATCGGGTGCTGGGCGCTGCGCTGTCCGGCGGAGACGGGAACTCTGTGCGATCCGGGCTGGCGGCTGCCATCGATCGCGGCACGCTGGTGGCGATACGGGACCGCGGAACGGTGCGCGTCCTGCTGAACGACGACGACTGCCGGCGCTATGTAGAGACGGCAGACATCTCGGAGTTGACCGGCGCCGACCTCGCGGGACAGGCGGACGCCGATGCGCCGGAAACGCATCCTGATTCGCCGACAACCGAAGAACCGCGTGCTAACATATTCACGTTATACGAACAGCACATCGGCCCCTACGGCCACAGCATCGCGGAGCAGTTGCGGGCGGCGGAAGAGGAGTACCCGGCGGACTGGATAGCTGACGCCATAGCCGTCGCCGCGGAACGCAACGTACGCAATTGGCGCTATGTCGACGCGGTGCTGCGTAGATGGAAACAAGAGCGACAGACCGCCGCCGGTGCGGGCTTAACCGACCGAGGCAGAGACATTAGCCATGAGCATGGAGAGCCTGGGAGCGATACTGCGCCGGATAGCCGCTCGGGATACCTGGACAGCTATCGACGCCGATACGGCCGACTACCCTGGGAGCCCGGAGAGCCGGAACGGGGCTGAGGATTGCCGCCGATGCGGCGGCGCGGGCTGGATCACGCGGCGGGTCCACGTAACCAACCCGAATTTTGGCAAGGTGTTCCCGTGCCAGTGCCAGGAACAGGACGTTGATCAGCGGCAACGCATTGAAGCCCTGGAACGGTACAGCAACCTCGGGTCCCTGCGCCAGGCCACGTTCGAGAACGTCAATCCGGACGGCCTGAGCCAAGAGGAAGCGGCGCGGCAGGCCTTTCGGAACGCTCGGGGCGCTGCCGTCGCCTACGCCGAGAATCCCGAAGGGTGGCTCACCCTCGTCGGTCCCAGCGGCAGCGGCAAGACCTACCTGGCCGCCGCCATTGCCAACCGTCGCATCGAGACGGGCAACCCGGCCCTGTTCATCACTGCGGCGGACCTCATCGATTACCTGCGCAGCGGTTTCGACGACGAGGCCGACCAGCCATTCGTTGACCTGTTCGAGCAGGTCCGCGACGCATCCCTGCTGGTTCTGGACGACCTGCCCACCCGGCCGTCCACTCCCTGGACTCAGGAGCGGCTGTTCCAACTGCTGGCTTCCCGGCACGCGGCGCGTCGGCCCACGGTGATCACCCTGCGGGGCGACCCCAACCGACTGGACGATTTCCTGCGCACGCGGCTGGAATCGCCAGACGGGTTCGGGCGTCTCCACCGGCTGGGCAGAGTGGGCGGTTCAGCGGCCCGGTCCATCGGCTCCATCCCGCCCAACATGCGCGCGCGGATGACCTTCGCTGCATTCGACCCGGTCGGCACTGGCCGCTTGACCGACCACCAGCAGCGCAGCCTGCAAACGGCCAAGTCATACGTGCAAAGCTGGGCGAACAGACCCGACGGGTGGCTGAGCCTGCACGGCCCTTACGGTGTGGGCAAGACCCACCTGGCGGTGGCCGCCGCGACCGAGCGCGAAGACCGTGGCGACGAGGTCTTCTTTGCGACGGTGGCCGACCTCCTCGACTACCTGCGGGCCACCTTCGCGCCGGATAGCGCCGTTAACCACGACGACCTGCTCGACCGGATCCGCAACGCAGACGTGCTGGTGCTGGACGACATGGGAGCAGAGCGGAGCACGCCGTTCGCCGAGGACAAACTGTTCCAGATCATGGGGTACCGGTACGAGGAGAGACTGCCCACCATCATCACCACGTCGCAGCAGATCGAGGCGATAGCATCCGCCCGCCCCCGCATCGCCTCCCGCCTGCAGGATCCCCTGGTGGTCACCGAAATGCCTATGGAGGCGCCGGACTTCCGGCGAGGCGGCCTGCGCCACTGAAATGGACGGCGGCCACTCGCCGGCAACCGCGAATGATGGGATAATCCCGTATCCCGCAAGATCGACATCGCGAGTGATTGCCACATGACCACCCTCAGCTTCGCCGCCTGGAACGATGCCCAGGATTTTTACTTCGCCAACGGGCTGACCGACGGGCTGCCTGTCGTCCCACCCAACCCGGAGCGGGTGCAGGCCATGCTGGACTATGCGGGTGTGGATGCAGACCACGACCTGGGAACGGAGATCATCCGGCAGAAGCGCTTCACGGCCGGCAAGGCGGCGGTCAACGCGGTGATGGCCGGCTGCCTGCCAGAGCATTTCCCGGTGGTCATGGCCGCGCTGTCGGCGATCACGGATCGGAGCTTCAACCTCCACGCCAGCAGCACGTCCACCAACGGTGCAACCGTGCTCACGGTGGTCAGCGGCCCCTACGCCGAGGCCGTCGGGATGAACGCGGGCGTGGAGATGATGGGCAACGGCAGCCGCGCCAACGCCGCCATCGGACGGGCGGTGAACCTGTTCAAGTCCAACTTCTACGGCTCGGTTCCGGTGGTGATGGACAACAGCACCTTCGGCCATGCCGGCAAGATCACCTTCAGCTTCCCGGAGAACCTGGCCATCAGCCCCTGGCCGTCGCTGGCGTCGGAACTGGGCTACGGCGACGACGCCACAATCGTGAGAGCCTTCGCGACCCTGGCGCCCCTGCAGGTAACCCTGCTTGGAGGCCGGGATCCGGCCGACTTTCTCACCACCGTGGCCCACTCCATGCTGGCCTTCGGCCCGGGAATGCCGGAAGTGATCTGCGTCATCAGCCCGGAAGCCATGCAGCATGTGGCGGCGGCCGGCTGGTCGCGGCAGCGGGTGGCCGATTTTCTGCACGACAAAGCGAGGCTGCCGGTTGCGGAGTGGATGCGATGGAAGCGGATGGGCCACGAACTGGATCACGATCGGTTGGTGCCAGTGGTCCCGGAAGCCGACCGGATCACCGTGCTGCCCGGGGGCGGGATGGCCGGCGCATTCGTGAGCCTCATCGCCACCTGGGGTTCCAGCCGCTCGGTAATTCGCCAAGTGGCCGTACCCCACTGACGCCACCGTGATCCCGCTCTATCCCGCGGGCTGGAACCGAACAAGGAGGTGATCCCATGACAGCACAAGGCTCACAAATCGTCACGCTGGACCCACGTGACGACTCGCCGCCGGCCCCATCGCGGTTGGCGCAGCGCCCGGCGACCCTGGACGGCAAGGTGATCGGCTTGTTCGCCAACAACAAGCCACATTCGGAGGACCTGCTCCGCCGTATCACCGCCATCATCGGCGAACGCTACGATATCGCCGGCACGGTGGAGCACAACAAGGGCGGCTGGCAGTGGCCGGCCCGCATCGAGGACCTGCAGCGCACCGCAAAGAGCGTTGACGTGGCAATACACGCCACGGCGGAATGAGGGTCCTGCACCGCGTGCAGTGTGCACGACGCAATGGAAACAGAGCTGCTGGGGATCCCGTCCACCGTGTTGACCACCCGACCCTTCACCAGCCAGGCCCGCGCCATGTCCCGCATGCGCGGCGATCCTGAGTACGGGTTGGCGATCGTCGAGCACCCCATCGTCACGTTGACCGACGCTGAGCTGTCCGAGCGGGCGGCCACGGCGGCGCCCCAGGTGATTGCCTGCCTGATCGACAGGTAGATAGTCAAGCCGGAGATCCATAATTCCTGCGCGATTAGCAACCCAGAGCCTTGCCACTTGCAGCGTTCTTGAATCCTTCCTGCGAAGGAATGGCAGGAATATTGGAAGGGAGAACCAGCGATGCCTAGGGATAGTTTTCCTCAAGAGGTGCAGAAACAGCTGAAATGGTACGTGTATCGCTTGATCGATCCGCGTAACGGCGAAACCTTCTATGTTGGCAAAGGGAAGGACAATCGGATTTTTGCGCATATCAAGGGTGCGGTCAGCGTTGATCCTGCCGATGTATCAGACCCGAAAATAGCGCGCATCAAGGAAATTCGTGCCGCCGGTCTCGACGTGTCTCATGTGATTCATCGGCACGGGTTGCCGACCTCATCTGCGGCGTATGAAGTCGAAGCAGCGCTAATCGACGCTTACCCAGGATTGACAAACAAAGCAGCCGGCAATGGCTCGAGAGATTTCGGATGCCGACATGCCGATGAAATTATTGCAGAATTTGAGGCTGAGGAGTTCGTGGTCCGCGAACCCTTGATGTGCATTTGCATCAACCACGGATACTACGTTCACTCAACCTATGATGCAGTACGAGCAGCATGGCCCGTAAACGTCCATAGAGCACGTCGATACAACCTAGTGCTCGCCCATGTCCGGGGAGTGGTGGTTGTGGGTTTTAGGCCACAGCAGCCTTGGATTGAAGCAACCAAAGAGAATTTTCCCATACTATTGGGTGATGATATGCCAGGTAAACGAGGTTTCGTTGGGGGAGAAGCCGAAGAAGACATTCAGAATTACTACGTCGGCAAGCGCGTACCTGCGCGATACCAGAAGAAGGGCGCGGCTTTCCCGATCCGGTACTGCGATCCCAACGAGTGAGCGTGTTGCACTGTCCTCTCTATTGATAAAAGTGGGGCGAATGATTATTCGCCCCTACAATTTTTCCAGTTGGTTCGGCGAGCTATAGCGGCAGGTAGACTGCCTCGCCGGTTTGCGCGCTGACGGTTACCGCTTCGGTCCACTCCATGTAGTGAACGCCGACGTTGAACGGGGTGCGCATCACCGGGGCTCCGTCGCGGATGGAGGCGATGAACTCCTGCTCGACGGACCACGAGTAGCGGTTTTCCGGCGGGTTGGCGATTTCCTGCAACTGGGAGTCACCGCGCTTCCCGCCGTAGACGCGCATCTGGCCGTCGACGTGGATGGTCCCGTCGGTGCCGTAGATCCAAACGGAGTTGCCGGGAGACAGGCCGGCGCAGGCGCTGAATTTCAGATGTGCGTTGGCACCGTTGGCCAGACGGCACAGGATGTCGACGGTGTCCGGAACCGTGATCGAGCGCCAGTTGCCGTCGTCGTCCCGGCGATGGGGGATGGTGATTTTGCTCATGGCCATCACCTGTGTCGCCCGGCCCACCCAGCGGATCATGGCCTCGTACCAGATGCCCATGTTCAGGATGTTGAACCCGCTCATGTCTCGGTCCTGGCGCCAATGCAGCGTGGAATCACGGTCCGTGAATCCGGTCTGGGATTGCACATCCAGGGACACGAGATCGCCAATGAATCCCTCGGATATCAGGCGGATCAGCAGGTCGTCAATGCCGAAGCTCATGGGCGACGGCACGATCTGGGCAACCAGGTTGGGCGACGCCTGGGACGCGGCGAGCATCTCGTGCGCCTCGGCGGCGGTCATGGCCATGCGCGCCTCGCACAGCACGTGCTTGCCCGCTTCCAGCGACGCCACGGTCAGCGTCCGGTGCATGTAGGGCCAGGTGCCGATGCAAACGGCGTCCAGGCTCTCGTCTTCCAGCAGTTCTTCCCAGTTGTCGTATACGGTGGGGATGTTGAAGGCGTCGGCAACACGCTGGCCCGACTCGCGGGACCGGTTGGCGACGGCGCCGATCTCCACGCCCCGGGTTTCATCGAACCCCGGAATGTGTCGATCGCGAGTATTACGGCCGGCGCCGATCAGGCCGACGCGGACGGATTCGATTGCCACAGTGGTACCTCCTGAAGATACTTGGCGGCGCGCCAGGGTGTGAAAGTAGTGGCGCAGCGGAGGCGATTATAGGGTAAGCCTCGCAGCACGGTCAAAACGGGGTCAACCTCGCCCTCCGACTCTCGCGCAACATGTCATTCCGAGCGCAGCGTGGCAATCTCGCCGCCGCACGGGTCGGGGTACTTTCAGAGTACCCCCGTCGTTCGCGCCGTCGCGGTAACCCAGAACGACGCTATTCACAGCGGGATCCGGATCCCTGCTTGCGAGGGGATGACGATTTGGTGGCGCCAGGGTTGCCAGAGCGACTTGGGAATAGCCAAGCGGACGGATCGCTGGTGGCGCTCTGGTTTCGCCGCATCGCCACTCTCGTCGCGGTGACAATCGGGGCACCCGTGAGGCGGTGGCCCCGATTTACGCTTTACCCGATGGCGCCACGGCGGATCTGTTGCAGGGCCATTTGCGCGTGCCACTCCATGGCTCCCAGTCCAACGACACGCACCCCGACATCGAAGTAGCGCCTGGCGGATGCTGCCATGGCATCGAAGTCAGGCGAGTCCAGGCCCATGTTGTACATGATGGCCGCGCCGTGCTTCTCGGCGGTCTTCACGGCGTTCTCCAACAGCCTCATGACCTTGGGGTCCTCGTACTTGAAGGGCACGCCGAGGATCTTGGTAATGTCACCCGCGGCCAGCCACACGAGTCGGATGCCGTCGATAGCCAGGATGTCGTCCAAGTCACGCAGGCCGCCCTCGCTCTCCACGGTTGGCACTACCAGGGTACCTTCTCGGGTCTTGCGGTTGAACTCGGGGAAGTCCTCGGCGGTGTCGAAGCGGCGCAGGTGGATGAGGCGGTGCCAGTCGTCCCGCAGGCCCATCAGTTCCTGGACCTCCTCCTTTGAGCCTACCGAAACGGTGACGGCGGTGGCTCCGAGGGACAAGGCGCGGGCCGCGTCGGAAACGGTGCGCCGGTCGGTGCCGGTGGCCCAGGGAAACGCCTGCACGCGGATCATGGGAGAGATGCCGGTACCCCGGGCCGCCCGGATCAGGTGGGCGATGTTGTCCCAATCGTGAGCGGTGAACATCATGTCGGCCATGAAGCAGTCGATGCCCGCCAGGCCGGCCACTTCCACCATGTTCGGGTGGCTGAAAACGTAGGCGCAGAGGGAGGGTTGTCCCGCATCCAGATTGGCCAGCAGCCGATCCGTCGATGAGTCCGGAAAGAGCACGAAGCACCTCACAATCGAAAAAGATCCTGCGGGCATCTTACCAGAGGCAAGGTCGTCTCCTGCCTGGTGGACTCAACCCGGGAAACTTTGGACAGCGATCAGTATGGCAGGAGGCTTCAAGCGTACGCGGATCGCGGTGGAGAGGAACGTCAGAATCAGGATTTGCGGGATTTTATGATTGGACAGGATTGGGTGAGTTCCATCAAAGAGCAGTCTCAATCCTGACAATCCTTGAGTCTCGAAAATCCTGATTCTGACGATCCACTAAACTGGGCGCGCGGGCCGGGTTTGCCTGAACCGGTGATGGGGCAGACGCCTACCTGTCCATAACGCGGTAGATGGTAGTCCGGTCGTTGGCATAAGCCAATTCGAGATCGCCGTCCTCAACCATGCGCTCGAATTTTTCTATGCCATCCGCGAGATAGTAGATCCGCTCCAGGTCGCCCACCACGATGTAGCGAACGTCGTACTGGTCGATCAGGTCCAGCGCCGCCTTCTTGCTGAGGGTGTTGTAGATGCTGGACACGTCCCGGGCTCGCTGCCGTATCAGGTCCCAGTCGTTGCGCTGCTGGGTCTGGTGCCACGGCCAACCGATCACCGTCGGCAACCCGGTGTACACCGACATGCGACCGTTCCAGCGGTACTGGTCGCCATGCGCCTCCAGAACCACCGGGGATCCCGAAACGTTGTCCTGCAGCCATCGAATCGCGTCGGCGTCCCAGCGCATTTCGATGGGCTCGTCGCGTTCCCAGTGGACGGCGTCTGACATCCACGCGGCCCCGTCCAGGGTCAACGGCGTAGGCTGGAACCGGTCCTGGATGCGTACGGGAGTCGCCAGCGCCGGGTATATCATCACCCCGACTGCCACAATTACGACCACCTGTGCGAACGTTAAGCGCAGCAAACTGCTGAAGAATCCTTGATGGGAGCGCCACGCCGTCCAACCTCGCCAGAAGCCGTAGGCTCCGGCCACGCCGAACAGCAGCCACACTACCAGGTAGTATTTGAACAGCGTGTTCATTCGGGCAATATCACCCTCGACCCGGATGAAATCCACGCCGATGCCGATGGCCAGGCCGATGGCCAGCATCCCCAGGGCCGCCACGTCGGATCGGGCCGCCGGCCCCTCGCCGCGTAGCAATGTCGCGGCCAGCGACCAACAGACCAGTGTGAGCAGGACCATGAGCACCCCGGCGGTCAGGAAGCCGGCCGCCCAGAAGTAGCACGCCAGCGCGATGCCGGCCAGCGTGCCCACCAGGAGCCACTGGTGCGCCGCCGGGATCGGGGTTGCCGCTCTGATTCGCGACAAAACGGGAGTTGCTGCTTTCGGCAGCGTCGCCGACAGCAGGGCCAAAGTCGCCAACATTGGCAGCACGTGTATGAGCAAGTAGTTGGCCAGCGGGGTGCGCCAGCGGGTCGGTTCGATACCGGTGCCGAAGGTCTCGGTCGCGGCGTGGAACGGGAGGAAGGCGACGTAACTCACGGCCGCCGCGACCGTTGTCAGGGCGATGCCCAGGGCCACCCGCGCCTTGAGTTCGCCTGGCATCATCCATGCCGCGGCCACCGTGAACCCGACCATGAGCAGGGCGTATGCCGGATATTCCCACGAGTTGATGGTCCACAGGCTTCCCACCGCCAGCCCCATCATGGCGGCGCACACCCACGTCCAGATGCTCTTCGGTCCTGCTTTCGACACGCCCATCAGCGTCGCGAACCCCAGCGCCACGGCAAGGAGCGCGAAGGGCATGGTCATCATGTGGGCGTGCAGGTCGGCAAAGAGGAAGGTGAAATACGGGAATTCGGTGATGTGAAACCCGAGATCGACGTGGTCACGCGTCTCCAACCACGGGGTCAGCGCGTTGGGCTCGAAGTTCGCGATCTCCGGTATGGCGCGGCTGCTGCGCCAGAAGTCGAAACTCGACAGGGGAACGGCCATACCGTTGACCCTGGCCCACAGGATGTGGAACAACTGCACGGCCCCGTCCAGGTTCCCTGCCACCGTCACCATGACCGCTGACGCGAGGCCGACCACCGCCGCGCCGCCGGGCAGCCACCGCCGCATGCGGAGCCATGCAAGCACTCGCGTCCAGCTGCGAGCCGACGGATCGGGCGACAGGGTTTCCGCGCGAGCCCCGCCGGCCGCTTTGACGAAGTAGTACGCCAGGGCGCCGGCGCCGGTGGCAGTCAGCGCGAACAGGGTCGGCACGGCCAGATTGAACGCCGTCACCGGCGGGATGCCGGTCAGGCGGGTGGGAATGGAAAGGATGAAGTAGCCCCAGTAGTAGTAGTTCAGGTATCCACCCGCGAACCACGGATCGTAGGGTGGAAGCACCGAGGAGCGTGCCACTGCGGTGAAATAGGCCAGCTCCATTGGCTTTTCGCCTCCCCGCCACGGATGCCACAGGTCGGGATTGGCCGCCCGAATCAGCACGTAGACCAGGTATGCCAGGATGAACAGAGCCTCGGCGGCGATGACCATGCGCCAGTGTTCGCGCAGCCATGCGGCCATCTCCCGCCAACGAATCGCCAGGACCGCCGCCGATGGCACCGCCAAAATCAGCATGGCGACTACTATTGCGCCCAGCGAAAACTGGACGACGCCAAAGTTGACCAGCAGCCACGCCACCCATGCCACCAGGAGCAATCCAACCACCCGGGAAAACAGCAGCCCCCGGTCGTGCAGCGGACGCAGGATCCACCAGGTCAGCGGAAAGGCGACCAGGCAAATAACCTCCAGCGCCAGGAACCAGCTCAGCCACGGCACGCGGTTGGCCCAACCGTCCCGACGAAACACGTCCGACCAGGCGCCGCCGTTGTGCTGGGCCTCCCGAGCGTCGGGTGACAGCATCAGTGGTGGGAGTTCTTCCCGCCGGGCCGTCGCGTCTTCGATGCGAGACCCGATTTCACTGGAAGTCAGGCGATCCGCGTTGCGGAAGACCAGCACCAGAGGGTGGTCATATGCGATGACGTTTTCGTCGGCATAGCCGAGATTCAACCCGAAGCCGGCACGCGTTTCCAACGGGCTCGGGTCGGCTACCGACGGCGCTGGGAGACCGGCACGGTCGTAGGGATCGTCCCGCAACTCGAAGCCGGCCAGCGAGGGATACGAGGAGAATGACCGCTCCAGCCGGTAGCCCAGGTCTCCGGCGAACAACAGGCGCAAGAACGCCGAACTCTGCGGATACTCGTCGGGCAGGCGGGCAACCGACCCGTAGGCGCGGTTCGAATAGAAGACCAGGTAATCACTGGAGGACAGGCGGTCGACCAGGTCGGGGATTTTGCTGCGGTCATCGTCGGGATGGTAGGCGGCAAACGTCCATACGTCGTACCGGCCGAGGTCGGGTATGCGTTCGTCCCAATAGGAACCTCCGTTGATGATGGAGGCGCCGGGCGGCACGTTGGCGTTGATCCACTCCGCGGCCGTCACCGCAGTGTGAGGACGACCGTAGATGCCGGAAAAGGCGAGGGCGTACAGGACAGTGGACGCGACAACTATGATCAACACCGCAATGCTGACCGGATAGGCGTACCGCCGACCTATGTCGGCAAACCTCTGCCAACCCGAGGGCCGGTGATCTGCGAGGTCGTCGGGTTCCACCGGCCTCCCAGTCGCCGACACCACGATGCCGCCGGTGGGCGGCGTAGCGTGCCACTCCTCCGAAAACGGCGCGTCATCGCCGAAGATTGGTTCGTCGAAGATCAGATCGTCGCCCATGGTTGGTGGGGTCGCGTGCCATTCCTCGGAGAACGGCGCATCGTGCGGCAGAGCGGATAGGCCTCCCGGAATGCGGGAACGCTGCTGACGCGCCCATTCCACGAAACCGATCAGCATGCGCGCTCCCATGAGCACGTAGAAGGGCATCAGCGGGAACACGTAGCGCAGGAATTTGACCTCGAACAGCTCGAGGAATATGAAGGCCGGCACGGCCCATGCCAGCAGCAGAAGGTCGGAGCGCTGGGTTACACCTCCGCGCCAGGCCATCCATGCGGTGAAGGGCGCGGCCAACCAGGCGACGATCCCCAGCGGCAGGCCCAGTCCCCAAACCGAGCTCTGACGGATCTGATACCAGAATGCCGGCGTGTCGGCGTACTGCCACGTGAAGGGCCAGTGGCCGGCCTCGCGCGCCATTTCGGCCTGGGCCCGAATGTCGGAGACGAAGGTGCTGAGGTCGAGCAACGCGTACGGAGTGGTGATGAAAAACGCCGCCAAGGCCAGCAGGCCGGCCACCAACACCGAGGGCGCGAACCTCACGGCCGACCACACGGTCAGATCGGACCACCCGCCAGCACGGTCCTTCCAGGTCCAAAGGAAAACCAGCGCCAGCGGCGCCAGTATCGGCGCAACCGACACCTTGGGCGCCATGGCCAGGCCCACCAGCAGACCCAGCAGGGCGGCATCACGCATCCGAGCCGTGTCCGCAAACCGGAGCATGGCCCACAACGCCGCCAGCGACGTGAGAACCGTGAACGGTTCCGGCCGGTAGAAGTGAGCGTGCTGGATGTGGATGACGGCAAAGGCGGTGAGGGCGGCTGCCAGCAGGCCCGTCCACGTGCCGTACATCCGGCGCCCGATGGCGAACACCAGGAAGACGGACGCCGTATCAGCCAGGGCAGCCAGGGTTCGGCCGGCGAACCGCATGTCCATGGCGCCCCAGTCGGTGAACAACTCAGCCACTGAACGGATCAGCACCAGGGCGTAGATCAGGCTGCTGCCCAGCGGGAACCAGTGTGGGTTGAGGGGGCTTTCCTCTGCTGACAGCGCAGTCCCGATGCCGGGCAAGCCCGACCGCATTTCGGGCCACTGCGCCAGCCAGGTTTCGTGTCCCGGCGCCTCGGTGAGCACGCGGAACATGTCGTCGGCGCGCAGGTAGAAGGACCGCTCGTCCGGGTGGAAACCGTGGCCGTCGTCCCAGTCGATGCCGTACAGGCGGAGGGCCAGCGCGGCGATCAGCAGCGCGGGCAGCAGAAAATTAGGCCCCCACAGCCTGCGCAGGGGGGCTAACCAGCGAAGCCTCCGGGCGTCCATGGGAGGTGAACGCATCAACCGCCGGGAATCACTACGAAATCAGGCAGCACAGGTCGGCGGTGCGGCAGGAGTATCCCCACTCGTTGTCGTACCAGCCGAGGATCTTGACCATACTGTCGTCCAGCACCATGGTGCTCAGACCATCGAAGACACAGCTGTGCGTGTTGCCGCGGATATCGGAGCTGACGATCGGATCCTCGGTGTATTCGAGAATGCCCCGCAACGGGCCCTCGGCTGCGGCCTTGAAGGCGGCGTTGACCTCGTCCTTGGTAACGTTCTGCTTGAGGTCGGCCACGAAGTCGGTGGCGGAGCCGATGGACGTGGGGATGCGATACGCGATGCCGTGGAGCTTGCCGTTCAACTCAGGGAGCACCACACCCACGGAGCGGGCCGCGCCGGTACTGGTGGGAATGATGTTCTGAGCGGCTGCCCGGGCCCGGCGCAGGTCCCGGTGGTTGCGGTCCAGGATGCTCTGGTCGTTGGTATAGGCGTGGATGGTGGACATCAGGCCGCGCTCCACGCCGAACGCGTCGTGCAGGACCTTGACCATGGGTGCGAAACAGTTGGTGGTGCAGGAGGCGTTGGAGATGATGCGATGCTGGCCATCGTCGTAAATCTCGTCGTTCACGCCGAGTACGATGGTGGCATCCGCGCCGCTGGCCGGAGCGGAGATGATGACCTTGCTGGCGCCACCGCTATCGATGTGGGCCGCGGCTTTGGCCGCGTCGGTGAACGCACCGGTACATTCCACGACGATGTCGACGCCCATTTCAGACCAGGGAATGTTGGCCGGATCCGATTCCTGGAACATGCGGATCGACTTGCCATCGATGACTATGTTCCCATTGTCGGTACCCACTGTGCCGGCATAGGGGCCGTAGGTGCTATCGTACTTGAAAAGATGTGCGGCGGTATCGGGATCCCCCAACCCGTTCACGGCGGCCAGGTCCAAACGGTTGTGGTACGTGGGTGAAAGCGCCGCCCGAGCGACCAGCCGTCCGATCCGCCCGAACCCATTGATACCGATGCGCGTCGCCATCGTGGAATGCCTCCCGTCAGTTCAAACGTGGCCAAATGTTATGACAGGCAGAGCACGCGATATACGTGCTATCCAGCCGGCGGCGTGATTATCACGATTGATTCGACCCGGCCGGCGTCCGCGATTATACCACCGAAAAGGCACATCCGGGCCGGGACCGGACGCCACCACAGACGCCGATCTAACGGGAGCCGAGACCCTGGTAAACCTCCGGGCCGGCGTACCGGGCCAAGCTTCCCAACTCGGCCTCGATGCGCAGCAGGCGGTTGTACTTGGCCACCCGCTCGGATCGCGCCGGCGCGCCGGTTTTTATCTGGCCGACGTTCCAGGCTACGGCGAGGTCGGCGATGGTGGTGTCCTCGGTCTCCCCGGATCGGTGGCTCATGACCGCGGTCCAGCCGGCGTCCCGAGCCATGCCCAAGGCAGCGGCGGTCTCCGATAGCGTGCCGATCTGGTTGGGCTTGAGCAGGATGGCGTTGCCGGCCCGGTCAGAGATGCCCCGCTGGAGCCGGCCGATGTTGGTGACGAGCAGGTCATCGCCGACCAGTTGCACCGAATCTCCGAGCCGCCGGGTCAGGGTCGCCCAACCATCCCAATCGTCCTCGAAGAGCCCGTCTTCGATGCTGATGATGGGATACTCAGCGCACCACCCGGCGTACAGATCCACCAGTTCCCCGGCAGTAAGCGAAACCCCTTCACGTTCCAGATGGTAATTCGAAGCATCCGCATCCCAAAGCTCTGAAGCCGCCACGTCCAGGGCGATGTGCACCTGATCGCCGAGCCGGTATCCGGCGGTCTCGATGGCCTGCAGCACGACCTCGATGGCGTCGCGGTTGGACGGCAGGGTCGGCGCGAACCCGCCCTCGTCGCCGACGTTCAGGTTGTGCCCGCCGCTCCTCAATATGGATTTCAGGGCTTGGTAGATCTCCACGCCAGCCCGCAGCGCGTCCGAAAATCGATCGAAACCGGCGGGGGCGACCATGAACTCCTGCACGTCGGCCGAGTTGGACGCATGCCGGCCACCGTTGAGGATGTTCAGCAGCGGCACGGGCAGGCTCACCGGACTGCCATCAGCCAGGTGTCGCCACAGGGAGCCCCCATGGGCGGACACGGCGGCGGCGCGGGCCGTGGCCATGGAGACTGCCAGCACCGCGTTGGCGCCCAGGCCGCTCTTGTCGGCGGTGCCGTCCAGCTCGTTCAACCGGAGGTCGATGGCCGCCTGGTCGAAGGGCGACGCTCCGTTCAGCGCGGGGCCGATGCGGTCGTTCACGTTGGCAACGGCGGTCAACGTGCCGCTTCCGCCGAAGCGGGTCCGGTCACCATCCCGGAGTTCCAGGGCCTCGTAGCTACCGGTGCTAGCTCCCGACGGCACCAGCGCCAAGCCCACGCTGCCGTCGGACAGGGTGACTTCCGCCTCAACCGTCGGGTTGCCCCGGGAGTCCAGCGCCTCCCGCCCGACCACGGATGCGATGGTGGCATCAGCCATTGGGCACCTCCGGCAGGGGTTCGGAGAAGGCGACGGTCTGAGTCTCGTCGGTGCGGGCCAGGGCCGCCGCCACCGCCTTGTCCACGGCGTCGACGGGATCATCGGCGATGATGTAATTGTCGCCCACAGGGAGGCCGTCGCCGCGCAGGGTCAGCGGCCAGCTGTGCAGCGAGACCACGGGTATGCCGTAGCTCAGAGCATAGGCAATCTCCGACAAGGTCCCGAAGGCGCCTCCGACCGCTATTACAGCCTGTCCCGTGCTGACCACCGCGACGTTCCGGGCAAACCCCATGTTGGTCGCGACGGGAAAGTCCACGTACTCGTTGGCCGTGTGGGGCGACCCGCCGGGCAGAATGCCGATGGTGGTGCCGTTTTCCGACTTGGATCCCTTGCACACCGCTTCCATCACCCCGGTGAGACCGCCGCACACCAGGGTGATGCCGCGACGTGCTAACTCCTTGCCGACGCCCTCAGCGAGAGCGTACACGTGGGGTGGCGGGTCGTAGTTGCCGATTACTGCGATGATCATGATGGTTCCTTAGCAAGCATTCGAGTTCGCAAGCCCGCAATTGCTGCACGTTAATGAGCCATGAGCAAATCTATCCGAATCTCCCAATCATTGTCCGTGTCCACCTGCAATATGTAACTGCCATGTTGCAGCCGGAAATCAGACTCATCATCATAGATGGTCAGTATTTGTGAGCCCCCAGTTTCACCGCGACCATAGATGCCGACAAAACGTTCGTCGCCGGTACTCAACTCCACAACCTCGACAAAGAAATTGCCGTCAGTCGACTGTCTTGAAGCGGTTACACGATACACCCCGGCCACGAGACTAATCACATTGTCAGCGTTGTCTCCCGTCCCGGTGAACGTGCCGATAGCCCGAATTGGAAGGTAATCACCTGTTGGGCCAACGCTCGTAGGTTCGCAAGCGACGCCGTCCCCATCCCGGTCGAGAGCGGAGCGATAAATCGGGCTGCCTCGCTGAACCCCACCGGGGTAATGCGCTCGTACAGCGTCGCAGTTCGGATACATGCTGACGAAATCAAATCCAGGAGCGGGCGTCGTCGCACCTCCGCGATCGGCAACGGTGTGAAACTCCCAACGTGCGCCGATGGGCGGCCAGGCAAACGTGCTGATTACGCTGCCACCACCGCCGGTATCGACGAAATTGCTGCTGGTCAAGACCGTAAAGGCGTGGCGGACGTCCTGCTCCAGTCTCCTGACGGTGTATTCCGCCCGTCCGTTGGAGACCGCCACATTCTGAGCGTTTTCGTCAACATAGATGAAAGCATTGATCCAATCGCCAGTCACGCTGGAAATTGCGAGGGGGTAGTCGGTCTGCATATTGACGTAGCCTATGCGGTAGTGGGTTGCTTGGGGAACGTGGTCCCAAGCGACAACCACCTCACCAGGATTGACTCCGTCGCCTACGGATAGGTTGCTCGTTGCCGGCGCGGCACTGCCGGATTGGGCCAACGCCACTCCTGCGCCAACGAGAGCGGAAACCAAGACTAATGCCACTAGCAATAATTTCATGGTTTTCCTTCGTATTGTCTCGTTCCGGTGGACCACTGGACCCGCTTCCCCACTCTACCCCAACGGAACGATGGCCGCGCTGGCAGCATCGATCAGGCCCAGTAGCGGGGCAGGATAGATTCCCAACCAGACCACCACCAGCAGCCCTGCGCCCATGGTGGCCGTGAGCAGCAGCGACGGGCGCGGCATCGGGGCAACCGGCGGTTCTTCGTGGTCGCCGTGGCCGTGGGTGTCTGCGTGATCTGCGGCGGGTTCGTGCTCTTCTTCCGCGTGGTCGGGATTGGGCGGGCGCTCGATATACATCTGGCGGAGCACCTGCAGGTAGTAATACAGGGAGATGAGGCTGGCGAAAATCGCGACGCCGGCTAGCCACAGGAACCCACCGTCGGCCACGGCCGCGAAGAGGTAGAACTTGGCGGTGAACCCGGCGAAGATGGGCAGTCCCGCCAGGGAGAACAAGCCGATGGCGATGGAGGCGGCCACGAAGGGCTGACGGTCGGCCAGCCCGGCCAGGTCCGCGATGTTGTCCTGCCCGGTGCGGTTGTAGTAGGCGGTGACGCCGGCGAACACCACCAGGTTGGTCACGGCATACACCACCAGGTAGAACACCACCGACTTGGCGGCCAGGGCGAAGTCGCTGCCTAGCACCGCGATGCCGGCCAGCGCGTAGCCCACGTGTCCGATGCTGCTGTAGGCCATGAGTCGTTTCAGGTTCCGCTGGGCGAGGGCCACCAGGTTGCCCACCAGCATGGTGATGGCGGCCAGCACGGCGATGACCAACTGCCACTCGTCCCAGCGGTCGACCGCGGGAACTATGGCCTCCGCGAACAGGCGCAGGGTCAGGGCGAACGCGGCTGCTTTGGAGCCGATGGCCAGGTAAGCCGTCACCGGCAGCGGCGCGCCCTCGTAAGCGTCGGGGGCCCACATGTGGAACGGCACCGCCGAGAGCTTGAACCCCAGTCCCACCACCAGCAGCGCGACACCCACCCACAGGACCGGGCTCACGGTGCCCGGCGACGCCAGTTCCTCGGCGATGCCGGCAAAGAAGGTGGTCCCCAGCGCGGCGTAGATGTTGCTCAGCCCGTAGAGCATGATGGCCGAGGACAGCGCGCCGATGATGATGTACTTGATGCCAGCCTCGTTGGAGCGGGCCTCGCGCAGGCCGTACGCCACCATGACGTACAGGCTGAAGGACAGCAGTTCCAGGGCGATGTAGGCGGTGAGCAGCTCCCGGGACATTGCCATCAGGTTCATGCCCAAGATGGAGAACAGCAGCAGACCGTAGAACTCGCCGCGATACTCAAAACGGTCGCGCCCGTACTCGACCGAAAGCGCGATGATGCCGACACCGATGGCGAGGAAGAATATCTTAAAGAACAGGCCGAAACTGTCGACGACGATCAGTCCACCGTACAGCTCAACCGAACCGGACGGACGCATGAGAATGGCGATAACCATCACGACCACCAGGCTGACCACCGACAGACCGGCCAGCCATTCCTTCCTGCTCTCCGGCAGGAACAGGTCCACCGTGAACACCAGGAACGCCAGCGCCGTGAGGACGAACTCCGGCGTCAGCAGATGCAGGTTGGCGGTGTAGTCGATTGGCATGTCGATAACCGCCTAAAACACCGCCAGCGCGCTTTCCACGCCGGTGTTGATGACGCGCAGGAGCGGGGCGGGCCAGACGCCGACCGCGATGAGGATCAGGACGAAGGCAGCGCCGACGCCTTTTTCCACCGCGCTGGCGTCGGTGAGGTGGTCCCACTGCGGGTCGCCCTCGCCGAAGAAGGAACGGGCCAGGAGGCGCAGGATGTAAACCGCCGTGATGGCCGCGCCAATGACGCCCAGCACCGCCAGCGGCAGGTACGTGCGGAAGGCTCCGGTGAACACCATGAACTCGGCGATGAACCCGCTCAAGCCGGGGAGACCCAGGGATGCCAGGCCGGCGATGGCGAAGAAGAAGGTCGTCGTACCCATGCGCTTGATGAGACCGTTCAGGATCATGCTGTCGCGGACGTGAGCCCGCTCGTAAATGGCTCCAACCATGGCGAACATGAGGGCCGTCATTATGCCGTGGGAGAACATCTGCAGCACCGCGCCGGCCAAGCCCACCGGGTGCAGCGTGGCAATGCCCATGAGCACATAGCCCATGTGGCTGACGCTGGAATAGCCGATGACGTACTTGAGGTCGTTCTGCGACAGGGCGGAAATCGCCCCGTAGATGACGTTCACCGTGCCCAGGCCGACCAGCACCGGCATCCACACCTCCGCGCCCTGGGGCGCGAGGATCATGCCCACCTGGATGATGCCAAAGGCGCCCAGCTTCATCAGCACGCCGGCGTGCAGCATGCTGACACCGGTGGGCGCGGCGACGTGACCGTCCGGCGACCAGGTGTGGAAGGGCCACAAGCCAGCCAGCACACCGAACCCCAGCGCGAAGAAGGGGAAAACCCACATCTGGGTCAGTCGCGAGACGGCTCCGCTCTGCTGCAGCGCGGCAAGCTTGTCGATGTTGAAGGTGGGGTCGCCAGCCTGCGACGAGGCCACGTACAGGGCCAGGATGCCGACCCAGATCAGGATGCTGCCGGCCACCAGCATCAGCATCAGCTTCATCGCGCCGTATTCCTTGGTGCGCAGGAAAGAGCCGAAGTCGGTGCTGCTGCCCCAAACGCCGATCAGCAGGTACATGGGCAGCACGGCCAGCTCGTAGAAGAAGAACAGGAAGAACAGGTCGCGCACCACGAACACGCCGAACACGCCGGCGCCCAGGGCCAGCAACAGCACGAAGAAGTCCCGCGTCCGCCGGGTGATGGTCTGGCTGATCAGCACCGCGCCCAGCAGCACGATGCCGTTGAGCAGGACCAGGGGCGCGCCGATGCCGTTGAGCCCGAAGTGGAGCGTTATGTTCACCGGCTGGCCGATCCAGGGGTACTCCCGAACCATCTGGACGCCACCGGCGCCGTAGTCGTAGCGCAGGAACACGATGACCGACAAGACGAAGCACACCACGGCGACGAAGATGGCGAACTGCCACGCATCTCTCGGGCGGTCCTTGGGCAGGAACATGGCCAGCGCTGCGCCGGCCAACGGCACCAGCACCAACAGCAGCAGGGATACCTGGTCGAAATTGCCCATGGTCAAAGTCGGTCGGCGCTGGCGATTACACCGAGCGCAGCCACCAGAAAATCGCCAGTCCGATCACGCCCAGCGCCACGGCCAGGGCATAAGTGTAAACATGACCGGTTACGTGGAGCCGCAGAGCGACACCCGCCTTGCGCACGACGTCGGCCGGGCCGTTGACAGCAACGTCGTTGACCACGGCACGGTCAAAGAACGCAAGGGCCGCCGACACGGTGAGTATCACCCGGTCAATGGCCCACTGGTACGCTTCATCGACGTAGTACCGGCATTCCACCACTTTCAAAACCACCGCAAAACGCGCCCGCCACGGCTCGTGGGAGATGGCGCGACGCACGTAGATCAACCACGCCAGCACAAAGGCTCCGACCGCCAGGATTATCGACAACGCTCCCAGCACGTAGTTGAAGTGGAATTTCTCCGCGTGGTCATAGAACACGAAGCCGCCGATACCATCGAATGCGCCAGGCCAGTTGAAGGCGATCCAGCCAAAGCCGATTGCCAGCACGGCCAGCACGGCCATGACGCCGGTCATCAGCACAGGCGATTCGTGGGCGTGGTGGCTGTCTTCGCCCTCGGGTCCGAAGAACACTACGAACATGGCACGGGCCATGTACAGCGCGCTCAGGAACGCGGTGAGCATGGTCAGTACGATGAATATCACCGGCAGGTTGTGCTCCACCGCGATCAGGATTTCGTCCTTGCTCCAGAAACCGGACAGGATCGGAATGCCGCCCAGGGACAGCGCACCGATTGAGAACACGACCGCCGTGACGGGCATCGCCCGCCGCAGGCCTCCGACGCGGCGAATGTCCACATCGCCGTGGGCGCCGACGCCGTGCATCACGCTACCCGCTCCGAGGAACAGCAACGCCTTGGCGAATCCGTGCGCCATCAGGTGGAACACCGTCGCCGTCCAGCCGAACGCGCCCAGCGACAGCATCATCAGCCCCAGGTGGGACACGGTGGAATACGCCAGGATGCGCTTCAGGTCGGTGGATACCAGCGCGATGGTCGCCGCACCCAGGGCGGTGATCAGACCGACGATGGCCACGATCATCATGGCTTCGGGAGACGCCGCGAAGATGGGATAGGCGCGGGCCACCAGGTACACGCCGGCGATCACCATGGTGGCGGCGTGGATCAGCGCGCTGACCGGCGTCGGGCCCTCCATGGCATCGGGGAGCCACACGTGGAAGGGGAACTGGGCGGACTTGCCCATGGCTCCCAGCAGCAGGAGGATGGCGGCGGCCGTGGTGACGCCGCTGCCCAACTCGCCGGAGGCGGCAGCCGCGAAGGCATCGGTCATGCTGAAGCTGCCCACGTTCACCCACAGGAGCAGGATGCCCACCAGCAGGCCGACGTCGCCGATGCGCGTTACGACGAAAGCCTTCTTGGCGGCCTCCCGTGGCCCCGGGTTTTCAAACCAGAACCCGATGAGCAGGTACGAACACAGGCCCACCAGTTCCCACGCGATATACAGCAGCAGGAAGTTGTCGGCCAGCGCCAGGGTCAGCATCGCGGCCACGAACAGGGCCTGCCACGCGAAGTACCAGCCGAAGCGCGGGTCGCCCTTCATGTATTCCAGCGAGTAAAGCTGGACGCCAAGGGCGACGAAGGTGACCAGCCCGACGAGCACGATCGTCAGCGGGTCGATGATGATGCCCCAGTCCAGGTGGATCGCCTGGTCAACGGTCGCGGCGACACCGGGCAACCCCGCCTCGAACCACGATGTGGAGAAATGGCAGGTCAACGCGCCGGTGACGCCGCTGACGGCGCAGGCCGGGTCGTCAGCGGAGGCGCCCAGGAAACTCACCGTGGTCAGCGCCCACACCACGAAACCGCCGCCGATGGCCAGGATAGCCAGCGGAGCGCCCCGCAACGGCAGCCATCGCTGGAACAGAATGATCAGCGGGCAGGCGGCGAAGGAGAAGACTGGGATCAGGAATGCCAGCGGCATATCACCACTTGAGCAGGTTGATTTCGTCGACGTTCACGGTCCCGCGGTTGCGATACATCCGCAGGATGATAGCGAAGGCCAGTCCGACCTCCGCAGCCGCCACGGTGATGACAAAGATCGCGATGATCTGGCCGTCGAATGCGGCGAAGCGGCCCGTGCCATTCAGATAGGAGGCGGCCGCGATGAGGTTGATGTTTACGGCGTTCAGCATCAACTCGATGGACAACACGATGAGAACGGCGCTGCGGCGCGCCAAGACTCCATAGAAACCGATGCCGAACAGGGCCGCGCCCAGGAGCTGGAAATACAGGAGAGGCACCATTGCTGGTCTAACCCTCGCCTTCAACCGGCGCGTCGCCCGTCTGCGACAGGTTCTGCGTCCGGGCGATGATGATTGCCCCGATGAGCGCCACCAGGAGCACAAGGGACGCGATCTCGAATGGCAGTGCCCACTTGGTGAACAGGGATGCGCCCAGCTCGGTGAACGCCGGCGCCTGGGGTTCCGCCACCACATCGGGAGCCAGCCAGAATGCTGCGCCCAGCACCACCGCCAAAACCGTGGCCGTTATCAAGCCCAGCGGCCACTGTTTGTTGTCGGTGATCCGCGGATATTCCGACGACCTCGTCAGCATCACCGCAAACAGCACGACGATGATGACCGCGCCGCCGTAGATCAGCACCTGGACCAGGGCCAGGAACTCGGCGAACAGCAACAGGTACGCGCCGGCCGCGCCCAACAGGGACAAAAGCAGGAACAGCGCAGCGTGGACCACGTTGCGCGTCGCCACCACCCCTACGGCTCCGCCGAGGGTGAAAATGGCCACGATTACGAAAAGGGCCAGCGCCACGGGTCTATGCGTCCCGGCTGACCGGGTTCCGCACGTAGACGCCCGGCACACTGCCAAAGTATGAGCCGCCCCGCTGGCGGCTCCGGTGGTGAGGGTTTGGGTTCGCTGTCGGCATTGCTGGATAGGCGGACCGGTCCTGGAATATTCTTAGACCAACGCCTAAATTGACTTGAGGAGCGTACAGGTGGCGCACTCGCAGTTAGCCTTGTGCTTTCGCACGGGCTCAGATACCGATTGCGTTCGGCCGCGGGCGTTCCCGGAGGCGCCGGTCTTGCCGCGCTTTTTGCCCTTCCCGATGTTTCCCGCTTTGGCCGCCTTGCCGGCGAGCTTGCCCGCAATCTTGCCGACCTTGCCGCTGACGGTGGCATCCTGGCCGGATTTCCGCTTCTCCACACACTCAACACACGTGCAATATTGCGGGTGGCGCGACGATATGTTGCGGAAAGTTTCGTCTTCTCTCGGCATGGTCAGCCTCGGTTCAGGCCGGCGATTCTGCTTCCGCCGCCGCTTTGGCAGCATCAGCTTTCTGCTTGGCCAGCACGGTTGGCGGGATCCAGGCGGTATCGTCCTGGTATTTCTTGCCGATGTCCAGCAAAACTGGAAGGTCGACCCGATCCCCGTTGCGCGCGTAGGTGCTCATCTCGTGCTCGTGGCTCATGACGATGGCGTCGAAATTACAGTACTCGACGCAGATGCCGCACAATATACAACGGTTCAAATTGATTTCAAAGTAATCGACGATCTTGCGGCGGCTGCTTTCGCCCTCCTCGTGCTTGGGATTGTCCATCATGCTGGCGGACATGCACTGAGTCGGGCAGTTGCGGATGCATACCATGCAGCCGGTGCAGTAAGGTTCACTGATTTGGCCATCCCAGGTGAGCGCCGGGAACCCCATGAAACGGGGCCGCACCGGGGTTGCTTCCTTGGGGTACTGCTGCGTGACCGGTTTGCGCAACCCCGAGACGGTCGACGCCAGGGTCAGCATCATCCCTTTCAGGCTTTCCAGCATGGCTACGTGTCCTCTGGAGTGGGTGCGCTGGGCCGGTCCAACACCGCGAAGATGTCGGCAACGGCGCAGGTGAAGCCGGGTATCTCAGGTTCGCCGCTCAGAACGTCACCCGGGCCAAAGATGCGCTCCGGTTGCCCTGGTCTCCTGATTTTCACAGTGCGTGGGTCTGGGTCGGCAATCCATACGGCCTGGGAACCGCCTTCAAAATACTCCGCAGTCTTACGATCCAGAGCCGCCGGCGTGTTGCTGGCCGAAACCACCTCGATTGCCACGTCGGGCGCAAAATCAGGCCAACCCGGCGCTGTCTCGTCGTATTGCGCCAACCGTTCCCAGGACGTCACATGTACATCGGGGAAACGCAATGTGGTTTCACTCATCGCGAACCCGGTGTTGACCCCCACATCTTGGGGTAGCCCGGCATCAATGGCATGGTTTTGAAGCAAGGAGCCGATTCGTGTTGTGACCCTGCCGTGCCTGGGCTTGCCGTCCATGTCAATCAGTTCTCCATCGACAAGTTCATAACGATGGCCGGGATCAGCGGCCATGTCCCAGAATTCGTCGACGGTGATTTTGCGGGTGTTAGTGACCATGGAGGGATCCCCGGGCTTGGAACAGCACAGGCTAGCGGTAGCAATATGATACCAGCATCGGCGGTCAGGTGCGTGCTCCGGTCGCTGCCCGCCGCGCGGCGAGCTGGCGCTGCACCTCCGCCACCCGGCGGGCCGGGCCGGTCATCCGCCGGTAGATTATCCAACCGGCGACCGCCAGCCCGGCAGAGGACATGATGGTCAGGCTCCACCAGGGCAGGCCGTAGAACCGGTACACGGCGGCGATGATGACGGTGTAGAACGACAGGGGCACCATGACCTTCCATGCGAAGGCCATCAGTTGGTCGATGCGAAGGCGTGGGAAGGTTCCCCGCACCCAGAAGACCACCAACACCACGGCGTAGGTCTTGAACAGGAACCACACTACATCGGGAAGGGCGGGGCCGCCCCAGCCGCCCAGGAACAGCAGTGTCGTCAGCGCAGCGATGGCGAAGGTGTTAATGTACTCGGCCAGGAAGAACACCGACCAGTGGGCGCCGCTGTATTCCACGAACGGGCCGCCCACCACCTCGCTCTCAGCGTGATAGATGTCGAAGGGGGTGCGTCCAACCTCCGCCAGGCCAGCGACGAAGAACACCGCAAAGCCGAGCGGCAGAACCAACAGGTAGGGATAGGAAGACTGCTGCGCGACGATTTCACGCATGTCCAGCGATTGCGCCAGAATCGCAACAGCCGCTGCCACCAGGACCACCGGGATCTCGTAGGAGATCAACTGCGCGGCCGACCGCAGCCCGCCCATGATGCCGTATTTGTTCGCCGATCCCCAGCCGGCCAGCACCAGCCCGAGGATGCCAATCACCGCAAAGGCGATGATGTAGAACAACCCCAGGGGAAGATTCCGGATCACCACGTTGTCGCCGCCGGGTATGGTTACCCAGATGACGAAAGCCGATACCACGACGATGACCGGGGCGATCCAGAAGATGGCTTTTTCCGAGTCATCGGGGACGATGTCTTCCTTGATGATCAGCTTTACCGCGTCGGCGATGGGCTGCATCAGTCCGAACAACCCGGTGCGGGTGGGTCCGTAGCGCAGTTGGAGGCGACCCAGGGCCTTGCGCTCCAGCCAGGTCATTGACAGCACGATCACCGACAGCACGGCGAACATGACCGCCAACCCAAGCGCGCTCCATCCCAGATCGACCAGGAAATTCACCGGTCCACCTCGCCCAGCACGATGTCCAGCGACCCCAGCACCACTACGCTATCCGCCAGCCAAGTATCCGCCAGCAGCCGGCGCAATGCGGACAGGTTGCAGAATGACGGAGGCCTCACCTTGACCCGGTAAGGCCGGTCGGTGCCGTCGCTGACCAGATACACGCCAATCTCACCCCGAGGGTTCTCGGCGCGAACGTAAACCTCGCCGGCGGCCGGGCGGATCAGCCGGCGGCCCAGCGATGACGCCACCGGCCCTTCGGGAAGTTGTTCCATCGCCTGTTCCACGATCCGCAGGGACTGGTACATTTCCTGGACCCGTACCCAGTGGCGATCCCAGCAATCTCCGTCCAATCCCACCGGAACTTCGAAGTCGAAGCGGTCGTATACGGAGTACGGCTGCGCCCTGCGGACATCGTACTCATATCCGCAGGCACGAAGCATCGGCCCGGTGAGACCCAGGGCGATCGCTTCGTCGGCGCCGATCGGGCTGACATCCTTGAGGCGAGACAGGAAAATCTCGTTGAAGGTCAAAATGCGATCACTCTGCTCGACGTCTTCCCGCAGCATGGGCATCAACTCGCCGACCAGTTGTCGGAAATTGTCAGGCACGTCCTCCTTCAGCCCACCGATGCGGAAATAGTTGTGCATCAGGCGGGCGCCCGACACGGCCTCGAAAAGCGCCTGAACCCGCTCACGGCCGCGGAAAGAGAACATCACCGGCGTCATGGCGCCCGCGTCCAGGCCCATTGTACCGACGTAGAGCAGGTGGCTGGCGATGCGATTCAGCTCGCACAGGATTACGCGGATGTATTCGGCCCGTTCCGGCACCTCAAGGCCCATCAGCTTTTCCACGGCCATGCAGTACGCCATCTCGTTGTTGAAGTTCCCGATGTAGTCCATCCGGTCGAACAGCGTGACCACCTGGTGGTACTGCTCGCCCTCGCACAGCTTCTCGGATCCTCGATGCAGGTAGCCGATGTGAGGCTCAACGTCGACAACCTTCTCGCCATCCACCCAGAGCACCATGCGGAACACGCCGTGAGTGGACGGATGCTGCGGCCCCATATTGAGCAGCATCTCCACCGGCTGCGTCCCCTCAGGGACGCCGTCAGGCACCTGGGTAGTCATTGCGGTAGGATCGGCCATGGTTTACGAGATTGAATCCGGCAACGTGCCGCTCAGGCCGACGGCTCGCGGGTTTCGGGAAATGGTGATCCGATGAAACGCAGACTGGGCTGCGGTGGTTCCACGCGGGCGCTCATCCAGGCTTCGCCATTGTCGTAGAAGCCGGCCTCGATCAGCACGTCTTCCAAAATGCCCATTTCCTCGCAATCTTCCAGGTAGTCCCCGACCTGTTTACGTAGGGAAGTGCGGGCCTCCTCCTGGGTGTCACCGAACGCCATCACCTCCAGTTCCGGGCAGCGTGCGGACCAACCGTCGCCCATTGGCCTTGCCTCAATTTCGTACACGATCCGGTCCATAGCCTAGCCGCCGGTGTTGTCCGCCACGGAAGGGTTTTCGTCCACGAACCGCAGCACGATTTCCGTTTCCTCGGTCAGGTGCTCAAGTCCCAGCGACTGTGCCAGGCGACCGCCAGTATCCTGCCGTTCCAGCCAGCCTCGCATCGCCTGGACCAACCCGTTCTCGGCGGCCTCCCGAGTGCGTCCGCTGCTCTGAAGTTCCAGCCCATCCACCGTGGCGAGGAACTGTCCGGCGTTGGGCACGACCCGCGCAATCAACTCCACCGGAGCCGCACCGTCCGTGACGTTGGTGTCCATTTCCTGAGCGGCGGTCATCAAAATTCCCGGTACTCGTAGAAATCGTAGGATTTCCGGCCGGGGTAACCCTCGAATTCCGGATACAGCAACAGTGGGGACAAGTCGGGGTGACCGTCGAACGCGACGCCGAACAGGTCATGCGCCTCTCGTTCGTACCAGTCCGCCGCCGGCCATACACCGCACACTGAGGGCAGGACAGGAGTGTCGTAAGATACTTCCGTTCGTATAACCAGCGACTGCTCCCGTGCCAACGATTGCAGGATGTAGACCAGTTCGAAACGTTCCTCGTAATCCACGCACGCCAAGCAGAGCAGCATACGGCAGTCCAGCGAGTCGTCGTCCCGGCAGGCCACGCACACGGAAACGATTTCCGACGCAGGCACGGTAACCTGCGGCAGATCTCCCAGCGCGCCGGGCGTCGGTGAGTAGCCGGAGAGGATCTCGACGGCGCGGTCCAGAGTTTCACGCCGGGCCGGCGCCAGCAGCTCGATTGGGTCTGGCGGCGGCTCCGCGTCCGCCTCGGGGGCGTTACGCCGAGGGCGAGGCACTGCCGTCTCCCGCATCCGCCATGATCTTTTCCTGGAGCTTCAAAATCCCGTACAGGAGCGCCTCAGGGCGCGGCGGGCATCCGGGCACGTACACGTCCACCGGGATGATGTGATCGACGCCCATCACCACCGAGTAGGACCGGTAGTACGGCCCGCCGTTGGTGGCGCAACTTCCCATGGCGATGACCCACTTCGGCTCGGGCATCTGCTCATAGAGCAGCCGGATGGGCTCGGCCATCTTTTTGACAACCGTGCCGGCGACGATCATGACGTCCGCTTGCCGGGGTGACGGCCAGGTCACGACGCCGAAACGGTCGAAATCGTGATGCGCCATGTACGTGGAAATCATCTCGATGGCGCAGCAGGCCAGCCCGAAACTCAGGGTCCACAGGGACGATTTGCGCGCCATAGCGAACAACTGATCGGTTGTCGTCGTGATGACGCCGGGCACCCGCCCATCGGTCGCCTGGTTGAGCAAACTCGGCCCGGGGCGGTTTCCAGTGCCCAGGACAATCTCGGTGGCTCGAGGCGGCATAGACAGCGGAGAGAGCCCCTGGTCCTCCGAGGGCCCGCCGGATGCTGCGGACGGATTTACTTCTGCCAATCCAAAACTCCCTTACGCCACCCATAGATCACGGCGAAAAACAGCATGGCCAGGAACAGCAGCATGGCGTAGAACGGAATGGCGTTGCCGTTCACGACCTTTTCCTGCAGGAAAACCACTGCCCAAGGGAACAGGAACACCGCTTCCACGTCGAATATCAGGAACAGGATCGCAAAGATATAGAAGCGGATGTTGATATTCGACCACGCGAACGGCGTCGGCGGTATGCCGCATTCGTAGGTCGTCAGCTTGACGGCCGAACGGCGCCGGGCCGAAAGCAGTTGTGATCCCGCGAACATCCCCCCGATAGCCGCCAGGGCGATGGCGATAGCGATCACTACCGCCAGCCAGTTTCCGGCGTAGTCAGCCGGGTTGAAAGTTTGCAGCAACACTGGGATTGGCATAGTCAGGCTGAGAGCTCAAGGTTTCAGGAACAGGGCCGACTCATCGTAGCAACGGCCCCAACGGGTGTCAATTGATGCCCATGCCCTGCCGAAGCTTGGTCGAAGACACGTCGCGCCGGAAGTTCGCTTCGGATATCTCCGTGAACATCGGCCGGAACCCGTCCGGAATATTCACGTCCGACAGCGACCGAAATGCCCCTCCGTCGTCGGTGCGCCCGCCCACGGCGAACCGGCTCCCACGTCCCCACATTTCCGCCAGGGCCCGCAGCATCGCCGTTTCGGAATCTCCGTAGTACCTGGGCTGGATCAGCCGGGTGACGGTATCCCAACCGATCGCGAAACCACATCCGGGGAACAGCTCCGACTTCTTGATGAAGGTCTCCGCGCGGGTGAGCGCCACCGTGCCGGCACCCCGGAACTGCTCCAGCCGACGGTGTATTTCTCCAACAGCCAGGGGCGGCTTGTCCACGTTGGTCACGGAAAGCTCGAAGGCAACCGGGGCTCCCAGGATCGCTCCAACCACCTCTGCCAACTCGGTGTGACCGGCGTGCAAGGGGTTGAACGATCCGGGCAGCAGAGCCTGCGGCGCGTCTCCATCCGCCACCATCCGCCCGTCCGGATGGACCGTGACCCAACGGGCGTCGCCGTCCAGCAGGCGCTGCACCGGCTCGGCATGGCGGGTCGTGTCGGTCACCAACCGCTCAGATGCAGCAAGTCCGAGGTCGAGTTCAGCCGACACCCCGCAGGCTCGAGCGATAGAGGTGATAACCAGCCGGCTTACCACGTCCTCCTCGCCTGCCCGGTCGCGCCGGCCTTTTTCGAGGACGAGGGAATCAGTGGTCACGGATTCGTCGTCCCAAGTGGCGATGAACGCTCGATGGTCGCCGCGCTTGGTGCGGTCGGTGGCAATGGTCGCGGTGCAGGCCAGCCCGACGATGGGCGCGTCCTGCTCGCGCAGCGACACACCTCGAGCCCACGCGGCCCGAGCCATCAAACGCGCGGTATCAGCGGAAACGGTCTGCTCAGGAGCGTGCCCGCCGAGAAAATCCGTCATCGCCAGGTATCCGTAGGGCACCCGGGTCTCGAGCACGGTGCGCGAAGCGCCGCCAACACCCAGGAGCCAGGCGAGAGCGTAGTTTCCGGCGCCGGCCACAGCCAACACGGATTGCTGCGGCGTATCGTGGATTTTGGCGACTACCTGGGCGATTTCCTGGTCCATACCCGCCTCGATGGTCCATTCGTTATGACGCCTGCCACAACTCCGGCGAGCATCGGCGGCATTGTACCATCCTACTGCGGGCGGTTCCTGAAATGGTCCGCCCACGTTGCCGGGTCAACGCCGCCCATGGTGGGCAACGAGACATCGATTTCGCCGGCGATCTTGCGGTCCCATTCGTCGGCCCACCGACCGGGCAGTCGCGGCCTGGCCTCCCGCCAGGTCATCCGATCTCCGCCGTTAGTTTGGGCCGACACAACCTCGACCAGGAACGCGGTCATGTCGCCGCCGTCCATGGCGTTGACCACGCGGCAGTCCAAAAAGCCAAAGCACCCGTCGAGGATCGGGCTGCCGGTGGCGCCGTGGGAATGACCCACGTCAGCCAGTTTGTCGCCATCCCGACCTGAGTGCATGCCCAACTTCCAGATCAGCGGCAACTGGCTGGCTTCCAGGAAGTTCACCGACAGCACGCCGCTGGAGGCGATCAGGCCGTGGGTGAAGTTGGTGTGGTAGATCTGGACGATCAGCCGAGGCCGCTGGGGAACTATGGACGCAGCGGTTATTGCTACAGCGATCTGCGCGTTGCTCACATCTCCGGATCGCGTGGAGACTGCCGCCAGTGGAGCGCTGAGTCCGCCCAGCAGCGGCCCCACATCGGCAGGGCGGACGTCCGGAGCGGTGTCAGGCATGGCTCCTCGAATCCTGCTGGCCGTGACTACCAGTCAGGGTGCGTGTCCATCGCATCGTTGACGGTCAACCGCATCTGGCCGGTGCCGTCCGCGTTCATGTACAGGATCTCGGCGTTGCCGTAGGCGTACGAAACGAACGCGATCCGGTCTTCGCTTGCCGACCACACCGGCATCAGATCGTCCTCCATGTTCTGCGTCAACTGGCGCCGTTCGGAGCCGTCAACCAACACGGAGAAAATCTCCGACTGATCCTCAAACCGCACCACGAATGCCAACCGCCGGCCGTCGGCGGACCAGGATACGGAGAATTCGTCGTTCTCGTCTTCGGAAACTGCAACCTCGTCGGTATCATCGGCCCAGTTGTCCGAGTCGGTCGGACGGAGGACATAAACATCACGGTTGCCGTCCTCGCTGCGCAGGAAGGCTATCCGGTCTCCCTTGGGCGACCAAACCGGATCGGAGTCTGGCCCCGAGGTCAACTCGATTCGGTTGACTCCGTTGGGGTTACGCAGGAACAGTCCGTTGTTGCCTTGCTCGGTGAAAACCAGCCATTCGCCGTCCGGCGACCAGTCACCGACGAGTTCCCGTTCGGGGCTGAAGGTCAATCGAGTTATCTGCTCGCCCTCCAGCGCCACCATGTAAATGTCGGGGTCGCCATCTTCATCAGAAACATATGCGATACGGTCCGACTCCGGAGCCCAGATCGGAGGCTGGTCAGCGTCCACGTCCGATGCCAGCGATGAGACTCCTTCGCTGGCCACGTCGTAAAGCATCAGCTCGGTCTTATTGCCGACCGATATCCACGCGATCCTGGTCTGGTCTGGCGACCAGCGCGGGGCCATGGCGTCGGCGCTAAGCGATGAGATGCGTGAAGCTTCGTCTTCTCCGGGCTGGTGGACCCATGCCTGGGCGCCATCGCCATCGGATACTACGTACGTGATGGCCGGTAGATCACCACCAACCAGGTTCCCGGCAAAACATCCGCCCAAGGACAAGGCCACGGCTAAACACAAAGTCAGGTACAAAAAACGAGGATTGCCCGCGACCAGTCGCATAAATATTCTTTCCCAATACAGCTTATTACGTTGCGCCGATTATATCCCAACGAAACGGCTGCACACTCGGCATCTGCCAACCAGTATGGAGGTTTATGTTCCTTGACATCGGCCGAGGCCCAAATTAGCATCGCGTCACCATAGCAATATCCCAGCGCCGTTGATGGATTGCCCAATCGGCTGCGCGTTCGGCAAAGAAGAGAGGTCGATCATGCTGGCAATAGTTGGAGGAAATCTCATCGACGGCTCGGGCCGCCCCATGGTGGAAAACGCCACGGTGCTGATCGACGGCGATCGCATCGTGGAGGTCGGCCCACAGGCGTCCGTACCCGTTCCCGAAGGCGCCGAGGTGCTGGACGCCGCCGGCCATACGATAATGCCCGGCCTCATCGACGTGCACGACCACCTGGCCTCGGGCGGATATGGCCTCACCGGCCGCTGGGGAATGGACGAACCGCTGTCGCTATTCGCTATACGAACCGCCCAGGTGATCGAAGACACGCTGGCGGCCGGATACACCACGGTGCGCGACGCCGGGGGCCTGGACGCCGGCTTCAAGATGGCCGTTGAGCAGGGCCTGATCAAAGGTCCGCGCCTCATCATCTCGGTCAACATTATGTCGCCTACCGGCGGGATAGAAGACAAGGTCAGCGGGAGCGGCCACCGCAAGGTGATCCTGGGCCACGACCCGCTTTCACCGGACGGCGTGGCCGACGGGGCGGAGGGCGTTCGGGCCAAGGTGCGCGAACTCATCCGTTGCGGCGCCGACCAGATCAAGTTCGCGACCACCGGAGGCGCATCCGGTCGCCCAGGCAACGGCCCCCTGGACCAGGCCTACGCGCTTGACGAGGCCAGGGCGCTGGTCGATGAGGCCGCGGCCCTTGGACGCAGCACCCTCTGTCACGCGGTGGGCGGCACCGGACTGCCCATTGCCATCAAGGCGGGCGCGGGCTCCATCGAGCACGGCTGCTACCTGGCTACCGACCCCGACATGCTCAAGATGATGGCCGACCAGGGCACCTTCTTCACCCCGACCTTCGAGGTGTACGACTTCCACAGCACGGTCAGCGCCCCCCACATCAGGGTGCGCGCGCAGGCTCTGATGGACATCCATATCCAGAGCACTGAGCTGGCTATCAAAGAGGGCGTACGCATCGTTGCCGGTACCGACGCCGGCGGATTCGTGCACGGCGACAACGCTCGTGAGCTGGAACTGATGGTTGAAAAGGGCATGAGCAACATGCTGGCCATCCAGGCCGCCACCGGCTACGCCGCCGAGTGCTGCGGCCTTGGCAAGGAGGTCGGAACCATTGAGGTCGGCAAGCAGGCCGATGTGTTGGTGGTGGACGGCGACCCGCTGCAGAACATCTCAGTACTGCGCGACCGCGAACGCCTGATGCTCATAATGAAAGGCGGCGAGGCCTACTCCAACCGCCTGGGCGCGCGGGAGTTGCAACCCGCCTAGTAGCCATCAAGACCGATCCCACGCAACGAGGGCGGTAGCGGCCACAACGGCCAATGGAGTGCCGCCCTTTGTCATCTCCGATGCGCTTCACCGTCCTGACGCTGTTCCCGGAGGCCTTCCGGTTCATCGAAGAGTACAGCGTGCTGGGACGCGCCGTCCGCGGCGGACTGGTCTCCCTGGAAACCGTTGACATACGGGAGTATACGACGGACCGGCATCATACTGCCGACGACTACCAATTCGGCGGCGGCCCCGGCATGGTGATGAAACCGGACCCGGTGTTCGCCGCAGTGGAAGCCGCCCTGGGGACCATCCCGGCGAATGAACGGGCCTCGACCCCCGTGGTACTCACCTCCCCACAGGGCCAAATACTGAGCCAGGACCTGGTGAACGAGTTTGCCAGCGCGCCGGGCCTGATCCTAATCTGCGGGCACTATGCTGGCATTGACGAGCGCATCCGGGCAGGGTTGGTTACCCACGAGGTCTCCATCGGCGACTACGTGCTCACCGGCGGGGAGTTGGCGGCCATGGTCATCATCGACGCGGTGTCCCGCTTCGTGCCGGAAGTTGTCGGCTCGGCGGAAAACGTGGAACACGACAGCATCACCTCGGGTCTGCTGCAGTACCCGTTGTACACGCGCCCGGCCGATTTCCGTGGCATGGACGTGCCAGAGGTGCTGCGATCCGGCAACCATGCCGACATCGAGCGTTGGAGGCGCCGGCAGTCGCTGGAACGCACGCTGCGCCTGCGCCCCGATCTGCTGGACACCGCGCCGCTCACCAATTCCGACCGCGTCTTCCTGGCCAGCCTGGGTTGGAGCGGAGCGGCGGATTGACATGACACACTTGCGTTCCGACTACCGGTTCGGTTTTGACGTGCGCGTGCGCTGGCAGGAGTGCGACGCGCAGGGCATCGCCTTCAACGGCAGCTACCTGGGTTGGCTGGAAATCGCTCAGGCCGAATACTTCCGGAACCTGGGGTTCAGCATCTACCGCGTCGCGGCGGCGGGATACTTCGACAGCGCCGTGGCCAAGGTCACCATCGAGTACAAGGCGCCGGTCCGGGTGGACGAGATGCTGGACCTGCGGGCGCGGGTCGCTCGCATCGGCAACACCAGCATGGCGCTGGAAGTTGCAATTTTCGCCGGTGACGGAACTTCCGACGACACCCCGCTCACCACCATTGAGGCGATATACGTCGGGTTCCACGCGGATACCGGCCAAACCAGGCGCGTTCCCGATTCGATTCGGGAACTGGTCGAGAATTGGGAGAGTGATGGCCGCGTTCTGCCGCTGGACAGGTTCGCGGAACTGGCGGCAGCGCAATCAGGCGACAACCACAATGCGCCGGCAAACTGACCTGCGAACTTCTACACCATGAAGACCGGCGAATCGTCCCGGTTAATCCGGGTTTCGCTGGCTATGCCGTCGCGGATGTGCCGGGGCAGACCGAACATGGCTTCGTGGGTCAGCCCGTCATAGTGCCGCAAATCTTTCGTGACCCGCTCTTCGATCCGAAGATCCACGTCGGATACGGTCAGGTCCGGCAGGGGCGCGTCCGACGCGATGGTGAATCCCCACAGCGTAACGAACGACGGAACGT
This sequence comes from Dehalococcoidia bacterium, assembly GCA_963663945.1. Taxonomy (GTDB): domain Bacteria; phylum Chloroflexota; class Dehalococcoidia; order Lucifugimonadales; family UBA3495; genus Bin87. The sequence goes on along the minus strand of OY760687.1, from coordinate 1,356,505 downwards.
GGACCTGGCACGGGGCAGCATGGTTGAAGATGCCTGCCAGCGTTTTATAGATGGTCGTGAAGCACTCGCGCAGGCTCAGGAAGCCGGCCGGGCCCGACTGCGTGACCAGGATTCCGCCCGGGTTCAACCGCGCGCGGGCGATTTCGTAGTATTCCTCGGTGTAAAGGAGATACGCTGGCCCGCCTTCCAGAGGGTCCACCAGGTCCATGATCATCACGTCGAAGGACTGGTCGGTGGCCTCCAAGAATCCGCGGGCATCGTCAAACACCAACTCGGTGCGCCCGTCGTCAAATGCCCCCCCGTGATGCTGCGGCAGGTGTTGACGGCACAGCTCGACAACCTGTTGGTCCAGGTCGACCATCGTCACTTTTTCCACCGATTGGTGCGCCAGGGTTTCCCGCAGCGTGCCGCCCTCACCGCCGCCACCGATGAAAACCCGACGTGGATCGGGATGCATCAGCATGGCCGGATGGACCAGGGTCTCGTGGTAAATGTGCTCGTCCCGTTCGGTTGACTGGGTCTTGCCGTCCAGAAGCAGGCTGCGCCCGTACACCTCGGAATGGACCACTTCCACCCGCTGATATCCCGTGTGTCCCGAATAGATTACCTCGTCGACCTTCAGCATTATGGCGAGGTCCGGCATCACGGTCTCGATGACCCACTTGCCGGTGATTTCTTCCATCGGGTAGCTGGCCATCGGGACTCCTTCGGCAACCTTGGGGGATCTGTCTGAAGCAGACGGACTCAACTCAAACGGCCGCAACACCGGCCGTCGCTCCATGTAGAGCTTGAGTAGCGGTCAGTTGAGGGGGTGCGCCGGTTGCAGGTCTACAACGTGCGCGCCCGTGAGCCCGCGGCAGATTTGTGTGATCTCGGGATCGCGGCAATGCAGCGCTTCAATTAGCACCGCCGCCGCGCGTTCCGGCATGGTTTGATCGCCGCAGGTGAAGATGTCCGCCGCCGCGTAGCCGTGCTCCGGCCAGGTATGGATGGAAATGTGGGATTCGGCGATGGACAGAATGCCCGTCACGCCTTGAGGCGTAAATTGATGAAACGACTCCCCGACCACGTGGGCCTCGACTGTCGACGCCGCCCGCAACATTTCCTGCCGGATATGGGCCAGGTCGTCCAGCAATTGGGGGTCGCAATCTCTAAGTTCCAGGAGCACGTGAGTACCTAGTACATCCAATCACCCTTTCCTCCGTGTGGATTGGCTCCCCCGGCCGGGCTACGGGTCAGCACGGCGCCTCGGGAACAGCAGGCGACGATTCTACCCAATCCCGGCGGCTGATACAAGTACGTACGCTCGTTCCGTTCATATGCACAGGAAGGGCCACGCGGGGGCGGTCAGTGGCAAGGAACACGACGGCGCTGCTGTCGACCGGCTTCCAACTGGATCAGCCCGCGAACATCACCTCCGGGCGTTCGGTGTGCCTCGCCGTCCGAATGTTCCATACTTTCGGTAATCGCGACGACGCTTTGCGCCTCCGATGCCCATCGGTTGGTATGGCGCGGAACGCGATCCGCCCGGCCGCCGAGGACTCAGTCACCATCTGCGGCGCGATGCGCTAGAATGTCGGCGGTCTGACGGCCGGCCGGGATCCGCTCCGGCCAGCGTCGTCGGCACGATTTCGAACCAGGAGGCACCTTCCATGGAATTTGTGCGCATATACACTGGCGATGACGGCCAGACCCATTTCGAAGATTTGGACCTACCCGGTGACCGCGCGATCCACAGCGGTATGCAGGTCACGCCGGGCGTGAACTTCCGGCGATTCGAGCCAGGATACTTCTCCGACTGGCACACCGCCCCGCGTCGGCAGTACGTCATCACGCTGGCCGGCGAAATGGAAGTGGGCATCGGTGACGGCACCAAGCGCCGCTTCGGAGCCGGCGACGTGCTGATGGCCGATGACCTCACGGGCCAGGGTCACACCACGGCCGTGGTTGGCGATCAGCCCCGCATCTCGGTGACCATTCCCATCACCCTCTGGTCACCCTGGTTGCCTGAGGACCAATAAAGCGGCGAAGTCTCTCGGAAAGCTATGCCGGCGCGTTGTCGCGGATGATCCGCTTCGCGGTCGCGCCGGCGTTAGGGCCGGATACACGGGGAGCGATGATCGGCAGGGTCAGGCCGGCTTCCCGGTATTCGGCCAGCCGTTCTCGCCTTGCGCCCGGATCGGCCGGCAGCGACATGCGGTCGATCAGGCCCTGCGGAACCAGCCTTTCGGCCTGCGCAATGTCGCCCGACCTCCAGGCCAGGCGCACCTCCTCAACCTCATCCGCGAAACCCGCATCTGCCATCAGTCGACGATAGCGCGGGAACCGTCCGGCGTAGGTTGCCGCGACCCGGCGCATTCCGCCATCGTCAGCGCCGGGCTCTGACGCGGAAACGAGTGTCGCCACCTCAACGGTTTCCGGCGCTACCCCGGCTCGAGCGGCGCCAACGGCGATGTGAGCGCTGGCGGTTCGGGCGTGCTCCGGCGTGCACCAGGTCAGGAGGATCCCCTGGCTGATCTCGCCGGCGATCTCGAGCATCTTGGGGAAGACTGCCGCCAGGTATATGGGCATTTCCGGTCGGAAGGTCGGGAAGTGGAGGTCAAACGTGCCTATTTTGATCGCCTCGCCCTGATATTCGGTCACCGCGCCGTCGCGCAGCAGTCGGCGGACGATATCCACCGTGTCGCGAACCCGGGGAATGGGGCCGGAGAACTCCAGGCCGTGCTCGGGCTCGACCTGCACCTTGTGGCTGCTGCCCAACCCGAGGATGAAACGGCCGTTGGAGAAATGGTCCACGCACGCCGCAGCCATGGCGATGGTAGGGGCGCTGCGTACGAACACGCTGCTGATGCTGGTTCCCAGGCGGATCCGCGACGTCGCCAGCGCGCACGCGGTGAGGATGGAAAACTGATCGCCCCCGTGCCCCTCAGCGACCCAGGCCGATTCGTAGCCGAGTTCCTCGGCTAATTGAACGCACTCGACGATCTCCGGCGGGGTCATGCCGCCTCCGGCAAAGGCTACTCCGATACGGTCCATTGCGTGCTCCCGTCCAGCCGACAGATCGTGTTCAAACCAGTTGCTTTCCGTGGGTCTCCCACGTAACCATTACCTCGCGCGCCCCGCTCAGCCACTTTGGGCTCAGACCAGCCGAGCCGCGCTCGAACAGCAGGTCAAAGTTGCTCTCGACCATCGCACGGGCAGGCTCGTCGTCGCGCTCCAGTCTGCCCATCGTCAGGTCCACGGCCTGAAGCTCGGTTAGACCGCCGGCCGCTTCCGGTATCCACCACGGCGCTTGGGGGATGACCTGTATGTCGGGCAGCAGGCCCATTTCCCACAGCACCCCTGCCAGTTCGGGCAGACCTGGCCACGGAGGGGGCTCTTCATCGAAGAGCTGGCGTCGCAGCTCGTTGTCCATGTCGCCGGGCGTGGGTCGCCAGATGCAGATGATCACGCGCCGGGACGCGGAATTATGCAGCTTGGCGAGAAAGGGAACGATGTCGCGCACGAAGTAGACGACGTCCGACGTGATGGCCACGTCGCCGGTTTCGGCCGAGTCCCGCCACCAGTCCGGCGAAACGCGCGCATTCGTTATACCCGCCCCGTCGCGCGACTCGATGAACTGGCTCCGCATGCTTTCAGACGGCTCCACGAGCACGACCTCGCGCACCTGCCCGGCCAGTGGCAGCGACACGCGGCCGGCCCCGCCTCCGACATCGAGCAGCACATCCGTCGGCTGGAGGTAGCCAGCGATGGCCTGCAGGTTTTTGTCCCACGGGCGATGTGGGTCCAGACGAAACTCCTCCGCCAAATCGGCCCAATGGTCGGTTCGGCGTCGATGGTCGGCGAAGCGGCCGGCCGCCAGGGCCGCGTCGTGGACGGCAGCGTAGCGCTCGGCGGCGGTGGTCACGGGGTCAGGATCACCTTGCCCCGGGTGCCGCGCGAGGCCAGGTGCAGGTGCGCGTTGCCCGCCTCTGACATCGGTATCACCCGGTCGACGATCAGCTTGAGCCGTCCGTCCATGATCATGGGGATCAGGTCGTCCATCGCCCCCTGGTGATCCAGCGAACCAATGGGCGACCGCCCCATGCTGAACCCGATGACGGTGCGATTGACGGTGGTGATGTCGGCGGCCGCAAGGTTGGCCGTCTGGCCGCTGGCATTGCCGTAGCTGACCACCCGCCCGTAGGAGGCGACGCAGCGCACCGACTTTTCCAGCACCGGCCCGCCCACGCACTCCAGCACCAGCGCGACGCCCCGACCGTCGGTCAGGTCCTTCACCTCGTCTTCGAAATCGGCTTCCGTGTAGTTGATGGTTATATCGGCGCCCAGGGAACGGCAGAGGTCCAGCTTGTCCTGGGTCGAGGCGGTCGCTACCACCCGCGCACCCCACTCCTTGGCGAGCTGGATGGCCACGGTGCCCACACCTGAAGCGCCGGCCTGGATCAGTACGGTATCACCGGGCTGCATCTGGCCGCGGGATTTCAGCAGATGGTAAGAGGTCAGGAAGGTGATGGGCATACCGCCGGCATGGATCGGGTCGATGCCGTCCGGATACGGGAAAACAAAGTTGTGGTTGACGGCCACGGATTCCGCCTGGCCCTGCGGCCCCATGGCCATGACCCGTTGCCCCACCGCCAGGCGGCCATCGGTTACGTCCGAGCCCAGCGCGGTGATGGTTCCCGCCGCTTCTAGTCCCAACGTGGCCGGCAGATCGGGCCCGGGGTAGTTTCCCTGGCGACGCATGATGTCGGCGTAGTTGACGCCTGCCGCGTCGACCTTAATCAGCACCTGGTGCGGGCTGGGCGTGGGCTCGGGCGTGTCCTTCCACTCCAGGACTTCGACGCTGCCGTATTCCTCGATGCGCAGGGCTTTCATTGAGTGATTCTCCTGAAGGGCGGCGGGCGTCAGGCCGGGCCGCGCAGATTGGACGATTGGAGCACGTCGGGGTTGATGACCCGTATAGCCTCCCCGGAGGCGAAGGCACGGATGTTTTCGACCACGCCGCTATAGAACGCTCGATACCCTTCCTCAGTGACGTACCCCACGTGAGGCGTGACCAGGGTGTTGTCCAGGGTCAGGAAGGGGTGGTCAACCGGCAGCGGCTCCACGTCGAAGGTGTCCAGGGCAGCGCCACCGATAGCCTTCCGCTGCAGCGCGTCCACCAGCGCCGGCTCATCGACGATGGGGCCGCGAGAGATGTTCACCAGGATCGCTGAGGGTTTCATCAGTCCGATTTCGTGGGCGCCCACCAGGCCGCGAGTGCGGTCGCTCAGGCGGACGTGGACCGACACCACGTCGCCCTCGGCGAACAGGGTGTCTCTGTCGACCAGCGTCGTGCCGCACTCAGCAGCCCGCTCCGCCGTGAGGTTCTGGCTCCACGCGACGACCCGCATGTCGAACGCGTTACCCACGCGGGCGACCAGCGAGCCGATGTGTCCGAGCCCCAGCAACGCCAGCGTCTTGCCCTGCAGGCCGGAGCCCACATGGATGCCCCACTTCCCATGGTCACGTGTGGCCCGGTCCTCCTCGGCGATGCGCCGCATCAGGCCGATGATCAGCCCCCAGGTCAGCTCGGTGGGACCCTCGCCCTGGCCGGGCGTTCCGCAAACGGTGATCCCGAGATCGGTGGCCGCGTCGGTGTCAAACGAGGCGTTGCGCGCTCCGGTTGTGATCAGACAGCGCAGCGCGGGCAGCCGTTCCAGCAGCGACCGCGGGAATGCGGTGCGCTCCCGCATGCCCATGACGATATCGAAGTCGGCGAGCCGTGTCGCCAACGCGTCCTCGTCGGCTATATGGTCGCTGAAGAAGTCGACCTCTGTGCCATCGGGCAGGCTCGACCAATCGGCCATGCTGGAGGCAACGCTCTGATAGTCATCGAGGACAGCAACTTTCATGGGTCCGGTCACCTCTTCAATTGGATCGCAGTATGGCGGGTTACCTGAATGCCGGCATGACTTTCTCGGTCAGCAAGCGGATATTCCTCACCACAACATCGTGGGGGATCATGCCGCCGGCGTTGAGCTCGGCGACCACTCCGTCCAGCCCGAGCTCTTCGCGCAGTTCGGTGAACCGGTCGACCAACCCGGCGGGCGTACCAAAGGCTACCTTGGTGGCCAGGATGTCATCGTATGACAGAGCGGACAGGCGGGCGCCGCGTTGGTCACGCAACTCCGTCGCCTGGATGCCGGCCGAACCGGAATCGGCGGCGTAAAGTCGGCCCATGCGGCCAAAGTAGGCCTGGATGCTTTCGAAGGGTTCCTCAATCGCGCCGGTTTCGGTCAAGCCGACGTAGACCGGCACGCGCAGGGATACGTCGCCTTCACCGGGATGTCCCGCCGCTTTCCACGCGGCCCGGTATGCCTTGAGGTTCTCCCGAAGTTCCGGTACGTCCATGCCCCGCAGGCCGACGAAAATCGGGTAGCCATCAGTTCCGGCGCGGGGGAACGTCTCGGCAGTGGTGGCCGCCATCCGGAACGGCGGATGGGGACGCTGGTAGGGCAGGGGAGCGACAGTAGCGTTGGCCACCTGATAGTAATCGCCATCGTAGGAGAAGGACTCACCTTCCCAGGCCTGCAGGATGATGTCCAGCGCCTCACGGAAGCGGTCACGGCTCTCGTTGTAGGGCACGCCGTAGATATCGTAAGACCGGGCAAATCCGCTGCGCCCGATGCCGAAGTCGAACCTGCCCTCGCTGATCTGGTCAACGGTGGCGACTTCTTCGGCAATCCGAAGCGGGTTGTTCAGCGGCAGGACGTACACCGCCATGCCGATGCGAAGCCGGCGTGTCCGCGTCGCAATGCTGCTGGCGATGGTGATAGGAGAGGACAGAACCGACCGGTCGGGAGTGAAGTGCATTTCGGCCAGCCAGGCGCCGTCCAGCCCGCATTCCTCGGCGGTATCAACCAGTTCGAACCCCTCGGAGAACGACGCGGCCTGGCTCGCTCCGGGGCGGGTCTCAAACTGCATGAACATGCCAAAATGCATGGGTATTCCTCGGGGTCTGGTCCTAGCCCGCCGGCAAAATCTGCGCGACAGTTGGGCAAGTAAAGCACAGGGCAAATGGGGGGTCAAGTTGACCTGCGCGGGATGCGCGCACAGTTTCACCAGGTATTTTTGTGCAATGCTGCACGTCTCGATTCGCACTCAATTCCTTTACATGCAATCCGGGGCTATGGTAGGATCAAACTAGGTTTCGCGCATCGAGCGGAAGTGGCTCAGTGGTAGAGCGTCTCCTTGCCAAGGAGAAGGTCGCGGGTTCGAATCCCGTCTTCCGCTCCACTCATTCACACGTTACGACGGCTCCCTTGGGGGGCCGTTTTTGATTAGGGCCAGATTCCCTCCTGTTACAACCCGCGCAGGCAGGAACTGGCGCCCCGAAGCCGGGATCCTGTGTGCCGGGGTTTGCCGATGAAGGGTCGGTTTGATGCCACGACATTCCCTGTTCGACGACTCCCTGGCTGCGCAGGAAACCGCCCTGACCAGTGGAAAGACCGCGACCGAGTTAGCTCGGATGGTCGCTGAACGCATCAGCCAGGTCGCCGGCGTCGATGACATCGGAGCATCTAACGAGGTAACGACCGGCGACCGACGGGCGAAAGGCGCGCAAATCCACCAGGTTGCGAACGCTGCCAACACCGTTGAGTGTCCAGTTGCGCTCGAATACCCCTCGCAGGACATCTACGACTCCATCTGCATGCCCGGCGAACTGCGCAAGGGGGTGATCGGCCTGCTCAGCGCCGCTAGGAAATTCGGAATACGGATGTAGACGCTTGGGTCTGGGGTCCATCGCAGCAAACTGCCCAGGCACGGCTTCCGGTAGTCCCGCGCTGCACGCGGCGGTTATATCGTGACCAAAGAAACGGCCATCGAATATTGTCGTGATAACGGGCAAAAGGCGTCGGAATTTAACCCGCTATCGCTTGATGACCCTGCAATCACTATCCTGTCACCAGCCCCGCAGGTGGTATGGGGGGTTTTGTTTTGTACCAAGCACAATGGTTTGACAACATTCACCAGGGTGTTTGTCTGGCGCTGCTCCAACAGCTCCCCGAAAAGTGCGAAAATGCAGCATACGTTTGCCTCTGGACAAACCCGTCAGGGTATGCGATATTTGTGTGGATATATTTCCTCCATCAGATAAGTTTTCGTCCAATCCAGCAATACAACGTTGGCCAAATGGCCATTTCCTGAACGCCCGGTTCGCACAGCGCGAACAGGCGTCATACAAACACACACTCATAACTCATGCAAAACGGCACTGCCCGATACCTACTGCGGCTGACTAATAATCCACCCTGCGCCACTGACTTGGCGGACGTGGCCGTCGTTGGCCCGGCCCGGACGACTTTATTCGCGTCGCTCCGACCAGTCCGCGGATTTGCCGGCCGTTCACGGTCCACCCATCGACCTGCGGGCTCCGTAGCGTCGGCAACCAGCGTCGCCTCAGCCTGCCTGGCGGCGCCCGCCCACGCCTCAGCAACCTCCGCCTTCGTACTTGACCTCGAATCCGGGCGATCTGTAGGTCGCGCTGAAGCGGGTACAGGCGCCCGCAATACGGAGCAGCGCCCCGCATCAGGCAACCGGCCACACGGAGGAGCTACCCCGGATCACTGGGGCGGCGGGCGTCGGTCGGCCGGATTGCCGGCAAGTGTCGTAAGTGCCTGGACAGCCCGGTGATCGATTTATGACTGTTCCGTCAATCTATATTCCCGGATACGATCGGGCCAGCGCTGCCAATCCGGCGATGGCCGATCTGTACCTGAAACATGTGCTTATCGGCGATCCCATGGCCGACGAGGTTGCAACATCCCTCAGCGGCCTCGACCCCGCCCAGTCGCGTAGTTTCATCGAAGCCGGGATGGACCAGCACTACCACGCGATGCGCGCGGCTCCACAGGCTCTCCGGGACTTCTTTCAGGAGATTTCCGCGCCACCCGATTGGTACAGCTCAGACCATGTTTTGCCCGGTCGGCAGCTGTTTCACCGGTATTCCGACCTCTTCATGCCCGCATTCTTCGTCGTGACTCTCCTGAACGCCACGACATTGATCAGCAAAGGTTTCTATACCACAGGCCGGGTCCTGAGCGGACACGCCCCACAGCGGATCCGGGAGAACACGCGACACTTCATCGAAATCATGCTCCCGGGATCCCTGGACCGGCAGGGCGACGGATGGAAAGCGTCAGTCCGCATCAGGCTCATGCACGCCAAAATCCGTCGACTGATCCGCGAGTCGGGCGTTTGGGACGAATCGATGTACGGTACGCCGCTCAGCTCCGCGCACATGGGCCTGGCATCATCCAATTTTTCGGCCACCATGTTGCGCCATGCAGAACTGTTGGGGGCGAGGATGGCCCCGGAAGAGCGTGAAGGCTTCATGCAGATCTGGCGCTATGCTTCGTTTTTGATCGGCACCCCGGAGGAGCTGCTTTTTCAAGGCAACGAAGTAGTCACTCGCGAATTCAATCGAACCGCAATGATGTGTGAACCTCCTCCTACAGAGGAATCAATGGCCATCGCGGGCGCGCTGGTTCGCGGTCTCCCGGACATAGCCGGCGCCACCGACCCGAAGACCGCCCGCAGGTTTTCGAATAACGTCTATCGAGTTGCCCGGGCGCTGCTGGGCTGCGAGACCGCTGACCGGTTGCAGTTTCCCAGGATGTACACGTTCGGCCTGTTGCCCGCCATGAGGTTGCACCGCATGATTTTTGGACCGTCAGGGCACCTGGTCCCAGAAAAATCTTACAGCCGCTTCGGCAACAATTTCGCGTTTCTGCTTGAAGTGTCCCACAGCCTCGACCTCAACTACCGACTGCCCGAGCAGCTGCGCCCTGAGTAGGTGGAACCGTGGCGAGCGTCCCCATCATGCCGTCCCATCCCTTTGGTTTTCGTGCTCAGCGCCGGGCGGTGCGGTTCATCACGGACCTCAGACGGGCTGGTTTTCCATGCCGGGGTCCTCAGACTGAGGGGATTCTATTCGGGCGCCGGTCGGTCAACAGTCGCCAAAAAGCGCCGGTCCGGCGAGGCTTGGAGCAACCGATGAGCCGGCATGATCTGCATCGCCTGGCTGTTGTGTCCTGCGTGAGCATGCGCCGAGCGCCGGCGAGCACAATGAGCCTGATCTGTAATAACACAATCACAACGCGCCCGGACCTTCCATACAGTCGGGCAATCAAACACTCGCCCTCAATATGGGCTTACTGGGAGCATTTCGATGGCTGATATATCTGCAACGGTTAGGAAGGCGATCTCGCCGGCCGCGGTGCGAACGCTGCTGACCTGGGAGCGTTTGGAGTCTGGCGTCAGTTACAACCCCATTTCCCGTAAAACCCTGCGGGATCCCTATCCCCTGTATGACAAACTGCGGGAGAAGGACCCGGTGCACCGGATGCGTTTGGCCAACGCCTGGGTATTGACCAGGTACGAGGACGTTGACCAGGTGATGCGGGATCACCGGCAATTTTCTCGGGGCACCCGAAGCGAGGCGCCCTTTGCCCGGGGGGAAGCGTACCGGAGCATGCTCCGCATGGACCCTCCCGACCACACGAGGATCAGGTCACTGGTGTCCAAGGCGTTCACGCGCCGGGCGCTCGCGGAACTGGCTCCCAGGATCCAGGCTATTGTCGATGAACAACTGGACCGCGTCCAAGGCCAGGACCGTTTCGACCTGATCCAGGTTCTGGCCTACCCGCTGCCGTCGCTGACCATTGCCGCTTTGCTGGGTCTGCCAACTGAAGATGCGGAACTGTTGGGGAGATGGACCGACGAACAGGCCAACGTCTTTTTTCCCAATCTCAGCCGGGAAGAAAAGCAGCGGATGGTTGATCTGTCAGAGGAAATTTTCCAATACGTCGAGCGGCAGATTGAATTGCGACAGCGCGAACCGCGAACCGACATGATCACCGCCCTCATCGACGCCGAGGAAGAAGGTGATCGCCTAACTCGGGAGGAAGTTGTCGCTACTTTGTCCCTGCTGATGGTCGCGGGCAACGAAACAACCAGGAACCTCATTGGCAATGGGATGCATGCCCTGCTGAAGAATCCCGAACAATTCGACATGCTCCGTAAGAATCCGGAGATGATCGATTCAGCGATTGCCGAGGTGTTGAGATACGACAGTCCGATCCAGCTGGGAGCACGCTATGCGCCTGCTGATACGGAGATTGGCGGACGCCGGATACGCGCCGGCCAGGTGCTGGTTTGCGCCATCGGCGCGGCGAACCGGGACCCGTCGGTATTCACCGACCCCGACGTGCTGGACATATCCCGCGACGAAAGGAGCCATATTTCCTTCGGCCGTGGTGTCCATCATTGCCTCGGTGCGCCTCTGGCCACGCTGAAAACCCGCATCGCGTTCCTGACGCTGCTGGACCGATATCCACACATGACCCTGGCAGCCGAACCTTCATACAACAAACTTTACACAATACAGCGAGGTCTGGAGGAACTGTGGGTCGACGTGAGCCGATGATCGTCTCGTCGCTCCCAACTGTTCCGCGGCCTCCCTCACTCCCATACCGGGGCCTTTTGCCCTCGAGACCCCGGCCATGCCCACAACATTGCTCGGCGCCTGCTGCCGGGGCTAGGTACAACACCCAGGTTGATTCAGAACCCGAGGGCCAGGGTTTCCACAGCATAACTTTCGATCAAGGACCATACGAATATGATCAATTCCACCAACGTCTTTTGGCAAGACTACACCGTCGGGGGGGCCGACCGCACGGCTCTCATGCACCAGGAACCGCTCGTCCTATGGCTGACCGGCCTGTCCGGCGCCGGCAAATCCACGCTGGCCAACTTCCTGGCCCAACGTCTCTTTGACGATGGTCACTTCGTTTACGTCCTCGATGGGGACAACCTCCGGCACGGGTTGAACCGGGACCTTGGTTTCGATGAAGCTGACCGGCACGAGAACATCCGACGCATGGCGGATGTCGCGGGCCTGATGTACGACGCGGGTCTGGTGACCCTGGCCGCCTGTATCTCGCCCTTCAAGTCCGATCGCGATTTTGCCCGCAGCCTGATCCCGGCCGGAAAGTTTGTCGAGGTGTTCGTGGACGCCCCGCTGGAAGTCTGCGAGCGGCGCGATCCCAAAGGTCTTTACCGCCGCGCCCGCGCCGGCGAGATCCACGATTTCACTGGTATAGACTCCCCGTTCGAGAGGCCGACGGACGCGGAGGTTACGGTGGACACCAGTTGTCTATCGCCGACGGATTGCGCGGACATCGTCATGCGCTACCTGGTCGAGCATCGACTGCTTTCGGGCCACCTCGCCTCCAGCCCCGATAAAACCGCTCAGACGAGATAACCAATCAACCGGTCGGGATACCGGCCCCTGGCATCTCCAAATGGGACGCGACGCTCGTGCCTCACGGGATTGACCCACGCCTCCAGGGCAATGGCTCCGCAGCGTGGCGCCGGTCTGGCCGCTGACCTCCGCATTGTGCCCTCAGCCTGCGTGCTGTCTGGAACGTAAACTCCATGACAAATCCGGAAATGACCGCGAACCGTGCCGAAACGCTGGCGAGGCTCCCCAGGCGACGCGTGGCCTTTGCCCTGGTCGGCGTGCTGCTGGCGACATTCCTGTCGGCGGCCAGCCAGACCAGTATCGCCACCGCGATGCCGAACATAGTCGCCGACCTGGCCGCGTTTGACCATTACACCTGGGCTGCAACGGCATACCTGGTCGCCGCCGCACTAGCCGCTCCCGTCGGGGGCAGGCTCAGTGATCTCTATGGTCGCAGGTCGTTCTTCATCGTGGGCATGTCGATCTTCGTGGCGGGTTCGATCCTGGCTGGGTTCAGCCAATCGATGACGCACCTGGTCGCCGCCCGCGCCGTCCAGGGAATAGGTGGCGGCATCCTCATGGCGAACTGCGTCGCCGCCATCGCGAACCTGTTCGAGCCACAGCAGCGCGGGAAATTTCAGGGTCTCGTGGGAGCAGTCTATGGATTGGGTTCGGTGGTAGGGCCCGTGCTGGGCGGCTACATCACCGACCACTTCGACTGGACCTGGGTGTTCCTGGTCAACGTTCCGGCGGGCATCGTGGTGCTCCTGATCCTGCTCCGTTTCCCTGAGAACGGTTCGGCCGCCAGGAACCGGAAGGTCGATTACGCCGGCATCGCGATCCTCGCGCTGACTTTGACGCCCATCATGGTGGCCCTGTCGTGGGCGGGAGCGCATCATCCCTGGACGTCGCCGCAGGTGCTGGGGTTGCTGGTACTGGGCCTGGCGATGGGTGGGGCGCTCATTTGGGTGGAATCCAAAGCCGAGTATCCCATCGTGCCCCTGGCGATATATCGGAACCGCACCGTGGTCTCCTGTATCGCCATCACCGCCCTCACCGGGTTCGGCATGTACTCCTGCATGGTTCTCGCGCCCCTGTTCCTCCAGGGAGCATTGGGTTCATCGGCCAGCGGCAGCGGACGGTTTCTCACCGCTCTGATGCTCGGACTGGTAGCGGGGACCATCGTGTCAGGGCAATTGCTTTCCAGAACCGGCGGACACTATCGCATCCAGGCCTTGGCGGCGACTGCGCTGATGGCCGTCGGCGTTTACCTGCTGTCCACGATGTCCCATCAGACCGGCCCCGCTCAGGTCGCCCTTTACCTGGTCATGGTTGGGTTGGGTTTCGGCGCGGCGCTGTCGGTGATGAACGTCGCCGTGCAGAACTCGCTGCCGGCGGGCAACGCTGGCGTGGGCGCCGCCACGCTGCAGTTTTACCGGATCGCGGGCGGCAGTCTGGGCTTGGCGGTGCTGGGCGCGGTGATGACGGGTCGCTTTGCCTCACGGCTGGAAATCGCTCTGCCCGCGGGCGCTGAATCAACCGCGCTCGCCACGGAAATCGATGCCCTGAAGCACGACCCCGGATCTCTGAACGACCCGGCCACGATTGAACGCCTACGGGCCGGTTTCACCCAACTTGGCCCGGAAGGCGGGCAGTTGGCGGACACGCTGACTGTCTCCATGAAAGCCTCCCTCGCCAGCGCAGTTGGAGATGCGTTCTTTATCGGCGCCGTCATAGTGGCGCTGGCAATACTCGCGGCGGTGTTCCTGCCTGGCCGCGCATCGGGAGCCGATGGCAAGTGATGCGACAGCAGGAGCCAATAACGAATCGCAGGCCCCTGATAGATACAAGACGCGTCGGCATGGCTGGCCCGAGAGCCACGCTTCCCGACTGGAGGAATACATAAACATGAGCAATTTCAGGACGGAACAGACGATCCCCCCGGTGTTCGTGCTGAGCACCGGGCGGTGCGGTTCAACGATGGTCTCGAACCTGTTGAACCTGCACCCTCGCGTCCTCAGCCTCTCTGAACTCAATGCGTTCACGGGCCTGACGGCTTTCGCCGCCAAGCGACGGTCCGGAGAGTGGATGTGGAATCTCCTCGGCAAACAGCGAAACCACACACGTCTGATGCTGCAGGGGAACTTTGACGAGTTGCTGTACCCCTTTGACACTCCCGACGCCCGGTTCACGCGCGCTGACGTGCCGCCCATCATGTGTGCCACCATCCCGCATCTGACGCCCGACCACGACACATTTTTCGACGAGATAGAGCCGGCCGTACGCTCGCTGCCAACTCAGAGTCCATCACAGCAGTACCGGGACATCTTCGAGTGGCTGTGCGCCCGGTTCGGACGCGTCGCCTGGGTGGAGCGTTCCGGAGCATCGCTGCTGTCAACGGCAATCCTGTTGAAATATTTCCCCGACGCGCGGGTGATCCACATATACCGCGACGGCCGTGACGTTGCGCTGTCGATGAGCCGGCACGACCTGTTTCGCATGGTCGTCGCATCCCTTACGCAAATGCGCGTGGGGTCGGTGGATCTGCTCAATCTGGCGCGGCACGACTGGATCTGGGAACAGATCGTGACCCGCGCGACACCCGTGTTGAGCCGGTTCGCCCTGCACCGGAACCCTCCGTACGACAATTTGGACCTGGCGCATTTCGGCGAGTATTGGAGCCGGATGATCGAGCACGGGGCGCGGGTCTTGGAGCGTTTGCCTCACGGCCAACTCCTTAACGTCAGGTTTGAGGACGTGCAGGCAGATCCGGAAGGCCAAGTCCGCCGCCTCATCCGGTTCATATCTCCGGAACTCGAGGATGATGACTGGGTGCGCCGGGCATCCGCGATCCCCCGTCCGACCCGGTCCCGGTTCCACGACTTGGACTCACAGGTGCAGGACCGGCTCACGGCGGCCTGCCGTCCGGGGTTGGAACTTATGGGTTACGAGCTGCAACGGAAAACGGGATACGCGGATATTCAACACCCGCCGCCCGCGGTCCCCGCATTTTACGACAGGCACGTTGAGGAGGAATGAATGGCTGCCATGCCCACAATTGTCAGGAACTCGGTCTTTCCGGTGGCGATGAAGACGCTGCTGACCTGGGAACATCTCGAATCGGGAGTCAGCTATAACCCGATCTCGCGTGAGACCATCCAGGATCCCTACCCGGTTTATGACCGGCTGCGTGAGAAAGATCCGGTCCACCGGTTGCGCCTGAGCAACGCATGGATCTTGACCAGATACGAAGATGTGGACCGCGTCATGCGCGATCACAGCCAGTTTTCCAGGGATGACCCCAATGAGGTCCCGTTCGCCCGCGGCGACGAATACCGGAGTATGCTCCGCATGGACCCTCCCGACCACACCAGGATCAGATCGCTGGTCTCGAAGGCTTTCACGCCCCGGGCCGTCGCCGACCTGGCCCAGACGACCCAGACCATCGTGGATGATCACCTCGACAATGTCACAGGAAAGCGCCAGTTCGACTTGCTGAAGGAACTGGCTCGTCCTCTGCCGCTTTTCAGCATCGGCGCGCTGCTTGGACTTCCCGCCGGGGACGTGGACCGGTTCGGGCGCTGGTCCACCGAAGGGGCCAACGCGTTCATACCGCACCTGAGCGAGGAGGAGAAGCGGCGCATCCGGAACGCCTCCGAGGAGGCCTTTCAATACACCGAGCGCCAGATTGAACTGCGCCAGCTGGAACCGCAGGACGACATCATCACCGCGCTGATCGAAGCGGAGGAGGCCGGCGACCGGCTGACCCGCGAGGAGCTGGTAACCACGCTATCCCTGCTGATGGTCGTGGGCAACGATATGTCCAAGAACCTGCTCGGCAACGGCATGCTGGCCCTGCTGAAGAATCCCGAGCAGCTCGAAACCCTCCGCCGCAATCCTGACATGATCGACTCGGCCATCCACGAAATGTTGAGATACGACAGTCCGATCCAGTTGGGCGCCCGCTTTGCGCCGGCGGACACGGAAATCGATGGGCGCCGGATACGCGCTGGCCAAACGGTCGTCTGCGGAATCGGCGCCGCCAACCGTGACCCTTCCGTTTTCCCGGACCCCCATATTCTGGACATATCCCGCGAGCAACGGAGCCACATCTCCTTCGGCCGGGGAGTGCATCATTGCCTCGGAGCGCCGCTGGTCATGCTGCAGGCGCGTATCGCTTTCACGTCGTTGCTCGAACGGTTTCCCCGCATCACCCTGGCGCGCGAACCCAAGTACCGGGAAAGGCATGTCATTCAGCGGGGACTGGAGGAGTTGTGGGTTGACGTCGGCCACTGATTGTCGCGCAGCCCTCATGCGAGAGTCCACCGACAGGGCCCGCATCATCGACCTGGACCGGCTCACCATCGGCGTCCTGGCCGAACACCTCGAGACGCAGACCAGGACCGGGCGGTTCGGCGGCGTCGAACCACCGCGCGACGCGATGGTGTTCCGGGGGTAAGACGGCAGGTTGACGAAGGTCGCCAATATACAGCGTGCGCTGAACCGGTTGGGGACAGGGTGGGTTGGCCGAGGATAACCTTCCACAGCCTGAGGCATTTTCAGGCGGCGGTGGCCCTGCGACAATGGCAGAATCCGGTGGTGGTGTCCCGGAGTCCCGGTCCCGCCGGCAACATCACTGCGCTGGACGCCTATGGTCACAGTATGCCCGCCTGGCAGCGGGATACAGCCGAGGCCTTCGCCCGCAGAACGGAACACGGCAAGGCGGAATATTACGATCAGGGTCGAGGAGTAACCATGAATGCGGGTTCGAATCCCGTCTTCCGCTCCGCTTTCAAAAACCACGACGGCTCCGATTGGAGCCGTCGTTTTGGTTAGCGTTGGCTTGCCGCGCAGCCGGTCAGCCGAAGAAGCCCTGCCCGCCGTTCACGTGGATGGTCTGGCCCGTGATGAAACCGCCGTCGTCCGTGCACAGGAAAGTCACCGTCGACGCGATTTCGTCGGGCTTACCCTGGCGGCCCAGGGGAATACCGGAGGAGTCGGGAACCCGGCCGGCGTACCACTCGGGGTTGGCGCGGCTGGTGTCGATACTTCCCGGCGACACGACATTGACGCGGATGTCGTTCCCCGCGAACTCCGAGGCGAGGCTGCGGGCCATGCCGACTATGCCCATCTTCGCAGCGGACACATGGGCGCGCAGCGGGCTTCCCCGGAACGCACCGTCGCCGGTGAGGAATACGATCCGCCCAAAGTTGTTGTCCACCATCTGCTGGATGACGCCGCGGGTCGTGTAGAAGGCGCCGTCCAGGACCACACCGCGCACATACTCCCAGTCTTCCACCGTCACTTCGGTGAAGGGCTGGTGCGGCCGGATGGCGGCGTTGTTCACCAGGATGTCGATGTGCCCAAATGTGGACATGGCGGCATCGATCATCGCGTCGACCTGGTCCTTCTGGGAAACGTCGGCCAGGACGGGCAGAGCCTTGACGCCCAGTTCCTCTACGGCCGCCGCGGTCGCCTCCGCCTCGTCGCGGTTGCTGCGCGCGTTGACCACAATGTTGGCGCCTTCCGCGGCCATCATCAGCGCCGTGGCCCGCCCGATG
This sequence comes from Dehalococcoidia bacterium, assembly GCA_963663945.1. Lineage (GTDB taxonomy): Bacteria > Chloroflexota > Dehalococcoidia > Lucifugimonadales > UBA3495 > Bin87. The sequence goes on along the minus strand of OY760687.1, from coordinate 1,338,658 downwards.
TTGCGGCCCGAGCCGGTGATCAGTGCTACCCTGCCGTCCAGTTTGCCCATGTCTGCAACTCCCCTGGTGAAGTCTCCGGTGCGCCTTGAACCCAATGGCGGCGATTATAGCGTACCTGATAGCACACAGTCCCGCGTAACTCTATACTCCCGATCATGCGCCACGCATCAGTATGGTTCCTTCTTGGTTTGGTGGGGGTGATCGCCTCTATCGCCTGCTTCTTTGGCGGCGATCCCGCGCCCGAGTCGCCTGCGGTCGACTTCCAGGCGACTATCGACGCGGCGTTGGCCAGCGTCGCCGCATCGCAGGACGCCGAGGCTACACCCACGGCGGCTTCGCCCAATGCCAACGCTGTACCCACCGCGCCACCGACCAACGCCCCATCGCCACAGGTTATCCCGTCCACCCCGACCGCGGTGATACCCCACCAACCTCCCACCACGGCTCCCGAGCCTGCAGAGTTCCACCTGACCGACGCGCGCAACTGGGAATTCGCGGAGCGGGCCAACCCGACGGTAGTGGCACAAATACGCAGCATCAGCTGGATTGCAGACGGCCTGCAAACCGGCGACGAATTCAACGCCGCAGAGCGCATGGTGAACCTGGGCATCGACGCGCCGGCGGCCCTGAACGCGTTGCTGTCCTCGGACGAGTTTCAAAGCACGCTGCGGCCCATGGATTTGCCCGCGCTGCTCTCGCTGCAGCGAATGGCCCAGGACCGGCCGGAACGTGTGGCGCAACTCGCCAGCGCGGGTTGGTTCCGCGATGGCCTGACCACTGCGGAAGCCGCGATAGTGTCCGTGCTCTACGAGCGTTCAAGGTTCCGTTCTCCGGAGTTCGACGACATCGTCGCCAACCCGGGCATTCTCAACGTGGAAATGGGTGCGACCATCAACCGGGGCGGGGCGGTAGTTCCCATCGCGATAGTGCGTTCTGGCCCTCCGCCGGCCGGCTCTCCGGTGATGGGTGTCGCTCAGGCCGCGGTGCCGGTTTTCGAGGCCATGTTCGATGCCGAATTCCCGACTCCGGCCATCGTGCTTCACGTCACCGATTACGTCGCGGGGGTAGCCGCTGGCACCAACTATCAGACGCACATCACGTTGCTCCCGGAGATCGACGATAACTCCCAACCGGAATTTGCCCCGCACGCCGTTTATCACGAGATCGCGCACTATTTCCTGTACGCTGAGCCGTACTGGCTCGCTGAAGGCGGGGCCGATTTCGCCGCTACCTACGCCCGTCACGTCACCGCCGGCGCACTGCTGGAATCGACCAACTATCCCTGTGATGGCGCAACGTCCCTGAGCGAACTCGAGCTGCGGACACCGGACGACCCTCAGGAAGCTCAGGAAGACCCGGGCTTGTGGCGTTGCAATTACTACTTGGGCGAGCGGCTGCTGATGTCCTTGTACCTGCAACTGGGCGAGGAACGGTTCCTCCAGGCCTGGCGGGCGTTGTACGCCAGGCTGGCGCGCGATTCGTCCTATCCCTCGCAGTACGATTTCACCGAGACCGATATCCGCGTGGAATGGCTCCGGGCCGGCGGAATGCAGATGCAGCCCGACCTCGAGCACATCTGGGACCAGTGGTACCGGGGCCGAGCGCCCACCGCGGCCGAAGGAGTCCCCGATCCGGCTCCGGTCGATCCCACCCTGCCGACAGTCAACGGGCGCGTTGACCAGGCATACGTGGCGTTGAGCGTGGAAGGCCAACCAGTCGACCGGTTTTCGGCGTCGGATGTGGAAGGTTGGCTATACATGACGATCAAATATTCCTTCTCGGTCCCTGGCGAACCCACCCAATTGCAATTCGAGGCGGTCGAGTATTTTGAAGATGGGTTCACGAATAGCCGACGGCGTGTACCCGTGGAGTTCGACTCACGATTCGCCGGTGGCACCCAGTGGCTGTCGGTGGGCCCACCCGGCCCGCTGCGTTGGGCGCCTGGCCGTTACTGGGTTTATGTGTACGAGTCCGGCCGCAAGGTCGCCGAGGTGCAATTCGAGGTAACCTCCTAGCCCCGGTGGTGCTTCCCACGCACCAACCAATCAAATCAAAACAAGGAACAAGTCGGCATGAACTACGAACGGTTGGGATCGTCGAGCCTGATGATCCCGGAGATTGGACTGGGCACCTGGCGATACACGGGCGGTCCGGAGCCGCTCCGGCGCGGAGTTGAGCTGGGGGCAAACCTGATCGACACCGCGGAGATGTACCGCACCGAGGCCGCGGTCGGCGAGGCATTATCCGGAATCCGGGACCAGGTCATCGTGGCTACCAAGGTCCTGGGCAGCCATCTGCGCTACGACGAGGTGCTCAGAGCGGCCGAGGAAAGCATGCGCCTGCTGGCCGTGGAACAGATCGATCTTTACCAAATCCATTGGCCCAACCCCAGGGTGCCCATTGCCGAAACCATGCTCGCGATGGAACGGTTGGTGTCCGACGGCGCGGTGACGCACGTGGGCGTCAGCAATTTTTCGGTGGATGAGATGCGAGAAGCCCAGGCAGCGATGCCAAACGTGCCCATCGTGTCCAACCAGATTCTTTACAACCTGCGCCGTCGCAGCGCCGAGCGCGACGTCATCCCCTACTGCCGGCGTCACGACATCACGGTGATCGCGTATTCGCCTTTGCACGAAGGCGCCCTGGTGGGCAATCGCGGCGGGCGCCTGCGCCGGGCGCTGGGCAGGAACCGCGACAACGACGTGCTTGAAGAAGTAGCGAGCGAGGTCGAAAAAACGGCGGCCCAGGTCGCGCTGAACTGGGTTGCCGACCAGGAAGGCATCATCGCCATCCCCAAGTCCAACAGCGTGGAAAGAACGGAAGCCAACTGTGCGGCCTCGGGTTGGAGCCTCAACGCGGAGCAGCGCCTGGCACTGGATCAGGCTTTCCCCATCTAAACGGCACCGGCATCCGGGCCCATGCGCACCTGCCTTGCATGAGCCGTCATTGCCAGCGCAGCGCGGCGATCTTGTTGGGGCAAGGAACGTTGCTGTGGTAACCAGATCGCCACGCCCTCCGGTCTTCGCGATGACAAAATAGGCCCGAACGAGGGCATTCCGGCGGTAACGCTGCGCTCCAGCCTGTGCGCCGAGGCCCGGTATGGTACGCTTGGCCGCACTAATCTGGCCATGATCCCTGCATTACCGGAGGTGTGTTCAAATGTCTATGCGTTCTGACCTGAAAACCCGATTGACCGCCGGTGAAACGATACTCGCGCCGGGCGCCTACGACCCGATGTCGGCGCGCGTGGTGCAGTCCCTGGGGTTCGACACCGTGTACGTGGGCGGCTACATGAGCGGGGCCCACCTGGCCGTCACCGAGCCGCTGATGACGCTGACCGAGCAGGTCGACGTCGCCCAGCGCGTGGCGAAATCGGTGCCGCTGCCAGTGATCTGCGACGCCGGCGCCGGCTTCGGCGATCCGGTCCACACCATGCACACGGTGCGCACCTTCGAGCGAGCCAGCATCTGCGGCATCCACATCGAGGACCAGGTGTTCCCCAAGCGGGCGTCATATCACGCCGGCCTGGAGCACGTGATCCCCATGGACGAGTTCCTGGAAAAGATGCGCTACGCCCTGGAAGCCCGCAGCGACCCCGACTTCCTGATCATCGGCCGCACCGACTCCTTCACCGCCGTTGAGGGCGACATGGAAGATGCCATCCGGCGGGGCAACGCGCTGCGCGACCTGGGCGTGGACGTGGTTATGCCACGCGGCGTCCGCCAGCGGGAAGACCTGGCGACTTACCGCGCCGGCGTTCCCGACGTGCCGCTGCTGGTAATCGCCGGCACTGATGACATCACAGTGCAGGAATACGAGGAGTTGGGCTACAAGGTCATCATCTACGCCACCACGCCGGCCATCGCCGCGGTGCAGGGCATCCAACAGGCGTACACCAGCCTCCGGGACACGGGCCACATCGGGATCGGCGCCGCCGAAGTCGCGCAACGCCGAGCCGAGGTGGAGGCGCTGATCAGCCTACCCGAGTACCAGGCGGTGGAAGCTGCCACCACCGAGCGGGAGTTCCAGGACCGCGCACACCACTAATCGATCGCAGCCGACCTTGGGATTGCCGGCTTCGGCGTCGCCGTTGGGTCAGGCAATCCCTCGACGCCATGCTTATGGATCAGGAGACGACCATGGCAATCGGGAAACACCAGCGCAGCGAGCTGGCGACGCGCGCCCACGCCGTCTATGACGCGAAACTACGTCACCAGGTGGAGCCGAACGAAAACGGCCGATATCTAGCGTTGGAAGTCGAAACCGGCGACTATGAGATTGCGGACCGGTTCCGAGACGCCAACAATAAACTGCGGGAGCGGCATCCACTGCCGACCTTGTTTTTCACATTCCGCATCGGATATCCAGCTGCCATCAAATTTGGTGGTCGCTTCATGGGTCGGCTGTGATTACCGGATACGTTAACCGACACATGGAAGCGATCGTTGCGGTTGATATCATCGACCACAACGGATTTCGCTGGCGTCGAGAGGTAATCGTTGATACTGGTTTCAGCGGTGACCTGACGCTTCCTGCCGAGTTTATTCACCAATTGGGTCTCACTCTAGCGGGTCAAGTGGATGCTACGCTGGCTGACGGCCAAACGGTCGAGACCAATCAATACCAGGCGACGGCAGTTTGGGATGGCGAACACGTGACTGTTGATATGATGGAGTCTAGGAACCAGTTTCTGCTGGGCACAAATCTGGTCGAGGGCAGAACGTTGACCGTGCAAATGTGGGCAGGTGGTGACGTGTTTATTGACTAGGTTACCCATCGCGCCACGCGAGCTGCCCACCCACGATGGTCACTACCGCATGCACGGCAGGCAGCTCGGCCGCGGAAATCGCGAACGGGTCCGGTTCCACGACCGCCAGGTCAGCCGGCATAGCGGCCGCGATGTGCCTGGCACACGCGTGCAGGGCAAGAGCTTCGGCCACCGACATCACCCCAACCCCTCCCAGTTCAACTCCGCCGCCCGATTGGCGAGTCACCGCAGCCGCGATTGACGCCCACGGGTTGGGCTCAACAACCGGCGCGTCGGAGCCAAGGGCGCAAGGGACACCCCGGGAGATCAACGCTCCCACCGGGTAGAGATGCGGCAACGCATCGGTAGCAACGGTTCGGCTGTACCGCTCGCCGTCGTAGTGCAGGAACCCCGGATTTGGGACTACCATCGCCCCGCTTTTTACGACCAATTCGAGAACATCAGGCGGGCACTCGGCACAGTGCTCAATCCGGTCCAAGGGTAGTCTCCCATCCGAGGCTTTGATCGGCGGCGCGTCGCTGATTGCCAGAGCAGATGCGACGACGGCGTCCCGCTCCACGGCGTGTATCGCCACCGGGAATCCCAGTGCGTGAGCGTGGGCCACCATGTCGGCGAGCTGAGCGGGATCCGGCCGCAGTTGCCCGGTCGATGCGGTGAGCATGATCTTGGCGTGGCCCACGGCGATCAGACCCCGGCTTGCGGTCGCCCCATAGCCGAGGCCAGCCGCCCGCATTTCTTCCAGGCGGTCGAAACCCACCATCATGGTCAGTCGGAGGGGCAGCGTGCCATCACCGGTCACCTCCCCAAAATAGCGCCACCGATCCAGACCGTTACCCGGCCCGGCATCGGTGATCTGCGTCACCCCGTAGGCCAGCATCCGCTCACCGAAATTGCTCAGGACTCCTCTCATGACTGTGGGAGATGGGTCTGCTGACGTTCCCGTCCGATGACGCAGCTGGTGGGACATTTCCAGCAACAACCCGGTGGGCTCGCCATTGTCGTCGCGCACTATCACACCTCCGGACGGGTCCGTCGTCTCACGATCGATGCCCATGACTTCCAGCGCGCGGCTGTTGAGGGCGCACGCGTGACCCGAACGATGGTCCACTCGTACAGGTCGCGTGGTGGACACGTGGTCCAGATCGTCGCGAGTGAGGTGCCGGCCCAGGCCCACGGGAGAGTCGTCGTAGCCATAGCCGCGTATCCAACCGTCTTCGGGCCCAGCGGCCCTACGCAGCGCGTCGACGACCGCCTCGATGTCGCTGGTCGCGGCCGGCCGACAATCCACCCGCAGGCCGGTTGCTGCGGCCGCCAGCACGTGGCAATGGGCGTCCACGATGCCGGGAATGACCCTGCGACCGCCGCAGTCAAGAACGGTGGTGCTCGGCGTCGCCAGTCGTCGAATCTCGCGGTCTTCACCCATCGCCACGACAGTTCCGCCGGCAACGGCCAGAGCGATGTGATGGCCGTCGGCAGCAGGGACTTTACCGTTGAGCAAGACGATTTCGGCGGAGGGCGTCATCTGAACCTGGCAAAGCAGCGGCTTCGCTGAGTCGCACCTGGCGCGGTGCTATAATCGCGCCGATTGTGCTATTCAGCAGCGAGTTGTGACTTCTGGCGGAGGGATATTATGCCGGAACTGGAAATCATCATGGGCGGATACTCGATGAACACCGACCAGACGCGGTTGGGACTGTGTACCGTGACGCTGATCCGAGGCGAGGTGCTGTCCATCGTGGACGTGGCGCATTTTGGCCGCCGCAACATGCTGGTCGACGAGCTGGCCGCGCATGGCATTTCCACCGACGACATCGGGCGTGTGATTTTGACCCACGCCCACTGGGACCACTCCCAGAATACCGATCTGTTCCCCAACGCGGAAATCGTGATCCACGCCGACGAACTGGAATACAGCCGCAACCCCCGGGTCGGCGACCTGGCCACCGCGAGGTACTTCGCCGACACTTTGTTGAGCCAGAACGTGAACGCGGTCAGCGGTGAGGCCGAGCTGGAGCCCGGCGTCAGGATCATCGAAACCCCAGGGCACACGCGCGGACACATCAGCGTGGTGGTCGAAACCGAAGCCGGGGCGGTGTGCATCGGCGGCGACGCCATGTCCGACGCCGGCGCCATCGGCCGGGGAACTCCTGCCATCATCTTCTGGAGCGAGGCCGACGCCCGGGCCAGCATCCAGAAAATCGTTGCCGCGGCCAACACCATCTATCCCGGCCACGACCGGCCGTTCCGCGTGGAAGCCAACGGCGACATCACATACCTGGCAGGCTCGCCCACTCTTGAAGTCAGCGGCGTTCTGCACTACGCCAGCGGCGCGGTCACCGTCAAACTCGGTCGAGCCGATCACCCCGGCACCACCGTAATGCCCAGCGCCATCGACTACCAGGGCGGCGGACAAAGTCACCCGGGTCACTGCTGAAAACGCCTCACATCCACCGCAGGTCAGTCAGACACTCCAGGCTGAGAGGTATCCGGCGGCAATGCAAGCGGTCATTTTCGACTGGGATTTGACCCTGTGGAACAGCTGGGGCATCCATCTGGGCCTTATGGAAAGCACCGCGGCTGAGTTGGGCAAGGTACCGCCCACCGCTGAGGCGGTCGCCGCCGAGTTTCACCGACCCTTTCACCAGCATCTCCTGTGGTTTTTTGGGAGCCATCCGGACGCCGAAAGCGAGCTGGACGGCATCCTTCCCGTATACCTCAGTCACTACCACGCGATTGACGGGCATCGCCGTTACCTGTACCCGGGAGTTGCCACGCTGCTGAACGCATTCCGTCGGCGCGGGATACGCGTGGGCATACTGTCGGACAAGATCCCATACTTTGGGGAAATCGAGCTCCGAGAGTCCGGGGTGGCCCCGCTGGTCGAGTACGCGAACTTCAAAACCGATGCCCGTCCCTACAAACCGGCACCCGACGGTTTGGTGGATGTCCTCGAGAATATGGCCATCGACCCGGCAGACGCCATGTATGTGGGAGACGGGCCCCAGGACATCGCCTGCGCCCGCAGGGTTGGAGCAACGTCCGTCGCCGCCCTGTGGGCCACCATCGACCAGGAAGCCATCCTGGCCGAGCAACCGACTCACCGCGTGTACCGGCCCCACCAGGTGATGGCCGTGGTCGCCGAGGCCAACGGGTACGGAGGCTCGGATCCCTGGCGTCGACACCTTCCGTGGCCCTGGCGTCCGGACGCCGACAATCCGGAAGACGACCATGACGCCGGGAACGCCAACCTTGCCGACGCCGGCGGCGACGTGGGCCAGTCGCCATTGCTGTCCTGGCCCCTGGCGGACCGCTGGCGTGGACGCACTCGGGATCTGGCGCTGCCGCCGCAGGATGCCAACCCCATAGCTCCGCTCCGGCTGCAAACCGGCGTGGACGACGGTCTATGACCGCTTGTGGTCGTGTCCGGGCACGTTCCGTCGCGGCTATCCTGCGTCGTCAGGCGCGTTGCGAGCGGTTATGTTGCTTGTATAATGGCCGCACCCGTCGCGCCGCTGGCGACGACGGCATCGCCGCAGGCTGATAGCGGCGACACCAGAAATGGGAGCCCACCCCGATGAAGAACAAGGTTTTCCCCGATTTCGACTCCGCTGTAGCGGACATGAAAGACGGCATGACGTTCATGTCGCCTGGTTTTGGCAACGTGGGCCTGGCCCGCAATCTACTGGCCGCAGTGCACCGCCTGGGTGTCAAGGACCTCACCGGCATTTCCAACAACGCCGGGTCGATGGACGACCGCGTGGACGTCGGTACGTTGATCGAAGCCCGCCAGATCAAGAAGATGATCTGCGCGTTCACCGCGCCGACGCATCCGTCGCAGATCACGCCCTTCGTCCAGATGTACAACGACGACGAGCTGGACGCGGAACTGGTACCGCAGGGAACCCTGGCTGAGCGCATGCGGGCTGCGGCGGCCGGCATCGGGGCCTTCTACACCCCGGCCAGCGTAGGCACTGAGTTGGCGGAGGGCAAGGAACACCGAAAAATCAACGGACGGACCTACGTGCTCGAGTATCCGTTGCCGGCCGACTTCGCCCTGATCCGCGCGTACCGGGCCGATACCTTCGGCAACCTGCAGTTCCGCCTGACGCAACGCAACTTCAACCCGGTAATGGCCATGGCAGCCGACATCACCGTGGTCGAGGTCGAGGATAGCATCGTTGAGCCGGGGGAGATCGACCCCGACTGCGTACACGTCCCCGGCATCTACGTTGATCGACTGGTGATGATCCCAGAAGACGGGATCTGGGACTGACGATGTCGGTTCAAGTCAGCATCGGCGCCGTATCAGGTACGCAATAGAGAACACAAGGAGTACGACGATGACCACCGCGGACAAGCCCCGTCTCTCTCGGCAAACCATGTGTGACCGGCTGGCGATGGAATTCCAGGACGGTTGGATCGTGAACCTGGGCGTGGGTATGCCAACTCTTTGCTCCAACTACCTGGAGTCCGAGCCGGACCTGGATATTATTTTTCACTCCGAAAACGGCGTGATCGGATTTGGTCCGCTGGCTCCGGCCGGGGAAGAAGACAAGCACCTGGTCAACGCGGGCGGCCAGAACGTGGTTGCACTGCCGGGTATGGCCATAGTGCACCACGCCGACTCCTTCGGAATCATCAGGAAGGGCATGGTGGACGTGACGGTGATGGGGGCGTACGAAGTGTCCGAAAACGGTGACTTCGCCAATTGGCGCATACCGGTACGCAAGGGCGGAGGCATCGGCGGCGCGATGGACCTGGCCGCGTGCGCCAAGCGCGTGTTCATCGCCATGGAGCACAACCAGCGCAATGGCGCTCCCCGCGTCCTCAAGCAGTGCAGCCTGCCCATCACCGCGCCGGGAGTGGTCAAACTGCTGGCGACAGATCTCGGGCTGTTCGAGATCACCGAGGACGGCTTCGTGCTGCGCGAAAACGCTCCCGGCTGGTCCCCCGAGGACATCCAGGAGCAAACCGAGGCAGAGCTAATCATCGCCGACGACCTGAGGGAGATACGCGTGCGGCCGGCGTGAGCCGGACCTGGATCCAAATCAGACCGATTGGGGCGGCGTCACCGCGACGCCGCCCCAATTCATTCGGCAGGGAACCAACGCTGTAGCGTGGACCGGAACTTCTGGAAGGCTCGGTCCTGGCAATGGATGAGGCTGATGCGGCCTGCCAGGTCGGCGAACAACTTTCGAGAACGCTGCTTGCCTTGGATTTTCAGCATTTCGTCGAGAGCCGTTTGCGGGTCGGTTGGCTTGGCGCCCCCATGGGTAATATGCCCGTGCAGTTCCAACCAATCACGGATGCTCTGTGGTTGAGACCAACCAACCGCATTTTCCAAATGACGAGCAGACGCGCCGAACACCCAGGCTTCCAATTAGGGCTCAATGGATACCACAGCGACTGCGTCGCTTCCCCATCCGGAGCCCTGCAAATCCCGCTCTAAATCAATTTCCAACTGGGTCGCGGTCCGGCGCCTTTCGCCGCTGCCGTGAAAATCGAACACTACCATCGCTCTCTGATAGCGGTTTCGCAGCGGGTTAATGACCGATCCGGGCGCGGTCCTACAGCCCGAGTCTCGATGCCGGTGAGTTTGAAAATCGACTGTGACGGCAGATATACCCAGCGCTTTGCGGCGTTCCGCCAACAAGGTTTGTATTGTGCGTTGCATGGTCGGATCGGCAGTTAATACTAGCAGGTCCTTAATGAGCGCGCTGTTCGTCATGCAAGTATTCCGGATGCGAAGAAAGTTCCCAAATCGGTTTCGCTCTGCCAATCCCTCAAATGGGGATGGAATCGTCCGGGGACAACGTCTACGGCACCGTCTGTGTTTTTGCCGAAACACAGCAGATGATTAGCATTGGCGATCGCCACGAACTCCGGGGAGTGGGTCGCCAACAATACCTGCGCCTCGTACACGGACGAAAGCGAATCGAAAACGTCTTGCAGTACGCCCGGATGGATTCCGTTTTCGGGTTCCTCAATCATGAACAAGCCGTATTTTTGCGGCATGTAGGCCAATAGTGTTAGCGCCATTAGCCGTAGTGTGCCATCAGAAATCTTCCATGACGGGACTTCGAGGCCGTTGCTATATTTCACCATCAAGTATTTGTGGCCATCGTCCTGCCGGTGCACGACGCGCACGGATTCGAAACCGTCCAAAGCGCACTGGATGTGTTCGACCCAATCGTCATAGCGCCCTGGATCTTGTTCCATGAAAGTTGCCACCACCCACGGTACATTGGAACCGTCAGGCAGGAAAGCGTTTCCCACTCCCGGAGGACTGGCTCGTCTCATACGTTCACTGTTAAGGGACAGTGTGGCTATACCATCGCGGAGATAGGCCAATATGCGGGTAGTCACCGGATATTCGTCGACTGTATCCGGCAGTATCGACATCGCGGAGCGCTCTGCGCCCAAATTAAACGCAGCTCTCCAGCCTTGTGCACCAACTTTTTGAACTGTTTCTGGATAATATCTGCTCCGCCCGCTGCTGCTCTTGCCGAAAATGGTTCGCATACCACGACGGCTACGTTGGACCATCGATTCAACAGGCGCCATCGGCTCGGGGAAAAAGGCAAGTTGCCGGTCGCGGGGCGGCGATCCCACTAGTAAGGCACCCCTTTCTTCGTCGATACCGATTTGGTTCGTTTCTCGATTGGCACCTACTGCCAATGTGTAACGGAAAAACTGGTAACTCCGGTCCGGCGGCAATAGTGCCCGGACTTCGTCCGGCAGGACGAACTCCAAGACTATCTCGAATCTTTGCTGTTTCGGGTTGGAAGGACGGCTCCATACTAGATCAGCAAAATTTGACGTTCTCCTTTCACAGGCTGAGGTCACTCCGTCCCGCACCACGTCCGAGACGAACTTGATCGCATCCATCAGCGTGCTCTTGCCGCTGGCGTTGGGGCCGATAAGCACGTGGAATCGGTCCATCGGTACGTCCACGTACCGAAGGCATCCGTAATTCAGCACCTGTATCCGATTGATGATCATCAGGCGGTATTACCAGCGAAGAGCAGACCATTCGTCTACTCCGTCTATGTTACAGGATACGGTTCAACCCAGCGTGCCTCCCCGGGTCCAGGTCCTTGCGGGCCAGCGCCGGGTGGTCGGGGCTGTAGCGGTGGCAGCGGAAGGTGGCGTTGGTGTATTCCGTGCCACCGCCCCCACCGGCCGCGTCGCTGTACATGAAGAACGGGTTGATGTACTCCCAGACCACCTCGCCACGAGGGGTGACCTCGAACATGCGGCCCGGCGCACCCTCGCAGATCAGCGTGTTGCCATTGGGCTGCCGCTCCGCGCTGCTGATGTTGTAGCTGTAGAAGGAGATGGCCGGCATGCCCTGGTACTCCCAGTAAATCTCATTGGTGGCCGGGTCCACCTCCACGATGCGGGAGAAGCTGGCGCCGCGCCGGTGACCGCCGTTGTCGAAGATGAGCACGCGCCCGTTGTCCAGCCAGGTGGGATGGTGCTGATGGTAGATCTCGCCCGGGCCCCACTTCCACTTGAAGGCTCCGGAGGCGCGGTCGACGATACCGACGGTGCTGGTGAGCCGGTAGCTGACCAATAGGTCTCCGTCCGGCGTGACGTTCAGGCAGTTCCCGTGGGTCCATTCCCGACGGGCCTCCAGCGGACAGATAACGTCCTCTGACGGGTCCAAATGCTCCCACGACCGCCACTCCCACACGGTGGCGCCGTCGGGCGTGACTTCCCGAACCACGTCGCCGAGCATCCCGGGAGCGAAATCGACATCGAATCCACCCTGAACCTGGGCCACCAGGTCCTCGGGAACGGGGTCCCACATGAGCAGCAGGGTATTGCCGTTGGGCAGTCGCTCGTAATCATGGTGCAGCGTGTTGTCCCGATAGGCCCAGACCAGGTTGCTGTCCCAGTCCAACTCGATGATGCTGGCCGACGAGCCGCCCACGGTCTCGACTCCACCGGCATCCACCGGGGGCATGGTGCGGCAGAGCAGGTTGCCGTTGTCCAGCAGGTAGGAGTAATGGATACCCTCAGGGGAATGCCAGCGGTGGACGACGTTGCCCTCCATGTCGATGAGGTACGCATCCTTGCCGCCGCGAGTGGTGGAAAAAAGCGTGTAACCCCGCTGGCTAGCCGCCGGCGTGTGATGGATCAGCCCGACCGGATGGTGAATTGACCAGCCCATTCGTTTCCCTCCGCTATTTCAATTGCGGCGCGATTATAGCAGGGGCACCGGAACTGACCGGGCTCCGGTACAAGTTATACTGCGCGGGCTGACCGCCGAACCCTGCCGACTCGCGGGCGATGGAGCCCGGCGACGCATTCACTCCGACAAGGTAAATTGACCCGCCGTGTGGATCCTCCTGGCCATCTGCAGCGCCGCATCGCTCGGCCTCGCGAACATCGCTCATAAGCGGTTGCTGGACAACTACCTCGAAGGCGTGGGGGCACTGGGCGCCGGTTCAATCCTGACCCGTTCGATATGCGCGGCAATCATCCTGATCGCCGTGGGTTGGCCGGTTGGAGCCCCGGCCCAATCTGTTGTCATCGCCTTGCTGTCGGGGGTAAGCCTCGGATCGGGGCTCCTGTTGCTGTTCCTTGGCCTGAAACTGGGCGAGGCTTCGCGAGCCGTTGCCGTGAGTCAGACCAACCCGATACTCGTGGCACTGCTGGCGATGGCGGTACTGGGTGAGACCATCACGGGGCCGCAGTGGGCGGCGATTGCGCTGGTGATCGCCGGAGTCGCGCTGGTTTCCATCGAAGGGTTCGGCCGGAGACTGCTGAAACTGACCCCGGGGCTGACGGTACTGGTGGGCAGTTCCATCACCCTGGGCCTGTCGTTCTTCCTCGCCAAGCTGGTCCTGACCGACCTGACGCCCTGGGAGGTTTTCGGGTTGCAGGAGTTGGGCATGGTGCCGGCGTTCGCCGTTTTCGGACGGCCAGAAAACTGGCGCCGGTTGTTCAACGGACTGCGTTCCGGCCCGGCCCTGACGACCTTCGTCATCGGGGAGGGCCTGCTGCCACAGTTGGCCATCATGCTGTTTGTCTGGTCCTTCAGCCTCGGGCCGGTGTCGTTGGCGTCGGCGATCCTGGCCACCCGTCCGCTGTTCGTGTTCGTGGTGGGCACCCTGCTGAGCTGGCGGACGTTTGGGATGATGCAGGAATCACTCAGCCCCGGGGCGCTGGCAGCCAAGGGCATCGCCATCGTGATGATCGTTGGCGGGACGATAATCCTCGCCGCCTGGTGAACCGCGTTTGGTGCGATCAGGAATCACGCCAAACTGCCAACCTGATGTGGATGGGAATAGCTAGGTGGCCGGGGCAGATTCCGCCGACGGGTTTGTTCGGTACTTCAGCGTCCAGAAATGGACCACTCCGACGGTGACAAAGATCCCAACGCAGTACCACACCGGCATCCAGGACATGTCGAAAATCGCCTTGGCGATGATTATGGACGAGACGTAGACAAAAGCCAGCGTGATTGTCGTGCTGCGGGACGTCCACAGGATCACGAGGGCAGGCAGGGCCATGAGGAGCACCGGGCCCGTGAGCACCGCCCCGGTCACGCCCAAAGCGGTTGCCGCGCCGCGTCCGCCGCGGAAACGCAGCCAGACGGGCCAGATGTGCCCGGCCATGGCTGCAGCACCGGCCAGCATCCCGGAGCCGGACAATTCCGGAAAGGCGTCCGCCGAATCCGGCGCGTCGGTGGAAATCAGGCTCACCAGGATGTTCAGCGCGAAGACCGGAACGGCGCCCTTGGCAATGTCAACCACTCCGACGGCCACGCCCCAGCGGCGTCCGTAGAGGCGACCCACGTTGCCGGCGCCGGCGTTGCCGTCGCCAAGTTCGCGAATGTCGGTGCCCCGGCGGGCGGCGCGGCGGGCAGCCAGATACGCCGTAGGCAGGCTGCCCACCAGATAGCCGAATACGAGTGCTGCGCCGGACAGCCACATCATTGCACGACCTCCGACATCGCGATGCGCCCGCGTGTTACATGGTCAGGTGGCTGCTACGGGCTGCCTTACCTGCGTGCACCAGTGCCGGTACTTGGGATTGTTGCCGACCACGATATCGAAGTACATGCGCTGCAACTGCGTTGTGATCGGCCCGGGTTGGCCGTCAGCGATGGGCCGGAAGTCCAGCTCGATGACCGGTGTCAGGTGAGCAGCGGTGCCACTGAGGAACACCTCGTCGGCGAGGTAAAGCTCGCTGCGGTCGATGGTGCGCGTCTGCACTTCCATCCCCATCTCGGCGGCGGCCAACTGCATGATCGTGTCGCGCGTGATGCCGCCGAGGACGTTGTCCTCCAGCGGGGGCGTGTAGATCACCCCTTTCTTCACCATGAAGATGTTCTCGCCGGACCCCTCGGACACGTGCCCGTCGTGGTTGAGCAGGATGGCCTCGTCGAAGCCGGCGATGGTGGCTTCGGTCTTGGCGAGGATGCTGTTGATGTAGATGCCGCAGGCCTTGATGCGCGCCGGGATCATCGGATCGTCGACACGACGCCAAGAGGAGGTGCAACAGCGCAGCCGATCGCTGCCGAGATAGTTGCCGAACGGCACCGTGATCAGGGTGAAATCCGACGACAATTCCTGCAGCTTCAGGTTCGCCACCAGTTCCTCGCTTTTGTAGGCGAGGGGCCGGATGTATATGTCTGAGTTGTGACGGTTCCGCTCGACAAGTTCAACAGTGATGTCGCAGAGTTGGTCTGCAGAGTAGGGGATGTCCAGCATGAGGATGCGACATCCATCCAGCAGGCGCTCGTAGTGCTCCCGCATGCGGAAGATGTTGATCGCCTCCTGCCCTTCGTTCCAGTTGCCGCGGATACCCTCGAATACACCCGTCCCGTAGTGGAGGGCGTGGGTCATTACACTTACCCTGGCCTCGCTGGCTGGTACGAACTGCCCGCGGAAAAACACTTGCAGTTCATCGGCGTTGAAGGAAGCCTGGCCATTGGTAGTCACGTAATGCCCCCTTTGAGCAAAGAATTCGCAGCATTATAACGTTGCCCGGCGAGTGTTGCCAATCGAGTCGGCGCGCGCGGAGACGAATAACCCGGACGTAACGGACGGGAAATCCGCGCGACCGCCGCTATGCTTGTAGCCTTTCCGCGCTGTGCGCGCCCGGCCCGGTGGCCGAAATCAGCCGTCGGGCGATCAGGTAATCCATGATGGTGTCGACGCATTGGCCGGGCGAGCGCCCGCTGGTGTTGATGGCGATCTCCGGTTCCTGCGGGCGTTCGAAGGGTGAATCGATTCCCGTGAAATCGCTGATCTCGCCGGCCCGGGCTCGACGATAAAGACCCTTGTTATCCCTTTGTTCGCAGAGTGCCAGTGGGGTGTCGACAAATACCTCAATGAACCTGCCGGCCGGCGCCAGGCTACGGGCAAAATCCCGCTCCGCCTTGAATGGGGAGATGCAGGCCGCCAGCGTGATCAGGCCGGCGTCGTACATTAGGCCGGCCACTTCCGCCATGCGTCGCACGTTTTCGTGACGCGCCGCCTCGCTGAAGTCCAGGTCCCGATTGAGGCCGTGACGCAGATTGTCGCCGTCCAGCACGTAGGTCGCGTAGCCACAATCGAACAGCCGCTTGGCCAGGCAGTTGGCCAGCGTCGTTTTGCCGGCTCCTGACAGACCGGTGAACCAGAGCACCAACGACTGCTGATTGAGCAGCGCGGTACGGTCACGCCGGGATACGGCGTAGTCCTGCCAAAAAACTTCCGAGTGCTCGCTCATATCGCACCCCAAGGATCAGTTATCGCGGGCGATTATATCGCAGACGGGTCGTCAACCACCCAACTCCAACGATGGCTCGGGTCGACTTTTCGGCGAAACGGTGCCAAGCCCGAAGGGCTTCAATCCCCTGCGCACCATCATCCCGAAGGCGACCGTGATTCGGCGTTGGTCGCCGATCGGAATCGCAAACCGGGCTGCCATATGCGCCATTGTGAAGATGTACCCCAACGATGCTCGAAGGTATCGCCATCGCGATCCGTGATACTAGGGGGGTTGTTGGAACGTTTATCCATTTGTGATAGAATTCGCAAGGCAGGCGCCAAAATACACGCTCCATTCGGAGGAGAAATATGGAAGGCAAAGTCCAGATCGAGATTACCTACTGCGTGCCTTGACAGCACCACGCTACCGCCACGTGGATGGCGAACGAGTTTTTCCGGGCCTACGGCGGCGACGCCGCCATCACCATCTCCCCGCGCGGCCAGGGCATCATGGAAGTGTTCGTGGACGGCGAGAAGATCTTTGACAAGAAGGCCGAGGGGAACATCTATCCAGAGTTGGGCCGCGTCCGCAAGATGAAGGAAGTCATCTCCGCGAAGATCGCGAACGCCGACCTGGCCGTTGCTGCCGACAACTAGTCGAGCACACCCGACGGAATTGCAAGCCGCCGCCCGGTTACGGGCGGCGGCTTTTTTGTTGTCCGGAAAGCGGTTCAGCCGTCGCTCCCGACGGCGGCTCTCTCAGGTAAAAACGGACATACGGCTGCCCAAACTGCGGCAGCGACGTCGTCTATTGAACGATTGCCTTCGATGACATGCCATGCGGCCGGGCTGGCGGCGGCTTGCTGGAGGAACCCATGACTTACACGGTAATGAAAGTTGGTTGCTTGCCCTTCAAAGCGGTCGGTTATTGTGTCGCCAAGCGGCAGACGCAGTTGCTGTCTCGGTTCCTGTTTCCGACTATTCGCCCGTTTCAGCCCTTCAGGTGGGTCGATGTCCAACAAGATCGTCAAGTCGGGATAAAGGCCGCCCGTAGCAAGGTCGTTCAGCCATCCGATCCGCTCTAGGTCGACGCCGCGCCCGTATCCCTGGTAGGCGATGGTCGAGCCGGCAAAACGGTCTGCGATAACGACCGTGCCGTCGTTCAGCAACGGCTCAATCCGCTCGGCCATCAACTGGGCCCGGGAAGCCTCGAATAGCAGCAATTCCGCGAGCGACGAAATTGGACGCTCTCCAATTAGATACTCCCGCAAGTAGTCCCCCAGATTGGTGGAACCCGGCTCCCGGAGGAGCGTCGAGCAGTAGCCTTCCCGCTGCAGCGCGTCGTGCAGGATGCTGGCCTGCGTAGATTTGCCGGCGCCCTCGCCGCCCTCAAAGGCTATGAACACCCCCGACATCGCCGTGACTCCCGATTGCGTATCAACGTAACGGCGTCAGAGTAGCAGAAAGCACTGACGACGTTGTGCGTGTGGCGGCCCCGTATCTCACGCAACACGCCGTTACGGGCGGTAAATCAACACGCCGCGCTGCGGGTCGCGCCCGCGGCTGGTGGAGGCCAGGTTGAACTCTTCTACCAGCAGGTGCTGCAGGCGGCGAATGTAGGGGCGCTGCGGCTCGAGTTGGACGCTGAATTCGCCGTCCAGCACCCGGCGGGCGGCGTCTTCAACCTCGGCGCGGGCCGCGGCCATGGCGTCGGCATCGGCTTCCTCTCGGGCCTCTGACCGGCTACGCGGCGGAGCCAGGTCGATACCCTGATCGCGAGCCAGCGACGTCAGGAACTCCGACACCTGGGGTACAGTGTTCTTCCGCAGGACGTACACCGGCACGTTGTTGCTCTCGGCAATCCGCACCAATTGGCTACCCCGCCGGTAATGGTTCTTGGTGGTGAGCAGCAGGCTGGCGCGCCGGAGCTCGCTGACGATTTCGGCGGTGGCTTCGCGCTCGGCCAGGGCCGCTTCCACTTTGTCCCGGCTGACGCCGAAGAGAAATAACCTGGCGTCCAGGCGACGGCCGGCGGTGCCGCTGGCGTCCGGTTCGTCGCGGAAGGTCTCAGGCGGATACCGGTCGTATTCGGTGTCGCCGTTGTTGGACCGCTTGCGGCCACGCCGACCACGGATGTCGTTGGCCGACCACGGAGTCTGCCCAACTTCGCTGGGTCGCGAAGCGGCGGTGCGCGACACGTTGCCGTCGGTGTCCATGCGGCGCACCTCGGGTTCTACGGGATAGCCGCGCAGCCACTGGTCAACCACCTGGGCAACGTCTTCGTGGACCAGGACCTCGTCCCAATCGCGGATCTCGACCACAACGTCGAAGGTGGGCGGGGCCTTGCGCTCGAGAACGGTCTTCTGGGTGCCGCGGAAACGCGCCTCCTGGTCGCCCAGGGTGACGGTCTGCACGCCGCCCACCAGGTCAGACAACGTGGGGTTCATGACAAGGTTGTCCAGGGTGTTGCCGTGGGCGGTGGCGACCAACTGGACGCCGCGCTCGGCGATGGTGCGGGCAGCCGCCGCTTCCTGGGTGGTGCCCATCTCATCGATGATGATCACCTGGGGCATGTGGTTTTCCACAGCTTCGATCATCACGCCGTGCTGTTCAGTGGGGGTCGGAACCTGCATGCGCCTGGAATGGCCGATGGCCGGGTGCGGAATATCCCCGTCGCCGGCGATTTCGTTGGAGGTATCGACGATGATCACTCGCTTGTGGGCTTCGTCGGCGAGAACGCGGGCAACCTCGCGCAGCATGGTCGTCTTGCCAACGCCGGGGCGACCCAGCAGGAGGATGTTCTGACCACTGTAGGCGAGGTCTTCGATGATCTTGATCGTGCCGAATACGGCGCGCCCGACGCGGCAGGTGATACCCACGACGTTGCCGCTGCGGTTGCGGATCGCCGAGATTCGGTGCAGGGTCCGTTCCATCCCGGCCCGGTTGTCACCGCCGAAATTGCCGATGCCGGAGACGACATATTCCAGGTCTTCCCGGCCTACCGGCTCCTCTCCCAGCATCACATCGCCGTGGGAGAAGCGGGCTTCGGGCAGGCGACCCAAATCGAGGATCACTTCTAAAAGTTCATCAAGCTCTTCCTGTTCCCGGAGCTTCTGCGTAATGTGCTCCGGAAGCACTGCCAACAGTTGTTGCAATTCGTCCTGGGCCAGCTGTTCGACAGTTACCAACTATGCCTCCCGGTGGAGCTGCGTTCGCTGCGCTATGGTGGCGTGATATTGGATATGACGGGTTACGGTTGAGTAGAGAGTTAGCGGACACGGGGTGTATCGATGAGCGGCGCTTCGGGGTCGAAGGCCGGTCCGCCCGCCAGGGATACGAAATAGCGATGAATGCGCGCGTCGGCGGTAAGCTCAGGGTGGAACGACGTCGCCATCATGTTGCCCTGTTGCACCGCAACCGGGCGGCCGTCCGGTAGCGCGGCGAGGACTTCGACCCCGTCGCCTATACGAATGATGACCGGGGCGCGAATGAATATCGCGTGGTATTCCTGGTCGCCCAACCCCTTAATGGCCAAGTCCTGTTCAAAGGAATCGACCTGGCGTCCGAAGGCGTTGCGCTGGACGCCCACGTCCATGAGCCCCATGGGTACCGGGTCTTGCTCGGTGATTTCATTCGCGAGCATGATCATGCCGGCGCATGTCCCCCACACAGCCTTACCCCGTTTGACCATCTCCGCCACCGGGTCGCGGAGTTCGTACAACGACATCAGGCGGCTGAGCGTGGTGCTCTCGCCTCCCGGTATGATGAGACCGTCCAAGCCGTCGAGGTGCTTTGGCAAACGCACCTCGGTAGCCGTGACGCCCACACTGCGGAGCACGTGGCAGTGCTCCGCGAAATCGCCCTGAACTGCTAAGACGCCGATGTTCAACTAACCGAACAGCCTCTCTGACCCGAACTCGAAAAGTTGCTACTGGTGGGAACCCGATCAGACGCTGCGGGTGGCCAGCAGTTCGGTGGAGTCCAACTCGCGAACGCTGCGGCCAACCATGGGCTCGCCCAGGTCCTTGGACACGTCGGCCAGAATGTGCGGGTCGTTGTAGTGCGTAACCGCCTGAACGATGGCATGACCGCGACTCACCGGGTCGCCGGACTTGAAGATGCCGGAACCCACGAAGACGCCATCGGCTCCCAGCTGCATCATGAGCGCAGCATCGGCCGGGGTGGCCACGCCGCCGGCGGCGAAGTTAACCACGGGCATGCGACCTTCCTCTCGGGTCTGCATCAGGAGGTCGAGGCTCACGCGCATATCACGCGCTTCGACCACCAACTCGTCGTCGGGCAAGTTCCGCAGCTTGCGAATGGCGTCCTGCACGGCCCGCATGTGGCGCACGGCCTCAACAACGTCGCCGGTGCCAGCCTCGCCCTTGGTGCGGATCATGGCGGCGCCTTCCGAGACGCGGCGCAGGGCCTCCCCCAGGTCGCGGCACCCGCAGACGAAGGGGACGGTGAAATCGTGCTTCCAGACGTGGTGCTGCTCGTCGGCGGGGGTCAGGACCTCGGACTCGTCCACGTAGTCCACACCCATGGCCTGGAGTATCTGGGCCTCGACGAAATGACCGATGCGGCACTTGGCCATCACGGGGATGGACACGGAATCGATGATCGCGGCGATCATGGACGGATCGCTCATGCGCGCAACACCGCCATCCGCCCGAATGTCCGCGGGCACTCTTTCCAAAGCCATTACGGCGACCGCGCCGGCTTCCTGGGCGATACGGGCCTGCTCCGCGTTGACAACGTCCATAATGACGCCGCCCTTGAGCATCTGAGCGTGGCCGGATTTGACGGTAAAGGTACCGGTCAGGACGTCAGCAACCATGTGCGCGCCTCCTCAATTACAAAACGAATGGTGAAAACCATTATAGCCGTCGCCGCCGGGCCAATCAATTGGCGCGGCACACGTCCTCGTGAGCAGTTTGCCGGAGCGCAGATCGCACTGAGGCCGGCCAAACCGATATCAGCCGGCAGACACCGCTGCCAGAGCGGCGCGAGCCGCAGCGACTTCGGCAGCGCTCTTGCTGGACCCTGCCGCGGATCCCAGCACCTGCTCTCCTGTTACCACTTCGACGTCGAAGCTGGGCTGATGTGAGGGCCCGGAGGACGCCACCACTCGGTAGACCGGGGTCGGCTTGCCTTGGCCCTGAAGCAATTCCTGGAGCTCTGCCTTGGGATTGTCAGGACGCCAGTCGGGCTGACAGGCCGCGTCGAGGGACTCAGCGAGGGCGCTCAGGACGAAATCGCAGGCGGCCGGGTGCCCCTGATCCAGGTAGACCGCGGCGATAACCGACTCCATCACGTCGCCCAGCACGGCGTCGCCGCTCCGCCCGCCCGATGCCTCGAACCCGCGTCCCAGGAGAACGTATTCGGCGAGGCCCAGGTCGCGGGCCGCGTCGGCCAGGGCGCGCTGACTGAGCAGGGAAGTCCAGCGTCGGGTCAGACCGCCTTCGTCACATTCGGGCAGGCGGCGGTACAGTTCCTCACTGACGATCAGGCGCACCACCACGTCCCCAAGAAACTCGAGGCGCTCATAGGAATCGGTGTCCGAACCGCCGGTTTCGTTGACATACGAACGGTGGGTCAGCGCCTGAATGAGCAAGCCCCGGTCCCGAAAACTCAGGCCCAGGGCTCGTTCCAGTTCGGCAGCCGGACGGTGTGCGCCGGGCGAACTCATTTGGTATGGAGCGGAGTTATCCGCGCACACCCTCATACGGCCACGGCGGTGACGGTCGCTTGACTTCGCCGACGTGCTTGTGGTCCGCCATCATCTCGACCAGGTTGTCGTAGATGGGGCCGGACTCGTCGTCCGACGGGATAAACATCTTGACGAAGGCGGAGTTCCCGTTGGGGAAGACGTAGAGCGGCACGCCGAAGGCGCCATGGACTTCCACGGCCTCGGTGTGGCTCTCACCGATCTCGCGCATGACGTCGGGATCGGCCAGGTCTTCGGCGAATTGTCCCATGTCAACCCCGGAGGCCTCGGCCACGGCGTTGATGGCGTCCGCGTCGGTCAGGTCGATGCGATCTTCGTGCCGAGCCCTCAGCAGGTTGATGAAGAAGCGATCGAAGATCTCCTCGCCCTGGCGCTGGGCGGCGATACCGGCGCGCAACTCGAGCAGCGCGTTGTCCGAATCGTCCTGCTCCCAGAACTTGAACCCGTCGTCATTGTTGTTGTCGTGATTAACCTGAACCAGCGAGAATGGCTTCAGATTCACGTCGATCGCGTGGTCAGTATTCTCGCGCACTTTCGCCCACCACATGGCAGCGTTGTACACGAAGGGTCAACGAAAGTCGTAATAAACGGTGAAATCGGATTCGGCCATTGTGGCACCTCCCAATCATGGGTTTGCCGACGGGCCCTGGCGGTTCGCCGGGGATCGCCGGATTGTTTGGCGGATTGTAGCACAGACGGGTTGATGCTGGGCAAGTGGCGGATGCGTAACGTAGTGATGGCGAAACAGCCACGGCCCAAATAGCTCGGGTGCCTCATCCGAACTCGGGTGCCTCATCGGTTCCCGCGCGATGCGTGCTCGTCCACCTTGACCCGGCGAATTTCATGCTGGCACGAATCTGCCGAATCCATTACGGTTGCATTCATTACCGCGATGCAAACGCAGCGGTACTATGCGTGAATCGTAATTGACCGCAAATATGCCGATTGCTACAATTGCGTAAACGCGGCGACTAACGCCGC
Organism: Dehalococcoidia bacterium; assembly: GCA_963663945.1. GTDB lineage: Bacteria > Chloroflexota > Dehalococcoidia > Lucifugimonadales > UBA3495 > Bin87. The sequence goes on along the minus strand of OY760687.1, from coordinate 1,315,470 downwards.
TGGTCATCCTATGCCCGGCGGCGAGTTTGACCATGAAAAGTCAACGGGAGGGACTTTATGGTTACCACCTTTAATGAAAACCTGTTTTCCCCTGAGGTGATCCAGGACCCGTATACGTACTTTGGACGGATGCGCGAGGAAGACCCGGTTCACTGGAACGACCCCTACAAGTTGTGGGTCATCACCAAGTACAAGGACTTGGTCTGGGTCACCCGGCGTCCCGAGGCGTTCTCGTCCGAGGTATTCACCCGCGACCCGCTGCCTCCGTATCCTTCGATTGATGAGTCCGACATGGGCCTCTATGAGGACGTGCGGAACTTCTTCAGCCAGTGGTTCATCCAGACCGACCGGCGCGCGGTAAGCACCCATGAGGAAATCCGCGAGCACGGCGGCCCGGACCATACCGACATGCGGAAGGTCATCCACGGCTACTTCACCCCGAAGGCCATGGAACTCTGGCGCCCGCTGGTGCAGTCGGCCATCAAGCAGTTGCTGGACGAGGCGGAAGAGCGCGGCAGCATGGACGTGATGCGCGACTACGCCACCCCGCTGCCTCTGCTGGTCATCGCGGCCATGATGGGCATCGAGACCTACGACCGGCAGTTCATTCGCTCGCTGGCCGAGAAGCTGCTGTTCATCGGTCGGGGCAACGCTGACCGCATGCAGCCCCTGTCCGAAGGCATCACCGAGTTGCAGGACTACCTGCGGCCCATGGTCAAGGCTCGCCTGGACAACCCCAACGGCGACCTGCTGGACAAGATGACCGATGCGGCCCGGACGACGAACGCGGCCGGCAAGCGGATCATGGACGAAGAGCAGGTCGTGGCCAACGCCATCCTGTTGCTGCTGGCCGGTCACGAGACCACCATCAACCTGATCTGCAACGGCACCCGGGCGTTCATGGAGCACCCGGACCAGTGGCAGCTGTTCAAGGCCGACCCGTCGGCCAAGATGATCCGCGCCACCGAGGAGTGCCTGCGGTACGACCCGCCGGTCAAGTCCATCACCCGGATCGCCGGCGAGGACGTCGAGCTAGGCGGCAAGCTCATCCAGAAGGACGAGCGGATGCGCTGGTTCGTCACCTCCGCCAACCGCGACCCTGAGGTGTTCGACCGCGCCGACGACTTCGACATCGAGCGGTACCCGAACCCCCACGTGGCCTTCGGCAGCGGCATCCACCACTGCCTGGGCGCCACCCTGGCGCGGCTGGAAGGGCAGGAAGCCTTCAAGGCCTTGGCCGAAAGGTTCCCGAACCTCAACATGGAGTGCAGCCCTGACGACTTGAGCTACACGTCCAGCATCACGTTCCGGACGCTGGAGACGCTGCCGGTGAGCCTGTCGTAAACGGTTCGCGGAATACCCTGAGGGTTACGAGGCCCGGCGAATTTCCGCCGGGCCTCGACTTTTTCCCGCTTGCGTGGAAGACGCGGTCAGCCTATAATCGGCGCATTCAAGCAGCTTATGCTGCGCATTTCGTCGGCAAATCGCGTGTCGCACACCGGAGGTCGCAGGAAATGGTTAGCACGATCAACGACAACCCATTCTCCCTGGAAGCGATGTACCAACCCTACGAGTTTTTCGCGCGGCTGCGCGACTGGGAGCCGGTGCATTACAACGAGCAGTACGAAGTATGGATGGTCACGGACTGGGAGCACCTGGTATGGGTAACCCGGCATCCGGAGGTCTTCTCGTCCAGCGTGTTTGCCCGGGACCCCCGGCCGCCGAACCCGCCCATCGATGAAGACGACATGGAGATCTACAACTACATCAAGAAGTGGCAGGTCTCCCGGTTCATCCAGCACGACCAGAAGCGATACAACCCCGAGGTCAGCGGGGCCGACCACGTGGACATGCGCCGGGTGATGCACGGCTACTTCACGCCCAAGTCCATGGAGATGTGGCGACCGCTGGTTCAATCGGCCATCGACGAGCTGCTGGACGTAGTGCAAGAAAAGGGCCGCATGGATGTGATGGCCGACCTAGCCACACCGCTGCCCCTGCTGGTCATCGCGCGGATGCTGGGCATACCGGACAGCGACCGGCCCATCATGCGTCGGCTGGCCAAGGACCTCCGCCACCTGAACCGGACCGGGCCGGACCGCATGGGTCCGCTGTCCGAATCGGTCCAGAACCTGCAGGACTACTTGGGCCCATTGGTTGACGAGCGCATCGCCAGCCCCCGGGACGACCTGATCTCGGTCGTTGCCGAGGGCGCGCGCAAGGGCATCTTCGACCGCGACATGGTGGTGAACAACGTGATGCTCCTGCTGTCAGCGGGACACGAAACCACCATCAACCTGATCTGCAACGGCACGCTGGCCTTCACGCAACACCCGGACCAGTGGGCGATCCTGAAGTCCGACCCGGAGGGCAAGACCGTACGCGCGACCGAAGAGGCCCTGCGCTACGACTCGCCGGTGAAGTCCATCCAGCGCATCGCCGTGGAGGACATGGAGCTCAACGGTCAGCAGATCAGGAAGAACGATCGAGTGCGCTGGTTCATCTCCGGGGCCAACCGGGATCCCAAGGTGTTCGATCGGGCTGACGATTTCGACGTGGAACGCTATCCCAACATGCACGTCGCCTTCGGCAGCGGCATCCACCACTGCCTCGGGGCCACGCTGGCGCGCCTGGAAGGACAAGAGATCTTCCGGAACCTGGCCAACCGGTTCGAGAGCCTGGAGCTGGAAGTGCCGACTGACACTCTGGAATACGATCAGCTGATCGGTCTGCGGGCTCTGGAAAGCCTGCCGGTCAAGGTGACCAACGCCTGATACCGCCGTTTCCTCATCAGGCGTTCCGTGCGCCGGGGAGGGTTTGACCCTCCCCGGCGCAACGTTGTTTATGGGGGACGTGGTTCGCCACAAGACGGATCGATGCGCGGATGACTACAATCGGTGCGAAAATCGGTTATAATCGGGCAATCCAAAGGGGTTGCGTGCTTTTCCGCTCGCGGCCGTTTCAACGTACCACCGGAGGTACAACCAATGGTAACCACCTTTAACGACAACCCGTTTTCGCCGGAAGCCATCTACAAGCCGTATGACTTCTACAACCGACTGAGAGACCACCAGCCGGTGTACTACAACGAGCAGTTCGAGGTGTGGATGATCACCTCGTGGGAACACCTGGTATGGGTTACCCGGCATCCCGAGGCATTCTCGTCCAGCGTGTACGCGCGGGACACGCGCGCCCCCAACCCGCCCATTGATGAAGACGACCTGGAACTCTACAACTTCATCAAGAAGTGGCAGGTATCGCGGTTCATCCAGCACGACCAGCGCCGGTACAACCCCGACGTGAGCGGCGCCGACCACATCGACATGCGGCGGGTCATGCACGGATACTTCACGCCCAAGTCCATCGAAATGTGGCGGCCCCTGGTGCAGTCGGCCATCGACGAGTTGCTGGATGCTGTTGAAGAAAAGGGTCGGATGGACGTGATGGCCGATCTGGCCACGCCGCTGCCCCTGCTGGTCATCGCACGGATGCTCGGCATTCCGGACAGCGAGCGGGAACGCCTCCGTGAACTGGCCAAAGACCTGCGCTTCCTCAACCGCGAGGGTCCCGACCGGATGAAGCCGCTCACCCAGGCGGTGCAGAATCTGCAGGACTTCATCGCGCCGATGGTCGAGGATCGGATCTCCAACCCCGAGAATTTCGATGCCACCGACCTGATGTCCGTGGTCTGCGAGGGCGAGCGTCAGGGCGTGTTCAACCGGGACATGACCGTCAACAACATCATGCTGTTGCTGTCAGCCGGCCACGAGACCACCATCAACCTGATCTGCAACGGCACGCTGGCATTCACGCAGCACCCGGAACAGTGGGGGATTCTGAAGTCCGATCCCGAAGGGAAGACCGTCCGAGCCACCGAGGAAGCCCTCCGGTACGACTCGCCGGTGCGGTCCATCCAGCGCATCGCCACGGATGACATCGATCTGAACGGCCAGGTAATCAAGAAGAATGACCGGGTCCGCTGGTTCATTCCTGGCGCCAACCGTGACCCCAAGGTATTCGACCGTGCCGATGACTTTGACATCGAACGGTACCCGAACCAGCACGTCGCCTTCGGCAGCGGTGTCCATCACTGCCTGGGCGCAACCCTGGCGCGGCTCGAAGGACAGGAGATCTTCCGCAACTTGGCGAACCGGTTCGAGAAGGTCGAGTTGGAAATCCCGGTCGAGAAGGTCGAGTACGACCATGTCCTCACCTTCCGCGCGGTGGAGAGCCTGCCGGTTAAGGTCACCAGCGCATAACAAGCGCACACGCAAGTTCCTCTCCGACAGTGAGCCGACGGTCGCATCAGTGGCCGTCGGCCATGTTTTTGAGCACGGATTCCGTTTGAATTGTCGAACCGCTTGTGATAATTTTGAGCGCACCGATGCACGCCCATTGAGGGGTTCTCCATGCCCGCAAACATCCACGACGACCTGTTCTCCGCCGACGCGATTCGCGATCCGTATGGCTATTTTGGAGCGCTGCGGTCGGAAGCTCCGGTTCATTGGAACGAGCGGTACCAGATGTGGATGGTGACCAGCTACGAACGGCTGGTGTGGACGGCCCGGCATCCGGAATACTTCTCCTCGGAAGTGGCACTGCGGGACAATGCTCCCCCTGCTGCCTCCATCCCTGAAGAGGACATGGAACTGTTCGCCGCGGTCCGTCAGTGGAGAGCAGCCCAGTTCACCCAGAACGACGGCGCGAAGCACAGGGAAAAGCGCAAGGTGGTCCACGGATACTTCACGCCCAAGGCGATGGAGACCTGGCGCCCGCTGGTACGCCAGACCGTGAGCGACCTGCTGGACGATCTCCAGGGCGCGGGCAGAATGGACGTGATGCACGACTTCGCCACGCCGCTCACCTACAGCATCATCGCCGGCCTGATGGACATACCGACCAGCGACCGAGCTTTCGTCAAGGAACTTTGCAGTCGGATGTGCGGGTTCGACGGCAACCAGCCGGACCGGATCCGAATGTACGCCAAAGGCGTTCAGGCGGTTACCGACTACCTGGCGCCCATCGTCGCCGAGCGGGTCCGCGACCCGGGCGATGACCTGTTGTCCGTGATCTGCAAAGGCGAAATCATGGGCGCCTACACCCGCGACGAGGTGTTGGCCAACGCACTGCTGCTGTTGGTCGCCGGCCACGAGACGACCAACGACCTGATCTCCAACGGAGTCCTGGCGTTCGCCCAGCACTCCGACCAGTTTGACCTGCTCAGAACCGACCCGGACGCCCACATCGTAAATGCGGTTGAGGAAGTGCTGCGGTACGATTCGCCCCTGAAATCCATCCAGAGGATCGCGACGCAGGACGTGGACATGGGCGACGGGCAGACGGTAGGCAAGGATGATCGCGTCCGATGGGTTATCTCATCGGCCAATCGCGACCCCGAGATATTCCAGGATCCCAACGGACTGGACATCACGCGCAACCCGAACCCCCATGTGTCCTTTGGGAGTGGCGTGCACCACTGCCTGGGGGCGACCCTGGCGCGGCTGGAAGGGCAGGAAGCATTCGCCGAACTCGCCCGCCGGTTCGAGGGGTTTGAACTGGACACCGACCCGAACGAGTTGGAATACCTGCCCAGCGTTGGGCAGCGCACTCTGCTGAACCTGCCGGTTGCAACACGCTAGCGACCGGCCGCCGCTATCAAATTGGCAAACATTCCCGTTTAGCCTGACCATCATGAGGAGGTTACCCCGATGCCCCGACAGTTGAAAATCACCGTGGACTATAACGTGTGCGTGGGCAACGCCATGTGCGAGACCTTTGCGGAAAACACGTTTGGCTTGAATGACGACCGGCAGTCTTATGTAAAGGACGCGGCCGGAGATCCCGAGGAGACCATCATCGAAGCCGCAGAGAACTGCCCGGTGACAGCGATTACCGTGGAGGACGCGGAAACAGGTGAAATACTGTTCCCGTAGCACGCACGGCACGACGCCAAGCAGTAGGGGCGAATGAATATTCGCCCCTACATTTTTGTCCTTTCACGTCACCGTTATGACCGGTGAGCGATAACTTCCTCGCTGAAGCGGCGAATGATGTCGGCCGGATCGTGGCTGATGGCAGTGATCTGCAGCACGTCGGCGCCAGACTCATCGATCTGGGCAACCTTGGCGCGACACTCGTCAGGAGTACCCACCACGGCGAACCGATCGGCCAGGTAATCGGTCACCCCGAGTTCATCGGACAGTGCGGCGTTACGGGTTTCGCCCACCTGCTCGTGCTCGGCTGGGACGTACTCACCCTGGATCATCTGCATTGCCTCGTGAAGTTCCGGCGGCACGTGCTTACCTTCCAGGGTGAAACGGAAGGCGTGATGAGCGCTGGCGGCGAGGGCCATCCGAATCTCTTCGATAGCATCGGCGTGGTCGTCGGCAATATTGCACTTGGCAAATGCCCAGACCTCGGTGGACCCCGCGGGTTTGCCCGCATCAGACTCGCCCTCGCGGATGCGCGACACCGTGTCAGCGAGGATTTCAGGCGTGAGCCCAGTGTGGATCATGGCCCGGTCAGCGATTTCGCCAGCCATGCGCAGGGTACGGGGACCTTCCGCGGACATCATTATCGGCACGTGGTCGCGGCTCCAACGGACGTGGGCATCCCGACCCTGATACTCCGCGTTTTCACCGGACAGGAAGGTTCGAACCGCGGCGACGTAGTCACGCAGCGCGCGCATGCGCGCCGGCCGGAGACCCAGGTTCAGGATGGCGCTATCGCCGGTGCCGATGCCGAGAAAAGCGCGTCCCCGGGAAAGTTCCTGCAACGAGGCGATGGCAGAAGCGGTAACCGCCGGATGCCGGGTCAACGGGTTGGTAACCGACGGCCCGAGGTGAACTCGGGAGGTGTCGGTGGCCGCCACGGCCAGCGAGACGAACAACTCGCGAAACAAGGACTGAGAATCCGCAACGCCGATGTAGTCGAATCCCACATCCTCGGCCAGACGAACGTGGCGACGGAAGGACTCGTAGGAACTGGGTAGGAGGGTTACACCGTATTTCATCAATCCCCGAGGGCCTCTTGCCAGGGCTCAGAGGCAGTCAGCTGTAGCGCAGGCGCGGGCCCACGGTTGCCTGGTAAGCCTCGAAGTTGCGGCGGGTTTCGGAGATGCTGTCGCCGCCGAACTTTTCCATAAAGGCATCGGCCAGGACCAATGCGACCATGGCCTCGCCGATTACCCCGGCTGGCGGCGCTTGGCAGACGTCGCTGCGTTCGAAGTGAGCCTGGACAGGCTCGCCCGTATCCAGGTCTACCGACGGCAGCGGATTGTGCAGGGTGGCAATGGGCTTGATGCCGAATCGGGCCACCAAGGGCGGGCCGCTGGTCATACCGCCTTCGGTACCACCGGCGCGATTGGTCTTGCGCTGCCACGGGTTGTCCGGATCCGTGACGGGCTCGATGACGTCCTGGAATTCGGAGCCCCAGGCGTCCATCAACTCCCAGCCGGGGCCAATGCTCACCGCCTTGACGGCGTTGATGCTCATCAGGGCCTGGGCGACCTTAGCGTCGATCTTGCGGTCCCAGTGGACATGGGAACCGAGGCCAATGGGCACATTTTCCGCAATCACTTCCACTGTCCCGCCCACGGTGTCGCCAGCCTCGCGTGCGGCGTCCACCTCGGCCATCATCTTCTCCGCGGCGGCGTTGTCCGCGCAGTGGACGGGCGATTCCTCCACGGCATCCCAGTCGATGGCGTCGTGTTCCGGAGGATCGGCGTGGATGCGGCCGATGGAGATGACGTGGCTGTGAAGCTTGATGCCGAACTCCTCCAGCAGGCGCATGGCCACGGCGCCGGCGGCCACCCGCCCCGCAGTCTCGCGAGCGGAGGCGCGCTCCAATGAGTTGCGCACGTCGTGGAAGCCGTACTTCATGGCGCCGGGCAGGTCGGCGTGACCGGGGCGAATGCGAGTGACGCGACGGTTGCGGCCTTCCTGGGAAGGGTTCTCGATGTACTCGACCGCCATGGCGTCCTGCCAGTTGACCCAGTCCCGGTTCTCCAGCAGCATCCCTATGGGGCTGCCCAGGGTGTAGCCGTGGCGAACGCCAGTCTGGATGTGGGCGTGGTCGCGTTCGATCTGCTGACGCCCACCACGGCCGTAGCCGCGTTGCCGGCGGCCCAGGTGGTGCGCGATGTACTCCTCATCCAGGGGCAGGTAGGCGGGAACGCCTTCAACGATGATCATCAGTCCCTGACCGTGGGATTCGCCCGCCGTAAACCAACGTATCATCGGATCTCGCCCTCCAGAGTTGGGGTTACCGTGCCTGGGCTTCGCGTTCGCGCATGGCCGCCATCGCCGCATCCATCATCACGGAAACGGGGGCGGGGCGATCCAGCCACAGCTCAAACGACGCGGCGCCCTGGTACACCAGCATGGAAATGCCACCCAGGGTCGGAGCTTCAGCCGAGTCCGCCTCCCTGAGCAACGGGGTCAGCATGGGATTATACACGAGGTCGTAGACCAGAGCCGACGGCGGTATCTGCGACGCCGAAAGGGGTGACGCGTCCTCATCTGGTCCGTGGTGCATACCCAGAGACGTGCAGTTGACGATCAGGTCAGTCTGATCAGAGATGCCGTCCGACCGGACCGCGTCCAACTCAATCGCCCGCGCGGGTACGTCGCGATTGGCGGCAAGTGCGGCCAGCGCCTCGGCTCGTTGCAAGGTCCGGTTGGCGATGACCAGTTCCGAGATGTCAGCCCGGAGCAACGCCTGTACCACTCCGCGCGCGGACCCGCCGGCCCCCAGGATCAGGGCGTGCTTGCCGGCTGGGTCAAGGCCGGCTGACTCTCGCAGGGCGCGAAGGAACCCGTAGCCGTCGGTGTTGTAGCCGATAAGCCGGCCATTGCGATTGACTATCGTGTTGACAGCTCCCGCTTCCGCCGCCCAGTCGTCAATCTCGTCCAGGAAAGGCATCACTGCTTCCTTATGCGGGACGGTGACGTTGATGCCCTGAACTGCGTCGGCACGCAGAGATGCGACGAATTCCGCAACCAGATCAGGAGCAACATCGTAGGGCAGGTATCGGTGGTCGACAGTCAGATGATCCAGCCCAGCCTGTTGAAAGCGGGGCGATATCGAGTGTCCGATGGGGTGCCCGATGATGCCGAGCGCGGAATTCATTTTCATTCAGAGCAGCGGAAAGCGCGGGATGAGAACGGTTGAGGGACGCGCGACATTTTACCAGACAACAGAAAGCCCCGAAGGCGGATATCCTTCGGGGCTGAGTAGGCGTATCTGAGCGCTAGTTGATTCTCAAGTCGCGGATTTCCCGGCAACCGGTGGAGGTTCTGGGCGTGTCCGATCCGGTGTCGTTGCCGCCGACGAAAATATCGAAGAACTGATCGAACTCGGTGATAGAGAGCTGATACCTGCCTTCAGAGTCTGACCTGTACTCCGCCACGATGCGGTCGTTTCCGTCCTTGCTCACGGCCATCACCAGAGCATTTCTGACTGGGCCCACGTTGTCGCTAACCACGCCAACCACAATGCAGGGAATCTGGCTGGCCGGGTTGCCAACGGGAGTAGCGGTAGGGACCGCGGTCGGCGCCGGTGTGGCGGTAGGCGCTGGCGTGTTGGTGGGAAGCGGAGTCGGCGGGGGCAGAGGGGTGGCAGTGGGACGCGCCGCTTCGGCGGCCGCGATCATGGCAGCCACGGTGGCGGGGAGGTCTGGCGTCGGTTCGGGTGTGGGAGGCTCGGGGGTGTTGGTCGGCGGAATAGGAGTTTCGGTAGGAACGGCGGCTGCCACGGCGGCAGCGATTGTGGCCGCAAGGTCAGGTGTAGCAGTGGGTTCAGGTTCTTCTCCGCCTCCAAAGAAACAACCGGTGGTGGCGGCGACAACAAGTACGGCGATTACACCTAATATCGAAACACGGGCGACTTTGCGCGACATCTAGGGTCTCCTGCTCACGGGCGATATGGATCAACGAGAGATATTCTGCCAGTTTGGGACTCTCCGCGCTCCAAGCCTAGCGTGCAGATTATGGCAATCTTGGGCTACACACCAAGCTGAGCGATGATGTCCTCGATACGTTGACGTTCCTCGGTCAGCGAACGCAAACGTTGGCGTTCGTTTTCAACGACCTCAGCGCGGGCCTTGGAAACGAAATTGGGGTTGGCCAGCAGCTGTTCCTTGCGTGTTTCGTCCTGACGCTTGGACTCCAGCTCCCGGTGCAAACGGTCGGACTCGGCCTGCAGATCCACCTCTTCCAGGGGCAGGCGCACGACCAGCGGATTGACCACCAGGCTGACGCCTGACATCGCATCAGCTTCGCCTGCGTCCAACACCCGCAGCGGTTCCACCCGAGCCAGGGCACAGATCACCTCCTGCTCCTCCTCTACGACCGCCCGCATGCCGTTGGTTTCAATCGCGGCCTCCAATTTTTGGCCCGCCGGTATGCGCAACTGGGCGCGCATGTTGCGCACCGCGCGCACGGTCTGCATCACGATATCCACGTCGGCCTCGGCGTCCGGCGCTGAGCGTGGCTCGTCGACCTGGGGATACGGGCACACCATGATGGACGCGGGGAGTCCCGCTTCCGGCGCGGGAACGCGCGCAGTCAGGTTTTGCCAGATCTCCTCGGTGACGAAGGGCATGAACGGGTGCAGGAGGCGGAGCAAACGCTCCAAAACATGGACCAAAGTCGCCGCGGCCGCGGTTGCGTCGACCGAGTCGGCAACCCGGAGCCGCACCTTGGCCATCTCGATATACCAGTCGCAGAAATCGTTCCACGCAAAGTCGTAGATCTTCTGCTGGGCCTCGCCCAGTTCAAACGTGGCCAGCCCATGGTTCACGATGGCCGTGAGTTCATCCAGGCGGCTCACGATCCAGCGGTCCTCGCGGTGCGTCGGAGCCGGAAGGTGGTACCAATCGCCAAGTTCACCCTGGCCGGCAGCTGCCCGGGCTTCGATGACGGTGATCACGTAACGCGCGGCGTTCCAGATCTTGTTGGCGAAATTGCGCGCCGATTCCAGCTTTTCGTCGCCGAGGCGCAGGTTGTTCCCGGGCGCCGTGCCGGTGGTCAGCGCGAACCGCAGCGCGTCGGTGCCGTACTGCTCAAGCAGGTCCAGCGGGTCCAGGGTGTTGCCGCGGGTCTTGCTCATCTTCTGGCCCTCGGCGTCAAGAACCATGCCGTGCAGGTACACCGACCGGAACGGAACGTCGCCCGTGTTTTCGATGCCCAGCATGATCATACGGGCGACCCAGAAGAACAGGATGTCGTAGCCCGTTTCCAGCACCGAGTTGGGGTAGAAGTACTCGAGGTCCGCCGACCCCGCGTCCGGCCATCCCAGGGTCGAATGAGGCCACAGGCCACTGCTGAACCACGTATCCAGAACGTCGCTTTCCTGTTCGATGTCCGCGCTGCCGCACTTGGGGCACGCCGCCGGATCGTCGACGAGAGCGGAGTGATCGCCGCAAGCGCCGCAGTACCAGACCGGAATGCGGTGGCCCCACCAAAGCTGACGGCTGATGCACCAGTCGCGGATGTTCTCCAGCCAGTTCAGATAGACGCGGGAGAACCGATCGGGGACGATTTCAATGTCCTGATTGACCACGGCGGCGTAGGCGTTGCCGGCGATGGTGCCCGGTTGGTCATGCTTGCCCACGTTCAGGAACCACTGCAGGCTGATGAGCGGTTCCACCACTTCGTTGCACCGTTGGCAATGGCCCACCGAGTGGTGGTAGTCTTCCACGCCTTCCAGAGCGCCGATGGCCTCAAGCTCTTCTACCACGGCGGCGCGTGCGGCGAAGCGCTCCATGCCGGCGTACTTGGGGCCAGCTTCGTCGGTCATGCAACCGTCAAAGCCGATGACGGTGAGTATGGGAAGGTTATGTCGTTCTCCGATTTCGAAGTCGACGATATCGTGGCCAGGGGTGACCTTCAGCGCGCCGGTCCCGAACTCCATCTCGATGGCGGTGTCGCCAACCACCGGGATCTGTCGACCCACGATGGGCAGGGTGACCGTGCCGCCGATCTTGCCAGCGTACCGCTCGTCCTCGGGATGAACCGCGACGCCGGTGTCGCCCAGCATGGACTCGGGCCGGGTCGTCGCCACCGTGACGCCTTCGGCGGGATTGTCCGCGGAGGGATAGCGGATGTGGTAAAGCTTGCCGTCCTGCTCCTCGTAATCGACCTCGAGGTCAGACAGCGCGGTGGCGCACCGTGGGCACCAGTTGATGATGCGTTCGTGGCGGTAGATCAACCCCTTGTTGAACAGGCTCACAAAGGTCGTGCGCACGGCGTGAACCGGCTCGGGATCCAGGGTGAACCGCAGGCGGGACCAGTCGCAGGAGGCTCCCAGCCGGCGGTGCTGCTCATCGATGGTGTTCCCGTAGAGGCGCACCCACTCCCAGACGCGTTCCTCGAACTTGTCCCGACCCAAATCGTGTCGACTGGTGCCCTCCGCAGCCAGGGCGCGTTCCACCACCCACTGGGTGGCAATGCCGGCGTGGTCCTTGCCGGGCAGCCACAGGGTAGGATCACCGCACATCCGGTGCCATCGGGCCAGCGAGTCCTGGAGGCTGGCGGTGAGAGCATGGCCCAGGTGCAACTCCCCCGTGACGTTGGGCGGAGGCATCACCACGCAGAAGGGTTGTCGGTCGGGATCGATCCGCGGTACGAAATATCCGGCGTCCCACCAGATCTGATAGATGCGCTGTTCGACCGAGGCGGCATCATAAGCGCGGGGCATGGCGGAAGCAGAGGCAGTCATCGTACCGTCCCACAAATGTGCGCCAGCGAGGAAGCTTGCGCTACCTCATCCAGCGACGCGTAGATTGTTGAAAATCTTTCAAAAAATGGTAGCACCGGGCAATCAGCATTGTCCACACGCAGACGCCTGCTTACGGCATCGCTTCAGGGCCTGCCACACCCACTATCAAACGGGCCTGGCAGCGGTTGTGTTACGGACGACCGGGTCCGTTTCACCGGCCCGAGCCGCGAGGGTCTCCCGAACGGCGGACAGGCGTAACCGAAACTGGCGCCCGTCCGCGGGCAAGCCGTCTAGCCGGCCCGCCGCAGCCTGGGGTCGAGGTAGTCGCGCAGCCAGTCGCCAAAGAAGTTGAACGCCATCACGACCACCGTGATCACCAGGCCGGGGAACAGCGCGATCCACCACGCCTGGGTCAGGAATTCGCGTCCTTCCGCAACCAGGATGCCCCACGCTGGGTCACCGGGGGCGAGGCCAAGGCCGAGGAAGCTCAGCGAGGCTTCCAGCAGGATGACCTGGCCGATGCTGACGCTGGTCAGCACCATCAGGGTGTTGATGACGTTGGGGAACAAGTGGCGCCATACGATCATTCCGGGCGAAACTCCGTAGATCTGCGCCAGCACCACGAAGTCCCGGTCGCGGATGGCGAGGACTTCACCTCGAATCATGCGGGCGAATCGGGCCCACTGGGTGGCGGCGATGGCGATCATGACGTTCCACACACCGGTTCCCAGATAGGTGACGATCAACAACGCCACCAGAATTGATGGAAATCCTAATACCGCGTCGGTGATGCGCATCAGCACCGAGTCGGCCCACCGGCCGGAGTAACCGGACACCAGCCCCACGATGGTGCCGGCGACGATGGCCACAATCATTGACGGGGCAGTCACCTGGAGCATCGTCCGGGCGCCGAATATCAGGCGGCTCAGCATGTCCTTGCCCAACCGGTCGGTGCCCAGCACATGCTCGCTGCTGGCGAAGGGCGGCTGGAGTTTGTTGCGCACGTCGTTGGTGCGCGGGTCGTGAGGAGCGACTAAGTTGGCGAAGGCCGCGCAGAATACGATGATCAGCAGGATCGCGATAGTAACCCACGGCAATCGTGCGTCCTTGACGCGCTGCGCCAGGGAGACGGGAGCGCGCTCTTCAAGAACCAGCGCTGGAGTTTCTGCAGCCAAGGTTGCCCTCCCGGTGGAGATTGCTAGTTCATCCGAACCCGAGGGTCGGCGTAACCGTAGAGAATATCAACGACCAGCGCGGTCAGGATGTAGGCCGCGCCCGAGACCATGATTGCTCCCTCAACCTGAGGGAAGTTGTTGGAAAGCACGCCCTCCAGCAGCATGAGGCCGACGCCGGGCCAGGCAAACACCACTTCAACGACAACCGATCCGTTGAGGAGACCAGCCAGGCTGATTCCGCCGAAGGTGATGACCGGTATGAGCGCGTTGCGGGCGGCGTGCTTCCAGATAACGACCCGGTCGCTCATTCCCTTCACCTGGGCGAACTTGACGTAGTCGCTGTCCAGGACTTCCAGCATTGCCGACCGGGCCAGGCGCATGATGGCGGCGATGATGGCCAGCGCCAACACGAAGGCGGGCAAGATCAGGTGGGCCAGCATGTCCGGAATCTGCGACCATGATGGGAACCATCCGGTCATATCGCCTCTGCCGAAAGCCGGCAACCACCCCCAATACCCCGCGAACAGAATGATGAGCATGATGGCCACCCAGAACTGGGGCGCCGCCATGCCGAATATCGCGAATGCTTTGCACACCCGGTCCAGGATAGTATCCCGTTTCACCGCCGAAATAATCCCTAACGGCACGCCGATGCCTATGGCCAGGATCGTCGCCGTGACCGCCAGATGCACGGTAGCCGGGATGCGTTCCAGCAATATTTCCTGCACCGGCCGGCGGGCCGTAAACGACTGGCCGAAGTCCAGGCGGGCCGCCTTGATCAGGAAGTTCCAATACTGGACGATGAACGGCTTATCCAGGCCGTAGGCGGCCTTCTGCGCCTCGTACACCGACTCATCGTGTTCCGCGGAGATGGGCAAGAGGAACCGGGCTGGATCCCCAGTCAGATGCACACTGCCGAATACGACAAAGCTGAGGGCGATCAAGGTGAGCAATCCCTCGCCAATGCGTCGCACGATGTATGTGGTCATAAACCTAACCTGACAAACGATTTACTAGTCTTTGAGCGGCCGGCGCCTATCCGTATTTTGGGATGACGCCGACCGCCCGGGTGCACCGGATATGGTTTACTTCAGCTTCAGCGTCCAGATCGCGGTGACGTACGGAACCAAGCTCCAGGGCTCATAGGAGGCCACGTCGGCGCCCAGGCCCCACGGAACGTTGGTGTTGAACCCGTCGCCCCAGTACGTCTGGTTCTTCAGGTATGCGTACATCTCCGCATACGAGGCGGCGCGGGTGTCGGGGTTCAGGTCCGACAGACCCTTTTGCACGACCGGCGTGGTGGTGCTGGCCCAAGGCTCGTTCTCCCAGTTGTCCACCGCACGCCAGGCGATGTCCGGGTTGAGGAATCCGCCCTGGGTGATGGAGGTGCCGTCGAACCGGCCCTCGTTGGTGCGCACCAGCACGTCGCCGGGGTATTCCCGGTTGTTCCACTGCTGTCGGGTTGACGCCGCGTCGCCGACCTTCACTTCAACGTCCCACCCGAGTCCTTCCGTCCAGAAGTCCTTGTAGAGTTGGGCCAGGTCAGGCAACAGCGGCAGGTCACCGGCTTCCCAGGTGTATATGACGAAGGAGATCTGCTCGCCGTTGGCGTCGGTGCCGTCGCTGCCGTCGGCGCCGCCGTACCCGATGGACATCAGCAATTCGCGGGCCCGGTCAACATCGTAGGCTCGCGGCCGCAGGTCCTCGCTCCACCCCAGAGAGTTGGGGGTCACGTGGGCCCAGCTGTCGGCGTTCACCGACTCCGGGGTGTACAGGCCGTTGACGATGGCGTCCTTGTCGATGGCGTGCTCGGCGGCCTGACGCGCTTCGACCGGGAAGCACCAAAGGTCTTCGGTCCAGCAGTCCACGTACACCACCCAGTTGTAGGACGACTCCTTCTGCCAGGCAATGGACGCTCCGTCGATGCTCTGCAGGTCGGGGATCATGTTGATATTCGATTCGATGAGTTGGGCCTGCCCGTTGCGGAGGGCAGCCAGGCGACCGGCCGGCTCGGGTACGACCTCGATGGTCAGAGTGTCGAACGTAACGCTGCGGTCTTCAGAAAAGCCATTTTCGGTGGTCCAGAAGAAGTCGTCGAACTTCTCGAAGGAGTACTTCTGCTCCAGCACGAAATCGGTCACGCTCATGGGGCCGATGCCGATGGGGTCGCTTTCGTAGCCTTCGAAGCCGGTGGCGCCGGCGCGCTCACGCATGGCGGCTTCGGGGACGATCATCGGGCTGGCGCCCTGGGAATTCTCGGACCAGTTGAAGGCGAAGTCCAGGCGCACGGTCTTGAAGTTGACCTGTACTTGGTCGTCGGCCGGGCCTTTGCTCACGCCCTCAATCAGGTTTGCCAAGGCCACGTCGCGGGGTTCGTAGTACCCCGCATCCAGCAGTTCAAAGGCTTCCGCTCCGACCCGGCTGTTCAGGTTGAAGTACACGTCGTCGCGAGTGATGACGTTGCCGTCGTGGGCGGTGATGAACCCGTCGTTTACGGAGAATGTCCAGACCTTCCCGTCGTCGCTGACCGACCAGTCCTTGGCCACCGCCGGGGTGAGTTCGCTGCCGCCGGCTCCACCCACCAGCGCGGTCTGGAAGATGCGCTGGAACTTGAGGTCTTCGCCTTCAGTCAGCAGCGGGTCGAATTTGCCGTTACCGATGTTGGTGACCAGCAGCGTGACGTGACCACCGGTCTCCTCGGCCATGGCTGCGGAATCGGTGGTTTCGGGCATGGCGGTAGGAGCCGCCGATTCAGAACTGGCGGGAGGCGCCGTAGGAGCGACCGCCGGGGCTGCGGGCGCTTCGGACGCGCCGCCGCAGGCTACCGCAGCGATCAGACCTGCTCCCAGGCCAACCGCGGCCAACAGCCGCAGGCTCATATATCGTTTCAATCCCATTGTTTGATGTTCCCTCCTTTTGGAAAGGGCAGGCGGCGCAGATCATTGTCGCGCCGCCGCGTTACGGATGCCGGACGATTAAACGGTTCTATCGGCATATTGTCAAGGATGCTTTACGAAATCGTTCAGCGGCAGAGCGAATTCCACGAATAGTGTGCTAGGATTGCTACGGTAGATTTCTGCACCAGAGGCAGCATGAAGGCGGCTGGATTAGCGGTCATGTTCACTCCCACCAAGTTGTTTTACATCATCAGCGCGGCCGTGGTCGGCAGCGCAGCCGGCGGGTACGTGGCCTGGGCCATTGCCTCGCGGTTCGCCAGGATCGCGGATCTGAACGAACGCGCCATCGTGGAGCCTCACGTGCTGGTTGTGCTGTGCGTTACCGGGGGGCTCCTGGCCTTCCCGTTGGGAGCCGCTGCTGGTCTTCTCGGCGCGGTGGTGGTGAACCGGTCGGTGGAGTCCCTGCGCCGCTCCCGGGGCAGAGGCGGCGAGGCCGACAACGCGTCGTGGGTGACGCAGCGCCCTACGACGGATGACCACCCCGGCGAATAGCGCCGGTATAATTGGCGGCAACCAGCGGCACTCAGGAGTTGTCTTATGCCCCAATTCGTGCGCGTTTTCACCGGTCCCGACGGCCAGTCCCGTCTCGAGCATTACGACCCGCCCTTTGAGGATTTCCGGGATACCGAAGGGTCCTACGGGCGGGGCACGCCGATGCAGGCGACCAGCGGCATGACGATTCGCATCTCGCCTCCCGACTACTTTCTCGATTTTCACTGCGCACCCCGGCGCCAGTACACGGTAACCCTCGCCGGGCAGGCTGAAATCGGGCTGAGCGATGGCACCACGCACCGGGTCGGGCCCGGCGACGTCCTCCTGGCCGAAGACCTGACCGGCCAGGGACACACGACGCGCGTGGTAGGCGACGAGCAAAGAGTTTACCTGGTCATCCCACTGGCGGACTGACAGCACGTCGCGCAGTCAACACCGCAACGGCGGCCCAGCGGTTGCCCGGGTTATGCCGCCGCCGCTGCACTCCAGGGCATCCCGGCCGTGACACTGGAATAGCCCGGTGCGAGGGATCGCGCATCGCCTGAACTCTGCCCGGGACCCAAACAGCCAGGGCGGGCTTTTCTACGGGTGGTGGGTACTCGCCGCCGCTGTTGTCCTTGGTTTCGTCGCCTTTGGCGTGGTGATCCCGGGGTACCTGGCCTTTTCGGTTCACATTCGTGATGAACTCGGCCTGACATCCGGACAATCCGCGTTTGTGGTCGGGGCCGCTTGGGGCGTGGGCGACGTCACCTCGCTGGCGGCCGGGTGGCTGGCCGACCGATATGGGGCGCGCCGCCTGATCATGGCCGGGGGTCTTCTAGCCGGAGTCGGCTTCGCCGCGCTGGCTTTCGCCGACTCGTTCTGGTCCATCGTGGCGACCTACTCCGTGGTCGCTTCACTGGGACGTGGTCTCGGGATCTTTCCGACCCTGATGACGGTGGTCAACCAGTGGTTCGAGCAGCGCAAGGCACTCGCCCTGGCGGTAATCAATACTGCCGTGGTGGCCGGCGCGGCGGCCATACTCCCGGCGCTGAGCATCGTGTCAGAGCAGATTGGCTGGAGACCCACCGCCGTCATCGCCGGTCTCCTGGTGTGCATTTTGACCATCCCGGCTGCGGCGATCATACGCAGCCGACCCGAGGATATGGGTCTGCAACCCTACGGCGCGGGCGTGATCGACGCCGCCACGCCCCGGAGAAACTCGAGGCTTGCTGGAGCTGCCGGATCCCGGCGGCTGGAATACTCCGCGACACAAGCGCTCGTGACGCTTTCTTTCTGGGCGCTGACGGTGGGCGCCGCCCTGCGCACGGTTCCGTCCGATGTGCTGGTCATCAACCAGATCCCCATCCTGATCTGGAAAGGTGTCGCCGAAGAACGGACCTCCATCTACCTCTCAATCACCTATTTCGCCACCATCCCGGCCCGGTTCGGCATGGGGCTCGCCGCCGCGTGGGCATCGCCTCGCTGGCTGTTGAGCGGAGCCATGGCCCTGGTCGCCCTTTGCTCCGTTGCCGCCCTGCTGCTGGACGGGGACGAGGTGGCCTGGTTCCTGATCGTTTCCTCCGCCGCCGGGCAGGGAGTGAGTGCCCTGGCCTGGATCACCGTCGGCGAATACTTCGGCCGGCGCAGCTTCGGGACGCTGGTCGGTGTCATGACGCTGTTCTACGGAGTCAGCGGGCCGATCGTACCAGCGGCTGCGGGGTGGGTGTTTGACCGCACCGGCAGCTTCGTACCTGTCCTGGTGGCCGTCGGCGTGCTCCAGATGATCTCTGCGGGCGCCTTCCTGCTGGCGAAGCGGCCCGGCGAGGCCGCGGCGAGCGAGGGATAGCGACCCTGAGCGAGTCGCCAGAGAGACGCGCGCGCCGGATTCGGACCAACGCCCCGGGCATCTACTACGGCTGGTGGGTGTTGCTGGCCGGGGGCGTAACGGGTTTCCTGGGTTTCGGCGCCATGATCCCCGGGTTCCTGGTATTCGCCGCGCCCATCGGCGAGGATCTGGGCATCGACCCGGCACAGTTCGCCTTCGTGGTGGGAGCCGCCTGGGCCGTGGGCAACGTGGCCGCCTTGGGGGCGGGTTGGCTGGCCGACCGCTACGGAGGCCGACGACTGGTCCTCATCGGCGGGCTTTTGAGCTGCGCCGGGTTCGCGGCGGTGGCCGGCGTGGACTCCTACTGGCAACTGGTCCTGGCGTACACGGGACTGGCCGCCATCGGCCGTGGCATCGGTATTGTGCCCAACCTGATGACGATAGCCAACCAGTGGTTCGTCCGGCGGAAAGCGCTGACCATGACACTCCTGAACACCGCCTTCGCGGGTGGCGCCGCCGTGATGGTCCCTCTGCTGGCCTGGTGCGAGGGAGAGTTCGGATGGCGGGCCACCGTCCTATGCGTGGGAGGCCTTTCCGGGATCCTGGTCGTCGGCGCGGCCGTGGTGATCCGGAGCCGGCCGGAGGACATCGGGTTACTGCCCGACGGAGCGCGTCCGGCAATAGGCAGCACGGCCCCGTCCCGCAACCGGCGCATCGAACCCGTGTATTCCGACTCCGATTTCACGCTGAGGCGAGCGGTATCCACTCCGGCCTTCTGGCTGATGACGGCGGCGGTCACGCTGCGCATCGCGTCGGCGGACGCCCTTGTGATCAACCAGATACCGATGCTGGTATGGAAGGGCATCCCCCAGGACCAGGCGGCCTTCTACCTGTCGTCCACCTTCCTGGCCATCATACCCATCCGAATTGCCATGGGTTTGGCGGCTACCTGGATCCCGTCCCGATGGCTCCTGATCGGCGGCATGTCGGTGGGAGCGATCGGGACGGTGGCGTTCGTGGCCGGCTCCGGCTACGGGGCCGCAGTGATGTTCGTGCTGTCCATCGCCGCCACCGAAGGCATTGCCACCCTGGGGTGGTTGGCGGTGGGCGAATACTTCGGCCGGCGCAGCTTCGGCTCCCTGGTTGGCATCATGACGGTGAGCTTCGGCCTCGGATCGCTGGTGGCTCCGGCAGCGGCGGGATGGATCTTCGTGCAGACCGGCACGTATACGGCCGCGCTGCTGGCAGCCGCCGGTATGCAGTTAGCATCAGGCCTGTGCTACTTTCTGGCCAGAAGGCCCGTAATCCGGTGAACGTTCCTATCGACTGCCCTGCCACCGGCTTCTCAGGCCCTCAGCCCCAGGAGTTCAGCGTCGCGTGACTGAGACGGCGACGGCCGCGGGTCGCCCAGCAGGGTGAAGCAAAGGCACCCGATGGAGCCAACGACCATCGTTGCCGCCGGGAACATGATCCACGATTGTTGGGACACGATGATCAAGCCAGCCGCTACCGGCGCGAACAGTTGGATCAAATGGGATGGCACGATGGATATGCCTGTGATGGTGTCCCGCGTCAACCATTCTTGCCGATTTATCGTCGATTAGTTTTGCCGGTTCACCTCCTCGGCCGCAGCAGTCTCGCCGCGTTGCTGTGCTGCGTCAGTCCGGTAGCTGGGGACGTCGAATTCCAGGATGACGGAGTGGTGGACCACCCGGTCAATCGCTGCGGCGGTAGCCATGGGGTTGGCGAAGATGCGCTCCCACTCGGAGAAGACCAGGTTGGACGTGATGCCCAGGGACCGGCGTTCGTAGCGTTCGGCGATGAGGGTGAAGAGGACCTCGGACTCCTCGGCCCCCTGGGGCAGGTAGCCGAGATCGTCCAGGAGGAGGAAGTCGAAGTTGTCCAGCTTGCGCAGTTGTCGGGGCAGGTCGAAGTCGCGCTTGGCGGCGAGGAGGTCCTGCACCAGGCGGTAGGCTGGAGCGAAGAGGACGGAGTGTCCGGCTTCCACCAGGCGGTGGCCCAGAGCGCATAGGGCGTGGGTCTTGCCGGTGCCGGGGAGCCCGAAGGCCAGCACGTTGACGCCGTGTTCCACGAAACTGCCCTGGGCCAGATGGTCCATCTGTTGACGAAGAGTCAGGGGCATCCGGTGATGCTCGAAGGTCTCCCAGGTCTTGCCCGAGGGCAGCCGGGACGCCTGACGCAGCCGGTTGATGCGCCGGTGGCGGCGATCCTCGGCCTCCTGCTCCAGCACCTCCAGGAAGGTGGACAGGGCCTCGCCGTGGCCAGCCTCAGTGAAACGGGCCACCGACTGAGCGCCCATGGTGGGCAGCTTGAATTCGCGGCATAGCTCGCCGATGCGCTCCTGGATCACGCTGGTGGGGGTGTCCATCATGCGCACACCCCCACCATGGCCGTACTGCTCGTGAGCAGACCGTCGTAGATCTTCAGGTCCGGCTTCCCAGAGAGGACCAGCACCGGAGCCTGGGGCACCCTGGGCTCGGCCAGTTCCCGCACCTCGGCGTAGTCGAAGGGCTGACCGGTCTCCAGCAGCAGCGACAGGGCGCTGTCCACCATGACCTCCATGGTGGTGGCCGCCAGGTGCAGGATGCGCACGTACTCCACGTCGGCGCGCTCCCCACGCCACTGCCTGAGCGCGTCGTAGGTGAGCCGGAAGCGCAAGGTGGGAAACAGCTGCTCCCTGAACCGGTACCGGGCGAATGCTCCGGGCTTGCGCACCAGGGAATTGATGACGTGGCGGTAATTGACGTTTACTTCCCCATCACCGTGCACGCGCGCCATTCGTTCCACAAAGTGGCCCTTGTAGTACACTTCCACGTGGTCGGAATAGAGGCGGATCTGTACCACCTTGCCAATGAGCCGGGACGGGACGCTGTAGCTGCGTCCCGCCACCTGGATGGTACTCCACCGGCGCACCTTGGACTGGTAGTTGGCGTATTCCGGCATGGGGGCTGGCGGCAGGGGTCTTAGGCAAGCCATTTCCTGCTCCAGCTTCCCCCGCACCAGGCGATTGCGCTTCTCCACCATCTTCCGGACGAAACCGGCGTAGTCGTCGGCGGTGTGGAAATCGCGGCTGCCGCGCAGGATGAGGGCCTGGTCCACGGCGTCTTTCAAACGGTAGTGGGCGTGCTCGGCGACGCCGTTTTCATGGCTCTTGCCAGGATTGATGCGGGTGGATCGGACACCGTAGTGGTCCAGCAGGGCGGCGTAATTGTCGTTTAGCGCCCGGCCTCGGCTGCGTTTCATCTCGTGGGTGGCAGCAGAGGTATTGTCGGAACGCACCACCTCCGGTACGCCGCCCAGGGCCCAGAGCGCATTCTGTAATCCCTGCTTGAGGGCCAGGAAGGTCTCGCCGGCGGCGACCTCCGCGTAGCGCCAGCCCGAGTGGCTGAGGATCAGCTGAAACAGCAGGTGGGGGTAGGGCTCACCGGCGACGGTCACTCCCAGGGCGCTGCAGTGGGTGAAATCAAACTGGGCCTCCCGTCCCGGCGGATGCTCCTGGGGGAAGTACACCTCCTGGTCCGGACCATTCAGCGCCCGCCAGTCCTGTAATCGTCGTTGCAGCGTGCGCAGCTGGGAGGTGCTGAACTGGCCGGGATGCTGCTCCTCCAGCCATTCGATAATCGTCGTTGCCTTCAGCTTGCCCTTGGGGTCGTCCCGCAGCAGTGGCTCAATCTCCTCTTCCCACACCCCGTCGAAGGGATCGGACCGAGTGCGCCACCAGCGCTCCGGTTTGGTCTCCGACGGCAACGGGCCACTCTGCCATTTGCGCGCCGAGCGCACGCTCATCCCAGACATGGCGGCCGCCGTCTCCTGTGTTTTTCCTTCCATACGTTTTTGCCTCAAAAGTCTGACTTGTCGGTCCTTGATCAATCCGGCACCTCCGTGCCGGACGATTTACACCATCCCAACCGGCAAGAATAGTCGGCGCAAGAGGCATTCCTTATTGTCGTCTATCAGATGGTCCCAAAGTTGCTCCTGCCGAAATAGACACCGCGCGCCGCCAGCGCCAACGTGATTAAGCCTCCGGAGCCAATGCCCATAAGCACAGCGAACGGCAACACTATTGGCGCTGTTTCAGCGAACAACTGCAAAGCGGTCGCCACAACCGGCAGCGCAGCGCAGCCGAACATCGCCCACCGTATGGGCACACGATCACCAATCATCCCCGCCACTCCGGTTCCTACCAATGAACTCAACGTCATAACCACAAATACTGTGCCGCTTTCCAACGATGAAAAACCCCGTTCGTCGAGTAACAGCGGGATAACGAAAATAACCCCAACCGACACGGACGAGTTCATGCCGATGCCCAGGGTCATCAGCCAGAAAGCCCGGGTTCCCATCGCCTCGCGCCATGTGTAGTCGGGAAATGCGACGGCGTTGTCAGATTGTTCCGACGCAGCTTCAGTGTTGCTGCCAGGATCGATGCCATCGGGGTGCTGGCCGTGGTCCTCCGGTCTATTTCGCACCAACCTTGACAGGGGCCATATGAGCGTCAGCACAACCGCAGCCACGACCAACCATGCCGCCGGAGTATTGACGGTCCCCAGCAACCCTGCCGCTGCGACGAGCGTCGGGACAAAAAGCCAAGCGGCGACTGAGGGCAACAACATCAAGCCCATCGCAGTGGCTCGACGTCGCCGAAACCAGTTGTTCACCGCCGCCGCCATCGGCAATTGCGAACCAGTGGTCGAGCCGACAACCAGCGCCAGTAGCGACAAATAGTAGAACGGAGTGAAGCTCGACAATGCCAGGAGCGCAAACCCGCCGCCCATGGACGCAAATCCCCATACAACCATGCGGCGGGCTCCCCACCGGTCAACCGCCCACCCCACAAACGGCAAAAGCAACGCGGGGACCACAGACCGCAACAGCGCAAGGCCGACCACGAACCCGTTACTGCCGGAACCGTCAGACAGTTGATCGCCCAACAGCTGACCGGCAATTTTCGGCATCCCGAAACCATCACCGGTCAGCGCCAGGACAAAGGCTCCGACCAGAACCAGGCGCCATCCGTAGAACCGCCTCCGGGGCGGTGGCACAGTCTCCACCTTGTTTCCCGAATTGTCCATTTCGTAGCCCAACGTTGGAGTGGCGCTATCTGGGGCACTCTGCACTCGCGCGAAACGCAAACAGGGGCAGGATTTTTAACCCGCCCCTGCATTTTGTGCCAGGCCTCTAAAACTTCGTGGCCGGCGAGATTGCTCCCGCCTAATCCAAGGTGAAGCCCTCGTAGCCGTTGGCCGCCACCTCGGCACGCTTGGCCCGCATGACCGGCGCGGTGTCCGGAGCGGTGAGCAGCACCCGGGCCTTGCCGGGGATATTGGCGCCCACGAACCAGGAGTCGGCCTGCGTCCGCAGGATGTTCTCGCTGTCATCCCTCATGTGCCGCACCCATGTCTCCTCGGCTTCGTGCGTGGCCATGATCCGGGTGTGCCCGGCGTCACGCACGTGGGCGATGGCGTCGGTCACCCATTCCACCAGCGGCTCCGCGGACCGGGGGAAGTTGCCCACGGAAGCGGCGTTGATGGTGAAAAGGTTGGGGAAGCCGTAGCTGGACATTCCCATGTAGGTGCGGGGGCCGTTGGCGAACTTCTCCTTGAGAACCTCGCCGCCGATGCCCTCGATTTGAATCAGGTTGAGAGGGCCGGTGACGGCGTCGTAGCCGGTCGCGAAGATGATGACGTCGAACTCGTAATCGCTGCCGCTTTCCAGCTGGATGCCCCGGGGGGTCAGGCGCGCAATGGGGTCTTCGCGGACGTCCACCAGCAGGACGTTGTCGCGGTTGTAGACCTCATAGTAGCCGCTTTCGCAGGGCAACCGCTTGGAGCCGAACATGTGGTTCTTGGGCACCAGCTTCTCGGCCACTTCGGGGTCGTGCACGCGCTCACGGATCTTGTTGCGCACGAACTCGGCATAGTCTTCGTTGGCCTCGCCCGGCATCATGATGTCATAGAAGTTTGACAGCCACTTCTTGAATCCGGGCTCGGCCCACAGCCGCTCGTACTGTTCCAGCTTTTCATCCTCGGAAACCGCCAGCGCGGAACGGGGATCAAACTCGTGCATGAAGGAACCGGGGGTAGACAAGCACTGCTCAAAAATCTCGGGGTAGTGGTTCTTGATGTAGTCCTGCGTCTCCCGGTCGATGACCGCATTGCGCAGAGGTACGCAGTAGTTGGCGGTCCGCTGGAAGACCGTCAGATGGGCGACTTCGCCCACGATCTCCGGGATCAACTGAACGGCGGTTGCGCCGGTTCCGATGACGCCCACGCGCTTGCCGGCGAGGTCCATGCCCTCCTTGGGCCACCGGTTGGTATGGCACCACGACCCTTCATAACTCTCCAGGCCTTCGAACTCCGGGATGTAGCGGGCCGACAGGATGCCGATGGCAGTGATCACGAACTGTCCCCGGGCATGGTAGCCATCGTCGGTCGTGACGTTCCAGCGGTTGGCGGATTCGTCATAGACCAGGGATGCGACCCTGGAGTTGAACCTGATGTCGCGGCGCAGGTCGAACTTGTCGGCCACGTAGTTCAGGTAACTCTCGTTCTCGGGCTGGGCGGAGTAGTGTTCCTTCCACTCCCACTCCTCGAGAAGCTCCTCAGAGAAGGAATACCCATAGGTGTAGCTCTCCGAGTCGAAGCGGGCCCCGGGGTACCGGTTCCAGTACCATGTTCCACCCACACCGTCGCCTTCCTCAAGGGACCTCACCGAGAATCCCAACTGGCGCAGCCGGTGCAGGGAATACAAGCCGGTGACTCCGGCGCCGATGACGACAACATCAAACTCGTCCACGCCTCCGCCGGAATGACCGTTGGTAGACGTTTGCTGCAACGACGTAGTCATAAATCCCTCCTGATAGCCTAGTGACACGCGTCGGCTAAAAAGTTGTTACGGTGGGCCGATTATACACCGGAAAACAACCATTGGCGGTGGTCACATCACCTTTCCCGCAACCGCTTCTACGACGGCAACAAATTGACATCGATGCACAGGATGGACAGGATCGGGTGGGATGTGTTGATTGTTCTGGCACTTTGGATCATGCCGTAATTTGAACCTCTGTCGCACGGGCAAAATCCTGTCCATCCTGTGCATCGATGATAAAACAACAAACCGAATGTTGGCCGACGGCGGTCGTCCGGCCCGGTGCTATACTGCGGCGCAGATTGACAACGCGGTGGCGCCCGCAGCGCACCGACAGACGGAGTAGAGCCATGGCGACGAGGAAAAAGGGCGACGGCCTGTTACTGGTTTACAGCGACGTGGCGCCCGAGCACGACGAGGAGTACAACCGCTGGTACAACGAGGAACACATCCCGGAGCGGCTGTCGATACCGGGCGTGCTCGATGCGGCGCGCTATCAGGCAGTCCAGGGTGGCCCCAAGTACCTGGCGGTCTACGAGCTGGACAGCCACGAAGCGTGGTACTCGGACGGGTGGCAGAAGTGGCTGAAAGAACCCACCGAGTGGTCGCGGCGCATGTCCCCGAGCGTTATCGGCACGGAGTACATCCGGAACCTGTACAAGCGGGTGCATCCCCAGAAATTGTCCGAGGAGACGGCGCAGGCCGGCATGTCTCCCTTGATCCTGGTGGGCCGAATGTCGGTACCGGACCACCTTGAGGAACGTTGGAACGACGCCTACAACAACGAACGGCTGCCGATGGCCGTGGACATTCCCGGCTACATCCGCGCCCGCCGGTTCCAGGCCGTGATGGGCGAGCCCAAGTACGCCACCGTTCACGAGATGGAGTCGCTCGAGATCGCCGAAAGCGATGCCTGGAAGAACTGGAGCACCATCGTGACCCCAGTCTGGACCCACGAGGTGCGCCCGCACATGGTCCACGGCGAAGGATCGCCCGGTGTATATCAGCGCATCTTCCCTGAATAGGAACCCTCGCGACTGGCAGTCTGCAAGGGGCGGCCGGCTGGTCGCCCCTTTGTTTGCGACGGATATCGGTCAGGCGTACAGGGATGCGGTAGTCTCAGCCCCCATCAGCACCTGCCCGCCGTGCTCGAAGTTATTGGGCAGGCCCGATATGTGCTGCCCGCTGACGTGCAGGTCGCGGAAGAACCGCTCCAACCCAACCGAGCGGTGGATGGCGTTGGTGCCGGCCACGTTGAACAGCCGGTCCACGACGTCCACAGAACGGCGGATGGCGTGGGTTATGGCCAGCCGAGCCCGCACGGCCCGATCCATCAAATCGTCCTTCTGGTGCACTTGGGCGTCCCACATGCTGCCCACGGCGTCCAACACGTAGGTGCGCGCCCCGTCCAGGATGGCCTCGCATTCGCCGTATGTGATCTGAACGTAGTTGCGGTCGCGCAGCAGCATGGGTGAGTTGGTGGTGCCAGCGCCGGTGGCCAGATCGTGGAACGTGTTCATGGCGCCGCGGGCCATTCCCAGCGCGTTTGCAGCCGCCAGCGTCCAGCTGATCAGGATGGATGTCTGGGCCGGGTTGTACAGCGGGCCGGGATGATACGACGGGTCGCCGCGTCGGTAAGAGTGGTGAGAAGGCACGAACACGTCGGAATACTCGCAGTCGTTGCTGGCGGTGCCGCGCATCCCCAGGGTGGTCCAGTTGTCGATCACCGTCCCGGATGCGACCGGCGCCACGACCACGTGCGTGGCTGGACTTCCGTCGTCGTTGCGCGCCGGCGACCCGTCGTGCTTGAGCAGGCGGCAGTTGAGGAACAAGGCGGTTGAGTGGTCGATGCCGCTCAAGTAGTTCCAGCGCCCGTTGATGACGTAACCACCCTCGGTAATGGTCGCGGTCCCCTCGGGCCGGGCCGAGCCGGACCCCAGCATGGCCGGCGGGTTGCCGAAGATCTCCTTCACGGCGTCGACCGTGAGGCGGGCCAGCGCCGCCGTGATCGCGCTGCCGTTGAACACGCACCAGCCCGCGGACCCGTCGGCCCGGGATATGGTCTCCACCACCCGGAACGCCGTCAGCGGATCGAGCTCGGGGCCGCCCAACGCTTCCGGCGCGTACAGGCAGAAGAGGTTGTGCGCCGCCATGCGCTCGGCCAGATCAGGCGGAAGCTGACACTCCGCGTCGATCCGGTCGAGGTTCGCCAGGATTTCCGGCACAAGGCTTTCGGCAACGCGGACCAGGTCTTCGGGCATTTGGCGGCTCCGTAGGTGATGCTGTGCCGGACATTATAGCCGGGGGACGCGCACTCCCCATCAGTGGATAACCCAGGCCGGAAGCTGACTGCCGGCCTGTACGCCCACGCGCCGGCGGCTTTACAATGGACATCCGGCGCTGCGGAGGGATGGCAGAGTGGACGATTGCGACGGTCTTGAAAACCGTTAACCCTCACGGGTTCGTGGGTTCGAATCCCACTCCCTCCGCCAATCGGGCAATGACCCGATCACCACTGCAAGCCGGGCTCCCGCTCCTGCAACAGCTCTCCAAACAGGGTGAGCACCTGGTCGATGCGCAACACGACGATGGCGCCGACGCTGCCCTGAAGATAGCGTTCGTTCACCAGTCCTGATTCCAGCAGCCGGTCGGTCATGTCCTCGAACACCTGCCCGTCGCGATGCACGGTGGCAGTGCAGCGGAACTTCCAGCCGGCGTCTTTGTCGGTGTTGCGGAACAGTACGATGACTTTCGGGTTCTCCTCAATGTGGTCCAGGGGATTCCGGCCGGTCCGGTCGCGGTAGATCAGAGTATCGTCACCCACCGTGAGCACGGTGCCGATGTAGCCGCAGTTGGGCGTGCCGTCATCGGAAGCAGTCCCCACGATGCAGGGGTAGCCGTCGTCTCGCGCCCGGTTGATCAGGCTCGACATTTCCTCGGTAAGCTGGATCATCTCGTCCCTCTCCGATGGCCGGCGATCACCCGGCGTTGATGTAATCCACCGCGCGACGGTGGCTTTCCAGCAGGCCGGGAACCCGCGCGGGGTCGGTGCGGCCCCATCCACATTCGCTCGCCACGCCGAAAGAGCCGACAAAGGCGCGCGCGGCATCGATGCGGTCGCGGTCGCCGGCTGTGTCGTCATGGTGGACCAACCCGAGGATCGGCTCGGTCTCAGCCGACAGGCTCAGGCTTTCCAAGGGCAGGAAGTACCCGCGGTCAGTGCGGTCCTGGGGCACCGGCATGTGGACGAAGTCCAGGTGCCGGTCCAGTCGGGCGGCGATCCCGTTGGCAATCTCCACGAGGATCCCCATGTCCTTCGGCATCACCAGGTGCTCGTCGCGCGGCGACCCGTAGCACAGGTGGTAACCCAGATCCACCGCGCTGGGGACGGCGTCACCCAAGCGGCCCAACTCCGCGAAGACCTGGTCCTTGTAGTCGGCGGGCCGGTGCGGGAAGTAGTCCTCGAACAGGAGCACCTCCTGGCAAACGTCCCACTGGATCGACAGGCGGTCGTGCGGGGCGGACGCGAGAATTTCGTCCACCGCCGACAGCAATGACCGTTCGTAGGCGGGGATGTATGCGTCGCGCGCCGAAGGGCTCACGTACATGTACGCCGTTGCCATGGGTGTCGGCAGGGACACTTGGAAACGGGCGTCACCCGGGATCACCCCATCGTCCTGGAGGCGGGTGTACAGTCCAAACGACTCCAGCGCTGCCTCGGCGTAACCGGTGGGAAAAGCGACGGAGGCAGGATCGACGCCTTCCCGAAAACGAATGTATGAAGTCTCCCGCAGCAGTTGGCCGTCCCACTGGTAGAGGGCGTAGGGCGGTTCATCCGGGTCGGGTTCCATCGCGGCGTGTTGCTCCAGCATCTCCCGCTGGAACCAGATCCAGCGGCCGCGTCGCCCGGTTTCGCCGTCGGAGATCCGGCGGAGGTGCGGCCCCCAGGCGTCGCTCACCGTGCGGAAAACGGTTTCCGCATCCGGCAGCGGAACACTGCCCACCAGGTGCGCCCAGCTTTTGGCGTCAGGCATGTGGCCTCCGGGTGTGCTGCTCGGGTCCGTGGCTAGCCGATCACACGGCGGAAGTAGTCCAGGGCGTTCCCACCGACGATCTTCAGGACATCCTCGTCGGAGTGTCCGCGCCGGATCAGGCCGCGCACGATGTTCTTGCCGTCGGCGGGGGACTCCAGGCCGTTGAGGTACGGCGCCGGCAGTTGATCCGGGCCACGTCCCAGCAGGACACGATGGAACGCCACGTGGTCGCCCACAGTGGCGTCGGTTCCGATGCCCACGTGATCGACGCCCACCAGGTTGACCATGTAGTCGTAGTGGTCCAACACGCACTCTATGTCCTGCTCGGGGTCGTCGCTCAGCGAGTTCGGGACGGCAGTGATGCACACCAGGCCGCCGTTTCGGGCGCAGGCCAGCAGCTCCTCGTCCCGGCGGGTACGGCCGTTGGGGCGGAGCGTATAGGAGGCGTTGTGGCTGAACACCGTGGGCACGCGGGATATTTCGATGGCGTCCATCGCGGTTGGAGTCGACGCGTGGGACAGGTCAACGGCCATGCCGAGGTCGTTCATGCGGTGAACCACCTCCACGCCGAAGTCGCTGAGCCCGCCCGGGTTGCGCTCCGTCTGGCCGTCGCCGATGAAGTTGCGCCGGTTGTAGGTGATGCCGGCCAGGCGCACCCCCATGCCGAACAGGGCGTCCACCCGCTCGATGCGGTTCCCGATGGCCAAATGCTCCAGCGTGGGCAGGAAACCGATCTTGCCCTGCTGTCGGGCGGCCAGAATCTCGTCGGCGTTGCCCACCCGCACGATGTTGTCCTGGGTCGCCACGTCGGCCAGCATACCGCCGACCTCGGCGGCGATGTCCTCGTATTCCATGAAGGACATGTCGGTGGTGCTCTTGAACCCGCTGAACGCGCTGGCCGTGGTCACCGCCGACCAGCCTCCGGCTTCCACCGCCTGGTAGCCATACTGGTAGCGGCTGGTGCGCAGGAACTCGATGAACCGGTCCATGTCTTCCGGCAACAGGAAGGGGTGCTGGTGAACGTCGATCATCACCGCCTGGTCCATGATGCGCTCAAAGCGGGTCTGTTCGGCAGCGCTGAGCGGTACTTCCGACGACGGCACTCGGCCCACCTCGCGGACCATTTCGAAAATCTGAGTGACCATGGACAACCCTCCGTTATATTGTTGTCGAGCGGCGACTGACGGGATACACAAAGGCGCTGTTGGGCAGCGGTCGCCTCGCTCACATCGTGCGCCAGGCGGCTCCTTCCGTCAGGACCAGGAACTGCTCCACCAGCGCCGGGTTGGACACGATCAGGCCCGGCGAAAACAGGGTGGCGTCCTTCAGCGTCGCCCGGTCCAGCACCTGTCCTCCCGCTTCCCTCGCGAGCAGCACGCCCGAGGCGATGTCCCAGGCCGACAGGCTGTGGTGGAAATACAGGTCGATACGCCCGCATGCCGCATAAGCCAGGCTGAGAGCGCTGGAACCCATCAACCGGTATCCCTGAACCCGCGGCCAGACACCGGCGGCCAGTTCCAGCAGCAGCTTGGCCTGGTCAAAGTTGTAGCCGAGGTCGAAGCCCAGCACCGCCTCGTCGATGTCATCGCGATCGGACGCGGTGACGGACTGCCCGTTCAGCGTGGCGCCATGCCCTTTTTGGGCCGAAAACATCTCGTCGCGCACCGGATCGTAGGTGACGCCGCAGACCACCTCATCGCCCTCCGCGATTGCAACGACCACACAGAAATGGGGGATGCCCTCGGCGAAATTGCGGGTACCGTCGATGGGGTCCACCACCCAGGTGTACGGCGACGAGCCGGCAACCGGAGCGGATTCCTCGGAGAGTATGCCGAAATCAGGGTATTCTCCGGCCACGTATTCCAGGATCAGCTTTTCGGAAGCCAGGTCGGCGTCGGTGACCACATTGGCCCGGCCCTTGAGGCTAACCTCTATGTCGGTCCGAAAGCGGCCCAGGACCATCTCGCCGGCGCTGCGGGCGGCAGTTTCACACACGGCAAGCGCGGTCTGTCCGGAACGGGATAGGGGCAGTTCATCGACGGTTTCAGTTGGCATCAGGGCAAACTCACGAGGGCGGCAAGATGGGGCAGTCTAGCACCCGCCGTTCCCGGCCGACAACCGAACCTGTGCGGCATCAAGGACCCGCCCGACCCCATGCTATACTGCGGCCGTGAGTACGCAGGCAGACAGGCCGCTGGTGGGCGTGGGAGTGGTGTTCGTCAGGGGCGGAAAGGTCTTCCTGGCTCAGCGTAAAGGAGCCCACGGCGAAGCGACCTGGGGCTCGGCTGGCGGCCATCTCGAGTTCGGAGAAACCCTGGAGCAGTGCGCCCGCAGGGAGGCTCTCGAAGAGTTGGGAGTCGAGGTGGGTGAGCTTCGCGTGCTGTGTATGAGCAACATTGTTGCTTACGACCGTCATTATGTGGACGTGGAGTTCCTCGGCGATATCGGCGACCAGGTTCCCGTTCCCGAGGCCGGTGACGACTCTTTCCGTGAATACGGTTGGTTTCCATTGCGTGAACCGCCCCAACCGTTGTTCGAACCCATGCGTTTGGCGATCTCAAGCCTGCTCTCGGGCGCCTGGTACCATCCGCCAGCCGGCGAAGGGTCCGGCGAGACGCGGTCCGACTGATGCGAAGGCGGTCTGAACACGCCTCGAAATTGTCCGAAGTCTTTGGCGGATTTCCTAAAATCCGCGAATTGATGACATCCCACGCATGGCAATCAAGCGACAGATTTGATATAATCCTAATGGTGTCCATACTGGACATTGTTGTACTGCGTTACAGTCACGGCCCTGACATATTCACTCTGACAGAGGCTAGGGATCGGAGAGACCATCCAGCATGACTCAGCAAATAGTAATACCTGCAGCGGAAGAATCCTCCGACTATACTTCGGACAATATTCAAGTATTGAAAGGACTGGAAGCTGTCCGTGTCCGGCCAGGAATGTACATCGGCAGTACCGGTGTGGATGGGCTTCATCATCTGATCAAAGAGTTGCTGGATAACGCAGTGGACGAGGCGTTGGCCGGCCACTGCGACCGCATAGATGTCCGC
This sequence comes from Dehalococcoidia bacterium, assembly GCA_963663945.1. Lineage (GTDB taxonomy): Bacteria > Chloroflexota > Dehalococcoidia > Lucifugimonadales > UBA3495 > Bin87. The sequence goes on along the minus strand of OY760687.1, from coordinate 1,282,338 downwards.
ATCGCGGCGGACGGAGCCGTCAGCGTTTCCGATAACGGGCGTGGCATCCCAGTCGACGTTCATCCTGAAACCGGTGTATCCGGCCTGGAAACGGTCATGACCACCCTGCACGCCGGCGGCAAATTCGACGGCGCCGCCTACAAGGTTTCCGGCGGCCTCCACGGCGTGGGAGCATCCGTCGTCAACGCCCTGGCTTCCCGGCTCCACGCCGAAGTGTGCCGAGGCGGGTTGCGTTACACCCAGGATTACGCGAAGGGCATCCCCACCGGCGAACTCCAGCAGCACCAGAAGGTCCGCAAGCAGGGCACGATGGTCACCTACTATGCCGACCCCGAAATCTTCCCGGAGATCACCTATGACTTCGGCCGGCTGGTGGCCCAGCTCCGCCAGACCGCCTACCTGAACAAGGGGCTGGAGATCTGCCTGGTCAGCGAGTTCCACAACGCCGAGCGCAACGGCGACATCGAGCGCTGTTTCTTTTTCGATACCGGCGTTGCCAGCATGGTGCGCAACATCAACCGCAAGCGTAACGTGGTCATGCCCGAACCGTTCTACTACCAGCGCATCGCCGATGACGCCGACGTTGAAGTCTCCTTCCAGTACCACCACACCGACGGCCACGACAACCTTGCGGCCGACGAGCGCACCTTCGCCAACTGCATCCTGACGCCGGAGGGCGGCACCCATCTGGCCGGCTTCCGCTCGGCTCTGACCCGCGTGCTGAACGACTACGCCCGCAAGCAGAACTACCTCAAGGACCCCAAGGACTCCTTCAGCGGCGAGGACACACGCGGCGGACTGGTTGCCGTGATCAGCGTGAAACTGGGCGATCCGCAGTTCGAGGGGCAGACCAAGAACAAGCTCAGCAACCCCGAAGTGCGCAGCCGCGTCGAGACCGCAACGTCCGAGGGATTGACCCGCTTCCTCGAGGAGAATCCCACGGCCGCCAAGGGCATGATCGAAAAGGTCCAGACCAACCACGCCGCCCGCGAAGCGGCGCGGCGGGCCCGCGACCTGGTGCTCCGCAAGAACGCCCTGGATGGCACGTCGCTGCCCGGCAAACTCGCCGACTGCGCCGAGCGAGATCCGGCCAAGTCTGAACTCTACATCGTGGAGGGAGAATCTGCCGGCGGATCGGCGAAGATGGGCCGCGACCGGCAATTCCAGGCCATCCTGCCGCTCAAGGGCAAGATCCTCAACGTGGAGCGTTTCCTGGACAAGGTGGAGCGTATCCTGGGCCACGAAGAAATCCGGGCTATGATCTCCGCCGTGGGCACCGGCGAGGGAGAGGCCTTCGACATCTCCAAGCTCCGCTACCACCACATCATCATCATGACCGATGCCGACGTTGACGGCTCTCACATCCGCACTCTCATCCTGACCTACTTCTACCGGCGCATGCGCGAGCTCATCGAGGGCGGATTCCTCTACATCGCTCAGCCGCCCCTGTACCGCGTGCAACGCGGACGGACCATTGCCTACGCCTACTCCGAGGATGAAAAGGACGTGCTGATGAAGCGCATGTCCACCGCGCGGTCCGAGCCCTCGATCCAGCGGTACAAGGGCCTCGGCGAGATGAACGCCGACCAGCTCTGGGAGACCACCATGGACCCGGCGGCGCGCAAGATGCTGAAGGTGACCATCAACGACATCGACGACGTGGATTCGATATCGGACACCGATGGCGTGTTCGCCATGCTCATGGGCGAACAGGTCGGACCCCGCAAGAGCTTCATCCAGAGCCACGCCACCGAAGTCCAGAACCTGGACGTCTAGTCCACCCTTCGCCTCCGGGGGCCACCGCGATGCTACGTGACGGCCTGGCCGTCCTGATTCCCGAGGACGAGCTTCGGGCCGGCGTCGCCACGCTGGCACGCGAGATCGACCGCGACTACGCGACCACCGGCGTGGTGATCGTGTGCGTGCTCAAGGGCGCGGCGATCTTCACCGCCGACCTGTTGCGGGTATTGAGCGCCGAGGTGCATCGCCTCGAATTCGTGAGGGCCAGCAGCTACGGCAGCGGCACCGAGTCCACCGGCGACGTCAGGCTGGCCGGCACCCTGGACCCCGCCGATATCAGCGGCCAGAACGTCCTCATCGTCGACGACATCGCGGACACCGGATATACCTGCAAGGCCGTGAAGGACTACATCAGCGGCCTGGGACCAGCCTCATTGCGTTATTGCACCCTCCTGGACAAACCCGAACGTCGGGAGGTAGAGGTCCAGTACGATTATGTCGGGTTTACCATTCCCAACCACTTCGTCGTGGGCTACGGCATGGACTTCGACGAACGGTACCGCGGACTGCCGGCGATCTACTACTTCCCGGATCGCTGATACGGCGTTCCATCTGCCGCGCGGCCGGCGGCGTCATCGCTCTGCGTAAGGGTTGTGTTCGGGAAGAGACTCGATGCAGGCACGAAGCGCGCGCAGCGCTGCGTCTCTGGTCTCCACCAATTGTGCCGGACCCGTCGCCGTTGCGATTTCCGGTATGCTCGCCGCGAATTCCGGCCAGCACTCTCCGTAGGGCCGTTGCATCGAAATTGCGACCAGATGACCACCCACAGTTGCTTGCAGCGCTATCAGCGTGTATCGGTCGTTGAGTTCAAACGCGAACAGTTGCGAGTTTCCCAGGTACACAAACGGGAGTTCCTCGCGCAGCGCGTCTTGCCGGCACGCCGAAAATTCGGCCATGGCCACGCTCCAGGCGCCTTCGAGCCCGATGGGATCGCCGGCTGCCGTCGCCACCGGAAGATGCGCATAGAACCCTTCCCGGCACTGTTCCAGGCTCACCAGGGAATCGCCTACGGATAGATCCCAAATACTGTCGAACCAGGTGGTGACGCGGTCGGTTCGAACGCTGTCGGGATTGGCGAAGAACCGCTCGGCCTCGACTTCCGGCCAACGTTCCTCCAGGCAGGGCGACAACCGGTCCCCAACGTGGGCGACAAAGGCGTTGAAGTCCACCGGTGTCAAATGGTTGTCTGATCCCAGACGCTCTACTTCCCCTTCAACAATCGCGTAGCACGCGTTCTCCGGGTCCCACATCTCCAGCATCTTGGCCGGCGCTTCGAGGTCGGGCGCCCAATCGGTCCCAATGCCGAACGCCCGGTTCATGACGAACACCGCCCACAAGAGGTCGACGTCCACCCGTCGTGCCCGGGTCATCCGGCCGGTGAGTTCCACCATTTTTGTTTCCGTTGCCGCCGCTACCTCCGCCGAGACCGTCGGTGACGCTGCGGCTACCGATGCCGCACCGGGTGGAACCGTCGCATCCTCTCCTGGCAGAAGCGTTGCCGCCGGTATCGCCATTTGGGTTGGCGCCAGGTCCGTCGTGATCGGAGCGGAGACTGCCGGCGGCGTCAACGGGGAAACGCTCGAAACCGCCGGCGCATTTGCCTCACAGGCGACGGCAGCCAGAGCCAGAGCGCCGGCCACCGCCAGTATCCGGATTATTGGGTCGAAGAAGCGAATTGTGTCGCGCGTCCGGGGGAGCATCAATAGGCCACGGCCTGTCCATCGCCGCGCGGGTCGGAGGCACCCGCCAGCACGCCGCGACGGCGGTCGCGCACGATGAGTTGCACCACGCCGTGGTAGGAACCCAGCGGGTTCTGCACCACGTTGTGCCCCATCCGTCCCAGGTCCCGGACCGCGTCGTCGGGCGCTCCCATCTCCACCCGCAGTTCGCCGGCGCGGTTGATTGTCGCCGGGTCAGTGCCCGGGAAGCTGTGCCAGCGCGGCGATTCCACGGCGTCCTGGGGCTGCAGTCCTCCGTCGATCAATTTCGTCAACATCTGGAGGCCGACCTGTGGCTGGACGTCTCCGCCCGGCGTGCCGCCGACGATGGACACCTCGCCGCCCACCGTGGTCAGGTAGCAGTTCAGTGTGTGCATGGTGCGCTTGCCCGGCGCGATGACGTTGGGGTGGTCTGGTTCGAGGCTGAAACCACGTCCGGCCCGGTTGTTGAAAAGCACACCGGTGCCGGGTGCGACGACGCCGGAACCGAACCCATTGGACAGGCTGTGGATCCAACTGACCGCGTTGCCCTCGCCATCGGCGACGCAGAAGTAGGTGGTGTCGCCGCGACCGTCCACGGGCGTCAGCGGGCGCACCTCACCGCCGGCCTGGAAGGGGTGGATCTGATCGCGGCGCATGTCGGCGTACTCGGTCGACAGCAGGCCGTCCAGCGGCCAGTCGACGAAGTTCGGGTCGCCGGCGAGGCGGTTGCGGTCCGAGTACGCGATCTTCTTCGCCTCCACCAGCAGGTGAATCGAGTCGGCCGAGTTGGGCGTCATCGACGACAGGTCGTGGCCGCTGACGATGTTCAGCATTTCCAGCAGCAGGAAACCCTGGGACGGCGGGCGGGTCTGGTACACCGTGTGCTCGCGGTACGTGGCGCTGATGGCGTCGCCCACGTCGGCGTGGTGACCGGCAAAGTCCGCCTCGGTGAACAGCCCGCCGGCATTGTTGATGCCCTCGACCATCCGGGTCGCGATGTTGCTGCGGTAGAAAGCGTCGGCGCCGCCCTCGGCCACGGCGCGGATCGTGTTGGCCAGGTCTCCGTTGACCAGCACCTCACCGACCCGAGGCGGCCGTCCGCCGTTCGCCAGGTAGATGTCCGAAGTAGCGGAAAAACGCGCCAGCAGTTCCGCGTTCCCGGCAAACGATCGAGCGATGCGAGGCGAAACGGGGAACCCACGCTCGGCGTACTGAATGGCGGGCGCCAACAGATCGGCAAACGGCACGGTGCAGAACCGTTGGTGCATGGTCTCCCACGCCGCGGCCTCTCCGGGTACGGAAATGGAGTGCGGGCCCTGGATGGGCATCAGGGCCAGGCCCTGGCTGCGGTAGAATTCGGCCTCGGCGCCCGACGCGGCGATCCCACTGCTGTTGATGTTGGTGACCTGGCCGCTCTTGGCGTCGTAGGCGAGGATGAAAGAGTCGCCGCCGAGGCCGCAAACGGGCACCAGGGTGACGCTTTCCACCGCCGCCACGGCCAGCGCGGCGTCGAACGCGCTCCCGCCCGCCTGCATGACGCGGAGGCCGGCCGCAGCCGCAAGCGGAGAGTTCGAGCAGACCATGCCATTCTGGCCGTACACGGCGCTGCGGGTGAGGTTGGTGATGGACATGACATGGCCTCCTGGGACGGCGAGTGAACAACCGGGCGCTGAATGCGCTTTTTCTGATGCGACAGTCGACGGTGTGATTATAATCGACGGCGAATAAGATCATGCCCTTCAAAATACAGATTTCGGATATGCCCATTGCATGGAAACTGACGCGGACGCCATGAATCGGGGGAAACGATGTCGTTGAAATCTTTGCCGACGATCTGGATTGCTGTCGCCTGCCTGGTTTGCACCGTTGGCGTGGTTCTGCTTGTCCCGTCCACAGTTGGAGCGGCGAGCCCAGAATGCCCCAGCACCTGGCCTCAGGGACAAGACTCCGCATCTTTTCCCGGTCATGGACTCGGACACATCGAATTCGAAGACTTCTTCGACGACTCCGACGATGACAAGTGGTTCGTCGTCCGCAGCACCGACAGCAACGGCTACACAACAGTCCGCGCCTACCCGGCCGCGCAAGGCGACGGCGGATACATAACGGACTCCCCCGATGAGGTTTGCTACCTGATCGTCCGCCGCCCCGGCGACACTGCCGACGCAGCCGAGCCGACGCAGATCGTCTTCCCGAAGGAGCGGGAGGAGCCGGCGGAGACGGTTCTACCCCAGTGCCCGGCGCCGCCCGGTCCCGGCAATAACCCAGGCGCGCCCGGCTCCGATACTTCCGCGGAGCACGACGTTGACCGGGTTATCGCGGAACTACAGGGAAACGCCGAGGCGTTCGAATACGCGGCGGGCACTCCCGGCGGTACCTATACGGTTGCAACTCTCGGCGAACCCCTCACTTTCAATTTGGCTCTCGCACGCGACACCGGGTCCACGGCCGTGCTGGGCTACCTTTTCGAAGGTTTGACCGAGATCTCGTGGCTCACGGACCGTGCGGAACCGCTTTTGGCTGAGAGTTGGGACACTTCGGAGGACGGTCTGACCTGGACGTTCCACCTGCGTGAGGACGTTCAATGGCACGATGGCCAACCCTTTACCGCCCACGACGTGGCGTTCACCTTCAACCGGATCATCTACAACGATGAACTCGAGGTTGGCAGCGTGTGGGATGCGGTTGACATGACCATCACCGTCGTGGACGACCACACCATACAGTTTGTAACCGCCGCGCCCGTCGCCACTTTCCTGCGTTCCATGGGAACCGGGATATATCCCAAGCACATCCTAGAGGAGCACGTTGATGGTGGCACCTTCGAGGAGGTGTGGGACAAGGACACCGACCCGGCCGAGGTCATCGGAACCGGGCCGTTCACGATCACGACCTATGAGCCCGGCGTCCGCCTGGTGCTGAGCCGAAACCCCAACTACTGGCTAAAGGATGCGCAGGGCAACAGCCTGCCCTACCTGGACGAAATTGTTCGTATCAACGTGGCGGACGTTGATGAGGCGCGCGCCAAGTTCCGGGAAGGCGCCGTCGACATCTACGGTGTTCCCGGGCGGGAAGTCGACATACTGGAACAGTTCCAGGCCACGGAAAACTTCACCATCCACAAGCGGGGGCCGGGCTTTGGGGAAGAGTTCGTGGCGTTCAACATGAACCCTGGGACCAGTGCGGATTCCGGCGAACCCTACGTGTCACCTGAAACGCTGGCGTGGTTCCGCACCAGGGAGTTCCGTCAGGCTGTCTCCCATGTCATCGATAAAAACCGCATCGTCGACGAAGTGCAGCACGGCCACGCATTCCCGCAGTGGTCTCCCATCAGCCCGGCGGCTGGCGACTTCTACAACCCGAACGTTCGCCGGTACCTGTACGACGTCGCCCGGGCCAACGCGTTCCTCAACTGCAAGGGTTGGGTTGACACCGACGGCGACGGTATCCGCGAAGACCTTGCTGGCAACCCCATGAGCTTCACCATGGTGACGAACGCGGAGACCCCGGTTCGTGAGGCGATCGGTCAACTGGTGTCCCAGGAAATGCGCCGGATCGGGCTCGACGTGGACTTCCAGCTTATCCCGTTTGGCGAGCTCGTGTTCCGGTTGACACAATCCTATTCGTGGGAGGCAGTATTGATCGGCTTGACCGGGGGCAGCGATCCCGGGGGCGGCTTCAACGTTTGGCACAGCAGCGGAAACCTGCACCTCTGGCATCCTAACCAAACGCAACCAGCAACCGAATGGGAGGCACGAATCGACGAGCTATACCTCCTGGCTAGCGCCGAAGTTGACCACGAGCAGCGTGTAGCGTATTACCACGAAGCCCAGGAGATCGCCGCTGAAAACGTCCCGCTAATCTATACCACGCTGGGAGAACGGATCGTCGCGGTCCGGAACGTCTTCGGCAACACTACCCCCACCTTCTTCGGCCTCTGGGATATCCGCTACCTGTATCGCACCGACCAGTAACCTTGGGCCGGCGCTGACGCAAACGCGCTAAATTGGGGGTGCATTCCCCCACAGCACGACGCCGGCCCGGTCGTCCACGACTTCCATCAATTGCCGGACCGTCTCCCGCCGCGCCGGGAAAGGCGTATCCGGCGCGATCTCCGCCAGCGGAACCAGCACGAACGCCCGTTGCGTCATCCGTGGGTGCGGGATCTGCAGGTCCGGCTCGGCTGAATCCACGACCCGGTCGCTATAGAGCAGAATATCCACGTCGATCAGCCGTGGACCCCACCGGTACGAGGCAACGCGGCCGACCTCCGCCTCAACGGTCTTGCACGCCGCGAGCAGATCCTCCGGCGACAGGGCGGTTTCGTACGCGGCGACCAGGTTGAGGAAGTTCGGTTGATCCGCAACGGCCCACGGCTCCGTCTCGTACATCGATGAACACGAGGTGCGCCGCATTCCCGGCGTCGAGTCCAGGAGTCGCAGGGCCTCGGTGAGCGCCGCCATGCGATCACCAAGGTTGCCGCCCAGGCAAAGGTAGGTTGTTACCGATCCGGCCATCCGTCAGGCCTCCAGTCGCGCACAATGGCGTCGGTCATGCGGGCCACCCGCACCATTTGTTTCACGTCGTGTACTCGCACGATGTCGGCCCCGCCCGAGATGCTCATGGCCACCGCGGCGGCGGTTCCTTCCACCCGGTCGTTCGCGGGCAACCCCAGCACGCGGCCGATGGTCGACTTGCGCGATACTCCGAGCAGCATCGGGTAGCCCAGCTCCTGCAATTCCAGAAGTCGCCGCAACAGTTCGAGGTTGTGGTCGGCGGTCTTGCCGAAACCGATGCCAGGGTCGAGGATCACGTGGTGTTCGGCAATGCCGGCCGCACGAGCGATATCGGCGATGCGCCGGAGTCCGGCAATCACATCGGGCACCAGGTCGTCGTATTCCGCCTCACGCTGGTTGTGCATCAGGATTGCCGGCACACCGGCGGCGGCGATAACTCGCGCCATGTTGCCGTCGGCGAGCAGCCCCCAAACATCGTTTACCAGCGACGCACCGGCCGCAATCGCCCGGCGCGCCACCGGCGCTTTGTAGGTGTCAACGCTCACCGGGATCTCCACGGCGCGGCAGATGGCCTCCAGCGCCGGCAGCAACCGGCCCGCCTCCACCGACGCCGACCCCGGTGTGCTGCCCGGCCGTGTCGACTCCGCGCCCACGTCCAGCATGTCCGCGCCGTCGGCTTCCATGCGCCGGGCCTGCTCGACTGCGGCCGGGACGTCGCCGGCAAGCCCGTCGCCGGAGAACGAGTCGGGCGCCAGGTTGATCACGCCCATCACGTAGGTGCGCCGGCCCCACACCAATGTTTCGCCGCCGGACACGGACAGGGCCGGAGCGTCGCGTTGGACCGTTGGCAGAGATACCGTCAATTTGCTCTCCAATACCCGCGGGGCGAGGGATTCCCGAAACCATTATACTTAGCCGCCGGATACGCAAATAACCGCAGGCCGGGCGCCCCGCCGCGACGGGCGCCTCACCAGCATCGCCCACGGAGGCCGGAATTGTCCACACGAGAAGAAGCATTCACCGACCCGGGTTTGGAAAATCTGGCCCGCCTCCAGGACCAGGCGGCGCTGGGAGGTGGTCAGCGTCGCATCGACCAGCAGCACCAGCGAGGCAAGATGACCGCCCGCGAACGGCTGAACGCCCTGATGGACGATGGCACGTTCACCGAGATCGACCGTTTCGTCACTCACCGCACCACTGACTTCGGCCTGACGGACCGCACCTTCCTCGGCGACGCGGTGGTCACGGGCTACGGCAACGTGGACGGACGCCAGGTCTTCGCCTACGCCCAGGACTTCACCGTCTTCGGCGGGTCGCTTTCCGAGGTGGTGGGCCAGAAAATTTGCAAAGTGATGGACCTGGCCGCGAAAACCGGCTGCCCCATGATCGGCATCTGCGACTCCGGCGGCGCCCGCATCCAGGAGGGCGCGCTGAGCCTGGCCGCCTACGGTGATATCTTCCTGCGCAACACCATGTACTCCGGCGTGGTTCCGCAGATTTCGGTCATCATGGGCCCGTCGGCCGGAGGCGCGGTCTACTCGCCGGCGATAACCGACTTCATATTCATGGTTCGGGGAACCGGCCAGATGTACATCACCGGCCCGGACGTTGTGCGGGCGGTCACCGGCGAAGACGTAACTCACGAACAACTCGGCGGAGCCGACGCCCATGCGGCCCGCAGCGGGGTGGCGCACTTCGTGCATGACTCCGAGGAAGAGTGCCTCGAGGAACTGCGCCGCCTGATTTCCTTCCTGCCACTGAATAACCTGGACGACCCGCCGGGCTACCGCTCCTCCGACCCCATCGACCGCGCCGACGAGGCTCTGCGCAGCACCGTGCCGGCGGAACCGAACCGACCCTACGACATCCGCGAGATCATCTACCACATCGTCGACGACGAGGACTTCATGGAAGTCCAGGCCGGATACGCGGCCAACGTCGTGGTGGGCTTCGCCAGGATGGCCGGCCGCACCGTGGGACTGGTCGGCAACCAGCCGGCGTACCTGGCCGGCGTGCTGGACATCAACGCCTCGGCCAAGGCGGCCCGGTTCGTGCGGTTCTGCGACTGCTTCAACGTGCCCCTAGTGACGCTGGTAGACGTGCCGGGATTCATGCCGGGCACTGAGCAGGAATACGGCGGCATCATTCGTCACGGCGCCAAGCTCATCTACGCGTACGCCGAGGCCACGGTACCAAAGGTGGCGCTGATCACCCGCAAGGCCTACGGGGGCGCGTACATCGTCATGAGCAGCAAGCACCTGCGCTCAGATGTAAACCTCGCCTGGCCCAGCGCCGAGATCGCCGTCATGGGACCGGACGGCGCGGTGAACATCATCTACCGTGAGGAGATCGGCAACGCAGACGACCCGGACGCCCGCCGCGCCGAACTCATCGCCGACTACCAGGAGCGGTTCACCAACCCCTACGTGGCAGCGAACCGCGGCTACCTGGACGACGTGATTGATCCGGCGTCCACGCGGGCCACCGTCATCCGCGCTCTGGAAATGCTGCAAAACAAGCGAGACACCCTGCCGGCAAAGAAACACGGCAACATCCCGCTATAATTGGATCACAGTGAATGAACAGAAAAACAGCACGCCAGCCTGGATTGGTATCCCGAGCGTCCCGCCGCAACGCATTGGACAGGCGCTAATTTCTTTCTATCTGGCGATAACCGCAGCGACGGCTATCGAGGCGTTGCTGAGTTATCATCTGCACGCCATCACAACTTGGCAACACATAGCGCGAAGCGTATTCGATAACGGTAGCTCAATTGTAGCTTGGGCGCTCGTGATGACATGGCCCATCATGGAGGCAATTAGAATGGTACTGGCAGGACTTTGGGAAAAGCGTACGTTTCGTCGAGGCCGGGAACAAGGCAGAGAAGAAACCCAACGTGTGTGGGAGGCCTGGTTGAAACGCCGCCAACAGGCGGAGGACCGCGGCGAAACGTTCACCGAGCTGCCGCCAGGAACGGAAACTACCGAAAACGCCTAACAGTTACTACCGGCGCGACTGGAGTGAACAAATGGAGTTTGGAGTCTTTTATCAAATCCCCTGCAGCGAGGGCCAAACTCCCGCCGACCGTTACACGGACGTGATGGCGCAGGTGCAGCTGGCCGACCAACTGGGTTACGACATGGCCTGGCTGGCCGAATTGCATTTCGCCCGCCGCTTTTCGGTGATGCCAGCGCCACTGCTCATGGCATCGGCGTTGTCCCAGACCACTGAGCGCATCATGCTCGGCACCGCGGTCAACCTGCTGCCCCTGCACCACCCGCTGCGGATCGCGGAAGAGGTGGCGACCCTGGACGTCCTGTCCGGCGGGCGGGCCGTGTTCGGTGTCGGGCGCGGTTCCAACCCGAACCACTACCGCGGCTACGGCATCCCCATCGAGGAACGCAACGACCGCTTCGTTGAAGGCTTGGACCTGGCCCTCCGAGCCTGGAAGGAGGACGTGCTGGACTACGACGGCCAGTACTATCAGGCCGAAAGCATACGGCTGGAACCCAAGCCCATCCAGCGTCCCCATCCCCCGGTGTACATCGCGTCCAATGGGGCCGACACCTTTCCGCTGGTGGGCAGCCTGGGCCACAGCATTCTGGTGACCCCGCTGATCATTACCGTGCAGGGCGTCAGCGACGGGTTGGCCCATTACCGCGACACCCTCGCCGAACACGGCCACGACCAGTCGGCGGTGAAGGTGGTGGTCAACGTGCCGGTGTACGTGGGGGAGACTTCCGAAGCGGCCAAAGCCGGCTTCGCCCCTACGGTGAACAACTACCTCGACACGCTGCGGAGCATGCAGAACAATTCCCGCGGTTCCAGCCGGGCCAGTCAGCTCACCTATGAGGGCATATACAACGAGCTTGGAGCCATCGGCGATCCGCAACGCGTCATCGACCGACTGAAACAGTATCAGGACCTTTATCAACCGCAAGAGTTCATGTGCTGGTTCAACATCGGCGGGATGCTGAGCAACGAGGAAGTCGGGCGGTCGATGCGGCTCTTCGCCGAAGAGGTGATGCCGCACTTTCAGGATTGATGATGACTGGCCGGCAAAACGTCGGCGGGCTATTCGAGCACGGACGTGAGCAGCAAGTCCGGGAAATGGCCCCGCTGGCAGAACGGATGCGGCCTGCCACCTTCGACGAGTTCGTGGGGCAGGAGCACATCCTTGCCGAAGATCGGGTCCTGCGCCGGGCCATCGAAATCGACCGCGTGCCGTCCATCCTGTTCTGGGGACCACCCGGTTCGGGCAAGACCACGCTGGCCCGGCTGATCGCCACCGTGACCCGCTCGTACTTCGAGCCGGTCAGCGCGGTGTCCGCCGGGGTGGCCGATCTCCGCAAGGCGGTCGCCGCAGCGCAGGAACGCCAGGCCCTCTACCAGCAATCCACAATCCTGTTCGTTGACGAGATCCACCGTTTCAACAAGGCCCAGCAGGACGTGATCCTGCCCCACGTCGAAGACGGCACCGTCACCTTCATCGGCGCCACCACGGAAAATCCCTCCTTCGAGGTCAACGCGCCGCTGCTCTCACGCTGCCGGGTATTCACCCTGAGTGCGCTGGATGAAGACGCGGTCACGGTGATCATTCAACGTGCGCTGACCGATGACCGCCGAGGCCTCGCGGCGTTGGCGCCGCAACTGGAACCAGACGCGATGGCCCACCTCGTCAACATCGCCAACGGCGACGCGCGGGTGGCGTTGAACGCTCTGGAGATGGCGGTGGTCGCCGCTGAGCCGGACGCGGAAGGCCAGCGTCGCGTCACCATGGACGGCATCGCGGACGCCCTGCAACGCCGCACCCCGCAGTACGACAAGGCCGGCGACAGTCATTACGACACGATCTCCGCTTTCATCAAATCGGTCCGCGGGTCGTCTCCCGACGGCGCCCTCTACTGGCTGGCCCGGATGCTGGAGGCGGGAGAAGACCCCATGTTTATTGCCCGCCGGCTGGTGATCCTGGCGGCGGAGGACATCGGCCTGGCCAACCCCGGCGCGCTGCCCGTGGCGGTGGCCGCCCAGCAGGCGGTGCACTTCATCGGTCTGCCCGAGGGGCGCATCCCGCTGGCTGAGGCAACGGTCTACCTGGCCACCTCGCCCAAGAGCAACGCGGCGTACATGGCGCTGGAACGCGCGCTGGACGACGTGCGCGGGCAACCCCACGAACCCGTTCCGCTCCACCTGCGCAACGCGGTCACCGGCCTGATGCGCGGCATGGGATACGGGTCCGGCTACAAGTACAGCCACGACTACGAAGGGCACTTTGAGGCCCAGGAATACCTGCCGCCGGAGTTGTCCGACCGACGGTACTACGAGCCCTCGGACCAGGGTTCCGAAGCAGCCATCGCCGAACGCATGCGGCGGTGGTGGGGCACCGCCGGCTAACGCAGTCAGGCTAAATCCGCAGGCGCCGTTGGCCGGCCGCCAGAGCTTCATCCCACTGGTCCGACCCAGAAATCTCGTGCCACGGCGCCGGCGGGTCCGGCTCGGCAGGCATGCGCTGCAGTTCAATCTGCCAGACGCCGTCGTCGAGCCACCGACCATGCTTGTAGCCCACTTGCTCGTAGGTGCCGACGCGACGCAACCTCATGGACTCGTGCAGAGCGATGCTGGCCGGATTGGGAATCGTGATCGTCGCTACCGCCACGAAGTACCCTTGCAACGCCAGGCACCGGAATAGCGATGTGTACAGTGCCCGCCCGATCCCGCAGCGATGGTATCCCGGGTGCACGTAGATGGTCAGTTCGCACCTCCACTGGTAGCCGGCCCGCGTCTGGAACGGGCTGGCGTAAGTGTAACCGGCGATCTCACCGCCGTTGTCGCACACCAACCAGGGCATACGCTCCAAGGTTGAGCGAACCCGTTCCCGGAACTCCGGCAGCGACGGCGGTTCGTATTCGAACGAGATTACCGTTTCCCGAACCACTGGGGCGTAAATCGCCAGCATCTGCCTGGCGTCGGCTTCTGTGGCCATGCGAATCTGGGCAGGCATGACTCTCCGGAGGGAAATGGGCCCCGATACTGGGATGTGTACGCGCGGTAGGGCTCGCCATCCTGAGGACGCCGGGACCAAAATGGCGAACCCGCGCGGGATCAGGGTGATGTATATACGTGCAGCAACTGAGATACCGATTGGTTCGGGCGCAGCTTCCGATCAATCACGGCCCTGACCTGCCAGCCCACGAAGGTATGGTGGGCGAGGACCGAAGGCATGAGCGGGTCGGGTACCGTCAGCCGAAAAGCCCAGTCGGTCTCCTCGTCGGCCATCAGAATCGCCGGGCGCTGCAGCACCTCGCTGTGCTCGATAACCCGCGCCTGCTTGCTGCCAGAGCGCTCCCATCGCATCAATTCCACCCGCAGTTCTCGGGCTCTGATCGCCGTCCGGGGCTTGACCGACAGGCTGCCGCTGACGGTGCCGCCGTTGGCTGCGTTTGGCGAGTCGAGCGACAGTTCCATGGTGACGTTGCGATAGGACCTGCTGGCCTGAAGCTCGTCGATCAACGGCAACCCGTCCATCGGATCAATATCGGAACGACTGAACACCACCAGTTCCTGCTCGCAGCGGGCCGCGCGACCTCGGGCCAGATTGGCCAGCCAACCGTCGCCCGTCGGCAACCAGTCGGCACGGGTCAATATCGTCGCCGAAAGTTCCCAGGAGATGCGGGCAAATTTGCCCTTGACGGTGGGGGGCGCCGCATCCGGCAACCGCAGATGCACCGGGTAACGTCGCAGAACCCCGCCTTCCATCGGCACGTCCTCGGCGAATATCTCGTCAATATGGGCGGGTCCCCTCGGATTCTCGCGGCCGCCCCGTCCCGGAAGCATCATCTGCGGCACCGCGTCCCGCGCCGAATCCACCCGCAACAGTTCGATACGGGACAGCCTGAGCACGCCAAGGGCAGCCACAAAGGAAACGTGCGGCGTTACCTCGACCTCGACATCCAGGGTGTCCCCGGCGTACAGCGGGCGTGAGTCAATGGCTACCCTGATATCGGCGGTGGGCGTCGCGGATTGCCGGAGCATGAGGCCTGGACCGGCTCAATTGTCGATCATCGACGCGAGACGGCGTCCAGTCGGTCTCAGGCGGCGCGGATCGCCGCGATCGCCTCGTCGGCCGACACGATGTCCGCCTGCCGGCTGAGGATCCGGCCGATCAGAAAATCGTGCACGTCCGGCTCGCTGTCGGCGCAGCAGTCCTCGACGATGTACAGGCGATAGTCGCGGTCGGAGGCAAACCGGGTAGTGGACAACACAACCCCACTGGTCGCGTATCCCAGCAGGATTATGGTGTCGATATTGTTGCCGGTCAGCGCAACGTCCAGTCCGGTGCCGAAAAGGGCGTTGACCCGATGCTTGCCCACCACCACCTCGTCGTCCCGGGGGCGCACGTCGGCGTGGATCAGCGACACCGGATCAAAGACCGCCGGCTGACCCGACGCCTTGCGCGCGCTGAAGGTCTTGTTCCGCTGGCTGATCTCCGGATACCCGGGACGGAACACCGTGGCGCAGTAGCAGACCATCAGGCCAGCCTCGCGGCCGGCGGCCTGGAGCGTCACCGTGCGGGCCACCACTCCGCGCTCCACGGCGTGGGGCAGGTTGCCCATCGCCTCCGCGTAGAAGTCGGCGATGAGCAGCGCGGTTGTATCGCGGTTGATGGCGAACTCGGCCATACCCGGACCTCTAATTGGCGGTGGCCAGGCGGCGCACCGTCCCGTGCACCCGCGACAGCGCTTCGTCCACGTCCGCCGAGGAAACGTGGCGGTGCGTGACCATGCGCAGCGACTGCTCGCGGCTGTGACTGACCAGCACCCCGTCCTCGCGCAGGGCCGCAATCACCTCGCGGGCCTCGCCGACCTGCTCACGATCAACCTCGAAGATGACGATGTTGGTGTGAATGCTGTCGGGGTCCACGGTCAGGCCGTCGATGTCCGCCAAGCCGGCAGCCAGGCGGCGCGCATTGGCGTGGTCGTCGGCCAGCCGCTCGACCATCGTATCGAGGGCAACGAGGCCGGCAGCAGCGAGCACGCCGGCCTGGCGCATGCCGCCGCCCACCATCTTTCGCCACTTGCGGGCCCGGGTGATGAACTCCTGAGAACCGCAAAGCACCGAACCCACCGGACAGGACAAAGCCTTCGAGAGGCAGAAGCTGACGTCGTCCACGTCCTTGGTCAGCTCGGCCACGGGCACTTCCAGAGCCACCGCGGCGTTGAAGATGCGCGCGCCGTCCAGGTGTACCGCCGCGCCGGCCGCGTGGGCGACGTCAACGACTGCACGGGTGTCCTGCGGGGTCATCACGCCGCCGCTGCAGCGGTTGTGCGTGTTCTCCAGGCAGACCAGCGTGGAGGCGGGAACGTGAATATTGGAGGCGTCCCGAATGGCGCCGGCCACGGATTCCGCTGAGATCTTACCGTTGGCCTCGTTGGGCACGAGGCGGACCTGGGCGCCGGCCAACGCGCTGGGGCCCCCCGACTCGTTCCAGAACATGTGGGCTTCCTGGCCCATGATCATCTCGTCGCCGCGACTGCACCAGGTCAGGGCCGCGATCAGGTTGCTCATCGTGCCGCTGGCGGTCAGCAGGCCGGCCTCCTGTCCCAGCAGATCGGCGGCGCGTTCCTGCAGCGCGTTGATCGAGGGATCCTCCCCGAACACGTCATCGCCGACCTCGGCTTCGGCCATCGCCTGGCGCATCTCGTCGGTGGGGTGGGTAATGGTGTCGCTGCGCAGGTCGATGACTGCCATGAAACCTCCAAATTCGGTGGGTAATCTCGGTTTGGCCCGGAGGGAATTGGGTCGGCGCCATTCTAGCACAATGGTTGATGACTCCCGCCGGGTCATCTGTTCCTGTAACCTGCTATCATGTTTCGAAAGTCAGTTTCAGCACAAATTCGGCCGGAGGCGGCAACATGCGACAGAGTGCGGTCAGTTTCATAGCGAAAGGAATGACCTTCGAGGGAATCATCGCTTTGCCCGACGGCGAGGGGCTGTTCCCCGGAGTGGTGATGTGCCACCCTCACCCGCTGCACGGCGGCAGCATGGACAACAACGTGGTGGCGGCCGTTACCTTTGGCCTGGCCGACGCCGGCATCGCCTCGCTGCGGTTCAATTTCCGCGGCGTCGGCAACAGCCAGGGCCAGCACGCTAAAGGGGAGAAGGAACACGAGGAAACCCTGATGGCTATGGAATTCCTCGGCGCCTTGCCGGACGTTGACGACGAGCGCATCGGGCTCGGCGGCTACTCATTCAGCACTCGTGTAATCTGCGCGCACAAGCAACTTTACAAGAAACCCCTGGCCATCGCGCTGGTTGCTCCTTCCCTGGAGGCGATAACCGACAGCCCGCTCCAGAAGGACAAGACGCCGCGCATGATCATCACCGGTGACCGCGACCGTCTCGTCAACGCCGACGGGGTCGACGAGCAGTTGGGCAAGTTCAATCCTCCGGCCGATTATCACGTTGTGGCCGGCGCGGACCACTTCTGGGTCGGGCAGGAGCATCAGATGGCCGAAAAGGTCGTGCAATTCTTCCTGGACCATCTGGCCAAACCCTAACCCATGTCCCGTTCGCGGAGAGATCGCACGCCGATCTATCGGGATTGGACCCTGCTGCAGTTGGCAGCGTTGGCCCTGGCGCTGGACCAACTCACCAAGTTCGTGGTGCGTCAGACCCTGGAGTGGCACTACTCCTGGCCGGATTACGGTTTTTTTCGCTTTACCCACGTGCACAACACGGGTAGCGCCTTCGGGTTGTTCCAGGGCAACAACCTGCCGCTGCTGATCGTTTCCCTGTTCGGCGTCGCGGTGCTGGCGTACATCTATCACACCCAGCAACGGCCCGGTATCCTGATGCGGACCAGCATCGCGCTGATGCTTGGCGGCGCTTTGGGCAATCTCGTGGACCGCATCTGGCAGGGTCACGTGACCGACTTCATTGACATCGGGCCGTGGCCGGTTTTCAACCTCGCCGACTCATCGATTGTTGTCGGGCTGGCCATCATGGCGTGGGTGCTGGTGATGAACCGGGACCAACCCGCCACAGTGGAACCCGACGGACCGCCCGCCTACGCCGCCTGCCCGATTTGCGATGGCGCGATGATCAGCCTGCCCAACGGCGCCCGCTGTGCCGATTGCGGGGTTCGCGAGCGTATCCTCCGGTCGCAGGAGACCGGATAGTGAGCGCCGCTCGAAACGGATCCGGTGTCGGCGATCTTTACGAGTTCGTTGTCGACGGCCCTTCGGAGAGGTCAAGGCTGGACGCCTGGCTGGCCCAAATGCCGGAACTGTCTGCGGCCGGCCTTTCCCGCAGCCGTCTGCAGGCTCTGGCGGCCGAGGGCATGATCACCATCAATGGAGGCATCGCCCGTCCCGCCCAACGGCTTCGGCGCCGTGACAAGATCACCGTATGCGTACCACCGGCCCGGTCGCCAGCGGACCTGGTTCCCCAGGACATACCGGTTCCCGCCGTCTTCGAGGACGAGCACCTGATCGTCGTGGACAAGCCGGCGGGTTTGCCCGTCCATCCTGGGCCCGGCCATCCCGATGGCACCCTGGTCAACGCCTTGCTGGCGCAGTGTCCCGACATCCGAGGCATCGGCGGCGAACTGCGGCCGGGCATCGTGCATCGCCTCGACCTGGACACCTCCGGCCTGATGGTGGTAGCCAAGTCGCAGACGTCCCACCAGCGTCTCACCGAACAGCTGAAGAACCGTGAGTTCCAAAAGGAGTATCTGGCCGTGGCCGTGGGCATGGTCACTCCCGAGGCGGGAACCATTGACGCCCCCATCGGCCGGGACCCGCGACACCGCCAGAAGATGGCCGTGGACGCCGGCGGCCGGGACGCCCGCACCCATTACGAGTCCCTCGAGGAGCTGGGAGGCCATACCCTCCTCAACCTCGTGCTCGAGACCGGTCGCACCCATCAGATCCGCGTTCATCTGGCGTACCAGGGGTACCCGCTGCTGGGCGATTCCGTCTACGGAAAACCCAGCGCCTCGGTGAACCGGCAATTTCTGCATGCAGCGCGGCTGGGCTTCCACCATCCCGTGACCGGCGAATGGATGCAGCACAACTCCGTCCTCCCCGATGACCTGTCGGAGGTCCTGGAAACGCTACGGGACGGGCAAGCGAATAATCATTAGACCCCATGTTTTGCTTTCCCGACGGTGCGCTATAATTTGTTGGCATCCTTCGCCGCCCCTCCAACTCCGTACCGCAGGCAACCCGCAAATGAGCACTGACATCCCCTCCGGCCCCGGCGAGATCCCCTCCGATTTCATCCGCAGCATCATCAACGAAGATCAGGCCGCCGGCGCCTACGACGGCCGCGTGGTGACCCGCTTCCCGCCCGAGCCCAACGGCTACCTCCACATCGGCCACGCCAAGTCGATCTGCCTCAACTTCGGCGTCGGCGAGCAGTACAAAGGCGCCCGTTGCCACATGCGGTTCGACGACACCAACCCGACCCGTGAGGACATCGAGTACGTTGAATCGATCCTCACCGACGTGAAGTGGCTGGGGTTCGACTGGGGCACGAACCTCTTCTATGCGTCCGACTATTTTGAGCAGTTGTACGAGTACGCCGAGCAGTTGATCCGCGACGGCAACGCCTACGTGGACAGCCTCACCGCCGACCAAATCAGGGACTTCCGCGGCACGCTCACCGAACCGGGAAAAGAAAGCCCAGACCGCAATCGACCACCCGAGGAGAGTCTGGACCTCTTCCGACGGATGCGCGACGGCGAGTTCTCGGATGGCGAGTACGTTCTGCGCGCCAAAATCGACATGGCGTCGCCCAACCTCAACATGCGGGATCCGGTGCTCTATCGCATCCGCCACGTCGAGCACCACCGTACCGGCAGCAACTGGTGCATCTACCCCATGTACGACTATGCCCACTCCCTGTCCGATTCCATCGAGGGCATCACTCATTCCCTCTGCACCCTGGAATTCGAGGATCACCGGCCGCTGTATGACTGGTGCCAGGAGGTCCTGGGCATCTACCGCAGCCGCCAGATCGAGTTCGCCCGGCTCAACCTGACGCACACGGTCATGAGCAAGCGGCGCCTGCGGCAACTGGTTGAAGAGGGCCACGTCGCCGGCTGGGACGATCCGCGCATGCCCACCTTGAGCGCCCTGCGCCGGCGCGGGTACACGCCGGAGTCAATCCGCGACATGTGCGAGCGCGTGGGCGTCGCCCGGCGCAACAGCATGACCGAACTCGCCCTGCTGGAACACTGCCTGCGCGAGGACCTCAACCGCAGGGCTCCCCGTCGCATGGCCGTCCTGCGCCCCCTGAAGGTGGTGATCACCAACTACCCCGAAGGCGGCAGCGAGGAGTTCGCAGCCATCAACAACCCGGAAGACGAGAGCATGGGGACACGAAGCGTGCCCTTCGGTCGCGAGGTGTACATCGAACGGGACGACTTCATGGAAGATCCTCCCCGTCGGTTCTACCGCCTGGCCCCCGGGCGCGAGGTTCGCCTGCGCTACGCCTGCCTCATTACCTGCACCGACGTGGTGAAGGATGAACATGGCGAGATCGTAGAAGTCCATTGCACTTTTGATCCTGAGAGCCGTGGCGGCAACGCGCCCGATGGCCGTCGGGTCCAGGGCACGATCCATTGGGTTTCGGCGGCCCACGCCGTAACCATGGAGGTCCGCCTTTATGACAACCTGTTCACGGAAACCGACCCTGCGGGAAGCGAAACCGATTTTCTCGACCTCATCAATCGTGACTCGCTGGAGCGGGTGAGCGCCGTGGCCGAGCCCGCCCTGGCGAAGGCGGAGGCTGGGGACCGATTCCAGTTCGAACGATTGGGTTATTTCTGCGCCGACACGGATTCCCGACCCGGCGTTCCGGTATTCAACCGCACCACAACTCTCCGCGACACTTGGGCCCGTATCAACCAACGAGCGGGATGACAGCCCGCCTCTGGCTGCGGCCGTTTGCCCGCACCGTCACACCGCCGCCATATGGAAAACAGACCCGTCCCGTTGACCGCTAGACCGGCCGGGACGCCGATACCAGGAGGCCAACCGCCGTGTCCGCTCCCGTACGCGTTCGTTACGCGCCCAGTCCCACCGGTAACCCGCATATCGGAAACATCCGGACCGCCATGTTCAACTGGCTGTTCGCCCGTCGCAACGGCGGGCAGTTCGTAGTGCGGGTGGAGGACACCGACCAGGGCCGGATTACCGAAGGCGCGGTGGACCACATACTTGATGGTCTGGAATGGCTGGGTATCGACTGGGACGAGGGACCCCGGGTCGGCGGCCCCTACGGACCGTACTTCCAGTCCGAGCGGCTCGAGCGTTACCACGATGCCGCCGAGCGACTGATCGCTTCAGGCAACGCGTACCGCTGCTACTGCGCACCCGAGCGGGTGGCGGAGCTGCGCAAGGAGCAGGCGCGCAACAAGCAAAGGCAGGGCTACGACAGCCATTGCCGATCCCTGTCCGATGCGGAGCGGAGGGCCAAAGAGTCGGAGGGTGCCTCGTCCGTCCTACGCTTCGCCATGCCCCAGGACGGCATGACCTCCGTGGAGGACTCGATCCGCGGCCACGTCGAGTGGCAGAACGACCTGACTGACGATTTCGTCCTGGTCAAGTCCGACGGATTCCCGACTTACCACATGGCGGTGGTGGTGGATGACCACGCCATGGAAATCTCCCACGTGCTGCGTGCGGAAGAGTGGCTACCCAGCACGCCGCGTCATGTGCAGTTGTACCGTGCATTGGACCTCGACATGCCGACGTTCGGACACCTGCCCATGATCCTGGGGTCGGACCGCGCCAAGCTGTCAAAACGGCACGGCGCCACCTCCCTCATGGAATACCGCGACGACGGGTTCCTGCCGGAGGCGCTGATCAATTTCATGGCCCTCCTGGGGTGGTCGCTGGATGGTGAGACTGAGGTCATGACCACCGACACCATACGGGACAACTTCGCCCTCGAGCGGGTGGGCAAGCCGGCGGCGATCTTTGACCTGGACAAGCTGCAGTGGATGAATGGCATATACATCCGCCAAACGGACGATGAAGACCTGGCCGACCGCATCCTCCCCTTCCTGGATCGGGAATATCCCGCGCATCTGCTGCCAATCGACCGCGACTACCTGTTGCGCATCGTCCCGCTGGTTCAGGAACGGCTCAAGACCCTGGCGGATGCGCCCGACATGCTCTCCTACTTCTTCGAGGAGACACTGGACTATGACCCATCCAACGTGGTCCAGCGCGGGATGGATACTCCGGGAACCCTCTCAGCGATCATGCGAGCCCAGTCCGACCTGGCATCAGTGCCGCCAGCCGAATTTGATCACGAAAATCTTGAAAATATTCTGAGGACGACCGGCAAGGACCTCGAATTGTCCGGACGCCAGTTTTTCGGAGCCCTGAGGACCGCGATCACCGGGCGCACGGCAACGCCCCCGCTGTTCGAGATGATGGAAGTGATGGGTCGGGAAAGAGTGCTGGGACGGCTGGAAGCGGCAGCGGAAAAGTTGTCCGTGCTCTAGTCCGCGCTACTATCCGGCAGGGGCTGGCCACAGTGAGGGCACAGCCGTTAGTCGCCGGTTGACCCTCCGTGTGTCAGGGCGGCCCAGGTACCGACGTCCGCTTCCCGGAGCGCGGCGTTGAGAATTCTCGCCGGAAGCGCGAACAACCCGATTCCCAGAACGGCGACAATGGCCGCCAGGACACGACTGACGGGTGTGATCGGGACCGTATCGTCACACGCCACAGTGGTCAGGGTCACCATGCTCCACCACGTCTCGGCCGGTATGCTGGAGACCCCCCGGCTGGGCACTTGTTGCGGCGAAGTACCCCAACGTCGCGGCGACTGCCAGCACCAGGATCAGTGAGCCCACGGTGGCCAATAGTTGGCTCGCCCTTTGTCGAATTACGGCCGCTATCAACCGCCCGCCAGGGAAGTATTAGGCCGGTTTCACCGTCCGTGTCAGCTACCGTACGGACAACAGAGACAACAGGTTGACACCGTCTCCGGTCGCGAGGGGTAACCCGGCCGCCACCACGGACGGCGTTAGTGCGGCAGCGTCAATGAGAGCCACCGGAGACGCCTTGCATCGCCACCAATGCCATCTCTGCCAGGAATGATCCTTGGTCACTGACCAGGCCAAACCCGCGGGATCGTTGACCGCTACGGGCGTCCAATGAGTTGCACACCCGACGGCGCCGGGGCTGCGGGAAGTTATCTGTACTCTGGGTCGACGGGTTCACGAAAATTCGTTTGCGCCGGTGGTTCATCAATCGGACGGATTCGGCCGCGGTCCGATATCTGCGCATGCCGAGGCCTGGCAAACGGGACCCGTTTC
This sequence comes from Dehalococcoidia bacterium, assembly GCA_963663945.1. Lineage (GTDB taxonomy): Bacteria > Chloroflexota > Dehalococcoidia > Lucifugimonadales > UBA3495 > Bin87. The sequence continues at coordinate 1,258,987 of OY760687.1, read as the reverse complement.
GCTGGGCAAACATAACATCACAGGGGTGGTCAGCACCTTCGTCTCCGGTCGGCGGTACGCTTCACTATAATTTCGAAAATCAATCAAAATTATTTGCTTTTTTGGGTTGACACCAATTCGTTTGGGCGTTGTAAAGTATTGCCATGTTACCGACCAAAGGCACAGTCGGATTGACCTGTGGAATGGCCAAATAAGGCCAACGGATAGCCCGCCCCATTTTCGGTGCGGAGACATACAAACCGGTGGACGCGGTGAGTTGGGAGCGGGCGGGGATAAAAATACAGTTGATCAGGAGCGATTGAAAGATGACGGTAAGCGTTGCAAAAATCATCAGCGACGGAGTGTTTAAGGTAGACGGCGGATCGAGTTTCGGATCCATTCCCAAAATGATGTGGGAAAACCTCGTGTCCACTGACCGCAAAAACCGGGTGACAATGGGCCTGAATTGCCTGTTGATCGAGTGCGCCGGCAAGAAAATCATCGTGGACACCGGCGTGGGTCCGAAGGATAACTTTCGCGACAAGGAAATGTATGGGCTGGTCCCCAGCCGACTGATGCGCAGCCTCAAGGGGCTGGGCTTGGGCCCTCGGGATATCGATGCCGTGGTGCTCTCCCACCTGCATTTCAGCCACGCCGGCGGCTCGACGCGCATGGACCGCCTGGGCGACATGGTTCCCTCCTTCCCCAGGGCCACTTATTACGTTCAGCGCAGCAGCTGGGAAGACGCCCACAATCCCTCGCTGCGCAACGCTGAGGCCTTCCGTGTGGAAGATTTCGCCCCCATCGCCGATCGGGGCCAATTGGAACTTCTTGACGGGGATACTGAACTGTTCCCCGGGCTCAGTTTGATCGTCACGGACGGCCATTGCCTGGGCCACCAGATCGCCGTATTCACCTATGGCGGCGAGCGGGTGGTGTACCTCGGCGACCTGGTCCCCACTCCGCATCACCTCGGACTGACCATCATCTCGTCTTTCGACTACGAACCCGAGACCACGCTGCACCAGAAGCGCACGATCCTGGCTGAGGCCGAACGTCAGGGACACCTCCTGGTGTTTTCCCACGGACATGAGACCCGCGCCGGCTACCTCGAACGGCGCCAGGATATGAACTACCTGCGGCCCGTGGAGTTTTAGTCCAGCGCCCTGGCAACCGCCATCGGTCGGACCTTGGTCGCCCGGACTCGACGCACCGCGAGTGGCTCTCGCGGCGCCATGGCTTCGTCTACCGTGACCCCGTCGAATAGGGCGTGTCGCCCAGTGGGTGGTCGGCCCATTTCCCGGCTTCCACGGAGGCGAGGAAGTCGGACACCAGGCGGTTGAAGAGTTCCGGCTCCTCCAAGTTGATAGCGTGCCCGCACTGCGGCAGGACCGCAAGACCGCTCCGCGGGATTGCCCGTTTCATCATGATCGAAGGCTCCACACACGGATCGTCTTCGTCACCAATCATGATGAGGGTTGGCACCTGCAACTGGTTCATCTGGGGAATTAGTTGGTCGACCGTAGGCCGGCGCAACTGGACGCCGCGGAACGTGTAGGCGGAGCCGCGGGCGTGGTGCCCGAAGAGCAGCCGCATGAATTCCACGTATCCGCGCGGGTCTTTGCGCTGGAGCTGCACCCGCGTGGGACCGCTGCCGTAGTCCTTCATCACGGGAGGAGTGCCTTCAGCCAGCAGGCGAGCGGCCATCGCCTCCCCTCCGGAGCGGAAAGCCTCGTTGTGGGTGGTGCCCGAGCCGGCTGAGGCCACGATGATGGCCTTGCAACGTTCCGGATAGCGCAGGGCGAAATTCAGCGCCACATTCCCGCCCATCGACAGGCCACCGATATAAGCCTGATCAAGCCCCAGGTGGTCCATGAGCCGGCGCAGATCCTCAATCGTGATTTCCTGCGAGTACGCCCCAGGGTCCGAGGGAACGTCGGAGGGAGGGTAACCGCGGTCGTTGTAAGTGATCACGCGATAGCGGTGGCTGAAATAGCGCACCTGCTGCTCCCAGCTCTCGTAGGAACCGGCAAACTCGTGGCTCCAGATCAGCGGGAAGCCATCGCCGGTTGACTGGTAGAAGATGCTGACGCCGTCGGAATCGAAAGTGGGCATACTTGCTCCGTATTTGTTGCTACCAAGCGAGTGGTGACAGGGTGGCTACCGGTGCCGGCGAAACAGCCGCCAGACCTCTATGCTGAATCCCGGAAGCAGGTCGCCGCCGTCCAACACGTCATCCTCGCCCAGGATTTCCGGTGGCTGACCGGGACGGTAGCGTGTGAGGGTGGTTTGTTCCGGGTCGCCGTACCACACCTCCCTGCTGCCGAAACCCAGCCACATTTGCGCCCGCTCCTCAACCATTCGCGGTGTGTCGGTGGGCGATTTAATCTCCACGGCCAAGTCGGGGACTATGAAGCGGTATCCTGGTGAAAACCCTTCGATTCGGCCGGGCGAAATCCAAGCCACATCGGGCGCGCGCACGGTATCCGGATCGGTTTCCAATTGGAAACCGGCGTTATCCCGTATTACACCGTAGTCGTTGTCTTCACTGTAACGGCCTAACGCGATGACAAATCTACCCGACACGTCACCGTGCCCATCTCCCGGTGGTGGCATCTTTTCGGTCAACTCCCCGCGCACCAATTCGTAACGATACCCATCGTCCGGCATGATCAGCAACTCGTCCGCGGTGATCAGTTTTGTCGTGGCCATTGGGCACCTGCCTTGGGGATGCTTCCGTGGTCGGCATTGTAGCATCAGCGGGGCCCCTCTCTTGTTAGAGAGGGGCCCCGCCATGCGGCGAATTTGAGCGCCCTACTCGTTGGGCGTCAGCGCCAGCGATCGGATCTCGCCGAACTCCTTCTGCAGCTTGTCCCAGCTTTCGCCACCGTCGGTGCTGACGTACACGTAGCCGTAGATACTGGCGGCCACCATCACGTCGTCAACATGGGGGCTGGCGGCGAACCAGTACACCACGGAGTTGGGAGTCGCCGACAACTGCGGGGCGTCCCAGGATGCGCCGGCGTCGCGGGTGCGGCGGATGGTTCCGGTGATCCCCGGGATGGAGTCGCCATTGCCTACGAACATGACGCTGGGGTTGTCGGGCTTGATGACCATGCCCCTGCAGTAGGAGCGCACGTCCTCGGCATGGAAGCGCGGGAACTCGTGCAACTCCCAACTCTCTCCCTCGTCATTGCTGGTGGAGATGCCAAAGGGCGTGGTGCAGTAGATCGCCGAGTCCGGGCCGGGCTTCAGCGCCATGCCGTGAATGTCCCCGTGGAAGGGGTCGGGGCCCAGGTCCGGAAGGCGCGTCCAGTTGTCGCCGCCGTCCAGGCTGCGATACACGCCGTCAACCTCGATGCCGGCCCACACCGTCCGCGGGTCCCGCGGGTCGACGATGATGTTGGTGGTGCGGGGGATGCCGATGGGGCAGGGCATCCGAACGCCCAGATCTAGCGACTCCCACGTCTGCCCGCCGTCTCGCGACCGGAACGCATTGGGCCGGGTGCCCACGAAGACCGTGTCGGAATCGTCGGGGTCCACTTCCACGGACCAGATTTGCAGGTCGTCCATGGGGGACTCGATGTACTCCCAGGTGAAACCGTTGTCGTCGGACCGGTACAGACCGTTGTCGGTGCCGGCGTAGATGCGATGACGGTTGCTGGGATCGACGGCAAGCGCGCGGATGTTGCATTCGGTGGGCAGCGGGTTGCGGATGCGGTTCCAGCTTTCGCCGCCGTCGGGGCTGACGGACAGACCACCGCCCACGGTGCCGACGCTGATGGTGTAATTTCCGGCCATGATAACCTCCTCAACTGCGCAAAACGCGTAACGTGGGATGCCAGACGGGCGGCAAGGCGCCGCTGGCCGAATAATAGCACAACGGCTGCACTCTAGAACTGCCGGGCCGTACCCGATTGGCCCACCAGGCGCCGAAGCCCGCGGTGGCTGGTATCGCTGCCGGGCGAGCATCGCCCCCAGCGTCACCCGACGTCAGAAGTTGGGCCGATCGCTGCCGTCCTGCAGGTCGTATTCGGGACGATCAATCGATCCGAAGTTGGGCTGTACGTTCATCTCCCGCAGCCTGCGGACCCGCTCCTCGATGGGAGGATGCGTCGAGAAGAGCCGCGCCATGGAGCGGCCGCTGAGCGGGTTGACGATGAACAGGTGCGAGGCGGCTTCATTGACCTTCATGGGACGGATTTCGCTGCCCATTTCCAGCTTTTGCAATGCACGAGCCAGCGCTTCTGGATCGCCACAATTGTGGGCGCCCGTCTGGTCGGCCTGGAACTCGCGAGCACGCGAGATGGCCATGCGAATGATCGTCGCTGCGATGGGCATGATAATGGCAATGATGAGCAGGGAGATGAAGTTGCCCCCGCCGCCCTCGTCGTCGTCGCTGTGGCCGCCGAAGCTGCTGAATATCGCCGCGAACTGCGCCATGAACGCCAGCATCGTGATCGCGCCGGCGATGGTGGCGACGATGGTCATGATCAGCGTGTCCCGATTACCCACGTGCGCCATCTCGTGGGCCATGACGCCGGCCAGTTCCTCCCGAGTGAGGATGTGGCGGATGCCGGTGGTCACAGCAACGGTGGCGTTTTGCGGGTTACGGCCGGTGGCGAAGGCGTTGGGAGAGGGATCGTCGATCTCGTACACCTTGGGCATCGGCATGTTGGCCAGGCGCGCCTGCTCGGCCACCAGTTGGTACAGTTGGGGGTCATCGTCAGCGGTGATCGGTCGCGCGTGGGCCATGCTCAGCGCGATCTTGTCGCTGAACCAGTACGCGCCGAAGTTCATGGCCAGCGCGAACACGAGCGCCATTATCAGGCCAGCCTGCCCGCCCAAGGCGGCGCCGATGAGCAGCAGCAGCCCGGTGAGAACCATGAGGAGGAAGAACGTCTTGACGTGGTTCATTGCCTTCTCTCCGGCGGGTGGAAGTCAGAGTTGCTTACCAGTTCATTCTATCATCGGGTATGCGGGACTATCGTCCTGCCCAACCACCATTTACATACGCCGCGCGGCCCGTTTGGGTTCTCGAAGCATGACGACGTGAGCATGAGAATACGGTAGAGCGTAATGGCAACGTCGAAACCGGTAGCTGGGAGGAACGACGATTTCTTTCCGATAAGCTTGACATTGCGCCGACGTTAGCTCTAGCTTGCCGACCAACTTGTTAATCTTGGCAACGAACACCGCGATGCAATCGATAAGATCACCCTGGGCCGGTACGTTCGACGAGTTCGCCGGTTCCATACGGGAATCCGCGATCATCGCCGCGCCGTTCATACGTCGGGGGCCGCTGCAACGGCTGGCTCGCGGACTACAATCGCGCCAATCGGTAAAAATTGACCTGTTAACCAGCCTTGCGAGCGACAGCCTCGCGGAGGGGTTGGTCGACTGCGGAGCGTTGCTGGGGTTTTGCGAACAGGTTCAGGGAACGTCGATCCGTCACCTCCTGCATCTGCACTCAAAGGCTTACGTTGCCGACGGCCACACGGCGATCGTTACCTCCGCGAACCTGACCGAAGGCGGGCTGGCCCGCAACTTTGAACTGGGCGTCAAGATCACAAGTGCCCAGGCCGTCGGCGAAATAGCGTGCGACCTGACGGAGTACGGAGCTATGGGTGTGCCAGTCTCCCGTGATCGTTTGGCCGATTTGGACAACTTGGCGCAAACGGCACAGAGGATCAACGCGCGCACCACAGAGGGGGATCGATCAGGTGCGGTTGATGGATATGACGAAGTCCTGAAAGAAATCCGCGAGAAATTGATCGGCTTGCGTGTAGACGCCCCCGAGTTCGCGGTCGATCCCAAAGCCTCGATCACCGGTCAATTTGCCGAGGCAGTCCAGTATGTTTTACGGAAACACGGCCCGATGCCAACTGCTGAACTAAATGTGCTCGTACGCAATCTCAAACCGGAACTATGTGACGATGAGGTGGACCGGGTGATAAACGGTCAATCATTCGGGAAACGGTGAAAGCACGACATACGCAACGCCCAACAGCAGTTGAAACGGCAGGGCCAGATAGTGCTCAAAAACCGCAAATGGCGATTGGCGTCGCAGGAGGAGCGGGCATGACTCAGCGAGACGTTACGTGGGCGCTGGTCGATGTGATCAGTTACGATTACCAGTGGCCCCCGCGCGACAGTGAAAACGCGGTGTTTGGTTTCACCCACAGTCGCGAGGTCAACGAGATTTGCGCCGAGATGATGCCGCCGCATACAGTAACTCCAGTCACGAAAACGGACTTGGAGAGGGCTCTCATCGATTATGTCGAGCGGCGGGGCTTGGGTGCTGGAGACGAAGTCACCATCCGCCGATGGTTGACAAATTTGCCCGACAACATCGCTATTATCGAACGTCAACCATCCCGTACCCTATAACCGTCGTCGGGATCATCTGCTTGGCGGTCGCTCGCACCAACATTCTTGTGTCTCGCTCACCATGACCAACATCGGCGACCGCAAACCCCCAACAGAAGGCGTGTGCCCCATGAGCTCCAACAGCAACGACCCAACCCCCCGCACCCTCTCCGGCCTCCCTATCAAGCCGCTCTACACGCCGGGCGGCTTCGACCCAGCGACAGACCTCGGCAACCCGGGCGAGTTCCCCTTCACCCGCGGCGCCTACCCGACCATGTACCGCGGACGCCTGTGGACCCGGCGCCAGATCGCCGGCTTCGGCACTGCCAGGGCCACCAATGAGCGCTACCGGTTCCTCCTCGCCCACGGCCAAACCGGCCTGAGCACCGATTTCGATCACCCCACGCTCACGGGGTACGACTCCGACCACGAGCTGGCCGAGGGTGAGGTTGGCCGCCTGGGCGTCGCCATCGACACCGCCGCCGACATGGGCGAGCTCTTCGACGGCATCCCCCTGGACCAGGCCAGCGTGTCGCTGACCATCAACCATCCCGCCATCGTGTTGCTGGCGATGTTCCTGCACAACGCCGAGCGGCGCGGCACCCCATGGTCGGCGCTGCGCGGCACGGTCCAGAACGACTCGCTCAAGGAGTTCCACGGCCAGAAGACCTTCGCCCTGCCACCCGCTCCGGCCCTGCGTCTCACCACCGACATCGTCGAGTTCTGCACGAAACACGTGCCCAACTGGTACACCATCTCCATCAGCGGCTACCACACCCGCGAGGCCGGTTCCGACGCCGTGCAGGAACTGGCGTTCACCGTCGCCCAGGGCATGGCCTACGTGGAATCAGCGATGCGGCGAGGGTTGGCAGTGGACGAGTTCGCACCCCGCCTGTCGCACTTCTTCGGCGTGCACAACGACTTCTTCGAGGAGATCGCCAAGTTTCGCGTCGCCCGCCGGATGTGGGCCCGGCTCATGCGCGACCGGTACGGCGCCACCCGCCCTGAGTCCATGCGCATGCGGTTCCACACCCAGACGCTCGGTTCCACGCTGGTGCGGCAGGATCCGCTGAACAACATCCTGCGCGGCGGGCTCCAGGCTCTGGCAGCGGTCCTCGGCGGCACCCAGTCGCTCCACGTCAGCGGCTACGACGAAGCCTACGATATCCCGTCCGAGGAGGCCATGCGCATCTCGTTGGCCACGCAGATGATCCTCGCCCACGAGTCGGGGGTGGCCGCAACTCCGGATCCCTTGGGAGGCTCCGCGTACCTGGAGACCCTGACCAACCAGTTGGAAGAGGCCGCCATGGCCTACATCGAGCGCATCGACGCCATGGGCAACGGCAGCATGCTCGACGGAATGCTGGAGGCCATCAGCAGCGGCTACATCGAGAGCGAGATCGCCCAGGCGTCCTACCGATACCAGCAGCGGATCGAAACGGGCGACTACACGATAGTCGGCGTCAACGACGAGTACAGCGACGACGCCTCCAACGCCGGTTCCCTCGAGCTTTTCGAGTTCGATTACGCCGAGGAGGAGCGGCAAATCGAACGCCTCACCACGGTACGCCAGGGTCGCAGCGAAACCGACGCCGCGGCCAGCCTGCGCAACATCGTGAAGACGGCCCAAGCCGACGGCAACCTCATGCCGCCAATCCTCACGGCCGTAGCGGCCGGCGTCACCGAAGGCGAAATCATGGGCGCTCTCCGCGACCAATGGGGCGAGTACGTGGACCCGGGCGTTTTTTAATGCACAGTGAAACAGTTGTCCGACTGTTCCGGCTGGTGGCGCAGCAAGGTGAAGACTCCCTGCCAGGGTTCTCTGGTGATTTTGACGCCGGCATCCCGCCGATTACTCGGTTTCAGAGCGTTGACGACGTTGAACAGATTGCCAATAATCTGGGGTTGGCATCCGGTCGCAGGCTAACCGGCGCGCTCGTTGAAATGGTGGGTGTCTTTTACGAATTGGCTTTGAACGCCGTGGAACACTCGCAATGGGCGGCTGGCTATTATGTCATCCGAGCCGGCAGTAATGTTGTCGGCGGTGTCAAGCATACCGTTGGCATCGCGGATTGCGGGATCGGGATTCCGGCGTCGTTGCGCCAGAACGCGGCTTGAGCCGATGTGCTGAATGACGCCGATGCAATTGCTCTCGCAACCGAGCTGCATGTTACTGGTACCGGCGAGGCTCATCGTGGCATCGGATTGGACCATGTTATGGGTGTCGTGAAAAATTTGGGCGGTAACCTGACAATCATTTCTGCTGGCGGTTCTCTGGAGGTGAAAACCGGCGGTGGGATAATCAAAGGCAATCTGGCAGAATCAGATCGGATTGCCGGCACGGTGGCAGTGGTTACTATATCCGTCCCGGCATGAGTGATGACGATGACGACGGTCAACTTGTCAATACAATCGGGCAAAACAGTACTGATCACACGCCCGGCGGCACGGGTTGTGGCGCCGGCAATGCAGGCTGCCGCTGGTGGCAGCGAAATTACGCTGAATACCGATGGAATCCTCCGCATAGGTGTATCCTTTTTCGATGAGGCTCTGCTGATTTTCAACGAAATTCTTGAGGAGACGGGAAAGGAAAATCTGCAGTTGATCTATCACAAAGCGCCAACGATGCAGTCCCTAAAGAACCTCGTGGAGAACCGGGGCTTGGCGCTGGCTGAAACCGAGGCCGGTGACTGGATCATCTACCGGCCGGAGACGTTCTGATGCAGTCCAGCCCAGTTGCTCCACCCCGCGTCCTCCTCGCCAAGCTCGGCCTGGACGGCCATGATCGCGGCGTGAAGGTCATCGCGCGGGCGCTGCGTGACGCCGGCATGGAGGTGGTCTACCTGGGGATGCGGGTCACCGCCGACCAGGTCGCCGCCGCCGCCGCTCAGGAAGACGTGGACGTCGTCGGCATCAGCATCCTTTCGGGCGCCCACATGCGGCTCATGCCCCGCATGGTGGACGCCTTGGAACGCCACGGCCTGCGCGGCGCCGACGCCGAGGGCGATGTGCTGCTTCTGGTCGGCGGCACCATACCCGACGGCGACGTCGAGCCGTTGCAGCAGATGGGCGTCGACGGCGTTTTCCCGGTCGGCACCTTCACGGCAGAGATGGTAGAGTTCATCCGCACCGGTGTGTCACGGGAAACGCTATGACATGGCCGCCCCAATATGACCCGTCCTACATCCCGACCCTGGATGCAGAGCACTGGGATGCCCGCTCGGAAACGATGGATCCCGCCGAGCGTGACGGAGTGATCCTGGAAAAGCTCAGTGGTCAGGTTCGATACGCCTGGGAGCAGTCGGGGTTTTACCAGGAGTTCTGGAAGGACGCGCCGGTGGACCCGGCGAATATACGCGACTTCGAAGAGTTTGCTCGCCTGCCCATCCTTACCAAAGAAGAGGTCCGCGTCGAGCAGGAATCCCACCCACCTTACGGTCGCTTCCTCTGCGTCCGCCCGGACCAGATCTACCGCATCCACGGCACGTCAGGAACCACGGGACGTCCGACGGTTTTCGGCATCAGCCGCGCCGACTGGGACCGCATCGGCGAGGCTCACGGGCGCATCCTGTGGGCCGCCGGCATCCGACCCGGCGACACGGTGATGGTGGCGGCGGTGTTCAGCCTTTACGTCGGCAGTTGGGGCGCGCTGGTGGGAGCCGAGCGATTGGGAGCCACCTGCTTCCCCTTCGGCGCCGGTGCGCCGGGTCAGACCGAACGGGCCGTGGAATGGGCCGAGATGGTGAAGCCGGCCGCCCTGTACGCCACTCCATCCTATGCGCTGTACCTCGCGGAAACGGCCCGCGAAATGGGCGTGGAACCGCGCGCCGACTTCGGGTTCCGGCTGATGTTCTTCAGCGGTGAGCCCGGAGCCAGCGTGCCCGCCACCCGCCAGGCCATCGAGGACGCTTTCGGCTGCTACGTCGTGGACCAGGGCAGCATGGCGGAGATGACGCCGTGGATGACCAACGGCGGCTGCCGTCACCTGGAGCGCGGGATGCACCTGTGGCAGGACATCGTGTACACCCAGCTGGTCGATCCTGAAACTCGCGAGCTCGTCGCAATGGGCGGCGAGGGCGTGCCCGTCTACACGCACCTCGAGCGCGAGTCGCAACCGATGATCCGCTACTGGTCCGGCGATATTGCCCGGTGGGAGATGGTGGACTGCGGGTGCGGCAGAACCTATCCGACGCTGACCCAGGGCATCTACGGCCGCGCCGACGACATGCTCATAATACGCGGGCAGAACGTGTTCCCTTCGCGCATCGAGGATGTGCTCCGCAATCTGGACGAGTTCGGCGGCGAATTCCGCATGGTCGTCGAACGCGAGCGCGGTTATCTGGACCGCCTGACGGTGCAAACCGAGGTATCGGCCGGAGTATGGGCATCCGCCGGCGAAGGCGGACCCGAGGGATTGAACGCGCTACGGGAGCAAGTCGCCGATACGCTCCGCCGCGCCCTGGGAGTCGGCGTCTCGGTCGAGCTCAAGCCCGAGGGCGAGTTCGAGCGCACCCAGTTCAAGGCCCGGCGGGTCGTTGACCTGCGCCAGTAGGCTCCGACCGACGGCGCCCGACCCACGCGCCAACCAACCGGCGGATCCGCCCTCACCCACGCCGCAGATTGACAGACTGCACCCATGGAATGGCCACTTCCTGACGCATCAATTTACCGTCCGCCCGGAATTCCAGGCCCCCGGGCACGCGTCGGCGAGATCATGCCGGGCCTGCATCAGCGTGGACTCATCACCACCAGCGCTTTCCTGGTCATCACGCCGGACGCTGAAACAGGGGAAGACGGGATCACGATTATCGACTCCGGCTGGCGGCTCTACCACCACCGCCGGATCATCGAATACCTGGATCGCCTGGGGTACGGACCGGGATCGGTTCGCCAGCTCATCTCCTCCCACTATCATCCGGACCACGTAGGCGGCATGGCCGGCCTGATTGATGCGACCGGAGCGCCGCTGGCCGCGCACGACGTGGAAGCCCCCTACCTGGCTGGTGAGGACGGCCGGAAGCTGCCCAACCCGGTCAAGCCCCGGTGGCTCCGCCCGTTCATGTGGCCGCTCTTGACCTGGATGACTCCCTCACGCGTGCCGGTGGCTCAACGCCTGAACGAAGGAGACGTCCTTCCTTTACTGGGCGGTGCCACGGTCGTCCACACACCGGGTCACACGCCCGGGAGCATCAGCCTGCACTTCCCCAACGAGGGCGTGCTGCTGGTCGCCGACGCTCTACAGCGATACCAGGGCCGTCTCACCCTGCCGTCCCGCTGGTTCTCCAGCGACATGGAAGCCGCCAAGGAGTCGGTCCGCCGCCTGTCCCAGCTGGACTTCGAGGTGCTCTGCTTCAGCCACTTCGAGCCCATGCGCCAGGGTGCCCGCGCTGCCCTGCGGTCGTTGGCGGAATATCTGTAGTAACCTTCGGTACCCTCGCGCGAAGGCGCATCACAACGATCCCTGACTGGTACAAGGACCGCGACTTATGCCCGACAACGCAATCGAATCCACCGAAGCTGCGACCGGTCTCCCTCTGCCACTGGAGGGCATCCGCGTCCTGGCCGCCACCCACATCGTCGCCGGCCCCTTCTGCTCGCTGATCCTCGCCGACATGGGCGCAGAGGTAATCAAGATCGAGCGGCCGCGCACCGGTGACCTGGCGAGAGGTCGCGGCCCGTTCATCGGCGACGCCGAGTCGGGTCAGATCAGCAGCCGGTTCCTGGGTGTCAACCGCAACAAGAAGAGCGTGACCCTCGACCTGCGCAACGCCACGTGCAAGGCCGCATTTGAGAGCCTGGTCTCCAAGTCCGACGTGTTGCTGGACAACTGGGGACCCGGCGCCTTCCGACGCCTGGGCCTCGGTTACGATCGGCTGCGTGAGATCAACCCCCGCCTGATCTACGCCGAGATCACCGGTTACGGCGATGCGGAAGGAGCCCGCGGCCCATATTCCGACTGGCCCGCCAACAACCTGGCCATCCAGGCCATGTCCGGCTGGATGGACCTCACCGGCGAGCCGGGCGGCACGCCCCAGGCCGTGGGCGACAACATCGGCGATTCGGTGCCCGGTGTATGGGCCGCGCTGGGCATTGTGCTGGCGCTGGAGACTCGACGACAGACCGGCGTCGGCCAGCACGTCGACGTGGCGATGTACGAGTGCATGGCCTCCCACGTCATCAGCAACATGAACGCCTACCAGGCCACCGGAAGCACTCCGGGGCGCACCCGTCAGGCGTCGCTGTCGCCGGGCCTCGCCCTGCGCGCGGCGGACGGTCACGTGGTCATGGCCGGCGTGCGCACGCCCCAGCGGCTGGCCGGTCTCTGGGAACTGATCGGCCGCGCCAATTTGCCGGAGGCAGACGAGCGCTATCTGCAACAGTTCCCCGACGCCGATTTCGTCTTCGACGAGATGATTCCTGCCATCGAGGAATGGTCATCCCAGCGTCCCAAGTGGGAGGTCGCCGGTCGCCTCACCGAGCTGGGTTTCTCCATGGGCGTCGCCCAGAGCGTCGCCGACCTGGCCGACTGCCCGCAGCTCGAAGCCAGGGGCATGTACGTCGACACCGGTGACACCATCGGCGGAACCTTTCGATCCCTGGCAACGCCCATACAACTCACCTCATGCCGCCAGTCAGACACCGGCGCTCCGCCGAAGCTGGGCCAGCACAACGGGGAAATCCTGTGCACGCTGGGCGGGTTGTCGCCTGAACAACTGGCCGAGTTGGAAGAGCAGGGGGCGGTATAAACCCGGCAACTGTGGTAATCTTTCCCCGAATATTCCCAATCGGGAGGGCGAATAATGTGCGCTACGCTCAAAAGTAGAAACGGCCTGACTCTTACCACGAACTCACCGGCGGCGGCCGACCTTTACCAGGAAGGCCTCGACCTGGTTCTATCCCAGAACTACGGGCCGGACGAAAAGTTGCAGGCAGCCATCGAAGCCGACGAGGGCTTCGCCATGGCCCACGTGGTCCAGGCGTACGTTCTGCACCTGCAGACCAACGTTCCAGCGGCCCGGGCCTCGGCGGAAAAGGCAATCGAACTATCCGCGGGATGCTCACGCGAAGAGCAGCAGATCGCCCGGATCGTCCACTCCTTCACGCACGGCAAGGGTACCGAGGCCATCGGCCTGGTCCAGGAGCACCTGGACGAATTTCCCACCGACACGCTGGCCATGCGCGTCGCGCAACGCCTGTACATGCTGGGCTGCTTCGGCGCCGGCGTCCCGGACTTCCCCAACCACCTGATGGCGATGATGCGCAAAGTCGCTCCGGCCAACGGCGACGACTGGGCGTTCCTGGGACAGTACGCCTTCGCTCATCACGAGACCAACCAGCCCGAGAAGGCCATGGACCTGGCGACCCGCTCCCTGGAGGGTAACCCGCAGAACGCGGTGGCGAGCCACTCGGTCACCCATTCTTACTTCGAGCAGGGCGACGCCGCCAACGGCGGTCGCTGGCTCGGCGACTGGCTGGATAGCTGGGACCGGCGTGCGTCGTACAATACGCACCTGTCGTGGCACCTGGCCCTGTTCGAACTGGCCCAGGGCAAATACCGCCAGGCCCTTGACCTCTACGAAACCCACATCCGGCCCGGCGTGCAGGCACGCAACCTTGCGAACCTGCAGGACGCTGCCTCGTTGCTGTGGCGCTTGCAGATCTATTCCGGCGAAGAGCCGGGCAAGCCTTGGGACGAAGTGCGGGACATGGCTCTGCCGGCTGCCGAGACTCCGGGACCGGCTTTCCGCGACTGCCACGCGGCGCTGGCGTTTGCCGGCGCGGGGGACGCGGAGTCTACCCAAAAGTTCGTGGACCGGGTAAAGGCCCAGGGCAAGAAAGGCGACGATCTGTCTCGCGAGATGGTCTTGCCCATTGCGTTGGGCGCCGCCGCCTTCGCGGCCGGCGACTACGACGAAGCGGCCGACCTGATGGGCCCGACCTACCCCATGCTGGCCCGCATCGGCGGCAGCCATGCCCAGCGCGAGGTGTTCGAGGACACCCTGCTGGAGACCTACATCCGCGCCGGTCGCTACGACGAAGCCAGGGAAATGCTGGATGAGCGGCTGTCCCGGCGCTCGTCGGTGCGCGACACCTACTGGATGGGCCGGCTCGAAGCCGAAGCCGTCCAGGGCAACGCCGACGCCTCGCGCCAGCTGATGGCGCAAGCGCGGGCCGCATGGGCGGATACCGCCGACGAGGCCGCGGCGGAAATGCAGCGCCTTGCCATGGCGGCTGACTAGACCGAAACGCGCGGGCGCAAAGAAAAGAGGGCGGGTTTGAAACCCGCCCTCAATTCTTCGGCTGTGGTGTTGATCAGTGGCCGCAGCCGCAGAACCCGCCGCATCCACCGCCACCCATCGGGGCCGGCATGGGCGAACCGCCGAGGTCGGCCATATCGCTGGCAAAGCTGTCACCTTTGCTCACCGCCGCGAACACGGAGATCGCGCGCTTGGCCGGCTGCTCGCAGTGGGGGCAGTCGGCGCCGGAGGCAGACATGGGCTGCAACTTTTCGAACTTGTGGCCGCAGGTCGTGCAGCCGTACTCGTAGATAGGCATAACAGGTTCCCCCAGATTTGATGGTCAGAATATACGCCCGTCGGCGCCGGAGCGTCAAGGTTACCCGGTCACGTCACGCATGCCCGCCTCCTTGCTGTTTACGCCGCCGTGTCTGGTCCGACCCGCTGCAAAGCATGGCCGGATGCGACCGCGACTGATGGCCCACAGCCCGGTCTCCCGGTTCGGTCCAGTGTTGACACCAGTAATTGGCGGTGATAACGTCCGATACGGAGTATCATTATGGTCACAACCACACCCAGGCACACCGGGCACGAACACCCGCGACCTCGTTCCGCCGCCGTGGTGGACGACATCGTGGCTCAGTTGAGCGATCAGGGGTACCGGGACACCGAGCCGCGCCGGCTGGTGATCAGCGCCGTCGCAGCCCAGGGCCGGCCGTTCACCGCCGAAGAACTGTGCGCCTCCTTGCCCTGCGTGGGCCGGGCCACCGTATACCGGGGGCTGCGTCTGCTGGTGGAAACCGATCAGGTTTGTCGGGTCCTGCTGGAAGACCGAGAGCTGCGCTACCAGCTCAGCCACCAGGGACATCACCATCACCTGTTGTGTGCGGTATGTGGAGCATCGGCAGATCTGGAAGGATGCGACGTGGAGGACATGCTCCGCGAAGCCGCCACAGCCGCAGGGTTCCGAATGAGCGGGCATTGGCTGGAAGTGTACGGCCGATGCGGCGAATGCGCTGAGGACTGAACCTCGCCGCTTTTTTTCGTTTCTATACTGATACTTCATATCTTTAGTCGTCAATAATTGATACTGACTATCGCTAACCTCAGGTAAATGATACACGATATCATACGCACAATTAATTGATACATCGTATTGATTATGCCGACTATTGAAACCAAAAGCCAACGGAGCAAATCGATGAAACCATCCATCCAGCGACCCCTATCCCTTGCCAATTTTCTTCCGCTGCGGCCGGCCCTGGCGCTACTCACTGCGCTGGCGGCCATTGCGCTGCTGCTGACGGCCTGCGGGGGCGAAGAACCGGGCATCCCTCCGTCTGGTGATTCGCCCGCCGCAGGTTCCGCAGCGCCAGTCGCAGCGGCCTCGTCCAACCCGACCGCCGCGCCGGCGCCTGCCTCGTCCCAGCCGTCGGCGCCGGCAACTGGATCGGCGCCCACCGAACCAGTGAAGGTGGTGGCGGGAAACGCCGTTCTCGCCGACCTGGTGCAGCAGGTAGGAAAGGATCTTGTGCACGTGGACACGCTGGTCGCTGCCGGCGCTGACGCTCACACCTGGCAGAGCACGCCGAGAGACAGCGTGCGCATCGCCGAAGCAGACCTCGTCGTCAGCAACGGCGCGGGGCTGTCCAGCCAGGTCGAAGATCTTATAGACAACGCGACCTCTGCGGACACCGTTCAGGTGATCGCATCGGAAGGGCTGGAGGCCCAGGAACTGGTTGAATTGCCATTCCCGGGCGGCGACGACCACGCCATGGAACACGGAGACGAGCACGGGGCAGAACTCGCTGGCCGCTTGCTGATCGGCGACGGTGAAACCGGCGCCCTGTCCGTGATCGATCTGGAAACCGGCCACGTCCACCAGGACGAGTTCGATCTGGGTTCCCGCGCCGGTCGCATCTACCCGACCAAGAGCGGACGTTTTGCCGTCGCCGTTTCCAGCGACGCCAACGCCGTCAACGTCATCGACGGCGGCATGTACCTCGAAGAGCACGGCGACCACTTCGATATGGTCGAACGGGACGTCAGCCTCCTGGGGATCGACCTCGCGGGCGACAATCCCGTTCACATGTACGTCGGCGGGGAGTGGGCCACCGTGTACTACGACGGCTCCGGCGACTTTGTCCTCATCAACGAGCACGAACTGGAGGAAGAGGGCTCCTCCTATGTGCCCATCACCATGAACGCAGGAGCCCAGCATGGCGCCGTGATACCCCTGGAAGACGACCTGTTCGCCGTCTCGCTTCAACACCCGAACTATGCCGATAACCCCGAGGAATACCGCCTGCCCATCGGCGCCGAAATTTGGGACCTCGAAGGTAACGTCCTCCATAGCGCCGAAGGTTGCCCCGATCTCCACGGCGACGCCGGCAACGGGCACATGGCCGTGTTCGGCTGCACCGGCGGCGTCCTCATGGTCGAAGCCCACGACGGCCATTACGAGGATGCTTTCATTCCGGCTCCGGCAGGATCACCCGACGACTTCCGCCTGACTTCCGTTTGGGGATACCACGGCCTCGACCACTTCTTCGCCCTGGGTTCCGCGGTTGGCCTGTACGTCGTCGAACCGGAAGAGGGCTCGATGGAGCAGTTGATCGCCGCCAGCGATGACCTGCGACCCATCCAGGTAGCGCTCAGCCACGACGGCGAACTGCTGCTGGTGGTCATGAGCGACGGCGAACTGCGCATGTACGAAGCCCATGACCTGGACCTCCTGGCTTCAACGTCGGACGCGCTGACCGGTGAGATCGATCCCGGCTTCTGGGCGCGGCCCCACATTGCCACCGCTCCCGATCACATCTTCGTCACCAACTCCGGCGAGGGCGAAGTCATCGCCCTGGACGCCCATGACCTGGAAGAAGTCGGGCACTGGGAGATTTCCGGCGCCCCCACCAAGATCGCCTTCGTCGGTATCCTGGGCGAGGGTGACCACCCCGAGGAAGGGCACGATGACCACGATGACGATCACGGCCATGGCCACGGCGACGGCGACCCCCACTTCTGGCAGAATCCCCGCATGGTAGTCCACTACGTGAACCAGATCACCAACGGGTTGGTCGAGGCGGACCCGGACAACGCGGCAACCTACCTGGACAACTCGGCGGCGTACATTGAGGAACTGGAGGCCCTGGACGCCTACATCGCCGACACGTTGGCTTCGATTCCTGCCGAACGCCGCGTGATGGTGACCTTCCACGACGCCTTCGGGTATTTCGGCGAGCGCTACGATGTCGAGGTGCAAGCCTTCGTCGGCGCCCACGCCGAGGACGTGTCGCCCGACGACATCGCCAACGTCCTGGAACTGGTGGAACACCGCGGTCTGCCCGCCGTGTTCGCCGAACCGCAGTTCTCGGCCGATGCTCTCGCTCAGGTCGCGAGGGACACCGGAATTGAGGTCGGTATCATCCGGTCACTCCCGGACGACGAGTATCCCGATTACGTCAGCATGATGCGGGCCAACGCGGACCAGTTGGCGCAAATGTTGCGGTGATCTGATCCGGGGAAACGCCGCCAACGCTCCGCTTGCTATCAGGGGACTCTGGAGAGTCCCCTGGTTTTTTGTACTTGCACTCAAATCGCTGCACTATCCGCGCACAGCATGACCGACGACGGTTGAGTTCGTCACCGGTGCTGCAGGTGCAAACGGTACCGATCAATCAGCTGCGGTGTGTCTAACGAGATCATTGCGGCATTCGTGGGAGCGCCGTTGGTGGCCGCGTTTGCGTCAGTCCTCCTGGGAACGAATCGGGCCACGTCGGCTTGCACCGGCCATATGGGTACACCATCCTTTGTTTCGCAGTCCGGCGACGTGGTGGGATGGTGACACCCCAACCCCCTGTCATCTCTGCGGGCGCACCACCCGAGGTGCAGCCAATGGGTTGCACCGCCCCGTAGAATCGGGCGATGCAACCAAAACGTCTGGTATCCCTCGCCCTCGCGGCGCTTGTGTTGGTGACTGCCTGGGACGGCTGCGCGCCAGGCAAAGGCGCCACCAGCAGCAACCCGCCGTCCACCCTTGCGCCGGCGCTACCCTCCTACACAGGCAGTGTCGACGAAGTGATCGGCCCCGAGGGACCGGTTTCCTCTGCTTTTGATGACGCGGATTTTCGACAACTGCGGCCACCGGATGCCATCCAGCCGGTCTACGATCCGAAATTCCTCGGCGCGCACGAGTCGGATTTGCCCGACGACGAGCTAGTCATCGGCCTCAATATTAATGGGGATGTGCGGGCGTATCCGGCCGGGCTGCTTTACCACCGGGAAATGGTGAACGACACCGTGGGTGGCGTGCCGGTACTGGTGACCTGGTGCCCGCTCTGCTACACGGCGCTGGTGCACGAGCGGCGGGTGGATGGGAACCGCGTCCGGTTCGGCAACCAGGGTGCGCTGTACAAGGGGGCGATGACCTGGTTTGACCACGGCACCGGCAGCGTGTGGTCCCAACCTTTCGGGGCAGCCATCGCCGGCCCCCTGGCCGGGCGCACTCTGGAACTGATGCCGTCTCAGCTGACGACCTGGGGGCAATGGCTGGCCGCCAACCCCAACAGCCGGGTCCTGGTTTCCGATATCCCGTCAATTCCCTATAGCGGCCGCAGACCCGGCGAGGATCACGTAGCCGGCGTCGTCGTGGGGGACCAGGCCGTCGCGTGGCCCTACCTGTCGGTGCTGAACACCGGATCCGTTGCCGCCGAGATCGGCGGGATCGAGCTGGTGGTCGAAGTAGACCCGGGGACCGGGGCGCTTCGCGCCGTCACGGCCGACGGCGCGAGCAGAGAGCTGCCGGTGATCATCGCCTACCGTTGGGCGTGGGAAAACCTGTACCCCGATGGGCGGGTTGACAAAGGCAATCCCATTCAGTAGATTACGTTAGTGACGCGAATAATAAATATCATCATAAATGATGATATTATGCGACGTTATCAATTCGATATCACGATGGAGGTGCACGAAATTGGAGATTAAACGCTTTGCACACATCGCTATCTGCGCATTATTGAGCTTGTCATTAACGATTGCCATCGCTTGCGGCGCTCCAGCAGAGCAGCAGCCGGAGACCAGCGCTCCGGCAACCGCCAGCCAACAACAACCGGCGGCGGCAACCGCCGCCCCAGCGGCTCCTGCAGCCGCACCGGCCCAACCTACCGCAACCACCGCGCTGGCCCTG
The DNA here is from genome assembly GCA_963663945.1 of Dehalococcoidia bacterium. GTDB lineage: Bacteria > Chloroflexota > Dehalococcoidia > Lucifugimonadales > UBA3495 > Bin87. The sequence continues at coordinate 1,239,217 of OY760687.1, read as the reverse complement.
CCCGCGGGGATGAGCGACCGGGCGGCGGGAGGCGCGGCCCCCACCGCTGAGCCGACCGCAACTCCGGTACCCGAACCCACAGCCGGCGAGCCGGTTCAGAAAGACCTGCGAGTAGCCATCACTCCGCCTTACGCTGAGAACCTGCTGGGTTGGCGCGTCGGCGGTACCAACCAGGGCATGCTGCAGCCGATGCAGGAGCAACTGTTCCAGCGGGATTACGTGACCTGGGAAGCGAAGCCGATGTTGGTGACCGAGTGGGAAGTCTCAGAGGACGGCGCGACGTGGCATTTCCAGTTGCGCGAAGACGTTCCGTACCACCATGGGGAGGACACCTTCGGCGCTTCGGACTTCGTTTTCAGCTGGCAACTTTGGTCTCACCCGGAGGGTAAAGGCGCGACTGACTGGTTCCATGAGCTACTGGGGCCAGAGGGCGAAAAGAGGAGCATCGAGGTGGACGCCCTTGGCACGACCGCGGCGGTCGAACAAGTGTCGGACAGCGAGATGATCTGGCACGCCAACCGGCCAGAACTGTGGGTGCCCTTCTGGTTCTCCGACGCCTCCACGGACCCGCTCATCTACAGCCTGGACTACTGGCAGAAGGTGGGCGAGGACGAATACGCACAGAACCCGGTCGGGACCGGCCCCTTTAAGCACGTCAGCTACCAACAAGGCGCGAGGCTGGAATACGAACGGGCCTTCGAAGATCACTGGCGGGTCAACCCTGATTTTGACACGCTGACGTTCTTCTTCGCTGAGGAAGACCTGACCAGGGTAGCCATGCTGCGGGCCAAGGAAGCGGACATCGCCGAGATCCCGCGCGAACTCCAGGGTGAAGTCGTGAAAGCCGGTTTCCAGATCACACAGAGCACTCTGCCCGCCTTCATGGTCTGGGTTGGTATCGGCGGTCAGTATTTGGAAGACCGGCGCGACGCGAACGACCCCAACACCAACATATTGGTGCGCCGGGCCATGAACCACGCCATCGACCGGAACGCCATCAACGAAGCCTTCTTCGATAACAAGATGGAACTGATGGCCAACACCGGTTGGCATCCTACCGACCCGGCCTACGATCCCGCTTGGGAAATCCCCGAATACAACCCCGACCTGGCGCGGGAGTTGCTGCAGGAAGCCGGATATGCCGAAGGCGCCGGCCCGAGCGTCGAGTTCATGTCGGGCAAACTGGTCGGTGTGCCGGAATTGACGGAAATCGCGGTACCGATCATCTCCTGGATGGAGGAGGTTGGTTTCCAGGTCGACGCCCAGATCGGTGAGTTCCAGCCCATTCGCACGCGATACAAGGCCCGGGAAATGAACGGTACGTTGTGGACGCACCGGACCGGCTTTTGGCCATCGGGCCGCAACGTGCGGGTGTATTTCGTGAGCCCGAATCAGCAGGGAGCCGTGTACATGTACGAGGACCCGTATGTTGAGGAGGAATACGACCGCTGGAAACAGAGCGTTGACCCGCAGGAACGGGAACAGATCATGCGGGAGGTGGGTCAGTTCATGTATGAGAAGAACGCGACCATGCCACTCGGTTTCCTGTTCGCGGAGTTCGGCATCAACCCAGAGGTGGTCGTCGAATATTCGGTCAACAACAGCTACTTTGGAGGCATGAAGGGCCACGAATACACCAGGGTGGTCCGGAAGTAGGCTCGTCCCGGGCGGCGTATTCAAAGTGAATGCGCCGCCCATTTCCCCTCTGCAGGCCGACCCATACCGGCCTCGCAAATGGCGTAACGAAGACTACAATTGCGTGCGCGATTCCCGTTAAAGGTCCCCGGCTGAGAGCATGAAATCGCAAATTATGAAGCCTTATGCAACGAGAACACGTTATTTACAAGATTATACTTCCGTATATGTTACATTTGATACGCCGTGTTGTGCTCTATGCGTAATAATGATTATTTCATATACCTCGAAGCGCAACATGTCGGTTGACAATGATATGGATTTTCAGTACCTTCCGCCGCACGACTCGAACGGATATAACCGCTCGAGCGATATATGGCGTCGCATCAAGCCGACGAGCCAGGCGGCGCAGAGGTGGGAATCTATGTCAAGAGGATTAGCACTACGCACCGGGATTGTGGGTCTGCTGGCCCTCGCCGTAACCGCGGCGATTGCCTGCGGAGCCCCTGCTGAGCAGGAACCCGCGACAAGCGCTCCGGCTGCGGCCCAGCAACAGCAATCGCAACCAGTGGCGACGCAGGCGCCGGCCGCCCAGGCGCCGGCGCAGCCAACAGCCACCGCGGCGCTTGCCCAGCCGGCCGGCATGAGCGACCGCGCGGCCGGCGGCGCAGCCCCGACCGTGGCGCCGGCGGCTACCGCGGTGCCCGAAACAACCGCAGGTGAGCCCGTACAGGCCGACCTGCGTGTCGCCATTACGCCGCCATACGCGGAAAACCTTCTGGGTTGGCGCGTAGGCGGCACCAACCAGGGGATGCTCCAGCCGATGCAGGAAGCGCTGTTCCAGCGCGACTACCAGACCTGGGAAGCCCGGCCGATGCTGGCGGAATCCTGGTCCGTATCAGCGGACGGCAAGGAATGGACCATCAAGCTCCGTGAAAACGTGCCCTTCCATCACGAAGCGGATACCTTTGGCGTTTCTGACTTTGTGTTCAGTTTCCAGTTGTGGTCCCATCCAGAAGCCAAGACCGGCTTCGGCGACTTCTGGCACCAGATCCTGGGGCCCGAGGGCGAAAAGCGAAGCTGGGAAGTGGAGGATATGGGTACCGCTGCGACCGTCACCGAAGTCAGTGACAACGAGATGGTCTGGAACATGAACCGTCCCGAGCTGTGGATACCGTTCTACGCCTCCGAAGCGACGACGGATCCGCTGGTCTATAGCCTGGACTACTGGCAGACCAACGGGGAAGACGCTTACGCCGCCAATCCCGTGGGCACCGGCCCATGGAAGCACGTCAGCTACGAGCAGGGCGCCAAGCTCGCTTATGAGCGTGCGTTCGACGATCACTGGCGCATCAACCCCGATTTCGACTCCCTCACCTTCTTCTTTGCCGAAGAAGACCTCACCCGCGTAGCCATGCTGCGAGCCGGCGAAGCCGACATCGCCGAGATCCCGCGGGAACTCCAGGGCGAGATCGTTGGCGCCGGGTATGCCATCACCCAGAGCACGCTTCCCGCGTTCATGGTGTGGATCGGCATCGGCGGACAGTACCTGGAAGACCGCCGCGACGCCAACGACCCCAACACCAACGTGCTGGTGCGTCGTGCCATGAACCATGCCATGGACCGGGACGCGCTCAACGAAGCGTTCTTCGACAACAAGATGGAACTGATGGCCAACACCGGTTGGCACCCAACCGATCCTTCCTTCGATCCGGCCTGGGAGATTCCGGCCTACGATCCCGACCTTTCACGGCAACTGCTCCAAGAAGCGGGCTATGCTGAAGGATCCGGCCCCACTGTCGAGTTCATGGCCGGCAAACTGGTGGGCGTGCCTGAACTGACGGAAATTGCGGTACCGATGATCTCCTGGCTGGAGGAAGTCGGCTTCAATGTCGACGCCCAGATCGGCGAATTCCAGCCCATCCGCACGCGGTACAAGGCCCGCGAGATGAACGGCGTCTTGTGGACCCACCGCACCGGCTTCTGGCCGGCTGGCCGCAACATGCGGGTATACTTCGTCAGCCCCACCCTGGCCGGCGCGGTCTACATGTATGAGGATCCTCACACCGAGGACCTGTTCAGCAAGTGGCAAAGCAGCGTGGACGATGAGGAACGGCTTAACCTGATGAAGGAAGCCGGCCAGTACATGTACGAGCAAAACGCCACGATACCGCTGGGCTTCCTGTTCGCGGAGTTCGGCATCAACCCCAACGTCATCGCCGAGTACTCGGTCAACAACAGCTACTTCGGTGGTATGAAAGGCCACGAGTACACCAAGGTGGTGCGCAACTAATCCGTAGAAACGGAAGGGCGACCGGCCGGTCGCCCTTCCTGTATCCCAACATCCAACCCCACTGAGCGCGAAGGTTTCCCATGCAGCGTTTCATATTTTTGCGGGCGATACAATCGGTCCTGGCGATTTTGGTGATCAGCGCCGTGGTATTCGCGCTAGCACGGGTTACCGGTGATCCGGTAGCCATCCTGCTACCGGAGGACGCCAGCCCCGCCGTGGTGGAACAGGTCCGCGCGAAATGGGGACTGGACCAGCCGATTTACGTGCAGTATGCCCGTTATGTTGGCAACTTCGTCACCGGTGATTTCGGTGAAGCCTGGGCATACGGTGGCGTACCGATTACCGAGTTGATCGCCCGACGGCTGCCCAACACCATCGTGCTGGCCGGTTTCGCCTGGCTCATCAGCGCCTCCATCGCCTTGCCCATCGGCGTGATGGTGGCGGTCAAAAAAGACTCGCCCTTTGACTGGGCCGGAAAAGTAGTGGCGCTGATCGGACAATCGGCGCCATCCTTCGCCATCGGGTTGATACTGATGTGGGTATTCGCGGTGATCCTGGGATGGTTACCGACTTCCGGTAATGACGCCGGGTTCAAGTCAATCATCCTGCCCGGAATGGCGCTGGGTTACTACAACGTAGCTGCGGTGATGCGGCTCACCAGATCATCGATGTTGGAAGTGCTGGACACCGAGTACGTCAAACTGGCGCGCATCAAGGGCATGCCGGAGCGCAAGGTCATCTGGAAGCATTGTTTCCGGAACGCGCTGATCGTTCCATTCACCTACATGGGCCTGATCGGTGCAGTGCTCCTGACTGGTTCGGTGGTAATCGAAACGGTGTTTGTCTGGCCCGGATTGGGAGACCTCGCCATCGACGCCATCCGCAACCGCGACTTCCCGGTAATCCAAAGCATCGTCATCCTGTTCGCCGCGTTCTACATATTCATCAACCTGGCGGTTGACGTGGCCTACGCCTACCTGAACCCACGGATCCGCTACTAGACGAGCTGATTCCCGCGCACCTGCCGCCCGCACAAGGAAATTAGCGATGACCACCCCCACCGCGACTCCCGCCGTCAACACTACCCCAGCCGACGAATTGTATCGCCAACGCGGTTTGATCGGCCGTGCATGGTCAACCACTCGCCAATACCCGGTGATACCGCTGCTCATTCTGGCGATCATGCTGATAATTCCGGCGATATTCGCCAACATGATCTCCCCACACGATCCGACGGAGGTGAATCTGCGGGATCGCCTGTTGCCGCCGGCGTGGCAGGAAGGCGGGAGTTGGCAGTTCGTGCTGGGCACCGACCGACACGGGTTTGACATCCTCAGTCGCATCATCCACGGCGCTCGGATTTCGCTGTCAATTTCCCTGCTGGCAATCGCGCTGGGCGGCGGAGTGGGAACGGTGCTGGGCCTTCTGGCGGCCTACGGCGGCGGCTGGGTCGACAACCTGATCATGCGGATCGTGGACATCAAGCTGGCGTTTCCGTCAATACTCCTCGCGCTGGTGTTGGTGGCGGTCAGCGGGCCAGGATTCCAAACGGTGGTGCTGGTCATCGCATTGCTCCTCTGGGCGAGGTTCGCCCGGATGGTACGAGGCGAGGCGCTGGCCGTTAAGCAGCAGGACTTCATCGCCCGCGCGCTGGTGGCGGGCGCGTCTCCCACGCGCATCATGACCCGGCACATTTTCCCCAACGTGGTGAATACTGTGGTTGTCCTTGCCACCCTGGAGGTTGGCCACGTAATCATCTTGGAATCGACACTGAGCTTCCTGGGAGCCGGATTGGTAAAACCGACCCCCGCGTGGGGACTGATGGTGGCCGACGGCCGAACGCTGATCGTTACGGCCTGGTGGCTGTTCTTCTTCCCGACCATGGCCATCGTGCTGACCGTGCTTTCCATGAACCTGCTCGGCGACTGGCTTCGCGACCGGCTTGACCCCAAGCTGCGCAACGTGTAGCTTGAATCGAAAATAACGCATCATTACAGCGGGATGTGTTATCGCATCCCGCTGTTATTTTGACCATTCGCAACCGGACTGCCATGGCCGCCTCACCCGAAAACCCCGCGGAACTCGCACCACCGGACTCCATAGGCAACGAAACCGCCGAAGGCCTCCTGCCCGATTGGGCGCAGGAAGCACCACGCCGGCGGCGTTTCATATCCAGGCGCAACGGACTGATCGCCTTCGTGGCGCTGGTGGTCATAGGCTTCCTGGTCTGGATCAATTTCCCTTTCATTCCGGACCCGGTGATCCTGCTAGGCCGCCAACCCGAAACGGTCTTCGATTCCGTCTCGTCCGGGCTGGAATGGACCATGCATGGGCGTAACCTGGGGCAGACGCGTTACGTTTCGGATGTGCTCGATGAACCCCAGGGTCGATTGGCCTGGAGCGCCGACACCGGTCCAGCGACATTCGCGGCGCCCATCGTGTCCGACGGGCGCATTTACCTTGGTGCGCACTTCCGCATTGCCACGTTTGATGCTGATACCGGAAACGAAGTCGCATCATTGCCAGCCACCGGCCCGATCGGTAACTCGTTGGCGCTGGCGAACGGCGCCCTGTACTACACCATGCCTGACCGCAGGCTGGTTGCGCGAGACGCCGAGACCCAGGAAATACTATGGGAATATCAGATGGGGGATGCCACGTCGGGCCCCGTTGCTGTGGCCAACGGCATTGTGTACGCGGGCGCACTGGACGGCGTCACCTACGCCGTCAACGCAACGACCGGCGAACTGGTATGGAAGCACGAATCCCTTGGTGAAGTTCGATCTCCCGCAGCCCTGTCCGAACGTTTCGCGTTCGTGGCCTCGGCCGACCGCAGCCTGTACGCGCTGGACTCCCGAACCGGCCAGGAGCGGGCGAGGTTCCGGACCGGAGCCGCGCTGGCGGCCGCACCCGTGACCGCCAACGACCTGACGTATTTCGTGTCCGAGCGGCGATTGTTCGCCATGGAAGCCGACGCCCTGGAATATCCGGGGCAGTACGCCGTCACGCGCACTTGGTCGCAACTTTGGCTCTGGGGATTCCCTCTGCCCGCGCCGCCATCACAGCCGGGAGACCAATGGCGGTTCGAGTCGGACTACCCCGATGGGTTCCCATCGCGTCAGAAAAGGACCGAGGGCATCATCTCAGCCCCGGCCGTCGCGGGAGACACCCTCTACGTCGGCGACACCCTGGGGAAGATGTACGCCGTCGATGCGATCACCGGCGAGGAACGCTGGCAGTTCCAGGGCGAGGACACGATTCTCGTGTCGCCCATCGTGGTGGGCAACCTCGTGATCTACGGAGACATGGCTGGCTGGCTGTACGGACTGGACCGGTCCGATGGCGTGGAACGGTGGCGGCTCCAGTTGCCTGCCGGCGTCCGCACCGAGCCGGTCTATGCCGATGGGCAACTGCTGGTGCGGACCGACGGCGGCGGGCTCCACGCAGTCAGGTGACTGACCCTATTGGGCGGTATAGCCTCCGTCGATGACGAGTTCGCTTCCGGTCATGAAGGATGCCTCGTCGGAAGCCAGGAACAGCACCCCGTTGGCAATATCGTCCACGGTCCCGATGCGGCCGACGGGCGTGTCGTCGATGCGCATCTGCCGGAGTTCCGGATCAGACATCATCCGCTCGGTCATGGCCGTGTCGATGTAACCAGGGTGGACTGAATTGCACCGGATATTGTCGCCCGCGTACTGGACCGCGGTGGACTTGGTGAGCAGGCGTACTGCGCCTTTCGAACTGGCGTATGCGGCACCGGCTCCGGAACCAGGGCCTAGTCCAACCAGCCCAGCAATGGACGATATGTTGACGATGGAGCCGCCACCCGACGTGCGCATGGCGGAGATGGCCGCGCGGGTTCCGAGGAATACGCCTTTGCCGTTGACGTCCATGATTTGGTCCCACACCTCGGCCGGCGCCTCGTGGATGCGCGGCGCGTTCGTGCCGCCGATGTTGGTGCTACCCACTCCGGCGTTGTTGACCAGGATGTCCAATTTGCCGTAACGATCGACCGCCGCAGTTACGGCGTCAGCCCACTGGTCGGCGTCGGTGACGTCAAGATGCACAAAGGTCGCCCGTCCGCCCAGTTCGCGGATCTCAGCCTCCAGCTTCATGCCTTCGTCGTCCAGGATATCGCCAATAACCACGGCTGCGCCTTCCTGCACGAACAGCCGGGCCTCAGCAGCGCCCTGACCGCGGGCGCCGCCGCTGATGAGGGCAACTTTTCCTTCAAGTCGCATGTTGAACCTCTCTGTGGGATCGAATTGTTGGGGCTCAGTCGCCCAGGGTTGTGGTGAGCACCCACATCGGTCGCTCACCCACGGCGTAGGTGCCCAGCGGGGTCAGTCGCCCGGTATCGGAATCAACACTGTACGATGCCAATTGTCCGGTCGCTGATCCCGCGGCGAACACGAAGCGGCCCGAAGGGTCAAGGCTGAAGGCGCTGGGCACCGCCTCAGTGGAGGCGTGTCCGGCGGGCGTCAGGCGACCCTCGGAATCGACGGTGAAGCTGGCGATGCTGTTGTGTCCACGATTGGGGACGAACAGCAGGCTCCCGTCCGGCGAGAACTGGATCTGGGAGCAGGTGTTACGCTCGGTGACGCCGGCCGGCAAAGTCGACACGGTCTCGAACAGCGTCAGCCGGCCTTCGCCATCGATTTGATAGGAGGACACGCTGCAGCCCTGCTCGTTGGAGAAGTAGACCAGATCGAGGCTGGGATGGTAGGTGAGATGCCGAGGGCCGATCATGTCGCCCTGAGCCAGAGTGGGCGGGTCGTTGGCGGTCAGCGCGCCGCTGTCAGCGTCGAAGCGGAACTGGTAGATGACGTTTGGCCCCGGGATATTCTTGGGCGGCTCGAGGACGTTGTCCTGTTGCCGGGCGATGTGGGGCACGTAGGCGAACCGGTTCGAGCGGTCGGTCATCATGGCGTGAGCGCCGGAATCGGTATCAACAACCGACGTAGCGGCGCCACCCAGGCTGCCATCCTCACCTAGGGGATGCACGGCGGCTTTGCCGTCGGCGTAGTAGGACGAGAGCAGGAAGCGTCCGTTGCGATCGGTCGAGAGGAAGGCTGGCTGACCGGGCGGCGTCACTGAGCCGGTCTGGCTCAATTCGCCCGTTTGTTGGTCGATGCTGTGGCTGGTGATCTCGGGAATTTCCCGATGTCCGGCATACAGAGTACGTCGATCGGGGCTGATGGCCAGCAGGGATGGCCCGCCGGAAACCGGCTCCTCGCCAGCGATGGTCAATGCCCCGCTGGCTTCGTCCATGGTGAAGATCGACACTTTGTTGTCGTCCTGGGCTGCAACGTACACGTAGGTAGCCATTGGTACTGCCTCCTGTTCGCGTGGGCGACGGCTCTATCTGGACGACGACGGTCAGCGGAGCAGGGTTTCCGCCATGCGCTCCAACTGCTGGCCCATCTCATCCTCGGAATCGGAGTGGTTCGGCCATACGCAGACCCGCAGCGCGCCGGCGTTGAGGAAGTCGTCGACGGTCTGGCGGGTCGTATCCGGGGCCTGCCCGAACACGGAGATCGTGATCGCCTCCGGGTCGCGTCCCCGCTCGGCGGCCAGGGTGTCGAGTTGCTGGCGGCTGTCCTCAATCTGTCCCGGGGTCGCGCGGTTGGGCAGCCAGCCATCGCCGTAGCGCACCACGCGGCGCAGCACGTTGCGGGCGTTGCCACCCAGCAGGATGGGCGGATGCGGATCCTGGGCGGGCTTGGGATACATGTAGACCGACGGGAAGTTGTAGTAGCGGCCGTGGAATTCAGCCTGGTCCTCGGTCCAGAGGGCTTTCAGAGCGCCGACCGCTTCCTCGGTCTGCGTCCAGCGGTGGTCGAAATCACCGCCCATCATCTCGGTCTCCTCGCGGTTCCAGCCGGCGCCGATGCCAAAGACGAAGCGGCCGTTGCTGTGCCGGTCCAACACTGAGATTTGCTTGGCGAGGATCAACGGGTTGCGCTCGGGCATCAGGGTGATGCCGGTACACAGCTTGATCCTGTCAGTCACCGCCGCGGCCATCGCCAGGGACATGTACGGGTCGGAGAAATGGCGATAGGTCCAGGGGATCTCCCCGCCGGTGGCCGGGAAGGGACTCTCGCTGGTGACGGGCAGAATGGGATGCTCGTGGTACCAGATGGATTCGAATCCAAGTTCCTCGGCCTTCTTGGCGATGAACGCCGGGTCGAGGGTGTAGGCCGGCAGGGGGACGATTATTCCTACGGACATTACGTTGCTCCTTTGCGGCAGCGTTGCTAAAGATCTCGGAAATCGTTGCGGATAGTGCGTCGGAGTTTATCAGACCCAGTCGACTGTGACAGCGCGCCCGTCCAGGATTGGGCCGCTATCGGCTCCTGGCGTCAAGCAGTTTCCCCGCTAGTTCCCGGGCCGAGCCCAGATCACGGACAAAGCGCTCAGCCGGAACGCGCCGGAAAACATTCAACGACCGTAACGTTTGGTCCACCGGGCCGGATAGATTGAGTACGATGCATTCCGTTTTGGCGGCTGCAGCCGCGTCGATGAGTCTTTCGATAATCAAGGCCGCGCTTTCGTCCATGTGGACGGTGTTCGAAAAGTCAAAGATGGTGACCTCGTGCTCCTGAATATCCGCGCCCACCATCCAGGCCAGCTCATTGGCGGAGGCGAAGGAAAACTCTCCGCGCAGATCGACCAGGCCCACCCGAGCCTGAAACTCATCGACATCGGCCGCGTCGACATCATCCGTATCGACATCGGTGGGGAAAAATTCGCGGTCCAGCAGGGGCACTGATATTACCCGGCCCAATTCACGTTGCTCCCTCGCCCGCGCCCGCGCGAACCCGGCTACGATCAGCCCGATGGCGATGGCGGTGATCAGGTCCACAAACACGGTCAGAACCAGCGTGAGCAGCATGACCAGCAGGTATTCCCGCTGAACGTGACGAATTCGTGTGATGAGCCTCCAATCGATGATGTCCCAACCAACTTTGATCAGAATGCCGGACAATGCGGCTACCGGTATCGGTTCGGCGATCCATCCCAGTCCCAGCACCAGGGCCAGCAGCACCGCCGCGCAGGTGACGCCGGAAACGGGAGTAGTACCGCCAGCTCGAACGTTCACGGTGGTGCCCGACGGAGCGCCTGCTCCGGGAAGAGCGCCCAGCACGCCGGCTGCAACATTGGAGATTCCCTGGCCCACCAGCTCCCGGTTGGGTCGAGTGCGAGTGCGAGTGAGCGTGTCGGCCACCAGTGACGCCACGAGACTGTTGACCGACCCGATCAGCGCCAGTGTCAGCGCCGGCTGGATGGCGGATACCAGCAGATCGGGCGTCAGCTCGGGCAGGTACAGATCGGGCAACCCCTGCGGCAGTCTCCCGATCGTGGGGGCATCGTGCAGCCACAGCGCTGCCATGGCGGTTCCGACCATCAGAGCCAGCAGCGGACCTGGCACAAACCGACCCAGCCGCCGAGGCCAGAACACGCAAATCGCCAGGCACACGGCCCCCACAATGACGGCGTGCAGGTTCAGCGCTAACACTGCCGCCGGCCAGACACGGATGATCCCGAGCAGACCCCCCGGGGCGGCGGGAGCGCCCAGGAAGGGCAGCGTCTGGATGATAATGATGATCAGGCCGATGCCGGAGGTAAACCCCGCGATCATCGAGTAAGGGGTGTAGTTGATAAAGCGCCCGAACCGCAATACCCCCAGCCCAACCTGAATGAGGCCAGCCAGCATTACGATGGTGAACGCCTCTGATGGGCTCCTGGCGTGCTGTGTGAGCACGATCATCATCGCCACCGTCATGGCGGCGGTGGAGTACGCGATGCGGGCCGGCGTCCCACCGAATACGGCCGCGCAGAACCCAACCACGATGGCGCCGTACATGCCGGCCACGGGACCCAATCCCGTGGCCACGCCGTACGCCAGCGCCATGGGGAGCACCGTCGCGGCCGTGGTGACGCCGCCGAACAAGTCCCCCGACAGGGCCCTCGGACTATAGCCCAAGCGCTCCGAAATTCGTCTCGAGAACATCAGAGAGTGTCGCCGACGAATTTACCGCAGAGTTGCTAGCGGCCGGTGTCGATCCACTCGGCGACCCGTTCGCCAATCATAATTGTGGTGCAGTTGGTGTTGGCGCGGATGACATCGGGCATCACCGAGGCGTCGGCAACGCGCAACGATTCGATGCCGTGGACGCGGCAATACTGGTCCACTACGGCCGTTGCGTCGCTGTCAGGTCCCATCTTGCAGGTGCCGGAGAGGTGCTGCCCGATGCACACCTCGCGTAGCATCCAGTTGTCCAGCGCCTCATCGGATACGAGGTCGGCCTCCGTGGGTGAGATCAACCCGTCGTAGATCCCCGAGAACTGATCGTGATCCATGAGACGCAGCACGATGCGGACAGCTTCGCGCATGCGCTCGCGGTCCCAATCGGCCTCCAGGTAACGGCAGTCAATATGGGGCTGAACGTCGGGATCGGTGGATTGCAGGGTCAGCTCGCCGGCGCTTTCAGCCAATTCCATCATGCAGGTCACGCGGATGCCTTCGTTGTCGTAGGGATCGCCACCCAGCGGCGTGGAGAACGACGAGGGGAATATCTGCATATCGTTGCGCGCATCCGAACCACTGGCGGTGTAACGCAGCACCGTCTGTATGCGCGGGGCGTCAGGATCCAGCGGGAAGTCGTCCTTGACCTTGACCCGAACCGGCACCAGGGGATGGTCGCGAAGGTTCTTGCCCACGCCCGGCAAATCTTTGACCACCGGTATGCCGAGGCTGCGCAGTTCCGCAGCCGGCCCAACGCCGGACAGCATTAGCAGTTGAGGCGATGCAATTGCGCCGGCACAGAGGACGATTTGCTCCCCTTCGATTTGGAAGGTCTCGCCGCCGCTCTCGACCTGGACACCAACGGCCCGTTGGCCTTCGAAGAGGATCCGGTGCACGCGGACGTTGGCGCGGATGGTCAGGTTCAGGCGATGCCGGTTGGGGTTCACGTAGCTCAGCGCCGTGCTCATTCGCACGCCGTTGGGATTGTTCATCGGGAATGGACCAACGCCGGTGGAGTCGGGATGGTTGTGGTCGTAAACCTCGGCGTAACCAACATCGGCGCAGGCCTGGACGAACGCCTCCTGCAGGGGCAGCCAGTTTTCCCTGCGGTGGCGCCGCACCGGAATCGGGCCGTCGAAGCCGTGGAAGTCGTCCGAGATGTCGGTGTCGGTCTCCTGCCGGCGGAAGTATGGGAGCACGTTGATGTAGCTCCACTCGTCGTTGCCCCAGGAGGCCCACCGATCATAGTCCTCGGGCACTCCGCGCAGGAAAACCTGCCCGTTGATGGCGCTGGTACCGCCGACCACGCGCCCGCGCGGGACGTTCACGGGCTCGGTCTGCAAGGGCGTGCCGGTACCGACAAATGACCAGTTGTGGGGCGCCCCCATCTCGGAGGCGCGGGGAGCGTAACCGAACTTCAGGTCGTCGGGTGTCTGCTCCAGATCGGGATAGTCAGGTCCCGCCTCCAGCAGCAGCACGGAGCGGGAGGGGTCCTCGGACAAGCGGGTTGCCATGGTGCCGCCGGCGGAACCGGCCCCAATCACGATTACGTCATACTTCATGCTGACACTCCTTATCCGATGATCGTTGTCCCGGCCCCATTCCCGTCATTCCGGCGAAAGCCGGAACCCAAGGGCGCACGCGGTCAAGCTGGTTAGATAGCAGCCAGAAACTCGTCAGTGGTCATCACGGTGCCCTGGCGCGGGTAGACCTTTTCGGTGAGCACCCGGTGAACCTCGTGATCCCCGTCGGAACAGGCGTCGGACAGCACGGTGAAGCTGTAGTTTATGTCCACCGCCCAGCGCACCGAGGACAGCACGCACCCGCTGGTCGCCACACCCATGATGACCAGGTTGTTGCGCCCCATCTCGCGCAGGGTTACGTCCAGCGCGGTCGTGGAGAATGGACCCGGGCGGACCTTGGTGATGACCATTTCTCCCTCTGCCGGAGTGACGCCTTCGTGTAGTTCCACATCAGGCGCGTACTCAGCGAACGGCCCGCCGCGATGCACAACGTAAATGACGGGAATGCCAGCCGCCCGCGCTCCAGCCAGAGCCCTGGCTGCGTTTGCCACCACAGCCGCAGGCTCAGTGGCGACGTTGGCGATGATGCGCTGCTGGAAGTCCATGATCAAAACTGCGGTGCGGTCGGCGTCGATCCTGGTCGCTTGCTGGGTCATGGGTTCCTCCCGGTAGGGTTGGCGGCGCGGCGGGTTGGGATGGCCGCATTATAGCGTCCGCAGTGTGACCGGATGCGCACGCGCACGCGCACTCACTGACCGATTTGCGTCGCCGCGCCAAATGCCAAAGCGTAGGGGCGAATGATCATTCGCCCCTACACAGAATTCCGGTCGCGCAACCTGTTACAGGTTCAGCGGATGTTCCTCGTAGTCCTTGACCTTCTCGTACACCTGCACGCGGTGACGGCTGGACTCAAGTACGAAGATGCGGTCGTTTTCGTCAACCCGCACGGACACCGGACGGCGGAAACGCCATTCGGGTTCCAGGTCCACACGCCGGCGCGCCTTGACGATATCGGGGTTGGCGTCGATATAGGTCTGGGTCCACGGGGACGGCTGCTGCGCGTCACCCACCAACGACGTGATGAACCGTCCATCCGCAGCGTACACCTGCAGGCGGTGGTTGCCCCAGTCGGTAACGTACACGTCTCCCTCGGAATCGACCGCGACGCCGGTGGGGCCGTGCAGGTCGCCAACGCCAGAGGTCGGAGACGCCTCGAATTTCTGCAGGAAGTTGCCGTCGGCGTCGAACTTTTGCACGCGGTTGTTCTTCCAGTCGGCGACGTACACGTTGCCGGCATCGTCCAGGCACAGGCCCCAAGGCAGGTTGAACTTGCCGTCGCCGTCACCCCGCTTGCCGAACGAGCCGAGGTGCTTCCCTTCTTTGGTGAACTTTTGCACCCGATGGTTCTGGCTGTCCACGACCAACACGTTCCCATCAGAGTCAAAGGCCATGCCGCAGGGGCCGTTCAGCTGCCCCTTGTCGTCCCCACCCTCGCCCCAGGAAGACAGGAACGCACCCTCGGGGTCGAACACGGACACGCGGTTCAAGAAGTCATCGGATGCGTAGACGTTGCCGTCGTCGTCCAGCGCAATGGAGCGCGGCCAGACGAACTGCCCGTCTCCACGGCCGAAGCCACCGAACTGCCCGAGGAACTGGTGATCCAGGGTCACTCGGCTTACGCGCTGACCCAACTCCTCAGCGCCGCGGTTGAGCACGTACATCGTGTCGCCCGCCAGCGCGAAATCCTGCGGCGTCCAGAAACCCTGACCCGACATGCCGTACATGCCGATGCAATAGCTGTAGTCAAACACCCGGCCGGCGGCCACTGTGGTTAGCATGGTAGATCTCCCTCGCTTTGAGCCGAATCGCCTACACGAAGTCCAGCTGCTCGAAGTTGCCGCCCACGATGGGCACTGCGTCCAGACCCAACCACTTCTCAATGACGGTGGAGTAGAGCCCACGGAAGTCGTAGTTGGGCTCAAGGTCTCCCTGGGTCAGGTCCTCGGGCCGCAGGGAAGGATACGCGCTGTAATGGCCACCCTTGACCTGGTTCCCGATCACGAAGGCCGCTCCGCCGGCGCCGTGGTCGGTTCCGGTCCCGTTATCGCGGACGCGGCGGCCGAACTCGGTGAAGAGCACCATGATGAGGTTGTCGCCGGCGTCGTGTTCATCCAGATCATCGAAGAAATCGCCGATCGCGGCAGACATGTCGGTCCACAGCTTGGTGTGCATCGGCGGCTGGTTGAAGTGGGAGTCGAAGCTGCCGTGCTGAGTGTAGAACAACTGGGTGCCCAGGTCTGCCAGGTAAACCTGCGCGATGTCCCGCAGGTACTTGGCAATGGGAGTGTCCGCGTACTCGACGGTTGACGAGTACTGCTCCGGGGCGGAGCGGACGATATCGGCCCCCTTCAGGGCGTCCCGACCGGTTTGGCCCAGGTAGTCCATCACCGCGCCGGTGCCGACGGTGGGGGAATACATGCGCGCGAAACGGTCCAGCAACTGGTCTCGCTCAACCTCAACGGGTACGCTGGACAGCACCCCATAGGACTCCAGGCTGGACACTGACGTGACCGGCGTGCCGCGCAGCGCCAACGCCCGGGGCAGACCCTGGCCGAAGTTGACGCCCTTGAGGACATTTTCGCCCGTGGGATCGAGGTCGCGGATTACGCGGCCGGCCCAGCCTTCGGTTCCGACGATGTCCGGCTCACAGGTGTGCCAGATATCCATGGAGCGGAAGTGGGAGCGCGGAGAATTCTCGTAGCCGATCCCGTGGATGATGGCCACCTTGCCGTCATCCCACATCTGCTTGATACGGCCCATCTGGGGATTGAAACCCAGCTCATCATTGATCGGAATCACCTTATCGGCGGGGATACCGACTTTCGGGCGCGCGTCGTGGTAGTGGCCGTTGGTGTAGGGGATGATCGTGTTCAGGTAGTCGTTGGCTCCGGTCATCTGCAGGACCACCACCACCGGATCTTTCGTCGTAGTTGTCATGTTGTTCCTCCGTGCGCGGCCCGGCAGCTATCTCGTCGCCCGGCCCGACCTATTGCCGATGGTAGTGGATTAAGCGAACTGGAAATCTCGCGACGCCGCGATCAGGGCCAGCATCACGCCTACCCGTTTCTCGGATTGCGCGATGTCATCCTGGGTATCCCACCGCAGTTCGCCCTCGCCGCGGGCCTGGTCGAGCAACTCGGCCCGGGTCCCGTCACTGACTTCCAGCGGACCCACGAGTTCGAGGCAGGCTTCTACAAGTTCGTCCGCACTCAGGTTTCCGCGATCCCGCAGGGTATCTACCATGGAGCGGACGCCCGGGAGCGAAACGTCCCCGAGCAGGCCGGCCGCGAAGTTGACCCGACGCACCAGCGCGCCGCCGTCAATCCACTCGCTTCCGGTATGCCAACTCTCGACGCTGGGCGGGTTCAGCAGTTCCTGACCCTGGTAATTGCACTCGAAAGCCAGCGAGTTGATACCGGGGCGCGGTTGGTTGAAGTTGCCGGCCAGGCGGGCGGTGCTGATCACCAGTTCCGCAGGGCTCTTGACCCGGCTGAAGCGGGCCTGTTTGAAGAAATCAGAGTTGAACAGGACACGCAGCATGAAGCGGATATCGCCGTCCGATTCGTTGTAGGCCGCAACCAGCTGATCGATGGCGTCCGGATCGTTGGGCGGCGTGATGTTCCAGCTGGGAACCTGCGGCTCGTCGGCAACGAAGAAGTTGTAGAGGTGCCGAGCCAGGAAACGGGCGCTGGCCGGCTGCTCAACCACCAGATTGATGATGTCCTGGCCGTTGAAGTTCCCGGTGTGCCCCAGGAAGGTCTTCTCGCCGTCGTCGTGGTCCTCGGGACGATACTCGAAATTCCAGTAGAAGCGACCCAGCGGGTTGCGCGGAATCTTCGGCCCGATGGTCCAGCCGGTGAATGCGCGACTGGCTTCCTTTATGTCTTCCTCGGAGTAGTTGCCCACACCCATGGAGAAGAGTTCCAGCAGCTCACGGCCCCAGTTCTCGTTGATGGCGCCGCGATGGTTGCCGTTGTTGTCCAGCCAGAAGATCATGGCGGGGTTCTGGGCCAGTTCCAGCAGGATGTCGCGGAACTTCCCGAGGCCACAGCGCCGGAACATGGCGATCTGCTGGGTCAATTCGGGCGGGTTGTCCACCTTGGAATTACCGGTGGCGAAAAGCTGGTGCCAGAACAGCGCCATCTTCTCTTCCAGCGGCCGCTCGGTGTTGATCATGCGGTAGACCCAGTCCGCCTGGTTCAGCGGGGGGCCCAGAGCGCCTTCGTAACCGGGCATGAACCGGTACAGCATTTCTTCGTCCACCGGCTCGAATTGCTCGGGGTTGAGCAGGTCCTCGACGGCAGCTTCGTACCCACGGCCGGCTTTGTCCGTCAACTCGTCGTGGGTCGCACCGAATCCGGCTCTCCGCATCAGGTGACCCATCAACGCAATGTCTTCCCGATTCGCCATGTTTATCCCTCCCACAGAGGAAGATGAGATCGCTCACGAAGGGACTGAAGAGTCCCGATAGCTATATAGCAATACTACGTATCGCAGGATTCGATGTCAAGGAAAACGCAGCGGCACCAACCCTCGCCGCCGAATGCCGTAACCCCTGTCGCAAACGGCGCGCCATCAACCGCCGGTTAGCGGTCGTTTCCATCGGTTAGCGGTCGTTTCCAGTAGTAATAAACGAAGCAGTCGGTGGGATTTTGCGGTATGAAGAGGGGCATCGCGGACACCAGCTCCCATCCCGCCTCGCCGCGTTCGTTCAGGAACGCATCGTCGACCGCGTCGACGTTCATCGGTCCCGTCCCATAGAACCCTCCGGATCTGATGGGCATCTTGTCGACCCAGTATTCCCACTTCATGTACTCGCCGTCTCCTTGACTGATTTCAAACGAGACGCCCGCCGCGTCAGCCCACGGGCGGGCGTTCCGCAAATGCGCTGCGACCCGCAGTTACTGCCCCGCTTTGACCCAGTCGGCGCAGCGTTCGCCGATCATGATCGTGGTGCAGTTGGTGTTTGCGCGGATGACATTGGGCATTACGGAGGCGTCGGCGACCTTGATGCCCTCCAGCCCGTGGATGTTCAGGCGCTGGTCGACCACTGCCATCGGGTCGCTGGACGGCCCGATCTTGCACGTGCCGGAAGCATGGGTGGTGTTGAACACCGTCTGCCGCATCCAGTGATCCAGGGCCGCGTCAGACGCGAGGTCTTCCGCCGATGGCTGAATGACGTGATCGACGATGGGGCCAAAAGCGTCGTTTTCCAGCAGGTTCACGCTGAGGCGGACGGCCTCGCGGAGCCGTTCGCGGTCGCGCTCAAGTTCCAGGTAGCGATAATTCAGCGAGGGCTGGACGGAGGGATCGTTGGCGGAGAGCCGCACCTCCCCCGCTCCGTCGGCCAGCTCCAGGATGCACTGAATGCGCACGCCGCCGGTCTCGAAAGGATCCGCGCCGCCAATGGGCGTGGAGAACGACGACGCCATGATCTGCATGTCGTTGCGGTCCGGCGAGCCGGTGGCCGTATAGCGCAGCGCGGTCTGGGTGCGCGGCGCCAGCGGGTCCTGCTCGTGGTCGTCCCGCACCTGGCAGATGACGGCCACGATCGGATGGTCGCGCAGGTTCTGGCCCACGCCCGGCAGTTCGTGAACCACGGGGATTCCCATTTCGCGCAAATGATCCGCCGGACCCACGCCGGAAAGCATCAGCAACTGCGGTGAGGCCATGGCGCCGGCCGACAGCACGATCTGGTCGGCTTCCACCTGCCAAACCTCACCGCCGCTTTCTACTTCCACGCCCGCCGCGCGGTTGCCTTCAAACATGATGCGCCGCACGATCACGTTGGCGCGCACGGTCAGGTTCAGGCGGTGGCGCACTTCGCGCAGGAAGGTGAGCGCAGTGCTCATGCGCACCCCCTCGGGGTTGTTCATCGGCACCGGGCCGATGCCGCCCGAATCTGGACTGTTCATATCCGCGTCTTCAGGGTAGCCAGCCTCGATGCAGGACTGGACGAAGGCCTGCTGGAATGGCAGCCATTCCTGGCGCGGGAACCGCCGCACCGGAATGGGTCCCTCGGAGCCATGGAAGTCGTCGCTGATATCCAGGTCCGTTTCCATCTTCCGGAAATACGGCAGCACGTTGATGAAGGACCACTCGTCGTTGCCCTCGGCGGCCCAGCCGTCGTAGTCCTCGGGAACCCCCCGCAGCAGCACCTGCCCGTTGATGGCGCTGGTTCCGCCGACGACCTTGCCCCGCGGCGCTGGCAGCATCTCGGTTTGGTCCGCCGAACCCTGCGCCCACCAGGTCCAGTTGTGCGGCGCGCCCTGGGCCGAGGCGTCGGGCTTGTAGCCGTACTTGAGGTCGTCGGGATAATGCTCGTACTCGGGATAGTCGGGCCCGGCCTCCAGCAACAGGATGGAGCGGTCGGGATCCTCGGCAAGTCGGGAGGCCACCACGCAACCTCCGGATCCCGCCCCAATCACTATGACGTCATATTTCATGGTCTCACCTGCGCCTGGCTGTTCTTGTCGCTGGCTGTTCTTGTCAATCGATGTGCTCGCGCGCCAGCATAATGGAACGCGCGGCGAATTGAAAATAGCCGGCGCCGGGAGTGGTTTTTCTTGCCAACCTGACCTGGCCTCTCACGCGTACCCGGTCTGCGGCCGGGGGAAAGCGAGAAGCGGGATTCTATGATTTGGCAGCGTTGCATGAGCTCCATCCAAGAGAGGTCCCAATCCTGGTAATCGCCAAATCTTGAAAATCCTGATTCTGACGATTTACGAGAATGCGTACGCATGACGGCCTGGCCCAACGGCGAGAACCTCTGCGGCTGTCGCTCTGCATCTCAGATGACGTTCACCAGCGCAAGCCCTATAATCCGCCCTGGAACCACCACGCCGCACCACGGAGGAACCCATGAATTTTGGCATGTTCACCGATTTCCACATCGGGGAAAACCGGAGCCAGGCCGAGGCTTTCGACGAGTCGTTCGCGCAGATCGCCGACGCCGAGGCGATGGGTTTCGATACGGTGTGGCTCGCCGAGCATCACTTCAGTCCCGAGCGCGCGGTCCTGGCCTCGCCCATGGTGATCGCCAGCGCCATCGCCGCGCGCACCGAGCGGATCCGCACCGGACTGGCCGTGCAGGTTCTTCCGCTGACCAACCCCCTGCGGGTTGCCGAGGAGGCCGCCACCGTCGACCACATCAGCAAGGGCCGGTTCGAATTCGGCATCGGGCGCAGCGGACTGACCAAGTACTACCAGGGCTACAACATCCCCTATTCGGAGAGCCGCCCGCGCTTCCTGGAGGCCCTGGACATCATCATGCAGGCGTGGAAAAGCGACGAGTTCTCCTACGAGGGCCAGTTCCATTCCTACCAGGACGTGGCGGTAGTGCCCAAGCCGTTCCAGCAGCCCTACCCGCCGGTGCGGGTGGCCGTGGCCGGAGAGGACACTTTCCCGCTGATCGGGAAAATGGGCCACCCCATCTTCGTTAGCGCAAACGCCGGACGGGAGCAGTTGAAGGCGCGGATCGCGTCTTACGAGGAAGCCCGGGCCGCCGCCGGCCACACCGGGCCGGCCGACATCGCGGTGCGCATCCCCGTGTACGCTGCCGAAACCACCGAGCAGTCGCATTCCGAGCCGGAAGCCAGCGCAATGTCAGCGATCCAGTACGCGGCCAGCGAACTGGTGAAAACCGCCGCCAGCGAGGAGACGGCCGAGCGCATCCGCCGCACCGCCAACACACCGTACTCGGATGTGCTCCAACAGCGGGTGGTGTTCGGCACGCCGGCCGACATCGTCGAGCGGTTCAGGGGCTTCCAGGAAGACTTCGGCGCCACCGGCGTGGTGATGGAGGTCAACTATGGTGGTCGGATCCCCTACGACCGGGTCAAGAACTCGCTGCGGCTGATCAGCGAGGAGGTCATGCCTCACTTCAAGTAGGCATCGAACCTTTTGCGATTAAACACTGTAGGGGCGAATGATCATTCGCCCCTACTCTATTGACCGCCGGTAAAACCACCGGCGCTGAACGCCGGTTCCAGGGATCGCGCTAGTGCGCGGCTCCCGCCATCGCCGCCTGCGCGGCCAGCTCTTCGTCCCACGGTCCCGGCATGCGGCCCTTCTCGGTGCCGCCGATCATGTAGCCACTCTCGTCGTGGCCCCACTGCTCGCGAGGCATCTCGTAGGACAGCTCAATGCCGTTGCCGTCGGGATCGCGAATGTAGATGCCGATGGCATGCCCGTGGTCGGACACGCGCTGGATGGGAATGTTCTTTTCCTTGACCCGGTGGTAGAGCTCCTTGAGGTCGTCCAGGCTCTCCATGTACCAGGCCATGTGATTCAGACCCACCTGCCCGCCCTGCGGACCCATCGCGTTCTCACCCACTTCGGTGAGGGCGATCTCGTGGGAGTTCCCCAGGTCGGCGGACATGAAGGCGGCCCGGCCCGGGAAAAACCCATAGGTGTGGAGTCCCAGCAGGTCCTCGTACCAGTCGCGCGCTTTTTCCGCATTACGTACGAAAATGTTGACGTGTCCCAGATTTCTCGGCGTGTAACCCATAATGCCCTCCTTATCCATAGATGGATTCGGTAACCATGGCCCAATGATAACAACGCCCTCCGGCTATGGAAAGGGGCGCCGATCCGGCTGACGCAAGCGCTTGCAACGCTCCTCGTCCTCCAGCGCTCCCGTCGGGCGCACCCAGTCCCCGGATTCGGAAGAGCGGGATCGGCTGTGTGGCAGTCCGTGCTGCCAAACATGTACCAGGGGGTATTCGCCACGCCGGCAACATTGACCCCGTTTATCCGAACTCACGGGAAGACGGTGCACAGTCTGCGTAGAATGCGCGTTGTTGCCCGCCAGTGTTCGGGTGTGGCACCATATCCGGCGGGAATCTTCACGATGTCCAATACGTTGTTCAGCCAATCTTTTCTGGAAGCGGGTCTGCGCGAAACGGCGGAGTACCAGCAGATCAGTCCCCAGGCCCTGTCTCACTTTGGCCAGGACTTGCGGGTGCCCTACACCGCCCTGGTTAGCAACCACCCGCATCCTAACGAGGCCCAGACCGAGGACGTCCTGATACGGCCCGTACTGACGCAACTGGGCTGGCATTACCTCCCCCAGCAGCCAATCCCGGTCAGCGGCACGGTCCCCGACTACATGCTGTTCGGCAGCCAGGAGGACCAGACGGCGTTCCTCTCCGGCGGCGATGTTTCAGCCTATCCCCTGGCTCCCGCAGAGGCCAAAGCCTGGCAGACCAACCTCGACCAGGGCGCCGGCGTCCAGAGCCCCAACGGCCAGATCCAGGAATACCTGCGGCAGTTCTGGCTGTCTACTTCCGGTCGCGTTAAGTGGGGCATCCTGACCAACGGCGAGACTTGGCGACTGTACCGGGCCACCGGAACCGGCCCGGACGGAAAGTTCCACCAGACGCAGGATGTCTGGTTTGAACTCAATCTCAACGAGTGCGTCAGCGACGCTGGCAAGGAACAGCGCCGGCAATTCCTCCTTTTTTTTCATCGCGATGCTTTCCGCATTGGTGATGACGGTTACTGTTTTCTGGATCGGGCATTGGTCGGGGCCAGCGACTACGTTCAAAACGTCGTAAACACGCTGACCAACGCAGTTTTTCAGGAGGTCTATCCCCGGCTGATCAGCGCGTTTTACGAGGCAGCTCCCGACGCCAACCCCGACGACATCCAGGAAGCTTCGCTTACGCTGCTGTACCGGCTCCTTTTCCTGATGTACGCCGAGGACCGACGGCTGCTGCCGGTTCAACACTCACTTTACTCCACCATCAGCCTGCGTGATTTGCGTCGGGACATTCTGGACCGGATGCAGTCCAATCCCACTTTTCTGAATACCTACACCTACTGGCCGAGGCTGCGGGAACTCTTCAACCGGGTCGACGCCGGAGAACCACTCGCCGGGTTGCCCGCCTACAACGGAGGTCTTTTCGACTCCCAACAGCCCGAATTGCTGGCCCGCGTCAGCCTCCCTGACTCCAGCGTGGCCATCATCATCAACAGTTTGGGAGCCGCCGCCGTCAATGGCTCCGCCGAAAAGGTGCTGGTCAACTTCCGTGACCTTTCGGTGGAGCAGCTCGGCACACTGTACGAACGGCTGCTGGAACGGAGGCCGGTCTTTCGCGACGAAAAAGTTGAAGCGCAACTCCAGCCCTACGCCCGCAAGGATTCGGGCAGCTACTACACGCCCCCCGAACTGGTGCGGCTCATCGTGGAGCAGACCCTGGGGCCGTTGGTCGCAGAGTACGAGCACCGGTTCCGCCAACTGGCCGCATCACTGGCGTCCGATACGCGTGATTCTGAGGCCCGCCGCCGCGAGCTGATGGCCGCCGACCCGGCCGAGGCGGTTCTGCAACTTCGCGCGCTGGACCCGGCCATGGGCAGCGGTCACTTCCTGGTGGACGCCCTGAACTACCTGACCGGCGAGATTGACCGCCTCGCCGGCCTCGGCCCCGAGGTCGCCGGTTGGTTGCCTCATGACGACCCCTACGTATCGCCCCTCGAAGCCCGCATCGCCAACATCCGGAGCGAGATCCAAAAACAGGCTGTCGAAAACGACTGGCCAATAAACGCCGATACCCTGACCGACCGGGCCATCATCCGCCGCATGGCGCTGAAACGCTGCATTCACGGCGCGGACCTCAACCCACTGGCGGTGGAACTGGCCAAGATGTCCCTGTGGCTGCACAGCTTCACCGTGGGCGCGCCCCTTACCTTTTTGGATCACCACCTGCGCTGCGGCGACTCGCTGGTGGGTGGCTGGCTGGCGCAGACGGCGGACGATATACGGAATTCCACCGACGCTTTCGCCGGCCATGTCTTCGCCAGTGTGACCGCCGCCGCCGAGGGTATCCGCACCATCGAACAGCTTGGCGACGCCGACATTGCCGAGGTGAAAGAGTCCGCGGAATTGTTCCGCACAATGCAGGATACCGTGGCCCCGGTCCGCCGGATACTCAATTTCTTCACCGGCCTGCGCTGGATGGCCGCGGGAAACAACAATCGACCGTTGGCCCTGAGTCAGGCCAGCCAGTTGCGCGCGCAGATTGGCGAGGACAACGCTTCCGGGATCGAATGGTGGGCGCAGCAGGACTACAGTGCGCTGATCCGTTTGGTGCAGGAGGGCCCCGACGCGCTGACCGACCCGGAGCGCGAGGACGAAAATCTGGAAAGCGACGGTTTCGCACGGTTCATTGCCTTGTGGCGCAGAACCCAGGAACTGGCGGCGGAGCGGCGGATGCTCCACTGGGAACTGGACTTCCCCGGCGTGTTCACCCAGTGGAGCCCACGTGACGGCGGCTTCGACGCGGTCATCGGCAACCCACCCTGGGAGCGGGTCAAGATGCAAGAAGTGGAGTGGTTCGCCCCCGACACCCGCCGGCCCGCCATCGCGTCCGCCACACCGGCAGCCGTCCGCAAAGCGATGATTGCGCGCTTGGAAACCGACGACGACCCCCTGTATGACGACTACGCCCACGCGCTGAATCTGGCTGACACCATGCTCCGGTACGGCCGGGCCTGCGGCGACTACCCTATGCTCGGCGGCGGCGACACCAACCTGTACCGCCTCTTCATCGAACGCGCCGCCGCGCTGGCCGACCCCGATGGCATTGCGGCTTTGCTTACTCCGTCGGGGATCTACGGAGACCGCTCGGCGGCGGACTTTTTCGGCAAGGTGGCCGGCGAAAAACGCTTGCTGGCCCTGTACGACTTTGAAAACCGCCGCGGGCCGGACGCGGGACAGTTCTTCCCGGATGTCGACAGTCGTTTCAAGTTCTGCACGTTGGTCATCGGCGGACCAGAGCGAATGACTGAAGCAATCCCGTGCGGCTTTCTACTCCACGATCCGCCGAACGCAGTGGAACCAGAGCGGCTGTTGACGATGCAGGCAGGCGATTTCGCGCTGGTCAACCCTAACACCGGCACCGCGCCTATCTTCCACACCAAACGGGATGCCGACATAGTGCTGGGCATCTATCGCAACCACCCGGTCTTCTATGCTGAAAACCGAAGCTTCGAAAACCTAACCGCTGTCGTTCGTCATGTCGCTTTGGCGACATGACGAACGACAGCGCAAATTTTTGGACTCGTGAGCAACTCTTGGAACAGGGAGCGTATCCGGTTGCGCTAAGCCGTTGGCGAAAAGGCGACGAAGAGTGGTTGCCGCTATTTCAAGCGAGGATGATCCACCACTTTGACCACCGTCACAATTCCATTGCGGTGAATCCTAATAATTTGAACAGGCCGTACGTCAATGTACCGGTAAGTGATGTTGAACATGGTGACCCTCGGTTCCATCCGAGGCACGAATATTGGGTT
The DNA here is from genome assembly GCA_963663945.1 of Dehalococcoidia bacterium. GTDB lineage: Bacteria > Chloroflexota > Dehalococcoidia > Lucifugimonadales > UBA3495 > Bin87. Next base: position 1,213,380 of record OY760687.1, on the reverse strand, counting down.
CTCGAAACGTTCGTCGGGGCAAGCTACGCACATTGCCCGGCCTACGCAATCGGTTTCCGAGATATCACTAGCACTACCAACGAACGAACGATGATTTCCACGGTCGTCCCGTGGGCGGGATACGGTAACAACCTCCCTATCCTAGTTTGCGACTCTGAGCAGTCGGTGTCCCAATTTACCGGCCTAATACCGCTGTGGGCCGCGAATTTTAGTTCCTTCTCATTTGACTTTGTAGCTCGCCGTAAAGTTCAGGGGAACCACATGAACTTGTACATCCTAGAGCAACTGCCCGTAATCACCCGCGCCGCCTACGACCGCCGTTTCGGCAACACCGCCGCCGCCGACTTGGTGCGCGACCACGTGCTGCGCCTCTGCTATACCGCCTACGACCTGCAGCCCTTCGCCCAGGCCCAGGGCTATGCTGGCGAGCCATTCGGCTGGGACGTGGAGGAACGTCGGCACCTGCGCGCCCGCCTGGACGCCCTCTACTTCATCCTCTACGGCCTCGACCAGGATGACGCCGCCTACGTCATGGACTCCTTCCCCATCACCCGCCGTAACGACGAGCAGGCCCACAACGGCGTCTACGTGACCAAAGAGCTCATCCTCGCCTACATGAACGCCCTGGACTCCGACGACACGGAGACCGTCATCGCGTTACCAGGTCCCTGACCGTGTCACGCCGGCACTGGCGGCCCCGCGTCAATCGTGGACCAACCCGAGAGTTTGGATTATGCTCACTGCGCCTCGAATGGCGAGCCTACTCCCCAGCCAAGACCCCCGGAACCCCCATCCGATATCCCATGGGACCAAGAAGCGCCGGCAATCAAAAGTGGCAGCGCCCACACATCCTCAGGGCAACCAACATTGACGTGCCAATCCGCTGCCGCCAGAACGAGAATGCTCTGCTTCTCCAGCAGGAGGTCCGCTGAAACGTCCGAATTATTGAGTTCCCCATCCGTGTCCTCGAAGTCGAGCTCATCATCCCCCCAATGCATCGGCGGCCATGAGCAGGGCCAGATTGGTCCGACGGGTCGCGCGCCCCTGAGGTAGCGAGTAGTTCAGAAAGGTGGCGATGCAGTGATACCATCGCCTGGTCGGCCTCACCTGGTGGAAACGGAGCTTGATAACCCATTCCTTACCCGGAGAGGCCGACCTTTTTCAACCCCTTATCTAAAAGTGGGTACGCATGAGGTTACCTGGTTTGTTGCAGTAGCAGCAATTGGCCGCCTTCCGCCAGACCGAGATTCACGGCGTCTCCGCCGTAAAGGTCGCCCTTGACGCTGTGGCCCTGCACGTTGAACAGCAGAGTCGTTCCGGTGGCGTCGGAGAAAAAGTCGGAGACATCTATTACGCCGCTGGATTCCCAGTCGCCGAGGTCGTCCGGGTCGGCGTCGTACGCGCCCACGGGCAGGCGGGCGAGCCGGTCCATTTCGGTCAGCCGGGACAGCTGGCTCGTATCCGGGTCAATCTGCCAGATGCTGGCTTCCCGGGAGCTGGTCTTGCCGAAATTGCCGGTGGAGCGGTCTTCCTGGATGTAGGCGAAACCGTCATTGGCCCACACCAGGTTGTCCGGGCTGCGCATACCGAAATCCGAACCTCCGGGGAACTGGCCGGCGCCGGCATCATCCCCGTCGTAGAGGATTTTCAGGTCGGCGGTCAGGTTGGCGGCGTCAGCGTCAACGACGTAGGTGGTTCCCCAGTCGTCGGAAGGATACGCACTGCCCCGACCGGTGCTGGCGAAAACCACCTGATTGCCGTCGTCGGGATTGGTGGACAGGTCTTCGGGCCGGGAGAACTCGACGTGCCTCACCCGATCGGCGAAACCGTCCTGAACGTCCTGGTCAGCGTAGCCGCTCGCGTCGTACCCGGTGGCATTGGCAAGGTGGGGCAGGTGAATCCTGAGTTCCCGGAACTCGCCCGTTGTGGTGGCGCCGGTGCCATTCCAGTCTTCGGGAGAGCCGTAACCGCTGTCGGACCTCCAGACGTAAACCTTGCCGTTGGCCAGGCCATTGCGCTCCAGGAATCCGGCGCCTTCCGACGTGTCTTTGTCGCCCACGTAGAGCAGCAGAGGAGCGCCCTGCCGGTCGTCGCCGATGAGTATGGCGATTTTGTTGGGATCGCCAGAGTCGATGAGCGCGACGCTTTCATAGCCGGCCCGGCCGGCGGCGGGCACAGCGTAGAGCGTGCGGTTGGCAATGTCCAGGGCGAAAAGCTGACCGCCGTTGGTTTCCTCTCCGGTGAAGAAGATGTCGTCTTCCAGCCCGTAGTCGCCGGCGCGGCCCAGGTAGGCGGAGCACAGGCGGCGCAGGTCGTAGTCGGTGCCGGCGTCGTCCACGTCGCTGGCCGTCGCAACGGCGGTGGCCATCTCCGCGGTCACCGCGTTGCCGTGGCGGTCGATGATAGTGTGGTACGCCAGACCGGCCTCTTTCACCGCCAGCGTTTCCGGGTCGATGACGAAGCGCGAAACCCGCGCACCCCGCAACGTGGCCCCGGAGTTCAATTCGTAAATTTCACCGTAGCCGGGACGGAGCTCGTGGTTGGAGAGAACCACCATGTTGCCATCCTCATCGGCCAGGGCGCCCATGCCGTCCAGTATGCCCGGAGGCCGGTAACCTGCGGGGCCGCCGACGCGGGTCCCGATGTCGAACAGCACGGTAACGTCCCAACCGGAGTTGGTGCTTTGCATCATCGGCTCGGTGCCGATGTGGTTGTCGGCCTGCGCCGGATGCAGCAACTGCGTTGCGGCGATGCCCAGGGCGAGGATGCCCAACAGGCAAAAAAAACGACGGGCAATACCCGTCGTGAAAGGGAACTCTGTGTTCCAAGTGGTGCGAGCGGCATTTTCAGATGCCCCCGCATTTTGAAGAGTGCGGACATAATCGGATCGCCTCCTTTCGGTCGTTGGCGTCGCTCTCCGGGCCGCCCCTTCTTGTGGGGAATGCCTGCTACATTTCAGGCGAACGTACCGGCCTCACTGAGGACGCCGGTAATATTTGTCAACACACAGCATGCCACAAGTCAATACCGAGTCGGGTTTTACGCGTACCCGGTTTGGCGGTGTCGGATGGCGAAGAGGTGGTGGGGCGGGTCGGGTGTGGCCAGGTAGTATTCGTAACCCACGTTCAGGACACCCAGCTTGCTTCGGGAGCAGACCTGGCGTCGGAAAGTTGGCGATGCCCGCATTCCCATCAGGATCAGCCGCGAACAGGCGAGCAGCAGTGCGACCGGCAATCGCTGCAGTCGGTCAGTGGTGGTTACGGCGCTCCGGTTCAACCCGCAGCCTTGCTTGCCGTCCTTGAAGTACTGCTCCGGCTGCATCCGCACCCGGAGAGGCCGACTTTTTTCAACCCCTTATCTCAAAGCGGGTACGCGTGAGGAGCGGAACCCTCATACGTACCCACTTCCCCAAATCGTGAGAATCAGGATTTTCAAGATTTGAGGATTATCAGGATTGGAGCTGTTCCGTGATGGCGATCTCCCAATCCTGACAAATCATAAAATCCCGTAAATCCTGATTCTGACGATCCCCCGCCGAAAACCGGGTACGCATGAGCCTCAAACGGCCGGGTCAACCCCCGAAAAACACTCCGTCGAGACTGGCCGAGTCGTCAAAATCGACACCCCCAAAACCCCCTGTTGACGGCCTGAAAACGGCCGGTGAGACCCTGAAAACACCCCATCGAGATCGGCCAAAATCGCGGCAATCAACACCTCCAAGTCCCCTTATGGACCCCCATGCAGGGCGGACCCCCAGCTCTAGATCAACGCCATGACCGCCCCGGCGCACGCCATCCCCCACGACGAGCCGCCTCTCAGGAGTACGCACCTTCCGGCGGGCAAACGTCAGCATCAGGAGTTTCAAAGTTCGGGCATTGCTCGGATGGGAACTGTCCTGCGATGCAGGTTGCCCAATCCTGTCAAATCCTAAAATCCCGTAAATCCTGCTTCTGACGATTTCCGTCTTCCCCCGCGCACCGTCGCACAACCCGATTGCGCATTTCGTAACCTGCCCAATATCGGCCCCGGCGCGGGTTTGGCTTCAGCACAGTGCAACCGTGGACGCCGCGCACCTTGCCGGTTTTGCGGACGGATGCTAGAATCTCTACACGCTGGTTCACTTGTCCCAGCGCTTTGCTCCCCTGTAGCTCAGCGGTAGAGCGGGCGGCTGTTAACCGCTAGGTCGTAGGTTCGAATCCTACCGGGGGAGCCATTTTATGTCAGCGGCGCGTGCTGCCCGGGCTTGGAAGAGTCGGCAGCAGGGGAGCCGTTTTCCGGCGTTCCGACTTTATTCTGTTGCCGGGATGCGCCAATAAATGTAACATTTGTATGTTCGTGCCAATCCGAAGGTTTGGAGGAGATATATGAACACCGTAATCAAGAAATGTGCTGTTTTGGTCGCCATCGCGACACTGTTCACGATTGTCGCGGCCTGCGGCGATGGAGGCAACGGCGGAGCGCCCGCCGCGCCCGCTGCTCCGGAACAGCCCACGACCCCGGCACAACAGCCGGCCGGCAGCGCTGCTGAAGAACCCACCCAGGCGCCCGCCATGTCGGACGAGCCTTTCCGTGTCGGCGTGATGGAATCCCTCACGGGCCCCGGCGAAACCTACGGCACCGTGTCCGTGCAGGCCAAGCAGATGGCCGTCGACGAAATCAACGCCGCCGGCGGCATCAACGGTCGGATGCTCGAACTGATCGTCGAGGACTCGAAGTGTTCCGCCCAGGACGCAATCACCGCGTACAACAAATTGACCGACGTGGACGACGTGAAGATCATTCTCGGCACGTCGTGCAGCGGAGCAATGCTCGGCGCGGCTCCGCTGGCCGAGGCGGACGGCGTGGTCCTCTTCTCTGGACTGGCGACGAATCCCGACATCGCCCACGCCGGCGACTACATTTTCCGCACGTCCATGAACGACCTCCAGTTGGGCATCGACACGGGCAATGTCATACGAGCCGACGGCGCCCAGCGCCTGGCGACCATTACCGAAACCACCGACTACGCCGAGGGCGTGCGCCGCACCACGGCGGAGCAGTTCGTCTCGTTGGGCGGTGAAATCGTCGCCGAGGAGCGTTACGCCTCCGATGTGACCGATTTCCGCACCCAGTTGACCAAGATTTTGAACTCCAATCCGGACGCGGTGCACGTTGCCGCGCAGTCGGAGTTTTCCGGCGGCACGGTGGTGAAGCAGATTCGCGAGTTGGGCTACGAGGGCCCGCTGTACTCGGAGATCGTTCCGGTGGGCGCGACTGCCCTTGACGTCGCCGGCGAAGCGGCGACCGGGTTGAAGGCCGTCATCGCAGAGCTTGATCCGGCCAACTCCAAGAGCCAGGAGGTTCTCAACAACTTCCGGGCGCGTTACGACTATGTGACGTTGCCCTGGTACCTGGCCTCCGGCTACGACGACGTGTACATCACCGCCGAGTGCCTGAAGATGACCGGCGATGATCAGGACGCCGACGGATTCCGTGACTGCCTCTACGGCATCACCTGGAGCGGCGCCATCGGCGAAAACTACAGCTTCGACTCCAACGGTGAGGTCGTCGGGCTGGCCAACGCGGTGGTCGAAGTGCTCCCCGAAGGCGAACGCACCGACGACAACAACGGTTATCGCATCCTCGGTTCCGCGCCCGGTGCGGATGCGGCCGCGGCCGCTCCCGTGGCAATGCCCGCCGAGCCCTTCCGCATCGGTGCAATGGACGCCCTGACCGGTCCTGCCGAGACCTACGGCAACCCGATCATTCAGGCCAAGCAGCTGGCGGTGGAAGAGATCAACGCAGCCGGCGGCATCAACGGTCGCATGCTGGAACTGATCCCCGAGGACTCCAAGTGCGCGGCCCAGGACGCCATCACTGCGTACAACAAGCTGACGGATGTCGACGGCGTGAAGATCATCCTCGGAACCACGTGCAGCGGCGCGATGCTGGGCGCAGCCCCGTTGGCCGAATCCGAAGGCGTGATCATGCTGTCAGCGTCCGCCACCAGCCCCGACATCGCCACGGCCGGCGAGTACATCTTCCGCACGGCGATAAACGACAGCCAGTTGGGGATCGACACCGGCAACACGCTCATCGCCGACGACATCCATCACCTGGCCACCATTACCGAATCCACCGACTACGCGGAGGGCGCACGCCGCACTACCGTGGCCCGTCTGGAGGAGCTGGGTGGTCATGTGGTCGCCAGCGAAAGCTACTCAACCGACGTAACGGATTTCCGCAGCCAACTCACCAAGTTGATCGCAGCTCAACCTGACGGAATCTACCTGGCCGCCCAGCAAGAGTTTTCCGCCGGCACCATCATGAAGCAACTGCGTGAACTGGGCTACGAAGGGCCGATCTACTCCGAGACCGTGGCCACGGGTCCAGAGTCGCTGCGCATCGCCGGCGATGCCGCCACCGGCATGAAGGCGATCATCCCCAACCCTGAACTCAGCACGCCGGAAGGGATGGCCTTCCTGAGCAACTTTGAAGCGCGGTGGGGCAACGTCGCGACCATTCCGTGGTTCCAGGCGTCCGCCTACGATGACGTGTACATCGCCGCCGAGTGCCTGGCCCAGACCGGCGACGATCAGGATGCCGACGGATTCCGTGACTGCCTGTACAGTCTGACCCGCAGCGGTGCAATCGGCGACGACTACAGTTTCGACGCCAACGGTGATCTCGCCGGCCTCAGCAACGTGGTCGTGCAGGTACTCCCCCTGTCGGAACGCAACGACGACAACCTCGGCTACGTATCTCTGGGGCATGCTCCCGCGCCTTAGCCACCGTCGAGACCAAAGCGTCCAATGACTGAGGGCCGGCCGGAATTATTCGGCCGGCCCTTTGTGCTATGATTGCCATCACCATAACTAATAAACAATGATTGATCAGACTGGCGAGGATTTCGTTGGCTAGCAACCGTGAAGGCGCCCGCGGGCTGCCCCGATTGATCAACGTACCGGGTACTCGGCTGATTGCCGCCTTGCTGACGGCTCTCGCCCTCGGTTACATCGCTTGGAAAATCGGGCAGGCTCCGCCCCAGGCTCTGCAGTTCGCGTTCAATGGACTGGCCGTGGGTGCGGTGTATGCCCTGCTCGCGCTGGGTTTCACGCTGGTCTACAGCACGGTCTGGTTCTTCGATCTGTACTACGGCGCGGCGGCGGCGCTCGGCGCGTACAGCGTTTTCTACCTGCGAACGGACCCCGCGCTGGGGAGCCGCCTGGACATCAACAGCATTCCGGTCAACGTGATCTTCGGAGCCGTGGTCGCGGGCGTGGTCGCCTGGACACTGCACACCGTTCTCGAGCCGCGTCTGCGGAGACGCGTCAGTCCGGCAACGTTACGCGCGAGTGTCGCCGTGGTCGCGGTTGCGATGGGCATCTACACCGCGATTGTGCTTTCGTATCCGGAGCACCTTCACATCACGCTGAGTCCGGCTGCGGGATTAGTGACGGCTGCGGTCGCCATCGTGATAGTGCAAAGAGTTGCCCACACTGTGGCCTCACGCGCCAACGCGACCCTGGTCGCGTTTATAGCAGCCGTCCCGGCCGCTGCGTTGGGCGCATGGTGCGGATACTTGCTGTCCGGGGCGCCCGGGGCGGGCTTGTATCTCAGCTGGGCAGTGTCGTGCCTGCTGGCCGGCTGCGTGGGCCTGACCCTGTACCGTGGGCTCTACGTGTACATGCGGGAACGGGCGAGCTCTCCTCTGATCATGCTGGTGGCGTCGTTGGGCATACTGCTGGCGATCGCCGCGCTCATCGTTATCGTGTTTCAGAGCGCCCCGCGGCCCCTGCCGGATGCCTTCGGCAGCACTCCCTGGAATATCGGGGGCGCGCGCATCAAAGGGTTCAACGTGTTTGCCATCGGCGTGGCCCTCGCGGGTTTCGCCGGCATGTGGTTCCTGCTGAAGATGACCTCCTTCGGACGCGCCGTGCGGGCAATCGGCGACGACGAGGAGGTTTCCAAGGTGGTCGGCATCAACACCACCGTGATCATCGCCGTGGTGTTTTTCATCGGCGCGATGTACGCGGCGATGGCCGGCATCCTGACCGGACACGACACCGCCGTGCAACCGCGCATGGGACTGCTCCTGCTGCTGAAAGGCTGGATCGCGTCCGTGGTGGGAGGTATCGGCAACCTGTACGGGGCAATCGTCGGCGGGTTCGTGCTGGGGCTGGTGGAGCAATTCGGCATCTGGGACCTGGCAGGAGAATGGAAAGACGCCATCTCATTCGTGTTGCTGATCCTGTTCCTGTCTTTCTGGCCTCAGGGCCTGCTGCCCAGGAAGTGATGCCATGCCAGTGAATTTGGAAGGCATCCGCCAGTTTGGACGGCTGGCCCAAAACCCTCAGGAGTTGGTCCGCCACGCCCGGGGCAACATCGAACTGTGGGCAAACCTGTTCGTTATCGGGTGGGCGGTGGCCTTCATGCTTTGGCAGGGCTTCGGGTTCGCAGTGATCGTCGGGACGGTGTTCGCAATCTGGGCGATACTGGCGGTGAGCCTGAATCTGGTGGTCGGTTTCACCGGTCTGCTATCGGTTGGGCACATCGGCTTCTTCGGTCTGGGCGCGTACACCATGGCGATCCTCACGTCGGACCCTGCCTACGAGCAACTGCGGACGGAGGCGATACCAACATTCGGGTGGCCGTTTTTCGCGGCGCTGCCGGTGTGCATCGGGTTGGCCGGCCTGGCCGCTTTGCTGGTCGGGGTAGTGTTCAACCGCTTCCGCGACGACATCTTCGTACTCGTGTCCTTCGGGTTCGCCATCATCGCGTTCAATGTGTTCCTCAACTTGCGCAGCGTGACGCGAGGGGCATTCGGGATCCACGAGATCGCGCGGCCGCAGATCGGCGGCTGGGTTTTCAACGGAGAGGTCGAGTTCCTGCTGTTGGGTCTGGCGTTCCTCGGGCTGGTCATGCTGGTGTCATGGTTCATCACCACCTCGTCCTTTGGCAGGGTGCTGACCGCCATCCGGGAGGACGAGCAGGCCATCGAAGTGTTTGGCTATCAAGCCACTCATTTCAAGCTGGCGGTCTGGGTGATATCTGCCATGATGGCAGGACTCGCGGGCGGCCTGTTCGCCAGTTGGACAAGGTTCATCGACCCTAACTCGTTCATCCTCCTCGAGTCAGTTCTGCTGGTGTCCATCGTGATCCTGGGCGGCCTGGCCAGCATTTGGGGTTCCCTGCTGGGCGCGATGGCTTTCGTGCTGCTCGAAGAGGGGATGCGATTCATACCGTTCCTGCCCACTGAATACATCGGTCAGGCGCGGCAGGTAGTCCTTGGAATCCTGCTGGTGCTGTTGATGCTGTTCCGTCCGCAGGGACTGGTGGGGAGGTACCGGCTATGACCGTGAGCGACGAGACCCTCGCCCTGCAAACCGAGGGCATCTCGAAGCACTTCGGAGCAGTGCGCGCCGTCGACGAGCTGAGCCTGTCGATCCCGAGGCAAGGCACCACCAGCATCGTTGGGCCCAACGGCTCCGGCAAGTCCACGCTGGTGAACCTGCTGAGCGGCGTGCTCCCGCTGGACGGAGGCATGGTGATCATCGATGGCGTGGGCCTGCGTGTCGTCCACGCTTACGAAACTCCATCCCACGGGCTGACCCGAACTTTCCAGGAGGTCCGGCTGTTCGACCAGATCACCGTCTGGGACAACATCATGGTGGTGCTGACCGAACGCAATCTGTTACGGTCGCTGCTGGAACGCGTCCGGCCGGCCAACCGCCGGAAGGCCCAGGATATCCTCGAATCGGTCGGCATGTGGGAAAAGCGCGACTCGCTGGCCATGGAACTGTCTTACGGTCAGCGCAAGCTGCTGGAAATCGGGCGCGCCATGGCGATGGACGTTCAGACCTACCTCTTCGATGAGCCTTTCGCCGGTCTCTTTCCGCAGATGCTGGAGCGGGTCAAGGACATCATGAAACAGATGCGCGCCGACGGCTATACCATCGTTTTCGTATCCCACAACATGGACATCGTGCGGGAACTTTCCGACCGGATAATTGTCCTGGACAGCGGAACCCTGCTTGCCGCCGGCGACGTGGAACCGGTGCTGGGCAGCGAAGAAGTTATCGAGGCGTATCTGGGGGCATGATGGCATCGGCGTCGCTGCAATCCACGGCCCACGCGAACGGGAGCGATGATGCCCCGCTGCTGGAGCTGGTAGGGATATCGGTGGAATACGGCGCGGTTCGGGCGTTGGACGACATCTCAATGGGCGTCCAGAAGGGCGAGATGGTGGCGGTGATGGGGCCCAACGGGGCCGGCAAGTCCACCGTGCTCAAGGCCGTGATGGGTCTGGCGCCCGTGGTGTCCGGCCAGGTGTACTGGCGTGAAAAGCCGCTGTCCGCTGCCACCCATGAGATCGTCAAGGAAGGGATCGCCTTCGTGCCGCAGGGCCGGCGGGTGTTCACCCACCTGACCATCACCGAAAATCTCGAGATGGGCTGCATCTATCTCGGCGACCGGGCAGAGAAGGCGGACCGGCTCGACTCAGTGATGGAACTGTTCCCGGTGCTCTATGAAAAGCGCAAGGACATGGCCAGTGCGATGTCCGGAGGCCAGCAGCAGATGCTCGCCCTTGGCCGCGGGCTGATGGCCTCTCCCGAGGTGCTGCTGCTGGACGAGCCGACCCTGGGCCTGGCGCCGATCATAGTCAAAGAGGTCTTCGAAAAAGTTGCGGAGATCAGCGAGCGCCTCGACACCACCATCATGGTGGTTGAGCACAACATCAAGGGCGTCCTGGACATCGTGGACCGGGCTTACGTACTCGACAAAGGAACCGTGGTGCACAATGGCACTCCCGAGTCCATCCGCGAGACCGACATTCTGACCCAGGTATTCCTGGGGAGCGCATGATCTTTCGGCTCCGACGGGTAGCGACTTCAACAACGCCCTGACAACCCACGCTCATATTTGGCGGGGAACCCGGCCGCATTGCCTGTGGACTGGCAGTGGCCCCGGGACAGGCTTTTGGCTCAGACTGTCGGCGCCCCGATCACCGTAGTCGCTGCTTCTCGGGCAGCGACGTGCGTCAGGCAGCGGAAAATCAATAGGGCCACGGCAATATTGCCGTGGCCCTGCCTTTGGACGGCTGCGCTCAGCGATCAGAGTTCGCCGGCAAACATAGCGGTCTGCTTGGAGAAGATCTGCACCCGGTGGCGCGGAGCTTCGAGCACGAACACGCGACCGTCATCGTCAACTTCGATGGCGATGGGTCCCTGGAATTCGCCTTCCCGCTCGGTCAGTCCCAGGGCGCGCTCGCGGGCCCGGACGATGGTGGGGTCCAGGTAGACGCGCTCCGCGCCCCACTTGGACAATCCGGCCTGCCCGTACATGGTAGTGATGTAGCTGCCGTTGGCGCGGAATACCTGGACGCGGTCGTTCCTGTAGTCGGTGACGAAGATATGGCCGTCCTTGTCGACCGCCACACCGGTGGGCCGACTGAACTCGCCCTCCCCATCGCCTGAGGAGCCGAACTTCATCAGGAACGTGCCGTCCGGAGCAAACTTCTGAATGCGGTCGTTGCGCCAATCGGCGATGTAAACGTCGCCGTTATGGTCGATTTCGATGCCCCAGGGGTGGTCGAACTCGCCATCGCCAGTGCCTTTCCCGCCCCAACCGAACTTGAATTGCCCGTCTTTCGTGAACACCGAAACCCGGTGGTTGCGGCTTTCCACGACGTACAGGTTGTCGTCCTTGTCGAATGCCAGCCCGGCGGGCCGATCGATCTCGCCCTCAGCGGAGCCAGGGATGCCCCACATGCCGATCCAGTTGCCGCGTTCCTGGTCGTAGATGGAGATCCGGTTGAGCCATTCGTCAGATACGTACGCGTAGCCCTTACTGTCCAGCGCCACCGAGGTCGGCCACATAAACGAGCCGTTGGGGGTGGTTTCGTCCGCGTCTTCCGGAGGAACCTTCTGGCCGAACTCGGCGACCACCTCTTCTTCGTCCGGATGGAAGACGGTGACGCGCTTGCAGGGGAAGAATGCCGGAGTCTCGGTGCCTCGGCTCAGCACGTACAGCATGCCGTTGTCGTCGCGCGTGATGGCTACCGGGTTGAAGAACCCGTTGCCACTGCGAACTTCCTGGCGACCGATCGTATGGCTGTATTGAAACGTTACCGGCGCGAGCTCAGTCGCAGTAACCATATTTCACCTTCCAAATTTCACGCCGTGTTTTCCGCGCGTCCGGCATTCGCAGCGTAGGGGCAGGTTATAAGCCTGCCCCCACTTCGCGACCGTTCCTGCCAGCGTCACGGACAGGGGTTGCAGATGACTACTTTATGAAGTCGAACTGCTCGTAGGAGCCTTTCAGGATCTCCTGGTCGTCCAGGTCAAGCCACTTGTCCAGAATGGTGGCGTAGGTGTTGCGGAAGTCGTTGTTCCACCTCAGGTCACCTTCGTCCAGCTTGTCCGGTTCCAGGGACGGGTACTCACCGTAGAGGCCACCCTTGACGCCGTCGCCGATCACGAAGGCCACGCTGCCCGAACCGTGGTCGGTGCCGGAGCCGTTCTCCTGAACGCGGCGGCCGAACTCGGTGAAGAGAAGCATGACGACTTCTTCGTTCGCGTTGTGCTCTTTCAGGTCCTGGTACAGGTCGTTGACCGCCCGGGACACCTCACCCCACAGCTTGGCGAAGGAGGTGGGCTGGTTGGCGTGCGTGTCAAAGGCGCCGGGGTTCAGGCCGGTGTAGAGAACACGGGTGCCAAACCCGGCAGTATGCACCTGGGCGACGTTCTTCACCCACTGTGAGAACATGTCCCCGCCGTACTCCACGCTGGAGGAGTAAATCTCCGGCGCGGTACGCAGGATGTCGGCGCCCTTCAGGGCGTCCAAGCCGGTCTGGGACAGGTACTCGTTGATGGGGCCGGAGCCGACCATGGGGGAGTACATGCGGGAGAAGATGTCCAGCGCCTCGGCGCGCTGGCTCTCGCCGTCGATGCCGGTAAGCACACCGTAGGTCTCGAGGCTGCCGACAGAGGCGACGGAAACGCCCGGCGCCGCCAGGGCGCGCGGGAGGCCACGGCCAAAGTTGACGGCGGTCAGGACGTTTTCCTTGTTGGGGTCAAGGTCCTGGATGGCGCGGCCCAGCCAGCCCTCGCTGGACATCTTGGCCGGCTCGGCCGTGTGCCAGATATCCATGGAGCGGAAGTGCGAGCGGATGGGGTTGGGATAGCCAATGCCCTGGATGACGGCGACTTTCCCGTCGTCGTACATATCCTTGATCGGGGCCATGGCGGGGTGGAACCCAACCTTGTCGTCAACTGCCAGGACGTCCTCGACCTCCACCTTCAGGTGAGGGCGATAGTCCTTGTACAACGGGTCGTTGTAGGGAATGATGGTGTTGAGAGCATCAAAAGCTCCCGACATCTGCAGGACTACAAGGACCGGGTCTTTCTTCGTAGCGGTCACGATTTTTCCTCCCGTGGGATTGGTTACGCGGTTCGAAGGCAAATTCGCGCCAGCCGCGTCGGTGTCGGCTAGGCGTAGATATATTCTTTGGTGGCGACGATCATCTGCAGCAACTCGCTGACGCGATCGGCGAACTCCGCGGTGTCGGTGTTGATCGTTCCGCCCTTGGCCAGGCTTGCGGCCAGCATCTCGCGGGTCTCCGGCGATAGTTCGTAGTGGCCCATCAACAGGGAGGTGGTATCCACCATATCCTCTGGCGAGATGACCGGACCCTGATCGGCCAGGCGGTCAATGATCTCCCGAACTCCAGGCTGCTTGACATCGCCCACGAAATCGGCGGTGAAGTTGATGCGATGCACTAGCGTGCCCCCGTCAATCCACTCGCGCCCGGTATGCCAGCCTTCCACTGACGGCGGGTTGAAGATCTCCTGGCCCATGTGCTTCATCTCGTCGAAGATGAACTCGAAGCCGGGCTTGGGTTCCGTCCAGTCGCCCACAAGCCTCAGGGTCCCGATGACGGTCTCGATGGGGCTCTTGACGCGCTGGAAGCGGGCGTTCTTGAACGCATCGGAGTGGAACAGGACCCGCAGCATGGAACGGATATCGTAGCCGGAGCGGAAATACTCGTCCTCCAGCATCTTGATGGTATCCATATCCCGCGGCGGGGTGTCCATCCAGGACGGGACCTGCGCCTCGTCGGCCACGAAGTAGCTGTACAGGTGGCGGGAGATGAAGCGGGCGGTGGCCGGCTGCTTCGCGATGATGTCGATCACGTCCTCGCCGTCAAAATTGCCGCTCTCGCCGAGGAAGGTCTTGACACCTTCGTCGTGGTCGTCCGGGTTGTAGACAAACTTGGCGGAGTAACGGCCGTAGGGCTGACCCGGGATGTTGTTGGCAATGGTCCAGCCCGTGAACGCGCGAGCGCATTCCTTCACGTCGTCCTCGGTGTAGTTGAATTCCCCGTCCATGCCGACGCCCATGGAGAACAACTCCAGCAACTCGCGGCCGTAGTTCTCGTTGATGGCGCCCTTGTGGCTGAGGCAGTTGTCCAGGAAGAAGATCATCGCTGGATCTTTGGAAATCTGCAACAGCAGGTCGCGGAAACTGCCCATGCCGTATTGGCGGAACATCTCGATTTCGTCATAGGACGTCGGGTAGCTCTGGGTCTTGCTGTCCGCGGTGCAGAGGATGCTATGCCAGAAGAGGCATATCTTCTCTTCCAACTGGTTCCTGGAATTGATGAACCGGAAGGCGACGTATTCGGGCAAGCCCCGGGTGTGGTGGCTCCACTCGATGAAGCATCGCTCAGCGATGTCCAGGTCCATTCCGTTGTCGTGCTGTTCGGGGTGCAGTAACTCGTCGACGGTGGCGTCGTACCCCTTGGCCGCACGGGCCTCGAGCTCATCGTACTTTGCTCCGAAACCAGCCCGGCGCATGAGATGAGCCATCAATCCGATGTCATGGTCATTGTATGCCATTGATAAAACCTCCTCGATCTGAATCAACAAATCGCCAGCGGTATCCTACCATTAAGCGGCACGCCGCTCAACCGTATCGATGGCCCCGGCCCACTTCGGCCTGCTGCGGGTTACGTTTATCGTCGTTTTCTTTTAGAGCATTAGACGAACGGGCGATCTCGCGTCTGGCGCCTCTCCTCATTCTGTCGGAACCCGCGCGTTGAAGATCCGGCCGTACTGCACAAAGGCTATGACCGTGGTCACGGCCAGTCCCAGGCACAACAGATCAACGATGGCTGTGCCCAACGACACCGCGCCGTACGGGTCAGCTTCGGCCGTCCTGATGATCTCCATTCCGGCGCTGATGACGATCCGAACCACCACCAGTGCAATGGTCAAGCCGGCAATCCACCAGCGAAGCAGCGCCAACCTCTTTTTCACCGAACCGTTCCGTTTAGCAGGTGTGATCGAGCCGGGATACTAAATCGGCGGCCGCTGATCGTACCAACGGGCGTGCTGCTGGTAGGTGTAAGCCGCCTGGATGACGCCGGGCTCGTCGAAGGGTTTGCCAGCGAACTGCATGCCGACGGGAAGGCCGGTCTCGGTAAAGCCGCAGGGCACAGAAATCGCCGGCAAACCGGTGGCGTTAAACGGAGCGGTGAAGCTGCGCCCCCGGGCGGTGCTCGACGGGTCGTAGCCTTCGAATGCCGCCGCCGGCTGGGTCATCGTAGGAGTCACCAGTAGGTCGACGTTCTGCATGACCTCGGCAAACTCCCGGCGAGCCCAGGTCCGTACTCGCTGGGCCTGAAGGTAGTCTGAGGCGGTCATCATGCCGCCGACACGGAACCGGCCACGGACGATCTCCCCGAATTCCTCCGGCCGAGACTTCAGGTTAGGCTCGTGGTAGGCGTAGGCTTCGCTGACCATGATGACCGAGTTGGCGGCGCGGATATAGTCCAGGCTGGGCAGGGAGACTTCCTCCACGCGGGCGCCGAGGCTCTCCAGTTCGCCAATCGCCTTCTCCACGGTGGCCACCACCTCGGCGTTCACGCTGGGATCCGGATCGAAGAAATAGTGCCGGGGCATGCCCAGCCTCAGGCCGCGAATATCTTCACGCAGGGATCGGGAATAGTCGGGAACCGGCGCCTTGCTGGACGTCGGGTCCTTGGGGTCGTGACCGGCGATGGCCTGCAGCATGTACGCCGTGTCTTCGACGGTCCAGGTCATGGGGCCGGCATGGTCCTGGGACCAACTCAGGGTCACCACGCCGTAACGGCTGACGCGGCCGTAGGTGGGCTTGAGGCCAACGATGCCACACAGGGACGCGGGCCCTCGTATGGATCCGCCGGTGCAGGAGCCGAGCGCGCCCAGCGCCTGACCCGAGGCCACTGCCGACCCTGAGCCGCTGCTCGATCCGCCCGTGATGTGGTTCAAGTTCCAGGGATTGCAGGCGGGCTCGAAGGGAGTTGTCCAGTCGGGTCCGCCCAGCGCGAACTCGTGCATCGCGAGTTTACCCAGCAGGATGCCCCCGGCATCCTTCAGGCGGGCCGTGGTGGTGGCGTCCCGGGTGGGCACCCGCTCGATGTCGACGCGCGAACCGGAGGTGGTGCGAACGCCGGCGGTGTCGTACAAGTCTTTCAGGGCGAAGGGGATCCCGTGCATCGGGCCGCGGTATTCGCCGCGCAGCATCTCCGACTCGGCGACGCGGGCCTGCTCGAGGGCTTCGTCCGCCAACAGCAGGATGAAGGAGTGCAGCCGGTCATCGGTATCGGCGATGCGGTCAAGGCAGGCGCGGGTCAATTCCACCGGGGACAGTTCTCCCCGGCGCATCAACTCCCCGGCCTGGTGGATGGTCAAAAAATACAAACGCTGGTCAGCAGTTGCCATGAGTGATCACTCCTTGCGGTGCGCGCATGCCCGGTAGCGACGGCAGAGGCTACTCTTCAGGCCAGTCGGGGCGGAACTCCACCACCATCTCCGTGGCGCCGAAATCGATTTGGTGGAGCTCATAGGCATAGCCGGCGTACAGGTCGTAAGTGGGCTTGATTTCTTCGACCTCCGCGCGGGTCATGCCCAGGCCGGCATGGTCAGCAATCCGCTGAAGTTCGTCGATAGATATTTCACTGGGATGGGGCATTTTGAAGCCTCCGTTGCAACGTTACACGGCAGAGCCGTCAGGCGATGGACTTGAGACATACAGGCGGGATTATACATCGGAGCCGGTCCCGTGCTTGCCCCGGCTATGGTTCCTTGAATATTTCTTCGCCGCGGTGCAGGCGCAGGGCAATCTGGTAGGTCTGGCCCACAGCGCGCGATGTCGGCGCATGAGCAGCCAGGTAACGCGCCATGCCGATCAGCACGTGCCGGCCGGATTCCGTTCCCCGTCGCGCCTGGTACTGGCCAAATCCGGCGTCAACTATCTGGAAGGAGTGAAAACCGGCGTCCTCAGCCAGCATCGCGTGTCCCAGGGCCGCCACCAGCGCGTCCGGGTCTCCGGCGCCGGTCAGGTGGCGAGACACGAGATGCGATACCTCCTCCACCTGCTGACGCACATTCATCAAGTCGCCGATATCGGTCAACAACGCAGCGCTGCCCACGGGGTCGGGTCCCGTCTCCGGAATGCGTTGAGCCGGCATGTTGAGGAACCGGTCAAGGTAAATGCTCATGGCGACGTCAAACACCCCGCGCAGCAGTTCCACGGACGGAGCGCGCTCCAGCGCACAGTGCAGGGCATTGGCCGCCGTGAGCGTGTTGTGCACCGTGTCCCAATCGCCGAACTCGTTGGAGATGTGGAAGTGAGCCATCCGCAGGAACGCGGCGTAGGCAACCGCGGAGCCCAATTGTTCAGCGCTCGCCCCGGAACGTATTGCCGATTTGATGGCGTCAATGATGTCTGATGGCGATTCGCCCAGCATCTGACGAGCCAAAGCGTCGGCATCGTCCCAGCCCGTGGCGACGCGGCCCGCTTCGCACAGCGCCGGAAGCTCTTCCCGGGCCTGCCACACCAGGGACGCCAAATCGATCGGGTGCCGCCAGGCGCTGAGTTCCTGGCTGCGTCGGGCGCGGGCCATGCCGTGGACGAGGCTGGTGAGCGTCTGGCTGGCGTGTTCCCACCCGATGTGGTCGAGCAACTCGAACGCTTTGTTGGCGAAATCCAGCGTATGGCCGGCATCCAGGTAGATGTGGTCGGTGCTCGCCGCAAAGATCATGTCGGCGATGTCCCCGCGCGGCAGCCCCAGCTCGATTGCAGTCCTCAGGCATCGCTCGGCGGCGTCCTCGTCGCGCACGTCGATGAAGTTCCGGAACCACTGCTTGAAGACCTCGGGCCGGGTTTCCCCGGTGGGCAGCGGGTCCACCACGAAGCGGGGTGGCCGGCCGGCGCATTCCCGCGCCACGTGGAGCAGCCCCTGGTACAACGCCAGGGGTCGATCCTCCTCGGCCAAATGCGGCAGGATGTTCGCCGTCGCGGTGAGGATGGTCATCGCCGCACCCCATCCTTCCGACGTGTACGTAGTGCCAAAATCGGCTCCGATCCCAAGGGGCACTCGATAATCCGCCCCGGCGGCATGTAAACCCAACACCGATTTGGCGGTCACCAGGCGGATGTTGTGCTCCAGTCCGTCGCGCAGACGACCCGTCCAGTGAGCCACCTCGTCGCGTTCCGTAGGCCGCGGGTCCACCCAAACCTGCCCGTCTACCACGGTGACGGGGAAGCTCCGCACGTCATCGGCGAAGGGATTGAATGTTCCGCCGCTGGCGAGGTCGAACCGGGCATGATGCCAATGGCAGGTCAGAATGCCGCCGCTGACGCTGCCCCGGTCCAGCGGAAACCCCATGTGAGGACAGCGGTTATCGACTGCATGAATGCTGCCTTCATGGTAAATAACGGCAATCGCGTGCCCGCCACCAGTTACAACCTTGCAGCCGGAACCCTTTATCTCCTCAATGCTTCCAGCCGGTATCTGCCCCGCTAACTGCGTTGCCATGTCGTTTCCCTCCGGACCCAAAGCGCGTTAGCTCCGGACCTGGCCGACTGCGCTATTTTTCGGCGTATCGAGCCATGAACGTCTGAAGCGCGCCGAAATATTGCTGTATGCCCACATACATGAGGTCGTTGTGCCCGGCGCCGGGGATGACCTCCAGGTGCTTTTCCGTGGTACGCATCCTCTCATGCATGCCCACCGCATCGGCCAACGGAGCAAGTTCGTCCCGTTCGCCGTGGATGACCAGTGCCGGGATGTCTATCGAGTAGAACTTTTCGTGGTAGGCGTCTTCCAGAGCCCGGGCGGAATCGGTGTCCAGACCCTCCGTGAAGCGTCCCAGGTTGGGACGGCCGCTCTCGATGATGACGCCGTTGATATGTTCAGCAGCGGTAACGGCCAGTTCGCCAGCGGCGTGGCGCCCCATGGACCGTCCCATCACGTAAACGGGCCCGGTGAAACTCAGTTCTGCCAACTCATCGCGCAACTGGTCGAGCACCTTGCGCGCGTCGGACAGCATGGTGGAGAAGGTTGGCGAGCCGCCGGATGCTCCGTAGCCGCGATAGTCGGCAACAAAGAAGTTGGCCCCGATCTGGTTGTACAAGGGCGCAATGACGTCGTAGCCGGCCGCGGTTTCGCCATTGCCGTAGAAAAACAGCACGGTGGGGTTTTCCTTCCCCACCGCGTGGAACCGACTGGACAGCACCACCCCGTCGTCCACCGGTATCCCGTAGTCGACCGCAGCTTCGGGCGCTTCGGTCCAATGGCGCTGGGGGTAGAAGGAACGACCCGACCCCTCAAGGTTGTCCAATACCGAATAGTCAACGGTGGTCATGAGCCCCTCCCTGTCTTCGCGCATTATACTACCACCGCATTCTCGACCACCGTTGCGCGGACATTCAGCCGCTCGACACGAGCATCTCACCCCGGAGGTTCACCGCATGGCCAAGATGGAAATCGGACTGTATGACGTGCTGGACCAGGCGCAGATGGAATCCCATGCGTTGGCCGCTGACGTGTATGACGAGCATATCCGCGGGGCCCAGGAAGCGGAGCAGATGGGGTACAAGTACTACTTCTCCATCGAGCACCAGAGTTCGGACGTCAGTTTTCTCAGTTCGCCCAGCGTGTACCTGACGGCGCTGGCCCGGGCCACCAGCGCGATCCGGTTCGGGGTGATGATCTACCAGTTGCCCTTCCACCATCCGGTGCGGCTCGCTGAAGAAGTGGCCATGCTGGACCAGTTGTCACGCGGGCGCGTGGAGTTCGGCGCGGGAACCGGAGTCACCAGCCACGAGTTCATGCGATGGAAGGTAGACTTCGACCAACGACGGGACATCAGTCAAGAAGCGCTGGACATCATCCTGATGGCTTGGACCGAGGGCAGCGTGACCTACGACGGCAAATTCTTCCAGTTCGACGAAGCGCTGAGTACGCCGGAACCGTTCCAGAAACCGCATCCGCCGGTATGGTTCGGGGCCCACAGCGCCGCCAGTTTCGAGTACGCCGCCAGGCAGAACTTCCACGTCTCCCAGAACATCGACACGGACCAGGTGATCGCGGAAAAATTCGACACCTGGCGCAGTCTATGGCGTGCCGAAGGTCACGCGACACCGATGCCCAAGACGTTCCTGACGCGACACGTCCACGTGGCCGAGACCGACGAGAAGGCACGCGAGCAGGCCGAGCCGCATCTGGCCACGGCCGCGCACCCGGAGGCAGTTCCAGCCGGCAAGGGCCGCGACTACATCGGCGCCACCCGTATCGGATACGGACCGCACGGCATGCGCGGGGACGATCCGGGTACGCCGGAGCGGGCGGAGTTACGTCGGACCTTCCGCGAGCGCGCCCAGTCCTACGACTTCTGGATCGACAACGGCATCGCCCTGGTGGGCAGCCCCGAGACCGTGGCGAAACGCCTGGAAGAGCAGCGCCAACTGATCGGACACGACATCTTCTGCGCGCGTCACCTGTTCGGCTACATCGACCCCGACGCGGCCAAACAATCCATCCGGCTGTTTGCCGAAGAAGTGATGCCGGCCTTCGCCTAAACCCGGCGCAGCAGTTCTTCCTCCAGGCGGTCGGCGTCAAAGGCCTGGGTGGTGGCCGCGACTTTCAGATCGCCTTCGCGAACCATCCGTTCAGCTTCGGTTTCGTCCATGACCTCGGGCAGCGCTTCCTCGCGTTCCCGCTGGCGGATGACGTCGCGGTTGTGCTCCACAAAAAGGCGGCGCATGGCGACGACCACCGAGTCGGTTGAGGACAGATACTCGGGCATGTGATATTGGGTGTACTTCTCCGCGTCGTAGTCCTGGTTGCGGAAGTTGAAGTTGAGCTCCCAGTTGCGGTAAGGCCAGGTGGTGGCGCTCGCGACACGGCGAAGGAGGCTGGGCCGCTTCTCGTACCGCTCCACGTTGAGGTAGACCATGCGGGTCAGGTTCTCCTCAACCGGCACGGGCCAGCGCGTGCTGCGGAAGTAGCGGTTGTTGCCCCCCGTGCGGGACATGCCGGGCAGGCGGGTCCCGTTCCACTCGTTAACGTCGGGTGTGTCGGCCGCGGAGGCACGACGGTACTGGGGATCCTGCCCGCGGCGCTTGGCCTTCCAGTCGAAGAACCAGGTCCAGGCGAGCCGCCAGCGGTGCAGGGGCCACACGCCATCCACGCCGGGGTAATGCATCTGGTAGGGGATGTTGCCGTCCTCGTCGTAGTAGTACCGTTCGGTGTGGGCCTTCCCGCTGCCCGGGCGGTAGTGGACGTTCTTGTTGTTGACCAGGTTCACCCGATAACCCAGCGGCGTGCGCGGCCGTCCGCCGACCCGGCTGCCCAGCATCCGCAGGGCATTCCGGTGAACCATGAAGGCGTTGTGCGCGTCCATGGTGTTTTCAAGAACGAGCACCCAGTTGCAGTCGAACATGGTGAAGGACGGGCGGCAAATGTTGTGCTCTTCGAACATCTCCGGCGGAATGTCCTCCTCAGGAGCAACGGGCTCGCCTTCGCCCATCCACACGAACACCATCCCCTTGAGGGTGACCGTTGGGTACTTGCGGGCCTTCATACCGGGCGCGCCCACCATCTTGGAGTCAGGACCTTCGGTGAGAAAGGCGACGCAGTTGCCGTCGCCGTCGAAGGTGGCGCCGTGGTACGGACAGGTCAGGAATCCTTCGAAGTAGCAGCGACCCATGGACAGATACACCGCACGATGCAGGCACCAGTCCAGCAGGGCTTGCACCTCTCCCTCTTTGTCCTTGAAGAAGACAACATCGGTACCCAGCATCCGGAGCATGGTGGGCTGGTTCTTCTTGACGTCCCTGGCCGGCAGGGCGGGATACCAGTACTCGCGAAACCCGTTGGGAGGGATGCGGCTCCGTCGGTCCCGGGGGTTGTCCGGCACCCGGAATGGAGGAGTCGAATCGTAACCCTGCGTTCCCCGGCGCATTTTCTTGTAGCCGCCGGGGTAACCGGAAAGGGGCTTTAGCAAGAGGCGTTTCAGTCCCATTTTCGCTGCCTCCGTCTCGATGCACGATGGATTCACGCCATATTAGCAGAACCGTCAAACGGACGGAGCCAACGCCAATGCGGGCAGCGGAGCAACGACCAAGCCGGGGCGAATGATCGTTCGGCCCAGCAACCCGCGGTAGAGGCTTGGCCGGGCTCAGAACGGGTAGGGCTGGCCTCCACCAACTGCCAGCACCTGGCCGGTGATGTAGGAAGCGTCGTGAGAAGCGAGGAAGGCGATGGCCGCCGCCTGCTCGTCAGCCTCGCCGCGCCGGCCCATGGGGATTTCCGAGTTGCGGGTGGCCGAGCGATACTCTTCCTGGGCGGAGCGTTCGCTTTCCGGCAACTCAGGGGGATCGATCCCAACGCCGTAATCCCGGGGCGTAACCCGGTCGTCGGCCGCGGTGCCGCTGGGAGCCACGCAGTTCACCCTGATTCCCAGATGGGCGACTTCCCGGGCCAATGAGGTGGTCAGGCCAATCTGGCCCGCCTTGGCCGCAGCGTAGGGGACGCGGAATCGTCCGGTCACGGCATGAGTGGCGATATTGACTATGGACCCTGAACGCTGATCGATCATGTACGGCAGCGCGGCCCGGCAGCACCACATTGCAGTCCAGAAGCTCCGGTTCATCTCTGCCTGGATCTGGTCCGGGGTGTAGTACTGCAAAGACTGGAACCAGATCGTGCCGCCCGCGATGTTGGCGACCACGTCGATCCTGCCGAACGCGTCTTTGGCCCGGGCCATGAGAGCCTCGGCGTTCTCCCATTTGGACAGGTCGCCGATGGATACTTCGCACGCGCTGCCGAAATCCCGGATCTTGTCGCGGACGCGCTCGGAGGTCGCCGCGACCATGTCGCCGATGACAATGGAAGCCCCTTCCTGGGCCAGGCGACGGGCGGTGGCTGATCCGATCCCCTGCCCGCCTCCGGTAACGACAGCGACCTGTCCTTCAAAGCGCCTGGCGCCGGCGGCTTTCGGATCCAACATTTCAGCCACGGGAAGGGCTTTGAGCTCGAGACGAAACGGAGCGCGGTGAGACCGGACGCGTCAACTCGGCGTGACGTCTGCGCTGGAGAAAAACTGCTTGTCCAGGTCCGGATCGGGCACACCCAAGAGGCTGTTGGTGTAGAGGCGGCAGGACCTTAGCCACAGCACCAGGATGGCATTGTTGACATACATTTGCGGGAGTTCACGCCCGTGCTCCATGCGAGCGTGGGCGCGAATTCCCGCTTCAAAGAACTGCTCCAGGAACGGCGTGGGCTCGTTGTCCAGCGCGCACGCCTCCAGGATTTCAGGCGGCGCCTCCCGGCAAAGCATGCCGGGAGATCCTTCCGCCATCCGAACGTAGTCGGGTTCCTGCTCCTGGGTAATCACGGGTCATCACAGGTTCATCTGGGGAACCATGTAATTTTCCATCTTGTTGTAGATCTGCAGCCGGCTGCGCTGGGCGTCCAGCACCACCAGACGACCGGTATTCTCATCGAAGTGGAGGTCGGTGGGCAGGGCGAAACGCCACTCGGACTCGGTGGTCGGCACCTCGCGGCGGCGCTTCAGATAGTCAGCGTTGGCGACCACGGTCATGTCCGCCCACTTGCTGAGCCACTGGGCGTCACCGATGAGCGAGATGATGAAGCTGCCTTCGCTATCAAAAACGTGCACCTTGCCCGCGTGCATGCCGTTGTCGCTCCAGTCAGCGACGTAGACATCGCCCGTGTGATCCACGGTGACCTTGACGGGAAGATGCATCTGACCGCGCTTGGTTCCTGCCTCGCCGAACTGCATCAGCCACTCGCCGTCGGCGGTGAACTTCTGCACCCGGTGGTTGCGATGGTCAGCCACGTAGACCGACCCGTCCCGCTGGTCCACGGTGATGCCCCACGGGGAGTTGAACTCGCCGTTGCCCTCGCCCAGGGAGCCCCAACTGGTGACAAACGCACCGTCGGCAGTGAACTTGCGGACCTGGTGGCCGCGGCCATCGGTCAGGTAGAGGTTGCCATCAGCGTCGACCGCCAGGCTGGAGGTGCCATGCTCCTTGCCGTCGTCGGCAGGAACGGCGCTCCACCGTTTGATGAAGGTACCGTCCTTCTCGAACTCCGACACCATGTTCATCCACTCGTCGGCCACGTAGATGTGTCCGTTGGGCGCGAGAACCATGCCGGAGGGCCAGATGAACTCGCCTTCCCGGTCGCCGTATTTGCCGAACTCGCCGGTGAATTCCTCGTCACCCTCACTGTCGCCCAGGTCAATGATGCTGACCCGAGCGCCGTAGGCGACCCGGTTCCACGGCACGTTGGAGATGCCTTCGATTCCGCGGTTCAGCACATAAACAGTGTTTCCCTCGAAGGCCATGGAAGTGGGCTGGCTGAAGCCCATGCCGGACGCTGCGCCCCGGCCCACCGAGTGGCTGTAGTCATACACTCGGCCCTTTGCGATCTGCGTAAGCATATTTTTACCTGCTCGTTGCCTGTGTGTCTTGGTCAGTACGTCCCGGAGTTATCCCCGGCCGTCCATAATTGCGGGGCCAGCAGATTTGCACCCACTGGCCCCGGTCGGTATTGCCAATCAGCGTGTCCCGTCGGCCGGAACCCGTGATCCTCTAGACGAACGCGGCTTTCTCGAAAGTCCCGTTGACGATGGGGTTGGCATCCAGGCCCATCCAGTTTTCCAGGATGGTGGAGTAGACGGTGCGGAAGTCGGTGCCGGGGACCAGGTCACCCTGTTCCAGGTCCTCGGGCTTGGAGGACGGATACTCACCGTACTCGCCACCCTGGATCGGGTCGCCCATAACCATGACGAGGCCGGCGGCGCCGTGGTCGGTGCCACTGCCGTTGTCATGGACGCGGCGGCCGAACTCGGAGAACATCATCAGTATGACGTTGTCGCTGGCGTTGTTCTCGCGCAGGTCGTCGAAGAAGCTGGACACCGCGGCGGAAACGTCCCGCCACAGGCCGTCGTGCATCCCAACCTGGTTGGAGTGGCTGTCGAAGCTGCCGTGGTCGCAGTAGAGAACGCGGGAGCCAAGGTCAGCCTGGTGCACCTGGGAGATGCCCTTCAGCTTGCGGGCGATGGGAGTGTCAGGATACTCGACCGAGCTGCTGTACCGCTCGGGGGCAACCTTCAGGATGTCGGCGGCCTTGAGACCGTCGAGACCGGTCTGTCCCAGGTAATCCATGACAAAGCCGTTGCCAATGGTGGGGGAATACAGGCGGGTGAAGCGGTCAATGATCTTGTCCCGCTGGATCTCTTCCTGGATGCTGGTCAGCATGCCGAAGTTCTCCAGGTCGTCCACGCAGGCGACGGGAACGCCGGGCAGCGCCAGGGCGCGAGGCAGGCTCGGGCCGAAACTGACGGCGGTGACCACGTTTTCCTTGTTGGGGTCCATATCGCGGGCGGCGCGGCCCAGCCAGCCTTCGGTTCCCAGCTTGTCCGGCTCACAGGTGTGCCAGATGTCCATGCTGCGGAAATGGCTGCGCGGGCTGTTGGCATAGCCGACTCCGTGGATGATGGCCATGTCGCCGGAATCCCAGAAACGGCGCAACGGCGCCAGTTCGGGGTGCAAGCCGATGCTGTCGTTGAGCTTGAGGATCCGCTCGTCCGGCACGCCGACCACGGGTCGCTTGTCGCGATACAGAGGCTCGGCGTGGGGGATAACCGTGTTCATGTAGTCGTTGCCGCCGCTGAGCTGCAACACCACCAGGACCGGATCTTTCTTGGTTGAGGTCATTTTGTTTGCTCCTCTGGAGTTCGTTCCGCGAGCGCGGAGAGCGAGACGGTCGTTGTGGCGATGCCTACTTGGGCATCGCCACGTTGGTTACGTCAGGCGTACTGATAATCGCGCAGCGAAACGATCAGCTGCAGCATTTCGGAGATACGCTCCTCGGAGGCGCTGACGTCCGCGTCGGTGGCCCAGGACACGTTGCCGGAGTTCTGGGCGTGGGAAACCAGCTCCTGGCGGGTCTCGTTGTCAACTTCCAGCGGACCCATCAGGTCCAGGCAGTTGTCAACCAGAGCGTCCGGGGTCAAATCGCCCTGGGACTGCATCCGGTTGATCATGGAACGGATGCCGGGGCGACTGACGTCGCTCACCATGTCGGCGGTGAAATTGATGCGGCGCATCAACGAACCGCTGTTGATCCACTCGACACCGGTGTGCCAGCCTTCCACGCTGGGCGGGTTGAGCAGGTCCTGGCCCATGTAGGTGGGCTGGCGAGCCATTTCTCCCAGGCCGGGGCCGGGGAACTCATAGCCGCCGACCAGCCGCAGGGTGCCAACCACCACTTCGGCGGGGCTCTTCAGGCGGGCATAGCGGGCGTTCTTGAAGAAGTCGCTGTTGAACAGGACGCGCAGGACGGCAGTCATGTCGCAGCCGGAGTCGATGAAGGTGTCGGCCAGCAGATCGATGGCATCCTCATCCTTGGGCGGGATCACCTGCCATGCCGGAACCTGCGCCTCGTCGGCGACGAAGAAATTGTACAGGTGGCGCGCGACGAAGGTTGCCGTGGCGGGGTGCTCGCAGACGATGTTGATGATGTCTTCGCCGTTGAAGTTTCCAGACTCGCCGAGGAAGGTCTTTTCCCCATCGTCATGGTCTTCGGACAGGTACTGGAACTGCCAGTCGTGGCGACCGATGGGGCCGCGCGGCAGCTTGGGCTCGAAGGTCCAGCCGGTGAAGGCGCGGGAGGCCTCGCGAACGTCAACCTCGGTATAGGTGCCGACGCCCATGCTGAACAGCTCCAGCAGCTCGCGGCCCCAGTTCTCATTGACGGCGTCGGCATGATTCTCGAAGTTGTCGAGCCAGTAGATCATCGCCGGGTTCTTGGCGACTTCCAGCAGGAGATCCTTGTAGTTGCCCATGCCCTTCTCGCGGAACAGGGCGACCATGCGGGTGATCTCGTCGTAGTGGTCAACCTTGGACACGCCGGTGGCGAAGATCTGATGCCAGAACAGCACCATCTTCTCTTCCAGCGGCCGCTTGGTGTTGATCATGAAGTGCAGCCATTCGGCCGAACCCATGCCCTGGATCGTGCCCGGGCGCCAGGTCCACGGCTGATAGCGAACCAGCTCGTACCGGTCGATTGCCGGCTGGCTCTCCGGGTTCAAAAGCTCCTCAACGGTAGCCTCGTACCCTTTCTCGACGAGCGCTTCCAGTTCGTCACGGGTAGCTCCGAAACCGGCTCGCCGCATCAGATGGGCCATCAAAGCGATGTCCTGAGATGCCATCGTTTTGCCTCCTGTGTGTGTTGGCATTGGTGCGCGACATTATCTGCTATGCTTTATCTAACTGTCAACGATAACTGGGCACAGCGTCACCCCCCACCGGCTTCTCAACGAATCAATCATGGCTACCAAACCAGGCGCGGCGCGGCGCGAATTCCGAGGCCCGACCGCCGCTCCCCGGGCACACGAACCGCCCTCGTTGGGCTGGATGTTGCTATTGGCGGCCGCCCTGTTCGCGCTGGTTCTGCCGATCGTAGGACCCCTTGACGACCACCACTTCGCTGAACGCGCCCACAACCATGACCACATCTACCTGAACGGCGCTCCCGTTGGGCACAATCACGCCTATCAGGAGCGAAGCGAACATGCGCATCTGGAATTGGGCCGGGCATCGTCCCCGGCCGACCGGATCGGTATCGATGGCGATGTGCGGTTCCTCACGCAGACCACCACCGGATTGATGCAGGCGGCTTTGACCGCTCCCTACCATCCGGCCCCAGAATCCTTGCGACCGCCGCCCGCGTCGGGCAGCAGAGGCAACTTGCTGCAACGTTTCGCTCCGCAGCCGTCCCCGGCTCGGGGTCTCAGCGTTCCTCCGCCGCTTCAGCCTCCTATCGTTTGAGTCCTCCCTCGACCCCGATTCAACCTCGGCGCTCACCCGCGGCCGCATGACGACCGCCGGCGCTCGCCCACCCTGACGGAGGATTCTTTCCATGCAGTTATTCCAGCATCTCGCGTTCCGGCCAGCAAACCTGGTCGCAGTCGCCATCGCGCTGACGGCAACTCTCGCGTGCGGCTCCGCAGCCCAACCCAACCCGACAGCGGTGCCCGAACCCACGACGTCGGCGTCCGCCGGTTCCCACGCGGCCAGCGATCACAGCAACGATGGCCAGCCCGTCCAGGACGCCGCGAGCCAACCCTCGTCGGATGAGGTCGTCATCCAATTGCCTATCACCGATCGGGGTACGACACTGACCCGGGACGAGTTACAGGTGTCCCAGGGTGACACGGTCCGCCTTGTGTTCGAAGCCGACGAGGACGGCGAGATTCACCTCCACGGCTATGACCTTACGGCTGAGGTTGCGCCAGGACATCCGGGCGAGCTGGTGTTCGAGGCGGCCACCGCTGGGGCGTTCGCCCTAAATTTCCACGTCTTCGCATCCGACAACGCCGTAGCGGCAGACGATCATCACGGGGCCAATACCCCTGAACTCGTGGCTTCAGAAACTTCGGTAAGCGTGGCGATAACCGCAGAGCCGGACACGAGTGGCGGCGTGGATGTACGCATCGCGACCGAAGGCTTCCGCTTTGCCCCCGAGCTGGTGGACCAGGCGCATACCGCCGGCGCGGGACACGCTCACCTCTACGTGGATGGGGTGAAGCTCGCCCGAGTTTTCGAGAACGAGTACCACATCGACGAACTGGCTCCCGGCGACCACGAAATTCGGGTGTCGCTGAACACCAACGATCACGGAGAACTGACATTCAACGGGGAGAAGGTCGAGTCCACGGTAACCGTCACCATACCCGACGTCGGCCAGGGGCACGGCGACAGCCAGTCTGGACGTAGCTCGGACGATCACGGGCACTCCCACGGAACACCGGGCGAACGTGAGATTGTCGCCGAGGTCCACCTGGGAAACCTGGAAGTTTATCCATAGCACGGCCGTCGTACACGACCAAAAAAGCAGGGGGCGAATGAACATTCGCCCCCTGGTGTTTCGAGACCGTGCCTGGACTAACGCTGTTCGATGGGCACGTACTCACGGTCCATGGGACCGATGTAGTGCAGGCGCGGCCGCAGCAGGATGTTGTTCGCGTACTGCTCGATGCACTGTGCTGACCATCCGGGGACGCGACCCAACGCGAAGATCGGGATGAACAGGTCCGATGGTATCCCCAGCAGATGGTAGATGGACCCGGCGTAGAAGTCGACGTTGACGTAGATGCCGCGGTCGCGATAGGGCGCCATCACGTCTTCAGACAGATGGGTCAGGATCTGGAACCAGCGGGGGTCGCCGCGCTTTTCACCCAGCGCCTGGGAACGGTCCCGCAGGTGTCTCGCGCGGGGATCCTCGGCCCGGTAGACGCGGTGGCCGAAGCCCATGATGCGCTCGCGGTTATCCAGCTTGTTGCGGGCATACTCTTCGGCGTTCTCCGGGTTGCCGATCTCCATCGACATCTTCATCACTTCTTCAGCGGCGCCGCCGTGAGCCGGTCCCTTCAGCGTACCCACCGCGCCGGAGACGGCCGCATGCAACGTCGAATTGGTGGAGGCGGAAACGCGGGCTGCGAAAGAGGACGCGTTGACCCCGTGCTCGGCGTGCAGGATGAAGTCCACGTCCATCAGGGAGACGGTCTCGTCGTCGGGGACTTCGTCGAAAAGCATGTAGAGAAAGTTGCCGGCGTGGTTCAGGTCGGGGTTGGGCGCCACCGGTTCCAATCCGGACCGGACGCGATGGTGCGCCGTCACGATGGTGGGAGCCTGAGCCGTCAGCCGCAGGGCCTTGCGGATGTTGGCCTCCTTTGAATTGTCCTCGGACTCTTCATCAAATGCGGCCAGGCCGATGAGAGCCGTCTGCAGCACGTCCATGGGGTGCGCCGACTTCACTGCGTCGATGACGGTGATGATCTCATCGGGGATACGGCGATTGGCCCGAAGATATCCGTCGGTCTCGTCGAGCTGGGCCCGGTCGGGCAACTCGCCGTGCAGCACCAGGTGGACGATCTCTTCGAAGGTGGATTTCTCGGCCAGATCGTGGATATCGTAGCCACGATAAAGCAGTTTTCCGATTTCGCCGTCGATGAAACTGGACTCCGTGGTGTCCATGTATACGTTCATCAAACCGCGGTGCAGTTCGGGCTGGTCGGCCATCTGTTGTACTCCTTGGTCAGGGGCTTGGCGGCGGGGCGCCGCCCCGTTCACGCCGGCGGAAATCGCCCGATCCGGCGGTGAGTTATGCTAGCATCGGGTTCGGCGGAGTGTCAACCAAAATCGGCAGCCGGCCAAGCCCTCAAACGCAGGTTTTGAGTATGAAATACGGCGTTATTCTGCCCAATGTCGGGCCCCTGGCGCACATCGAATCGTTGGTCCAAATCGCACAACGCGCCGAGGATCTGGGATACGACGGCATGTTCCTGAGCGACCACATCGCGATACCCACGGAACTGCGGTCGGCGTACCCTTATCGGAGCGACGGCAGGTTTCCCCTGACCGCCACCGATCGCATCCTGGAACCGGTCACGACTTTGGCCTATTTGGCAGCGGTCACCACACGGCTGCGTCTCGGGTTCAGCGTGCTGGTGCTGCCCTACCGCCACCCGGTGCTCGACGCCAAGATGCTGGGAACGCTGGATGTGATCTCCAACGGTCGGCTGATCGTCGGCGCCGGCGTGGGCTGGATGGCCGAGGAATTCGCGGGGTTGGATGCCAGTTTCGACGCCCGCGGTGCGGTTACCGACGAGCACATCGCGATGCTGAAAGCCTTTTGGACCGAACCCACGCCCGAGGTGCGCGGAGTGCATTACAACGTTGCTGGCCTCGGCATGGCGCCTCTTCCCGTTTCTCAGCCTCACCCACCAATCTGGACCGGTGGCACCAGCCCGCCGGCGCTGCGACGCGCGGCTGGCCTCGCCGACGGGTGGCACGGCGTCCGGCAGAGTCCGGACGACGTATCGCGGGTGGCGGGACGGATCGGTGAACTGCGTGCATCCCGTGGCGAGAGCATGGATGGTTTCACCATCTCGCTGCGCGCCGGACTGGATGTCACCGATCAGCCCTTCGATGGCGCCGGCCGAACGCCGCTACGTGGCTCTACGGAGCAGATCGCCACCGACCTGACCGAGTACGCGAGGGCCGGGCTAGACTACCTTGTCGTGGAACCTCGGGCCGCCACTCCGGAGCAACTGATCGAACAGTTGGAGCGGTTCACCGCAGTCGAACGACCCTGAATTACTGAGCCGTCCAGCCTCCGTCCACCACCACCTCGCTGCCGGTGACGAAGGACGACTCATCGGACGCCAGGTAAAGCACCGCGTTGGCCACTTCCTCGGCCTCGCCGTACCGCCCCATGGGGATCCGCGCCATCATCATTGAAAGCCGCTCCGGATCGTCGCGGCCGGCCCGTGTCATCTCAGTAACGATGGGGCCGGGGTGAACTGAGTTGACCCGGATGCCCCGGTTCGCGTACTGCAGCGCGGCGGCCTTGGTGAAGATGCGGACGCCCCCCTTGGAAGTCTGGTACGCAGAGCCGTTGTAGGGCACCCCGACGATGCCCAACTGCGACGAGATGTTGATAATGGAACCGCCACCGGACTCCAGCATCGCCGGGATGGCGGTGCGGGTGCCCAGGAACACGCCCTTGAGGTTCACGTCGATGGTGCGGTCCCACATCTCCACCGGCTCCTCGTGGATCTGGAAGGAATTGCTGCCGATACCGGCGTTGTTGACCAGCACGTCGAGGCTGCCGAACTGCGACACCGCCGCGACCACGGCAGCCTGCCAGTCGGCCTCCTGAGTCACGTCCAGGTGAACGTAGCGGCAACGCCCGCCATCGGCGGCAATGGAAGCCGCGGTCGCCTCTCCGTCCTCGTCCAGGATGTCGCCGATCACCACTGCAGCGCCCTCCCGGGCGAACAGCCGGGCCTCGGATGCGCCCATCCCGCGCGCGCCCCCGCTGATCAACCCGACCTTGCCGTCCATCCTGCCCATGCTCTCACCTCGTCAGAAGTTGTATGGCGTCCACGGCATCAGAGGCACAGCGAACGCGCGGTCAGCGCGCTGAACGGCGCCAGAGGACACCTCGTCCACCAGCCCCGCCTGCTGCAATGTGCCGAAACTGGCCGCGCCCAGGTACACCGACGCCAGGGCGGATACGTCGATCGACAGGTCCGCGCCGCCGGTGACGGACCGGCATGCGCCGCCCTCCGGCGACATCTCGAGGCTCCAGCAACCCTGGTTCCAGTCGCAGAAGCCGTCGCGGATTTCCAGCACCAGGCGGTCGCTGGAGGCGTAGGTCCGCTGCTCCAGTGCGGCACGGGCGTCGACAACACGGACCCACAGGCCGTCGCGGGCGGAACGTTGTAGTCGGCGAGGGTCGGCCAGCATCCAGGGGAGGGGATCGTCCACGGGCCGCCTCGTGGCCTCGGTGCGCTCGTAGAGGTCGAGGTCGAAGCAGAACCGCCACAGGGCAGCGGATGCCTCGCGGGTTATCGCCACGAGCTCGTTGACAACCACGGCTGGCCGCTGGGTGCGGTAGATCGCGTAGCCGTCGATGCGCCCGTCCTCCACGTACGCCACGTAGAACACGCCGCCGGAGCCTCCCTGGGAGTGGATGGGGTCGTTGGCCGCGTCCTCCCAGTGGTGCATGGCGCGCTGGAACACTGCGGGCCGGCCCTGGGTGCCGCGTCGGGACACCTCGGGCAGCTTCTCCAGGATGTCTGCCGGGTCCACAAATTCCAGGTGGCCGGGGCTGTCGCGGCGGCGGTCGTAGGCGCTGTGCCGCTTCTCGATGGACCACTGCTCGTGGACAGCGCCGATGCCGTAGCCGAAACGCCCGTAGATACCGCTCTCGGTGGCGAACAGCGCGGCCAGGGGTTCGCCCCGCTCGTGGATGCCATCGATCTGGTGGCGCATCATCTGGGTCATGATGCCCCGCCGGGTGTGGGTGGGCTGCACTTCCACGTTGGAAACGCCGGCCACGGCGCACGTGCCGCCCGGTATCGACATCTCCAGCAGGTGGGAGTGGCATCCGCCCACGATCTGCCCATCCTCGAACACGGCGATGGACCGCCCCAGCTCAAAGCGGGGCCGCAAATGCTCCGGGTCGTGGTTCAGGCGGTTGCCGTGGGCCCGCGACTCCGTGCTCATCCAGAGTTCGAACTCGTCGGGGGTAATGTTTCTCAGTTCAGGCATTCAGTTATGCACTCGCGTCACGTGAGTAAAACACACCGCTCAGTCTAACGGGTTCAGCGTTGGGACGCCCGTTGGCTCAAAGTGCCGCGTATTGCGGGTTACTACAGTGAGACTTCGGCTCCAAGCGATCGCCGCGATTTGCAGGTCGGAGCTGGTGAAGCCCAGTTCCGCGTGCAAGACCCCCCAGCGCCGAGCTGCCGCATCATCGAATACCAGCACACGGTCCTTGAACAACGCCATCACAGACTCCAACCAGCGCTCAAGCTGCGCCGCGAATTCGGGCTGGCGTCTGCGTTGCCGGGCAATGCCGTACAAGATTTCACCCACTGTGATGACGCTGGTGTACAGTCTGTCGGCCGTTTGATTGCGCACCCAAGCCGAAACGACGGCGTTCCGTTCCGGCCTCCGCAACGCTGAAACGACGTCGGTGTCCAACAGGTACATCAGAGATCGATTTCCCTGGGACGGTAGTCCCGGGTTCTGGTCGGCAACTCGAAGGCGTCGTCATCGGGCGCCCTCGGTATAGCCAGGAGGTGCTCGATAAAGTCCGGCGCGCCGGCTTTCTCCGCTTGGCACAGCCGTTCATACTCTTCAACAGCAATGACGATTACCGCCGGCTGGCCTCGCCGGGTAACCCGCTGAGGCTCGCCGGCCAACGCGGCGTTGATCAGCGAGCTGAACTGATTCTTCGCATCCTGGATGGGCCACTCTGCCATCATATCCTCACGCTAAGTCGATCGGCTAGATGATACATCGCCACTGGGTTGTTGAACCATGCGCCGCTACAGCTGCAGCACGGCACGTGAAACGAGGAGGAACACGCCATTCGACGATTGCCATTCAGTCTGTTCCAACAGGCCCAAGACCCTCCGCCTGCCCACTGCTCAAGTTCATCGGGGCCGCGTTCCTCAAGTCTAGCGCAAGGTACGGTGGACCTGTTGCAATTCAGATTAAGAGAGCCCATATGAAGCCGTCGATTTATCCAAACTCACATCGTTTCAGGCACAACTACCACTCGTAAAGCGTTGGCCTGCTCCATGAGGGAATCGATCATTTTACTGGTTATGAGCAAATGACCCGGCTCAATAGGCCAAACCTGATTAATGAATGGCAATTTGGCAGAGTAATCAGCTGGGACCATAGACTGCTCGTGGATGATCCAGTTTCTCACTTGACGTAAGTCACCCATCAGAGCGCATATCACTTGGTTTGATTTAACACCAGTTGATTCGCCAAACGTGGGCGGAAATACTCATCCCACAGATGGAAAACCGTCACCAGAAAAGCTTTTGCATGATAATCCTCGAACGTCCCGCCGCTCGCGAGACTATCCATTAGTTCTCCTTGAGGGATTTGCCCTATCGTGCTTACTCCAGGGCTCTGCGGGGTGTCCGGTGGGCCGCTGCCAATGAAAAACGTATTGTCCGCGTGCTCAGGCACAAATATGTTCCCGTACTGTTCTAGGAATCGCTGCATCCCGTGGATGGCAGTGAAGAAGGCGATGTAGTTCTTATGGGTCGCTGAGATAAATTCTTGAACAGTGTTAAAGGCCGTAATCACGTCCTCTATATTTTCTCCAAGCATATGGTTAGAGAAGTCGATGCGGGGCTGAAAAGGCCCACCGTTCCAATAAAGTTCTGTCATGGTTCGCCCCGGCGGCGATCGTCCCGACCGACATGCTGTACGACCCTTACGTGCGACAAACGGCTAACCGGTGTAGTGGGCCCGACAGGGTTCGAACCTGTGACCTGCCGATTATGAGTCGGATGCTCTTCCACTGAGCTACGGGCCCCGAACGCGCGACGTGAGCGTCGATCCCACGCCACGATTCAGGTTAGACCCCGACTGCCCAATCGTCAAATGCCCAGGCGCTGGCGGTATTCCGGGTCCCACGCGGCCAGCTGGCGGCGCTCCACCAGTTCCTCGGGATCCAGCGTCGGCGACGGCTCGCCGGTGGTGGGAACCTCGGTAATCACCGTGGCGTCGGCCCAGGCGGCAACCTGCTCGGCGGGTTTGCCCAGCAGCGCCTCCAGCAGGGGCACGTTGTCCTGGCCGAAGTTCGGCGCCGGGCCGCGTATCTCCAGCGGCGTCTTCGATAGCTTATAGGGGCGGCCCATGATGATGCGCGTGCCCATGTTCCGATCCGGCGGGTACTCCACCCGTTCCAGGAAGTTGCGGCTGCGGTAATGGGGGTCGAAGTGGACGTCCTTGCCGCTGAGCACGGGGCCGGAGGCGATGCCCCTAGCCTGCAGGGCGTGCATCATCTCGTACTTGTCGTGGTGCTTCGTCCACTGGCCGACGGCCTCGTCGATCTCGTCGTGATCCCGCTGGCGGCCGGCCAGGGTGGCGAACCTTTTGTCGGAGGCCAGATCGTCCCGCTCCATCAGGCGGCACAGGGCGATCCACTGCTCGTTGTCGGCTACGGACAGGGTGATCCACTCGTCGTCGCCGGCGGCGGGATAGGCCCCCTGGGGCGCGCGGTTGGGATGGCGGTTGCCGATGCGCTCGCCCTCGCGCCCGTTGGCGATGGCGTCCATCAGGTATTCGGACAGGAACATCACGCCGGCCTGGTACATGCCGATGTCCACCCACAGACCCTTGCCCGTGCGGTTCCGGTAGCGCAGGGCGGACCCGATGGCCAGCATCGCGCTCCAGGTGGAGAGGAAGTCGACGAACGAGCGGCCGGCCTTGGACGGTTCGTCTCCCGGGTATCCGGTGATCCAGCAGTGACCGTGGGTGCCCTCCTGGGTGGTGGCCTGGGCCGGGTAGGAGGAGTAGGGACCGTCGCCGTGGCCATACCCCGTGTTGGACACCATGATGATATCGGGCCGCAGCTTGCGCAGGTTGGGGTAGTCCAGGTTCCACCGACGCATGACGCGGGGGGTGAAGTTCTCCATCACGACGTCGCTGACCATCACCAACTCGCTGAAGATCTGCCGGCCCTCCTCCTGCGCCATGTCCAGCACCATGGACCGCTTGCCGCGGTTGAGCAGCTGGTACGTGCTGGGCCGGTTCCACCAGTCCTCGCCCGGGTCGTTGTCGGGGAAGGTGCCGTAGAGCCCGCCGCCACGCGTGATGTCGGGTCGGCCCGGACCCTCGATCTTGATGACCTCCGCGCCCAGATCCGCCAGCTGCCCGCCGGTGTAGGGCAGCGCAAACACGTAGGTGGAATCGAGAACCCGAATCCCTTCCAGGGGCAGAGCGGTCATCAGTCAGTTGCTCCCCACATCCGTTGCGGCGTTCAGACGACTTCCAGCTGGCGCATGACCGACAGCGTTTCGCGGTCGTAGCCCAGCCCGTCGACGAATATCTCTTCGTTGTGCTGTCCCAGGGTCGGCGCGGCCATGCGCAGTTGATACCCGGCCGGAGTCATGCGGAACAGTTCGGCCGGCACCTTGATCCGCCCGATTACCGGGTGTTCGGTCTCGCGGTAGAACTCGCGGGATTCGAGCTGCGGGCAGTCGGCCAATTCCGGGGGCGTCTGCACCAGGCCGAAGAGCATGCGCTTTCCCGCTGCCGTCGGGAATAGTTCCCACTTCTCCCGGTCCTTGATGGCGTCCAACACCACCTCGTCCATGGCCGGGCCGTTGCGGACCCGCTGCGCGCGGTCGGCAAACCTGGGCTCCAGCAACTCGGGGGCCTGGAAGAAGTCGGCGATGTCCTCCCAGGTCGCGCCGCCGCCGGCCTGCACGATAATCCAGCCGTCCTTGCAGGGCATCGGGTTTTCCCACATGGTTCCCGGAGCCCGCCGGACCTGCACGCCGCCGATGAACGGGTAGATGGTCTGGGTCGCCATCATGGTGGATGCCACGCACTCGGTGATGGACACGTCCACGTGCTGGCCGACGCCGTGCCGGTCCTGGGCAAACAGGGCCATAGCCGTAGCGCCGGCGCCGAAGAGGCCGCCCTGGTACTGGGCCTGGAAGCCGCCGTGCTTCAGAGGCGGGCGTCCCTGCACACCGCTGATTCCCATCACCATGCCCATGGCGTAGGCGACGATCTCCTCGCCGGCATACTGGCTGTAGGGGCCGGTCTGCCCGAAGGGTGTGATCGAGGTCATCACCAGGTTCGGATTGATCGCCGACAGCGCGTCGTAGCCGATGCCGAGTTCATCCAAATGTCCGGGCCGGTAACTCTCGATGACCAGGTCAATGTGGGGGACCAGTTCCCTCAGGATGCGTCGGCCGGCAGCCGACTCCAGATTGAGAGTAATGCCCTTTTTGTTGAGGTTGAGGATCAGGAAGAACAGGCTCTTTTCCGGGTGCGGCTCGTCGTGATAATAGGGTCCGACCCGCCGCATCGCCGACCCGCCGGGCGGTTCGACCTTCAGCACGTCCGCGCCGTAGTCGGCCAGCAGCCGCCCACAAAAAGACCCGGCGATATCCGCGCTCAGATCCAATACCTTGATCCCATTCAGTGGCCCGTCAAACATGGCGGGGATTTTATCCCAAGCGGGCGACTGCGGCAATTTATGGGATACGCTGCGCAACGCAAGGTATACTTGTCGCGGTTCCATTCGACCGCAGATACCGCAGACCACGCAAAACAGCAGGAGTTTCCCCGATGCTCATCGACCCCAAGACCTTCGAACGGTTCAACATGATCCTCACCGGCGTGGTGGTGCCGCGGCCGATAGCGTTCGTGTCCACAATGTCCACTGACGGAGTGGTCAACCTGGCCCCCTTCAGCTTTTTCAACGCCATGGCCTATAACCCGCCCACGGTCATTTTCTCCTCGTCGCGCCGCGCCCCGGGCTGGCAGGACAAGCGCAAGGACACGCTGACCAACATCGAGGAGACCGGCGAATACGTGGTCAACGTGGTGGTGGACGATATCGCGGCCGCCATGAACGCCACCGCCGCCGAGTACCCCTCCGACGTGTCCGAGTTCGACATTGCCGGCCTGACCGAGGCCCCCAGCGATATCATAAAGCCGCCTCGCGTGCTGGAGTCTCCGGTGAACATGGAGTGCCGCCTGGTGCAGGTGGTGAACATCGGGGAGCAGCCTCACGCCCACGGCATCGTTATCGGGGAAATCGTCCGCATGCATGTCAGCGACGAGGTGCTTTACGAAGGCCCCAACGGCCTCCGGATCGATCACGCCGCGCTCAAGCCCACCGGCCGCCTGGCCGGCAACATGTACTGCCATACCGACGACGTGTTCGAACTGGTGCGCCCCACCTACACCGAGCAGGACGAGGGCGCAGTCCGGGCCGCCGATTAGCCCCGCTGTTTTCAGGAGACCATCGCATGACCACCGCCGAACCCGAAATCAGGCTGTACGGCGCCGAATGGTGCCCCGACTGCCACCGCTCCCGCAACTACCTGGACAGTCAGTCCGTGGCCTACGAGTACATCAACGTTGACGGCGACGACGAAGCCCAGGCCTACGTGAAGCAGGTCAACGACAACCGGCTGATCATCCCGACCATCGTCTTTCCCGACGGGTCCGTTCTGGTTGAGCCGTCCAACGCCGAGTTGGCCCGCAAGCTCAGGGACTGACCGCCGGAATCGTTGGACCGTTAATCGGGGAACTGAAGCAACTGGAGCACGTTCCCGTCAGGATCGCTGAGGGTGGCGACCCAGCCACCCCAGTGCTCCCGTTCGGGAACGCGGATGAAGGGCACGCCGGCTGCGGCAAGGCGTTCGTGTTCAGCGTGGATGTCATCGACCCCCAAGTGGGGCATCACCCGCAACGGATCCCTGGACTCGCCCGTTACCGATCCGTGCCGGCCCACGTTGAAACGTACATCGCCCAACTCAAAGGCGGCAAAACCCTCATCCTCGTGGAAGGAATGCAGGGGCAGTTGCAGAACGTCACGGTAGAACCGCAACATCCGATCCAGGTTGCCGGTCCACAGGGTTATGCCGACAACGCCGGTGATCACAGGGAGCGCCGACTAGCCGGAGACGGAGTTCGCCGTCTCGTCTGCCGGCAGGCACGACCGGCACCAGCCGTGGAAATCGACGCGTTGCCACATGACCTGGAACCGAGTTTCGTTAGACACCTGGTCACGGAGCCGGATGATGATGTCGCTGCTGTCGTCGGCGTCGGCGATGTTCCCGCAGCCGATGCACACCAGGTTCACGTGGGGCGAGACGTTGCTCTCGTATCGGGACTGCTTGGCGAAGGGGAGTTCCTGGATCAACCCGCTCTTGGACAGAACGCCCAGGGTCGAATAAACGGTGGCCAGGGTCATGGATGGGAAGTGCTGCTGGACCCGTTCATGGATCTGCTGCACCGTGGGATGGTCGGTGGAGTTGAGCACCGCCTCGGCGATGGCCAGCCGCTGGGGCGTCACACGGACGCCTCCCTGGCGAAGTTGCTGCACGACGGCGCTCTGTATCATCGTCCCCTCCGTATACTGCGCCCGTCGCCTTCCGCAAAAACCGCTTCGGCAGCATCGACTGGAAAAAGTATAGCATCGGGCATTTGCCACCCGCAAATTGACCGATCCAGCGGGTCAATTCGCCGCCACCAAGAGAACCGAACGGTTCAAGCTCTCCGCCGGCGGAGGCAATTTCGCTAGTCGGCAATCCTTATCGACGCGATAGGGCTCGTCAAAGACTTGACGAAAAACGTCATCTACCAAGTTCGGACGTATAAGGATCGAGCCGTTCTTGAAAATTGCCCCACAGCTGTGGAGCAGTGGCCAAGAGGCGAGTCGATCCAATTAGTTTCAGACTCCCAAAGATCAAATTGTTCCACCTACAACCAGCACGTTGCTCCGTCGGCCGGTAGGTAGAATGGTTCAAACTCGACCAAAACGTTGCCCCTAGAATCCTTAGCGTACCCTGGGCCGATTTGTCCTCCAAACTCTTGGCCAACGCTTGGATCTTTGCCGGCAATCAAATCCAGCATCGTGGAGGGTGCTAGAACGTGCTTCCAAGTCTCATCCCCCACACGATCCCTCAGATGTCTTAAGTCTTGAACGCAATCTCAGGCGTACGACGTCTTTATCGATCGGCACCGCCCTACGTGGAGTCAATATGCCCGATTTGGACTATCAAGAATTGGAAAGGGAAATCCTAGAAACTGCTTCCACAGGCGAAATAATGAGTCCGAGCCACCCCGGGTTCAAGTCTATGTGCGCGAATCATCCCCCAGAGCACATGCAAGCACTGACATGCGTAATGATGTACCTCGTCAAACATGGGTACCTCGTGCCGTTATATAACGCAGATGGTAACGAGGCAAGAAACGGCTGGTCCAGAGGCTTGTCCCCGCAAGGTTATCAAAGACTCCGGCAACTCAAGCACCCGGTCCGCACTTGGGCTTCGCAACACTGGTTCCCACTATCGGTGGCATTAACCAGCACACTGCTGGCAACGGCATCCATGCTGATCAACTTTCTAACCAGATGAGGTACCCACTAGCACACGCCCGCACCTTCACACTAGACGTGCCTTATATCGTGATCAACCTCAGCCTCGACCAAAAACAGTCGGAAGAAACGACTAAAGCAGGCGATTACTGAATCGGTTATCGATCTTACGAATTCCTCTACGGGGATTGGTCAGATGGAGTAGCGAAATCGCCTCCCGCCGGGGATCTCAGTATGGCAATGCCTGCGATTTTTGTTGTAGGATGTGCCACCGCAACCGCACGCTAGGAGCAATATCAAATGGCTACCACCCGTTCCCGTCGCCTGGCTCGTCCGGTGTCCATAGTCGGCGCCGGCCTGTCCCAGTTCGGGGCCTACCCCGACAAGACCAGCCGCGACCTGTTCGTCGAAGCGTTCCACGACATGCAGGATAATATCGATACGGGCATCTCAGCCCAGGACATCGAGGCCGGTTACCTGGGAAACTATTCGGCTGACCTGTTCGAGCACCAGGGTCACACCGCCCCCATCATGGCCGACTGGCTGGGGATGACACCCACGCCGATTACCCGCGTGGAGAACGCCTGCGCCAGCAGCGGCAGCGCCCTGCGCGAAGGCGTGATGGCCATCGCCAGCGGCATGTACGACGTGGTGCTGGTGGGCGGCGTGGAAAAGATGACCTCTCTGCCAACGGAAGGAGTAACCGACGTGCTGGCCTCCGCCGCGGACGGATTGTACGAGGTGCCCGCCGGCCTTACCTTCCCCGGCATTTTCGGCGCCATCGCCAAGGCGCACATGGATCGGTACGAGACCAACCTCGACCACCTGCTGAAGGTAGGGATCAAGAACCACGAGAACGGCAAACTGAACCCCAAGGCTCAGTTCCAGGTCACCGTCAGGGACATGATGGACCGGCGCAAGGCCAGGGCCGAGCAGCGTGGTGAACCCGTTCCGGACTGGGAAGACGAGCTGGACTTCCTGAACGACGCTCGCGCCAACCCGTGGATCGCCTGGCCGCTGCGCCTTTACGACTGCGCGCCGATCACCGACGGCGCGTCCTGTGTGCTGTTGGTCGCGAGCGAGTTGGCCAACCAGTTCACCGACAAGCCGGTGCATGTCGCGGGCATCGGACAGGCCACCGGCCGGCCCCTCCATGATGCCGAGGAGTTGACCTCCCTGTCGGCGGCAAAAATCGCCTCTGCTCAGGCCTATGAGATGGCGGGCATCGGACCGGAGCAGGTTGGGGTTGCCGAGGTGCACGACTGCTTCACCATCGCCGAGATCGTCGCCAGCGAAGACCTGGGATTCTTTGCCCCGGGCGAGGGCCCGCACGCGGTGGACGAAGGGCGCACGGCCCGCAACGGCGATCGTCCCATCAACACCAGCGGAGGCCTGAAGGCCAAGGGCCATCCCGTCGGTGCCAGCGGCGTGGCCCAGGTCATCGAAGTTTACAAGCAACTCCGCGGCGAGGCCGGCGAACGTCAGTTGGCCAACCCCGACCTGGAGTTCGGCCTGACGCACAATGTGGGCGGTACCGGCGGCACCTGTGTCGTCAACGTGTTGCAGCGCGGGTAGGAGGATCCCGAATGACTTCGGAAGCGGAATCCCGGCCGTTCAACGCGGCATCGTTCTACGCTTTCCTGCAGGAAGGCCGGTTCATGGGTGTCCGTTGTCGTGAAAACGGCAACATCTACGCGGAAGCGCGTCCCGTTGACCCCATGAGCCACAGTCGTGACATGGAGTGGCACGAATTCAGCGGCCGCGCCACGTTGAGCACCTTTACGTGCATATCCGTCGCGCCGGCTTCACTGGAAGCGAAGGGGTTTGGCCGGAACAACCCGTACTGCACCGGCATCGTCACCCTGGAAGAGGGGCCTCGGATTTCGGCTCGGATTGCCGGCGTCGACGCATCCAACCCGCAGAACATCCGCACCGGAATGGCCCTCGCCATCGACTTGACCGAAATCGACCCGGATGAACCGGGTCTGGTTTTCCGGCCGGCGTAGAGCTCTCGTCGCACGCCCGGCAACTGGGCGGAACAAGCATGAAAAAAATGCCGCTCCACGGACGTGGGGCGGCGTTTTTTCGTGTATCCGGTGGCGCCGTTCAGTCGACTCCGGCATCCTTGCAGAAGTTGCAGGTCTTGTCGTACCACACGTAGGCGGAGTTGGGTTCGTGGAATACCTCGAACTGGTTCACGCTGCGATATTTTCGGCAACTGAAGCACAATTCCGTGTGCGTGGGATCCAACTGCGGCGGGATACCTTTCTCGGTGCTGACAAAGGTTTTGCGAATCTGACGACTGGAAAACGGCAGACGTTGCAGGACGCGCTCTTCAAATTTCAGCTTCCACACCTGTCCGCCAGGCATTGGGCGGAACATCAGCATCTGTTCGTCATCGGGCTGGCGATCATGGATGAAATCGATATAGTTTCCCAGGCGCTCATGCATCTTCCCAACGACTTCTTCGTAAGTA
Organism: Dehalococcoidia bacterium; assembly: GCA_963663945.1. Lineage (GTDB taxonomy): Bacteria > Chloroflexota > Dehalococcoidia > Lucifugimonadales > UBA3495 > Bin87. The sequence continues at coordinate 1,170,115 of OY760687.1, read as the reverse complement.
TCCCCGATAGCCGGGATGTCCACTTCCACACAGAACCCCTCCCACGTCTCGGGGTTGGCCTGAGTTTTCTTGATGTAGCAAGTCAGCTGTCGCGGTGTAGCGTTCACGATGCTCCAGGGCGATGCGGTACCGCATCGCCCTCCTCAACTGGTATTCGGTGCTGGAGGAGTTATTGCTTTTCCGACCTAGTCCAGACCGCGCGTGCCCACCCAGCCGGTTTCCGAAACGTCGATCATTTCGCCGTTGGGGCCTTCGTATTTGGTTTCCACGTTCTGCGTGCGCGGACCCGACATGGCAGCATGAAGGGCGTGGTTGACCTCGTCCATGGGCTTGGAGTTGGCGGCGGACAGGCGGGCCTCCGTCTCTTCAAGACTTTCCACTTCGAAACCAATGTGGTGGATGCCCTCCCAGTCCTTGCCGCGCTCTCCGGCTACGGTGTCGTTCTGGAAGTCCAGGATGGCCATGTTGACGTTGCCGTCGCTGAGCATATAGCCGTTGGCGTTGGCGCTTTCCAGTTTGGCGACTTCGCGAAGGCCAAATACTTCCTGGTAGAATTTGGCAGTCTTTGCCGCGTCGTTGGTGGCGATTGCGATGTGCTTGATCTGAGGCATTTCATCCCTCCACGTTGGATTTCCGTCGGTAAGTATGACGGTTTTTCCGCCATTACAGGTTAGCGCAACGATATCATTTTTGCGTCGGCTGGGCTAGTGCCGAGGCTGCAGCCTTGGGCATACCCTGAACCCCGGAGCCGCCAACGGCGTCCACCGTTTCACGCGTGCAGCCGGCAGGCCCGACCCACATCCGGCAACGGCTGTTTACCCTGCAGCCGTTCCCCTCAGGCAAAGCAAAGTGCGGCCCATCCGAATGACCACTTCAGACAATGCCCTCACCATTGAACCCATGACTCCCGATGACTGGGGCGCGGTCTGCCGGATATATGCCGATGGCATCGCCACGGGCAACGCGACCTTCGAAACGGAACCGCCCGACTGGAACGCGTGGGATAACGGGCATTTGTCAGAATGCCGGCTGGTGGCCCGATTGAACCATGACGTAGTCGCCTGGGCGGCATTGGCGCCGGTTTCGACGCGTTCTTGTTACGCGGGAGTTGCCGAGCACAGCATCTACGTTGACGAGAGCCATCGCGGGCAAGGAATCGGCAAGACATTGCTCCAGGAGCTGGTCCGGCAGGCGGAGCGTTCCGGTTTCTGGACGCTGCAGAGCAGCATTCTGCCGGAAAACGCGACAAGCATCGCGCTCCATCTGTCGTGCGGGTTTCGGGTGCTCGGCCGGCGCAAGGCGGTGGCCAGGCTCCATGGCATTTGGCGGGACGCGGTACTGGTGGAACGGCGAAGCGGCGTGGCCGGCGTTGAATAGCCTCCGCTCGGATGATTGCAGCCGCAGCGTCCTCACGCGTACCCAATTTCACTGGAACTATCATTGCGAGCGGAACGTGGCAATCTCGTCGGGGCAGCAGGGTCTCCTTCAGGAACGAGATCGCCACGTCGCTACGCTCCTCGCGATGACAAACTGGGTACTCGTGACCCGCAGCGTCGTATTGCGCAGGGCGAACGGATTGGTATAATGGTAGTCCCTGTGGGCCTGTAGCTCAGGCGGTTAGAGCGCAGTCCTGATAAGACTGAGGTCGTTGGTTCGAGTCCATCCAGGCCCACCATTCACCGCCAACCTTACATGGCGCCGGTATCCCGGCGTCATTGGTTTTTCAGCCCGGCCCGCCTGTTGCGCTTCCTCCCATCAGAGGGTCGCAACACGCCCCCGGGAGCCCCGCACCCGTCACGTCGAAAGCGCCAATCGAATGACTGGAACTGCTCTCAACCGGGCATTCGTTCAGACTACAGGTACGGAATATGATCAATTTCGCCGATATCGAATGGATGAGCTTCGACTGCTACGGCACCCTGGTCGATTGGGAGACGGGCATATCTACAGCGGTCTCAGGCGTACTGGAGACCTACGGCCTCCCAAAGACCAGTGCGGAAATTCTGGAATTGTTTTCCGACGTGGAGCCGCTGGTTCAAAGCTCAGGAGCCTTCAAAGAATACCGCGTCGCCCTGCGCGAAGTAATGAGGTTGATCGGCGACAGGCTCGACCTCCCGCTTACCGAGGCTGAGACCAACTGCCTTTCCAATTCCCTGCCTCACTGGCCCGTTTTTCCGGACGCCCGGGATGCGCTTCACAATCTCAAGCAGCGATACAAGCTGGCAATCATCTCCAATGTGGACGACGATTTGTTTGCTGGATCCGCCCGAGCGCTGGGCGTCGAATTTGACGCCGTAATCACCTCCCAGCAGGCCAAAGCGTACAAGCCGAATGCTCGCAGCTTTGAACTCGCGGAGACTGTAATGGGCACCGATAAGGGGCGGTGGCTCCACGTCGGTGAAAGCCTGTACCACGACATCGAGCCCGCCAATCGGTTGGGCATCAGGTCGATTTGGGTAAACCGCCCGGATCGCGGTGGCGGAACCCGCCAGACCGACGCGCAACCGGACCTGGTCGTTGCGGACTTAACGGCGCTGGCCGAATTGACAACCCCGACCTGACCTGGCTTGGTAGTTATCCGCATCCCGGCGACGCAGTTTCCGAATGGGTAGCTTGCGAGAAGCAAAGTACGCGAGCGTCCCGCCTAGCCAAGCCCGGGGGTTGAGGCGCCAGACCAGCCGCAAATCGTGGGCAGCGCTCGCCGGCCCGGATGCGTTCCAACACGCCAGCGCGATGGGTCAGTCCTCGGAGAGGCGCGCCTGCTCCTGAAGTTCGTACAGCTTGTTGATAGCTTCGAGCGGCGTCAGATTCGACACGTCCATTCCCAGCAATGCCTCGGCAAGGCGGTCATGCTCGGAGGCGAACAGGGGCAATGGCAGCTGAGGTGATGGATCGGATTGGCCTCTTTCACCCCGGCCCGAACCGGCGCTTGATCCGCGATCCTGCTCCAGGGAAGTGAGCAATTCCTGCGCCCGGCTCACCACCGAGGCCGGCATGCCTGCCAACATCGCCACGTGCACGCCGTACGACCGGTCTGCCCCGCCCGGCACGATGCGACGCAGGAACGCCACCCGACCATCCTCCTCGGACACGGCAACGCTGTAGTTGCGAACTCCCGGCAACGTGGATGCCAGTTCGGTCAGTTCGTGGTAATGGGTTGCGAACAGCGTTTTGCAACCCAGACGCGGATTGTTGTGCAGGTGTTCCACCACCGCTCGGGCGATGGACAGCCCGTCATAGGTGCTGGTGCCGCGGCCAATCTCGTCAAGAATGACCAAAGAACGCCACGAAGCCTGGTTGAGAATTGCTGCGGTTTCGACCATCTCGACCATGAAGGTTGACTGGCCGGTGGCCAGGTCGTCCTGGAGGCCAACGCGGGTGAAGATGCGGTCCACCAGGCCGATGGTCGCCGACGAAGCCGGCACGAAGCTGCCCACCTGTGCCATGAGGACTATTATCGCCACCTGGCGGATGTAGGTGGACTTGCCGGCCATGTTCGGACCGGTGATGAGCATGATCTGGGCGTCGTCGGAATCCAGCGCCGCGTCGTTCGGCACGAACGCCCCGGATCCCAGCACTCGTTCCACCACCGGATGACGGCCGTCCGCGATACGAATGGCCACGCCATCGTTGAGCTCAGGCCGCACGTATCCGTGGCGCACGGCCACGTCAGCGAGACCAACGAACGCGTCGGCGCGGGCGATCGCCGACGCCAGTCGGGATATCGCCGGGCCGTGGTCGGCAACCTGCCGGCAAACCTGGCGGTAGAGGCTGCGTTCCAGTTCCCCAAGCTTCTCGCGCGCGTCCAACGCCTGACTTTCGAACTCCTTGAGCTCGGGAGTGATATATCGCTCGCCTCCCGTGAGGGTCTGTCGTCGCTGGTAGTGGTCTGGCACCGAATCCAGGTTGGAGTTGCTGACCTCGATGTAATAGCCGAAAACCTGATTGAAGCCCACCTTCAGGTTGCGGATGCCGGTTCGGTCCCTCTCCTCTGCCTCAAGACCAGCGATGAAACCTCGCGCGTCCCGGGACAGGCCGCGAGTACGGTCCAGTTCCGGGGAAAATCCGGGCCGTATCACTCCTCCTTCGCCCACAGAGCCTGATGGCTCCGGCTCGATGGCCCGCTCAATCAGCGACGTCACGTCGGGTACCGGACGCAGATCGCCCGCGATCCAGGCAACCGGTTCTACCTGATCCCGCGAGAAGATAGACCCGAGCGCCTCGGCAGCCTCCACGCTCCTCTTCAATGCCAACAGATCCCGCGGGGTGGCCGTGTACGTCTGCGCCCGGCTGAAGATCCGCTCCAGATCCGAGATTTGGGACAGGGCGGAGGCCGCTTCGTCGCGGCGAAACGCGTCGTCGTGAAAGAATTGCACCGCGTCGAGCCGACGCTGCAGTCGCTCCAGATCCAGCAACGGCTGTCCCAGCCATCTTCGGAGCAGGCGCGCGCCCATCGGGGTACGGGTGCCGTCCAGCGTCTTCAGCAGGGACATTTCATGGCTGTCCCATCTTCCCGCGGTGAACAGCTCCAGGTTCCGCCGGGTTTGCGGGTCCAGCGTCATGTACGAAGCCGTGCTGTAAACGAAGGGCGGGGACAAGGTCGGCCGTTCACCCTGCCAGGCATACTGCAGGTATTCCAGGATCGCGCCGGCTGCACGCACTGCCTGGGGCCCGACCGTCACGCCGTTGGACTCCAGCCCATAGGCTTCGAGCGAAAGCACCTCGTAGTAGTCCAGGAGGGCGCGACGGGCCGAGTCAAGGCTGAAAGCTGATTCGTTAAACGGGTTGACGGTTGCAGAATCGCCGAGTCCGCCGTCGCCGGCAACAAGATCCTCAAAGCCGTCACGGTTTGGTACCAGGACTTCCGACGGCTGCAACCGCGCCAATTCCAGGACCAGTTGATCCTTCGGCAACTGGCACAGGCCGAACTCACCAGTGGTGACGTCGACGTAGGCCAGGCCGGCTTGCTCGTCACTGGTGCAGACCGCGGCCAGGTAGTTGTTGGCCTGATTGTCCAACAACGCCGCCTCAAGCACGGTACCCGGAGTCACCACCCGAACGACCCCGCGCTCAACGAGGCCTTTTGACGTCGCCGGGTCGCTCAACTGCTCGCAGATAGCGACCTTGTGCCCCTGTTTGATGAGCCGGGCCAGGTTGGAGTCCAGGGAGACGGCGGGGACCCCGGCCATGGGCACCCGGGTATCCTTTCCCATGGTTCGGGAGGTCAGGGCAATTTCCAGCGCCGAAGAGAGCGTGTGGGCGTCTTCGTCGAAGCACTCATAAAAGTCGCCCATCCTGAACAGCACCACGGCGTCCGGGTACGAGTGCTTGATGGTCAGGTACTGTCGACGTACCGGGGTCAGGCGTCCACCGCCCACCGCTGTAGACATGGTGCGATTTTACTCCATGCGCCCATGAGCCGGGGCGAGCGTGTGGAATCAGGCGCGGTTCCGGTACAACCCGCCTTAGTCCGGGCCGGGGAGCCGCATTGGCCAACTCGCGGAGCGCGCCGGTTTGAGTTTTCAGACCTCAATCTCTCCGTGGATGCTGGCGGGACCCAAATTACGGCGTCTTTTATAACTATTCATAAAAATTGCGCAAGATGTGGCACCGGCTCAGTGTGCGCCCATATGACATTCGTGTATGATTGCGCCATCGCAACACCCGCCAGCCCCGTTTCGCAGCGACGCTGGCGAATAACAACGGGAAGAGAAGAGAGGATATGGCAACGCAGCGAATCAGAAAGACCAAGTTAATGCGCAGCGTGGAAGAGAACCACGGGAGGCAGCTGGAGAGTCTGGTCCCTGACTTGGTCAACGAGATGGGCATGAGCCGTGCGGCTTCACATCTGGGAGTTAGCCCCGCCACCCTCGGATACTGGATGCTAAAAATGGGGATACAATACCGCCGCGTCGCGCTGGCGGACGGCGAAACTATTGAGGTTCGGCGTCAGGGTTAAGGCTGGGGAGAAGCCAGGGTAGGCGCGCCCAGCCCGCCTTTCGAAGCCTCCACCGCCTCGTCCATGCCCGGCCACGCCGGCATGGTGACACAGAGGAATCGCAAATCTGAGTTCGCATCCGCTCTAAACTGGAAATCCCAGCCCATTGGGATCACGAGGCAGTTTCCGGCTGCGACCCGCACAGGCAGAATCTGGTCTGCCGGCACGGCCGGCGGACAACGCCATACCTCTCCGGCCCCGGAAAGCACGAACCACGCTTCCTCAACCGTGCGATGACGCACCGGCCGGCTGATTTCCCCGGCGCCGATGGTGACTTCGACCACGCTGCAACGCGTCGCCCCGTGCACGTCGGTCAACAGGAGCCGGACCTCCGACCCATCCGGAGCGATGATCACGTCGCCCGAAGCCCGGCCCACCGGCGGGACATCCACCGGCTCAGATTCGTCGGTCATGGTTCCGGACCGGATGGGACGTTCTATCAGGCAGATTGGGGTTTGCGGCCCTTCCTGGCGAGGAAGTCCGAGAACCCTTCTTCCACCGTAAGGCCCTTGAAGCGGTCGGTTCGGCCTTCGATCTCGTTGCGGTACTGCTGTTCGATGGGCAGTCCGGAATGCTCCAGCAACAACTGCTTGATGTTCGCCAGGCCTTCAACCCGGTTGCGCGCGATGCCTGCCGCGATGTCCAGCGTGCGATCCATGAGCTCTTCAGAGGGCACCAAATGGTTGATCAGCCCCATGTGGTACGCCTCTTCGGCAAAAACCTCGCGCCCGCTGAGCAACAGCTCCTTGGCCCGGTGGATGCCCACCAATTGCGGAAGGCTCCAGGTCGCATTCATCTGGCCGTAGTTCACCGCGAGGAACCGGAAGCTGGATTTCTCGCAACCAACAAGGAAGTCCAAGCTGGTTGCCAGCACCGTGCCTCCGCCGTAGCAAAGGCCGTTCACCGCTCCAATGACCGGCTTGCTGCTGGTGTGCAGATGCCAGGTGTATTCGGCGCGCTCGGCCTGCCCGGCGTCGCGCTGTTCTGGTGAAAATTCACGGTTCTCGTGGATGTCCGCCCCGGCGGAAAATGCGCGTTCACCGGCGCCGGTTATGATGACCGCGCCCACGCTGTCATCCGCTTCATAGTCGGTGATCGCCTGGTCCAGCTCGCGCACCAGTTGCAGATTCAGGGCGTTCAGAACCTCGGGGCGGTTCAACGTAACCACGCCGATGTGGGTTTCCACTTCGTTCCGACCCATCATCATGGGGCGCGTAATGGTTTCGGTATTGATGCACGAATAGGTGGTGGCCATGGTGAAATCCTCGCCGTACGGGGAAGTTTAGGCGCCGGCCTGATTGCGGCGCGCCCATTATAGCGAGGTCATACTGAGCCGGCCAATTTGATCTCCAGAATCGTGACTGTGCTGATCATCTCACGAGCGTGACAAGAAATCGTCGATGGCAGCAAATGTGAGGGAACGCGGCACGCCTGCCATTCAACTACACGTTGGCCACGGACGCGCCGCGGCAAACCGGCGCGCAACCACACCCGCCGCGTTGGAATGCTTCCGGCAAATCAGTCAAGTCACCGTGATGCTCCCACGCCCGGCGACAGGCGTCACTACCGCGTGACACCGCACGGTGTCGAATGGAATCGGAGCGGTCGAATTGTGCGGGTTTTGCGCTATACTGGCGGCGCCTGGCCGGTCCGACCTAACACCTTTCGCCGGCTTACGGCTTCCACGGAGGGACATTATGCTGGACTTGATCATCCGCGGCGGCCAGGTCGTCACGCCCTGGGGCGTTGGCGACTGGGACGTGTGCATCCAGGGCGAAAAGATCGTCGCCATCACCGCGCCCAACACCATGACTGACGACGTCGGCCGAGTCATCGACGCCACCGGAAAGATCGTAGTTCCGGGCGGCATCGAGCCCCACGCCCACATCGACGCCCCCATCATGGGCCCCGGCAACCTTCGGACCGCGCCGCCGGAGCAGGTAAGCCGAGCTGCCCTGTTTGGCGGCACCACCACACTTTTGGACTTCGCCATTCACCACCCCGGCAACACCATCGAGGAAGCCATCCAGGAGCGGAATATCTCCTGGCGCGGCAACTCCTACGCCGACTATGCCCACCACCTGATGCTGCTCGGGGAAATTCCGCAGCGCACGCTGGAATCGCTGCACGAATACATAGAGGGCGGTTGGTCCAGCGTCAAGATCTTCACCACCAACATTCGCCCGCCGGAAATGTCGGGCGAGCCCCGCAAGGTCGGCATGGGACACCTCCACGACCTGATGGAGGTCATCCAGCGCAATGACGCCATGCTCCTCGTCCACTCGGAAGACGATGACATGGTGCAATACATGTACGAGAAGCTCCAGCGCGAGGAGAGGAACGAATGGTGGAACATGCCCCAGGTCCACAGCAACGAATCGGAGGACGTATCCTTCCGCCGAGTGCTGCGCGTCGCGGAATGGACCGGTTCCCCCGTCTACTTCGTCCACGTTAGCGCTCGAGAGGGCATCAACGCCATCGGCGAGGCCCGCAACAAGGGCATGGCGATCTATGGCGAAACGCTGCACAACTACGCCTGCTTCAACGCCAACAATTACAAGGAAGAGAACGGGATGAAGTACCACACGTACCCATCCCTCAAGTCACCCGAAGACGCGGCCATGCTTTGGAAGGGCATCGCCTGGGGCGGCCTGCACACCATGGCCACGGACGAGTACTGCACCGACTGGAACCTCAAGATCGCCGGAAAGACCGTGCGCGACGTCACGGGGGGCCACAACGGCGCCGAAACCCGCGTCGGCATCACCTACAGCGAAGGAGTGTCCAAGCGGGGCATGTCCCTGCAGCGCTTCGTGGACGTCACTTCCGCCAACGCTGCCCGCATCTTCGGCCTCTACCCGCGCAAGGGCGCGCTTGCGCCCGGAAGCGACGCCGACATCACGCTCATTGACCCCTCGATCAAGAAGCGGTTGACGATGGACGACCTGCACATCAGCGATTACAGCATCTGGGAGGACTTTGAGATCGAAGGCTGGCCGGTGATGACAGTCATGCGCGGCACGGTCGCCGTCGAGAACGGACAGTTGAGCGCCCCGGCAGGTCACGGCCAGTGGATTTCCCGGAAAGTGGACCGCGAGGTCACCAATCGGCCGATTGGTTAGTCTCCGATCCCGACACCCTTGTCGCCAAATCCGCCCGCATACTATGATTGCCAGGTAGTGCGTCCGTCGCACGACCCTTCGCGTTATTTCAAAGGAGCAAACCCCAAATGAAAGCAGCCCAACTGGTAGCCCCCAAGCGGTGGGAATTCACCGACGTCGATACTCCCGCTCCGGCCGACGGGCAGGTCCTGGTCAAGATGGAATGCGTCAGCGTCTGCGGTTCGGACATCCGTCACACCTACGGGCCGGTGCTGGACGAATCGGAGTACCCGATGGCCCCCTGCAAGGGCGCTCACGAGCTGGCCGGCGTAATCATCGAGAGCAAGACGGACGAGTTCCACGAGGGACAGCGCGTCATCACGATTCCGTACCCCGGAACCGGCGGGCTCTGCGAGTATGTGCTGTCCGAGCCGGGCCGCCTGGCCCTGTTGCCCGATGAGGGCGGGCTGGATGAATGGGTCATGTGCCAACCGCCGGGAACCGTGCTTTACTCCTGCCGGCAGATGGGCAGCCCGCTGCAGCAGAATATCCTGATATTCGGCCAGGGCAGCATCGGCCTCAGCTTCACCATGATCCTGTCCCGCATGGGCGCCCGCAACGTTATTGTGGTCGATCCGCTGGACTATCGTCTCGAAAAGTCCAAGCAGATGGGGTCCACTCACCGGATCAACCCCGACAAGCAGGACGTAGCGGAAGCGGTTATGGAAATCACCAAGGGCCGTGGCCCGGACGTGTGCGTTGAAGCCGCGGGTTACCCGGAACCGCTGAACGAGTGTTTCCGCCACGTGCGCCAGTTCGGGCAGGTCATCATCTTCGGCATCCAGAGCGACCACATGGTGCCCATCGAGCACAACCTGTGGATGGACAAGCAACCGCGCATCATCCCAACCACCGGCGCCCGCAGTGGCGATCCCATCAGCCAGATCCAGGACATGGTGGACCTGCGCTCCCGGGGATGGGCAGATCCCGCTGAGATGATCACCCATCGTGTCGGTTTCTCAGACATTCAAACTGCCTACGACATGTACGAGCAGCGCGAGGATGGCATCATCAAGGTGGTGATGGACATCAACAAATAGTCGCAATCGTCGTGGTCAAATAACCCGGCGCTCCAGGGGCGGATGTTCATCTGCCCCTTACCCAATTGGCCCATTGACCAACTCTCCATCGACATCCGCTCTTACTCCCGGCCAACGTATCCGCCTGGCCAGGGAGAACCTGTGCGTAGCCATGGCGTTTTACGCGGCAGCGCACCGGGGATTGATAACCCCAGCGTTTGTACCGGCCAGCACGGAAGTCTATACAGCGGATGGGCAGCCGATGGACGCCAGTGTTCCACTGGAAATGTCCGACCAACGCGGGCTGCTCCGGTGCGCCAGCAACCAGGTCCGTGCCGCGTTCGCCCTTTGCGCCCTGCAGACCCAACGCGAATTGGACGGCATTTCCGCTGACGACCCGCTGGAAGAACCCGACCCCAGTGTGAGAGCAGTGCGTGCCGTCTGTTATGTCACCTCGCACAGCCTGGACCGGGAATTGCTGAACCCGACCTGGGTCGTTCCGATGGAATATCGCCGGCGCTTCGAATGCCCGGCGATGGACCTCACCCTGGACGCTTCGACATGGAACGGGCGAGAGGTCAGGTGGGAACACCTGGGCGGGCTCGCGTCCTATCTCGATCTGGTGCTGTTTGCGTCCTATTGCGTGGACGGTATGCCGGTTCCAGACGCAGCCGCAATCGCGAAGGGTGATTACACTGCTTTCGAAGAGTTGTCACCGGGGAACCCGGACGGAGTCAGTCCTGCGATCCCGGGCTATGGCAGCGGCACTGGACGCCTGCGCCAAGAGGGTCCAGCGGCCTCCGGACCGGAGCCAGGATCCGGTTGGATCGCGCCCGACGGACCACCCCAACCGGCAATAACGATAGCCTCGCAAGCCAACGAGTGCGGTCCAATCGACGATTTCGTCGCCGATGTGTGCTCCACCGGTGCGGAAGCAATGTCGCCGGCCGGCGACCTGTATGCCTCATATGCGCAATGGTGCCTGGATCAGGGTTATCTGGCCCACAGCCAGCGCAAGTTCGGCCTCGAACTCCGGGCGCATGGATACGAGCGCAAACGCCGCGGGAAGGGCAAGCACTGGTGGCTGGGAGTGAGGGCTCGGCAGGTCTAGCCCAATCCTTGTAGGCCGGCGTTCATTTCGTCGATCGGTAACACAGTCGTTACATTGGCGCAAAATCCGCGTAACACCCGACCGCGATACTGTCTCCAACGAAACGGGCAGCGTCCCTCAACCCAGATTGGAGACAGAAAAATGATTGCCATCGCCGCCGGAGCCGCTTTTGTAGGACTTTTCGCCCTCTGGGTTATCGTGCCTCGTTTCATCCTCCGCCGGCACGAGAAGAGCGTGCAGACCGTGGCCCCAACGGCCCGCGAGGACTTCGCTCCGCAGGCAGCCGACTAAGTTCCACCGACCTTCCGACAACAACCAGGCATTCGAGCCGGGGGAGTGTTCCCCCGGCTTTTTGTGTTTCCGGGTTTGCGCTCGATTTTGCCCCGGGTCTACCGGTCGGCTCCTTGTGGCGCGATTGACTTTGTCCGGGCCCGTCGCTAGCATTGCGGCAACCGTCCGGCCGACCCCGGCGCGAGTTCCAGTTCAGTTCGGCCACAGACTCTCAGGAGGCCACGATCATGTTCGTGCGGCGCGACCTTACCGACACCGTCCCCACTCGTGAAGGCAACATGCACTTTGTCAAGCAGGGCGCCGGCTACCCGCTGGTGATGCTGCATCCCCTGGGCACATCCACATGGGCGTGGAGCTCAGTCATAGATTCTTTCAGCCAGCACTACACCTGCTATGCGTTCGATATGCTCGGACATGGCGAGTCCGACAAACCCACCCGCCATTTCAACATACCGGACTATGCGCAGGCTCTTGATGACGCCTGCCAGATCCTCAACATCCACCGCGGACACTACGTTGGCAATTCGGTCGGAGCCGTGCTGGCGACCGAAATGGCCGCCTCATTCCCGGAACGACTGGATAAACTGGTCCTGGTCGGCGCCCCGGTTTGGGATGCCCGTACTGCCCCGGAGCGGATCGCCGAGGCGGCAGCCGGTTATGACGCCGACGGAATGCCCGTGCCCCGCACCATGGAGTCCGCCAAGGAGTCCACGACGTTCGCCGAGCCCCGTCAGGAATGGGTGGACGCAAATAACGGTACGCGAGCGCAGGCTGGCGCCTGGGTCAAAAAGCTGCACGAATCGCTGGCCTGGTACGACATTATGACCCGGCTACCCCAGGTGAGCGCACGCGAAACCCTCGTACTGTACGGTGAAGTCGACCGACTGCGCGACGGGGAAGAACTGCTCCACAACAACATCGCCCGCGCACGCAAGCACATCATGCCCGGCGTAGGACATATTCCCCAGATCGAAGATCCGGAAGGGTTCGTCGACGCAGTGTTGGAGTTCCTAAAGCCAGGAACATAACCAGCAATCACGGCGAAGCCGGTCATCGCGGTGGCTTGGCGACGCTAAGGAAACCGCGCTAGAATAAGGCCGACGACGGACCCGTAATGGGGTCCGCGTCGGCCACCCATGTCGGTTCACGTGTAAACATGCCATCGTCTTTTGTCAGAGCGCGCAGCCGCAACCACCGCCTCCTCCATACCGCGAAGCGCGGTGTGGTTGAGAGTACCCCGCCAACGCTGGTTGTGGTGGGTGTAGGAACGGCCGGAGTGCGACGGGCCATGCTATTTTCGGAGCGCATGTCCGAACTTTCAGCCGCCGGCCGTATCCAGACTTCGGTTTACTACGACTGCAACGAAGTCACCGTGTCCAACGTACAAAAGACGCTGCAAAAGTCTTTCGGCTCCGCGCGCACTGGCGCCGGCACCCAGATACTGTTCCCGAACTACGTTCCGGTTCCCAATGGTTTCATGCGTGACCCGACGCGATTCCGGGATTTCCGTGGACCGCTGGAACGGGATATGGAAAACATCATCAGCCAGGTGATGCTCCACTCCGAACGGTGCGGCCGTGTACCCGAGACCATCATCGAGTTCATGGGGTTTTCCGGGCACGCAGTGCTCGGCGGCATCCTGCACCAGAAGATGCAGAACGCATTCCCCAACTCCACGGTCCTGCCGGTCATGATGCTGCCCAAGGACCACATTTCCGAAGAGTGGACCAGGCGATACATCTGGGAGCAATACGAAAACCTGCTGTCAGGGGCCAACTGCCTGGTAACCACGCAGTCAGATGTCAACGCCCGTGAAGACGACGCTCGCCTGGCTACCGGCCTTGCCGGGTTTGAAGTGGCAGAATTTGGGGAAGAAAACGATCCCTCCATCAGCCAGTTGGGCGTGACCCTGCGACGCCTCATGCCCGCCTCGAGCGGGTGGCTCGGCATGGCCGCTGTAAAGCGCAAGATGCCCGTCACTCGGAAGTTCGAGTGGTTGAACTTCCCTCCCTGGTGGCGCCAATACGCGGCCGTGGGTGAGGACGACAATTTATCTGCGTTGTTGGGCAACGCCATTTGGTCGACCCTGGATGCGGCGGCTCAGCTTGCGGAAGGGATCAATCAACCCCCCAACGCACCTCAGGAAATAGTCGTGTCGTTGCCGTTGCACGGTGACGAACTGGAGCCCGTGGCGGCCCAAGCAGCAGAGGCGCTCGACCACAGCAATATCTTCGACCGGTTTACCAACCTGGACATCGCGTTCAACACCGCGCGTTTCACGGACGGTATCGAGCCTGACCCATATATGCACGTCACCAGGATCTATCCTGTGAACGGCGAATTACAGGGCGTCACCGAGATACTGCGTGGACAGAAGGCGACGCCTTCTTACGGAGCGACGGTGTTGGCGGAGACGGGCTTTGGGTCGTATTTTCACCTGCGCGATCCGGCGCCCAATCCGATATTGCCACCGGCGGACACTGCTACGGAATTCGAGGATGATGGCCAGGGGCATGTCCGATATGTTTAGCAAGACAAGCGTTTTTTTTGAATTGTCCGCAATGCATCGGGTTTGACGTATTTGTTTTCATCTGGTAGAGTCGTTTCTGTTACTGTCAAGGTATTCAACTATGCCGTGCGGATTGGTGTGGATCCTCCGCCCATGAGGGTGCGGCCGACCTGCACTATTGCTAGGTCTACGGTAGTTAGTCTAAAGCGAAATCTACTTTCTCTGCTACTGGGCCAGTTCCTCCCAAGTCAAATAGGGGGTAAACATAACTATGCCGCCGAAGAATCAGAATCGCACTTTCCACATTCGCCGCAATGCCCCACATAGACTGGGCGCGCAGAGCGATCTCACTCGCGAAGGCACTCCGCCACCGATCGTTTCGATAGCGGTCGGCACTGCGGGATACAAGCGGAGTTGGCGTTGGGCCAGGCGTATGGGCGAAGCCGGGGTCTTGGACCGCGTGCAGAGCCTGTTGATGTACGACTGCAACCAGGGCACCATCGACTCCATCGATACTGAAACTCGCTCGATGCGCCGTGTTCGTGGCGGGCAGTTGCCGGTAATAATTCCCGGCTTCCTCCCGAAAGTTGACGGGTTCCTGCGGGACCCCAACGCGTACAAGGACTTCTACGGCCTGATTCATCGGGACATGGAACGCATGGTGGATACCGTTGCGCGCCGTTCCGAAGAGGTGGGTTCACCCCCACAGTTGATCCTGGAATGGCTGGGATTTGGCGGCCACGCCAAGCTCGGCGGTGTGCTGCACGGGTTGATGCGTGAGCGCTTCCCGGAAGCCACCTTTCTCCCCATAGTATTGGTGCCCAGCGAAGCCGTTCTCAAGGAAAATATGCGCCGCGAAACGTGGGGCGCGTACGAGGAAACCATCGGCACGCGGCTGGTACGAAATAGCCGCGGTGTCCAGGAATTGCAGCGTCATCCGGCCCTGATCACCGATAACGGCATGTCTCCGAACTTCGAACGCCTGGACGACAAGCTTGCCATTGCTCTCGCTTCAATGGAAGCCGGCATGCGGTATCAGGTTGACGCGGGTTCGATGGCGGAAACCGTCAACAGCTTCGGTGACTACTCCAACGGTTGGTTTGGGGTGCGCGTGCTGAACCGCCGCGTTGACATAGCCGATACTCGCAACGGGTCCCGGCTGTTTGGGCCTTTCCGGGGTCGGGAAATCGTGGTGGTGAACGACAACGCCAAGCAGTTGCCGTTCGCGATAAAATCGGCGATGTGGGACATCATGGATCCCAAGCGCACCGACCTGCAGTTGGCAAAGCATCCATTCCCTGAGGGCGACACCGTGATGCGCATGGTGATCACCTTGCCGGTGGAGCCTTCGGGTTTGGCCGAAATAGCGGCAGACGTCCAGGACCAGATGCACCGCGAAGACTTCGACGTTGCTTACCCGAACGTCATGTGGTCATTCGCGTCGTCCAACTTCCAGCAGTCCCCGGACGATCGGCATATGCACATCTCCCTGTTCTTCCCGCTGCAGAACGACAACATTCCGACCATCAGCGACATCATGGGCGAGGACAACACGCCGATGCAGCTGGCTGGCACTCTGGAATACGCCGGTTTCGGGTCCCGCCACTTCATGCCGCCGCCCAACGGCCACGATCCCGAATCCCAGTACGGATACGTCTCTCGCGGCCAGCAGGTTCGGCTCGAACGCGAGCGGACTCGAATGGCTACCGAAGACCGACAGCCATATGGCTATGGCAACGGTTACGGGAACGGCGCGGGCAGCGAGTACGGGCGCTAGTCGGTCGGTCCAAAATCAGGCTTACAAGAGGGGCGGGTCAATGACCCGCCCCTCAAGTGTGTCGAAATCAGGGAGCGCCCTGCAATTGGCAACGCGCTCCAACGGCTCGGTCAGTCGTCGGCCGCCAGAGCTTCACGACGGGCTTTCTCCTTGAAATGCGGGATGATGTGCTTTCCGAACAGGCGCAAGGTCTCCATGACTTCAGCATGCGTCACTGGCCCTACCTGAAACAGCGGCATGATCTCGTCGACACCCATCCGCTCGTAGTCTTCAATATACTTGATGCAATCGTCGGGATCGCCGATACAGAAACGGCCACCTTCTTCAATCAATTGGCGTGAACTAACCGCGTCGGCACGCGCGCTGTCGGCGTTGACCGCACGCTGATAGTGCCACTGGTAGTCTTCGGGAACCCTGGCGGGATCGTATCCCTGCCACACGTATGAATC
Source organism: Dehalococcoidia bacterium (assembly GCA_963663945.1). GTDB lineage: Bacteria > Chloroflexota > Dehalococcoidia > Lucifugimonadales > UBA3495 > Bin87. The sequence continues at coordinate 1,153,800 of OY760687.1, read as the reverse complement.
ACGAATGCGCTGTTGCTCACGATACCAGTCGATGATGGTTTCGGCGCGCTCAAACGCTTTTTGTCGGTTCTCCATGCACAGGCCTACGGTGTTTCCGGCCACACGCGGATAAACCAGTTTGGTGGCCGGCTCAGGATTCGCGATGGCGTCACGGTAAATCCGGATCAAACCCTCAGCCCGGTCCAGCCCAACGCTGGTTTGCGCCAGACAACCCAGACCCTGGCGACCCACTTTCTCGGCTGTGGATTCCTGACTGACCGCCTGCCAAATGGGAGGATGCGGCTTCTGTACGGGCTTGGGGATCACCTCGCGAGGCGGTATCTGGTAGTGCTTGCCTTCAAACCCGAACGTCTCCTCAGTCCACGCCCCCGGAATGATCTGCAGGTATTCCTCGACCATCTCTGACACGTCCGCCAGATCCGAGCCATAGGGCAGCATTTGGTATGGGTACCCCGAGCGGCCGATGCCCAGGTCCACGCGCCCGCCGGAGATCACATCCAACGTTGCCATGCGGGACGCGACGTTCAACGGATGATGCAAGGGCGCCAAGACCACGGCTATTCCCAGTCGCATGTTGGTGGTGCGCTGGCTGATTGCTGCAAGGGTGATGTCGGGTGCGCTGGAGTGGGACCATTCCGAGCGAAAATGGTGCTCGACGAACCACACTGAGGTCATGCCGATTTCTTCCGCGAAGCACACCTGCTCCATCATTTCCTGGAACTTGCGAGTTTCGCTCTTGTCGTCCCAGGGCTTGGGAACCTGAATTTGATAGAAAAGACCAAGATCCATGTCATTGTCCTCCCTCGGATGGACATCAGTAACTGAGTTTGGCCGATTGTAGCAGATCGATATCAATCAAAAGGGGCAGGTATGATCCGCCCCCAGAGATTGTTTGGTTCAGACCTGAGAAAACTCAGCCGCGGCCGTATTTGTCCACCGCTTTGTCGCCGGTCAGCGCCAGGAAAATATCCCCACGGGCATCGCACCAGATTCCATGGGCCGAGCGGCTGTCCCAACGGGCGAGCACGTTGCCGTCCCGGTCGATTATCGCCACCCGCGGCGGGTGGGATTCGTCCAGGGGCGCCAGCTGACTGACGACGAAATCACCCTCGGGCGTCACGGCGATGTCTGTAGGGCGGCAGGTGTCGGTCCACATTGTCAGGAAATCGCCCGAGGTGTTGAAGACCTGGATCCTGCTGTTCTCCCGGTCGCAGACGTAGACGCGGTCGTCCCTGGTGACCAGCAGGCTGTGCGGCAGGTGGAACTCGTAAGGATGCTCTTTGCCCGGCTTGCCCCAGGAATACTTGAGGCGGCCGTCGTTGTCGAACCGGTGGATGCGGGCGTTGCGATAGCCGTCCGCCACGTACAGGTCGCCGCTGGGGGACGGCACGAGTTCGGCGGGATAGTTGAAGGGCCCGGCGGCCCGAGGCACCAAAGCGCCGGCGACCTCACAGCCAGTGTCGGAATGGACGCCATTTCGCCCCAGCATCTGGATCGGTTTTCCATCGAGCGTATACATGATGCAGGTCGACGTGTCCCGGTCGGTCAGGTACACGATGTCGTCCTCGATGTAAAACCCGTGAGCGTAGACGAACCCTCCGTTGCCCCAACCGCTCTTGAACGAACCGTCAGTGCGGTCGAAAATGGCGACCGGCGGATCGGCACGGTGAAACGCGTAAATGTCACCGGCCGAGTCGCTGGCCAGCGCGCTGACCGCTCCCAGGGGGTGGGCGTCGGGCATCTTCGCCCAATCGGAAGTCAGCGTGTACGTATGTTTTCCACTTCCTACATTGGTCATGGTTTGGCCTCCAAAACTGGTCCAGTCGAACGTAGCGCAAAAATCGGGGCGGGTTCGCGGCCCGCCCCTTTGGTGGCCGGCTACGCCATCAATCTGCGAGCGGTGTTGACCACCCGCTCCGCGTTGGGCAGGTAAATGTTTTCCAGAGTGCGGCTGTACGGCACCGGAGTGTGAGGAGGTGTCACCCGCGAAGGCGGCGCGTCCAGATAATCAAAGGCTTCCTCGGCCACCCGAGCGCAGATATCGGACGATATGCTGCACACCGGGGTATCCTCATCCACTACCAGCAGCCGGTGGGTGCGCCGCACTGAATCGAGCACGTGGTCGTAATCGATGGGCGACACGCTGAGCAGGTCGATGACTTCGGCGTTGATACCTTCTTTGGCCAGCTCCTCGGCCGCCTCCACGGCGACCCAGGTCATCTTGCTGATGCCCACGATCGTGAGGTCGGCGCCGGGACGTACGGTGCGGGCCTTACCCAATGGCAGCGTGTACATGTCCTCTGGTACCGGACAGGTGTCGCCGTACAGCCCTTTGTGTTCAAAGAAGATCACCGGGTCGTCGTCGCGGATCGCAGCGAGCAGTAGCCCCTTGGCCGTGTAGGCATCGGATGGGCAAACGCCCTTGAGCCCAGGGATGTGGCTGAAGAGAGAGTAGAAAGACTCCGAGTGCTGCGCCGCGCTGCCGAATCCGGCGCCGATGCGAGTCAACATGACGAAGGGCACCTTTACCTGCCCGCCGAACATGTAGCGCATCTTTGCAGCGTTATTCAGCAGCTGGTCCATGCACACGCCAATGAAATCGACGAACATGAGCTCAGCGACGGCACGCATGCCGGTTGAAGCAGCCCCGATGGCGGTTCCAACAAAGGCCGCTTCCGAGAGTGGGGTATCCAGCACCCGCTCGTTTCCGAACTCCTGGATCAGGCCCCGCGTGGTACGGAATGCGCCGCCCCAGGCGTCGACAATGCCCAGATGCTCACGGCCGGCGCCACCGGCGATTTCCTCGCCCATGATGATAACCGTTTCATCGCGGCGCATCTCCTGGATCAGCGCCTCGTTGATGGCTTCCCGAGTTTGCAACTCGCGGGTTTCTCCGGGCGGTGGAAGCATCGGGGTTTCGGTGAGAGTCGTCATACTCAGCCTCCCAGCAATTGGCGTAATTGGAATCGGCAGCAGGGTTTCGCGGTGTACGCACCTGAGTGCCAATCCCAAGCTACACAGGCATGTTGGCGCCGCGGCGCATCATTTCTACCGGGTAATCGGCGTACACATCCTCGTAGATCTCGTGGGGCTGTGGCAACGGGCTGGCATCGGCGAATGTCACCGCCTCTTCCATCAACACCCGAGCCTCCTCATCCATCTGGTCCAGCTCCTCGGCAGTGATCACGTTGCCCTGGGCGACCATGTGATTGCGGAAGGTGAGCAGCGGGTCGCGGGCCCGCCAGTGATCCTCTTCTTCCTTGGTGCGATAGGTCAGCGGATTGTCGAACACTGTGTGGCCGTAGTAGCGATAGGTCCGGGCCTCAAGCAGAGCTGGACCGTTGCCGGCGCGGGCGCGGGACACGGCTTCTCCAGCCGCTTCGTAAACCGCCAGCACGTCCATGCCGTCAACGTGGATACCGGGCATGTCGTAGGACGCGGCTCGGTCGGCGACGTTGGCCACGGAGAGACCGTATTCAACCGGCGTGGATTCGGCGTAGCCGTTGTTCTCGCAGCAGAAGATAACCGGTAGTTTCCAAACGGACGCCAGGTTCATGCACTCGTGCAGCACTCCCTGGTTTGCGCCGCCGTCGCCGAAGAACGCCACAGCGACTCGGCCCAGTTTTTGGATCTTGGAGGTCAGCGCAGCCCCGACGGCCAGCGGGACGCTGCCAGCCACGATCCCGTTGGTCCCCAGCATCCCTTTGCTCATGTCGGCAATGTGCATGGAACCGCCCTTGCCTTTGTTGGGGCCGTCGCTGCGGCCAAAAAGCTCGGCCATCATCAGCTTGGGATCGACGCCTTTTGCGATGCAGTGGCCGTGACCGCGGTGGGTGCTTCCGATGTAATCGTCGTCGGACAGGTGTGCACACACGCCGGTCGGCACAGCTTCCTGCCCAACGGACGAGTGGACCGACGCGGACATCCCGCGTTGACCGGTCTCGGGCACGCCACGTTCCTCGAAGTGACGGATGGTGGTCATGGTTCGGTAGAGTTTCAGTAAGGTGTCGCGGTCGAATTCCATGGCAACACGCTCCTCGTGACGCAGCGGTTTTTCGGTAGGGCTGACGCCCGGTGTAACGAAAGCCGACGGATGCAACGCCGGCTTTGGGACGGCCCCATAGTAGCATGGGGCCGGGCCGTGTCAACAAGGGCTGCGCGCCCGCGTTATCGCATTCCCCGACCCCCCCGGACGGAAAGACGCAGCGCGTTCCTCACCGACGGTTCAGCCGAGACGCAGGACGATCTCGCTGCCGCTACCGGCGCCCAGGGTCGCCGAGGCGTTCCCGTCCACCAGGGCAACCTCCAGCCGACCGTGGCTGCCTATCAATGCCTTCAGGCCGCCTCCAGGCGGATCGTGGAAGGTCCGGGACAAGCCGGTAATGTCTTGACCGGCGATTGAGACCACCGCTTCCGATTGCCTGCCGAGCACGCTCATGTCTGCCAATATGTCTGTGGTGATGTCGCTGACCAGATTGCCGAAGGCGTCGGCGAAGATGATCCGGCCTCGAATGACGCTGCCTTCCGGTTGCGGGGTTGGCAACGACAGGGCGGTAATCAGGGTGGTCGGATCACCGAGCGCATCGGGAGACACTCCGGTGGACAGGTGGGCTGCCGACGGAGCGAAAACGTCGCGGCCGTGGAACGTGGCGCTCACGGGATGGCGCCAATACGATGGATTGGTCAATCGCCAGGCTCTGCAGCCGCTTGGAACCTCCACCGGACCCGAGGCATCAGGTCCGCCGAAATCGGGATCATATCGCCGGCACACCAGGGTCAGCAGCCCGTTATCCGGAGCGACAAAGCGATGCTGAGGCGTTTCCAAAAGGATCGCTGGGCGATCGGTGCCGACCCCGGGGTCGACCACGGCGACGAAAATACTGCCGTCAGGGAAGTAGGCGTGCGCGTCGGCCAGGACAACCGCTCCGTGGCGCACATCCTGTGGGGCGATGCCGTGGGTCAGATCGATGACGTGAGCCTGGGGGTTGATCGAAAAAATGACCCCGCGCATCATGCCCACGTAGGCATCGGCGAGGCCAAAATCGGTGGCGAGAACCAGGGGCGGAGCAGACACTCAGGCCCGAACCAAACGCGATCGCGTATCCAGTATCAGGTGAAACGAGCGCTGAGCACCGATACCAGCAGAAACACCACGATCAACGCGACGGTCAGTTGGAACATGGTGCGCTCCAGTCCCCGTCGCGTACGGACGGTATTCTGGGCGCTCCCGAACATCCCGCTCCCGGCTTCCCGTACCTGAGAGAGGATGATCAGTACGAGCACAATCGAAGTGACAATCTGTGCGATGTTGAGCAGGCTCATTTCGATACTCCGCCAATCATTCTATCACGTCAGGGCCGTTGAGCCTCGAGCCCAGCCTGAACCAGTTGCAGGGCAAGCTCAGGTTGCGCCTGCCCTTTGGTGATGCGCATGACCTGTCCCATCAGGAAACGCGCCGCGGTTTCCTTGCCGCTCAGGTAGTCGGCGACCGCCTTGGGGTTGGCGGCAATCGCCTCGGCAACGGCGGCCTCGATGGCTCCGGTGTCGCTGATCTGCGCCAGTCCCTGTTGCCGAACGATCTCCGCTGCCGCCGCCCCGGTGGAGTACATTTGCTCCAGCACCGTTTTGGCCAGCGAAGTGGACAAGGTCCTGTCAGCGATCAGGCCCAACAGGTCCGACAATCCGCCAGGGGTGACCGGGCAATCGGCGATATCGCGATGGTCCTGGTTGAGCAAGTATGAGAGATCGCCGGTCATCCAATTGGCGATTTCCTTGGCGACGGCGGACTGGTTCTCGCCGGTGCCGGCTCGCGCCACTGTCGATTCGAAGTAGTCGGCCATCGGACGGGAGACGGTCAACTGGTCAGCGTCGTACTCGGAAAGCTCGTACTCCTCCTGGAAGCGTGACTTGCGCTGCGGAGCCAATTCGGGCAAAGCCGACTGCAGCCGCTCCACCCACTCGGAGCCGATGTTCAACGGCGGAAGGTCTGGCTCCGGAAAGTAACGATAGTCGTGGGCGTATTCCTTGCTGCGCTGGGAAACCGTCACGCCCCGGTCCTCCACCCATCCGCGGGTTTCCTGAACAATGGTCCCGCCGCCCTCGACGACGCGCTGTTGCCGCTCCACCTCGTACTCCAGGGCCATGAAAACGGACCGGAAGCTGTTCATGTTCTTGACTTCGGTGCGCGTGCCGAAGGCGTCGCTGCCGGCCGGCCGGATGCTGACGTTGGCGTCGCAGCGGAAGTTGCCGTCCTGCATATTCGCTGTGGAAACGCCGAGATACTGGACCATGGAGTGCAGGGAGGTCAGATACTGGCGGGCCTCTTCGGGAGAACGCAGGTCTGGTTTGCTTACAATCTCCATGAGCGGCACGCCGGAACGGTTCACGTCGACCAGCGAGTAGCCCTCGGCACCGTCAGGGAAGTGCTGCATCTTGGCAACGTCCTCTTCCAGATGCACACGTTCCACGCCGATGGGTCGCCGACCATACCCCAGGCCAGGGTCACCATCGATCTCCAGACGGCCGTTCAACGCCAGTGGCAGGTCGTATTGGGAGATCTGGTATCCCTTCATCAGGTCCGGATAGGGGTAGTTTTTCCGGTCAAACTTGGTGAATTCGGGGATCCGGCATTGGAGGGCCAGGCCGGTCATTACGGTGTATTCCACCGCCCGCCGGTTGATGACGGGCAGGGCGCCGGGCAGACCCAGGCAGACCGGGCAAGTGCGGGTATTGGGTTCAGCGCTCTGGTAATCGGCGGGACACCCACAGAACATTTTGCTGCGAGTGTCCAACTGGACGTGTACCTCCAGTCCGATGACGGTTTCGTATTCCACTGCTGTTTGCTCTCCGCCGATTGGCCGGCATCCATCCGGTTCTTTTGGGCAAGCATTTATTCCGGGTTTGTTTCAAAGCGGCCGATGAACTCGCGTTCCTTGGCCTCGACTTCCCGGGGAAGACGAGCCATAACCAGCCGTTCCGGTAACACTATACCGCCCGAGAAGATGAGCTTCATTGCGTCTTCCACGCTAACGTCGGTTTCGAACAGGTCGTCTTCATTGACGAACGCCATATTACCGGACGTCGGATTGGGCACAGTGGGTATGTAAACGATTGCCATGGAATGGCCGCCGCTCTGGGAGTAAGCCCGGCCAGTCACAAACCCGACAGCTACCATACCTTCGCGAGGCCACTCGAGAAACACCACGCGGCTGAAGTTATAGTCCGATGCGAGCAGAGTTGTAGCTTGCTCTGTTACTCCAAATATCGTCTTGACCACCGGCACCCTGCGCAGGACGAACCCCATGCTTCCCATCAGGCGTTTCCCGATGGTCACAGAAACAAAAAGACCTATGACGTAAAAGATGACGACAATGCCGATCAGACCGACCCCTGGGAAGTCCCAAGGCTGATCTTTTACGAAGGGCAAGGGTCTAATGAAATTATCAGTGCGACCAATGATGAACGCCAGCACAAAAACGGTAACTAATATAGGTACCAGTTGCATCAGGCCGGCCAAAACCTTACCTTGAAAATGCCCTTCAATACGTTGCCCAATGGTCGGTTTCTCGCGCTCTGTCTGACCCAGCGACAGTTGCTCTGGAGTACCCATAGCCGCCTCCTGCATGCCCGGCGCGTAGTTTGACGCCCTCGAATGGCAACTACGAGGCAAGTATGCTGCAACGGCAGTGGTATTTCAATGAACCAGGCAGGCGCAATACACCGGTTTATATCGAATCGAAAGCCTCATGCTGGCCGATCACCGAAATGCAAAGCCACCCCTCCGAAGCCCAAGCGGCGGTACCCAACATCTACCAGTCCGGCTTGCCGGAATACATCGGCCAGCCCATCGGCAGTCAGGAAGTAATCTACGCTGTCGGGCAGATAGGTATAAGCGGTTCGATCCCCGGCGATTAGCTGTCCCAACAGGGGAACCAGGCGGTGGAAATAGAGCCGGCCCATGCTGGACGCAATACCTGGAGCCATGGGCGTCAGCTCGAGCGTGGTCACCCGGCCACCCGGCGCGACCACCCGGGCCATTTCCCGGATGGCGCATGGCACATCAGGCATATTGCGCAGACTGAATCCGGCAGTGGCACCGATGAACGAACCGTCCGGGAAAGGCAGCTGCAGAGCGTCCGCCTGGACGAACCGTACCGCCTGCGCGTGGTTAGCCGTTGAAACCCGGCGCCGGTTGGCAATCGACAGCATTTCCGGCAATAGATCAACGCCGACCACTTCCGTTACATTGCGGCAATCAGCCAGTGCGAAAGCCAGGTCGCCGGTTCCCGTGGCTACATCCAGCGCCGGCCCGGTGGCGGTTCCTGTGGTCAGCCGGGCGGTTGCTCGCTTCCAACGGTGATGCATGCCACCCGTCATGAGCGAGTTCATGAGGTCGTAGCGGGGCGAGATGCGCGCGAACATCTCCGCCACGTAGCGCCGTTTCTCGTCGCCGCGCAGGTGCGCCATTGCTATCGTGTATCGCGAGGGCGGTAGCGGAGTTCAACCACTCCGTCCGCATGAGATTGCGTTGATTCCAGCTGGAGGAGTGTTGGCGACCCCGAGCCGCCGAACAGGGGGATGCCCCGTCCGAGGATGGTCGGTATCACGAAGACCAGGTATTCGTCGATCAGTCCGGCTTGACGAAACTGGTCGGCCAGGTTCGCGCCGCCCACCAGCCAAACGGTTCCGGAGTGCAATGCTGCAGTATCCCGCGCAAAATCCGCGGCGTTGCCGCGTACGAACCGGACGTCCGGCGGGCCGGCGGCCGGTGGCGAGTTCGTGAACACGTAGGCCGGTTTGGCCGGATACGGCCAATCCCCGAAGCTCATCGCCTGGTCGTAGGTGCGCCGGCCCATCATCAGGGCTTCCACTCCCGCGTAGAATTCACCATAGCCGTAATCGCCAATTTCACCTTCGGGCAGCCAATCCACCCCGCCGGAGGAATCCGCGATGAAGCCGTCCAGGCTCGCGGCGACGTAATATGCGATCCTTCCCATGACGTGGCCGCTGCTCTAACGCTCGTGGTCGCGGTACTGCATTTCGTCTGGCAGGCCATCGATCACGCCCGATGCTACCAAGGCTCGCTGGACGACGAAGCGGACCACGCCTTCGATATCGAGCGGTTTCAGATAAAACGGTGGCTCCGGGGGCAGGATGGTTGCCCCGAGCCGCGACAGTGTCAGCATGTTTTCCAGGTGGATAGCGTGCAGAGGCGTTTCCCGGGGGATCAAGGTGAGACGGCGGTTCTCCTTGAGGGTGACGTCTGCGGCCCGAAGAAGCAGGTTGGGCGTCAAGCCGTGGGCCAATGACGCGATCGAGTTCATGCTGGCAGGCGCGACGATCATGCCCGCTGTAGGAAAGGTTCCGCTGGCAACCGGAGCAAACAGGTCAGTGATGGCATAGGTGCTGAAGTGTGGATGCTCGGTCCAACGGGCTACGGCCGCGTTGTAGGTTTCTTCGAGCTCTTCCTGCCACACCATGCGCGCTGCATTCGAAGCGACGACGATTACCGGCTTTTTCTGATCCAGCAGCGTGTCAACCAGTGCGCGGGCGATTATGGACCCGCTGGCGCCGGTAATCCCTACCACCAGCGGACGAGATGGGGCGGAAGTCATGCCAGCATCCGTACAGGGCAAGTTTGCGGCGGCATTACCGACCGAGCAGCCAATGCCTCGGCATCGGCCCGGGCTACCACGGGAGAAAGCCGTCGAAAGGCAGCGCCACGGCGAGGATTGTAAAGGCCAACAGTTGCGTGGATATGTACTTGTTGAACGCGAACGCCTTGCCCACCATGGCCGGCTGCCCGGACTTCACCAGGTTGTTTTCGTAGACCAGCAAAACCACGGCGACTGCCCAGCCAATGAAGTAGAACACGTTCAACTCCATCCAGATGCCCAGCGCCAACAGGGCCGCCGCCGCCAGGGTGTGCAATACCCGTGTGGTACGGATGGCGTTGCGCACGCCAAACCGGGCCGCGATGGACTTGATCCGGTTCGCGCGGTCAAAATCAAAATCCATGCTGCCGTAGATCGTTTCGAACCCTCCGGCCCACATCATGACCCCTAAGGTGAGCAGCACCGGCTGCCAGGTAAGTTGGCCGGTTACCCCGATCCACGCCCCGGACGGCGCGATGGACAGGGCCAACCCGAGCATCAGGCTGCAGAGCCAGGTGTAGTACTTGGCGAAGGAATAGAGCACCACGTATGCCGCGGCCACCGGTGAAAGCATCAGCGCCAGGGGGTTCAATTGCCAGGCGGCGATGAAAAAGACCGAAGCGCCGGCGGTGGCCATCGCGCCAACCTCCAGCGGCTTGAGGATGCCGGACGGGATATGCCGACCCGCCGTGCGCGGGTTGCGCGCGTCTTCCCGCGCGTTGATGATGCGGTTGGCGGACATCCCCAGGGTCCTCACTCCCAGAAACGCCAGCGTGATCCAGATGAAGGTGGCCCAACCAGGCCAGCCGCTGCCTCCTGACACGTGCGACGCCAGCACCATTCCGATGTAGCCGAACGGCATCGCGAACAGCGATTCCGAGATGTTGATCGCGTTCAGGTAATGCGGAACCTTGCCCACCGCCACGCGAAAAGGGCCGGGATGTGCCGGTGCGTTGTGCATACCCGTTCATGGTAGCACACGCCCATACAGGCGCTGAGCGGCCCCGCCCGGACCGACTGGATGTTGGCCGCAAGTACCTGCGGCGCGGCTCAGTTGCCGGAGCGATCCGACGGTATGATGTCGTCGAGGCCCAACTCCGCCCATCTGGCGGAGACCCGTTCTCGGATCTCCGGGCTCATTTCAATGTCTGGCGGCCATTCGCGGTGGTAGCCTTCCTCCGGGCCTTTGCGGGTGGCGTCTATACCCACCTTGCTCCCAAAGCGCGGCGTGGGAGACGCCACGTCCAGGTCGTCAATCGGGCCGTCAACCATCACCAGATCAGTGGCTGGGTTGATGTTGTTGGCCACTCGCCACGCCACTTCCGAAGGGTTCTGGACGTCCACGAAGTCGTCCACCACCACGATCACCTTGGTCAGGCTGAGCAGTCCCAATCCCCACAGGCCGTACATCACCTTGCGCGCGTGCCCGGGGTACTCTTTCTTCATCGACACGATGACCAGGTTATGGAAGATGCCTTCGGCGGGCATGTTTATGTCAACCACTTCGGGCAGGATGAGGCGGATCAGCGGCATGAAGACACGCTCGGTGACCTTGCCCATCCAATAATCCTCGGTGGGAGGCCGCCCCACGAATGTGGTGGGGTAAATGGGATTGTGGCGTCGGGTGACGGTCGTCACGTGGAAAACCGGATAGGGTTCGGCAAGAGAGTAGTACCCAGTGTGATCCCCGAAGGGGCCCTCGGTCCGTTCCTCGCCGGGAATGACATACCCTTCGAGGACGATCTCAGCGTGAGCCGGCACCTTGAGATCCACCGATACCGCCTGGGCCAACTCGACGCCCTGGTCGCGAATGAAACCCGCCAACACCATCTCGTCGATATCCGGTGGCAATGGCGCTGACCCGGTCCAGATCGACGCAGGATCGCCGCCCAACGCCACTGCTACCTCTAATTTCTCCGCGCTGGCCCGGTAGTGGCGGGCTCCCACCTTGTGGGTCTGCCAGTGCATCCCGGTGGTGTTCCGGTCGAACACCTGCATCCGGTAGATGCCGTAGTTCTGCGTGCCCGTCTCAGGGTCCCGGGTGATCACCAGCGGCAGGGTGATGTACGGGCCGGCGTCCTGCGGCCAGCACTTGATGATCGGCAGGCTGTAGAGGTCGACGTCTTCCCCAGTGAGGACAACTTGCTGACATGGGGGATTACTGACAGTTCGGGGCTGGTAGGCGCCCACGTGAACCAGTCGCCCCAGGGTGCGAAGCTTGTTCAGGACGCCTTGCGGTGGCCCACCCTGGACCATTTCGATCATGGCTTCCAGGCGTGTGGCCAGGCTGTCGGCGTCCTCGACTTCCAGCGCCCAGTTCATGCGCCGTTCAGAGCAGAACAGGTTGATGGCCACGGGCATGTTGTGACCAACCACGTTTTCAAACAGGAGCGCCGGCCCATCGGCTCTCAGCGAGCGATAGGCGATTTCGGTGATCTCCAGCTCCGTTTCTACAGGAGCAGAGATGCGCTTGAGGTCGCCTTTGCTTTCGAGAAAGGCGACAAACTCGCGAAGATCCCGGTATGGCATATGGTCGAAGTGGCCTCAGGCTTGTTTCAGACCTGAGGCCAGGACGCCGGCCTCAGGAATTTCGCATCTGGCTAAAGCAGTCGCTGCAATATACCGGGCGATCGCCGCGGGGACGGAAGGGTACGGTCGCGTCGGCGCCGCAATTGCTGCAGACGATGGGGAAGCTCTCGCGCTGCCCTCCACCGAAACCGCCGCCGCCACCGCCGCCGCCGAAGTTGTCACGAGGCTGGCCCCGCCGGGCGTTCCGGCATGAAACACACCGCTTCGGATAGTTGGTGAAGCCTCGCGAGGCGTAAAATTCCTGCTCGCCTACTGTGAAGAGAAACTCTGCTCCGCAGTCGCTGCATTCAAGGGTCATGTCGGAAAGGGCCACGGTTCATCCTCCGGCCTGGTTGGTAATCACGGTGCACACGGTAGGTCTGTTTCGTCGGGCACAGCGATTACAATACCCAAGGATCGAGGACCGGCGCAATATCGCTGCCACTACTATACTGGCATCAACGGCGGCAAACAACGATTTTCACCGCCTGAATCAGAAAATCACGAGTTTCGGCGACGTCTCGGGCGCCGAACACTCTTTTGGATCCGCATCGCCAAGTCCTGGTCACGCAGGTTCAGCGACGAACACCGGTATCTTGCGGGAGGTCCGTCCCTGGTATTCCTCATACGGTGGAAACGCCTCGACGGAAGCAGCCCAGAGCCGAGCGCGCTCGTCGGGATCAGACACTTCGCGGACGCGCATGGTGTGAACCTCTGCCTCGTCCCGGATTTCAACGTCGGCGTCGGCGCGCAGGTTGTACACCCACACCGGGTTCCGCGGAGCGCCGCCCTGCGAGCCTACCAACACGTAGGCGTCGCCAACCTTCACGCGCATGAGCGGGGTCTTCCGGACGGCACCGGTCTTGTTTCCCCGGTTGGTAACGATGATAACCGGCAAACCGGTTTCGCGCAGCGTGGTCCCTTCGGTCCCGCCGCTAGTTTCGTACAACTCAACCTGCTCACGCACCCAATCCCTGGTTGACGGAATGTATTCGGGCATTTCAGATCCTCCTGACAACTTGGGCTCTATCATAACCCGAATCCCCATTGGCAGTAATGCCGATTAGTGAAACGTCGCTATAATGCCGTGGTGGATTTGAAAGAACGGCGCCGGACAGACGGGCTACTCTCGCTGATTCGCGGTGTGAACACGCGGCGCAGTTCTACCTACTGGGCAGGCTATTGGGCAGGTGCGCATGGTGATGAATGTGTCGGAGGAACCAGCGACGATCCGCGGCGGTCGGTCGTTGCGACGGATCGCCTTGATAGTAGCTGTAGCTCTCATCCTCGCGACGCTGATGGCGGCTTGTGGTTCCGACACGGAACCTGAGGAAGATCGGGAGGACACCCGCTCGGAACGGTCGGCGGCGCCAGCCGAATCAACGCAGGCCGTGAGTGCCCCAACCCCGCGGCCCACTGCAACTGAAACTGAACGGGACCAACCGACCCGGGCTCCGTCTGCTACAGCGACCCCGTCGGCTGTCCCGGCTTCCGCTCGGCCGACAACTGCACCGGAACCTTCGCCTACCCCCGCCGACGGACCCGCCGATACCCCCACACCGGATCCGGCGCCGGCGCCCGTCATCGATGGCGACTACGACGCTGATGACGACGGCTTGATTGAGATCCGAGACCTGCCTCAACTGGACGCCATCCGATACGACATGGATGGCGACGGCGCTGTTGACGATGCTGCCGGCACGGGCGCGTACCTGGCGGCTTTTCCCGATCCGGCGGATGGAATGGGTTGCCGTGTGGGCGGATGCGAAGGCTACGAGCTTGTCACTGGCCTGGACCTGGACACCAACGGCAACGGTCTCGCGGATCCTGAGGACGCATATTGGAATGCAGGGTCAGGGTGGGAACCCGTCGGCTATTACCGGGGTTCCGACGACCAGCAGGCTTTCCAGACCTCCCTGGAAGGCAACGGCTACACCATCGCCAATCTGTACATCTCCCGTCCGAACGAGGATTATGTCGGTCTCTTTGGGTTCAGCAGCGGCGGAGTGATCCGGAACGTCACGGTCACCGAAGCCGACGTTACGGGTCACGATTACGTGGGCGCGTTGGTGGGCAACAATGAAGAAGGCGGTCGGGTGATCGACTGCGTGTCCCACGGAATCATCACCGGAAACGACTTTGTGGGCGGCCTGGTCGGCGACGTCAAAGATGGCGGGAGGATATCCGACAGCGCCGCCAGCGGCGCCGTCACCGGCCTGCGGTACGTCGGGGGCCTGGTCGGGCGAATCGACGGGAACTTCGGCAGCGCGGCGCGCAACAGTTCGGCGGCGAGCGACGTGGCCGGCAACGACTTCGTGGGCGGTCTGGTCGGGTTCAACGACGGCAGCATCGAAAGCGGGTCAGCCACCGGGCACGTGTCCGGAAACGTGAACGTCGGCGGGCTGGTGGGCAGAGGGAACGGCGGCAAGGTCAGCGCCGGCCTCTCCAGCGGCGACGTCACCGGCAGGACTGACATTGGAGGCCTGATTGGACGCAACGACGGAGAAATCGCCGACAGCAGCGCACAGGGCGCCGTCACTGGACAGGACAACGTCGGCGGACTCGCCGGTTACAACGGTCAGGGCATGGTCAGCAACAGTCTGGCCACCGGGACCGCTACCGGCCATGACAACGTTGGGGGTCTGATCGGCCGCAACGGGGAAGGCTCGCTGGTCGACAGCCATGCGGACGGCGCCGTCACCGGAAACAACAAGGTCGGCGGACTCGTCGGCTATAACGACGGGGACCTCAGCGACTGTGTTGCATCGGGAACCGTACGGGGACTCGACGATATCGGAGGCCTGGTGGGCCGCAACAACGGCGGGTCCATCACCTCGTGCTCCGCTGCCGGCGAGGTATCAGGCAACGACAACTTGGGTGGACTCGTGGGATACCACGAAGAGGGCGGTTCCATCGAAGGTAGCTCGGCATCAGGCGTCGTCGACGGCGAAGACGACATCGGCGGGCTGGTTGGAGACAGCGAAGGCGCTATCGGCAACAGCTCGGCGGACGGCTCCGTCACGGGCAATGACAACGTGGGTGGGCTGGTCGGGCGGAACAATGCCGGAACCATTACCCAAGGCGTCGCCGAAGGATCGGCCTCCGGCCGGGAAAACGTGGGCGGATTAGTTGGGTTCAACGACGGTGTCATTGAGGAAGGAAAGGCGAGCGGCGATGCGGCGGGCGATTCCAATGTCGGCGGACTGATGGGCTACAACGACGCCGACATCAGCGATTGCAGCGCCAGCGGCGATGCCTCCGCCGTCCAGGATTTTGTCGGCGGGCTTATCGGACACAACTATCGGGGCGACGTAACCCGTTGCGACGCCAGCGGCCCCGCTTCCGGAAACGACTACGTCGGCGGGCTGATCGGTTCCAATGACGAGGGATCGATACGCGGGAGCATGGCGGAAGGAAGCGCCACCGGCACTGATTACGTCGGAGGACTCATCGGCCAGAACACCGTGGGCGTGGTTGATGCCAGCGTCGCCTCCGGAGCCGTGTCGGGCAACGAGTATGTGGGCGGACTGATCGGTGACAACGGCGGCGACATCCGCAACTGCGCGGCCAGTGGTGACGTGACTGGCAGACGCCAAATTGGCCTGCTGGTCGGCCGCAATTACGGCAGCCCTATCGACAACAGCATGGGCACGGGCGCATTGACCGAGGCGAACTGACGTGTCAGACCCGCCGCCTCACCTCATTGACCATCCCATGGCGGGTATAATGCCCCGGCTATCGAGATCCAACGGAGGACAACTGCATGGACGGTAAGACCGCGTTCGCCAACATCCTGGCCAGGGAGGGCGTCGACGTCGTTTTCTGCTTTCCCAACAACATCCTGATCGACGCCTGCGCGGCGGCCGGGATACGGCCGATCATCTCTCGCATGGAACGCACTGCGGTCAACATGGCCGACGCGTACAGCCGGGTCAACAACGGCAACAAGAACGGCGTGGTAATCGTCCAGGGCGGACCCGGTATTGAAAACGCATTTTCCGGTGTGGCCCAGGCCTATGCCGATTCCTCGCCGTTGCTGATGGTGCCCAACCACCCGGGGACACGCCGGCAAGGGACGTCTTCCGACTTTGACGCCGCCAGGAACTACGAAGGCGTCACCAAGTGGGCCGACTCCGCTAACCACACTGACCGGATACCGGAGATGATGCGTCGCGCGTACACCCAACTCCGCACCGGCCGCCCTTATCCGGTGTTGGTCGAGATGCCAAACGACGTTTTGGCGGGAGAGATCTCGGAGGAGCAGTTCCACTACCTTCCGCAACAAAAGCATCGCTCGGCTGGAGATCCCCGCGACGTTTCACGCGTCGCGGAGTCCCTGGTCAACGCCCGCCGCCCCGTCATCTACGCGGGCCAGGGAGTGCTCTACGCCGAGGCCACCCCGGAATTGGTGGAACTGGCCGAGTTGCTCAACGCCCCCACCATGACCACCACGCTGGGCAAGAGCGGTTTCCCGGAAAACCACCCCTTGGCCCTGGGCGCCGGCGGCAATACCGGAACGAAGATGGTGGGCGAATTCCTGGCGAAGAGCGACGTGGTCTTTGGCATCGGCACGAGCTTCCAGAAGACCCTCGCGTCGGCTCCGATCCCGTCCGGCAAGACCATCATCCAATCCACCATCGACGAAAAGGACCTCAACGGTGAGTATCCGCTGGACGAGATCATCGTCGGCGATGCGAAACTGGTCCTGGGCCAACTGATTGAGGAAGTCAAAGATCGGTTGGGCAAAAATGGCCGGCGCGGAGATGAAACGGTAGCCGCCGAGATCCGGCAGGTGCGGCAGGAATGGCTGGCCGAATGGATGCCCCGGCTCTCCAGCAACGACACTCCCATCAGCCCGTACCGCGTGGTCTACGAGCTGAATGCGCGGCTGGACAAGGCCAACAGCATCGTCACCCATGACTCGGGAAACCCGCGGGATCAGATCGTGCCGTTTTACGCGGCCACCACGCCCCGGGGATACATCGGGTGGGGCAACTCCACCCAACTGGGCAGCGGGCTGGGTTATGCCATGGGCGCCAAGGTGGCCTTCCCGGAAAAGACCTGCGTCAATCTCATGGGCGACGTCGCGGTCGGCATGGCAGGAACAGACTTCGAAACAGCGGCTCGTGAAAAGCTCGGGATCATCACCGTTATCGTGAACAACGGCGCCATGGGCGGTTACGAAAAGAACATCCCGATCGCGACGGAGCGTTACGGCACCAAGTACGTTAGCGGAGAGTACGCTCGCATGGCGGAAGCCCTGGGCGCATATTCCGAGTACGTGACGGACCCGGACGAAGTCGGGCCAGCCATCGAGCGGGCCAAGGAAATCTCGTCAACCGGACAGCCCTGCGTGCTGGAAATCATCACCCGCGAGGAGCCGGTGTTCTCGCAGTATTATCGCTAGGCACCCGGTTCGAAGACACCGCGGCGGGCTACTCGGTACCGCCTGGCGTCGATAGCGCGCCCAGCCCATCCACCAGCACCGCATGCCTGAAGCGCCCATCGTTGTCATCGGCGGAGGACCGGCCGGCTCGTGCGTCAGCACCCTGCTGGCGCGTCGCGGCTACGCGGTTACGTTGCTGGAGCGGGAACGCTTCCCACGGGACCATGTGGGAGAGTCGCTACTGCCGGCCAGCATCCCAATCCTGCAGGATCTTGGCGTGCTCGACCGCGTTCGGCACGCCGGGTTCGTGCTGAAGCGCGGCGCCACCATGATATGGGGAGTGGACCGGGAGCCGTGGAGCTGGTATTTCAGCGAGACCAACGCCTCCAATCCACACTCCTACCAGGTTTGGCGGCCCGAGTTTGACGCCATCCTGCTGGACAACGCGCGACACTCCGGCGTGGACGTGCGGGAGGGATACGCCGCCACTTCGGTCGAATTCTATGCCTCCCAGACGGCGGTCGCGGTGCGTTGCGGCGACGAAACTCTACCGGCTCGTTACGTCGTCGACGCCAGCGGGCAGGGTGGCTTGTTGGCGCGCCAGTTGGGCCTGCGGCAGTGGGACGATTTCTTCCGGAACCTGGCCGTATACGCCTACTACCAGGGCGGGGACAGGCTGCAACCGCCGGACGACGGCAACATCCTGATCGAGTCGCAATCCAACGGCTGGATGTGGAACATCCCACTGCGGGACGGGTGGTCCAGCGTCGGGGCCGTGGTGGATTCCGAAACCGGCCAGGAAGGCATCCGCAGTCTGGGAGCGCGCGGCTTTCTTGAAGCGCAGGTCGCCGCCGCACCGCAAACCGCGCTGATGCTGCGAAACGCCCGCCTCGTTTCGGAACCGGCAATCGTCCGTGACTGGTCCTACCGGTGTCAGTCTCTCCACGGCCCGGGGTACATCCTGGTGGGCGACGCCGGCTGCTTCATCGACCCGCTGTTTTCATCCGGGGTGCACCTGGCGCTGACATCGGCGACCCTGGCAGCGGCGGCGGTTGCCTCTACGTTGGCCGACCCTGCAATGGCAGGTCCCGTTGGGCAGGTATACCAGCAGTTGTACTACAAGGAGTACGGTCATTTCCGGGAACTGGCCAGGCTGTTCTACTCCAGCAACCGCACCGCCAATTCGTACTTTTGGGAAGCGCGCCGCCTGCTCGACGACGATCCGTCCCTGACACCTCGCCAATCATTCATTCAGGCGGTGGCCGGCCAACCCCCGCGGGGGTACGAACGGGCCGTCTTGTCCCACGGCCTGGCGCCGGCCGCTTTCGGCAAAAGCGTGTCCGGAGTGGAGGCCGAACGGCAGCGACGACGGGAGCAGCCTCTACTGCCCGAGTCGCGGATACAGCTGGCGGAAGGCGTCATCCTGCAGCGCCAGCCGGTGCTGGCCGATGGCGATTTCGTATGGGGTTATGGATTGGTGACCGACGGGCACCCCGAGGGACTCCCGTGCAGTGGGCTGATAGCCCGATTACTGCACGGGCTGGACGGCATGACTACCGTTGATGAAGCGATCACGAATCTGTGCCAGGGACTGGAACCCGCCGCGACGCGGCAGGTCGAACTCGCCGCCATGGAAGCCCTGCAAATCCTGTACGTCGACGGCGCGATCCGCAAATTGCCTTGAGGCGAGGTCGTCGCGTTACGGCCTGACCCAGGTCTCCGACCAGGCGCAACACGCCGTGCTGCTCTGGGCCGAGCCGCGCGCTTCCAGCGTGACCACGCCACCGAGCGCACGGTCGCCCACGGTGATCTGGGCACTGCGGGCCGGGAAGAAGCAGCTATACACCCCATGCGGCCGGCCGGGAGTGTTGCCCGCCGGATTGTTGAGCATGTATGGCGTCAGGAAATCGTGCCAGCTGAGCACAACGGTCTCAGTGGATGCGACGACGATCTCGTTGTAGGCGCTCTCGATCCCGCCGGACCTGCTGAATTGGGCCGGGATCACTGTCAGGCTCGGGTCGGCAAATTCCGGAAACAGGATGCTTTCGATCTCCTCCTGGAGGTAGCGGGTCATGGCGATATTGTCGGAATAGATCCGCACCGGATCGCGCTCCAAATCCGCGCTCTTGAGGAACAGCACGTGACCGGCGCCGCCCGGCGACCAGAGAACGCGCCAGTGGCTGGTTCGGGTGGTCTGTTCACCGCCCGGTTCGGGCGACAGGCGGATGAAGGAGTTTTCTCCGGTGAGGCAGATCTGATTAGGATCTATGGGGCTGGTCATGATCGTCTCCTTGACGTGTGGGAACAGTTAAGCGTCCGGGCGATCTACAGGCCGTCCGCGGCCGCCCGCATGTTGTTCAGGTACTCGGCGCTGGCCGACTGCAGCAGACGGCCCACGGTGTTATGGAAGTATCGCACGCCCAGTTCGAGGTAGTGCGGCACCAGGGCGTCGGGACAACTGCATCCCGCGGTGATGCCGGACGCCGCAATTTGCTGCACGCCCTTCTCGACCAGAGCCTGGACTTCCGGATGGGTCTGCTGGCCCGGGTAGCCCATGCTCTGGGACAGGTCCCCGGCTCCGATGAAATACACATCGACTCCCGCCACTTCCACCAGTTCCGGAATGTTTTCGATGGCCTCCACCTCTTCCAGCATGAGGCACACCAGCGTATTGCGGTTGGCGTCCGCAACGTAGTCCGGCGTGGCGCCGCTGAAACCGTACTCGGCGGGCCGTCCCCCGCTGAACAGACCGCGGTCTCCCTCAGGGAAATACTTGACTGCGGCAACGGCGGCGCGAGCCTCCTCAGCGGTGTTTACATGGGGGACCTGAACCCCCCAGGCGCCACGGTCCAGGAAGGGCGAGATGATTTCCGGACGGTTCCCCACGGGCCTGACTATTGGAGCCGTGCCCGAGTATTCGGCGGCGCGGATCATGTCTTCGGCCAGATCAACGGTGATATTGCCGTGCTCGTTATCGATGAGCACCCAGTCGTACCCCAGGTATCCGAGCATCTCGACCACCACCGGAGAGGGGAAGGTGATCATCGAGCCGAAAACCGGTTGACCGGCCTGAAGCTTCTTTTTCATGGTGTTTTCGCGCATGCTGGTTAACTCCTGCGTGGGTGGCGGTCTGCGCCACCGTCGGTGGCCGAATGCTATGCGCGGGCGATGCCCATCGTCAACTGCTCGTTCACTATGGACCTTGACGCCCCGACTGCTCGAACAATCGCTCGCCGGCCCGTTCCCCGGCTGTACAACGCTTATGCAACACCAGCCCGGCTGCAACAACACTGCCAGGACGGTTGGAATGGAATTTCGTTGGGGGTACAATAAATGCCACGCCGATGTAGCTCAGCCGGAAGAGCAGCGGTTTCGTAAACCGCAGGTCAAGGGTTCGAGTCCCTTCATCGGCTCCATCTTTGCGATTCCCTACCCAGAAACGGCTCCAAAAGGGGCCGTTTTGGCTATTTTGTCGACCATCTGTCGACCAACTGCACAAACTCAGGCACCGGCCGGCAGTAATTGACGCGGTTTCACGTCCACCGCTCAAACCCGGGAACCCAAAACCAGTAACACGGTTTTCGTATTTGCCGACGACCACGGTAGTTGGCCCAATCGGGTTTTCACGATGGCTATGCCTCCGTCCCAGTTCCTAGCCGTTGTCCATGGTCCGTCTTCTCGGTGAGCTGCCCTACAGTAGTAGTGACGGGGCTGGCTGCACCGATAACCCGTTGAGAGCCGCGCATCTTGGCGGTGAATTGGTTACGCGGGCTGGTTCGCCAAACTCTAGCAGTGTCGGATCACACGAGGCCACATTTGGTCTTCGAGGTTGAGATCGACGGACGGAGTCATGAAACGCGTTCTGAGTTCCCGACGTATCGGAAACCCAAGCTTTGCATGTGGACAGGATCCAACGCGTTGCGGCCGTCGAACACTAATCCAGACCGCAACGTGCCGTTTGGAGATCTCGGCCCAGTTGGACTCTACGCACTCCTCCCGCTCGGTGGACAGAACCGCGGCCTGGGTTTGTATTGCCGCTTCCTACGTGGTGGCGGCGAACCGAACCCCGCACGGGAGTTCTTTCCGAGCCTTGTGGCTAGCCTGCAGATCGTAGGCGGCAACGACGGTTGTGGCAGCCACGAGTGAGTTGATGAGATCGACGGGCTTGCAGGAAACCGAGCAGGATTTCGCCGGCAGGTTTTTCCATCTTCCGCGATGATTCTCGCGGTCACCTCGACGGTGATTGCCGCCGCCGGCAGTGCCCGGTTGTCCCGGGACAACGTAACGATGCACCCGCGGGCGTCTTCCTCGGTAATGCCCAGATCCCTGACAGCCCGTTCCGCCAACTCGGGGCTGATCACTCGGTCGATGGCGACCCTGAACCCCGGAAGTCGACACACCTCTTCCAGCGTGGGGACGTCGTCCAACTCCAGGTGACGGGCCACGGCCCGGGCCACCGGTCCGGCGCCGGCGATGCGGGGTCAGGAGAACCATGGCCTTCTCCCAGAGCACAGTCGACGGTGCGCCTGCGGCGCGGGCATCCTCTCCGTAGTCGTAGCCCAGTCCCCCGACCAGTTCCAGCTCCAGCCCCTCTAGTTGGCTGACCAATTCAATATCCGACGCCAGAGCCTGTTCCTTCGCCGCGGTTTTCAACTCCACCCGGTTGATCTCCCGCATATATAGCCCAACCGGGTCGGCGGCGGTCTCCGCGTCCATGGCGGCCTTCGCCTGGAACCGGTCCCGGTTCTCCGCGACGCCGCTTCACCGCGCGCCCTCCCTGCCCCCACAGATTGGCCTATGCACGGGGTTGCTGCAACATACGGCTGGTGTGAAAGGCGGCGTCGCCACAGCGGCGATCAACGCCGCTTGCCGCCTTATCCCGAACACTGGCAGGCCAGCCGATCGGCATCGGTCGGCTCCGTGATCAATGGTTTGCTCGGCGTCAGAAATTTGCGCTGAGTGACCAAGCGCATAGTGCTCGGTCACCTGTTGCACCATTGACGACGCGACCCCTGCACAACCGCTTGAATCACGTTCGTACGGGAACTCGGATGCACATGCCGCGTATCTCGTGTGCCCCTCGGAACGGTTCATTCGACGCGTCGGCATATCAGGCTCACACGATTTTGCACGTGAACGCACGATTCACATCGGCGTCAGAAAATGGTGATAAGCAAATCCATGAGTGCGCAAACTGTTTCTAGTGTGTGCAATCTAATACTTACACCCACAGGCCTAGATGCACGATTGCTGCGCCGCATGTTCGTTTCGGTTTTTGCACAGACAACGGTCTCTGCCGGTAACACAATCGCGACCCGTCAATGGGCTTTCTGCTCCGTCGCTGTTCGCCATATCGCGCTGAACCAACGAGGCAAACGGCGGTTGATATCGCGATTCTCTTCCGTTGCTTGCTTTCGGGCCTCGCGACGGGTTGGGGCATGTGCCCCCACGACGGTGCGAAATCTATTTTGCAAAAACGTTAGAGGCAGGGCGCGTGGACAGACACGGATCAAAGGCGTTAGCGGGGAAAATACTGTTTTGGTTCGGCCCCAGGCACAGCCAGAGCGGCGGGAGATTACCGTTGCTGGTGCTGGCGCTGTTGTTCGCGACATTGGCGGGGGTAGCTGCATCGTGGTACTGGACGCAGCCCGCTGCAGCGCAAACCACGCAGTCCGCATTGTCCGCGCTGTCGCTCACCGACATCACGCTGTCCCCCACCTTCGAGGCCGGAACCACCTACTATGTAGGTACGGCTGCCGCAGGCACCACGCGAACCACAGTGTCAGCTGCCGTCGAATCCGGGACGACGGTAACAATCTCCCCGGCCGACGCTGACAACGTGACCGACGGACACCAGGTGGACATCAGCCACGGCGCTGAAATAACCATCACCACCTCGGCCACAAATCAACTCGACACCACCTATTCGGTCGTCGTTTCGTTGGGCGCGGCGGCAGTGGATTCCGTTGCAATCACCAGCGATCCGGGGATCGACGCCACCTATGCCGTCAACGATGTGATCAAGGTCGCCGCCACGTTTGACCGGGCGGTCTTCGTCGACGCCGCCCAAGGGACACCCTACGTGACCATTACTGTAGGGAACAACGACCGCAATGCCGCTTACTCCTCCATCGCCGCGAAGGACCGCATCCTCATCTTCTCCTATACCGTTGTCGCTGAGGACGGCGATCAGGACGGCATCTCCATCGACGCCGACTCGTTTTCCCTCAACGGCGGGATCATCAAGGACCAGGCCACCGGCGAAAACGCTCAGGTCACCCACGACGCCCTCGACGATCAGGCCGGCCACCTGGTGAACAAGGTACCCAACATCGTCACGGACGGCGTTGCCATCACCTCCACACCCCTGGCTGCCGCGGACACCTACGGGGCTGGTGAGGTCATCTCGTTCAGCGTGACTTTCGACTCCGTGGTGAACGTGGACACCACCGGCGGCACGCCGACCTTGAGGATGAGGTTGTGGCATCCGGGAATCCAGGGGAAGGACAGGGATATGGCCTACGCCAGCGGGTCCGGAACCGACACTTTGGTGTTTGAGTACGTGGTGCAGGGCGAGGATTTGGACAACACTGGAATTGTCGTGGACAGGAATCAGATACGGCGCCAGGGAGGCACCATCAAGCACGCCTCCACCGGACGGAATGCCAATCTGAACCACGGCAAGCGCACTCCCTCCGGCCACAAGGTGGACGGGAGCCTGGATCCGCCGCGTGCCACACTATCCGCGCTGTCGCTGACCGACATCACCCTGTCCCCAGCCTTCCAGAGCGGCACCACCGACTATGAGGGCGTGGCTGCCGCGGGCACCACGTACACTACGGTCACGGCCACCGCTGATGCTGGAACAACGGTTACCATCTTACCAGCCGACTCCAAGGACACCATCAACGGACACCAGGTGGACGTCAGCCACGGTACCGAATTCACCATCACCGCCTCCGCTGCCAACACCCTCGCCACCGCCTATACCGCGACGATCTACTTCGCTGCGGAGGTTCAGTCCGTTGGCATCTCCAGCGACCCGGGTACTGACGCAACCTACGCTGTAGGAGACAGCATCACCGTCGCGGTCACATTCAATAACTCCATCTCCGTGGACACTGTCGACGGCACCCCTTATTTGACCATCAGGTCGGGCAGCAGAAACCGGAATGCCGGATACTCCTCCATCGACGCCACCAACCGCATCCTCACCTTCTCCTACACCGTCGTGGCCGAAGACGGCGACCAGAGCGGTATCTCCATACAGTCCAACGCGCTGTCCCTGAACGGCGGATCAATCAAGGACATGGCCACCGAGCAGGATGCGGTCCTGGATCACGACGCCCTGGACGACCAGCCCCTCCACCGGGTCAACAAATTCCCCCGCATCGTCTCCGGCGGCGTTGTCATCACCTCCGCTCCCCTCGCCACATCCGACACCTACGGAGCCGGAGAGACCATCTCCTTCACCATCACCTTCGACTCCGTGGTGGTGGTGGACACTTCCGGGGGCGCCCCCGCCCTGAGAATGAGATTCTGGCATCCCGGCGGCAGAACCCAGGACAAGGACTCGACCTATATCGGCGGGTCGAGCACCGATACCCTGGCCTTCGAGTACGTTGTGCGACCCAATGACAGGGACAGAACTGGACTCGCGGTCAGCGCCAACCAGTTGCGCCTACATGGCGGTACTATCAAGCATTACACGACCAACCGGGACGCCAACCTTAGTCACGCAGCACCAAGCATCAGCCCCGACCATAAGGTGGACGGCAGCCTGGTTCCTCCGTCAGCCGCATTGTCCGCCCTGTCGCTGACCGGCGTCACGCTCTCTCCAGCTTTCGCAGCAGCGACAACCCAGTACGAAGGAACTGTGGCCGTCGGTACCACTCAAACCACCGTTTCAGCCACCGCAGAGGCGGGGACAACGGTGAGCATCTCCCCGGCAGACGCCGATGATCAGGCCACCGGACACCAGGTGGACGTCAGCCACGGCGCCGCCGTAACCATCTCGGCCTCCGCCTCTGACAAGCTCACCACCACGTACACGGTCGCCTTGTCATTCCTGCCAGCCGCGGTGCAGTCCGTTGCCATATCCAGCGACCCGGGAACCGACGCCACCTACGCCGAGAGTGATGTGATAACGGTCACCGCCACGTTTGACCACCCGGTGTCGGTCGAAACCGCAGCGGGCACTCCCTACATCCAAATCTCGGTGGGCGGTAACGACCGGAACGCTGATTACACCTCTATCGACGCGACGAACCGCATCCTTACCTTCGCCTACACAGTGGTGACCGGGGACAGCGACCAGGACGGCGTTTCCATCGGCGCCAACGCGGTGTCGCTGAACGGCGGGATCATCGAGGACCAGGCCACCGGTGAAACCGCTCAGATCACCCATAACGCGGTGGCCGACCAGTCCGGCCACCTGGTGAACAAGATCCCCAACATCATTTCGGGTGGCGTTGAGATCACCTCCACGCCACAAGCCGCGTCCGACACCTATGGTTTTGAGGAGACCGTCTCCGTGGCCGTGACCTTTGACTCCAACGTGGTGGTGGACACTACGAATGGGACGCCAACCGTGACCATGGCATTCTCGCAAGGCGGGGTCGGAGCGGGTAGCAGGAACCTTTCGTACACCAGCGGCACCGGCACCGCCACTCTGGTGTTTGAGTACGTCGTACGGGTAGAAGACGGCGATGACGATGGCCTCGTCATAATCGCCAACCAACTGGCCCTCAACGGTGGCGACATAGAGCACTCGACGACCGGACAAGATGCGAACCTGGACCACGCCACGCCCGGATCGGATGGCGTTTTCTCCGACCACAAGATCGACGGCACCCTGGGCGCTCCGCGTGCCAAACTATCGACGCTGTCGCTCACCGACATCACGCTGTCTCCTGCTTTCGAGGCCGGAACCACGTCCTACGTCGGCACGGCTACTCCGGGTACCGCGCTAACCACCGTTTCGGCCAGCGCAGAGACCGGAACAACGGTGAGCATATCCCCCGCTGACACCCAGGACGGCGCCGCTGGACACCAGCAGGACATCCGCCATGGCACCAGGATCACCATCAAAGCATCCGCCGCGGGCCATGTCACCAACGCATACACCGTGATCGTTTACTTCAGCGCAGAAGTGCAGTCCGTTGCTTTCTCCAGCGACCCGGGCGCCGACGCAACCTACGCCACCGGTGACGTTGTGTCGCTCGGCTTCAGGTTCGACAAGCCGGTGTCCGTGGACACCATCGGTGGGACTCCCTACGTGACCATTACTGTAGGGAACAACGACCGCAATGCCGTTTACTCCTCCATCGACGCCAGCAACCGCACCATCACCTTCTCCTATCCCGTGGTCGCCGGGGACGACGATCAGAACGGCGTCTCCATCGACGCCAACTCCCTGTTTCTCAACGGCGGGGCCATCACCGACATCGGCAACAACCAGGCCGCGGTTCTGGGCCACGACGCCCTCGACGATCAGGCCGGCCACCTGGTGAACAAGGTACCCAACATCGTCACGGACGGCGTTGCCATCACCTCCACACCCCTGGCTGCCGCGGACACCTACGGGGCTGGTGAGGTCATCTCATTCAGCGTGACCTTCGACTCCGTGGTGAACGTGGACACCACCGGAGGTACGCCAACCTTGAGGATGAGGTTGTGGCATCCGGGAATCCAGGGGAAGGACAGGGATATGGCCTACGCCAGCGGGTCCGGAACCGACACTTTGGTGTTTGAGTACGTGGTGCAGGGCGAGGATTTGGACAACACTGGAATTGTCGTGGACAGGAATCAGATACGGCGCCAGGGAGGCACTATCAAGCACGCCTCCACCGGACGGAATGCCAATCTGAACCACGGCAAGCGCACTCCCTCCGGCCACAAGGTGGACGGGAGCATCCAGCTCGCTGCCCTTACCGCCCTGTCCGTGGGCGATGGGACCCTTTCGCCGGCCTTCATCACCGGTATCACCAACTACACCGCAGCGGTGGGTCGCGACGTCACGCAAACCACTGTGACGGCGTCAGCAGCAACCGGGACCACAGTCAGTATTACCCCGGCGGACGCGTCCGTCGGCACCATCGGGCACCAGGTCGATCTGTCCAGGGGCGCCAATACCATCACGGTTACCGTTTCCAAGACGGGACTAATCACTCGAACCTACACCGTTACAGTGAACCGACTGTGGGCCGAAATCGAAAACATGGCCATCACCAGCAACCCGGGCTGGGACGATACCTATACCACCGGCGACGAGATCGAAGTGTCCGTCACTTTCAGCGGCCCGGTGTCTGTGGACACCACCAACGGCACGCCGCACGTGGTAGTTTTGGTGGGAAGTTATTATCGGCCCGCCGCCTTCGCATCGATAGATTCCACCAACCGGGTGCTTACGTTCACTTACACCGTGGAATCGTTCGACGGTTCTATCGGGGGCTTGGCGTTCGAGGAAGACAGTTTGATGCTCAACGGAGGCGGTATCAAGCATTTGATCACCAACCAGGATGCGCTGATTTCCCACGGGGGCCTGGCCTCAAACCCTCGGCATCAGGTCAACAAGAAACCGAGGATTGTTCCCAGAGGCGTCAAAATCGCCTCAAATCCTGTCGCCGGAGAGGATACCTACACCGTGGGAGAGATCATCAGGTTCAGGGTAACCTTCGATTCACTGGTGGTGGTCAACACCGACAACGGCACGCCGAGTCTGCTGGTCAGTTTCGCTGATGATGACAACCCCGCTCGTGCCGTTCACTTCTATTACAGTGCCGGCTCCGGTTCCACGCGCCTCGATTTCGAATACGAGGTCAAGTTGGAAGATCGGGATAGCAACGGCGTTTGGGTGGGAACCAACAAGCTCAGGCTCAATGGCGGCGCCATTCGCCACATGACCACCCACAGAGACGCTGTCCTGCAGCATTCCAGCAACCCAAGATACTCACGGCACAAGGTGGATCCCACGGTAGCGCCCACCCTGCTCTTCAGTTGCGGATTGCGCGTGTTGGACAAAAACTCGGAGTTGGACCTTTGCATGCAAATGCCAACTCCAGTCCCTACCGACGAGGACGTGGTGTTTGAATGGCGCCGGAAGCCCTACTATGGGGTTCCTGTCAAGAACATCGGCACCGAGGATTTCGATGATTGGATAGAATTCGCTCGGGGGGGTCGACACACCAGCTGTGGCGCCACGTGCATCCGGTTCACTTTGACCCTTAATTCCGGCCGTGGCGCTGGGACGACCTACCAGGCGCGCGCGCGGCAAGGGAACACCATCCTGGCAACGTCGAGGAGATTGGAGGTCCACCACCCCAACCTGAGTGACGCCGAACTGAACACGGAGCTCAGCGGCGTCTTCTATCCCCATGACTTCACCTCGTACCCAGGTGACGTGGCAACGGGGATTTTCCGCACCGATCTGACCTTCACTGATCCAGTGGTGCGTGCCACGGCCGTAGAGCTTGTCGAAGGGCTGCGAGCTTCCGACTTCCACGTAAACAATGGGACCGTTATCAATATTGTCCCTGACCCGGGTGCAAGCTACGCGATAACAATTGCGCCAACCACCCTGGGAGACCCGGTCATCATCAGCCTGCCCCAGGGTGTGGTCCTTGGAGTGGGATCAGCGTTCCTTGCCGACGGCACGAACGCGTTCACTCGCCCCAACAATGCATCAAATATCCTGACGGTGAAAACCGCAATACCGTAATCAAGGTCATTCGACGCGCAGGAACCTGACGGGATGCTGCCAACCGCAGGCCGGGATTGCGACGTTCCAGACACTCGCCAAATGCGCCCGGTCAATCCGGGCGCATTGCGATCTCGCGATCACTGGGCAGTCGGCGGACCTCCTGCCCAGTCGATAGTTTCCCGGATCACGGTGCGAACGGGTTTGCGAAAATCATCGCGTCGATGGTGACTTTCTTGGTCTTCACATCGCCGTTGCCGGTGTGTGGCACGAAGTGATATCGGTCCACCTCAGACGTCTTCGTCTGGTAGGTCACGGCAGTGGGCGCGTTGTCCGGGTCAGTGGCATCGCCGCTCCACCTGTAGAACGTCTCCTGCGCGGTGGTCACCTCCATTGAATCCAGGGACCAGCTCAACCGGGTCTGATCGACGTCACTGACAACCATCCGGAGTTCCGTAGGCTGTCCGGCGCTATCCTCATGGTACGCGCGCTGCACCGGTTTCTCGCAGCTCCAGCTTCCGTCCGAAAACTCGCAGCCCTCGTATACGTTGCGCAGCGAGGACATCTTGGCCTCTCGATTCCCCAGGTAGTACGTCTTGTTCATGTATTGCTCAAGCGTCACGGTATATCCGGTGACGGCGGGTTTCTTGCGATCCCACTTGCGCCAGTTCACGGTGTAGTAGCCGTCCAGGTGCGTCTGGATGTTCGCAAACGACGTCGAGCCGCACCGGATGTACGTGATGCCCGCGAATCCCTGGGGACAGCCCTGGTGCATCTCCTGCTCCCATATGTTTTCAACCTGCACCTCACGGTTTACCTGAACCCGATACGTCGTGTATTCAGCGGTATCGCCGTGGGAGACCGTAACTGTGATTGGGTTGTTGCCCACCGCAAGATCGACCTGGTGACCATCCTGCGACGGTGCGCTGTCCGCAGGAGAGATCGTCACGGTGACGCCGGAATCCGCAGATGAGATCGCCATTACCGTGGTGCGGTTGTCCGAATTCGGAGTGCTCGCGCCGTACTGGAATGTCCTGTGGTGGAACTCCAGGCTGATGTCATCGAGCCGCAGCGATTCCAGGCTGGTGTCGACTACGGTGGGGTCTCTTACAGCTTCCGACGACTTCAACGATGCGCTCTTGCCCGATCCCTGGGCGTCGGTGTAGCTCGCGGTGGCGCGCAGCAGTGCGCCCTCGTCCGCGGGGACCGGCGTGTAGGTGTCGGATGTGGCGTTGGCCAGGTCGGTCCAGGTGGCGCCGTCGTCGTGTGACTTGGCCCATTGCCAGGAAATGGCGGTGGTCCCGCCGTCAGGGTCCGTTAGCGCCGCAGTGACCGCCTCCCCATACTTGGGGCGCGGGATTGACAGGCTCACCTTGCCGGCCTCATCGGCGTTGATCAACTCGACCGTCACGGTGATGGTGTCGTCAATCGAGGAGTCCGAATTGTGACCCGAGTCCTGGCCATCCGTTACCTGCACAACCACGGTCAGCGACGGCTTGGTCTCGAAGTCCAGCAACGCGCCGGCTGCCACCCTCAGTTTTCCGGTGGAGGCGTCAACGATGAAATTGGCAGCGTCGTCACCGGTGGCCAGCGAGTAGGTCAACTTGTCGTTGTCGGCATCCGACGCGATCACGGCAGCGCCCAGGCGAGTGCCAGTGACGGCGGCCTCGCTCGCGGAGCGGGTTGCCGTTGCGCCCTCGTCGAAGGTGGGAGCCTGGTTGGCCGCCCGAGCCGGGGAAGCGTTGGCGGACGTCCCGTGAACGATTTTGCCGGTACCATGTTTATCGTCGTAGGTCGCCTGGGCGCGCAGGAATTTGCCATGATCGGCAAACGTGGGTGTGTAATCAGCCGTGGTGGCGTCGGTAACGTCTGTCCAGGTGGTGGCGTCAGCGGTATCGGCGGTCTGCCACTGCCAGGAGACGTCGCTGACGGAATCATCAGGATCATCAAGTTCAGCGCTGATCTGCTGTCCGACCCGTGGGTGTTCCCGGGTGAGGGAAACCGTGCCTGGCTCGTCGACATCGATCACGTTGATGGTGACGTCGATAAAGGCATCCCACACGATGTCGTCCTCGCCGTCGGCGTCCTTTTTGTCGCGGACTTGAATGGTCATGGTGTAGGAGCGCGCGCGTTCGTAATTCAGGTAGGCGCCCGACCGGAGGAAAATCTGTCCGCTGGTGAAGGGCGTGGTAAAAAATGAGGCTCCCCTTCCCAACAGGCGATAGTCCAAAGCGTCGCCGGCGTCCGGGTCGGTGGCTGCAATCGGAGTGCCGACAAAATCGCCGACCGTCGCGTCCTCACGGACTGACCGTGTGGCCGTAGCGCCTTCCGTAAACGACGGGGACTGGTTGGTGGGGGTGTCGGCCAAAACCGCATTGTCTGCCGCGCGAACAGCCTCTTTGCCAGTACCCTCCCCGTCGTCGTAGGAGGCCTCGGCCCTGATGAACTTTCCGGCATCGCCGGATACCGGCGTGTAACTGCTCGTCGTGGCGCCGCTGATATCGGTCCAGGTGGTGGCATCGACCGTATCCGCCTTTTGCCATTGCCAGGCCAGATCACTCACGGAACCGTCCGGATCGGTGAGGGACGCAGACATCGCGACGTTGACCTCTGGGTTGTTCGATCCCAGTGTAACGGTTCCGGCCTCGTCGACGTTGGCAACTTCTATGGTGATGGAGATTTCATCGTCCCAACTGGTATCCACACCATCGTTGTCGTCCTTATCGTCTCTCACTCGAACTTCCAGGTCGTAGGAAGTCGTGCCTTCATAATCGAGGGCCTCCCCAGCCTTCAACTTGACCTGCCCGTCTGTCACCTGGAAATGATTCTGTGACGAGCCGTTTATGTCGTACGCCAGGGTATCCCCGTCCGGATCGGCAACGTCCAGATCGGCGATCACGTCAGTCTCCGAAGCGTCTTCAGCGACCGTGAAGGTGGCGCCATCGGCGGTAACAAACACCGGGTCGGCGTTATGCAGCACCTCCACGTACACTGTGATGGTGTCGTCCGTCATGAGGTCCGTCTTGTTGATCAGACCCTTGCCGTCGTGGACGGTGGCCTCAAAAGACAGGCTCTCCCCAGCCGTGAAATTCGCATCCGAATCGCTGCGGACCTCGCCTGACCGGCTGTCAATGGTGAAACGGCTGGAGTCTGTGCTGTTGATCTTGTAGACAAGAGAGTCCCCATCCAGGTCGGTGGCTTGGGGCACGGCGCCGACCAGACCGCCTCCAGCCAGGCCGTGATGTATGACGAACTGCACCGTCTCGACCCGGAAAGAAGCCGGAACATTCAGCTTGGCGTAGGCATAGATCAGTTCGTCCTCGCGGTCCACCACCCAAACGTGTTGGCGGTAGCCGGTCATGCCTCCGCTGAATCTGTCATTTTGGGGAGCCGGACGGAAATCCTGGGACTGTTGACGGACACCGTCGTCCAGGCTGTAGGCGAACGCGTTCTTGCGGCTCCTATCGAATACCCAGATGTGCTTGCCGTCGGACCAGATGTTGCCCGGATCGTCATTGGCCGAATGAAAGGGAATGTCCCGGGTTTCGTGGCGCGTCATGAGAGGCCACTCGTAAGCGTAGAGTTTGTCGTCGGACTTGTCCGCCACCCACATTAGCGTGCCGTCAGACCACATTCCGGTGGGGTGAGCGTTGTCTGAATGGAGAGCCTTCAAATTCGTCGGGCTGTGCGCTCCGATCGCATCCTTCTCATAGGCGTACAGTAGGCCGTCATCTGCGTCGCAGACCCAGATGTGGGCGCCGTCCGACCACATGGCGACCGGGTCTTCGTTGGCGTCCGTCAGGAAGTAATTCGGGGTAGTGCGAGACCCGTCGCTCAGATTGTAGGCGAGCAGCGTGTCGTTAGTGACTCCTTTGTTCCCAACCCACATGGTCGTTCCGTCGGTCCATAGACCCGTGGGTTGAGTGATTCCGGTGAGGGGGATGTCGGCGTCCTGCAGCCTGAAACCTTCCTCGACCAGCGCGTAGACGTGATCGTCATCGTCGTCCACGATCCAGAAGAGATCGCCATCGGACCAGATGCCCTTAGGGTCTCCACTGCCCAAGGGAAGCCGGACTGCCGGGTGTCCCGTTTCTCCGACGAAATCGTAGCGATACAGAATATCGTCCGAGTGGTCACTTACCCAAAGTTCGGTATCGCCGAAATCCGGCGATATCCAGATCCCCCAAGGGTGATCGTTCCTCTCGTGCAGCGAGAACGTATGGCCTACTCGTTCCCCGTCACTATGCCGGTATGTGTAAACCTTCTTGTCCTCAACATCCACGACAAATACGTAACGGTGCCCCGCTGCGATGCCCCGTGGGGCATCGTTGCTGTCGGCGAGAGGAATGTCCCGGTTCGGTACTCGTGACTGCGTCTCCATGTTGTACGCAAAGAGCTTTTTCTTGTCCCAGTCGGAGACCCACATGATGGTACCGTCTGAAGTTATCCCCTGTGGCTTCTCGTTGTTGCTGGACAGGTCTATGTCCTTCTCCGGACTGCGGGCTCCTGTTGACAGCCGATAGGCGATCAATTCGCTGTCGTCGTCCCGGTCGTCGAGGATCCACATCGTGTGCCCGTCGGACCACACCCCTTCGGGCTTATCGTGTCTCGAACCGACATCGAAACCGCGCGAATGCGCGTTTACGCCAGCGTGGACGGTGTCGCGTCCAGCGCCAAAAAGCAGTATGGCTGCGATGAAGACCGCAGCTGCGAAGGTGGTTGTGATTCGGAGGGTCTTTTGATTCGACGTTATGGTTGTAAGCACGGTCATTCTCCGTTTTTGGGACACTTATGGTGGTCCCGAAATGTGATGTGCGTATACCTGCCATTGACGATATGCCAATGGCGGAGCGAGCCACCGAGGGCGAGCGGGCCCGGGGGTCCCATGAAGTTATTTCAGACGATTTCGGATCGATGGGATTGGGTATGGGCGAGGGCTTATCATCCCTGGCTATCGCGGGCGCGGTTCCACCCAGCCAACGCACAAACCGGTGTTCGAACGCCTGAGGCGACGGGTCAATCACGGATATGAACGGTTCCGCACATCCGGATGGTCCCGACTGCAGCCGCCGTTCCGACAACCGATCAGGCGCAAACAGTGGCGCGCAACACCGTCACAGAGCCACGGTGACCGGGCCCGGGCGATACTGTGAAGGGGTTGAACCGCAAGCGCTTTCGCCGCGCTCGCCTGGGATATCCCCCACCCTATGAAGTTATGGACAGTCCTGGTTTAATCACCTTATCGAGTCGCGCAGATCTTCCCATATGCGGGAAACATTCTTTCTTATCGGGCGAAACTCATGTGCGAGCCTGTATATGGCTCACGGTGACGCCCGCATATATGCTAGGACGCCGTTATCCGAATGTCATTACCAAATCAAAAACGGACACTGCACGTAGCGTCCGTTAGTGTCGCGAAGAGACTGGTGACATAGCATTCAGCGACCGTCACCGGGTTCGACCGTCTTCTCGAAGTCAGGGTGACGCCAACTGACGATGTCCGGCCCGTTCTGAGCCTGCTCCCGGTCCTTCAGGCAATGGATGGGGAGCGCCATCGGGCAACGCGACCCGGGGTTGCCGACAGCCAGCGCGTCGGTATTGGCGGGCGGTCAGGAGGTCGGCTCACCGTCACGCGCCGGCGTCATGGCGCTCAAATGGTGCAGACGTCTGAGCCAAATTGGACCAACGGTGGGCCGACTTCATGGGCACCGTGAAGTCCCGTTGCAGCGGGCTACCTCGCCCGTGCGCCGTTTTGTCGATCCGGTCAAAGGCGTTGCGGGAACCCGCGCCAACTGCAGTCCGGAGGCTTAGCTGGTCTGGCGCAGTTACAGCGTGGCTCCTGGTTTTGGCGAGAACCTCCCTGATACCGCCGGCTGGTCAGGTCATGTCCCGTCAACTGGTGTGGTAAGCGTCGTCCTCGTTGATGTTGTTCAGGCTGCCGGCTCAAGGATGTTGCTGGCCGGTATGGCCCCGGCGTGGAGATCCTCGGCGAAGGTGAGGTAGCGGCGGCCTTCGGCCTATTCGTCATGCTGCTCGGCCCGGATCTTGGGGATGCGCAATTCCATCGTCCCCATCCGAGTGTCCCAATCTCGGCTGCGATAGCCGTTCCGGTGGGTAACCCGCTCGGGGTTGCGCTCACCGCGCTGGGCGCCGACCTGCCCTGACACCTCAGCCGTCCCCCGTGTCGGGGCACGGGGCAGGCTATGATGTTCTCCACCAGCACCTGCAGGGCTTCCCGCAGAAAGTCCACGTCGCCCTCCATGCCGCGCTTGCGCAGTAGGTCTAATAGGTCCATGCTGTTCTTGGCCATCGCGGCCCTCCTTCATCGGGTTTGTTGTAGCTCCGATAAGGATGACGCGGTGGCTATCTTCTTGCCACCCAGTTCCTCTTACAACACGCCTGGGGACTTTACTCGGTGAAGTCGGGACTATAGCTGAGCAGATTCACCAGATGCAGGTTCAAACCAGGCGTGGCCAGGCAGGCGCGCACCGCGTCGCCCCGATGGGCTGGCGAATTGTCCCAGACCACCGTCAGCGGTTCAGGGTGTCGCGCCCGCGGTTGTCGCAGGAAGGCAGCCGAGGTGGTCGAGTTGCTGTTGCCCTCCAATTCCATCACCTCCACCTCCCCAGTCTCCAGGCACACCGCCGAGTAGTAGCTGACTTTCTCCCCGCGGCGCGGGCTGGTGGAGTCCACCAGAGCCGGTTTGCCCAAAGTGCCCTCAGAGGCCCGATTTATGGTGTTTCTAGCCGGTCTGTGGGTCGAAGTGGTGCCGGTTTTCAAGGCACTGCCTGCTGGTACCGGAAGCTGGTCGATGTCCCTCTCGTCTGGTGTTAGAGCGATTTCGCGCCGGTTTTCCGATAATGGCCTGAAGCGACGTACGTTGTGCCGACCCCCTTGGCACAGGAGTGAAAGAGGATTGACAAGCAACGAAGACCGGCAATAAGCTCCAACTACCCTGTTCGGAACCTGCTGGTCGGCCGATATGGAGAATGCCGGTTTATAATCGGAAAAATCCCAGAACGTCCTATCCTCAGCGGAATCAGTTTAAGCTGGGAAATCCTTGGTTAGAAGACGAAGCGTTTAAGGAGAACCCATGAAATATGACGTTGTCATCGTCGGTGGGGGAGCGGCTGGATCGGTGTTGGCCAGTAGATTGGCTGAAAACGCGAATACCTCCGTTCTGTTGTTGGAAGCCGGGCCGGATTACCCTGATCCGGACAATCTTCCGGACGAGATAAAGTTCGGCCACACAAGTTTCGCAGAATCCCCGGACTCGGAGCATAACTGGGCCCTGCGGGGAACGATCACCGAGGAGCAAGGCGAGATCCACGTAGCGCAGGGCAAGGTGATCGGCGGAGGGTCGTCCATCAACGGTCAGGCAATGCAAAGGGGGTTACCTGAGGATTTCGACTCCTGGTCTGCTATGGGCAACGAGGAATGGTCTTACGACAAAGTACTGCCTTTCTTTAGAAAGTCTGAGCACGATCTCGACATTCGGGATGATTTTCATGGATCCGACGGACCGATGCCAGTAAGGCGTCGTCAATCCGGGCCCTGGGCAGACATCCAAAAGGCCTTCCAAGCAGCCTGTCTGGAAGCAGGTTATGGGACAGTCGAGGATACCAATGGCCCGAACCCCACGGGCGTTGGCGTGTGGCCCTCGAACAACCTGGACGGCTGGAGGATGAGCGCTGCTATCACTCACCTGAATCCCATGCGCCACCGGCTTAACCTGACGGTGAGGGGAGGGGTCTTCGTCAGGAAGGTATTGATCGAGGATCTAAAAGCCGTCGGTGTGGAAGTGGAAAGCGGAGGCGAGATTTTCAACGTTGAAGCAGACCGGGTGGTGTTGAGCGCTGGGGCTATCAAGTCGCCTCACCTGCTGATGCTATCGGGGATCGGCCCCAAAGACCAACTTCAACAATTTGGGATACCTCTCGTTCATGAGCTTCCCGGAGTGGGGCAGAACCTGTTTAACCACCTGAGCGCCCAGATTACTTTCAAAGTCAAAGACGGAGTGACCCTGACATCTGATGCCGACGCGGCACGCTTTTGTTTGCACTACACCTCCCACGGGTCCAGCGAAGTCAATGATATGTTGCTGAGGACCACCCCGATGGTTGACGAACGGCCGGAGCGCGTCCCCGGTTTACGGACCAAGTTCCTCAACGATGATGTTCCTGCGGACCGGGTGGCGCGCATCTCGTGCACGCTCGGACTGCCTGACGGCGCAGGATACGTCAGGCTTGCGTCTGCCGATCCCTCGGTGCAGCCGGAGTTCAACTACCGTTATCTTCAGCATCCAAACGACATTCGTCGAGTGAGGGAAGGCGTGCTGATGGCAATTGGATTCCTTGAATCCGATGCGTATAAGGACGTGGCCGATTACCGGCTCCACCCAACGGATGACATTCTGGCCGACGACGACGCTTTGGACGTCTATATACGCCAAACCGTGGGAACAGCCAGGCATGTGTCCGGCACGTGCAAGATGGGTCCGGATTCAGACCCAATGGCGGTTGTGGATCAATACTGCAGCGTCAAGGGTGTAAAGGGGTTGTCGGTGGTCGATGCGTCGGTGATGCCGCGGGTTACAAGGTCAGGTGGTAGCCATGCAACGGTTGTCATGATAGGGGAACGTGCCGTCGAATGGATTGCGTCGGCTTAACCCCGCCTTACCGCTGTCCGAAATCTATGGTCTAAGACGGAGGGTTCGTAACGACTGCTTCATCATGCTGGGGGGTGTCGTCAAAAGAGTTTGCTCCGGACCATCACTGACCGGAGTTGGCAGATGGCTAGGTAAGACGCCGCTCCCTTGGCATAATGGGTCGCCACCCCGCGCCGTTGCTTGAACTCCAGGAAACCGTTCTCCACCAGGTGGCTCAACCGGTACAGCACCCGGTCATAGTCCCGCGGTTCCCTACGGTTCCTCTTCGGCGGTATCACTGGGTCCATTCCCAATTCCCGGGCCGTGGCTATGATTGCATTGGTATCGTAGGCTTTGTCCGCCAGCGGACACCGGGCCTCTATCCCTTGGATCAGAGGCAATGCCTGGGAGGAGTCGGCAACCGTGCCCTCGGTAACGGCCAGCCTTACCGGCATCCAGTGGGATTCCACCGCCGGGTGCAGCTTGCTGTTCAGCCCCCTTTGGTGCGGGCAATGGACTGGTTTCCGCCACGAGCCCCAGCCCCGTGGGGATGGGCCTTGATATAGCTGGCGTCGATCATCAGCCATTCGAAATCAGGGTCATCCATCACCGCCTCCAGCGGTCCGGCCCACACTCCATGGTCTCGCCAGCGGCAGAAGCGCCGGTGGGGGTTCTTCCAGTCTCCGTAGTCCGACGGCAAATCCCGCCAGGGCGCTCCGGTCAAGGAACTCCGGTGCGCAAAATCCAGCACACGGCGTCGCTGAACCGGCGGTTGTCATGGGCCGGCCTGCCCTGCTTGCCCTCTCCCCCGGGCAGATGCGGCCTCAATCGCTCCCAAACATCATCGGTCATGTCGTGGCGCCGGTGCGCTGCTCGCACACTCCCCATCCTCCCAACTCGCTCCAATCCATCACCCTCTCATGGTTGTGACGACACCCCCTCGGTCCGTCGCAGGGTTCTTGGATTCCCGCGGACGAGTATTTTTCTTATGCAGGGGCAACGTCGTTGGCGGCGTTGGGCGTTGAACCGGGCGTTGCCGGCCAGAGCAGACAATTGAAATTCCCGCTTCCGATGTTACGCCGCACAATTGTCTGCTCTGGCCGGCCTCTGTTAGGGTTTTTATGTAAAGATTTGTATGACCGGTTTAGTCATGATTTTTGTATGTCAACAATTCTTTTCGTTCGTTCGCTGCTGCAGCGGGTGCCCTAACTTGTCAAAATACGGTGGCCTCTGGTCGAAAAAGTAAGTTTGCACTCAGGTTCAGCACATATCCCGGCCAGATACACTACTGCTGATATGTGGCACAACTTTGACGTTAGCGAAAAAAGTGTGTCAATTTATGTGCCGATTTGTAGAGACTCCCGGGTATAATGCGCCGTTTGTCCCGCGTCAACCATTCTTGCCGATTTATCGTCGATTAGTTTTGCCGGTTCACCTCCTCGGCCGCAGCAGTCTCGCCGCGTTGCTGTGCTGCGTCAGTCCGGTAGCTGGGGACGTCGAATTCCAGGATGACGGAGTGGTGGACCACCCGGTCAATCGCTGCGGCGGTAGCCATGGGGTTGGCGAAGATGCGCTCCCACTCGGAGAAGACCAGGTTGGACGTGATGCCCAGGGACCGGCGTTCGTAGCGTTCGGCGATGAGGGTGAAGAGGACCTCGGACTCCTCGGCCCCCTGGGGCAGGTAGCCGAGATCGTCCAGGAGGAGGAAGTCGAAGTTGTCCAGCTTGCGCAGTTGTCGGGGCAGGTCGAAGTCGCGCTTGGCGGCGAGGAGGTCCTGCACCAGGCGGTAGGCTGGAGCGAAGAGGACGGAGTGTCCGGCTTCCACCAGGCGGTGGCCCAGAGCGCATAGGGCGTGGGTCTTGCCGGTGCCGGGGAGCCCGAAGGCCAGCACGTTGACGCCGTGTTCCACGAAACTGCCCTGGGCCAGATGGTCCATCTGTTGACGAAGAGTCAGGGGCATCCGGTGATGCTCGAAGGTCTCCCAGGTCTTGCCCGAGGGCAGCCGGGACGCCTGACGCAGCCGGTTGATGCGCCGGTGGCGGCGATCCTCGGCCTCCTGCTCCAGCACCTCCAGGAAGGTGGACAGGGCCTCGCCGTGGCCAGCCTCAGTGAAACGGGCCACCGACTGAGCGCCCATGGTGGGCAGCTTGAATTCGCGGCATAGCTCGCCGATGCGCTCCTGGATCACGCTGGTGGGGGTGTCCATCATGCGCACACCCCCACCATGGCCGTACTGCTCGTGAGCAGACCGTCGTAGATCTTCAGGTCCGGCTTCCCAGAGAGGACCAGCACCGGAGCCTGGGGCACCCTGGGCTCGGCCAGTTCCCGCACCTCGGCGTAGTCGAAGGGCTGACCGGTCTCCAGCAGCAGCGACAGGGCGCTGTCCACCATGACCTCCATGGTGGTGGCCGCCAGGTGCAGGATGCGCACGTACTCCACGTCGGCGCGCTCCCCACGCCACTGCCTGAGCGCGTCGTAGGTGAGCCGGAAGCGCAAGGTGGGAAACAGCTGCTCCCTGAACCGGTACCGGGCGAATGCTCCGGGCTTGCGCACCAGGGAATTGATGACGTGGCGGTAATTGACGTTTACTTCCCCATCACCGTGCACGCGCGCCATTCGTTCCACAAAGTGGCCCTTGTAGTACACTTCCACGTGGTCGGAATAGAGGCGGATCTGTACCACCTTGCCAATGAGCCGGGACGGGACGCTGTAGCTGCGTCCCGCCACCTGGATGGTACTCCACCGGCGCACCTTGGACTGGTAGTTGGCGTATTCCGGCATGGGGGCTGGCGGCAGGGGTCTTAGGCAAGCCATTTCCTGCTCCAGCTTCCCCCGCACCAGGCGATTGCGCTTCTCCACCATCTTCCGGACGAAACCGGCGTAGTCGTCGGCGGTGTGGAAATCGCGGCTGCCGCGCAGGATGAGGGCCTGGTCCACGGCGTCTTTCAAACGGTAGTGGGCGTGCTCGGCGACGCCGTTTTCATGGCTCTTGCCAGGATTGATGCGGGTGGATCGGACACCGTAGTGGTCCAGCAGGGCGGCGTAATTGTCGTTTAGCGCCCGGCCTCGGCTGCGTTTCATCTCGTGGGTGGCAGCAGAGGTATTGTCGGAACGCACCACCTCCGGTACGCCGCCCAGGGCCCAGAGCGCATTCTGTAATCCCTGCTTGAGGGCCAGGAAGGTCTCGCCGGCGGCGACCTCCGCGTAGCGCCAGCCCGAGTGGCTGAGGATCAGCTGAAACAGCAGGTGGGGGTAGGGCTCACCGGCGACGGTCACTCCCAGGGCGCTGCAGTGGGTGAAATCAAACTGGGCCTCCCGTCCCGGCGGATGCTCCTGGGGGAAGTACACCTCCTGGTCCGGACCATTCAGCGCCCGCCAGTCCTGTAATCGTCGTTGCAGCGTGCGCAGCTGGGAGGTGCTGAACTGGCCGGGAT
Organism: Dehalococcoidia bacterium; assembly: GCA_963663945.1. Classification (GTDB taxonomy): domain Bacteria; phylum Chloroflexota; class Dehalococcoidia; order Lucifugimonadales; family UBA3495; genus Bin87. The sequence continues at coordinate 1,112,414 of OY760687.1, read as the reverse complement.
GCTGCTCCTCCAGCCATTCGATAATCGTCGTTGCCTTCAGCTTGCCCTTGGGGTCGTCCCGCAGCAGTGGCTCAATCTCCTCTTCCCACACCCCGTCGAAGGGATCGGACCGAGTGCGCCACCAGCGCTCCGGTTTGGTCTCCGACGGCAACGGGCCACTCTGCCATTTGCGCGCCGAGCGCACGCTCATCCCAGACATGGCGGCCGCCGTCTCCTGTGTTTTTCCTTCCATACGTTTTTGCCTCAAAAGTCTGACTTGTCGGTCCTTGATCAATCCGGCACCTCCGTGCCGGACGATTTACACCATCCCAACCGGCAAGAATAGTCGGCGCAAGAGGCATTCCTTATTGTCGTCTATCAGTATGTCGCCGTCCTTCCGAAAAGGACTGGCCGGGAAGGACTGGCAATTCTGGGGATGGGTTACGTCCAGGACGTTCCGCCAACTTCACGGTGTAGCCTGAGGTGCTGTAATGGACCAGTCCCGCCTACCAGGGTGAAGGGCGACCCCGCAAGCCCAGGCTGCGCCGCGGGCAAAGGCAGACCATGGGGGAGCGGTACGCCGACTTTCCGGAGAGGAAGCCCGTTAGACGATAGCGGTAGCTCAGGGAAGCCAGGGACCGCCGGTTTATCAGTTCAGCGCCTAGCGGCGGGTGCGCCCCACCGCCAGGCAGGGGCCCCCGGTGAGATCCACTGGGCGGTCTTTCGCTGGAACCGAGACGTCAGCGAACCTCGCTACTGCCTGTCCGACGCTCCTGAGGACACCCCGCTGGAAACCCTGGCTTATGTGGGCGGCTCCAGATGGCGCATTGAAACCGAGTTCGAAACCGAGGAGCCCGACGTGGGGCTGGATGAGTACGAGACCCGCACCCCTTATCAAGTACGGGGCAGGCTCCGGCGAGGCTGGCGTCATCACATCGCTTTGTGCCTGCTGGCGGGAGCCTTACTGCTGACACTGCAGCAGTATTAAGGAGACTGGTAATCAGCCGGAAAATTAGTGGCGGCACCCGCTCGGAAGCGGGCAACGGCAGCAAAATGACCCTGGCGTCCCTCTTCGGCACCTGGCGGGCCAGGGGGCCTCAACCCCCTCCTGGAAACCCGCCGGTTGCTCATTTCCCCTCAACGCTGAACAGTTATACAAAAGCTCTTGATTTTGTCCAGTCAGGTGGGATGAAATGGGAAGATGACCGGCAACGGGCAAATATGTGGAGACGGGCAGGCGCCTACAAGTTTACTGAGGGTTCCTCGTAATCCCTTAGCTTGTTGTAGATTTGAAGCCGGTGATGGTAGGACTCCAAAACTACGATCCGGTCGTCTGCGTCAACGTTGACAGCCACTGGCCGCCGGAACCGCCATTCAGGCTCCAGATCTGTCCGCCGCCTGGCTTTGATGATATCCGGATTGGCGTCGATGTAGGTCTGGGCCCATGGCGAAGGCTCTTGGGCGTCACCGACCAGCGCCGTAATATATTGGCCGTCGGCGGCGTAGATCTGGACTCGGTGGTTCCCCCAGTCAGTTACGTATACATCTCCATCTGAGTCCACCGCTACACCGGATGGCCCTTTGAGCGAACCCACCCCGGTGCTGGAGCCTTCGAACTTAACGAGCAACTCTCCAGTTGGGGCGAATTTTTGCACCCGGTTATTTCCCCAATCCGCGACGTAGATGTTGTCCTCACGGTCGATGCAGATACCCCATGGCATCTCCAGATCTCCGTCACCGCCACCTTGCTTCCCGAATTTGGACTGAAACTCACCGATCTGGCTGAAACTCTGCACCCGGTGATTCAAGCTGTCCACCACCCAAACGGTTCCCCGGGAGTCGAAAGCAATTCCAGACGGTCCGTTCAGCTGCCCGTCTCCGCTGCCGGACCTGCCCCAGTGATATCGATAACTACCCTCTTCACTGTAAATGGTTACCCGGTTGAGATACTCGTCCGAAACGAACACTCGGCCAGTACGGTCCAAATCAATTGACCGGGGCCAAACGAAGCGCCCGTCTTCCTCTCCGACGGAGCCGAACTGTCCTTGAAACTCGTGGTCAAAGTTGATCTTGGTGACACGCTGCCCCAATTGTTCCACACCGCGGCTCAACACATAAATTCGACCGTTCGCTCCCAGCACGAAATCCTGGGGAGCCCAAAATCCCCAGCCAGCCTGACTGTACATACCTATGCAGTAGCTGTAGTCATACACCCGGCCGGCGGCGACGGTGGTCAGCATATCCCTTCTCCCGAGAACTATTTTGGGGTCCGAAAGCTACACGAAGGACATTTGCTCGAAGTGCCCACCAACGATAGGTACAGGGTCGAGTCCCAGCCACTTTTCCGCCAAAGTGGAGTAGAAGCCACGGAAATCATAGTTGGGCTCCAGGTCTCCCTGAGTGAGATCCTCCGGTTTCAGCGACGGATAGGTCCCGTACATTCCACCATTCACCCGGTCGCCAATGGCGAACGCTACCCCAGCCGCTCCGTGGTCGGTACCAGTGCCATTATCGCGGACGCGGCGCCCAAACTCGCTGAACAACATGATAACCACCTCGTTTGAGGCGTCGTGCTCACGCAGGTCGTCGAAGAAGTCGCGTATGGCAACGGAAATTTCCGTCCAAAGTTTTTCATGTGGTCCCAGCTGGTCATAGTGGGTGTCGAAGGGCCCGTGGGAGGTGTAAAAGACCTGAGTGCCCAGACCGGCCAGATGCACTTGGGCCACGTCTCTGAGGCGCCTCGCGATGGAATTATTGGCGTACTCTACGGTTGAAGAATAGGTTTCGGGAGCAACCCGGATGATGTCGGCTCCTCGCAATGCATCCCGTCCTGCCTGTCCCAGATATTCCATGGTCGGTCCGGCGCCGATGAGGGGAGAGTACATGCGGGCAAAGGTCTCCAACAACTGGACCCGATCTTCCTCGGAGGCGATTCCCGGATTTGATGAGAGTACACCGTATGAAGGAAGGTGGTTGACAGAAGTAACAGGAACTCCCTTCATGGCCAGTGCCCGAGGCAAACCCTGGCCCAGGTTAACTCCCTTCAGCACGTTTTCGCCGTCAGGATCCAAGTCCCGGATGACCTTGGCGAGCCAGCCGTTAATGCCGATGGAATCCGGCTCGCAGGTATGCCAGATGTCCATGGCACGGAAGTGCGAACGGGGTGAATTTTCAAACCCGATTCCGTGAATGATTGCCATGTTGCCCTGGTCATAGAATTCTTTCAACGGGCCCGAATCGGCCCGGAATGCCAGTTGGTCATTTATGGGCAGCAGTTGGTCTTCAGGGACATGGACCTTGGGCCGGTTATCCCAATACAGGGGATTGCTATAAGGAACAATCGTATTGAGATAGTCGTTGGCCCCAGTTAGCTCCAGCACGACCAGCACGGGATCTTTATTGGTTGATGCCATGTTCATATCCTTCTACATCAGTTGTATGCGCTTGCCTAGGCAAACTGATATTCTCGCGAGGCGGCAATCAAGGTCAAGATCTTGCTCACATTGTGCATTGTAGCCCTGAATTCTTCGTGGGTGCTCCAGGCTAGATCGCCACATTTTTCGGCATGGGCAATCAATTCAGAGTAGGTCGCCCTGTTGACTTCCAACGGTCCCATCGCATCGAGACAAGCTTCCACTATCGCCTGGGGGGAAGAATCTCCATTCATATGGACATTCACTAACACCCGTTTGACGATAGCCTGCACGCCGGGTAGTGAGACGTCTCCAAATATCCTCGCGGCAAAATTCACCCGGCGCATCAAAACACCGGGGTCGATCCATTCTTCGCCTGTGTGCCAACCCTCCACACTGGGAGGATTGAGCAGCTCCTGTCCCTGCCAACCGCACTCCAACGCCAGATTGTTGAATCCTGGCTTGAAGCCTTCATAGTTGCCCGCCATACGCACAGTGCCAACGATCAATTCAGCCGGGCTCTTTACCCGAGCGAAGCGGGCATTCTTGAAGAACTCTGAGTTGAACAACGCTCGCAAAATAGACCGGATGTCGCCACGGGATTCATTGTAGGCATCCGCCAACAACTCGATGGCGTCAGGGTCAACTGGTGGTGTAATGTTCCAACTGGCGACATGGGGCTCGTCGGCGACGAAGAATCTGTAGAGGTGACGGGCCAGGAACCGGGCCGTAGCCGGTTGATCCGCAATAATGTCCACGATGTCTTCGCCATTGAAGTTCCCGGTATACCCCAGGAAGGTCTTCTCCCGATCGTCGTGGTCTTCAGGTTTGTAGTCGAATTGCCAGTGGAAACGACCGTAAGGATTACGGGGAATCTTTGGGGCAATCGTCCATCCGGTAAAGGCTCTGGCTGCTTCCCTGATGTCATCCTCTGAGTAGTTTCCGACTCCGAGGGAGAAAAGCTCCAACAACTCCCGCCCCCAGTTTTCATTTATGGCGCCGTCACGATTTCCCTGGTTGTCCAACCAGAAGATCATGGCTGGCGACTTTGCAACCTCTACCAGCAGGTCGCGGTAAGTACCCAATCCGTGTTCACGGAAGATGGCAATCTGGCGAGTCAGCTCCAGTGGATTGTCCACCTTGGAGTTGCTGGTGGCGAACAACTGATGCCAGAAGAGGGCCATCTTCTCTTCCAGAGGCCGTTTGGTGTTGACCATCCGGAACACCCAATTGGCCTGATTTATTGCCGGCGCCCCGGCCCCCTCATAACCCGGGAAGATCCGGTACAGCAGTTCGTCGTCTATGGCCGGCTGCCGCTCTGGATGCAGAAGCTCCTCGACCACGGCTTCGTAGCCTTTGGAGACACGCTCCTCCAGTTCCTCACGGGTATCACCGAAGCCTGCCCGTCTCATTAAATGGGCCATCAATCGAATGTCTTCTTGATGGGGCATTACCGCCTCTCCGTTTATCAAGCCCAGAACACTAAGCCAGCCGCCGATTGGCAACATATTAGGATTGGCCAAGTTGAATGTCAACAAAAAGCCGTAACAGGTAACTGTTCAGAGTTGATGAGGCGAATTTTCCGGGTCCACGGTCCCGCTGAAAAACACTGGCGCCCAAGCCTGAATCCACCGAAGGGTTGCGGTGGTGGCGGTCAGACGAGGGATGAGATGTCAGGAAACAGGCTGGCGAGGACCTGATGCCGCTGAAATGGACGATGCGGAGTGCGGCTGCCACGTCCGTAGCGCAAAGAGCTGACCTGGGGGTCATGGAAGTCGCCGGCCAAATTGCCGACGCCGCCGATGCGCTGGGGCGTCTGTTGCCCGACGACCGGTACAATGGACGCTCGAACATCAGCCTCCGACCTGCTGCAAGCACTGGCCGATCCGGACAGTGGAATCCAGGACATCGCGGCGGAGGCCCTGGGCCGGTGGTGGGTTCGGGAAGCCACGGAAGGTCTGGTGCAGGCGCTGCCCGGATCGCCGGAGGGGCCGCAGGTGGCGATCTGCCGGGCGCTTGAACGGCTGGGAGATCCAGCCGCAGTACCGGCACTCATTGCCGCCGCGGGCACGCCTGACGGTGAGGGCGATGTGGATTACTACCGCAGCCATCGGGAAGTCGCGGTCCGCGCGGCCGCCGTCCAGGCCCTGGGCGCGCTGGGTTCCCCGGACGCAGTGAACCCGCTGGTGGACGCGGTTCATGATCCATCGGACCGGATGAGTCTGGCGGCGGTGCGGGTGTTGGCTCCGCTGAGTGCGCGGCGCTCGTTGCCCCGCCTGCTGGCCGCCCGGCACGACAGGTGCGATCGGGTGGCGGCGGCAACGGGCGCGCTCATTGCTCTGGCCCCGGACCTGCTGGAGAGGGTACTGCTGGATCTGTTCGACGGCGCATCTCCGGTGGACCGCGGCAACGCTGCCCGGGGGTTGGCGCGTCTGGGGTCGGAGGCCGCCTGCTCGCGTCTCATCGCTGCCTTGCGGGACCCGGACCGCGACGTTCGGCTGGCGGCGGCGCAGGCCCTGGTCCACGCCGGCAACCCCGCCGCGGTGGTGGAGCCACTGATCCGGGCGTTGGACGACCCCGATCTCCAGGTGCGCGGGGAGGCCATGCTGGCCCTGGCGGAAACCGGAAACCCCAGGGCGGAACCGCCCCTTCGCGACCGCGGCGGCGATCCCGACTGGCTGACCCGAAGGGCAACCGAGCGGTGGCTACGTGTCCGCCAGGAACGGCAATCCGCGGAACCGTCGTCGCGGACGAGTTGACGTTGACGGGAGTGAGAGCCTGATGCTGAACCGGTACCGACCAGAGGAGATTGTCCCGGCGCTATCCCACCACAACGGCCGGGTAAGGCGCTATGCCGCCATGATGATGGGCATCGGCGGAGAGGAACAACTGGTCAACTTCCTGGTGAACCTGCTGCCATGGGAGTCGGCGCCGGCGCGGCGGGCCGCCGCCCGTGCACTGGAGATATCCATCCGGCCACTTCCGGACGCGGGCCGGCCCGCGGTGCCAGGTCCTGCCGCCGTGGACCGGCTGGCGGTGGAGAGCCTGACGGCGGCGTTCCGGAACCCGGATGCCCTGGTGCGGGTCCACGCCGCCGACGCGTTGCAGGCGTTCTCGGCCCCGGCGTTGCTGCCGGCGCTGCTCCCCATGCTCCAGGACCCTGAGGAGGCGGTCCGGTTCGCCGCCGCCGTGGCCGCGGGTGACCTGGGCGCCCCGCAGTCGCTGCCGGTCCTGATCGAAGCGCTCCGCCGTGGCCCACCTCACCGGCGGGGACAGGCGGCCGCCAGCCTGCGTGTACTGCGAGATGCCGCGGCCGTACCCGCTCTCATGGACGCTGTGAACGACCCCAGCGGAGCGGTGTGGGAGCGGGTCCCCGCCCTGATCGACGCTGTGGGGGCGTCTAACATCATGGCCAAGGAACTCAGGAGACTGCGGGAGGACCTGGTCAACGCACTGGGTCTCCTCGCAAGACCGCAGGGCGTTCCGGCGTTGATCCGGGCGCTGGACGACTGTGAAAAGCACGTGCGCGGCGCAGCTCTGCCGTCCCTGGCAAGACTGGGCACTCCCCAGGCGGAGGATGCCCGGATCGACCTGGTGGACAGGAACACATTCCATGCCCGCCCCGATATCTTCGCTCGAGCAGCCATCCGTAAATTGGACACCATGGGCGTCGGTCTCGCCATGCCCATGCTCAGGCTGGCGATGGAGGAGAGGCAACTGAAATGGGCGCCGGTGGTGGCGCGCGCCCTGCGTCAACTGGGGGATACCATCACCGCCGGCGATATGCTGGGGTGGTTGAGCAGCCGCTGCTCCCAGTGCCGACTGCCGGCAGTTCTGGCTCTTCCGGCGCTGGTTAACCGGGATGCCCTGCCGCATTCGCTGAGCGCTGTGGGCGACGGCGACGCGGCGGTGCGAGCCGCGGCCGCCCGGGAGCTGGGACACCTGGACTACGGGAGCGCCATCCCTGTCCTCACCGACGCCCTCCAGGGCGAAGGTGAAGTTGCGGAGGTGCGCGAAGCGATCTGCGGTGCGCTGGCTTTCCTGGCCAAGGGTCGCAGGCGTCAGTCTGCGGCGGCCGAAGCAGGATGAACTCCCGCGCGGTCTTGAGGGATTGGTGTTCTCCAGCGCGCACCGCCCAGCGGGGATAGCGCGTTGCCTCCTTCCCTGCGCAAACGTGCTGCGCCATGCCGTCGAGCTTTATGGCGGACACACCTCGGTTCACGTAATGACGTTAGGCGAACCAAACGCGGATATCGGCAGGCTTTGCACCGGCGCAAGGTTCAGGGTGGTGGACAACCCTACTGACTGTATACATTTCACCAACGCTGGAATTTGGTAGAGGTCATAGTAGGCTACCGTCCTCAGACGTGGTGCACGCATTGATTGACAACCTGCACACGAGCGCCAGTGCTCCGATAAGGGAGAAGGCAGACCAATTTGCCCGGCCATAGGTTACACGCCAATGCAGATCGCAGTGTGGCGGTGGTTCAGTCGGCTGCTGCTGGCGCGAAGCCCGCACGCTCGGCGAGGGCGCGATCCAGGGCGTGCCTTTCCTCCCGCTCGGTCTCAGGCGAGAACCGCACCGCCAGCACCAGCGATGACGCGACCATCACGGCGACGCCCACGATGAGCAGGGCATCGGCGTAGGTGAGGCTTTCCGAGCGGAACAGGAACCCGAAAGCCACTGCTCCGGCGTTGCCGCCCGCGCCCACGATGCCGGCCACGGAACCCAGCGCCTTGCGGTTGATGAACGGGACCACCGAGAAGGTCGCTCCCTCCGACATCTGCACGAACAGGCTGAACACGATCATCGCGCCCACGGCCAGGAACAACGTCGCCATCTGGGAGAACAGGATCAGGGCCAATCCTTCGACCAGGAGCACCGCGCCCAGGAACATCACACGTCCCCTGAGGCCGAACCGGATGCCCATCTTGTCGCCGAAAAACCCGCCCAGGGTGCGAGCGAAGATATTCATCAGGCCGAAGGTGCCGGCGATGATGCCGGCGGTGGCGAGGTTCAGCTCAAAACGGTCGTAGTAGTACAGCGCCGCGATGTTGTTAATGGTCAGCTCCACGCCGAAGCACGCGCCGTAGATGACGAACAATGCCCACACTCGCGGGTCCCGGGCCGCTTCCAGGAATGAGCCTTTGCTTCCAGCCGAACCCGGCATCAGGCCACGGGCGCGCAGGTCGCGATAGTTCCCGTGCGGACAGTCCTGGGTGAGGAAGTAGTAGGCCACGCCCACCACCATGAGGGCCGCGCCGGGTATCACCATGGCGATCCGCCACCCCAGGACTTCGCCAACGCCGAACGTCAGCACGCCGGCGAATACCAGGGGCATCGCCATCTGGGTGACGCCACCGCCCATGTTACCCCAGCCGGCGGTGGTGGCGTTGGCGGTGCCCACCACGTTGGGAGCGAACATCACCGACGTGTGGTACTGGGTGATGACGAAGGACGCGCCGATCACGCCGATGGCCAGGCGGAACAGCAGGAACGTCTCGTAGTTCTGTGCCAGCCCGATGCACATGACCGGTATCGAGCCGACGATCAGCAGGCCGCTGTAGGCCAGGCGGGGGCCGATGCGGTCGCACAGCCATCCAAAGACCAGGCGGGCCACGATGGTGATGGCAACGGACGCGATGATGGTGTTGCCGATCTGCGCTTTGCTCAGCAGCAGATCCTCGCGCACCACCGCCATCATCGGCGCGATGCCGAACCATCCGAAGAAGCACAGGAAGAAGGCGAACCAGGTGATGTGGAACGTCCGCATCTGCGGGGACGCCAGGCTGAACAGGCGTATCCGGGTGGCTTTTCCGCTGTCTACGGCGATATTCAGCAGGTTCATTTTCTCAACTCCGGAGGACTGGAGCGGGTCGGCTACGACCCGGATACCGTGACCAGGATCTCGCCGGCTTCATTCAACGAGACCGGGTAGGTGCGCAGCGCAGGGCAGTCGTTGCCCAGCGGTTCTCCGGTACCAACGTCGAATCGGAAGTTGTGCAGCGGGCAGATGAGTGCTTCACCGCCCAGCAATCCATCGGCCAACGGGCCGGCGCGATGGGGACATTCTGCCTGGGTGGCGTACACCCGTCCCTGGCGGCTGCGAAACACCGCGATCGCCATACCGCCGATCTCGAACCGGCGCCCCTCGCCGATGGGTATCTGCGCGGCGCTGCCAAGAATATGGGTCCCGCAAGAAGACATATCGCTCACTGCAAACACATCCGGCGTTTTCGTGATCAGAACCATGACGCTACCTCGCTGCGGCCGCCGGCGCGGTCAATTCAGCCGGCGTGGTGACGAACTGGTTGGGATGCACCGGGTCGCCTGCCTCCAGCCAGGGGTCCTGGTACGCATCCACGGCGGCCTGCATGTCCCGATCCAGCCGGTCGCAGATGCCTTCGCCATCCTCCACCAGGATCTGTCGCAGCCGCTCGATGCCGGTGCGCTCCACGAAGTCGTAGGTGCGTTCCAGGTAGCGGGCGTTCTCCCGGTAGTACTGCATGAACCGGCCCATCATCAGAAGGGTCTCGTCGTGGGTGTCGGTCACGCACAGCACATCCCCCTTGCGCACGCGGGAGCCCGCCGCGCCCCCGATGTAGACCTCCCACTTCCCGCCCTCGATGGCCGTGGCCCCTACGTCCTTGGTGGTCGACTCGGCGCAGTTGCGCGGGCATCCCGACACGGCCAGTTTCATCTTGTGGGGGCTCTCGATGCCCTGGAACCGCTGCTCGATCTGGACGCCCAGCTTGGTGCTATCGCCCACACCGAACCGGCAGAACTCGGTCCCCACGCAGGTTTTGCAGGTGCGGAACGCCTTGGTGTAGGCGTGGCCCGACGGCATCCCAACCTCCTGCCACACTGCGGGCAGGTGCTCCTTGGGGATGCCCAGCAGGTCGATGCGTTGACCGCCGGTGATCTTCACCATTCTGGCCTCGTATTTCTCAGCGGCGTCGGCGATACGGCGAAGCTGGTCGGGCGTGGTGACGCCGCCGTAGATCCTGGGCACCACGCTGAAGGTGCCGTCGTTCTGAATGTTGGCGTGGACCCGGTCGTTGATGAACCGCGCGTCCCGCTCGTCCTCGTACTCCGCGCCCCAGATGGTCCGCAGCAGCGAGGCCAGCCCCTGCTTGCTGCCGGCGTCCTCCCTGCCGCCGGCCAGCGCCTCGAACACCCGGGAAACGCTCCTGAGTTCCATGGCCTTGATGGCGCCCACCAGCTCCGGCTTGGTGAGGGGAATGCCCGGCACGTAGTAGTGGGCAGATGGGTCGTCGGCCACCAGGCCGTCGGCCGCCAGTTCCAGCACCGCCTGAACCTGCATCTTGCAGGAGCCGCAGCCGGTTCCGGCACGGGTGGCGTCGCATACCGCCTTCAGGCTGCGGCATCCGCCGTCCACAGCCGCGATGATCTTGCCCTTGGTCACGCCGTTGCAGTTGCAGATCTGGGCGTCGTCGGGCATATCCTCCACGTTGAGCGATGGACCCGCGTCGGCCGCCAGGGGGAACAGCAGTTCCGAGCGGTTCTCGGGGAGGGCCTCGCCCCGGTCGAAGGCCTGCAGGATACGCGGCATGGTCAGCCCGTCGCCCAGCAGAATGGCGCCGGTTACCTTGCCATCCCGAACGATGACCTTCTTGTACACGTTGCGGTTGGGCTCGACGTAGGTCACCACCTCGTCGTCGTCATCCAGCGGGTCCTTGCTGCCGGCTACCGCCAATTCGACGCCCATCACCTTGAGCTTGGTGGAGATCCGGGAACCGGCGTAGGCGGACTCGGCGTTCCGTCCGGTGAGCCGCTCGGCCAGGACACGGGCCTGCTCCCACAGGGGCGCGACCAGTCCGTACACCTGGCTGCGATGCTCGGCGCACTCGCCAATGGCGTAGATGTCCTGGTCGTTGCGGCAGGTGAGCCCGTCGTTGACCAGGATGCCGCGGCGCACGTGCAGACCCGCCATCCGGGCAAGGTCCACGTTGGGGCGGATGCCGGCCGACATCACCACCAGATCGCAGTCCAGCGTGTCGCCGTCCTTGAACTGGAGGCCCGTCACACGATCTTCGCCCAGCACGGCGGTGGTCAGTTTCTCCAGGCGGAACTGCACGCCCAGCTCTTCCAGGCTCTGCTGGAGGAGTTGCCCGGACAGGGAGTCCAGCTGCGTATCCATGAGCCAGCCCATCAGGTGGACCACGTCAACCTCGAGCCCCCGGTTCATCAGTCCGCGGGCGGCTTCCAGGCCCAGCAACCCGCCGCCGATGACCGCCGCCCGGCGCGCGCCCTCCGCGTGTTCGATGATGGCGGAGCAGTCGTCCAGCGTGCGGAATACGAAGGCGCCCTTTTTGAAATCGCCGTCGTCGTCATACAGGCCGTCCATGGGCGGCACGAAAGCGCTGCTGCCGGTGGCTATGACCAGCTTGTCGTAGGGGAGCAGCAGCCCGCCGGAACCGTAGGCCATCTTGCCCTTCCGGTCGATGCCGATGGCCCGCACTCCCGAGTGCAGCGTCACGTTGTTCTCGGCGTACCACTCCAGGGGGTTGATGAAGATGTCGTCGGGGTCGTGGGAGCCCGACAGCACGCCGGAGAGCAGGATGCGGTTGTAGTTGCCGCAGGACTCCTCGCCGATGACCGCGATGTCGTAGGTATCCTGGCCGCCCAGGTTCACCATTTCCTCGACGAATCGGGCGCCGGCCATACCGTTGCCTATCACCACCAGTTTCTGCTTTTCTGAGGCATTCATCATGGCTAACGCTCCGTTGTGGTTGTGGTGTCATCAGGGGTGTCTTCCGCGCCATCGATGCGCACGGCGCAGACCTTGAACTCGGGCATGCGGCTGGTGGGATCCAGTGCCGGATTGGTGAGCAGGTTGGCGGCTTGCCGACCGCCCCAGTGGAATGGGACGAACACCGTGTCCTCCCGTATTCCGCGAGTCACCTTCAACTGGAAGTCGGCCCGTCCCCGGCGGGTGCTCAGCCGGACGGCCTGGCCATCGCTCAGCCCGTAACGTCCGGCGGTGGACGGATGCACCTCAGCCATGGGTTGGGGGGTCATCTCCGCCAGCTCGGCGATACGCCGCGTCTGGGTGCCGGACTGGTAGTGGGCAAGGTTGCGGCCCGTGGTGAGGAACAGCGGATATTCCTCATCCGGCGCTTCATCGGGTTCCTGGTGGCGCACGGCAAACATCCGCGCCCGGCCGCTGGCGGTGGGGAAACCCTCGGTGAACATGCGAGGGGTGCCCGGGTGCGCCTCATCGGGACAGGGCCAGAACACGCCGTCGTTGGCGTCGATCCTGGCGTAGGTGATGCCGGAGTAATCGGCGGGGCCGCCGGCTGACGCCCGGCCCAACTCCTCAAAGATCTCCTCGACGCTGCCGTATTCGAAGTGGCGTCCGCTGCCCAACCGCCGGGCCAGTTCGCAGATCACGGCGACATCGTCCATGACGCCGGACGGGGGTTCGCAGGCCCTGCGCCGGCGGATCACCCGGCCCTCCAGGTTGGTCATGGTGCCCTCTTCCTCGGCCCATTGGGCGGATGGCAGTACCACGTCGGCCAGGACGGCGGTCTCGGACATGAAGAAGTCAGACACCACCAGGAAGTCCAGCGAGGCCAGCCGCTCGGCGACATTGCCAAGGTGCGGCGCGGAAACCGCCACGTTGGAGCCCATCACCAGCAGCGCGTGCACACCCCCCTCCTGTCCCAGACTGTCCAGGAGTTCGTAGGCCGACCTGCCCGGGCCGGGCAGCGAGGACTCGTCCACTCCCCAAACTGCGGCAACGTGCCGGCGCGCCGCGGGATCGTCGATGCGGCGGTATCCGGGAAGCTGGTCCGCCTTCTGGCCGTGTTCGCGTCCGCCCTGACCGTTGCCCTGTCCGGTGATGCAGCCGTAGCCGCTGCTGGGCCGGCCCGGCAGGCCCAGCGCCAGCGCCAGGTTGATGCAGGCTGAAACATTGTTGACGCCCTGGGCCTGCTGTTCCGCGCCCCGCCCGGTCAGAATCATTGCGGTGCCGGCCGCTCCCAGCAGTTGGGCCGCCCGGGTCAGGTCCGCCTCAGCCACGCCGGTGATCCGCTCCACGCGTTCCGGCCAGTAGGTCACAACCTCTGCGCGCACCCGGTCGAATCCTTCAGTGCGTTCCGCCACGTACTCCGCGTCAACCATCCCGTCGCGGATGAGAATGTGCAGCAGGCCGTTGGCCAGGACGGCGTCGGTTCCCGGCATCAACCGCAGGCGCAGGTCCGCGCGCTGGGCCGTGGGGGTCAGCCTGGGGTCTGCGACAATCAACCGCCCGCCGTTGGCGCGCTGCTCGTCAAAGTACTGCATCATGGGAGGCATGGTTTCCGCCGGGTTGTCGCCCATGAGCAGAACCACCTGGGCGCCGGCGATGTCCTCCACCGGAAAGGGCAGTCCCCGGTCGATTCCCAGCGACCTGATGCTCGCCGCCGCCGCGGATGACATGCAGAAACGTCCGTTGTAATCGATGTTGGCCGTCCGGAGCGCCACCCGGGCGAACTTGCCCAACAGGTAGCTCTTCTCGTTGGTCAGCGAGCCGCCGCCGAAAACGCCCACCGCGTCATTGCCGTGGCGTTCTCGCGTCCGCTCGATGGCTTCGACCACCCGGTTCAGCGCCTCATCCCACGAGGCCGGCGTCAACATGCCGTCGGCGTCCCGCACCAGCGGAGAGGTGAGCCGCTCGGGATGATTCAGAGCCGCTGCCGCCGTCCACCCCTTAACGCACAGAGCCCCGCGGTTCACGGGAAATGCCGGATCACCGGCAATCTCCACATCACCGGCATCGTCCACCGACAACGTCATGCCGCACTGGAAAGCGCAATAGGGGCAATGGGTCGCGGTTGGTTGGAGCGACAGGGTGGGTAGCGTTGTGGTGTCGGTGGTCAACGGGTTTGGCCTCTACGGAACATCAGGAATGATGGTAGAGGCCCTTTATTGCGCTAACTTTTCGGAGGTGTAAAAGAAAGGTGTCCTTTTCATTAACGCGAAATTAACCGGGCGTTACCCCGCTGTAACCTGGGGCTGCCAACGATAACGCCACATCTCCGCGCGGCGTTATCGTGATATTGCTGCCGTCAATCGTGGGAGAAACGCTATGCACAACCCCGCCTCATCTGACATCGCCGCCATCATCCTGGCTGGTGGCCGGAGCCGGCGGTGGTAAATCCGGGCGACCACATCGTATGCCTGTCATCCGGCGGCGGGTACGGAGAGGCGACTGAGCGGGACGGCGACGCAGCAGCATGGGACTTGAAGAACGCGTATGCGACTCGCTGACAACTCGCATCGCCCCATCCGCTGACACCACAATCAAAAATCCCCGCCGGGAAATGGCTCCCGGCGGGGATTCCGTGTGGTAGATGCTCTGAACCTGTCTCCGGGCCGATCAGCAGGGGAAGAAGGGAAGCAGGCAGGCGTTTATGGGTGGTTGCTCGTGCTGGTCCTGGATGCCGCCGTTCCCGACGGCGCCGCTATCCAGTCCGCCGTCCGCGGACGCGGTTCCCACGCCGCCCAACATGCTGAACCACATCACCCCCGCCACCGCGGCCGCTGCGGCCAGCGAGATGACGAGTCCCCGTCTACCGATAATGCTTCTTCCCTGATTATTCATTTTGGACCTCCATTCGATCCCGTTTTAGTATCACCAACAATTCGCAGGCTCATCTATCGCCGAGCAAACTACCAAACTGTTGATATGGATTAGTATAGGCACTTGATACAATCCGTGTAAAGTTCGTTTTCGTGAAAGATTCGTGAAGATTAGCAGGGTATTGAAAATCGGGGCGTGAGTACCGGGTGGCAGGATGGGCCATCAGAGCAGTGAGGGTTTCCATGACAGGCAAAGCGGCTCGACAGGCAACGATGCTGACGGCGGTTACGCCCGACGCCCTGGTGCCCCAGCGTCATCCCTTCCGGCGCATCAAGCCCATGGTGGATCGGGTGGTGGCACAACTCCAGGAACACTTCCCGCAGGCTGCCCAGATGCTGGCAGACGCCGTGCCCGACATCCTGGCCTTCACCGCCTTCCCAGTTTCACACTGGCAGAAATTGTGGTCTAACAACCCGTTGGAAAGGCTGAACAAGGAGATCCGCCGTCATACCAACGTGGTGGGCATCTTCCCCAAACGGGCAGCGGCTCGACGTCTGGTGGGCGCGGTGCTGGCCGAGCAACACGACGAATGGGCCGAAGGCCACCGCTACCTCACCTTCGCCAATGACCTTGACGCCGAAACCTTACCGGCCAGCAACATCCTGGAGGCCGCAGCATAACAATATCAACGAGGATGACGCTTATCCCACCACTTGACGGGACACTACCGTCAATTCATGGGGAGACTATCGAGCCACGAGCGCGTCCTTCGACAGGCTCTGGACTGGGGCAAAAGCAAATCGCACAACTTTGAAAAAGCCCAGACTTGCCAAAGGGCTGGCTTGCGCCGGGAGCGGCGAGACGGTCCAAGAACCGTATGGATGGCCGGAACGGTTGCGGATCGGAGTGGGTTCCAGGCACCAGTGCTTCGGCAACAATTCCGGTGGGGCAACCCGCCGACATTCCCAATTGTCGTGTCAGATTCCGTGCGACAGGTTCGCCCACGACCTCGGGGGCAATGTGACACGCAACCCTAGTGCTTTGGGAACGCTTTCCGTGGTCGCCGATTGGGACGTGTCCGAAATAATCGCGTCCGGTCCGGCGGAATCATCGCCAGCCAGGACGTACACCACCTTGAGCAATTTGCCGCCCACGCAGAACACCATGTACACGAACAGGAACATGGCGTGCCACACGTAACCGGCGTCTAGACGCGCCATCACTTCCTCTCGGGTGTAACCCAGAGCCCCGAAGTCGATCTTCCAGGATGTCAGCAGGTTGTGATCGGGCAATATCCTGGGCACGTCCGGCGAGAGGTACATTATGAAGATGGTGAACATCCCCGCGATGCTCAACACTAGGGCGGCGGCGAAGGTGGCGGGCAAAAGGAAACGGCGCTGGCCCGGCGTCGGGTTGACTGAAGGGTCCTGCAGCGCTAGGACGGCGCCCATTATCCCGCCCAACACCGCGAACACCACGGCCGACTGGATCCAGACCGAGATGTTGGAGAGGATCATCACCACCACGTAGGACGCCAGAATTGGCGGGAGTACCGCCCAGGCTGTCCGCCCCACAACTCCGTCCCGGGCCCGGTTTCGCCTGTTTGTCCACCATCGCAACAGGTGAAACATCACCCCGCCCAGTCCGGCGGTGGCGAGGCACACCAGGAGAGTCAACATGTACGGCATGTGGGTTCCGTAGAAGTCGCGCATCGCGTAGAACCCGAAGTGGTCCATGTCCAGGGGGGCGAACTGCAAAGTTGGAACCGCTAGGGCGAAAAACATGGACACCCAGAAGAAATCGCGCAACCCTGCGGTCCGGTCGGGCCTGAGCAGCCCTTGCGCCAGGACCAATGCCGTCGTCACGCACACGTAGGCGATTGGCATCCAGTTGGCGTTCCAGCCGAGCGCCGCCAGACCGTATCCGGCGCCAACGATGAAAACGGCGATGGGAAGGATTCGGAGCAGCATCAGGCGGCTTAGCGAATTCAGGATTGAGGCCCCGTCATCCGTTCCTGGATCCGGCGACTCTTCACTTGCGTCCAGGCGGCTTCCGGCGTCGGCCGGCCCGTTGTCCGCCGCCGCTCCCCTCGTGACGGCCATGCCGACTTCACCACTTGCGGAATCGATATCCGGAGCCAGTCCCGCCAGCAGGATGAGGCCGGCGGTTTCCGTGTCCGACAGGTTCAGCGCCGCGCCGAAAGTCTTGATTCGGTCAACGCTCGGACGGACAGTACCAGCTTCCCAGCGCGAAACTGTGGCGTGGCTGAACCGTTCGCCGTAGCCACCGTCCACGGATGCCATGCGCCGAAGCAGTCCCTCCTGGGACAGCCCCGGTCTACCGTTTTCGTCCACATAGGATTCGCGGTAGGCACGCATGAGAAATCCGACCTGGGCGTGCCTGGCTCTCTGGAATTCGCGCTCTGTAACCACGATGCGTAACAACCCTCGAATATAGCGCGCAAGAAGTCCGTCTGCGGAGATCTATCCACGGACCGGATTCGGGTGATTATCTTCACATTGCTCGCATGGCTATGCATGAAGCGTCTTAATGATTCGTCATTATACGTGCGACGAACGTGCTTTTGTGAGTCCGGAGAGTGGGAGAGGCACCGCCGCGTGCGCGGGCCGAATCGACCACGCTCAATTGGCATCGCCGGACGACGATTTCCACCACCATCCTGGTGCAGGCAACCGCCTCTGACACGAACGCGACGCGGACCTCCTTGCGGTGGTGACCCAATCAGTTCCGGTCGACCTGGCAGCAGACCACAACGCCACGACCATCGCCAGGAACGACAACGCACTCCGGAACCGCCGGCGCCGGGCATTGATCTGCCGCTGGAGATCTCCCGTCATCCCCTATCGGGGAATTCCATTCCGATTTACGCCCTCTCAATCTGTTGACGGAGGGACGCATGTCGGCATCATCGCCGTCTGAACATATCACCGTGGGAGCGACGTCATTTGCACACGGCCTGAGCCGCATGTGATGCCACACCACAATCGTTTACACACGGCAAGATGGCCCCGTGGTCAGGCGACCCGCCGGCGCCAGCCCGAAACCCTTCCGCCATGCCCCAGATTGGCGCGCCTGAATGCACAAGTATTGCACATTTTCTACAACCGGCGATTCAGCGTCGGATATGACGTTCTTCAAGTAAACCGCGTGCAAAACGCTGTTTGAGGTGTCCGCTTGTGCTCTCAACCCCCGGACACCATAAGCGAGGGTTCGTTCGTAAGTGGCCCGTCATGGAGTTGATGGCTACAGCGTGCCAGCATCTTCCCGCTTTTTCGGCAGGCAGAGCCCACGCCGCAGGGTCCTCTGGCCCCACGGCGATCGGCGATGCCTGTGGACCTCTGTACCACGGATGCAGGCTCGATGCTCAGGACGAACAACTCCAACATATTTCGATCCATCGCAGGGTTGCGTGTCAACCTGCGGGTCGCGCTTGCCGCTGCGGCCGTCAGCTTGGCGGTGATTGGGATCCTGGCTTGGACGGCATCCGGCGTGCAGGCCGCATCTACGCAGAAACTGATCGGCAACGTTGACCAGGCAGAGGACGGTGTCGTCTATCTGAACCACGGGTCCCACGGGTTCGGACAGGAATTCGTCACGGGCAGCGCCAGGGGCGGTTACCTGCTGGACCATCTTGATCTGAGCGATGTGACCATCCGCCCGGAGTTCAGATCGGACCGAACCACCTATCGCGCCGACGTCCACTATGATTTCGCAGAGACCACCGACGTGGCAACGCCGCTGGAGGGCAGGTCCGTGGCGATCGAACCCCCGGACGCTACGACTCGGCCCGATCACCCGTCCCGGAATTACCCCGTCAGGGTCGCCCAGAATGTCGTCCCGGACATCACCGACATGCGGTTGACCAGCGACCCCGGCGCCGACGGGACCTACGCCACCGGCGATGTCATCAACGTCGCGGCAACCTTCAATGCCCCGGTGATTGTGGACACCACCAACGGCGTCCCGTATGTGGGCATCTCGGTGGGCGACAACAGCCGAAACGCCTCCTATACCGGCATCGACGCCACCGGCAAGGTGCTGACATTCTCCTACACGGTTGTGGAGGACGACAGCGATCAGGACGGCATATCCATCGCCGCCGATGCGTTGACGCTGGACGGCGGGACCATCACGGCCCAAGCGGGCGGCGCAGATGCTGGCCTCGACCATTCCGCCCTGGCCAGCCAGGCGGGCCACATCGTCAACAAGGTTCCGAAGATCGTGACCGAAGGCGTGATGATTACATCGACGCCATTGGCTGCGAGCGACACCTACGGCAAAGGCGAAACGATCTCGTTCACCGTCACCTTCGATTCCAACGTGGTGGTGGACACGACCGATGGGATACCCACCCTGCCCGTGGAGTTCTGGCATCCCGGCCTCACCGGACATACCACCAAGGAAGCATCCTACGCTGAGGGTTCCGGGAGCAGCACGCTGACATTTCGATATGTGATCCAACCCGGCGATCGGGACCGCACCGGTGTTGTGGTGGAGCGCAACCGCCTGCGGCTGAATGGCGGGAGCATCAAACATGAGACCACGGGGCGGGACGCGAAACGCGACCACGTGAAACTCAACCTCAACGGCCACAAGGTGGACGGCAGGCTGGATCCTCCCAGGGCCGAGCTCAACACCCTGTCGTTGAGCAACGTCATGCTGTCGCCTGCGTTCGATCCCGCGACCACCGAATACACCGCCGTGGTGACCCCGGGCGTCACCGAGACCACGGCCACGGCCACGGTGCTGGCGGGCTATACCGCCAGTATCGATCCGGCCGACGCTGATGGCAACACCGCCGGACACCAGGTTGTCGTCAGCGACGGCGCGGCCATCACCATCACCGTCGAGGCGACGGGCAAACTCCCCACCGAGTACACCGTCACGCTAATGGTCAGTACGGTGGTGGACAGCGTTGTCGTCACCAGCGACCCCGGCGCCGACGGGACCTACGCCACTGGAGATGTCATCAACGTCGCGGCAACCTTCAATGCCCCGGTGACGATGGACACCACCAACGGCGTCCCGTATGTGGGCATCTCGGTGGGAGACAATCTCCGGAACGTCCCCTATACCGGCATCGACACGACTAACAAGGTGCTGACATTCTCGTACACGGTTGTGGAGGACGACAGCGATCAGGACGGCATATCCATCGCCGCCGACGCGATGACGCTGGACGGCGGGTCCATCACGGGTCAGGCCAGCGGCGCGGATGCCGTCCTGGACCACGAAGCCCTGGCCAGCCAGGCGGGCCACATCGTCAACAAGGTACCCAGTATTGTTGCCGACGGTATCGCCGTGATCTCGTCCCCGCTGGCTGGCGTTGAAACCTACGGAAAGGGCGAGACCATCTCGTTCAGCGTGACCTTCGATTCCAACGTGGTGGTGGACACGACCGACGGGATACCCACCCTGCTAATGGAGTTATGGCATCCCGGCCGCACCGGAGAGACCAAGGGAGTATCCTACGCTGAGGGTTCCGGTAGCAGCACGCTGACATTTCGATATGTGATCCAACCCGGCGATCGGGACCGCACCGGTGTTGTGGTGGAGCGCAACCGCCTGCGGCTGAATGGCGGGAGCATCAAACACGAGACCACGGGGCGGGACGCGAGACGCAACCACGCGAAACTCAACCTCAGCGGCCACAAGGTGGACGGCAGGCTGGATCCTCCCAGGGCCGAGCTCAACACCCTGTCGTTGACCGACGCCACACTGTCGCCGGCCTTCGACCCCGAGACCACCGAATACACCGCCGTGGTGGCCCCGGGCGTCACCGAGACCACGGCCACTGCCACGGTGCAGGCGGGCTATACCGCCAGCATCGATCCGGCCGACGCCGATGGCAACACCGCCGGCCACCAGGTTGTCGTCAGCGACGGCGCCGTCATCACCATCACCGCATCCGGAACGGCCAGGGTCTCAACCGAGTACACGGTAACCCTGGAGATCGGCATGGCGATGGTGGACAGTGTCGCCATTTCCAGCGACCCCGGCGATGACGGCACCTATGCCGCCAGCGACGTAATCAGCGTCGCGTTGACCTTCAACCAGCCGGTGACGGTGTACACGACGGACGGCGTCCCGTATGTGGGCATCTCGGTGGGAGACAATCTCCGGAACGCCGCCTATACCGGCATCGACGCCACCGGCAAGGTGCTGACATTCTCCTACACGGTTGTGGAGGACGACAGCGATCAGGACGGCATCTCCATTGCCGCCGATGCGTTGACGCTGGACGGCGGGACCATCACGGGTCAGGCCAACGGCGCGGATGCCGTCCTGGACCACGACGCGCTGGCCAGCCAGGCGGGCCACATCGTCAACAAGGTTCCCAGCATCGTGGCCAACGGGGTTGTCATCGTGTCCTCACCTCTGGCTGGCGTCGAAACCTACGGCAAGGGCGAGACCATCTCGTTCAGCATGACCTTCGATTCCAACGTGGTGGTGGATACCACGGACGGGATACCCACCCTGTCCATGGAATTCTGGCATCCAGGCGGCAACTACGCGATCAAGGAGCTGGGCTTCGTACGCGGTTCCGGCAGCACGACCTTGGAGTTCGAGTACGTAGTCCAGCAGGGTGATCGGGACAACTCCGGCATCGCCATCCAGCGGAACCAGCTGCGCCTGAATGGCGGCTCAATCAAGCACGCCACCACCGGACGCGATGCCAACCTCGAACACCCGCGCCCCGATTTTGGAGGAGGGAACCACAAGGTGAATGGCAGCCTGGCGCCGCCGCGCGCGGCACTGAACAGCCTGTCCCTGAGCGACGCCACGCTGTCGCCGGCGTTCGATTCCGCGACCACCGAGTACACCGCGGAGGTCGGACCGGCCGTCACGCAGACCACCGTCACCGCCACAGTGCTGGTGGGGCACATCGGCAGCATCGAGCCGGCCGACGCCGATGGCAACGCTGCCGGCCACCAGGTATCGCTGGCGACGGAGTCGGCCACAATCGAAATCCAGGTGATGCGGGCCGGGCGGCTTACCGTCACCTACACCGTGACGGTGAACAGGCGGATGGATCCCCCTTCCAAGCCCACGAACCTCTCGGCAACGCCGGCGGATGAGACGGCCACTTTGGCGTGGGTGACGCCCCCGGCATTCCCGGCCGTAACCGGTCACGAGTACCGTTACAAGTCATCGCCCGATGCCGATTATCCCGAAGCCTGGACCGCGATTGCCGACAGCGCGGTCGGTGAGGACAACGACGATGGTTTCACGGTCGAAAGCCTTGTCAACGGCGTGTCCCACTTCTTCCAGGTGAGGGCCGTCAATACGGAGGGCGCAAGCGACCCGTCGGACGAGGCGACCGTCCTGGTGGGCCAGGGTCTGGGCATCTGCGACCGGACGCGGACGGTGCAGTTGGCCATTCTCGAGGAATTGGCAGAAATCCAACAATTGACAGAGATCCAAGACTGCTCGGACGTCACGTCAGCGGACCTGTCCACCATACTCGATCTCTACGTGCCAACAGAGGAAACGGAACTGAAGGCGGACGACTTCAGCGGCTTGACGGCCATGACCGCTTTGGACATCTCGTCCCAGTACCGCCTCACCAGCTTGCCCAACCGGATTTTTGCGGGACTGCCGGAGCTCACTCGTTTGACCATTGAAGGCGTCGACGGCGAATTGCCGGAGGATATATTCGCGCCCGTGCCCACGCTGACCGAGCTTTACCTGGTTGCAAACCGGTTCACCACGCTGCCGGAGGACCTGTTCAGCGGCCTGTCATCGTTATCACACCTTGAACTGGGCACAAACGGACTCGCCGAGTTGCCCGAGAATGTGTTTGATAGTCTGACCAGACTGACGAGCCTTCGGCTGGAGATCAACCAGCTCACCGGGCTCCCGGGCGGGGTCTTTGACGGCCTCTCGGCATTAACGCGCCTGCACCTGGACCGCAACCAACTGACCTCGCTCCCGGTCGGTGTTATTGACGATCTGACGGCCGTGGAAAGGCTGACCCTTCACCAGAACCAGCTTAACGAACTGCCCGATGGCATGTTCGCCAACTTGACCGGTCCGCTGACCGAAGTTGACCTGCGCAACAATGCAACGAACCCGATCCTGCTGCCGGTGGGCCTGGAACCCGCGGGCACTTTACAGTTCAGGGCTGTTGCGCCAAAGGGTGCGCCCTTCAACATGTGGTTGCCGTTGAGCGTGACCGACGGCAGCATCTCCGGCGGCGATACCGGCGTCAGCATCCTTGCCGGGGAAGTGGCCAGCGCCACGCTTACGGTGGAGCCCGCCAGTGCGTCAAGCAACCCCACCGCGGCCATCACCAAGGTGCCCGGGACGCCCAACCAGCATGACGGCTACCGGCTGCCGTTATCCTCATCGACGCCGGTGCAACTCGAGGATCACCGTCCCCGCATCGAGAGCATTGCGCTCGGCAGCGACCCCGTCAGCGACGACACCTACGTGGCCGGCGACGCCATCGAGGTCCTGGTCACTTTCGACAGGGCGGTGCAGGTGGATACGACCATGGGCACGCCCCACGTGGCCCTCACCATCGGGACCGCAACGCGCAACGCCGAGTATTCGACCGCAGACTCCGCCGGCAAGGCGCTGACCTTCTCCTATACCGTGGTTTTCGACGACGATGACTCGAACGGCCTGTCCATCGGGGCCGACGCCCTTGCCCTGAATGGTGGTTCCATCACGAACCCCACGACCGGGGACGACGCCCTGCTGACGCACCAGGCGGTGGCCGACCAGAGCGGACACCTGGTTCACAACAGCCAGGAGCGCGCCACGCTCACCGCCCTGTCGCTGGCCGGTATCACGTTGTCGCCCGCGTTCACGTCCGATGTTGTGGACTACACAGCCACGGTCGGGCGAGACACCACTGAAACAACCGTGAGCGTGACGGCGGAAGCCGGCGCCACGGCCAGCATCCTGCCGGCCGACGTCGACACTGCCACCGACGGGCACCAGGTTTCCCTGTCCCGCGGGGTCAACGAGATCACGATAAGCGTGAGCATGAGGGGTTTGAGGACTCAGACCTACACGGTCACCATCGACCGCATCTGGGCTGATGTCACCGGCGTCGCGTTCACCAGCGACGCTGGCGCCGACAACGTGTATGTTACCGACGACGTGATCGAGGTCTCCGTTACCTTCGGAGCGCCCGTTGTGGTGGATACAACCGGCGGCACACCGTACATCAAGGTTGCAATTGGTGACTCCGTGAAGCGGGCCGAATACTCGGCAGTAGACGCCACCAACCTGACTCTCACCTTCTCCTATACCGTTACTGCCAGCGACAACGACCAGGAAGGGATCGCGATTGAGGCCGACTCTCTGACGCTGAACGGCGGGACGATCAAGCAGCAGGGCACGGACTTTGATGCTGATCTGGCCCACGGTGCAGTGGATGAAGACCCCAATCACCTGGTCAACCAGGTTCCTCAAATTATTTGGCTTCATGGTATATCCATAATTTCTGAACCGATAAACAATGGGGACACGTACAGGTTCGGGGAGGCCATCAAATTCACAGTGACGTACGACACGGAGGTCGTTGTGGATACCACCGACGGCAACCCGGGACTCCTGATTGAGGTGGGCGACTCGGATAACTCGGTGGCAAACCGAGAGCTCCATTATGTGGGCGGCTCGGGGACCAGCACGCTGGAGTTCGAATACCTCGTGCAGGCCGGGGACCGGGACAGCGATGGCATTCAGTTGCGCGAAGATCAACTGAGGGCGAACGGCGGCAGGATCATGCATGCTTCCACGGGTCATTCGGCAAGCTTCCATTACCGCCTGCACGAGCCTGTTGTAACGTTCCTAACCCACAAGGTTGATGGGAGCATAACGACTCAACCGATCAGGGCGTGCGGAGCCGAGGTGATCGATCGAAAGGCACGCCTGGATACCTGCTGGGACCTGGGGCGGGCTGTGCCCACCGATGAGGACGTGGTCATAGAAGCGTCCAGCCGGTACCTGTGGGAATGGACGGTCGATTTCGACCTGCCGGTTCAGGAACCTGACCCACGCTGGAAGATAATTGCGCGCGGGGACGACTACGTTGCGTGCGGCGAGACGGACACCTGCATCATGTTTTCGGACGGCGACATCTTCCGGGGCGCGCCCCTAACCTACGACCTGCGCATCCGCCGCGGCGACACCGTGCTGTCCAGATCGCCACGGCTCAGGACCCAGGCTCCAAACTGGGATGACTCTCCGTTGAACGCGAAACTGTCCAGCGTCCTCCTGCCGGACCAGCTGGAGTCATACCCCGACCGGGTGGCCACCGGGACGTTCCGCTCGGACCTGGAGCTGACCGACCCCGAAGTGTCAGGGGTGATGGTGGAGGCGGTGAGGGACCTGGAGCTAGCAGATTTTGAGGTGACCAACGGCGTCGCTACGGCCATCCAGGTATCCTCCGGTGGCGTGTACGTGATCACCGTCGAACCGACGACACTGGGCCAGCCGGTGACCATTAGCCTGCCCGCGGACCGGGTGACCGGTGTGGGCGAGGGCCTGACGGACGGGGAGAACAACTACACCAGGGGCAATACCGCATCCAATGTATTTACGGTGGAAACCAAAGAGCCCTAACGGGGTCAGGACGACGGTGGAACGGGCGCAAAGCGTCATTTTCCCCGGAATCTTTCGACGCATTTGCCGGCTCAAACTGCGTCGCCTGCCCAACTCATGAACAGCTCCAATAGTGGGTTGTCCGCAATCGCATCGCAGGATGGTCAAAATGCGGACAACGGGTTTTGGAGGCGGTCCCTTTTGTATCCGGCATTCTCATACCGCGTTTGCGAGCCATAAGATATTTGGCGGCGACATCGCCTACGGAGGTCTCGCAGATACGCGGGACCGCAATAGTGAGCGTCGAGTCCCCTGATTGGGGGCGCGTTTGGAGATAAGCATGTTTCACGAGATAACACTCGATAATCAGCTGACGGCGGAAATTTCCGGATAGGCGGGGTCGTCTCCCGCAGCCGCACCGAGCGGAGCTGCGGTTGTTAGCCGCGAGCGTGTTGTACCGCTCCCGGCGACCATTGGTTCAACCTGCCCACCTTGACGCCGGCGAGGCGTGAACCGGGCACACATGGTTCGAGTCAACGCGGGATCCAGTATCGCAACGGAGCCGGACCGGCTACGCCGGCAACCCCGACGTGCCTGCAACCCCTTTCCGTGATGGACCAGCACGATCGCCCGGGACAAATACATCACCGAAGCCAACCGTGCGATCCCCGCCCAGCGTGATTGCAGGGCCACCAAAATCAACGGGCATGGAGGGAATTAGTACCCAACAACCTCACATCGCATAAACAGCAAGCGTTTCCACGGAGACCATAACCAACCCAGGGGTTGCAGCGCCCATAACTGCTGCGACCGGGACTGAGGGGAATAACCGTGATCACCAGCACGATAAGCAAGATAACCTTTGCCAACAACCCACTGATATTTTCAATCGCAATTCTTTTCACCACTCTTCTGCTCGTAATCGGCAGCCACGACACGGTGCAAGCCGGGTCGTCCGCACCCTACAGGGGTTTCGACCTGCACAGTGACCACAACACCCCTGAAGGCGTGTGGTCGGATGGTTCCACCATGTGGGTCCTGTCCGACAGCGGGGGCTCGAGCAAACTGATGGCCTACGGTCTGGCGACCGGTTCCCGCCAGTCCGCGAAGGACATTACGCTGGCCAGCTACAACGCCAAGCCGCAGGGTATCTGGTCCGACGGCACGATCATGTGGGTCGCAGACTGGGACGACGAGAAACTCTACGCCTACAACCTGGATGCCGGCACGCGCATGTCGGGCAACGACATCGTTCTGGACGACCACAACACGGCTCCCCGGGGTATTTTGGGCGGCGCCTCCGTCATTTTTGTGGTCGATGTTTCCGATGATTACGTTTACGCCTACAACCGGGCCAACGGCGAACGATGGCATTTCAAGGAATTTCACCTGCACAGTAGCAACGATCAGGCCTGGGGCATTTTGTGGCAGGACGGATCGTATTGGGTGAGTGACTTCGACGATCAGATGTTGTACCGCTACACGGATCTGGGTTCCGGCCAGTGGGCATCGGGCCCGGCATTGCGGCTGCCGTTGGAGAATGCCGACGCCAGGGGAATATGGACAGATGGCGAGACCATTTGGATCGTTGACGATAATGACTCTCACGTTTACGCAACGCTGCAAAAGGGGTTCAGGCATCACGATGAAGACATCAGCATCAGCGATGTGTCCACGGCCGGGGGCATCTGGGCAGATGGCGAAACCATGTGGGTTGCGGATTCCGGCGCGGGCACTTCCGGCCAGCTCCAGGGGTACGTTTTGAGCGACGGTTCCCGCGACCCATACGAAATCATCGACCTGACCGCGACCAACGATTCCCCCGTGGCCATGTGGTCGAACGAGGAGTTCATGTGGGTGGCCGACGATGACAATCGGACCCTGCACGCCTACGCGCTGGACGGCACGGGCGACTACAGCCAAACAACTTCCAAGTTGTTGCCAACCGCGAATTCCGATCCCACCGGCATCTGGTCTGACGGCACCCTGATCTGGGTCGCCGACTCTGCCGACGACAAGCTGTACGCCTACGAGTTGGCTGAGATGGCACGCCGGTCCGGCCGTGACATCACTCTGGATCCCGGCAACCAGGATCCGGGCAATATCTGGTCCGATGGCAAAAACATCTGGGTTTTTGATTCGGCGGATCAGCACGCGTATGCCTACGGCCTGCGCTCTGGCAACCGCAAACTGGGACGGGAGTTCCGCCCTGTCCCGGCCAACAGCGACTTCAACGGCGGGCTGACCGGTCATGGGCTGCGCTTCTGGGTTGTGGACACCGCGGACGAAAAACTCTTCGCCTACGGCAAGCGGAACACACCACCCGAATTTGGCGAGTCCACGACGCGGTTCACGTTCTATCACAGCCTGGCCGGCGGCAGCCTCATCGGGACTGCGCCCGAGGCGATCGACGTGGACGGAGATTCGCTCACCTATTCCCTCAGCGGTGGTAGTGTACGGTTCCGGATCGATTCTGCGACCCGCGAGGTTCGCACCAGGAACGGCGCCATTTTCGATTCCACTGGCGAGCAGTTTTCGTTGACCCTGTCCGTCACCGACGGCAAAAGCATACTGGACCACAGCGACGGCAGCGTCGATGCCTCGATCATTATCCCGGTAACGGTGGTTGCAAACTACCAACCCGAGTTCGTCACCGCCGACGGCGCGACCTTTGCCGTCGACGAGGATGCCGGGGACACCGTCGTCATCGCAGACCTGGACGTTTCAAACCTGGACAGCGACACACTGACTCTCGCCATCAGGGGGCAAGATCAGTTCCCGTTCGAGTTGGCCGATGGACAGATCAGCCTCAAGCCGGGCGAGACGCTGGACTACGAAATCGTGTCCTCTTATGACCTGAGGATACGGGTGCGCGACGGCAGGGATGGATCCGGCAATGCGGACGAAGCCTGGGACGATGAAATAACAGTCACGGTGTCGGTCACCAACCTGGACGAACCCGGTGAGGTTTCGCTGAGCTCCAACAACCCCCAGGTGGACACCGACCTCTGGGTTTCGCTGACCGACCCCGACGGATCCACTGCCAATCTCAGATGGCAATGGCAGAAGGCCGATACCGCCGATGCCACCACCTGGACAGATATCCCTGGGACCACCTCGGCTCGCTACATTCCGGTTTCCGACGACGCCGGAAAGTTCCTGCGCGCCCAGGCATCCTACGACGACGGCCAGGGCACCGGCAAAACGGCCTACGACACCGCCGGCAACGCGGTGTTGGCCGCCCCTCCCACCAATCAGCCGCCGGCATTCGACGATGGAGCCTCTGCCAGCCGCTCGGTTGCGGAGAGCGCAGACGGCGGCGATGCCATCGGCACAGCCATCGGCGCCACGGACCCAAACACCGGCGACACCCTGACCTACGGCTTGACCGGCACGGACGCCAGCCGGTTTGCCATAGACGCAACGACCGGACAGGTCTCGCTGGCCGCGTCCGCATCGCTCGACTATGAGACCAAATCTTCATACACCGTCCAAGTGAGAGTGCGCGACAGCAAGGACCCTTACGGCACGGCCGACACCGAGTGGGACGCCAGCATTCCGGTGACCGTCTCCGTGACCGACGTTGACGAAGCCGGTGTCCTCGGGTTCACAACCGAAAACCCGCAGGTGGACCAGGAACTGGGCGCCTCTCTCTCTGACCCCCACGGCTCCATCAGAAACCTCACCTGGCAATGGCAGAGGGCCGATACCGCCGATGCCACCACCTGGACGGACATCAGCGGCGCAACCTCGGGAGACTACACTCCGGTGTCCGACTACGAGGGCAAGTTCCTGCGGGCGAACGCAGCCTATGATGACGGCAATGGTTCGGGCAAAGCCGTGGACGCGGTGGTGACCAACGCCGTGCAGCCGAAACCGGCCAATCAGCCGCCGGCATTCGACGAGGGCGCCAGCACAACCCGCTCCATCAGAGAGGACTCCCTGACCGGAGACCCCGTTGGGGCGGCGTTGAGCGCGTCGGACCCGGAGAGTGACGATTTAACCTACTCCATGGGCAGCGGCCCGGACGCTGACCACTTCGACGTCGACCCCGCAACCGGGCAGCTGAGCGTTGCGCCCGGAGCCTCCCTGGACTTCGAGGCCAAACCGTCCCTGGAGGTCGTGGTGCAGGTGGCGGACCACAAGGACGCCAGCCACAATCCCGACACCGCGGTTGATGCGACCATCACCGTGACCGTAAATCTGGTCAACGCCGATGAACCGGGCAAAATCGCCCTGTCGTCAACCGATGCGGAGGAAGCGGTTGCCCTGACGGCATCCGTAACCGATCCGGACGGCGGTGTCGCCTCCATCACGTGGCAGTGGGCCAAGTCTGAGGACGGCGCCACCGGCTGGGCAGACATATCCAATGCGGCCACGGATACCTACACCCCGGCCGCCGTCGACGCCGGCGCGCATCTTCGAGCGACCGCGCAGTACACCGACGCAGAGGGAGCGGCCAAACGGGCATCCTCCTCCGCCACCAACCCGGTGATCGGAGTCGATAACGAGCCTCCCCGGTTCCTGGAGGGCGAAGGCGCCGAACGCTCCATCGCCGAAAACGCGCTTGCCAGCGCCACGGTCGGGGTGCCCATTGCCGCTTCCGACCCCGAGGGCGATTCGCTGACCTACTCGTTGGCCACCGGCGGTGATTCTAACCAATTCGCGATTTCATCAAGTTCGGGTCAACTGACGGTGGCTGCGGGCGCCTCCCTGGACTACGAGAGCAAGCCGGTCCTGGAAGTAACGTTGCAGGTGTCCGACGAAAAGGATGCCGACGAAAACCAGGATGCTGCTATCGATGACACCATCACCGTGACCATCAACCTCATCAACATTGACGAACCTGGAGAGGTCAGCCTGTCGGCAACGCGGCCCGAGGTCGGTAAGTCTCTCACCGCATCGCTCACCGACCCCGACGGCAGCCTGACCAACACCATCTGGCTCTGGGAAAAGTCTGGAGACGGAGTCGGAAATTGGGAAAGCGTCAACGGCGGAGCGACCGATACCTACACCCCGGTTTTGGAGGACCAGGACATGTACCTGCGGGCGACCGCCCGCTACACGGACGCACAGGGCCCTGGAAAGAGCGCCGCGATGGTGTCCGGCAATC
Organism: Dehalococcoidia bacterium; assembly: GCA_963663945.1. Classification (GTDB taxonomy): domain Bacteria; phylum Chloroflexota; class Dehalococcoidia; order Lucifugimonadales; family UBA3495; genus Bin87. The sequence continues at coordinate 1,081,743 of OY760687.1, read as the reverse complement.
GGGTTCAAGCCCCGCAGCAGGTCGAAGTCAACCCAGCCCAGGCCGCCCTCAGTTTCTACGAGCAGTGCCGGAAAGATGCCCGCTTGGACCTTGCGGCGCGATGCGGGATGAACGAATTCGCCACCTTCCGGGTTGAGCTGGACGGCCGCTATACCATCGACTGGAGCGACTGGCACCGGAAACATCCGGACGCGACAGGGTACACCATCGTCCTGGGCAATATGGTTTACCGGGCATACTTCCAGGACGACTCCCAACTGACGCACAGCGACACTGAGAACGTTTACGAACACTGTGAGTTCGTGAACGGGCGGTGGGATTGCCGGGGTCGCCTGAACAGCGTCTACGATGAAGATATGAGCGGCGAGCCGACTGAAAGTGGCGTTGTCGCTGCCGCGACCGACCAAACGCAGTGGACCGCTGCCCTCGAGAAGCCGGGCCTGTGGGTGTCCGAGCACACGTTCCATCGATGGTCCGGAGATGCTACCAACCCCGCCAACGAGCCGACTCCGGTTACATACGTGACCAAAAAGTTCGAGATGGACCTGTACCGCTTCATCGCGCACGGAGTTCCCGGAGGCTACGGCATCGTGTTGATCGACGGCACCAACGGTTTCTTCGAGGTTAGAGAGTAGAAGACGAAACCGTCGCGCTCGGTCCTCCTGCGGCGAGGGCGCTCTATGACCAGCCCCAGTGGTTGTGCCACCTTCCAGGTCAGGCCAGCCAGCACTGGTCCAGAATCTTCAGTTCGGGCGTTCTCCGGCGCCGGAGAACGCCCGGTGAAGGAATGGAGATTACACAAGCTTAGTTCGAACGCATCGCGTCGCTCCTTCGCGTTCAGCGCAGCGACGTCAAACTATCCAACCTGCAGGTGCTCAACGCCATGCCGTACGTCGCCGAGCGCGGGTGCAAATGGCAGGGGCTGCCGCGCCGACTGCGGCAGTGACCGGACTGCCTGGACCGGGACCTGGGGCCATTGCGCCCCGAACCCGACGGCCAACCTCCGGACCGGGTCGACAAGTTCGACCTCGAGCGCCAGTACTACGTGGGCTTCTCCCGGGCCAAGCGGCGGCTGACGCTCGCCACCTCACATCCCGACCCGGCGTTCCTGCCGGACCGGTCGCTCGCGATTCATGAGGCCAGGGGTGCGACATGACGGGTTGTCGAGTTCGACAGTGGCCGGCTGTCCGAGGTGCAGATGGCGCCGCTGGCGTTGCAGTCCGTTGTCTCCGGCAGGGTGATGGTCACCAGGTCGGTCGCAGAACTCGGTTCCACGGTGATCATCCAGCTCTCGTTGCTGCCCCGGGTATGGCGCTTCGCTTTAGTCACGCTGGCGCCGGTCACGTCGAAGGCCTCCTTCACCCTCATGATGCCGAGACGGTCCACGTCCTCGCTGAAGTTCAGGGTGAACGTGAACGCCTCCCCCCGGTGCGCCAGCGGCATTCCGCTGAAGCTGGCCGTCAGAGGAGACGTGTCGTTGTCGTTGATGGTTCCGGTTGCCGTCGCGTCGCCCAGCGCTGCGTTCGTCGGGTCAGACAGCGTCAACGTGAAGGTCTCATCATCCTCATCGACCGAGTCGTCGGTCGTGGCGACGGTTACGGTCTTGGCGGTCTCATTCGCCTCGAAGGTCAGCGTGTTCGAGACCGCCGTGAAGTCGGTTCCGCTGGTCGCCGTGCCGCTGGCTGTCGCGTACTGGACCGTAACCCGCTGGCCGCTCGCGTTCGACAGAGAGACGGCGAACGTGAGCGCGGCGCCCTCGGTCGCGCTGGCGTCGGCCACGCTGACCGTGGTCGGTCCCGTCACCGTCGCCGTCGCAGTGCCCGTAAGGGCTGTGCCCACGAAGGTGCACACCGCGTCGGCCGCCGTGCAATCGGTGGGCGACGGACCGATGGATAACGTCACGTCGTCGTTGCCCGATGGCTCAACCGTGATCTGCCAGAGGTCGTCCTGCCCATTGACCCGCTTTGCCTTCCGGACGGTTCCGCCGTCCGCTGACACCGCCCTGTCGCGCAGCGCCAGGTAGCCGGTTGCGATGTCCTCGCTGAAACTCAACTGGACGGTGAAAGCAGTGGTTCCGTCATGGCTGGCTGGCGCCTGCTGGAACTCCGCCGTCAGCGGATCGGGTATCCGGATCGTGCCCACCCCCTCGCTATCGCTGATGGCCGCGCCCGAAGGCTCGCTCAGCGTGAGGGTCATCGTCTCCCCTTCGTCATCAACCGTGTCAACAATAGTCGGTACCAGGACCGTCTTCCGCGTCTGGCCCGGCTCAAACGTCAGTGTGCCGTCGACAGCGGTGTAGTCGTCTCCGGCGGTCGCCGTGCCGTCCGACGTCGCATAGTCAACCGTCACCTCGCCGGCCGCTTTCGGCGACAGCGTCACCACGAAGGCCAGCGACCGGTCGGTAGCTTCGGGTGCCACGGTATCACTTACCGACAGCTGAGCGTCGCGGATCTTGGCGCTTATGGTTACCCATTGGCCCCGGGTAATGCGCATATAGGAGGGTCGGTCCCATTGGTACTGGCCGACTAAGCTTGTCGTCCCTTTATGGGCCGGGAAGTTTATCCCCCCGATGTTGAATACCGTGCCGTACGGCAGCCACCTCGCAATGGACAGACCGAGCTTGATTTTGTCCCGGGAATTTTTGTTGTCGGCCATGCCGACTCTACCTACCAAGTTGAGCCTCTCCCCATCGGGCCCGATGGTGCGGTCCGTCTCGGGAGGGTCCCCCACGGGGTCCTTGGAGAGGAGCCCGACGCCGTATTTGCCAATGGCCTGGTAGCCGTAGAACGTATCGTACCGGTTCCACGCCCACAATTTCCGACACCAGTCGTGACCCTGGCGGGAGGAGCAGCTTTGCTCCTTGCGCACCACCCGCGGGGATTTCAGGCTCTCGCGCGATTCCTCATTGCCATTGTCGTCCTCAAAACTCACTCTTACTCTGAGCCTCTTGCCCAGGTCTGCGCGCTGGACCCTGTACTCCTTCTCGGTCGCACCGTCTATGTCCGTTTCGGTATCGCCGTCCACTCGGATCCACTGGATGTCGTATTCGTCGTCCGGGTCGTGCGTGCAGGACAGGTCGTTCGGGTCGTACGTGTCGTTCGGGTCGTACGGGGGCTTCAGGTCGGGCGGGTGGTTCCTGACGCACCAGACCGGCCTGCCATCTGGGTCGTCGATCGTGCCCTCGTCCACAACCAGCTTATAGCCCACCTGTGCTACGTACGGATTGAGGGAATACGGGATGGTAGGGACGCCATCGACGGTGACGTAGAGGGTGATCGCAGGCCTCCCGGTGGCATTCTTGGGTGTTTCTATAGAGCCGCTCGACGGGTAGGCGTCGCTGGTGAGCATCTCCCCGCTATTGTCGTCGTCGGTGAAGCTCACCCTCACCTTGACCTGCTTGTCGACGTCCTCCGCCACCAGCGTGTAAGTGCTGGAGTTCGCGCCTGAGATGTCCGTCTCCGTCATCCCGTCCACCCGGATCCACTGAAAGGCGTAGTCGTTTGGGAAAGTGTCAGGCAGGCCGTCGGTATCGGCGATGGTCCCGATGCCAGCGGTCAGCGTCTCGCCTTTCTCGGGGGTACCGGTCACCGTCGGCGCGCCTGTGGCGTTGACGGAGTTCGCGTGGCCCTTGTCGGAATCGACGTCGATGCCAGTCAACGCGTGGCCGCCGGTGTTCGAGCCGGCGGTGAACTGTTGCGCCACCACTGCGGCTACGGCAAAGGTGGCGATGTCGTCATTACCCTGGTTCAGGTGGCTGACCAGCGTGGTTACCCCCTGCGCCCCGACCTGGCCGGGCACGGCAAGCAACCCGACGAAGACAAGCAGCAGCCCGACGGCCAGGCCGCTCAGCGCGATAGGGAGGGCGCGCGGCCATATCCTCCTTAATCCAGGACGCGCCCGGGCCGTCTCGGGACCCGTCTGGGGCCCTCCGTCCCTCGGCGCGCAAGCGTCGTGCGGCGTCGCGCCCCGGCGTGGTCGTTGCTCGTTGGCGGCGAAATGCTCGCTCGAACCGTTCATTATGCACCCCCGGTTCAGTATATTTAACGAACTCCTATATGGAATTCGACAGGAATTGTATCACATATATAATGGTTTAGTAAGTAGTCATATAACGCACTTCGCCAACTTTCGGGACTTCAGGCCAATCAGTGACATTGGCACGGGCATTCCGATTACTCGACCTTCGGCAGGCCGGCGAGGTGCCGGGGCGAATGGAGGGTCCTGCGGCCCTCCTTGCCGGGGAATGCGCCCGAGACGGACAACTCGAAATGGAAATACTTGCCCGCCGGGAATGCCCGCCGCGTTTCCTCAGCTAAGCCTGTCAGAGGCGGTCAGCGGTTCCGGGCCGCGGCAGGTGGAGTCGACTCAGCCCGAAGCCACCGTACCGAATGGCGCGGGCCTTGGCGGAGGACCCGACCGGCATGGCGAGGGCATGGTCCAATCGGATCGGGCCGCGGGCCTTGCGGGTGGCGCGTCCGGCCAGGGAGGAAAACGCCGCCGGAAGGTCCGGGTGGTCGCCACGGAGATTCCCTGACCAGCGAGGTGAGGCTGGTGCCCTGGTCAGGTCAATGGACCACGTTTCTGCCAGCACACGCAGAGCTGGAGATCATGGTGCGCCCCGACTGCGTGGACTTGGCTTCGGACGAAGACGGCAACCGGACCAAGATCTACATGGTCAACGTGACCCGGGCCGCATCTGACGACGCCACGCTGAGCGCCCTGGTCCCTGGCTGACTCCAACGGCGCGGCCGTTGACCTGACGCCGGCCACCTTCGACCCTGGGATCAGCGACTACACCACGTCGGTGGCCAGCGACATGGAGTCCGCAACCGTCACGGCCACCAGAAACCACGCCGGCGCGTCGGTGTTGATTATCACGGCCGGCTGCACGGACGCAGCCGATACGGCCACCGTTGACCTGTCTCCGGGAGATAACTTCATCAAGGTGATGGTGACTGCGGAGGATAGGATCACCGCAAGGATCTACACCATCTACGTGACTCGCGCGGTGGACGGCAGTGACAGCGACGCCACGCTGAGTTCCTTCACGGTTGTCGATGACCTGGGCAGGCAGGTGCTCCTCTCCACTTCATTCGATCCCGAAACAGGGCTTTACGATGCGTCCGTCGGGAACGACGTGGCATCCGTGACCGCAACCGCCGTGCCCGCTCAGGCTGGCGCGACGCTGTTTTTCTTTGACGGCGACGCCACCGGAACTCCCGGTCAGGTGACGCGCGATCTGGAAGTCGGTTACAACCGAGTCAAGGTCGTCGTGACGGCCACGGACGGCGTCACATCAAAGATATACATCATCCTCGTGCGTCGGGCCACGGCCCACGCCGCAACCGATGCCACGCTCAGCGCGCTGACGCTGGAAAACGACCAGGGGGTCTCCATCGGCCTCGCACCGGCAGCTTTCGATCCCGACACAACCGATTACACGGCGGAAGTCGCCAACGGGGTGGGTTCCGTGGTGGTGGAGGCGACTACCACCGGTCCGAATGCGGTGGTCCTCATCTTTGGCGAAGACGGCGCCCATGATGTGGACAGCCGGTCGCTGAACCTCAATGTGGGCGATAACTCCATCAAGGTCATGGTCAGTGCGGAGGATGCCACCACAGCGAAAATCTACAACCTGACCGTGGCGCGAGCAGCATCCGAAAACGCGGATGACACCACCCTCAGCGGGTTCGACCTGGCGAACCACCGCGGCGCGACGGTGCCACTGACGCCGGTGTTCGATCCTGCGACCACGGTCTACACGGCATCGGTGAGCAACGATGTCGCCTCGGTCACCCTCACGGCTACGAAGAGCAACCCCGGAGCCACGGCGTCGGTCATCGCGCAAGACGGCGGCGTTACTGCAGACACCGGGACGGTTGACCTGGCGGTCGGCGAGAACCTGATCAAAGCGATGGTAATCGCCGAGGACGGCGACGCCACGAAGATCTACATGGTGACGGTCACACGAGCGGCATCAACCGACGCCACTCTCAATTCCCTGATGCTGTTGGACGATCAGGGAGCAGAGATTCTGCTTGGGCCGACCTTCGACCCGGGCAAGGGGCAGTACGAGGCGCGAGTTGCCAACACCGTCCAATCGGTCACCGCCAGGGCAGTTATGAATCACGACGGTGCCACGATGGTCTTCGTTGGCGCCGCCAGCGCCGGCATTGCTGGTGAGGCGACGCCGAGCCTGGACGTGGGCGACAACCTGGTCAAGGCGATGGTTACGGCCCAGGACGGCGTCACAGTCAGGATCTACATGGTCAGCGTCACGCGCGCCGCTGCCGACGCCTCCGACGATGCAAGTCTCAGCGAACTCGTGGTGGCGGACGAAGGCGGCGCGCTCGTGGAACTGACGCCAGCGTTCGATCCGGAAGTCACCAACTACGTGGTCTCGGTCCGCAGCAGCCTGGATCAGGTGACCGCGTCGGCGACGGCCAGCCATACGGGGGCCTGGCCATTGGTGTTCACCGAAGATGGGTCCAACGCGCCCCGCCAGCGGGCGGTGGACCTGGAAGTGGGCCCCAATCTCATCAAGGTCATGGTGAGCGCCGAAGACGCTACCACGGTGCAAATCTACATGGTCTGGGTGACCCGGGCAGATCCCAACTCGACTGATGATGCCACGCTGAGCGCCCTGACTCTGGATGAGGGAGCGGGCGGCGCCATCGATCTGACGCCCGCCTTCGACCCGACCACTCTCGAATACACGGCGGTGGTGTCCGAAGAGGTCGCAGAGGTCACGGTGTCGGCCACCAGGAACCACGGCGGCGCCACGGTGAACATCATCGAAGAGGATGGCACGACCACCGTAGGGGATGAGGCCACCGTGGCGTTGGGCTACGGCGAGAACGTGGTGAGTGTTGAGGTCACCGCCGAGGACGGGGTGACCGCAATGACCTACCGGATCACCATCACCCGTGAATGGCCCTGGTCCGCCACCCTGACCGTGGGCGTGAATGAGACCACGGTACCGGCCTCTTCCGGTTTTTCCGCCTATACGTCACAGCGCGGTTCGCTTTCCGAGCAGTACGTGACCCTGGACGGTAACCGCTACAAGGTCCTGATCCTGATCCACGTGGCCGGCGGCTTGTACCTGGGCACCAAGACCGAGCTGCCGGGAGACTTCACCCTGCACGTCGGGGACCTGGAGTTCAGGGGCAGCGACAGCTTGGTGCCCGTGATGCGAACCAGGGGAGCCTACTGGTGGGCGTTGGAGGATCCGGGCTGGGCGAAGGACGACCAGGTGGCGGTGGGGATCACGGTGCCCGAGGAACCGCAGAGCGTGTCAGAGAGGCCCCTGGCTTCGCCGGTGGCCCGGTTCTCCCAACTGCCGTCCAGCCACGACGGCAGCAAGGCCATCGTGTTTCGCATCTCTTTCAGCGACACATTTGAGATGGACTTCCGGACGCTGCGGGATCATTCGCTGGAGGCGACCAACGGGGAAGTGCGCCGGGCGAAGCGGGTGAACAAGGACTCGAACCTCAAATGGGAGATCCGGGTCAAACCTGACGGGACGGACGACGTGGTGATCACGCTGCCGGCGACCGAGGATTGCGCTGACGACGATGCGCTGTGCACATCGGACGGGCGGATGCTCTACAACACAGTGTCGGTGACGATCCCCGGGCAGTGATTGGCAAGGCTTTAGGTACGGCCCTCATGTCCACTGAACCCCTTGGGGGCATCCGCCGCCCAGGTGTCCGGAAGTGCGTTGTGCCGCAGACGACGACAACCGTTGCCCGGGTTCTCAACGCGTTGGAGCCGCAGCGCACGCACCGCTGCCACGAGCCCCATCTGCGGGCGACAAAGGGACGTGTCGGCGCGTCTGGCCGGATGAAGCCGGCGCTCTCGGTAAGGGACCAGCCGCCGGTCATTGATCCCAGCCTGCACCCGGACACCGGGCACGAACGCTGGGTGTTGAGCGGCGTTTCCGATCTTCTTTGGAGTGACGTTATGTCGTCTTTTGACAGGGCAAATGCCCCCTCATAAAAGGGCGTTTGCCAATTGGCGAGGTCCCGGGGGCATTACATAATCGTCGGGCCGGATTGGACGGTGGGAAGGCCCGAAAACGGTTGACCGAGGTGGGCGGCGCGTCAGGCCTGACTGACCGGTGTGTACGCCCAGCGCCGAAGTGCGCTCCCCGTCGGTTGAACGTTGAGACGGGTCTGCGATGCCCGACCGCATCCCCCTGTGGACCATGAAACCTTGGCCCGCTCCTCCACCAGTCCAACGGCAACGAGTCGTAATCCTCAGGAGCAGGAGACAGGCCAGCGATGCGCAAAGTGTTATCCGACCAAATCCAAAAGCGCGGATCAGTCAGGAGGGCAATTGCCGCTGGCCTGCCGCCTAACGGCCGCAGCGTCGGCGCGATGGCATTCCTGTTGCTGGCGGTGCTGGCGACCCTGTTTGCTGCGGATACCCACGCGCAGACCAACACTCCTGCCACCGGGGAACCCACCATCTCCGGCGCGCCGCAGGTCGGCGAGACCCTGACCGCGGACGCCAGCGCCATCGATGACGCCGACGGCGTGGGCGCGTTCGGCTACCAGTGGATCCGAGTGGACGGTGGCACGGACACAGATATCACGGACGCGACGGCCAACTCCTACACGCTAACCTCAGACGATGTGGGCAACAAGATCAGGGTCAGGGTCAGTTTCACGGGTGGTGAAGGCAACGCTGAACAGGTAACCAGCGACGACTGGCCGTCGAGCGGGTCGATCATCGCTGTTTCGACGGCGGTGGTGCTGTCGCTGAGCGCCAACTCGGTGGACGAGGACGCCAGCGCGACCGCCATCACGGTGACGGGCACGCTGAATGGGGCGTCAAGGACGACGGACACAACGGTCACGGTTGAGGTGGGCGCCGCGGGCGACGCAGCCACGGAGGGTACGGACTACGCTTCGGTCGCTGACCTGACGCTGACGATCGATGCCGGCGAAACCACGGGGACGGCGAGCTTCACGCTGACGACGACGGACGACGACGTAGCCGACGGTGACAAGACCCTGTCGGTCACTGGCACGACCACGGAGACGGACCTGAGCATAACCGGGACGACGGCGACCATCGTGGAGGACGACGAGCGCGGGGTGACGGTGTCGACGCCGACGCTGACGGTTCCCGAAGGAGGAACGGCCATTTACACGGTGGTGCTGCAGTCCCAGCCGACGGCGACGGTGACGGTGACGCCGTCGGTGAGCGGGGATGCGGACGTGACGGTGAGCCCGTCGTCGCTGAGCTTTGGGACCGGGGACTGGCACACGGCGAAGACGGTGACGGTGAGCGCGGCGCAGGACGCCGATGGCGACGATGATTCGGCGACGGTCTCGCACGCGGTGTCGGGGGGTGACTACGCCTCGGAGACGGCATCCGACGTAAGCGTGACGGTCAGCGACGACGACACGGAGTCGAACCCGCCGGCGGCGCCGACGCGACCGGTCGTATCCGAGGTGACGCACTCCCGGGTGTCGATCTCCTGGGATGACCCGGGAGATGCCTCGATCACGGGGTACCAGATCCTCCGCCGCGACCGTGACCTGCACCCCCATGGCCACTTCGAGATCATTGAAGAGGACACGGCCAGCGCCGACACCGCCTACGACGACACCAGCGTCGAACCGTTGACCCGTTACGTGTACCGGGTCAAGGCCCGCAACGCCGCGGGGCTCAGCGACTGGTCGGAGTGGCGCCGCGCGAACGTCCCCGCCGCCCCGGCTCCGGACCCAATTCCAGTCGATGACCGTGCCGACGATGTGAGCCTCGGCGATATCACCGAGATCAGCGGCGCCGCATCGCTGACCGGCACGGTTGAATCCGGGGGCGACACCGAAGACTTCTTCGGCTTCTCGCTGACTGAGTCCAAAGACGTCGCCGTTGCGCTCAGCGGCCTTGACGTCGACGCCAACCTGTTCATCGAGGACGATTCGGGCAACGTCATTCACGAGAGCGTCCACCAGGGCGTCGAGGACGACAGCATCTCGGCAACGCTCGCCTCGGGTTCCTACTTCTTCAGGGTCGTGGCCGTCGCGTACGGCGCCAACGACTACGAACTCAGCTACGCCCTGAGCGAGGCCTCAACCACGGTCGAGGTGACCGACGATTACTCGGCCGACAGCAGCACCGCGGCCAGCATCACTCTCGATGCGGACGGCGCCGGCAGCGCTACCGGCAATATCGAAACCGCTGGCGACATCGACTGGTTTGCCGTCGATCTGACCGATGGCCAGGAATACTGGATCGAGGCGCTGGCGGGACCCAGCGGATCGGGCACGCTCGCCGCCCCGATCCTTGCGGGCGTCTATGACGCGGACGGCACGGCGGTGTCCACTGGCAGCCTCGGCGGCGAGGGCGTCGAGCCCACGATTGCGGTCACGCCGACCGCAACGGCCACCTACTTCATCGCGGCGGCCGCATACCGCAACGAAGGCGGATTCTACGAGTTCGGCGCCACGGGAACCTATAAGGTGGCGGTGGCTCATGCCGACAATTCTGCGGACGATTTCTCGGCGTTCACCGACACCACCGGCGCGCTTGTCGCCGGTGGCGCGGCGGTGCGAGCCGAACTCGAGGTCGTCGGCGACTACGACTGGTTCAGGTTCGAGGCCGAGGCGGGCCGCAGGTACGGGGTGAGCATCGCCGGGTTCTCGCAGGGCAAGGGCACTCTGAGGTACGGCCACGCGTACGGCGTGTTCGACTCGGCGGGCGATCTTGTCGACGGAGCCAAGTTCGGTTACAGCAGCGTGCACCACTTCGACCCGTCCGAGTCGGGCACCTACTACGTCGGGGTGCGCGCAATTCCGGGGTGGGTCGATGCCGACGACGTAACCGGCACCTACCGGGTCAAGCTGAGCGAACGGACGTTGGTGTGGTCGAGCCCGATGACCGTCGACGTCATCGACTCGACGGCGCCGACCGGGATGGGCTATACGACATGGACCCATCCGCGCTCGGCCCTGGGGGTCCGGAACTTTGAGCTCGACGGCGACCGGTACGGTATCCTCGCCGTCATGCATTTTGCCGACGGGCTGTACCTGTCCACGTCGCGTCCGTTGGCGAACAAGTTCAAGCTGCACTGGACGCGGACCATATCGATGCACGGCGGCGAGGAGGTGCTCGTCGGGTTCGGCGATTTCGCGGCCGCGGCCAGCAAGGTTCCTGCGTTGAGAGGCGACGGCCGATACTGGTGGCCAACGGGGTTGGTCGGCTGGGACGTGGGGCACGAGCTCGAGGTGAGCATCACCACCGCGGTCGCCCCTCAGCCACTCCCCGACCGACCGCTGGCGCGGCCCACAGCGCATTTCTCGTCGATACCCAAAAGCCACGACGGCAGCGAGATATTCACCGTGGAGCTCATCTTCCCCGAGGCCATGGACCTCAAGGCCGAAGCGCTGCGGGACCATTCGCTGGACATCACCAGCGGTTCAATTTCCAGCGTCGTACAGCGGCAAAACTCCACGCTGTCGATCTGGGTGATCTCCGTTACCCCGGACTCTTCCGATGACGTTACCGTCTCGCTGAACTCGGCGAGAGCCTGCGACAAGACGGGCGCCGTGTGCACACCAGACGGACGCCGGCTGCGCAACAAGCCCGCCGTCGCCGTGCCCGGGCCTGCGGACCCGCCGTCTGACTGAAGCTTCGGGGCCCTCGCCGCTGGTCACTATCACGTGTGCGCCCTTGCGAACGACGGCACCGTGTCCTGCTGGGGCAGTAACGATATCAGGCAGAGCGATGCACCTGCGGGCACCCATGACGCTCTCGGTCTAAGCACGGACCAGAGCCCGGTCCGGGCGGGGCTTCACCGATCTCCTCCGCGCACCGTAAAACCCTCGTTGGCGGCCGAACCGGATCCGGGTGTGACGCCGACGGACAGGGAGATCGTGTAGCCTTCGCCGTTCTCGGTCACGTGCCCGATCAGGGAGCTGTCCACCGTATCGCCGGGAAAGATGCCATCGTCGTCGTTCGTTACGGGATGGGGACCGCGGGCTGCGTAGGGCTCAGTCTGGTAGACCGCCTCGGAAACCGTGTCGGGAAAGTACATCTGTGAGGTCACCAGATGGCCTTCATCAGTGTAGGCCATAAAGTGAATATGCACTGCCCTGGTGGGGTACCAGCCGGGGTAGATGGTCTCGAACTCGGCGATGCCATTGGCGTCGGTGACCTGCTTGCCGCGAAGGAAGGTCTCATCGGTGGTGTCGTCGCCCTGACCGGGATAGCCGGAGTACACGCCGGAGACGTCCGTATGCCAGATGTCGACGGTCGCGCCGGCAACCGGCTCACACGAACCCGCCTCGACGAGGCGCAAGGATACCAGAAGGGGTGTGCCGGGCCGGCCTTCTGTGATGTCGCGGCGGAGCTCGCCGGTGTCGAAGTAATACGGTCCCTCGGTTTGGGACGGAGTCTGGACACAATCGACCAGTCCGACCGGGTTATTCGCTTGTTGCGCGGAGTCTGCCGTCGGTGCCGGCGAAACCTGGGCAGGCATCATGTCGATCGCCGTCGAGTCGTCGCCGCAAGCGGCAAATATGACCACAAGGATTGCCAGGCATGTGGCGCCAAGGACTTGGCGAATCATCACTGCAACACTTCCTCCGAAGAAGATCCACCGGACACTGGATGAGGATCGAACGCCGCCTAACCTAAAATACCGGACGGATGTGAAGATTCCATGAGCGTATCATCGAAACGCGATTGCGGGTGTGCATGAATGACCTGCTTGATCCGAGTATAGAGACGATACCCGGATAATCCTCTGTCGTCAGCGCGAGTCAGAACGGACGCTCTTGGTATTAGAAACCCACGGGGCCAGTGGGTTTTCGAGATCCCTGACGCCCAGGCCAGTGAACGCCGGGCAGGTTTTGGGATTCATTGCGCTTGGGGGTGGGCAACACTCCAAGTTGCCATCCGAATCTGACGGCGCCTTGCCCGGGCAAAGCTCTTTGCCACGGGCGCTTTTGACTTCTCGGCCGTCATGACGGGATGAACCTGGGAGCTCGAGCCTGATAAGACATTCGGGGGCGGGTGTCGCAGCAGACCGCCGCCGGCCTTTTGGGATCATCGGGCCGACTGGTTGGCGGTGGTTCTACGCCGTTCCTGGGCTACGTTGCCACACAGTGGAGCCACGATCCGCTCGGACCAAGAGTGTCCAAGAGTTGCCCATGGATAAAGACTGTGGGCTCGTCATGGGCACACGTTCCAGTTATCCGTTGCGGGGCATTTGCCCGATCTTCGGCACGGCAAATGCCCCCTCCAAATAGGGCATTTGCCAATTGTTTCCGGACGGGACAATCGCGGACTCTTAATCGGCAATGTTCATGGAGCTCCCCGCTGTGGAGAATGGGCCAGCTCGCAGCATGTGTGAGCCTCGTGGCATATATAAAACGGTTTCATAACTAACACCAAAGGTATGGAGTTGAAATCATGCGGATAAAACGCGTTGTACTTCCGGTCACGGCTGTGGTCACCGCAGCGATCCTGGCGGCCCTTGCCCTGTTGATGGCGTCAGACCAGGAAGCCTGGGCTCAACCGGCCCTGCCCGCCCCCACCAACGTGCGTGTGTTCAATGGCGATAATCCCGGCGACGTGGTGGTGTCCTGGGAGGCGGTGGCCGACGCCTCCGGTTACACCATTGGCTGGCTGGACAATGATGCGGCATGGGACTCGCACTACGCCGATCAGGACTGGCGGAACCTCATCCTGTCCCTTGACGTTGAAGGGGGCGAGACGGCCACACACACTTTGACGGTCGGCACCCCGACGACCGGAAGGGCGAATTACCACTTCAGAGTGGGCAGCAGAAGCAGCCCTGACGCAAAACCCGCAACATGGTCGGCGTGGCAACCGCTGGACGTGCGTATAGATGCGAGCCCGGACGTTCGGGCTCTGACCGCTGCGCTCCGCATTTCAAGGCACGCCAGCGAGTTGGTTGCCTTGTCCGGCCCCACCCGCTTTGGGATGACGCCTGCGGACCTCAGCAAATCTGCCGCAGCGGTAGCTGACCACAAGGCCGCCCTGGAGGCACAGCTGGAAATCCTGTCTGAGAACGGTTATCCCGACCAGGCCGGTAAGATCACGAGATTAGTGGACGATCTGGTAACCAACTCGGAGGTGATCCAACGGCAAAGGCCTCCGTTGTTGAGCTCGATCGTGGCTGGGGTTACGGACAGGCAGCAACTGACTCGCACCACCACCACGATGCTGCTTCCCGCTGCTGAGACCAGCGCGGACGACCAACTCAGCCAGCTGATGTCCAGCGTTACGGATGGAGAATCAGCAGATTCGGCCGCATTCTCCACGTCCGACATTCTCCAATACGCACACGTGCGAAGTTTTTTGGGAAACTTGGGGCCCGCGACCAGCATACTGTTGGCGGCGGCCGATTTGCGAGTTCCCTCGTTGGCGGGGCGAGTCCAGGAGTTGTACGAGACGGCGGCGGCGCCCATTGAACGAGACATTGAATATCTGTCGGACAACGGCGGACCTGAGTTCGAGGAGTTGATCCATCTCTCTCAGCAGGTGCTCTCCGTCGCGACGGGTGATAGCAACATATTCGACCGCCTGGAGCATCGGCTCGGTCTGGCAGCAACCGAAAACGCTCTGATCTCGAAAAACAACCATACTCTGAACCAGTTGCTGTTTGAAATTGACAGCCTGACGGCCGATGTGCAAGGCCATCCTCAACCGTCAACAATGCCGGGGAAAGAAGCCGGGGAGCCCGGCGTTACTGAGGACGAAATCCGGTTCGGGCAGTCCGCCGCTTTGTTGGGTCCTTCCGCCGCGTTGGGTGAAGGGATGCAACTTGGCATCCTGGCGGCGTTCAAAGAAGCCAATGACAACGACGGGGTGCATGGGCGCCAACTGACGCTCAAGACGCTCAACGACGACTATGAGACCGTCTTCGCGTTTTCCAACACCCAGTTGCTGATCGGGAAGGAACGCGTATTTGGGCTGATCGGCGCCGTGGGCACGCCCACTTCCAGGGCTGCGCTGCCGCTGGCGGATGCCGGAGACGTTCCATTTGTCGGAGCTTTCACCGGTGCACAGTTGCTGCGAGGCGCCGATCAGGACAATGTGCTCAACGTGCGCGCCTCGTATCACGACGAAACCGAGCGTATAGCGGAACACCTGCAGAGCTTGGGCAAGACCAGGGTGGCGGTGCTGTATCAGAACGATTCCTACGGACTGGACGGGCTGGCCGGGGTTCACAAGGCCCTGGACAATCGTGGCATGACGCTGGCGTCGTCGTGGTATTACCCCCGTAACACCCGTGCGGTGAAAGCGGCGGCGGACCGTATCGCCGGCGCCGAGCCGGACTCTGTAATCGTTATCGGCGCACACGCTCCAACTGCGGAACTGATCAAGCAGTTGCGCATGAGGCTCGTGGATGACCCCATCTTTATGGCCGTGTCATTCGTCGGCAGCAACGCGCTCCAGGATGAGCTGGTGAAGCTCAATGAGCCCACGTCGGACGTGTACGTAACCCAGGTGGTGCCGCTGCCGACTGATGAGAACCACCAACTGGTTGCCGCATATCGCGCCGCCCTGTCCACTTACGATGCTGACGCCGAACCTGGGTTTGTCTCCCTGGAAGGCTATCTTGTGGGACGTCTCGCAATTGAACGCCTGAAGGCTTGCGGCCGGGACCTCAATCGGGAGTGCTTCCTCAATGTCTTCGATCAATCCACTGTTATCGACATTGATGGCCTCCAACTCCAATACGGGCCTGGCGACAACCAGGGGTCAGATGATGTCTACCTGACCAAGATCGGTCCGGACGGCGAGTACCAACTCACCGGCGGCATAGAATCCGGCTCGCGATGAGCGTACGGCAAGTGTTTGACAAACCTGTCACGCCGAACGCAGTTGGAGTGACAGCGGCGCCCGTCCCGCCCTGGCTGTGGCACAGGCGAGTTCCCGGTTGCATCTTGCAAGGTCCAGAGCAGGGGAACACGGCATTGCCTTGCCAGCATCCGTGCCGGAGCGGGACGGGCTGACGCAAGGCGTACCGACCGCTTCAACTGTCCGCGCAGTATCTCGGCTACCGGCGGCCTCGACCTGGGCCTCTCCCAGTGGCGAAGCCGCCGGCCTTTGGCCTGCACCGTCATCCGTGTACCCGTCTTGGCGCTTCAGAGAGTAACGCCCGTAATTCACCATCAGGCAGAACCAACCTATGTCCGGCAGCCGGCGCATACCATTATCGGCTCCACGCCGACATTGGCGATGGTCTCCTCCAGCATTACGACCGCCTGCTGGTCCGACGTCTGGTTGGTGACCCGGGCCGCCACGATCACCTGATGCTCGCTGTCCACCACCGACTGGCAGTTGCAGGCCTGCAGAACGTCCCGTCCGCCGGGCGCGCGCATGATCCGAGACTCCGCATCGGTGAAGTTGCGCTGGGCCTTGTCGTAGGGCGCCCCGGCATGATCCTTGCCCGCTGCCGCCGCACGCTTCGCCTCCGCCCGAGCCTCGGCTTCCACCGCCGCCAGAGCCTCCTGGATATTCTCCAGCCGGCCCACTCGAAAGGCCAACTCCTGTGGCAACTCACCACCGCGCCGGTCCTTGCCGTACCGGCGGTCATCTTCCTCATACCTGCTGGGCCCGACGCAACAACTCCGCCACCTCCGCCGACAACTGCGCTTCCTTTTCCTTCATAGGCCTAAAACTCATCGACTGGCGTTTCGAGATGACATAGGCCAGGTGATCCTCCGGCAGCCACTCCTGCAGCGCTGACGGCATCAGCAACTGCCGATCAGGATCGTAAGGCAGGCAGCTCTTGCTCATCGCCGGCTCCCAACGACAGGACCGCGCTGATCATACCGTCTGCAACTCCACACCCACGTTTCTCGGACCGGGTGCCAGCAGAGCGTTACGGTTTTCCGGTACGCCGCCGAACGTCGTCAATGGATTCCATCACGCACCTTGAGATCCGGCAGCGGTGTGGAGCGCATCTGGGTCTTGGTGCGCTTGCTGGTGTGTTTTTGCCCGTGATCGGCCGGGCAAATGCCCTCTGTAAAAAGGGGCGTTTGGCAATTGTTTTCGGCTAGGGGATTGGGGACTCTAGTACGCGCATACTCATTGCGGAACGCGCGGGCCGCCGGCGCAGTGGTCATTATAGACAGACCACCGCCGCTCCGTCCCGCATCCTTGGCGGCGGTTGACACTGCCGGCGCTGGGGGTGGGAAATACAGACCGAGGCTCATATAGGAGCGTATTATGTTGAGCAGAATACTGTTTATCATCCGCGAGCAGCGCGCCATCGCCTTGGCCGCGACCATTGTCACAACCGGAGCCATAGCTGCCTTCGCACTGACGCTGTCGGCGTCGGCTCAGACCGAGACCGAGCCCTGGCAGGCTGCCGTAACCGGCGTAACGGCCACGGCCGGGGACAACCCGGGCGACTTGGTCATCAACTGGGATGCTCATCCCGAGAACGCCAACGACTACCGGGTGAAGTGGGCGGAAGAGAACGGGTGGTTCCGCCCCTGGGACAACACCAACTGGAACGCGTATCCCGTCCCCAACAGCCTCACCGTGACCGGCCTGAACCCGGGAGATTCCTACAAGGTGGCGGTGAGGGCGAGGTTCGACGACGGCGCTTCGAACTGGTCGGACCTGGCGGTCGGCGCGGCAGCCATCGACCCCATGAAGCCGGCGGTCACGGGTCTCACGGTGGAACCGGGCGAAAACGCCGGCGACCTGGTGATCAGCTGGGACGCCCATCCGGCCGGTCCCAACGACTATCGGGTGAAGTGGGCTGAGGAGGACGGGGAGTTCCGGCCCTATGGGAACCGAGACTGGAACGCGTATCCCACCGGCACAACGCACACGGTGACGGGCCTGACGCCCGGGGCGACCTACAAGGCAATGGTGCTGTCCCGGTTCGACGACAGGAAGCGGTCGGACTGGAGCGAGGTGGTGATGGAATCCGCGGCGTTGCCGCCCAACGTGCCGGCTGCCGGACAGCCGGCGATCACGGGTACGGTTGAGGTGGATGAAACGCTGGAGGTGGACACGTCGGGCATTGCTGACGAGAACGGTATGACCAACGCGGAGTTCTCCTATCAGTGGGTCCGGAGCGCCGAGGACGCCGACGAGGACATCGCGGGTGAAATCGGCATCGACTACACGCTCGCCGAAGGGGACGCTGGGCACGCGATCAAGGTACGGGTGAGTTTCACCGACGATGACGGGTACTCCGAATCGGTGACCAGCGACGCCACCGACGTCCTCCTCGTCGCCGAAACCCAGGTGACGAACAGCGGATCCGAACCTGACGGCGAGGACCTGCCAGCCGATGCCACCACCACCGGCGCTCTGGTGATGGGTAAAACGGCAACCGGAAACATCGGAACAGGCGACGACAAGGACTGGTTCAGGGTCGAACTGACTAAAGGAGTGTATTACCGCTTCCGGATGAAGGGCGCGGGAACGAGCGACGGAACCCTCGCAAACCTGGATCTGCGCGGCATCGCCGATGAGGACGGGAACTATCTCACGCCGAGTGGGAGCGACAACCGCGGCACAGCCAATTCCGCCCGGATCGAATGGAAGGCGTCCCAGACCGGCACATTCTATCTGGTGGCCAAATCGTGGGGGAGTCAAACGGGAACTTACCTGGTCGCCGCATCCGTCATCTCAGACGGGGACACCGTTCCTGCCGATACGACCACCACGACTGAGCTGGCGGTCGGCGGGTGGCTGCTGTATGTGATCGAAACCGGCAGTGACCGCGACTGGATCAAGGTCGAGATGGCCGAGGACATATGGTATCGCTTCGAGCTCAACACCCGCAATGCCACCGGAGAGATGGCCCGCCATTTCCCCGGCCTGTTCAAGATTCGCGATCCCGAGGGAACGGGGATCGCCGACACGACCATGGTCTTCCCGCACAATACCGGGCCCCCCTATGACCGTTCCGAGACGAGAGTCGTGATGTATTTCCAGGTGCAGGCTGCGGGACACCACTACGTCGTGGCCGGCAGTGCGCTAAAAACCACCGGCATGTTCACCATCAAGGTCGAAGCCATGGCGGACGATGACCACAGCGCCGACACCTCAACTGACGGCACGGTCGCGGTGGACGGAACCGTAATGGCCAGGCTCGAGATTCCCCAGGACCATGACTGGTTCAAGATTGAGCTGGAGGCGGACAAGACGTACAAGGTGGACGTCCTCGGGACGTCCACCGGCAACGGCACGTTGAGAAACCCCGGACTCAACGGTATCTATGACTCCAGCGGCCAGCTGGTTGCAGACACCGCGGACAACGACCGGGGAGCCTTTATGGACGCGAGAAAGTACTTCACCCCATCGGAAGGCGGCACCTACTACGTGGCTGCGGCAAGCGCCTGGGGTACCCAGGTGATCCCGGGCAACCGGGGCACCTATCGGGTTGGAGTTACGGAGGTCGCATCTGACATTCCGGGCAACACTTCGACCACCGCCACTCTGACAGTGGGAACAGATGCGTTTGCCGAGATCGACCGGCCTGGCGACAAAGACTGGTACAAGTTCGAGACCGAAGCGGACAAAGCCTACCTCATCCAGGCCCGTGCCGGCTCGCAATTGTACGGAAACGTGGGTACGCCGTATGCCCTGGGCATCTACGATGTTGACGGAAACGCCGTGACGGACCTCGGTGGAGGGCACCGGCAGAACCTCAACAGGAAACAGGGCCAGCTGTACCTGGATCCCGGCCAGGCAGCAACCTACTATTTCTCGTTCGGGGCCCGCGGCCCGACGCATAGCGACGCCGGTTTCGACGTGATCACCCCCACCGGAACCTATCTGGCAAGGGTGATAGAGGTGGATGACGATCTCCCCGGCGACGATACCACGTTGGCGGCGGCGCGGCTGGCCGGTAAACACCGCGGCGTGTTCGAAATGATCGGAGACCATGACTGGTACAAGTTCACTGGCACGGTGGGCAAGGCTTATTTCATCAAGGCCCACGGGAACTGGTCCGGACATTTCAACCGGAGAATCGATATCGATATCGACGGCGTCTTCGATACGGAGCGCAACAGGATGCCCGGCACCTTCGCACAGTGGAACGCTGGGCTGACAACTGCAACGTATCTGGACGCCATGGTGTACTTCGTGCCAACGGTGACGGCGACCTATTTCATAGGCGTGGCTTCCCCGTTCACTCATTATGACGACTTCGGGAACTACAATCTGACTGTCCATGAGTTGCCACCGGATCTACCCGACGGAACGTCAACCACGGCCGCGGTGTCAGTGGGCGGCACCTATTCGGGATGGATCGAGCAAAAGCGGGACCGCGACTGGATCAGGATGTCCTTGACCGCGGACGAGGAGTACGAGATTCATGCCAGGGGAAAGCCAACCAGCGATGGTTCCCTGCGCAATCCGCACATCTACAAGATCGCAGATTCGACCGGGCAGACGGTCAGCGGCACCAGCAATGCCGACGGCGGTGAGGGTTACAACGCCATGGTGACATTCACGCCTACGGTAAGCGGCGACTATTACGTCGAAGTGGGCGGCGAGTTCATCGGTCCCTTCCTCCAATACGGTACGTACACGATCGAGATTGTTGACGTCGATGGCGACGGCATGTGATGGCGCATCAGGGCGTCGGGCTCTTTCGCGCGGCGATGTATGGAAGCCATGGGATCCTCTGGGAAACCGATGCGCGCATTGGGGCGTCGTGACGGGTGAATGATCATAAAGGAGGTGATTGACCAGCCAACTGCAACCCGACATTAGATAGATCACCCCGCTCCCAGGATGCCCAACGGCCGTATCGGACGTTGCCGGAGATCGTGGAACCCACATCCGGTGGGCCTGATCTAGCGGGGGATCAGTTCAACGGCTTCAAGTTGGGAAATTGCTGCGCTGCACCGCGCCAGGGTGTTGTGCAAATAAACAGTGCCCCGCTCGGTCTCATAATTGCAGTAGCCGCCCGTAACGACCCAAAAAATAAAGATTTCCAGCATCGCCAGCCGATAGTCGAGCCAGCATTCCTCGAAGGCGTAGTCGTTCACGCCGTTTTCCATCAGGACAGCGTGATATGTGGCGACCAGGCCCCTTTCCACCTCGCTGCGCTGTTGAGCGGGGAACGCCTCGCTGATGAAGGTGGCGACGTCGCAGACGCCGCGCCCTCGTACGCTGAACTCCCAGTCAATTATGATCGGCGGTTTCGGCTCTGCT
Organism: Dehalococcoidia bacterium; assembly: GCA_963663945.1. GTDB lineage: Bacteria > Chloroflexota > Dehalococcoidia > Lucifugimonadales > UBA3495 > Bin87. The sequence continues at coordinate 1,060,560 of OY760687.1, read as the reverse complement.
GCGTCATCGAAGAAACAATTGTCGAGGCGAAAGTCGCCGTGCACGATGGTCCTGGGGCGCCGGGTCAGTTGGGCTTTTATCCTGGTGATCTGCGGCCGCAGCGTATCGCCAAGTTGGCGCAGATCCTGCGGCATTCCGTCCCCGGCCTGCAATAGCAGCGACTCCCAGGCCCCCGGGTAGATGTCGAGATATGCGTCAGATTCGTCGCACTTCAACGGCATCCAGTCCAGTTCGTGCAACCGGGCATTTTCCCACCAGGTCGCCTGGAATCTGGCCAGGTGGACAATGGCGCGGTGAGCATCGTCCATGGAGCACCCCTCGACGCTGTCGCCTTTGCGGGCATTGGTCAGGTCTTCAAGGAGCAGCACCGTGCTCTCGCTGTCCGGATCGACACCGGAGTAGTAGCAAGTTGGCGCCGACAGTTTTTCGTGGGTCCCCAACTCCCGGTAGAAGCTGGCCTCCCGACGGTTCTGGCACAACCTGTCAAAAAGCGTTCGCAGCATGGGATCAGCGGATGGAAGTTTGACTATGAGGGTGCGCGGCAGGTCTGACGAGTCGGAGTCGTAGCCCAGCGTCAGCCGGAACAGCCGGTTCATGAATCCCTTGCCCTCGGCAATGGTTTCCCACGAGGATCGGCTGACCGCAACCCGCCCCGAAACCCCGCCGAGCCGCAGCGCTTCGGTAAGCCAGGCCGGCGTAATGTCTCCGAGGCCGCGGGGAACGGGCAATCTGCCGGTGTTCGCCGAATTGCCTCGGCCGGCGCCGGCATGATACTGGCTGCTCATTCCTCACCGGTCCTTTCGGGCGAAGAAGACGCAATGTTCCATCGGCTTGGGATCCGTGAAGTACATGATGCCCCCCAGGTTCCCTCCTTCAGAGGGAATTACGCTCAACCCCTGCTGCACCAGAAGAGCAACCACCTCATCAGGGTCGTAAAGTTGGAAGGTGCGGTCTGTGCCATAGTCCCGGTCGAAGACAGTTGCGGTGCCGTTGCCATTTTTGAACATGAGCTGCAGCACGCCACCGGTTTTCAGGAGCCTGGCAAGTTCCGGTATGGTGACCGACAGCGCGACGTCAGGGGCGATATGCTGTATGACCGCGTTGCACATTACGAAGTCGAATGAGCGGTCGCGATAATCCAGGGGCTGGCGGAGGTCGACCACCGACACCCGGTCCGCGATCTCCGGATGGAGGCGGCGGGCTTCCAGGATGTTTTCTTCCACGGCGTCCACCCCATGAATGTCGTAGCCTCTCTGCCAGTAGTGGAATACGTCGCGGGCCCCGGCGCCGCAACCCGCATCCAACCCCCGGGATCCGGTGGGAATGATCTCCTGCAGTCGTTCAATTAGGTCCGTATCGCCCTTGAGCCCCGGGTGGGAGGACTCGATGTAGACGGACTGGATGAAGTTGTGGCTCACCTCGGCGTAACGCTGCGCGTGTTGGCGGTAGAACGCCTCGGAATAATCCACGTCTTGGCTCATAGTCGATGCTCCGTCCAGGGGTGTCGCAGGTTCACTTGCCAGGGATATCGATTGGCGTTCGTTCATTAGTTGGGTGCGTGGGCTGCATTGTACGCGGCTGCTTGTGCAGTCCACTCTCTGGACAGTCGCCCACGCCGGGCCATCGGGACAGGTAACGCCGTGTGGGTGACCGATATGTTAATCCCGCCCGAAGGCTCGGTAACCTGCTGAGCAGAACGCTCCGCATCATCTGACCTGGTCTCGTTCAGGGCGCGGTCGGTCGCAGGCACGGCATTCGCCCGGAGTTAGCCGACTACATGATCGACAGTTGCGCATTGTCTCCCGTCACGACGACATCAGCGACGTCACCGGCGAGTGCCAGCACAGGTCGATGGCCAATCCCGCGTCCAGAGACCGTAACCAGAGCGACTTTGCCGCGTGACAACGGCCAATAGCTGCCTGCTGCATTCTACATGCCTGTTTCATGACGTTGAAAACATCTATTGTGCTATAATCCGGCATTGCAAGCCGCAATATACAGTATTCTGCGGCGTCATTGTAGGTTCCGTGCAGATGTGATGTTGCATGTTGCGGAAACTCTGGCACAAAAAACTGAGAACTCCGTCGCAACTGGACACCAATACCAGCGCGGCGAGACTGGCAGTGGATATACACCACAGTCGTCGCTACCTTCATAACACCTGAAATCGCATACCAACCTCCCGGTTCATGGCCGATAGCGAGCAAACCCGCAGGTCGTCAGTATCAAACGCGGATACCCGTCGAATCGGGTCCCGATCACACTACCGCTGGTGCATAAGCCGTGGGCACACCAAGAGAGCACAATCCCGACCATCCCTCCGGAACGGACGGCGATTCGGAGAATAGTCCCGGCAACAGGCTGTCATGCCTGAACCTGTGGAAAATCTTTGGCGACGGCGCCCGGAGTCTTGCTGACTCGGTGGACCCTGCGCTTTCCAGAGAGGAGGTGTTGGCTCAGACCGGCTGCGTGCTCGCCGTCAGGGATATTTCTTTCCAGGTGCGTGAGGGCGAAACCTTCGTCATTATGGGGCTGTCCGGCAGCGGGAAATCGACACTCGTCCGCTGCCTCGGCCGGCTGATTGAACCGACGCGGGGCCAAGTACGTATCGACGGCGAGGACCTGCTGGCGATGAACAAGCAGCAGTTGCGTGATATTCGTCGCCACAAAATGGGAATGGTTTTCCAACACTTCGGCAATTTCCCCCACAAACGGGTCTTTGAGAATGTAGTCTACGGACTCCAGGTCCAGGGAATCGACAAGGCCACCCAACGGAACCGCGCCGCAGAGGTCATTGAGTTGGTGGGCCTGTCCGGGTGGGAGGAACGTTATCCTCACGAGCTGAGCGGCGGAATGCAGCAGCGCGTCGGCCTGGCCCGCGCCCTTGCCGTAGACCCGGAGATACTGCTGTTTGACGAACCATTCAGCGCCCTGGACCCCCTGATCAGAAGGGAAATGCAGGACCAGTTGATCGCGCTCCAACAGATGGTCCAGAAAACGATGGTCTTCATAACGCACGATTTCCTGGAGGCCCTCAAGGTCGGGGACCGCGTGGCCATCATGAAAGACGGAGAGTTTGTCCAAACGGGCACACCGGAAGAGTTGGTCTCCAGCCCGATCGACGACTATGTGCGGGACTTCACGCGCGATGTGCCCCGGTCCAAGGTGCTCACCGCCCGTTCGGTTATGACACCGGCGCGAGTCTCCATCAACGCGGACGAATCACTGGCGCACCTGAGGGACAGCCTGGCCACGCAAGAATGTACAACTGCGGCGGTGGTCGACGAGCGGGGCCGTTTCATCGGCATTGCCAGCCTGTCCGATATCGATGGTGATGGAACGATGCACTCCAGCGTGGCGTCCGTGCTGCAGGACTCCTGCCCCACCGCAGAGGCGAGCGCCCGCCTCGAAAGCCTCATTCCTCTCGTCATCGGCGGCGAAGGTCCAATCGCCATCCTGGACAATGGACGATGCGTCGGCACCGTCAGCCGCGAGGCAGCCATGGCCGCCCTGGTGGGCGACGACGGTGTGGCGACGTGATTCAGGCCGGGAATTTACAGGTGCGGACCCTGTCGGAACGTCTGCCAGGGGGAGTTCTATGGCTGACGGTCGCGGCGGCCACTTACATCCTGGCCCTTTCGCTGGCCACCGCCAACGTGGGCACCGAGTTCGGAGACTGGCCTCAGGGCTGGGAGCTCTCCATCCATCAACCCATTGACGTGGCATTCGAATGGGTTGCCGACACATTTGCGTGGTTCTTCAATCCGATTTCCAAGGTCCTGGATGCCGGCCTGGCGGGCATCGATGCGTTTCTGCTCTGGCTGCCGTGGCCCTTTGTGGTGGTAGGTACGGCACTATTGGGCGTCAGGATGGGCGGCAGGTGGCTGGGCCTGTTCTGCGGAGCCGGCACACTGTTCCTGGGCATGATCGGCTTCTGGGATTCCGCCATGCAGACGTTGAGCGTGGTGGGAGTGTCTGTGATCATCGCGGTGGGGCTGGGGGTGCCCGTAGGCATTTGCGCCGCTTTCAGCGATCGTTTCGAGCGGGTCGTCCGCCCGGTCCTCGACACCATGCAGGTGCTGCCCGCCTTCGTATATCTCATTCCCGCCCTGGTGCTGTTCGGCGTGAGCGGTACCCAGGGGATCTTCCTCACGGTGGTCTATAGCATCCCGCCCGTCATACGGCTCACCAACCTGGGCATCCGACAGGTGCCCCAGGCGGTTATTGAAACCGCTCACTCGCACGGGTCCACGACCGCCCAGACGCTGTTGCAGGTGCAACTGCCATTGGCCAAAAGTTCGATCATGATGGGGATTAACCAGACCATCATGATGGCGGTTTCGATGATCATAATCACCGCGTTGGTCGGGGTGCAGGGCCTCGGGACGGACGTGTGGCTATCGTTGCGGGAAGTGGACGCAGGGAAGGGCCTGGAGAGCGGCGTCGCCATCGTCATCCTCGCGATCATCCTGGACCGGTTCAGTTATGCGCTGGCAACGTCAGGCCCCGACTCCGCCGCGCCAATCGCGATAGCCGGGCAGGGTCCGGCGCATGCATCCGGCAGGAAATCGACGAATCGGGGCACTCGATACGCGTTTCCCATCGTTGGCGCAGGTCTGATGGCCGCCTTGCTGATTGCCGGCAGTTTCATAGGGTCCCTCCGAGACTTTCCGGACGAGTTGACCTTCACGGTTGCCGGACCCGTCAACGCTGCTTTCGACTGGATGGCGGTCAATCTCCACTTCCTGACAAGTTGGACGCGGGACATCCTTTTCCGGCAACTCGGCTATTCGCCGATTCACACGCTCTTGCTGTGGCTTCCGTGGCCGGCTTTCATGGCCATTGCGGGCCTGCTGGCCTACCTCACTGCCGGATGGCGCGTGGCGCTCCTCGCGGTGGCAGGGTTGGCCTTCTCCGGCATCGGCGGCCTCTGGGACGTGACCATGGACACGTTGAGCCAGGTGCTGACCGCCGGGATATTCACGGTAGTGGCGGGCATCGCCATCGGCGTCTTCGCCTCTCAGAGCAGGACGTTCGAGTTGGCGCTACGGCCCATCCTGGACACCATGCAGACCATGCCCATCTTCGTGTACCTGATTCCGGTAATCATGCTGTGGGGTGTGGGGCCATTGGTGGGCATTATAGCCACGTCGGTGTATGCGTTGCCTCCGGTGATCCGCATGACCACCCTCGGCATCAAGGAAGTGCCATCGCAGGTGATCGAAACCGCGCAGTCCCACGGTTCGACAGGCTTGCAGACAATGTTGCAGGTCAAAATACCCCTGGCATTGCCAACTGTGATGATGGGCGTCAACCAGACCATCATCATGATCTTGGCCATGGTGATCATCGCCGGTATGGTGGGCGGAGGCGGCCTGGGCCAGGAAGTGTTTATAAATTCCATCTGGCTGCGAATGGGCCACGGGCTGGTTGCCGGGATGACCATCGTGTTCATGGCGATGGCGCTCGACCGCATGACCCAGGGCAGGCGGAGATCGTCGGCGCCATTGGGGGTTCGCTGATCCAGCGATAAGCCAGTCCAAAACGAAAATGCCCCCGGGAGATGACAATGAACACATAGCGCATTCAGCAATCCACGACATCCGCTGCAAACACTCCGAGGCCAGGGAGGAAATAGCATGAAGACAGGGAAAAATAGATGGGCCGTTTTTGCCATCGCCATTGCGTTGATAGTGGCGCTTCCGTTGGGGGCAGCCTGTACTGGCGGCGCCGAAGAATCCGACGCCAGAGGCACGCTCTATCTCGTCGACCAGGACTGGAACGGACAGCTGGTTACCACCGCTGTCGCACAGATCCTGTTGGAACAGGAGATGGGGCACACCGTGGCGACAAAGTTCGCGCCTGCCGACTCGGCGCCGTTGTTCATCGGGCTCGAAAAGGGCGATTTCCATTGGGTCTGCTGCAATTGGCCTTCCTATAGCGCCGCCCTCGTTGAGGAATACGTGGACGCGGATGGCGCCAAGGTTGAGCGCATGGGGCCGGTGGGCATCAAGGGCGAGACCGGTTGGTACGTCCCTTCCTATGTCGTGGAGGGAGACAGTGAGCGCGGCATCGATCCGGTCGCGCCCGACCTCAAGACCGTGAGCGACCTGAACCAGTACAAGTCAGTCTTCGCCACCAGCGACACGGGGGACAAGGGTCGGCTCCTTGAGTTCACCGCCGCATGGGACACCAGTCCAGAAGAACGTCTCGAGTCCTTCGGCGCCGACTACCAGGTGGTGTTCGCCGGTTCCGAGGGGGCCGCGTTGGCCGAAGTGGATGCCGCCTTTGAACGGGGCGATCCCGTCCTGACCTACCTGTGGGAGCCGCACTGGGCGCACGCCAAGTACAACCTCGTGCAGGTGGAAATGCCCGAGTGGACTCCCGACTGCTATCCCGACGGCACCAACTACAACTGCGGCTTCCCGACCGACGTCGTAGCCAAGCTGGCCTGGCCGGGCCTCAAGGATGAATTCCCCGAGGCTTATGAGTTCCTCTCCCGGTTCCAGATGACCAACAATCAGCAGAACGAGATCGTCCTCAACCTCACGGAGAACGACCTGACCGTGCGCCAGGCCGCGCAGGAATGGGTTGATGCCAACGAGGCTGTTTGGAGGCCCTGGATTCCATAGAGGTAAATCTACCTCTTCCTGGTGGTTTGGTTCCCGGACAGCTGGGCGTGGTGGAAGCCAAATGGCCCGACACGCATCGCCGGCTTGGGAGCTGCTCGGGAATTGCAAGCAGCGGCCTGTATAGTCCGGCCGCCGGGTTCATATGGGACTCGCCAAGGCATCGACCCATGCGAACCCGGCGACTATCCGTATGGCGGCTTATGGGCATTCTCGACTGACACCCGGACCTACCGGCACACTTTTCGTACCGTCCCATTCGTGCTCCCACATCGGTCGACAAACTGCTCCGAGTGCTGACGGAGCCCCCCGTGACCTCCGTTACCTCCGGGGGTTGGAGCCTCCTCTACAGCCCGCTCCCGGGGGTCCCGAAACTCTGCAACCTCACGTCCGATCCGGGTCAGTCCACCAACGCCATCGAGCGCAAGATGGACTTGGCGACGGAACTACACGAGAAGCGGATCTATTTCATGCGCAAAACGGGGTGCCTCAGTGCCTTCTGAACCCGCGGCTGGTACTGCGGATGTGAGAGCGCAGCCCAATACAGAAGACTGCCGCGACGCGACACGGCCTCACGCCGAGGTCGGGTGCGAAGGAAAATCATGGCAAATAGGTACGACCACATAATCGTCGGGGCCGGGTCCGCGGGAGCGGTGCTGGCAGCCCGCCTCTCCGAAGACGAGCATCGCTCGGTGCTGCTGCTGGAGGCCGGGCCCGATTACCACACGCCGGATTTGACGCCCGATGAAGTCCGCTACGCCTTTGGCGCCGGCACCACAATTTGGGACGGAGGGCACATCTGGGAGTTCCGCGCCCGGGCAACGGACGAAGCGGACATCGACGTACCCCGAGGCAGGGTCACCGGCGGTTCCAGCGCCGTCAACGATGCCCAGTTTCTCCGGCCCATGCCCGAGGATTTTGACCTCTGGGCGCACTGGGGGAACACCCAGTGGAGATTCGAGAAAGTCCTCCCGTACCTGATCAAGCTGGAAAACGATCAGGATTTTCGCGACGAGTTCCACGGCAATGCGGGGCCGATATACTGCCGGCGCTATCCCGAGAGCGCGTGGGGGCCGCAGCAACACGCTTTCTACCGGGCCTGCCGGGACGCCAATTTCCCCCACTGCCCGGACCACAACCATCCCGGCTCCACCGGAGTCGGACCGTTGGCTTTCAACATTAACGACCGCACCAGGGTGAGTACCGCGATAGCCTACCTGGGTCCGGCCAGGGGCCGTGAAAACCTGACCATCGTTTCGCAAACCCTGGTGCACGGCCTGATTTTCGAGGGCGCCAAAGCCGTAGGGGTACGTGGTATTACCCCCGGCGGGGAGCGCGAGTTTCACGGAGACGAGGTCATCCTTTGCGCCGGCGCGGTGGGAACTCCGCAGATACTCCTGCTCTCCGGGATTGGCCCGGCCGACCGGCTCCGTCTGTTGGACATTCCAGTCGTCGGGCATCTGCCGGGCGTGGGCCGCAACCTGAGGGACCACCCGGACATGCCCATGTTCTGGCGCACCCGGCCCGGCTTCCCGTTGGACACCAACCAGGTCAACACCGGCACCGTCACCCTGCGGTTCACCGCGCCGGGATCACCCTACACGAATGACATGGTCATCTACATGGGCAATTACTCTTCGGCCACGCCCATGCGCGGCGTTGACCACGTGGAACCCGCCGGCATCGGAGTCAGCCAGTGTCTGTACATGGCTCTCAGCCATGGGGAGCTGACCATTCGCTCCCGCGACCCGAGACAGCATCCCCACATCAACCTGAACCTTCTGGATCACCCCTTCGACCTGGAACGGATGCGGGCGAGTGTCAGGATGTGCGCCGACCTGTTCAGGCACCAGGCCTTCGATGACATCGTAGAGGAACGCTCCGGCCCCTCCGATGACATCCTGGAAAACGATGACGCGCTGAACCTGTGGATGCGGAGACAGGTCATCACGGCCCACCACATCTCCAGTACCTGCCGGATGGGACCGACCGGCGACGAAACTGCCGTGGTGGACCAGCACGGGATGGTTCACGGAACCGCGGGGTTGCGCATCGTCGATGCCTCCATAATGCCCGAGGCGGTGCGCGCCAACCCAAACCTAACGGTCATCGCAATGGCGGAGATGGTGGCGGATGTCGTGAAGGAAAGTTGAGACCTCGTTTGCAGCCCAACCGAAGCCGAAATTTGAAAGGCCGTTGGGTCGTCAACCGGTAATGCGGCGGCCTGAACCGGACGGGCCTGCAATCGCCGGAACGGGCAGGCGGAAGATCAGGTCCGTTTTAGCCCGGCCGGCGAACCCAACTGGGCCCAACCGGGAACGATGCGCCCCTTCAGTCACCTGCCGGTCGGCTGGCGTGCCGGGTCGACACTACCCATTCTGCCAGGCTCCCAGCCCTGGGTCTCAGTGTTGACGTTCAGCGAACGGGCCCTGACTAACCGGCCAGCAAACATGCCACACGCGGGAGCGCGTGATATTGTCCCGAACGAAAAAACCAGGCTGCAGAATTTCAACGATCCGTGAGCGGAGCAAATTGTGCTGGATCAGGCCGTCGAGTCGATGGGCCTGCATTCGCGCCGCAGCCGACGCCTCCTGTCCAAGTATGATCGAAAGGAGTGGCGACTTTGGCCTGAGACCACCTCGGGCTGCGTGCGCCGAGGTCCCCGCTGAAAGTTCGCGCATCCGTCCAGAGCACCCTTGCGAAATGGCTCGAGTGAGTCCATTATGTTATTGACCACCGTCGTCCTCCTTGTTCTGGCTAGTGACCGTCGGGCAAGGAAGATGCGGTGGTAATTTTTTGCTATCGGAGTTCTTGTACACCACCTTTCGGTGCGCTGCCAGCACCCGGAACCTTGGCGAGCGACACGACCGTGCCGCCATGGGCAAGCCGGACCAACGCCCGCAGATAGCGAACCAACAGATCACCCAAACATCCGGGGCAACCCCGGCGTCCAATCGGCAGGTCCGCGTGGACGAGGAGTTTTACTGAACTGATATGCAGGATCCTACCAACCTCTCTCCCACCACCAAATCCCAACCAACCACAGCGGCCGACGCGGTAGCCGATTTCGCCGAACTGCCACGGATAATTCGCGAAAGCGGGCTGCTTGACCGGCAGCTCCGTTATTACACCATCAAGATCGTGTCCACGTTGGCCATGCTCATCCTGAGCATCACGCTGCTGATAGTGGTGGACAACTTTTGGATTCAGATGGCCAACGCCGTATTCCTGGCCTTTGTGTTCGGGCAGATCGGCTACATCGGCCACGACGCCGGACACCAGGGAGTTTGCCGATCGGTTCGCGGGAACCGGCTAATCGGCTACGGCGTCTGCTCGCTGCTGGGCATGAGCCAGTCCTGGTGGCTGAACCAGCACAACCAGCACCACCGCAGTCCCAACGACCTTGATGACGACCCTCATACCATGATCCCGGTATTGGCCTTCTCGGAAGAAAAAGCCAGCGACATCCGGGACGTCCGGCGGTTTCTGGTGGCGTACCAGGCCTTCTACTTCGTACCAATCCTGACGTTGGAGAGCATGGCCCTGCGGTTTTCCAGCGCTCAGTTCCTGGTCGGGGCACGCCGACCCGGCACCTACCTCCCGGAATTGGGGCTGATGGCGGTGCACTTTGCGCTGTACTTTGGGCTGTTGCTCTATGCGCTCAATCCATGGCAGGCATTGGTCTTCGCCCTGATTCACCAGGCTCTGTTCGGGTTGTACTACGGGCTGGTGTTCGCCCCGAACCACAAGGGGATGTTGATCCTGGACAAGGACAATCCGCTGGATTTCGTGCGAACCCAGGTACTGACGACCCGCAACGTCAAGCCAAACTTCCTGGTCGACTTTCTTTACGGCGGGCTGAACTACCAGATTGAGCACCACCTGTTCACCATGATTCCGAGGAACAGATTGGGCAAGGCCCGGCCGATTGTCCAGGAGTTCTGCCGGCAGCGGGGTATCCCCTATTACGAAACCGGCACGTTCACGTCGTATCGGGAGATACTCAGCCACATGCATGAGGTGTCCGCCGTTCTTAGAAAGCGCTCGAAACCGCCGGCGAATATCGCAAGCCGGAACCTGCCGACGGTCAAGTCCGGCGTCAACGCCACCGGGTAGGGCATCTGCATGTTTCGTGCCGCCAACCGCCGAACACTCCGTCGGAAACCTGCCTCAATCGCAGCCCGCACTCTCGGCGCGCTGACAATGGGATACAACGATCATGCCTGACACGGAGGCCGGCCAAATTGCCCGCGAGTTTCGGTTGGCCTGCGCGCAGGTGGAGGCCACGATTGGCTTGCTCGACGATGGCGCCACGGTGCCCTTCATCGCTCGGTACCGCAAGGAGAGCACGGGCAGCCTCGACGAGGTGGCGATCTCCGGCATTCGGGACCGGCTGGCGCAACTCCGGGAGCTCAACGAGCGACGGGAAACCATCCTGGCGTCGCTGGAGAAGCGGGGTCTGCTCAGCGAAGAGCTACGGACGGCTATTCTATCCGCCGAATCAATGGCAGTCCTGGAGGACACGTACCTGCCGTTCCGGCCCAAGAGGCGCACGCGCGCTGCCATCGCCAGAGAAAAGAAACTGGAACCCCTGGCCTCGCTGCTCTGGGGACAGAGGGACTTTGACATCGACCGCGCCGCAACGCAGTACGTCAATCCCGAGGCGGGGGTGGAAAACGCCAATGAGGCGCTGAGCGGAGCCCGGGATATCATCGCCGAATGGGTCAGCGAAGACTCCACCGCCCGGCGCGAGATCCGTGAGTTGTTCTGGTCCCAGGGCGCCATTTCGGCCAAGGTCGCATCGGGTAAACAAACGGAAGCGGCCAAGTACCGGGATTACTTCGACTGGCGGGAACCGATCGCGAGCGCGCCGTCCCACCGGATACTCGCCATGTTCCGTGGCGAGAAGGAATCTCTCCTGTCGGTTCGCGTCGCGCCGTTGGCCGAGTCGGCGACTGCTGTCCTTGAGCGGCTCTTTGTCAAGCGAGACAACGCGGCGGCGGCACAGATCCGCCAGGCCATCCGGGAACGATACAAGGCGCTGCTGGAATCCACGATGGAAACGGAGGTCAGCAAAGCGGCCAGAGTTCGGGCCGAAGACACTGCCATCGCAGTGTTCGCCGACAACTTGCGGGAGTTGTTGCTCGCGCCGGCGCTGGGCCAGAAGAACGTCCTGGCGCTGGATCCCGGGTTCCGTTCCGGCTGCAAACTGGTGTGTCTGGACCCGCAGGGCCACCTGCTGCACCACGATACCGTTTATCCGCTGCTCGGAGAACGGGATGCGGCCGAGGCTGCCGGGAAGATACGCCTGCTGTGCGATCAGCACTGCGTTGAGGCCATCGCCGTGGGCAATGGCACCGGGGGCCGCGAAACCGAAACCTTTCTCAGAGCCCTAGAATTGGGTCCGCAGATTGCAATAGTCATGGTCAACGAGAGTGGGGCCTCGGTGTATTCGGCATCGGAAGCGGCGCGTGCCGAGTTCCCGGAGCACGACATCACCGTCCGCGGCGCCGTATCCATCGGTCGCCGGCTCATGGACCCGCTGGCCGAACTGGTAAAGATAGATCCCAAGTCCATTGGTGTCGGCCAGTACCAGCACGATGTGGACCAAAAGGCTCTGAAGCAACGTCTGGACGACGTGGTGGTCAGCTGCGTCAACCAAGTTGGCGTTGAAGTGAACACCGCCAGCCCGGAGCTGCTTTCGTACGTTTCTGGCCTGGGCCCGCGTCTCGCCAATGCCATTGTGGAGTACCGGAACCGCAATGGCCCCTTCGCCTCCCGGGATGCCCTGAAAAAAGTGCCGCGTCTGGGCCCCAGGGCTTTTGAACAGGCTGCGGGGTTCTTGCGCATCAGCGGGGGAGTCCAACCCCTGGACGCCACCGCGGTGCATCCCGAGTCCTACCCGGTCGTGGCCGAAATCGCCAAGGATCTCAGCCGACCGGTGGGGCAGCTTCTGGAAGACGCATCTATCGGCGATCAGATTGACCTCCGCCGTTACGTCACCGATCGCGTCGGCCTGCCGACCCTGCATGACATAGTGGAAGAACTGGCTCGCCCGGGGCGGGACCCGCGCCAGGAATTCGAGCCCTTCGACTTCGCAGCAGGCATTCACCGGATCGAGGACCTGACGGCGGGAATGAAACTGCCCGGCGTGATAACCAACGTCACCGGTTTCGGCGCGTTCGTCGATGTTGGCGTACACCAGGACGGGCTGGTCCACATCAGCCAGATGGCGGAAGGCTACGTCAACAATCCGTCGGATGTGGTCAAAGTGCAGCAGCGGGTGTGGGTGACGGTGCTTGAGGTGGACCTTGAGCGCAAACGAATATCCCTGTCGCTGAAGTGATCGACACCCACGCCTTGTCGAACGCACCGCGATTGTCAGCGGGATTTGACTCCGAATTCCGCCGGCAATGACGCGAAGTATCAGAAGTCGGCATGATAATACTGTTACACTATTGGTAATAATGAAGAACCGCACGCCGGCGACGCGCCGATTTCGCGCGCCATCGAGTGTCTGCGGCAGCGGGACTACAACATCTTTGCCCGTTGATCCCGCACCATTCAGACCATCCCCTGCTCTACGAAGGAGACATCATCAGTACACAATCTCCATCTCGGTCAAACCGCCAACGATCGCATAACCGAACCCGCAACAACAGGTCGCAGGGCAATTGGGCGCCGCAGAGTCCGGCGCAGCGCAACCGACCGCAACATGCCGCCACCTGCGCCAATTGCCGAGCGCGCACCACGGTGCCATTCCGACCGAGTCCCGAGCGACCGGTCTATTGCTCCGAATGCTGGAAATCTCGCCGGAGCGGCGCAACGCCCGAACCCTCGGCGCCGGTAGCCGAGCCGGTGGCGACCGATGACATAGCCGAACAAACTGTATCGGACCATGCCGGCGCGCACGCAGAGGTCTTTCCCGGAATCGATCTGAACAACGCTACCCGGGCCGCGATAGGTCGCATGAACATCGCGGAGCCCACGCCAATCCAGGAACAGTCCATACCCCCTCTCCTGGACGGGCGTGACCTGATCGGGCAGGCTCGCACCGGCTCCGGCAAGACCCTGGCGTTCGCCGTGCCGATGGTGGAACGATGCGACCCGTCCGAACTCGCTGTTCAGGCGTTGGTACTGGTGCCCACCCGCGAACTCGCCATCCAGGTCGCCGAAGTGGTCGAGAGCCTCGTGGCGCGGCAACGGCTGCGCGTGACCCTGCTATACGGCGGCCGGTCGTTGCGGCCCGAGCACGCGGCGCTGCGCAACGGCGCCCACATCATCATCGGCACGCCCGGGCGTACGCTGGACCACCTGCGCCAGGGATCCCTTAACCTGAGCGCCGTCAGGTTCCTGGTTCTGGATGAGGCCGACGAAATGCTTGACCTGGGGTTTGCCCGGGACGTTGACGCGATCCTCAGCCGCACACCCTCCGGCCGACAGACGGCGCTGTTGTCAGCAACGATGCCGGAATGGGTAGCCGGAACCGCCAAAAAGCACCTGAGAAACCCGATTACCGTGGAGGTGGACGCGGACCTGCGGGCCCTGCCCACCGTGGAACACCGGGTGTACAGCATCCAGAAGGCCGACAAGATGTCGGCGCTGCGAACCCTGCTGGACCAGCGCGACGACGCGCCGATCCTCGTGTTCGGAAAGACCAAGCACGGGGTGAAACAACTGGCCAGGCAACTTGAGATGTTCGGCTATCCCGCAGGAGCCCTCCAGGGAAATCTCAGCCAACCGGCGCGCGAACGCGTGATGCGGGGCTTTCGTTCCGGCGACGTACCGATTTTGGTCGCTACCAATGTCGCGGCCCGTGGCCTGGACGTCGCGGGAATCGCTCAGGTGATCAACTTTGACCTGCCCGATTCCGAGCAGTTGTTCACCCACCGGGTGGGACGCACCGGCCGTATGGGCCAGGATGGCGAGGTGATAACTTTCATCACTCCCGATGACGGCCGAAAGTGGCGCGAGATTCAACGCAGCCTGGGCCACCGTTTCACCGTCAAGTCATGGAACCGGGAAGCGAAACGCGCGGAACTGCGACAATAGGAAAGGTCGCCATGCGATCGGGGTAGGATCAGAGCAGCCGGACGTGTTGTAAGCGGAATCGTGTGGTATGAAGAAAGCCACTGCGACATCCGTATCGGAGAATCCCCATGCCCGATCGAGGAGGACGACGGTGGCCGTCTTCGCAACACCAGCCTCCTCTCAATTCACTTCTTGGGCCGACAGTTTTGTGGGTGCGGAATCCCTGCACCGCCGCCGGTTTCACCTCCAGACTCACCGGCATTTTGGCTCACTCAACAATCGAACAACCCTGTGCGCGACGAGGCCGCGGTTGATAGTCCGGGCGTCCTCTGGCACAATGTGTGACCGGTGTATGCGGTTTGAACCCCGCAAACGGTTGGGTTACAAACTGGCGCATTGGGTACATCAGGAACCACGGAGGTAACATCCGGTGGCGTTTGTCAAAGGATTAAAGTGCCGGGAATGCGGCCGGGAATACCCGGGCGAGCCCCTGAACGTCTGCGACTTCTGTTTCGGCCCGTTGGAAGTCATCTACGATTACGTGACCATCTCAGAGGTGGTCTCGCACCAACGCATCGCCGACGGCCCGTTGAGCATCTGGCGCTATGAGGACTTGTTGCCGGCGTCGGCGGATGATCCCGTGGACATCATGGCGGGCTACACCCCGCTTTTGAAGGCCAGGAACCTCGGCAAGAAACTGGGCCTGAACAACCTGTACATCAAGAACGACAGCGTGAACCCGTCGTTCTCATTCAAGGACCGCGTGGTGTCGGTAGCCGCCACCAAGGCGGTTGAGTTTGGTTACGAGACCCTGGCCTGCGCCAGCACCGGTAACCTGGCCTGTAGCGTGGCGGCACACGCCGCGCGGGCGGGCATCGACGCGGTGGTCTTCATACCCGCCGATCTGGAACGCGGCAAGGTCATCGGAGCAGCGGTCTATAACCCCACGCTGGTGGCAGTTGAAGGCACCTACGACGAAGTTAACCGCCTGTGCAGCGAGGTTAGCGACAACTACCCCTGGGCGTTCGTCAACATCAACATGCGACCGTACTACGCGGAAGGCAGCAAGACCCTGGGGTACGAAGTTGCCGAGCAGTTGGGCTGGAGGGTGCCGGACCATGTCGTGGTGCCGTCGGCTTCCGGAGCCATGTTCACCAAGATCTGGAAAGGGTTCAACGAGTTGGCATGTCTGGGCCTGCTCGACGGCGTGGGCCCGCAGCCGTTTGGCGCCGACCAGAACACCGTCCATCATCCCGCAATCACCACGCGGATGCACATGGCGCAAGCTGCCGGTTGTTGCCCGATAGTCACCGCCTGGGAAAACCAGCAGAACCAGATACGGCCTGTGCGACCGGACAGCATTGCCAAGTCGTTGGCCATCGGCAATCCGGCGGACGGAATCTACAGCCTGAGGGTTATCAGGGAGTCGGGCGGAAGCGGCTACGCCGTGCCGGAGTCCCAGGTTGTGGAGGGCATCAAGCTGCTGGCCGAGACCGAGGGCATTTTCACCGAAACCGCCGGCGGGGTCACTGTCTCCACTCTGAAGTATCTGGCCGAATCCGGCGCCATCGGCGCCGACGAACTGGCGGTGGCCTACATCACGGGCAACGGACTGAAAACCCAGGAAGCCGTGGAGGAAGTGGTGAATCCACTCCACATCAAGCCGATGATGGGTTCATTCGAGGAAGCGCTGGAGAACCGAATGGCGGCCCGGGTGTAGATGACCATGGCCAAACAGCGCGTACGGTTCACCTTCTCAGCCGAGATGGTCCGGGAGCCAATCATCTACCGGCTGGGGCACGACTTCGACGTGGTGACCAATATCAGGCGCGCCGATGTTCGTTCGGATGTCGGATGGGTGGTCCTGGAGCTGGAAGGCTCCGATGACGAGATCCAGCGCGGTCTCGACTGGGTTGGCAACACGGGCGTGCGAGTCGACCCCATCGCGGGAGATGTGATCGAAGGCTGAGCGAGACGGTCTGCCGAGCTCGATGTCCTTACTGAAATGCCGCGGCGACGCAAACGCAGCAGCATCCCAAAATTGCAGGAGGAACAATTCCAATGGGAGTAACGGTACGCATTCCCACTCCGCTGCGACGCATGACCGGCGGCGCGGACAAAGTTGAACTGGACGTGGCCGACCTTTCGCAAATGATCGACCGGCTGGAGAGCGATTATCCCGGCTTCAAAGAGCGACTGCTGGACGAAGAAGGCGAATTGCGGTACTTCGTGAACATTTACGTAAACGGCGAAGATATCCGCTTCGACCAGGGCTTGCGGACGTCTATCAAATCCGGAGACGAAATCAGCATCGTGCCCGCGGTTGCCGGTGGATTGACCTGAATCTCTAAACTGGCACGCTATCTTCGTTGACACACTCCCGCCGGCGCGGGAGTGTATCGTTTTGCGGACAAACGATTCCAGCACCCCTTGCATGGTTTGTTTGCGAAACGTGTCTCGGGGGATGGAGATCCCTCGCTTTTCGTCCGGAACGCGCCCGATAAAATGGTCTCCGGCGGACGCCCGAAGTCAGCGCGGGCAGGTTCAATAATTTGCGGGCCATCGCGGCATCGCTGCGCAGGATCCAACGCGCCAAAGCCGTCGTGGCTTGACATGATTGTCGGCGTTAGATAGATTCGCACCCGTTGGAACGAACGGGCCCTACCCGGAAACCGCGCGCCGCGCCTACCCCCAACTCTCATCGCACGGCAGGCTTCGTCAATGGGTACAATACCAACAGCCTCCGCGGAGGCTCGCCGGTTGGTCCGGCGGGGCAATGCACCAATGCACGGCGAGGCGCCATCACTGCCCGCCATGTTTGACCGGTACCGAGAGTACTTGGAAACCGCGCTAGCAGCTGCAGTACCGCCTCTGCAAGATCACGCGGTCAACACGCTGTTTCGATACCATTTGGGTTGGTCGGACCGGACCGGTGTTCCGGCGGCCACCCCGTCGTCGCAAGGCAAAGCGCTCCGCCCGACGCTGTGCATGTTCGCCTGCGACGCGCTTCAGGGCGATCCGGGTCATGCTGCTCCCGCTGCTGCTGCACTGGAACTGATCCACAATTTTTCCCTGGTACACGACGACATCCAGGACCAGGGAATGGAACGGCGCCATCAACCCACGGTGTGGGCAGTTTGGGGCACTGAACAGGCGCTGGTGGCCGGCGACGCGATGCAGTCGTTGGGTGACCTGAGCACTCTGGGTGTGGACGGTAATGTCCCTCCCGCCACCACGATCCGGGTCTCCCAACTGCTGACCCAGAGCTATCTGGAAATGATCGAAGGCCAGTGCCGGGACCTCGAGTTTGAACGTCGCGACACCATCAAGTCGGACGAATATCTGGCGATGATCGCCCTGAAAACGGGCGCACTGATCCGCAGCAGCATGGAGATCGGAGCCACGATCGCAACCGAAGACCCAGGAACCCTCGAGGGCGTGGCTCGGTTCGGCCGGGCAATCGGAAGGTTGTTCCAGATACGGGATGATTACCTCGGAATTTGGGGAGACGAAGCAATCACCGGAAAGTCCACGGATAGCGACATCGTACAGCGCAAAAAGAGCTACCCCATCGTGTACGCCTTTCAGCACGCAGCCGGCGCCGATCGAGTGGAGTTGCTGCGGTTGTACTCCCAGGAAGCGCTCGACGAGGATGATGTGAATCGAGTCCTTCAGATACTCGATGACCTGGGCGCTGACCGACAAACCGACGAACTCACCGAGTCGACCGCCGAGGAAGGACGGGCCGCGCTGGCGATGCTGGAGCTACCGCCCTGGGCCGCAGAGGATGCAAGCAACCTGATCGACTTCATGGCGTATCGTCTATTCTGATAGCGCTTAGCGATAAGCTAAGGAGATCCCGCCAATGGTACAAACAATTAAAGACCCACGCACCGCCATCAAGCCGGCCAAACGCCCGCTGGAACTGGGCGTGCGGACGGGTTGGTACATACTCAAGAACCGGCTGCGCGGCCGAAAGCGTTTCCCGTTGGTCACCATGCTGGAGCCATTGGAGATGTGCAATCTGGCGTGCATCGGGTGTGGTCGGATACGGGAATACCGTGGAGTACTGGACCAGATGATGCCGGTGGAAGAGGCCCTGGAGGCCGTGCACGAATCGGGCGCGCCGATAGTGTCCATTGCCGGCGGTGAGCCGACAATCCACCCGAAAATCGACGAGATCATCAACACCCTGGTCGACGAAAAATACTTCGTGTACTGCTGCACGAACGCGCTGCTGCTTCCTCGCATGCTGGAAAAGATCCCGCCTTCCAAGTATTTTTGCTGGGTGATCCACATGGACGGTATGGAGGAGAAACACGACGAATCGGTGGCCCGGGCCGGAGTGTTCAAACGGGCGGTGGACGGAATACAAATGGCCGTCGAACGGGGTTACCGCGTTTGCACGAATACGACAGTATTCCGGAATAGCGACGTTGAGGACCTGCGGGAGATGTTCCGTTACGTTAGCGACCTGGGTGTCGAAGGGTCGATGATATCGCCAGGGTACGATTTTGAAGACGCCCCCGATCAGGATCTTTTCCTTACCCGGCAGGAGTCCAGGAACGTGTTCCGGGACCTGCTGGATCCGACTCGCATCGAGGGCATGCGGTTTTACAATAACCCGCTATACCTGAACTTCCTTCGGGGAGAGCGGGAATACCAATGCACGGCTTGGTCCAATCCCACCTACACAGTGATGGGTTGGCGAAAACCCTGCTACCCACTCGCGGATGAACACGCCTCCGACATCGAAGAACTCTACGAACCTCAGTTGTGGGAAGAAAAATACGGCGTGGGTCGGGACCCCCGTTGTAACAACTGCATGATGCATTGCGGTTTTGAATCAGCGACCATATTTAACGCTATCGGGAAGCCCAGGGAATGGGTCACGTTCGTCAAATCCGGCGCGGCGCATAAGGGAGGCATCAGCGTCGGTTAGACAGGACCTGGCATCGTAACCCCTGCAATCATTGAATCACAGGAAATCGGGACTATAGAACAACCCTCGACCGACTGATTGAGGTTGGTCTCCATTGTTAAGCCTATGCTTGCCATAGTTGCACCGATGGGCACGGAGATGGCCGGCGTGCGCCGGGCCGTTCTCCGTCTGCGCGGCACTGACGTGATGACGCGAGTCATCGGCGTCGGCCAGGAGAGCGCCGAGAACGGTTTGACGGCCGTGGCGGCGCAATCGCCGGCGGCTATCATCATGATCGGATTCTGTGGCGGCGCTGCCCCCGGTCTGCGTACCGGCGACCTGCATCTGGCGGAGGTATTCCACTCCGTAGAGCATCTGGAAGCCATCGAGTCCGACACATGCCTCACCAGCAGTATCAAGACTCGGGCGGACGCCAACGGGATCCGTTGGGTGGGAGGACCATCCGCGACGGTCAGCGGTGTAGCCAACTGCGGAGTTAAATCCGCGCTGCACACGACGTGTGGAACGATGTCGGTCAACATGGAAGACTATTGGGCCGCAAGAACGGCGGCGACTCATGGGATACCGTTCGCATCGGTTCGCGCAGTGTTGGACACTGCGGACGATGAATTGCCTGGCTATCTTGACGGCAGTGGTGACGGGTTCGTCAATGCGCTGCGCGGAGTTGCGGCCCACCCCGGCAGCCTGGCAAGCCTGGTACGGCTGGCCCGCAAGGCGCGGGTCGCCCGGCATTCGCTCGCGGCGAGCGTATCCGCGTTGTTGGCAGCGCCGGCGGTAATACCTGCCGGGACCGCTCCATTGATCCGATGACCACGCTGGTAACGGGCGCCACCGGTTTTATCGGCGGGAACCTGGCGCGTGCGCTGTGGGCCCGTGGCGAGGACGTTCGAGCTCTGGTCAGGCCGTCCGCGAACGACTTGGCCATTCGAGAAACGGGCGTGACGCAGGTAACCGGCGACCTTCTGGACAGCGAATCGGTGCGCCGGGCCGCCGAAGGCTGCGAGACCATTTATCACTGCGCAGCAATTTACTCATTCTGGTCACCTCGCCCGCGCGAAATGTACCGCTCAAACGTGGTTGGGACAGTAAATCTGCTCGACGCCGCACGGCGGGCCGGAGTGCGAAGAGTGGTTTTCACCAGCTCGGTCGCGACCATAGGCATCCCTGAAAACGGGTCGAGGGACCCGGAGCATCTGGGCACTGAAGAAATGCCGCCCCGGCCAGGGTTGCTAATTGGCTACTACAAGCAGTCCAAGTACGCCACGGAACAAATCGCTTTGGCGGCCAATGGCGATGACATGGAGGTGGTGGTAGTCAACCCCTGCGCTCCAGTAGGCGAATGGGACGTCAAACCGACACCGACCGGGCAAATTCCCCTGTTCTTCGCCCGGGGCAGGGCTCCCGGATACATTTCAACGGGCATGAACCTGATCGACGTGGCGGATGTCGCCAAAGGGCACATATTAGCGATGGAACGCGGAGTGCCCGGAGAGCGGTACATCCTCGGGTGCCGCAATCTCACGCTGAAGGAGATTTTCGACATCATGTCCAAAATCACCGGACGACGCGCACCCAACATTTACATCCCGCGCTGGGCCATTCTGGGGGTCGCTTATTTTGACGAGTTCATCGAAGGCACCCTGTTACGCCGCCCTCCGTCCATCCCTGTTGAAGCAATCAAAATCACTAAGCACCCGATGTACGTGAGCAGCGCCAAAGCAGTGGCGGAACTCGGTTTGCCCCAGAGTCCGGTCGAAGTGGCTCTGGAAAAAGCAATCCGCTGGTTCCGCGATCACGGCTACATTTAGCGCTTCGAGATTTGCAGGGTAAACATCATGGTTATCCAAGAAATCAACAGTAACCGTGCCCACGTTCATTCCGATGCGCCGTCGGCTCAGGCTCTGGACACATCGATCGAACGGCTGCAGGAATATTTCCGCCGTATCCAGGACACCGATGGATATTGGTGGGGAGAGCTGGAATCGAACAACACGATGGAGGCGGAGTACGTGATGTTGTCCCGCTTCCTGGGGCATCACAACCCGGAGCGTGAGCGGCACATCGTCAATTATCTTCTCAGCAAGCAACTTGACGATGGGTCGTGGGCAATCTACTACGGCGCCCCCGGCGACTTGTCCACCACTGTGGAATGTTACTTCGCGTTGAAGCTGTGCGGAGAAGATCCGGAGTCAGACCACATGGGTCGGGCCAGGCAGTTCGTTCTGCAACGAGGCGGAGTGCCCCGCACCCGGATGTTCACACGCATCTGGCTCGCGCTGTTCGGGCAGTGGGAATGGGACGGCACACCCAGACTGCCCATCGAGATGATATTGCTGCCCGATTGGGCGCCCTTGAGCATCTACCGCTTTGCCAGTTGGGCAAGGGGGTGCATCGTACCGTTGTCGATCGTGCTCTCGCGCCGCCCGGTCCGGCCCATCGCACCGGAGCATGCCATCGACGAGTTATTTCCAGACGGCCGTTCGGGGACCGATTACTCTGTGCCGCCTCCTCCCGGATTCAACCTCCCGAGGCTGGTGCATATGGCCGAGCAGGCTCTGGGGAAGATTTACGGCCGCATTTCCTTCAACCCCCTAAGCAAGATGGCCGAGCGCAAAGCCGTTCGTTGGATCCTGGACCACCAGGAAGACGACGGAAGTTGGGGAGGGATCCAACCACCGTGGGTGTACAGCCTGATCGCACTCAGCGTGTGCGGGTTCGACAACGAGCATCCCATCATGTCCCGCGGATTCGCCGGGCTGGATGGTTTCTCCATCCAAAAAGGCGATTGTTGGACGATCCAGGGATGCATTTCGCCGGTGTGGGACACCTGCCTGGTGGTTCAAGGATTGGCCGAAAGCGGATTGTCTACCACGGACCCCATGCTGGAATCGGCCACCCGATGGCTGGTCGACAAGCAGATATTGGTCGGCGGCGACTGGCAGGTGCAGGCGCCGCAGCTGCAACCGGGCGGATGGGCTTTCGAGTTCCACAACAACTACTATCCCGATATCGATGACACCGCCGAGGTGGTGCTGGCTTTGCGCCTGGGCAAATTGCCGGGCGATGAGGACCGTCTGCGACACGACGCGATCTCGCGGGCCCTGGACTGGGTCCACGGCATGCAGAACAAGGACGGTGGGTGGGCGTCATTCGACAAGGACAATAACCACGGATACGTCACGGCCCTGACTTTCAGCGATTTTGGCGAGGTCCTTGACCCCTCCAGCGCGGACGTAACGGCCCATGTCCTGGAAATGTACGGCAAACTCGGATACAGGACCGACCAGGGCTTCCTGCAACAAGCGTATCGCTATTTGCGCCAGGAGCAGGAGAATGACGGCAGTTGGTTCGGGCGGTGGGGAGTAAACTACGTTTATGGCCTGGGAGCCGTGCTGCCCGCGCTGGAAGCAGCCGGGGATGACATGCGTCATCCTTACGTACGGCGCGCGGTGCAGTGGCTTCTGGATCACCAGAATGCTGACGGAGGTTGGGGCGAATCGTGCGCGTCGTACATAGATTCGACGCAACGAGGAGTTGGGCCAAGTACCGCTTCCCAAACCGCCTGGGGTATCATTGCACTGGTCGCGGCCGGATACGGCGACGACCAGGCCACGCACCGTGGCGTGTCATACTTGCTGGAAACACAGCGTGCGGAGGGCAACTGGGACGAGCCGTACTTTACCGGCACCGGATTCCCCGGATATCTGAAAGGCGAACGAGTCGACAGGATCCCGCAGCCTGGCGAACGGGGCTTCCAGGGCGCTGAGCTGTCAGCGGGATTCATGATCAACTATCATTTGTACCGAAATACCTGGCCGCTGATAGCCCTGGCTCGCTATCGAACTTGCCAGACCCGCCGAACTCTGTTCGCCAAACCTCAGGGCAACGGCCACCGGCCAGTCGCGCCGGAGGCTCACCGCCCAAGCCACCCAGCATAAGTGTTCCGTTCATCACACTCCCCTATAGAGTGCAACTCATGAAAACTGAACATTATTCCCTGAAAGTAGACACCACCGGCGCGCCCGAATTCATGGATATCACCGATTGGGTGCGGGGCTGCGTCGGCAGGTCTTGCGTCAGCAACGGGTTCGTCGTCGTGTATTCGCGTCACACCACGGCCGCCGTGATCATCAACGAGAACGAACCGTTGCTGATCGAAGACATGACCCGGTTCTTGGAGAAGATGTGCCCTCGTTTCGGCGAATACCGGCACAACGATTTCTCGATACGCACGGTCAATATGACCGAGGAAGAATCCCCGAACGGTCACGCGCACCTTCAGCACTTGATGCTCGGGTCGAGCGAAACCATCCCATTGATAGACGGCAAGATGCCTTTCGGCCAGTGGCAGAGCATTTTCTTCATTGAACTGGATCACCCGCGGCCACGAGAGGTGATGGTCCAGATCGTGGGTGAATAAGTGCGTTCGGGACGCCGTAACATGCCAACTGTCATCGAAGAGAACAACTCGCCCTCGGTCGGTGTTGGCGCGAACGCGCCGGCGGAGCCAGTGACACTGGACGAAGCGTACGGGTACTGCGAAACTCTCGCGCGCGGACACTACGAGAATTTCAACGTCGGGGGTTGGATCACCCCCAGGGAAAAACTGCCGCACGTCTACGCGATCTACGCCTGGTGCCGGATGGTTGACGATCTGGGTGACGAATCGCTGCCGTCGGCGCCTGCCGCAAAAGCCGCAGATGCTGGCAATCCCGATGTCTCGGTGACCGCGCACCGACGGAGTCAGTTGGCCTGGTGGGCAGAAGAACTGGACGCGATTTACTCCGGGAAACCGGCGCACCCCATATCAATTGCGGTCCAGCACACGGTCGATGAATTCGACATCCCACCGGAACCGTTCCAAAGGCTGATACGCGCGAATTTGATGGACCAGGGATCGGGGCGTTTCGATACGCTGGACGACGTCCTCGAATATTGCCGCTATTCTGCGAATCCGGTGGGGCAACTGTACCTGCACCTGTTCGGGTACGCTGACCGCCGGCGTCAACTCCTCGCCGACCACACCTGCACTGCCCTGCAGCTCACCAATTTCTGGCAGGACGTTAGCCGCGACTACCGAGACCGGGGACGGATATACCTCCCCCGCACCGACATGGAGCGGTTTGGCGTTAGCGAGAACGACATCGCGAACGGCACGGCGTCCGATGCGTTTCGGGCTCTTTTGCGATATGAGTGCGACGTCGCGATGCGAATGTTCCAGCAGGGCGCACCGCTGGTCGCGTCCCTGGATCGTCGATCCCGATTGCCGGTGGCCCTCTTCACTCGGGGCGGAGTGGCCGTCCTCCACGCCATACGTCGCCAGGACTACGACGTTCTCAGCAGCCGGCCCGCTCTGTCGAAGCAGCGGAAAACGTGGCTGTTGGCGTCCGCCTGGCTGGGTAACAAGCTGGGAACCGGGTACGGGTTGCCCAGCGCCTGAGACGGGCCAAATGACGACTCCGCCGCAGACCGCATTCTCTGCATCGCCCGAGGCGCTGGCCGCAGCTTATGAGGA
The DNA here is from genome assembly GCA_963663945.1 of Dehalococcoidia bacterium. Taxonomy (GTDB): domain Bacteria; phylum Chloroflexota; class Dehalococcoidia; order Lucifugimonadales; family UBA3495; genus Bin87. Next base: position 1,035,443 of record OY760687.1, on the reverse strand, counting down.
GTGCCGCCGCGTAACCAGGCGCGAAGCCCGCAACTTTTACTTCGCGTTCCTCACACTGCCGGCCCGTCAACGGCGGGCCATCTACGTCGCTTACACGTTCTGCAGATATTGCGACGACTCGGTCGACGCCGAAGGAACCGATGCTGAGAAGCTGCAGCACATCGAATATCTGAGAGGCAAACTGAGTCAGGCATACGCTGGCACGCCCGACCAGCCGCTTTTCGTCGGGTTGGCGGATGTGGCGGCAACGTATGGCATCCCTGAGCAGTACTTCCAGGAGGTCTTGAACGGGGTGGAATCGGACCTCGTTAAGACCAGATACGCCAATTTCGAGGACTTGCGCGCTTACTGCTACCAGGTCGCCTCCGTGGTCGGGCTGATTTGTGTCCACATATTCGGCTTTCGCGACGGCGAACAAGCGCGCCAGGGGGCCATCGACCTGGGGCTGGCGATGCAACTGACCAACATCTGCCGGGATGTGCGCGAGGATTGGGAGTTTGGCCGGGTTTATTTACCCCAGGACGAGTTGGAGAGGTTCGGCGTAACCGAAGCGGACCTGGGCAATCACGCGGTGACCGACGGTTTCGCCAACCTGATGCAGTTTCAAGTAGACCGAGCCCGGGAGTATTTCTCCAGCGGCCGACGGCTGCTGCCGTACCTCTCTCCCAGGTCCCGCGCCTGCCCGGCCGCTCTGGGCCTCATCTACGGCGGCGTGCTCAACAAGATCGAAGCCGCCGGATACGACGTGTTCCGGGAACGCATCAGCTTGAGCAAAGGCGCCAAGCTGGGACTGATGGCCAGGGCCTGGCTTACTGGTCCTCTGATGAAGTGACCGGCAGGCGCAGCGACAACGGGCCATCGGCGCTGGTCATTGGTGGCGGACTGGCGGGCATCGCGGCCGCGGGCCGGCTCGCCGAAGCCGGTTGGCAAGTTACGTTGCTGGAGGCTCGAGCATCATTGGGAGGTCGGGCCTTTTCTTTCGTCGAGCCGGAAAGCGGCCAGGAGCTGGACAACGGTCAACACGTCATTGTGGGTGCGTGCCACAACCTCATCGCCTTCGTTGATCGTATTGGCGTCAATGACCTCTGGCACATACAGCCCAGATTGAACGTCGATGTCTATGACCGGGACGGGCGCAGGGGCAGGCTCTATGGACTCGGCGGCCCGGCGCCGGGACATCTGCTGTCGGCTTTCTTCACCTACCGTCACCTGAGCCCGGGCGACAAGTTCCGAGCGGTGCGTGGGGTGATCGCCGCGATGCTGGCGAACCGATCATCGCCTTCGATGGAAACTACCTCTTTCTACGACTGGTTGAGCGCGCACGGCCAATCGGACCGATGCATCTACAACCTTTGGAACGTCATCATCGAGGGGACGCTCAATGACAACATCCGCGACGTCAGCGCAGCGATGGGTTTGATGATCGTTCAGGACGGTCTTTTGAAGGGAAGGCGCGAGGCCAACCTCGGGTATCCCAAAGTCCCCCTGGGGCAGGCCATTGGCGCACCCTGCGAAGCTTACCTGCGCACGCTGGGCGTACGCATCCTGCTGGGCGCCCCGGCCTATGCCATCGAGGTGGAAGCGGACGGCTGGGTGCGGGGCGTCGCGTCAGGGGCCGGACAGGTCTTGTCAGCCGACGCCTACGTGAGCGCGGTGCCGTTCTGGATCCTGCCCAAGCTGATCCCAGACCATCTGGCTGGCAAAATCCCGTTCGCTTCGTTGACCGAGCTGCAAACCTCGCCCATCGTCAACGTGCATCTCGAGTACGATCGCCCGGTGATGGACGGCGACTTCTGCTACTTTCTGGACAGCCCCCTGCAATGGGTGTTCAACGAATCGCTGATCCGAGGCAGAGACTGGGGCCGCAACGGCCAGTCATTGACGGTGTCAATCAGCGCCGCATGGGATCACATCGACCTGCCACGACCGGAACTGGCTCACATCATCGCCGACGAGATGAAGGCGGCGTTCCCCAGGACGCGTCAAGCTCAACTTATGAAGTCGGTAGTGGTCAAGCAGCGCAACGCCACTTTCCGGTGCACGCCCGGAGCGCAACGCAATCGACCCGGCCCTATTACCGCATCTCCCAATCTCTTTCTGGCCGGGGAATGGACCGACACTGGATGGCCTTCGACTATGGAGGGGGCGATCATCAGCGGATATAATGCCGCTGCGGCTGTTATGTCCGGTTTGGGCGCCGCAAACAGCATGGAGGCACAGAGTGTCCGACCAATGGGCTGAACAACGCGTCGATCTCACCGAGGCCACCCGGGAAATGTACCGACGCGGCCTGGTGGGGGCATATTCAGGGAACACCAGCCTGCGTTTGACCGGCCCGGGAGATGACAGCCTCCTGCTGGTGACGCCAACCCACCATCCCTATTACCGGCTGCAACCGGATGAACTGGTAGTGGTTAACCTGGAGGGCGAGCCCGTGTCTCCGGCGCCAATGCCACCGTCCTCGGAAACTCTTCTGCATCTTGAGATCTACCGCCAACGACCGGACGTGCAGGCAGTAGCGCACACTCATTCCATTTACGCTTCGGTGGCTGCGGTCATTGGCCGGGACATTCCGCCACTGATCGACGAAATGCTGATGACCATCGGCGGTCCGATCAAGGTCAGCAAGTATGCCTTTCCGGGAACGCAGGAACTGGCCGAACAGGCTTACGCCGCGTTGGGCGACCGTAACGCTGCCCTGCTCCGGAACCATGGCGCGGTGGGCGTCGGGCCGGACATCTGGGAGGCGTTGGAAGTCTGTGACCTGGTTGAACGCCTGGCGCAGATATTCGTGCTGGCCCGCAACTTCGGCCCGCGAGCCGCATCCCCGTTGCCGGAAGACGCCGTTGCGACCGAGATGCAGATGTTCCGGGACCGGCGCTGAGTGAAATCCAAAACGTGATACCGCTGACTAGCCGAAAATCGGGATGTTCTGAGGCATGAGCTCCGGACCTGGAAATCAACGCGAGTTCGACCACGTAATCGGCGTGGTGGGAGCTGCATCAAGTTTCGGAGCGCAGTTATTGCTGCACCTCGAGAGGGAAAGGCCGGACTGTTGGCTGGTGGCGATTGCCGAGCGCCCGCTGCGCTGGCCGGTCGAACGAATATCCACCTACCGCCTGGCCCAAAATCGGGTGGGTGGCATCCTGACCATGTCCGACATACCGGACTTCATGCAGCAGAAAGCCTGGGACATGTTCCTGGAGGGGCACGAGCTGACGGTGGCCGACATGCCCGACGTATTGCAACTGGAAGGGGTGGATTCGTTGATCCACGTCGGGAGCTATTACGACGGGCCCAATCCGGAACAGTTCTGCGCAGACGCGAACCTTTGGCTCAGGGCGGCCCGCATCGCGGGAGTGCGCCAGTTCGTTTATTTGTCCGACGTACGGGTCTATGGTGTAAATGCCGATACCCCTGTCCCCATCACCGAGCAGACGGCAACTAACCCCAGTCGCCAACACAGCTACCTCGCAGAAGCTGAGCCGATCTTACCGGCCGGGGCGGGCGACGAATCACCTGCGCCAACGCCCGGCGACGACGACGGAATGAAGGTAGCCGTGCTGCGCACGGCAATGTCGGTCAGCACGAATCACGCGAGCCCCGCGGCTGATGAGTTGTTACTACCCGCGGTTACGGCCAATCGGAAGCGCAGCTTCCCACTCCAATTCCTGCATCAGCATGACCTGGCGCGGGCGATAGAACAGGCGATAAAGCATCGCCTTGACGGGGTATTCAACGTGGCCGGCGACGGCGTCGTGGACTCCGTGGACATCCTGGAATGGTGCCGCAACGCAGGACTGCCCAGACTCGCCGGCGCCAACCGCTTGCGCAACTCGTCCGGAAAGCAGTTGTCAAAACATCCGCTGATCATGAGTTCCGCAAAGTTCAAGCAGTCCGCAGGGTTCAGGTTCAAGTATTCGTCGGCGCGGGCCATACGCGCCTATTGCCATTCAGTGCTCCTGGAACCGAGCTGATTCCATGGAATCGTCCCAGGCCACGACTCCAGAACCGGTGTTGATCGACACTGATCCCGGCGTGGACGATGCCATCGCGCTGCTGATGGCGCTGTCGTCCCCGCAATTGGATGTGGTCGGTTTGACCACCACGGCGGGAAATGTCCCGATAAAGCCAGCGACCAGAAACGCCCTTGCCATTTTGGAAAGCGTCGGACGCACGGACATTCCGGTCGTCAAAGGCGCAACTCGGCCGATACGCGGTCGCTTTGCCTACTCCCGTCATGTCCACACCCCAGAGGGTCTGACGCACCCATTGCCGCCACCGACGACGCGCACATCGGATGCGGACGTTGTGCAATACCTGGCCGAGACTCTCCGGACGCGCCCGGGTGAGGTCACTGTCATTGCCCTGGGCCCCCTGACCAACCTGGCGCGGCTGCACCGGAAGCACCCATCGGTGTTGCAGCTAGCAAAGCGCCTGCTCGTCATGGGTGGCGCGGTGGGCATCCCGGGCAATGTCACCCCACACGCCGAGTTCAATTTCTACAGCGATCCCACCGCCGCTCGTCTGGTGGTCGAATCCGAGGTTCCTCTCTCGCTGATCGATATGGCTCCGTGCCATCAGGTATTCTTGACCAGAGACGACGTGGAGGCAGCTCGACCATCCGCTGCGGAAGGCATCCTGGCCGAACAGTTGCTCGCTGGGTGGTTTGGGCTCGATCACACACGCGAACGGTTCTACATGTATGATCCGTTGACGCTGGTCGCAGCCGTGTCCCCGGACGCCATCAGGTTTCGCCCGGTAACAATGACGGTCGATGACTCCGTCACCACTGACGACAGTACTCTCTGGGGCCGCTGCCGAGTGCTGGACGAAACTGGTGGACCGATCGGGGCCGCTGAACCCGGGGGCGTCGACGTTCCAACATCATTGCGAGTGATCCGCGAATTGCTGGGATGGGCCTGGCCAGCGGCCGAACCGAGCAGGGAAGGAGAGGTATGATGCCAGGCCAACACAGAACATTGATCATGGTGTTCGACGGCCTACAGCCGGCGCAGATTACGCCGGAACTGATGCCAAACCTGTCAAAGTTCGCCGATGGCGGCGTGACTTTCACGAACCACCATCCGGTGTTTCCCACCGTGACGCGCGTCAACGCATCGAGCCTCGTTACGGGTTGCACGCCCGGCAGGCATGGCCTGGCCGGAAACACCTTCTTGTGCCGCGATTTCGACCCACACCGCGTTATTCCTGCCATGGAACCCACGCTGCAGGAGATTGCCGACACCACCGGACGTGTGCTGCTGGTTCCCACCCTGGCCGAGGTGCTGGGTCGACACGGCATGGAATACTTCGCCATCGGCACCGGCACCAGCGGCAACGCCTACACGCACAACCCGAATGCGGTCACCGCCGGCGGCGCAACCATCCATCCCGATTTCGCGCTACCGCGTCCGCTGTACGCTGAACTGGCCGAGCGGTTCGGCGAATGGCCGGCGCAGGACCTGCCCAACACCGCCCGCCTGGTCCACGCAAGACGCATCCTGACGGAGTTCGTATTGCCAGAGCGGGATCCGGCAGTAGCCCTGCTATGGTCGTCGGAGCCTGACAAGACGCAGCACGAAGACGGCGTCGGGTTAGGCCGGGCTCCGCAGGCCCTCGCCGAAGCGGACGCGGAGTTCGGAAAACTGATGGACTGGCTGCAGGCGAACGGGCGCGCCGACACCACGAACGTATTCATCGCATCGGACCACGGTTACTCGACGATCAGCGACGTTGTTCGCGTGGAACAGTTGCTGCGCGAAGCGGATTTCGCGTCGATTGACCATCCCGGCGGGGTCGCGGTGGCGGCCAATGGCGGGTCCGCACTTTTCTACGTCAACAACGGCGAGGCGAAAACAGCGGAGAAACTGACATCCTGGCTGGTCGACCAGCCTTGGTGTGGGCCACTGTTCGCTTCGGAGCGTGTCGGGCACCCGACCGGAACGCTCCCTTTGGCGTTGCTGGGATGCGAGGGACCGCGCTCACCGGACCTGATCATGTCCTTTCCGTGGCAACACGTCGGCAATCCGGCCGGCTACCCCGGGAGCGCTCCTGCCACGGGAGGCGCGGTCGGGCAGGGTCAACACGGCAGCCTCAGCCAGCACGAGTTGCGGAACACCGGTTTGGCCAGCGGGCCCTCATTCAAGCGCAACACCATCATCGACACGCCAACCGGCAACATCGATCTGGCACCCACGATACTGCATATCCTGGGCCTGGACGCGGAAGCCTCAGCGATGGACGGCAGGGTACTGTCCGAGGCCCTTGAGAGCGGACCATCGGGTCCAACGCCGGACCGACAGGTTCATCGAGCCGAGCGACCCGGGTTCTGTCAGGAACTGCAGGTCAGCGCCATGGGAAGCACTCGGTACGTTGACTGGGGCAACCGGCTGTAGAAGCCCGCTGCGCTCCGGCAATCAATTACGGTTGGGAGCAAAAGGCGCGCCGTCCACCAGGACGTTCTTGATGACTGCCTGTCCGCGATCATCCAGGGAAACGACCACCTTCACATCCCGAGCGCGCTCGATGATGTGCCCCGTGCCCTCGGGTACGAAATAAGTGCCGATGCCGAAATCCAGCCGCCCATCCACGCTGATCACTCCCCGGATATACACGTTCGCTGAATCCGGTTTGGAGCGGGTGTGCTGCGTCGCGCACCATACATCGCCACATTCGGTCAGAGCCACGTATACAGTGGCGCCGGCAGGTTGCTCCGCCAGGTGCGCGGGAACCTCCGCGATCTCATAGTCCAGGATCGCGTAGTCGCCCTGGAACAGCGAGCGCGGGTCGACCGGGCCGGTCTGCAGGATGATTTCCCGCCCCTCGGTCAGGGCGACCTCGCGCACTCCGGCGAACGCGACCAGGCCAACCACCTGCACCGCGACCACGGCGAAAAACAGGATGCTGGCCACTCGCGTCATGCCGGCTCCTCAACCACGCGCATGCTGCGCAGCATCCGACGCCGCAGAAACTCGAGCCCGAAACCCATGCCCAGCATGATCGCCCCGGCGACGATGAACGCCAGGGATTGGCCCAGCAAACCGAAGCCAAACTCGAAGTAACGGGTGAACAGCGTAATCCCGAAGGCGACCACCGCCAGATTGATCAGGTCGCCTCGGTTCCAGCGATATCCAGCCGCCACCAGCGCGAGCACCGTGGCCAGCAGGGCCGCATTCAGCGGAAGCCAGGTCCACGTCCAGCCCAACAGGAGCCCCAACCACGCCAGGACGACGAGCGCGCCCATGGCGACAGCGGCCGATGTCTCCCACCGCAACTGGTCAACGGAAGCGTGAACCGGCGATGATTGCGTCCTGTCGACCACCCAGATCAGAACCAGAAGGGCGATGGCCGCACCCCAAACCGTGCCGGCAAGGAACCAGTACTCTCCAAGAAAGGCCAACGCGGACCCGCCCGTTGTGCCCGGTCCAACCGACCAGGGATCGCTGTAGCTCATGGAGTAGACGCTTACGATGGCGACGGACAAGCCAGCCAGGTCCCAAACCCGGGCGTTGGTCCGGAGTTCCGGCGTAGAGATTCCCGTCCAACGCACCCGAAGTCGCCCGGTGAGGAACACCAGCGCCCCAATGCCCAATACCACGGGGCCCAACCACAGCAGCAGATCGTCCTTGGCCAGGATGTCAATCGCCGCGAAGCATCGCACTATCACCGAAAAGGCAAAGACGGAACATGCGAAATACGCGATCGACAACTGACGGCTCCGGTAGGCGTACCACAGCAACAACGCGATACCCGCCAGCAACGTGAGATTGAATACCGACCAGGCCGCTGAAACCTGGAATCCCAATCCCAACCACATGGCAATCGCCATCGCCGCCATCGCTGCCGCCGCGCCCACTTGCCAAACCGCGTCGCCGCCGCCCCGCCGCCCATGTTTCCATAGGACATATGCGGTCAACGACGCAGCCAGAATCCACCCGACGGCCATGGCAGACCAGTATTCGGCGGGCATCCAGGACCAGGCGGGCGGAGTTTCCCAGCGCCAAAACGTCCCATACCCCATGACGTGGAGGCCGGACGCGGCAAGCGCAAGCCCCACCCCAGCAACGATACGTGCGTAAGGCGCCACCACCGGTGCGCCGCTCATCGCGGAACTTCCAGCGAACAGACAAGCCCCCACGGTCAATGCGGCCGCTGAAAGCAATATCGGCGCGGCTGCGCCGTCCAGGTCCACCAGGCTGGCGAACCGAATTGCCACCAGTATCAAGAACAATACAGCAGCGCCGCCGAGCAGGATCGGTGAACGTTTGAGCAAACCCGACACCGCAACACCGCCGAAAGCGACGAGGTTGAACAGCCACCACAGAGCGGGCGCGGGATAGGCGAACCAGGCCCAGATGCACGCCGCGGTGACAACCATCGTGGCCGCCAAAGTTATGCCGGCAACGGGACGAGCATCTGGCTGGGCGCGAGAGTCCCACCAGAGAATGCCGGTAACAACGGCCGCCGTCACGAAACCCACGCCGGCCGTAACCCAATACTCGGCGGACAACACAGCCCAGGTGAGATCGCCGAGGTCAACCCAGATGCCGGCGACCGTCATCGCGCCAAAAGCCGCAAGACCAAATGCCAGACCCGGATAGTAGCAATACACCGCCAAGGGTCGCGTCCAGGTGAACCGAAATTGAAGCAATCCCAGCGCAACTACCGCAGCAGAAAGAGCCAGGGTCAACGGCGCCAGATACAGGAGCGTGTCCGCACCGTAGAATTCGAGCCACCATTGGGTCCGGAACCCCATGCTCAGGACCAGGAGCGCCAACGATAGCCCTACCATCACCCGGGACCGCACTATATAGCCCATCGGCAGGACACCCAGGAACCAGGCAGTGGTTAGATTGGGGTGATTGACGGGCACGTGGTAAATCTGGGCGACGAGATGGATCGCCGCTCCGTAAGTCAACGCGCCAACCACCAGCAAGGCCACGCCCACGCGCGGGTATTCGAACCGGGCCAGCAGCAGCCAGCCGGCAACGTTGATCGTGGCCGTCAGCCCCACCAGCATGGAGACACGAGCCCACACCGGGATCACATCCCAATTGGCGGCGACGTAAATGATGATGCCCAGCCCCACGAGAAGGGCTCCCATCACGCCGATGATGGAAACGGCCCGGCTGACGAGGGTGGTGCGCTCTGCGGCGTCTACCGGAGGAGGGGTGGAGCCACCGGATCCTGGCGCGGCAGGCGTACCCGCCAGCAACTCAACAGATGGCGCATCATAACGCCGGAGGATCGCCTGGGCCTGTTCAGCCGAGACTAATCCGTCCTGCTCCCAGTCCCCAATTTCGGATTCCAGGCGGACGCGGAATTCGGGATCGGCAGACCCACCCGCAGACCCGGTTGCCATCAGGTCCCTGTCACTCGGGATAGCGCGTGGAGGCCGTCAAATGGTGCAGAGCCGCGTGCCGTGTCGGGTTCACCCGGCCGCAGTTTAGTCTCAGTCGGCTGCAGCGTGGTCTCAGTCAGCGGCAACCGCGTCGCTGCCAACCGCGTATCCCGAGTCCCGATCCAGCATCTGGGAGAGGCCCATGAGCTCAAAGGCCTCGGTGAGAGGGGTCATTTCACCTACCAGGTGCTCGGTAGTGCCCTTGTTCTTGAGTTCCGACATGACCCGAGCCACAGTGTGGGCGACCGACATGAAGGCGCTCCCGGGGAAGATGACCATCTTGAACCCGAGCGTTTCCAATTCGGCCACGTTGAGCAACGGAGACTTGCCAGTTTCCACGAAGTTGTACAGCAGGGGAACCGAGGTGTTTGCGACCACTTCAGCCGCTTCTTCGGGAGACCGAATGGCCTCGACGAACAGCGCGTCCGCCCCGGCTTCGGTGAAGGCGTCGCAACGACGCATGGTGTCGTCCCAGCCGGTGACGGCCAGCGCGTCGGTGCGGACTATGATGGTGAAATCGTCATCGGTGCGCGCGTCCACGGCGGCATGGATCTTCTGCACCATCTCGTCAATGGGCACCACCCGCTTGTCTTCCAGGTGTCCGCAGCGCTTGGGGAACTGCTGGTCCTCGATGTGCACAGCAGCGACACCCGTGCGTTCGTATTCGCGGATGGTGCGGCGCACGTTCATGGTGCCGCCGTATCCGGTATCGGCGTCGGCAATAACGGGTACAACTACGGTGGAGGCGATGGATGCCGCGTTGGCCATCATTTCGGTAGCCGTCGCCAGCGCCAGATCGGGGTAGCCAATGCGGGCTACAGAAGTTCCGGCTCCGGTCATGTACACGGCCGGAAATCCGGTCCGTTCGATAATGGCGGCCGTCAGGCAGTCGTAGGCGCCGGGAGCGGTGATGATCCCGGGCTCGGTAAGCAATTGTCGGAAACGGGCGGTGGCTTTCATCGCGCAATCCTCGATTCGTTGGGCAGATTTATGTCGTCAGTCCGCCGTCGACGGTTAGCGTCTGACCGTTGACATAGCTCGCGCCAGGGCTGACCAGATAAAGAACGGCGGAGGCTACGTCCTCAGCAGCCCCGAAGCGTCCAGCAGGTATCCGCGACAGAACCTGGCTGCGCTGGTCATCGGTCATCCCGGCGGTCATGCCACCGTCTTCGCCGACTTCAATGAACCCCGGCGCGACCGCGTTCACCGTGATACTGCGACTGGCTACTTCCCGCGCCATGGCTTTTGTAAATCCAATTTGTCCGGCCTTGGACGCCGCGTAGTTCGCCTGCCCGGGGTTACCGGTGAGACCAACAACCGAAGAGATGTTCACGATGCGCCCATAGCGCTGGCGAACCATCAACGGTACGGCGAAACGGGTGGCCAGGAATGTTCCGCGCAGGTTTACCGTGAGCACTTCGTCCCAATCCGCGGCAGTCATGCGCATCATTAGCCGGTCGCGATTGACGCCAGCGTTGTTTACCAGAATGTCCAGTCGGCCCAGGCGATCCGCGGTGGTTTTCACCACAGCGTCAGCGGAGTTTTCGTCGGAAACGTCCCCGGGAACGCGCAGCGCCTCGCCGCCCGCGGCACGGATCTGGTCGATCACGGAATCGGCGGCGGCGGCGTTGCTGCGGTAGTTGATGGCCACGGACGCTCCCGCTGCGGCAAGCCGGGCCGCAATCACAGCGCCGATGCCTCGGGACGAGCCGGTGACCAGGGCAACCTGACCGGTTAAATCAATCGTGTACATGGTTGAACACCCAATCCTTCACGTCTCGCGCGCGACGGCGCGATGCAATTCGGCCAGTTCTTGCCGAAACCCTTCCACCAACTCCAGCCGATGGCATAGCAGGCCCGTGTTGATTGCGCCGGCGACGCCGGTGGCGGTGGATGAACCGTGACCGATCATGACCAGTCCGTCAACACCAAAGAGCGGCCCACCCATGGTGCGCGGCAGGTTCATGGTAGTCCACAAGGCTTCTCCGATCTGCTGAACCTGCTCACCGGGAAGAACGGCCGACAGGCGTTGATGGAGATACGGGACCAGCGCGGATCCCAGACCCTCGGCGAACTTGATCAGGATGTTGCCGATGAACCCGTCGCACACGATGACATCCGCCTTGCCGGTGAAAAAGTCCATGCCTTCCACGTTGCCAACAAAATTCAAATGGCTTTCCTGGAAGAGCGTGTGGCTCTCCTGCACCTGTCGGTTGCCTTTAGCAGACTCCTCGCCCACGCTGAGTAGCGCCACGCGGGGGTTTTCGATACCCAGGCGACGTCGGGAAAAGGCCACCCCCAACGCAGCGAAGCTCAGCAGCAACGACGGACGGCAATCCACGTTGCTGCCCAAATCCACCACCGTAGTGTTCGGCGCGACGCCGAGAAAGTTGCCGCCGATACAGGGACGTTCCAAACCTTCCAGCAGGCCCAGCGCCATCACCGCCGTGGCCATAGTGGCGCCGGTCGAGCCCATGGAAACCACCATGTCGGCTGCCCCCTGCTGCACCAGGCCCATGGAAACCGCAATCGACGAGTTCGGTTTCCGGCGCAGGGCAGCTATGGGATGCTCGTCATCTTCTACCTTCCCCTCCGATGGGACTACCGAGACCGCGCGGCCAGTAACGTCGTGGCGGGACAATTCGGCCTGCACGTCATCAGGATCGCCCACCAGCGTGATGGTCAATTCGGGGTGACCGTCCAACGCGGCCAGGACACCAGGAACGGTCTCTTGAGGACCAAAGTCTCCGCCCATCGCATCCACCGCGACGCGTACCCGCGGCATATCTCCGTTAGTGCTCATTCCGCAGTTTCCCTCATATCCGCCGGAGCCACTACTACAGTGGCCGACCCGGTGATGATCCTGTTTCCATTATCGGCGTTCAGAAGCTCAACATTACAAGTCAAGCGGTTGCCATTAGCGACCGATTCACTTTTGGTTACCGATCCCACCGCCTCCAGGAGGTCTCCGGGATACGCGGCGCCGCGAAACCGGACGCGCAGACTGCCGGATCGCAGCCAGCAGGAGCCGTACTCACCCGTCATCATCTCGGAGATCATGGCCAGAGTCAGCATGCCGTGGGCTATCACGCCCCCGAAACGGCTGGAGGCGGCGAATTCGTCATCGTAGTGTATCCGGTTATCGTCGCCGGAAGCTGACCGGTAGGAGTCGATGTGATCGCGACTGATAGCGCGTCGGACCGGTGGTATCACGGAGCCCACGTCGCATTTAGAGGATGCGGTTGTCGATACGTCAGCACGCATATGCGTTTGATTTATTCGTCGATTTCATCCGCGGGGAGCAGCACCGTGGTGCGACCGTTCATCAGATCAGATCCTGTGGATTCTTCGGAAACCGCGTAGTTCACGGTCAGGAACCGCATCCCGCCGCGCTCGCGAACCGGCTCAACGGTGGCAACTGCAGAAACTGTGGAACCCACTCGCAGCGCATCGACGGTTTCTATGTCCTGCAGACTGTGGATTGCGCCGTCCGGCAGTGACAAGCGTTCCAATAATAGAGCGACTACGCGGGCAGCGAGCATAATCGGAGGAGCGCATTCCGAATCCGTGTAAAGCGGCAAGTTATCGCCGACCGCCGAAAGGTATTCGTGGACTGCGTCGGAGGTAATTTCCCAGGAGCCCAAGCTGATCGCGTTATCTTGCAATGCTCTTCCCCTGACCGATCACATGGATGGCTCCGCCCCACGATGCAAACAATATACACGGGTAGGCCGACCCCGACAACGCGCTGGCCAACCACTGCCGACGAGTTGTAGTCGAGGAAGCAGCGGATTCGGGTTGAGAACGAATTGGCCTGGATCGTTTGGTGTAAGATATCGGGCAGTTTCCGGCATATAAACGCGCACATTTTCCCGACGCCGATTTCGCTTCTCAGAGGCAGGCGGCGGTACCAAAAGGATTACACGGTGGCTGATCAGATTCTATCAACGTTGCTGACAATTCCAGGCTGCGATCCCGCGCAGGCTTCGCGAGTTTCGTTTACCGGAGGGGTCGACCCGATCCTGCCCACACCGTTCCGCATCAGTGAAGCCGCCGCCGCAAGCCTGGCCGCGGTCGGCTTGGCAGTCTCCGATCTGTGGGAATTGCGTACCGGACGCCCCCAGGACATCGCGGTGGACGCCCGTCAGGCGACGGCATCGCTGCGCAGCAGCAGATATATGACCCTTAACGGCGCTCCGGCCGCGGGAGAGCGACCATCGGTGATGGGCGTTTACCCCGCCAAAAACGGCAGGTGGAGCTACCTGCACTGCAACTTTCCCAATCACCGGGAGGCGGCGTTGAGCGTGTTGGGCGTGCCCGAAGACCGGGAAGCCGTGCGACAAGCGGTGGCGAAATGGGACGCGCTGGAACTGGAAGAGGCGATCGTTGCCGCCCGAGGAGCCGGTGGCATGGTTCGGTCCATGGACGAATGGGCCCAGCATCCGCAGTCGTCTGCCGTAGCGTCTCTGCCCCTGCTGGAGATTGACAAGATCGGCGACAGCCCGCCGGAACCGTTGCCCGAAGGTTCCCGCCCGCTTTCAGGCGTGCGGGTCCTGGATCTGACACGTGTGCTGGCCGGCCCCACCTGCGCCCGCACGTTGGCGGAGCATGGCGCGGATGTGATGAAAGTGACGGCCGCGCACCTCCCCAGCAGTGAAGCTCAGGAGTTCGACACCGGACACGGCAAGCTGTCCACGCGCCTGGATCTCAGGGACGCGCAGGACCTCGCGACAATGCACCATCTGGTGAGCCAGGCCGACGTGTTCTCGCAGGGCTACCGCCCGGGGACTCTGGCGCAACGCGGTCTCGCTCCGGAAGACCTGGCGAAACTCCGACCGGGCATCGTTTACGTCTCGTTATCGGCCTTCGGGCGCGTCGGGCCGTGGTCTGACCGGCGCGGGTTCGATACGGTGGTCCAGACCGTCAGCGGCATCACCGACCGGCAGGGACGGGTGTTCCCAGGAGCCGAACCAGGTCCCCAGTTCTACCCGGTGTCCGCGATCGACTACCTTACCGGATACCTGATGGCCTACGGCGCATTGACCGCCCTTGCGCGTCGCGCCCGTGAAGGCGGGAGTTGGTTGGTCCGGATTTCCCTCGCACAAATCGGCAAATGGCTGGTCGACCGGGGACAGGTACCTGAGTCCGAACTACGTGACGTAGCGCCGGATTTCGGGCCGGCCGAAATCGCTGACTGGTGTACCACCAGCCAGGTACCGGCAGGACAATTGACGCACCTGGCGCCGACAGTGCAGCTATCCGAAACGCAACCCTATTGGGCAAGGCCTACGGTTCCGCTGGGTTATCATGACCCGGTGTGGCCGGAACGGGTGGCATGATCCATCAGCGAACCTGATCCTTGCCGGCGGCACTGCGTTGCGGCGCAAGGCGTCGTCCCAAGTGGCCTTTAGGAACGATCGCGGTTGCCCGATGCGCTGCCGGCCTACTCCGCTGCGATCGCGACGGCATATTCGCTGTTCAGTGTCACACGGCGATCCCTGGTAGTAAGCAGGGTGGCGTTGGTCGTCGCGGCGTTGCGCCGAAGGGCTGCGGAAATAGAACGCCGGGCGCCGATCAGCCCGTAGCGGTCCAAATCCAGTTCGCTGTAAATATCATCGATGTGCATCTGGTGGTCTGGGGAGCGCACCAGCGTATCCAACAGCCGTTGCGCATCTGCGGACACGTTATTGCGAGTGTCGCGGGCCGAGGCGGTAGTCCAGGCGTGCTCCCGCGAGCCGGTGGCCACGCCGGTTATGGCAGCGCCATTTGACGCCACCGAGGCTTCCAACGCAACCTGAGGGTTGGTCAGTTCGTGTTGCTTGGCCAGGGAGCGGATAACCGAGATCACCTCCTGACTGTCGCCGGAGATGTTGAGCGTAACGGTAGCCATTGCTGTACATCCTCTGATTTAGTCTGGGAGTAAAGTCTCCGAAATTTTTATCAACGGTATTCGCCAGTCGCCGGAAAGTCTCCTGAAAGATGCCGGCGACCCGCGTGCACGTTCGGGTGCACATTATAATCAGATATTGTGCGTTTTGTTCAATATCGTTGCGAAACAAAAAAATACGCTGACCGGAATTCGCACAAAAACGTAGGGGCGGCTGTGCAACCGCCCCCACCTGAAGTGCACATCGTGCAGTTTAGCCCTTGCGGGTGTACTTCACCACGGTGCGCCCGGTGCTCCCTTCGTAGGGCTCAACCACGTACAGATCTTTCTGGCTGTCCACCCAAACGCCGTGGCAACTGCGGTGGGTCAAATCCCCCCACTGGGCCAGACGCTGTCCATTGGCGTCAAGAATGCTGAGCATCCCACCGTTGTGTTCCGCCACGTACGCTACCCCATCGTCATCGATGCAGATGACGGCGGGGCCGATGAGCTTGCTGGGCCAATCGGTTATGTGCGTGCCGTCCTGGTTGAAGACCTGGACCCGATCGTTTTCACGGTCGGCGATCAGAAGATTGCCCTCGCGGTTGATCCAGGCGCCGTGAGGCAGATTGAACTGTCCCGGGCCTGAACCCGGCTCGCCCCATGAGAAGATGTGCTCTCCGGTGGCCGTGAACTTGTGCACCCGCGCGTTCGCATACCCGTCGGCGATGTAGATTTCGCCGTCATCGTTCAGAGCGATGCCGGCCGGCATGTTGAACGGATCCGCGCCGCGCACCACCTGATGCCAAGAGTTCGAATCGAATGCGGTGTTGTCCGCTCCGGTGTCGGAACGGTAACCGTACTCTCCCAGTGTCATGACGAGCTCGCCGTCCTTGGTGAGCTTGAAAATCTGACCCATGTTGCGGTCCACGAGCCACACGTAACCCCACTGGTCGACGATGATCGCGTGGGGGAACTCAAACATTCCGGCGCCCCAGGACTTGATGAACTTGCCCTCACGGTCAAACACCATGATGGGGTGTTCCGGATTGCGGTTGAAACAATAGACGCGGTCTTCATCATCGCCGAACACCGCGGCAGCCGGCATTGGGATACCGTCGGGCAACTGGGCCCAGTTGCGATCAAATTCATAGGTGTGTGCGCCGTTGCCGACGACATTGGTGGCAGTGGTCATTTGAACCTCCTCATAGTCATGGAGTGTCACGATCCCTTGGGTCCAGCCTAGTTTTACCACAATTCGGTCCGCGTCACCGTCGCGCCACCGACTTGGCAAGGAAGATATCCGGCTTGCCCAGCCCGTTGGCATCCGGCAGAACGCCGGCGACAGCGAATCCCATCTTCCGGTAAAACTCATACGGATGACCCTTAAAATTGGTCATGCGTGCCAGATGCCACAGCGGGTCGGGATAGAGGTCAACGCCAGCCAGGGATGTCATACCGTCCTCGTCGTCAGAGCCGAGCCAAATCGTGAGGCCGCCCCGGCTGGCTACTTGCTCTTCCATATCCAACAGCAATTCGCGTCCGGTCCCCTGACGCTGACGGTCCGGACGGACGACCAGCACATTCAGCTCCCAGACGTTTCCTTGGTAAATGGGCTCGGCAGCGCACCAGCCAAGCACGTCACCCTGGAGATCCACGGCGACCCGACAAATACGGCCGCTGCCGAGGCATTCGCGCACGGTATCAACCGCGGATGCAAGATTCGGCCAGGCGTCAGGCCAGTGTTCGGCGAAGCCTTTAACCAGGAGGGCCGCCGCCTGATCGTTCGCGCCAGGTCCGAGCGTTGCCAGGTCCACTATTCTCATGGCACAAACTGCGGAACGACATTGAAACCTGGCGGGGCCCGATCAGAACGCGGGAATCCCAGGGGTCTGAACGCGGATGCTGTAGAGCGATTGGCCCGACGTGAGGAACAGAGTCCGCATGTCGTCTCCGCCGAAGCAGATGTTCCTGGTCACTTCGGGGGTCTCAAGCACCCCCAGCCGCTCGCCGCTGGGGGACACAATCCAGACGCCGCCCGAACCAGCGCACCACACCCGGCCCTCCGTGTCGACTTTCATGCCATCGGGCACCCCCGGAGCGTCCGAGCCCATTTCTATAAGGATGCGATTGCCGCTCAACGTCCCATCGGCAGCGACGTCGAATGCTCGGATGCGCCGATTCGGGCAGAATTCGCCATTCTCCTCCCGGTCAAAATCCGCGGGTTCCGCGCGGCTGATGGCGACGTACAACACCGATTCGTCAGGGGACAGGGCGAGGCCGTTTGAGTATTCGCACTCGTCAGTTGCCAGGTGGACATTCCCGGCCGGATCAATACGGTACACGCCGGCGAAAGGTATCTCGCGCAGCTCTTCCGGAAATCTGAGATGAGGATCGGTGAAATAGATTGTCCCGTCGGTGCGGCAGATGACGTCGTTGGGTTTGTTGAATCGCTTGCCGTCCCATCGATCCGCGATGGAGGTGACGTTGCCGTCCGCGTCCATGCGAGTCACGCACCGGTGATCCGCGCCTTCGCACATCAACAGGTTTCCCTGCCGGTCCAGGGTGCAGCCGTTGCCCTCGCCCGTGTTCTCACGGACCACGGTGGTCTCGCGCGCCTGAGGATCCCACTTGAGGAGTTGTTGGCGCTCCAAATCGACAAAGGTCAGATACCCGGCAGGGTGCCACAGCGGCCCCTCGGTGCGGACCTGGTTCCCGTCTAGCAGCGTGAGTTCGGATTCGGCAAGCAGCCCGGACAAATCCTCAGCCATCGTTAGCCTCCAGTCATGCGGATTAATTGCAGCCGATTATAGCAACGAGACGGCAGACCCGTATCCGTCCCCAGCATGGCGACACCGCTTCAGGAGACGAAGTCGACTGACCCGCGTTGCCCTCGACCGGGCCAGGCGGTACACTGGCTGCCGTTGTACGCGGCAGGTGAGCCTGCCTCCGTGGGGTGAGCCGCGTAAATTTGATAGACATCAGCGGATTGGCAAGTGGCGATTTCCGACGAAGGCGTTTCGGCAGCGCCCGCCGGGCAACAGGCTCCCGGCGGGCGCATCTTTTATGGGTGGTGGATGGTTGCCATCACCTCGGTGATGAGCTTCTTCGCCAGCGGCATATTTTTCCGCGGATTTGGCGTGCTGGTGCTGCCTATCCGTGAGCAGTTGGGCATCACTCAGGCCCAGACGAACCTCGTTTTCTCCATTGCCCGCGCTGAAGGCGGTTTGGAAGGACCACTGGCCGGATGGTTGATCGACAAGTTCGGCAATCGCAAGGTGCTGGTGCCGTCGCTGATTGTCACCGTCATCGGGTACGTGGTCATGGCTTTCTGGTTGCCTGGGTTCTGGGGGTTCGCCTTCATCTACCTTGGCCTGGTATCGCTCGGCAACAGCATGGGGTTTCAACATGCCTGCTTCGCCGGACTGAACCAGTGGTTCCACCGACGGCGCGCGCTGGCCATATCCATACTGGCTGCGGTGGCGTCGCTGGGTGGACTGGCGTTGATACCAACCATGAACTTGCTGATCGACCGGGCCGGCCTGCGATGGGGCCTCATCGCTTCCGGAGGATTTTACGCGGTGATCCTGCTGCCGCTGTGTTTCTGGTTCAGAAATCGCCCGGAGGATATGGGACTGCTGCCCGACGGAGCCACCCGAACGCCTCCCCCTCGGCCCGGTTCGGCGGCGGCCCGACGCGAGACGCGGGACTACACGGTGCGCGAGGCGCTGCGCACGCAAGCCTACTGGTTGCTTCTGGTCGGCGCCGGACTGCGGCAGATGGCGACGCTGGGAATTCTGATCAGCCTGTTCCCCATCCTGGTAGACGACAAAGGCATGAGCACGCAGATGGCCGCGAACCTGATCGGAGCGATGTCGGCCATCAACTTTGTTTCAAGACTGATCATGGGGTACATGGCGGACCGGGTGTCCAAGAAAACGATCATGTTCCTCAGCCTGACGGTGGAAGGGATCGGATACCTGTGCCTGTGGATGGGTGATTGGCAGACGGCGGTCGGAATCACGTTGGTGGTGGCGTTCATCTTCTGCGAGGGCATGATGGACGGCGCCGGTGTCATCGTGTGGGCTGCGCTTGGCGACTATTACGGTCGCACCAGGTTTGCCACGCTGCGCGGGTATATCACCTTCGCTTACGCGTGGGCGTTGGTAGCGTCACCCGTGTACGCGGGTTGGGTGGCCGATCATTATGGAAATTACGACTACGCCATCATTCCCGGAGCGATTTGCGCTTTCGCGGCAGGCACCTGTTTCCTGTTCCTCAAGCAGCCCCCGGCGCTGACGGTCGGGGATAGCGAGGTGGAGTCCCGGTAACTGTGCGAGCCACCGGCCGGTGCTACAATGGGCACGAACCCAAAAGTGGCTCTGTACCGACGCGGCAGGGTTTCGCCTGACGGGACCAATCGGGCCCAACGGATGTCGCGCTCCCTGCGTTAGGCCGGCCACATCAAAATGAATCGCAAATGGGAGTCAGCAAATGCCCACCATACTGGAACAGTACATCGCCAATCACGCCGGTTCCGCCGAGCGTTATCGTGACGCCGTGGGCATATTTCCTGGAGGCGTTACCCACGACAACCGGTACGCTGAACCATTCCCGCTGTACATCACCCACGGGCAGGGGCCTAAGAAGTGGGACGTGGACGGCAACGAGTACATCGACTACGTATCCGGCCACGGCGCACTGCTGTTGGGACATTCTCATCCTGCCATTGCGGATGCCGTTTCGGAACAGATCCGCAGGGGAACGCACCTGGGCGCATGCACCGATGAGGAACTGCGCTGGGCCCGGGCCATAATGGACCTGATGCCGGCCGTGGAAAGAGTTCGCTTCCACAGCAGCGGCACTGAAGCCACCCTGATGGCGATGCGCCTGGCCAGGGCCTACACCGGGCGGAACAAGGTCATCAAGCTGCAGGACCACTTCCACGGGTGGCACGACTACGCCATGGCCGGCTCGGACCGGCCGGCGCCCGGGATCCCGCCAGAGTCCTGGGGGAGCATGGTTATAGTGCCGGCCGGCAACCTGAACGCGGTGCAACAGGCCATGGAGCGGGACACCGACATCGCCGCCATCATCCTGGAACCCACCGGCGCTCACTATGGGCAGCTTCCATTCAATGTCCCGCAATATCTGTCCGGATTGCGGCAGCTGTGCGACCAGCACGGCGTGGTGCTGATTTTCGACGAGGTGGTTACCGGATTCCGCGCCTCTTCCGGCGGCGCGCAGGTCCGCTACGGGATTACGCCCGATCTGACAACCATGGCCAAGATCGTGGCCGGAGCCCTGCCCGGCGGAGCCGTAGGCGGCAAGGCCGGCATCGTGGACATGATTGCCCAGCGCGGGGATCCGGAATGGGACAACACCGAGCGCGTGTACCATCCCGGTACCTTCAACGGCAATCCGCTATCTGCGGTGGCGGGAGCAACCTGCCTGGAACTCATCGCCGCCGAACCCATGAACGAGCGCGCCGACGCCATGGCGGCACGGCTGAAGGCGGGTCTCAACGAGGTGTTTACGCGCATGGAGGTGGGCGGACACGCCTATGGCATTGCTTCCATGATCCACTTCACCCTGGCAGAAGGGGACTTTGACAACGAATTCGGGCCGGACGTCGACCGGGAGATCAAGCGCGCCGCCGCTACTCCAGCGGTAACCGGCATCAAGCGCGGGCTGCAGAACCACGGCATCGACATCATGGGCCGCGACGCATTCCTGGTATCGGCCACCCACTCCGAAGCGGACATCGACTCCACCCTGGCCGCCTTCGAGGCGACACTTGCGGAGGTGCGTGCGGAAGGCCTGGTGTGACCGTGACCTCTGTCGTGCAGCGTACGTAGGTATGTAGCAATGAACGCGAGCAAGGCGCTGGCGATGTTGGTCGCCGGACTGGTGGCATTCGCTCTTTTCGGACTGTCGTTCTCCGCCACTTTAGAAGACGGCGTGCTTCTTGCTACCTCGGTTGGCATCTTGCTGGGATTGGCCGGCTTTCTGGGGGTTGTCCTGATTGCCCGGATATTGTCTGATATGGGGAAATGAGGAACTTGCGGACAGCTTGGGCTGGTTTTTTCGCGATAGGAGCTTTTCTGATCGCGGCTGACGCTTTGGCCAACGCCGTGGTCAGCATTCGCGGGGTTCCGGCTTTGGGAGTGGTTGGTGGGGCAATGATACTGTTGGTTTTTGCCTCGGTTTTAAATTGGATGTTCAAGGAAGCATGGGAACAGCGCAACAAACCGAGCAGCGAATAGGAGGAGTTTGGAATGGCAAGTTTCTGGGAAAAGATCAACGTAGATGGGCACGAGATGGACATGTACGCCAGCGTGCCGTCCAGCAGCGCCGGCTTCTCCGCGCCGTTCCCGGCAGTGGTGGTAGCCCAGCACGCCACCGGGGTGGACGCGTTCATACAGGACATCTGCGACCGGCTGGCCGCGGATGGCTACGCAGCGGTTGCGCCCAACCTCTACCACCGGCACAGCGAAGAAGCGGTCGCCGCTTCCGCCGGCGGTGGACCCCGGCCCAGTCCGGCTACGCTGCTCAGCGACCCCAGCATAGTTGCCGATGTGAATGCAACGGTCGCATGGCTATTGAGCCACGACGCCGTTCGGAGCGACTGTATCGGCGTCACGGGCTTCTGCATGGGCGGGCGCGTGGCATGGCTTGCGGCCGCGACCAACCCGAACTTCAAGGCCGTAGTCCCGTACTATGGCGGCAACCTGATGACCACTTGGGGCACGGGCCAAACACCGCCGTTCGATATGGCGAACGACATCAACTGCCCGATGCTCTTCCATTTCGGCGAGATCGATGCCAACCCGTCACAGGACGACTTGCAGAAGCTTGACGCTGAATTGGACCGACTGGGGAAGGCGCATCAGTTCCACACCTACCCCGGGGCCGACCACGCGTTCATGAACCCGTCCGGCGGCAGGTATCACGAAGACGCGGCGGTGGCATCCTGGCCGCGCACCCTGGAGTTTTTCGCCCAGCACCTGAAGGGTTAGCATACCGGCGAAGGCGACCCACGACTCGCCCCAACACCCACAAGTCACGTTGATCGATCCGCATTGGAGGTACCGTTATGGCCAGTTTCTGGGAAAAACTCACCGTTGACGGCAGCGAGATGGATATGTACGCCAGCGTGCCCAGCAGCAGCGCCGGCTTCACGGCGCCATTTCCGGCCGTGGTGGTCGCGCAGCACGGCGGCGGCGTCGATGAGTTCATCCGGACCATCTGCGACCGGCTGGCCGCCGAGGGCTTCGCCGCAGTGGCCCCGAACCTGTACCACCGCAACTCGGACGAGGTGATGAACGCCGACCCACGCCCTCGGCCCTGGGACGTGCTCAGCGACCCTGGCATCGTGGCTGACATCAACGCCACGGTGGAATGGCTGAGGAACCACGACGCGGTGACCGACCGCATCGGCGTCACCGGCTTCTGCATGGGCGGACGCGTGGCCTGGCTGGCCGCTGCCAGCAACCCTCACTTCAGCGCCGTCGCGCCGTACTACGGCGGGAACCTGCTGGTAACCTGGGGCGAGGGCGAGACGCCTCCGTTCGAACTCGCTGACAACATCAACTGCCCGATGCTGTTCCACTTCGGAGAGGTCGACGAAAATCCCTCTCAGGAGGACATGCGCCGGTTCGACGAGGAATTGAACCGGCTGGGCAAGGAGCACCAGTTCTACGTATACCGGGACGCGGATCACGCCTTTATGGACTTCACCGGCCCACGTTACCAGAAGGAAGCCGCTGACCGCTCATGGCCGCGCACGCTGGAGTTCTTCGCGCAGCATTTGAAGTCCTGATGGCCGCTTCCGTTCGGACAATTGACCTCGCTCGCACCACCAACACTGAACAAGGAGATTTCCGATGCCCCGAGTAGCGCTTGATTTGGAACAGAAAGAGGATCTGGCGGTCCTGAAGTCCGATGGATGGCGGATAGCCCAGGGACTGGAACCGGGCGAACCCAACCAGGGCCTGGTCGCGGAAAAGCTGGGAAGCGACGCTCGCTTGCCCGACTATGACGACTCCGGATGGGAGAGCAGCGCGGATTTCCAGAAGCGCTATTCCGTCGGCTTCACCTTCGCCTGGTACCGCCTGCGTTTCACCATGCCGGAAACGGTCAAGGGCCAGGATGTGACCACCTGCCGGGTCTGGTTCGAGACCAACGTAGACAACTACGGCGAGGTGTTCATCGACGGCAAGATCGACCGCAACATCGGCGCGGTAACCGGCAACAACACGCCGAAACGCGTTCTGTTGGAAGAACCGGGCGAGCCCGGCAAGGAACACGTCATCGCCGTGCTGGTGGCGAACGCGCCGCTGGGCGAACCGGTGGGCGCCATCTTCATGCGCTACGCCACTCTGGCATTCGAATCGCAGCCACCGCGATAGCAGGCGACACTCAGGACACTTCGGGTCGTCTGCTTTCGCGAGGGGATGGCCATACCAACTAAATCGGAGGCTTCGCTATGGCCACCCGCTCTTTCGCCGGCACCGTCAACGCGCCGGATTTTCCCGCCAACGTCGAATGGATCAACACCGACCGACCTCTGAGCATGGAAGATCTGCGCGGTAAGCTGGTCGTGTTGGACTTCTGGACCTACTGTTGAGTCAACTGCATGCACGTGTTTCCGCAGTTGCGGAAAATGGAAGAGAAGTACGCGGACGAACTGGTGGTCATCGGGGTCCACTCCGCCAAGTTCCCCAATGAGAAGTACGCCGACAACGTACTGCTGGCTGCCCAGCGGTACGAACTGAAGCACCCCATCGTCAACGATGCCGAGTTCGAAGTCTGGCGGCAATACGCATGCCGGGCGTGGCCCACGCTGATGTTCGTGGACCCTGAGGGAAAGGTCATTGGCAAGCACGAGGGCGAGCTACCCTACGAGGCGTTCGACGACTTGCTGGGCCAAATGATCGCTGAGTTCGACGAGAAGGGCATGATCGACCGCCGCGACCTCGGCATCGTTCCGGAGACGGTGGAAGAGTCGGCACTCGCGTTTCCGGGCAAGGTGCTGGCTGACGGGCCCGGCAATCGTCTGTTCATCGCCGACACCAACCACAACCGCATCGTCGTAACCGACCTTGACGGGCAGGCACAGGCCATCATCGGGACGGGAGCGGAGGACTTCGTTGACGGCGACTACGCTACCGCCGCGTTCAACCACCCTCAGGGCATGGAGCTTCTTGGCGACATGCTGTACGTCGCCGACACGGAGAACCACGCTATTCGCCGGGTCGATCTGGCCAACAAACGAGTCGACACCATCGCGGGCACCGGCGAGCAGGGGCACGACCGCCAGGCGCAGGGTCCCGGACCCCAAATAGCGATCAGCAGTCCGTGGGACCTGACGCACCACGAGGGAACGTTGTACATCGCCATGGCAGGAATTCACCAGTTGTGGCGGCTGGCGCTGGCCGACGGCGTGGTTTGTCCCCATGCGGGCACGGGCGGAGAGAACATCGATAACGGTCCACTGGCTACGGCCACGCTGGCTCAGCCCAGCGGCATCGTCGTGGGCAAAGACCGTGGCGACAACTCCATCCTGTACTTTGCCGACTCTGAGACCAGCAGCATCAGGAGCGCGGGCATCGATCCGGTGACCGGTCGCGTGGCAACGCTGGTCGGGATTGACCTGTTCGCCTTTGGAGACCGCGATGGCGTCGAACACAACGTACGTCTGCAGCACCCCATTGGCATCGAATGGCACCAGGGCGAGTTGTTCATCGCCGACACCTACAACCACAAAGTCAAGAAGGTGCTGCCACTGACCCGTTCCGTGCAGACGGTGCTGGGATCCGGTGCGATGGGTTTGCACGATGGCGCAGGCCGGTTGGCTACCTTCAGCGAGCCCAGCGGACTGAGCTTCGCCAGGTTTGACGACGGTCGCGACCCGTTGCTGTTCATTGCCGACACCAACAACCACGCCATTCGCGTGGTTGACCTCAAGGCCGACGAGGTCCGAACCCTCGAAATCAGCGGATTGTGATTCCGATCCGTAATCCCATTGGAGCCTGAGCCGGTTGGAGCCTGAGCCGGACGCTGCAAGGCGACGATCCACCCGGCACACCGGACGACCGCGTCGTTCATCAACGCGGCCGAGGTCGGCATTTTGCGCCCGGTAGGGGCTCCGATTTAGGCCTCAATTGCTATAATTAGTGCCCGCAAGCGTTATGTTCGGCACAGCGGTCCGCGAGATTGCTGTAGCCATCCCACCCAGGAGACCCGATGACCACACCCACGACCTCATTTTCGGCCGGCGGCGCCGCGAGTACTGACTACCCGGTCCAGACTGATGACAACATCACGCTGTTGGCCAGCAAAATCATCCGCGACGTTCTGGTGACCCGTGCCGAACCCATTCGCCGAGCCCAGTTATGGCAAGCTGTCGAACTGGCCATGGGGGATCGTTCCCCGGACGTTGACGGTGTGCTGAAACGTGACTGGTTCACCAACCAGGACACCGGCCCGGGCCGGTGGAAGTTGACTGACACCGTCGACGCGGGGGCATCACCCTTCGTCGATGCGTCGGGAACAGTTAACCTGGCCGCGGTGGTGGAATACATGCGCATCTGCCGTCAGGGCGAAGCGCCCTACATCGGCGACCTGGGGGACTTCATCAAAATCTGCAAACCCGGCGTGGAACTGGACGCCGGGTGGCTCGTTGGCAGCAATTTGGCGCGCGGCTGAACCCATGGCAACCAGTGCGGACACCATCGCGTACCATCAGGAACGGAGTTGGCATTTCCTGGGCCTGGTGGACGACGAACTGGCCCGGGACGAGTTGGAAGAGGCCAGCAACAAAGTTTGGGGCGCGGCCGCTCATGCCATCAAAGCGGCGGCGGAACACCGTGGGTGGGAGCACCACGCTCATGCACTTCTGGAACAGGCAGTCTATCGGCTAGTTCATGAAGAGCACGCTGCACGTGACTTGCTCATTCAGTACATTACCGCATCGGCGTATCATCAGCGATTCTATGGTGGGCCACCGGAAGCGGCATACATTCAGGCGGGCAAAGAACTGATCGCTCAATTCATTGAAACCCTCGAAAGCCTGCCCTGAACGGCGCGGCCTATAGCCGCCTAATCAGGGCTCGGGTATACGGCGCCGCGGGCAGGGTTTCCTGCGGTCCTGCACTGGCGGGGCCCGCGCCTCACTTCGGACGGTCTGTTATACTGCCCGTCGCTGCTTTCGGGCCAGGCACGCGTCCTGCGTCGCCCCGATTCGCACTGCACACCCGCAGATCACCACAGAGGAGACCGATCTCAAGATGGCTGAACCAACTACCCGCATCGTTGAAAGCGACGTCCTGATAATCGGCGGCGGCATGTCCGGCTGCGGCGCGGCGATCGAGGCCCGATACTGGGGCGGCGACGACCTGCGCATCGTAATGGTGGACAAGGCGGCCACCGACCGCAGCGGAGCGGTTGGCGAAGGGCTGTCCGCGATCAACATGTACATGGGCATGCGGCACGGTTGGAACCAGCCGGAAGACTATGTCGAGTACGTCCGCAACGACATGATGGGAATTTCCCGTGAGGACCTGGTGTATGACGTGGCGCGCCACGTGGACAGCAGCGTGCACATGTTCGAGGAGTGGGGACTACCCTTCTGGTACGACGACCAAGGGCTGTACGTCCGCGAGGGCCGCTGGCAGGTGATGATCCACGGTGAGGCCTACAAGCCCATCGTGTCCGAGGCCACCAAAAAGGTGATCGGTCCGGAGGACCACTACGAGCGGGTGTTCATCTCCCACCTGTTCACCGACGCTGACGACTCGAACCGGATCGCCGGGGCGGTCGGCTTTGGTGTCCGCGAGGACGTGATCTACATCTTCAAGGCCCGGTCGGTCATCAGCGCGGCCGGCGGCGCCACTGCGCTGTTCCGTCCCCGCAGCGTAGGCGAGGGGATGGGCCGCACGTGGTATTCCATTTTCGACACGGGCTCGGTGTACGGGCTGGTGATCCCGGTGGGCGCAGAGATGACCCAGATGGAGCACCGCTTCGTCCCCAGCCGCTTCAAGGACTCGTACGGACCGGTTGGCGCCTGGTCGCAGTTGTTCCGTGCCGACCTGACCAATGCCGCCGGTGAGAACTATTTCATCAACCGGCTGCCCGAGCTCAAGAAGTACGACCCCTATGGATCGGCGTTCCCCACGCCCACGCCGTTGCGGAACCACCTGCTCTGGACCGAAATCCAGGCGGGCAACGGCCCCATCCAGCTCAAGACCCCCGAGGCCATCGACGCGCTGGCCGCCGGTGACGAAGCACGCAAACGGGAGATCATCGCGGAAGCTTGGGAAGACTTCCTGGACATGACCATCTCCCAGGCCATCCTCTGGGCGGCGCACAACATTGCCCCTGAGGAACGTCCCTCTGAGGTCATACTGGCTGAGCCCTACATCATGGGCAGCCACAGCGGGGAGGCAGGAGCGTGGGTCAGCGGCCCATCGGATGTCGCGCCCGACGGCTACCACTGGGGCTACAACAAGATGACCACGGTGCAGGGCCTGTTTGCCGCCGGTGACGGCGTGGGAGCATGCCCACACAAGTTCTCGTCCGGCTCCTTCACCGAGGGTCGGTTGGCCGGCAAATCCGCCGTGACCTACGCCCTGGACCACCCGGAACAGCCCACGACCGACGACCGGCAGATTGACGAGCTCAAGCGGAAGGTCTGGGCGCCGATGGTGACCTTCGAAGAAAACCAGTACGCGTCCTCCAACCCCGATGTGAACCCTAACTACCTGCTTCCTCGCCAGGGCCTGTTCCGGCTCCAAAAGCTGATGGACGAGTACGTCGCCGGTGTTTCCGCCGGATTCACCACCAACGAATCCAACATGCTGCGTGGATTGGAACTGATGGGAATGTTCCGCGAAGACCTGGAGAAGCTGGGTGCCCGCAACCGCCACGAGTTGCTGCGCTGTCACGAGCTGATCCACCGCGCCTGGGTCGGAGAGGCGCACCTGCGCCACATGCTGCATCGCAAGGAAACCCGCTGGCCGGGCTTCTACTATCGCAGCGACTACCCTGAAATGGATGAGTCCAACTGGAAGGTGTTCGTCAACTCCCGCTACGACGCCGAAACGGGCGAGTGGAGCGTCTTCACCCGCGACTGCCCGCAGGTGTTTTAGGGCAAATAGGGGACTATCCTCCGCAGCCCCTCTTCCGTCGGGAGAGGGACTGCGGTTGCCTCACCGAGGAAATTGTGGCTTCTGAATCCGAAACGCCCAATCCGGTGGAGATGCTTCGCAAAACCACGCTCCCTGTGAAGGAATTGGTGGCCAGCATCAAGCAATCTCAGGCCCAGGATCCTACGCCCTGCTCCGAGTGGGACGTGTGCGGGCTACTGAACCACCTCATTGGCGGGCTGGAGTTCACAGCCGGCTGCATAACCGGCAACGTGCCCAACATTCGCCCCAACGAGGCCGAGAGCAGTTATATGGGCGTAACGGACGTTGCCGTTCTGGCCCGGGCCTACCACGCCGCAGTCGATCGTGCGCTGGAACTCGCGGCCAACCCCGGCGCTCTCGACCAGACGGCAACCACTCCCTTCGGGGAGATGCCGGTAGAGCGCATCATGATGGGAACCGTGATGGATCAACTCGTCCACTGCTGGGATTTGGCCCGGGCCACCGGGCAGGACACCAGCCTGGACACGGAGATGGTCGAGTTCGCCTACGGGATGCTGGTATCCGGCGGCTTTGCCGATATGGGACGGCAGGCCGGATTCGTCGGCGCCGCGGTCGCGGTGCCTGATTCCGCCAGCATGCAGGATAAGATGATCGCCTTCATGGGGCGTCAGCCTTAAGCCGGGACGCGCGGTGGCTTACGACGAAGCGCTGGCGGCCCGCGTTAAAGAAGCCCTTTCGGAGCGCTCCGAAACCGCGGAGCGCAAGATGTTCGGCGGGCTGGCGTTCATGCTGGCCGGGAATATGTGCTGCTGCGTGACTGACCGGGGTTTGATAGTGCGAGTGGGACCCGACGGTTACGCAGAAGCGTTGACGCTGCCCCATGCCGGCCTTATGGACTTCACGGGCCGCCCGATGCGTGGCTGGGTGCTGGTTCAACGGGAAGGGCTGATTTCCGACACCGGGCTTGGCGAGTGGGTGGCGCGCGGAGCCGAGTTCACAGCGAGTTTGCCGCCAAAATAATCCGGATTGACCTGGTCCAATCAGCAGGCAGGAGCGCACCATGCAGGCCATCGACATGCACATTCACGTGCCCCGGGAGCCGGGGCTGCCCGAGATCGAGATTGAGGCGGAGTTGCTGCGCTACTTCCGGGCGCCACCTCCGCCCACGGACCCCGCGGAAATGGCCGACAAATTCCGCGAACTGGACCTGTTCGGCGTGATCTTTTCGGTGGACACCACCACCAACACCGGTGAGAAACCGGACAGTAACGATTGGGTGGCCAGCATCGTCAACTCCCACCCCGAGCAGTTCATGGGGTTCGCCTCGGTGGACCCGTGGATGGGCAAAGCGGCGTGCTACGAGTTGGAACGCTCAGTGAAAGAGTTGGGCCTTAAGGGCTTGAAACTCCATCCGATTCACCAAGCCTTCTTTCCGAATGACACGCGGTTCTATCCGCTGTACGAGGTGGCGGATGGTCTGGGCATTCCCGTCCTGTTTCACTCCGGGTTTGCGGGAGCCGGCTCAGGGACGCCGGGCGGCAGTGGTCTCAAGCTGAAGTACAGCCAACCCGTACCGTGCTTCGACGACGTGGCCGCCGACTTTCCGAATATGAACATCATCATGGCCCACCCCGCCTGGCCCTGGATCGACGAACAGATCGCCGTTGCACTGCACAAGTCCAACGTTTTCCTGGACCTTTCCGGCTGGATGCCCCGGTTCATACCGGAAACGCTGATACGCGAGACTAACACCCGCCTTCAGGACAAGGTGATGTTCGGCTCCGACTACCCGTTCATCCAGCCGGACAACTGGCTGGCGGATTTCCAGAACCTGCAGATGCGCGACCATGTGATCCCAAAGGTACTGCTTGAAAACGCCCGGCGGGCGCTCAACATTGCAGCCTGATTTCAAAGCTGCGAGGTTCGCCGACGTACTGGCGCGGACCAGAGCCGGCCACACCAGATGGGACCTTCGGCGCGGAAGCGCAATCCCAACGGCGTACCAGCGCGTATGCGGTATGAAATACCAGCATCAGAGGTTGCCACAATGACAAAGTGGGTCGCCGCCATCGCCATCCTGCTCGTCGTTATCGCTCCGTTTGTCGCCGGCCACGAACGCGTGGCGGCCCAGGGAACGGTTACGGTAATCGACCAGGGGGTGGAAAACCAGTTCCCTGACGGGCTGCGCTTCCATTTGGAAGCACAGAGTTCCAGTCCCATCGAGGAGATCCGAGTCTACGTGCAGAAGCTGGGGCAGTCCAGCCGGAGCGTCTATCGCACCGTGGAGTTCGAACCGGGTGAGAGCATCTCAGGCGAAGTCCTGTTCCAGAGCAAAACGGCCAACGAGTTCATCCCCACCGGGACGCGGTTGTCGTACTACTTTGACATCCGCACTGCTGATGGGCAACGGCTGGAAACCGAACCGCAGGTCCTCGTGTACCTGAACCGCGGCCTGGACTGGGATTCCGTTTCCGACGGGCTGATCAACGTCTATTACTACCGACATACTAATCAGTCAGAGGAGCGAGCCAAACAGGTGCTGCAGGTCGCAGCCGAAACCTATGCCCACATGGGCCCGATACTGGGTGTGGAACTGACCGAGCCCATGAACCTGGTGGTCTATTCGGACTACGCCGACATGCGCGTGGCGCTGCCGCCCAAGTCTCGGGTGGCCGCGCAACAACTCCGCACCCTGGGGCAGGCTTTCACCAACGAGCGGACGCTGTTGGTGGACGGGTCCAACGACGTGTTCGTCGGCGACAACATACTCGGCACAACCGCGCACGAGTTCACACACCTGTTGGTGGCCGATGCGGCCGGAAGCGCGTACGGCCAGGTGTACACGTGGTTGAACGAAGGCCTGGCCGTTTATTCGGAAGGCGGCGAAAACACGGAGTTCAGCATCTACGTGAATACGGCCATCCGCAACGACGCGGTGCCGCCTCTGGCCAGCCTGCGCACCTACGCCGGCACGCCGGATGAGACGCTGCGCAACTACGGCTTGGGACACGCGGTGGTCACGTACATGCTCAACACCTACGGCCAGGGAAAAATGACCGACCTGTTCACCGCCATACGCACGATGCACAACTTCGAAAAGTCGTTGGAAACCGCCTACGGGCTCACCATCCTGGAACTGGACAACGAATGGCGTGAGTCGTTGGGACTATCTCCTCGTGAATTGTCCACGCCGGTACTGCCGGCGTTCCAGGCCATACCGACCCGCCGCCCGACACCGACACGCGCAGAGTCGGCGCAGCAGGCCCCGGCGCCGCAGACAACCGCTCCGGCGACCGCGACGCCAATGCCCACCCGCGAGCCGGCGCCCACCTACACGCCCAAGCCGGCGCCCACCACCACGGCACCGGCTCCGGCAGCGCCATCAGGTGGTGGGTGCAGCGCTCCGCCACCTGCGTCTGCCGGCCGGAGCCTGCCCACGGAATTGGCATCCGCCGCATTGCTGGCTGGCCCGCTGGGATTGATAGGCCTAGCGGCGGTGCGTCGACGATGGCGCCAGCGGTGAGCGGAAACAACTGACCCAGGACGCAGTCTGGCCGCGAAATTTGCCAGCCCAGCCCAGGAGGTATTGATATGCGAGCGGTTTGGTATGAGGAAAACGGAGACGCCTCGGTGTTGCAGGTTGGCGAGATGCCCGATCCGCAACCGGGGCCCGGCGAGGTGCGGGTTCGCGTGGTAACGTCCGGGGTGAACCCATCGGACTGGAAGCGGCGGCAGGGCACGACCGCCCGGATCAACCTCCCGCGCGTCATCCCCAACCAGGATGGCGGCGGCATCATCGACATGGTTGGCGAAGGGGTGCCCGAAAGCCGGATTGGCGAGCGGGTTTGGTTGTACCAGGCGCAATTCGGGAGAGCCTTCGGGACGGCAGCGGAGTACACGGTACAGCCGTCGAACCGGGCCATTGGGATGCCGGACAACGTGGACTTCGCGTTGGCGGCGGGCCTCGGTGTGCCGGCCCTCACCGCGCACCGCTGCGTGTTCGCGGACGGGCCGCTGGGCGGAAAGACCGTGCTCGTGCCGGGCGGCGCCGGCGCCGTAGGCAACATGGCGCTGCAGATGGCCCGATTGGGCGGCGCCGAGCGGATCATCAGCACGGTGAGCGGAGATGCCAAGGCCGAGATCGCCAGGCATGCCGGAGCCCAGCACACGGTCAATTATCGGACCGAGGACACGGCGGAACGGATTCTGGAAATCACCGGCGGCGAGGGAGTTGACCTCGTCGTCGAGGTGGATTACTCCGGCAACTTCCCCGTGAGCCAGCGGGTCATCAAGCGCGGCGGCAGCATCGCCATCTACGCCGCAGGAGACGGTCCCGCTCCCCCCTTCGAGTTCCCGGTGAGCAATGTGAACGTGCGGCACGTGCTGGTGTACGACATGCCCGAAGATGCCAAGAGCGCGGGTGTCTCGGATACCAACCGCTGGCTGGCGTCCGGGGAACTGGTGGGGATGGACGGGCCGCACTTCCCGCTGGAGGACACTGCCGGGGCCCACGAAGCAGTGCGGGCCGCCACCGTTGGCAAGGTGGTGATCGACGTCAGCGCGGGCGACTGACGCTCCGCGTTGCACCCATAAGCCGGCCCAGTCGCCTAGCGGTTTTCGAAACGGGCGGGGCGCTCCACCATGGCGCGCTCCAGGGCAACCTTCAGCCGCTCGCTGAAGAATCGACTGGTGGACGAAACGATGCGGTGCTCCTGGCGGTCCTCCCGCTGGGTGGGCAGCGTCACGATGACGTGGTAGACCTTGAACTTGTTGGAGCGGATGCGGTTGCCCCACCAGGTTACCGCGACCGCCACCAGCACTACGAAGATTCCCATGGTCAGCCAGGCGCCAGCAAAGCCGCCGACCGCCGCCACGGCAATCCCAATGACTCCGCCACCGCCCACGGTGCGCCACCAGCGGATGGGCGGCCGGTCGGATTCCTCCTCTACGACCTCCATGTCAACGGCCAGGATGTCCTCGATGCGGTACTCCTTGCCCTCGGGTTCGATGAACCGCTCGTAGGTAACGAGCACACCGTGCTCTTTGAACAGAACCCGTTCCTTGGATACCGCCATCGGTCGTGCCCCTTCGGGATCGCGTGGAGGGCTATTGCGCCGTAGTGCCGCCGTCGATCACGAGCTCTGACCCGGTCATGAACGACGACTCGTCCGATGCCAGAAAGACTATGCCATAGGCGATGTCGTCGGCGTTGCCGACCCTTCCCATGGGAATCTGCTCGTTGATCCAGGTGAAGTGCCGTTCGTTCTCGTAGCTGCGTGTCGTCAACGGCGTGCGGCAGTACCCGGGGTGGATTGAGTTGGCGCGGATTTTGTCCGCTGCGTACTGAATGGCGGTGCTCTTGGTCAACAGGCGAATGGCCCCCTTGCCGGCGTGATACGCGGTAGACGTGGGGCTCCCCACCAGACCGTAGATGGATGAGATGTTGACGATAGAACCGCCACCGGCCTTGAGCATTTCGGGGATGGCATACTTGGTTCCGAGGAACGTGCCCTTGCCGTGGACGTCCATCTGGCCGTCCCACGCTTCTTCGGTGGTCTCCTCAACCGTGTAACGGGCTCCGGAGCCGGCGTTGTTCACCAGTACGTTCAGAGTGCCATACGCGGATACGGTCGCGGCGACGGCGTCGATCCAGTCCTGTTCCTGGGTCACGTCAAGCTTGACGAAGATGGCGTCACCGCCGGCGGCGCGAATTTGCTCAGCGGTGCGCTCGCCACCCTCGGTGTTGATATCCCCCAGGACCACCCTGGCCCCCTCGCGGCAGAACATGTGGGCCGCAGCGCCGCCAAAGCCCATCAATTCGCCCTCAACACCACTGGCGGCTCCAGTGATGAGCGCAACCTTGCCTTCCAATCGCATCGCGCGACCTCCTGCCTTCCGCATCTTGACCGTCGGTCGCCGGCATTATAGCAGGGGCAACTGCGGTTTCAGGCCTGGTCACACGAGTACGGACGCGCTGCCTGCCGGCTTTCCCCGCCCCGCCGAGACCGCCAAGCGGTTATAATGCGCGCCGTATAGTATTGAATACTATTGCCGCTTCCGCTCCAGGAGGGAACCCCGCATGCCCGACTACTTCACCGAGATCGATGTCCTCCGTAACGGCGACTCCGCCGGCAACGGCATGACCCTGCGACTGACTGATGGGTACGGGCGAACTATTCACACCGTCGCCGTTCCGCAGGAGGGGCACTCTCATACCGGTCCAACGTGGGCGTACATCTTCGAGAACGAAGGGCTCACCCTAATCGATCCGGGGGCCGAAGCATCCTTCGACCTGCTGCGAACCGGCATGGCGTTGGGCGGGCTGGAGGTGCGGGACATCGACCGGGTGATCATCACCCACGGTCACGCCGACCACGACGGCGGAGTGGCACGCGTGATCGAGCAGTCGGGTGCAGAGCTTTGGGCGCACGACATCTACCAACCGCTGCTGCCCTTTGATCCACGGGACCTGCAGATGGCCACCAATTCTCCGATCAAAGAGGCGATGTGGACGACCGCGCGAGCCAACGGGTTCGAGCATTCCGATTCCGAAGAGCGCCAACGATACATGGCGTCGCGCCGGACACACCAGGTCGGGCACCCAATCAACCACGGGGAACAGCAGGGCATGCTGACCTACATGCACGCCCCGGGGCATTCGCCGGACGAAATTTGCGCGGTCATCGGTGACGGCACGGGCAGCGACATCGTTTTCACCGGAGACCACGTGCTTCCTGAAATCAGCCCGCACCCCACTATGAAGACCAATTTCAATGGCGAGGTTCGACGCAACCTTCCGGTCCACCACCAGGACCCCGACGACTCCTACGGTCTGCTGACCTACTTGCGCTCGCTGCAGCGGGTGGCCGACCTGGGAACCGAGGTGGCGATCCTGCCGGCCCATCGGCTCTACAACAACCACAAATTCAATTTCCAGACCGCCCAGCGGGCGTCGGACCTGATCCGGTTCCACGCGCGCAGGCTCGGGCGCATACTGGTAACAGCAGGGCCGGAGCCGCAGCCCCTGGAGGACGTGACGCGCCTGACCTTCGAGCGACGCAAGCTGGAAGGCGGCAACTTCTTCGCAGCACTGACGGAGGTGGTCGCCCACGTGGAACTGCTGGAGGACTCCGGCGACCTGGAGATCACTGAGGAACTACGCCTGCGACGCACCGGACGGGAGAACTACCAGGAATTGCTGCGGGCGCTGTAGCGTCCGCCGAGCGGATACCGCCGGCCCACGCTGGAACGTGTAACGGCAGTGAGGGTCGCGTGGTTGCTAACTCGCCCCGCTTCCCGGAAGCGGTGGATAATAGTCTCGCCCCGTGGCTGCCGCCTGGCCTGCACGGCAACTTTTACCAACGCAAGCGGTTTCTGCATGCTGACAACATCGAGGCTTCGTTGGATTAGGTGGCAACGCTCCTGAACTTGCTTGAACCGCTGACAGCCCGCTGAATCGCATTAAACGGAGAGGATCGCTATGTCTCTTGAAGGAAAGGTTGCGCTGGTCACCGGCGCAGGGCGCGGGATGGGTCGGGCCACGGCGCTGGCGTTGGCCGGCGACGGGGCAGATGTGGCGGTGACGGATATTCTCGCAGACGCGGTGGAAGAAACGTCTACGGACGTCCGGGCCACGGGACGCAACAGTGTTGCCATCGCGGCAGACATCGGGGATGGCGACAACATTGACCGGGTGATCGCTGACACCGTGAGCGCGCTGGGCCGGGTCGATATCCTGGTGAACAACGCCGGCGTAACTCGGTACCTCGACATCATGGATATCACCGAGGACGACTGGGACCGCATCCACCGCGTGAACGCCCGCGGCGCCTTCTTCGTCATGCAGCGCACCGCCCGGCAGATGATCGACCAGGGCAGCGGCGGACGCATCGTCAACATCGCCTCCATCGCCGGCAAGGGTTATCGTGGCACCTCCAACGCGGCCTACGCCGCCAGCAAGGGCGCCGTCATATCCATGACGCTGATCGCGGCGCACCAGCTGGCGCGTTACGACATCAACGTCAACGCCATCTGCCCCGGCTCAACGATAACGGCGATGGCGACCTCCACCATGGAGCAGCGCGCGGCCGAGATGGGCATATCCGTGGACGAGTTGCAGTCCCAGCGAGCATCGAACATCCCCATCGGACGCGCCAACGAGCCGGAAGACATCGCGGCGATGGCCGCGTTCCTGGCCAGCCCGGGCGCGCGCAACATCACCGGCCAGACCATCAACGTGGACGGCGGCTTGGTGATGCACTAAGCGCCCACGATGATCCAATCCTTCGGCGACCGGGAGACCGAGGAATTGTTCGCGACCGGGAACAGCCGCCGATTCACCGCTATTTCCAGGGTAGCCGTTCGAAAATTGATCCAGCTCAACCAGGCGCGCGTTCTCGGAGATTTGGCGGTTCCACCGGGCAACCGACTGGAATTGCTCAGAGGAAGCTATGCAGGGTACTATTCAGTTAGAGTAAACGACCAGTGGAGGATCGTTTTCCACTGGACGGAAGCTGGGCCGGATCAAGTAACGATCCGAGACTATCATTAACAATATGGTTACAGTGAACGCGTTAGCACCATGAGCGATCCGATTACCCCGGGCGAAATCCTCATCGAAGAATATCTGGAGCCCATGGGGATCTCGCAGAAAGCCATGGCCGAAGCGATCGGGGTACCCTCGAGGACCATTTCGTTGATTGCCCAGGGCAAGCTTGCCATTACACCGGAGATGTCAATCCGGTTTGGCGCTTTTTTCGGTCAGTCCGAAGAATTCTGGCACGGGATCCAGTCCGAGTGCGACTTCAGAAGGTTGACCAGCAGTAAAGGCACGTTGACGGCCGGGATCCGTACTGCCGAAAGCTTGCGTGGCGGTTTCTGACTCGTTTTGGCGCACGGATGGTTCTCGCGTCTGGCCTAAGCCGCCTGGCAAGACGGTTACATCCCCAGCCGGCAGTTGGGCTTCCAGTTCCGCGGTGCGGCGGGACATCGCCTCAAGATCGGCGCCGAATTGCGCCAGGGTTTCGGCTTGCTCTTGGCGGGCCTTCCGGACCTTGCGCAATTCGCGATACACGGCCCAGGCCGTCAAGGCTGGGCCGATAATGAGGCCAATTATCGAGATGGCCCCAAGCGCAAAGCGGACTCCTGTGCCTGCCGCGATGGAACCAGTAGCGCCGCCACCGGCGGCGGCGAACCTGGGCGCGAAACCAGCAACGCGAGGTCCGAAGGCCAATAAGCGGCTCGTGACCGGACTCGCCAGCCGCAGGATGTTCCCGGAGGAAGTTTTCCATACGGTCGAAGCGGCAAAGCTGGCGCCGTAACGTCCCACAATGAAGGCCGACGATCCCCGGGGCGCCCGGTGCAACACCGATTGCTTGTTTCGGAAGGGCAGGCCCACGGGTATCCGGAAACGGCGCTTGGCCGCGGTATCAGGCTCCTCTTGAGGCTGCAAAACCTCCGGCAGCGGTGGCTCGGGCAAGCCGAGGTCGGCGCATAGCTGGCACTGATGCTGGTACTGGATCTGCATCGCCTCGATGTGCTCCTGCCGCGCCTGGTCCAATTCCCGATGCAATCGGGTCAGTTGGCGGTGGGCGCGCACCTTGACCACGGCCTGAATGACCGCGCAAACACCGGCCATAACTATGGCCGCTACCAGAGATGATGCGAGCATCGTTGCAATATTGGTTGTCATTGCGGGTTACCGGTCTGCTTCCAGGAGCAGGATGTAGCTTCTATCCGGAAATGGCTCTACGCACTTTGGCCTTTCGCGGGAATTTTACCGCTACGAACAGGTTTCGTGGAACCGCCACAGCGGTTGATCGATTTTACGCGCGTCGTCCGCGTCACGGATGCGCCGGTCAGCCGGCTTCGCCGCGAAGATCGAGGAAATTGACGGGCCGGCGAAGCCGGTCATCACAAGCTGTAACTGCCTATAACGCGCCACTGCAGGTCGGTCGCCCATCGCCCACCGGACCAGTCATCGCCGGCGGCATTGGATTCGAAACGGGTCAGCGTCAGTCGCCACGCGCGCGTTATCTGCGACACCTTGAGTTCGTCGGTGACTGAGCGGGCGAACTCGACGGCGCTGTCAAAGACCGAGTCGGGCAGGTTCGCATGGGACAGCAGCGGCATCTGGGGCGGGAAGTCAGGGTTATAAACGCGCCGGGGACCGCCCACGCCCGGATTGCGCTCCAAAAGGT
Organism: Dehalococcoidia bacterium; assembly: GCA_963663945.1. GTDB lineage: Bacteria > Chloroflexota > Dehalococcoidia > Lucifugimonadales > UBA3495 > Bin87. Next base: position 996,824 of record OY760687.1, on the reverse strand, counting down.
CTGCGACCATCGCCTGCAACCGGTACAGCGATTCGTTGACCACCTCGGGCGAGAAGTCCAGCCAGATGTTCCCGTCGCTGTCAGCGTCCCGCGTGGTGGTGATCCCTCGGTTGAAAAGGGGGAACCGGGGCGATACGCGGCGGTAGCGCTCCGCGAGTTGTGCCAGTTCTTCGGCCAATTGGTTTTCGGCCGTTGGATCATCGGTCCCATCAAAGGGGAAATAGTCGGACATCAGCATGTGCAGCATGTGCATCTCGGCCGCCCAGCAGGCGAACTGGCCGCAAATCAGCTGGCGTGCCCGGTAGGCGCGGGCGGTGAAGTCAGGGTCGGTGAGCAGGCTGACGCCGTAGCGAACTGACATGATGGTATCGAATCGTGCTGACGATCCGGGCGTCTATTTTGATGCGCTCAGGGCTTTCTTGACGCCCCGGTACATGCGTCGGAACGGACGCCGGCGATTGTGCAGGTTGTGGGCGATCAACGGAGCCAACGTGGGGTTGGCCGCCACCAGCGGCGCGACCCATTTGCGCAACTCAGCCATGGTGGGCGGTTTCTCATCCCAGGTCGGCACCAGCGAATCGAGCGGATGCCATTGCTTGCGCCCCGACAGGCGCGTCATCACCGTGCCGCCGGCTTCCTGCACGGCCACGGTTCCGCCCAGCATGTCCCACATCCGGGGCGCTCCGATGACGGCGAACTGCATCACGCCCAGGGCGGTCATCGCAAGCTCGTAGGCGATGCTGCCGGTGACGCGGAGCTGACCCAGCGGCTGGCCTTTCAGCCCCTTTCCAACCCGCGTGGACGCGCCGAAAGAGCCCGGCAGGCCAATGAGACGGTCGCCACGGGGTTTCTCCGCCTGGTACACCGAGACGGGCTCGCCATCAGCGAAGGCGCCACCGCCGGCGTGGCAGTGGACCACAATGCCGGACGCGTCGGCGGAAGGCCAGGGAATATACACGGCCCCGGCCAGGGGGCGGCCCCGGTGCAGCACGCCGATCGAGGAGGCATACACGGGCAAACCGTTCATGAAGTTGGTGGTCCCGTCCAGGGGGTCCAGCACCCACAGGAAGTCGTCGGCAGACCGATCCCCGTCGGCGCTGGCGTCGTCCTCTTCGCCCAGTATCCCGTGGTCAGGGAACCGACGAGATATCCGCTCCACCAGGTACGCCTGGGTCTCCTTGTCGGCGGCGGTGACCGGGTCCTGCTGGGCCTTGTCTTTGTACTCGACGCTGAGCGCGCGCCCGAAGTGGCCGGCCAGCAGGTCCCCCGCACCGCGGGCGAATTCCACCGCGGCGGCTTCGATTTCGGCGCCGGTCGATTGTATGCTCACGTTCGTTGCCATACCGCCCGCGATTGTACACCATTGCCGAATGGTGTCCGGGGCGTCCGAGCCGGCGCGGGAAAGGGACCGGCCGGTCGCCGTCGAAAACAGGATCGGCTGTTATAATCCCGTGCAGCATTCGAGGAGGCCGGGTAATGGATCTGCAACTGAACGGTAAGGTGGCGATAGTGGGCGGCGCCAGTCGCGGGCTGGGGCGAGCGTGCTCCGAGGTCCTGGCGGAAGAGGGGGCTCGCGTTGCCATGTGCGCGCGAAATCCGGGTCCACTGGAACAGGCAGCGGACGAAATACGCGCCGCCACGGGCGCTGACATCTTCACCTACGCCGGCGATCTGGACAACGAGGAGACCATCGCCGAGTTGGTGGCGCACACCGCCTCGCACTTCGGACAGATCGACATCATGGTCAACAACTCGGGAGGGCCCCCGCAAGCTTACGCGAAGGATTCCACCGAAGAACTCTGGCAGATTTCCGCCAACCGCTCGCTGTTCTTCTTCGCCCGCATGACCCGGGAGGCCCTGCCGCACCTGCGCTCCCAGGGCGGCGGACGGATCATCAACATCCTGGCAAGCACCGTTTACACTCCCATCCCCAACCTGGCCCTTTCCGCGGCGACCCGCATGGGCGTCATCGGATTCATGAAAAACCTCGCCGACGACCTGGGGAACGAGAACATCCTGATCAACAACGTTTGCCCCGGCAGCATCATGTCCGAACGCATGATGGAGAACGTCGAGGATCGGGCGCGCACGCAAGGCATCCCGCTGGAGGACGCTCTGGCCCAGCGGGCCGAGCAGACGGCTCTGAAGCGCATCGGCGAACCTCGCGAACTGGCGTATCTGGTCGCATTCCTCGCCTCCTCCCGCTCCAGCTACATCACCGGCACGACCATGCTGGTAGATGGCGGGCTGGTCCGGTCGGTAATGTAGGGCGATACGTGACTTCCCGGAACACACCCATTCAGCCTCCGGAGCCGGAAACCCCAGAAGAATACGTGGACCGGGGCAACCGTTACAGCCGCAACGGCGTGTACGAGCGCGCCATAGCGGACTACACGGCAGCAATCGAACTGGACGCAACGTGCGCCGATGCGTGGTTCAACCGGGGCATTTCCTGGTACGAGGTGGGCGAGTACCAGCAATCCATAGACGACCTGACCGAGGCCATCCGTTTGGACCCGGACGACGACAACTACTACTCCCGGCGATCGCTATCGCACCTGTTCAACGACCAGCCAGATGAAGCGCAGGCCGACATGGACGCCAGCGAGGACATCCGCCTGCGCTCCTGGGGGTAGAGGAAATTCCGGGTTCCCGCTGCGCTCGCCCGTCGAGCCGAGGACCTGGGGATCGGGCGCGCCGGGTCAGGCCAGAACGAGGCTCAGCGGGCTACGCTCCTGGGATTATCTGCTGGCCACCGTCGGCCGCCTCTCGTCCCGGGCGCGTTGCCGCGAGCATCAGCAGCGAGACCACCGCCAGGTTGATGCCGAAAGCCAGGAATGCTCCCTGGTAACTGCCCACCCGATCCACCGCCAATCCAGCCGCGATTGGCCCGAGGGCCTGCCCACCCACTTGCGCCGCCAGTCCCCACGCCCGTATTGCCCCCATGTGCAGGCGCCCGAAGTAGTCCGCCCAGACCAGACGGCCGATGATGTGCAATCCGCCGACGCCGAAACCTAGGATGAACGCTCCAACCACGCCCATGGTGATGCCGCTGGCGAAGGCGGTGGTAATGGCTCCGGATGCAACCACCAACCCTGATCCCAGCATCACAAACCGGGCCGCGATTCGCTGCGAGATTGCGGACCAGAAGATGCTCGCCGGAACCTGGGAAATGGCGAAGGTGCTGGCGGCCCATACCGCTGTTGACGCCGGCACTCCCTGGTCGATGAAATGCGGCACCTGGTGCAGCGAGACGCCGGCCTGCACGATGAAGCTGGCGAAAGAAAACAACACCATGAGCCAGAAGGCCCGAGTCCGCATCGTCTGCCGGAGGGTGAAGTTGATCTCATCCCCAGCGCTCTGAGGCCGGCGCGCTGAGGAGGCCTGTGAGCCGGCCCGTGGCCTGCCGCCGCTGCCGTCCGGTTCGATCCCCAGGTCCTCCGGCCGACGCGCCATCAGCAAAATCGCGGGCACCACGCCCACGGCAACCGTCCAGGCGCCCAGCGCGTACCATGCCGTTTCCCATCCCCACGTGCCGGTGATGGCCTGGGCGACCAGTGGCATTATCGCCAACCCTGATCCCTGGGACACGTGGTTCATGGCCAGGGCGAAGGGCCGCCGGCGGATGAACCAGTTGCTCACCGCCACCGACGTGCCCAACTCCAGGGGACTGGCGAACACCATGCGGCCCGGCACATAGACCAAGTAGAACTGCCAGATCTGGGTCACCGAGCCCAACGCCACCGCACATACTCCAGCGATGCCGGAGGAAATTCCAACAACCATGCCGGCACCATAACGATCCAACACCGGACCAACCAATGGAGCGGCGACCACCCCCACCACACCACCGAGGCTGACCGCACCAGCGAACTCGGCTCGGGTCCAGCCGAACTGCTCGGACATGGGGATGAAGAACACCGTCAGCACCGCAACGGACATCAGCGGCCGTGATGAATAGGAGGCGATACCCGAAAGGCCAAGTATCACCCATCCGTAGTAAAAGGGAGTGGCCCGTGCGGCGCGGGTCTGCAGGGCGCGCATCAGCAGGAAGGAGCGCTGCCGATGCAGCCGGCCGTCACAGCTGGGCAGCAAAGAACGGAAGCCAGGTTCACAAGATCACGTCGGCCAATTGGCCGGCGTCCCTGAACCCCGACCGAAATATCGTGGGATTATAGCAGCAACCTGAGCGGCTCCATTTCGAGCCTGAGTTATAATGCGGCGATGCAGCGCACGCTCCGACTGGCCCTGGCCCAGTTCAACCCCACCGTCGGCGACATTCCCGGCAACACCTCCCGCATCATCGAGTTGATCGAGGAAGCGCGGGCGCGACACGCGGATGTGGTCGCGTTCCCGGAGCTGGCGATCACGGGATATCCGCCTGAAGATCTGCTGTTCAAGCCGTCGTTTTTGTCCGACTGCGCCGTCGCAATGGAACGAGTCGCCGCAGCCACGCGGGGAATCGCGGCCTTTGTGGGCTGCCCCGACGTTCTGACCGACCAGAACGACGTCGCCAACGCCGCCGCGATCATCAACGACGGTCGCATCCTGGACTGGTACCACAAGATGTACCTGCCCAACTATGGCGTATTCGACGAGGACCGCTACTTCCGCCGTGGCGACAAATGCCCGGTGTATGTGATCAACGGAACGCCGGTGGGCATTGGCATCTGCGAGGACATCTGGTACCCCATCGGCCCCATCGCGGTGCAGCGGGAGGCCGGCGCCGAGGTCATAGTCAACATCAACGCGTCGCCGTTCCATGCCGGAAAGGCCGGCCAGCGGGAGCGCATGATCTCCACCCGGGCCGCCGATCACGGGGTGTTTGTGGCCTACCTCAACGCGGTGGGCGGGCAGGACGAGTTGGTTTTTGACGGCGCCAGCGTCATTTGCTCTCCTGACGGAACCGTAATCGCTCGCGGCCCTGCTTTCGAAGACAGCCTGATTGTGGCCGACTTGAACGTGGAGTCAGTGTTCCGACAACGGCTGCGCGACCCCCGCGCCCGCAAGGAAGACCCGCAGATCCTGAGCGAGGTGGGCCAGTCCCGGGTGACGAAAGTGTCCGAGCATCGGCTGACAAACCGCCAGCAGGCGCAACCACTCTTGTGCCGGTCACCGGAGGACACCGAGGAGGTGTACCAGGCCCTGGTGGTGGGCACCCGCGACTACGTGCGCAAGTCCGGTTTTGGCCGCGCCCTCATCGGCCTGTCGGGTGGCATCGACTCGGCGCTCACCGCCACTGTGGCCGCAGATGCTCTCGGCGCGGACAACGTGGTCGGCGTCACCATGCCGTCGCGCTACTCATCGGAGGGAAGTGTCGCCGATTCGCAGGAACTGGCCGACAACCTGGGCATCAGCCTGTGGCGCATCCCCATCGAGCCGGCTCACCATGCCTTCACTGAGATGCTGGCGGCCCACTTCGCCGGTACCGAGGCCAACGTCGCCGAGGAAAACGTGCAGGCCCGCGTCCGTGGCAACGTCCTGATGACCATCTCCAACAAATTCGGCTGGCTGGTGCTGACAACCGGCAACAAGAGCGAGATGGCCATGGGTTACGCCACGCTCTACGGTGACATGGCCGGCGGGTTCGCGGTGCTCAAGGATGTGCCCAAGACGCTGGTGTACGAGCTGTGCAGTTGGCGCAACGCCCGCACTGGAAACGGACGTCCGCTGATACCCCAGGCCGTGCTGGACAAACCACCCAGCGCAGAGCTGCGCCCCGACCAGACCGATCAAGACAGCCTGCCACCCTACGATTTGCTGGACCCGATCATCAAGGCGTACGTGGAGGATGATTACGCGTACACCGACATGGTGGACATGGGACACCGCCCGGAATGGGTGCAGCAGGTCATCACCGCTGTCGACCGCAACGAATACAAGCGGAGGCAGGCACCCCCAGGCGTGAAGATCACGCCGCGGGCCTTCGGCAAGGACCGGCGGTTGCCCATCGTAAACCGTTACCGTCAGGCGTCCTAGTTTCCCAATATCTCACGCACTGAGCAGCTGAAGCCCGGCAATACCTCACCAACGTCCAGCGTGTCATCCATGGCAAGTATGACCGCCGGCAGGTTTGGCTGACGCACCCGTATCGTGCCGGTTTCCGGGTTTATCACCAGTGCCATCCGCACCCCGTGGCTCAGCCACATGGTGGCCTTGTCGTCCACCTCCCGCTCCGAATCACTGGGCGATTTGATTTCCACTACAAGATCGGGCGCTACCGGGCAGTAACCGTCAACGTCGGCGTCGAGTGGCAGCCGCTCTGCGGAAACGTAGGCGAGGTCGGGCTCGCGAACCGTATCGGGGTTTCTCTCCAAAAGCACGCCCGAATCGGAACCGAATACATGGCCCAAACCTGCCGGCACAACGTGCGTTACGAACTTGGAACCTAACAGCATCGCAATCTTGCCATGCTTCACTCCGGCTGGCATGGTTTCGTGCAGCACCCCCCGGATTAATTCACCCCTGACCCCTTGACTGTCCAGACGGAGCAGGTCATCCGCAGTAAGCAGTTTTGGCTTGGCAGTCGTCATCGCAGTGCCCTCGGAGGATGTCCCGGATAGTGTATCACCCGCCCGCATCGTCCCCGCTGCCGGTTTCCTTGTAGGCGAACACGGCGAACAGAGGGTCGCCGGGCGGGGCCATGTCGGGGTTGGCGATACCGCCACGCACACCGTTGAAACCGCCGGCGTGCTGCATGTAAGAGGCTACCAGCTCGATGTGGTCCTCGTCGTTGGTGGAGCGCCAGACCCGCACCGCCTTGGTCGGGAAACAACGGTTGGAGAAAGTAACGATGAACACGCCGCCGGGCCGCAGGATGCGGGAGACCTCCGAGAAAACGATCACAGGCTGCGTCATGTATTGCACCGACACCGTGATGACCACGGCGTCGAAGGATTCGTCCTCGAAGGGCAGGGACGGGTCGACGTTGATGTCCTTGAGCAGGTACTCGCTGAGCTGGGGGTTGTCGGCCATCTCGGCGGCGTTCATGCCCAGGCCGACAATGCGGGAGCGGGGGTGCTCCTCCGGCCAGTGGGTGCGCCAGCTGCTCATCAGGTCCAGCACCTCGGCGTTTTCGGGTATCAGCTGCTGGAAGAGCCGGCCGACGGCTACGATCGCGCCGTCGTCGATGTGCACGACGAGGCGGGGCATGGTGTAGAACTCGGCGTCGTTGGATTCATCATCCCGCTGGAAGAACTCCGGCGGAAAGCGCTGCGGGTCCATAGCCAAACCCAACCTCCTGATGAGCGCCGCCTGTCCGGTGGGGGTTTGGAAGCGCATGGGGTGCTAATGCTTGAACGTCGACGAGGGATGTTGCTGGCGGGGATTGTAACATCCGCCGGTGTTGTCAAAGGAAAGGGCCGCTGCGGCGGCCCAAGGTAACATCCGACCTCGTGGCGCATTTTTTTCAGGGTCGGAAGCTACGGATGATACTGTCCCGCTCGTTGCCGTAGATCGCCTGTACCTCCTGGCATACCGCACCTGTGGCCACAAATCCGAACGGTTTATTGGGGTACTCGGATGAAATACTGACCAGCGCAACTTCATGCAAGACACAATCTTCTTCTTCAGCCTGCCAGAGATATTCCATGCGAGCAAACAGGTGGCCGCCGATATTCACTCCCGCGGGAGGGGACACCTGACGAAAGAAATGCCAGTCTTCAGCAAATGTCGGCAGGATCACGTTCCAATACCCGCCGGCCAGGATGGACAGTTCGGTGTTTCGGTCCAAGTACGGGCCCGACAGTCTTAAGGTGAGAATGTCTGAGCGGCGTTCCCCGCCGTATGCCTCAAAAAAGGAAAACTGGCCTGTGAGGCCTTGCGGTCCCTCGCCCAAAATGTACCAACCTTCGGGAATAACCATGCTGTAGCCATATCCCCATTTGAGGTTGTGGTAGGTTGCCTGGGAGGGGCCGCCCGTTTCGTAAAGCGCTAGACGTTCAGCAACCTCGTTGCTCGCGATAGCGAGATTGATACCGGATATAATCCTGCCTTGCAGTACCTCGTATCCAGCGGTGTTAACCCCGATGACCTTGCCGTATCGATCGATCAGTGGCCCGCCGCTGTTCCCCGGGTTGACATCAGCGTCAATTTGAACCCAGTCGAGATCGTCGTATATCCTGTGAGGTGCCGACACAATCCCCCTGGTCAAGGTGGGACCCGTCCCTATATACTGGCTGATCGGAAATCCCCAGGCCGTCACCTCGTCGCCGTAAGCGACTTGGCTGGAATCACCCAGTTGTAACGTATTAAAAGGCCGGTTTGAGCTCAATTGGACCGCCGCCAGATCTGCCAATATACCCTTGCCGAGAACCCGGCCAGTGAATTCCAACAACTCCCCGTCCGGAGTTTCAATCTGCGCGGTCAGAGTCTCCGCATCCTCCACCACGTGCCGGTTGGTCACCATCAACCCATCCGAGCGTACTATGAAGCCGGTTCCACCACCGGCGCCGCCTGTGGGGTAATGCACCAACAGGTTGGCTATGGCGGGTTTGACCAGTTGGGTCACTTCGGCGATGGTCAGCGGACGTCCCGTAACTGGCGGTGGGGCGGGCGCTACGGTCGGGCAGGCGCCGCTGTGGTCGGTTACCGTTATGTACTGCCAGTAGGGCGTCGGCCACGTGGGCTGGCCGTACCGTGTGCTGTTACTCAGGACCGTACAAGCGTGATAAGCGCCTTCCTGCAAGCCGTATAGGGTGTAAGTTGCCTGATCGTGGCTGACGTTGGGAGCGTCCACATCCACGAAGACGAACGCCTGTCGCCAGTTGCCGGTGACACTGTTTTTGGCCCTCGGATAGTCCCGGTCCATGTTCACGCACCCAACGCGATAGTGCGTTGGACCAAGGGCGGAACTCCAGGTGAGGATCACTTCACCTGGGTTGAATCCGTTGACAACCCGCACGTTGGTGGGCGGAGCGGCAGTGGGTTGGGCTTCGGCGGGGACAACGCTGCTCGTGATAACTACTATGACGACGGCAACGAAAAGCAGATATAGTGGTTTGAGTATCCTCATTTTTGGGATCACGGGAAAGACTCCGGTAGATGGCAACGGGACGCAGATGGTTAGCGGGAATCAAGCAACCCGGACTTTCCGGAGTCCTTAATTTCAGATGAGGGTATCTGCTCGGGCAGTTGATTTATCAACTCCGGCGCGTCATCGATTGTGGGGCGCTCATTGAACCAGACGCGAAAATCATCGGCCTCGCCGTCGGTCATCACGTCTTTCTCTACCGCCTGGTGCAGCATCCATTCGACATCCAGATCGGTGGCGATGATGGCGTCCTGCGTGCTGAACGATCCCATGTTCGCGGGCCGGTCCGCCAGCCAACTGGCCAGCGCGCCTGATCCTGCCGGCACCACCTGATCCGTGCCTGGCTCCTGCCCATTCGGGGGCGGTGGCGGCGCCACCGCCTGGGGAGCCGCTGGCATGCGAGGTTCCTGCGGTTCGGCGATGGCGTCGGCAGGAGCCGATGGGTTAGCATACAGACCCGGGTCGGTCAGGTCGGGCTGCACCTGGGCTGCGGCAGCCTCCTGGACCGGCTGCTCACCGGAGTTAGCGGCAAACATGGAACCAGCGGCAACCGCGACGGCCAACGCGACCGCCGCTGCTGCCAGGAAGGGCCAACGCTTGCGAAATACGGAACCGCTGCGAGTCATGACTCTATCTCCCGTAGTCCGGTCGGTAATCGTTGCTCGATGATATATCGAATTTCAGCCTGGGAATAATAGCATAGGCTGGAGTTACCGTTGCGGTCACCCCAGCCTACGTATCGTGCCATATTTGACGATGTTGCTCAGCTTTCGTCCACGCTGTACACCCGCACTGCGGTGTCGTGGAACATGGCAATGGGATTAAGGGCGGAAGCTGTTGAGCATCGTTTGGCGGTCGCCTATGTGCGTGTTCAAGTGGAGCACACAAACACCAACTCCGGCCACGAACCCAATGGGTTTGCCGGGGTAAGCGGACGAGACGCTAACCAGTTCAATTCGATGTGAAACACAGGCGGTAGACCGACCCTGTCTGCGATACTCTAACCTATAAAAATCGTGACCATTCATCGTTATCTTTTGCTTGGCAATTTTCTCGAACAGAATCCAGTTTTCGGCCGAAGTGGGCAATTCTCGGTCCCAGCGGAAATTTACTAACAGGTCAAGGTCAGAATCGCTGGCACCACTGGGCTCGGTAAATGTATATCGGCCTATGTACGACACGCCTTTTCGGCCGTACGGCCAGAACTGTGTGAATGTGGGCAGCTCATCGCTCACCTACCACCCCTTGGGAATGGTCATGCTATAGCCATAGCCAAATCTAAGGTTGCGATAGGTCGCGCTAGCAGGTCCACCAGTGGCCATGTCTCGGAGCCGCGCCCTGACCTCGTTGCTGGCGATGGCCAAGTAAATCCCAGGAATCGGAACTGTGGTGCCATCGTCCAGGATACGAACCAAGCCAGCCGTGTTGACCCCTACCACGTTGCCGAATCGATCCACCACTGGCCCCCCGCTGTTGCCGGGAGCTATTGCCGCATCGGTCTGAATGTACCTGGTGTCGTCGAAGATTCTATTGGTCGAAGAGACGATACCCCGTGTCACTGTAAGGTCAGTGCCCAAGAAACTGCCCAAGGGATACCCCCAAGCCGTGATCTCGTCACCTTGGGCAACAGCGTTGGAGTTACCGAGCGGCAGTGTTGGATATCCACGTCCAGATGGCAACCGAACGACTGCCAAATCCGCCAGTATGCCGCGACCCACGACCTGTCCAGTCAGGTTCAATTGGCGGCCGTCCGGAGCGGTCATCAACACGGCTACCGAACTTGCATCGTCAACCACGTGACGGTTGGTAACCACCAGCCCTTCAGAACGCACTATGAATCCTGTCCCGGAAGAGACACGACCAGCACCATCGGTAACAACGATCTTCACCAAGGCGGGCCTGACAAGCTGAGCAATCTCCGCCGTGCTCAGTGTCCTAGGAGTACAGTCAATTGCGGGTACGGAGATACCCGGCGGAAGCGTATCTCGACCGGGCAAGAACTTCCATCGCGGGTTCTGGGGCCACGAGTAGTCTCCGCCGGCGTTTTCCCGAGTGTTGTAAAAGTTATTGGTGGTCAGCACGGTGAAAGCATGGCGGGCACCCGGTGACAATCGACGAACGGTGTACTCAGCGCGCCCGCTGTTGACGGGGATGTTCCTCGCGTTCACGTCAACATAGATGAACGCTTCGATCCATTCTGCCGTGCAACTCGCCTTGGCAAAGTGGTAGTCGACCTCCATGTTGACGTAGCCGATCCGGTAGTGTGTCGCCTGCGGCACGGCGTCCCAGGAGACCACCACTTCGCCAGAGTTCGGACCCGGGGCGAGCTGGATGTTAGTGACGGGCGGCACGCCACCTTGCGCCGCCGCCGGCGGCGCGGTTACGACAAGCACGCCGACCATGGCACTCAGGACAAGCGCTAGGAACGGAAGGGTCAGGCCCTTGATGAGCTTCGGCATGAAGTACTCCAAGTCCGGGGCACGATAGTGGGGTTAACGGGATTCGTCGTCCAGTAACGATTCGGTAGCGATGTTCTGATCGCCGGGCCGGTCAAGGTACGCCGGCTGGTATTGCAGCAACTCGGGGGCTTCCTGGCTTGAAGGGCGTCGGTCGTACCACGCCTGCACAGCGTCGGCTTCGTTCTGTGTCAACACGCTTTTGTAAACCGCCTGGTACAGGAGCCAGTCCATAGCGTCAGGGTCGGCGGAAATGGCGTCGTCTTCCGTTATGTAGCCCATTGTTTCCGGTTTCTGGGAGAGCCACTGCTTTAGGGCATCTGACCCGCCGGGGTTTGGCGCTACCTGCTCCGTACCGGTAACGGGCGCTATTTCCGGCGTTTTGGCATCCGCTACCGCTGCCGGTAAGTCGGCAACCAGGCCGGGGTCCATGGCATCGGTGACCGATTGCTGGCTCAATGGCATTTGATCAGATTGCTGGCGTTCGCTGGCCGCGAACAGGGTACCGGTCATCAGGGCGACCGCAACCACTGCACCAACGGCAACTAGGGCGAACCAGCGCTTGCGCAGGCCCGAAAATGTGGTCGTCATGTTGGAATATCCTCCTTCACTTTTTCTATAAAGACGCGCTCAACAATGCCCAAATAGACTCATTGGTCTATCTAGACGAAATAGCAAGTACATTATGTCACAAGCTGGGGTATCTTGCGTACCCAAGCATCAGCAACATAGCGTGTTTTTGCGGTTACGGAGTTCGACTTTGCTCAGCTTTCGTCCACGCTGTACACCCGCACTGCCGTGTCGTGGAACATGGCGGCGCGCTCTGTGGCCGAGTAGTCCTTCGAGAGGCGCTTGAAGGCGTTGTACATGACGTTATATGAGTAGGACACCTTGTCCACGGGGAAGTTGCTCTCGAACATGCACCGGTTGGGGCCGAACTGCTCGATGCAGTAGTTGACCAGCGGCGCCATGTCACTGGCCAGCTCTTCAGAACTCGCGGGGATGTCGCGCTCGTGCCAGTCGAAGCCGGTGCGCGGCATGCCGATGCCGCCCAGCTTGATGACCACGTTGGGACACTCGGCCGCGGCCGCGATGCCCTGACGCCACGTCGCCAGCGTCTCATCGCTGTTCGAGTACGGGCCGACGCGCAGCAGGCCGCCGATGTGGTTCAGGATGATGGTGAGGTTCGGCACGGCCTTGGCGAATTCGGCCAACTCGAACATCTGCGGGAAATACATCCAGCCTTCCAGCGTGAGGCCCATGCTGGCGAGGACACGGGCGCCGGCGCGGAAGTTGTCGCTGGACATCTGGTTGGGCTGGTTGTGCGCGGCGGTGTTTTCGACCTCGGGGTGCGGGTCCCAGGTGACCGAGTGCCGGATACCGCGGAAGCGGTTGGGGCTGGCCGCCTGAAGCGCTTCCAGCACCGGCTTGACACCGTCGCCCAGGTTCAGGTTGGCATGGCCTACGATGGACGCCGCAGCGCGACCCGAGCCGTACAGGCCGCTGGCCGACGCCGCTGCCAAACCCTGCACGAATTCCACCTCGCCCACCGGACGCATCTCCTCGGGGCCCGTGGTGCGGTACATCGAGCGAGCTTCCACGAGGACCGTGGAGGTCACGTTGTGCCCGCTGTTCATGTCCGCCGCGAGCTCATGAAGCAGGTAGCGCTGGTAGGGGATCCGCTCCGTGCGGTAGTCCCAGAAGTGATGGTGGGGATCGCAGATGGGGATTTCGGGCTCCAACGGTTCTTCCTGTCGGAGCGCGTGCCAGTCATTGCCTCCAAACGGCATAATCAAGCCTCCGTTTTTCCGGTGTTTTTGGACAGGGAAATGGGACACTCCAGCGTCAGTCGCCGGCGCGCCGCCGGCCAAATCATATCATAGGGGTTGGCGCAGCCCGGACGGAAGACCGGACGGCAGCCTGCCGGCGCTTTGAAGTACCTCGGAGATCGAAATCATCGGATGAACAGCGCGCTGAAAAGGGTCTACTACGGCTGGTGGGTGGTATCCGCCGCGTCGGGCATGTCGTTTGCCAACGGGGCAACCGCCATCAGCATCCTCACGGTGTTCGTGGTGCCCATGAGCCTCGAGTTCGGCTGGAACCGCACCGAAGTGGCCGGCGCCACCAGCCTGGGCGCCGTGTTGGGCGCCGGTCTGGCTCCATTCACCGGCCGGGCCGTCGACCGATTCGGCGCACGGGTGACGTTGGTCGCCGGCGGGCTGATCGTGGTGGCGGGTTGCCTGTACCTTTCGCTCGCCCAGGCGTTGGCGGGGTTCTACGTGGCGTTCACCGCCGTGCGCATCGCCGACCAGGGATTGATCCAGGTCAGCGCATCGGTGACCGCCGGCAAGTGGTTCGCGCGGTACCGGGGACGAGCGACGGGTCTGGTGATGTTGGGCAACGCGGGGGGCGTGATCGTGCTGGCCCCTTTGGTGCAGGTCATCATCTCGCAATGGGACTGGAGGGCGGCATGGATGATGTTGGCGGGGGTGATGCTGGTGGTCGGAACGGTTCCGGCGCTGCTGCTGGTTCGACGGCAACCGGAAGACCTGGGCCTGCGCGTGGATGGCGACGGAACATCCTCCCTGTCCACCGGTTCCGAAGCGTCCATCGCGGATCCGGACGTAGGGCTCCGGACCGTTATCCGGACGCCGTCGTTCTGGCTGATACTGGTGTCCCTGTTCCTGGTGGCAACGGCGACCTCCGGCATCGGACTGCACCTGGTGCCGCATCTCACGCAGCAGGGGCTAAGCGCCGGCGCGGCGGTGGCCGCGATCAGCGTAATGTCCGTATCCGGTGCGCTGGCGGCGCTGGCGTGCGGACTGCTGGCGGAACGCTCCTCGCCCAAGCTGTTGCTCGTCCTGGCGTATCTGCTGGCAGCGGTGAGTATGTGGGTGCTGATGAGAGCCGACAACCTGCCGGAGACCTACCTGTTCGCCGTGTTGCAGGGCATCGTGGGCGCGGGCATCAACACGCTGGCGCCGATACTGTGGGCCGGCTATTACGGTCGGGGGTCGTTGGGCAGCATCTTCGGCGTGAGCCGGGCGGCGCAGGTTGTTGGCTTCGCGGTGGGCCCGCTAGCGTCAGCGGTGGTGTACGACCGTACCGGCAGCTACCAGGGCGCGTTCCTGGCGCTGGCGGCAGTGGCCGTGGCTGCCGCAATCCTGCTGGTGATCGCCCGGCGTCCGCGAGTATGAGCGGCAGCCGGGAAACGTCACCCGCCCGGGGCGGCGGCTCGCATGGCGGCGAGACCTTCGTCCAGCCCGGGATGGGGCCGGCCCAGGTCAGCCATCGTGCGCGTGCAATCCAGGCCCAGCCGGTCATTCACCGCATTCGCGACCGGGACCACCAGGCTCGCATCCAACCCGAACCTCGCGGCGACGGCGACCGCGAATTCATGCATGGTGACCCAGTCGCGCCCGGCAACGTGCAGGACCCCGGTGTGGGTCCCCTCAGCGATACGGACGATGCCATCAACGAGGTGTTCCACGTAGACCGGCGAACGGTACACGTTGGTGGGACCCTGGTACGGCTCGCCGTTGCGGAGGCGATCGACGAGCATGGGGACGAAGTTGCGGCGACCCGGAGCGGGCCAGCCGTAGACGATGCTGGTTCGCACGATGCTCCAGGATGTGCAGAGAGCCGCCACCGCCTGCTCGCCTTCGAACTTGGTCCGGCCGTACTGCGTGTTGGGTGATGGCGAATCGTCCACCGTGTACGGGCCGGCCCGACCATCGAATACGTACTCGGTGGACACGAAGACGAGGTGGGCTCCGTGGCGCTCGGCAAGGCGGGCAATGGTCGCGGTAGCCGTCGCGTTGACTGCCACAGCCACTTCGGGGTTGCGCTCGGCGGCGCCCACGTCCGCCATGGCGGCCAGATGCACCACCGCGTCGGGTCGGGCCAGGTCAAAGAGCGCCTCCAACTCCGGGTCATCGGTGAGTACCAGACGATGCCAGGACGCCCCATCGTCAACCGGCGGGCGGGAGTTATAGGTGCTGAAGACGGTGTGGGCACCCGTGTCCGCGAAACGCCGGGACACATAGCGGCCGATAAACCCGCTGGCGCCAATGATGAGAACGCGCACGGTTCGGCCGCTGGCAAACGCTTTGACGCATCAACGTCGGCCGATGTCAGGACACCGGCAGCACGGACTCGGTGCGATCCGTGGGGAGTTCCACCTCGAAGGCGTTCAGGAAGAAGGCGGTCTGGGCGTAGTTGCCCATGAGCGCGGTGATCTCCACCAGGTGCTGCGCGCCAAACTGCTCCAGGGCGATCTGGAATGTGGAGCCGGAAACGCGGTGGTTGGCGTAGAACTCATTGCAGAAGTTGACGATCGCCCGTTCGTCGGCGGGCATGTCGGGCAGCGGTTGCCGATCACGGATGGCGTCGACCAGGGCGTCGCTCACACCCTCGCGGCGCGCGGCGGGGGCATGGGCGTTCCAGATGTATGGGCAATCGAAATTACGGGCGGTGGCCAGGATCGCCAGCTCCTGGATGCGCTTGGAGAAGGTGCTCTCGAAGCGGAGGTAGCCGGTCAGGCTGCTGCGCCGCCGCGCCATCTCGGGGCTGTTGATCGCGATGGAATAGGGGCCGCCGGTGATGGTCCCTCCGGTGGGTCGGGTCAGTTCGTCGAAGGCATCGGCAAAATCTGCGGGCACCATGTCTCGGGTTACTACGGGCAGTCTGGCCATGATTCTCCTCGTCTCGGGGCAGGGATTTTGGGCTTTAATGCGATTGTATCACCCCCCTGCGCGACGATTCGGTAACCAGGCGGAATGACACGCGGTTCGATGGCGATTACAATCGCCGCTAACGAGACACGGAACTGAGCGCAGGAGGTGGCAGCATGGCGACAACAGAACGCTTGAACACCCAGGAGGAGCAGCAGTATTACGAGACCGCCGGCCGGATCCAGGTCAAGCCCGGCTGGCTGCAGGGCGAGGGCCAGCCGCTGCCGGAAATGGAGCCCTACCTGTGGCGGTGGGCCGAGGTGGAGCCGCTGGTGATGAAGAGCGGCGAGTTGGTGACGCCCGACCGCGACGTGGAGCGCCGCACGCTGCGGCTGGCGACGCCCGGCCTGGATCGCGGCACGACCCACACCATCACCGCCGCGCTGCAACTGCTGCTGCCCGGCGAGAACGCGCCGGCGCATCGCCACACGCCCACAGCGATCCGCTGGGTGCTCAAGGGCACCGGCGCCTACACCACCGTGGAGGGCGACAAGTGCTACATGGAGCCGGGCGACCTGGTGCTGACGCCGTCGTGGACGTGGCACGACCACAACAACGAGGGCGACGAGCCCATGGTCTGGCTGGACGGGCTGGACGTGCCGCTGGTCCGCTACCTGCGGGCCAACTTCTACGAGGCCTACCCCGAGGACCAGCAGCCCATCGTCGGCGTGGCCGAGTCGGAGCGCAAGTTCGCCTCCGGCGCGTTGCGGCCGGCCTGGGAGGAACCTTCCGCGCCCTACTCGGCGCTGTGGCACTACAAGTGGGACAAGACCCACGAGGCGCTGCAGCAGTTGGCCCGGGTGGACGCCAGCCCCTTCGACGACGTCGCCATGGAGTTCAGCGACCCGATGACCGGAGGCCCCGTGCTGAAGACCATGACCTGCTGGGCGCAGATGATCCGGCCGGGCGTTGCGACCCGGGCGCACCGCCAGACCAGCTGCGCGGTGTACCAGGTGTACAAGGGCCAGGGTCACAGCGTCATCGACGGAACGCGGTTCGACTGGACCGAGGGCGACTTCTTCGTGGTGCCGCCGTGGGTGTGGCACGAGCACGCCAACGACACCGACGATGAGGCGATCCTGTTCTCCATCCAGGACATTCCCATCATGAAACAGATGGCGCTCTACCGCGAGGAACCCTACGCGGAGAACGCGGGCCACCAGCCGGTGACTGGGACGTTCCAGGCGTAGCCTCGAAGCACCTCGGGGCGACAGGTTCTTACAGGATCAGTCGCTGCTGCGCGGCCACGGGCTCCGGCGATACGTCGTCGGGGCCCTCCTTTTGGGTGAAGCTGGACACGCCGACGCCCAGGAGCCGGAAGGCGCGATCCGGAGCCAGTTCCCGTTCCAGAAGCATCCACGCGGTGGACACGATGGCCGCTTCCTCGTCCGTGGGCGACGGCAGCGTGGTCTGGCGGGTGAAGGTGGTGAAGTCGGAGAGGCGCATCTTGACGGTGACGGTGCGGGCGACCATCCCTTTTCGGGACACCGAGCCGGCGACGCGACCGGACAGACGCTCGATTATGGACCGCAGGTTGGCGCGCTCCTCGTCGGAGTTGCCGGGCAGGTCATCGGCGAAAGTGGTCTCGGCGCTGATGGACTTGGCCTCGCGGGAGGTCTGGACGGGATCATGGTCGATGCCCCGGGCCCGGTCGCGGATACTGTCGCCGCGCCTGCCGAAGTGGCGGGCGAACCAGGCGTCGGGCATCTCAGCCAGCTGACCGATGGTGTCCACGCCCTCGTCGTGCAGACGCGCGGCGGACTTGGGACCCACCCCTATGAGCTTGCTCACGGCCAGCGGAGCCAGGAACTCGGCCTCGCCGCCGACGGGGACAACCACGAGGCCGTCGGGTTTCTGCAGGTCCGACGCGACCTTGGCGACGGTCTTGCCGGTGCCCAGGCCCACGGAGACGGTGAGGCCGGTCTCGGCGGCGACGCGCTCCTTGATGTCGATGGCAATGGCGATGGGCGAGCGGTCGCCGGTGGCCTCGGTGACGTCCAGGTAGGCCTCGTCCAACGACACGGGCTGGATCACCTCGGTGACGTCGCGGAAGATGTCCATGACCTGGCCGGACATCTCGCGGTAGCGGTCAAAGCGCGGCCGCACGATGATCCCATCCGGACACTGGCGCACGGCCGTTGCCATGGGCATGGCCGAATGGACGCCAAACTTCCGCGCCTCGTAGGACGCCGTGGCCACCACGCCGCGGCCCTCGGGCCGACCGCCCACCAGCACGGGCAGGCCACGCAGGTCGGGGTTGTCCAGTTGCTCCACAGCGGCGTAGAAGGCGTCCAGGTCGGCGTGGATGATGTGGCGATGCTGCGGCGTCATTGGGTAGGGATCAGGCCAATGCTGAGCGAATGGCCCAATTTTACCCCGGACGCGGCGGAAAGGCATCGTGGTTGGGTCGTCGGATGGTCGGTTCAGGTTCGGTTCATGGCTGCTTTCCTCGTTGAGGCGGATGCTGTCGGTTGCTGGCTGCGGTCAGGTTCGGTGTCCGGTGATTTGATCCTCGCTCCGCCAGAGCCCGATAGTCGTTTGTTAGCCCCACGGCCGGGGGTGGTACGCATGGTTTTGACTGCCGAGATTGACGGTACCGGAATGGCGCCGCTGGGGACGCACGCCGGGGCGTCCAGGAAGGCAGCTGCTCCTGTGGCCATTCGGACTACGCGCCTGAGTTGAGGGGACGACGACAGTCCAGGGTGATCCCATGGCCGGTATGCGATTTTGGTGCTAACGGGTTGGCCGTGAACGACCGGAAGGCTCTGGCGGAACAATTTATCACCTGACGGGGATTATGAGGGAACAGACGTTCGGAGTTTGTCAAGGAGAGCTAGTTTCAGGGACGAGGGAGCGCGTGGCAGCGCGGGTAGGCCGAGGAGCTTGGGGTTTCCAGCCGCTCTACAGTGCCGTAGAAGGGGACCAAGTCAGTGTGGATTATGTGGCGCGTAGACACGGCCATGGGGTCTTGAACCGCAAGGGGACGACTGATTTGCCGCGATTGTAATCCAAGTAGTCCGTACGGGAGAGCTAATCTGCGTCCTCTGGCGCCGCTCATGTCTTCGGTGGTCCGTTGTTACGTTAGCCCTCTATAATCAGTCGGCGACATTACACCGCGGTGGTACAATCTGAAGCGGCAATTGACGAATCGAACAGGTGCGACGACCTCTAAAGCCAGGGGCTTATGTTTCACCAAGGCAAATCTTCGTGAGGTGCAACCACCATGAAAGACGCACAGAAACCTGACCACATTAGTCTAACCACTCTGATAAACCGACTCCGAGAAGGGCGATACGTCATTCCTGACTTTCAACGTGAATTTGAATGGGATCCCGGAGATATCCGTGAGCTGATGCGATCCATTTTCTTGGACTATTACATCGGCAGTTTGCTACTCTGGCGGGGCAAAAACGAGAACTTTGACGCCCTAGCATGCGAACCGATATACGGATACGAAGACCAGGCCGCGCCACAAAACATCGTCCTGGATGGTCAGCAAAGACTGACAGCGATATATTATGCTTTCTGCTCTCCAGACGTTCCAGTTCCCAACCGAGCAAACCGATATTTTTATTTCATCCACGTGGATCGTTTTATGGAAGAGGCCTACGATGAAGCGTTCAGTTATAACTGGACTAGGCACGCGTTCAATCTGGTCCAAAATGAGGCGGAACAATTCGAACATCATATGTTCCCTTTGTCTATAGTAGGGCAAACCGGATGGGCTCTACCCAATTGGGTGCAAGGTTACACTCGACATTGGGAAGAAAAAGCGCACTTAGCAGCCGATGCGGATGATCATGACGCTGCCGCCTCGTGCATGCGTCATGCAGAAAATGCGAAGGCTTTTGGCGAGCATATCAAGGGAATTACCGAGGGCTATCAGGTGGCCTTCATCGAATTGGATCAAGACATAGAAATTGATAAGGTTTGCGACATTTTTACCCAGATCAACAGTCGCGGAGTCCGCCTAGACATTTTTGACCTGATAAACGCGCTGCTAAAACCAAAAGGCCTGCAGCTCAAACATATGTGGCGCGATGCTGCGCAACGACTGGACTTCGTGGATACGGATCGGTTAAATGTATATATATTGCAAATTATGTCGATCCTGCGGCAAAACTACTGCTCTCCCAAATATTTGTACTATCTTCTACCTGGACAAAAACGAACCATCAGGGACGCTGACGGCTCCCTGCGCGCAGAGATCCTGGTTCCCGACACCGACGATTTCGACCGCCGATGGCATGACGCTGTAGCTTCGTTGGAGGCCGCGATTGAACTCCTGCGTCATCCCCAAGAGTTCGGCGCTATCTCCTCAAAGTATCTGCCTTACGTGTCCATTCTGCCTGCTTTTGCCGCCGTTCAGGCACACGCAAGTCGCCTGCCTGCTTCCATGCAACTCAACGCCCAGAAAAAAATCCGTCACTGGTATTGGGCCAGTGTGTTTATGAATCGATATTCTGGCGCCGTTGAGTCCACAACAGCCAGTGACTTCATAGCGCTTAAAGAATGGTTTGCAAACGACGACGCGAAACCCGAGTCCGTGCTGGATTTCCAAACGCGGTTCAGGGACGTCGAGTTGGCAAGGGAAATCAGACGCGGAACATCCATCTATAACGGCGTCTTTAATCTTCTGGTGCTAAACAAAGCAGAAGATTGGCGCACAGGAAATGCTCCCCAGTACGATGACCTAGACGACCACCATATCGTTCCAAAATCTTGGGGCACAGACCATGCATTAGGCACGCGAATCGACACGATCTTGAATCGTACGCCTTTGACGTCCGAAACTAACCGAGTCGTGATCAGAGATCGTCTCCCGAACGAATACTTGCCTGAGATGATCAAGGCCAACGGAGAAACTCGCGTGGTCGAGATCATGGATTCGCACCTAATTACACGGCATGCAATGGACATCTTGCTTCGGGATCCATTTACGCCCGAAGATTTTGAGGAATTTATAGGCGAGCGCCAACGAACCCTAAAAAATGCCATCGAAGAATTACTCGTCAAAGAGCGGCTGAACATCCCAACCGACCTTAAAGAACTCGACGCTCGCATCGAAAACATCGAACTCGCTCTCAGAGAAGCGGTAGTAACGGGGCTCGAGGGAGATCCATCGCGTTTGCCACCCCACGTGAGCAAAAAGGTTGCCGACAGGTTAGACATAGCAGCAGGCAGAAATCCAGAGCATGACACCGACTTTTACCAAACTCTTGCGGGCAAGCTCGAATTTTGTGACTTGCGCGAGATACAGGACATCCTCACCAACAAAGCCCTGCAATCGTCATTTGCCTCGCAGCTGGCGCATGCGCAAACGTTGAACATCAGATTCGGTCAGATCACCGAACTTCGCAATGCGATCCGCCACAGCAGGACCGTTAACGAAATTGTGCGAACTGACGGCGAGGCAGGGATCAAATGGTTTGAAAGCGTCCTGAAGAACTCCTAAGCCATGCGTCATGCTAGGCAGTATCCGGGGCGGCGCGCTTTCACAATCTGAGGTGTCGGCGCGATCAGCCCACCGAAAGAGCCAAATCAACACAGTGCCGTTATGCAGGCCACCCGTTGGACGTCGCAACCTGAAAGCTCGCATAAAATAGGCTACCCATTGGTCAGCCACTTTGGGTGTGAACCAACCATAACGCAGTCAATATCGGCGCGCCATAGTGTCGGACATTCATGGGCTGGCGTCGAAATGCATGATTAGTCTATTGCGTTGAGCGCGGTAGCCGCCGTCACCCGTGCCAAAACCCCGCCGCCGTCCGGTCCGTCGCGTCTTCGCTCTGCCCCAGGTACTTCGCGCGTAGGCGGTCCCACAGGTATAGGCGGCTCCAGTCGGGCTGCTTTTCGTATTGCTGGTGTTCGTCGAGGTGGGGGTTGGGGAGGAGCACGGTGATCTGCTGCTGGCCGCCGCCGTTGAAGAGGCGGAAGCCCCAGGACGTGGGCTGGTGGTCGGGGTTGAGGCGGCGGTAGAGCTCGGCGCGGGCGGTGCGGCGCAGGCGGGCCACCTCGGGCGGAGCCGACGCGTGCTCGCCGATGCACAGGTGCAGATGCCACTCCTCGAAGTCGACGGTGAGGTAGCCATCGAGGAAGCCGGTGCGCGGCGGACGCGGCGGCTTGATCTCCCACACGGCGCCGGGGATCAGCAGGCCGATGCGGATGCGCTTCCACTCGGCCAGGCAGTCGGTGAGAATGCCGTGGAGGGTGTCCTGGTCGGTGGGCACGGGGAAGAGCTCGTAGATGCCGTCCATCTGCTGGACGATCTCGCCGCGGGGCAGGGGCTGGGCGGTGGTCATGGCGTCGCTCCCGGTTGGATTTGTCCGGTCGGTTACTGCCGGTAATGTACTACAACCGTGCCGAAACATTCGCGTCCGGCGAAGCTGGCGGCTGTTCGCGTCGGCGCGGTGGCCATTGGCGGTGATCCCGCGCATCCCCGCCGGCGCAAACCCCGTGATACTATCAGGCGCACCCGTTGGACACGCGCCGATTTTGCGTCGGATGGCGATCTGCGCGGGACAATTAGCAGAATAGACAAGGAGCGGTGCTATGCCGGAGATTGAGAACAAGCTGAAGGAACTGGGCTACGAGCTGCCCCCGCCCCGGACGCCCGGCGCGGGAAACATCATCCCCTACGTGCGAACCGGCAACCTGGTGTTCCTGTCCGGCACCGGGCCGGGCCTGCCCGGAGGCGGGCTGCTGCACACGGGCAAGCTGGGCGGCGAGGTGACTGTCGAGCAGGGCTACGACTGCGCGCGGCAGACCATGCTGAACCTGCTCACCGTTCTGAAAGGCGCCATCGGCGACCTGGACAACGTCAGCCACATCGTCAAGCTGCTGGCCATGGTCAACTCCACGCCGGACTTCGGCGACACCCCGCGGGTGGCCAACGGCGCATCGGACCTGCTCATCAGACTCTACGGAGACCGCGGACGCCACGCCCGTTCCGCCGTGGGCATGGCCACGCTGCCCGGCGGCATGCCCATCGAGATCGAAATGATCGTCGAGGTCAACGACTAGGCGATCCTCACGCGTATCCAATTAGGGTAGTTCGTCAGAATCAGGATTAGCAGGATTCACGGATTGGCCGGATTGAGACCGTTCGAGGCAGAACGCTCCTGATCCTGATAATCCATGAATCCGGAACATCCTGATTCTGACGTTTCCCTCGTGCCGAGCTGAGTATGCATGAGCCAGGCGATCCAGGTTCCGCGTATGAATTGGGGCCGCGCGCGGATCATCGTCCGGCGCGGCCCGAAAACGCTGTATACCGGCACACGATCAGTTGCTGCGTTCGGCGAACTCGCTCTTGGCGGCCTCGACCAGCGTGGCGTCGCGCAGCAGGTCGCCGGCGGTCAGGCTGAGGGCCTTGGCGACGGACAGCGCGTTGGACAGAGCGAAGTCCGTGATCGCCGTCTCGCACATGTCCCGGGTGTGCGACGCCACCGGCGTCTCGCTGACGGCATAGCGCAGCTCAAAGGCGGGCATGGCCTGGCTGACGTTGCCGAAATCAGTGGATGCCCCGCTGCCGGCGCGGCCGGCCACGGGCTCGTCCAGCCGGATCCCCAGGGCCTGGATGTTGTTGGCCACCGCCTGGGCCAGGACCACGTTGGGCTGCACGTTCTCGTAGAAGGGGTAGAACTCCTCGACCTCCAGGCGCGCGCCGGTCATGGCCGCCGCACCCTCGGCGATCGCGGCCACCTTACCGACCACCTCGTTGCTCAGGTACTGGCCGTCCCGGGAGCGCAGCATGAAGTTGGCGGCGGCGAACTCAGGCACGACGTTGGGAGCCAGGCCACCGTCGGTGATCACGCCGTGCATCCGCACGTCATCCCGCAGGTGCTGGCGCAGGGCATCGATGCCGGTGAACAGGTGGATCACCGCGTTCAGCGCGTTGATGCCCGCCTCGGGCGCGGCGGCGGCGTGGGCGGCCCGGCCGTGGAACATGTACCGGTAGCCCACCATCGCCAGGCTCCAGCTCTCCCCCTTGGGCGAGGCCGCGGGTATCACGGTGCGGTTGGAGAACGGGTGGGACGAAAGGGTGGCGTCGACGCCGTCGAAGACCCCCGCCTCCAGCAGGCGGATCTTGCCTCCGCCGCCCTCCTCGGCCGGCGTGCCGATGATCTCGATCCGGCCGGGCAGGTCGGCCGCGTTGGCCTTCAGCCCCAACGCTGCGCCCATGGCCGCCATGGCGATCAGATTGTGGCCGCAGCCGTGGCCGATTTCAGGCAGCGCGTCGTATTCCGCCAGCACCGCGATGGTCGGGCCGTCGCCGGCGCCGCCCGGGATCGTGGCCTTGAACGCCGTTTCGACTCCGCCGATGCCGCGTTCCACCTGGAGGTTGTGCTTCTCCAGGAATCCGGCCAGGGCGTTGGCGGAATAAAATTCCTGGTAGTTCAGTTCCGGATGGGCATGGACATCGCGCGACAGGTCGAACAACTCCTGCTTCGACCCTTCGATGGTCGAGTTGGAACTGCTGGCGAGCGCGTCCTTGGATTCCGGGTTTCGGCTGGTCATGACTCTGGCACTCCTGTCTGCTGAGGGGGTGACCCCGCTCGTTAGGTCTGCGTGTTTGATGAAATGGATGATATCCTTGATTCCGCGCGAGGTGAATACGCTTTGAACGACTGCCACAACAACCACATACGCAACCTGGCCATAATAGCCCACGTCGACCACGGGAAAACCACCCTGGTCGACGCTCTGCTGAAACAGGGCCAGGTTTTTCAGGCCCACCAGCAGGTGGGCGAACTGATCATGGACACCAACCCGCTGGAACGCGAGCGCGGCATTACCATCCTGGCCAAGAACGCGTCCGTTTCCTATCGCGGGGTCAGGATCAACATCATCGACACCCCGGGTCACGCGGACTTCAGCGGAGAGGTGGAGCGGGTCATGAACATGGCCGACGGCTGCCTGCTGCTCGTGGATGCCGTAGACGGCCCCATGCCCCAGACCACCTACGTCCTCCGCCAGGCGCTGCAGCAGAACGTCAAGCCCATGGTGGTGATCAACAAGATCGACCGACCCGAGGCGCGGGTCGACGAAGTGGTCGGACTGGTCCAGGACCTGTTCCTGGAGCTGGCAACGGACGCGGAGCAGCTGGACTTCCCAGTGCTGTACACCTCCGCGAAACAGGGTTACGCCACCGTCGACCCCGACCAGCAGGGTACGGACATGCAACCCCTGTTTGACGCCATCATGGATTCGGTGGCCCCTCCGACCGGGGATCCCGATGCTCCGTTGCAGATGCTGGTGGCCGCGCTGGACTACGATAACTACCTGGGACAGGTGGCCGTGGGTCGGGTCACCAACGGCACACTGCGGTTGCGCGAGAGCGTCGCGCTGGTCTCCCGGGACGCGGCGGTGACGACGCACAGCCTCGAGCACATATTCGTATTCCACGGCATGGAGCGCGTCGCGGTCTCCGAGGCCCACGCCGGCGATATCGTGGCCGTGACTGGTCCCGAGGGCGTCGCCATCGGAGACACCATCACCAGCGCGGACGACCCCCAGGCCCTGCCGACCATCGATATCCAGGAACCCACGGTGCGCATGACTTTTGGCGTCAGCACCTCGCCCTTCGTGGGACGCGAGGGTGGCCGCTGCACCTCCCGCAACCTGTACGAACGGCTCCTGCGTGAGCTGCGCACCAACGTGAGCCTGCGGGTTGAAACCACCGCCAGCCCCGATATTTTCGTGGTGGCCGGCCGTGGCGAGCTGCACCTGTCGATCCTGGTCGAGACCATGCGCCGCGAGCAGTTTGAGTTTCAGGTTTCCCGGCCGGTTCCGGTGACCAAGACCGTTGACGGCAAGACTCACGAGCCCTACGAAATCCTGACCATCAGCACGCGCGAGGACTACGTCGGCGTGCTCACCGAATACCTGGCCGCTCACCTGGGGCAGCTCCGCGACATGCGCTACGGCGACGACGGCTACGTCCACATGGAGTACAAGATACCCACTCGTGGCCTGATTGGTTTCAACGCCTTCTTCCTCCGCACCACCCGCGGCGACGGCGTGAAGAACAGCACCTTCGAGTCCTATGAATTGATGCAGGGCGAGATCAAATCCCAGCGGGGCGGCGCACTGGTGGCTTCCGAAGGCGGGCCCGCCGTCACCTACGGTCTGATCAACGCCCAGCGTCGCGGCGACACCTTCATCGACCCCGGAACACCGGTGTACGAGGGCATGGTGGTGGGCAGCCGCCGCCAGGAAGGCGACATCGAGATGAACGTCTGCAAGGAAAAGAAGCTGACCAACATGCGCTCGTCAACAGCCGACGTCGCCGAGCGACTCAACGCCACGATCCGGATGAGCCTGGAGGAAACCCTGGAGTTCATCTCCGATGATGAACTGGTGGAGGTTACCCCGCAGAACTTGCGCATCCGGAAGATGCAGCTGTCCGCCCTGGACCGCAAGCGCCGGCGCCGGGACGGGGGCCGCGTCCGCGCGTAGGTCAGCGGCGGCTTCAGCCCCGCGGAGTGTTCAACCTCCCACGAAACGGTCCCCGAAGGTAGCGGCCACGTACGACTCGCCGTCTGCCACCGATAGCCGACGTGCCGACACAGCGTCGTGCGGCGTCAGCCGTCCGTACAGGATCAGAACGCAGGCCTCGCCGTCGCATTCGAAGGTGACGTCGGCCGGTTCGGCTGGATTTGCGCCGTCCGCCGTTTCGATTATCGCGGCGTCCCCGTCGCTCAGGATCAGGTCGATGGCGCGTCCCTCGGGTCGGTCGATGCTGAACCGGTAACGGAGGGGCCGGGCTACCAGCAACGGGTCGGGGCGGAAGGCGCGACGGGCGGCCCGGTCGACGGTATCCAGAAGGGCCGTGACGCTGCCGTCCGAAAGATGGTAGTCGTCTTCAAGCCGCGAGCGGATGTCCCACCCGTGCATGGTCAACTCGGCGATACGTTGGGTCAGGAGCGTATCCATGCGCATGGGCCCGGCCGGCCAGTAGACCAGGTTGTTCCACTGGTCCGGTTGCACCTGCCGGAAGAGGGCCACGGTCTCGTCGATGCGTTGGGTGAAGTCTACCAGCAGCCCGTCTCCCAACCGCTGGCTGGCGTCGACGGCCCGCTGGTAGATGCTCCGGGCGAAGGCGTCTTCGTCATGCTGTTCCGGCGCAGGCGAGCCTTCCGGCGGGGAATGATCGCCGTCCAGTCCTCGCAGCAATCGTGTGGACAGGTCGACGCTGGTGAGATGGCCGATGACGTCGGCGACGGTCCAGCCTTCGCAGGCGCTGTCGGTCGCCCAGGCATCAGCGGGCAAGTCTCGGAGAAAATCGAGCAGTAATCGGGCTTCGCGTTCCAGCAGATCGATGCGGTTGGCAAGAGTTGTCATGTTGCGCTCCGACGAGGGGGGTGAATGCACAGTACAGGTTTTGGCGCAAACCAACGGGCGCCTGTGAAACCGTGTTCGTTGGCCTCACTATACCGCCGATGAGCGTTGGCGGTCATCGATCCTGCCGTGATGCCAGGCGCGCCGCGTGCGGCAACGACAAGGGGACGTCACTCGCCCGGACGCACGGTGGCATTGCCGCCTGATCCAGGACGTAACCGCGCCTTCGGACATCCAACCGGGCGGACGAAAAGTCGTCCAGATATTGTCGAGTCACTTCACGACCGCAGGTTCCAAACGTCCCGTCACGTAGTCGGCTCGCCCCGGTCGGATCTGGCCCGCACCCTGGGATGGCACCGGCGCGATCTCCATCCCATAGCGGCGTTGGCGACCGCCCTGCTGCTCACCTCCTGTGTCGCCATACCGGTCCACGCACTCTTGCAGCCGCAGCGCCGGTCCGGCCACTGGCACCAATCGTCGCGCTGTCCAAAGTCCGAGACGCCATTGACCGGCCCGTCGACACCCGGCAGAGCACCATGACACCTGCGGGTGAGGAGTTGGAAATCTCGGGAGGTTCTACGCGCATCGCGGTTACTTTCGAGGAAGACTTGAGGATGGGTTGCACCGTAGGAAAAACATCACCGTCGCGGTCTGCATCACCGCTATACGGCGGCTTCGGCTCATGGGTTTCCGGAGCACAAACGCGGTGCCCCACCGGTTGCACCGCAATCGATGTCTGCCTTTGTGAGGATTGAATGGCTTCTGACACGGCCCCGGTAGAGGCATATAATGGGCGGAGGCCGCACGGTCCGACCCTCAAGACGCGGCCCCGAAGGTAGCATGGAAGTAATCGGCTCCGACCTCCGCACCGGCGACCGGGATTTCGCGGACAACCAGGCCCGCATGGAAGCGCTGGTCCGCGACCTGAAAGACCGTATGACCCAGGTGCGCGCCGGCGGCGGACAGCGGGCGGTGGATCTCCACCGCAGCCGCGGCAAGCTGCTGGCCCACGAGCGCATCGACACTCTGGTGGATGCCAACACTCCCTTCCTCGAACTGAGTCCGTTGGCGGCCTGGGAGATGTACGACGGCGAGGAGGCGTCCGCCGGCATCGTGACCGGCGTGGGCGTCGTTCACGGCAAGGAAGTGGTGATTCTCGCCAACGATGCCACGGTCAAGGGCGGCACCTACTACCCGATAACCGTCAAAAAGCACCTGCGCGCCCAGGAGATCGCCCTGGAAAACCACCTGCCCTGCATCTACCTGGTGGATTCCGGCGGCGCTTTCCTGCCGTTGCAGGCGGAGGTGTTCCCCGACCGCGATCACTTCGGGCGGATCTTCTACAATCAGGCCCAGATGTCGGCCCTGGGCATTCCACAGGTGGCAGTGGTCATGGGGTCGTGCACCGCTGGTGGGGCGTACATTCCGGCCATGAGCGACGAGGTGGTGATGGTGCGGCAGCAGGGCACCATCTTCCTCGGCGGGCCGCCGCTGGTCCGCGCCGCCACCGGCGAGGAGGTTGATCCGGAAACCCTGGGCGGAGCCGATGTGCACACCCGCGTGTCCGGTGTCGCCGACCACCAGGCCGCCGATGATGAAGACGCCCTGGCCATCACCCGTGACATCGTCGAAAACTTCGTGCGCCGGCGCGACCCTCCTTTCGAAGTTTCCGCCCCCGAGCCTCCGGCCCGCGACCCCACGGAACTCTACGGCATCGTGTCCCCGGACAACCGTCGTCAGTATGACGTCCGGGAGGTAATCGCCCGCATCGTGGACGGCAGCCGGTTCCATGAATTCAAGGCCGAGTACGGGGAAACCCTGGTCTGCGGTTTTGCGCGCATCTGGGGGTATCCGGTGGGCGTGGTTGCCAACAACGGCGTCCTCTTTTCAGAGAGCGCTCTGAAGGGCACCCATTTCATCGAACTGTGCAGCCAGCGCGGCATCCCCCTGCTGTTCCTGCAGAACATCACCGGATTCATGGTGGGCAGCCAGTACGAGGCCGGCGGCATCGCCAAGGACGGCGCCAAGATGGTGATGGCGGTGTCCAACGCCGCCGTGCCCAAGTTCACCGTGATCATCGGCAGTTCCTTCGGCGCGGGAAACTACGGAATGTGCGGCCGCGCCTACCAGCCCCGCTTCCTGTGGACGTGGCCCAACTCCCGCATTTCGGTCATGGGCGGGCAGCAGGCCGCCGAGGTGCTGGCCACCATCCGGCTACAGCAACTGGAGCGACAGGGCAGCACCCTGGAACAGGAAGACCGAGACGAGCTCCAGCGCCCCATCCTGCAGAAGTACGAGGAGGAGGGCGACCCGTATTACAGCACCGCCCGCCTGTGGGACGACGGCATCATCGACCCGGTGGACACGCGCGACGTAGTGGGCTTGGGGATTGCCGCCTCCATCAACGCCCCCTTCCCGGAGCAGAAGCGGGGCGTGTTCCGGATGTGAAGCCACCCGGCTTCCGGAATCGTTCATCGGGCTTCGCGTCGGAATTTTGACGATGTTCACCAAGGTGCTGGTAGCCAACCGGGGCGAAATCGCGGTCCGGATCAACCAGACCCTACGCACCCTGGGAATCGCCCCGGTGGCGGTCTATTCCGATCCCGACGCCGGCGCTCCCCACGTCGCCACCGCGGATCAGGCGGTGTCCCTGCCGGGCAGTACCGCAGAAGAGACCTACCTGAACATCGACCGGATAGTGAAGGCGGCCCGTGAAACCGGCGTCGACGCCATACACCCTGGATACGGCTTCTTGTCGGAAAATCCGGCCTTTGCGCGGGCCTGCAGGGAAGCGCAGATTACGTTCATTGGCCCGAGCGCGAACAGCATGGCGCTCCTGGGCGACAAACTGCGCTCCAAGGAGATTGCCCAGCGCGCCGGCGTTCCGGTGGTTCCCGGATCTGTTGAGTGCCTGCCCGGTGATCCTGCGGCTGCCGAGTTCGCTGAGCGCTGGGGTTTTCCGCTGATGGTCAAGGCCGCCGCCGGCGGGGGCGGGCGTGGCATGCGAGTCGTCAGCGCGACACCGGGGTTGGACGCGGACATGGAGGCGGCCAGCCGCGAGGCCCGGGCAGCTTTCGGCGACGGCCGCGTGTTCCTTGAGCGGTACATCGCCAATCCGCGCCACGTGGAGATCCAGGTAATGGCCGACGGAACCGGCCACACCATCCACTTGGGCGAGCGGGAATGCAGCATCCAGCGCCGGCACCAGAAGATCATCGAGGAAACGCCCTCGCCGGCCCTCACGCCCGAACTGCGCCAGCGCATGGGTGATGCCGCCGTCGCCGTGGCCCGCGAGGCGGGATACGTCAACGCCGGGACCGTCGAGTTCCTGCTGGACCCTCGCAACGGCGAGTTTTACTTCCTCGAAATGAACGCACGCCTGCAGGTGGAGCACCCGGTCACTGAGGCCGTGCTTGGTCTGGACATGGTGGAGTGGCAGGTACGCATCGCCGCCGGGGAGTCCCTGACGCTGCAGCAGGAAGACATCCAGCCCCGGGGTCACGCCATCGAGTGTCGCATCTACGCCGAAGACCCCTACCACGATTTCGTTCCGTCCACCGGCCCGCTGCTGCGCTGGCGTCCTCCCAGCGGCCCGGGGCTGCGGCTGGACAGCGGAGTCGAGCAAGGTCAGGAGGTGTCGATCTACTATGACCCCATGCTGGCCAAGCTGATCGCCTGGGCGCCGGACCGCGAACTCAGCCTGCGCCGCATGGACGTTGCCCTGTCGCGGTTCCTGGTGCTGGGCGTGATCACCAACATTCCCCTGTTGCGGGCGATAATGGGACACGCTCAGTTCCAGAGGGGCGAATACGACACCGGCTTCCTGGAGTGGAACCCCGCCGTCACCATGCCGATGGTCACCGATGAAGCACGCGACCTGTCCCGAGCCCTCGCGGCGTGGGCGTCCAGCCGGCCAGTTGGCCCGGTGTCTCCCACCGCCCCGGCTGATACGCGGCCCAGCGTCAACCCCTGGCAAACCGCCGGGCAGCGAAGGCTCCCATGACCCAGAGCCAGGGCCAGATGCGCGAAACCTACCCTGCGGAGGGCGAAGTCTATCGCTACCGCGCCGGAGAGGAGGATGGCTCCTTCACCTTCAGCCTGGAGGGCGCTGAATCTGTGGTGTCGGATGCCGCCACGACGGTCAGCATCGAGACCCGGCAGGCCGGGGAAGGATTGTGCCGCACGGAGTCGGGTCGTACGCATCATTTCGCCTGGGCCTGGGTCGGCTCTGAACTGCACCTGTGGTTGGATGGCTCCCTGTCCGTGTTCCAGCGAGCGGAAACCCGGCGACGCGCAGCCGGCGGGGCCACGGACGCGCCCGGAGACATCCTTGCGCCCATGCCGGGCGCGGTGCTGGAGGTGCTGGTCGCCGAGGGAGACCGGGTGGGGCGGAATCAGACGGTGGTCTTGATGGAGTCCATGAAGATGGAATTGGTGATCACCGCGCCGCGCGACGGCGTCGTACGGCGCGTGTCCGTGGAGCCGGGCCAACAGGTGGACCGGGGCATGCGCCTGCTGGAACTGGGTCCCGAGGGTGATTCCGCAGACGGCGGCTGACGAATCCAACTCGCCTGCCGGCGTGCCGTCGACGACCGACGGCGGCGGTGTTAGGATGCTGGCGACCGCACCGGCCTCATTGCAATGGGGCAAGAGCGTCCCAATCGAATCGGAGGATCAACTGATGCCAGGGCAGGGTTTGGACTATTCCGCGCTATTCAACCGTGAACTGCCGCCACCTGCGGGGCCGTGGGGAGGTCATCCCCGGTACAACTTCATCGGCGGCCACAGCGACCCGGACATGGTGCCCACCGAAGAGTTCATCGAGTCGGCGGAGCGGGTTTTTCGCGGAGACCCCCGGAACATCTCCATGTACAACTTCTCCGGCGGCCCGCAGGGGATCCTCCCACTGCGCGAGTTCCTGGTAGAAAAGCTGGGGGAGCATCGCGGCATCAATACGACGATTGACGACGTGCTGATCACCTCTGGTTCCGGCCAGGGGATCGAGCTGATCAACGAAATCCTGCTGGAGGAGGGCGACACGGCAATCGTCGAGGCGTTCAGCTTCTCCGGCGCGCTGGGCAATCTGCGCCGCCGGAAGGTCAACATCGTCGGCATCGACGTGGATCACGACGGCATGCGGATGGACCACTTGGCCCAGGCCCTGGAAGACCTGCGCAACCGTGGCGTGCGCCCCAAGTACATCTACACGATCCCGACGCTGCAGAACCCAACCGGAACCGTAATGACCATGGAGCGTCGGCATCAGATGCTGGAACTGAGCGAGGAATACGGCGTGCCCATATTCGAGGATGAGTGCTACGCCGACCTCATCTTCGAGGGTGAATACGAAAACGCAATCCGCTCCCTGGACGACTCGAACCGGGTGCTGCACATCGGCTCGTTCTCCAAGACGCTGGGGCCCGGCACCCGCCTCGGCTATGTCGTAGCTCCGTGGGACGTGATGAGCCGCCTGCTTTCCCGCAAGAACGACGCCGGCACCGGCGTCATGGACCAGATGATCGTGGGCGACTACTTCACGCACCACTATGAGGACCATATCCTGGAGGTCCGGTCGTCCCTGCAGCGCAAGTGCGACGTGCTGGGCAGCGCGCTCCGCGAGTCCTTCGGCCCCAGCGTCGAGTTTGAAGTGCCCCGGGGCGGCATGTACCTGTGGGTCAAGCTCCCCGAAGGCGTCGATTCCCGCAACCTGGAGGGCCCGGCGCTACGGGAAGGAATCGCGTTCAACCCCGGGCCGGACTGGTCCGCCGACCCCGACGCTGCAGCCCCCTATATCCGGCTCTGCTTCGCCCTCCCATCCGAGCATGAGATCCGGGAGGGGGTGGAAAAGCTGGCCGACGTGTTCCGCCGAGAGGGCGCCGTGCCCTGATCTGCGGCCCTGTCACCGTACGACCCGTCAGCAAGTTCCCCGGTCGCGACCGGGGAACCTACAGCCTCGCATCGACATCGTTGACGAACCGGAGCGTCCGGTCGGCCAGGGCGTCGGGGATTTCCACCTTCATGTTGTGACCCACGCCGTCGATGAGTTCGAGCCGTGTGTCGGGCATTTGCTCGGCCATGAGATGCTGGATTTCGACCGGGGTGATGTCGTCGTGTGACGCACCCAGGATCAGTGTGGGCACTGCAATATCGGGGAGCAGCGGCGTGAGGTCTGCCGCCAGCAGGCAGCCCTGGAGCGCGATCACCTCCGTCGCGGCGGTCTTGCTACCCTCGTCCGCGTACCACTGGACGATCTCGTCGGGCGTGTCGGGGCCGAATCTCTTGTCGGTGTCGGCCAGTAGCCAGGCTCGCGTCCCCTGCTGTTCGAGGATACCCCGCCAGGGCGCGGCGTCCATGTTGGCGCCCATCTGGGCCAGCTTGGGCGTGGACGCCACCAGCGTCAGGCTGAGCAGGCGGTCGGGATGATCGTGGGCGAAGCGCAAGCTGACGATGCCGCCGGCCGACGCGCCGACCAGATGGGTTTTATCCACTCCAAGCCCGTCCATGACGCGGGCGATATCGCCGGCCAGATCGGCCAGGTCGATTGGATCTCCCAGGCTCTTGCGCGTGCCGGCATGGCCGCGCATATCGAACCGAACCACTCGACGATGCCGCGCCAGCGTCGGCACCCAGGGTCGCCACCGGTGCAGGTTCCCGCCGGCGGCGTGGTGGAGCATGATCGGAGGGGCCTGACGCCAAGGGTCCGAAAAATCGTCCACATGATAGTGAAATTCGTCACCGTTCAGGTCCAGTATCGGCATTCTTCCTCCGCCTGATTACTATTGCATTGACGCCGGTCGCACAGCCGTGCGCCGGCCGCCTCGGACAAGCATATCCTATGCGACGGTTATGGATATGACCCTTCGCAGAAGCATCGCGGACCGCCGTCATCTGACGTCATCGCCAGGGGTGTGTAGAATGCGGCAAGAAACGTTCCGACTTCGGCCAGCATTGCGCGAGGCATTCGCGGGGAGGCGGTCATGACGCTATCTCTGATACGGGGCAAACACGTCGTCTGCAAGGTCACCGGCCCCAACTCGACCAATGTGGTAGCCGACGGGGCGGTGCTGCAGCGCGACGGGGTCATCGAAGCCGTCGGAGACTACCGCGAACTCCGCCAGCAGCATCCCGACGCCGAGGTCATCGGCACCGGAAACCACATCGTAATGCCCGGTCTGGTCAACGACCACTTCCATGTGGGACTGACGCCCTTTCAGATGGGCGCGCCAGACCTGCCGCTGGAAATGTGGAGCCTGCACCGCATCGGCGTTCGCGCCATCGACCCCTACCTCGACCAGCTTTACGGCGCGGTCCAGATGATCGAGACCGGCACCACCACGGTGCAGGCGATCCACTCGACGCCGCGCGGAACCGGCCCGGTGAGCATGGAGATCGCGGACAAGGTTGTGGGCGCGTACCAAACCTCTGGGATGCGGGTCTCCTATGCCCCGTCGGTGGTGGACCAGAACTCAATGGTTGCCGGCCAGGGCGGTGGCGAGGCGGACTTCGCTGCCCAGATGCCCCCCGAGTTGGCCGAGCGGTACCGGTCCTTCATGGCGGCCGGCTACCGGCCCGTGGCCGAGATCATGCCCGTGCTGGAAGAGATCTGCCGGAAATATGGCGACAACCAGCACGAGCGCGTACAGGTCACGATGGCTCCCAGCAACGTGCATCGCTGCTCCGACGAGTTGCTCATGGCCATCAAGGACCTGGCCGGACGCCACGGCACCGGCATCCACATCCACCTGCAAGAGACCGTTTACCAAAAGCTGTACGGCCACACCGCCTATGGCAAGACGCCACTGCAGCACCTGCACGAGATAGGATTCCTGGGTCCGGAAGTGGTGTGCGGCCACAGCGTCTGGGCCACGGAGGAAGACCTCAGCATCATGGCGGCCACCGGCACCAACATCTGCCACAACGCCAGCTCCAACCTGCGCTTGCAGAGCGGGATCGCACCCATGGGTCGCATCCTGGCGGCCGGCATCAAGGTGGCCATCGGCAGCGACGAGGCTGGCCTGAACGACGACAAGGACCTGTTCCAGGAGATGCGGCTGGTGCTCAAACTGCATCGGGTGCCCGGCATCGACCTTGGACCTCCCACATCCCATCAGGTCCTGGAGATGGCGACGGCCAACGGGGCCTACGCCAGCTGGTTCGGCGATCGCATCGGCGCCCTGGAGCCGGGAAAGCGGGCAGACATGACGCTGGTGGACATGCGGAACATCGAGGAGCCCTTCCTGGATCCGAGGGTGTCGGTGGTGGACGCGCTGGTGCACCGGGCGCGGGGCATCGACGTTGACACGGTGCTGGTGGACGGTGAGGTGATACTGCGGGATGGCCAGCACACCCGGGTGGACAAAGACGGCCTTTTCCGCGAGATCAAGGGCGCGCTGGACCGGCCGCTGACGGCCCAGGAAGAGGAGCGGCGAGAACTGGCATCGCTGGTCGAGCCCCATCTGCGACGTTTCTACAGCGGCACGATGCCGCAGGACGCCCGGCCATTCACCGCGTACAACGCCCGTTCGTGAATCGCTCCTGCCCGGTGCGACCTCGCTATCCAACCTACGGGTGGCAATTGCGCCCCAGGAGGTGTTCACCAGTGCTAATATCATCCTGAATATTCAACGCCACATTCAGCGCGTACCGCACTTACTTTCGGCTATCGGCCCACCGGAGGCATCTTGGCAATTACAGAACTGGAAATCACCAACCGCACCAGCTTCGCGTCCGGCGAGAGCTTTGGCGACGTGGGCGCGTATGAACTGCTGGAAGGCACCGCCCATTACGCAGTGGACCCGTCGCATCCCCGTAACCAGGGGATCACGGACCTCGACCTGGCGCCGCGCAACGCGGCCGGCCTGGTGGAGTTCTCGTCGGACTTCGCCATGCTCCAGCCGGCCAACGTCGACCGGGGCAATCACCGCATCCTGTTCGACGTGGTGAACCGGGGTCGGAAGACGGCCCTGAGCCTGAACAGCGTGCCCACGGCCAACGACCCGACCTCGCCCCTGGAGGCCGGCAACGGCTACTTGATGCGACGGGGCTACACGGTGGTCTGGGGCGGCTGGCAGGCCGACGTCCCGCCCACGCCCGGGCTCATCGGGCTGCACGCGCCGGAAGCCGTTGGTCCCCAGGGATCGCTGACGGGCCGGATCATGTGCCAGTTCCAGTGCAACGAGCCAACCCAGGTGTTCCTGCTGGCCGACCGGCAGCACCTGCCCAATCCTGCCGCCGATCCGGAGGAAGCGGAGGCGACACTGACGGTGCGCGACCTGCCTAACAGTCCGGCCACTCCGGTTGACCGCGACCAGTGGTCCTTCGTCCGCGTCGAGGACGCCGACCTGGAGCCGCAGCACAACCACATCTACATGCCCTCCGGTTTCGAGCCGGGAAGGATCTACCAACTGGTTTACACCACCACGGGCAGCCGAATTGTGGGCCTGGGGTTCGCCGCCATGCGTGACGCGGTGTCCTTCCTGAAACACGCCCCGGCATCCGCGGGCAACCCCTGCGCCGGCGCCATTGACCACGCCTACGCCATGGGCCGTTCCCAGAGCGGACGCTTCTTGCGGCAGTACATCCACGTCGGCATCAACGAGGACGAGGAGGACCGGCCGGCTCTGGACGGGATCATCCCCCACGTTGCGGGAGCGATGCGCGGCGAGTTCAATCTGCGCTTCGGGCAACCCTCCAAGGACGTCTGCTACATCATCCCGGAGATGTTCCCCTTCACCGACACCACTCAGACCGACCCGGTGACGGGGGCGCAGGGCTCCCTGCTCGATTCGATTGAGCGGCGGGGTTCCGTGCCCAAGATCATGTTCACCAACACCTCCGCCGAGTACTGGCGTGGCGACGCCGCGCTGATCCACACCGATCTGGAGACACTGACCGACGCGGCGGAATCCGCATCGGTGCGCCGGTACCACTTTGCCGGCTGTATGCACGGGTCGGGCGAGTTCCCACCAATCGAGATCCGGGCCAACGACGGCATCAAGGGCCAGCTTCCCTTCAACAGCGTGGACTACGCACCGCTGCTGCGGGCCGCGCTGGACAACCTGGACCGCTGGGTCACCACCGGTGAGGAGCCTCCCGCCAGCCGCCATCCCAGCCTGGACGACGGCACGGCAGTGGAGTCGCACACCCTGCTGGAACGGTTCCGCCAACTCCCCGGCGTGCGGGTTCCCACCGAGACCACCCGGGCGATCCGGCTGGACTACGGGCCGGAGTCGCACCTGGGCCGCACCATCAAGCTGCCGGCCGACGAGGGCGAGGAGTTCCCGGCGCTCGTGGCCGACATCGACGAGTCGTTCAACGAACGGCGGGGCATCTGCCTGCCGGACCTGACGGTGCCCGTGGCCACCTACACCGGCTGGAACCTGCGGGACGAGAGCATCGGCAACCCCAACCTGTTCATCGGCATCACCGGCGGCCTGGCCGGCTGGTCTCTGCCGTTGCCCGCGACCCGGGCCGAGCGTGAGGCCTCCGGCGACCCCCGCGCATCCATCGAGGAACGCTACGCCGACCGCGAGGACTACCTCGATAAGGTGACCCGCGCCGCCATGGACCTGGTGGGTGAGGGCTACCTGCTGGAGGAAGACGTCGGGGAAGTGGTGGACCTGGCCGGGCGGAAGTACGACTTCTGGGCGGGAGACGGCGATCGGTGTTGATTTTGCCGGTGCGTTCAATCCGCTCCGCGCTGTGAGGCCATCCCGACCAGCGCCCACGGTAATGCAGTGACGCTCGGTACAAACCCGAAGAGGAGGACAGCCATGCCGTTGCAATTGGACCACACAATCGTGCCCGCCTACGACAAGGTGAAGTCCGCGGAGTTCATCGCCCATTTGTTTGGACTGAAGTACGAGGGACCCTGGGGCCATTTCGCACCGGTCAAGGTCAACGATATCCTGACGCTGGACTTCGACGACTCGGACAACCCTCGCTCCAATCACTACGCCTTCCTGGCCTCGGACGAGGAGTTCGACGCGATCCTGCAGCGCATCAGGGACGAGGGCGTCGTGTTCGGCAGCGGGCCGCGCTCGAGAACGGACGGCCAGATCAACCACCTGCACCAGGGTCGCGGGTTCTACTTCGAATGCGAGAACGGCCACGTGTGGGAGGTCATCACTCACACGTACATCACCGATTGACGCACACCGCGACGGATTGAGTTGGCACCAATGGAAGTAGGGCTTTACATCCGCGATTACATGGACGACCCCGACCGGCCCATGCACCAGCAGGTGGAGGAGGCCGCCGAGGTCTGCCGGCGGGCCAAATCGCTGGGCTTTTCGGTCATCTACATGCCCCAGCACTACATCGCTCATCCCACCGTCTGGATGCAGCCGATGCAGACGCTGGCGCGATTGGCTCCCGAAGCTGAGGGTTTGACGCTGCTCACCGGCATCCTGTTGCTCCCCTACCACAATCCGGTGGACATCGCCGAACAGACCGTGACGCTGGACCACATCAGCAACGGGCGGTTCGTACTGGGCGTGGGTCTGGGTTACCGGGAAGCGGAACTGTCGGCTTTCGGGACCAACCGGCGGGATCGTGTCGGCCGGTTCGAAGAGTCCATCGACTTGATGAAACTGCTCTGGAGCGGCGAGGAAGTGAACCACGACGGGAGGCACTGGCAGGTTCATGATGCCAAGCTGGCCCTGACACCGGTTCAGGAACCGCATCCGCCCATCTGGATCGCGGCGCAGAGCCGGGGCGCGGTGCGCCGCGCCGCCGCCCTGGGTGACCGGGTTATTCTTGGCCCACAACCGGGGTGGAAGGACATTAGCGTCCTCACCCGCCAGTACAAGGAAGCGCTGGAAGAGCAGGGCAAGGACCCCGCAGGGCGGATCGGCGCCCACCGCTCCATCGCCATCGCCCGGGACCGCGAAACGGCCATCACCGAGGCCCGGGAGATGGCCGCCAAGAAAGCCGGCATGTACGGCGCTTTCAACATGCAGGAAAACACCACGGTGGACTTCGGCCTGGGAGGTCAGCGGGATTTGGCCGACTGGGCGGTTGCGGGCAGTCCGCAGGACTGTGCCGAAATCATCAACCGTTGTCAGGAAGAAGACGGCCTGGATTACATCGGGCTGGCCAGCCTGAACCTGCCCAGCGAATTCTCCGCCCGGTTGGACTACCTGCAGCTTATTTCCGAGGAACTGCTACCCCGTTTGCAATGAGCGACCTCGGTCTGGCTGCTGGCGCCGCCGATCGCAGAGTCGGGTTACGGGATGAACTAGGAAACCAGTTGCCAGTAGCGGCGGCCCTCGGCGCGGACCACGCGGCCGAACCCACCGTGGTGGCAGATGGCCATGATTGCGTCCTCGGCTTCCGCCCGTTGGATGATGTCGGCGCGGGTGGCCGCGCCCTGGTCGCCGTCCATGTCAAAGCTGAAT
This sequence comes from Dehalococcoidia bacterium, assembly GCA_963663945.1. Lineage (GTDB taxonomy): Bacteria > Chloroflexota > Dehalococcoidia > Lucifugimonadales > UBA3495 > Bin87. Next base: position 956,863 of record OY760687.1, on the reverse strand, counting down.
TTCCACGCAGTCTCGGTCACCTGGGCCGGGCCGTGGAAGACGTCTCCGAGGATGTAGACCCGCTGGCCGCCGGACACGATGGCCAGGCTCATGGACCCGGGAGTGTGGCCGGGTGTGGGGATGGCCGTGATTTCGCTGGTCAGCGCGTGCTCCCCGTCCAGCAAGTCCAGTACACCGAGGTCGTGCAGGGGGCCGAGGGTCTGATCCCAATGGGGCGGGAAGAGCGCCATGACCTCCGGCCGTTGGAATACCTCCCAGTCGGCGCGGTGAGCCACGTACCGAGCGTTGGGAAAGGTGGCGCGTGTTGGCCCGTCCGGCTCGTGGGTGAGATTCCAGCCGACATGATCGAAATGAAGGTGACTGAAGAAAACGGTGTCTATGTCGGCAGGGCTGACGCCGGCCGCCTCCAACTCCTGCAGGAGTCGGCCATCAACGCCACCCACCATCGCCTCAACCGAGTTGGGGTTGGTGGCCGCGCCGCCAATGCCGGTGTCCACAAGGATGGTCCGGCCCTGAGAGCGGATGAGATAGCACTCAAAGTGGGCCACCAGGTGATCGCCGCGGAAGCCAGAGGGATAGCGCTCCTGGTAGGGCGCCCACGCCTCGGCGGGAACCTCGGGAAAGACGTCGCTGAGGGGCAGCGCGGACTCGTTGTCGTTCAGGGACAAAATCTCGACGTTGCCGACGGTCAGTCTGGCTTCTGGCATACGGGTATCCTCCTCGGCACGAAAGGGGAGAGGCTCAACGCAACCTTCTGCTTGGGTGCGATTCCATCGGCGCTTCCGCAAAATCGGGACCGATCAATTGCACACGTGCATGACTCTACCACCGTCCCTGACTGCTGCGGAGCGTTCCGGCAACGATTGGTGGACCGACACTGGCCCATGGTCGCGGCGCCCGCAAGCTACGGTGTACGAGCGCAAAGGCATTGACGGGCCAACATCGACCTGATATTGGTCAGATCGTTAGACGCACGGGCGCAGCGACATCCGTGAGTATCCCCAGCCTGGTGATCCGGAAAATCGCATCGAAATGAACTTGACACGCGAGATCGGGTGAATTAGTTGGCCCAGATTCTCGCCATCGGACGCCGGCTCCAGACCTTCCGGGCGCTGCGGCATCGAGATTACCGCTGGTTCTGGATCGGCGCCAACGCGCAGGCGTTGGGCCGGGGCATGCAGTTCCTAATCCTGGGTTGGCTGGTGCTAGAACTGACCGAGTCCGCCTCCCGCATGGGCTTCATGATTTTCCTCTACGGGACGCCCACCTTGGGGTTCGTACTGTTCGGGGGCACCTTCGCCGACCGGTTTGATCGCCGTGGGCTGCTGATGCTGACCCAAACCCTGGTGGCCGTCCTGATGCTCGGCATCGCTGTTCTGGAAACCGCCGGGCTAGTCGCACTGTGGCATGTTTACGCGGCCGCATTCGTCCTCGGCACCCTGCAGGCCATCAACACACCGGCCCGGTTGGCCATAGTCCGCGACCTGGTGGACCGCGATGACCTGATGAACGCGGTGGTCCTCAACTCGGCGGTTATGAACTCAGGGCGCATCCTGGGTCCGGCCGTGGCCGGGGTGGTGATCGAACTGACCGGACTGGCTCCAGCGTTATACCTGGCCACGGGCTGCTTCTGCGTGGGCACGGTCACGCTGCTCATGGTGCGCCGGGTGCCGACGGCCGCCCGGGATCAACGCTCGGGCATCTTCGCCGAACTGTGGGGTGGACTGCGGTATTGCTGGTCGAACCCGATCACCTTCACCGTGATCGGCATCGGGTTCGCCTTCGGCTTCTTCGCCATGCCCTATGCCCAACTGCTTCCCGCCTTTGCCAAGCTGGCGCTGGACACGGGCGCCGGCGGGGCCGGTCTGCTGATGACTGGCGCGGGCATCGGCTCGCTGTCCGGAACCTTCATCATGGCGTCGATGGGAAACTCGCCGCACAAGAACTGGCTGCTGCTGGGCTGCATCTTCCTGTTCGGCATAGCCCTGTTCTGCCTGGCCTGGTCTCACTGGTTCTGGGTGACGTGGGCGATTTTATTTCTGGTGGGCATGGGCAGCATAGTTCCGATGGGGACGACCGTGCTCCAGCTCTCGGTGCCGGCCGACTTCCAGGGCAGAGTGATGAGCGTCTGGTACGTTTCGGCCGCGCTGATGTTCATCGGCTCCTATCCAATGACCCTGATCGCGGAGTACATCAGCTGGACCGCGGCCTTTGCCGGCGGAGCGGCCATCTACCTCACGATCGCGTTCGTGCTGGGGGTCTGGCGGCCAACGCTGCGCCAACTGCGGGTGTAGCGCAGGTACGCCTTCGGAAGATCGGCGCCCCAACGAACTGCCTGACGCTGCACGCGACGCCGGCTCACACGGTGTATGGTGCCTCACGCTCACGCGTACCCAGAAGGGCAGGCGCTGCGATTCCCATGCCGGCGATCATCCAGCAAGGAAACATTTCCGGTATTGGCCGGCTTGTGGTTCGTTGGCATCGGGCTTGCTAAACTGCACCGCCAGGATCGGAAAGAGGTGAACCATGACCAGAGCTCCCGCGACGCGTATCCAACGAGTACAGCCCCCGGCCACCCTGGCAGCCGGCGAAAAAGCCCGGCAACTGGCCCGGCAGGGTCACGACGTGATTGACCTGGGGCAGTCGAGCCCGCACCACGTAACCCCGCAGCACATCATCGACGCTGGGATTCAGGCCCTGAACGCAGGACACACCAACATTAGCTCGTCCCGTGGGCTGCCCGAACTGCGCCAGGCCCTGTCCACAAAACTGGGAGCCCACAATGGCCGCACCGTTGATCCCGACGGCGATATCCTGGTTACTCCCGGCAGCAAGATGGGGCTGTATGAGGCCATAAACGCCTATATCGAGGCGGGAGATGAAGTGCTGGTGCTTGAACCCACGTGGGTCAGCTTCAGCCAGCAGGTGGAGATGGCGGAGGGTGTGCCCGTAGCCGTGCCACTCAGCGAGGAGGAGGAATACCACATCAGCTACGAGCAGTTGAAGGAGTACGTCACCCCGCGCACCAAGATGATTATCATCAACAACCCCAACAATCCCACGGGCCGGGTTTACACTGAGGAAGAATTGGCGGCCGTAGCGCGTTTGGCCCTGGAGGAGGACCTGCTGGTCCTTTGTGATGAGACCTACGAGTATTTCCTCTACGATTCCAACCGGCACGTCACCATCGCGACTTTGGAGGGTATGGCAGAACGAACCCTCACCAGTTACACCTTCACCAAGGCCTATTCGATGTCCGGCTGGCGGTTGGGCTGCATCGTGGCTCAGTCAAACCTGCTGGAGCCACTGCTGAAGATACAGGAACAAACGGCCAGTTTCGTTTCTCCCTTCGTGCAGATGGCCGGGTTGGCCGCCCTGCAGGGCCCACAGGATCACCTGCCCAGGTGGCGAGAGGACTGCGATGAACTGCGGGTGCGCTGCGCCGGCCGGCTGTCCCAGGTCCCCGGCGTACACTGTCCGCTGCCAGAGGGGGCCACCTTCCTGTTCCCTCGCTACTCCGCAGATGTGTCATCCACGGAGATGGCCGAGCTGTTGGTGGACCGGGAAGGAGTGGTGGTAACCCCTGGCGTCGGCTTTGGCGAAAGCGGGGAAGGCCACTTCCGCATTGCCCTGATGCGGTCTCCGGGTGACCGAGTTATGGAGGGGGTGGAACGCATAGCGCGAGTCCTGGAAACGCTCTAGCCGGCTTTGCCCTCCCGGCCTGGTGTTGTTCTACCCCAGCTTGTACCTGCCCCGGCAGCTCAGTTAGCCAGAACAGCGGCGTCCGAAGAGGGAGTCCAAGAAGTCGGCCGTGAATTTCAGGCGAGATATGAGATTGCGAAGGCATTGCCTCTCACCCCAACCCTCTCCCGCCAAGGGGAGATGGAGTTTTTGACACCCGGCTATACATAGTGGGGCATGACATCAGACGCGAACAAGTCCAATGAACGCATGGTCTCGTCATGGGACAGGTGGCCCCACTGGAAGGCGGCTACGAAGTAGTTGGCTCCGGTTTCGAGGTATTCGTCCATGTAGCCCCGTATAGAGTCCGGTGAGCCGGCTACGACGTTGAACCCGCCCCCGCCCGGGGCGGCGTGCTCCTCCAGCCCCGCTGAGCTGGCCCGGCGCGCCGCGGAGCTCTGACTTGCCTGGGCCTCCGCCTCCCGGGCCGGCAGGTTGGACGGCCTGGGATTGGCTTCACTACCGAGGAACTGGGTAAGACCGCGCCGCTCCGCTTCGAGGCGGCGCGGGGCGGCCAGGTTCCACTTGTACTGGTCCCACGCCGGCTGGGCGATGGTCGCGGCCTCCGCGTCCGTCTCGGCCAGATAGAGGTGATTCACCAGGCCGATCTTGGGGGCTTCGCCCTGGGCGTTCAGCGCCCCTGGCCCCTGGTGCTCGTCCCAGAGCTCGAAATAGCGCTCCACGTTGGCCCCAAAGGAACCCAGGTTGCCCACGATGATGGTGTGCATTCCTTCCCGGGCTGCGGTCTCCACGTTGCGCATGTACCACAGGGGCGGGTGCGGGTCCTGCTTCGGCCGCAGTCGCATGGGGAGGTCGTCGAAGTTGTAGAACTCGCCCTGATAGGTCAGAGAGTCGTTACTCAGTCCCTCGCGGACCACATCCAGCGTCTCCAGATAGCGGGCGTAGTTGATCTCCACATCCGATTCCTGCCCCCAGAAGTAGGCCTCGATGACTCCGCCGCGGCCCACCCCGATGTCCATCCGCCCGCCGCTGAGGTTGTCCAGCATGCAGATTTCCTCGATCAGGCGCACCGGATGGTGCAGCGGCAAAACGTAGACGCAGGGTCCCAGCCGCATGGTGCTGGTCCGTTCGGCCGCCGCCGCTAGGAACACGTTCTGAGACGGGGCAAGGCTATGGACCGCCGGCGTGTGGTGTTCGGCGAGGTGGTAGGAGTAAAAGCCGGCGGATTCCAGGACTTCGATCTGGTCCAACCGCTCTCGGTAGATCTGGTCCAGCGCTACTCCGGGGATGGGCTCGATGTGGTCGAATACCCCAAACTGCAATGCCATCAACAGGTTCCTTCGTGTAATTCGTTCTTGTAGCGACCGGTCAATTCCCTGACCGCCGCGCAACATTCGAGGCGGGGCGCAAGTCGCCGTTGCAACTCTAAAGTGGGCCTTCTCGCGTGTCAAACACCGCGGATACCGGCGGACGCAAGGGCGGTCATGAGCACCAACGTACCGACGTTATCATCTCAGAGACGAACTGACCGACGCGTAGACGAGATTCGCTGGGAGGATCACAGCGCAGGTATCACCTCATCGCACAGCAACGCCAGGGCTTCGTCCACGTCGGGACCAAGTTCCGAGAACAAAAGCTGTCCGAAGCCCTGCTCGCTTGCCGTGTCTCTCACCTCCAGCATCCGCTCGATGCAGTCGCCGGGCGTGCCGGCGATGAAAATGGCGTCGATCATGGAGTCGGTCACCAGGTCGTCGAACTCCTGCTCGGTTGCTCCGTTCCGGTCCGCGCGGTCCAGACGCTCCACGTCCGGCAGGGCCACACCCAGGCGTTCGATGTCCTCGGTGGTATAGCCCTGCCGGTACATATTCAGAACCCGGTGGCCCGAGCTTTCCTTGACGAACTCCCGAGCCGCAGATGCGTTTCGCGAAAGCGATATCTTGATCTCCGCCACTTTGGGGGCAGGCTCTTCCTGCCGTTCCGATGGCAGCGCAGTATCGAAGGCATCCAGCAATTCGGGAACCCTGCCGGTGCGCAGGGCCGCCATGTAGTGACCGCCGAAGATCAGTCCGTCCATGGTTGCGCCGCCGACGGCCATACCCAACGGTCCGTTGCTGCCGCAGTAGAGCCGCACCGGCGACGCGGGCCGAAAATTCAGCTTGAATCCGGCCGAGGGATTGAAGTGGTAGTAGTCCAGGAGGTTCGGGTAGTCCGCGAAGCAGACCTCCTCGCCGTCCAGGAGGCGGCGCACGCTCTGGGCGGTCTCCCGAAGTACGCTGACCGGACGCGGCGTGCGGATCAGCGATGGCGTTCGGGGATTGCCCCGACCCAAGCCGATGCTCAATTCACGTCCGTCCATCAACTCGCTGAGGGTGGCGATCGAGTCCGCCAGGTCAACCGGGTTGCGGAAGTACTGGACGGTAACCGCCGTGCCCAGCTTCATGTCCAGCCGGCAGGCCATCGCGGCCAGAGCCACAAAGGACTGGCGGCTTCTCAAGTTGTCGGTGACCCACATCTGGGCAACGCCTTTGGCCTCAGCCTGGGCAGCCAGGTCCACAAGGTGGGGCAGCGGGACATGAGCGTAGGTGGGCAGGTGAAATTGGATACCGGTTTCCAGTGGGGGCATGATCTCTCCTTCGTTGGGATACGCTCGTTGGGATACGCTCACGACAATTCGCGCAATTTTGTCGTGCGGAGGAAATTGCTCATAGGCCGACCACGCGGACCCGGTGGTTGTGGGTGTCGGCGATGAAGAGGTCGCCCTCGGCATCAATGCCGCAGCCGTGCGGGTGAAACAGCCCGGCCTCGACGGCGGGGCCGCCATCGCCTCCGCCACCCTCACGCCCACCGGCGATGGTGGTCACGGTGCCGGTGCGGGCATCGATGCGCCTCACGGCGCTGTTGTCAGAGTCGAGCACGATGATGTTGTCATTCAGGTCGCAGCGCATGGCCTTGGGCGAACCCCACGTGGCTGCCAGGGCCGGACCGCCGTCTCCCGCATAGCCAAAGACCCCTTCAGCTCCGGCGATGGTGGTCAAAACACCGTCGGGCGATATTCTGCGGACGCCGTTTCCCTCCCGCTCGCACACGTAAACGTTGCCCTGGCTGTCTGCGCACACCGCCCGAGGACCCATCAGGCTCGCCCCGGTGGCCGCTCCGCCGTCGCCGGCGCGGGTTTTGTCCCCCGTTCCGGCGAAGGTGGTGATGATCCCCGTCGCCAGATCCACCCGCCGGATGCGCTGGTCCTGCACGTCTGCGATCAGCAGGCCGCCGCGTCGGTCGAGGCACAGATCGTTGGGTTCACGCAGCATGGCCTCGTTGCCGGGGCCACCATCGCCGCTGTAGCCGAATTCGCCGGTGCCGGCGACGGTGGAGACTATGCCGGTGCGCCCGTCGATCTTGCGCACCGCCGGGTCAAATCGCTGGGCGAAATACATGTCGCCGTTGGCGTCTATGGCCAGACCGTAAGGCTGGTTGATTGTCGCATCGACGGCGGGTCCACCATCGCCGGCGTACCCCGGTTCTCCGGTGCCGCAGATCAGCGTGATCGTGCCCGTCCGAGCGTCAACGCGGCGGATCCGGTGGTGGTGGCCCATGCACACGACCATGTTGCCCTGGGGATCGAATTCGCAGGCGTAGGGCGTTTGGCACGCGGCGGCAGTCGCTGGGCCGCCGTCGCCGTCCCAACCCTCGGATCCGTTTCCCAACACGGTTTGGATGATGCCTTTCTCAGCGGGCATGTATACCTCCAGTGGGCGCCGGGAGTCCCAGCGCAATCAGTCAGGCATTGCATTGTATATCGGGCGTGACGCCGGGCGGAGCCGGAACCTGTTCTCGAAGTTGTTCCGTCGCCATCAGCCCGAGTACCGGGCAAATTATGGCAGTCCACGTTTCAAATATTGTCGGCATCCCAGCATTGACAGGTGCAATCACGGATTCCAGAATGGCTCGCTGGCGACCCCGCCGAATCTATGCCCATCGCGTTGTTTGTCGTTCCTGGAGGAAAGATCTTCCGAATCGGATCAATGCCCCGACTGCATACGCTGGACGCCTGGCTGGCGTACCGCAACTACCGTCTGTTGTGGTGCGGCAACTTCTTCGCCAACAACGCCCAGTGGATCCAGCTCCTGAGCGTCGGCTGGTTGGTTCGGGAACTTTCCGAGGGCTCTACCGTCGCTGGACTGCTGGTGGTGACCGTGGGTGGCATCAACACCCTGCCCGGTCTGGTGGTTGGACCCTGGGGCGGTGTTCTCAGCGATCGCTTCGATCGTCGCAAGCTGGTCATCGCGCTGCAATTGACGATGGCCGCTTTGGCTTTGTGCTTCGCGCTGCTGGTGTTGTCCGGGCGCGTGGCCGTGTGGCACGCGTACCTGTACGTGATCCTGGCCGGCGCGTGCCGCTCCATGACCCAGCCGATGCGCCAGTCTCTCATCGCCGGCACGGTGCCCCGGGAGATGCTGGGCAACGCAATGGCCGCCAACGTCCTCACCATCACCGGTACCCGTATTGTCGGGCCGTTTGTCGGCGGGATCCTGATATTCACGTTGGGGTTCTTCTGGAATTTCGTCATCGAATCCGCGCTTTACGTGATAAACGTGGCGATGATCTTCCCGCTGCGCACCCCTTTTCATCGGCCCGGCAATGCTCGTCAGCGCGGCTCGGCGCTGGCCAACATGGTGGAGGGTCTGCGCTACGTTTGGAGTGGCGAGCGCGCCTTCTTCCAGTTGATGGTGCTGTCGGTGATCCCCAACATCATCCTCCATCCGGCCTGGTTCCTTTTCCCGGTATTCACCACCGAGGTGTTGCAGCGCGACGCCGACGTGGGCGGGTATCTGCTTTCGATAACCGGAGTCGGAGGGCTGCTTGCCGCGCTGTTCGTGGCGTCCTTCGGGTTCGTCTTCCCGAAGGGCCGGGTGGTGCTGGGCGCCGCCATCGCCAGTTCAGTGATGCTGATCCTGTTCGCCTTCTCCAAGTGGATGGTGCTGGCCTTCGTGGTCATCGCCGCCATGGCGTCATGCCAGTCCCTGTTCCGCACCACTCGCGGGACGCTGATACAGACGTTGGCCCCGGACAGTCTCCGGGGCCGCCTCACGAGTCTGCAGAGCATCGACCGGGGGTTTCTGGTAGTGGCCAGCCTGGGTGTCGGCCTGCTCTCTGACCTCACCTCTCCGTCAACGGCCATGGCCATCATCGGCATCCTGGGGCTGGCATTGGCGGTGGTTTGTTGCGTCGTCCTCGGTCGCGTTCGACAGCTGGACTGACGGGAAACTGACAGTTTCGGCACGCCGATTTATGGCGCCGTTGCGGCGGATGCGTGAAGTCAACACGTTGCCGGTGGCGATCTATGCGGTTGACCGTTGCGGGTTGTGCTTCGGCGCTTGCTCTCAACAGGACCTGTGTTTTGGGGTAATATGCTGCTCAAAACGATGCACCGTTGGAATGCCAACCTATCGAGAGGCGGTACCAAGATGCCTGACTACACAACCACCGTCGGCAACGTTCAATTGCTGGCGCTGAACGACGGAGGGCCCGTCCGGTCTCCCTTGATCCCGTTTCCGGATACCACCATCGAGCAATGGCGGGAATTCCCTGAACTCCTGGACGAACACGATCAGACCAGAAGCAGGTACGGAACCACGGGTGTCCGCTCCCAGGGCAAACTGATCGTCGTCGATACCGGCCTGCAGGCTCCCGACGGCACGCTCATGTCCGACATGCGCGCCAAGGGCGTCGACCCGGAGGCCGTCGACCTGGTGGTTCACACCCATCTGCACCCCGACCACGTGGGCTGGAACCTGACCGATGGCAAGCCCAATTTCCCCAACGCCCGTTACCTCGTGCCGAGGAGGGACTGGGATTACTGGACCCAGCCCGACGTGCTGGCCGGCGCCACCCACGTCCAGAGCCAGGTGGTTCCCCTGCAGGACCTGGGGTTCATCGACCTGATCGACGACGACCACCAGATCACCGACGAGCTGACCACGGTGTCCACGCCAGGACACACGCCGGGCCACGTCTCGATCATGATCGCCTCGGGCGGCGAGCGCGGCTACATCCTGGGCGATGTGGCGCACAACCCAGCCCAGGCCCATTACACCGACTGGTGTCCCATCTTCGACATCCAGCCTGACGTTTCCCGGAGCACCAGGCATTCGGTGCTGGACATGCTTGAGAGCGAGCAGATCCTGGTCTCCGCCGGGCACTTTCCCGACCCAGGTTTCGGCCACTTCGTCCGGGTCGAGGGACGGCGCTCCTGGCGAGGCATCTAGCCAGCTCGGATTTCCGAATCACCCGCAAATGAAAGGAGGTGCGGCTATGGTAGAAGCTGATGCGCGAATACTTCTGGACTGGGACGCCCTGGAGGTCGGTGAGACCTTCGAGACGTACCAATACCTCCTCACGCAGGAGATGATCGACACCTACCGACGGGGGGTGATGGACCCGGAGGCCAGCTTCCCGACCATTTCCCACAAGGTGGATGTGAAGCAGTACAACGCCCGGTACCGGGACGCCGGTTCCGTCAACGCGCGGTGCGCCTTCTACTGCTACAACCCTCCCATCGGCGGCAAGACGATCACGGTGCGGGCCTGGATCGCCGACAAGTACCTGCGCCGGGGCAAGAACTACATCGTTACCGAGGCGGTCTCGGTGGACGAAGACGGGCGGCTCATCGACCGCGTGATCACCCACGAGCTCAAGCAGCCCACGGAGGTCGGCAAGAAATGGGGAGGCTAGTGCGCGCCTACGCGGTGGGAGACGAGATACCACCGCTGATCAAGGAAATGACCCAGGAGGCCATAAACCTGTTCGAGGGCAGCTCCGGTGAGTTGGAAGCCTCCCAGTTCACCGACGAAGAGACCGCCCGCGAGACCCTGGGAACCGAGGGCACCGTGGCCTCGGGCAGGATGTCGCTGTCATTCGCCCTGGAGTTGCTGCGCCGGTACTTCGGCAGCAGCGTGTTCAACCACAGCGGCACCGTTGACCTGAGGTTCCTGCGGCCGGTCCGCCCCGGCGACACCATCACCTTCACGGGGACGGTAACCGGAGTGAGCCGGGAGGTGAACGGCAGCCGGGTATCAGTGGACATCAAGGTGGAGAACCAGCGCGGCGATACCACCGGTGTGGGCCAGGGCAGCGCGGTCGTCCCCAACGCCTTTCTTCCCCAAGACGAGTAATATCCGCCGGACAGGTGAAGCGACGAAGAGCATGGCATAGAGCGGTTATCGGCCTGCGACCGGCTCCACGCCTGGATTGAACCCGGCGAGGTCGATCGCATTTGCACGACCAAAACCGTTAGCGCCAACGGCAGCGGCCTCATAAGGAGGAAACGATGAGCAGTAACGGGAAAATGGCCACGATAATCCGCAACGGCACACTCATCGATGCGACGGGTCAACCCGCAGTCCAGAACGACGCGGTGGTGATCCAGGGCAACCGCATCCTCAGCGTCGGGGCGGTTCCGCCCGAGGTCAACGTCGACGATCGCGAACACGTTGAGACCATCGACGCGACGGGCCAGTGGATCATGCCGGGCCTCATCGAGGGTCACTGCCACCTGTCCTTCGGCCAGCCGGCCATGCCCGGGTTGAACATCGCCCGCGGAACCACCAGCCCCGAGTTCTCCACCATCCGGGCGGCCAGGAACGCCCGCGAGGTGCTGCGTTCCGGCGTGACCAGTCTCTCCATCCCGGGCGGCACGTGGTTCATCGACGTGGCGCTCCGAGAGGCGATCAACGCCGGCCTGATCGAGGGGCCGCGCATCTATTGCGCCGGCCGGTTCATCGTGACCTACGGCAGCATCGCCGACAACGAGCCGTCGTGGATGGGAACCCCGGAGCACGTCAACGGCGTGCTGGCCAACTCGGTTGCCGAGATGATCACTGAAGTGCGCCGGCAGTGCAAGCACGGCGTCGACTTCATCAAGATGGCCGACAGCACCTGGGGCGACTTCCAGACCATCTCCAAGGAAGAGCTTGAGGCCGTGGTCGGTGAGGCTCACCGCCGCAACGCCCGCATCGCCATCCATTCCCGGGGGTCGGACTCCACCCGCGCCGCCGCCGAGGCCGGGGTGGACTGGATCATGCACGCGGACCTGGCCACCGAAGCGGACCTCGAGGTAGTGGCCGAGAACGGCGTGCGCATCATGCCGACGATCACGTTCCTCAAGCATGCAGTGGAAGTCGGACGAGAGTTCGGGCGGAGCGACAAGGAAGTCGACCAGATCAAGTACAACCTCGAGGGCGGCTACGGCATGCTGCAGCAGGCCCGCTCTCTGGGTGTGAAGGTGCTATGTGGCACTGACAGCGGCAACTCCCCGCTCATGCCCTACGGTGAACTGCACGCCAACGAAATGGAGATCATGGTCAAATACGGCGGCTACACCCCGATGGAGGCAATCATCGCCAACACCAGGGACAACGCCTTCGCCGTCGGTCTGGAGGGCGAGTTGGGCACGATCGAGGCCGGCAGGCTGGCCGATATCCTGATACTGGACCGGGACCCGTTGGCCGATGTCAGCGTTCTGCAGAAAGGCGAGCACCTCTCCGCCATCATCAAGGACGGCAAGCAGGTGAACCTGAACGGGCTGGCGGAAGACCACCTGGTGGCGCTGGCCGCGGACTGAAGAGCAGCGGTTGCAGCTGAGTTCCAGTCGCCTGCTGGGTTCGGGCCAGTCCGTTGGTCCGAACCCAGCGATGTTCCGGGCCCACCCGGTTCACGCACCGCCGGCCTCCCGCCTCAACGGCTCCGGCGACCCTTGCATCGTTAGCATCGATCGGATCAGCCGGCCCGTCCGAGCCGCAATCGTCTCCCGACCAGGACGGAACGCGCTCCGACTGCTTCAAGTTGGCAACCACCATCTGATGTGGTCTCATGGCCTCGCGGGAACGGATGACAGGGTCCCGGTGAGGCTATTGCACCGCCCCGTCATCACTCTGCCAGCGTTCAGGATCGAAAAATGATCAACGTGAGCAGCTGGCAGGCACGGCTGGCTCACGCCTTGCCCTTCTACTACGGTTGGGTAATCGTGGGAAACGGGGTGGCGGTGAGCCTGTCCGCCCGCACCGTTATGGCGGTGGCGACCCTGTCCGTGTTCGTGGTCCCGATGACCCAATCCATGGGCTGGTCGGTGGGGATGTTCTCCGGGGCGGTCAGCCTGGGCGGGCTGGTCGCGGTCTTCGTGTCGCCCATAGTGGGGCGGTGGCTGGACAGGTACGGGGCCGGCGTCATCCTGGGAGCCGGCTCGTTGGCGACCGGGGCGCTGGCGATCGGGCTGGCTTTCGTCGCCCATCCTTTGGCCTTCTATTGCCTGTACGTGCCGGGTCGGATGATCTTCTCGGGGCCGATGGAGATCGGGCTGCCCACGGCCGTCAGCAACTGGTTCATCCGGCGGCGTCCGCTGGGGCTGGCCGTGGACGCCGTTGGCAAGGGGGCCGGCCTGGCCATCGTACCCTGGGCGATGCAGCTGATCATCACCGGATACGACTGGCGCACGGCATGGGTCACGCTGGGCATCCTGACACTGGCGCTGGGAGTTGTCCCGTCCCTGCTGCTGGTGGCACGGCGGCCGGAGGATATGGGCCTGGAACCCGACCCGGCGCCGGCGCGCGAAGACACCGCCAACCGGGATGCGGACTCTGCCAACGATACCAGCAACTCAGGCACGTTCGCTGAGACCAACTTCACCGTGCGCCAGGCCTTGCGAACGCGCGCGTTCTGGATCCTGGCGATCTTTTCCGGCGCGGGGATGATGGTCCAGGCTGGGGTGAGCCTGCACCAGGTCTCCCATTACATCAGCCAGGGTGTCGATCCCCGATTCGCCGCGATGAGCGCGAGCACATTCGCCCTGGCCCAAATGCCGGCGAGCGTCTTCTGGGCGGCCCTGGCGCGGCGGCTGCCCATCCGCTACCTGATGATGTTCGCGGCTTTCGTGGTGGCGGTAGCCACTTCGGGGACGGTCGTGAGCGACCGGGTCCTGCCCGAATTAGTCTGCGCGGCGGGTGTCGGCTTCGGCGTGGGCGGCTTGCACCTGCTGATCCGGCTGGTGTGGGCAGACTACTACGGCAGGCAGAACCTGGGGACGATCCGCGGGCTGACGATGTCGGTGCAGGTGGGCGGGCAGGCGCTGGGGCCGGTAATCGCCGGGTTCATGTTCGACTATTTCGACAGCTACCGGATCCCGTTCACGTTTTTCGCCGTTGCCGTGTTCCTGGCGGGGATCATGGCGCTGGCAGCCAAACCACCGCAGGCTCCGACCCCGGCGCCTCAGGGGGAACCAACGGACGTTTCGGCGTAATCCGTCCGGGAACCCGCAATCCCTTGCGGTTGATACTACCCCGGGCTATCCCACCACTGTCCTTGTAGGAACTCCGCCAACTCGGCCCATATTCACTTTGCCCAGACCACGGTCACGAAGCGGCCGGCGAAGTTTGTCCCTCCGCGGGCAGGGATTCTTCCCAGTTGGGTATGAGGACGCGGGAGGATGATTCCAGCAACAGTATGAAGACGACCCCCGCCAAACTGGCGGCGATGGAGATGGTCCAGGCGAGGTCGTAGGAGCCTCCCCCGATGTCGATGAAGCCAAGGAACCGCGTCGGAGCCTCTCCGGTGCGGAAGTCGTAGACCACGCCACCGACGAGCCCGCCGAGAGCCATGCCCAAACCGGAGCCGAGGTGCTGGAATCCAAAAATTGACCGTACCGGACCCATGCCATAGTACTGACGGTTGGCGATGAGGAAGGCGGACATTTCCCCGCCGAAGCCAATGCCGAAGAGGACGGCGAAAAGGTAGAATTCCCATGCGCTCTGGGCCCAGAAAAGCATTATGACGGTGACGCCCTGCAGGAAGTAGGGCAGGATCATCGTCACCTTGGCGCCCCAGAGGTCCGCAAGGATGGGAATGAACAGGCGGCTGCTGACGCTGGTCATGGTGTAGATGGTGACGATCCAGGCCGCGGTCGTCAGGGACAGTCCCTGCTCGGTTGCGAAGAACACCACATGCCAGATGACGATGGCGTGGCCCAGGCAGCCGAGGAAGTGGATGAAGGGGAGGTTCCAGAAGGCCCGGGTCCGGCGGGCGTGCTGCAGGAAGACCTTGCTGCGCAACTTGGCGGTTGCGGAGTTGACCGGCGCCGGCGCCGGGTCGTCGTCGGTGGCCCCCAGGGGCTTCATCCCGCGATCGGCGGGTTCGCTGTGGAAGAAGAACAACAGGGAGAACAGGATCACTCCACCCACGCCGGCGATAATCCAGAACCCGACCTGCCATCCGGTCAGGGCCACCAGCAGCGCCAGACCCGGTGCGGTGACGGACGCTCCCATACCTCCGATGGACTGCTGGATGCCGACGGCGACGCCAAGCTTTTTCTGGAACCATGCCGCGACGGTGGTGGGGATATTGACCGTGAAGAGCGCCTGGGCCAATCCCAACAAGAGGCTGTAGTAGATGTAAAGCTGCCAGATCTGCTCCACGGTGCTGAGGAGCAGCATCCCGACCACATAGAGGGCGGCGGCAACGAACAGGGACTTGCGCGCTCCATAGCGGTCGCCGACCCATCCGGAGACGGGAGAAAGGAGGGCGCTGGCGAGGCTGCGAAAGACCTGGGCCAGGACGATGGCGGTGACGCCCCAGGCGAAGTCGGTCTGGAGGACTACCAGGATGACGGCGAAAGCCTGGCTGACGAAATTGGCGGTAACCCGGAGCATGGTGCCCATTCCGACGACGAGCCAGGCGTAGTGGTACTGCTCCCGGCAGTAATTCGTCAGATCCGTCAAGCCGATATTCAAACCGAATCACCGTCCATTGCGAGGAATCAGGATGCGTGGTGATGCGCCGGCCCGGAAGTCGTCGGGGAAACGAGATGCAAAGCCGGTCATGCGCGATTGCGGCATTGTAACCACCGCAGGGTTGGGTGGCAATTTGGCGTTGCCGACGTAACCGCACATGGTCGCCGGCGCGCCTCGATCACCGAGACTCAGTCCGGTCGTCCGTCAATGGCGACCGGCTACTACTCGCCTGGCTGATAGATCTCGGTGTCAGGGTGGTACTGGAACCATCCAAACCAGAACGATGTCAGGCTGGGGATGCGGGGCAAAACCTCCGACGGGTCGGACTGATTGACCAGCCCGGTTTCGGTCGTCTGCCACTCGACGCCGTTTTCATCCACCAGGACGGATGGCGTAGCATCGGTTTGGTCGGAGGCGGGCAGGGCGAACAGGGTGTCCCCACGCTCGTAAATGCGGCCGGCCCTGGAGTCGGGCGACGCTATGACGACCACGTTCAGGTCTCCAAGCGTGTCGTTGATCAACCTCACCTGCTGCAGATCGGCTACGCTGTAGGCCTTGGCGTTGTCCCCGATGGACAGTCCCACAACCACCGCTTTTGGTTCAAAAGTGACGTCCCGATTCCACACCGGGAACATCACCTCGTCCGAGGTGAAATAGTCGTAGTAGATTGCGCGCGGGTCTTCCTCAGGGACGTAAAAGTCGGGAGGGTAGACGTCGGTGTAACGGTCCAGCACCGTGGTATCCGGATGCTCCTCCAGCCATTCCTCCCAGGTTGTGACCACCGACGGGAAGAAGGGTTGCCTGATACCGGAATCGGCCAGCGGGCCGATGACCGGTTCGCCGATGAACTGGTTCCACAGCGATCGGGTCGCCCGGTCGTACATCACCTTGTTGCTGCGGTAGAGGAGGCCGGACGTCCCGAAGGTGGTCGCCTCCCCGTTGACGATGCCGGAATACACGATCCCGGTGCCGCAGAGAGTTCAATACACCAGCGAGATCGGTTCACCGCCCAGCACGTCGTTGGCCAGTTCGTGGGCGTTCATGATGCGGAGCGGGTACGCGCGATGCTCCCCATTGATGGACACGCCAAACACCCGATCCCCGGGCCAAAGCCAGGTGGCCTGCTCGGCCAGGATGTGCGGCGGCTGCTCCAGCGGCGGGATCCCGTCCAGTCGCACGCCACCCCAGACCACCTCGGTGAGGTCGACCCGCGAACGAGTGATGCCAGGCTCCAGGATCGCGCCAATGGCCGGGTCGATCAGCGCAAGCGAGTCCACCTTCCAGCGGGGATACTCTGAAGGAGGGGCGTATTCATCCATGCGGGGCCCGATCCACTCCCGCCACAGGCGGCGGTCGAAATCGAAGTCCTGTCCGGTAAGGTCCGTCAAAGTGTCTATGCCCTGTTGCAGGGTATCCCGGTTTCGGAAGAACTTGAGCGCCTCAAGGATGACCACGACCTGGGACTTGTCGCCATACTCCTCCGTGTCCGCCAGCGCGGCCAGTGTCGCCTCAGAGGGGTGGTCCAGACCGTGCCAGATGCCGAACATGGTACGGTTGGAGTCGTAGGTGACGGCGGTCGGTTCAGCGACCGGGGCGGGACCGGAAGCGGCAGATTGCTGCGTAGGGTGGACTGCCGTAGCCGCCGGTTCGACGGTTGGCACGGGCGGTGGCAAGGTCAGCCCGGGATCGGCAGGCGTCGGCTGTGGTGGCTCGCTGGCGCAGGCCAAACTGACCAGCGTCACCATGACCAGCAGACTAAAGGCGGCTTTCAGCAACTGAGTGTCCTCGTCCTTGGTTTCGGCATGCGGCCGGCGGCGGATGAAATGCGGTAGGATTGGCGACCGTTCATGACGCCGGCGCGCTGTGATGCCCGACTTTTATGATGGTGACGTGATCTGGCAACCTGGAGCCGGCTCGCCGGAGTGCTTTGGTGAAACCCCTCACGTCGATCACATACAGCTCCACCCGGTTCTCGGGAACGTTGATGCCGGACCCCACCGGTATCCCGGTGGCGGACGCCATCGCACTGGCTTGTCTCTGCGCTTGTTTCAGGTACCGCAGCGAAACCCTGGCCTTGCGCGCCTTGATGATTCCCGCCAGGTCGGAGTCTTTCACGTAGGGCGCCAGGGTGGCTTCAGGGTTCTCGGTGAACAGCACGGTCACGCCAAATTCCGGTTCGTCGTGGATCCACAGTCCAGCAAAGGTGTCGGGCTCTCCAGAATTGATCTCAGCATCCAATGGTCCGATTCGGCCCTGTATCGCCAATCGGCAGATGGCTTCCTCAACGCTGATCCCGTAATCTGCTGCGTAGAACTGGGCATCTCGTGCCGACGCATCGTTCGCGGGCAGAGATGGACAGGTCAGCGATGAAGCGGAGTCAGTTTGAGATGACCGTACGGCCGGCACAATGATGGTTGCAATTATGATTACGGCTAGAATGCTGCCAAGGATGTACAACCGCGGCGAAGTCGGCACGTTCGGGCCTCAGCAGACGAATCGCTTGGAGCGCATCCATGCGATTGGGGGCAGGCTTGGAACCTGCCCCCAATCAGATGAGCCAACGCTATGAGGGCGTCAGTCGGCCGCAGCGGCGGCCTCAGCGGCCGCGTACCACTCGGGTCCTTCCTGTCCCGGCTCGGGCAGAACGAAACCGCCCTCCATGGTCCAGGAGGCGGGATTCTCGGTGATCCGACCGGGGATTACCCCGGGCGAAACGTTCGCGACCCGTGCGAAGGCCTGGGTCAGTTCGGACAGGAGCTGCTGCTTGACTTCCTCAGACCGGCCGGCGCGGTTGCCACCGTCGAGGAAATACCCCTGCCCGTGCTCGTGGGTCTGCCCTTCGGGGGTTTCCAGGAAGGTAACCGACACGAAACTGCGGGGCGCGCCGGTGGAGCCGCAGTGGATGTCGGTGAAGGCGAGGGCAATCTCCTGCCTCTGGTCAAAGGACAGGGCGTTTTCGGGTATGAAACAGCGATAGTGCGGCATGGTCTGCTCCTTGTGCCGAATTGTTGGACTAGTTGTCGCGTCGGTCGCGGGCGGACACGACCAGTTCGTCGGTGGTGCAGCCGGTGAGGTCCATCCACATATCCTGGATGGACTGCATGAGCTCCACGCGGGTTTCCTGCTGCAGGCCTGGCGGAATCTCCCCACGCACGGCGGACGTGGTGGACAGCCGGCCACCGCGGAAGCCAAAGCCGTGGGGGATCTCAATCCAGTTGACGGACACCTCGTCGGGGTTGCCACCCACGAAACCCGTGGTAATGCGAGCCAACTCGGAAGCCAGTTGCGGCCGCAGGTCGTCGGGGACAATCCCCTCCTGTATGGTGCAGTTGAACGTGATCATCGACCCTTCCGAACGCGACAGATGATTGTTGCGGAAGGGTAACATAGGCACGAGCGACGCGGCAATCGCGCTGTCCCCAACACAGGAGATGATCACATGTGCCGAAGCATCAAGACCCTGCGAAAAGTCGACCCTCCGGCCACCGATATCGAGGTCAGAGAGGCCGCGTTGCAGTTCGTCCGCAAGATCAGTGGATACCGGCAGCCGTCGCGCGCCAACGGGCCGGCATTCGACCAGGCAGTGGATGACGTGGCATTGGCCACTCGGACCCTGCTGGACGCCCTGGCTCCGACCACAACTGGCGCGCTCAAATGACAGGCCGGGAGCGCTGTGCTATCGTAAGTTGGCCCGCTGCGTCGGGCTCAATCATTGCATTCAGGAAGGTTTCATCATGCCCACCATGACCGGCGGCCAGGCTCTCATGCGCTCTCTGTACCTGGAGGGAGTGCGCGTCATCTTCGGGTTGCCCGGCGTGCAGCTCTACCACGCGCTGGACGCGCTGAACGACGTGCCGGGCATCCGGCTGATCACGACGCGACACGAGCAGGCCACGGCGTACATGGCCGACGGCTACGCCCGGGCCAGCGGCGGCGTGGGCACCGCGCTGATGGTGCCGGGACCGGGTCTGCTGAACGCGTCTGCGGCAATCAGCACCGCATACTCCGCATCGTCGCCGGTGCTGGTGGTGTCAGGCCAGATCGAGCGCGACCTGATCGGCGCAGACCGGGGCATCCTCCACGAGGTCAACGACCAGCAGGACTGCATCCGCCCGATCACCAAGTACGTGCGGCGCATGATGACCGCCGAGGAAGCGCCCGAAGCCGTCCACGAGGCCTTCCGGCAGCTGACCACCGGCCGGCCCCGTCCTGTGGAGATCGAGATGCCGCCGGAGACCATGGCGGAACAGCGCGAGGTCTCGCTTATCGAGGCGGAGGGCTACCCGCGTCCAGCCGCATCCGACGAGCAGGTGGCCGAGGCCGCCCGCATCCTGGCCGGCGCGCGGCGCCCGCTGATCTGGGCCGGCGGCGGCGTCATATCATCCGAAGGTTCGCAGGCGCTGGTGCGGCTGGCCGAGCGGTTGCAGGCGCCGGTGATCACCACCGCCGAGGGCAAGGGCGTCATCGACGACCGGCATCCCCTGGCGCTGGGGGCGCTGCGGCTGCGCAACGACCCCGTGGCCAAGGAGGAGCCCAACTTCGACGTCATCCTGGGCGTGGGCAGCCGCATGGCCTTCCCCATGTGGCTGGACGGCCAGCGGGTGGTGCAGATCGACATCGACGCCGACGAGCTGGGCCGCAACTGGGAGAACACCTACGGCATCGCCGGCGACGCCCGCACCGTGATGGAGCAGGTGGACGCCAAGCTGGCTGAGAGCATCGATTTGGGATCGCGCCCGTCCTTTGCGGCCGAGACCGAGGCCCTGCGCCGGCGGCGCGCGGAGAGCGCAATCCGGCCGGAGCCACAGGAGTCGTACCTGCAGGCCGTGCGGAACGCCGTGCCCGAGGACGGCATCCTGGTGTCCGGCATGACCCAGCTGGGCTACTACGCCCGCGCCTTCTGGCCCACCTACGAACCGCGCACCTTCATCACCTCCAGCTACTCGGGCAACCTGGGCTACGCCTACCCCACGGCGCTGGGAGCCAAGGTGGCGCAGCCGGACCGTCCGGTGGTGGCCCTGTGCGGCGACGGCGGGTTCCTGTTCAACTCGCAGGAGCTGGCCACGGCGGTGCAGCACGGCATCAACGCGGTGGCGGTGGTATTCAACGACAACGCCTACGGCAACGTGCTGCGCGACCAGGTGAACCAGTTCAGCGGTCGGGCCGTCGGAGCCGAGTTGCACAACCCCGACTTCGTCAAGCTGGCCGAGGCCTACGGCGTCCGCGCCTCCCGCGCCGAGGGCCCGGAGGCCCTGGAGTCGGCCCTCCGCGAAGCCCTGGCCGCCGACGCCCCCAGCCTCATCGAGGTGCCGGTGAGCATGATGCCGACGCCGTTTACGTAGGGGTGCCGTGCCACGGGTGCACATCTCATCCATTCGGTTTGAGAGTTCTAATCCTCGGATACACTGTTGCTCATGAAACTGCTTGACGTCCTGCTGGCGTGGACCCAAAATACGTGTAGTCGGGTCACGTTGATATCATCTCTACAAGATTAGTCATAGATCATGAGGGCGGAGCATGGCTGGCAAACGAATTGGATCCGTTAAACTGGAACTTTTGGCGAAATCGCGCGAAGCGGCACTCAACGCCGTGCAAAGCTACAACAATCCGCTTACGACGTTCAAGACCGAAACGTTCATAGTGCTCATGAACATCGCTTGGACTTATCTTCTCCATGCACATTACCGAGACCGACGGATAGAGTACAGGTTTTACAAAACGGGTGGGAAGAGGCGCAGATTCGAACGCACCAAATCCGGTGCGTTCAAATATTGGGACTTGGCACAATGCTTGAGCGTTGACGTCTGTCCCTTGGATGAGCCCACTAAGGTCAACCTTCGGTTTTTGATTGGGTTGCGGCATGAGATAGAACACCACCAATCAGCTGGCGTGGACGATCGTTTTTCGGGCCGGTACTTGGCTTGCTGCCTGAACTACGAGCGATACGTCTGCGCACTGTTTGGGCCCAAATACTCACTCGAACAAGAGGTTGCGTTTACTCTCCAATTCCGGGATCTTGCGGTCACAGAACGAAGAGAGACGGTCGCGCCACTACCATCTAGCGTAGCCAAATATGTGCAGGAATTCGATGCGGATGTTTCGGACGAGCACTTGCAGTCGCCGTATTTCAGGCGGCGATTCCTATTCGTACCAGTGGCAACGAACAAACAGGCCCAGGCTGATGCGGTCATCGAGTTCGTACCTTTGGACTCAGACCTCGCCAATGCCATCGACGAGCAATATCAACAGGTGTTGCTTAAGGAGGTCGAACGGGCGAAATTCCTACCCGGTCAAGTCGTCGCCCTGATGAAACAGGAAGGCTATGGTAGGTTCGGCATGCGCCAACACACTCTGCTGTGGAAGCAGTTGGGTGCCCGTAATACAGGTAAAGGTTATGGGGTATGGGTCGCGAATACTTGGTACTGGTACGAGCGCTGGATCGACGAGGTTCGGAAGCACTGCCAAGAACATGCCAATCAATACGCTGATGGTCTAGGCGGTGCTGCCGCCGCATAAATGGCATGATTACACCACGCGGTTGCTGGCGAACACGACGAGTAGTCTGCCGTTCCGCAACGCAGTGCCAATTGTTCCAAGGAGAACTCAGATGACTAAGCAACTGACCGCAATCATCGAACGCGAGGGCGACGGCTTCGTAGCCCTCTGTCCTGAGTTGGACATAGCAAGCCAGGGGGATACTGTGGCAGAGGCGCGCGATAACTTGATTGAGGCGCTGGAACTATTTTTTGAGGTCGCATCGGAGACGGAAATCGCGGAGCGGATGCACAACGAAGTGTACATCACACGAGTAGAGGTCGCTGTTGGCTAGGCTGCTCGTATTGTCAGGGCGGGAGGTATGCGCGATTTTGGCGGCACACGGATTCGCCCAAGTCCGAAGGAGAGGCAGCCACATCATCATGCAAAGGATGGAACCCGGAAGAACCGTTTCGGTTCCTGTGCCCGACCACCGTGAGGTACGCATCGGTACGTTACAATCCATCATTCGACAGACCGGTCTGCAAAGGACTTTGTTCGAAGAAAACAGATAGTGCTCTGGTCCCGTTACTAAGATTTTTGGACGAAGATTAGCAACCCTCATCTCATCCCCCATGCCTACCACCCGCATCCTCATCACCGACTTCGTCTGGCCTTCCACCGCGCCGGAGCGCGAGGTGCTGGTGGCCGGCCTGGGTGACGGTGTGGAGGTGGTGGAGGCGCCGGACGGGTCAGAGGCGACGCTGGCCGCGCTGGCGGTTGATTGCGACGGCATCATGACGTGCTTCGCGCAGGTTACGCCGGCGGTGGTGCGGGCGGCGGAGAAGTGCCGTGTCATCAGCCGCTACGGCGTGGGCGTGGACAACATCGCCGTGGCCGTGGCCACGGAGTTGGGCATCCCCGTCACCTACGTGCCGGACTACTGCGTCGACGAGGTCAGCGACCACGTGATGGCGCTGCTGCTGACCTGGAACCGGCAGGTGGGTTTCTACGACGGCGTGGCCAAAGCCGGACGCTGGGAGGGCACGCCCTCGCCGCACCCGCTGACCCGCCTGCGCGGGCAGACCATCGGCATCCTCGGATTTGGGCGCATCGGCCGCGCGGTAGCGGACAAGGCCCGCGCCTTCGGCCTGGCTGTGGCGGTCTTTGATCCCTACCTGCCGGCCGACGCGACACTGCCCGACCGCGTTTCGTCTGTAACGATGGACAATCTGCTGGCGGCGTCCGACTATGTCACGGTGCACACGCCACTGAACGAGCAGACGCGGGGGCTCGTGGGCGCGTCTGAGTTCCAGCGCATGAAGTCGTCGGCGTACATCATCAACTGCGCGCGGGGGCCCATCATCGACGAGCCGGCGTTGATCGAAGCGTTGCGCGACGGGCAGATCGCCGGCGCCGGCCTGGACGTAATGGAATCGTCCGCGCCGCCGGCGGACCATCCGCTGTTCGGGATGGACAACGTGATCGCCACGCCCCACGTCGCCTTCCTGTCCCAGCAGTCGGTGCTGGAACTGGAGGTGCGCACGGCGCAGGCCACGGTGGACGTGCTGCAGGGACGGATGCCGGAGTTCCTGGTCAATCCGGCGGTGCTGCCCCACTCGCGGGTCGCGCTGGCTTGATCGTCCACATCGATGCGCAGGATGAACGATGCACGGGATATACGGGATTTGACTGGAGGATGAAATGGCTGAGGCGGGTTTTACCATCAGTTATCTGGGCACCGGAGCGGGCGGTTGCATCATGCGCAACCACACCGCCATCGTTGTGGACTGTCCCACCGGCGAGCGGATCCTGCTGGACGCCGCTTCGGGCAACACGGTGCTGCGCAACGGCAACGCCCTGGGCATGTCGCCGAACGAGTTTGACCACTGCCTGCTGACCCACAGCCATCCCGATCATTGCGAGGGGCTGCCGCACATCGAGATGCAGCGCAGCCGACGCAATGAGGAAGAACACCCCATGCAGGTCTATGGCTCCCAGCAGGCCATGGCCGACATCGGTACGCTGCTGGCCCTGCCGACCCGAGGGCTCACCGTCGACGCTGAGGGAGCGCTCAGGCGGGACGGGCGCAGGTCCATCGCTTTCCGTCCCACCGAGCCGGGGCAATGGGTGCAATTGACGCCCGGCGTGCGGGCCCGTTCCACGCAGGTCAACCATATCAGGGGAGCACTGGCCTGGCGGGTCGAGTCGGGCGGGCATGCGGTGGTGTTTTCCGGAGACACGCGATGGTGTCCTGAGCTGGCCGAACTGGCCCAGGGAGCCACCCTGTTGATCCACGAAGCGCTCTGCACCGAGGCCAAGCGAGACATGGCCGACGGCACCGCGCACTCCACGGCGGCGGAGGCCGGGCGCATCGCCCAGATGGCTGGCGTGGGCAGATTGACCCTCACGCATATTCACAATGATTACCACGTGGATACCGAGCCGTTGGCCGTGGAGGCCCGGTCGGTGTACGACGGGCCAGTGGCGGTGGCGGAGGACTGCTGGCAGCAGCAAGTGTGAGAGGGTGGCAGCCTCCAGGCTTGATATTCATTATCGAATACAATATACTGTATCTCAAGATACGATACCAATACGACTGCACGCCCGGTAAAATAACGTGATGATCGACCCCGCGGAACCCAGATTCGGTCATAACGGTGACGATAGGCCCGCCGGTCACGGTGATCCCGCGTTGTATAATTGGGTACGGACAGTCAATTTCAGGAGGTCTTATATGAACCGGACGCAACGTGACTTGATTCTGCTGGCCGCCGGCATCGGCATCGGGGTTGGCCTCGGCATGCTGCTGGCGCCGCGCAGCGGACAGGAAACCCGCCAGGCGCTGACCCGAGGCGCCAACCAGGCCGTGGACCGCGGCCGCGATTACTGGCAGCGCATCCGCAGCCGGATCGCCGCTGGCGACAGCGACGCGGAACTGGACTCCGAGGATTAGCCTGAGCCGCGTGCCGGGACGACGGTTCAAGGATCGTCGTCCCGGCACTTTTTGTGCCCATACGGGAAGGATTGCTGTTTATGTCACCTGACGTCGTGTCGATCATCCGAGATATTGCAGTCATCGTTATGGCGGTGATGGTGACCGTAACGGCATTGGTTCTCATCGTGGTGACGCTCAAGATTTACCCGAAAATCAGAAGAGCGGCGACCAATTTAGAGGCGTCGTCCTGCCTGATGCTCGACGCGGCCGCACGAATTTCCGGCCTGGTCACCGCCGGCGGCGAGATAGGCGTGTTTGTCTGGGACCTCGTCACGCGGATCCGTGGTCGAGGCGACGGCAAGTCGGACGACGAAAGCAACGCGACCGGCTAGCAGGCCGGCGCTCAAACCGCAGCGCTGATTCACCAGTCGTCAGAGTACTGCCAGATTCACGTAGCGAGCCGGGCTGGAGACTCGTCGCCTTGTGGACGTTCCGGATGCTAAGTTATAATCCGAGCATAGTTTCGTAACCAGCGCGGTGTGTGATGGCAGATATATTCGACAAGCTGCAGCCTATCGTGGATCGTTATCGGTCCATTGAAGATGAAATGGGGCAACCGGAAGTTGCTGCAGACTATGCCAGGCTCCGCGAACTAAACCGCGAACGATCCGGATTGGAAGAGCTGGCAGCCATCGACAGTCAACATCGCAAGTTGTTCGAAGAGCAGGCCGATCTGAAAGCGCTCGTCAGCGAGGGCGGCGACCCCGAGCTGGTAGAAATGGCCCAGCTGGAGCTCGATGAGGTCGAACAGCAGATCTCCAGGTTGGAGCAGCAGTTGAAGATTGCGCTGCTCCCCAAGGACCCGAACGACGAGCGGGACGTCATCGTCGAGATCCACGCGGCAGCCGGCGGCGAAGAGGCATCCCTGTTCGCCGGCGACCTGTACCGAATGTACCAGCGCTTCTCGCAGGAGCAGGGCTGGCCGGTAGACATACTGGACTCCAACCCGTCAGACCGGGGTGGGTTCAGCCGTATCGCCTTCTCCGTGGACGGGAAGAATGCCTTCAGCCAGCTGAAGTTTGAAGCCGGCGTCCACCGGGTGCAGCGCGTCCCGGAGACCGAGACGCAGGGACGCATCCATACCTCCACGGTGACCGTGGCGGTGCTGCCGCAGGCCGATGAGGTTGAGGTTGACATCAAGGAGGACGATCTCCGCATCGACATCTTCCACGCCGGAGGCCACGGCGGACAGAATGTCAACAAAGTCGCCACTGCGGTCAGGATCGTCCACGAACCCACCGGTGTGGTGGTGGTCTGCCAGGATGAACGTTCGCAGTACAAGAACAAATCCAAGGCCATGACGATACTGCGCAGCCGGCTGTACACGGCGGAACAGGAACGCCACCAGGCCGCCATATCCAACAGCCGCAAGGCGCAGATTGGAAGCGGCGACCGCTCCGAGAAGATCCGCACCTACAACTACCCGCAGGATCGCATAACGGATCATCGGATCGGGCTGTCGGTTCACGGCGTCCAGCGTCTGATGGACGGGGGCCTGGGCGACATCATCGACCGCCTGATCGTAGCCGACCAGGAACGCGCTTTGGCCAGCGTGTCCGCCTGATCCCATGGTCGACCACTAACATGTCCAGGGGCGGCCGCAGGGTCGCCCTTGCCGATTGACCGATATGCCCAGCCTCCGCACCGTCATCCAGGAAACCCACCGCACTCTCGAGTCCGTCGGCATTCCGGACGCCCGCCTGGAATCCGAAGTGATGGTGATGGATGTGATGCGGATGCCACGCCAGTCCATCTTCGCGGAGCAGGAGTCGCAGGTGTCTCCCCAACAGGAGGAGCAACTGGCGGCCATCGTTACCCGCCGGCTGACGCGGGAACCGCTGGCCTACATCCTGAATTATCGCGAGTTCTACGGCGTCAACCTGCTGGTGAACCAGGACGTGCTCATACCGCGCCCGGAAACCGAGACCATGGTGGAACACGCGCTGTTCATGGCGCTGATGGGCATGGAAAGCCGTGAACTGGTGATCGCGGACGTTGGAACCGGAACCGGCGCCATCGCCGTCAACCTGGCCATCCACCTTCCCGCTGCGCGCATCTATGCCAGCGACGCCTACGACGCCACCCTGGACGTGGCCGCGTACAACGTGCGGATGCACAACGTCGCCGACCGGGTCACCCTGCTGAAGGGCGACCTTCTCGAGCCGCTGCCCGAACCGGTGGACGTCATCGTAGCCAATCTTCCCTACCTGCCCACGGATCGCATTCCCACCCTGCAACCGGAAATCCAGTGGGAGCCGGTGGCCGCGCTCGATGGCGGAGCCGACGGCTTGGACCACATCCGGCGTCTGCTGTCCCAGGCCGCGGCATCGCATGGGGTCGAGGGCAACCGTTTGAAGTCCCACGGCGTGATCCTGCTGGAAATGGATCCGGAGCAGATGTCCGAAGCCCGCTCGCTGGCGTCCGCGGCTTTCCCCGAAGCAGAGATCACCATTGAGCCGGATCTCGCGAGGTTGGATCGAGTGCTCTCGGTCAGCCTGGGCGCCGATTACTGAGGCCGGAGGTCTTGGTCTTGTCCCAGCACCTCGCTCTGACCGCATTGCCGCGCAAACGTGAGCACCCGTGCGCGCTCTGATCGTCTCGGACATCCACTCCAACCTGCAGGCCCTGGACGCGGTGTTGTCCGATGCAGAAGAAACGGGCGGGTACGACGTTGTATGGTTCCTGGGAGATCTGGTGGGCTACGGGTCGGACCCTGGTGCATGCATCGACCGACTGCGGGCGCTGCCGCACGTCGGCGTGGCCGGCAACCACGACCATGCCGTCACTGGTAAACTGAACCCAGACCTATTCAACGGCGCAGCACGCGCCGCGGCGCTGTGGACGACGCAACAACTTTCACACGACGAAATGCAGTACCTGGCCGAGCTGCCCGAGGTGCGGGAGGCGGGACAGTTCACCCATGTCCACGGCAGCTTGCGCGACCCAATCATGGAATATCTCATCAGCGAGCCGGCAGCCATGGCCACATTTGGCCTGATGGAAACACCCTTCTGCCTGGTCGGGCACTCGCACTACCCGTTGGTGTGGTGTGAGGAAGCCGGCAGGGCCACTGTGGAACTGCTCGACCCCGCCAGCCCACTGCATTTGCAGCCCGCCCGCAGAGTGATCGTGAATCCCGGCAGCGTGGGCCAACCGCGGGATGGGGACTGGCGAGCGTCGTATCTCCTTTATGACAGCGAGGCGGGAGGAGACGGTGGCGAGCTGCTGCACCGCCGCGTCGAATATGACCTCGCCGGAGCGCAGCAAGGGATATTGGCCGCGGGTCTTCCGGAGTCTCTGGCAACTCGCCTGGGGAGTGGGCACTAGCAAACTTGACGGTTTTCGTTCCCCACCATTAAACTTTTTTACGACACCCGCTCGTCCGAAGAGCAAGTCGAGGTACCATCATCGCTATTCAACAGGTCAATGGCAACGCCGCATTCAGTGAAGACGTAGCATTATTCATCGATTGGGAGAACTTCAAGATCAGCCTGGCGGTACGGGGCAGGACGCCCAACGTGTCCGCGCTGAAGGAGGAGGTTTCCAACCACGGCCGCGTTGTCGTCGGCAAAGCCTACGCCGACTGGGTATCCCGTGCACCCGAACTCAAGGGTGCCAGCCAGTTCATACTTGATCCGCCGTCGCTGTATGCGGCGGGCATCGAACCCGTATATGTGCCCACGCGATTGCCCTTGCGCGGGTCCTACCAATCGGGTCGGACCGTCAGCGTAAAAAACAGCGTTGACGTCAAGATGACGGCAGACTGCATAGACACCGCACACAACTTCCCGAACATCAACACCTTCGTCCTCGTTTCTGGGGACTCCGACTTCATCCACGTCATCAACTCCCTGCGGGCGGTGGGCAAGCGCGTACTCGTGGTGGGCGTGTCCTGGGCTACGTCCCGGCGAATGGCCGACCATGTGGACGGCCTGATCTTCTATGACGCGGACGTGGACCCGATTGACGCCGAAGAACCCGAAAACGCCTTCAATCGCGGCCCGGCGCAGCGCGGCCGCCAGCAGCCGGCTGCGGCCCTCGCCAATCCGGGCCGCCACCAGTTACCCGAGGTTATTCGCGCAATCGAGGACGTCATCCGGACCGAGCGCGCCGCGGGACACACCCTTCTCCTCACGTCGCTCAAACAACGGTTGGTGCGCCGCATCGCTGGCTTCGACGAGCGCAAGCTGGGCTTCTCCGGTTTCAAGAAACTGATGCTGCGCGTGGCCGAAGAGGGCAACATCAAGATACGCAGCGTCGATTTAGTGGACTGGATACTGATGGCCGACGAGCCGGACCCCGAACCGGTGGCCCGGGATGATGACGACGGGGACCTGGATACCGCCGAGTCCTATGACGACGCGGATGTCAGGGCGGATGATATTGACGACGACGACGTTTCTGACCAGTCCGATGATGATGTGGACAGCGACGACTATTACGAGGCTGAGGACGACCAGTCGGCTGGGGACGCGCCAACACCGGCGCGGACCGACGTTCCGGATCAGGCTCCCCCAGTAGCCGCCGGCCCTGACCAGACTCAGCTCGAGCGATCCCTGGCCGACGCCGTCTCCGCGATGGAGCTGCCTGAGTCCGGCGACCCGGAGGGGGACACGGCGCGCATCGCCGACCTGGTGGTCATGAGCCACTATCTCGAAGAGCGTGACGGCGCCGACTCGGTGATGTTCCAGGCGCTGTGCAACGAGATCAGCGAAGCCCTGACTGCCGGCATCGGGGCCGAGGACGCCACCATCTGCAAGCACTGGGGAGACTCACCTGAAATGGTGGCGCGCAACCTGATCACACGTTACGTGCGGACCCTGATGTCCAACGGCCTGTTCCAGTACCGCAACATCAATATCAGGGATCCGGAGACCAACCGCGCGCGGCGGCGACGGGTCTTCGGCCTGAATCGCGAACATCCCGTCGTGGGCTTCGCGTTGGCGGCGCGCCTGGGGCTGACCTATGAGCCGCCGGCCGACGACGATCCAGCCCCCACCAACGACGCCATCGCCGCGCCGCCGGTGGATCACCACGGTTCAGCCGAGGCAGACAGCGACGAAACGGCCGAGGAGGCGGAAGTAGTCGCCTTCAGCTGAACGCGCCCACGAACCGATGCGCAAGCGGGTCCCCCGAGCCGGGTGTGGCCCGCTTATGCTGTCGGGGCATCGTCCGGCGCGTTCCGCGCCCAACGAGCCAGCGCTTTGCCGGATGCCGCAATTTCGGCAACCGACGTGTAGTAGTAGTCCTGCCAGCCGCTTTTCGGCAGGCCGGCGAACAGCATAAGGTTCAGCGGGTACTCCTCGCTGTCGGTGACGCGGCGAAAGTCGTCGCGGAACAGGAAAGTCGGCTTGCCCAGGGCTATGGCGATGCCAAGCTCTACCATCACCCCCTCGTCGGGCGGCGTTCCGTTGACGACGGCGAAGATCGCGTCGGCATCGCGCACGTCCCGGCAGTCGGCCAGAGCGATCCGGTGAGCCCACCCAGGCTGGGACAGATCGACCTGATTGTTGCGCTGGAAAGGCTCCCAGACCTCCAGGCCCAGGCTCTCCAGCGCTCCGACAAGTTCCGGGAGCAGGCGCGTCTTCTGCTGCTCCGAAAACCCGTACGGATTGGCCAGGTAGATGGTTTTTCGTTGCGGGGACGTCATATCGGCCTGAACCTCAGCTTCGCCTTACGCGTTGGAGGATTCTCGCCAGAGCCGGCATCCGGTGACGCCCAGGATTATCGGCAGCCCGGTGTCCACCACTGCCCAGATAATCCACGGTATATGGTTATCGCCCTGGCTCACGTCGCCCGTTGCGAGGAAAACGAGCCAGTTATGCAGGAACAGGATGGTGATCACCGTGGTGATGTAAAAGGTGACGTTGGCTTCCAGGTACTGGCGTGTCACCGAGTCTCCGGCGTCGCGTCCTCCCACCCGCTGCTTGTGGGCGTAGTTGAACGCCATACCCAGCGCAAGGCCGATCAGCATCAGGATGTCCAGCACGTACCACACGGTGAGGACACTGATGGCTTGCTCCAGGAAAATGCTGACTATGAAGAAAACCGCGACGGCTATCGAGACGCCGACCAGATATACGCCGGCAAGTTTCTTTATCGCTTCCATCTCTCCTCCGTTGCTATTGCAATGCGTTGTTCAACCCCCCATACCATGCGCCGGCCAACTCCTCCACCGGCAGGTCAATCACGCCGTCGATGCGCAGGCGGTTACCTGTGGTGAGCCCCAATACGGTTGCCGGCACTCCGGCCGTTTCCGCTGCAGCTATTATCCTATACACCTCTGCGGCGTCTACACTGATCACGATGCGAGATGCTGCCTCTCCGAATAACGCCGCATCCCATCGGGCCGGAATGTTACGAGACATTTCGTCTGAAGCAACGAAACCTACGCTTCCAGCTCCTCCAATGCGGCCGTCTCCCAGTATGCACGACTCGGCCAAAGCGACCGCCAATCCCCCGTCCGAGCAGTCGTGGGCGGATCTGGCCAGTCCGTCCGCAATGAGGCTGCGGCAGAAGGCCTGCACCCGCCTCTCCAGGGCCAGATCGATCCTGGGGCGGCCCCGAACCATACCGTGTATGGCGTTCAGGTACTCACTGCCAGCCAGGTCAGAGGCGCGAGCCGTGAGCTGGGTGGCCCCCAGGAGCACTACAGCCAACCCTTCCCCTGGGAACCCCGAGGCGCAGTGTTGCCGGACGTCTTCCAGCAGCCCCAATCCGCCCACGATGGGCGTGGGGTAGATGGCCGTTCCCTGGCTCTCGTTGTACAGGCTGGCGTTCCCGCTTACAACCGGGACGCCCAACGCCCGGCACGCTCGCGCCATTCCACGGATGGACTGTTCCAGCTGGTAGTAGATCTCCGGCCGCTCCGGGTTGCCGAAGTTGAGGCAGTCGGTGAGCGCGAGGGGTTCCGCGCCGACGCAGGACAGGTTGCGCGTGACTTCCGCCACAACCATCTGAGCGCCGCGGTACGGATCGAGGAAGCATTGACGGCCGTTGCCGTCGATGGCCACCGCGATGGCCTGGCCGGTGCCCTTGACGCGGAGCACTGCAGCGTCCCCGGCGCCCGGCGCGACCACCGTGTTGGTCTGGACCTGGTGGTCATACTGGCGGTACACGCCCTGCCGGTTGGCTATATTGGGAGCGGCCAGCAACTGTAAAAGGGTCTCTCCGGCGTCGTCAGCAATCGGAACGTCGCGCAGCCGAAGTCGCTGCCGCTCGACATACTCCGCCGAGGGTTGGCCGTTCAGCCGGTAGCGCGGAGCGTCGGTCAGGTGCGACACGGGCGCGGACGCGATTGGTTCCGCCCCGTCGGTCACCAGAGCATAGGGTTCGTCGGTCACGGCGCCCACGGGATGGCAAGGGATGTCCCACTTTTCGAATACCTCGCGGATGGCCGGCACGTGCTCCGGCGCCGCGGCCAGCAGCATGCGTTCCTGGGATTCCGACAGCATCACCTCGTAACCGGTCATGCCGGATTCCCGCCGGTGCACCTGGCGGATGTCCAACGCGATGCCCCGCCCCCCGCGCGCCGCTGATTCCACCGCCGCGCTGGTGAGGCCGGCCGCCCCCAGATCCTGCAGCGCGCGCACCCTGCCCGTGGCCAGGGCTTCCAGGCAAGCCTCGATCAGCGATTTCTCCAGGAAAGGATTGCCCACCTGCACTGTGGGCCGGAGTTCCTGTTCCTCCTCGAAGGTGCGCGACGCCAGCCCGGACGCGCCGTGGATTCCGTCGCGGCCGGTGCCCGCGCCGGCCAGCAGCAGGATGTCTCCAGGATGGTCGGCGGCCGCGCTGGCCAGGTCTTCGATGCGGGCGATGCCGACGCACATGGCGTTCACCAGCGGGTTCTGCGAATAGCAGTCGTCGAAGTAAATTTCGCCGGCCACATCGGGCACGCCGATGCAGTTTCCATACCAGCCGATGCCGTCAACGACACCTTTCAGCAGCCTACGGTTGGCGGCCGTGTCCGGCGGGCCGAAACGGAGCGAGTTGAGCAGGGCAATGGGCCGTGCGCCCATGGCCAGGATGTCGCGGACGATGCCGCCGACGCCAGTGGCCGCGCCCTGCAATGGCTCCACCGCGGACGGATGGTTGTGGGACTCCACCTTGAAGACCACCGCCAACCCGTTGCCGATGTCGATGGCGCCGGCGTTTTCGGCGCCGGCCTGGGACAGGGTCCGCGAGGAGCGCGAGGGCAGCAGCCCCAGCAGCGGCCGGGAGTGCTTGTAGCCGCAATGTTCGCTCCAGAGGGCGCCGAACATACCCAATTCGACCGGGTTGGGCTCCCGGTCCAGCCGGTCGACGATCATGTCGTATTCCGCCTGGGACAGCGCGATTTCGTCGAGGATTTCTTTGGTAACCGGCATAATCATCTACCTGCCGAAAATATCGGCGTGTGTGCCAGTACGCTCAAGGTAGACGGTTTCGACGTCTTCGGTCCATACCAATAGCCAGTCGCCGGCGATGTGGCATTCCCAACGGCCTGCCCAGTTGCCGGTGAGCCGATGGCGCCGAGCATTACGAGGAAGTGGTACGCCACTGGCAAGCATATCTATAATCTCCCACAAGCGGTCCGTGTCCAGACCACGGCGCATACCCCGTCTGACATCCCGACGAAAGGACGCGCTGCTGATGACTGCCTTACTCACTTTTGACGTCTTCTTCGGTATCGCTCTCCAAATACGCCCTGAGTTCAGCAATGTTGTTGTGCCGAATGCCGCCGCCTTCATCAATCTCTTTCATGGCGGAGAGGCTTTCGGCGTTTGGCCTCCCGCCAAAAGCCAGGCAACAGGTGACGTGTGGTATCTCAAGCCAGGCGTCGCCTCCGGCTTCGTATTCTTCTACGATGTGCTGGAAAAAGTCGGCAATCGCTTCTTCGGGAGTCAACCCCAACTTGGACAGCGCCTTCTGGGCTTCCCTTTTCAGCGCCGGAGGGATACGGACGGTAATTGCTTCGGTATCGGTCATGGTTCACCTCACAGCCTGGGGTACCCGATTATACGGCACGCTAACCAATAATCCCGCCCACCACCACCAGGGCCACGCCTCCCACGGCCATCAGTGTGCCTATGACCAGTTCCCTGGTGATCGTTTCGGTGTGCCGCAGGAACAAGCGTGCCATGACCATTGTGACCAACGGGTTGCAGGACACGATGGGCGCGATCATCAGGATGTTCGAACCCTCGCGGGTCACGGCATAGTACAGGGACATGACGGCGCAGGCGGCGGCGAATCCGGCCAGAAACACGAACAGCGTCGCCCAGCCGGAGCTGGTGGATTTCTGTACCGCCTCGCGTCCGAAGACCGGCGACAGCACCAGGGTGGCGAAGAACATGCTTCCGGCTGCCATGATCAGCGGGGAGCCGAACTGGATGCTCAGCACCCGACCGCTCAGGGTTGATGCGCCGTAGCAGGCGGCCGCCAGTATCGCCAACCCGTATCCGGCCACCGATTTCCAGTCGCTGCCCCAGCTCTGGCGCAGGAAGTTTCCCCCGGTCAGCGCGAGGCCGGCCACCACCACCACGGTGCCGAGACCCAGCAGCAAGTTCAGATGCTCGTTGAAACCGGGGACCTCGAGCCGAGTGAGGGTTATGGCGTACAGCGCTGAGAAGAGCGCGGCGCTGCCGACAATGGGCGTGACGCGAGATGCGCCAATCAGGCTGATGGCGATGTACTGTTGCGAGCGGCCGCCCATGTAGGTGAGTATGCCGTTGCCCAGCAGCCACGCCAGGGCGATGGCCGGCAATGCGATTATCGCGTCCAGCTCGAAAATCAGCGCCAGCGTTCCCGCCAGCAGGGTGGACCCCACCAGAGAGATCAGCGACGCCGGCATGGGACGCATCGCCCGCATGCCCAGGCGGGCCAGCACCGCCGAACTGCCGAACCCCAGCACCGCGATGCACGCCAGTCCCAGCGACAGCAGCATTCCTAGCGATGGGCTCCCGGGCGATGGACTCCCGCGCGATGGGCTCCCGCGTCGATCATGGAACCGAAGATGAGGTTCCCGTCGTCTGAGCCCAGCAGCGCCTCGCAGCTTCTTTCAGGGTGCGGCATCATGCCCAGGACGTTGCGGCCCTCGTTGATAATGCCCGCGATGTTGTCCACGGATCCGTTGGGGTTGGCATCCGACGTCACCGTGCCATCAGGCGCGCAATATCGAAACAGGATCCTGCCCTGTTCTTCCAGTTGGGCGATGGTGGACGAATCCGCGTAGTAGTTGCCTTCCCCGTGAGACACTGGCACGGCTAGCGGCTGTCCCAATCCGCAGCGGTTGGTGAACGGCGTGTCCGTCCTCTCGGTGCGCAGGTGAGTCCATTGGCAGCGGTATTCCAGGTGTCCGTTGCGGCGCAACGCGCCCGGGAGGAGACCGGCCTCGCACAGTATCTGGAAGCCGTTGCAGATGCCGATCACCAATCCGCCTTGAGCGGCAAAGTCCCGAACGGCTCCCATCACCGGAGAGAAGCGGGCAATGGCGCCGGCGCGCAGGTAGTCACCGTAGGAGAACCCGCCCGGCACGATTATGGCGTCGTACCCGTCGACGTGATCTTCCTTGTGCCAGATGTAGTCGGCTTCCCGCCCCAGCACCCCGTTGACGGCGTGGTGGCAGTCGGTGTCGCTCCAGGTTCCCGGGAAGACCAGTACGCCGAAACGCATACGCCGGGTCAGCCCGCTGCTTCCAGGAGTCGGGATACTATGGCGTTGACCTGGTTGCCATCGGCCTTGCCACGAACCTGCGGCATGATGCGGCCCATGACCTTGCCGCGGTCTCCCGGGCCGGAGGCGCCGGCATCCGCGATGGCCTGGCGGGCGATGGCCTCGATTTCGTCTTCGCCCAGTTGCTCGGGCATGTATTCCAGGAGGATCGCCAGGGACGCTTCCTCCTTGGCGACGAGGTCGGCGCGCCCGCCCTGGCCGAACATCTCAATGCTCTCCCGGCGGTCCTTGACCTGCTTGGCTACGACATCGGTGACGCCGCCTTCGTCCAGTTCCTTGAGGTTATTCTTCTCGGTAAGCTGGATTTGGCTTTTGAGAAATCGCAGGGTCTCCAGGCGCTCCCGGTCGCGGGCGCGCATGGTGTTGCGGATGTCTTCTTCCAACTGGTCTTTGAGGGTAGCCATAAAGCTTCCGCCTTTCGCGCCTTCCAAGCGCTGCCGCAGCCGCACTTTGCACGTTGATCGAGTCGTTAAATGCTACAACGCGACCGTGCTCAGACGCAACCGTGCTATACTGATTTCCCCGGCCGAAGTGGCGGAATGGTAGACGCGCCGGTCTCAAAAACCGGTGGGAGAATATCCCGTGTCGGTTCGAGTCCGACCTTCGGCACCAGTTTCTCGATAGGCTTTAATCGCCGTTTGGAAGGGGTATCAATAAGCATTGCGGCGGCAGAAATGCCGCCATTTTGCCGCCATTAATGGCGGCAAAGCCGTTTTTCGGGCCAAAACCGACCCAATCAGATCCCAGCGTACGCAGTCCTTTACAAAGAGTTTCGGATCCTACAGGGGTATAAACTCGGGTCAAAGTGCTGGCTCGTTGGACTTTGGCTCTTTGAAGACGGCCGATCAAGGTATCGGGTACTATTTCACCACCGTCCAGTTTCAAACGATGAGATGTCAGTTTCCTCCGGATAGTCAAGTGTCGCCAATCGTGATGGAGAATACGTCGCGGGCTCAGGTCGTTGAGGCATCGTTCCAACTTCCTGAATGAAGCGGCCCGCATTGGCCGGCGAACAGCGCATGCACGGCGATAGATCGTGAATCCCTGGACGCTTTGTCCCAACGATTTCCAGAGGAGCGGCGCGCGATTGACCGATGGACTGCAGCTTGGTAATACTCCCAGTCGCGTGTTTGCACGATAGTACTCCAGCCCGGCCGGTCACTTCAGGGAGAGCTCCATGCCACTCACCAGCCAGGAACTGCAATCCAAGCTCTGGCAGGCCACCGACATCCTGCGGGGTCAGATCAACTCCTCCGATTACAAGAACTACATCATCTCGATGCTGTTCTTGAAGCGGCTGTCCGACCGGTTCGACGAGGAGTTGGCCATCGCTGTCGTGGCCGGCGTGCCCCGGGCCGCCGCCGTGACCGATCCCGACGAGCTCCACTTCGCAGTGCCTGAACCGGCTCACTGGTGCCAGATCGTCAAGGCGACCATGAACCTGGGCGAGGCGCTGAACATCGCCAGCCACGAGATTGAGTACGCCATCGACGGCGTGCTCACCGGCACCAACTGGAACGACGAGTCCAAGCTGGGCAGCCCTGCCAACCGCGAGCGCATCATCCGCAGCCTGCTGACCCACTTCAGCGATCTTGACCTGAGGGATGACAACTTCGCCGCCGACGGAGATGGCACCGACAACGTGCTGGGCGATTCCTACGAGTACCTCATCTACCAGTTCGCCGACGATGCCGGCAAAAAGGGCGGTGACTTCTACACGCCGCGCTCGGTGGTGCGGGTAATCGTGGAACTGCTGAACTCAAGCCCCAATCCATCGAAAGGATGAGTATGTCGGCGTGCTGAAGGAATGAGAAGGTGCTCCTGTGCTTCGGGGATAATGTTTTGTGAAACAGCAAACCGAACCGAAACAAGGAGCACCCGACGGATGCTACCACTCGAGCAGCCCGACCGCATCCAAGTCGCCTTTTATGACCACCGCCTGGGTCTGCGTGAACTCGTCGACAACCACGTTGACCTGGGCCGCGCTCCTGGCCGGGCCAGCGCGGGAGATCCGCCGGAGGCGGACTGGCCCTGGTGGCCCCGGCATTGGCCGGTGGTGACTGCATTGACGATGCCGACGCGCGGCGCGCTGGCGGGACCGATCGGGTGCTGGGCTGCGTGGTCAAGGCGCCATCCACCCTGGGGACCTTTCTGCGCAGCTTCCGGTGGGGCCACGTCCGCCAGTTGGACCGGGTGAGCCGGGAGCGGCTGGCCCGGGCCTGGGCCATTGGGGCCGGACCGGGCGATGATCCGTTGATCATCGACCTTGATTCCACCGTCTGCGAGACCTTTGGGCTGGCCAAGGAGGGAGCGCAGCGCCACAACTACGCCGGCCAGCTGGGCTATCACCCGCTCCTCGCCATCGCCGCTGGCACCGGCGACGTGCTGATGGCACGACTGCGCCCGGGCCGGGCCAATACGGCGCGGGGCGCCGCCCACTTCAAACAACGAAAAACGGGCCACATTGCCGGCCGAATGGTTGCACGTTCATTGTCCCAGTCCTGAATTCCGTAAGGTTTACTGCGATCGCCACCAGCTCGGCGACGTGCCCGAGAAAATCACGGAGTTCACGAAATTCTATTCCAAGCGCCGGGAACGGTTGCTGGGCCGCATCGCCCAACTGGTGAATACAGTCTGACGGCACGGTGGCCTTCCCCGGTTGTGGCCAATGATGCGCGGTAAAGTCCACTATCGCGTAGCAAATGTTGTTGATTGTTCGCCGACCGGTTTGTGGACGGAATAGACCGGAAGCGTCGGCAAACTTCGGGGTAGATCGTACTGACATGGCTACTCCTGGCCCAGCGTACTGGGTCCTGCTTTCTGATGCAGCCGGCGGCGGCGTCAAAAGACCCGGGACCGCCGCGCTGGCTTATCGGTAAACCGGGGAAGTATGGGGGTCGGATAATGCGGACCATCTGAAAGGTGGCGAGACCCCCAAAGCCAAATTGGTTTTGGTCATGGCTCGCCAGAGACGGTGGACGCGATGAGCAGACTGCGAGTGTTGACCTGGCTGGCTCAGGAAGAGCGCACGATTCCGTACCTTGCGAAATCGTCCGGGGCGAGTGTCGAGGCGCTGGTAGCGTTCCTCGCCGGCTCCAGATCCTGCGATACCGAAATGCTGGCGGCGCTGGAGGTGGCGCTTAGCCTGCCCGAAGGCGAACTGCAACGCAACGACGACGATGTTGCGAGGTTGCAGCCCATCGACGGCGACCCCCTGCGCTGCTACACCGTCGACGAGGTGGCCGCACGCATGCAGGTCCATCCGGACACGGTGCGGAAAGAAATCCGCACGGGGGTGCTGCAAACCATCAGGGTTGGCGACCGCGGCGTGCGCATCCCCCGCGACGCGTTGGAAGCGCGGTTGGCCCGGTGGGAATGACCATGGAACCGTCCGACCACCCGACGGGGTCCAGCGACGCCATTGAACAACCGTCCGTTTCGCAGGCGCCCTACACCGGCAGTGAATCGGTGAAACCGTCAGCGGGCAGTGCGGCGGCGGACAATGCCGGAAATACCGGCGAAGGCGTCAACAAGAGGGGCAGCGCCGCATCTCGGGGCGGCGACGGTGTTGGCGCTACTGCGCATTCCCTGGAACCCGCGCTAATTGACGGCACGGCCGACCGGAATGGCCATGTTCCGCTGGCCCGCCATATATTCAGCGGGCTGATGGGGGAGCCCACTCAGCTCGACATAGACCGCGCGATGGCAAGGCTCAAGGAAGCCGGCGGCCCGGTACTGATTTACCGGCATGAGGGAAAGGTCCTGCACGATTGGCGGGAATATTTGGCCGCGCAGAAACTGGGCCTGCGGTTGGTGTTCAGCGACGTGGAAACCGACGACCCCCAGGGGTTTCTGATCGGCCTCCTGTTCGACGTACGCGGATGGGCCAAGTATCAACGCGCTGCCCTGGTGGTGTTGATGCGGTCATGGCAGGGACCGGGGCGTCCGAGAAAAGCTGCAAATATTGCAGGGTTTGCCGACGCAACCGCCCAGCCGATGACGGTGGCCGAAATGGCCGCCGAGGCGAAGGTGCGCGACCGGTACATCTACATGGCCAAGCGCGTCCACCGCCATGGCGGCAAGGAAACATTGCGGCGGGTGATCCACGGACAGACATCTCTAGCCAGCGTTGATAAGAGGTACCGCACCCCGCGGAAGAATGGCGAGGATGGCAACACAGAACAAACCAGGGCAGCCGACGCCCTCGATGGGCAGCAGTCCGATTGCAACAACGTCGGGCGTGCTGAATTGATGGACCAAGATCAGGCGGCAGCGATGGAAGCCGGTCCGAACGCGACGGCTCTGGTGTTGGATCTGACGCTCCAGATCAACCGGCTGCGCCGGGAGAACCGGAGGTTGAAAAAGGACAATCGTCTGCTGACCAGGGTGGTGGAACGCCGCCATGGACACGGTCGGTCCGCGGTGGCCGTCGCTGTCCCGCGTCAACCATTCTTGCCGATTTATCGTCGATTAGTTTTGCCGGTTCACCTCCTCGGCCGCAGCAGTCTCGCCGCGTTGCTGTGCTGCGTCAGTCCGGTAGCTGGGGACGTCGAATTCCAGGATGACGGAGTGGTGGACCACCCGGTCAATCGCTGCGGCGGTAGCCATGGGGTTGGCGAAGATGCGCTCCCACTCGGAGAAGACCAGGTTGGACGTGATGCCCAGGGACCGGCGTTCGTAGCGTTCGGCGATGAGGGTGAAGAGGACCTCGGACTCCTCGGCCCCCTGGGGCAGGTAGCCGAGATCGTCCAGGAGGAGGAAGTCGAAGTTGTCCAGCTTGCGCAGTTGTCGGGGCAGGTCGAAGTCGCGCTTGGCGGCGAGGAGGTCCTGCACCAGGCGGTAGGCTGGAGCGAAGAGGACGGAGTGTCCGGCTTCCACCAGGCGGTGGCCCAGAGCGCATAGGGCGTGGGTCTTGCCGGTGCCGGGGAGCCCGAAGGCCAGCACGTTGACGCCGTGTTCCACGAAACTGCCCTGGGCCAGATGGTCCATCTGTTGACGAAGAGTCAGGGGCATCCGGTGATGCTCGAAGGTCTCCCAGGTCTTGCCCGAGGGCAGCCGGGACGCCTGACGCAGCCGGTTGATGCGCCGGTGGCGGCGATCCTCGGCCTCCTGCTCCAGCACCTCCAGGAAGGTGGACAGGGCCTCGCCGTGGCCAGCCTCAGTGAAACGGGCCACCGACTGAGCGCCCATGGTGGGCAGCTTGAATTCGCGGCATAGCTCGCCGATGCGCTCCTGGATCACGCTGGTGGGGGTGTCCATCATGCGCACACCCCCACCATGGCCGTACTGCTCGTGAGCAGACCGTCGTAGATCTTCAGGTCCGGCTTCCCAGAGAGGACCAGCACCGGAGCCTGGGGCACCCTGGGCTCGGCCAGTTCCCGCACCTCGGCGTAGTCGAAGGGCTGACCGGTCTCCAGCAGCAGCGACAGGGCGCTGTCCACCATGACCTCCATGGTGGTGGCCGCCAGGTGCAGGATGCGCACGTACTCCACGTCGGCGCGCTCCCCACGCCACTGCCTGAGCGCGTCGTAGGTGAGCCGGAAGCGCAAGGTGGGAAACAGCTGCTCCCTGAACCGGTACCGGGCGAATGCTCCGGGCTTGCGCACCAGGGAATTGATGACGTGGCGGTAATTGACGTTTACTTCCCCATCACCGTGCACGCGCGCCATTCGTTCCACAAAGTGGCCCTTGTAGTACACTTCCACGTGGTCGGAATAGAGGCGGATCTGTACCACCTTGCCAATGAGCCGGGACGGGACGCTGTAGCTGCGTCCCGCCACCTGGATGGTACTCCACCGGCGCACCTTGGACTGGTAGTTGGCGTATTCCGGCATGGGGGCTGGCGGCAGGGGTCTTAGGCAAGCCATTTCCTGCTCCAGCTTCCCCCGCACCAGGCGATTGCGCTTCTCCACCATCTTCCGGACGAAACCGGCGTAGTCGTCGGCGGTGTGGAAATCGCGGCTGCCGCGCAGGATGAGGGCCTGGTCCACGGCGTCTTTCAAACGGTAGTGGGCGTGCTCGGCGACGCCGTTTTCATGGCTCTTGCCAGGATTGATGCGGGTGGATCGGACACCGTAGTGGTCCAGCAGGGCGGCGTAATTGTCGTTTAGCGCCCGGCCTCGGCTGCGTTTCATCTCGTGGGTGGCAGCAGAGGTATTGTCGGAACGCACCACCTCCGGTACGCCGCCCAGGGCCCAGAGCGCATTCTGTAATCCCTGCTTGAGGGCCAGGAAGGTCTCGCCGGCGGCGACCTCCGCGTAGCGCCAGCCCGAGTGGCTGAGGATCAGCTGAAACAGCAGGTGGGGGTAGGGCTCACCGGCGACGGTCACTCCCAGGGCGCTGCAGTGGGTGAAATCAAACTGGGCCTCCCGTCCCGGCGGATGCTCCTGGGGGAAGTACACCTCCTGGTCCGGACCATTCAGCGCCCGCCAGTCCTGTAATCGTCGTTGCAGCGTGCGCAGCTGGGAGGTGCTGAACTGGCCGGGATGCTGCTCCTCCAGCCATTCGATAATCGTCGTTGCCTTCAGCTTGCCCTTGGGGTCGTCCCGCAGCAGGGGCTCAATCTCCTCTTCCCACACCCCGTCGAAGGGGTCGGACCGAGTGCGCCACCAGCGCTCCGGTTTGGTCTCCGACGGCAACGGGCCACT
Organism: Dehalococcoidia bacterium; assembly: GCA_963663945.1. Classification (GTDB taxonomy): domain Bacteria; phylum Chloroflexota; class Dehalococcoidia; order Lucifugimonadales; family UBA3495; genus Bin87. The sequence goes on along the minus strand of OY760687.1, from coordinate 914,552 downwards.
CTGCCATTTGCGCGCCGAGCGCACGCTCATCCCAGACATGGCGGCCGCCGTCTCCTGTGTTTTTCCTTCCATACGTTTTTGCCTCAAAAGTCTGACTTGTCGGTCCTTGATCAATCCGGCACCTCCGTGCCGGACGATTTACACCATCCCAACCGGCAAGAATAGTCGGCGCAAGAGGCATTCCTTATTGTCGTCTATCAGTCGCAGCCAGGAAATCCGAACAACATACGGGTATCGCCGCCGAACATCGCTCCGGAGGTGCAGACCACGAGAGCGACCTGCGCCCCGACGCCAGAACGGTAGACGTGCAGATGCGGCTGATCGAGTAGCCGTCATCCCGACCGCGCGCGTTGATCCGGTTGAAGCCGCCCGGCGAGGATGATGCTGGCGCAGCCGCGGTGGACGCTGACGCCTATGGGCCCGACGTGGTGCATGACCGTGGGGAACGTCCGGTCCGCCGGGGCGGTCTGGACCAAGTCGCCGTTGCCATGCAGCCGTTCCAGGTCCACATCGGGCCAGATGCGTGCGCCGGACAACACCGGCTCGAAGGATGGGTCGGGACCGGTGGCGGTGAGCGCCAGCAGGCGCTTGGCCCGGGAGAAGGCCACGTAGTACTGGCGCCGGAGGTCGAATTCGTCGACCCGGTCGGCGGGCTCACCGTCGGGTTGGGGACGAAACCGGCCAAGGTCGCGGTTCAGGCGGTCCGGCCACTGCCGGAACCCGCTGGGCAGGGCCACCGCGACCACCGGCCACTCCCTGCCCTTTACTTGGTGGATGGTCGTGAGCAGCACGTGGTCCTTCGGTGGCTGCGGTTTTCGAGGCACGATGTCATCGTCCTCCAGTTCGTGCCACCCCCGGGCCAGGTGCACCGGTATGCCAGCGGCCCGGTGCGCTGCCAGATAGGGATCGGAATATTGCCCCTTCACGCTTGGAAGCAGGATGGCCGCCTGGCGGTAATCAGTGATGAATCCCCGAGCGCGGAGCGCAGAAAGCAGTTCCGCCAGTTGGCGCAACTCGTCAAGCTTGTCGGTGCCGATGATGGACACCACCGGAGGGTAGTCGTCGTTGGCGTGCGCGGCGCTGGGCACGATGGTCTTGGGAAAGCGGTAGTCGATGCCGCCGGGATTGCTCCAGTCGCCCGATGACATCCAGCGATTGTACGCTGAGACGATATCGCCGTGGGAACGGTAGTTATTGGTGAGATAAAGCGCCCGGCAGCCGGGCGCGCGTGGAGAACCGCGTCATGTTGTCTACCCGCGCGCCGCGAAAAGTGTAAATGGCCTGGTCGTCGTCGCCGACTACGCAAATGTTGCGGTGCGTCGACGTCAACCTCAGCAGCAAGCGCTCCTGTGCCAGGCTGGTGTCCTGGTGTTCGTCTACGAGCAGGTGGCGCACGCCGGCGCTGATGGCGGCAGGGACATCGGGATCTCCCAGCAGCGCCAGCGCCCAGGTCTGAAGGTGAGTGAAGTCCGCTGCGCCGTGGTCCCACAATAGCTGTCCGTAGCGGAGGCAGGATCGGCCCGGGGCAGCCGGGAAGGGCAGTCCCAATGCAATCAGTCTATTGGGATCTATCAGGTCGTCGGAGATGCGGTCGAAGTAGCGGCGCGCTTCATCGCACGCGCTCGGCGGATCGCTCCACCGGTCGCTGCCACGGGCGAGGACCGCATGGTCGGGGCGGGAAATACGGTCGTAACTGGTCTCCATGAGCTGCAGTTGTTCCCCCGTGTTCAACAGCCGGTAGTCGGACCGGAGCCCGATGACGCTGCCGAATTGGGTGAGCAGTCGGTGGCACAGGCCGCGAATGCTGCAGATGACGACCCGGGATAGGTCTCCGGAGTAACCGGCGTCCCGTAACGTGTGCGCGAACCGCGTGTTCATCTCTCGGGCGGCCTCCTTGGTGAAAGTGCAGAGTGCCAGTTCGTGGGGCTTGGCCCGGTCCGTGAGGACCAGGTTGGCGGCCCTCAGGGCAATGCAGGTTGTCTTCCCGGAACCCGGTCCGGCGACGGCCTGCAGAGGCCCGTCGCCGTGGGCGACGACCTCCAGCTGCCGGGCGTCGAAACCCGGGTGCAGGCGCTAGATGACCGGACTAATCATTCGTATTCCGTTTGGTGGTCGTGATGAGGGAGGACGCAAAGCCGCCGGTTCACTCAGGCCGACGACGGCTCGGCGTAGAGGATGCGGTGCTGGAAAACACCGCGCGAGCAGATTGGCTCCGGTTGGTACGGCCCCGCTTGCGCTGAGCAACTATCGGTCCTGAGACGCCCCTGGCGGCTTCGGGAGTTGAGTGGACACGGCTGCCACGTCGCCAAGGGGTCGCGGGTTTTGCCCGACAGACACCGTGTCGGAGGGCGCTGTGTTTGTCGGCGAGTGCAACTCCGGGTTCTCCGGCGGCAACGGCACGATCGAAGCCACGACCGCGGCCATATCTTCTGCCGTGCCGGCGTATATGATCAGAGGGCCATAATTGTTGATCACAATTGTGGCGTTGCCCAGGTCCATCTGAGCGGGAACGGCGGGCGCCACGGGTTCCGGGGCTTCCCTGCGCACCGTCGTAGCCGGCGCCAACGGTTTCCCGTACATCATGGCGTGGACTTCGTTCTCGATATGGCCTGGGTAGGCGGGTGGCGCACGACCTCCCTGGTCGCGATCTCGTCCAGGCGGGTCATCAGGTCCTCACCCCTCCACACCACGTGGACATGCTTCTGGGCTGCGAGCGCCGTTACGTGGGGATCGGGGTCCATGTCGGGGAGGACCAGTACTGGAATGATGTAGACCTGGAACCCGATTGCGTCCTCCACCGCCCGGCGCATGGTCATGGCCCCGTCCCAGGTCTGAAAGACCGGCGACGGCTTCTGCTCCAGGGTGCCGTCGGGCAACGTGAGGAACCAGTTGTAGTCGCGGATGATGTTCGTGCCTCCCTTGACCTGCAGGGCATGCCGGCCCATGTCGCGGATCCAGATGGGCGCGTCTATCTCCTGGACGCCGTGGCCGGCGGACCACTCGTAGATCGCGGTGCCCTGGTAGTCCGACGCGGTCAACTGGTCCAGGGCGGTCATTTCTGCGCGGCGTCTGGGGTCGTTGCGTCTCTCGTCAGACAGCAAGCTGGGATGAATGGTGACGCTCATGAGAATGTGCGCCTTGATGGCTGAATGTTGCTAGTGATGTTGGCTTGAGTGGAATGTCGCGCGACGGGTCAGGGCGGCCCGGTGGGCCGCGCATTTGGGTTGATCAGCGAGGTCAGTTCCTCCAGCGCCTGGCCCCTGCTCGGAGGGTTGTGCTGCGGATCAGCGGCCATGATGTCCGCCAGGCGGCGGGCGACCCCGTCCGGTTTCCAGATCGCCGCCACCCGGCTGCGCTCGGCGACCTCCCGTATGTGGGCATTCGGTTCGGTATCGGGGAAGTACACCGCCGGCATGAACGACGCCCGACGCTTCAACACCCGTTGGACCTCGCGGCTCGCCAGCAATGCTTCGTCCCAGGCCTGGGCCAGGGGCGACGAGATGCGCTGCAGTCCGGCTCCGTTATCGAGATGCCAGGCGTCCCTCAGGAGAACGTGGCGGCCCGGCCGTACCGTGAGGCAGTAGCGACCGCCTCCGATCAGCCAGAGGATGAACACAGGATCGGGCGCGTTGAGAGTTCGAGACAATCGTCGGATGGTGAAGACGGGCACGTTGCTGTGGGCGATATCGCTGAACACGGGGTCGGCGATCGGATCGTAGACGCCGCCTCCTTCATCTGAGGATGGCCGATGTTCAGATGGCATGGTTTGCTCCTTGTAGTTCGCGCTTTGGTCGCGGGCGTATCTGCTTCGGGGTTTGGTCAGGCCCGATGTTCACCCCGGCGCCCGAGGCACGGCGTCGTCCTGATCATCCTTACCAATTTGTCATCGGCCGTAGCCAAATTTGCGAATGGGACCACGGCACGAGGAAATTTCGGGTTGACCGCAAACGCACCGAAACCGAACCGTAGGCCGCGTTCAGGTTGGGCGGTCGCGGTTCCTGGGGCTGCGGGAACTGCCCACCGGAGGTCAGGCGGTTTTAAACGGCCGCTGCGATGGTGACTCAACAACCGGTGCACTTCTCAAGCAGGCCAGAAGCTCAAGGACGCCCTGCAGACACTTTGGGTTTCGCCGGCCTCCCGGTTTGCCACTTGCCAGAACATTTGGTCCGGTAATCCCCAGGAGCGACTGAACACGGAAATCCGACGCCGTACCTACGTGGTGGGCGTCTTGCCCGATCGGGCGGCGATCCTTCGCCTGATGGGTGCGGTACAGGCACGAGGAGTCGACGGGTGGGCAGTCGGTCGGCTCAAGCTCATCAAAGCCCAGCCGGCAGGCGACGTGCTCGAGGCCGCAGCCGAAACCAATCCAACGGGAACAGTGCGCCACTACACTAATTGCATGGGCTCTTCACCCTCGGGCTACTGGCAAACCGGGAGGGGCCCACCGTGTTGACTTCGATGATGACAGCAGCCGGAATACCGGCACGTAAATGGGCTGCAATCCGTTACGGCAGGGGTGCGGATGTGAACATTGGGACCGAGAGGAGATTTCGAATGGTGCAGGCAAACGGATGCCACAGCGCACGCGGGTTGTTGGCCGCAGTGGCCGAACTGGTTCCGGCATCCGCGGAGGACTTGGCTGCCAACACGGGTCAAGACCCCAAGGTAATTCGCCGAGCGTCACGCAAACTGGTCGACAGCTATTGGCTCGCTGCTATGAAAACTGGGATGGTCAGTTCCCCGCAGACGCGGTACCGATTAATCCCAGCCGGCACAGGCCTAGGGCGTGTTCACACTATGAGTGATGAGCTGTTATGATGCCGGTATGGAGATTACACAAACGCAGTACGAACGTATCGCCCCGGTGCTACCGGTGCAGCGTGGCAACGTCAAAGTTTCCAATTTGCAGGTACTCAACGCGATCCTTTACGTGGCCGAGCATGGCTGCAAGTGGCGGGGATTACCAGCCCGATTTGGCAACTGGCATACCATCTACGTGCGGATGAACCGCTGGTCGAAGAATGGAGTGCTGGACCGGGTGTTTGAACACCTGCAACGGGAACAGATTGTGCGGATCAAGGTCGAAGCGGTAGCGCTGGACAGCACCATTGTCAAGGTGCATCCCGACGGTACGGGCGCCCCCAAAAAGGGGGGCCTCAATCCATCGGCAAGTCCCGAGGCGGCTGGACCACCAAGATTCATATGGTTGCCGCGAATGCTCGAACTGCCATAACCTTCGCGCTCTCTCCGGGTCAGGCCCACGATGCACCGGAAGGCCGCAAGCTGCTGACCAGTCTCGGCCCGCAAAGTCCAGGACCCTTCCTGCTCATGGACCGGGCGTACCAGGGCGACGAGACCCGCCAGTTGGCGTTGGACTTGGGCTTCACCCCAGTGGTTCCGCCTCTGAGCAGCCGGGTTGACCCCTGGGACTATGACCGAGAAATGTACAAAAGGCGCAACGAGATCGAGCGGTTGTTCCGGAGGATGAAGGGATTTCGCCGCATCTTCTCCCGCTTTGAGAAACTCGACGTTATCTTCCTCGGGTTCATCTCATTCGCACTCATCGTTGATGCACTGCGCTAGTGTGAACACGCCCTAGTCAATGGCCTGACCCAATAGCGTCCGTCAGTTGTCGAGCCAGTCACGGCGCTGTAGGCGATGTCGTTGTACTCGACGGCGGCCGGATTCTGGGCGCCGCATCCTTCACCGAGGGACGCTCGATCTTGAGATGACACGGTTGGTTCCCTGTTGTCTGCACATGAGCTGCGGGCGCATTTGCATCAATATGTCGTCAATCCCAATGTTCACACCGGGGCCCGAGACACCGCATCTTCCTGACCGTCCACACCAACGTAACGTCGGCCGTGGCCAAAAATGCTTATTGGCGCGTCGACAAGAGGCATTTTGGGGTAGCTCGGAACTGTACCAACGCCGAGATCATCAGCTGGTTCGTCCGGGCGGGCAGGACGTGGGCACGTGGGCACTGGCAAATCTGTTCTTTACGACCTGCGCCGACGGACGCGGGTATACGCGATCAAAGATGGATCGTATTGGGATCTGCTTGCGGCATACTCCCGCCTTGCCATCCTGAACACACTGCCAATGTTGCGCCGGTGGAGCCGGTGTTTATGAAGGTTGGTCCTGCGGGGGAATGGCGGCGACCCGGCGCGGGTGGCATTCCTTTGACGCCGGTCCACCCATTTGATGTCCTGACCCGCCCGCCCGCGATTGCAGGCATGCTATCAACGTTATTGCCCGTCGATTGAGTTGCCGAGCACGCGTCCAGCGTACCTGTGTTCTGCATGTGGGACTTGACGTTGAAATAATCGGGAAACTGAACGCGCAGTGGGCCTGGATCTCCAATACGGTCGAGCGCTGTCTTGGAAGAGACGCGATGTTGTACAGCGTGCAGATGCGCAACGGTCTGATCATCCGTTCAGGATCAATGGCGGCTCTGCCGAAGTCGGGACAACAGCGGCTTTTCCGGACACCACCAGTTTGGCGAAGTCCAATTGCTCGTCAATCCGGATCAGCAGGATGTCGGTATCGGCAAAATCGCGCTACTGATCAGCGGTGGATTGCGACAAAACGGAGTCGCGGGGGCGGCGGGCAAGCGGATCAATCAACGGTGCATTCGCCAACGACTGACCATCCCGCAACACCGCCCGACTCGTCGCCGAACCTGGCATCTAGGCGGCTTTTTCAACATTCCCGAGGGTTTGAAAATGACGTTTCCGCCGACGAGCACGGGATTCGCACTGTCCTGGAGATCGCCGGTGCCTTATCGGTAAACGGGTGGGTTGACTGGGTGCTATCTTCCCCTCATGGCATGCGCGGTAGACGCCGGATGACGTGGCGGGCCAACGGCGCGGTGAGAGACATTGGACAGCGGAGCATCAGCGATGAGTAACAGGAAGTGGTCGAACCGCTTGATGGACGACATGGTCATCCGGCTCCGGCACGTCGGGGAGATGCCCCTGGGCAGTCGGGAGGATTTCGCCATTCGTTGGGGGGTGGACGAAGCAGCGGCAAGGCGCACGTTGGACCGCTTGGCAAATGAAGGATTGGTGGATCACGTCTACAGAGGCAACATCCGGCGCCAGCAGCATCGTTACTGGATGACTCCCGCAGGGGCGGACTTCTTTTACGACACCAGCCATGTCCACCCTTCGCTGGACGATTTTCAACGAATCGCGAGGTTGCGGCAAACGGGAGACGACCCGTCAGAGTTGCAAATGCTTGAGCGGATGTTCTCCTGGGACCACGCGCACGGACCGTTTGGTGACACGGAAGATCACGAGCACGCACCCTGGTCGGCCACAATAGCGGGGATCCGTGAGATCTTCACGAGGCTCGCCCTTGCGGAGCAGGTTTATCCCATCGCGCCGGATTTGCTGTTGTCGGACCACATAATCCTGCCGTTTGAACTGCCGGCACGGGTCAGGGTTATGGGGCTCACCGAAATCAGATGGCTACGGTCGGGCCGGCTGTACCACGTGCTCGCTCGGTACGGCGACGACTGGTGGGTGGCATTCACCTACGCGGGAGTGCATGCCAAGGGCACGGTGATCAGAGACAAGCACGCCAGCCGTTTCGACGGCTTGGCCAGATACTACTGGCCACCTGAGGAACGGTTTCCGGACTACTATGACGTTGAGGAGGATAGCTTCGAGCCAACCCCGTCGCTGCAGGTGATCGTTGCCGCGGACGGATGGGCCAAGGCGTTGGCACAGGAGCACCTCGGTTCAGATGTGGTGTCGTCAGGTCTGTGGACCGGCGAGGAGCCATGTCTGCCGGTCCAGCTCGGCTGGTCCCGTTCCTTGGTGGCAGATCGGTTTCGTTCCGAACAAGCCGGTTCCCTCGACCCCAACGCAGCCAACGGGATCCGCGAGTGGTTGCATTCCAGAACCGACCTGGCGGCCATCGATAGCGTCCCGGCATTCAGAATGGTTATTCTGGCGTCACAGTTTCCCGCAATCAACAAAACCGAGTTGAAAGTGCTGGCGCGGGCATCTGGCAAGGTTTTCCCGCGCATCCTCAACGCGTTGTGCGATCACGACGTTTTGCTAGAGGACCAAGGTGAACTGTACGTGGACAGAAAGGGCATCCAGTTCGTCGCCGCCGTGAGCCGAACCAGTGTCGAGGTTGTTCGAGAGACCTGTGGAAGGTGGCTGAAAAAGGGTCAACGCGAAGATTATCGTGATCACAACCGAGGGGTGGCGAGGTTGGCGTTGGCGTTTTTCAAAGCCGGCGGCGAGTTGGTGGGTTCATCGAGGGCGACCACCAACGTGCCTGGCGTGACACAGGTCCAGCCTGATGCAGTGATCAGGCTGGTCGACGGCCCCTACGGTTCGGGTTGGTACCGCGTGGAGTACGAGAGGTCCGCGGTAAACCGCCGCAGGATCGCCAACAAACTGGGGCCGTACCGCAGGATTGCTGAAACCGGGGAGTCGCTGCCGGTGCTATTCGTGTGTGATACGGAGGTTGCCGTCAAGAGGGTCCTTGAAATCGGGAGAGATCTCCAGATTGCTGCGACGACATTGGCGCAGGCAACCGCAGGGGCCATCGACGGGGTTGGGGTTTGGCAGACGCCAGACGGGGAAACGCGGATCAGCTGTTGGCGATGAATGCAAAGCCGGAAGAACCGGAGTGGCGCCAAGAAGTCCGACTAAAATCTTGTCCGGCGTCGTGCCCTCGTCATTGACCGCAGAAACATGTAAACCACCGCCGCAGTGTCCGACCGGCCGCGATCTGCAATGGGAAATGATTGGACCGTTGAAAGCATGCGAAGGGACTGCCGTGAGCCTGCAGGGTTGACTCGTTGGCTACCGACAAAAAAGATCTCCGGCCGTCCTTTACCATGAGGTCAGATGGCAAACGGTTGGAACCGTGAGGAAGAAATCATGATCAATTTCAGCGAGTTCGAGGACACAGTGCAGGACTACATCCTGGCTGTTCTGTTCTTCATGCCGTGGGCGAGCGCCCAGAATATCGCCGACTTGGGACCGTGGTCGGTGCAGCACGTACGACGGCACCTGCGGTTCCTGGAGCACGGTGAACACGTCGTGGGAGCGCCCGCGGCGAAGGCACTCGGTAGGGCCCGGCGTTTTGTCCTCACTCCCGAAGGGGTCAATCGGGTCCGCGCGCTCCGTGCGGACATGCCTGAATTTCCTTATTCAGCCAATGACCTCACTTGGCTGTTCGCTAACGTCGAGACGCTGGCGGTGGTTTACGCAAAGGCTCCGAGGTTTTGGACAGATAGCGGCGAGGAAGAACTACGCGCCGGGGCGTCGATCAGAAATTACGCCTTGTATGAGGCCAACCGGGTCGCGGACGCCTCGGAGTTACGCGCAGCGCGCTTCGACGGGTTCATCTGGTGCATGTGTGCCCACATCATGGCTTTGGCCATATTCAAGATTCCAGACTCCACGCAGGAAGTTGTCGTGCCCATCCTGGAATACGGGATGGCACAACGGCAAATTCCCGACGGGCCGGCATTTTTCTCGGGCGTCCAGTTTCACACATACGTCGACGCACCGAGGCTCGGCGCGCCGGTCGAAGAGAGAGCCAACCCGATGACCGTGATGGCATTGGTAACCGACGGATTCGCAGCATCTTGCCTGGCCCGGAATTCGAGCGGCCTTCCCGTTGTTCCGTTCGACAAGGATGGGAATCGTCTGCGTCGCATGACGCTGCGGGAGCAGCAGGGCGAGTATGCCCATCCGTACATGAATAAACGCGGCGGAGATCAATGGGAGGAACTGCGCGAGTTGATGCGTGAAATACGCGAGGGCGGGCTAGATGATCTTCTGATGATCGGCCAGTTGGAAATGAGAATATGGCGGTCGGTACACCTGTGGTGCGCTGTCCGCCACTCGGACGCGGTGCAGCACCTCGGGCGGACCAACGGAACTCGCATATCCCAAGCGTTTGCCAAGCTCGAGAATGATGGTTGGATTAGCCAGCTAAATGGGATCTATTACGCGGCCGACTTTGGCATCCGGGTTAAGGCATACCAGGAACGCCTCTCCGAAGGCCAAGTACGAGAACAATTCGGATTCCTGCTCAACAGGAACGGCAAAATGTCAAGGCGCAAAGTGAGGCGGTCCGCTCGAGTCACCCAGATCGGGTTGTTGCTGCAACGGTGCGGCATCGCAACTGCCCACGGCAGACGTGCGGATATCGAATTATTGGACAGCTCTTACGAGGAGTTGGGTCCATATTTCCCCGACCTATACGTGGCGACCACCACGCGTGGGCAGCAGCGATGGAGCGCGCTGGAATTCGCGGATTGCGATCCCAATCGCCACAGCGCGCTGGAGCGCCTCCAAATCCACATCTCGGCGTCCAAATGGTGGCGCAGGTGGCAAGACGGAGATCCGGTGCCTGTGTTCTTGGTGGCGGAGACGCCCGCGATTGAGGCGGCCATCTTGGCGGTGGCCGCAGAGGCGGAACTACCGATTGGGACAATTCTGCTTGCTGAGGTAGTGGCCCGGTGCGGGTCCGGCGCGGACCCGGAGTGGCGACTCCAAGTACCGGATGGTCGACGCCCTCAACAAGAAAACCTGGGGGTGCGGCATCCGGATGCGCCCGCCCAGGGAGCCGCACAGCAATTGGACGGGGGCAGCCAGCCCGAGGCGCCGGCCCAACCTGAGCCGCGAACATCGCCCGTCCAAAGGGCTATTCGGTCCATCTTTGGGTAACCCCAACGACACGGACGAACATTGGACGCCGCCGGCGTAATTGGCCAATGTCCACGGCGACGGCACCAACAGGGCGTGCATGATTTATCCAACCTTGGCAGGCGTTCGTGCGCGAGATATGATGCGGGCCGTAATCTCAATCTCGGAGATTGCGTCAGAAGCGGTCGTTTGCGGTCATCCGCCAACTGGGCAGAGCGCGTCCGCGCGTCAAGGGAGATTTGCACTTTCCCGTGGTTCGCAATGGGGCGTATAGCCGCCGGTTTCGTGCATCGGAAACAAGTAAAGTCCCTGCACATGGTGTAACAGGAACCGGGTGGCAAGAAGAGGGCCACCGCGTCATCCTTATCGGAACAACAACGAACCCGATAAAGGAGGACCGCGATGGCCAAGAACAGCATGGACTTATTGGAACTACTACGCAAGCGCGGCATGGAGGGCGACGTGGACTTTCTGCGGGAAGCCTTGCAGGTGCTGGTGGAAGGCATCATGGACGCTGAGGTGTCGGCGCAGATCGGCGCCCAGCACGGAGAGCGCAACCCGGACCGGATCACCCACCGCAACGGCTACCGCAACCGGGACTGGGACACCCGGGTGGGGACGATGGAACTGCGCATCCCCAAGCTCAGGGAGGGCAGCTACTTCCCCAGCCTGTTGGAACCCAGGCGGCGCAGCGAGAAGGCGCTGCTGGCGGTGATCCAGCAAGCCTACGTGGAGGGCGTGTCCACCAGGAGGGTGGACGATCTGATCAAGTCCCTGGGCTGCGACGGCATCTCCAAGAGCCAGGTGTCGAGGATCTGCGGGCAGCTGGACGAGGTGGTGGATAACTTCCTGGGTCGACCTTTGGACGCTGGCCCCTATCCCTACGTGTGGCTGGACGCTCTCACCCAGAAGGTCAGGGAAGGTGGCCGCATCGTGAACGTCAGCGTAGTGGTGGCCACCGGCGTCAACGCCCATGGTCAGCGGGAGGTTCTCGGCATGGACGTGGGAACCAGCGAGGACGGCGCCTTCTGGCTGGCGTTCCTGCGCTCGCTGAGCGCCCGGGGCCTCAGTGGGGTGGAGTTGGTCATCTCCGATGCTCACCAAGGCCTGAAAAACGCCATTGCCACGGTATTCGCCGGAGCCGGTTGGCAACGCTGTCGCACCCACTTCATGGCCAACCTGCTGACCCGGGTACCCAAGCGGTCCCAGCCGGGTGTGGCCGCCATGGTGCGCACCATCTACCAGCAACTCTCTCCTGAGGATGTCCACGCCCAGGCCGACCGGGTGGTGGCCCAGCTCCAGGAGCACTTCCCCCAGGCTGCCCAGATGCTGGCAGACGCCTTGCCCGACATCCTGGCCTTCACCGCCTTCCCAGTGTCTCACTGGCAGAAGCTCTGGTCCAACAATCCATTGGAGCGTCTGAACAAGGAGATCCGCCGGCGTACCGACGTGGTGGGCATCTTCCCCAATCGGTCTGCAACCCGGCGTCTGGTGGGCGCGGTGCTGGCCGAGCAACACGACGAATGGGCCGAAGGCCGCCGCTACCTCACCATCGCCAATTACCCAGAACCTCAGACTCTGCCAGCGGCCCACATCCTGGAGGCGGCAGCCTGAACATTATCACCAAGGATGACGCCTACCACACCAGTTGACGGGACGTAACCCGGAAACATTGCTGATGTCCCAGTGGGTCCGGGACCAATCGTGGCCGGCGACTTAGGTAACCGGCCCCCCAACCCAGGGGCACATGCCACGTTTTGGCCGTCGTGCCGTTGGTATAGTCAACGGCAATCCCCACGTCAATTGCGGCTGAATCTCCTGGTCTATCAGTGCTCAGGGTACGAAACGGTGCAGGGTATGCTCTGTCGAACTTATCCTGCACGTCGCGAGTCGAGGCGGTCCGGCATCCAGCGGTGAAGCGATGATGCTTGCAGCGGAGGTACCGCCGGCGAGTTGAGCTTGATGTCGCTTCGACGTGTCCCAGCCGCCAGTCAGCATCGACGATCCCGCACAATCGTGCCGGACACCCTGATGGGCATAGTCGCTCTGTTGTTGCACTGTGATGCTGCGCGTGGATCGGCATCGCAGCCGTCGCTGAACGGCCTCGCTTGTTTGAGCCAGCCTCGTCGACACTGCATTTGGCGACTGTACCCCGTAATTTGATTGCGCGCATACCGCAGTTCATCGACGCGCACTGTGGGACATAAATGTCGTTTTGACTGACGGGTTATCAAGCGTGCGCGGCATAAAATCAGGTTCACAACTATGCACCTGCGCTCAACGGCCAGCGCCGTATTGTCCGCTTTCTTGCGTAGCGATATGCAGGCGAGAACCACCAAAGCCCTTGCTCTCACGTCGGGAGGGCTATTAAGGAAGCGCTGATGAGCGCCGCCGAATGGCAGCCCTCCCGAACCGGTCCGAAGTGGGAATGGCGAATGTGGAGGGGGACCATGCCCGCCAGTGGTCGGACGCAGGGATGGGCAGACCGCCTCTCCAGATCAGTCGGACACGGGTAGCCAGGCGGACATACGTGAACCGCGTGTCCGCGCCGCCAGGACATGGCGGGCGTGGGCTCCCGGACAATCTTTGATGGAAGCAACGTGAGTGATGATCTGGACGCGCTACCAATCGTCAACTACCGTCGCCAAGGGACGAAAGACGATGGCTCCGTTCACGTTGTAGACGTTACGCTTGATGCCGTGGGGTCAAACCAACACCCGCAGCAATCCCGTTGCAAGGAGACTCTTCCCCATTTGGAAATTCAGAACAACGGACATCAAGCCGATGGGATCAGGGGAGGTAACGCCCCGGTACTGATCACCGGAGCCGCCGGCTTCGGTGGATCCCACTTGGTCAGGGAACTGTTGAATTACGGCGAGCGCGTTACCGGCCTGGACATCGTGCCGGCGTCTCACGCCGGCCTATTGGGTCATGAACTGGGCCACCCTAACTTCCGCTACGTGTGGAAGAGCCTTCAGGACATCGAGCCGAGCGACGTTGCCGGTCCAGGCACGTCCAAGCGGATGCGGCGGTTCGCCATGGCGAAGATGACGGTGGCCAGGTTGCCCTGGGTGGCGTAGGCGAAGCCGTCGGCGCCGTAGCGCTCGAGGGTCTCCTCGATCTCGTTGCGGCTGCGGATCGCGCTGACGGTGGTGTTGCGGGCGTAGGTCATGGCGTTCACCTGGCGATGCGGCGGTCCCGGGCGGGATGGCCGCGGACGATGGCAATTATAATGGCCCTGGAAATGGCGGGTTTGCTTTCAGGGGTCCGGACGGAGCCGGATGCGCCGATATTGACGCGGAGGTACGGTTGGTCATGATCGCCGATGCCGGGGAAACGAAGGCGCTGATGACGGAGCTGGGGGAACTGGACCTGGCTCTTGACGAGCTGGGGCAGCTGTTCGCCGTAGAGAATGACCGGGCGAGGCTGGTTTTGGAGCGTCTCGAGGAAGACGGCGCCGACCTCCACCGGCTGGATGGGATGCTGGCCCGATGGCGGGACGAGGTTGACGTGTTCGACGCGCTCCGGCTGCACGGCGACGAGCAGTTCCACTCCAACCTCCTGGCCTGGCTGCTGGACCCTCTGGGAAGTCACGGGCTGGGAGACCATTTCCTGCAGCGGTTTCTGGCGGAGAGCGGCGCGCTGCCGGCCATACCCGCCGCGCACCGGCCGAGTACCACAGTGCGGCGGGAGAAGAGTCTCGAGCTCGAAGGGGAATACGGTCGCCTGGACATCTGGATGCTCAACGTGGACGCCAATTTCGTCTGCGCCATTGAGAACAAGGTGTGGGCATCTGAGGGAGAGGGTCAGCTGGCCTGGTACCGCAGGGTCCTGGCGCATGACCATCCCGACCAACGGGTCCACCGCGTATTCCTGACGCCCCGGGGCGTGCCGCCGGACGATCCGCAGGAGCGGGAGCACTGGGTGCCCATGTCCTACACGGATATTCTGCGGGTGGTCGAGGAGACCATGGCGGCCGCGGGGGATGCTGCCCACGAAGACGTGCTGGCGTTCCTGAGCCAGTATGCGATCACGCTGAGGAGGAACATCGTGCCCGAAGTGAGCAACGACGTCCACGAACTGGCCCGCCGGATCTACCGGAAGCACAAGAAGGCGATTGACCTGATCATCGAGCACCGGGAGCGCTACGAGCCGAACTACGTTATCGAGGGATTCCGGATGATCCGGGATGCCATCGGCCGGCAGCCGCTGTGGAGGGACACCACGTCCAATCATCCGTACGCGCGGTTCATCGCGGCGGACTGGGAGAAATTCGACGAGCTGAAGCTGGACGACTGGCCCTACGCGCTCCTGCTTTTCCAGGTCCAGGTGACGGAGCGGCAGGCGACGCTTACGCTCTTCATGGCGCCCGGCGGGGACGAGAAGCTCAGAAGCGATATTTTCCACCGCGTCAAGGGCTACCTGGATACTGTCCATGCTGACCAGTCCACCTACACGGCAGACTACGTCAGCCTGAACACCTTCGGGGACATAGTGGAGGAGGGAGACTACGACAACCGGTGGGACGAGAAGAGGACCGGGGAGATCATCGACGGTCGCCTGGCGGAGTTCGCCCGGGTTGAGTTTGCCGAGATCGACCGGATCGTCGTGGAATGCGTGGAAAAGCGCCGGAGGGGAGAATGATGGTGGGAGCCCCCATAGTGGGAGGCTGGTTGATGAGGGCCCACCCGCTGCCTGTTGGCACGGAAACGGAGCGCGGGCGATGAATTCAGTTGGCTCCGGTGCTGACCGCAGCGAGGGGTACGCTTATCGGCGCTGCTATCTGGACGAGGACGTCTGGGAGGAGGTGGACGCGGCGACGGTGCGGCGATCGCTGGGCGAGGCATATCGGGACGTGTCGCTGGCGCTGGACTTCCTGCACGGGGCGGGAAGCATTCGCACGCCGGCGGCGGTGTTTGAGGTGCGAACTTCCTGACCGGAGTTGGATATAAACGGGCGTGTTGGCTCACACCCAGGGCCGGCGCTTGGAGAATGCCTTGGCGGACTCGGGGGTGGGCAGGCCGCGCTGTTCCAGGAGCATGAGGGTCAGGCGGCGGAACTCCTCCCGGTCGTGGCCGGTGATGACGGCCTGCTCGTGGGCCTCGGAGATGGCCACCGGATAGCCCAGCCCCGGCTGGCACTGTTTCAGGAGCATCGCGTGGCTGAGCGCCAGCAGCTCGGGATCGTCGGCCAGCCAGTCGGGGATCTCCACCCGGGCGATCTCGGAGCCGCCGTTCAGGTAGTAGAAGTGGCTCCACTCCTGGCCGGTGGCCCGGCCCAGGGCGAAGCGGGCGGCGAGGTGGCTGGACCAGTAGAGGGGAGAGCGGTGTCCCGGTTCCAGCAACAGCTCAAACACTTCTCGATCATCGAAGCCGGCGGCGCGGTCGCAGCACGCCAGGCTGGAGCGGCGGGCGGTGCAGAGCCGGTTGCAGTCGGCGTCGCCCTGGTCGCAGAGCATGAGGCGCAGGGCGCCGGCTACTTCAGTGGTGCGGGGCCGGGAGGTATAGGCGGCCACGGCCACCGGACGCCGCTCTGTGGATGCGGCTCGCAGACGGGCCAGGGCGGGCTGCAGGCGGTCTCCGATGAGAGTGTCGGCGACGTAACTGGGGTAATTGCCGCGCTGCAGTTCCCAGAAGGCCAGGGTGCCGTCGAGCAGGGCCAGTACCGGCCGATCGTCGGGCAGGCTTTCGACGGCGTCGGCCAGGCGCTCCACCTACCGCACCGTGCGCAGCGCGCCGAGCAGCGGGCCGGCGATCAGGGTCTCACCCGCGCGCACCGTCGGGCGACCGGAGGTACAGGTCAGCGTCCTCCACGGCCAGGGCGGGCTCGCTGAACAGCCGGCAGCCGGAATCACGCCCGTAGGTGATGATGCAGCCGCCCAGGTTGATGAGGTGGCAGCGCAGGGGCAGGTGGCGATCCACGTCGATGTGGGAGCCGTCCACGGACAGCGCGACCCAGTCCTGGGGAACCTCCGGCGGCGGGCGGCTGCCCAGCAGGCCCTCGGAGCCGGTGCGGGCGGAGATGTAGGACGGCCCACCGCGGCGGTGCGGAAGGCGGCCTCGTCGGCGGGCACGTCTAGAGCACGGTCGACGGCATCATCCAGGCACTGGGCTCTGGTTGTGGCGTCATTGACCACGCCGTCCAGGGAGGACAGCAGCTGGTGAGTGGTGAGACCCAGATCCAGCGACACGACGGTGGGATGAGTGTGCCGGTCAGGGCAGGAAGCCGATGCGGAACTTCTTGGTCCCGCAGTCCACGCAGACGCCGCGGGTGGCGGGTCGGCCGTTCTTCATGGTGACTGTCCCGCGTCAACCATTCTTGCCGATTTATCGTCGATTAGTTTTGCCGGTTCACCTCCTTGGCAGGCGCAGCGTTGGCGTCGGCCGCGGCAGTCTCGCCGCGTTGCTGTGCTGCGTCAGTCCGGTAGCTGGGGACGTCGAATTCCAGGATGACGGAGTGGTGAACCACCCGGTCAATCGCTGCGGCGGTGGCCATGGGATTGGCAAAGATGCGCTCCCACTCCGAGAAGACCAGGTTGGACGTGATGCCCAACGACCGGCGTTCGTAGCGTTCTGCGATGAGGGTGAAGAGGACCTCGGACTCCTCAGTACCCTGGGGCAGGTAGCCGAGATCGTCCAGGAGGAGGAAGTCGAAGTTGTCCAGCTTGCGCAGTTGTCGGGGCAGGTCGAAGTCACGCTTGGCGGCCAGCAGATCCTGCACCAGACGGTAGGCCGGTGCGAAGAGGACGGAGTGGCCGGCCTCCACCAGGCGGTGTCCCAGAGCGCAGAGCGCGTGGGTCTTGCCGGTGCCGGGGAGCCCGAAGGCCAGCACGTTGACGCCGTGATCCACGAAGCTGCCCTGGGCCAGTTGGTCCATCTGCTGCCGTAGAGCGAGGGGCATCCGGTGATGCTCGAAGGTCTCCCAGGTCTTGCCCGAGGGGAGCCGGGACGCCTGACGCAGCCGGTTGATGCGCCGGTGGCGGCGATCCTCGGCTTCCTGCTCCAGCACCTCCAGGAAGGTGGACAGGGCCTCGCCGTGGCCAGCCTCGGTGAAACGGGCCACCGACTGAGCGCCCATGGTGGGCAGCTTGAATTCGCGGCAGAGCTGACCGATGCGCTCCGGGATCACGCTGGTGTCGGTGTCCATCATGCGCACACCCCCACCATGGCCGTACTGCTCGTGAGCAGACCGTCGTAGATCTTCAGGTCCGGCTTCCCAGAGAGGACCAGCACCGGAGCCTGGGGCACCCTGGGCTCGGCCAGTTCCCGCACCTCGGCGTAGTCGAAGGGCTGACCGGTCTCCAGCAGCAGCGACAGGGCGCTGTCCACCATGACCTCCATGGTGGTGGCCGCCAGGTGCAGGATGCGCACGTACTCCACGTCGGCGCGCTCACCGCGCCACTGCCTGAGCGCATCGTAGGCCAGCCGGAAGTGCAGGGTGGGAAAGAGCTGCTCCCTGAAGCGGTACCGGGCGAATGCTCCGGGCTTGCGCACCAGGGAATTGATCACGTGGCGGTAATTGACGTTTACTTCCCCATCACCGTGCACGCGCGCCATGCGTTCCACAAAGTGGCCCTTGTAGTACACTTCCACGTGCTCGGAATAGAGGCGGATCTGTACCACCTTGCCAATGAGCCGGGACGGGACGCTGTAGCTGCGTCCCGCCACCTGGATCGTACTCCACCGGCGCACCTTGGACTGGTAGTTGGCGTATTCCGGCATGGGGGCTGGCGGCAGGGGTCTTAGGCAAGCCATTTCCTGCTCCAGCTTCCCCCGCACCAGGCGGTTTCGCTTCTCCACCATCTCCCGTACGAAACCGGCGTAGTCGTCGGCGGTGTGGAAATCGCGGCTGCCGCGCATGATCAAAGCCTGGTCCACGGCATCCTTCAAACGGTAGTGAGCGTGCTCGGCAACGCCGTTTTCGTGGCTCTT
Source organism: Dehalococcoidia bacterium (assembly GCA_963663945.1). Classification (GTDB taxonomy): domain Bacteria; phylum Chloroflexota; class Dehalococcoidia; order Lucifugimonadales; family UBA3495; genus Bin87. The sequence goes on along the minus strand of OY760687.1, from coordinate 895,939 downwards.
GCCAGGATTGATGCGGGTGGATCGGACACCGTAGTGGTCCAGCAGGGCGGCGTAATTGTCGTTTAGCGCCCGGCCTCGGCTGCGTTTCATCTCGTGGGTGGCAGCAGAGGTATTGTCGGAACGCACCACCTCCGGTACGCCGCCCAGGGCCCAGAGCGCATTCTGTAATCCCTGCTTGAGGGCCAGGAAGGTCTCGCCGGCGGCGACCTCCGCGTAGCGCCAGCCCGAGTGGCTGAGGATCAGCTGAAACAGCAGGTGGGGGTAGGGCTCACCGGCGACGGTCACCCCCAGGGCGCTGCAGTGGGTGAAATCAAACTGGGCCTCCCGACCCGGCGGATGCTCCTGGGGGAAGTAAACCTCCTGATCCGGGCCATTCAGCGCCCGCCAGTCCTGTAATCGTCGTTGCAGGGTGCGCAGCTGGGAGGCGCTGAACTGGCCAGGATGCTGCTCCTCCAGCCATTCGATAATCGTCGTTGCCTTCAGCTTGCCCTTGGGGTCGTCCCGCAGCAGGGGCTCAATCTCCTCTTCCCACACCCCGTCGAAGGGGTCGGACCGAGTGCGCCACCAGCGCTCCGGTTTGGTCTCCGACGGCAACGGGCCACTCTGCCATTTGCGCGCCGACCGCACGCTCATCCCAGACATGGCGGCCGCCGTCTCCTGTGTCTTGCCTTCCATACGTTTTTGCCTCAAAAGTCTGACTTGTCGGTCCTTGATCAATCCGGCACCTCCGTGCCGGACGATTTACACCATCCCAACCGGCAAGAATAGTCGGCGCAAGAGGCATTCCTTATTGTCGTCTATCAGTGACGGCCTCGATGTCCCTGGACGCGGTCTTGGCCCTGCACTTGAGGCAGCAAATCTCAACGCTCGCGGATGGGGTGGTCATCGTTGACAGCTCCTGGGAAGGGAATGGCGCGGGCAATTGTACTTCACGGCCACGGTTTCCCGGCTGATCCGTGGTCAGTGGTTCGCATTTTCCTGACACTCGGGCCTTACGCCGACGCGGGGAGGGCCGATACAATGGTCTCACCGCTGCGGGCAGCTCGGCCGACGAACCCCGCCTTCTGCCCGCAGTGGACAACCGGATAAGGTTGCATCGCCCCACGGCGCCTGATCCCGTCGTTGATCCTCCGGCAGATGCAGAGCCACGTCACCGGGCGCATCGTGGTTTCTGCGGTGTCCGTCTTCGGCATGAGGCAGCCGGTGAGCGCTCGTTGATGGTGAGTGCTCGTTGAGGGCGAGGGTTCGTTGAAAGGGTGGCGGTGGCCAAGGTGATCTTTTTCGCCCCCGGGTGAAGTGTCGGCGTACCCTGCGGGTCACAAACGGGATGCCCCCGACCTGATCCGGTACCCACACACCGTTCGCACGAGAGCCGAATTCATGAGCCAGCAGCCCCGGGGCGTCCTGATCGCCATCGACTGGGAGAACATCCGGCGCGGCGCCCAGCTTTACCAGCGCGACGTCAGGCCGGCCGAGTTGTGCCGGGCCATGCAGGACGTGGGCCGCATCTTCGGAGAGGTGATGGGCGGCAAAGCCTTCGGCGACTGGTCGCTCCAGGCCGATGATGGGCGGGAGTTCACCGAGCAGGACATCGCGCTGTATCACGCTCCCCGCAGCCGCGCCGGCAAGGACCGTTCCGATCCGGCCATCCTGCTGGAGGTCTACGAGTGGATCAGGGATCGTGAAGACTGCGGCACGGTGATCCTGGGCTCCGGCGTCGCCGGATACCAGGTCCTGGTGGACCGGGCCAAGCTCCACGGGCGGCGCATCGTGCTGTGCGCCTTCAGCCGGTCGGTGTCCACTGACATGCTGGCCACGGCGCCGTTCTTTCCGCTTGAGGCCGAGCTGGGCATTCGGACGGCGGAGCACGGCGACGTCAACGTGACACCCTCGGTGATCCCAGAGGTCGAAGACCCAGACACTGACGATGCACTGGAGCGTTTCGTCCGGGAGATGAACCAGTTGGAGGGCCGGCTGAACTTCGTGGGGTACAGCATGCTGTGCAATCAGTGGATGCTGGAATGGGGGATGGGGTGGAACGAGCAGGAGTGCCGGAGGCTGATTGACCAATACCAGGATGCGGGGATCGTGGAACGCCACGAGGTGGCCAACCACCACAATCCCGATTGGCCCACGTCGGCCATACGGCTGGTGCGCGCCAGCGAGACGGTGCGCCGTGCGCTGGGGTTCAGCGACGGGCCCGTATCAAAACCGGTCCCGGCGTGATGACGGCGCCGGGACGGGGAGTCAGATCGAGGGTCTCCTCGATCTCGTTGCGGGTGCGCATGGCGCTTACCGTGGTGTAGCGGACGTAGGCCACGGCGTTCGCCGGTGCGGGCCTGGCGCCGATTGTGGTCCGACAGCGCGTCCAGGAAACGCTGGGCCGGTCGGCATTCCAATAGCAGGGAACTTCCACGGCGGCAGACTTCACTGCGCGAACTCTGCCAAAAGCGGGCAGCGTCAGCAGCTTCGCCCCGAACGACGGCGGGAGCCGGTGGGCCGAAAGTGGCAGAGTTGGGCGCAAACTCTGCCAACGGCCGTACGTTCCTAAATGCCAAGCGGAGGTGAGCAAGTAAGCATCGCGCCAGGGTCCTTCAGCGGCCCTTGTTGCTGCTGACAAGATGAGCATTTAGTTTCACAACTTCTTTTGGCCTCAGCCCAAAAACACGTCGCCCGCTGCCACGACCCAACTCACCACGGCGCCGGCCGCCACCAACTATCGGCGCGGCCGGGTTCATAACCCTCTCCAGATTCCCGAGTCTCGGCCGGATGTCCTCCCGGACAACCTCTCCCGTCAATCGGTAACGCCGCGCCCTTTGTGCGTACGCCAGAGCCGCAAGCCTGCAACCACCATCAAGATGGGCAGCGCCGCGCCCAGCACAGACCAGAACTGGCCGTCCGGCACGTTGCCGGGCGAGAGTGAAAGCGCCCAGTTCCAGTAGTAGATGATGCCCGCGGCCACCGAACCGTAGAACACCGTGTTGACTTCGAGATACCGCTTCAGGTCCACCGCCCCTTCACCGTCCATCCTGCGCTTGCCGACGTAGCTCGCCACCACTGTGACCAGCACCGCCGGCGCGATCAGCCAGTTCATGTAGTGCCACAGCGTGAACGGGGCGCCCCCAGCATGATAGAACAGTGTGATGATGAAATGGACGGCAACAGCCACGCCGACCAGAACGACGTAAGCCGCCGCAACGCGAAGGACGTAAGACATGACGCTCCTTTTATTCCCGTGAACGTCTACCCAGTTATTGAGTTCGCGCAGCGTCACCATCGGACGACACCCACTGACCCGGCGACGCCACACGAACCACTCACCTCATCCACGTTATGCCGTGGATGACATCGAACCCACCGACCGGTCGGGCGGGCCCATGCCCACGTCTTATTTGACGCATTACATTCAGGGTAGTCCACCGATGTGAAAAGGGCGTGAATTATTGGGCGGTTTTAGTGCAGATATTGTGTATATGCATCCCTGCTCCAACGAACTGCCCTGCGGTTCCGTGGTGTCCAACACCGTTGCCGTCATAGACCACGCCGTGGCTGGTCAGCACCATGCGGCCGGTGGCGACAGTCCCCCAGCCGTCGCCGGGCGCCTCGCGACCCACGAATAGCTGCGGTGGGTAGTAGGGCAATATGCGGCCGGCCGCAGCCACGCCCGTGATGGTCGCGGCCCGATCCGCTGGCAGGCGGCCCAAGCGGTACTCCGCGTCGTCAAAGAGCCATACCGGTTGCTCCGATCCCTCCAGGCAGGGATGGCACGACGGCGTCGGGAAAAGTCATCCGGTGAGGTGTGAGGCCAGCGGCGGCCGCCGCGATGACCGCTCCCTGGATGAACTGGCGTAGCATCCGGAGGCGATCCAGTTCGCCGCCGTCCAGGTCGAAGTGGCGAGCGTAGCGCAGCAGGGCGGCCTCCCGGTCCAGGTCGATGCCCGTGTCGCCCAGCAGCCGCAGCCAGTCCGTTTCCGCCCGGGTGGGAACGTAGTCCACCTGCGGTTCATGGGAGAGAGATGCCATCCAGCCGCCAGCACTGAGGGAGGGTCATCGTCGGGCACGTAGCATTCCTGAGCCAGCCTTCTCCAGGACCTGCAGCACGCGCCGCTGGGTGAACTCGGGACGTTCGGCGGCCCGGGCCGCCAGGTCAACTATCCGGGCTAAGCCACTGCGGCGTGCGTCCCGGCACCCAGGGTGGCTGGTGCGAAACCAACCGGCGCCGCGGCCGCAATATTGACGACTGCCCATGCTTGTCTCCCGGGTGAGACTGGGGCAATGATATGACGTCACGCAAATTGCCGCCCGTCGGATGACGGAGCACGTCGACGCTGAAGCCATGGGCAACGAACGGTTGGCCCCGATCAGACCGACCGCCCCCGGCAGGGCAGTTCGACAATGAAACCAGTCGGGCGACTCGGCGGAGTGCCGAAATCGCCTCGTTGAGACCCATGGAGGTGGGCAAGCACGGGCGGCGCGGGTTATAGTCAACAGCGCAAAATTAACGGTGGTTGACGCGATGCCGTCCGTCCGGCGCAACGGAGCGAACAGTATGGTGTGGATACGAGTGGAAGTGGTGGGTGATGCTGACGAGGTAGACCGGGTCCTGGGCCATCTGGGCGGCGCAACCGTCCGTGTTCCTGATGGGGAACGGACCCCCGCGATGGGGCAGGATCGGTCGGAGACCAACCCCGTGTTGGAGCCTTCGGCGGCGGAAATCTCCCCAGCTCCACTGTCCAGCGGCTGGACGGAAGAGTTGGCCTCAGACTTCACGGCGAGCCTGGACGCCGTGGCCAGGCGTATGGCGCTCTACGTGTGGCGGGCCGGTACCGCGGGCATCCACCGACGTGCACTTTGCCAACGGGCCGAGCTGACGCTGGCGGAGCTGCGCTCGTTGCTGATGCGGATGGGCCACGCGCTGCGGCGGTTCCAGCGGGAGCGTGGGATGACGCTGTCCCGGCCGGTGGCGGCCAACAGCCCGCTGCAGAGCTATTTCGTCGATCCCGATTTCGCTGCGGTGGCGGATTCCGAGATGTTCGGCGAGGAGGGTTCAGGACCGGCCGGCCGAGGGCTCGGAGCACCCTTGATGGATCACGTCGTTGGCCTCTCGGGAGAAGCGACCGTGCATCGTTTGTGGAACGCGCTGCTGCTAATTATCGTCCTTTGGACCCTGCTGGCCTGCGGGGTGGACGACGACGACAGGATGGTGCGCAGTACTCCCAATGCATGGTGGACGCCAACACCGCCCTGCACCGGCTGAACGTGTCCAGCGCCAGCGGGACAGTTGCGTTGAGCGCCGAGGCGGTGGAGGAACGGTTGCGTGGCCAACTGGAGCGGGACGAGGTCACGATGGCGAAGATCAGGGCCGACTACGCTCGCTACTGTGAATAGGAGCCGGCGAGATCTGCGAGAAGAACGCGGGTGAAAGGCGTTTGGGACCGGTTCAATCCGGTATCAAAATGGTCCCCGCAAGGCTGAATGTCCGGTGAGGCATGGTGATGACGGAATGCGTCTCGCTGGGAGAGCCATGGATGGCTGGAGCGACGACACGGGGGTGGACGGTGTGGTGTATCCGTAATCGAGATGGTCCAACACCGGGCCGACGAAATCCGGCGTGAGCCTGGCGAACGGGATCGCCGCACAGAGCGAATTACGTAATGCCCCTATTGTGAGAATCAGATTGGGTATCAGTAAGACGGAATCATCTACCGGAGGAGTAGTCGCTCAGGTAACGGGATCGCCAGATCCGTCGAAGGGTCGGGCTTCGCTCCGAGCGATGACGAACTGGGTACGCATGAGGGTCTGGTTTAGCTTGTTTAGCCTCCGCAGCAACCCGCCCCGGCGTCCCCTCCCAAGGCGAACAAATGGATCATCCATAATTGACAGGGGCGGACGATTATGAAGATTTTGTGAAAACATGTTGAGCGAACCGTTGGGAGTGCGTTTTGCCTGTATATTTTTCACAACAATCAGCAGGGTTACTCGCCCGCCGGACCCACAGCCCGGCAAGCATCGACCGTTAGAGGCGCGCCGGGACTTTTGCCAATGGACCGTTGCCCTGGGCGACACATTCTGCCAAATCCAGGCTGGAATATGTGAAGTGACGATGTGGTGGGGTGGTCTGTTCCACAATCCACGAAGTTCCACGAGGACGACTATGAGCCCTTTACAAGCGAATGCTGCAATCACCGAAGCGGAAGTGCTCGGGCAACAAATTGACGCCCTCAAGGATCGGCTCGTCAGACTGAGCAAGGCAAGCATCGGCATTTCCGAAAACCTCGACACCGAGGCCATCCTCCAGGAAGTTGTCAACAGCGCCTGAAAGCTCACCGGCGCCCGGTACGGTGCGCTCCTGACTTTCGATAACCTGGGTGGAATGCGCGACTTCTACGTCTCGGGAGTAACGGACGAAGAGCGCGAACGCTGGTCGCAGTGGCTCCTGGAGCCGGGCCAGCTGGACTACCTGAACGATGCCAAGGGCCCGGTCAGGTTGAGGGACACTGCGGTCCAACCTGATTCCTTGGGTCTTCCTGCAGATCACCCGCCGGTGGAGACTTTTCTGGGGATGCCGATCTATTATCACGACGAGCGTGTCGGCAGCATATATCTTGCAGAGAAGGAAGGCGCACCAGAGTTCACCGAGGAAGACGAGATTATGGCGGCGATGTTTGCCGCCCACGCCGCATCGATAATCTCCAACGCCCGAAGGTACGAAGCCGAACACCGGGCCAAGGCGGATCTCGAGACTCTGCTGGACATCTCCCCGGTTGGGGTCGTCGTCTTCAACGCGCACAACGGCGAGCTGGCCTATCTTAACCAGGAAACGTTGCGCATGATGGGCAGCCTGGAGATCCCGGAAGAAGGGTTTGATAACCTTTTCGAAGCCCTGTCCTTTCGTCGAGCCGACGGGAGCGAAATGTCGTACCTGGAGCTGCCGGCCCCCAGAGTGCTTCAAAACGCCGAACCCGTCAGAGCGGAAGAAATTCTCATCCAGTCCCCAAGCGGAAAATCTATTCCCACCGTGATCAGCGCTGCTCCCATCTTCTCTGGATCAGGAGAGATAGTGTCGGTAGTGCATGTTGTGCAGGACATGACCCCCGTCGAAGACCTGGAACGACAGAGGGCGGCATTCCTGGGCAGGGTAAGCGAAGAGCTGAGAACCCCTTTGATAAGCATTAAGGGTTCTGCCGCCGCCCTCAGGGGCCTGGTTGAGTCGATGGCCCCGACTGAGCCGATGCAGCTCTTGCGCATCATAGACCAGCAGACGGACTTGATGCGCAGCCAGATCAACAGTCTGATTGAACTGACGCAAATCGAGACTGGAACGCTATCCGTGGATGCCGAGCCTACGGACCTGTCGCTATTGATACCCAAGTGCTGCGGAGAGTTTCTGAGGGACCACGGCGCCAATTCCATAGAAACCGATATCCCGGGAGGGCTGCCCCGGGTTATGGCCGACGGTCACCGTATCGGCCAGGTATTGCAAAACTTCCTTCGCCAAGTGGCGAGGCGCTCCGACGATTCGTCGCCCATCAGGGTGTCCGCTTCGCTGGTAGATATCCACGTCGCGATCTCAGTATCTATAGAAGGCCCGTTTGCTCCTTCCGCAGAGTCTCCTCAAATGAGCCAGTATCAGGACGTTCCGCAGTTATTCAAGGACGTAGCGGAATCGCACGCCAAGGCAGTTGACATGGCGTCACAGGGCGAGGGCTTGGCGATTGCGTTCTGCCGTGGCGTTGTCGAGGCTCACGGAGGGAGAATCGGAACGGACATCGATGCGGAAACAGGCAGCCTGACGCTGACCTTCACTCTCCTGTCGGTGGAGGACGAGGAAGACGTTCAGGCGTTCGACTCCCCGCAGATTTCCGGTGACCCAATGCCGGCGCCGGCGGAGGGGACTCGGATCCTCGTCTCTATCGAAGACCCCAGATTGCTGCGCACGGTTCGTCAAGTCCTGCTCAACGCGGGCTACGGCGTCGTGGCAGCCTCGGGTTTGCACGAGATTGAGGAACTTGCGTCGTCGGAAAGGCCGAAACTGATTATCCTGGACATTGCCGGCAGAGAGGAGGAATCCTTCCGCACTCTGCGGAGAGCTGGGGATTCGCTGAATCTGCCGGCTATTGTGCTCTGTGATCGGGACGATGAGGAGTATGTTGTGCGTGCCTTCGACATGGGTGCGGACGGCTATATGGTGAAACCCTTCGCGCCTTCCGAAATGATAGCGCGGATAAAGGCGACCCTTCGAAGGTTGAACGTCGGCCGGGAAATTACGGGCAGCCGCACGTTCCAATCGGGTGAGGTGCAAATCAATTTCGATGAGCGGACCGTCAAGGTATCAGGTCAGCTGGTACAACTGACAGCCACGGAGTACAGGCTGCTCACCGAGCTCGCCAACTCCGCCGGCGGGGTGCTCACGCAGGACGCGTTGCTGCAACGGGTTTGGGGACCGGAGTATTCGCGGGAGCCCCAGCTTCTGCGCGCCTACATAAAATCCCTTCGCCAGAAGCTTGGGGACAATGCGAGGAAGCCCTCGTACATCTTCACGGAGCACGGTGTTGGCTACCGTATGGGAAAGTCTTAGCCCATGACCAATCGGCCCGAGCCGGTGAGTTGGAACCCCAAGGTACTGCGGTAGCCATCCAAGGGAGCGAGCCGACCTGCTGAGGGACAGCGCCGCCTCGAGCGCATCCGCATGGCCTCAAGTAGGACGCTATCGAAATGTCCGCTACGTAACAGCTGTTGCACGAACCAACGAGAGTATCAATAAGGCGGAAGACTGTGGTGGAAAGATGGATACTGAAATCGGGTTCGCCGATGCGTTACAGCGAGCCTTTCTTTCCGACGACTGTGGTCAGATATCTCACGTTTCATGGCTCAGTTCGACAAGAGGCAACAGGGAACCAGCAGGACTAGGGCGTGCTTGCAAACTCCCCAAGCGCCTCAAATCGACCATATCAAGCCAGGCCGAGGCGTCTCAAACAAGTACATAGCGGAGGCAAATGGCCTGCTGACCGTGGTGAGAGCGGGCCGTATTTGCTCTGGATCATAGTTTGCGAGCCGGCCGCCGTCCCAGCGACGGCCGGGCTAACGTAAACCGCGGCACCGCCACCGGGGGCAGGTCACTGCATCCCCTCGGCGACAGCCTTTGATTTCCTCTACGACGCGCTCACGGAGTAATTCGCGGATCGCCGCGAACGCATCGGCATTAGCGGGAATCATGGTAGGAACCGCAGATTCGGTGAGCCTACCGGCGCACATTGCGCCGCTCTCAGCCCGCGCTCTCAAGCCGACAAAAACAGGACGCCTGCACCGGCACGTCTGCGCGCGCCCGGGCCAGGTCGAGTCGCTGCTTCGCGACCGCCGCCAATTCATGCTGACCGGTTCGCTCCAGGCATTCGTGATAGCCGCTCAGGCTCCAGACATTATCGGGGTGCTGACTTGACCGTTTGAGCACCGAGTCGAAGCCGAGGTCCGCCCGATACTCGGCGAGCGCTTCGTCCACACGCCCCTGTTCCAGCAGGAGGGCACCGAGGGCGTGCCGGACCGGCTGCATCCACCCCCACGGCTCGTCATAGGGCAGGTTGTCGTCAAGGGTGACTGCCTGGCGCAAATGCGCGAAGCCTGATTCGATGTCACCCCGACGGTAATCGAGCTCACCGAGCATCATCTCCCGTGCGACCGTCAGGATATCGCGACAGGAGTTGTTGAACAGATACCGGCTGTCCGGCACACGGGCGAAGTCCCGCTCGAACGCCTCCGCCTCGGCCGCCGCCGACTTCGCATCCCCGAGCGTGGCGAAGGCGATGGCCCTGGCATACCGCATGGTCGCGCTGGTCACACAGTAGAGATCGGGATGCGCCGGTAGTTCCTGCGCAAGGATTTCCTGCCATTTCCCGAACCGCACGAGTACATGCTGCTTGACGGGCACCAGTCCTTCCAACCAGTCCGCCATGGGCGGCGACTGCACGCTCAGCAGGTCCTCGGGGAGGGCACCGATCAACTCCCCAGCCGCCTCGATGGCCGATTGGTACTGGCCCAGGAACATCGCGCCGTACGCCTTGAAGTGATAGTCATGGCAGCGGTATAGCGTATAGAAGTTGAACGGCCCTCTGGCCGCCAGATACCGGCGGTCGGCACGCATCGCTTCCTCATTCCAATTCACCACGCTCTGGTAATCGCCGCATAACACGTCAATATGGGTCGCCATGTGCTGCAGATGGCCGGCATCCGGCACCAAGCCTCGCAACTGATCGCAGGCGAGCAGAGCTTGTTCCGGGAAGGGCGACATTTCCAGCAGGTGGATGTACATATGCAGCATTCCCGGATGCGGCGGGGCACCCAGGTTCGCGCGAAGTTCCATACCTCGTTCGAGCACTTGCCGGGCTTCTTCGGTGTCGGCGCCCGCTGCCGCTTTGCCGGATGACAGGTCCCAGAGCGCCCAGGGGGTGCGGTTCATCAGCGCTTCCGCAAATAGCGCTGAGACATCCGCATCATCCCGGTGGTTGAGGTAGACGGCCCGCATGGCGGCGGCAAAGTCATCGACCCAGGCGGCCAGGTCCTGCGACTGTTGAGCAGACTGATAGCGCTGGTGAAGCGCCTCAATCAAGTCCCTTTCCGACTGGGTACCGCGGCCCGCTAGCGCCGCGGCGCTCATCGTCGCGTCATAGGCCTCGGAGAGCGTTTTCGCTGTTTCCGCCTCATCAAACGCTTCCCACGGCTTGTTGTAGTTGGGACCCATGGCGTACGCGATACCCCAATACGCCATGGCACACTTCGGATCGGCTTCTGCTGCCCGCTTGAAGCAGAAGACGGCCTCTTCGTGGTTGAATCCGTAGGTCCATAGCAGACCCCGATCAAACCAGAGCTGGGCCTCCGGCGAAGATGTTGTTATCGGCCGGCTGTATGAACCGAGGTCGAACTCATAAGCCATGATGGGGCACCTTTCGTCGCGACTGCGGCGCCGAGCCTGGTGATAGACGACAATAAGGAATGCCTCTTGCGCCGACTATTCTTGCCGGTTGGGATGGTGTAAATCGTCCGGCACGGAGGTGCCGGATTGATCAAGGACCGACAAGTCAGACTTTTGAGGCAAAAACGTATGGAAGGCAAGACACAGGAGACGGCGGCCGCCATGTCTGGGATGAGCGTGCGGTCGGCGCGCAAATGGCAGAGTGGCCCGTTGCCGTCGGAGACCAAACCGGAGCGCTGGTGGCGCACTCGGTCCGACCCCTTCGACGGGGTGTGGGAAGAGGAGATTGAGCCCCTGCTGCGGGACGACCCCAAGGGCAAGCTGAAGGCAACGACGATTATCGAATGGCTGGAGGAGCAGCATCCTGGCCAGTTCAGCGCCTCCCAGCTGCGCACCCTGCAACGACGATTACAGGACTGGCGGGCGCTGAATGGCCCGGATCAGGAGGTTTACTTCCCCCAGGAGCATCCGCCGGGTCGGGAGGCCCAGTTTGATTTCACCCACTGCAGCGCCCTGGGGGTGACCGTCGCCGGTGAGCCCTACCCCCACCTGCTGTTTCAGCTGATCCTCAGCCACTCGGGCTGGCGCTACGCGGAGGTCGCCGCCGGCGAGACCTTCCTGGCCCTCAAGCAGGGATTACAGAATGCGCTCTGGGCCCTGGGCGGCGTACCGGAGGTGGTGCGTTCCGACAATACCTCTGCTGCCACCCACGAGATGAAACGCAGCCGAGGCCGGGCGCTAAACGACAATTACGCCGCCCTGCTGGACCACTACGGTGTCCGATCCACCCGCATCAATCCTGGCAAGAGCCACGAAAACGGCGTTGCCGAGCACGCTCACTACCGTTTGAAGGATGCCGTGGACCAGGCTTTGATCATGCGCGGCAGCCGCGATTTCCACACCGCCGACGACTACGCCGGTTTCGTACGGGAGATGGTGGAGAAGCGAAACCGCCTGGTGCGGGGGAAGCTGGAGCAGGAAATGGCTTGCCTAAGACCCCTGCCGCCAGCCCCCATGCCGGAATACGCCAACTACCAGTCCAAGGTGCGCCGGTGGAGTACGATCCAGGTGGCGGGACGCAGCTACAGCGTCCCGTCCCGGCTCATTGGCAAGGTGGTACAGATCCGCCTCTATTCCGAGCACGTGGAAGTGTACTACAAGGGCCACTTTGTGGAACGCATGGCGCGCGTGCACGGTGATGGGGAAGTAAACGTCAATTACCGCCACGTGATCAATTCCCTGGTGCGCAAGCCCGGAGCATTCGCCCGGTACCGCTTCAGGGAGCAGCTCTTTCCCACCCTGCACTTCCGGCTGGCCTACGATGCGCTCAGGCAGTGGCGCGGTGAGCGCGCCGACGTGGAGTACGTGCGCATCCTGCACCTGGCGGCCACCACCATGGAGGTCATGGTGGACAGCGCCCTGTCGCTGCTGCTGGAGACCGGTCAGCCCTTCGACTACGCCGAGGTGCGGGAACTGGCCGAGCCCAGGGTGCCCCAGGCTCCGGTGCTGGTCCTCTCTGGGAAGCCGGACCTGAAGATCTACGACGGTCTGCTCACGAGCAGTACGGCCATGGTGGGGGTGTGCGCATGATGGACACCGACACCAGCGTGATCCCGGAGCGCATCGGTCAGCTCTGCCGCGAATTCAAGCTGCCCACCATGGGCGCTCAGTCGGTGGCCCGTTTCACCGAGGCTGGCCACGGCGAGGCCCTGTCCACCTTCCTGGAGGTGCTGGAGCAGGAAGCCGAGGATCGCCGCCACCGGCGCATCAACCGGCTGCGTCAGGCGTCCCGGCTCCCCTCGGGCAAGACCTGGGAGACCTTCGAGCATCACCGGATGCCCCTCGCTCTACGGCAGCAGATGGACCAACTGGCCCAGGGCAGCTTCGTGGATCACGGCGTCAACGTGCTGGCCTTCGGGCTCCCCGGCACCGGCAAGACCCACGCGCTCTGCGCTCTGGGACACCGCCTGGTGGAGGCCGGCCACTCCGTCCTCTTCGCACCGGCCTACCGTCTGGTGCAGGATCTGCTGGCCGCCAAGCGTGACTTCGACCTGCCCCGACAACTGCGCAAGCTGGACAACTTCGACTTCCTCCTCCTGGACGATCTCGGCTACCTGCCCCAGGGTACTGAGGAGTCCGAGGTCCTCTTCACCCTCATCGCAGAACGCTACGAACGCCGGTCGTTGGGCATCACGTCCAACCTGGTCTTCTCGGAGTGGGAGCGCATCTTTGCCAATCCCATGGCCACCGCCGCAGCGATTGACCGGGTGGTTCACCACTCCGTCATCCTGGAATTCGACGTCCCCAGCTACCGGACTGACGCAGCACAGCAACGCGGCGAGACTGCCGCGGCCGACGCCAACGCTGCGCCTGCCAAGGAGGTGAACCGGCAAAACTAATCGACGATAAATCGGCAAGAATGGTTGACGCGGGACAATCGAAGCGTTCATCGCTTGTGGCATACTTTGGCCGGCACTACCGATAGTTCACGACAGACCAACCGCTGGCTAACGCCGGACCTGAAAATGGGTCCGAGTATTCGCAGCGGCCGGCCACATCTCCGAGGACCTCAGTGGACACTCGCAACCAGCGCGGAAACGACACCCGACGTGATGGCGGGCCCGGACCGGGCGCCGCCGGATTGCTCCTTGACCTCCAGGCCGTAATCGCACGCGTCGAGGTCCGCGTCCAGCAGGCCACCGTCATGATGGACATTGCGGAGGGCCACATGGTGGCTCCGCCCAACCGGCTGGCGGTGCTGGCAGCATTGGGTTGCGCCAACGAATGCGACGCGGACATCTCCGAGCTGGTCGACTTCCTGCCTGTTGTACTCCCCAGGGAAGGCGCAGTAATGCCCGAGCCCCAGCGGCTCCGCATGGTCACCCACCTCCTCTCCCGGCACGGCGAGATACGGGAGCGGCTGCGTCAGGCGATTGAGGGAGAGTGGAACGTCTTCGAAGAACCGCGGGACTTCGCGGAATGGGAACAGGCCATTGAATGGTACCAACACTGCTTTCGCTGCCGGGCCAACCTGCGGGCGGTGGAGCATTGCCGCGACCACATCGCGGGAGACGGGCATCACGACCAGATGGAGGTCGCTTACCTAGAGGCACTCATCGAGGCGGCAAACGACCTGGATCTGGGGTTGGACGAGTTCATCGGTCATCCGGGCCGCAACCTGGACCTGACCTCTCAGGAAGACCGCGACGAGACCTACGGCGTCGCGTGTCGGGCCCTTCTGGAAATGCAGGAGATCAGCGAACGCGAGATCAGCGCGTACGACGCGCGGGTGCCGGTACGTTTCAGTCCCACAATTGAGAGGGTTCCAGAATTGGCTCGGCAGTTCACCGACACCCCCCTGGGACCCAACCAGTTCGCCCACGACTATTGCTTCAACGGCGACCAGCGCGGCACGAGCTTGCCCGCGGATCTGGACCCACTTGCCTGCGTGGTGTTCAATCATCAGGGCGTCAAATACGCGAAGTCGGCGACGGAGCCGTATCCCAAGGGTTACCCGTTCACCCTGGCCCAGCGGCACATGAACTCCTTGCTGGATGACCTGGAGGAAGCCCGCGATGAGGGCGACTTGGCAGTTCCGGACGCGCTTTTCGCAGACGCCAGGACAATGGAATCAGCGGCCGAGTTGTTCCTGCACGACATCTGGCCCGACGACATCGACGGCCTGGTCGGGCTTGCCACCGGGTTGGGTGTCACGCAAGCAGCAGTACTGGAAATGCTGGACGTCCTCACCTTTCACGACGCAGTTGCGGGCCGGCTGCTGGCCGGCAACGCCAATGTGGATCGTATAATCGCCACGGCGGAACAGGCTGCGGCCATCATTGCAGCGGCCCGGCAGGCGGGATTAGAACCGGCGGCCCTGCTCCGGCTGGCGGAGAGCCTGGGCCACGAGCCCCAGACATTGGGTATCGACGTCCAACTGCCCGCGCCGGAGACAGCGAAACGGCTTGTCCAGGCGGCATTGGATACGGGATTTCCCGACGACGCCGTGGCAAATCTGGCCCGAACCCTGGGTGTGGAATTCGAACCGCCGCCCGGGTCGTGGCTGCGTGCGGCAGGTCCCAACTCCGATTAGGACTTGCCTTGCCTATGCCCTGACCAGCAACGCAGACGGGATGACACTATCGGTAAGGATCTCACCAGGCGCTCGGCTATACTCCGATACTAACGCCACCGATCACCGCATATTCCGGACCGCAGGCAGAACCAAATCGCATCGAGGCATCGAATATGAAAGGCAGGATACGACGACGCTCCAGCGGCCACTGGGAGCTGACCGCGGACGCCGGCAAGGACGCCAATGGCAAACGACGGCGGCGGAGCGAGACTTTCAAGGGCTCCAAGCGGGAGGCTGACCGCCGGCTCAGGGAGTTCGTGGCGGAGGTGGAAGCGGAACTGGAACAGGAGCGAACCCCTTCGAGAAGACGCACCTGGACAGTGAGCGAGTGGCTGTACAAATGGCTGCACGAGCGGGTTGAGATACAGAGGAAGCTCGCTACCTTTGAGCGTTACGAGGGCATCGCGCGCAAACACCTCGTCCCGGTGATAGGCCATATCGAGTTGGCAAACCTGTCCCCCCTGGACATCAACGACGCGCTCGGGAAGCTGGTGAAAAACGGGCAATACACCCGTACCGCCGAACTCGCTTACACTGTGCTGTCCGGCGCGATGAAATACGCCTGGGATCTGGAACAGATCGATGTGAGCCCCATGGGCCGGGTTGCCATGCCCAGAGCGCCTCGCCGTCGGGCGGACCCGCCGGACGTGGAACGGGTGCAAAACCTGCTGCGGCTGGCCGAGGACGAGGACCACTACCTGTTCGTGTTCCTGAACCTGGACGCCCGCACCGGGATGCGGCGCGGGGAAATGATGGCCCTCCGGTGGGAGAACGTGAACCTGGAAGAGAGTTACCTCCTGGTCGTCGAATCCGCGGTGAAGACCCATAGCGAGGGGGTGCGTTTGGAAACCCCCAAGACCGAGCGGGGTGAGCGCCGAATTGATCTTGACGGGCGCATGGTTGAATTGCTGGCTGAGCACAAAGGGCGGCAGCAGGCCTGGGTGGATATAGAGCCTTCAGGGCGTATCGACAAGGGGTTGGTGTTTCCCGGCGCCGACGGCGACTGGATGAAACCCCAGAACATGCTCCGGCATCTGAAGGAACTGGGGACGAGGGTAGGCATCCCGGACATCACCTTCCACAAGCTGAGGCATTTCCACGCGACCATCGCGTTGGATCAGGGGAATAACCCGGTGGTTGTGTCCAGGCAAATGGGACACAGCAAGGTCAGCACCACGATTGATCTTTACGGCCATGTGCTGCCCGGATGGCAGAAGGATGTGGCCGAAAACGTCGCCAATGTCATTGATGGAGAGGAAGATTGATTGCCGCCATTTTGCCGCCATTTTGCCGCCCAACCGGTCATATTAGGTCGGATTTGAGCGTGTGATCACACCTACTCCAAGTAGAAAAACCGCCTGGAACATGCTAAAACATACCCCATCTTGGGCACTTTTGGAATCCGCCCCTCGGCACCATTCTCCTCATCCCCTAATTAAAGCGGCTCCATTCCGGGCCGTTTTTTGCTGTGTAGCCGGCCAAGTTCACCGGCGCCGACAAAGGGCTGCGCCAAGCCGCGCGTTTTGCTTCCGCGACGACCGCATCCGGGTCCGCTGACGGTGAGTTGTTGTCGGCTCCGCAGGTTGCCTTCTACCTTGGTGGTTATCGATCTGCGGCTATATCCTCTGGAACGAGTTCCAAAAGGCGCAGTCTCCGGTGCAGCCGGCCCCAATGACTCCGGCATGTCCGCCGGTCCCGCGATTTCAGCTGCAATGTAGTGGGCGCTGCACTTCTCTTGCGATTTTGGTGTCTTCCAGTCGGACGTCCCGGCATCCCCCGGAGAGACCGAGATTAACACGGGGTGCTGGACGAGTTGCTTCCCCCATGACTCGATGCCACGAGGTCGACTTGACAGTGATGCGCGCCGCGGTCTACGGACCTCCAAGGCCAGCCGCTGCGATGTTTCCGAGGCCCGTGGGGTTATGCCTCACCTGGCGCTGAGTCACTGGTCCATTCAACCGATAGCCAGGCCAACCGCCGCCCAAAGGGTGGGATGCCCCATATTTGGGATCTACCCCGAAATGGTGAAGGACTGAAGCTTGACTGTTAACGAATAAATCGTTATCATTCCGCCATGAGCAATGAACAAAACGCTGCAAAACAGATCATCAGTTGTCCCGCGTCAACCATTCTTGCCGATTTATCGTCGATTAGTTTTGCCGGTTCACCTCCTCGGCCGCAGCAGTCTCGCCGCGTTGCTGTGCTGCGTCAGTCCGGTAGCTGGGGACGTCGAATTCCAGGATGACGGAGTGGTGGACCACCCGGTCAATCGCTGCGGCGGTAGCCATGGGGTTGGCGAAGATGCGCTCCCACTCGGAGAAGACCAGGTTGGACGTGATGCCCAGGGACCGGCGTTCGTAGCGTTCGGCGATGAGGGTGAAGAGGACCTCGGACTCCTCGGCCCCCTGGGGCAGGTAGCCGAGATCGTCCAGGAGGAGGAAGTCGAAGTTGTCCAGCTTGCGCAGTTGTCGGGGCAGGTCGAAGTCGCGCTTGGCGGCGAGGAGGTCCTGCACCAGGCGGTAGGCTGGAGCGAAGAGGACGGAGTGTCCGGCTTCCACCAGGCGGTGGCCCAGAGCGCATAGGGCGTGGGTCTTGCCGGTGCCGGGGAGCCCGAAGGCCAGCACGTTGACGCCGTGTTCCACGAAACTGCCCTGGGCCAGATGGTCCATCTGTTGACGAAGAGTCAGGGGCATCCGGTGATGCTCGAAGGTCTCCCAGGTCTTGCCCGAGGGCAGCCGGGACGCCTGACGCAGCCGGTTGATGCGCCGGTGGCGGCGATCCTCGGCCTCCTGCTCCAGCACCTCCAGGAAGGTGGACAGGGCCTCGCCGTGGCCAGCCTCAGTGAAACGGGCCACCGACTGAGCGCCCATGGTGGGCAGCTTGAATTCGCGGCATAGCTCGCCGATGCGCTCCTGGATCACGCTGGTGGGGGTGTCCATCATGCGCACACCCCCACCATGGCCGTACTGCTCGTGAGCAGACCGTCGTAGATCTTCAGGTCCGGCTTCCCAGAGAGGACCAGCACCGGAGCCTGGGGCACCCTGGGCTCGGCCAGTTCCCGCACCTCGGCGTAGTCGAAGGGCTGACCGGTCTCCAGCAGCAGCGACAGGGCGCTGTCCACCATGACCTCCATGGTGGTGGCCGCCAGGTGCAGGATGCGCACGTACTCCACGTCGGCGCGCTCCCCACGCCACTGCCTGAGCGCGTCGTAGGTGAGCCGGAAGCGCAAGGTGGGAAACAGCTGCTCCCTGAACCGGTACCGGGCGAATGCTCCGGGCTTGCGCACCAGGGAATTGATGACGTGGCGGTAATTGACGTTTACTTCCCCATCACCGTGCACGCGCGCCATTCGTTCCACAAAGTGGCCCTTGTAGTACACTTCCACGTGGTCGGAATAGAGGCGGATCTGTACCACCTTGCCAATGAGCCGGGACGGGACGCTGTAGCTGCGTCCCGCCACCTGGATGGTACTCCACCGGCGCACCTTGGACTGGTAGTTGGCGTATTCCGGCATGGGGGCTGGCGGCAGGGGTCTTAGGCAAGCCATTTCCTGCTCCAGCTTCCCCCGCACCAGGCGATTGCGCTTCTCCACCATCTTCCGGACGAAACCGGCGTAGTCGTCGGCGGTGTGGAAATCGCGGCTGCCGCGCAGGATGAGGGCCTGGTCCACGGCGTCTTTCAAACGGTAGTGGGCGTGCTCGGCGACGCCGTTTTCATGGCTCTTGCCAGGATTGATGCGGGTGGATCGGACACCGTAGTGGTCCAGCAGGGCGGCGTAATTGTCGTTTAGCGCCCGGCCTCGGCTGCGTTTCATCTCGTGGGTGGCAGCAGAGGTATTGTCGGAACGCACCACCTCCGGTACGCCGCCCAGGGCCCAGAGCGCATTCTGTAATCCCTGCTTGAGGGCCAGGAAGGTCTCGCCGGCGGCGACCTCCGCGTAGCGCCAGCCCGAGTGGCTGAGGATCAGCTGAAACAGCAGGTGGGGGTAGGGCTCACCGGCGACGGTCACCCCCAGGGCGCTGCAGTGGGTGAAATCAAACTGGGCCTCCCGTCCCGGCGGATGCTCCTGGGGGAAGTACACCTCCTGGTCCGGACCATTCAGCGCCCGCCAGTCCTGTAATCGTCGTTGCAGCGTGCGCAGCTGGGAGGTGCTGAACTGGCCGGGATGCTGCTCCTCCAGCCATTCGATAATCGTCGTTGCCTTCAGCTTGCCCTTGGGGTCGTCCCGCAGCAGTGGCTCAATCTCCTCTTCCCACACCCCGTCGAAGGGATCGGACCGAGTGCGCCACCAGCGCTCCGGTTTGGTCTCCGACGGCAACGGGCCACTCTGCCATTTGCGCGCCGAGCGCACGCTCATCCCAGACATGGCGGCCGCCGTCTCCTGTGTTTTTCCTTCCATACGTTTTTGCCTCAAAAGTCTGACTTGTCGGTCCTTGATCAATCCGGCACCTCCGTGCCGGACGATTTACACCATCCCAACCGGCAAGAATAGTCGGCGCAAGAGGCATTCCTTATTGTCGTCTATCAGCAGTCGATTTGGTGGCCAGTCGGCGCTGGCAAGTCTCCTGGGCAGGCGACAGAGCACCGTGCAGCACTGGGCCAGGATCGGGAGGATACCCTCCCAGTGGCACGAAAAGCTGCTGGAACTGGCTCGCCAACATGGCATGGCCCTGGAACCGAAGGACTTCGTCTCGGCAGACGCGCCAAGCATAGAGCCGGCCGACGGCAATCTGGGTGTCCTGCTGGTGGGCCTTGGCGCGGTATCGTCAACCCTCATCGCGGGCGTGGAGCACATACGGCGCGGCTCCGGCCAGCCCATCGGCTCGGTGAGCCAGATGGCCACCATACGCCTGGGCAAGCGGACCGACCAACGGACACCATTCATACGGGACTTCGTCCCGATCGCAGACCCCGATCAGCTGGTGTTCGGAGCGTGGGACCCCATTCCGGACAACGCCTACGAGGCCGCCGTAAATTGCGGGGTACTGGACCGGTACGAAGAGATCGAACCCTTGGCCGACTTTCTCAGGGCCATCGAACCGATGCCGGCGGTTTTCGACAACGACTACGTCAGGCGCATCCAGGGCGTCAACGTCAAGTCGTCGGGCAACAAGCTGGAAGCCGTGGACGCCATTCGCGAGGACATTCGCCGGTTCAAGGCCGAGAACGGGTGCGACCGACTGGTGATGGCGTGGTGCGCGTCTACCGAAATATTCATTGAGGAGTGCGAGATACACCAGGACATCGAGAGCTTTGTCGGCGGCCTCCACGACAACGACCCCAGAATCCCGCCTTCAATGCTCTATGCCTACGCCGCGCTGCTGGAGGGCGTTCCATTCATCAATGGCGCGCCCAACCTCGCCGCCGATGTGCCCGCGCTGGAGACGCTGGCCAGGGACGTCGGCGTGCCCATCTGCGGCAAGGATTTCAAGACCGGCCAGACGCTGGTCAAGACGGTAATCGGCCCGATGCTCAAGGCCAGGATGCTCGGAGTGGACGGCTGGTTCTCCACCAACATCCTGGGGAACCGCGACGGGGAGGTGCTGGACGAGCCGGAGAACTTCCGGACCAAGGAGGAGTCGAAGCTCGGCGTGCTGGAGTACATCCTGCAGCCGGAGATGTACCCCGATCTCTACGCCGATGCCTATCACAAGGTGCGCATCAACTACTACCCGCCCCGCGGGGACGCCAAGGAGGGCTGGGACAACATCGACCTGTTCGGCTGGCTGCGCCACCGGATGCAACTGAAGATCAACTTCCTCTGTTCCGACTCCATCCTGGCCGCGCCCCTGTTGCTGGACCTGGTGCTGTTCATGGATCTGGCCCAGCGGGCCGGCCTGTCGGGCATACAGGAGTGGCTCTCCTTCTACTTCAAGAGTCCCCAGCACGCGCCGTCGGTCTACCCCGAGCACGACCTGTTCATTCAGCAAACCAAGCTCAAGAACACGCTGCGCTGGCTGATGGGCGAGGATCAGATCACCCACCTGGGCATGGAGTACTACCGCGATGCGGTCTCTCCGGTTGGCGTGGAGGCTGACTAACGATGCTGGCCCTTCGGAGCCGGGCATAACCAGGGGAGCGCGGAGTCATCGCGATCAGTTCGGCGAATGTCGAGGGTTTGATGGACAACTTCAACTCTTTCACATAGGAGGCCCGGCGCCAATCAGCGTGAGAGGATTCGGCATAAATCCTGCCGAGCGCACCGCCAGGGATACGGCGATCGCATACGACAGAAGGAGCCAACCATGATCCAAGCTCAATTCGGCGGCGACAAAAAGACCGGCAAATGGGCATTTGCCAATCTGGAACGGCGCATGGTCACCTGGCTGGTTCCCAGGGTGCCGTCCTGGCTGGAAACCTACCATCTGACGATGCTGACCCTGGTATGGAGCATCGGCATTGTTGTGGCCAGCCTGTTGGCCCGCGAGAGCCTCCATTGGTTGTGGCTGGTTTCGGGCTTCATCGCCCTGCAGTACCTGAGCGATGTGCTGGATGGCGCAGTGGGCCGCCATCGTGACACCGGTCTGGTCAAGTGGGGCTTCTACATGGACCATTTCCTGGACTTCCTGTTCCTCGCGTCGATAGTCGTCGGGTATTCCCTGGCCCTGCCCGACATAGCGCCTTACTGGTTTGCCGCCCTGCTGGTGGTCGGCGGAGCGTTGATGGTCAACTCGTTCCTGTCCTTTGCCGCCACCAACGAATTTCAGATATCGATGCTGGGCATCGGCCCGACGGAAATGCGGCTGGCTTTCATCCTGGCCAACGCCGCGATGGTTTTCTTCGGCACTGCCTGGCTGCCCGTTGCACTGCCCGTAATTCTGGGAGTTCTCACCGCGACCCTGGCGTGGTCGGTTTGGCAGTCTCACCGTCGCATCTGGGAAATCGACATGGAGAACAAGCGCACCCGGGCCGGGGTTTAACTCCGGCTCTCCTCCGGTTGCCCACGGGGTTGGCCAGTCGGTAAGTGGTTGATGCATGCGAAGACTGGCCGCTGCGCGGATCTGCAAACGGCGGCAGTAAATTGGACCACTCGGGCGGCTCCGTCGTCGGTTTGTGGCCGTCGCCGTTCGGGGAGCAACTGTACCGTCCACCGCCCTGCGTAAGGTTTATTACCGGCCTTTGGAGGGTGAGACGGGTGTATCCGGTGGAAATGTACGTTCGGGCGCGGCTAGCCTGCGTGTTGGAAGGGACGAGCGTTCGAGAAGCCTCCCGGGTGTTCGGTCTGTACCGGGACGCGGTGCGTAAGATGCGGGCCTACTCGGCGCCGCCCGGTTACCGGGGAAAGGGCCCACCGAGCCGACCCAAGCTCGAGCGGTTCACCACCCCCCCTTTCTAGTAAAATGATCCTTGCCAGTGTTCGGCACCATCTCTAGAGAACGCCAGATGCGACCCACACAGCGAGGACGAGGAATGAAAACCCGTATCCTGATCGGCTTCACCGCCACGCTGGTTCTGACCGCAGCGGTTCTCGGGGCTGCGCTCTTGGCGCCCCCTGCCGACGCCGCCGGAAAACCCGGCAAGCCCACCAACCTCGCCGCCACCGCCGACGACCACGAAACCGTGAGCCTCTCGTGGACGGCGCCATCGTCAGGCCCCACACCGGACCAGTACCGCATCTTCCGGCGCAACATGGACGACTCGAATGGCTCCCTGACCAGGATCGCCACTTCCGACACCACGTCCTACACCGACAACGACGTCAGCGCCGACACTGACTACCGCTACCGGGTTGCAGCAGTCGCGGACGGCAAGGCTGGCAAAAAATCCGCCAAAGCCGACGTCTCCACCCCGGAAGACAGCACCAGCACCGCCGGTTCTGCTGACTCCGCCGAAGTTCCCAACCGGCCCGCATCCCTGGAACTCTCCGAGGCCACGGCCGGCAGCGTAGTCGCCACCTGGGCCGCTCCCAGCGACGGAGCAGATCCCACCGGCTACAAGGTTTCCCGCACCCACGTCAGCGAGGGCACCACAACCGTTCTCGCCAACGTCGACGCCGACACGCTTACCTACACTGACGGCACCGTCGAAGAAGAGACCTGGTACAGCTACTACGTCGCGACAACCAACGACGCCGGTGAGGGCACTGCCAACGGCCCGGACTCTATCAAGACGAAGAACCAGACGCCAGGCGTGCCCGAGGAAATCACCAGCCTCAGCGTTTCGGAAGAAACCGCAGGCCAGGTGGTCGTATCCTGGACCGCCTCCACCGACGGTCCCGCCGCCACCGGGTTCAAAGTCTATCGCGAGCGCCTCTCAGCGGGCGAGGTCCAGGGCGTGGTCCACATCGGTACCGCTGAAGGCGCCAGCGCCACGTCCTATACTGACTCCTCAACCGAGCCCGGGATTTCATACCAATACCACGTTCGGCCGAAGAACGATGCCGGCCATGCCGGCGCATGGCGCCGAGCCTGGATCACCACCAAGACCGATCCATAACCCGGTCTGACCAGACCGATCACGAAGCGAGCGTCCATTCAACGCCCATCGGCTCAACGCCAATGACCAGAGCAGGCCTGCTGCGCTCAACGAACAACCCCGAGGACCGGTCAAGACGCCAGCATAACCGCCGGTATGGCCTCGGCCCCCGGGTTGGATTCGGTAAAAGGCGGCACGTGGGCGGGTCGCCTGCCTTCTCCGCCGCGGTTTCCTGTGTATGGCCTTCCACACGTTTCTGCCTCAGCAGCCCCACCTGTCGGTCTGTAATCAACAGTACATCCGTACCGAACGATTACCCCATATCGGCCGTTAAAATTGGTCGACGCCACCAGCAGGATGAATTGTTGATAATCACCCTGCCCCGCTCAGCCCAGTCGCCAGTCTGGTCAAGGCCACCGGGCCTTATCACCGGGCGGTACGGTTTGCCGCCGCCACAGTGGTACGTACTGCTGACGCACTCGCCACTGGTTCTTGATCACCATCCCGCACCTCCGTGCGGGATGGTTTTACCCAATACTGACGGGCAAAAATAG
The DNA here is from genome assembly GCA_963663945.1 of Dehalococcoidia bacterium. Lineage (GTDB taxonomy): Bacteria > Chloroflexota > Dehalococcoidia > Lucifugimonadales > UBA3495 > Bin87. The sequence goes on along the minus strand of OY760687.1, from coordinate 871,869 downwards.
TCAACGCCAGAGGTGTTCCTCATCGTCGTCCATTCCCACATCGCGTGGTTGGAACAAGAGTTGAGCGACTTGGACAAGGGGCGAAGTCAGACTTTGCGCCGGAGTCCAGTCTGCCGTGAGAAGGATGGCCGGCTCCGCACGGTTCCCGGCGTGGGCTCTCAGCTTTCGCTGACCTTGCTGGCGTCTCTGCCGGAATCGGGCCTGCTAGATCGAAAGCAAATCGCTGCCCTGGTCGGAGTGGCTCCCTACAAGCGCGACGGCGGCGCCCTGTCTTTTCGGTGAATTGGGGCTTAGCGGAAGTTGGGCATCACTTTTTCTGCGAACAGTTGCAGCGAGCTGGACACCTGGTCGTAGGACAGGCCCCCGGCGTCCAGGTAGCTGATGAAGTGGGTGACGTGGTTCTCTTCCAGTTCCTTGATGGCCGCCGTGACCTTCTCGGGGCTGCCGATGGCTGCCATGCCTTCCTTGCCCCGCTCGGCCACCAGATCCGGCTCGATAAAGGGATCCTGGACATAGTGCTCGTAGCCACGCACCCCTGAGGCCCGCACCACGTCGGAGAGCGGGCGGCGCAGGAAGTCCCCCATGTCGCCAGCCCATTGCAGACGCGGCACGAGCAGTTCGATGGCTTCCTCGTCGGTGGGCGCCACATACACGTTGCGGACAGCGGCGACCTCGATGTCATCGGGCGCAGTACCCTCTTCCAGCATCCGCCGGCGGTAGAGGTTTATCAGGTTCTGGTCAGAGTCCGGCGAAGCCGGGAAGAAACTGCTGCCCACGGTGAACAACCCCCAACGGTTGCGGACGGCAATCTCTACCGAGTCCGGGCTGTGGGTGACTGCCATGAATATGGGCGGATGCGGCTGCTGCACCGGTTTGGGGATGACCCGCACTTCCGGGAAGCTGAAATAGTCGCCGTCGTAGGAGAACGTGTCCTCCGTCCACGACCTGACCGCGATGTCCATGCCCTCGATGAAACGTTCGCAGGATTCGGCGATGTCCAGGCCGTAGATGTCGAACTCCCGCTTCTGGTAGCCGCGGCCTGCCCCGACAATCAGACGCCCCTGGCTGATAATGTCCAGTGTGGCCAGGTCCTGCGCCAGCCGCAGTGGAGCATGCCACGGCACTATGGTGCAGGCCACGCCCACCTTGACCTGCCTGGTCCTGGCGGCGATGGCGGCCAGCAGGCTGTGGGGAGAGCTGATGATGCTGTGTTCGCTGAAAGCGTGCTCGGCAATCCACACCGAGTCGAAGTCAAGTTCCTCTGCCAGTTCCGCGCCGCGCAGAATGTCCTCGTAGACCTCGACGTCGGTGCGGCTGACCGGGTTGGGATTGACCTTGCTCTCGTCGGCGTATTGCTCGTGCAGCAGGGGGCGCTGGCCCACGAAGAAGGCTCCGAATTTCATCCGGTTAGCCCTCCTGCTCGATCTCCGCGTACACCGCCCGCATGGAGGCTCCGGAGTCGTCCTCCACCTCGGTGAACCACTTGATCAGAGAACGGGTCAGCTGATCGACTGACTCATCAACTGAGGCGGCCTCATAGCGCTGGCGCACATTGGGCAGGGTTACGCGAGATTGGGCTTCGCGCATCCAGACGATCTTTTCCTTGTCGGTCATGTCCGAACCGGCCACGCTCAGCCGCTCGGTAAACAAGTCGTCGTCTCTGTCCTCGGGAACCCCGCCCAACTCACGAATGCGCCGGTCGAAGATGTCCCCGTGGCTGGTCTCGCGCTCGGCTACCAGAGAAAGGCAGGCCTTCAGCCCCGGATGCTCGGTCTTGTCGGCCCACGCCTTGAGGTAGACTCCTGCACGGTATTCCTGCAGGCGAATGTCGTTGAGCAGGTCTGTGTATTCTGGCTGGTCCGGCATTGCGATACCTCACTATATTTGGCATTTGGGAGGCGAAAGCGGACGCGGCTGCCGCCATTTCGTAACAAAACACCCGCCGAATAAAACACTCGCCGATGATTGTCGGGCAGCGCGGTCACCGGCGAGTTTAGTGCGGCGTCCCGGGGGTGTCAAACTTGGCTGCGCCCGGCGCGTGATAAAATGCCGACACGAAATCAGCCCGGTTTCAGGAGCGGTTTTGCCTCAATTGACTGAAGTGCAGCGCGGCATGGTCGCCACAATCAGAGAGTTTGTCCGCCGGGAAGTCCAACCCGTCGCCCAGGAAATGGAACACGCCGACGAGTACCCCTTCGAGCTGGTGGAGCGAATGAAGGAGCTGGGCCTGTTCGGCGCGGTGATCCCAGAAGAGTACGGCGGGCTTGAGCTGGATGTTACGTCCTACGCCCTGGTCATCGAGGAAATCTGCCGGGGATGGATGAGCCTGAGCGGGATACTGAACTCCCATCTCATCATGGCTTACATGGTCACGACCCACGGAACACCGGAGCAGAAGGAGCGATTCCTGCCCCTGATGGCGACCGGCGAGAAGCGCGGCGGCATCTGCATCACCGAGCCCAACGCGGGCAGCGACGTCCAGGCCATCGAGACGCGCGCCGTCCGCGAAGGCGACGAATACGTGGTCAACGGGGTCAAGAGCCTGATCACCAACGGGCGCCACGGCAACACCTTCGCCCTGGTCGCCAAGACCGACCCGAACGCCGACCCGCCCCGGCGCGGCATCAGCATCTTCATCGCTGAGAAGGGGCCGGGCTTCAACGTGGTACGGGACATACCGAAGCTGGGCTACAAGGGCGTGGATACCTCCGAGCTGTCCTTCGAGGACTACCGCGTATCCGGCGGGAACCTGGTCAGCGGAGAGGAGGGCAAGGGGTTCTACCAGATCATGAGCGGGCTGGAGCTGGGCCGCATCAATGTTGCCGCCCGCTGCCTCGGTGTGGCGCGCGCCGCGCTGGAAGAATCCACGCGATACGCCAGGCAGCGCCAAACCTTTGGCAAGCCCATCGGAGAACACCAGAGCGTGCAGATAATGCTGGCCAACATGGGGACCCAGATACAGGCGGCCCACCTGATGGTGCTCCACGCCGCCGAGAAGAAGGACCGGGGCGAGCGTGCCGACATGGAGGCCGGGATGGCCAAGCTGTTCGCCAGCGAGATGTGCATGCAGGTGGCCACCGACGCCATGCGCATCCACGGCGGCTACGGCTACACCCAGGACCTGACGGTGGAGCGCCACTTCCGCGACGCCCCGCTGATGATGATCGGCGAGGGAACCAACGAGATTCAGCGCCTGGTCATCGCCCGCCATCTGCTCAACAACTACCCCACCGGCGACTTCCTGTACGAATCGGGGTTGTAGGCGGGCTGGATTTAGCGAGTGTATGACCCTGCTACGAACGGAATCGTATGCCTGTGTACACCAAAACGCTTGACTCGGCCAACCGCTCATAGGGGGTACATGGATAGAAAGTCATACCCAAGACCAGAGACTGCCATACCAATTCACCATGTGGAGACGCCGCACATCGGCTCCATACAACATTTTTGGCTCGCTGCGCCCGGTGATCCTTGGGTGGATATGACCCCGTCCCTGCTTTCGGCGAGGTTTGATGGCGTGGGTTGGTGGACTCCGTTCCTGCCGAATATGCCTAATAAACGCGGTTTAGAAATTAGCCTGAAGCAAATCCGCCACGATTCGAATTCGCGCTACGAAGCCGAATACAAATCCCTGAACGAAATGCGCCACAAGAGTGACTGGCCGGCAAACCTGACGGCTGCGATTGGGTTTGCCTTTTTCTCACAGGTGGGTGTTGAATTGATGATGTTCCGGCGGTCGTTCGGCATCCCAAACGAGCCGGGCATCCTGAGATGGTTGCGAGATAAACTGCGAGGCCTTCCTGGTAGCTTTGACTTGAAAGTTGCCGACAACTATTTGAACAACGCACTACAGTGCGTACAAACTCGGGGAGAACCGCTGTATCGCCGTGACGGGGAAACTATCACCTTTGTGGTCGACGCTGCATTCGCGAAAGAATCGCGCTTATGGGAAGGGTGACCGTCCTACTGTCCAGCGGTGTGCACAAGTATTTGATTCCAATTTCGACCTACCCCTGCGCGACGGATAGTATTTCGAGAACCGTCGTTGCAATATTTGATGGAGGTCCTCAGCCATGGTTCAAACCAACAACGAAACCGGCATGACCCGCGCCCTGGGCAGCTTCGCGCAGGCGCTCGAGTACGAGGATCTGTCGCCGGAAGTGATCGACTGGGCCAAGTACCTGTGCCTGGACTTCGCCGCGGTTACACTCAACGGCTCCACCACCGGCTCGGCGCGCGCTGTCGTTGATGCGCTGCAGCGGCTGGACCGCCCCGGCCCGTCGGTGGTCGTGGGTACGCCCTATCGAGTGCTGCCGGAGTACGCCTCGATGGCCAACGGCACCGCCTTTCACAGCATAGAGATGGACGACGTCAATAACGAGGCGTCGTTGCATCCGGGCGTGGTCGCCTTTCCCACCGCCCTTTCGATGGCCGACCTGGCCCATGTGTCGGGCAGGGACTTCATCGCCGCAGTGGTTGCGGGGTACGACGTCATCGTGCGGTTGGGCCGCGCATTGCAGCCTGCCGAGCATTACGGCCGAGGCTTCCATCCCACCGGTACCTGCGGGGCATTCGGCGCTGCGGTGGTGGCCGGGCGGCTGCTCGGGCTGCAGGGCGACGACTTCATCCACGCCCTGGGCATAGCGGGAAGCCAGACCGCCGGCAGCATGGAATACCTGGCGCAGGGAGCCTGGACCAAGCGGTTCCACCCCGGCTGGGCGTCGCACAGTGGTTCCTGGGCGGCCCTGCTGGCCCGCTCCGGCTACACCGGCCCCACAACCATCCTCGAAGGGCGCGACGGCTTCCTACAGGCCTATTCCGGCAACCCCGACCTGTCGCTGGTGCTGCAAGACCTGGGCGACGAATATCTGATTACCCGCACGGGAATCAAACCCCATGCTTGCTGCCGTTACAAGCAGGGACCCATAGACTGCCTGATAGACATCCGCAACACCCATGGTCTCGAGGCCGACGACGTCGAGGAAGTGACCGTCGGAGTCCTCAGCGGCGGTTTCAAGGTGATAGCGTCTCCAGAAGCGGACAAGGCCAACCCCAGGACAGTCGTGGATATGCAGTTCTCCATGCCCTTCGGCGCGGCGGTGGCCCTGGCCTATGGCCGCGCGTCGCTGGAGGAATACGCCGACGGGGTGCCGGACCGCCCGGAGATCAGCCGCATCCTGCCGCGGGTGAAGTGTGTGACCGACCCGGAGTTGGACGCCCACTTCCCCCGCGAGTTTCGCGCCTGGGCTGAGGTCTCCACCACCGACGGACGCCGCCTGCGCAGCGACATCCGATACCCCAAGGGCGACCCGGAGAATGCCCTGTCGTGGGCCGAAATGAAAGAGAAGTTCGCCATCCTTACCGCAACGGTCATCAGCCCGGAACGCCAGCAACAGATCATCGCTGCCATAGAATCGCTGGACGAAATGGCTGACGTGCGAGACCTGGCAGCCCTCCTGTCCGCAGAATAGGCCACCATGCAATGAAGACGGGCAAGAGAATATGACCCATCCGATGGAGGGTGTCCGCATCCTCGAAATGTCGCAGGCGATCGCCGGGCCGATGGCGGCGCGGACGCTGGGCGACCTGGGCGCTGAGATAATCAAGATCGAGCAGCCCGGCGTGGGCGACATGTCGCGGCGCATCGGCCCGCACTTCCTCGGTGGCGAGAGCGCCTATTACCTGAACTTCAACCGCAACAAGAAGAGCGTAACCATCGACCTGCGAACGCCGGAGGGCAGGGAAGTCTGCCGCCGGCTCGTGGCCGTGTCCGACGTGGTGCTGGAGGCATTCCGGCCTTCGGTGCTGGAGCGCCTGGGACTGGGCTACGAATCGTTGAAGGCAATCAACCCGTCCATCATCGCCTGCTCGCTGTCGGCCTTTGGGCAAGAGGGGCCGTACCGCGAGCGGCCCGGCTTCGACGGCATCGTGCAGGCCATGGGCGGCGGGATGAGCGTCACCGGCAACCCCGGCCAGCCGCCGGTGTTCATGGGCTTTCCGGTGGGCGATATGGTCGGCGGCTACGTGGCCGCCCTCAGCATCTCCTCCGCGTTGTACGGGCGGCGATGCACCGGCGAGGGACGTCGCCTGGACATCTCCCTGCTGGACGTTCAGATTGCCCTGCAGGCCCACCTGGGACAGTTCTACCTCGTGTCCGGCGAGGTGCCGCAGCCCATCGGCTCCAGCCATCCGTCCAACCTGCCCGTGGGCGCCTTCCAATGCTCCGACGGCAAATACCTGCAGGTTCACTGCGCGAGCCAGGAATTCGCCATGAAGACCCTGCGCATGATGGCCGGCGAAATCGAAGCGCTGCGAGGCATGGATGAAGACCTGCGCTTCACCACCGCCCCGGCCCGCATCGAGAACCGCGATGCGCTCGAAGAAGCCCTGACCGCGGGCTTTATTACCAAGCCGCGTCCCGAGTGGGAGCAACTGCTGCTGAAGTACGATGTGCCAGGCGGCCCGGTCAACAACATTGGCGAGGCCCTGGCTGACCCGCAAGTGCAGCTACGCGACATGGTGGTGGAAATCGACCACCCGGTCGCCGGCGCCTACCGCACCGCCGGCAACCCCATCAAGACCGGCAGCCCCGACAACTTCGCGCCGCCGCCAACCCTGGGCCAGGATACCGAAGCCGTGCTGACCGGGCTATTGGGATATAGCGGCGCGGAAATGGCGGCGCTGCGCGAAGCGGGAGCGGTTTAGTTTAATGGATGGCATGACCAACAACCCCGCTAAGATAATCATTGCAATTGCCGGGCCCAATGGGGCCGACAAAACCACTCTCGCTATGGAACTTCTGCCCAACGAGGCGGAACGCCGCTCGGTAGTGTCCCGTCTAGAATCCGTTGGGTTGCCGCCGTGCCATGGCCTGCCCCGCCTGCGGTCCCCAGGGCTCGCCCCTGCGAGCCACCGCATTGTGTTGCAGCAGGATATTGCGCATCACCGCCACCACCGACACGTTTCCCGGCTTCGCGCTCTCACGTAGTCGGTCATAAAACCGGCGCATCCCGCTGACGTGGCGGATCACCGCCCCAAGCGCACCTGTAGAGAGAGCGCCGCGCCAGTCGGAGGCCGCCCCTGATGGCCCGATGACCTCGCATGTTGCCGCCGCTAGGGGACCAGGACGCCACCCCGACCAGCAATGTCAGAGCCCTGCCGGCCCAGCGGCCCAGTTACGGTTGGCGTTTCCCGGGTGTGCGGCGGCATCAGCCTCTTGCGAATGAAACATCCGGTGACATCTCAGGGGCAAAGCGGGTGGTTCAGCCGGTGTTCACCCGCAACTGCCTGGCGAACACGGCAATGACGAGCGCGGTGCCGGTGGTGAGGGCCAGACACAGGTATCCAATTCCCTCGTAGCCCACCCATGCCAGGAAGGCGCCCGAGAGCCCGGCGCCCAGCACTCCGCCCACGAAGTTGCCGACGCCGATGATGCTGGTGCCCGTGGCCTTGGAATCTCCCGAATACTCCGTGGTGGCGGCGACCATCACCGGCGCCAGGATGCTCAACAATCCTGATCCCAGCGTTAACAGGGCCACCGCGGTCCAGAGCCCAAAATCGACCGCAAAGAACAGGAACACGCAGACTCCCCCGGCGGCTGTTGTAATGCCCATGAGCCAGACCCGGTAGCTCCTGGCAGCCACGAAGCCGGCTGCGTAGCTCCCGATCACCTGGGCCGCGGCAGCGATCAACAGGGGCAAGGCCACGAACCCAACGCTCAAATCGTAGGCCTGTATCAGGTAGGCGGCGGAGAAGCTGATCAGACCCCAGTAGGCCAGGCGCTGGGTCACGATCACCGTCACGGCGACCCGGAAGAAGCTCAAGGAAAGCAATGACCAGTACCGGGCAAAGAACACGAGGTCGCGACTGCGTTCCCTGCTGTCCCGGGGATACCAGACCCAGGCCAGCAGCAGCGCCACCGCCAGCAGCAAACCGACCAGCAGGAAGGTTGAGCGCCAGCCCCACAGGTCCGCGAACAGGGCCACCAGCGGGACGCTGATGGCCGACGTCAACACGACCGTTCCCATGATGCCGCCGACGGCCTGGGCCCGCCGGGCCGGGGATATGACGTCGGAGACCACTCCCACCGACGTGGGCGGAATGGTCCCGCCTCCGAGGCCGCCCAGCACTCTGAGCGCGAGGAATACCTCCATGTTGGGCGCAAAAGCCGACCCCAGCACCGAGACCAGGACCATCAGCACCCCGGCAAGAGCTACCGGACGACGGCCCAAGGAATCGGCCAGGGGCCCCACGGCGACGATGGAGACCGCCGACGCCGCGAAGGAGGCTGTGTTCAATTGCCCCGACACCGCCACTGAAACGTCAAGGTCGGTTGCAATCTCAACGAGGAGCGCCGGAACCATCAAAATGGCGGTCTGGGTGCTGAGAATCGCCAGGGAGAGGATGAAGTAAAACCAGGCCTTGTTTACCTCTTTGACCCCTGCCGGCTCCGCTTGCGTGTTCATTCAATCATTGCCAGTTCTGCCTCGGTTCTACCTGCCAATCTACAACCCAGGGGTTCAGCCCGCTCCAACGCGCAATTGCCGTGCGAACGCCGCGGCTACCAGCGCGCTGGCGACGGTAAAAGCGACGCACAGGTACCCGATGCCGGCATAGCCCACGGTGGCCAGCAGCAGGCCGGAGAGCCCGGCACCAAACACTCCGCCGGATTGGTTGCTGAAGCCGATCAGGCTGGCGCCCGTTGCCTTGGACTCACCCGAGTATTCCGTGCTGCCGGCCAGCAGCACCGGGGTGGTGACGCTCAGGAGGCCCGACCCCACAGTAGCCACGGCAACTGCCGGCCAGAGCCCAAGGTCGAAAGCAAAGAACACGAACCCGCAGGCGCCCCCTGCTGCAGAGGTCAAGGCCACCAGCGCGACCCGGCATCTCCTGGTCGCAAGAACTCCCGCGGTGTAGCTGCCCGCCACCTGGCCCAGTGCGGCAATCATCAGGGGCAGGGCCGCGAAACCCACGCTCACGCCATAGGTCTGTATCAGGTGGGCGGCGAAAAAGCTGAGCAGGCTCCAGTAGGCAATGCGTTGGGCGACGTTCACCACCAGGGCAACGCGGAAATAGTTCAGAGAAAGCAGGGACCAGTACCTGGCAAAGAAAACCAGGTCGCGAGCGCGTTCCCGGTTGTCCCGAGGGTACAGGACCCAGTTCAGGATCCACGCCGCCGCCAGGAACAGACCGGCCACAACAAAGGCAAACCGCCACCCCCACCATTCTGCGATCAGCGCGATCAGCGGGATGCTGATGGCTGAGGTCAGCACGAGCGTGCTGGCAATGCCGCCAATGGCCCGGGCCCGCCGCGCCGGGGAGATGACGTCCGAAATCACCCCGACCGACGTGGGGGCAATCGCGCCTCCTCCCAGGCCGGCCAGCACGCGAAGCGCCATCATCACCTCGATGTTGGGCGCGAATGCGGAGGCCAGAAGGGAAACCACCACCAAAAACACCCCGGCTAAAGCCATTGGCCGGCGGCCTATGGAGTCGGCCAGCGGCCCCACGGCGACAATGGAGATTGCCCAGGCCGCGAAGGTCGCCGTGGCCAACTGCCCCGCCACCGCCACCGAAACATCCAGGTCCGTTGCGATCTCCACCAGCAGCGCCGGCACCATCATCACCCCGGTCATGGTGCCGAAAATGATTAGACAGAGCGCAAAGTAGAACAATGCCTTGTTCATCTCTTTGCCCGGTGATTGCGCGGCTCGTGCTCTCATGTTTTGCGTCTATTCCTGTTCAATTGGGGTTGGCAGAGCCAGCTACTGCCGGTTCGCGCTGCCCTGCCAGGCCGCCTATCAACAAAGTCGGCGGGCGGGCGCAAGGACGCGGTTGCCTGGTTTGCCCCCAGACGATACGTCACCGAGGACAGCGAACTCCGTCCTCGTTCGGGAACGCCTGGGCCCGGTACTCGCCACTCGTCGAATTGCCTGCGGTGAGGTGCACGAATGTCTCTAGCTGCGCGGCTGTGGACTGGCTACTTCAGGGGATTGCGATTGGGCCGGCGCACGCATGCTGACAGCGATGGCGCCCGCCAGGATCAGCGCCAGGCCAACAAATGCCATGACCGGTAGCCGCTCCCCCAGCACCGCGGCGCCCAATACGACCGCGACCGCCGGGAAGAACAGCGGCACCAGCGAACTGCGCATGGCCCCTACGCGGCTGATGACCACGAAGTAAAGGCAGAAACCGGCCCCGGTAAAAACGCCGGTGGCTATTATGGCAGCTATCGCCCACATGCCGGGCTCCAGGGTGAGGGGCGCTTCCACCGCAAAGGCCAGCGGCGCCAGGACTACGCTGCCAAAAATCATCGATCCGGTGACCATGGCACGCGGATTGAGACCGGTCTGACGCCGGGCATAAATCGCCCCCAACGTATGGCTCACCGGGCCCAGAAAAGTAATGGCGATGCCCAGGATCTGGTCGCTGGCGTTGGCCACCACCGACGGGCCCATCAGCAGGATGACGCCGGCGAACCCAACCACGCCGCCGATCAGCGCCCTGCGGGTGAACGTTTCCTCGGCCAGCAGCAGGGGCGCCAGCAGCACCGCCAGGATCGGCATGGTGCCGAACAGGATACCGCCCATGCCGCTCTCGATATGCTGCTGTCCCCATGCGACGGTAGCAAAGGGGATCGCGCTCGTGAGCAGACCCAGCCAGAACAGGGCGGTCCATCCCCGTCGCGTGCGTGGCAAACGCACGCCGTAAGCGCACATAACGATCCAGCATATGAGCGCCGAGATCAGCGCTCGGAGCGCAGCGATGACGAGCGGCGAGACTTCCTTCACCGCTACGTTGATGAACAGGAATGTGCTGCCCACGAGCACTGATGCCGCCAGGAGCAGGCCCCAATCAACCAGCGTAATCGAGCGGTTCATATCGAAAATCCCCTGACGCCGTCCTGATATGACTTGCAGATTGCAAGTAATGATATCACAACACTTGCCTTTTGCAAGGCATATTCGTCTTCAGTATACTGGGTGCATGATTTACGAGCCCAAGCAATGCCCAATTCGGTTTGCTATGGGGGTGTTCGGGGACCGTTGGTCGCTGTTGATCATCCGCGACATGATGTTTCGCGGTTCCACCCGTTTTCAGGATTTCCTGGAAGCAGATGAGGGCATTTCGACCAACATCCTGTCCGACCGGCTGACTCGGCTGGAGGCGCAGCAGATCATCAGCCGGGAACGGGACCCGGCCGACGGTCGTCAGATCCTGTACCAATTGACCGGCAAGGGCAGAGACCTGCTCCCGGTCATGCTGGCCGTTATCAATTGGGCTGAACAGCATGACCCCGAAACCCATGTTTCCCACGAGTTTGCCGAAAGAGTCCGGGCGGATATATTTGGCGTCCGCGACGAGATGCTGAGCGCTATGGAACGGTCCGGCTCGAGTCCAAATGCGCCACGTCCTATTGACTTGATCACCAGCGGATAACTTCAGTCGTCTGGCAGGTGACCGCGACGGACGAGGTGGGCGCATTCTTTAAACCGAATGCTGTCGTCGAAACGAAACCGGTCTGAGTTGCCCGTTATTGGGTATTTGGCTCAGCGCTCGCCAACCCCGCCGTCTTCATCTCAATCTCCCGCGCCAGATGCCACCGCAGGTGCGGTGGCGCGTCAAACGCTAGCGCCGGGCGGCTGGCGCCAGATCTCCTCCGCAGTGAGGGCAAACGCCGGCTGGCTGGTCTGCTTCGCCTCGATCCTCATCGGCGGCGTTCGCCTCCATCATCGCGGCGCTCAGTATGCCCGCTGGCAGAGCAAACAGGCCGATGCCCAACACCGCAATCACCGCGGCCAGCATCCGCCCGATGCCGGTAACCGGCACGGTGTCGCCGTATCCGACCGTGGTGAGGGTTACTACGCTCCACCACATAGCCGAGGGAATGCTGTTGAAGATCTCCGGCTGGGCCGCCGATTCCGCAAAATACATCAGCGCGGCGGCGATGACCAATACCACCAGCAGCCCCGCCACTGCGGTCAGCAACTGGCCCGCTTTTAACCGGAGCGCCAACCCGAGCCGACGCCCGCCGGGGAAGTAGCGGGCCAACTTGGCCGAACGGGTCAGCAGGCGTATCGCCAGCAGGAAAGACAGGCTGAAGCTGTCGCCGAATAGCACCAGTACCACGATTGCGACCAACGACGGCAGAATGGCGCCCGCGTCAATCAAGCCGGTCGGCGAAAGCACGAACCCCAAACGCTGCCGCCACGGACTCCTTTCAGGGTTGGCCTCGGGAACTGCCCAAAAGCGCAGTCCGTATTCCACTACGAACACTGATACGGTGCAGTACTCCACCAGGTGGAACCAGAGAGCATAGGTTTCGTTCAGGCTGGGCACGGTCCATAAGATCAACGACAGGGTGTTGACCAGGATGACGCACACCAGGAATATCTCCGGTATGACGGAGCCGCGCAAATACGGTGGATCGCTGGCGCTGCTCCGACGCAGGAGGTCAGGGGCTTCCAGCGAGGCGTACACTCTGGTACGCAGGCTGCTTTGCCGAGCCTCGGGACCGTCGGAACTCGGAACCGTGTCCATTCTGTTACCATCCTTTGCTGGGATACTGGGAGAACTGGGTATTGGCGTTGGGGTGGGTCGGCCCGGTCACTGTACGATTGCAGCCCACCTCGGGGCAATTCCCCCGTGCGTCAACCGGTGGCGGCAAACCGCGGCGGTCCAGGAGCGCCCAAATTGGTCAGCGGTAACGCAGACAGATGGTTGAGTTGAAGGCAGATGAACGTCGCCTCAGGGTGGTCTGAACGACTTGATGCCGTCGTCTCCGGCGACGTAGCGCTGGAAACCCCGGCATTCATCTACGACGAATCCGGCATCGTCCGGCTGCTGGGAAGGGCAACCGAAATCCGGGAACGGACCGGCTGCCGGGCGCTTTTCGCGGTGAAATCCTTCTGCTTTCGCGATGCGTTGGAGTTGATGGCTCCTTATCTGGATGGTTTCGCCGTGAGTTCGCTCTTCGAGGCGAAGCTGGCGCGGTCGGTTCTGGGCGACCGGGGCACGGTGCATTTCACCACTCCCGGCCTGCGGCCTGGAGATGCGGCGGAACTGAGCCTGCTCTGTGACTACGTTGCCTTCAACTCGGTCAGTCAGTGGCGCGCTTATCGAGACGCCCTGCGTCGGTCGGTCGGGTGCGGCTTGCGAGTCAATCCTGAACTGTCTTTCATCGGTGATGCCCGTTATGACCCATGCCGGACCGGGTCTCGCCTGGGCGAACCGTTGGCAACAGTAGCCCAAGTCCTCGACGAACCGGATTCCGTCTCGGGCCTGTTGCTCCACACCAACTGCGACACCACCGACTTCGGCCAACTGGAAGCTACCGTGAATAAAGTGCGCTCCACTCTGGGCCACCGGTTGGAGGACGGCCGGTTGCAGTGGGTAAACCTGGGCGGCGGGTACCTGTTTGAGGATGAATACACGGGCGACGTGCCCGACATCGCGCCCCTGTACCGTACGATAGATTTGCTGCAACGCCGCTGCGGCCTCGAGACTATCATGGAACCCGGCGCCGCCTTGATACGCGCGGGGTGCTACCTCGTTGCCACGGTACTGGACGTTCAAAATCGGGACGGCCACCCAACGGCGATCCTGGATACCACCGTGAACCATATGCCGGAAGTGTTCGAATATCAATACGAGCCGGACGTCCTGGGGCACCGCGACTCCGCGGAGTGGACCTGTACGCTGGCGGGATGTACCTGCCTCGCTGGGGACGTGTTTGGGGAGTACAGCTTTGACCACCCGTTGGCGGTGGGTGACCGGGTCGTGTTTCTCAACATGGGCGCCTACACCCTCGTCAAGGCCCACATGTTCAACGGCGTCAACCTGCCGACGATTTACGCCCTCGACGCAGAGGGCAATCTGCTCACCAAGCGAAGGTTCACCTACGACGATTTCGCGTCGCGATGGGGAGCGTGAGTAGCGTCATGGCGACTGCCGAACTGTACGAACGGGAGCTGATAGTCCCCACCGACGGGCTTCACGCCGACCTGCGCCGGCAGTTGCGCGAAGCAGTGACGGAGCAACTGCAATCGAACGAGGTTCCGATCAGGCTCGCAGTGACGGGCAGGACCAGGATCCCGAATTCAGATCAGGAAGGGCACCACTGCGAGATTGGACTGCTGCGCGGGCTGGACGGCGATCGGCTGCCGGCGTCCATTTTTGACCTGGACCGCCGTACCCTGGAAAACGCCCAGCAATTCAACGCGGTCCTGCTGGTGCCCACCGGAGTGGGAGCAGAGATCGGCGGGCACGCGGGAGACGCGATGCCGGTGGCCGCCCTGCTCGCCTCAGTATGCGACACGCTGGTCACCCATCCCAACGTGGTAAACGCATCGGACGTGATCGAAATGCCGGCAAATTGCCTGTACGTGGAGGGTAGCGTCATTGCCCGGTTGTTGCAGGGCCAATTGGGCTTGCAGAGGGTCCGCAACAATCGATTGCTGGTGGTGCTTGGCCCTCATGACGACGAGCTATTCATCCACGCGGCCATAAACTCCATCAACGCAGCCCGGACCTCCTATGGCCTGGTCAGACCGCAGGTTCTCCGGCTGGAACAGGGGTTACAGATGGACTCCCGGTATGCCCGGTCGGGACGAGCGGCCGGGCGGGTGCGCGGGCTGGAGCCGCTGTTTGCGGAACTGGACCGGCGACGAAGCCAATATGACGCGGTGGCCATCACCTCTCTGATCGACGTACCGGCCGGCTACCACTTCGAGTACTTTGACCGTATGGGCGACATGGTCAACCCCTGGGGCGGTGTGGAGGCGATGCTGACGCACACGGTCTCGGCTCTTTATGACGTGCCGTCGGCCCACGCGCCCATGCTGGAGAGCCGGGAGATAGCCAACGCAGACCCTGGTGTGGTTGATCCGCGCATGGCAGCCGAGGCCGTGTCGCTGGCGATGATCCAGTGCATACTGAAAGGGCTGCAGCGCAGTCCCCGGCTGATCACCGACCCGGAAGGCCGGCGTCATCACAGCGTACTCAATGCAGCCGATGTATCGTGCCTGGTTATCCCCGACGGATGCGTGGGTTTGCCGACCCTGGCCGCGCTGGAACAGGGCATCACCACCATTGCCGTGAGGGAGAACCGCAACCTGATGAGCAATGACCTGACGGAACTGCCGTGGAGCGCAGGCCAGTTGCACATTGTGGAAAATTACTGGGAGGCCGCCGGCGTTATGGCCGCGCTGCGGTCGGGCGTGGACCCGGCAGCGGTGCGCCGGCCGCTGACCGGGGCTGAGATCACCGGTCCGGCAGATCAAATCGACGGCGTCTGACGGGGCAGCCAACGGTGATGCGCTGGCCGCACGCCGCCAATCTCGGCTGCTGCCGCCGGCCCGTTAGCCAGGCAGCAGGCCGTCACCGATAAAGATGTGCTCCGCTTCGTCCAGCGTGAGATCAGTTTCAGGCAGGATGAGGTCCGATTCTACCAATTGATCCAGCGGCACCGGCTCGCCCCGGTCCCGCACCAGCCGGAACATCTCATCCAGCAGCGATTGGAATTGAGCCCCGTCCTCGGCGGCCACCGCCTCCACCATGCGGTTATCAATGTCGTTGAGGTCATCGATGACCGCCCCGGGCAGGTTGAACTGCCCCTCGCCAAGTATCCGTACAATCACGTTCTGCGCTCCAGTGCTGGGGAAAAGGATGAGGTGATAACCGGGGGCTATAGACGACTGCGCCGCGACAAACCCTCGGTCAGGCGCTTCCACCGCTGGGCGGAGTCGTCGCGCCGGAGTTTTTCAGCGCGGCCAGTTCAGCCTCCACGTTGCTGGATGAGGAAATCTGCGCCAGTTCCCGGTCGATGTCGTCCCGGGGTCCGGTAATGTCATCAAGCACCCCGGACTCCACCAATTCGTCGATGGCGCCGGCCTTGGCCCGCATCTGGTCCGTCTTGTTCTCGGCGCGTTGCACCGCCATCGAAACGTCGCCCATCTCCTCGGAAATGCCGCCGAGCGCGGCGCCGATACGCACCTGGGCCTGGGCCGCGGTGTACTGAGCCTTGATGATTTCCTTCTGGTTGCGGAAGGCGTCGACCTTGGCCTGCAGGCGTTGCTCGGCTTGGGTCAACTTCTCCTGCTCCCGTTCCATGCCGGCGATCTGCTCGTCCAATCCCTCCAGTTCCGTCAGGGCGGTCTGCTTGCGCTCCAGGGCCAGTCTGGCCAGGTCGTCCCGGCCCGCCTCGACTGCCTGACGAGCCTGCCGGTCCAGGCGGGCGATGTTTTCGTTGACCCGGTCAGCCTGCTGCTGGATGCGTCGCTTGGCGGTAACCATCTCGACCACTCCGCGCTTGACGTTCTGGAGCATCTCCAGTTGTTTCTCGTAGGAGTAATCCAGCGTTTCCCGCGGGTCTTCGGCGGAATCCAGGATGCGGTTCATTTTTGATTTCACAATGGTAGACATCCGGGAAAACATGCCCATGATCTCACTTTACTCCTCAAGGTATTTGGGTACGAAGTACCCCGGGTTCAACCAGTCTATCAAACGTCGGTTCAATAGCCGCGTTTCGAACCGAAGAAGGCCATCCCCAACATCACCACCGCCGCAAGGATGCACAGCACACCGGCGATGCGGAGCAGGAAATCCAACACGCCAATGACCATCAGAATGCCCAGGGCCAGCATGGCCAGTCCCAGTAGAATTAAAGCCGCTTTACTCATACCACGCATCCCGCAGCCTCCATCGGAGGTTGATATAAACAGAGCATAATGGGCGTCGCCGGCGGCGGTCAAGCGGCGACGACCTCAAAGCACCGTGGCCCTGGGCTATAATGTGGCCCCTGACGACCACGCCACTGCCTCGTCTCATTCGTTCCCATTCTTCCTCCGGCCGAGGAGGCCGCCATGAGCAAACAATCATCGTTGGGCCGGCTGTTCGGCCGACTCGTGGGCCGCGGAAACAACCGGCCGTCCGGCCTCGCCGATCGCCTGGCGGTCGACAACAGCATCCACGCCGCACAGGTCGGAGACGTGGTGGTCGTGCAGGGTCTGAACCTGGACCTGGACGAAGAATATCTGGTGGTGGAGCAGGTCCATCGGTACGCCGGCAGCGGCATCGAGTGGCGCGAGTTGGTGGCCTCCGACACCCGCCGTCAGGTCTGGCTGGAGTGGTCAGGGGCCGGCGACAACCTGTTCGTCACCGCTACCGCGGAACGTCGGCCAGTGGGTCTGGACGCCATCGGTTTGACCGAGGATGACCTGATCGCGCTGGACGAGGCGCACTCAATCGACAACGGCGTGGTCATTGAAGAGCGGCGTTATTCTTACCGCAACAGTTTCGAGGCGTTCTATTATCCGGGCGACCGCGCCGGCGAGGGAGAGGGCTTCTACATGTGGGAGTTCCTGGCGGACGACGGGCAAGATATGCTGGCCATCACCAAGTTCGAAGGCCTCCCTTTCGAAGCCCACTTCAGCGAAATCATTGACCCGGATAACGTGCTGCTATACCCGGGAGAGCGATCAGAAGCCCAATAACGATACGACTGAGTGTGGAGCGTGCCAGGTGGACATACTGATTGACATATTGACCTACCTTCCTCGCGGACTGATCTACGTGGCGCTGGGCCTGGTGGTATTGATCCTGGCGAAGCTGGCCCGGGACGTCGTTACTCGCCACCGCATCGAGGAGGAGATCGTAACCAAAGGCAACCTCGCGGTGGCGTTGCGCCTGTCGGGGTACTTGATGGGCGTCATCCTCGTGTTCCTCGGGGCCGTGTACGAGCCACTGGGAGGCGACGGCTATATCGGGTTGGGACTCGACCGGGCCTTCGGCCTGGAAGTGCTGTGGGTTTTCCTGTACTCACTGGCCGGAATCGTTGCGTTGAACCTGATGCGCCTGGTCACCGACCGGTTGGTGCTGTACCGCTTCGAGCTGGAGCGCGAAATCCTCCAGGATCAGAATGCGGGAGCGGCGGCAGCGGAGTTTGGAGTGAACGTCGCTTGCGGCCTCGTCATCGCCGGAGCAATCGCCGGTGAGGGTGGCCCGCTCAATGCCCTGGCGTTCTTCGGCCTCGGCCTGGGCGTCCTGATCCTGTTCGCCCTGTTCTACGAATGGACTACGCCCTTCAACATCCACGACGAGATTGAGCGCGACAACCCGGCGGTGGGCATCTCTTTGGGCGGCAACCTGATCGCAATCGGCCTGGTTACCTTCAAGGCCACCTTCGGCGACTTCGTCGGTTGGCAGGCTGGGATTTTGGAGTTTGTCGTCTACTCCGTGGTGGGCTTTGTTCTGTTGTATGTCCTGCGGGTGGCGGTGGACCTGGTGTTGTTGCCGCACACCCGGGTTTCCCAGCAGGTTGCAGGTGGACGCAACGTGGGCGTGGCCTTCGTCGAAACCGCGGTGGTGGTCAGTTCCGCCCTGATATTGCTCATTGTCATCTGAATCGGGACGCTGACCAGATCGACGAGCCAGGCCATTCGGTGCGCCGGGCTCAATCCTCGGCATCAGACGCGGCGGCAGATTGCTGGGTCAGCAGGCGACGCTGAATTTCGGACTGGGCCTGACTGTCGGCTGCTGCCTCGGCCCGAGCTTCCAGCACCGTGTAGCCGTCTTCCATGATGGCCTGGAGAACCGGGTCGGGCGGCGGCGGCAGGGCGCGGTTCACCACCGGCTCCAGCAGCCGGTCAAAACACGCCGGGTCGCCCACTAACTGTTGCCATTGGTCGGCGTACGGGTCCAGTGTGCCGTCGTAGAGTCGCAACAGGAACACGGCGCGCACTGGATCCAGACCTTCAGCGATGATCGCTTCAACCCGCAAGTCGGCGCCACGCCCGCTGTCGAACTCTGCCTCCTGCGCGTCCTCGTTCCAGCGAGCATCCTTGAACAGGTCGAAACTGTCGATCAGCGCCTCCGTCTCCGCCAGCAGTGCGCCGATCAGCTCACGGCCGGCCGGCGTCATTTCCGATCCCTCCCCATCTTCGCGCGGCTGCAGGCAACGGCGGCGGTACAGGCCGGCCACCACGGGTCGGCAGGGGTCTGACCGGGAATGGTCGGCAGGCAGCGGCGCCGTGCAACCATGTTTGTCCACGAAGTAGAGCAACGCGCAGGACTGCATCCAGTCCAGTAGCTGGTCTCGATTCGCCGCATACCCCTGCGCCACCGCCCAGTCAACCGGCCGATACGCGGGACGAATCGTCAGCGTCAGATCTGCGTCGTCCCAGGCGCCGACACCGCGACACAGACGAGGCGGTCGCAGGTGGGCAGACACCGGGTCGTCGAGGTGGGCCGGCCGACCCCAGCCGCGTCCTGAGGTCACAGACAGCCGGCAGAGTCCGGCTCGCCATTGTTCGGTCAGCGTCAGCAGCTCCGCGTAGCAGGCCGGCAGGTCGGGATTGGACCGCCGGTCCAACCGGGCTACGGTTTTAGCGCGTTCGTCGACATCGGGCGGGAAGAGCCGGTCCAGCAATCGACGCAGCGTGAGGCGGCGGGCTTCACCGGGCAGATTAACCTGCAGGGCCGTATCCGTCGGCAATCGGTTCGTCCATACCGAAACCGAAAGGCCGGCGGCGTCACCGCCGTCCATTGGTTCAGGCCAGCCAGGCGGGACGCGTCGCGTCGTAGTCCTCCGGCCGGTCCACGAAGTGAACCCGGCCCCCGCCGCCGCTGAAACCACCGAAGCCGCCGCTCCGTGATATGGTCGATCCGGTGCCTCCTCCGATCGTGGAGCTGCGCGAAATGGACGAACTGCCACGCGACAGCGAACTGCTGCTGCGGAAGGCGCCCGATGACCTCTGCGTCTGCTGATAGGTCTGACGCCCCGAACTCACGCTGCGCCCCGCGTTCTGGTAGCTGGAACCGGCGTAGGTCTGCTGGCGGGAGGTGTACTGCCGGTTGCGATTCAGTTGAGAATCGTAGCGACTGGAGCCGCGGTACGAGGCTCGATCCTGCCGGACCGTTGTTGCCCGGTCGGGACCCGTCTGGTAGTAGTAGGGACCACGGTTCAGGCTGCTTATTATCAGGTAGGTGAAGAGGAAATCGCCGGCGCCGAAGTGGCTGTTGTAGTACGAATTGGCGTGGTAGCCCTGCAGTTCGTGCTGTTCGTCCTGTTTGACGATGGCAAAGAGTTGGTCGTCCACCGCGTCGTCGATCTGGTTGTTGGCGTCCAGGTCTTCCCAGCCCTCCAGCGTGAGGCGTTCGCCGTCCTGGCGGGCGCGGATCAGAATGAGGCCATCGCCTTCGTAAATTTCATTGACCCGGTCTTCGAATTCGGTGGCGCTACTCGACTCTATGAACGCCTGCTGCACGTCGTCCAGGTTGATGCGGCCGGCGGCGCCGTCGGTAGCCGCCCATTGGCTGTAGCTGGGACCGGTGGAGGATGGCCCGCAGGCGGCCAACACGGGCGCACCCGCCAACAAACTTCCGGCGGACACCGACAGAACGATTCGGCTGATTCGTGGCGCCATAGCGGTCAACTCCTTTGCCCGATGAAGAATCGGGAGGCACAACTCAGGATACGAGCTCGGCAAGCCGCGGGTCCACGGCCAACTGCGAGAGTGGCTCGGGGCTATCTTCCGGCGGATCGATAGATTCGACAATGGGAAAATGCAGCATTTGGGCAAGGAACCGACTGGACACTTCATCCCGGAATTGTTGCCAGGTATCAGCCGCGGCGATTATGTACTCGGCGATTGCGGTCTTCGGCCCATGCGAATCCAATCGCGATGCGGAAGCCATGCTCCTCAGGTCGGCCCGGTGATTTTCCCACAGCTCATCGCCGGCCTGCAAAAGCAGTAGTCGGGCCAACTCGCCGAACCGAGCCTCGCCCAATTGTTCCCGCCGCTCTGTCAGATGCTGCTCCATAAGTTCGTCCAACGCGCCTCCCAATCCGGTCAGAGGGCAGCCCCACGCCGGCTCGGCATCCACGCCATACCGGACGTGTAGCTCAATCGCCAAATCCGCGAACCGCCGAGCATATTCGTCAGCGACTAGGCTGGGGAAATGCCTGTCGACGAGGCCGGCTGCTGCGGATAGCGCCGCGTCTTGCGTCCACCGGCCGAGGCGGTCCGGCCCGGCAACCAGCGTCTCCTGCCGGGACCGATAGTAGGCGTCAGTGTGGGCGTCCAGGATTGCAGCGTATTCCAGCAACAGCGCCCGCGCACTGGACGCGTCCTGCTGGGCTGCCTCGCGCCGGCGCCGCAACTCTCGTTCCATATCCGGCCCCTCCCAGCAAACTCGGCCCGCCGGGTCCTGCGTCGGGCGTCCGTACTCCAGGCCAGCCAGCCATCGATCTGACCTGACCAGCAAGCTGCGGGTGGAGCCGAACGCGCCCCGCCGGCCGCTTCGTCCCTGCAGTTGCAACGCAACCCGAGGAGAGTCATTGAACTCTGTGCTGACGAGGTGAAGGCCCAGTCCGAACTCCCGCGCTGCGGGCGCGGTCCGGGCCGGCGCCGTTCCCCGGAGATGCACGAACAACCGGTCGCCAGCGACACGGCGGGCCGACAGCTGGGGCGTCGCCTCGATTGCCCGCACCAGCCGGTCGGCTTCTCCGGAGGTGTTGGCCCGCACTTCGACCACCCCGCCCTCGTGGTTGGCGGTGATTGTCTCTTCCAGCAGGGAGACGAATCGACCCAGGACGCGCCGGTCAAGGCCGGGCGATAGCAGCACGTCAGTGCCGCGACCAGCCATGTTGGTCGCCACCGTGACGGCGCCTGGCTGTCCGGCCTCACCTACGACGTTCGCCTCATCCTGGTTGGTGGACGCGTTGAGCAGACGGTGGATGATTCCGGCATGCGTCAGCCGTTGGCTGATGATCCCCGACTGGGAGACTGTCCGGGTGGCCACCAGCACCGGTCGTCCCCACGTCTGACAGTAGCGGACTTCGTCGACGACGGCGCTCAGCTGGTCGTCGGGATGAGCATACACGCGGCAGGGCAGGTCCCGACGGCCGAAATGCTTGACCAGTGCGCGCCGCTTATCGGCAACCACCTCGACATCCAAACCGTACAGGCGGCGGAACTCCTCGGACGCCGCTTGAGCGGTTCCGGTGAGGCCAGCGAGCCTGTGGTAGCGCCGGACGAAACCCGGAACGCTGATCTCCCCAAGGTTGCGGTGGTCAGGATGGATTGGCACTCCTTCCTTGGCTTCCACCGCCGGATGCAATCCGTCCTGATAGTGAGTGTCGGGTCGGGGTCGACCGGTTTCCCGGTCCACCAGTACCACCCGGTCGTCGTCCACTACGTATTCGACCCCACGGCGCAGCAGGAGGTGAGCCCGCAGCAGCTGATGTACCTGGTTGACCAGGTTGGCCCGCCGAACGGCCCGGCGAGAGCCTCCATGGGTGTTCGGGTCGGCAGCGTTGGCGGAATAGAGGTCGCCCAGGCGAGCTTCCAGGAAGGCTACACCCTCGGGCAACAGGCTGATCGTGCCTCGCACCGCATCCACCGCGCAGAGCAATCCTTCCTCAACCTCCGGCTCGGGCCGGCCGGAGCCGTCCGTATCCACCAGGGACAATGCGCGGCGACGAAGGCGGGGATGAGCAGCGGCCAGCCGTCGCGTCGCTTCGTCGTCGGGCTGGGACAGCATTGCCCGGGCCAAAAGCATCGCCGACTCGTGATCGGCTTGGCCGTCTTCAACACGTCGTTCCAGCTCGTGCCGGCACTCTTCCGCCAACCTGGCCTGCTCCGCCACCAGCTCCCGCACTGCCCGGTCGGCCCGTATGATCGTCCGGCGGCTCAGGATAGGCGCGCCGGCAATGACCAGCGGGGTGGCAGCCTCATCCAGTAGCGTTTGGTCTGCCTCGTCGATGATGGCGACGTCCAGCCGGCCCTGGATCTGCTCGCTGGGGGACATGACCAGCCGGTCCCGCAGATAGTCGAAAGCAAACTCGCGCAGCGTTCCGTAGACTACCCGGTTGCAGTAGGACACGCAGCGCTCCGGTCCGGCCATGTGGTCCAGCACTGCTCCGGCCGTCAACCCCAACGCGTGGTACACCGGCGCCAGCAACTCGCAGTCCCTGGCAGCCAGGTAGTCGTTGGCGGTGACAACGTGGACGGTGCGGCCCATCAGACCGAAAAGCGCCGCCGGGAATGCGGCAGCCACAGTCTTGCCCTCGCCGGCAGCCATCTCCACGATCCGACCGTTGTACAGGTGGAGGCCAGCCAGCAATTGCTGATCGGTGGGGCGAAAGTGCAGTCCCTCGTTGTCGACATCCTTCCGGCGGCGGACCGCCTGGTAAAACTCTGCCGGAAGGAGCATATCGCTTCCCGGGTAACGACCCCGGCCGGTGGCGGCCAGATTCCTGCGGGCGTCTGCGATGCTCGGTTCGTCGTCCGAATCCGGCGGGTCGAAGACTTTCCATAACCCCAGACGGCGCCGGATAGTCTCGTCAACCACCGCGAACACTAGGACCAGCGTTTCCTCCGGTATGGAACCCGAGGATTCAGACCCATCACTCAGACCACTGACGGCCTCTCGCAGTTCTTGGTCCGACCAGTTGGCGACCCCCCGCTCGCTCCGGAGGGTCCGGATGCGACGGAGGATCCAGTCTTCCCACGAGCGCCCGCGCCGCATCCGAAGACTCGACTTCTCCAAGCCTCCGCTCATGGCATTTGCCCTGCGCCTGAGGCCACGGAGGACGGTTTCAGAGCGATCACGGCCAGGCCCGACTGATGGCCCGGACCATCCCACCAGTCGTAGCGGGCGATCAGATTGTCTCGCGCTGCCAGCACACCCGCTGCTGCCGTGGGGTTGCAGGCTGCCAGTTCCCGGCCCACCGGGCCGTCCAGTGTCCAATCCGCACTCACGTCAGCCTGGAACCCGGCGGTCCGGCAGAGTTCCCCGTACCGGTGTTTCAAACGCCGGAATTCCCCTTCGCTGCGGTAGGGCAACGGCATCACGTAGTGCCGATCAGACAGGTAGAGACCAAGTTCGTTCTCGAAAACTTGCACCAGGTCGGTGTCGTCCAACCAACCTTCAAGAGCGAAAAACAGGTTGAGAGGAATGTCCTGATCGACCCGGTGATAGTGGTAGCCTTCCGCCTCCGCCACCATCTGCACCGACACGCCCGGGCGGTTTCCTGCCGTGTCATTGGCCAACAGTCGGCTGGCGGCCTCGCCTCGGAGAAAGAGGAAGGGAATGTTGCCGTTGGTGGCGTCCACCAACAGAGGCTCACCATCCACCCAGTACAGCAGGGCAGCGTGTTGCCAGTAGCGCATGTGGCGCTTTGCAAAGCGGAAATCAAAGGTGTTCAGCAGTTCCCGCAACCGGCCAGCCGGAAACGGCCCAGGCGCGTTGGGGCCGCCCAGCAGGTATTCCGACTCCAGTTCGTAGTGGTCGGTAAGGAACTTCAACGCCTGTACCTTCTCGGTGCAGATTCCACCGGCGCCCGCCGCAATGTTGCGCACCGTCTCGTCGCCGGTCTTGAACCGCATACCGTCGTTCGAGAAACGCGAGTAGTTCTCGAAATCGCTGTTCCAGATGTGCAACGCCAACGCGCGGATCAACTTTCGTTGCCGGCAGGGCGTATCTGCCCGCAACACCTGGTCGGCTTCCTGCGAACCGTAGGCCGCTGCCACGACGTTCCGGACGAAGTGTTCATAGCAATGGGGGTCGTGGTTCCAGCGTCGAAGGTGAAAGCCGGTCCAGTTGCGGTCATATCCAGCGTCAGTGCGGTCCACCGCCACGTCAATCAACCGCAGCACAGCATCGCCGGCCGCCGCTGACTGAATCAACGCCGGCTGGGTCAGGCCGGCCGGTTGGCCCTCCTGGAGAAACTTCACGCCAGCGAAAACGTCCGTCAGCCGGCCGGAGTCGTCGGAACGGTACACCAGATCCTGCAGGTTTCGCATGGCTAGCAGGCCATCGGTCGCAATGGCGCCGGTGCGGATCAGTCGGTCGTCGTTTGGTGCGTTCTTCAGGCAGCGTTCCAGCAGGCAACCCAACGGCGCCTCCTGGTCGGCGGGGTCGTCCAACCGCAGGGCAGCGGTTCGGCCGGAGACGATATCTGTAATCCGCAGGATCAGAGGTGGCGACATGGCAACGGGATGGAGCATTCCGACCATCTTCGAGATGTGCCGGCAGACCATTGTGAAATGCACCATACCACACCGCACGAATAGCGGACCGGCACGTTGTTATCCGGGAACACACCGTGTTGTCAGGGCTCGCACGTGGTTGCGTACTGTACCACTGACCTGACCCCTGAGAACCGATCCAGTATCAATGTAAAGGTCCTGGACGAAATGGGGGACGAAGAACGCCCAGGACAAGGCACACCACCGAGGAGATTCTGAACAATCCCAGGGAGGCGGAGGTGATCGTCGCAACCGGCACCACGGTTGCAGGGGCTGCCCGTCGCATCGGGGTTTCGGAGCAGACCTGCGACCGCCGGAGGGTCGGGTATGGCGCTCTGCAGGCAGGCCAAGCCGGCGCCTCAAACGTTACGGCGAAGGTGTCTTCAATTATGGGGCGCAAGTCACTTTCAGCATAGCGATGAAACGGCAACGAACCCGCCGGTTGGGCCGGCGGATAACCGGCCCAACGAATAACGGTCGCGAGGGTGACATGCGGACCCGATTCATCCACCCCTGTACCACGGCGGTATCGGTCGCTCCGTTGCCCAGCCGTGGGTTGGGTGGCCGGCGCGGGCGCTAGGACGTTCGTCAAAGCCGTTGGCGCCGTCCACCAACGCGAACTCCCCACCTCCGTCGCCACCATGGGCAATGAAATGGTAGAGGTCCATCTCGAAGGCTTTGACAGTGTAGCTGACCTCTGTCGGTTCATTGCTCGGGTCGGTCGCGTCGCCGCTCCATTGGTGGTAGCTGCGGTCGGACACCCATAGCCCCGGCGCTTGCAGGGAGGATGTCCAGCGCGTCTCATCGAGGTTGACGCCAACGACCGTGGATCGGGTCGGCAGGCCGTTCATGTCTTCGCGGTAGTTGGCCTTCAGTTGACCTTCGCACGTCCAGCGGTTGTCCGCGAAGGCGCAGCTTTCGTAAATGTTCGCCAACACCGTGTCGTCCACCCGAACACCGTCCTGGTAGTAGGTCTTGTAGACCAATTCGTCCAGCATGATGGTGTAGCCGGTGACGCTGGGATTGGCGGCATCCCAGTCGCTCCAGTCGATGGTGTAGCGACCGTCCAGTTCAACCCTGGATACGGCGAACGGGTTTTTCGCGCAGTTGGCCGCCAGCCCGGCGAGCAAATCGCTGCTGCACTGGTCGTAGAAACTGGCCGGTTGTGGCGCACTGCCCCGGGAGCCTCCGTCGTTGGCCTGGACCTGTTCCGTCGCCATCCTATTGGCGTGCTTTCCGGGGCCGTGGTCATCGGTATAGTCCACCATGGCGCGAAGGTACATGCCCGCATCACCGGCTTGCGGGGTATAGCTGTCCGTCGTTGACCCGTCGATGGCTTCCCAGTTGCTGGAGCCGTCCTGCGAATTCTCCCAACGCCACTTCGGGGAGGCGACTCCGCCGTCCGCGTCGGTGAGTGAAGCGTTTACCTCCTTCCCCACCTCCGGGTTCATGGAGGAAAGTTCGACCACGCCGGGTTCGTCCACGTTCACCACCGTGATGGTGACTGTGATGGTGTCGTCGATCCCCGTGTCCGGGTTGTCGTGGCCGTCCTTGCCGTCCGCCACCTGCACGACCACCTGGTAGTCGTGGTCGGTCTCATAGTCCAGCGTAACCCCGGACGCCAGGGTCAGTTGGCCGGTGGTTGATCCGACGGCGAACCGGTCGGCGTCCCCTTCGCTGGCCAGCGTGTAATTCAGCGGGTCGCTCTCGGGGTCCAGCGCAACGACGGGCGCGCCCACGACTGCGCCGGGAGACGCGTCTTCAGCCACCTGGCGCTCTGTGGTCGCACCGCCAAAGAACCGCGGCGGTTCGTTGACCAGGCCGGCCACTGGCGTGTTGAGGATGCGGAAAGCCTGTTTTCCGCTGCCCTGCGGATCGGTGTACCCGGCAGTGGCACGCAGGTAGAACCCCGCGTCCGCCGCCACCGGCGTGTAGCTGGAGGCGGTGGCGCTGGCGATGTCCTCCCAGTTGTCCTCGCCGTCCGCAGATTTGGACCATTGCCACGCGACGGACGTTGCCGCGCCGTCAGGGTCGGTCAGGGACGCGGTGATCGCAGTGCCTTCCGACGGTTCAGTGATCGAGAAACTGACTGAACCCGGCTCATCGGCGTTGATGAGGTTGATGGTCACGGTAATGGTGTCGTCCACGGCGCTGTCCGCATTGCGGTCAACGTCCACGCCGTCCGACACCTGCACCGTCATTGACAGGGACGGCTTTGTTTCGAAGTCCAGCAGCGCCCCGGTGGCCACCTCTATTTTTCCGGTATCCGGATCGATCACGAATAGCCCAGCGTCAGCGCCAGTGGCCAAGGAGTATGTCAACTCGTCACTCTCGGCATCCGACGCGAGCACGGCAGCGCCAACCTGAGCGCCCGTGACGGCGGCTTCGCTCACGGACCGGGTTGCCGTTGCGCCTTCGTCGAATTCAGGCGGTTGGTTGGCCGGCCGAGGCGGGACGGCATTGGTCGATACCACGTTAACTGTTTTGCCGGTGCCGTGTTTATCGTCGTAGGTCGCCTGCACGCGCAGGAACTTCCCATGATCAGCAAGCGTGGGTGTGTAGTCACCCGTGGTGGCGTCAGTAACGCCTGTCCAGGTGGTGGCGTCAGCGGTGTCTGCGGTCTGCCACTGCCAGGAGACATTGGTGACGGGGATATCAGGGTCATCCAGCTCAGCGCTGAGCTGCTGTCCGACCTGTGGGTGTTCCTCGGTGAGGGCAACCATGCCAGGCTCGTCGACATCGAGCACATTGATTGTAACGTCAATAGAGGCATCCCACGCGACGTCGTCTTCGCCATCGGCGTTCCTGCCGTCGCGGACTATCACGTTCATGGTGTAGGAAGCCCCGCGTTCGTAACTCAAAAAGGTTTGCGGCGTGCGG
The DNA here is from genome assembly GCA_963663945.1 of Dehalococcoidia bacterium. Taxonomy (GTDB): domain Bacteria; phylum Chloroflexota; class Dehalococcoidia; order Lucifugimonadales; family UBA3495; genus Bin87. Next base: position 843,958 of record OY760687.1, on the reverse strand, counting down.
GAGATCTGGCCCGTATTGAAATCCATGCGGAATGGATTTGAGCCCTCGCTGAGCATCCGGTAGGTCAAAGTGTCATCAGTGTCCGGATCGGTGGCGACAATCGGCGCGCCAACAAGGGCGCCACTCTCTGCGTTCTCGGCGATGGATCGTGAGGTCGTGGCGCCCTCGGTGAACGAAGGCGACTGGTTGGTTGGCGTATCAGCCAATACGGAGTTGCTCGCGACTCCGGAAGCCGTTTTGTCCATTCCCTGTCCGTCGTCGTAGGACGCCAGCGCCCTGATGAATTTACCGACATCACCCGATACGGGAGTGTAACTGCTGGCCGTGGCGCCGCTGATATCGGTCCAGGTGGCGGCATCCACGGTAGCCGCCGTTTGCCATTGCCAGGTGAGATCCGCGACGGATCCGTCGGGGTCAGTGAGCGATGCCGTCAGCGACACGTTGACTTGGGGGTTGTTTGATCCCAGGGTGACGGTTCCGGCCTCTTCGACGTTGCTCACCTGGATGGTGATGTCGATCTCATCATCCCACTCGTCGTCCGCCTCGTTGGCTTCGTTCAGATCATCTCGGACGCGCACGGGGAGGTCGTAAGAAGCAACGGTTTCGAAATCGAGTGTTTCATCACTCTTCAGCTCGATCTGACCGGCGACCACCCTGAAGGGAAATCTCGCTGAACGCCTGATCCCGATCACCAGGGCATGGTTGTCCAGATCGGTGGTGTCGAGCTGGGCGACGGCGTCGCCGACCGCGATATCTTCGGCAACCGTGAACGTCGTGCCATCTTCGGTGACAAATGTGGGATTGGCGTTGTGAATCACGTTGACGACGACGTTGACCGAGTCATCGGCGGTGCGATCGGCGCCGTCCAGCAGGCCCTTGCCGTCTCTGACGGTGGCCACAAAAGACAGTTGCTCTCCGGCGGTGAATGTGGCGTCCGACTTGGATTTGATCTCGCCGCTTTGGCGGTCGATGGTGAAACGTTGGGAATCCGTGCCTTTGATTGCATAGATCAGTGGGTCATTGTCCACGTCGGTGGCAGCAGGCGCAGACCCGATGAGGCTGTCTCCAGCGAGGCTGTGATGGATCTTGAATCGCGCGCTGCGCTCGCTGAAGGAGGCGGGGGTATTCTGCTTGGCGTAGGCGTACAATTTCTGGTCATCGGTGTCCACCACCCAGAATCGCAGCCCGTGGCCGGTCATGCCGCCGCTGAAATTATCGTTGCCGGGAACCGGCCGGAACTCCTCGGTGCGTTTCCGGTTGCCGGTGCGCAGGCTGTAGGCGTAGGCATTCTTGTCGGCGGTGTCAAACACCCACATGGTGTTCCCGTCGGACCAGATGTTCCCGGGATCGCCGTTCTCGGTAGCGAGGTCGATGTCGCGGTTGCTGTGCCTGAAAAATGTGGAGGCATCGTACGCGTAGATCTTGTCGTCGGTGGCATCGGCGACCCAGGTCAGGTCGTCATTTGACCAGAAACCCGAGGGATCCGCGTTGTCATACGTCAACACCCGGGAATGTATGACGCTGTAAGCGCCGGAGTTGTCCAGCGAGTACGCGTACAGAGTTCGTCCGTCCTCCTCGCCCACCCAGATGTGCGTCCCGTCCGACCACATGGCAACCGGGCTTTCGTTGGTGTCTGCCAGGGTGAATTCCTTGGCGGAATCCCGGGAGCCGGTGCTCAAGCTGTACGCAAGCACCGCGCCGGTGGAAGCAGTGGAGTATGAGACCCACATGGTCTCGCCGTCGGTCCAGATGCCCCTGGGATCGGTCACATCGTTGATGGTGATGTCATCGCCGGAGTGTCGGAAATCCTTGTGGATCATCGCGTAAACGCGGTCATCCTCGCCATCAATCATCCAGAAGACTTCGCCATCGCCCCAAAGACCCATGGGGTCGCCGTTGCCCAAAGGCACTCTAAAGTCCTGTCCGCCCCGGGTGGATCCCAGGCCGGTATAGTAGTAGCGGTAGAGCATCTGGTCGGAGAGGTCGGTTACCCAGAAAACGTCCTGACTGCTGCTGGCGGTGAAGCCCCAGGGACTGTCATTGGAGCCGTGAAGGTCGAATTCCGCACTCACGAACCGAGAGCCGTCGGACAGGTAGTAGGCGTATACATGCTTGTCGTGCTTGTCGACCACGTATATCACCTGCGTGGTGCCGCCAACCCCCCGCGGAGAGGTGTTGTTTCTGTGGAGTGAGATATCCCGGTCCGACTGGCGCGCTCCCGTGTCCAGTTCGTAGGCATACAGTTTGTTGTCGTCCCAGTCCACGACCCACATGATGCTGCCGTCGGACCAGATCCCCATGGGTTTGTTGTTGCCGTCGGTCAGCGATATGTCCTTGTCCGAGGTGCGAGCGCCGGTCGCCTGCCGGTAGGCCCACAGTTTGCTGTTTCTGTCCAGGCTGTTCGTCACCCAGATTGTTGTCCCGTCCGACCAGACGCCTCTGGGCGAGTATTGCGCAATGCTCAAGTCAAAACTGCGGGAATGTGCGTTGATGCCGGCATGGACCGTGTCGTGTCCGACGCCGAAAAGCAGCATGGTTGCTATGAAGATCGCGGTTGCAAAGGTGGTTATGGCGTGAAGGGCTTTTGAGTTTGAAGTTATGGCTGTAAGCACGGTTATTCTCCGTCTTCGGGCCATGTATGCCTGGCCCAAATGTTGCTGTGGGTACGCTTGCGATGGACGGCATGCCAATGGTCGAGCCAGTCGCCGAGGTTGAGCCGACCCAAGCGTCCCTTGAAATTATTCGAGAGAATTTCTTATTGATGGGATCGGGTGTGGGCGAGGGGTTATGATCCCCGACTATCGCCGGTGCGGCTTCGCCAGGTCTCGGCGCCTAACCGCGCTGGCACGCTTGATGCAAGGGGTCAGGCACGGATATGAACGGTTCCGCGGATGCGGATCGTCCCGGCGACGACCGCCGTTCCGACACCCGAGCAGGCGCAACAGACGCAAACCGTGGCGCACAACGCCAACACAGAGCCACGGGGAGCCCGCCCAGGTGATGCTGTGAAGGGGTTGAGCCGCAAGCGCTTTCGCCGCGCTCGCCTGGGATATCCCCAGTCCTACAAAATTATGAAACGTCCTGGCGTATTCGCCTTGATGGGTTATGAACAGCCTCCCGTATGTGGGAGGACTTTCTGTTATCGGGCGCAACTCATGCGTGAGCCTATATAGCGGTCACGATGACGCCCGCATACATGCTAGGACGTCATTACCCGAATGTCACTGCCAATTGAAAAACGGACAGCCCATGTGGTGTCCGTCAGCGCTATCAAACGACCGGTGACAGAGCATTCAGCGACCGTCACCGGGATCGGCCGTCCTTCCAAAGCGGGCCCGACGCTATCTGACGGTGCTCGGGCAGTTTTGAACCTGCTCCCGCCTTTTCAGGCAAAGATTGTGGAGCGTCATCGGGCCACGTGAGCCGGGGTTGCCGACAGCCAGCGCGGCGGCAGCATGGCGCTAAAACGGCGTCAACGGCCGAACCATAATGGACGAACGGCTGGAAGGATGCCGCCCACCGTCGAATCCTGTCGCCCCGGCGGGGTCTGGTGCGAGCCCGCCCGATCACCGCCGGGGCGCTGCGGTCAAAGGCGGAGCGGGGACCCGGGCCACCTGAAAACCGGAGGCTCGGTGGTCTTGCGCGATCGCCGGGTCTGCCCCGGTATCGGCGAGCGCTTCCCTGAGACCGGGGCTGGAGCCCCCGGCCAGCCGATAAACCGCCACCAGCAGGCTGCCAGCGACCACCGCTACCATGTACACATACAGGCACATGCTGTGCCACATGTATCCGATGTCAAGCCGTTCCTGGACCTGGTCCTTGGTGTAACCCAGCCGTTCGAAATCAATCTCCCATGAGCCCAGCAGGTTATGATCCGGGAGCGCCATGGGCAGATCGGGCGCTGTGGACACCAGCACTACAGCCGTCGCCCCGAGGGTCGATGCAACGATCACGATGGTGAATGAGGCTTGCAACAGGAACCGGCCCTGGCTCCGGTCCGGGTCGGTCTTCCGGTTCCTGATCGCCAACAGTGTGATCAGCGTAACAGCCAATATGGGCATCGCCACTGTCGATTGGATCCACACCGTCGCGCCGGAGAGCACGACCACCGCGGCGTAGGACAGCAGCGTTGACGGTATAACCGTCCAAACTGCCCTGAGCAGGGGGCTGCGTTTCGCCCTGGCGCCCGAGGACTGCCACATCCAGAGCAACTGGAATGAGAGGGCCGACAAACCGGCGAGGGCCACGCCCACCAACAGCATCAGCAGATAGGGCATGTGGGAACCGGAGAGATCGCCGATCCGGTAAAAACCGTACTGGTCCAAACCCAGCGGGGCGAACCGGAAGGCGGGGAATACCAGGAGGATAAACATCGACGCCCAATAGAAATCGCGCAGGCTCTGCCGGTTCTCCGGCCAGACAAAGGCCTGCGCCAGGACCAGCAAAGACGCCATCATGACGTATGCCAGGGGCATCCAGTCATTGTTCCAGCCCAGGTAATTCAGAGCAAAGCCGCCGATGACAACATAGGCGGCGGGCAAAAGGAACCGGAAAGACAGGAAACGCAACGAGGCATTCCACCGAGCCAGGGAATCGACCTTGTTGCCAATGGAGTTCGTTTCGGTTGCGGAGGCATGCGTTGCTTCCAGAGGTCCTTCGGTTCCCGGCGTCGATTCAATATCCGCTTCCGGTGCGATGTTGCGTTGCGAGTCATCCTCCAGGCCAGCCAGCGCGATCAGGCCCAGGATTTCGTCGTCGGACAGGTTCAATGCCTTGCCGAAGATGCGGAGCCGCTCCACGGTGGGTCGGGTGGCGCCGGCCTCCCAGCGCGACACGGTGGCATGGCTGAACCTCGGTGAGAAGGAATCGTCAACTGCGGTCATCCGACGCAGCAGCTCCTCTTGCGAAACCCCCCGTCGACCATCTTCTTCCAGGAATGCCTCCCGGTAGGCTCGCATGACAAAGCCAACCTGGGCGGACCGCGCTCGCTGCGCTTCCGGATTTAATTCCGCCATCTGAACCTACCTCGGAAGATAGTGTGTCCATTTCTCGCGCAATGCCGCATCAGCAAGACCGCACAATTATCGCCGGACTCGCCGCTGCGAGCAATCTCGAGGATCAGTGAGGAACCGACACCATCCTCGGAGAGTGGACGCGCTGTTGAGATCGCCGGTCGTGTTGCTGCCGAAACCGCATCCGCCAGCCGTTGGGGCGCCGACCGGCTGGGAAGGATCCGCTGCCAGACAGTGGTGACGAGGCGGGAAATACGCTGAGTTAGGACCCCAGGGTTTCGCATCGTCCAAGTGTCGGCGAGCGCGCACATGGCGGCTGGCGCTCGTGCGCAATCTGTTGCCAATTTTGCACTGTGCACGGGTGATTTTGCTCGACACCGGAATTTGTCAGTGCGGCATAAACGGGATGACCGTGTCGCTTTAGACGGTTAGTCGCCAGCGCCATCAGCATATCACTGTCGGACTGTTTGCGCCTGTATTGTCCGTTTCAGTGGTTGCACAGACTTCAAACCCGTATCGGCAGCATCATCGACTGTCCATCGCGGGATTATTTGCTGATGCACAACTCGGAATCGACGAATCGATTTGATCCAGCGCTGGAGGCGGGCAGCCGATACCGCCGACCTCATTATCTACAGCCTGCTTTCGGGCGAGGGAAGAGTCTGCGGCATTGACCTCATCGGCAGCGGCGTTACCAAATGCAGGGACCTGAGATCAAGGTCACGTGGACAGGAACAGATTGCCAGCAATAGCAGGGCGTTGCATGCGCGGGTTGAATTCCGGCCGCGGCTTCACAAGCCAGGGGCTGGTTTGTCTGCTTTTCGCGGTGTCCATGGCGATACTTGCGGTGGGTGGTACGTTGTGGCTCTGGACGCAGCCCGTGAAGGCGCAAACCACCGTAACCCTGGTCAGCAACTTCGACCAATCCCGCAACGGTGAGTTCACCGCCGAAAGCGGTCAGAAGGGTTACGGCCAGACGTTCACGACGGGCGCGGCTCGCGGAGCTTACCTGCTGGACAGGATTTGGGTGCGAGTGGAGGAAGGCAGCGAGAGCCGCTTCATCACCATCGAGGGAGCGCTGTACACCGTGCTGGCCGACGGCTCGCGCGGCAGCAAACTGTTCACCCTCAGCCACCGGGGAACCTTTGAAGACAACAACACGTCCAAATACTCATTCAACCCGCCGCCGGACAAGATGCTGCAGCCCAACACCAGCTATATGTTCGTTCTCGACTGCCTCCACGGCTGCGCAAACGACAACGAGATAGAATTCGCCAAGACGAACTCGGACAACACAGATGCGGATAGCTACCCAGATTGGACGATCGCAGACCGGGCCGTGAAGGCCTCCCATGACTGGAGATACAACGAAGACGTGAACGGCGCCCTGGTCATCGAGGTCGCGGGCCGGCTGGCGAATGCTCCGTACGTCGCGAACAACGGTATCACGGTCGTCTCCGAACCCGTGGCCGCCACGAACACATACGGCCGCGACGAAACCATCGCGGTTCAGGTCGAATTCGACCAGGCGGTCAACGTCGATACGACCAACGGAGTTCCCCAGATCAGGGTGAGCATTGGAGATAATGACAATCCTACGCGGCTGGTGGATTTCGCTTACGTGCGGGGTTCAGGCGGCAAGAAACTGGTGTTTGAATACGTCGTCCAGCCGGGCGACCTGGACTCCAACGGCATATATATTGGCTCCGATAAGCTTGAGCTTTACGACGGGACAATCACCAGCGCCGACCCCAGCAACGGGCGACCCGCGGTGACGGTTCATGAGCGCGTTGGCACCTACCCCAACCACAAAGTGGACGATACTCTGGCAGTTCCTCCAGCCAGGCTCGAGAGCCTCGACCTCACCGGCGTAACCCTGCGACCCGGCTTCTCTCCAATACGCACCAGATATTCTGGCGAAGCGGCTCCGGGCTCTACCGAGACCACCGTCACTCCCACGGCTTCGGAGGGCGTTTCGGTCAGATTCCTGGACTCGGACCTTGAGGAACTGGCGGACGCCGACCCGGTGTTTGCCGGATATCAGCTCGATTTAGAGCACGGCGACAACGCGCTGGTGGTGGAAGCGACTGGTACGGGACTCATCACCACAAAGTACACGATCAACATTCTCCTGGATCCCGACTCGAGACCGGAAGTCACCGGGATTTCCGTCGCCTCAACTGCGTCGCGAAACGGGGTGTACGGGACCGGCGAGACGATCACCTTTGCGGTGGATTTCGACGCGCCGGTCAGGGTTGACCTCACCGTGGGACGACCGAAATTGGTGGTGCATCTTGGTTACAAATCTCAGACGTTGGACTTTTTCAACGCGCCGAGGGATTTTGCGTTTGTCCGCGGATCCGGAACCAGCACGCTGCTGTTCGAGTACGTTGTGAAGAGTTCCGACGTGCCCATTACCGGCAATTTCCGGCAACGCGTGCAACGCAACGGCTTGAAAAGCAACAGAGGCGACATTGTCGATGCCGCCTCTGGGGCAAGTGCCAGGCTGAGCCACGGCGTTTTCACCGCGTCCGCAGACCAGTCCGTGCACGGCAACCAAAATCGCCAGGTCGCCAGACTCAATGGCTTATCCATCTCCAACGCGACCCTGGACCAGAGCTTCGGTTCAAATAGAACCATTTACACCGGCACGCTCTCAGCGGGAGCGACCACCGCCACCGTGACCGCCACGCCGGCATCGGGCTCATCCGTAAGCATCCTTCCCGCGGACGCGGACCCCGACACGATTGGACACCAGGTAGAGATGCCACTGGGTGACAACGAAATCACGATTACGGCCACCCGCTCCGGTTACGTTCCGCGGACATACTCCGTGACCTTAACGCGGCATGCAATCACCGAAGTTCAGGCCGTTCGAGTGGTGAGCGACCCGGGGACGGACGGCAACTACGTGACCGGTGACCGCATAGATGCCGAGGTCGAACTGGACGTGCAGGCCATCGTGGACACCAGCGGCGGCTTTCCCACGCTGGAGCTTACCATTGGAGACTCCACCGTAGAGGCAACCTATTCGACCATCGATCCCACCGGCACCATCGCCACGTTCTCCTACACCGTCACCAGCTCCGACCATGACCAGGATGGGATCTCCATAGGCGCGGACTCTATATCCCTGGAGGGCGGAACCATCAGGACGCGGAACGGCAACGCGGACGCTCGCCTGGGTCACGATGCGCTGGAGCACCAGGCGGGGCACCGCGTCAACAAAGACCCAGAGATCGTGCCTGGCGGCATCGTAGTCACGTCCACTCCTATCGCTGCAGCGGACACCTTCGGCGCCGGGGAGACCATCGCGATCAGCGTGACTTTCGATGCTGACGTGGTGGTGGACATCTCCGGTGGCATCCCCACCTTGAGGATGAGGCTGTGGCATCCGGGAATCCAGGGGAGTGACAAGGACCTGTCCTATGTCAGCAGGTCCGGCGCTGACACCCTGGTGTTCCATTACGTTGTGCAGCCCGAAGACCGGGACAACAGCGGATTTGTCGTGAGCGCCAACCAGTTGCGTCTGAATGGAGGAACCATCAAGCATTCCACAACGGGCCGGGATGCGAACCTCCTTCACCCGCAACCGACGGGCGATGCTCTCGGAGCGCGAAAGGTCGATGGCAGCCTTCAGGGTCCACGAGCCACCCTTGCCACCCTGGCGGTTGACGGCGCCATGCTGGTCCCCGCTTTCCACCCCGACACCACCGGCTACACCGCCGAGGCGCCGAGTTCGGTCACGCAGGTGACCCTGACCGCGCTGGCTGCGCTTGACGCCGATCCCATATCCGCCGTAATCGACCCGGCCGACGCCGACGGCGCCATCGCCGGGCATCAAGTGCCGGTGGTCGAAGGGGAGATGGTCACCATCCAGGTGATGAAACCGGGCGCGGCCTCGACGACCTACGGAGTGGCTTTGTCCCGCAGTTCAGCGAGGGTACAGTCCGTTGCGATCTCCAGCGACCCCGGTGTTGACTCCACATACGCCGAAGGCGACGCCATCACCGCCACCGTGACCTTCGGCTCGCCCGTTACGGTGGACACCACTGGGGGAACTCCGTATGTGACCATCGCGGTGGGAAGCAATAGGCGAAACGCTGTCTACTCGTCCATCGACGCCACCAACCGCATCCTGACTTTCTCCTACACGGTGGTGGCAGCGGATGACGACCAGGACGGAGTGTCCATCGGCGCCAACTCCCTGGCCCTGAATGGGGGGACCATCACGGACAGCGTCAGCAGCGTGGCTGCGGTGCTGACCCACGCCGCGCTGTCCGACCAGTCGGGCCACCTGGTAAGCAGGATCCCGAAGGTCGTCACCGGCGGAGTGGCAATCACGTCCACGCCCCAGGCGACCAACGACACCTACGGTCTGGGTGAGACCATCGCCTTCTCTGTCACCTTCGACTCCGTGGTGGACGTGGACACCACCGGGGGCACCCCAACCCTGACCATGGGCTTCTCGGAGGGCGGCGGCGCAGCGGTTTCTAAAACCCTCACCTACGCCAGCGGCACCGGCACCGCTACCCTGGTGTTTGAGTACACCGTGCTCATCGACGACGTGGATGACGACGGCGTCGCCATGGCAGCGAACCAACTGGCGCTGAACAGCGGCACGATAACCCACGCCACCACCGGGCAGGACGCCTTGCTGACCCACGCCCAGCCCGGGACGAATGGCGTCTTCGCAGAGCACCTGGTGGACGGCAGCCTTGGAGCTGACCGGGCCACGCTGTCCGGCATCTCCCTCACTGGCGTCACCCTGGCTCCTGCCTTCGACGCCGATACCACGACCTACGTCGGAAACGCGACCACGGGCACCACGCAGACCACGGTGTCGGCCACTGCAGAGACGGGAACGTCGATCACGATCTCGCCGGCCGATGCTGAAGACGGCGTCGACGGACACCAGGTGGACGTGAGCCAGGGCACGGCCATCACGGTCACGGCCTCTGCCGACGGCAAGTTGACCAGCACTTACACCGTCACCATCTCGTTCAACGCGGCGGTGCAATCCGTTGCGGTCTCCAGCGACCCGGGGACTGATGACACCTATGCTGAAGGCGACGCCATCACGGTAGCCGTCACCTTCGACCGGCCGGTCTCCGTGGACACCGCCGCCGGCACTCCGTATGTGACCATTGCGGTGGGCAGCAACGACCGGAACGCGGCATACACCTCCATCGATGCCACCGACCGCATCCTGACTTTCTCCTACACGGTGGTGGCAGCGGATGACGACCAGGACGGGGTATCCATCAGCGCCAACTCTCTGGCGTTGAACGGCGGGACCATCACGGACAGCGTCAGCAGCCGGGCTGCGGTGCTGACCCACGCCGCGCTGTCCGACCAGTCGGGCCACCTGGTGAACAGGATTCCAATGGTTGTCACCGGCGGAGTGGCAATCACGTCGACGCCCCAGGTGACCACCGACACCTACGGTCTGGGCGAGACCATCGCCTTCAGCGTGACCTTCGACTCGGTGGTGAACGTGGACACCACCGGGGGCACACCGACCCTGACCATGGGCTTCTCGGAGGGCGGCGGCAACCCGGTCAGCAAAACCCTTGCCTACGCCAGCGGGTCCGGCACCGCTACCCTGGTGTTTGAGTACACCGTGCTCATCGACGACGTGGATGACGACGGCCTGGCTATGGCAGCGAACCAACTGGCGCTGAACAGCGGCACGATAACCCACTCCACCACCGGCAAGGACGCTAACCTCAGCCACGCCCAGCCCGGGACGAATGGCGTCTTCGCCGACCACAAGGTGGACGGCTCGCTGGGGGCTGACCAGGCCACGCTGTCCGCCCTCTCCCTCACCGGCGTCACCCTGGGGCCCGCCTTCGACGCCGATACGACGACGTACGTCGGAACCGCGACCACAGGCACCACGCAGACCACGGTGTCGGCCACTGCAGAGACGGGAACGGCGATCACCATCTCGCCGGCCGATGCTGCAGACGGCGTCGACGGACACCAGGTGGACGTGAGCCAGGGCACGGCCATCATGGTCACGGCCGCTGCCGACGGCAAGATCACCAGCACTTACACCGTCACCATCTCGTTCAACGCGGCGGTGCAGTCGGTTGCGGTTTCCAGTGACCCGGGGACTGACGCCACCTATGCTGAAGGCGACGCCATCACGGTAGCCGTCACCTTCGACCGCCCGGTCACCGTGGACACCGCCGCCGGCACACCGTATGTGACCATCGCGGTGGGCGATAACGACCGGAACGCTGGCTACTCATCCATCGATGCCACCAACCGCATCATGACTTTCTCCTACACGGTGGTGGCTGGCGACAGTGACCAGGACGGGTTGTCCATCGGCGCCAACTCTCTGGCCCTGAATGGGGGGACCGTCACGGACAGTGTCAGCAACCGGGCTGCGGTGCTGACCCACGCCAGGCTGGCCGACCAGTCGAGCCACCTGGTGAACAAGATCCCGAAGGTCGTAGCCGGCGGCGTGGCAATCACGTCCAGGCCCCAGGCGACCAACGACACCTACGGTCTGGGTGAGACCATCGCCTTCTCTGTCACCTTCGACTCTGTAGTGGACGTGGACACCACCGGGGGCACGCCGACCCTGACCATGGGCTTCTCGGAGGGCGGCGGCGCAGCGGTGTCCAGGACCCTCGCCTACGCCAGCGGCACCGGCACCGCTACGCTGGTGTTTGAGTACACCGTGCTGATTGATGACGTTGACGACGACGGCGTCGCCGTGGCAGCCAGCCAACTGGCGCTGAACAGCGGCACGATAACCCATTCCACCACCGGGCTGGGCGCGCTGCTGACCCACGCTCAGCCCGGGACGAATGGGGTCTTCGCCGACCACAAGGTGGACGGCACGCTGGGGGCTGACCGGGCCACGCTGTCCGCCCTCGCCCTGACCGGCGTCACCCTGGCGCCCGCCTTCGACGCCGATACGACGACCTACGTCGGAACCGCGACCACGGCCACCACGCAGACCACGGTGTCGGCCACGGCAGAGACGGGAACGTCGATCACGATCTCCCCGGCCGATGCTGAAGACGGCGTCGATGGACACCAGGTGGACGTGAGCCAGGGCACGGCCATCACCATCACGGCCTCTGCCGACGGCAAGATCACCAGCACGTACACCGTCACCATCTCGTTCAACGCGGCGGTGCAGTCGGTTGCGGTTTCCAGCGACGCTGGGACTGACTCCACCTATGCTGAAAGCGACGCCATCACCGCCACCGTGACCTTCGGCTCGCCCGTTACGGTGGACACCACTGGGGGAACTCCGTATGTGACCATCGCGGTGGGAAGCAATAGGCGAAACGCTGTCTACTCGTCCATCGACGCCACCAACCGCATCCTGACTTTCTCCTACACGGTGGTGGCAGCGGATGACGACCAGGACGGGGTGTCCATCGGCGCCAACTCCCTGGCCCTGAATGGGGGGACCATTACGGACAGCGTCAGCAGCCGGGCTGCGGTGCTGACCCACGCCGCGCTGTCCGACCAGTCGGGCCACCTGGTGAACAAGATCCCGAAGGTTGTCACTGGCGGCGTGGTAATCACGTCCACGCCTCAGGCGACCACGGACACCTACGGTCTGGGTGAGACCATCGCCATCAGCGTGACCTTCGACTCCGTGGTGAACGTGGACACCACCGGCGGCACTCCAACCTTGAGGACGAGGTTGTGGCATCCAGGAATCCGGGCGAGGGACAAGGATATGGCCTACGCCAGCGGGTCCGGAACCGACACCTTGGTGTTTGAGTACGTGGTGCAGGGCGAGGATATGGACAACACTGGAATAGTCGTGAGCAGGAATCAGATACGGCGCCAGGGAGGCACCATCAAGCACGCCTCCACCGGACGGGATGCCAATCTGAACCACGGCACGCCGGCCTCGGACGGCACTCCCTCTCGCCACAAGGTGGACGGGAGCATCCAGCTCGCTGCCCTCACAACCCTGTCTCTCAGCGACATGACGCTGTCGCCAGCCTTTGCCTACGGAACCATCAGTTACACGGCTACCGTGGGTCGCGGAGTCACGGAAACCACCGTGTCGGCGTCAGCGGACACCGGAAGCACGGTCGTAATCACACCCGCGGACTCGGACACTAACACGGACGGGCACCAGGTTGATTTGGATCGGGGCGCCAATACCAGTACGGTTAACGTGTCCAAGCCTGGCCTGACCACTCGCTCCTACACCGTAACCGTGAACCGGTTGTGGGCGGAAATCAGCGGGGTGTCCTTCTCCAGCAACCCGGGCTGGGACGACACCTATGCCACCGGTGACGAGATCGAATTGTCTGTCCGATTCGACGGACCGGTGTCGGTGGACACCACCAACGGCACGCCCTACGTTGGGTTTGTCTCAGGGGCCTACAATCGTCAGGCCAGTTACAAATCAATAGATTCCAACAATCGAGTGCTGACTTTCACCTACACGGTGAACTCGTTGGACAGTTCCGTCGCCGGCCTGGCCCTCGGCGAAAACGGCCTGGCGCTCAACGGAGGGAGCATCAAGCACCTGGTTACCAATGAGGATGCGCTGATCACCCACGGCGCCCTGGACCCAAATCCCCGGCATCAGGTCAACAAGCGGCCGCGGATTGTCTCCGGAGGCGTCAAAATCGCCTCTAACCCCGTCTCTGCCGATGGCTTCTACGGAGAGGGCGAAACCATCCGGTTCAGGGTCGAATTCGATTCACTGGTGGTGGTCAATACCGACAGCGGCACTCCGACGCTGGTAGTCCGCATCGGAGACACGGACAACCCCGCTCGGGACGTCGGCTTCAGTTACAGCGGCGGCTCCGGCACGGCGAGCATCGAGTTCGAGTACACAGTCCAGTCAGGAGATCGGGATAGCAACGGAATTTATCTGGGAGCCGATCGCCTGCGGCTCAATGGCGGTTCCATTCGCCACATCACCACCCACAGGGACGCTACCCTGGGCCATGGCGCGCTCGGAACTTTGGCGAGCCACGATGTGGATGGCAGCCAGGCGCCCACGGTGCTGAAGCTTTGCGGGGCAAGACTGATTAACAAGGACGCTCGGGTGGACCTCTGCTGGGAGCTGGGAAGTCCAATCCCGACCGACGCGGACGTGGTGTTTGAACTGCGCCGAAAGAGCTACTTTGGCGCTAGTATCGAGGATCTCGACACGGAAGATTTCGGAATATGGAGAGAAGCCGAACCGGGAGATGATTACACCGGCTGCGGCGACACGTGCATCAGGTTCATGCATACGCATTTCTCGGGCCGAGGCGGGGCCGTGACTTACCAGGCGCGCATGCGGCAAGGCGATACGATCCTGAACACGTCCGAGAGGTTGGGGGTGCATACACCCAACTGGGATAGCGCCGAATTGGACTCGGAACTCAGTGGAGTTTACCTGCCCCATCGCTTCGCGAATTACCCGAATGAAGTGGCAACGGGGATTTTCCGTACCGATTTGACTTTCACCGATCCTGAGGTGAGATTCACGACCGTTGAACTAGTACGCGGGTTGACCGCCTCGGACTTCCAGATAACCAATGGGACCGTTACCAACATCATCATCGATCAGGGCGGGCTCTACGTAATAACCGTTATGCCGACAACCCTTGGAGTTCCGGTCACCATCAAGCTGCCGCAGGGGCGGGTCCACGGTGTGGGATCAAGCATCACCTCGGATGGCCAGAACACCTTCACGCGGCCCAACAACGCATCGAACACACTGACGGTGCAAACGGCTGAGCCGTAGCGGCGGGCGCAAAGGCGCTGGCGGGTGCACTGGCTTGTGGTCTTGCCGCCGGTTCGGGAACCGGTTAGTCAGGCTCGGCCACCTCAGATGATCAGCGTGCCACCCGTGGCCGGCGCCGTACATGTGCGCAGTACGCCATCACTCCCCTGTGGACCCTTGCTCCGCGTCGCCCCCCGCTTTCGCCATGCGGTAGCCGACCCGGGGTTCGGTGAAGATGTACGTGGGGTTGTCGGCATCGTCGCCCAGTCGCCGGCGCAGGGTGCTGATCACGGTGCGCATCGGACGGACGTCTGCGTTCTGGTCTTCGCCCCACACGCGCCTCAGTAGCTGGGCGTAGGTCACCACCGTTCCAGCGTTGGTCGACAGTTCGGCGAGGGTGCGGTACTCGATGGCGGTCAACCGCACCGGGCTTCCGGACAGGGTCACCCGGCGTTCGGCGTAGTTGATCTCCAGGTCGCCCAGCACGTAGGAGGTCACGGGCTCCGGCGCGGAGTGCCGGCGGAGGGCGGCCCGGATCCGGGCCGCAAGCTCCGTGGGTGAAAACGGCTTGACCACGTAGTCGGCGGCGCCCATGTCGAAGGCCCGCGCCACGAGTTCCTCCTGCCCATAGGCCGACAGGAAGATCACCGGAATGTCGTACATCTCCCGTATCTCCTGCATCAGCTCGATGCCGTCCGTTCCCGGCAGCATCAGGTCGAGAAGCACGAGTTCAGGAGCCTCGGCGTCCAGGAGGCGCGTGACTTGCTTCGGGTCTCCGGTGCCGACGGCGTGGTAGCCCGCGTTGGACAGCGCGTCCCTCACGTACCGGAGCGCCTGCGGGTCGTCATCCACTGCCAGGATGGGTATCGGGATTTCCTCCAGCCGTGAAGGCCGAACCGGTGGCAATACCGGAGATACGAACCCGCGTTCCTCCACGACCGGGATGGTGAAGGTGAAGCGCGCTCCCAGGCCCGCGCCGTCACTCTCGGCCCAGATGCGTCCGCCGTGGGCTTCCACGATCCCTCTGCAGATGGCGAGACCCAACCCGGTGTCGCCTCCCTGGTCGTCTGCCTCCAACCTTGCGAACTTCCTGAACAGGTTGGGCAGGTTTTCCGCTGGAATGCCCCGGCCGCGGTCGGAAACCGACACCGCCACGTGGTATCTGTCCCGAACCGCGCTCACCCTGATAAGAGAGTTCCCCGGCGAGTGCCGCGCCGCGTTGGCGATCAGGTTGCCCAGCACTTGCGCCATCCGCGGCCGGTCCGCCATCACCCAGGGAAGGTCCGGCTCCAGGTCGATTTCGAGAGCGTGCTTGCCTCCGGTGCTTACAAACGAGCTGCGCGCATCGTTGACCAGCACTGCCACGTCTGCGGGTTCCGGTGATACCGACAGCGCCCCGGTCTCGATTCGCGCCACATCCAGCAGATCGCTGATCAGAGAGCGCATCCGGTCGGCTTGAGTGTCGATGATGCGCAGGAATTGGCGCATCTCTGCGGGGTTCAGCGCGGCTGCGGGGTCCAGCAGGGTTGCCACAGATCCTTTGACCGACGTCAGTGGGGTGCGCAACTCGTGGCTCACCATGCCCAGGAACTCGGCGCGCAGCCGTTCCATCTCTTGCACCGGGGTCATGTCCTGCAGGGTGACCACGAATGTCTCGATCTCTCCACTCCTTGATAGGATGGGGGTGGCGTTCAGCAATAACGTAACGCTCTCGCCATCAGGCATCGCGATGACCACCTCCTCGGCCCGGACCGTCTCTCCGGCGCTGAGCACCTGGACCATCGATAGATCCTGCAGGGAGACCTCCCTACCATCGGCTCGACGGATGGTGGCCGACTGCATCAGGCCACCAAAATCCGGGCCCTCGGGCTGCAGGCGGCTGAGAATCCTGTCCACTTCGCGATTGAAGGAAGTGGGGACTCCCGTGCGGGCGTCGAAGACGATCACACCCACCGGAGAGGTGTCGATCAGCGTTTCCAGGTCGGCCCTGGCGCGCTGCTCGTCGCGGTAACGCCGAGCGTTGACGATCACCAGCGCCGCCTGGGAGGCGAACATCGCCAGCGTCTCCTCGTCCTCGGCGGTGAACCCTTGGCCCTCCTCCTTCTCGCACACAAAAAAGATGCCGACCGTCTCGTCCTTGTACCGGATCGGGGCCACCATCAAAGGGATCGACGGTCCCACGTCCATCGGGGCCCGGAACTCCGGAAGCCCCAGCGAACGCAGGTAGGAATCAAAGTCGCTCATTCGCAGCGGTTCCTGAACCTGGCTCAGCGAATTGAAGACCGCAAGCCCTTCTGGCAGGACCCAGAGGTTCGCAGCTTCCTCGGCGGTCAAGCCGGAAGACAGAAACTCCTGAATATTCCCCTGTGTGTCGAACAGGGTGATCACGCCGTACCGGGCCTCGATAAGAGATCGGGCCGAATCCAGAACGTCCTGGAGGACGGTGTCGAAGTCCAGGTTCTCGTTGATGCGCCGGCTCGCCTCGGTCATTCTGGACAGGCGGGCCCGCAGGGCCCTAATCTCCGAATCGCGGTGGTCTTCTGTGGTCAACTCTGACTCTCCCCCTGGCTGATGCACGGCTTCGCATCCCTTGCAATGCTCCCGTCAAGGAATGTGGGATACGGTTCGATATGGCCATTTGTTGCTGGCGCCGGCTGAGATTATAAAAGATTATGTTATCGCACGAACCAATGTGATACCGCGCTGGTTGCATCATTCCTGCGGCATCATGGGCATGTGTCCGCTGAGTCATCGGGATCAGGCCCCCACGAATGGATCCAGCATTATTGTTTGGATCCTGGGCCGATGGCCTTGCCCCATTTCCGGTACCAGCCATAGTGCGGGTTTTGCGGGTCTGTCTCCACTTTCTGCCAGCGCTACGAACTTCCCGGGAACTTGGTTCCAAGGGCACTGCGTGGCCTTTCTTCATGGTATGGATTCGGACAGGAACCCACCTTTGCCTCGGCGTCCTCCAGGGAGAGTAGCTATTTCTCGATCGGACATTTCGGTCGGAACCGCCCGTTAAATGCTTCGATGAAAGAGACGTCCGCAGGCTTGACGGGGCGGCTGGCGCCCGGTTCCACGCCCCGTTCGGGCGGGCCCATGTTCCAGCCGTACCGCAGGAGCCACCCGATTGCCGCAGCCCAGTTGCTCGTCAGTCGGGGCTGGCGGACGGTTGCTGTCAAGAAAATTCCGGATCTGCCGGGTTGTGAACTGGAACAGGTTGAAGCGGATGCGGCCACGGTCCAAAGGTCCGATCACCCAACGCCGCGAAAACAACAGACCGTCGCGGCACCGCGACCGAGCATCTCATTGGGTCGGCTGGCACGCCGACGTTTTCAACAAGCCTGGTCCTGAACAACGCCAACCGGGTGCTGCGCTGGGTCATTCCCGAAACGGGTAAGGGCTACCTGTTGATTCAGGGCGCTCGGCCGGGATTCGTGAGCCTCGAGACGACCTGCTTCCAGGCCAGCGCCAGCATGAAAAAGGCGGTGGTCAGCAGCGCCATCACCGGGCCCGAGGGCAGGTTGAAGTAGAAGGACACGTACAGCCCGATGAAGGCAGCGGCAACTCCCAACGCCACTCCCAGAAACAGTGCCCGGTAGAAGTTCCGCATCAACAGCAGCCCCGTGGCAGCAGGCGTTATCAACATGGATACCACCAGCACGATGCCCACTGTCTGCAGCGAAATCACCGTCACCACCGACAGCAGGACCAGAAGCGTGTACTCCAGCAGGTTGGTGGGTAATCCGATGACCAACGCACCAGTGGGGTCGAAGTTTGCGAAAAGCAGCTCTTTGCGGATAACGAAAACCAGTGCCAACACCGCGCCAGCCAGGCCCAGGGTGATGTACACGTCGGTTCGCGACACTCCCAGCACCTGGCCCAGGAGAATGTCCTCCAGGTTCACCGGCAGTCCGCGGGCCGCCGTCAGCATGACCAGTCCCAGGGCGAAAAGCCCGGCAAACGTGATCCCCACCGAGGTATCCTCGGCCACGCCGACTCGCTTGACCAGGTAGCCGATGAGTAGCGCCACGGCGATGGCTACAGGAATGGTGCCGACGAAGGGGCTCAGTCCCAGCATGAAGGCGGCCACCATCCCCGGCAGCACCGAGTGGGCCAGGGCATCGCCCACGAAGCCCAGGCCGCGAGTTACCACGTAAACGCCCAGCACCGGGCACATCACGCCCACCAGCAGCGACACCACCAGCGCCCGCTGCATGAAACTGTACTGGAAAGGACCCAGCAGTCCTTCGATCAGGAAATCCATGGCCGCGCCCGCCCCGGCGTCGCCGTGGACGAGAATGCACACCGCTGAGTCATATCTCGACCGGATACGGGGATTGTGTGGATTGCCGGCTTATATTGATACGTTCCAGCGCCTCTGGTTCGCAGTTCAGGGGCAGGTAATCGTCGCAGATCTCGAACATCTGGACGATGTCATGGGAGGACATCATGATGGTGTGGCCATCGTCCCGCAGCCTGAGCAACACGTCCAACAGGGAAGACTGGGAGTGGACATCCACTCCGGAGAAGGGTTCGTCCAACAGCAGGATGCTGGCGCCCTGGGCCAGGGCGCGTGCGATGAAGACCCGTTTGCGCTGCCCCCCGGACATCTCGGTGATCTGGGCATTTCGGAAGGGCCACATCTCCACCGTTTCCAGGGCCCGGCGCACGATATCCCGGTCGGAGCGGCGGGGCCAACGGAGCCAGCCAATCTCCCGCACTCGGCCCTGCATCACCACGTCCCACGCGTTCATGGGGATGCGGGAGTTGATCCGTTCGTACTGCGTCATGTAGGCCACCTGGCTGCGCTCTCCCTCAGGTGGACGCCCATTGATCAGCACTCTTCCGGAGGTGGGGCGTATTATCGACGCAATGGTATTGAACAGCGTGCTTTTGCCCGCCCCGTTGGGCCCCAGCACTCCCACCAGGCTGGCGGGGCCAGCCTCAAAGTTGATCCGGTCCAGCACCAGCAGCCCGTTGACGTGGACGGTCAGATCCTCGAAGACCAGGCGGTGCGCCAATCCCTCGGCAGCCATTGCTACTTGAGCGCTCCCACAATGACGCCGACGTTGTACCGCATGAAGTCCAGGTAGGTGCCGGCAACGCCGTCCGCCTCGCCCAGGGAACTGGTGCGCAGGGTTGAAACCAGCTGCGCGCCGGTCTCTTCAGCAATTCGCTGGGACAGCCGGGGCGCGAACACGTCCTCGGAGAAAATGGCCGGGACTCCTTCCTCCTTGATGTGATCCGCCAATTCCGTGAGTTCCTGGGCGCTGGGTTCCTCGTGGCCGGAGGGCGGTTTCACGGCGCCCACCACCTTGAAGCCGTACCGTTGGGCAAAGTACCGCAGGCTATCGTGGGCAGAGACCAGCAACCGGCGTTCCGCAGGCACTGTCTGAACCTGCTCCTCGATCCATATGTGGAGAGAGTCCAGCTCGGCGGCGTAGGCGGCGGCGTTGGCCTCGTACACGGAGCGTCCGGCCGGGTCGGCTTCGGCCAGGCTTACTGCGATACCGTGCACTGCGTCCTTGACGCGGACGGGGTCAAACCAGAAGTGGGGGTCCAGCGGGCCGTGGTCGTGGTCGTGGCCATCGCCGTGGTCATCTGCGTCTTCCTCGTACTCCAGGAGGTCAATATATTGGTGCAGGGTGATTATGGAGTCTGGGTCCTTCGCGACGTTGGCGACCAGGTCGTTAATCCACTGGTCCTCCAGTCCTTCGCCCACAGTGACCACCATGTCGGCCTCGGCCGCTCTGGCGATGTCCTGCGCGCCGGGCTTGTAGGTGTGGGGGTCGGTATCGGCGGGCAGAAGCGGGGTAACCTCCACTTTGTCTCCGCCCACCACCGCAACCCAGTCGGCAACTATGTTGAGGGTGGTTACGACGGTGAGTTTGCTGGCGCTGGTCCCTGCCGTTTCCCCGGTGTCCGCCGGTTCGCCGGGAGCAGCGGCGGAGCAGGCCAGGGCAGTGAGCATGAGGGTAAGGAACAGCGCGGACAGCGTCCCGCCGCGGCACACCGACGCCCTGGACCAACTTGGCCCCTTGATAGAGGCCGCACACCGGGTACTCAATATCCTCATTTTGATCACACCATGCCGGTGGCGCAAATTGGGGCCGCCAGGGTCCATGAGCGCCGGCGTAGCCGCTAGACGTTCAGAAACACGGGACGGGGCGTCCCGGCTGGTGAATTTTTACCCGAGCGGGTCGTAGACGCCAAAATGTTCACGAATGTCCCAGGGACGCCAGTCAGACCCCCGACGCCGCGGCTCTGGGGCGCCTCAAGCGGCCGGACTCAGTGACATTGAACCACTGACCTCCCACCTATTATGCTCCTCGGCAAGGAAGTCTACACATAAGTTCCCACTCTACCCCGGCGGCTCGGTGCTTGAAAGTCTCGTAACGTCGCTTATACACGGCGCCGACGGGGAGTCTACCATCACAGGCGGGCACCAGCAATTCACTATAGGTAACATTATTCATTACCAGGCTCCAACCCAATCGCACCGCAGTCGACGGATTTGCCGGCCCAACTCGAGACCGGTCCCATTGGTGCAATCACGGCGTGGAATGGGTCGCCATCAAGTATTGTTGTGGCCTCACGATCACCAGGCAAAGGCATTGGCCTTCGCCCAGAGATTCAACGCGTGCGCGAGTCTCTCCCAACTACCGACGGCTGGTTTTGAGCGTGTCCCAATAGCCGGACGGCTCTGAGTGATACGACGGCGCAGGCGAAATGCAGAAATGCGAAACAGTAGCCGTGAGCGGTTGGACAAACGGGCCGAGATGCCCCGGAACCGGTTGAGTCGACTGTGAGCGCGTTTCACCACCCAATGCCTGGCGTAGTAACCAGCATCCCGTTTGAAGCGAAGGATGTCTTGTCTTGACAACAGCAGGGCACGCCTTTAGCGTGGCGTCGTATAACCCTTCAGCAAGGATGCGATCAACCCTTGCTGTTCGAGCTTCGACTGGGCGTCCTGTCCAGGGGATCCGGCGCCGGTGACCGTCGCCTGCGCAGTCTCCTGTTGTTCACCGTTACAAACGAATAAGCTCTGGGGGCCAGTTCTGGACGAACTCTGGATAGACCCTTTCAGCGGCAGGCGTGTTGCGTCTCTGCCTCCGGCGCCTCTTGCGACCGACTCCGTCGCGGTGTTGACGCCGTATCCCCTGTAGGTATTCGGTGCGGCGGTCAATTCAGATTCATTGGAACGTGTCACGGAGTTGACCAGTTACAGGACCTTCCAGGGCAATCAATTTCATCACCCAAGGAGTGATTGCATGTCTCAAGCCGAAAGGATCACCGTCCCCAAGGACCTGTACAAGGAGCAGTACTCGCCCGAGTTCGTCGGACGGTGGGACGAATTGATCGACTGGCAGCGTCGTGCGGAGGCGGAAAACAACTTCTTCCAGAATGTCCTGAGGGAGCATGGGGTCGAAACTGTGCTGGACATCGCCTGCGGCACCGGATTTCATGCCGTGACTCTGAAAGCCGACGGGTTCGACGTAACCGCCGCCGATGGCGCACCCAACATGGTGGCGCAGACCAGGGAAAATGCCGAACGCTTCGGGATCGATGACCTTCGTGTCGTGGAGGCCGAGTGGACGAGGTTGGGCGAATCCTTTTGGCGCCGAGCGGTTTGACGCCGTGATCTGCCTGGGCAACGCGTTCACTCACCTGTTTGACGAATCGGATCGCATCCGGTCCCTTGGCGAGGTGTACCGCCTGCTCAACAATGATGGGATCGCCATCATTGACCAGCGCAACTATGATGCCATCCTGGATAATGGTTTCAGCAGCAAGCACCAATCGTACTACCTGGGCGAAACCGTGGACGTCAAGCCTGAAGAACTGACTGAAGACATTGTGAAGATGCGGTACGAATACAGTGACGGGGAGGTCCATTTCCTCACCATATTCCCCCTCCGCCAGGACTACCTGACCGACCTGTTGCTCCGTACCGGCTTCCGGGGTGTGCAGCGATACGGTGATTTCGTAGCGGGTTATGACCGCTACGATCCGGATTTCGTGATCCAAGTTGCAAGCAAGTAGACGTCAGCCGGGAATGGATTTCGGCACGACGTTCCGTGGCTCACGCTTGTGCCGTCCCGGATCCCGGTGCGGCCGGTCGCAATCCTGACGACGCCACCGGAGATGCATACCATGACCGAAAGAGACGTTGGCGCCATCGTCGCCAGTACCCAGGCCTACTACGACGGCCCCGCTGACGAGATTTACCGCACAATCTGGGGCGACAATCTGCATCTGGGCGTGCCCTGCAGCCCGGATTGTCCCCATCCAGAGGCCATGGAGCATACCAACGAGATCATGGCCAACGCGGTTTCGCTGACTCCGGGAATGCGTGTGCTGGACCTGGGGTGCGGCTACGGCTCCACCGCTCGATACCTGGCGGCAAACTTCGGCTGCACGGTGACCGGCACGAACATTAGTGAGAAGGAGTTGGAACTGGCCCGCTCCCGTGCCGCCGAGGCCGGCCTGGATGACCTGCTGTCCTTTGAATACGGGGATTTTCACCACCTCGGCTATGGTGACGGGACCTATGACGTGGTCTGGAGCCAGGAAGCCTTTCTGCATGCTGCGGACAAGATTGCTGTTCTTTCGGAATGCCGGCGCGTGGTCAAGCCGGGCGGCAGCCTCGTCTTCACGGATATCCTCGTGCGCCGAAGCACTCCCGAAGCGGACCGGGAGAGGATCTACGACCGGGTCAAATCACCCGATATGTGGGACCTGGAAGATTACCGGCAGGCGCTGTCACGGCTAGGGCTGCCCGTGATGCGGGAAGAAGACTGGTCCCAGCACGTCGCCCGCTCCTACGCCTGGGTGCGCGACCGTCTCCAGGAAAACCGGGAAGCCCTGGCTCCGCGCATCGGTTACGAAACCATCGATGGCACGGTGGCAGCGTTGTCCTTCTGGGTAGACTCGGCCAACGCCGGCAACATTGGCTGGGCGCTTTTCGTAGCAACCAAGCCTTCCTGACGCCGGCGGTCAGTTCGGTGGTTAGCACGGGGCTTGGTCAAAGTCGTCCCACTCTTGCCCGGCGATACCTGGGGAATAGGCAACAGGGTCATTCGATAAAGATCGAACCGTTGGAAGTAGCAAGCGTCAGATCGGTGTTGCCATCTCCAATCACCGCGGACAGGCGGTTGTTGTGGCGGATCGCCGAAGCGACCGGAAGGGCCGCTCCCATCACAATATCGCCGTTACTGGTCTGCGCATCCACACTCAAACTGACCGGCTTGCCCTCGAGCAAGGTGGTGATGTTCCCGTTGGAAGTTTTGAATTGATTGTTCGTACCCTGAGCCAGTTCTCCCTGAAACCGAATTCCGCCGTTTGAGGTCCTGATGCGGAAGGCTCCCTGGCCGTCATCGACTTCAATCTTTCCGTTGGAAGTTGTGATGTCGTATACCCCGGTCACGTCGGCGACTTTGATGGCTCCGTTGTACGTCTTCAACTCCACCGTGCCGGTGACGCCCCGCATGATGATGGCCCCATTTTCAGCCTCTACCTGGACGTTCAAATTGCGAGGCACGGTGACATCGATATTTGCCCGTCGTCCCCTCGGGAAGTGGTCCGCCCAGAAGCCGATCCCTCGTGCCGTGATGGTGACCGTATTCCCGCTCTGCACCGCTTCGTAAGACAGCCGGTCAGGACGCCTCAAATCTGTCGCGACGCTGATGCGATCACCGTACTCGCTGCCGTACACCTTCACGCTGCCGTTGAAGTTATCCACGACCAGGGTGGACACATCGGTAACCACGAACGTGTCGTTTTGGCGCACCTCCGGCCAGGACTGTTGCCCCGTCGGCGCACCGCAGGCTGCCAATATCGACGCAACGGTCGCCAACAAAATCCAAACGCTGATCAATCGCACTGCTGCACCAAATCCTATATCCGACCAAGATCATGGCGGTCACGCTAAACCGTCAACGCCGTGTAGTGTATCAGGCGTGATGGATGAGCGAATCCTGAAGCGCGCCTCACCGCGGAAGAACAGCCAGCTCACGGCTCACTCCGCCGGTCCGAATCGGCCACTTCGGCGAGTCACATGCTGCCTGGGGCCGCCTCCGTCCGGCACCAGTTTTGATCTCAGTGATGACGCCGACGGCCACGGCAGCCCGACTGATGCAGTGGCGGCGGTAAGCCGGTCCGCCGATCCGGTGGGAAGGGTATCGATACCATCGTAACGGATGGCTATCCGTCTATTGCGGGCGGACCCGACGCGGCGGGTACATTCACCCATAAGGCCAGGATGCTCCCTCAGGGAAACGACGAGGAGTGGCCCGTCGCCGAGTACGATTGCTGGCCCACCGTGGTCAGGCAAACGACGTCGGAATCAAGGGCTTGCGCACTCGTCGTGAACACTCGTTCGCTGCGCGCAATTTGGGCTGAACGCGGGTGTTTGTCTTGCCCAAAGCGCCCCTCTGGAGCCCCGCTCATGACCACCATCGCCGGAGTTCTCGCTGTCCCACGGGAAGTCCCCGTATCTCCCAGAGCCGCGCGCCGCAGAACGGGGCGTGGCAGGGTCCCTGGAGTCGGTCCTCTCCGACCTGCTCCGACCATGGTCCGGAAATTGCCACGCCGTGGCAGCCCAGCCTGTCTCATTGTATCGTTGGTAGCGAAGCTATCTATTTCGCCGAACGTGGGAGGACAGGAAATTGAGACCTTTGATTGCAATGATTTGTGCCTTGGGAGCGCTGTCTGTCATAGGTTGTGCCAGTCCACCACCATTGCCGACAGAGGTTGAAGTGACGCGAGAGGTGCCGGTGACGCGGGTAGTCGAGACCGTCAGGGAGATTCTGGTCGAGATCGAGGTTACACGACAGGTGGAAATAACCAGGCAAGTACCGGTTACCCGCATCGTCACCCCGATTCCTCAACCCAGCGACCAACGGAATGAGCAGCCTGACGAGGTACAGCTTCGGATACTGGCGATCAATGATTTTCACGGCAACATCGCGACTTCGTCCAGCTCCTTCGGCGGCGTTGGCCGAGTGGATTACCTGGCGGCCAACCTCGCAGCCGTCGCCGACGGGGCGGAGAACTCGATTTTCGTGTCGGCCGGGGACCTCATCGGCGCGTCGCCATTGATCTCGGCGCTCTTCCACGACGAACCCACCATCGAAGCCATGAACCTGATGGGCCTGGAAATCAACGGTGTGGGCAACCATGAGTTCGATGAAGGGATGGCGGAGCTTCTGCGTATGCAGCATGGCGGGCCGCACCCGGTTGATGGTGACCTCGACGGCGATCCTTTTGAAGGCGCCGACTTCCAGTTCCTCGCCGCCAACGTCATTGACGACGCGACCGGTCAAACCATCTTCCCGCCCTATGCCATTCGCGATTACCAGGGAGTGAAGGTGGCGTTCATCGGATTGACCCTGGAAGGGACGCCGAGCATTGTCGCCCGCAGCGGGGTGGCGGGCCTGACGTTCGAGGATGAGGCAGAGGTGGTCAACGCCCTGGTGCCCCAGTTGCGGGGAGAGGGCATCGAAGCCATCGTTGTCCTGCTTCACGAGGGTGGGTTCTCCGACGGCGGGCAGAACGATTGCGGATCCGGACTCATCGGCCCGATTGCGGACATCACCGCCCGGCTCGACGACGCGGTCGACGTGGTCATCGCCGGTCATACCAACGATGAGTTCATCTGCGAGATCGACGGGAAGTGGGTGACCATGGCCGACCATGGCGGCCGCATGTTCACCGTCATTGACGTGACGCTGGACCGGGTCACCAAGGACCTGGCGGTCAAAACGATCAACAACGTCCCGAACTCTCCGGCTGGCGTGACCCCCGATCCCGCGCTTACCACGCTGATCGACCGGTACGCGATGCTCTCGGGGCCGCTGGCCAACGCAGTAATCGGCGTCACCACCACCGACATCACCCGGCAGAGTAATGCGGCCGGCGAGTCGGCGCTGGGCGATGTTATTGCGGACGCCCAACTCGCGGCGACCCGTGGCGCCGATACTGGCAACGCGGTGGTCGCGTTCATGAATACCGGCGGCATCCGCGATGACATCGTATTCGCGGCTTCCGGCAGCGAGGCCGATGGTGAGTTGACCTTCGGAGAAGGCTTCGCAGTGCATCCCTTCGGCAACAGCCTGGTCACCATGTCGCTGACCGGCGCCCAGATCCACACCCTGCTCGAGAGCCAGTTCGACAATCCGGAACCGGGTTCCAGCAGAATCCTCCAGGTTTCCGCGGGCTTCAGCTACACCTGGGACGCCGCTCGGCCAACCGGTTCGAAGGTGGTTCCGGCCAGCATCGCCATTGACGGCCGCGTGGTGGATCCTGACCAGAGCTATCGGGTGACCGTCAACAGTTTCATGGCCGGCGGCGGAGATCGTTACAGCGTCCTGGCCGATGGTACTGACAGGCATGGGGGCGCACTTGACCTCGATGCTCTGATTGCCTACTTCGCCGACACCGGGGCGGTGGCCCCCGGCCCCCAGAACCGTATTACCCGCCTGAACTGATCCGAAGCTGACGCAAATTCCACCGGTTCGGCGATGTCCAGACAGCATCGGCGGCCCGTGGCCTGGACGATCACCTTCGGGTCCACCCCCGGCGAAATGTGGCATTCAACTTCATCCGCGCAGGATCGTGCCGCAGCGATTCGGAGGCGTTGATCTGGAGCAGGTTCAACGCCGGGATGACGGCGGCGGTGAGCAGGTGTTCAGGGAGTAGGTATCTCCACTAACTCTGAGCAGGCGCAGACTACACGCTTGAGGCGCCGTTATCGACCAATTGCATGGAACTATAGATTCATGGGCCGGGGGTAACTGCCCAAGTGGACTTGGTCCCTGGTCTGGACTATGATTGGGCCCGTCCAACTCTTGGGCGCAGCAGCGGCAAATGGAGGTCCGGGGGCAATGGCGGAGAAGGGAATTCTCGACGGGGTCAGGGTCCTAACCCTGGAGCAGGTGCATGCGCTGCCGTGGGGGACGGGCTTCCTTGCGGATCTGGGCGCCGATGTCATCCGCGTCGAAAGCCCCGACCATCTGCAGGACCGAAAATCCGGTCCCTTTCCTGGAGGGACTGCGGGTGAAGAGTGGTGGAACGAGGCCGGCAACATGGTCTATTACGGCGCCCGCAACAAGCGCAGCCTGTGCATGGACGTGACCAATCCGCGGGGCAAGGAAGTCTTTCTCAAGCTGGCGGAGAAGGCTGACATCGTGACCGACAATTTCCGTCCGGGCACCATGCAGCGGTTCGGGTTCGACCATGACAGCCTCTCCGCAATCAACCCCCGCATCATCACCCTCAGCGGCACCGCTTACGGGTACACCGGACCCTGGCGGCGGGCCGGCTCCCGGGCCCGCACCGTCGATGCCGCTTGTGGTTTGTCGTACCTGACCGGCTACGAGGGCGGCCCTTCCATGCGGGCCAGCCCCAATTACATGGACCATTCCGTAGGCAACAACGTGGCCTACGCCCTGCTGCTGGCCCTGTACCAGCGCAACAAGACGGGCAGGGGCACGCGGGTTGACCTTACCATGCTGGAGACCGGTGTTTCGTCAGTGGGACCGGCCATCCTCGAGGCGCAGCGAGGCATAACCCGCGACCGTTTGGGCTGCGCCCACTGGTGGAAAGCGCCGCACAATGTATATCCGGCCAGGGGCGACGACCGTTGGATAGTCATCGTCGTGTCGTCCGACACGGAATGGGAATTGCTGAAGGGAGCAATGGGCAGCCCCCAGTGGGCCGTGGAGGCGAAATTCGGCACCGTTTTAGCCCGCTGGCACAACCGCCATGAGCTGGACGAGTTGATCGGCAACTGGACCTCCCAGCACGACGACCTGGAGCTCGCACGGAAGCTGCAGGGATTGGGCATCGCCGCCGGCTCGGCGATGACCGCCGAGGACCTGGTAAACGACTCGCATCTGCAGGAACGGGGCTATATGTGGGAATTCTCCAACCCTCAGGCCCCTGCCGTTGGTTCTCGTATTTTCGCCGGCCGCCCCTTCAGAGATCCCGGTAATCCCATGTCGATTGCGAAGGTCGCGGAACTGGGGCAGGACAACGAGGCGATATTGGCAGACCTGGCCGGGTTGTCGCCGTCGGAAATAGGGGAACTGGAATCCGAGGGCGTGGTTTTTGGCGCACCCCGGCCCGACGAGTCAAGGCCGTGATTCACGCGCCAGGACACACGAACAATCGCTAAGAACAACACCCACGCGTCCCCAGTCTCACTCGGACCTTAATTGCGAACGAAGTGTTGCAATCCGGTCACCCAAGGCACCCGCTCGCCATGCGATGAGCGGATCCCGGGTTGAGCCCGCGGCTGGTCAAGCCCGAACTGGAATCATCCTGTCCATCCCGTTCATCCTTGTTTATCCCGGTAAAATGTCCCTCTGCTTTTGAAAGTGGATACCCATGAGAGTGTAGCGCTATCGATTTTCGTGGATAAGCAGTTGCTGGAGAGACCATGCCCGGAATACTTTCAGAATTGCGCGTACTGGAACTGACCCACCGGCCCTCGGGCGCGTTTTGCGCCAAGCTGCTGGCCGACCAGGGCGCGGACACCATCAAAGTTGAGCCGCCCGGCTGGGGCGACCAGGCCCGTCACGAGCCGCCCTTTATTGACGACGTTCCCCATCCCGACCGGGCCACCTCCTACCTTGCTTTCAATACCAACAAGCGGGGCATCACACTGGACGTGGAGCAGGCAGAAGGTCGGGAGCTTTTCGAGCGATTGGCCAACACTGCGGATATTATTCTTGAAAGCTACCCACCCGGGAAACTGGCGGAATTGGGACTGGGCTATGAAGAGCTGTCCCAATCCAACCCCGGCCTGATCCTCGTTTCCATCACCTATTTTGGTCAGGACGGGCCCTACGCCAGTTACCAGGGCGATGATCTGGTGGCACAGGCCATGGGGGGCTACCTTTATGCGGTAACAGGCTCGGCCAGCCAGCCGCCCATGGGCACGGCCCTGCAGCAGATGGAGATTACCGCTGCCCGCAACGGGGCGGTGGCGGTAATGGCGGCGCTGATGCGGCGGGAGCAGTCAGGAAAAGGCACCCACATCGATGTCTCGACCATGGAGGCCGCCGTCAGCACCCCCTCCGGGCTCATTCACCCCTACACCTACACCGGACGCAACCCCCACCGCGGCGGCAGTGACGGCAACGTAATGGACGGGATGCACCTGCCCACCCTGGACGGAGAAGTAACGCTCACCACGGCTGGCACCGGCGGGCGTCCCATGCAGGCGTGGGCCGAGTTCCTGGAGGAACCGGGGCTGCTGGACTCCAAGTTCGCGTCACGCGCCGGCCGGATGGAACACTGGGAGGAGCTTCATGGACTGGTGGCCCCCAAGCTGGCCCAGTGGGCGAACCTGGACCTGATGCGAGAGACCATGGCCCGGGGCCTGGTCATAGGGCTGGTTCAGACGCCGCAGCAGGTGGTGGAATCGCCGCACCTGGAAGAGCGCGGGTTCTTCGTCGAGATGGACCATGCCAGCGCCGGCTCATTGAAATACCCGGGCTCGGGGTTCTTTATCGACGGGGAAAACGCCATGGCATCGGCCCGACCGGCGCCCCGCCTGGGCGAACACAACGTCGACATTCTGTGTGGTGAGCTGGGCCTCACGGTTCGGGACCTGGGACTGCTGCGGGCTGCGAGGGTTATCTGATCCACTATTGCGGGGGCTGAAAGGGAAAAGGTCAGTAAGAACCACCAGCGCAGCGTGTAGAAGACGTCCCGATCCAGCAGTTAGTGTCTCAGCTCCTTGTTGAAGCTCTCCAACAAAATCGCGCCCGTGTTTGCCGGGCGCCATGATGCCTTCGGACGCGTGGACTGTGTACCGCTACTGTGGGTCGCCGAGAAATTGTCCCTCAATTGCCCAGCGAAATGGGTCCAATTCCGTTGACGTGCCTGTCGTCGATACCGTCTTGGAGTTTGGCGCTGAGCGTTATCGAGAAACTGGTGCCGAAGGTCGGATTCCAAAAGTGCCCAAGATGGGGTATGTTTTAGCATGTTCCAGGCGGTTTTTCTACTTGGAGTAGGTGTGATCACACGCTCAAATCCGACCTGATATGACCGGTTGGGCGGCAAAATGGCGGCAAAATGGCGGCAATCAATCTTCCTCTCCATCAATGACATTGGCGACGTTTTCGGCCACATCCTTCTGCCATCCGGGCAGCACGTGGCCGTAAAGATCAATCGTGGTGCTGACCTTGCTGTGTCCCATTCGCCTGGACACAACCACCGGGTTATTCCCCTGATCCAACGCGATGGTCGCGTGGAAATGCCTCAGCTTGTGGAACGTGATGTCCGGGATGCCTACCCTCGTCCCCAGTTCCTTCAGATGCCGGAGCATGTTCTGGGGTTTCATCCAGTCGCCGTCGGCGCCGGGAAACACCAACCCCTTGTCGATACGCCCTGAAGGCTCTTTATCCACCCAGGCCTGCTGCCGCTCTTTTTGCTCAGCCAGCAATTCAACCATGCGCCGATCAAGATCAATTCGGCGCTCGCCCCGCTCGGTCTTGGTGGTTTCCAAACGCACCCCATCGCTACTGGTCTTCACCGCGGATTCGACGACCAGGAGGTAACCCTCTTCCAGGTTCACGTTCTCCCACCGGAGGGCCATCATTTCCCCGCGCCGCATCCCGGTGCGGGCGTCCAGGTTCAGGAACACGAAGAGGTAGTGGTCCTCGTCCTCGGCCAGCCGCAGCAGGTTTTGCACCCGTTCCACGTCCGGCGGGTCCACCCGACGGCGAGGCGCCCTGGGCATGGCAACCCGTCCCATGGGGCTCACATCGATCTGTTCCAGATCCCAGGCGTATTTCATCGCGCCGGACAGCACAGTGTAAGCGAGTTCGGCGGTACGGGTGTATTGCCCGTTTTTCACCAGCTTCCCGAGCGCGTCGTTGATGTCCAGGGGGGACAGGTTTGCCAACTCGATATGGCCTATCACCGGCACGAAATGTATGCGCGCGATGCCCTCGTAACGCTCAAAGGTAGCGAGCTTCCTCTTTATCTCAACCCGCTCGTGCAGCCATTTGTACAGCCATTCGCTCACTGTCCAGGTGCGTCTTCTCGAAGGGGTTCGCTCCTGTTCCAGTTCCGCTTCCACCTCGGCCACGAACTCCCGGAGCCGGCGGTCAGCCTCCCGCTTGGAGCCCTTGAAAGTCTCGCTCCGCCGCCGTCGTTTACCATTGGCGTCCTTGCCGGCGTCCGCGGTGAGTTCCCAGTGGCCGCTGGAGCGTCGTCGTATCCTGCCTTTCATATTCGATGCCTCGATGCGATTTGGTTCTGCCTGCGGTCCGGAATGTGCGGTGACCGGTGGCGTTAGTACCGGAGTATAGCCGAGCTCCTGGTAAGATCCTTACCGATAGTGTCATCTCGTCTGTGTTGCTGGTCAGGGCATAGGCAAGGCAAGTCCTAATCTGAGCTGGGACCTGCCGCACGCAGCCACGACCCGGGCGGCGGTTCGAATTCCACACCCAGGGTTCGGGCCAAATTTGCCACGGCATCGTCGGGAAATCCCGCATCCAATGCCGCCTGGACAAGCCGTTTCGCTGTCTCCGGCGCGGGCAGTTGGACGTCGATACCCAATGTCTGGGGTTCGTGGCCCAGGCTCTCCGCCAGCCGGAGCAGGGCCGCCGGTTCTAATCCCGCCTGCCGGGCCGCCGCAATGATGGCCGCAGCCTGTTCCGCCGTGGCGATTATATGATCCACATTGGCGTTGCCGGCCAGCAGCCGGCCCACCTTTGCGTCGTGAAAGGTGAGGACGTCCAGCATTTCCAGTACTGCTGCTTGCGTGACACCCAACCCGGTGGCAAGCCCGACCAGGCCGTCGATGTCGTCGGGCCAGATGTCGTGCAGGAACAACTCGGCCGCCGATTCCATTGTCCTGGCGTCTGCGAAAAGCGCGTCCGGCACTGCCACGTCGCCCTCGTCGCGGGCTTCCTCCAGGTCATCCAGCAAGGAGTTCATGTGCCGCTGGGCCAGGGTGAACGGGTAACCCTTGGGATACGGCTCCGTCGCCGACTTCGCGTATTTGACGCCCTGATGATTGAACACCACGCAGGCAAGTGGGTCCAGATCCGCGGGCAAGCTCGTGCCGCGCTCGTCGCCGTTGAAAAAATAGTCGTGGGCGAACTGGTTGGGTCCCAGGGGGGTGTCAGTGAGCTGCCGAGCCAACTGAGGCACCCTCTCAATTGTGGGACTGAAACGTACCGGCACCCGCGCGTCGTAGGACTTGATCTCGCGCTCGCTGATCTCCTGCATTTCGAGAAGGGCCCGACACGCGACGCCGTAGGTCTCGTCGCGGTCCTCCTGAGGGGTCAGGTCCAGGTTGCGGCCCGGATGGCCGATGAACTGGTCCAACTCCAGATCCAGGTCGTCTGCCGCCTCGATGAGCGCCTCCAGGTAAGCGACCTCCATCTGGTCGTGATGCCCGTCTCCCGCGATGTGGTCGCGGCAATGCTCCACCGCCCGCAGGTTGGCCCGGCAGCGAAAGCAGTGTTGGTACCATTCCATGGCCTGTTCCCATGCCGCGAAGTCCTTCGGTTCTTCGAAGACGTTCCACTCTCCCTCAATCGCCTGACGCAGCCGATCCCGTATCTCGCCGTGCCGGGAGAGGAGGCGGGTCACCATGCGGAGCCGCTGGGGCTCGGGCATTACTGCGCCTTCCCTGGGGAGTACAACCGGCAGGAAGTCGACCAGCTCGGAGATGTCCGCGTCGCATTCGTTGGCGCAACCCAATGCTGCCAGTACCGCGAGCCGGTTGGGCGGAGCCACCATGTGGCCCTCCGCAATGTCCATCATGACGGTGGCCTGCTCGACGCGGACCTCGATGCGTGCGATTACGGCCTGGAGGTCAAGGAGCAGTTCGGCGCCGCCCGGTCCGGGGTCGCCATCACGCCGGGTATCGTTTCCGCGCTGGTTGCGAGTGTCCACTGAGGTCCTCGGAGATGTGGCCAGCCGCTGCAAACACGCGGACCCATTTGTCCCGCGTCAACCATTCTTGCCGATTTATCGTCGATTAGTTTTGCCGGTTCACCTCCTCGGCCGCAGCAGTCTCGCCGCGTTGCTGTGCTGCGTCAGTCCGGTAGCTGGGGACGTCGAATTCCAGGATGACGGAGTGGTGGACCACCCGGTCAATCGCTGCGGCGGTAGCCATGGGGTTGGCGAAGATGCGCTCCCACTCGGAGAAGACCAGGTTGGACGTGATGCCCAGGGACCGGCGTTCGTAGCGTTCGGCGATGAGGGTGAAGAGGACCTCGGACTCCTCGGCCCCCTGGGGCAGGTAGCCGAGATCGTCCAGGAGGAGGAAGTCGAAGTTGTCCAGCTTGCGCAGTTGTCGGGGCAGGTCGAAGTCGCGCTTGGCGGCGAGGAGGTCCTGCACCAGGCGGTAGGCTGGAGCGAAGAGGACGGAGTGTCCGGCTTCCACCAGGCGGTGGCCCAGAGCGCATAGGGCGTGGGTCTTGCCGGTGCCGGGGAGCCCGAAGGCCAGCACGTTGACGCCGTGTTCCACGAAACTGCCCTGGGCCAGATGGTCCATCTGTTGACGAAGAGTCAGGGGCATCCGGTGATGCTCGAAGGTCTCCCAGGTCTTGCCCGAGGGCAGCCGGGACGCCTGACGCAGCCGGTTGATGCGCCGGTGGCGGCGATCCTCGGCCTCCTGCTCCAGCACCTCCAGGAAGGTGGACAGGGCCTCGCCGTGGCCAGCCTCGGTGAAACGGGCCACCGACTGAGCGCCCATGGTGGGCAGCTTGAATTCGCGGCATAGCTCGCCGATGCGCTCCTGGATCACGCTGGTGGGGGTGTCCATCATGCGCACACCCCCACCATGGCCGTACTGCTCGTGAGCAGACCGTCGTAGATCTTCAGGTCCGGCTTCCCAGAGAGGACCAGCACCGGAGCCTGGGGCACCCTGGGCTCGGCCAGTTCCCGCACCTCGGCGTAGTCGAAGGGCTGACCGGTCTCCAGCAGCAGCGACAGGGCGCTGTCCACCATGACCTCCATGGTGGTGGCCGCCAGGTGCAGGATGCGCACGTACTCCACGTCGGCGCGCTCCCCACGCCACTGCCTGAGCGCGTCGTAGGTGAGCCGGAAGCGCAAGGTGGGAAACAGCTGCTCCCTGAACCGGTACCGGGCGAATGCTCCGGGCTTGCGCACCAGGGAATTGATGACGTGGCGGTAATTGACGTTTACTTCCCCATCACCGTGCACGCGCGCCATTCGTTCCACAAAGTGGCCCTTGTAGTACACTTCCACGTGGTCGGAATAGAGGCGGATCTGTACCACCTTGCCAATGAGCCGGGACGGGACGCTGTAGCTGCGTCCCGCCACCTGGATGGTACTCCACCGGCGCACCTTGGACTGGTAGTTGGCGTATTCCGGCATGGGGGCTGGCGGCAGGGGTCTTAGGCAAGCCATTTCCTGCTCCAGCTTCCCCCGCACCAGGCGATTGCGCTTCTCCACCATCTTCCGGACGAAACCGGCGTAGTCGTCGGCGGTGTGGAAATCGCGGCTGCCGCGCAGGATGAGGGCCTGGTCCACGGCGTCTTTCAAACGGTAGTGGGCGTGCTCGGCGACGCCGTTTTCATGGCTCTTGCCAGGATTGATGCGGGTGGATCGGACACCGTAGTGGTCCAGCAGGGCGGCGTAATTGTCGTTTAGCGCCCGGCCTCGGCTGCGTTTCATCTCGTGGGTGGCAGCAGAGGTATTGTCGGAACGCACCACCTCCGGTACGCCGCCCAGGGCCCAGAGCGCATTCTGTAATCC
Organism: Dehalococcoidia bacterium; assembly: GCA_963663945.1. GTDB lineage: Bacteria > Chloroflexota > Dehalococcoidia > Lucifugimonadales > UBA3495 > Bin87. Next base: position 808,474 of record OY760687.1, on the reverse strand, counting down.
CTGCTTGAGGGCCAGGAAGGTCTCGCCGGCGGCGACCTCCGCGTAGCGCCAGCCCGAGTGGCTGAGGATCAGCTGAAACAGCAGGTGGGGGTAGGGCTCACCGGCGACGGTCACTCCCAGGGCGCTGCAGTGGGTGAAATCAAACTGGGCCTCCCGTCCCGGCGGATGCTCCTGGGGGAAGTACACCTCCTGGTCCGGACCATTCAGCGCCCGCCAGTCCTGTAATCGTCGTTGCAGCGTGCGCAGCTGGGAGGTGCTGAACTGGCCGGGATGCTGCTCCTCCAGCCATTCGATAATCGTCGTTGCCTTCAGCTTGCCCTTGGGGTCGTCCCGCAGCAGTGGCTCAATCTCCTCTTCCCACACCCCGTCGAAGGGATCGGACCGAGTGCGCCACCAGCGCTCCGGTTTGGTCTCCGACGGCAACGGGCCACTCTGCCATTTGCGCGCCGAGCGCACGCTCATCCCAGACATGGCGGCCGCCGTCTCCTGTGTTTTTCCTTCCATACGTTTTTGCCTCAAAAGTCTGACTTGTCGGTCCTTGATCAATCCGGCACCTCCGTGCCGGACGATTTACACCATCCCAACCGGCAAGAATAGTCGGCGCAAGAGGCATTCCTTATTGTCGTCTATCACCATTTTCAGGTCCGGCGTTAGCCAGCGGTCGGTCTGTCGGTGAACTATCGGTAGTGCCGGCCAAAGTATGCCACAAGCGATGAACGTTTCGATCGCAGAAAGTACGATGGGATGCCCCCTCTGGTGCTGTCATTGATCCATGGATGAGCCCGCCTTGGCAGGGATATACCAAGGTGAGGACACAGTTGGTACCCGTGAGGCCGGGTTGCCCTCCACGCCGATGGCCGACTGGCAGAACCTCCCGTATACGGGTTGCCTGAGGACACGCGGAACGTTCCGACTTATCACACGACGCCGGCCACGCCGGCCACAGCAGAGAACCAGCTGGGCTACGTGTTCGCGTCCAGAGGTTTCCATCGCGGGGTAAGGTCTCAGGCCCTGAACAGCGTGGGTGACTGGGGACCCAGCGACCGCTGCCGGATCCTGATCGAGGTTGACCCATGATCATCGATCATTCCCCGACGTCGGCGCCTGCACCCCCCACTCTCGTGTGGGTCAGATCATGATCACGCAACCGCGCTGAGTGCAGTCAGGCGAGCATGGGAGCGGACGCGCTCTGCCAGACGGTCGACTTCACCGAGGATGTATTCGGGAGCGCCGGTCAGATTGAGGGTGGCCACCTCGATGGTCTTGCCGGCATGGTTGATCCGGTGTGTGCCGCCTTCGTCCTCGCCGGCGGCGTAGATGAGCAGTCCTGAGGGCAGGTCGGCGGCGATGCAGTAGGCCAGCATTTGGTAGATGTCCGCGTGCCTGAAACCGGGCGTATCCAACTTCTTGTAGTAGTGTAAATTGGCACTGCACGGTGGTGGTCAAAACGTGGACCTACGGACATCCAAAAACCCAACGCGATGGTTGATACGGTTCAGCATCGAGTTGTTGGAAGCGCCGCAAAGTTCTGCGGCGCTTCCGTATTGCAGCCAAACGCGGGTCCCGCGGTCACTTTTCGCGGGCCGCCCCATCCCCGTCGCCGCCGTTGGCGATTGGCACCATCCAATTTGGGGATCCCGAGTCGTCGCCTTAGCTGCCTTGCACGCGGGCGTCCCCCGGCCGCCTGCGCGGCGGCACATGATGTGGTTGGCGTCGGGGAGTTCGAACCGCTCCGTCAATTCCGAAGGTGCCCGATAGAACCGGTTAGTGGGGCTGTGCCAGGCCCATGTGGGACCCGATTAACGTGTCGGCCGAATTTGCCTGAAGCTCAGTCCGGAGAACTCCACCTACGCCCGGCGTCATTGCCCCTTGCTGAGACCTCTGCAACACCCGGGTGGCTACACAGATGGTGACGACTTCTGCTCCCAGCCAGGGGAGGATGTGTCCGAGTTGCGGTTCATTACATTCCCGGAGGTGGGTTGGGTCCGCGTCGCACAAACCAGCTCTGTACTGGACCATTCTCACTCACCGCCAGTCGGTTGCAGTCCAAATACGCTGTGGGGTCACGACAAAACCAGTGTTCTCCGAGAGTACATCCTTGGATTGCAGGCCGTGCGCGTGGGCTAGATCATTGACGACTGCGTTCAGCGTCGCCAGACATCGCGTTGAAAACTGTTTCCCTTCCATTGCTCGACGGCCAGAGTGACCTCTGCTACGTCTGGAACGTGGTAGTCAGCGACCACCTCTACGACCTCAGCATGTTTGGTCCCCAACGGATAATCTGGGATGCTCAGAAAGGTTTCGGCACCCCGCTTGAACGCGGGACCAAAGGACGACACACCGGTGTTAAACGGGGCCAACGTGATTCGGTCCGCATGTCTCGCCAACAGTTCACGAGTGTCCACTTTGAGAACGTCGTGGAGCCGGTTCCGGTACGGGCCAGCTTTCAAAAGACGAAACAGTCGATCTTCAGTGGCCCAAAAGAACGATTTGCGGTTGAGGAGTCTGTACCAGCCAAAAGGTGTCACCCCTTCCAGGAGTGGGGCCAAGGTCCTGGGTGGCATGGGGCGCTGGTCTCGAATTACCGCGGCACCGTACACGTCGTGTTCAATGCGTACGCTGTCGGGGCGCCACTCCGATTCGATGGCTTGCCGCTCGATGCCGTTCACCTCGAAAAGGTCAAGCAAGGCAGAAGTGCTCAGCAGTCCATGTTGTTGGATGCTGGGCCAACTGTTCAGTTCTGCCATGTGAAACAGCACCGGGTATCGTTTGATGATTTCCTCTGTAGTTGCCATTTGATATCACCACAAACGTCGGTCGATTATGCTTCTGAGATTGAATCCCGTGCCAATAAGCGACACCCTGGCGTCAGACACCTGTTCAATCTCCTCAATGAAATTGATGGTATCTTGGTCAAGTTGTTCGAACCGTGTGGCGGCACGGTTTTCCACAGTCAAGTAGTCCGTAAAGGTGAGAGCGATGTCCGTGGGTCGGTTGAGCAGCGAAGCGTTTCTCAGCAAATCCCAATCAAACTCTCCGATTCGGCGTTCCCTGTTGGTGGTTGAAGTGCGCTCAGTATTCTCAAGTTCCGCCAAGTCAATGCCGGAACGTTCTGAGATCTCCTTCAGTGAGATCTCTTGAGACATGGGACCCGACGTTCCTCCAGAGGGGCTCTGAACCCTGATCGGGTACGTGCGGCATACCATCACTACGCGTCTCACCAGTCGGGGCGGGATGCCGGCCTCCGATAGGCAACCGGAAACTGTCGTGTCCCGAGAGGTGACGTAGGGATAGGGACCGTGATATAGGCTCAGCGCAGTTCCTTGTGTTCCCTCAAGGCAGACCCGGCCGTTTCCCGCCAAGGTTTCCTGCAAGACCTCCAACGCGCTACACATGTATGGGGCGAGTTCTGGAATGTCTTTGGCGAGCTTGGTGGAAAGGTTTCTTTCAAATATTCTGCGGGACAGGGCGGCCCCGGTGCCCTGTCCGGTCGATCCGATCCCAGCCACCAGTTCTGCCTCTTTCAAGATGTCAGTGCACGTTATGACCATGGCACCGCGGTCAATGCCGAGCCGGTCAACACCAACCTGGCATTCGGCGATCTCCTGTTGCAGCTTTTCGACGTTCAGGACCGCGCCGGGTCCGATCAGCAGCTTATTGTTGTCGTTTCTGCGGGTACCCGAGGGAAGCTGGTGGTGTGTGTAGGAACTTGAGGGCTCGAAAACTGTGTGCCCCGCGTTGGGTCCTCCGACGCGTACGAGGAGGTCGTACTCGTCGGACAGGAATGCGGCAATTTGACCCTTTCCCTCGCTACCGTATTGCCCGCCTACGATGACGTCGACGTACCCGGTGTGCGCTTCACCGAACAGCCCCAGTCGAGACGCTACTCGAACCAGAACGTCTCGTTCGGTGCACCGGTCCGAGTCGACGACCACATCAGCAGCGTCTCTGAGGTCATCCACAACGGACTCGGTCTCGTTGCTGCGTACTACAGCGTATGTCAGGGGATCAGCAACTTCTGGTCCCCTTTGTCTGGTGCCATATCTCTCTTCCAGTACGGGGTACGGTGCCGTCATGTGTATGTGCGTGACGCTTCGACCATAGGCTTCACGGATTGCGTCGATTTGCTTCTGAATTCTGACCGAATCGACGATGATGCTTTCGTGAGCGTGCCGGCCGCGTAACTCTCTGTCGAGGCTCTCGAGAACCCACTTTCCGCCGGTTTCGCGGTCCAGTCTTTCGCCTTCCAGTTGGAGGTCGGCTCTTCCCGGTCGGCCCGCGTTTTCTAGGGCGGAAGCCAGGAGATCCCTGGTTCTGAGCACGTCCATGCCGAACTGCTTTGCCAAGTTGCGGCCCAGCGTCGTTTTTCCCGATGCCACTGGGCCGGACAGCAGGATGATTCGTCTATCCATACTTCGCTTGAATGGCGGGAGTTGGGATATCCGACATCAGAAATCGAACATCATTTGAACGTGAGTTGGCACAGTACCCGGTAGGAGGTAGATGAACACCGGTATTCCCCGCCGCACGAGGTGCTCGTCAATCAGGTCTCTGATCAGCCCCCAGTTGCCACCGGCTTGCCCTGTTCCGATTCTGGGCATGTGTACGCTCGCGCCCTGGCTGGCAGCAATCTCGCGCAGTTGTCCCAGGGAGTGAACGAGAGCGTCATACCGTATTCGCGGCCGGTCCGAGGGCCCATAGCCCCTTTGGGCTACCATATGCACAATGCTCAGATCGTCGTCTATTTCGGCAGGGTGGACGTTGCCTAAGGACAAATTTCTCCGGTCCTGATGCACCCAATCTTGAAATTCATTCTGGATGAAGCCCCATTCCTTCGCGACCTCTAATGCGAAGCCGCCTCCCCACTTGGCAGTGCCATCGTTGACGATATGTGCTATCACCCGTTTACCAGTGCCCCTGGGTTTCCTAGCATCGCCAAACAGATACTCAATCTGGAGCCCGCTGGACTGGAGAACGTGTTCCGAGGTGACCACTCCCGCTATGCGGGGAAAGCGGTCCCCAGGGAATGGTGGGATGCCGACACATTGGACATCTAACGCAGGGAATTGACTTCCCCAATTCTCGGTGCCTTTAGCGGTGAATCCTATTGCGGTGCATTCCGATAGAACATTGCTGGACTCGACCCGGATATTCGCTGGGATGTTGATGTTCCATGCGCGGGACGAGATGCTGTAGTCGATTCTGAAAGTGGGCGGCCCGTCGCTTTGGTCGATTCTGGCGGCCGCAAAAACTGCGCAGGCGTGGCTGGTGAGTTTCGCCATCCTGATGAGGATAGCTTCTGTTGAAACGTCGAACTTGCGCCTCAGGCTGAGCAGATTATCTATGTCTACGCCCTCGTTTTCCAAGTCGGTGTACCCGGTGGGCATCAAAAGCTCGGCTGCACCTATATTGCAGAGCAATTCAAGCTGCCAATCGTCCTCGCGCAACGTGGCTGCCGGCTCCCGATTTCTTACGGTCTCCGCACAATCTGGAAACAGGGTATGGGCAATCTCATGAGCTACCGAGTATCGCATCCTCCCGTGAGGACGGTTGGGGTTGAATTCTATGCGCAACCCCCCAGAGACGGGAACCGTACGAGCGTCTGTGACGTCGTCGCTCGGGAGGACGCTGATGTCGAGCATTTCGGCCAAGTAGAAGGGGTCATAAGGCGGGCCATCCCAACCTCGTTCCACGGCGTCCACGACCGTCTGTCTTGCCGTGGATTGGATCGTGGTGACCGGATCAGCCCCCTGAGCTAAAGCTATGACAGAGGGGTTGGTCCACTGACGCTGTTGATAGGTCATGACTGTCGCCTCCTCTTCGCAATGGACGCATATCCTTCCGGGTCAGGCAATGAAGCTTGGTTCACCACGGGCGTCCAGCCTGACCGTTGGCGGAAAACAGTCACGCATTTCGCGTCCGCCATTACTCCAGCGAGGTCCATCTGGAAAAGTACGGAGTCAATCTGCGCTTCCACTCGCCATGAGGTGCCTGGTTGATCTTCCGTTCGTTGCATCCTCGTTCGGTTCGGTCCTTGCAGTTTATGTGGCGGTGTCAAGATATCGGCTGGGTAGCTTGCCGGCGGACTCTCCTCGGGTTTCCCGGCCGACGATGGAACTCGCATCCATTCTCGCAGGTTCCGTTTCGGCGGACAAGGCTCCCTTGCGGGCGCGACAAACTTCTGCACCAAATGAGCGCTCGACTGGCCATGAGATGTCGACTGGCGATGATGAGGAATGGCAGTGTCCACGCGGCTGAGACCGGCATCAAACTCAAACTGGAGTTATATCCCTCCGATAGAGTCCGCGCGGGTCCGTTGTAACAAGCGAAAGCGCGGCCGGCCTAGAAAGCAATGATCCCACTGCACGTCCCGTCGTGTTGGTGTCTCGTTACCACAGGCGTTCTTGTCTCCTGACGACCGATGCAACCTTTGGCGATTGTACTGTTTGGTATGTTCCATGCCTCGCCTTGAGATCGCGCCCACCGGGTGCTCACGGCACCGTGGTTGCGTTCTGCGGCTTGGGGGGTGGGTCAGACGGCCAACTCTCTCCGTGGCGCTCTCAGCGTGCTCGCGCTTACTGCCGAGGGACCTCCACTCGCACCGCGTTGCTCAACTAGCCGCTGGGGCCGCTGGTCGCTGTGAATCCCTGCACACGGTACATTTAGTCTGTAACGGCCTGGGCAGAGTTGTCCGAGCAGTTGGTATCGTCGAGCCTGATGCTGAACGGCGTCTGTCGGTCCCCGCATCCGCCCGCAGGGTCGCCCGCGCCGACTGCGGCGGGTTGTTCGCCATCGTCCGTCTGCCCGTCCGCAATGGTCCTTTCATCCACTGCCCGGTCAATGGGTTGACACCGCGGCCGCTCGTTTCGTGGATTGCAGGACGCAGGGTCTAGACGTCGGCGCGGTCTGGCTGTGAAACTGTTGTTGTCCAGCGATTCCGTCCCCTGTTTTGAAAAGCGAATATGTCACCCAGGTTAGTCGGCGGCGGTCTGTGATTGGGCCAGGACCAGGGTCTCGGCCTTGGCCCGCTCCTTGGCGCTGAGCAGCTTGGTAGGGGGACTCTCTGCCAGGGCATATTTTCTGGTGGCCACCCGTGACATGCCCAGTTCTCTGGCAATGGCACGCACGGACAGTCCCCGGCTTTTGGCCTGCTGTACCGCCTCCCACCGAGCCTGCTGGGTGGCAGTAGGTGTGCGGTGCAACTGGTGGCGAAGGGGTTTTCCCTTGGAGGCAGCGGCCTTGGTCTTGGCCCGCTTCTCCACCGAGGACTCCAGGTCTGCCAGGAGCTTCTGCTGGGTCTCATCCAGATGGCTGCCAGTTTGATCGTCAGCCGCCTCTGACTTCTCTGGGGTGGAGGAGCGGCCGGTGCCTTCTCCCCACAGGGCCGAGGCGGGCGGGTCCCCCTCCTGAAATTCGACAGTCGCCCCCTGGTACCGGAGCATCAGGTCCCCGTCGGCCCGCTCCAGCACCTCCACCTGCAGTCCGGCGTAGCTGGGGCGCTCCGCGCCGGGCAGCAGTTGTAGCACCCGCCACTGGTAGTGAACCGTGTTGTCCCGGGCGACTTTGCGGGTGTGCTGGATGCTGACCGTCTCGGTGAGGGACAAGTCGTCGGGCACCCGCCGGTAGGCCGTCTCCGGCTGCTCCGCCGTCACGGAGAAGCGGGCGTTGAAGCGGGGCAGGAACTCCCGCAAGACGGCGTTGGCCTGGTCCATAGTGGCAGCGCCGGCTGTTGCTGTTCTACGATTCGGTCATCCATTAACTGGTCAGCGAAAATGTCACCCCATGAGGGAAGTGACATTGAAACAGCGAGAACAGGCAAGGATCAAAGTGCTCAACACCGTACTGGAATACCACCTTCCCATCGCCCAGGCTGCCGAGATCATGGGAGTCAGTGAACGCCACACCAAGCGCCTGCTGGCGGCCTACCGCAAGGACGGTCCTGCGGCGCTCGCCCACGGCAACCGGGGACGGAGGCCCCACAACGCCGTGCTCGAGGCTGCTGCTGCGGCCGTGGTAAAACTGGCCAGGGACGACTACGCGGGCGCCAACCACAGCCACTTCACCGAACTACTGCGAGAGCGGGAGGGGATCGACCTGAGCCGTCCCACGGTGCGCCGCATCCTGGTCAAGGCTGGCATCGGCAGCCCGAGGAGCCGCCGCTCCCAGCAACACCGGTTCCGGCGTAAGCGCATGCCACAGGAGGGGATGCTTGTCCAGGTTGACGGCAGCCCCCATGCCTGGTTGGGGGAGCGGGCAGACAAGTTCGTCCTGCTGCTGGCCGTGGACGACGCCACCGGAGTGGCGGCCCAGGCCATCTTCCACCCCACCGAGGACACCCGTGGCTATCTGGTCCTGCTGGAGGGGCTGGTGCGGCAGTGGGGAATCCCCCTGGCCCTGTACAGCGATCGACATGCGGCCTTCAAGTACAACGCCCGCCAGGGGCGCGTACTTTACGAGTCCACCCAGTTCGCCCGGGTGATGCGGGAATTGGGCATCCAGCAGATCTTCGCCCTGTCGCCACAGGCCAAGGGCCGTGTAGAACGGATGGTGTCCACCTTCCAGGACCGGCTGGTCACTGAACTCCGCCTGGCCGGTGTTGTTGTCCAGCGATTCCGTCAGTCTAAATGGAAAGGGAATTTGTCAGTCTGAGCGATTGGCGGCTGGTTGATGTGATCGGCTGGCGCCGCGGTTGATGGGTCGGTTGGTCGGCTGGGTCAGGGAGCGGGCGTACTTTCGAACCGTGTTGCGGTGTACGCCGAGTTGGCGGGAGATCGCAGGCAAGGATAGATCCTGAGCCTCAGCCTGCTGCACGGCCTTCCAGAGGGCCAGCTGTCGCGGGGTGAGTTCTCGGCTGGGGGTTCACGGTGATTGTTGTCGACCGCCGGTTCTTCGACGACGGGATCGGGTTCCAGGTTGGCCAGCTCCCGCAACCGTGTTTGGCTGACATGGTGGTTGCCCAGGCGTTTCACGATGCGGCCGATTTCCGGCGTGGGAGCCAGGGCGCCGCGTCGGGGCGGCGCGGGCCGACTGGGAATGATCTCGCCCTCGTGGCGGACCTGGAGCCGGCCGTCGGTGTGTTCGAGGACTCCTACCTGCACACGGGCGTAGCTGGGACCCTCGGCGCTGGGCAGGAGCTGCAGGGTGCGCCATTGGTACTGGACCGTGTTGTCTCTGGCCGCCTTGCGGGTGTGCTTGAAGCAGAGGACTTCATCCAGAGGCCGATCTCCGTACCAGGGACGATAGGCCGGATCGGCCAGTTCAGCCGGTACGGCGAACTGGAGGTTGTAGCGGGGCAGAAAGTCTCGCAGCACGGCGTTGGCCTGGTCGATGGTCTTGGCTCCGGCCAGACGCAGTTCCGTCACCAGCCGGTCCTGGAAGGTTCCGGCGGCGCGTTCCACCCGGCCCTTGGCCTGGGGCGAGCGGGCGAAGATCTGCTGGAATCCCAGTTCCGCCATGGCCTTGCTGACGTGGGTGGCCGCCACCGGCGGCTGGATGGGTCTTGGCTTGCCGGAAAACTTGAGCACGCCGTGGCGGTCGCCGTCGAGCGCGATGGGCCGGCCCTAGTGTTCGATCAGACCCTGCATCAGTGTGAAGTAGCCGCGGGTGTCCGCCTCGGGACTCAACAACGCGTTGACCACGGCGCTGGTGGCATCGTCCACCGCCAGCAGCAGGATGAATTGGGGACCGTTATCGCCCAGCCACCGGTGGAAACTACCGTCGATTTGCGCCAGCATCCCGGCCTGGGCATCCGCTGGCGTCGCACCCGGTGCTTGTGCGGACGCCGATGGCGTGGGCTGGGTATGCCCGCTTTGGTCAGAATGCGGCGCACCGTGGGCCGGCTCAGGTCGATGCCCTCCCGATCCCGGAGCAACTCGGAGAAGTGGGTGTGGTTGGCTCCGGCGTAAGTGGTGTTGGCCAACTGCACCACCGCGTTGGCCTCGTCGTCAGCAGCGGCGTTGTGCGGTTTACGGCCGCGGTTCCCGTGAGCGAGTGCGGCGGCGCCTTCCCTCCGATAGGCCGATAGAAGTCGCCAAGCATGGCATTCACTCACCCCCGGGGTCTCGGCGGCCTGGCCACCGGTAGTTGGTGTACGAGTATTGAGTCGAGCACGTGGAGTCTCGTCTGTTTAAGCTGGTTCAATGTCACGTCCTTCGTGGACTGACATTTTCCCTGACCAGTTAGCTACTGACCGAATCGTAGACCATCGACAGGAGGCAAGCCCGTTTTTGTGCCATTGGTGGTCTTCGGGGCCCATGCCAAACGCCTTGCGTTCGCAATGGACGTTGTAGGGTCTGTCTGCTGTTGGGTAGAAACCGTGGCCGACGTTGTCGTCCATGATGATGTAGAGCGGGTTTTCAAACGCTGTGGTTCGTTGTCAAGCGGCAAGGTGCTGACGTCGATGACGAGCAACGGCAGCTCGGTGTTTTTGGCGTTTTCGATTGCCGAGCTGCTTAGGGACATTCGGGTGGGCTCAAACTTGCCGAGTGTTGGCGGAGATACTGAACGTGCATGGAATGATGCGGAGCCGCCGACTTGGGCTTCCGGGTGGTTTGGTCAACTGCGTCGTTGTACGAACATCGGAATGCCTCCCTTGGGGCAGAGGGAAACGAGTGGCACCAACTCGATCCGGTGCCAGGGGTCGTGGTGTATGGCCCAAGGCTGGCCCAGCATCGCCAACACCAGCAGGGCTCCCATCCAGGCGAACCCTTCGCCTATGCAGAGACGGGGGCCGCCGCCGAAACGATAGTAGGTAAACCGCAGCAGTTGCTCATTCAACTCCGGCGTCCAACGTCGGGACGGAATTCAAATGGAGAGAAAGGCAACCATAACAGAGTGCGTCGGAGACTATGCCGGAGCGCGCGCCAATTCCGACACCTTCAGTAGTGTGTACCTCGGGCTACCTTCTCCTACCCTGACAGACCGAATGCTCGCTGTTACTTCTTTGCCGGTGTGCTCTCGGGCCAATTCATACACATCCCGGATTTCTCCCGAAATTCTGCCTTCGATCTCCATCGGGTCGGTCAGGCGGTTTAGCTGGAATCGCTTGGACGCCGGAAGAACACCGATCATGATCCCCGACACGTCGCTCGTTTCCTCGTGGAGGTTGCGTGGTGCCAGCCTCTTTATCGAATCGTCCAGTTGATTGTCGGCTGTGAAGAGGAATCTTTTGCTCTTGAAGGCTAGGCCGCATCGGGCCTCGTTGAGTTTCAGCAACTCCAGAAACTCTCCCACCTTCCTGACGGCCCTTGGGTGCATATCGTCGGCCACCGCTGACAAGTCGTCATCCGACCCCTCGGTGGAAAGGATGAGCAAGTCTTGGATCCTTTGTACGGCGTCGTCGACGTAGGAATCTGTGCCTTCTCTCCTGTCCGACTGTGGCTCGAGGGATGGCAGTTCCATCTCGAATCCGAACGAGCCACGTGCCGTTCCCGTTATAAACGGTTGTCCGCGCCTTCTACCGGGGACGGCGCCTGAGGATTCAAGGACCCCTGCTGATCCGGCGGCCGCCATGGCAACAGCGTCCGCGAACAGCTTCATTGCTCTGGCCCCGAAATTTGCATCGATACCAGTCTGCCCGTACACAGGTTTTCCCCGAAACGTCACTTGGACTTTCTGTGGTACCGGCGGTATGGGGACCCCTTCGATCCGTTCCTTCGCCCTAGAGAGCTGATGTTCGATCCCCAACCGTTCCACGGTCATCTCCTCCGGCATCTTTACCAATAGTCGTTCGAGTTGGGTGATTTCGGAGGCGTGGTAAACATATTCTTTATACCTCATGTGGGCTCCATATTTCGGAGTTGATCTTCCAAGAGACGGCGGGCGAAGTCGTCCTGCTCTGGGTCCAAGGCGACGTGGACGAATCCCTTCCAAAACCAGTCGATTCGCGTGTGCGACCACAGCCCGTAGAAGTAGGCAATGTCTAATACTGTCGCTTCGGTCAGAGGCGTTCCCAATCTAATACGACGGGCGTCGACGCGAAATTTGTCCTTAGTTTCCGGCGGGTAGAACAGCGGATTGACTTGCCAATCCTCGGCGTCAGAAGGGTAATAAAACGTCACCACGTCTATGTCGTTCGGTACGTGAGGGTCTTCTTGTGAGAGCTCAATTTCTTCCACGAAACTGCCGTTGACCCATTGGAATCCGCTGGTGATGCCAACTTGGTAAAGAGCGGCCCTGTAATCGAGGAACCCGAGCATCAAAATGGCCCTCTCTTGGCTGATCGCAAACCGGTCCACCAGTTGTTCAACGGTGGCTTCGTACGGAGATCTGATGGTTGATTCGGTTTCGTCTTCTTCCTGCGTGCCAGGGCGAATGGGAGGTATAAGCCCATCGGAGTCCCATTCTGGGATGGTCACGTCCCTTTCTCCTGCTATCGGTGGCGCTCAAGTGTTTGGCGTCGACGGCTACAGTGCTTCCCTTCTGGGTGGGGTTTCGGCATCCGCCTGTCTGAAATCTTTGCTGCTGCTCCACTCAGCGTGTTTTCGCTCATTCTCGGTATCCTGCTGGCAGCTGTCGCTGGTGTTCCCTACAGACAAACGCAAGTTATCCCTGAGACTTATCGTCGCGCTGCTCCGGGATTGTGGTTGCGTACCACCAAACGATGATTCCCGCGCAGTTTAGCAGGCCAACTCACTGCGGTGTATAAGGGTTGAAGCAGACATTCGGCTTTTCCCCTAGTAGCATAGCGTTCCTGTCAGTACCACGACAACAGCTCGGGGAGGGGCCGATCTTCACGACAGTAATCAGGCTCTGGATCCGGCGGGGGCTGTCGGCGTCGGTCGCATTGTGCGTTGATTAGGAGACAGGGTATTCCCGAGCGGCGTCCCAGCGCCTGTAGGGGCCTTTCGGCTCCGATGGCGGGAAAAAATTGCCAGCAACGCCGCCGGCGGCCGTCCGGGCGGCTGGCTGGCGGAAATTAGAGGCATTTCGTACCGATAACGAACCTGGCCGCTCCGTCAGCGGCGGCCGGCGTCGCAGTTGGTCAGCGCTTGCGGTGGTTCGCTGTCGGTGATGGGACCTACGCCGGTAGTCGCTGATGCGTTGCCAGACTCCGCCAGAGTGCCCTAGTTTCCGCGCTGGAGCCGCTGTGTGCACCTCCAACGGGTCCGGTGCCCCCCTGTGCTGTGCGCAGAACGGGCCTCTGCGTGGCTGATTGGACGCGGTAGGCGTCACTAGGCTGGGCTCGGTTGCGGCGGTAACGGAACTGTGGCATCGCTGTTGGTGTCGCACGGCGGAGTCTTCGGTGTGCGGGCGTTAGGCAGAAAGCCGCGCTGGAGCCACGGATAGGCCTCCCGACGCTCCCGTTGGGCATTTGTCGTCCGTGGCCTCCAGGGCCGCCGGAGATCGCGAAGCGCGGGAATTCGGGGCGCTGAGGTCCCGCAAGGCAACCGGCTGCCCGTTGTCGTCATCCGGTGTCCCGCGTCAACCATTCTTGCCGATTTATCGTCGATTAGTTTTGCCGGTTCACCTCCTCGGCCGCAGCAGTCTCGCCGCGTTGCTGTGCTGCGTCAGTCCGGTAGCTGGGGACGTCGAATTCCAGGATGACGGAGTGGTGGACCACCCGGTCAATCGCTGCGGCGGTAGCCATGGGGTTGGCGAAGATGCGCTCCCACTCGGAGAAGACCAGGTTGGACGTGATGCCCAGGGACCGGCGTTCGTAGCGTTCGGCGATGAGGGTGAAGAGGACCTCGGACTCCTCGGCCCCCTGGGGCAGGTAGCCGAGATCGTCCAGGAGGAGGAAGTCGAAGTTGTCCAGCTTGCGCAGTTGTCGGGGCAGGTCGAAGTCGCGCTTGGCGGCGAGGAGGTCCTGCACCAGGCGGTAGGCTGGAGCGAAGAGGACGGAGTGTCCGGCTTCCACCAGGCGGTGGCCCAGAGCGCATAGGGCGTGGGTCTTGCCGGTGCCGGGGAGCCCGAAGGCCAGCACGTTGACGCCGTGTTCCACGAAACTGCCCTGGGCCAGATGGTCCATCTGTTGACGAAGAGTCAGGGGCATCCGGTGATGCTCGAAGGTCTCCCAGGTCTTGCCCGAGGGCAGCCGGGACGCCTGACGCAGCCGGTTGATGCGCCGGTGGCGGCGATCCTCGGCCTCCTGCTCCAGCACCTCCAGGAAGGTGGACAGGGCCTCGCCGTGGCCAGCCTCAGTGAAACGGGCCACCGACTGAGCGCCCATGGTGGGCAGCTTGAATTCGCGGCATAGCTCGCCGATGCGCTCCTGGATCACGCTGGTGGGGGTGTCCATCATGCGCACACCCCCACCATGGCCGTACTGCTCGTGAGCAGACCGTCGTAGATCTTCAGGTCCGGCTTCCCAGAGAGGACCAGCACCGGAGCCTGGGGCACCCTGGGCTCGGCCAGTTCCCGCACCTCGGCGTAGTCGAAGGGCTGACCGGTCTCCAGCAGCAGCGACAGGGCGCTGTCCACCATGACCTCCATGGTGGTGGCCGCCAGGTGCAGGATGCGCACGTACTCCACGTCGGCGCGCTCCCCACGCCACTGCCTGAGCGCGTCGTAGGTGAGCCGGAAGCGCAAGGTGGGAAACAGCTGCTCCCTGAACCGGTACCGGGCGAATGCTCCGGGCTTGCGCACCAGGGAATTGATGACGTGGCGGTAATTGACGTTTACTTCCCCATCACCGTGCACGCGCGCCATTCGTTCCACAAAGTGGCCCTTGTAGTACACTTCCACGTGGTCGGAATAGAGGCGGATCTGTACCACCTTGCCAATGAGCCGGGACGGGACGCTGTAGCTGCGTCCCGCCACCTGGATGGTACTCCACCGGCGCACCTTGGACTGGTAGTTGGCGTATTCCGGCATGGGGGCTGGCGGCAGGGGTCTTAGGCAAGCCATTTCCTGCTCCAGCTTCCCCCGCACCAGGCGATTGCGCTTCTCCACCATCTTCCGGACGAAACCGGCGTAGTCGTCGGCGGTGTGGAAATCGCGGCTGCCGCGCAGGATGAGGGCCTGGTCCACGGCGTCTTTCAAACGGTAGTGGGCGTGCTCGGCGACGCCGTTTTCATGGCTCTTGCCAGGATTGATGCGGGTGGATCGGACACCGTAGTGGTCCAGCAGGGCGGCGTAATTGTCGTTTAGCGCCCGGCCTCGGCTGCGTTTCATCTCGTGGGTGGCAGCAGAGGTATTGTCGGAACGCACCACCTCCGGTACGCCGCCCAGGGCCCAGAGCGCATTCTGTAATCCCTGCTTGAGGGCCAGGAAGGTCTCGCCGGCGGCGACCTCCGCGTAGCGCCAGCCCGAGTGGCTGAGGATCAGCTGAAACAGCAGGTGGGGGTAGGGCTCACCGGCGACGGTCACTCCCAGGGCGCTGCAGTGGGTGAAATCAAACTGGGCCTCCCGTCCCGGCGGATGCTCCTGGGGGAAGTACACCTCCTGGTCCGGACCATTCAGCGCCCGCCAGTCCTGTAATCGTCGTTGCAGCGTGCGCAGCTGGGAGGTGCTGAACTGGCCGGGATGCTGCTCCTCCAGCCATTCGATAATCGTCGTTGCCTTCAGCTTGCCCTTGGGGTCGTCCCGCAGCAGTGGCTCAATCTCCTCTTCCCACACCCCGTCGAAGGGATCGGACCGAGTGCGCCACCAGCGCTCCGGTTTGGTCTCCGACGGCAACGGGCCACTCTGCCATTTGCGCGCCGAGCGCACGCTCATCCCAGACATGGCGGCCGCCGTCTCCTGTGTTTTTCCTTCCATACGTTTTTGCCTCAAAAGTCTGACTTGTCGGTCCTTGATCAATCCGGCACCTCCGTGCCGGACGATTTACACCATCCCAACCGGCAAGAATAGTCGGCGCAAGAGGCATTCCTTATTGTCGTCTATCAGCAGTGGTATCGATTGTGATGCCATGGACTCCAGTGCATTGGCTACCTATCCATTCCATTGGGTTGGTATGGAACCCATTGGAATTCATACCATTGGAATGGACACCTGTGGTTTCGTCGCCGGTGCGCCCCGGAGGGTGTCACGCAGCAGGACCGGATACCTGCGGCGGTTCGGTTCGTCCCGGGACCGGTGTCAGGCCCGTCCGTGGTCAGGCAAACGACGGTGAAAACGTCGTCTTGCCCCGGTCTTGCGCACGCCCGTTCGCCGCGCGATAATTACGGTTATCGCGCATCTTTCGCCCGCCCAAATCGCCACCGCAACCCCGCCTCCGGAGACCCGACCGTGACCAATGTCCTCGACCACCACCAGGTCCATTGCCGCCGCCGCGCCGGCCGGCCGGAGACTACGCCATGCCGCCGGTGAGACGACACCGCATCGGCGACCAGATGCCGGCCTTGGTCCACCCGAGTCCCGACCCGGCCGCTTTTGATCTCTGCCGGGACCTGGCGGCGAACACCGACGCCCAGGCCGTCGTACTATTCGGCTCCCGGGCCGCCGGCGGCTGGGATGAGCAATCCGATCTCGACCTGATCATCATCCATCCCGCCGCCGCCGCCGCCGAGGATGACCGCAGGAAGGTCCTCGGACGGGTTCTGGCTGAGCTTAGGGAGCGACACTACCCGGGCCACGGCGATTACGATAGCCCCCATCACGGCGTGGCGGACGGGCTGATGGTCGAGACCCCGCAGCATTACCACGCCGGCCGCCGCACCCGGAACCACGTCATCGCCCGGGCCGCCCGGGAGGGATGCATCTTCACCAGGGATCCCCGGGACGCAACCGCCTTCCGCCACGACGGCGACGTCTCCAACGAGTGGGAGCTGGTAACCCTGGAAAGGCTGCGCAGGGCGTCCTCGGACGCCCTGGATTTGGGCCATCTGCGCGGGTACTGGCTCGATCAACCTCGTCGCAGCCTGGCTCTGAACGCCATACCCGGGCGAAACGCTCACGGGCTGCTGTGGAACTCGGGCGCGGCGCTGCTCTCCATCCTGGGCGTGATCTATCCCCGGGACTCGGTGGCGGAGATGGCCGCGGCAATCGCCCGGCACGACGCCGGCTGGAGCCACGAGTTCCAGAGCGACCTTGCCCAGATTGACCAATACTCCGGCTGCGGGTGCGAGGTGGTGGTGACCGATCCCGTTGCGGACGTGCCCGCCATGTGGCGTGATCTGGAAATCGACCGGGGCGCCCTGTGGGAACGCATCCGCCAGCTCAGCGGGTACGACCCGCACGCTGTTCATGAAAGGTCCGTCCCTGAACCATGAACCGCATCGCCCCGCGCCGATAAGCCGTTCCCCTTCTCATTGCAACGGAGCCGTCATGACCACCGCCGCCAGCCATTCGCAGATAGTTCCCCAGCAGACCCCGTCAGGGCCGGCGCTGCGGGCCGCGGACCGGGGTGTGGCTTCGTCTCTGGAGTCGGTCCTCGCCGACAACACCCGCCGCACCTACGGGACCCAGTGGCGCATCTTCAACGGCTGGTGCGACGAGGTGGGCCTCAAGTCCCTGCCCGCCGAGCCACTCACCGTGGCCCGCTATCTGGCCGCCCGCGCGAAATCCGGCGCTTCGATCGCCACCCTGCGCCTGGCCGCGTCGGCAATCTCGAAGGCCCACGAGTGGGCGAAGCTGGAATCACCCTGTCGGGACCCGGGCGTGCGCGCCTCTCTGAAAGGATGGGGCAGGCGTCTCTCGAAACCCCAGCGCCAGTCCGGCGCCCTCACCGCCGACGTGCTCGCCGTGATCCGGCTCACCGCCGTCCAGCCCCGCAAACGCGGCCGCGGCGTCGAGACAGCGGAGCAGGCGGCGGAAAGAGCCAAGTTCGACCTGGCCCTGGTGGCCGTGCTCTCCGACTCGGGGCTGCGGCGCTCCGAGGCTTCGTCTCTGACCTGGGGCGACGTGCAGCGCTGGGAGGACGGCTCGGGTCGCATCACCGTAATCCGTTCGAAGACCGACGCCGAGGCCCAGGGCGCCACCGTCGCCATCACCCCCGCCGCCATGCAGGCTATGGACGCCATCCGGCCGGCGGGGGTCGGCGGTGATGAGAAAGTGTTCGGGCTGTCGGAGTCCCAGATCGCCCGGCGTGTGAAGGCCATCGCCCGGGCCGCGGGGCTGGAGAACTGGGAGTTCTTCAGCGGCCACAGCGGGCGCGTGGGCATGGCAAGGCGCATGGCTCAGAACGGCGCCCCCACCCACGAGATCGAACGCCAGGGCCGCTGGAAACAGGGCGGCGGCATGGTCGGCCGCTACACCCGCGGCGAAACCGCCGGGTCGGCACTCAGGTACCTATAATAGATGGTCTATCCCCGCGCGTGCCGGGGGAACCAGTCCAATGCCCGGTCTGGACCGCTCTGGTATATTGAGCTTATACAGGCATCCTCCAAGGGTTGGGCCTACCTCCTGGTCGTACAGAGTAGCGACGTAGGGTCGTGGTCTTTCCCTCTTATAGCCACGTTGGGCGTCTACGAACTCAAACCATTGGCCGATGCGAAGGACAAGGGCCGGTGTAGTTGAGGAACCGATTTCACCATCGACTGAACTGAATTAT
Source organism: Dehalococcoidia bacterium (assembly GCA_963663945.1). Classification (GTDB taxonomy): domain Bacteria; phylum Chloroflexota; class Dehalococcoidia; order Lucifugimonadales; family UBA3495; genus Bin87. Next base: position 790,041 of record OY760687.1, on the reverse strand, counting down.
CGTCGTCCGTGTGATGAGAATATGAACCACAGTGAGATTATCAACTTCATTTGGGGAGTCGCGAACCTGATTCGGGACACCTTCAAGAGGGGAAAGTACCAGGATGTCATCCTCCCTCTCACCGTCTTACGGCGGCTTGACTGCGTGCTCGGTCCCACCAAGGAGGATGTGCTTCAGCGTCAGGCCGAGCTCCGTGGCAGAGGGTTGGAGGATTTGCATAGCCAGCTCTGCCGGTCTTCTGGTTTCGCCTTCTACAATATTTCCAGGTACGACTTTGACCTGCTGTTGGCGGACGCCCCCAACGTCGCCGCCAACTTGAGGAACTACATCGCGGGCTTCAGCCAGAATATGCGCGAGGTCCTCGAAAGGTTCGACTTCGACAACACCATCAGCAAGCTCGACGAGGCCGGCCTGCTCTTCCAAGTGCTGGAGAGATTCGGGAATGTGGACCTTCATCCCGACCGCATTGACAACGCCACGATGGGCACCATATTCGAGGAACTGATCCGCCGATTCAACGAAGCGCTGAACGAGAACCCTGGTGAGCACTTTACACCCCGCGACGTAGTACACCTCATGGTTGGCCTGATGCTTGCGGGAGATGAAGACAGAATCGGCGGCAGCGGCGTGGTGCGGACTGTCTATGACCCTTGCTGTGGTTCAGGCGGGATGCTGACCATCGCCAAGGAGCGCATCAACATCGGCCACCTAGATAACGGCAATCTGCTGACCGGTCCGGTCAATCCGGATGCCGAGATTCACCTCTTTGGCCAGGAGGTGAACCCGGAGACTTGGGCTGTCTCCAAGTCAGACCTTTATATGAAAGACCCATCAGGCCGGGACGCCGACAGCATCGTCTTCGGGACCACCCTCTCCAACGACCGACACGCGGCCAGGTCCTTCGATTATCTGATCGCGAATCCGCCCTACGGGAAGGACTGGAAACGGGACGAGAGCGCGGTACGCGCAGAGCACAGCCGGGGCACTGCCGGCAGATTTGGGCCGGGCCTCCCGCGTATCAGCGACGGCCAACTTTTGTTCCTGTTGCATATGCTCTCCCGCGCCAAGAACCCGGAGGAAGGCGGTTCGCGCATCGCCATCATTATGAACGGGTCGCCCCTTTTTACCGGAGACGCCGCCAGCGGCGAGAGTGAGATACGCCGCTGCATCTTCGAGAACGACCTGCTGGAAGCCCTGATTGCTCTACCCGAGCAACTCTTCTACAACACCGGCATTGCCACCTACGTTTGGCTCCTGACCAATCGGAAAAGCGCAGAACGCAGGGACAAAGTGCAGCTCATCGACGCTTCTGAATTCTGGACTCCGATGCCTCGAAGTCTGGGCGACAAGCGTCGGCAGATCCCACCCGAAAAAGCCCACGACATCCTGCAAATCTTGGGCTCCTATCGGGACGGGGAGACTCGCCAGACTGCCAGAGACGGCGGGGAGGAAAAAGCCGTGGTAAGCCACATCTTCCCCACGACCCACTTCGGATTCCGAAAGATCACGGTGGAACGTCCGCTCCGGCTCAACTTCCAGGCAACCCCTGAGCGTATCGCGCGGCTTGAAGACGAAAGGGGTTTCCAAAACCTGGCCAAGTCGAAGAAGCGAGGTTATGCGGCGGATCAGGAAGCAGCGCAGGGACGCCGGCTACAGGAGTCGCTCCGAAAGATGCTGAACGCCTTTCCGGAGACGGTGGTAAAGGACCGGAAGGCATTTCAAGGCATCCTCGACGACGCATCGAAGCGCGCCGAGATCAAACTGTCCGCTCCTGTGCGTAAAGCGATCCTCGACGCTTTGTCGGAGCGCGACGAAACCGCAGCCGTTTGCGTGGACAAGGACGGGAAACCGGAGCCGGACCCGGAGCTTCGGGATACTGAACGGGTACCTCTGGCGGAGGATGTCAACGCCTTCTTCGAACGTGAAGTCAAACCCCACGTGCCAGACGCCTGGATTGACGACTCCAAGAGGGATGCTAAGGACGGACAGGTTGGGATAGTCGGGTACGAAATCAATTTCAACCGCTACTTCTACCGGTATGCTCCACCTCGTCCGCTGGAGGATATCGAGGCTGACATACAGGGCATCGAAGCGGACATCGTTCGGATGCTGGGGGAGATTACGGCATCGGTTTCCCCTTGATCGTTTGGACTCTTGCTCTGTCTTGAAAAGGTCGGCAAATATGATATATTTGCCGACCTAAATTTACACACTCATCGCGGTCTTGTAGAATAGCGGTGACGCGATCGCGGCCACCGGCAGGATTGAAACTCAATGACCGTCGAACTTACCCAGGACATCCTTCAGGAAGCCGGCATCGGCAATTTCTTTCGGCCCAGTCAACTGGAACCGCTGGGCATACCCTACCACCGGCTCAGGCAACTTGAGGCCGCTGAAACCGTCGAGCGGATAGGTTGGGGCCTCTATCGCTTGACGGAAGCCGAACCCACGGAACGTTACTCGATAGCGTCCGTGTGCGCCCGGGTCCCCAACGCGATAGTCTGCCTGCTATCGGCGCTCCAGGTGCACGAGATCGGCACCCAGCTTCCTCGCCAGGTCTGGGTCGGCATACCACACAAGGCGAAAGCGCCAGTTCTGAAGGGAGTTGGTGTTCGTCTGGTTCGGTTCAGCGCTGGCGCATTGACCTATGGAGTCCAGGAAACCAACTTCGAGGAAGTGCCCGCTCGGATTACCTCCCCGGCCCGCACGATTGTTGACTGTTTCCGGTTCCAGCGTCTTGTCGGGCGAGAAGCAGCAGTGGAGGCTCTTCGTGAGGCTCTCGACGGCAAAAAGGTCACTACCGCCGAGCTGATGCGTACTCTTGAGGTTCTGCCCTCGCGCCGTCTCAGTGCCATCATAGAAGCCGGGGTGCTATGACAACCAACATCGCCGCTTCGATCAGGGCACGATTGCTCAACAGGGCCAGAACCGAAGGAACAGAGTTCCAGCTCTTTCTGGATCGTTACGCCTGCGAGCGGTTCCTCTACCGGCTGGGGGCATCCGACGCCCGGGCCCAGTGCATCCTGAAGGGCGCGAGCCTCTTGGCCTTATGGATGGACGAACCCTATCGGTCAACGCGCGATGTTGACCTGTTGACTTTTGGAGACAACGATGAGGAAACCGTCCGCTACGTAATGGAGACCGTCTGCAACGTTTCCTGCCCTGAGGATGGAATGGCTCTCGACATCAGCACCTTGAGAATTTCACCGATCCGGGATGGTCAACGGTACGGCGGGCAGCGTGCGACCCTCATCGCCCTTCTGGGAAATGCCAAGTGTAACGTACAGGTGGACTTCGGATTTGGCGACGTCGTGATACCCGGACCGGAAGAAGCCCGATTGCCCACTCTGATTGACGGCGTTCCGGCGCCATTCCTGCGCACCTACCCCCAGGTGTCTTCCATTGCCGAGAAGTTCGAGGCGATGGTCCAGTTGGGCACAGTCAACACCCGGATGAAGGACTTCTACGACGTATGGGCTTTGTCCGAAACCTTTGCTTTTGCTGGTCTCGAGTTGCAGGAGGCGGTTGCCCGGTGTTTTGACCGGCGCACCACTCCCTGGAGCGCTGAGAGGCCTGAAGCTCTTACACCCGCGTTTTATTCAAACCAGCGACTGCAAGATTACTGGGCATCGTATGGAAATCAGGGCGGGCTGCTGCACCTCCCGCCCGGCGCATTTGAGGACATTGGTAGCCGTATCCAGTCTTTTCTGGGACCGGTTCGCGACAGCATCACGGCGGGCGAGCCGTTTGATATGAACTGGTCTCCTGGAGGACCCTGGAAATTGCCTGCCAATGGATCAAGGGAGGAAAATTGATGGTCAAACGACGGACTTTCTTCAGCTTTCATTACAAACCGGACAACTGGCGGGCCGGCCAAGTGCGGAACATGGGCGTTGTCGAGGGAAACGAACCTGTGTCCGACAACGACTGGGAAACTGTTACCAAAGGCGGCGATGCCGCAATCCGAAGGTGGATCAACGACCAAATGCACGGCAAGTCCTGCGCCATTGTCCTCATCGGGGCCAACACATCAGGCCGCAAGTGGATCAAGTATGAAATCGAGAAAGCATGGAATGATGGCAAAGGGGTGGTTGGGATCTACATTCACAACCTTCAGAACAGTAGCGGAGACCAATCAGCGAAAGGTGCGAATCCCTTCTACAGCATCATCGTAGCCGGGAAAAGGCTCTCGAACATCGTAAACGCTTATGATCCCCCGTACAAACAGAGCACCAACGTTTATGCTCACATAAAGAACAACATCGCCGACTGGGTTGAAGAGGCAATCCGCATACGAAGCAAGAATTGAGGAGGGACGATGGTTGAGAACCAATCCTGGGATGAAAATTCCTCCGCGGTGCAGGCCCACCTCACCATCATGCAGGGCGTGATAAACCGGATGGCGGAGAACAGCCGCTCCTGCAAGGTGTGGTGCGTCACCCTCGTCGCCGCCACTTTGGTGCTAGTAGCGAGGACCGGGGAACCGCAGCACGCGCTGATTGCGCTGGTTCCAACGCTGTTGTTCCTGTTCCTGGATTCTTACTACCTAGCTTTGGAGCGAGCGTTCATCAGATCCCAAAATGCCTTCGTAGCCAAAGTTCATCGGAGCGAATTGGAGTCCGCAGATCTTTACCGCGTAGCCCCAATGGGCATGGGGTGGCGATTGGTCGGGCGGTGCCTACTGGGTTCGGTTTCGATATGGCCGTTCTACCTGTTGGTCGCTGTAACGATACTGCTGACTTGGCTACTGATAATCCCGTCGGATTCGCCACTCACCAGAGGATGACCTTGCCTACAATCCAAGTTCCCAGGCACAAGGTATTCATCAGTTACTACCACGCGGATGACCAGGAATACAAAGACCGGCTTGTTCAGGCGTTGGACAGCAAGTTCGTTGACAAGTCCGTCAGCCAGGGAGATATACACGATTCAGGTCTCTCTCTGGATGAAATACGCCGGAGGGTCCGCGATGACCACATCGCCGATGCCGCCGTCACCATTGTCCTGATTGGCCCCTGCACCTGGCAGCGCAAGCACGTGGACTGGGAAATTTCGGCCAGTATCATTGACCGGAGAAACAATCAAAGATGCGGGCTGCTGGGATTGCTGCTGCCCACACACCCGGACTACCACAAGAGGCCAGAAAACCGCAATCCCCGCCTGCTACCGCCAAGACTAGCGAGAAATATCGGCGGTGACGACCCCTTCGCCGTCATTTACGATTGGCCCAAGAATGGATTGTCCAAGAAAGTCCTGCCGAAAATCCATACGGCGTTTCGGCGAAAAAACAGAACCCCCTGGCCAGATGACGGTCTTCACCTGTTCCGAGACAACCGCTCTGGAGATTGCCGCCGGGGCTGGCAGAACTAGGCAAAAGCAAGTTGACATGGCGACGCTGGCCGCAAAATACCAGCCCTACCCCGCCTACAGGCCCTCCGGCGTTGAGTGGCTTGGGGAGATTCCGGCGCATTGGGAGGTGCGCCGGCTGAAGTATTCTGCTCCTTTTGGCAACGGCAAACTGGCCAACAAACCTGAAGGCGCCACATACGTCGGGCTAGAAAACATCGAACCGTGGACAGGCGAACTGTTACTTGACTACCAGCCGGATAGCGTTGACAGCACGGTGGTTACTTTCTCCCCGGGGGATGTTTTGTTTGGGAAGCTACGACCGTACCTTGCCAAAGTAGCCAGTCCAGACTTTGAAGGTACAGCCACCAGCGAGGTTCTAGTGATGCAACCGCTGGAGGAGTGTTCGCAAAGCTACTTGGCATACTGCTTATTGAATGCACCGTACATCCGGTGGATTGATACGCTAACCTACGGTGCCAAGATGCCGCGCGTTAGTCCTGATGAAGTGGCCTGTAGCGCCATTACTCTCCCACCTCTCCCCGAACAGCGCGCCATAGCCGCCTTCCTGGACCGGGAAACGGCTAGGATTGACGCGCTGGTTGCCAAGAAGGAGCGGCTGATAGAACTGCTCCAGGAGAAACGCACCGCCCTCATTACCCGCGCCGTCACAAAGGGCATCAACCCCGACGCACCGATGAAGGACCCCGGCGTCGAGTGGCTGGGCGAGATCCCGGCCCATTGGGAAGTAAAGCCACTCAGCCGCGTAGTCACGTTTCAACGTGGTCACGATCTTCCCTCCGATCTCAGGGAAGAGGGGGACGTGCCAGTGATCTCTTCGTCTGGGGATTTTACTACCCACTCGGAAGCGATCGCAAAGGCACCAGGTATTGTAACTGGTCGATATGGGACCATAGGGAATTTCTATTTGATGGATGAGGATTATTGGCCCCTGAATACTACGCTTTACAGTATTAGTCTACAGGGGAATGAGCCACGGTTTCTTCAATTTTTCCTGACCCATTTGTCTCCTTTATTTCTGATCTATGCTTCTAAGTCAGCGGTCCCGGGCGTGGACCGAAACGACGTACACGCAGTTCATGCTGTGGTTCCGCCTCTGACCGAACAACAGGCCATCGCCGACTTCCTACACCGCGAAACGGCGAAACTCGATTCTCTCGTCGCCAAAGTCAGAGAAGCCATCGAGCGCCTGAGAGAGCTTCGGAGCGCTCTCATATCCGCCGCCGTTACCGGCCAGATTGACGTTAGATAGGAGGCGGAATGCCTGTAGAAGTTTCGGAACGGGCCTTTGAAGACGTCATCGAAGCCTGCCTTGTCCAGAACGGCGAACGGTCGATTGGTGAAGAAGGGGTGTCCTACCTTGACCCGACGCCCGGTGGCTACCGGAAGGGGACATCCGAGGATTATGACCGCGCCCTGTGCCTCATCCCGGAGGACGTGCTGGACTTCGTGCTCGTGACCCAGCCCCAAGAGTGGAAGCGCCTCTCCCAGCATCACGGGGACGCCGTGGCGGAACAATTCCTCAAGCGCCTGGCCTCCGAGATTGCCCGCCGGGGCGCGCTGGACGTGCTGCGCCGCGGCATCCGGGACATGGGCTGCCGGTTCCAAATGGCCTACTTCCGCCCGTCCAGCGGACTGAACGCAGAAACGCAACGGCTCTACCGGGGCAACGTCTTCTCCGTGGTGCGGCAGCTCCATTACAGCGAGCGGAACAACCAGAGCCTGGACTTGGCCCTCTTCCTCAACGGCATCCCCATCTTCACGGCGGAACTGAAGAACCCCCTCACGGGGCAAACAGTGGAAGACGCCATTCGCCAGTTCCGGACCGACCGGGACCCCCGGGAGCCGCTGTTCGCCTACCGGCGCTGCCTGGCTCACTTCGCCGTTGACCCCGACCTAGTCTATGTCACTACCCAACTGGCCGGGCCGCGGACCTATTTCCTGCCCTTCAGCCAAGGGAAGTTCGGTGGCGCCGGCAACCCGCCCGTTCCTCCGACACAGAACGGCTACGCCACGTCCTACCTCTGGGAGGAGACCTGGGCACGGGACAGCGTGCTGGACCTGGTGCGCCAGTTCATCCACGAGGTTGAGGAGGAAGACGACCGGGGCCGGAAGACGGGCAAACGCTACCTGATTTTCCCCCGCTATCAGCAACTCGACTGCGTGCGGCGGCTGGTGAGCGACGCCCGGCAGCGGGGAACGGGGCAACGCTACCTGGTGCAGCACTCGGCGGGGAGCGGCAAGACCTTCACCATCGCCTGGCTGGCCCATCAACTGTCCACCCTCCACAACGCGGACGACCGCCGCGTCTTTGACTCCATCGTTGTTATTTCCGACCGCCGTGTGCTGGACCGCCAACTCCAGGCGGCGATGCGCCAGTTCGAGCAGACACTGGGCGTCGTGGAGAACGTGGACACTACCTCCCGGCAGCTCAAGGAGGCGCTGGAATCCGGCAAGACCATTATCGTCACCACGCTCCAGAAGTTCCCAGTCATCGCTCAGGAAATCGGCGATTTGCCGGGCCAGCGCTTCGCCTTGATAGTAGATGAGGCCCACTCTTCTCAGTCCGGCGAGGGGACCCAGGGGCCGAGAGACGTGCTGGCCGCGCCGTCCCTGGAGGATGCCGAGGCGGAGGATGCCGATGTCCCCACTCCGGAGGACGAAGACCTGGACAACGCGGCGCTGGCGCAAATGGCGAGGCGGCAGCAGCCGGCCAACGTATCCACCTTTGCCTTCACCGCCACCCCGAAGCCGAAGACGCTGGAGCTATTCGGCGCCCGCCGGCCCGCCGGGTCTTTCGCGCCCTTCCACCTTTACAGTATGCGCCAGGCTATCGAGGAAGGGTTCATCCTGGACGTACTGGAAAACTACACCACCTACAAGGCCTATTGGCGGCTGCTCAAGACCATTGAGGACGACCCGCGCTACGACAAGTCCAAAGCCTCTTACCTGCTCCGGTCCTTCGTGGACCTGCATCCGCACGCCATAGACGAGAAGGTGCGGATTATGGTCGAGCACTTCACCGGCAAGTCACAGAGCGAAATTGGCGGTCGGGCCAAGGCGATGATTGTGACCCGTTCCCGCCTGCACGCCGTGCGCTACAAGCTGGCCGTGGACCGGCGCCTGGCCGAACTTGGCAACCCGTTCAAGTCGCTGGTGGCCTTCTCTGGAACCGTGCACGACGGAGGCCAGTCCTATACGGAAGCCGGTATGAACGTCATACCGGAAGCCCAGACCGCCAGTACGTTTGAATCCCCGGAATACCGGATGCTGATCGCCGCCAACAAGTTCCAGACCGGGTTTGACCAGCCCCTGCTGCAAACCATGTACGTGGACAAGAGGCTGGGCGGCGTGAACGCGGTGCAGACCCTCTCCCGGCTGAACCGGACGCACCCCGACAAGCCCGGCGCCATGGTCATCGACTTCGCAAACGAATCCGATGACATCCAGGCCGCCTTCCAGCCCTACTACGAAACGACAATTTTGTCGGAGGCAACCGACCCCAACCTGCTGTACGAAGTTCAGACGCGGCTGAAGACTTACCCGGTCTTCACCGATGAGGACGTGGATGCCTTTGCCGGGGTGTTCTTCGGCGCCGGTTCAACCCAGGCCCAGCTATATGCCGCGCTGGCTCCGTCCGTCCAACGCTTCTCCGAGCTTCAGGATGATGAGCGGCCGGATTTCCGCGGACAGGTAACGGACTACGTGCGTCTGTATTCCTTCCTGGCCCAGGTGATTACTTTCCTGGATGCTGACCTGGAGAAACTCTACGTCTTCGCTCGGCACCTCTGCCGGTTGCTCAGGGTTGACCGTGAACAATTGCCCCTTGAAATCCAACAGAGTATCGATATGGAGTCCTACCGTGTCCAGCAGACTGGCAGCGGAAAAGTCGCGCTGGAGCGAAATGGAGACAAGCTCGACCCGGTGCGGACCAAGGAACCGGGACAAAGAACGCCGGAAGAGTTGGAAGCCCTCTCACGCATCATTGCTGATCTCAACGACCGTTTCGGCGTCGAACTAGGCCCCGAGCACCGCGTCACGCTGGGCAGGATGATAGAACGGCTGGAAGAGGACGCGGCTCTGGAGATTGCGACCAAGGTCAACACACTGGAAAATGTGCGTATCACCTTTGACCACAAAGTGGAGCAGGTCATCCAGGAAATAGTTGACCTGAATTTCGACCTTTACAAGCGCATAACCGATGACCCTGCCTTTGGAGAGGTAGTGAAGAACCATTTGTTTGATCAATACCTTAGCGCGCACCGCATTTCGCAAATTCACGAGAAAAACGATACTCGCTGATGAAAATCAACAAGAGCCTCTAGCGCAGTGTCCTACGTACGTGCAGGTCATTGAGACGGCCGCCCGAGGTTCCTTGCCATGATGGCTATTCATTGGGGAGACACAACGGGTTTTCAGCCATAGTTTCTGAACAGACGGAACGGCTATCGACGTCCCGGTTGGAACTGGTGCCTGTAGTGAGTTGAGCCAAGAGCATGTTGCCGCCTGAACACGTGAACAGCCGAGCAGCGGCCCTGTAACCGAAAGAGCCTGGAGAAGACAGGCGGATCACCACGGGTTCTCAAAACCAAGAGGAATTATGGAAGAACATATCGACGACGTTCAACATTCAGTCGAACACCTCACTCCGTCTTGCCCCGGAGTTGAATGCCACCTGGAGTTGACTCAAGGCGTAATCTCTCGGATGGCGCGGAACAGTGCGCTAACCAAGACTTGGTGTGCCACCTTGGTAGCGGCCATTATGGTTTTGGTGGCTCGAGCAGAAGTACCCATTTACTTGTGGGTTGCCGTTGTTCCCATCGTGCTGCTCTGTTTCGTTGACACTCGGTATCTTGCCCAAGAGAAAGCCTTCCGCCGATCTTACAACCAATTTGTAAAGCAATTGCACCGTCGGGAGTTGGACCAATCAGCGTTGTTCGTTATTGGAAGCCACGCAAGTACCAATGAGAAATGGTCGGCTTTTGGTTCGTGGTCTGTGTTGCCATTCTACTCGGGTATGGCGGTCGCCATAGTGATCATGTTCGTACTGATGTGCTTTGCCTGACGGTGTGGTAAGTGCCTCATCCGATGAATCTGATTCTCCCCGTTCGTTCCAAACGTGAGACCGCTCTTTCTGGGGAATCTTGTGCAGACATTTTGGCCATGCCTTCCATAAAGATAGCCCGGGTGCTTAGCGGCCCCTGAAGTACCTGCCGTAAATTTGAGCACCAACTCTGTAATTCAGTTCCAGTTGCTAGGATGGGCCATTTCCGTAGGTAACTTGGCAAGTCTAGTGTCGGCCCGTCCTCATCTACAACTAAGAACGTAGCGATTTGAGACTCAGTTTCCCTGGCTACTCCAATTTCGAAGGGGACCCACCACGAGGTACTGGTCGCCTCAGACACGATGGTCAGGATGCTGGGCGTTTCTCTAATCACCTCGCGCAGGTAGTCTTCCAAATCAGGGTGATCTCCGTTGACGTTGGGATCCCATCGATCCAGATAGCCAACTAACCCGGCATTCGCCAGTACCCCAATCGCTGCTTGCGCCGGACGGAGGTCTGTGGATTTGTGGGAAATGAAAGTGCTGTACTTTGACCAATCAACTGTTGGGGTACCCAGAGGCGAAGCCTCATTGATGTACATGGTCCCCCTCGTGGTTTCTAGGTCAGAACCGACAACCAAATATTCACGCCGCATTGAATCCCCTTGGCCAATTCTAAAATCGCTGGAAATATATACTATCAGGCGGTATCACATCCTGGAATAGCTGATAGACGACAATAAGGAATGCCTCCTTGTTGCCTCACCGGAGAATGTTACCGAAACTTTAGCACCGGGGATCCGTTCCCGCCAGGCCCATTCCCGACGGCCCGTTGGGTGCTGTTGATGCTGCAGCAGTCCCGGCGTAAACCAGCTCTTTGGCCATGATGCCGCGCCACTCTTTCAGCCGGCGCTGCATGGTTCGCAACTGACCCTCGCTGAACCGGTCCGGGTGTTCAAGTTGCAACCGTTCCATCAGTGCCTTGCCGGTTGCATCCGGCTCGGCCTGCAACCAAGCCAGCACGTCTACCCACACCCCTTCGAAGGGGTCCTTGGGGGTGCGCCAGTGCCGCGGCGCCCGCACTTTCACCACGTGAGTGGGGCGTACCTCGCCCTGCCGCCACAGCCTGAGCAGCTTGGCCAGGAACCGTTCGAGGCTTTCACCACTTGGCGTTTCCCGCACATTCGGAGCCGTTGTGGCCACCAGGGCAGACTGGGCTTCCCGGATACTGTGCAGCAGCAGCACCGGGTCCAAACCGGATCTATACTCGTTCAACTCAGCCTTCAGCTCATCGCCGGTTGCGTCGTGCCCGATCAGCCGGTCGCAAGGTGTGGCGGGCGGACTGTAACGCTTGACGGTGGTGGCGCCGTCCCGAATCTTCTCGATGAGCTTGAACGAGGGCTGGAAGAAGTTCACGTACCGGCGCACCGCCTGGTAGAGATGGGCCATGGTCTGTCCGGCAACCTGACCCGAGTAACGGTCATGGCCGACGAAACGGCGTACCACGGAGCCATTCTTCTGCTCAATCCAAGCCTGGTCGTTCTTGCGGTAGGGTCGCGACCGGGTGAATTCGATGCCACGGTCGGCACAGTACTTGATCAGCGTTTCGTTGATGAACGCGCCGTCGTTGTCAGAGTCGATGCCCAGAACGGCGAATGGCAACTGTTGCGAGATGGCTTCCAGTCCCTCCACCACCAGGGATTGCTCCCGGGCCAAGAGGGGAACCGCCTCGGTCCAGCCGGTGCAGATGTCGGTGGCAACCAGGCTGTGGATGAATGATCCGGACACGGAGCCGCCGCAGTGGGCCACCAGGTCGATCTCCAGGAAACCCGGTGGCGGTCCGTTCCAGTCGTTGTAGGTCCGTACCGGAACCCGCTTTCCCATGGATCGCCCGCGCCGAGGTCGGCGCCGGCTCCCTGCCGTGGGACGAATGGGTTTCAGCAGCCGATCCAACGTGGCTGCGCTGGCGGACAGCAACCGGCTCCGCACCTCCGGGTCGAGCTCCAGATGGCCATGGCGCTCCATGGACTCCACCAGATGGGGCATCGCCGCCTTGAGACGCTTTCCGCAGATCCGATCGGCAGCTTCCCAGACCATGATCACCATCTCTCTCACCGCCTCATCGTAGATGCGCCGACCCCGCACCGGACGCGGTGCGCCTTCACCTTCGTCAGACCGCCTCAACAGCCGAATGGCGTGCTTGCGGTGATGGCCGGTTACCGCCACGAATTCATCGAGGATGCGAATCTTGTCGTTTTTCGAGGACGCCCGGTAGCGGTCCCGTATCGTTGCCAGCAGCTCTTGTTTCGCCATCTTGCTCATGCCTCCTGCCACACGAACGCCTCCCGATTTTTCGGTAGCATTCTACGTGCGGCAATCACTTCCTATAAGTAACCTTTTTATTGAGGCAATGCGCGGGTTCCCTGTTCCTCCTGGCGAACCGAGCCATGAAACGTAAGAGCTGGCCACCGTCGTCAGAAATACCCGCTGCAACGCCTTTCCCGACATTATTTGGGCATCCATCCTCCCGGTATCCTCCGTGTTATTGATACTCACGGTGCTTCGCGCAATAGTCATTACGTGAACCTCGCTGTGTCCGCCAGAAAGCTCGACGGCATGGCGCAGCACGTCTGCACGGCAAGGCGGCAACGCACTATCCCCGCTGGGCCGCGCGCGTTGGAGAAGACCAATCCCTACAAGACCGCGCCGGAGTTCATCCTGCTTCGGGCGCCGCAGACTGACGCCCTGGGCCTTTGACCAGGAAAGCCAGCGCGCCGCGGATCGCTTCGCGCACCTCCTCAGCTTCACCTTCGCTCTGGAGGGCCTCGGTGAGGATGGGGATGGCGCTTCCGTCGTCCAAGTGTCCCAGCTGCCGGGCGGCGGCCGCTCGCACCGCCAGGTCACCGTCGCCCAGAGCATTCAGCAAATGCGGCAGGGCATCCCGGTCAACCAGCGCGGGGAGGGCCAGAACTGCCCGCAGTCGCCGCCGGGAGCAGGGGCCGCTCAACCACGCCAGCATATCGCCGGCGGTGATGGTATCCCCCAGCTGCCGCAGGGCGCGCGCCGACACCGGCGCCAATTCCAGTTGACCCTCCTCCATCGCCAGCCTGAGCATGGGCATGGCGCGAACCACGCCCATTCCGCCCAATTTGCGGATGGCTGCTCGAGCGACAACATCGGGGCGGGAATGGAATATGTTCCTGCCCACCAGGTCGATCAGGGCCTCCTCCGCCTGGGGAGTGCCCAGTCTTGCCAGGGACGACAGCGCTGCGCTGCGCATGTGCTTTTCATAGTCATCCAGCGCCTGGATCAACGCCGGAACGGCCTTGCGGTCTCCGAAGAAGGCCCAGTGCGTTGACCAGGTCCTCCCGCAGTCCCCTGCGTTCCTCGGCCATGATGTTCGGCGCCCCCAGAGCGTCGATCAGGGCAGGGACGGCCCGGGGGTCTCCCAGGCTGCCCAGGGCAACGGCGGCCCGCTCCCGCACCGCTTTGCTGGGGTCGGCCAGAGCGTGCATGAGGGCGGGCACGGCCGCGACATCTTCCAGCGTACCCAGGCTGGCGGCCGCCTGTCGCCGCTGGTGAGTTGGGCCACGGCGGAGCGCTTCAGGCAGAACCGGCAGCGACTGCGGGGCGCCCAAGTCACCCGCGGCCAGGGCGGCGGCGAACCGAACCTCCTCCTCAGGGTCCTGGAGCATGGGGAGCAGCGCCGATAGCGACGCCGGGGCCGAGAACGCCCGCAACGCGTCGACGGCGTGGGCCCGCACCAGGGCATCAGGGTCCCGGAGCGCCGCCGTCAGGCTCTCCACCGCCCGCCGGTCCACGGCGGCAGGCCCTAGCCCCGCGGCCCGGCCCGGGTCGGGAAGTGGCCGGTTGGATATCCCCAGGGCACGGGCGGCGGCCCGCCGCGCCGGCGTCGACTCCGATTGCAGCAGGTCCACCAGGAAGTCGACCAGTTGGTCGCCCCCGTCGATGCCCAGCATCATGGCGGCATAGCGCCTTACCCGGCCGTTGTGGTGGGTCAGCGCCGGGACGATCTCCTCCGTTGGGTACCGGTTCAGCATCGGGCTCTCACTCCCGTCAACGTCAACTCGCCGGCGGCGGCGGTTCCGCGGACTGCCCTTCCTGGCGGACCCGGAGCCACCGCTCGGTTGCCCTTCGGATCAGCCAGTCGGGATCGCCGCCGCGGTCGCGCAGGTGCCGGTTCCGCCCTGGGGTTTCCGGTCTCCGCTAGGGCCAGCATGGCCTCCCCAGTGGCGCGGGGACGCCGAAGTAGGGCTTTGCTACGTTGCAAGCGGCTTACCACGCTGAGGAGTTGTACCGTATCACGGGTAAATACAATGTGCGCGATGTCCTCGCGGTCATGTCCGAGATTGCCGACACCAAGAGCGATCCCAATGCTGAGCCGGGCAATGGCAACCTAGCGCGTCAGTGGAGCAGGTTGTCCGACGCCATCGCGCTGGCCGATACCTCCTACTCCTTGCTGAAAATGGAGCCGGAAGCACTGGAACTTGAAGAAGCGTTGTCGCACCCTGAAAAGGTGGGGATGTATCTCCGCGATGTGCAAAGCGCGTTGCAGGAAAGCCGTGAATCGCAACGCAGGACCGTGATGACGGACAACGGCGTGGAGATAGACATCGCCACTAGTAGACCAACCGCTTTGAAATGATGGGAATCCGTCTTCACGCCTTGCTTTAGACCGACTTCGCTGGGTAACCAGGACGAAGCCAGCAACTCATCATTTCAAAGATTTCGGACCACTAGCTGCCGACGCCAAGAACCGCCGCCTGATTCCCGCCGAACTGACACTGTGACGGAGAGAAAGTCAGGGCAACCCTACGGGGACATGGCTACTGTCCGACTCTCCTGAACTTGGGCAGGGTTATCTCGTCGTTGACCGCCTCAAAGATTACCTCCACTTCCATGCCGATCTCGATGTCGTCCGCGTCACAGTCCACCAGATTGCTGATAAGGTGGACCCCCTCCTCCAGCTCAACTTCCACCACGCCCCAAGGGAGACGCTCCCGGAAGGCCGGGTTCACCGGCTGGCGGGTTATGACATAGGTGTAGACCTTACCCTTCCCCGGCGACTCCACCCATTCCAGGTTGGACGAAGCGCACTCCGGGCAGTTGGGTCTTGGCGGATGGCAGAAGGAACGGCAGTCCAGGCAACGCCGCAGCACCAGCTGGTGCTGCCGGCACTGGTCCCAGAATTCCTGGTTGTCCAGGTTGGGCACCGGCAGGGGAAAATTAGCGGTAGTCACAGCTGACTCACCTCCTCAGTATCAGGGCACCCGAGCCGTCGCCGCTGTCAACCAGACCCAACTCCGCGCCCTCCACCTGGGCCGGCGACTGTCCCCGCAACTGACGCACCACTTCGATGATCTGGTTCATGCCCTGAAGGTAGGCCTCGGATAGATGCCCGCCGGAAGTGTTGACCGGCAGTTCTCCGCCCACTTCAATCCTGCCCCTCTCGACGAAGGGCCCGCCCTCGCCGCGCTGGCAGAAACCGTAGTCCTCCAGCTTGGTGATAATCACCGGGCTGAAATGGTCATAGAAGCCGACCACGTCAATGTCCTGCGGGGTGACCCCGGCCTCACCGAACAACTCGGGGGCCAGCAGGGCTCCGCCGCTTTCGTCCCAGGAACGCCCGTGCCCGTCCATACCGGCCAGCAGCGTTTGGGCAGCGCTGGTTATGTACACCGGCGGCTGTTTCAGGTTGGCCGCCCTTTCCGACGAGGTGATGACGAAAGCGTTGGCCCCGTCGGCCTCCAGCGCGCAGTCCAGTATGTGCAGTGGGTCGAAGAACATTCTGGAGGTCAGGTAGTCCTCCATGGTGATGGGCCGCCCGTGCATGATGGCCTTGGGGTTGAGACACGCGTTATTTCGGAAAGCCACCGCCACCGCGCCAAAATGTTCCATCTTGGTGCCGAACTCGTGCATGTGGCGACGCGCCCGTAGTGCGCTGGATTGCCCCGGCACCAACAGGCCGTAAGGCTCGGTGAATGCGGAGCTGCCCAGGCCCCGGCGGGTGGTGACGGTGCCGGAGCCGTAGCGTTGCCCGGAGCGGCCGTTGACCGAACGATACACCAGCACGTTGTTGACCACGCCCTGGGCAACGGCCATCGCCGACTGTATGACCAGGCCGCAGGCGGCCCCGCCCAGCGGGCCCAATTCGCCGTAGTACCGCAGGTAGGGAATACCCAGGCAGGCGGCCAATTCCCCCTGGGGTGTGGAGTCGGCGGTAAACTTCACGATGCCGTCAATATCCTGGGGAACGAGACCCGCGTCGGCGATGGCGCGGTTGGCCGCCTCCACGGCCATGTTCAACTCGGTCCTGCCGGAGTCCCGGTTGTAGACCGTCTCTCCCACGCCAACGATAGCGCATTTGTCCTTCAAGGTGCTCATGTACGGCCCTCCTGTCTTGGCCAAACACCCGTCGCCGCAAGGAATGGTGGTGGTTACCGGCGGCGGGCGGGGCACGAATTAGGCTGTGGCCTCTCCCTGGTAGTCCCGGGCTAGTAACCCAACATCTTTGAATTGATGGATGAGTAATTGGCAGCCTGACGGGAGAGCAGCGATTCCCGAATATTGCTGTGCAATCAGGCTAACTGATTAACGACAACAAGGAATGCCGGCCTGTTGCCTCACCGGAGAATGTTACCGAAACTTTAGCACCTGGGATCCGTTCCCACCAGCGGCATTCCCGGGGATCCGTTGGGTGCCGTTGATGCTGCAGCAGTCCCGGCGTACACCAGCTCTTTGGCCATGATGCCGCGCCACTTGTTCAGCCGGCGCTGCATGGTTCGCAACTGAGCCTCGCTGAACCGGTCCAGGTGTTCAATCCGCAGCCGTCCCATCAGCGCCTTGCCGGTTGCATCCGGCTCGGCCTGCAACCAAGCCAGCACATCTGCCCACACCCCTTCGAAGGGATCCTTGCGGGTTCGCCAGTGCCGCGGCGCCCGCACTTTCACCATGTGGGTAGGGCGTACCTCGCCCTGCCGCCACTGACTGGGCAGTTTGGCCAGGAACCATTCGAGACTTTCACCGCTTGGCGTTTCCCGCACTTTCGGAGCCGCTGTTGCCACCAGGGCAGACTGGGCTTCCCGAATGCTGTGCAGCAGCAGCACCGGGTCCAAACCGGACCGATACTCGTTCAACTCAGCCTTCAGCTCATTGCCGGTTGCGTCGTGCCCGGTCAGCCGGTCGCAGGGTGTGGTGGGCGGACTGTAACGCTTGACGGTGGTAGCGCCGTCCCGGATCTTATCGATGAACTTGAACGATGGCCGGAAGAAGTTCACGCCTGTTGCCTCATTGAGAAATGTTACCGAACCATCAGCGTTTGGTGGCACCCACGGCCAGCGCCATTTAGAAGTTCCGCCGCAAAGCATCCGTAGAGATGATTTATCCGTGCGATGCGCCGGCGTCCGTCCCTTATTGATACCCGCGGTGCTTCGCTCAACATCCGTTACGTGAGCTCGGCTTGTTAGAGCCCGCTCTGAGCAAAGCCGGGTCATAGCGCAGCAGAGGATGGGTTTTCGGACTGTCCATGGCCACCAGCAACCGCCCGTTGTGCACATCCTCGCCCTGTTGCACGATCCCGTCTACCGCGAGGCGAACGCTGGGGCGCTACGGATGGAATGGCCGTGCATCCTGCTGCCGCACTGGCCCGATGGTGATGTGGATGAGTCACGTACGGCAATCATCGCGGGGCAGACGTCTGCCCCGTGGCCATAGGTATTTCCGAGCTGTTGGTGGGGATGCAGGAACCTAAAGTCGCGCCGATGGTGACGCGGCAGCCGGGCATCGTGGCACCATTCCGGAAGACAATATGCATTTTGGATGGGTTGTCGACCTGGTTGAGTGCTGCCTCCTCGATTTCATCGTCGGTAGACTATCCCAGAAGATGCTATGCGACCGCGCGACGACTGCAGGTTGGGCTTTGAGCCTATCCCAAAAACAATGGGATAGGCTCTTGGTTCAATTGGCGCCTTGTGGCAACAACGGAGATAGGGCGAATGACCTTTCGCCCCTATATGCTCCACTGGCAACGGCCTATCCCCGGCCGTTCCGCAGCAGGCGTCCGGGCATCGCTCCGGTGGGCTCGCCGTCCTCAAAGGTGATCTCGCCGTTCACCAGCGTCCAGCGGTAGCCCTTGGCCTTCTGGATGCGGCGCCACTCGCCTCCGGGCAAGTCCTCGGCCACCTCGGAAGGCAGCACTTCCAGCTTCTCCAGGTCATAGACGACCATGTCCGCCGGCGCGCCCTCACGCAGCGCTCCCCGATCCTGGAATCCGCCGAAGTGGGCCGGCAGATACGATAGCTTGAAGTGGGCGTCCTCCAGCGTGATGACCTGTTCGTCCCGCACCAGCCAGGCCAGCATATCCGTCGGATAGATGCCGGCGGTCAGGAACTTGACGTGCGCGCCGCCGTCGGAAACACCGGCAACGACGTGGTTGGAGTCCAGCACCTCCGCCGTGTACTGCGCCACATCGCGTCCCTGGGTGTCGGCGTAGAACTCCGTCGCTAGGTCGTCTTCCACGCACATGTCCAGCAGCGCGTCGATAACATGCTTGCCCTGCTCGTCGGCGATTTGCTGAACGGTCAGGCCGGCCTGCGGGCTGGAAGTCTCGGTCTCGTCCGGCGCCAGAGCAATCATGCGCCCGTCGACGACGTTGACGACGAAGGACTTCAAGCGCAGCTCGCCGTTGGTGATGCAACGCCCGCCGTCATGCTCGTACTCGTAGCCGTGGGTATCGCAGACGAACTTGTCTCCTTCATCATCCACGCAACCGCCCTGGTGCGGGCAGACCACCGACAGCAACTTGTAGCCGTCGCGCGTGTTGACCAGGAAATAGTCCGCTCCGCTGACATTGACCCTGGCGGGCATCCGGGTGAAGTCGGTCTCAGCGCCGATGTCGATCTTCACCTTGCGGGTCATCACCTGCAGGCTGCCCACGGAGCCGGGAGTGACCTGGGTGGGGCGCCGACCCGAGTCCCATTCTTCCTTCAGCTTGAGGCGCATATCCGGATCGGACATCTTGGCCTTCCTGGTGGCCTTGTCGCCCAGAGTGACCTCACGCCACATGGGAGTGTCATCGAACAGATTCCAGTCTTCGAAGGTGAGCTCGAATCCGCCGCGGCGGGTATTGCCCTGTCCGTAGACCCGCAAGCCACGCTCAGCGCAACTCTCGAGCCAGCGGATGCGCTCGCGGTGCTGTTCGGGGTGTACCGAGTTGGGAGATACCGTCTGGTACAGCACCGGACGGTTCGAGACCTCGGCTACCCTTTCAAAGAACAGGCGAGCCCCTTCGCCCAAAGGCCGCCCTTCCTCGCCGGTCTCCTGGTAGGCCAACTCAATAAAACCCTCGTCCCGGTCGGCCAGCACCTTGGCGAAGGTCAGCACCTCGTGCTCGGACAACATGTCGGTAATCATCGGGGTGCCGTCGTAGTCCCGCTGTACGGAGTTCACCCCCAGCACCTGAGCCGACCAGCCACATGCGCCGTGGTCCATGGCCTCGTGGATGAGCCGCACCATTTCCTGCAGCTCGTCCTCCGTGGGGCGACGGTTCTTGGCCTCGTCCCAACCCATGACCCAGGCGTAGAGCGGCGTCAGCGGCACGTAGGTCAGGCAGTTCACCCCCTTGGGAGTGTTGCCGAGACTTTCCATGAAATCGGGGAATGTCACCCAGTTCCACGGCATCCCCTCCTTCATGGCATCGTAGGGAATGGCCTCGTTACGGGTCATGCTGAGCATCGCCCGGTCCTGGTCCTCCACCCGCGACGGCGCAAAGCCGAACCCGCAGTTGCCCAGGGCCACGGACGTCACGCCGTGCCAGCCCGACAGGGTGCAGTAGGGGTCCCAGAAAATCTGGGCGTCATAGTGCGTGTGCAGGTCAACGAACCCCGGCGCCACAATCAGACCTTCCGCGTCAATTACCCGGTCGGCGGTGCCGCCGTTCAGCCCGCCAATCCTGGCGATCCTGCCGTCCTTGATGGCAATGTCGCTCACGTACCGCGGCGTCCGCGTCCCGTCTACTATGGTGCCCTTCCTGATGATAATGTCGTAATCCGCCATCAGTTCCTCCTGATTGAGAATAGTCTCGGAGATAAATCCCGGATGTAATGACGAAATACGTCAGAATTACGTCCTCGTGTCAGTCTAAATTGCCATCATTACCGGCGTCAATAACTTTTATTCGCACCAAGCCTGAATCGACCAGCGAGAGCGTGGGGCCTGCGTACTGAACAAGGGGAGGGCGCTCCTGTGCATACGGGATGATGGTTTTGAAACAGACGACCAATGCCTAACTAAACTGGAGCCACGGTGAAATCTACATTTGCAGGCCGGAGAGTGTCGGCCGGGGCGCTGGCGGTCCGTTCATCCGCTTGTGCTTGCAGCATGGTCCGGCATCGTCGCTTGATTTCCTCGCGACGACTGGACAGACGGGCGAAAAAGTCGCCCACCTGCTCCTGCACCCCGACACGAATCCCCAGGCACTGGTTGGCGGTCGCTTCCTGACGTGCCCAGCCCCAGATGGCCTCGTCAGCTTTGAAGTCTGGGCTGTAGCTGGGCAGATTCATCAGGCGCAAGTTCAGGCCGGGCGTGGCCAGGTAGGCTCGCAGCGCGTCGCCCTGATGGGCTGGCGAATTGTCCCAGATCACGGTCAGTGGTTCAGGGTGTCGCTCCCGCAGTTGTCGCAGGAAGGCGGCTGAGGTAGCGGAGTTGCTGTTGCCCTCCAGTTCCATCACCTCCACCTCGCCGGTTTCCAGACTTACCGCCGAGTAGTAGCTGACCTTCTCACCGCGTCGCGGGCTGGTGGAGTCCACCAGGGCCGGTTCTCCTTTCAGGACCCACTTGCCACGCAGATCAGCGTCTGCTCGAAAGTGGGTGGGCCTCGTCAGCAAAGAATATCTTGGCCTCAGTCCGTCGGGCCGCCTCTGTCAGCGCGACATACTCCGCCACAAAGGCTTCCCGCCGCGCCGTGTCCGCCTTGACCAACCGCTTCTTGGGGCGCTTCAGCACAAACCCCAAACGGTGCAGAGCCTGTCCTGTACTCGATACGGGATAGTTCAGGCAACTGCTCCGGCTCAGCTTCAACCCGAACCGTTCCTCTACAAACCGGCGAACCACCTTCCAGTTCCAGTTGGACAGATCGATGCCCGCCGCAACTGGCGGTTGCTCCACCGCCCCTTTCAACCTCTCCTGCTGCGCCTGGTCAGGAGCGGGGGGAACCACCGGTCGGCTCGAATAACAGGGCTGCAGGCCCTCCCTCACCGAAGGCCGACACCCAACGGCCTATGGTATGGGGCCCGTTCCAGCGCCTCCGCCGTGGCCACTGCCGTCCAGCCCCGGGCCAGCATACAAAGGGCATACCAACGCGCCCGCGCCCGGGGCGTGGGCGCCGAGATCATCCGCTGGGGCAGATCCTTGACTCCCATCTGCCATTGTTCCAGAGACCGGTCTATCTCCCTCACGCCCATCTTGAACCTCTCGTAGCTCCCGAGACCAGCTAACCCGGGCCCTCCACAAATTCGCCCTACATATCTGCGTATTTCACCTTGGCCTTGGTTTAGTGGGTACGCGTGAGGCTCGCTGTCTGCGCCACTCTGGGGCGAACTGTCTCGCTGACAAAAATGGTGGCTCAGTCCAGCCCGAATTGCTCCCGGGCGTTCTGGCCCATCATGCGGGCTATGACGTTCCGTTCTACTCGCGCCTGGGTCAGCGCCTGGATGGCGTCCCAAGCGCTGGTCGTGTCGTGGTGCGGATACCGGGAACCCCAGACGATTTTATTTTCGTAGGCATGCGGGAGCTCCTGGATCATGCGCTCTTCAGCGTCGAACCCCAGCATGACGTGGCCCTCTTCCCACATTTCTTCAGGATCGGTCCTGACGGAATAATAATGCTGAAGAGGTATGACCCGTGTCGATGCCTCCATTTTCTCCAGGACTTCGTCCATCCAGGAGGCCTTGCCGTGGGCCATGACCACCCTCATCTCAGGGAAGCGCTGCATGACGGTGTAGCCGATCAGCGTGGATGCGACGAACATATGGTTGTCCAGCCATGGGGACAATATCGGCGCCAGGGGATGCCCCAGCGGGATCATTCCCGTCGCCGGGGATGCCCGGTTGCGGTCGCTGGTGCTGCCGCCAGCGAAGGGGCCCCCACCGCCGCCGCCGAGGCCGGCGGTCTGTGAGAACCGGCCGCTGATCTTTTCCACGAAGGGACCATGGGAAGTCCACTCCGGATTCCATAGGCCGGCCGTGGGATGCACGGCGGCGGCCAACCCCAGGTTCTCCAGTTCCGCCCAAAGGGGATCGTAGTAGGGGTGGGTCAGGTACCGTCCTTCCATGAACATGGGCCGGATGAACGCTCCACGGAAACATCGCGACCCGGCGACGCGGCGCAGCTCGGCTGAAGCAAAGTCCATGTTGCCCAGGGGGACCATCGCGGCGGCGAACAGACGGTCCGGCGCGGCCTCACAGAAATCTGCAATCCAGTCGTTGTACGCCCGCGCCAGCGCCCAGGCCACGTCCGGATCCTCAACCAGGTGAAAACCCTCGGCGAACCACGTCGGGTAAACGAAGGCCTGGTCGATTCCCATGGCATCCATATCCCGGAGCCTGGCCTGTGGGTCAGATGCGCCTTCACACATCGGATGGCGGGTATCCGGGTCCAACTCGCCCACAGAGTCCCAGGTCATTCCGGGCTTCCAGATGGCATGACGAGGAATGTTGGGGTTCGCGCTGTCTCGAAACACCTGGCCGTTGATCTTGAGATACGAGTCGAAACGCCCTTCTTCGCGCCAGAGGGCGTTTTTGCCCGGGACCCTGTACTCAGGCTCCAGGTATTTCTCCCACACGTCGCGGGGTTCCACCACGTGGGAATCGCTGTCGAAAACAACGAAATCTTTGCTCATAGTCATCGCACGTCATCCGATGGGCTGCCGGCTAGCGTCGCGTAACCGACGACTCCGGCTTGAGGGCCTCATTGATCTCGTCTTCGTCGGGCCACCAATCCGGGCGGTGGATCTCGGTAACTCGATCGCGAATGATCTTGCTGGGCGGCTCGATATTGTAGAGCCGTCGAGCGTTCGCCCCCAGGAACCTCGCCTGGTCGTCGATGGGCAACTCGCACTCTTCCATCGTCTCGATGGCCCTCCAGGCGTCGTCTCCGTCGTGGTGATAGACGTCGGAGGCCCAGGCCAGGATGTCCCGGTAGTAGTCGGGCAGGCGCGACGGCGGGGCTTCGTCGCCTTCAAAGCCGGTGACGCAATGCTGGAAGAAAGTCTCGCTGGGCAGTTGCTTCAGAGGAGGCAGCTTGCGGTCATTTCGGTAGAGCCGATAGGTCTTGTCGCATTCATCCAGCAGGAAGCTCAACCAGGTGGACGACGCCTCGAACACGGCGGCTCGGATCTTGGGATGCCTCTCGAAAAACCCCGACATCAGCACCATGGTCACCCATAGGGACGCCTCGGCCTGGAAGTTTTGCACGTTGCCCAGGAAGGTATGCGGCAATCCGGAGGTGGAAATGGTCCTTCTGATGAGTTCTGCGCCCGAATACTGGTCGGAGTAACCCGGTGGTTTCGCAACCCCGGAAGCCGGGAAGGGGTGCATACCGTAGACCAAGCCGGTATCTTCCAGGGCATTCCACACGCCCTCGTACTTGGGTTGAATCGGGTAGTTGCCCATGGCATCCATGGGTCTGATCAGGGCAACCCGGCAGCCCTTGGCAGCCACGCGATAGACCTCTTCAACGGCGAACTGGGGGTTCTGCATGGGGATGAGGGCGGCAAAGTAGAGGCGTTCCGGGTCCTCCTGCGTGTATTCGTATGCCCAATCGTTGTAGGCCTTGCACATGGCCCGCGCCCCCAGGGCGTCCTGAAGCCAGGGGTAGGTATCGATGCTGGTCGGTATGATCATCACCTGGTCGATGCCCTGGACGTCCATGTCTTGGAGCCGGGGGCCGGGTTCGTCGGCCCCGGCGTGGGCGAGGTAATCCGACTGCTCCCTGGTGAGCGCAGTTTCAGGATTGAGGTTGCGGACGTTGAAAGCGCGCTGGATGTCGTGTTTGAGCCCGGGACCGGCTAGCCTCACGATGTCGATGGCGCCCGGCCCAGTCTTCGGAACCGGGGCGAAGCTGTTCACGTCAGCCCTCCCGTTGACCAGCAACTGGTTTGTTTCGGCGTCGTACCACATGGTGGATTTCAGAGCTGCCAACTCATCGCTGGTGAGGCTATCTGCGGCCCGTTCCCATATGACAGCAGGCTCCACGATGTGCGCATCGCAGTCGAAGGTGGGGAAATCTTTGGTCATTGGCCTGAATCGCTGCACTGGCACGACGGACCCTCCTCTCCACCGCATGGTGGATTGTACAAAGGCGATTTTGAGCCCAACCTAACAATGGGGTTTACTAATGTCAACAATCGGATGGGTATAATGAGCCCGAATCGTAACGGTAGAACCAAGGCCTGAATCATTCATTAGGTTGGCGTTGAAAATCGATGCAATATCGACGATTTGGTCTGATTGCCATGATGGTTTCTGTCCTGGAGTTCCGTTGACGTGTTGTTGTCCAGCGATTCCGTCAGTTTGAGCGGCGGGTGGCTGGCTGATGTGATCGGCCGGCGACGCGGTTGATGGGTCGATTGGTCGGCTGGGTCGGGGAGTGGACGTACTTGCGGACCGTGTTGAGGTGTACGCCGAGTTGACGCGAGATCGTGCGCAGGGATAGGCCCTGAGCTTTGGCCTGCTGCACCGCCTTCCAGATGGCCAGTTGGCGCGGGGTGAGTTCCCGGCGGGTCGGGGGTTCACACTGATGGTTCTCGACGGGCGGATCATCGATGACGGGGGCGGGCTCCAGGTTGGCCAGCTCCCGCGACTGTGGTTGGCTTATGCGATGCGACCAGTCGTGGCTTGTATCCGGCAGGCGGCGTCGGTAAGATAATTGGGCGGCCCGCTCAGTTTGGACTGTGGTGTGTGGATGACATTGACACCCATTGCCCACCCGCACTACGCGGCTCGTGTGCGTGCCACCCGAAGGACGTTCCCCCTAGTGTTTTGTGAAGTATGCGAAACACTCGGCCCGTAGGCTTTATGCTTACCTTGGATCGGTGAAGGAAACGCACGCTGTCGTCGGGCGGGCGTACAGTTCGCGGAAGCCTTGCGCCGATGCCCACCGCAGACCAGGCTCGGCGCCGCAGTCGCGACGAAAGGTGCCCCATCATGGCTTATGAGTTCGACCTCGGTTCATACAGCCGGCCGATAACAACATCTTCGCCGGAGGCCCAGCTCTGGTTTGATCGGGGTCTGCTATGGACCTACGGATTCAACCACGAAGAGGCCGTCTTCTGCTTCAAGCGGGCAGCAGAAGCCGATCCGAAGTGTGCCATGGCGTATTGGGGTATCGCGTACGCCATGGGTCCCAACTACAACAAGCCGTGGGAAGCGTTTGATGAGGCGGAAACAGCGAAAACGCTCTCCGAGGCCTATGACGCGACGATGAGCGCCGCGGCGCTAGCGGGCCGCGGTACCCAGTCGGAAAGGGACTTGATTGAGGCGCTTCACCAGCGCTATCAGTCTGCTCAACAGTCGCAGGACCTGGCCGCCTGGGTCGATGACTTTGCCGCCGCCATGCGGGCCGTCTACCTCAACCACCGGGATGATGCGGATGTCTCAGCGCTATTTGCGGAAGCGCTGATGAACCGCACCCCCTGGGCGCTCTGGGACCTGTCATCCGGCAAAGCGGCAGCGGGCGCCGACACCGAAGAAGCCCGGCAAGTGCTCGAACGAGGTATGGAACTTCGCGCGAACCTGGGTGCCCCGCCGCATCCGGGAATGCTGCATATGTACATCCACCTGCTGGAAATGTCGCCCTTCCCGGAACAAGCTCTGCTCGCCTGCGATCAGTTGCGAGGCTTGGTGCCGGATGCCGGCCATCTGCAGCACATGGCGACCCATATTGACGTGTTATGCGGCGATTACCAGAGCGTGGTGAATTGGAATGAGGAAGCGATGCGTGCCGACCGCCGGTATCTGGCGGCCAGAGGGCCGTTCAACTTCTATACGCTATACCGCTGCCATGACTATCACTTCAAGGCGTACGGCGCGATGTTCCTGGGCCAGTACCAATCGGCCATCGAGGCGGCTGGGGAGTTGATCGGTGCCCTCCCCGAGGACCTGCTGAGCGTGCAGTCGCCGCCCATGGCGGACTGGTTGGAAGGACTGGTGCCCGTCAAGCAGCATGTACTCGTGCGGTTCGGGAAATGGCAGGAAATCCTTGCGCAGGAACTACCGGCGCATCCCGATCTCTACTGTGTGACCAGCGCGACCATGCGGTATGCCAGGGCCATCGCCTTCGCCACGCTCGGGGATGCGAAGTCGGCGGCGGCCGAGGCGGAGGCGTTCGAGCGGGACTTCGCCCGTGTGCCGGACAGCCGGTATCTGTTCAACAACTCCTGTCGCGATATCCTGACGGTCGCACGGGAGATGATGCTCGGTGAGCTCGATTACCGTCGGGGTGACATCGAATCAGGCTTCGCGCATTTGCGCCAGGCAGTCACCCTTGACGACAACCTGCCCTATGACGAGCCGTGGGGGTGGATGCAGCCGGTCCGGCACGCCCTCGGTGCCCTCCTGCTGGAACAGGGGCGTGTGGACGAAGCGCTCGCCGAGTATCGGGCGGACCTCGGCTTCGACTCGGTGCTCAAACGGTCAAGTCAGCACCCCGATAATGTCTGGAGCCTGAGCGGCTATCACGAATGCCTGGAGCGAACCGGTCAGCATGAATTGGCGGCGGTCGCGAAGCAGCGACTCGACCTGGCCCGGGCGCGCGCAGACGTGCCGGTGCAGGCGTCCTGTTTTTGTCGGCTTGAGAGCGCGGGCTGAGAGCGGCGCAATGTGCGCCGGTAGGCTCACCGAATCTGCGGTTCCTACCATGATTCCCGCTAATGCCGATGCGTTCGCGGCGATCCGTGTCCCGCGTCAACCATTCTTGCCGATTTATCGTCGATTAGTTTTGCCGGTTCACCTCCTCGGCCGCAGCAGTCTCGCCGCGTTGCTGTGCTGCGTCAGTCCGGTAGCTGGGGACGTCGAATTCCAGGATGACGGAGTGGTGGACCACCCGGTCAATCGCTGCGGCGGTAGCCATGGGGTTGGCGAAGATGCGCTCCCACTCGGAGAAGACCAGGTTGGACGTGATGCCCAGGGACCGGCGTTCGTAGCGTTCGGCGATGAGGGTGAAGAGGACCTCGGACTCCTCGGCCCCCTGGGGCAGGTAGCCGAGATCGTCCAGGAGGAGGAAGTCGAAGTTGTCCAGCTTGCGCAGTTGTCGGGGCAGGTCGAAGTCGCGCTTGGCGGCGAGGAGGTCCTGCACCAGGCGGTAGGCTGGAGCGAAGAGGACGGAGTGTCCGGCTTCCACCAGGCGGTGGCCCAGAGCGCATAGGGCGTGGGTCTTGCCGGTGCCGGGGAGCCCGAAGGCCAGCACGTTGACGCCGTGTTCCACGAAACTGCCCTGGGCCAGATGGTCCATCTGTTGACGAAGAGTCAGGGGCATCCGGTGATGCTCGAAGGTCTCCCAGGTCTTGCCCGAGGGCAGCCGGGACGCCTGACGCAGCCGGTTGATGCGCCGGTGGCGGCGATCCTCGGCCTCCTGCTCCAGCACCTCCAGGAAGGTGGACAGGGCCTCGCCGTGGCCAGCCTCAGTGAAACGGGCCACCGACTGAGCGCCCATGGTGGGCAGCTTGAATTCGCGGCATAGCTCGCCGATGCGCTCCTGGATCACGCTGGTGGGGGTGTCCATCATGCGCACACCCCCACCATGGCCGTACTGCTCGTGAGCAGACCGTCGTAGATCTTCAGGTCCGGCTTCCCAGAGAGGACCAGCACCGGAGCCTGGGGCACCCTGGGCTCGGCCAGTTCCCGCACCTCGGCGTAGTCGAAGGGCTGACCGGTCTCCAGCAGCAGCGACAGGGCGCTGTCCACCATGACCTCCATGGTGGTGGCCGCCAGGTGCAGGATGCGCACGTACTCCACGTCGGCGCGCTCCCCACGCCACTGCCTGAGCGCGTCGTAGGTGAGCCGGAAGCGCAAGGTGGGAAACAGCTGCTCCCTGAACCGGTACCGGGCGAATGCTCCGGGCTTGCGCACCAGGGAATTGATGACGTGGCGGTAATTGACGTTTACTTCCCCATCACCGTGCACGCGCGC
Organism: Dehalococcoidia bacterium; assembly: GCA_963663945.1. Lineage (GTDB taxonomy): Bacteria > Chloroflexota > Dehalococcoidia > Lucifugimonadales > UBA3495 > Bin87. The sequence goes on along the minus strand of OY760687.1, from coordinate 761,428 downwards.
CATTCGTTCCACAAAGTGGCCCTTGTAGTACACTTCCACGTGGTCGGAATAGAGGCGGATCTGTACCACCTTGCCAATGAGCCGGGACGGGACGCTGTAGCTGCGTCCCGCCACCTGGATGGTACTCCACCGGCGCACCTTGGACTGGTAGTTGGCGTATTCCGGCATGGGGGCTGGCGGCAGGGGTCTTAGGCAAGCCATTTCCTGCTCCAGCTTCCCCCGCACCAGGCGATTGCGCTTCTCCACCATCTTCCGGACGAAACCGGCGTAGTCGTCGGCGGTGTGGAAATCGCGGCTGCCGCGCAGGATGAGGGCCTGGTCCACGGCGTCTTTCAAACGGTAGTGGGCGTGCTCGGCGACGCCGTTTTCATGGCTCTTGCCAGGATTGATGCGGGTGGATCGGACACCGTAGTGGTCCAGCAGGGCGGCGTAATTGTCGTTTAGCGCCCGGCCTCGGCTGCGTTTCATCTCGTGGGTGGCAGCAGAGGTATTGTCGGAACGCACCACCTCCGGTACGCCGCCCAGGGCCCAGAGCGCATTCTGTAATCCCTGCTTGAGGGCCAGGAAGGTCTCGCCGGCGGCGACCTCCGCGTAGCGCCAGCCCGAGTGGCTGAGGATCAGCTGAAACAGCAGGTGGGGGTAGGGCTCACCGGCGACGGTCACTCCCAGGGCGCTGCAGTGGGTGAAATCAAACTGGGCCTCCCGTCCCGGCGGATGCTCCTGGGGGAAGTACACCTCCTGGTCCGGACCATTCAGCGCCCGCCAGTCCTGTAATCGTCGTTGCAGCGTGCGCAGCTGGGAGGTGCTGAACTGGCCGGGATGCTGCTCCTCCAGCCATTCGATAATCGTCGTTGCCTTCAGCTTGCCCTTGGGGTCGTCCCGCAGCAGTGGCTCAATCTCCTCTTCCCACACCCCGTCGAAGGGATCGGACCGAGTGCGCCACCAGCGCTCCGGTTTGGTCTCCGACGGCAACGGGCCACTCTGCCATTTGCGCGCCGAGCGCACGCTCATCCCAGACATGGCGGCCGCCGTCTCCTGTGTTTTTCCTTCCATACGTTTTTGCCTCAAAAGTCTGACTTGTCGGTCCTTGATCAATCCGGCACCTCCGTGCCGGACGATTTACACCATCCCAACCGGCAAGAATAGTCGGCGCAAGAGGCATTCCTTATTGTCGTCTATCAATCCGCGAATTACTCCGTGAGCGCGTCGTAGAGGAAATCAAAGGCTGTCGCCGAGGGGATGCAGTGACCTGCCCCCGGTGGCGGTGCCGCGGTTTACGTTAGCCCGGCCGTCGCTGGGACGGCGGCCGGCTCGCAAACTATGATCCAGAGCAAATACGGCCCGCTCTCACCACGGTCAGCAGGCCATTTGCCTCCGCTATGTACTTGTTTGAGACGCCTCGGCCTGGCTTGATATGGTCGATTTGAGGCGCTTGGGGAGTTTGCAAGCACGCCCTAGTCCTGCTGGTTCCCTGTTGCCTCTTGTCGAACTGAGCCATGAAACGTGAGATATCTGACCACAGTCGTCGGAAAGAAAGGCTCGCTGTAACGCATCGGCGAACCCGATTTCAGTATCCATCTTTCCACCACAGTCTTCCGCCTTATTGATACTCTCGTTGGTTCGTGCAACAGCTGTTACGTAGCGGACATTTCGATAGCGTCCTACTTGAGGCCATGCGGATGCGCTCGAGGCGGCGCTGTCCCTCAGCAGGTCGGCTCGCTCCCTTGGATGGCTACCGCAGTACCTTGGGGTTCCAACTCACCGGCTCGGGCCGATTGGTCATGGGCTAAGACTTTCCCATACGGTAGCCAACACCGTGCTCCGTGAAGATGTACGAGGGCTTCCTCGCATTGTCCCCAAGCTTCTGGCGAAGGGATTTTATGTAGGCGCGCAGAAGCTGGGGCTCCCGCGAATACTCCGGTCCCCAAACCCGTTGCAGCAACGCGTCCTGCGTGAGCACCCCGCCGGCGGAGTTGGCGAGCTCGGTGAGCAGCCTGTACTCCGTGGCTGTCAGTTGTACCAGCTGACCTGATACCTTGACGGTCCGCTCATCGAAATTGATTTGCACCTCACCCGATTGGAACGTGCGGCTGCCCGTAATTTCCCGGCCGACGTTCAACCTTCGAAGGGTCGCCTTTATCCGCGCTATCATTTCGGAAGGCGCGAAGGGTTTCACCATATAGCCGTCCGCACCCATGTCGAAGGCACGCACAACATACTCCTCATCGTCCCGATCACAGAGCACAATAGCCGGCAGATTCAGCGAATCCCCAGCTCTCCGCAGAGTGCGGAAGGATTCCTCCTCTCTGCCGGCAATGTCCAGGATAATCAGTTTCGGCCTTTCCGACGACGCAAGTTCCTCAATCTCGTGCAAACCCGAGGCTGCCACGACGCCGTAGCCCGCGTTGAGCAGGACTTGACGAACCGTGCGCAGCAATCTGGGGTCTTCGATAGAGACGAGGATCCGAGTCCCCTCCGCCGGCGCCGGCATTGGGTCACCGGAAATCTGCGGGGAGTCGAACGCCTGAACGTCTTCCTCGTCCTCCACCGACAGGAGAGTGAAGGTCAGCGTCAGGCTGCCTGTTTCCGCATCGATGTCCGTTCCGATTCTCCCTCCGTGAGCCTCGACAACGCCACGGCAGAACGCAATCGCCAAGCCCTCGCCCTGTGACGCCATGTCAACTGCCTTGGCGTGCGATTCCGCTACGTCCTTGAATAACTGCGGAACGTCCTGATACTGGCTCATTTGAGGAGACTCTGCGGAAGGAGCAAACGGGCCTTCTATAGATACTGAGATCGCGACGTGGATATCTACCAGCGAAGCGGACACCCTGATGGGCGACGAATCGTCGGAGCGCCTCGCCACTTGGCGAAGGAAGTTTTGCAATACCTGGCCGATACGGTGACCGTCGGCCATAACCCGGGGCAGCCCTCCCGGGATATCGGTTTCTATGGAATTGGCGCCGTGGTCCCTCAGAAACTCTCCGCAGCACTTGGGTATCAATAGCGACAGGTCCGTAGGCTCGGCATCCACGGATAGCGTTCCAGTCTCGATTTGCGTCAGTTCAATCAGACTGTTGATCTGGCTGCGCATCAAGTCCGTCTGCTGGTCTATGATGCGCAAGAGCTGCATCGGCTCAGTCGGGGCCATCGACTCAACCAGGCCCCTGAGGGCGGCGGCAGAACCCTTAATGCTTATCAAAGGGGTTCTCAGCTCTTCGCTTACCCTGCCCAGGAATGCCGCCCTCTGTCGTTCCAGGTCTTCGACGGGGGTCATGTCCTGCACAACATGCACTACCGACACTATCTCTCCTGATCCAGAGAAGATGGGAGCAGCGCTGATCACGGTGGGAATAGATTTTCCGCTTGGGGACTGGATGAGAATTTCTTCCGCTCTGACGGGTTCGGCGTTTTGAAGCACTCTGGGGGCCGGCAGCTCCAGGTACGACATTTCGCTCCCGTCGGCTCGACGAAAGGACAGGGCTTCGAAAAGGTTATCAAACCCTTCTTCCGGGATCTCCAGGCTGCCCATCATGCGCAACGTTTCCTGGTTAAGATAGGCCAGCTCGCCGTTGTGCGCGTTGAAGACGACGACCCCAACCGGGGAGATGTCCAGCAGAGTCTCGAGATCCGCCTTGGCCCGGTGTTCGGCTTCGTACCTTCGGGCGTTGGAGATTATCGATGCGGCGTGGGCGGCAAACATCGCCGCCATAATCTCGTCTTCCTCGGTGAACTCTGGTGCGCCTTCCTTCTCTGCAAGATATATGCTGCCGACACGCTCGTCGTGATAATAGATCGGCATCCCCAGAAAAGTCTCCACCGGCGGGTGATCTGCAGGAAGACCCAAGGAATCAGGTTGGACCGCAGTGTCCCTCAACCTGACCGGGCCCTTGGCATCGTTCAGGTAGTCCAGCTGGCCCGGCTCCAGGAGCCACTGCGACCAGCGTTCGCGCTCTTCGTCCGTTACTCCCGAGACGTAGAAGTCGCGCATTCCACCCAGGTTATCGAAAGTCAGGAGCGCACCGTACCGGGCGCCGGTGAGCTTTCAGGCGCTGTTGACAACTTCCTGGAGGATGGCCTCGGTGTCGAGGTTTTCGGAAATGCCGATGCTTGCCTTGCTCAGTCTGACGAGCCGATCCTTGAGGGCGTCAATTTGTTGCCCGAGCACTTCCGCTTCGGTGATTGCAGCATTCGCTTGTAAAGGGCTCATAGTCGTCCTCGTGGAACTTCGTGGATTGTGGAACAGACCACCCCACCACATCGTCACTTCACATATTCCAGCCTGGATTTGGCAGAATGTGTCGCCCAGGGCAACGGTCCATTGGCAAAAGTCCCGGCGCGCCTCTAACGGTCGATGCTTGCCGGGCTGTGGGTCCGGCGGGCGAGTAACCCTGCTGATTGTTGTGAAAAATATACAGGCAAAACGCACTCCCAACGGTTCGCTCAACATGTTTTCACAAAATCTTCATAATCGTCCGCCCCTGTCAATTATGGATGATCCATTTGTTCGCCTTGGGAGGGGACGCCGGGGCGGGTTGCTGCGGAGGCTAAACAAGCTAAACCAGACCCTCATGCGTACCCAGTTCGTCATCGCTCGGAGCGAAGCCCGACCCTTCGACGGATCTGGCGATCCCGTTACCTGAGCGACTACTCCTCCGGTAGATGATTCCGTCTTACTGATACCCAATCTGATTCTCACAATAGGGGCATTACGTAATTCGCTCTGTGCGGCGATCCCGTTCGCCAGGCTCACGCCGGATTTCGTCGGCCCGGTGTTGGACCATCTCGATTACGGATACACCACACCGTCCACCCCCGTGTCGTCGCTCCAGCCATCCATGGCTCTCCCAGAAAGACTCATTCCGTCATCGCCATGCCTCACCGGACATTCAACTTGGCGGGGATCATTTTGATACCGGATTGAACCGGTCCCAAACGCCTTTCACCCGCGTTCTTATCGCAGATCTCGCCGGCTCCTATTCACAGTAGCGAGCGTAGTCGGCCCCGATCTTCGCCATCGTGACCTCGCCCCGCTCCAGTTGGCCACGCAACCGTTCCTCCACCGCCTCAGCGCTCAACGCAACAGTCCCGCTGGCGCTGGACACGTTCAGCCGGTGCAGGGCGGTGTTGGCGTCCGCCATGCATCGGGCGTACCTGCGCACCATCCTGTCGTCATCGTCCACCCCGCAGGCCAGCAGGGTCCACAGGACGACAATTAGCAGCAGTGCCTTCCACAGCCGATGCACAGTCGGTTCTCCCGAGAGGCCAACGACGGAGATCAATCAAGGGTGCTCCGCGCCGTCGGCCAGCTGGTCCGGAATCCTCTCGGCAAACATCCAGGACACCGCCACCGCCGCGAAGTCGGGATCGACGAAGTAGCTCTGCAGCGGGCTGTTGCCCACCACCGGCCGGGACAGCGTCAGCCCCCGTTCCCGCTGGAACCTCCGCAGCGCGTGGCCCATGCGCATCAGTAACGAGCGCAGTTCCGCTGGCGTCAGCTCGGTACGCTGGCAGAGTACACGTCGGTGGATGCCCGCGGTACCGGCCTGCCACACGCAGAGCGCCATACGCCTGGCCACGGCGTCCAGGCTCGACGTGAAGTCGGCGGCCAACTCCTCCGTCCAGCCGCCCGACGGTGGCGCTGGGGATATCTCCGCCGCCGACCGCTCCAACACGGGGTTGGTCTCCGACCGATCCTGCCCCGTGGCAGGGAGCTGTTGCCCATCAGGAACACGGACGGTTGCGCCGCCCAGGTGGCCCAGGACCCGAACCACCTCGTCAGCATCACCCGCCACTTCCACTCGTATCCACACCATACTGTTCGCTCCGTTGCGCCGGACGGACGCCATCGCGTCAACCACCGTTAATTTTGCGCCGTTGACTATAACCCGCGCCGCCCGTGCTTGCCCACCGCCATGGGTCTCAACGAGGCGATTTCGTCACTCCGCCGAGTCGCCCGACTGGTTTCATTGTCGAACTTCCCTGCCGGACGCGGTTGGTCTGATCAGGGCCAACCGTTCATTGCCCACGGCTTCAGTGTTGACGGGCGCCATCGTCCGACGGGCGGCAATTTGCGTGATGTCATATCATGGCCCCAGTCTCACCCGGGAGACCAGCATGGGCAGTCGTCGATATTGCGGCCGCGGCGCCGGTTGGTCTCACACCAGCCATTCTGGGTGCCGGGATGCCTACCGGAGCGGCCTTGCCCGGTTGGTTGACCTGGCGGCCCGGGCCGCCGAACGTCCCCAGTTCACGCAGCAACACGTCCTGCAACTCCTGTAGAGGCTGGCGCAGGAATGCTACGTGACCGACGCGGACCTTCCCGCGGTACTGGCGGCCGGATCTCATCTCTCCCCCATGAGCCGCACGGTGGACCGCGTTCCCAACCGGGCAGAAACGGACTGGCTGCGGGAACTCAGAGAGGGCCAGATTGCCGCGGCCCACGAGGAGCCAGCCTTATTGACCGCGGCGGTGGCTGCCGCGCTGGGCGACGCGCAACCAGCCTCCCCGACTGGAGCGGGTATCGAGGGTTCTGAAGCGCTCCGGCGCCACCGATGTCACTGGCCACATGCTGCTGCTGAGAGCGTGGGAACAGGCGGTGATGCGGCTGCTGGTTGACACAGGCATCGACCTGGACCGGGAGGCCGCCCTGCTGCGTCACGCTCGCCACTTCAACCTGGACGACGGCGAGCTGGACCGCTACGGGATGCTGCGCCAGTTCATCCAGAGAGCGGCCATCGCGGCGTCGGCCGCCGGCCTGATACCTCACCGGATCACCTTCCCCAACGCCGTCGATCCCTGGGCCTGGAGGGATCGGAGCAACCGGTGTGGCTTTTGACGATGCGGAGTACCGCTTGGGCCGCCTGCCGCCGGACCGGGCCGCGACCATCACAGGCGTGGCTGCGGCCGGCCGCACATTGCCTTACTACTCGCCGCAGCTATTCGTGGGTCGCAAGGAGCCCAGCTAGGGCTGGCAGACTGTCGCCACCGGCCGCATGGCGCTGACCAGCTACGGCGGCGTCTATGACGGCAACGGCGTTGGACACCGCGAAACTGCAAGGCAGTTCGTTGGAGCAGGGATGGATCTACACAATATCTGCACTAAAACCGCCCAATAATTCACGTCCTTCTCACATCGGTGGGCTACCCTGAACGTAATACGTCAAATAAGACGTGGGCATGGGCTCGCCCGACCGGTCGGTGGGCTCGATGCCATCCACGGCATAACGTGGACGAGGTGAGTGGTTCGTGTGGCGTCGCTGGGTCAGTGGGTGTCGTCAGGTGGTGACGCTGCGCGAACTCAATAACTGGGTAGACGTTCACGGGAATAAGAAGAGCGTCATGTCTTACGTCCTTCGCGTCGCGGCGGCTTACGTCGTACTTGTCGGCGTGGCCGTCGCCGTCCATTTCATCATCACTCCGTTCTATCACGCGGGTGACGCGCCGTTCACGTTGTGGCACTACATGAACTGGTTCATCGCGCCTGCGGTGCTCATCATGGTAGTGGCGAGCTACGCCAGCAAGCGCAGGATGGACGGTGAAGGGGCGGTGGACCTGAAGCGGTATCTCGAAGTCAACACGGTGTTCTACGGTTCGGCGGCTGCGGGCATCATCTACTACTGGAACTGGGCGCTTTCGCTGTCGCCGGGCAATGTGCCGGACGGCCAGTTCTGGTCCGTGCTGGGCGCGGCGCTACCCATCTTGATGGTGGTGGCCGGCATTAGGCTCTGGAGTATGCCCAAAGGGCGCGGCGTTACCGATTGACGGGAAAGGTTGTCCGGGAGGCTGTCCGGCCGAGACTCGGGAATCTGGAGCCGGCCATGAACCCGTCGGCTCCGTCGTTGGTGGCGACCGGCGCTGTGGTGAGTTGGATCGTAGCAGCGGGTGACGTGTTTTTGGGCTGAGGCCAAAAGAAGTTGCAAAACTGTATGCTCGGTTTGTCAGGAGCAACAAGGGCGGCTTAAGGGTCCTGGTGCGACGCTTACTTGCTCACCGACGCTTGGGATTTAGGATCGTGCGGCAGTTGGCGGAGTTTGCACACAACTCCGCCAACTATGGCTCTTGCTGCGTTGGGTGCTAGTCGCGGATTGTGCCCGTCGCTGTATCGGACGCAATGAACGCTCCGGTGACGTTGGACAACCGTAACTTGAACGTCTCCCGGTTGTCGTCGTCGCGGTCGTTAAGCGTTGGCACCGATACGATTGTGAACCGCTCGCCTGTTGCGAACCGCAGCATGCCGGATCTGGAGATGTAGTCCTCACCTGCCGTCGCAGTGTCATCCTGGCTCGCACAGTCCACCGTGACTGGGCCAGTTGCGGTGTAGTTCAGCCCACCTGGAGGGTAATCGTCTCGCCTTCGGTAGCCTGAGCATCGTCCATCAACACCAACTGCGACATTCTGCGATACCGGCACGTCGCTGGGGGAGCAGGCGGCATCGGGCGTGCAGCTCGTGCATGAACGGAGCGCCGTCGGATTACTGGGCACGCTGGGCACGTTCGAGAACGATACGTTGAACGGCCCCTCGTCCGGCTGGGCTGGTGTGGTGGTCGGTTCGTACGAAAGCTCGCCGGAGTTGATGTCGGTGGTGGCGTAAACGCGACCCGTGTACCCGGTGCCGTTAGTCAGACCGGTGATGTTCGTACTCATGGTCGTTTGTCCCACGCCGGTCCGCCGCGTGATTCTGGCTTCCCGACTTCCACTCGATGGTGTAACCGGTGGCATGCTGGGCTGTGGATCACGCGGCCTGGATCAGGCCGTCGCCAGGCGTGAGAGTAAGGCTTCCCAGCTCCCGCAACCGTCGGCCAGTCTGTGGGCGAGTTCCGCCTTTCAGCTTGCGACAGGGATTATCCCGTTCGCCTGGCGGAACCGTGACTGCCACCGACAGCTTCGTACTGCCGTGCTTCGCCGTTACGACAGGATGACCATCGTGACGATAATTGCCACGCAGCCGAACAGGCCCAGCAGCAGCAGGGCGCTCCTGCGGTCAAGAAAGCCGAGCCGCCACCCCATTGTCCCCTTCGTGGTCACTACGGTGTTCCATCCGCCGCAGTGCAGACAATGGTCAGCAGTGAGCGGACTCTCCATCTGACATTCGTGGCACCATCGTATTTATTCCATAAGGCGTCGTGTCTCCCGCTACGCAGGTACGAGGCGAAGCGTATTGGGGGCCGTCAGATGTGTCAATGCTGAAACCCACCGCGAGGCGATTTCGGGTGGTGTCACCTTGTGAGCACGCGTACTTGGCGTGGGTTGAGACCGTGCCGGCGATGCGCGCGTCGCAGTGCTCGGGCAGTGCCCGCGTCAGGGCGTACTGGTAGATCATGAGCTGGTAGCGGTACCAGGGACGTTCCTGGCGGGTCTTCACGTCGGTGACGAGGGCGTTATGCCTGTTGAGTGTCAGCCGGTCGCGTGGTGGCCTATGTAGCTGCAGTCGGCACTGGGGTCCGGCTGGATGCTGCGCCTGTTGGATCCGCTGGGATCGTGGCTGTTGATCCAGCGGTCAACGTAGTAACTCGCACGCACATGTCCGTCTGCAGTCCTGTGCTCCGTAAATCTGACGGGTACGGGTGTACAATTAAACATATAACGTACTTGGATATAAAAACATAACTTACTTGGACAGGAGGCCCGATATGCAAGGGAAGAAACGAGACTTTCGACGATGGTTCGGCATTACGAACGTTTTCCCACTTGCCGCCTTGGCTGCATTCGTGACGCTTGCCGTCGTGGCCGTCGCGTTGGGCATGCCCAGCGAGGCTCATGCTAACCACGGCGGTGTTTATGCGGTTTGTCCCGACCCCATCGAGGAGGGCAACACCGGTTCAATCGGAGTGCGCCGTTCCGGTCACAAGATCAAGTCGGCGTTTTTCTTCACGGATCACCGGTACCACACTGCCGATGGCGACGACTACGTGGAGTACCATGGCTTCAAGGTGCAGTCCAGCGGTGGTGAGAGTACGCTGCGTGCTCCCATCGTGACCAAGGAGGACACGCTGCCGGAGCACGATGAGACCTTCGCCATCGGCTTCTGGGACGATGACGTGTGGCACCACTGCGTCGTGACGATTGAGGACGACGACGCGCCGGAGATCATCAGCGTGAGCATCGCTTCGCAACCCTTGGACCGGTACGCCTACCACAACGGCGACGCCATCGACATTGCGGTGGACTTCGACCAGAAGGTCGATGCTGGCGCCGATGCGAATCTCGCCCTGTACCTCGGCGACGAGGACGACAGCACCTGGCGGGGCGCCGGCTACGAGGCTGGTTCTGGGACCAGGTCCCTGATCTTCCGCTACCTGGTGCAGCCTGAAGATTTCGACGGCGACGGGATCAGGGTGGCCGCCGCGGCCACGGGCGATGACCGCAGCCCCGCCTACGGCTTCGGCGGCGACATCTTTGCCGAGGGAACCGACGTGCCGGTAGAGTACGGCCACACTGGCGTGACTGGTGGCTGGAAGCAGAAGGTTGACGGGCGGCCCTACGTGCAGGAGGCGCAGATAATCTCCTCACCGTCGGATGGGTGGACCGCGTACCACGCCAACGAGGTCATCGAGGTTTCTATGAGGTTCGACACGGACGTTGTCGTGGATGGCGACGTGTCGGTGGAGCTTCATCTGGGTGTGGTGGACTACAACTGGGATGGCGTGATCAGAGAGGCCGGCTACCTGCGCGGTTCTGGCACGGACACGCTCGTCTTCGGCTACACGGTGCGCCCTGGCGACATGGACGCCGAGGGTGTGGGGATCGTGCTCGGCTCCGAAGAGAGCGGCTTCGCGGGTGGCGGCACCATCAAGGCCAAGGGCACGGACGTGGAGCGCAATCCCTACTACCTGGGCACTGGCCATCAGGCGAAGCACAAGGTGGACGCGAGTCCTCCCGCCGTGTCCTCGATCAGGCTCACATCTCGGCCGGCCAACGGCGATGCCTACGCTGCTGGTGAGGAAATCACGGTGGAGGTGACATTTGACGAGCGGGTGGTGCGCAAGGGAGTGCTGAGCCTTGAGCTCGACATCGGTGGGGTGGCACGCCAGGCGACGGTTGAAGCGTCGGCGACCCTGACGTTCGTTGACTCGTCGGTCTTCCGCTACGTGGTGCAGGGCGGCGACACGGACATGGATGGCATCGGCATTTCAGCCAACAGCCTGAGTGCGAGTGGAGGCGGTGTCTACGATAGCGCCGGCAATGCTGCTAACCTCGGGCATCCAGTGGTGGTGGCTGATTCCAGCCAGAGGGTGGCGACGGGCTGAGCCGGAGGATGGTCGGTGGCGGGGTTCACGTTTGAGTGAACGTTGGCGGGGGACGCAATTCGCGATTTGTCGGCCCCCGCCGGGTCTGTTTGCAGGCTTCGAGAGCGGGGTTTACCCTAAACGCCTGCCGCGGTCGTCCTGGTGGCTCTGTGGCTGAAACTCGGGCCTCGACGGCATAACCACTGTCGTCCACCAGCACCAGCGGGTGCTGTAGTAGACAGGGGCGCAGTAGCATGACCATCTGCCGCGCCCAGTCGGGGACCTTCTTGTGCCATCGTCGTCCAGCTTAGTCGGGATTCCAGCTTGGTGCCGGTCGGCAAAGCTCCGAATCTTGTCCAGGCCTGCGGAGGGTGATGCGTCGCAACGGTTTCACGTTCCCTTCTCCAATAGAATTGTTCATGAAGGGGGATTTAGGCAGTTCAGGCTCGACGGGTTTTATGGTTTCGAGTGTTATCGAGCAGTGGTGACTAATGCAAGCGTAGCAGCGTCCTGATCGCGCTGCGGCTGTTGAGCGGGGACCGACTGCGGTGTGATCGAACGCCGGGGGCGCGTTGATTGACGTCATGTTGAACCAGCTGCTCGGTTATTGGCGAGGTCTGCTTCCAACATCGGCTTAACGGCGCGTTTAGCAGCGGTCATATCGTGTACCAGGTGATCTGGCGGCACGCGGTCCAGAAAGCCGAAGGATTTGAGTTTCTGAGCGATGTCTTCTCGCATGCCGGTGATGACGAAGTCCCGCTGGCCGCGGGAGGCCACAGTGTTGATCAGGTTACCCAACATCACGGCGGCGGTGTCGTCGATGTACTCGGTGAGTGCAAGGTCGAATATGACCGTCCGGTGGGCTCCTACGTCTCTGCTGACGATGCGGCCTATCTCGCGCGCTGAGGCGACGGAAACCTGTTCGGGGAACCGGACCAGACCGGTGCTGGCCCCGAAGGGGTCGTCGACCTCGGCATCTCGCCCGAGTACCTCGCTGTCGAGCAGTGGGACCGACACCAGCTTGCTTACCTCGAAGGGTTCGAGGTTCCGGCTGTTGACGAGCATGCCGATGATGAAGCCCACGATCAGAGCGGTTATGACGTCAACGAACACAACGAGGAAAGCTGTCAGAATCGTGACCAGTGCGAATGCCACAGTGGTCTTGTGCAGTCGACGTATCAATCGCCAGTTGATGAGGCTGACTCCGACGACGATGAGCAGTGAAGCCATCACGGCCTCGGGAATCAACTCGATCAGTGCGCTGAGGCCGGTTACCAGGGTGAGAAGAACCATTGCGGTCACGGTCAGGTTGGAAACCACGGTTCTGCCGCCTGAGTACGCGTTGACCGGTGTTGCTGGGCTGACGCTCCCAGGCAGGCCGCCGACTAATCCGGCGGCGATATTTCCGATGCCGTGTCCCACCAGAAGTCGATTGGTCTGCTCCTGCCGGCCGGTGATGGTCTCGGTCATAATTGACGCGATCATGATGGTCATTGAGCTGAGCATCGCGATCATGAAGGCTGGTTGGATGGTGTGTAGCAGAAACTCCATGGAGAGTTGAGGCCATTGCAAGGTGGGAATACCCACGTCGATGGGCCCAACGGCAGGCGCTTCCGTGAGCCAGAATATGCCGGCGAGTGTTCCTGCCATCACCAAAATCAGTTGACCGGGAGCAAAGCGTTGCAGTGGCCCGCGCCAGAGGATGACGGCGGCGAGGCAAATAGCCGTTATGATAGCGGCGTGCGGTTTTGCGTTCTGAATGGTGGACGGGAGAGCCATCATCGCGCCAGCGGGGCTCCCGCTGACGTTGGCAACTCCCATTGCCGGCGCGGCCTGGGTGGTGATCAGCAGTATGCCAACGCCGGTGAAGAACCCTACCAGGAGTGAAACTGGCACATAGGCTATGTAACGGCCGATGCGTAGAAGGCCGAACAGGATCTGGATCACGCCTGCGAGTATGGCGGCGGCCAAGGCTTCCCCAATGCTGTGAGTGTATTTGGAGACTGCCAGGACTATGATGATGGTGACATGGGGGTTCGGGCCGGAGATTATGGCGCGGGTGCTGCCCGCCAGGGCGCCGAAGACACCGAGCGCCAGGGCTCCGTGCAAGGCGGCCACGGGCCCGAGTCCGGACAGTTGACCGAAACTGAGAGCGGTCGGGATGGCCAGTGCGCTGGATACCAAGCCTGCGAAGAGGTCGCCCTTTAGGTCGGCCCATCTGTACTCGAACGAAGCATGAAGTTTTCGGTTGAGGGCCTTTGGTAACTGCATGTCTGCTCCGTTCAGTCGGTGAATTGGCAATCTCATTCCGCTGGGCGGGTGCAACATCGACGCGAGCACTGTACCCACTCAATTTGCTGACGATCTCCTCAGTAGTGTGCTTTCTAGCGGCCGTCTCGCACCCACCGTCCCGTCCGGAATCCAAACATGGATACTGGACCAATTCTCCAAGGTTAGGTCACAGATTGCGGTGATACCAAGGCGCTCGCAAGCGGCGTAAGGCTTTTTGCACTGTCTATATGAACGCTCGTACCCGCAGTTGTGATGTGCAATTTATGAGAGCGACAGAAACGGCGGCTGGATTTTGAACATCATCCCGGGCACTGGCTGGGCTTACTTGGTTCGGGAATGGCAAATTGTTCCTGCAAACTTGCCGTGCAGCGAAAACGCCCGCACGACATTCGCGATTTTGTGGGAGGCTGATGGCGTTGGGCTGGGAGAACGACTACATCACCGCCGAGCTGGAGGTCACGCTACACACGGTGCGGTCGCACGTGGCGAACCTGCGGCGCAAGCTGAACGCGAAGTCGCGGTTCGAGGCCGTGATGACGGCGACGCAGCTCGGGATACTTTCGCTTGGCGACGGGTGATCAGGAAGGCGTGTCCGGCCAGAGATCGTGGGCCTGTCTCTCGGTCAGCGTAGGTCTAAAAACCGAAGCCGCCGAGAGACCAGGAATTGGCAAACCACATGAGCAGGCCCCAAATTCCGACCAATACAGCAACTATTACCAGCGCTTTACGCCAATGCTTCTTCATAGGCTGTCCTCCTGGCAAACTGCTCACAAAGTTAGTCGCAAGACATCCCTGAGAACCATCGCAAAAAGCCTCTGTGTCGCTTCGTCGGATTTCACTGCCCGTTGTCAGGGGTTGGTTCAGAAGGGGGTTCGTCGACGTCCGGCGTTGGTTGGGAAGCCCGATGGCGGGTAACCAAGTGGATGATCCAGCCCGGCAGGTTGGGAATGGTTTCGTATAGGAGGAGGTAGGTCACGGGGACGGCGACCAGGGTGAGGAAGGTGGAGCTGATCAGCCCGCCGATGACAACCGTGGCCAGTTCTGCACCGACCAGTCCGCTGGAGCCGCTCAAGGCCAATGGGAAGAGGGCCAGGATGGTGGTGAAAGCGGTCATCAGGATGGGCCGCAGGCGGGTTCGTCCGGCCTCAACGAGGGCGTCCAGCGCGCCGTAGCCCTGTTCCCGCAACTGGGCGACAAATGTGAGGAGGACGATGGCATTGGTGACGACGATGCCGATGAGGAACAGGAACCCCATCATCGAGGGCAGGCTCAGGGCCCGTCCGGTGACGGTCAGGGCAACCATCGCGCCGACGATGGCCAGGGGCATGCTGAGGACCACGATAAGCGGGTCGCGCAGGGAACCCATGGTGGCCACCATGACCAGATAGACCATCGAGACGCCGATGATCATTGCCAGATAGACACTGGCGAACTGCTCCTCAATATCGCTGGCCAGACCGCTCTGCTCCACGCTGACGCCCGGGGGCAGGGGAGTCTCCCGGATTATGCGGTCCACTCGGGTGGCGATGCCCTGAGCGTCCTGGCCCTCAAAGGTGCCGGTGATGAGCACCGAGCGGTCGCCGTCGTAGCGGGTAACGACCGAGGGGCCGACGGTGGTTTTGACTTTGCTGATAACGCCGAGGCGGACGACGCCGGCGGGGCCACCGATGGAAAGACGCTGCAGTTCGGCGATTTCGTCAACGCTTGCTTTCCGTCCCCGGATCACCACCTCATGGACGTCGCCCTCCAGGTTGACGTCGGCCACGTCCATGCCGTGGACCCAGGTGCGCACCTGACCGGCCACCATGCGGGAGGTGAGCCCGTAGTTGGCGGCTTCGGCGGGGTCAACGACGAAGGTGAGTTCTTCCTTGGCGTCGCCGAGGTTGGTCTTGAGGTTGGCGAGGCCGTCAACAGGTTCGATGCGAGCCAGCAGGTTCTGGGCGGCGCCTTTCACAGCTTCAAAATCGCTGCCGGTGACGTTGACCTGCAGGCCGGCCTGGGGCGGGCCGGAGGAATCGACGAATAGCTGGGTCTCAACGTTTTCGTTGTTGGGCAGGGCGGCGCGCAGCTCGGTGACGGCGCTCTGCGGGAAGTCTCCGCTTAGTGCGAGAGAAAAGCCGGCGATGTCGTAACCGCTTCCCCTGGAGCCGCCGGCCGAGCCCCCGCTGGCGGCGCCCATTGTCACCTGGTAGGAGGTGATGTAGCCCCGTTCAATGTAGCCGTTTAGGATGGTCTCAATACCGCGGACCTCCTGAAACATCCTGCCGGGACCGGTGTTCTCCGCCATTCTGACGTCGATGCGGAGCGCCGCGGCATCGCCGGCCGAGAACAACGTGATGGGCAGGAATGTCACCAGATAGAGGCTGCCGACCACGGCGGCCAGGCAACCGGCCACCGTGATGAAGCGATGGCCCAGCGCCCAGCGGAGGACGGGGGTGTAGCCGCGCTGCAGCCAGGTGTCCTCGGCGGCGTCTTCTGCCGCCAGATCACCCTCGCGCAGCAGCAGGGAGCCCAGTGCCGGCACCGCGGTTAGGGCAACGAAAGTGGAGGCGACGAGGGAAACGCAGACCGTCTGGGCAAAGGGCAGGAAAAACTGGCCCACGGTGCCGGGGATGAACGCCAGCGGCAGGAAAACGGCCACGGTGGTCAGGGTGGAGCCGACGATGGCGGCGCCGACTTCCTGGGCGCCCCGCAGGGCGGCGCTAGCGCGCGGTTCGCCGGCATTGACGTGGCGGTAGGTGTTTTCCAGTACGACGATGCTGTCGTCAGCGATGCGGCCCACGGCGATGGCCAAACCGGCCAGGCTCATGAAGTTGAGCGTCCAGTCCATGACCGCCATTATGAGAATGGTTGACAGCAGGCTCAGCGGTATGGAGAGAGCAATGATGAGGGTGGGCCGCAGGGAGTTTAGGATGCCGCGCAGGATCGACGGGCGCAGCTGCATCAGGAACAGGAAGATCGCCAGTATGGCGATGACGAACCCCTGACCGCCCTGCTTGGTTACGCTGTTCAACTCTGCTTCCAGTTCGGGGCCGTCGTTGTAGAGAATCTCGACGTGGACGTCGGGCGGGAGTACGAGTTCGTCGATGACGGCGAGGAGTTCCTTGGTGATGGCGATGGTGTTTCCATCGGGATTTCGCTGAACCGACAGCGACAGGCTGGCCTGGCCGTTGGTGCGGGAAACGGTTTTGGCGTCGGGGGTGTCAACCACGACCTCGGCGACGTCGGATACCAGTATGGGCCGCGTGTCCCCGCCAGGAGCGCCGCGCACAACGCCGACCGGAACGCTGCGAATGGCGTCCAGGTCGCTGTAACCGTGATAGGTGCGCAGCGTCACGGAACGCCCGGCTCGGGTGAGCTCGCCGGCGTTGAGGTCAATGGCGTTTCCGCCCACCGCGTTGACCACACTTTGGATGGTGAGTCCGTATTCATCCAGGCGGGCCGGGTCAACAATGACGGAGACCCGTTCTTCGACGCCGCCGGCGACTTCGACATCGTAAACGCCCGAGACGGCCTCCATGCGCGGGATGATCTCATCGTCCACGACCCGCTGCAGGGCGGGAATGTCCCGCTGGCCGCTCACGCTGAGCCACATGACGGGGAACGCATCGGAAGTCACCTGCACCACGGCGGGCGAGGTGGCGCCGTCCGGCAGAGCGAGCCCGCTGACCTGGCTGCGGATTTCATCCTCCGCTTCATCCAGGTTGGCCGAGGACGGGAAATTGGCTATCACCAGCGACTGGTTGCTGGTGGAGGTGGACGTGTATCGCTCCAGGTCCGGCACACCGGCGATGGCGTCCTCCACCTTGGCCGTGACCTCGTCGGCCATGGTGATGGGGTCGCTCTGCTGATCGTAGGTGATGACGCGGATGAGGCCCAGACTGATGTCCGGGAACAGTTCCCGCTGCAGTTGGCCATAAGAAAAGACACCGGCGACAAGGAAGAGAACCATCACCATGATGGTCACCGACTTGCGGCTCAGGGCCAAGCGGGTCAGGGTATCCAACTTTCCTCCCTGTGTGTCGGTGACCGATGGTGTTGGTCACGGCTCGATCTCGCAAAACGTTCTAATATTGCCGGCAAACCGCCACGGACTGCGCCGTCGGTCCCATGTGACGACTGAAATCGTGTCAAACTTGATGGTTTCGCCGGCCGCATTGCCTCAAAAAATGTTACCGAAAATGCAGAGGCAGCCACGTGGGTTGAGGCATAAGCAGGATGGCAAAGCAAGAATCATTGATCACACTGAGCTGGACTTTGCGCATTTCAAGCAGCGCAGTCGAGGGAATCTACAAGTCGGTGGTACAGAGCCACCGGTAGTTCCTACACGTCGGGGTCAGCGACCGACAGTGAGAAACCCTCCGGCGCCACGCACAGCTCGGCCACGCACCAGCGAACCCAGACCGAGACCAAGGCGGCATAGTGCGCTTCATAGGGTCCGGCCCAGTCTCCGGGCCAGAACCGGTCCCGCAGCAACCTGAACGGTCGGTTCACCAACGCGGGCACATCCGCCCGACCAGATACCCACTGTGCACGGTTGCACCGCATTCGTTCCCACCGTTGCTGTTTCACCAATGTACCGTTTCAAGGCAGCCTGGCCAAAGGCCAAAACCGATAACTTATCTGAACATCACAGCTGCGATCGCGAACGTTCCTATAGAAAGTGCAAACGGCCTTACCCCGCTGCCGAGTGCGGCGCTATCAATTTCGCTGACATTATCAGCATGTTGGCTGGGTCATCCCGAGACTCACCTACATCGACCGAACTGGGCGTGGGACCCTGCGCCGGATCGCGTAACTGAACCAGCGGACGTTGGACTCGGATTGCATGGGAGAAAACGCACCGTAGACCGCGCCCCGCTTTTTCAGACTACCCCAACCTGGAGGCAGTCCCTGTTGGGCCGACACCGTACCCCGAGGTCGACTGCCGGTTGGGCAGAACTTACCAGTACCGCCAGGCGATGGTCCTCCAGCAGACGATAGGAAAGCAGATGAATGAATATGGCGATGTTGATCATCCTGCTGGCGACGGTGTCCATGGGAGTTGTATGCCACCGTCCGCGGTTCGCTCCCGGAGTCTGGGTCTGCCAACGCTTGCGGGGTCAGCAGCCTGCCGGCGCAATTCAATATTGCCGATCAAGCCTATCGACCTGGCGGTACTCCCCGTCCGCACCGGCCACGGTCAGGAACACTGAGTCCGATCCCTGGTTGTCGTTGGGGCCAAATTTGAGCTGAAATCCGTCGAGGTCGATGACGCCTGTCGTATTCAGGCTGTCCATGAAGCATTCGCGGCTGAGCTCACGACCACAGGCCTCAAGACCGAAGATGGCGAGGCGACCGGCCAGGTATCCTTCCAGAGAGACAAATCCCGGTTCCTCACTGGGATCGTACCGGGCCAGGGCGGCGTGATAGTCGGCAACCACCGGCATGCTGGCGTCCTCGGGAAAGGGAACCACCTGGGTGACATAAACACCGCGCCCATGGCCTTCCACCGCCTTCGCCAGGGCGGTTCCGCCCACGAAGGAGACCGTCATGAATACCGGGCGAATGTCGCGGATCACCAGCTTTATCGTGGAGGCCACCGCGTCTTGCGTGCCGATCAATACGACCGCTTCAGGGTCTACCTCAACCAGGCTGGATGCCGCCTGCCTGACCACGCCGGAATTCCGTTGGTAATCCCAGGCCCCCACCGGTTCCAGCCCGCGGAGTTCCAGAGCCCGCCGCACGCCCTCCAGACCGTTGGTGCCGAAGGAATCGTCCTGGTAGAGGACTGCTACGCGGGTTACCCCCAAGTCCTCGGTCAAGCGCGCGATCATCTCCTCCGTTTCCTGGTAATACGAAGCGCGGAGATTGACCACGTTGTGCAGACCCGGGTCGCGCAGGAACTCCGCCCCGGTGAACGGGGCAAGAAACGGTACGCCGGCTTCGTGGGCCAGGGGGCTTGAGACGCGGGTCGTGGGCGTGCCGACCGCCCCGATCAGGGCGAAAACCCCGACCTTCTCAATGAGCCTCTTGGTGGTGTGAAACGCGTAGTCGGTCTCGTAAGAGTCGTCCATGGTCTTGAGTTCCAACCGGCGGCCGTGAACGCCGCCCGCCTGATTCACCTCATAGAACGCAACCTTGATACCCAGACGCATATCCCGGCCCAGATCCTGAGCGGGCCCGCTGAAGACCGCCGATTGACCGAACAGGATATGGTCGTCGGAAACGCCAGAGAGGATTTCCACCTGGTCGGTCGCGCTCGCGCACGCCACCCCTGTGGCAGCAACCAGCACCGCCGCGCCAACCAGCAATGGGGTGAGATTGGACAGCAGGACTCTGAGCAATTTCATTATCATTTGGGCCTCGTCACAAGACATTCACGAAACTACCTTGCGTTCGATGCCCGCCGACGGCCCTCGTACCGTCGAGTTCGTTCTTTCGATTCACGCCGTCGTCCGGCATCGGCCGTGAACGTCTACGGGTGGGCGTAATCGGTTCGTCCATGCTGGCGTATTCCCTGTGGTCGCTCCTACGTTCGATGCCCATATTGCGCGTCATGACCGCGGGTCCGCATCCTCTTGGTCCGATTCACGGCCCTGCCAGGCGATGATGATGAGTGGTACGCTCAGCGCCGCGAAGGCTACGCCGCCAATGACGAACGTGATTTGGCCGGCCGTAATGCCCTGGACGAGTTGCGCGATGCTGTAGGCTCCGCAGAACGTGAAGACGCTCAGCATCAGCTTGGCTCCGGCCGGGAGCGCCTTGAATCGTGTCCAGATCCTGCTGAAGGAGGTCCGGCGCAACGGTTTCACGCCCTCGTCTCCACGCTGATGTTGATCCGGCAGTGGCGGTTCGTGATGTGCCCGCGCTCCATCGGACACGGCAGTCGGGCCACCAAGGCCGCAACATGTCGTCTCGGCAGTTTCATGAATTACCTTGCGAGGCTCTCCGCCCCAGCCCTTTTGTGCCGGCGTGCCCGACGACAAGCCACCGGCGTCTGCCCGACTCGGTCTACTGCTCGAGGTTCTGCCCGTCATGATGGCTGCTGTCTTTGCCGAGCCAATAGTCGAGAGCGAGGGCCGCGTCCTCGCTCTCGACCGGGTCGCTGGTGTCCAGCGTGAAGTTCTCGACTATCTTGCCGACCAAGCCTCGGGGCGGCAGGGACAGGTCGTAAATTTCCCACCGCGTACCGTTGGTCAGCACCGCGACGCCTCGGTGAACGCCGCTAACGAGCGTCGCCAGTTTCCGGCGGTTGTGTTCCCGCGGCGGCGCAGACGTTGTGACCAGGATGACGATGGCGACTTGGCCATCGGGTTCCAGCATCACGTAATCGAAGCTGCCTTCGCGCCGCACGGACCTGTTGTGCTGGCACTCGGACGGCATCCAGGTGCGCCAGCCCAGCATCCACAGGATCGGGTCGATGACGGCGCACCGCAGCCGCGTCTTGTCCGAGTAAAGCCAGCCGGCATGCCTTTCGCGGGTTGCCATGGCCTCACGGACGGCGTCTGCGACTGCTGCTGCGCTCATACCCTGTTGCTCCGTTGTTGTGATGCAGACGATTGGACGGATCGGGCCATGTGCCTCGTGATTGTCGGCGGCGGAGCAGTTCTGTTTCTCATTGCGGCGCTGCTGAAAGCGAGACCCAGCCACCCGTGCCCGCGGCAGGGATAACTACGGAGAGCAGTCACTGTCCGTTCATGCTGTTATCTCCATACTGTTCCTAACCGCGCTTTGGGCTCCATGAATGCCCTCGATATGGCAAGGCCTTGCGCGTCAGCTCACTGTTGCCTTTCAGGCATACGAGTGGACCATCGCTCGCGCAACGCGGCCGGGGGGTTTTGCGTCCGCCTCCTCAGGTAGCCCGGGTACTCGTGCTCGGGGACGAAAACCCAGGTGGGCATGGCGTGGAGTTCGAGTTCCTCCATCACCTTCTCCGCTGAGTTGCGGGCCGCAGCTTCACTCTTGCCATTGGTCGCTTCGATCTCGCCTTCGTAGACGATGGTGACTTGGAAGGTCGCTCTCCCTTCGTCGTCGTGGCTGGCTTCTGCCGAGATTGGTGCGAACCGGATCACGGTTCCGATCTCGCGTTCCAGGTGTTCGCGAAACAGGGCTTCCGCTTTTTCTGACAGTTCCTCGCGGGGCTGCATGGCGTCTCCATATCTGTCTGACTCTTGTCTTCCTTGGACCGGAGCTAAGGCTCTGACCGGAGTCAGGGCGGTGGACGCTCTGCGACCTCGACCGGTTGACATTTCCCTGAACTGCTCCAGGCGTGCGGGAATACGGAGATTGCTCCGCTGCGCGTTTTCCGTTGGTTCACGTCTGGCGGCCGGGCTACTTTGAGGACGCGCCGTTTTGGGAAGGAGCCAGCACACACAGTGCAACTGTGGGCCGCCTCCACAAGGCGCTGGTGGCAAGGCTTCCGAACGGCCGTCTCCAGAAGCCGTAGGGCGTGGGTGTTCACGAGCAAGTTCTCCGCTAGTGCTGGTTTAAACGAGTATTGAGAGTTTTGGGGTGTGGGTCATCGTGCTGCTACGCTGACGCCAAATTGGGTTGCGGGGAGGTTCAGCAGCCGGCTCAGGGAAGCGATACGCGATACCGTTGACAACGGAGGAACGAGAACGGCTGAACCGGTTGGTCCGGGGCGGCCAACACGCGGCGCGCATCGTCACCCGAGCCCGCATTCTGCTGAAGACCGATGAAGGGTGGAACACGACGCGGGTGGCGTCGGCCTTGGATGTAGCCGAAGGCATGGTGTATCGGGTCAAAAGGCGGTCCGCCGATGAGGGTTTGGACGGCGTGTTGCGGGACTGGGTCCAAGCCAACCGTTTCCGCAAGTTGGACGAAATGCGTGGTACTCGACAACATGAACACTCACCGAATGGCCTCCCTGTACGAGACCTTTCCCGCCGCCGAGGCTCGGCGCATCGCGAAACGCTTGGAGTTTCACCGCGCTGATGGTTCATTCTCCAATCCGATCGCTCCGTAACGCAGTCATGCAAGAGCTCGTCGAACTGGTCCTGAGCTCGACGAAAGAGCGCACTCTCGATTCCCAATCTGCCGCGGCCATGACGGGCTCGATCTACCCCATCGTCCGCCGCCGTCAGTAGCTCTGAGCCACCATCAAGGTGGCCGCGTCAGAGCAGTTGTTGGCCACGGTCGATTCATCTGCAACCGCATCCACGCATGCCCCGTAGTAACGGGTGCCGGTAGATTTAGGAGCGGTGAACCGGTAGGCATACCCCTTACGGATTTCCCGGGGCAGGAACGTCACCTCGTACGACACCAGTTCCGTGTCGGACGACGAGATCACCTCGTCAACGGAGCAATAAAATCTCAAGGTGCTTGTGGGCGCCGGTTCATTGCCTTCGTAATCCACCAGCACGATCGCTTCCACGTTCCCGCCAGGCAATGATAAGCTGGGTTTCACTCGCAGAATCATCACCGAAAGATCACGGGTTTGCCCGACTGGATCACCCCTCGTGTGCTTCGACAGAGGCGGTTGCTCGACTCCAAGGTCATTGTGTCCCACACCCAGGACGGACGCTGGAAGATGCGAAGCGTGGGCGGATGTGCCGGCCTGCGAGAGCATGAACAGAACCGCGGGGCATACTGTCGGCACAGCGACAATGATGGCCGCTTGACGGGTGGTTTCGCTGGACATGGGTCACCTCAAACGACTGCGTTGTGGCCTGACCAGTCGCACAAGTGGAGAATCATCGTCTGGTGGCACTGGTACGTTCTACCCAACCGGTAGTCGACGTCGGGATACGGTGCCGTCCCAACAGGGACTGTGCCCAAGTTGGGGGAATCTCAAGAAGCAAAGCGTGGTCGCTGGTGCGCTTTTCTCGTATGTAATCCGAGACCTCCTTCCGCCGGTTCAGTTACGCGATCTGGCGCAGTGTCTCGCGCCCGGTTCGGTCAACGCAGGTGAGCCTCGGCGTGGCTCAGTCAACTTGCTGATAACGTCAGAGAAATTGATAGCACCGCGCCCGGAGTTGATGTAAGGCCGTTTTCACTGTCTATAGGAACGTTCGCAATCGCAGTTATGATGTTCAGATGAGTTCTCAGTTTCGGCCTTTTGCCCGACCGCCTTGAGACGGTACATTGACGGAACGACGATATTGGGGACGAATGAGGTGTAACCGTGCACAGTGGCTATCTGGCAGGGCCGAGGCGACTGCCTTGCTGATCCGGCCGTTCACGTTGCTTCGGGACCGGTTCTGGCGCGGCGACTGGGCCGGGCCCTATGAGGTGCGCTTTGCCGCCGTGGTCTCGGTCTGGGTCCGCTGGTGCGTGGCCGCGCTGTGCGTGGCGCTCATTGTCCAGCGTCCCTTTGACTACCCGGCGTCCCAGTACACCTCCTACTGGGTGTTTGTTGGCTTGCTGATCGTGTTCAACGGGTTGGTTCACCACCGGCTGTGGTCGGGCCGGACGTTGCCCGGGCGCTGGATGCTGGCGCTGAGCGCAACGGACGTTGCGCTGGTCACGGGTCTGGTGTGGATCTCAGGCGGGTTCTCGACCCTGTTCACTCACCTGTTGTACTACCCGGCGTTGGCGGCCTTTGCCGTGCTGTTCACGTCGCTGAAACTCAACCTGGTGTGGGTCACCCTGGTTGCCCTGACGTACGCTCTGGTGTGCCTGGCGGCAGGAGGCGGACTCGATTGGGATGCCAGAGAGGACGTGACACTGGTGGTGCGGGTGGCGGTGATGTACACGGTGGTGCTAGCCGTCAACCTGGTGGCCAGGTTCGAGCGGTTCGGCCGGATGAGGGCGACGGAGCGGGAGAGAGCACTGCAGCAGGAACGGATCGATCTCTCCCAATCGATCCACGACACGGCGGCGCAGTCTGTCTACATGATCGGCTTGGGGGTGGAGAGCGCCCGGGCGCTGGCAGGCAACTCCAATGCGGAGCTTTCCGAGACGCTCGGGGCGACTTCCCAGTTGTCTCGTTCCGTGATGTGGGAACTGAGACGTTCCATTGACGCCGGACGGCTCTTCGAGGGCCGGGACCTGGGGACCGTGTTACGTGAACACACGGAGACGTTCCAGAGGATCACGTCGGTGCCCACCAGGATGACGCAATCAGGGGTCGAGCCCGAGCTGAGCGTGGACACCCGTTCTCGGCTCTTTTCGATTGCCCACAACGCGCTCACCAACGCGTTCCGCCACTCTGATGCAGGACGTGTGGACG
This sequence comes from Dehalococcoidia bacterium, assembly GCA_963663945.1. Taxonomy (GTDB): domain Bacteria; phylum Chloroflexota; class Dehalococcoidia; order Lucifugimonadales; family UBA3495; genus Bin87. The sequence continues at coordinate 736,735 of OY760687.1, read as the reverse complement.
TAGTGCTTGATTTCAAGGTGGACGGCATCCGCCTGACGGTGGAGGACGACGGGGTCGGGCTTCCCAATGACTACGCACAACGCGGGCGGGGGTTTGCCGGCATGAGGACGGAGGCGGAGCGGATGGGCGGCCAGTTGTTGGCGACCTCGGGCAGGCCTGGGGAGGGAACCTCGGTGACCTGTGTGATTCCTATTGAAACGACCGGATGACCGTGCTGGACCGGCCGGAATTGAATGAGGAGTGCGACATGTCTGAAGACTCGCGGACCCGGGTGCTGCTGGTGGACGACCATCCCCTAGTGAGAGGTAGCCTGCAGCGGGTGCTGGAGAACTCGGGAGAATTCGAGGTGGTTGGGCAGGCTGCCGACGGTGATGCGGCGGTCCTGATGGCTCGGGATCTTAGACCGGATGCCGTCATCATGGACGTCATAATGCCCGGAAAGGGTGGAGTCGAGGCCTGTCGTGAGATCGTAGAGTTCCTGCCCGATGCCCGGGTGCTGATGCTGACGGCCTCAACGGATGACGACACGGTCATCACGGCGGTGGCCGCCGGCGCGGCCGGGTACGTCGTCAAGGACGCCAGTCTGGAGGATCTTCTGGAAGCGGTGAGGGACGTTGCGATGGGCCGGGTCCGGATACCCCTCCCAGTTCTCAGGCGGGCCGCTGCCGTGGCGGACAGGCAGCCGAAGCCCGTCCACGAAGGGAACCAGCACTTGCTCACCGAGCGGGAGCGGGAGGTGCTCACGATGTTCGCCAGCGGCAGTTCCTATGCGGACATTGCGGAGGCGCAGGGCAACAGCCCTTCCACCGTCCGCAACACCGTCTACCGCATCCAGGACAAACTGGGAGCCGGCTCCCGGCAGGGTTTGGTGGCCTGGGCAGTCCGCAATGGGCTGCTGGACGGGTAGTAGTGTTCAGAAAATCGCGCAACCGACCGCTCCGTCGTCGGGGATGACCGGTATCGTCGCGGCGCGCGGCGGGCCGAGCGGGTAGGTTGAGCCATTCATCGTCTTGGTGGAGGCGTGTGTTGCCTGCGTTAGTCGGCTTGGGGAGGGAAGAGGTGCACGTGAAAGTACCGGATATCGCACGCGTACGTAGGGAGCGCGGTCGCTGCCAAGCAGCTGCAGGTTGTTGAAATTAGCGTGGCAGAACGTGCGCCAACTCTGCCACCATGGAAGTTCCCCATCACTGGACGGTTGTCGGCAATGTCAATGACGGGTTGGAAATGAGCCGTTTTTGCGGTCTAAAATTGAGCCACTTGGTTATTGTTCAGCGATTTGGTCGGTCGGCATAGTTGTCGCCAGCCTCCTCCTGAGACGCGTTGAGTTGTTGGTGCGACGGGAATAGCCCGGCCTGGCGTTTCTCCCTGAACCAGTAGCTCTCGCCGCGCCTATTCGCAGTAGCGGGTGTGGTCAGCCCTGATCACTGCCATCGTGACCTCCCCTCGCGCCAGTTGAGCATGCAACCTCTCCTCCACCGCCTCGGGCCTCAGCGCCACGGTCCCCACTGCTTCGGACACGGTCAGCCGGTACAGCGTGGTATTGGGGTCCACCTTGCACTCGGCGTATCGGCGCACCATCTGTTCGTCAGCGTCCATCCCGCAGGCCAGCACCAGCCACAGGAAGACCACTGTGGTCAACACATTGCACCACCGATGCAAAGTGACCACTTCGAAGGCCCTCAACGGCGGGAGCCCCTCAGGGAAACCCCTCGCCATCGGCCGACTGGCGTGGCGTCCTCTCGCCGAACGTCTGGGCATTCGCCACCGCGGCGAAATCGGGATCGACGAAGTAGCTCTGCAGCGGGCTGTTGGCCGCCACCGGCCGGGACAGCGTCATCCCACGCTCCCGCTGGAACCTTGCCAGCGCGCGGCCCATCCGCATCGACAGCGAGCGGAGCTCCATGGGCGTCAGCTCCGCACGCTCGCACAACGCGCTCCGGTGGATGCCCGCCGCACCGGCCCGCCAGACGTGCAGCGCCATCCACCGAGCCGCCGGCTGCAGACTGGACAGGAAATCTCGGGCGAGCATCTCCGTCCATTCCCCGGGAGGAGTCTCGTGGGACACCGCCATCTCCTGCGCTTCGGCGGCTGGCGCGTTCTCACCGACGCCAGCAGCAGGTTGCTCCGTTGACCGGTCAGCATCACCCGCAGTTGCGCGTTCCCTCGCGTCCCCGAGCCGCCGCAGGACACCGATCACCTCGTCAACGCTGCCCTCGATTTCCACGCTAATCTTCGCCATCCCGAACACTCCGTTTCGCTCGCTCGCGTCTCCGCAATCATGCAGCTGAGCACACCGCCTGACGGCGTGGCCGCCGATGCTCCGACGTCACGGGTTAGAATTATGTCATTCCATACCGGAGTTTTCATCCATGACCACCCCCTCCGATATCGTGGAGATTTACTGCGTCAAGTGCAAGGCCAAGACCGCGTCCAAGGACATCGATGCCGTCACCATGAAGAACGGCCGCGCGGCCACCCGCTCCGTCTGCGTGGAGTGCGGCACCAGGAAGTTCCGCATCGGCGTCCTGCCCTGAACGGCAACGGCTTTCAATCCCGCGGTGCCAGCAACGCTTGGATAATCATCCGCCGTGAAGAAAACCATCCTGCTCTTCCTGGCCGGCATGGTCCTGGTCCTGTTGGCATGCTCGCCAGAGTTGCCTACCGCTGGATCGACTCCAGTGGACATACGAGCTCCCGCGGAACCAGCCAGCACTTCCCATCCCATGGGTTCCCCCACGGTAGGCTCGACTCCTGCCCCGCCGCCGGCGTCTGGATCCACTGCCACGTTTGCAGTGCCAACGGAAACACCGGCCTCCAATACCCTATCGCCCACACCGACGGCGATCATACTGACATCGGCGGCGACGGCAACGCCCGCTGAAAGCACCGTCCCAACGGTTGCGACGTCCCCCCAGGCTGATCCAGTCACCACGATAGTCTTGGCTCTGGCGGTGTCCGAAACACCCGTTGATCTGCCGGTTTACAGCCGCGACGACTGGCGACACTGGATCGACGAGGATGGCGATTGCCAGGACACGCGGAACGAGGTGCTCACCGCCGAAAGCCTGACCGACGTCACCTATCGTTCAGACCGCCGCTGTCGAGTGGATTCTGGCCAATGGCTCGCGCCCTACTCGGGCGCAATAGTCGCCGTCCCTGGCGACCTCGACATTGACCACATGGTCCCCTTGGCTAACGCCCCCGCAGCGGCGCCTGGCAATGGTCGTCGGAACGAAAACGGCTCTATGCCAACTACCTCGACGACCCCAACCATCTCATCGCAGTAACCGCCAGGGCCAATCGATCGAAGGGGACCAAGGGTCCCGACGGGTGGAAGCCGTCCGATGGTTCCTACTGGTGCCAGTACGCTGTTGACTGGATCACCATCAAGTCCAGATGGGAGCTCACGGCCACGCCGGAGGAGTTCGCGGCTCTCGATGAAATGCTGGAGACTTGCGAAACCTCGCACCAACTGGGGGTTATGGTTGCCTTCGAGAGGCCGGACCTGCCGCCCTTCGGAGGGAGCGCACCAACGCCCACTCCTGCTGACGGCTCCCCTGCTGCACGGTATGATTCCTGTGATGAGGCGGAGGCGGCAGGGGAAACTCGCGTCCGCGGAAGCCAGGGCTCAGGACGTGGGTTCCCCAAAGCGATGGTACCCAGTGCGCGCGACGGCGATGGTGACGGCGTGGTCTGCGAGCGCTGAGTCATCGTCTCAACATTCGGAAGCTCAGATTGCTTTCGCTTCGAACGTCGCCGCGGGCGTGCGGATAGTACCCGCCTCGCGTAGGAAGTCGAGCGCCAGAGGCACATCGTGGTACACGTCGGACAGCGCGCGTCGGACCATGTCCACACTCACCGGCTCCCACGCAACTTCGTCCAGGTAACGACGCCGGTAGATGTATCCACCGCTGGCGGCGGTCCCGTGGCGGTCTTCATTCATCGTTCCAGCCTGGTCGAACGGGCGCGTTCCACCGCCGCTCGGTCCCGGTCCGATGGTCTACAGCACCGGGAGCCAGGGATGTGTGTATATGGCCTTTTGCACAGGATAACAGTTGTGCATTCGCGCAGTTGGTCAGGTACACATCCGCACAGTGACAGGGATGTTGCTGTTCAGGGTCGGTGCTCGGCGACGTAGCCTTGCAGGGCCTCGACGACGAGAGCCGTCATGCTGGTACTGCCCTCGAGGGCCTTGACCTTGAGCTGGTAGTGCAGATCACCGGGGATGAAGCAGTGGAGCCTCTCGCTGTCCGCGGCGGCCGTTTGGTCTACGAAAGTGTCCCGAGCCTGCTGGCTGCCGCGGTTAGGGTTTCGTCTAATGGTCACGGGTCAGTTCCGCCAGTTCGCCGCGGATGGCCAGGATCTCGTTGCGGGCGATCTGGGCCCGGCCGGCGGTCACGGCGTTGCCGTCGTTGATGGCATTGGGGTACGCGACGCGGCGCGTGGTGCGGGCCTGCAGGACGGGGATGCCCATATCATTGAGCGCGTCGTCGATCTGGTGGCTGAGGCGGGTCCGTGACCGGGCCATCGTGATGACGAACGCGGCCTTGGGTTTACCCCTGGTCGTCTTCTGGCGAGCGGGCACGGACAGCAGCCACTATGTCGGAGGCGGCCCAGACGTCCAGCGGGCTGGGCTGCGTGGGGATGAGGACCACGTCCGCCACGCGCACGGCGTCGGCGGTCGTCTTCGTGATGCCCGGCGGGCCGTCGATGATGATCCAATCATAGCTGTCGGCCACCTTCTACCGGACGAGGCGGGGGATGTCGTCGGTCTCCGTGCCCTGGACGGTCAAGGTGTTGGGCACTTCGCTTTCGCCGACGACCCAGTTTAGGGTGCTGGCCTGAGGGTCAGCATCGACAAGCAGGACGTTGCCCTTTTCGGCGCATACCCGGGCGAGGTTCGTGTCAGGGTCGTTTTGCCCGTGCCGCCCCTCTGGTCGACGATGGCGACGACGGGCATGGCGGCGCTCCAGCTCGATGATTGCAACATCAAACAATCATGTAATGGCTTGATGAAGTGCGCAAATGATAGGGATGGTAGCGCGTTTACAGCAGCCGAAGGCCGCGCGGGGTTCCGTGATTTCGCGGCGACGGTTATGGCAAACCGTCTGGAGCGGGTCGAATTTCTGCGCCACGCAGCCTGTGGCGCGTTGTCGCGCCTCGCGTGGACGAAACACTTGACGGCTTGTGAGGTCCTCTCCGCGGCTCTATGGGCGCTTGGTGTGGTCACGGTGGCGGTGGCCAACGGGGTCAGAAGTCGTCGGTGGTGGCGGCCTCGTCGTCAGCGTCAGCGTCGACGCGTTCTGGGCAGTCGGCGGCCGTGATGTCGCAGAAGCGGCACTCCGCCATGCTGGGTAGGCGGTGTGGCGGTTCAGGCGCCGCGATGCGGCGGATTAGGGCGGACAGGTCGCGTACGAAGCCCTGGTCAACGCCGCCCTGGGGGACGCGCTGGGTCCGGTTGGGGTAGATGATCTCGCCGGCGATGCGGGCGTCTCGAAATTCATGCTGTGCCCGTGGCAAGGCGTACATGTAGATCATGAGCTGGTAGCGGTGCGAGGGGCGTTCCTGGCCGGTCTTCACGTCCGTGATGAGGACGTGGTCCTTGTTGAGCACCAGCAGGTCGGGCTTGCCAGCAAGCGTGGCGGAGCGGCCGCGAAGGGAGAAGGCGTTCTGGCCCTCGATGCGGGTTTCGTACCCGCGCTGAACCCAGAGGTCGCGCTGCTCATTGAGCAACTTGGTGTGGCGGGCCAGCCACTCGGCCTGGTCGAAGTCAGAGGGCGGTTTTGCCCAGTTCTGGTGGTGGGCCTTGAACTAGATGGCCCACTCGCAGGAGTTCTCCCCGGTGAGTAGGCGGGGCAGCCAGGTGGCCCAGATGTAGGGATGTTGGCGTCGCTGAGGCACGTCACGGCTCCTCCTTTTTAGGTAGCCGTCGTCAGCCTGACGCCAGTTTATCCGTTGCCCGTGCGGTCGCGCGGCGGCGCGCTGTCATCAAATTTGACGGTGGCCACCCTGCGTGTCGGCCTTCCCAGAGGAGGCTGAAAGCGCGTCGGTGGTCACTTTGCCCGAAACACCGCCGGAGGCCGCACGGGCGACTCTGTGGACGAAATGCGTGGCATCTGGCGCCAGCAACGAAACCGGCCGCCCCGTCGTCGGTGGTAGCAGTTCACCTTGGCTCATCGCCGCCGCAACTGCCGCTCCACGCGGAGCTTGGAGATCTGCACGATGGCGAACCGTCCGTGAGGACGGAGGTCAGGCTCTGGCGTTTCGCGCACTTGCTTGATGATGGCCAGCAGCTGCTTTTCGCCCTGCGCATCCCTGGCGCCGCACGCCCAATGGTGGGTGATGTTGGACGGCGTCCGTCCCGACGGCGGTTCCGGCTGTGTTCGCGGTCAATCTAGCTGGCAGGAGGAGTCGTAAAAAGGGTGACGGCACCGCGGCATGGCCGAGATAACGGTCTCCGCAGTGGCCAGGGTTACCTAACCTTCTCAAGGCCCCCGCCGACAGATCCACGGCTTCATAATCGGCCAGCGGCGGCGTCAGGACGGGAAAAGCGGGTGACCCACCGGAAATCCCATGCCGCGCCATAAGCGGAAAGGAAACCAAGCACGGTTTGGCCGCATAGGCCAGGGAGGTGCTGTCCCGCGTCAACCATTCTTGCCGATTTATCGTCGATTAGTTTTGCCGGTTCACCTCCTTGGCAGGCGCAGCGTTGGCGTCGGCCGCGGCAGTCTCGCCGCGTTGCTGTGCTGCGTCAGTCCGGTAGCTGGGGACGTCGAATTCCAGGATGACGGAGTGGTGAACCACCCGGTCAATCGCTGCGGCGGTGGCCATGGGATTGGCAAAGATGCGCTCCCACTCCGAGAAGACCAGGTTGGACGTGATGCCCAACGACCGGCGTTCGTAGCGTTCTGCGATGAGGGTGAAGAGGACCTCGGACTCCTCAGTACCCTGGGGCAGGTAGCCGAGATCGTCCAGGAGGAGGAAGTCGAAGTTGTCCAGCTTGCGCAGTTGTCGGGGCAGGTCGAAGTCACGCTTGGCGGCCAGCAGATCCTGCACCAGACGGTAGGCCGGTGCGAAGAGGACGGAGTGGCCGGCCTCCACCAGGCGGTGTCCCAGAGCGCAGAGCGCGTGGGTCTTGCCGGTGCCGGGGAGCCCGAAGGCCAGCACGTTGACGCCGTGATCCACGAAGCTGCCCTGGGCCAGTTGGTCCATCTGCTGCCGTAGAGCGAGGGGCATCCGGTGATGCTCGAAGGTCTCCCAGGTCTTGCCCGAGGGGAGCCGGGACGCCTGACGCAGCCGGTTGATGCGCCGGTGGCGGCGATCCTCGGCTTCCTGCTCCAGCACCTCCAGGAAGGTGGACAGGGCCTCGCCGTGGCCAGCCTCGGTGAAACGGGCCACCGACTGAGCGCCCATGGTGGGCAGCTTGAATTCGCGGCAGAGCTGACCGATGCGCTCCGGGATCACGCTGGTGTCGGTGTCCATCATGCGCACACCCCCACCATGGCCGTACTGCTCGTGAGCAGACCGTCGTAGATCTTCAGGTCCGGCTTCCCAGAGAGGACCAGCACCGGAGCCTGGGGCACCCTGGGCTCGGCCAGTTCCCGCACCTCGGCGTAGTCGAAGGGCTGACCGGTCTCCAGCAGCAGCGACAGGGCGCTGTCCACCATGACCTCCATGGTGGTGGCCGCCAGGTGCAGGATGCGCACGTACTCCACGTCGGCGCGCTCACCGCGCCACTGCCTGAGCGCATCGTAGGCCAGCCGGAAGTGCAGGGTGGGAAAGAGCTGCTCCCTGAAGCGGTACCGGGCGAATGCTCCGGGCTTGCGCACCAGGGAATTGATCACGTGGCGGTAATTGACGTTTACTTCCCCATCACCGTGCACGCGCGCCATGCGTTCCACAAAGTGGCCCTTGTAGTACACTTCCACGTGCTCGGAATAGAGGCGGATCTGTACCACCTTGCCAATGAGCCGGGACGGGACGCTGTAGCTGCGTCCCGCCACCTGGATCGTACTCCACCGGCGCACCTTGGACTGGTAGTTGGCGTATTCCGGCATGGGGGCTGGCGGCAGGGGTCTTAGGCAAGCCATTTCCTGCTCCAGCTTCCCCCGCACCAGGCGGTTTCGCTTCTCCACCATCTCCCGTACGAAACCGGCGTAGTCGTCGGCGGTGTGGAAATCGCGGCTGCCGCGCATGATCAAAGCCTGGTCCACGGCATCCTTCAAACGGTAGTGAGCGTGCTCGGCAACGCCGTTTTCGTGGCTCTTGCCAGGATTGATGCGGGTGGATCGGACACCGTAGTGGTCCAGCAGGGCGGCGTAATTGTCGTTTAGCGCCCGGCCTCGGCTGCGTTTCATCTCGTGGGTGGCAGCAGAGGTATTGTCGGAACGCACCACCTCCGGTACGCCGCCCAGGGCCCAGAGCGCATTCTGTAATCCCTGCTTGAGGGCCAGGAAGGTCTCGCCGGCGGCGACCTCCGCGTAGCGCCAGCCCGAGTGGCTGAGGATCAGCTGAAACAGCAGGTGGGGGTAGGGCTCACCGGCGACGGTCACCCCCAGGGCGCTGCAGTGGGTGAAATCAAACTGGGCCTCCCGACCCGGCGGATGCTCCTGGGGGAAGTAAACCTCCTGATCCGGGCCATTCAGCGCCCGCCAGTCCTGTAATCGTCGTTGCAGGGTGCGCAGCTGGGAGGCGCTGAACTGGCCAGGATGCTGCTCCTCCAGCCATTCGATAATCGTCGTTGCCTTCAGCTTGCCCTTGGGGTCGTCCCGCAGCAGGGGCTCAATCTCCTCTTCCCACACCCCGTCGAAGGGGTCGGACCGAGTGCGCCACCAGCGCTCCGGTTTGGTCTCCGACGGCAACGGGCCACTCTGCCATTTGCGCGCCGACCGCACGCTCATCCCAGACATGGCGGCCGCCGTCTCCTGTGTCTTGCCTTCCATACGTTTTTGCCTCAAAAGTCTGACTTGTCGGTCCTTGATCAATCCGGCACCTCCGTGCCGGACGATTTACACCATCCCAACCGGCAAGAATAGTCGGCGCAAGAGGCATTCCTTATTGTCGTCTATCAGGTGCCGATATGGCGCCGAGATCAACGATGAGTGATGCACAGAGGCGTCTGCTCCGGATAACGGCGTTGATGCCCCTGGCGAGCGTTTCGAACCTGGCGCCCGTTCTCGGTGCAGGAGAGCGGAACATTCGCCGGATGCTGAACGGGCTGCGTCGCGGCGGCTGGGTGTGGTCGGTGCGGCGTGGAATGACGGAGCGGCGGCAGGAGCGGTGGTTTCTGACCCGGCGGGCGGTGGAGTTGCTCTACGCCAACGACCACGAGCATCCCGCGCCACGGGAAGCGGCGCGGGCCGCGCTGCCTTTCGGCTACTCTGTCCCGCCGCCGGCCGACTTCGACCGGCGGTTTGCGCAGGACCACGAGCACCAGCCCCACCTGGAGCACCTGGCGTCTTCGCCCTTTGCTGCGCCGCCGCCGGTTGAGGACGAAGCCGGATCGGAGCCTTACCACGAGCATCCGCCGTGGACGGCCACCAGCCGGGGAATTGAAATGTCCCTGCGCCGGCTGGCCATGCTCGAAACGATGTACCGCCTGGCGCCGGAGCTGCTCACCTCGGGTTACCTGCGCTGGCCGGCGGAGGACTCCTCCGCCAGACACGACCTCCGCATGACCGACTTTCGTCTGCTGCGCCACGGTGGCTTCTACCACGCCGTGGCCCGCTACGGTCCCGAGGTGTGGACACCTTTCATCTATGCGGGTCTCCATGCCACCGAGCGCACACTGCGGCGCAAGGAACAGCACCAGCTGTGGGGCGTGGACGCCTACGTTCACGACGAGGACCGCTACCTGCGCATCGCCAACCGGGTGTTCTACGAAGATCCGGAACAGGAGGTGCAACCCTCGGCGCGGGTGGTGGTGGCTGCCGATCCCTGGGCGGCAGAGTTAGCGCGGCAGACCCTGACCGGCTCCACTCCCACCCTGATCTGGACCGCCGACGCTGGCTACGGAGGCAACCCATGGTGGAGCTGAGGGTCTCTCGGGACCTGGTGGCGGATCCGGCCGGTCATCCTGCCCTGGGCCGGCCCGAGAACATCGACCGCTGGCTGGGCCGCAAACCCGACCTGGCCGTGCTGGACGCTCCCCTGGCCTATCGGGCGTTCATGACCGTCGCCGAGTTTCCCGCCATGCGGGCATGGCAGGTCCGGCGCATCGCGGGAGGCTCATCGGCCCAGGTCTCTCGAATACTGGATGACTGCGTCTCTACCGGCCTGGTGGCGGAGTTCGATGGACGGTACTATCTGGCTGGGCAGGGCATGAGGCGGGCCGCCACCCTGAGCCGGGTGTCGGCGGCAGTTATTCGCCGCCGCCACGGAGCCTACCTGGAGCATTGGTATCGGGATCACGAGCTGGGCCACAACGACGGATTGAACCGGCTGGTGGCGCGCTTTGCCCAAGAGGGCGTGGCGGTGGCCGCCGGCTGGCGAGGCGAGGTGAACGTGCCCGACGTTACCCAGGTGCGGCCGGACCTGCTGGTGCCCGTGGTGGCGGGGCCCTACGGCAGCGGGTACCATTTCCTCGAATACGAACGGTCGACTGAAGTCGGGAGGTCCGAGCGCAAGCTGGGGCCCTACCGCCGGATGGCGCACATTGGCCGTGCGTTGCCGATGCTGGTGGTGTGCGATGCCGAGACCACCGAGGAGAACTTCCTGGCGTTGGCCGGTGATCTTCCCATACTTACCACGACCCTGGAGCGGGCGCTTGCGGGGCCCCTCGCTGGCGCGGACACCGTGTGGCGCAACCCCGGCGGCGGGTCGGTGGCGCTCCACTGCCTGCGGGGCAATCGCCGGTGACGTCTCAGGACTCCATCGAGGAACCTGCCTGCCAACTATCCACGGAAGGAAACACGGCGTCAGACAGTGGTGTGGCCGCCAACTACAGGGTTGCCGCTGTCAGGCGGCAGGCTGAACTCGCGGCAAAACTCGTTCTCGGGGGGCATTCGGCGCACACTGACGGTTCTCGCCATCGCGGTAGCGACGTTGGATTCGTGATTGGCCATTGCCGTCGTCATCCACAACGTCGGGTTTGCCCGCCAACGTGGTCGATTGCCGCCAAGGTGAGGAAGTGTGGCCACTCCGATTCCGGGGCTGACGCGGCGGGCATTGACTAATGTACTGTCGGTATCCGTAATCGGCCCAAACGCCTGCAATTTCCGGGTATTGTCGGGTTTTCAGGCAACGCCTGATCCCGAACCCGTAGGAGGTTCCCCGATGATGACCGAGAATGAGCGACGCGGCTCACCAAAAAATCGTTGGACCCGTTGGTACATGTGGCTCGCCTACGGCGGCGGCGTCCTGGGCGTGGTCGCGGCCGTGGTCATAATCGTGACGATGGCGGCCGCCCCCAGCAGCAACGGCAGAACGGCGGCAAGCCACCGCGACATGGCGACGTTGACACCCCAGGAAGCGGCTGCGCTGATGCGCCAACACCCCAGCATCAACAGCCCCGCTGAATTGAACGACCTGCAACACATCGCGGTCCAGGATGGCATCACTCTCGATGAGTCCATCGCGCGTCATGCTTGGCGCGGTGACTTCTCAAGTATGGTAACGGCCATCGAGGACGACGAACCCGACAGCGTCGTTGATGCCGCCATGAATAGCGGGTCATCGGCCTGGATTAAGTTTTCGGGTTCCATCTCCGCCGATGCCCGGGAGGCCATCGACAAATTCAAGTCCGAAAACCCTCACGTTGAGGTCAGCCTGCAAGTAGGCAAAGACCCGGGGTTCACCAGGCGGGAGGCGGATGAAGCGGTAGTCGGAGCGCATTTCGCGGTGATGGCGGAGGACGGTGTACAGGACGGCGTGACCTATTACGACAGCGACGCCATTGAAATCGTCGTGACCGTCCAGATGGCAACTCCGCCCTCCGGTGAAAAACTATCCTCACTGGAGGAGGCAGCCGAGCGCGGCGCCGCCGAGGCCACCAGACCGGACATCACGGATAGCCTCGCCATATCGCTGTCGGTCGTCCAGCATGACCTGAACTGAGTGGAATCGAAGGCTCCCGTGCGCCCAACTGACGCGGCATGACACACACCGTTCGATTATTTGAGGGCAAATCGAATTACGAAAATCGTCAGTTGGTTGATCGGTCTACGCTCCAGCTGCCCCAGAATCGGAGTAGCGAAATCTCCTCCGTCAAGGTAGTCGATGCCGCCTACTTGGTTGCGATTGTTTACGCGGCGTGTGCCGCGGGCGGAAGGCCTGGCGCTTGGTGGTAGGCGACGGCTGCCGCGTCCGGGAACTCGATGTCCCCGCAGGTGTGGCAAGTCCGCTCAATGACCACCGGCCCCAGTTTCACCATGCAGGTCGGCCCGTTGCCGCACTTCCGGCACGGCGTCGTGAAGTCGAGGCGTTCCGTGCGGGGTGGCAACCCTCCGATGGTTTGGCGTCGCACCCGGCGGGCGGTTACGGGTTTGATTGGCGATTGAGTCGTGGTCGTCAAGGTGGTCACCTCCGGCACATTGTTGGCAAATCCCATCGACACCCGCGTCGGGATGGATTCCGGTCAGGCCACCGCGACGGCCGTAGTCATCGGCCTGGTGATCATCATCCTTTTGCCTTCCCGCCCAAAGTGTCTTCGGGTGTTTCTGACGATAATGCCGAAATGTCGCGGAAATATGCCGGCGGCGCGGCCTGCTTGCGCTGGTCAATGCGAGCCGGCAAGTGTTTCAACTTTGCGGTACTCCTCGTCCCTGCCGATTACGGTCAGGAACACGGCGTCCGAACCCTGGTTGTCGTCGGAGCCGTACTCGAGCTGGAATCCGTCCAGGTTGATGGTCTCCGAGGCGCGCAGGGCGTCGATGAAGCATCGGCGGCTGAGGTCGCGACCACAGGCTTCAAGGCCGATGATCGCAAGGCGACCGGCCAGATACCCTTCCAGTGAAATAAAACCGGGGTTCGCTTTTGGGGCGATACTGGCGAGAGCAGCCTGATAGCTGGCAACCACCGGGACGCTGGCGTTTGCCGGAAATGGCAGCACCTGGGTAACGTAAACGCCAACTCCGTCCTCGCCGAGTTTCTCAGCCAGCGCCTCGCCGCCACCAAAGGAGGCGGTCATGACTATCGGATCGATGTCGCGGCGCGCCAACTTCACCATGGCGGCAACCTGCTCATGATCGCCAATCACGATGACCGCTTCGGGGTTGGCGGCGACGATGTCGGGCGACGCGCGCTTCGCTCGGCGTTCGTAATGCCAGGACCCCACCGGCTCCAGCCCCGGCGCGCCAGTGCCCGCCGCACCCCCTCGAGGCCATCCTGGCCGCAGGGACCCTTCTGATACAGCACCGCGACACGCGTTATTCCCAGGTCATCGGTCAGCCGCGCGACCATTTCCTCGGCTTCCTGGTAGTACGAGGCGCGGAGATTGATCACATTCTCCAACGCCGGGTCGCGCAGGAACTCCGCTCCCGTGAGCGGAGCCAGGAAAGGAACGCCGGCGTCGTGGGCCAGCGGGACCGCGACACGGGACGTGGGCGTGCCCACTGCGCCGATGAGGGCGAAGACCCGTACCTTCTCGATTAGCCATTGGTTGGTGTGCAGCGCCGAGTGTGTCTCGTAAGAGTCGTCGATGGTTCTCAGTTGCAACTGGCGGCCGTGAATGCCGCCAGCCCGGTTCACCTCGTAAAACGCCGCCCGGATGCCCAGGCGCATCTGCCGGCCCAAATCCCGGTTAGGGCCCCGGAGAACCGCGGACTGCCCGAACACGACCTGGCCGTCGGAGACGCCCGGATCCATTGGCCCAGAGGCGGACCGTGTACCGAGGCACGAGATCCCTGCCAGGGCTGTCGCCAGCGCCACGATGACCGCCAACAGCGCGAGGCGCGATGCCGGCGTACCGAACGGCATCATGCCCATTGTCCGCGTGTCGCACCGCTTGCAACTGTTGGCGGTGGAGATGTCGACGCCGGCCGTTCGGACGACGTGTCCCATCCAGTGGTCCAGCGGAGTTTGCGCCGGTCATGGGCTGCCGCCGCTGCCAGGGCGATGACGAGCGTGGCGGCAGGCGACAGAGCGGTTCCGCCCGCAACGACATTTCGCATTCCTTTTCCCCTGTTGCTTCCGTGTGGCTACCGGTCTTCCGACTGGCTCGGGCGGAGCAGAGCGGTCAGCGCGAGGCGGGCGTCGGTGAGGAACTGCTCTTTGGTGTCGTCGCTCCAGTTGCGGAACAGCGGCCCTGCCAGCAGCGTCTCGATGTTCCTGATCCACTGCTCCGGCGAGGTCCGGAGGGGGCGGGTTCACCCGCAGCAGGTGGGCCACTGCCTGTTCGAGCACGGCGACGTGGGCCAGCAGGCGCGCGTTGCGTGGACGGCGAGAACGCGGTTCGTCATCGGGTGTTTTTGCCTCCGTGGGCTGGCTTGAATGATTGCCTCTCCATGGCTTGCACCCGCTACGCGGGCAGGTGGAACTTGCAGCACTCCTCGGCTTCGAGGGCGTCCAGCGGACACTGCCAGCCTCCGGCGTTGCGATAGCGTCATTGAATGCCTGGCTTGTCCACCACCGTGGTCATGGTCAACTCCTTGCATCGTGAAAACGCCCGTCCTGCCGGTCGCCGAACAGGTCAGCGCAGCGGCGGGGCGTAAACCTGACCGCCCCGAGGGCAGTCCGAACAGGGAGCGCCAGCCCACAGCGCGTTGCGGCTGCCCCGGCGCTCCAGGCCCAGCGGCGCCAGGTGGCGGTCGTAGATCTCCCCGTAGTTGCCCACGGCCTGAATCACGTCCTGGGCAACGGTACGAGGAAGCCCAAGGTCCTCCTGACCGAAGGATCCGGCCAGCCCGAACAGGCGATCCACCCTGGCGTCGCCGCTGGGTCGAGTGGGCACGCTGTCGGACGTCACTCCGTAGGCCTCCGCGTAGATCAGGATGGCCATGACGGTATTCACGATGTCGTACCACCGGTCGTCGCCGTGAGGCACCAGGGGAGTGAGCGGCTCCTCGGAGATGACGTTGGGCAGCACCACGTGGTCTGCCTGGTCCGGGAACACGCTGAGGTAGGCGTGCAGGCCGGAATGGTCGGTGGTGAACGCGTCGCATTGCCCATCGAGGTAGGCGTCCACCGCGGCGCTGGTTTTGGCAAAAACGACGGCGCGTAGGTTCAGGCGGTGCAGCCTCGAAAAATCCGCCAGGTTCAGCTCGGTGGTGGTGTTCTCGGTGACGCAGACGGAGGCTCCGGCCAGCTCCCCGGCGGCCGCGACCCCGAGGCTGCGCCGAACGATGAACCCCTGGCCGTCGTAGTACATGGTGTGGACGAAGTTGCCCCACTGGGCGTCGCGGGTGGTGGTGGCCGTCAGGATGCGCGCCACCATGTCGATTTCGCCGGAACGGATGGCGGCGCCCAATCCGGTGGGAATGCTGACGCGAAACTCGACGGCGTCGGGGTCGCCGAGCGCTGCGGCCGCCACGGCCCGGCACAGGTCGACGTCGAAGCCGGCGTTCTTGCCCTCCGCCAGGTAGCCGAAGCCGGGGATGGCGTCGCTGCTGGCGCAGACCAGGCGTCCACGCCGCCGCACCAGGTCAAGGCGGTCCTGGGTCTGTTCGGACATCGTAGCCGGTCCGGCATGATCGTTTGCGCCCTGTTGCCCTGCCGTTGCTGAAGGGATGTCGGGGACCGCGCCGACGGGCGTGAGAGTTGGCGACCGGTCACCGCCGCAGGCCAACGCGACCGAGAGCGCCAGCAGGACCAGGGCGCCGATCAGGGCCGGCGCCGTCCATGCAATCATCCTGAGCATCAGTTCCTTCTCATCCTGTGTTTTCCCTGCCAGAGTTCGGGAACAGCGGGCAACGCGGCGGCGGAGACCACGCCCGGGTCGGTCACCACCACCAGTCCCTGCCCAGCCTCCGGTAGAGCGCTTCGGCAACCCGCTCCATGTTGTGTGGCTCGTCACTCTCCAGATCCAGTCGCTCCACGCGCCGGTCCAAGAAGCTGCGGGTGCGGTCCTCCAGGTCGTAGATCTCCCATTGCCACCCGTAGGTCAGCACGGCGACCCCCTGGGTCATGGTCCGCGTCCTTTCTCGCAGCCGCAGCCGGTCCTGTTCCAGCCGCGGCGGGATCGGCCGGATCAGCATCGCCACCACCACCTCGCCGTCCCGGTTGAAAGGGGTGCTGCGCCAGAGCATCCACGCCCACAACGTGGCCGTGCTCGGCACCAGGAGACCACGCTTCCGCACGCGACGAAAAGTTTAGTACTCTGAGCGTCATTATTGTGTATCTAATATGCCTGTTATGGTATCCGTTACATGATCTTTGGTACGGTCCCCCGTCAGGATGGAAATCTCCCCAGTAGCCGGACATCGACAGGCCGAGCCGGCCGGGACTGCGCGTCGCGTCCAGATGGACAAACCATTGAGCAGCAGCAGCCAACCCGAGCGGGAGATCCAGGCGCTGCGGGAGCGCATCGCCGCCCTCTCCACCGCCATCCTGCGCGTCAACGCCAGCCTTGACGTCGACACCGTCCTGCACGAGATCGCCGAGTCCGCCCGCGCCCTGACCGGCGCCCGCTACGCCGTCATCGTCACCATCGACCAGGCCCGCGCTCTCGAGGACCCCGTCATCTCCGGCTTCGCGTCCGACGAAAGGCGTCAGGTCGAGGGGTGGACCGACAACCTGGGGCGTCGCGGGTGGTGGTGGCCGTGAGGATGCGCGCCACCATGTCGGTCTCTCCGGACCGGACGGCGGCGGCCAGTCCGGTGGGAATGCTGATGCGAAACTCGACGGCGTTGGGGTCGCCGGGCGCTGAGTCCGCCACGGCCGGGCATAGATTTACGTCGAAGCCGGCGTTCTCGCCGTCCGCCAGGTAGCCGAAGCCGGGCATGGCGTCGCTGATGGCGCAGACCAGGTGTCCACGCCGCCGCACCCTGTCCAGGCGGTCCTGGGTCTGTTCGGACAACGCGGCGGACCCGCCCTCGTCGTCTGCGCTCTGTCGCCCGGTCATCGCCGCTGGCCAGCGCGACCGAGACCGCCAGCAGCGTCAGGGCGCCGATCAAGGCCGGTACGGTCCAGGCAATCATCCTGAGCATGGGTTCTTTCGTCGTTCACCGGCGTTGACCAAGGCGGTTTTTCAACACACCGTCAGCGCGGGTGATGGCGGGCGAAGACGGCCGTTTTGCGTCATTTCGTCTGAGGTCCTCCGCTGCCTCGACATCGGGAACGGCGTCCCGGCGCAGTCCAGGGCGGCGACCAGATCGTGGGACGCGCGCTTTTGACCACCGGCTTCACGTCCAGCGCCGTCTCCCCCGGGCTTGCGTTGCAGTGATGCAACGCCGCGCCCGATTGGGTGGTCACGTTCCGGTTGGAAAGCCGCACGAATATTGGAGAGGTTCGTTCCCCTTTGAGTGTCCGGTGCTGTGCGCCCACCGTCGGTCGAATCCGGCTGTTAATCCACCCGCTGGTGACACAACCATCGTCAGGTGGGCTCGTGAAGCCGCCCGTAGCCGGCATCCATGTTCAGGGTCCGGGTTTCGTCGGAACCGTATCTGCCCAGCCGCCCGTTCCGGTGTTAGAGCGACAGGGCCGACCGGTCAGTTGGTTGGGAGTGCTGATCGCCTCGACACCTGCGCCGCAAGGCTTCCCGGCGTGAATTTGGCCACACGACCGGTGGCGCCTGCCGTACCACAGGTACGCAGCGCGTCTGCGGCGTTGATGCGGTCGCCACCACCACCGCCGTCCACCCCTGCGCCAGCAGCCAAATCGCGTGCCATCGCTCCCGTTCCCGAAGTGTCGGCGCGCGGTACATCCGTCGCCGTACCTCAGCCTCGTCCATGCGCAACTTCTCCAGCAACGCTCCCATCTCCGGCATGCCCAACAACCCCCTCAGCTTTCCCTGCCAGCTACCTCAATCGACCCCAATTCCACCTGCCCTTGATGCGGATTCCACCTTGGGTTCGGTTTAGCATTCGCCTCCAGGCAATGGTCGCCGAAGGCGACTTGGATGCGGGCGGGACGCTGACGTCTTAGCAGTTCTTGTGTATTCCTCTTTCGGGTTGGTTCTATCCTCCAAAACCACTGTCCTGGGTGCCGAGGTAGTATTCTGACTTAATCGCAAGCGCCGCCGACACGCCCTTCGGGTCCCACGCTGGCCGGGCGGGGATAATTCGACCCATAATTCGTAGTTCCGAGGTCTGGATTGGTCGGTAGGAAATTGCACCCGGTGCCGGCTGCGGCGTTGGGGTCGGACCACGCTATTTTTTTGCCCGTAGTCGTGGTTCGATCGATCACGGCGATGACGGCCTGCTGGACCCCAGCGCCATCTTGTTTCAGGAAAACGGTGAATACCACGTCGTTGATCTCCGT
Source organism: Dehalococcoidia bacterium (assembly GCA_963663945.1). GTDB lineage: Bacteria > Chloroflexota > Dehalococcoidia > Lucifugimonadales > UBA3495 > Bin87. The sequence goes on along the minus strand of OY760687.1, from coordinate 718,381 downwards.
TTTCCCTAGGTCGTACACATTGCGAATCTCTGTTGTCCAATAAATTTGACCGTCGGTAGCAGCAGTTTCGGAAGCTGCCTGTCCGCTCCCCAGGCAAATGCGAATCAGGTCCGCATCTTGGTGATTTGTTATTTTAACTACAGGATCGGTTGCTTTGTTTCCGATAATGTAGTACTCATCGGTTCCGTCGCCGCCATCGATCAAGTCGCCGCCGTCTATTTTGATCTTGTCGTTGCCAGCCCCGCCCCAGGCCCCGTCGTTGATTTTGGCGTATATCTCGTCGTCGCCGGCCCCACCCTCGATTGTGTCGTAGTTCCCGTTGTAGTCAAGGACTGTGCCGTTGTCCCAGATGGCCCTCCATTCGTAGGCGACGCCGCCGTAGAGGGTGTCGTTGCCGGCCCCGCCCTGGATTAGGTCATGTCCATTACTGCCGAAAATCGTGTTGTCGCCACTGTCGCCTACGAGTTTGTCTCTAAAGATAGACCCGTAGATTCGCTCAACGTTGGTGACTTTGGTACCCAAGGTGAATCTGCCCCCGCTTCATTCTCACCCTGAGCGACGCGATTGAAAGTTAATGTGTCATATCCACCCTTGCCGTCGATGGTATCCGTACCGCCCATCCCCTCAAATGAGTTGTTCCCAGCATCCCCGGTGAGGGTGTCATTGTGTGGCGACCCGACGATGTGCTCAATGCTGGTATATTTATCACCGACAGCGTGGCCACCGCTACCGGTGCCAGTAGTGAGGTTAACGGTTACGCCAGCATCGCTACTCCTGTAGATGATGGTGTCGCCGCCGGCGCCGCCGTCGAACGTGATGCCGCCCGACGTGCTGGTGAAGAAGTCGTCGTAGCGCGTCCCGATGATCTTCTCGATGTTTTCAACCGTGTCGCCCGCGGCGTAGCAGCCTCGAGATGCGCTTGAGTCGCTTAGATTGAGGAACACCGGGCCGGGCGAATCGGCATAGGTCAAGGTGTCCGTGCCGGCGCCGCCATCCATCTCGTCTCCCCCCGGGCCGCCGTCGACCACGTCGTCGCCAGCGCGGCAGTCAATTTCGTCCTGCCCGGCGAGGCCCCAGATAACGTTGGCATTGGCGTCGCCGACGAGTTCGTCGCCGCCTTTCGAACCGACGAGGTTCTCGAAGCCCGAAACGACGTCGTCCTGGGCTTCGTTATCTTCGTATTCATCGTCGCCGAAGTTCGCATACACTGGGCGGACCGAATTGCGGTAGGACAGCGTGTCGGTTCCGGCGCCGCCGGTCATGGTGTCCGCTCCCGCGCGGCCCTCGATCACATCGTCGCCGTCGCCGCCCGCGATCACGTTGACGTTTGCGTCGCCGGTGAGGCTGTCGGCGTGCGCCGAGCCGGTGACATTTTCGCAGTTGGAGATGGAGTCCCCATTGGCATCGCCCCTGCTGCCGGTACCGTTGATGGTCACGGTTACCCCGGCTCTGGCACCGGCATAGCTTAGCGTGTCGGTGTCGCCGGCGCAGTCCAGCGTGTCGCCGCCCGCGCCGCCCTCGACCACGTTGGCGTTGGCGTCGCCGGTGAGCGTGTCGGCGTGCGCCGAGCCGAGGATGTTCTCGAAGTTCGAGATTGTGTCCCCCGCGGCATCGCCGCCGCTGGTGGTACCGTTGATGGTCACGGTTACTGCGGCGCTGGAACCGGCATAGCTCACCGTGTCGGTGCCGCCGGCGCCGTTCAGCGCGTCCCCGCCCGCGCCGCCCTCGATCACGTTGGCGTTTGCGTTGCCGGTGAGGGTGTCGGCGTGCGCCGAGCCGAGGATGTTCTCGAAGTTACTCCAGGTGTCCCCATTGGCATCGCCGCCGCTGGCGGTTCCGGCGCCGTGATTGAAGGTCACCCCGGCGCTGGAACCGGCATAGCTTATCGTGTCGCTGCCGCCGGCGCCGTTCAGCGTGTCGCCGCTCGCGCCGCCCTCGATCACGTTGGCGTTGGCGTTGCCGGTGAGGGTGTCGGCGTGCGCCGAGCCGATGATATTTTCGCAGTTGGAGATGGTGTCCCCCGCGGCATGGCCGCCGCTGGCGGCACCGTTGACGGTCACGGTTACCCCACTGTTGGAACCGGAATAGCTCACCGTGTCGATGCCATCCTGACAACCAAGCTCGTCACCGCCGTCACCGCCTTCCAACAGGTCGTCGCCGAAGCCGCCAAACATATCGTCGGCACCGCCCTCGCCATAAATCTTGTCGTCGCCTTGGTTACCTTCTAAGAAGTCGTCAGCGGCCCCGCCCTTCAGTGTGTCGTTGCCATCGCCGCCTTTAAGGACGTTGGCGGATGAGTCGCCGGTGAGGGTGTCGGGGTAATCCGATCCGGTGATGTTCTCGATGTTGCTCAGCACATCGCCACTGGAGTGGGTGTTGCCGTAGGCGGCCTGTGCAGTGCTGATGGACAGGTCCACTTCTACCCCGTTGTCGGAACCCGCATAGCTGGCGGTGTCCGTGCCGGCGCCGCCGTCCAGTTGGTCGGCCCCGCCGTGACCCTCCAGGGTATCGTTGCCAGCCAGACCGATGATGCAGTCAGGGTAAACGCTGCCGGTCAGCGTGTCATTGCCCGACGTGCCGAAGACCGCGGTACAATCGGCATTGGCGCGCCAGCTGTGGGCCCCGCTCTTTTCCGACCGGAGCTGGAAGACGTAGTTTTTGCCGCTGGTCATGTTGCTGCTGACGGTGTGTTCCAACGTGGCGCCGTTATCGGTCGGGCTGCTGATGGCTGTCCAGTCGGTCCAGGCACCGCTGCTGTTCACATCATAGCGGTATTCGTGGCTGAGGTTGCTGTCGCTGGGGTCGTCCCAGGTCAGCTTGACCCCGCCGCTGACGGGCTCGATTTCAAAACCGGTGGGAGAGGCGACAACCTGAAAGACGTCTGCCTGCAGGTTGGTCCCGTCGTTTCTGACGCCCATGGTTATCAGCTGGGCGACAGTCCAGGGTGTGCTGGCGTTGCCGGCGTTGCCGAACAGCGCCAGGCTTTCCAGGCTGGGGAGGTTCGCGAAGACGTTGTTGGGCAGGCCGGCCGTGGTGAGGCCGTTGTTCGCCAGGTCCAGCTCCTTCAGGCTGACCAGGCCGGAGAACACGCGAACATCCAGGCTGGTCAGCTGGGCATTGCCCGTGGGCTCGAAGTTGTTGCTTGAGTCCTGGGTGAACTGATTGTTGAGCGCCAGCCACTCGAGGCTTTGAAGGTCGTCGAAGACGGCACCTGTCACGACCGACCCGCTCGTGGTTACCGGCAACCCGCTGGAGGTGAGGGCGTTTCGGCCCAGGTCCAGGTACCAGAGCTCGCTCAGGTCTCCGAATGCGGCCACGGGGACGGCGGTGATCTGGTTTTGGCTCAGGTCTAGAATTTCCAGTTTGGTCAACCCGTCAAACGGATCGCCTGACAGCGAGTTGATTCGGGTGGCGCCCAGGTGAAGGGACCTCAGCTCTGGAAATTTGGTGGCGGTAAAGCAGCCCGCTGGAATCTGGTCCCCGGTGGTGCCGCCCAGTTTGTTGTTGGTCAGGTTGACGTTCTGAACGGTATCGCCATAGTCGGCGGCACATGCATCCGTCCACGACGTGATCGAGTTGTTGGAGGCGTCCACATTCCTCAAGCTGCTCATGCCGGAGAAGTCTTCAGTTCTCAGCGAGCGCAGCCCCGTGTTCGACAGATCCAGTGTGACGACCGCGCTCAGGTCATCGGCGCCGATGTTCTCACAAGCCTTGCCGAGGAGCTTCACCAAGACGCCCTTCACCTGGGACGTCCGGTCGCAGACGGACACCAGGGTGGGGGAACTCTCCCAGTTGGTGCGGAACTCCCCCGTCACGGAGGCGGAGAGGCCGTCGGGGTCGGTGGCCGTCAGCGTCACCGTGGTGACCAGCGGCTTTGGCAATGCGGGCCTGACGGCGCCCCAGTCGTCCTCGGCGTCCAGCCGTATGAACACCCGCTGGACGCTTTCCGGGACGTACACCGTATCCACCAGCTCGCTGCGGTCGTCGGGGACCGAGACGGTGTAGGTCAGTTCGTCGCCGTTCGGGTCGGAAAAGATGCCGTCGAATACCTTGCTGACCAGGATGCCCCGGGGCGCATGGTCCGTTCCGGTGAAGCCCTGGTACCGTTCCGCCTGGACATCGACCACCGGGCCCAGGTTGATAGTAGTCTCGTCAACGTCGGTGATCGTTATGGTCACGTCCAGCGTCGCGGTGTTCGTCCCGTCGGACGCAGTGAAGGTCACCGAGTACGAATCCCTGGTCTCGTAGTCCGGGGCGGCGTTGAACGTGAGGGTGCCGTCGGCGAAGGTAAAACTCGCCGCGTCCGTTCCGCCCAGAGTCAGCGTGGCCGTCTCGCCCTCCGGGTCTGCCGCCGAGTATTGGCCCACGTCGGACCCGGAATGCTCGGCGAAGCTCACCGCGGCCGGCCCGGTGATCACCGGCGCCTCGTCCACGTCCAGGACGGTTACCGTTACGTCCAACTCCGTGGTCTCCCCGCTCCCGTTGGCGTCGGTCGCACGAATGGTTACCTCGTACACTCCGTCGCCATTGGCGTCGGCCGGCGACTCGTAGTCCGGCGTGGCGTTCAATTCCAGATCGATGATAAGCTCGTTACCACTCGGAAATTGACGTGCGGCGAAGCTGGCGGCGTCAGCTCCGGCGAGGGAGCGAGTAATCCGGTCGTTCTCAGGGTCACGCACCACGTAAGTGCCCGCAGTGATCAATGGTCCATAGTTCTCCAGGACAGTATGGATTCTGATATTGTTTCGATCAAATACCGGAGGTTTGTTTGGAGTATTTGGCGTCGGGGTGGGAGTCGGTTCGGGGGCCGGTTCCACACTGAACCGCTCCGCAGTGGGTTTCCCGCAGCCGGCGTCGTTGCAGGCCTGAATCCGCACCACCCAGTCGCCGTAGGCTGACACGGTGATGGAGGCGCTGGATGACTGTGTTCTCGCACCCTCGTTCAGCTGCCCGTCCTTGGGCCGCCAGCGCACGAGGTAGTCGTCGGCCCCCGCAACGTCGTCCCAGTCGGCCAGCACGTCCAGCGAGCCCGGTTCCGTGGCAACGCTCAACCCGGCGGGTTTGGCGGGGACCTTGGTTTCGTTCGCATCTTGGGCGCTGGCCGGACTGCCGCTACCCGATAGCAGGGCCGTCATGACGACGGCGGCGACGACAATAGCCAGAGCGCCGCCCAGGAGCGCCGCTCTCGGTAGGAATATGGCGCCTAACATCGTGCATCTCCGCCCCAAACTCGGGGGGGGGGGGGGGGATACGCAGGTGTGCCATGGTCTTCCTCATTTTGTGTTCCTCTCGTGCCGTGGCCTGTTGGTTATGTTTTGTTGAAACTGGCGCGGTGGCCTTTGCCGCCGATTCTGGGCGGGCGGCGGGTCAATCAGCCTAGCCACCAGCCCCGGCCGGTGTCTAGGTTCGATGGGGTATTTTCCGGTTGGACTTTCGGAGTATTTGTTACATATTTATACCTATCACTTAGTACATAATATACAGGTATAAAGTGATACTGGAAAATAAAGCCCAGTGTGTCTTTGTGAACCCAGCGTGCCGGAGCCATGGGCGTTACAAAGGACTCCGGTTATGGCGCGCAGCCTCCGGTGTGGGCGTCGGCGGCGGGTACGATGTTCAGGTTGGCGAAATTGGCGGACCCGCTGGTGGTGCCCTTCAAGGTGATCTGCCCCGCCGTCGCGGAGTCGAAGGTGACGGTGATGACACGGTCGGAACCGCTGTCGGCGCCGGCGTGATGGGGTGCGCCGTTCCGCCGGCGAACTGACCAAGGGTTCATGAAGATCGGAAACGCCGGCTTGAGGAGCGTGGCAACAGCGGCATGCGAGCCGCATGCGAACTTGCCCCCCCCCCCCCCCCAGTTGCATTGCCTCTGGTGGGTAACAATCCACGCAAGTCTGGACAAGCGGAGCTACCGGGCCGGGCGTAGCGGTGGCGCGGTCGAACAGGCAAGGGATGTACGCGGCGCGTCGGCCCGCAGCTCAACGATGCAGGTGGTGTCGTTGGTCTGTCCAGGTCAATACGATCTCGGTATTGCCGGCCATGGCGATGAGCCCCAGCGGTCATGGCGTGCAGCCGGGGGTGGTCGCCGGCACTATGCTGATGTGGACGCCTGTCCGTCCACTGTGTGGGTACCGCTGCCGGATCTCTCCCGCCTTGACCCCGTTGTTGGTAACCTGAATGCGATAGGCGAAATTATCAAAAAGGCCTCGGTTCAACCTCTGGAACGCGATGGTATTTACATCCCCGCACAGGTAGATCCGGTCGCTTTTCTCTTTGGACTCCCCGTAGTAGTAGCTGTGGATAGTGTCGGTGCCAAAGCCGGGGCTGACGTCGAAGTAGAACTCAATTATGACCTTTGAGCTGTAGCCGAGCAGTTGGTCATCGCCGGGGCCGCCGTTGAATTTATTGACATCACCGACGGAAGGAGGGCCGATGCTATCGAGCCAGAGCATGTCATTGCCGTCGCCGCCATAAAGCAGGTTGTCGCCGGGACCGCCGTCCAGATCGTCGTCGCCGGGACCGCCGCGCAGCGTGTCGTCGCCGTCTTCGCCGTCCAGATTGTCGTTCCCGTCACCGCCGTCCAGTGTGTCGTTCCCGTCACCGCCGTCCAGTGTGTCGTTCCCGTCTCCCCCGTCCAGTCTGTCATCGCCGGCGTCGCCGTTCAGCGTGTCGTTGCCTCCCAGTCCCTCGATGCAGTCAGGGCCGCCGTCCCCGGTCAGCGTATCGTCGTCAGCCGTGCCGAACATGGCCACGGGGATGCTGTGGGTGTACGAGTAAGGACCGACCGAGCTGCCGCGCTGGGCCCGCATCCGGAAGCTGTGATCGCGGCCCCCGCAGTAGGGAAGAGTGAGCGTGGTGGAGAGCTTGTTCCCCACGGAGGCCGGAGCAGTGCCGGCGAGGGCGGCCCACCCCATTTGACCGGTCCGCTTGTCCCAATACTGATAGACGTAGCTGAGTGTATTGTCGCCGGGATCGTTCCAGTTCAGCGTGACCTCCCGGCTCGTGCCAGCCACGCGGGCGGCGTAGAAACCGGTGGGACGCTCCAGGCTCGGGTCGTATGGGGTGACGAACACCAACTTTTCGAAGCAGTAGATCCTGCTTCCAGCCACTCCCCGCAGCAGTAGCCCGTAGGTGAGCCCGTTGGAGAGGCCGGTCACCCGGTGCGACGTGGTTCCGGCGCTGGTGTCGGCGGCGTCGGTCCAGTTGTCGTACCCGGGCCCGCTCGTAAAACCGTTGCCCTGTTGCAGCCGGTACTGGTACTTGGTGATGGTTGCGTCGTTGGGGTTGTTCCAGCGCACCTCAACGCCACCGTCCATGGAAAGGGCCTGGACGCCGGTTATCTTATTGGTCTGGCATTCAAACTGGTGGAACAGGCTCGTCTGGCCCGACCCGTACAGTTTGGTCTCCACCTGGGTGTTTTCCAGCAACTTGAAGCCGTTGCCGCGGCTGCCCCGGAACTCCACGTCATACTTGCCGTCTCTGGACACGGCGAATTCGGCGCTGGTCGCCTCGGCATCAGCGGATACCTGGTCCTCATCCTGGAAGTTCGCCCCGGCCACTCTCCAGCGCAGTTGGTAGGACGTCATGTCCGGCGCCGCATCCCAGGAAGCCGTGAAGGCCGAGCGCTTGGCATTGCCCCCGGCGTCCAGCGCTGGCGCCAGGTTCAAACTCGCCTGCTCGACGTCAACCCTGGTCGATGCGCCCGGTCCGCAGCCCCCGGCGTCGCAGGCTTCCACACGCACCACCCACTGGCCGTAGTCCGCCACCTTGATAGTGGCCTCCGAGGACTGGGTCTTCACTCCCTCGTTCATTGCCTGGTCCGGGCCGGGCAAGCGCCAGCGGATCCGGTATTCGTCGGCTCCCTCAACGTCGTCCCAGTCCATCGACACGTCCAGCGAACCACGTTCCGCGTCAAGGCTCAACCCCGTGGGTATGCCGGGCGGTTCCGGTTGGACTGCGAACTGCTGGTTGGCCCCCGGTCCGCAGCCGGCGTCGTTGCACCCTTCCACGCGCACCACCCACTGGCCGTAGTCCGGTGCCGTGATGGCGGCGCTGGCATCCGTGGTCGTTACCTGGTCATCCGCCGCGAAGTTTCCAGTCGGTCGCCGCCACCCGATCTGGTAGGACGCCGCTCCCTGCACCGCATCCCAACTGGCGGTGAGATCCAGCTCTCCCGGCGTCACGCTCACCACCAGGTTCTGCGGTTGGCCCGGCTTGACCTGTCGCAGCCGGACCGTCTTGGAGACGCCCGGTCCGCAACCTCCGGCGTTGCACGCTTCCACCCGCACCGTCCACCGGCCGTAGTCCGACACGGTGATGGCGGCGTTGGAGGATTGGGTCTGCACTCCCTCGTTCATTGCCTGGTCCGGACCGGGCAAACGCCACCGGACCAAATAGTCGTCGGCGCCCGCAACGTCGTCCCAATCGACCGATACGTCCCGCGAGCCTGCCGCAGCTTCAAGGCTCAACCCGGTGGGCTTGGCCGGAGGCTCCGGTGTGGGTTCGGGTGTCGGCTCGGGGGCAGGTTCGACCTCAAACTGCCTGGCAACGGGTTTCCCGCAGCCGGTGTCGTTGCAAGCCCGCACTCGCATCACCCGCCGGCCGTAGTCATCCACGGTGACGGCGGCGCTGGAAGAGTTCACCCTCACGCCGTCGTTCAACTGCCCGTCCATGGGCCGCCAGCGCACCAGGTAATCGTCAGCTCCCGCAACATCGTCCCAATGACAGACACAGCCAGTGAGCCGGGTTCAATGGAAACCTCCAACCCGCTGGGACTGGCAGGAACTTCCGTCCCGCCATCGGCGACTACGCGCGCATCCTCCCCTCGTGCCAGAATAAGCAGGCCGGCGGCCAGCAATACGGTCAGCAGGGCGATGTACAGGCCCAGTCTTCCTATGGCTGTCGGAAACACGGGTACGCCTCCTTTTCGGTTCAAACTCGGTTGCGTCTAGGGAAGAAGATCACACCCGGTGCCGTCCGAGGCGTTGGGGTCAGACCACGCTATGTTGCTGCCCGGTGACGTGCTCACCCCCGTCAGGGTGATGGTGCCATCCGTGAAATCGTTGCCGGTGTACTTGCTATTGCTGATAACCGTGATTTCCCAATCACTGCCGCTGGCTTGCCCCGTCCACCTCACCTGTCCTTTGCCGCTGCCCTGACCGGAACCTATGCATATCCAGATCTTTTCCCCCGTGGTGTAATCGGAGATGGTGACGGCGCCAAAATCCCAGTAGAAGTAGAATTCGTCGGCGCCATTGCCGCCTTTGACGGTGTCAACACCATCGCCCGAGGCGAGCTTGTCGTTGCCGAAGCCGCCCCAGAGTGTGTCGTCGCCTTCGCCGCCCTCCAGCTCGTCGCCGCCGTGGCCGCCGTTCAGGGTGTCGTTGCCATCCAGACCGATGATGCAGTCGGCATAATCGTCGCCGGTCAACGTGTCATTGCCCGACGTGCCGAAGACTGCGCTACAATCGGCATTGGCGTGATAGCTGCCGGCTCCATCATCCAACGTCCGGAGCTGGAAGAAGTAGCTATTGCCGCTGGTCAGTCCGCTGCTGACGGTATGTTCCAGCTTGCTGCCCGACGTGGTCGGACTGCCGATGTCCGCCCAGCCGGTCCAGTCATCGCTGTCGTTCACCAGGTACCGGTATTGATGGCTGATGCTGGTGTCGGCGGGCTTGTCCCAGCTCAACTTCACCCCTCCGCTGACCGGCTCGACTGCGAAACCGGTGGGAGACAATAAAGTCTGAGTGACGCTTGCGCCGGACCTGACCCCCTTGTCCGTGAGGGTGAAGGGCGAGCCGGGGTTGCCGAACAGAGCCAGCCCTTCCAGGCCGGTCAGGGGCGAAAACACGTTGTCGGGCAGGCCGGTGGACGTGATGCCGTTGTTCGCCAGGTCGAGCTCCTCCAGCCTGGACAGGCCGTTGAACAGGCCCGCCGGAATGCCGGTCAGCGTGGATTGGCTGTTGAGCTCCAGCCACCGGAGGCTGGACACGCCGCTGAACACCTTCGCCGGCAACCCGGTAGAGGTGAGGGCGTTTCCGCTCAGTTCCAGTTCCAGGAGCTTGTCGAGACCGTCGAACACATTCGCCGGCAGCGAGGTGATTCGATTCCAGCCGAGACCCAGGAATCGCAGCTTGGTCAGCCTGGTGGACGGATTACCGAACGCATTGGCGGGAAGCGAGGTGATCCCGTTGCCGGCCAGGTACAGGGCCCCCAGGTTGGGCGCACCGGCGAAGCAGTTCCCCGGCATCGCCGCGCCGCTGCCCCCGAGCCTGTTGCCGATCAGGTTGATCGAGGTTACGCTGGCGCCCCACTTGCCGGGGCCGCACACACCGCTCCACGAGGTGTCTGCGTTGCCGGAGATGTCCACTTCCCTCAGGCTGCTCATGCCGGAGAAGTCTCCCGACTTCAGCGAGCGCAGACCCGTGTTCGACAGGTCCAGCTTGACCACCTGGACCAAGTCACCAGCGCCGACGTCCTCGCAGTTCTTGTCGGCCAGCGCAGCCAGGGCGTCCCTCACCTGGGTCGTGCGGTCGCAGACGGCCAGCGGAGCGGGGCTGCTCTCCCAGTTGGTGCGGAACTGACCCGTTACCGAGGCGGATAGCCCGTCGGGGTCGGTGGCGGTGAGGGTCACCGTGGTGACCAGCGGCTTCGCCAGCTCCGGCGTGACCGCACCCCAGTCGTCCTCGGCGTCCAGCCGTATGAACACCCGATTGGTATCCTCGTGGACATATACCGTTGTCCCGCGTCAACCATTCTTGCCGATTTATCGTCGATTAGTTTTGCCGGTTCACCTCCTTGGCAGGCGCAGCGTTGGCGTCGGCCGCGGCAGTCTCGCCGCGTTGCTGTGCTGCGTCAGTCCGGTAGCTGGGGACGTCGAATTCCAGGATGACGGAGTGGTGAACCACCCGGTCAATCGCTGCGGCGGTGGCCATGGGATTGGCAAAGATGCGCTCCCACTCCGAGAAGACCAGGTTGGACGTGATGCCCAACGACCGGCGTTCGTAGCGTTCTGCGATGAGGGTGAAGAGGACCTCGGACTCCTCAGTACCCTGGGGCAGGTAGCCGAGATCGTCCAGGAGGAGGAAGTCGAAGTTGTCCAGCTTGCGCAGTTGTCGGGGCAGGTCGAAGTCACGCTTGGCGGCCAGCAGATCCTGCACCAGACGGTAGGCCGGTGCGAAGAGGACGGAGTGGCCGGCCTCCACCAGGCGGTGTCCCAGAGCGCAGAGCGCGTGGGTCTTGCCGGTGCCGGGGAGCCCGAAGGCCAGCACGTTGACGCCGTGATCCACGAAGCTGCCCTGGGCCAGTTGGTCCATCTGCTGCCGTAGAGCGAGGGGCATCCGGTGATGCTCGAAGGTCTCCCAGGTCTTGCCCGAGGGGAGCCGGGACGCCTGACGCAGCCGGTTGATGCGCCGGTGGCGGCGATCCTCGGCTTCCTGCTCCAGCACCTCCAGGAAGGTGGACAGGGCCTCGCCGTGGCCAGCCTCGGTGAAACGGGCCACCGACTGAGCGCCCATGGTGGGCAGCTTGAATTCGCGGCAGAGCTGACCGATGCGCTCCGGGATCACGCTGGTGTCGGTGTCCATCATGCGCACACCCCCACCATGGCCGTACTGCTCGTGAGCAGACCGTCGTAGATCTTCAGGTCCGGCTTCCCAGAGAGGACCAGCACCGGAGCCTGGGGCACCCTGGGCTCGGCCAGTTCCCGCACCTCGGCGTAGTCGAAGGGCTGACCGGTCTCCAGCAGCAGCGACAGGGCGCTGTCCACCATGACCTCCATGGTGGTGGCCGCCAGGTGCAGGATGCGCACGTACTCCACGTCGGCGCGCTCACCGCGCCACTGCCTGAGCGCATCGTAGGCCAGCCGGAAGTGCAGGGTGGGAAAGAGCTGCTCCCTGAAGCGGTACCGGGCGAATGCTCCGGGCTTGCGCACCAGGGAATTGATCACGTGGCGGTAATTGACGTTTACTTCCCCATCACCGTGCACGCGCGCCATGCGTTCCACAAAGTGGCCCTTGTAGTACACTTCCACGTGCTCGGAATAGAGGCGGATCTGTACCACCTTGCCAATGAGCCGGGACGGGACGCTGTAGCTGCGTCCCGCCACCTGGATCGTACTCCACCGGCGCACCTTGGACTGGTAGTTGGCGTATTCCGGCATGGGGGCTGGCGGCAGGGGTCTTAGGCAAGCCATTTCCTGCTCCAGCTTCCCCCGCACCAGGCGGTTTCGCTTCTCCACCATCTCCCGTACGAAACCGGCGTAGTCGTCGGCGGTGTGGAAATCGCGGCTGCCGCGCATGATCAAAGCCTGGTCCACGGCATCCTTCAAACGGTAGTGAGCGTGCTCGGCAACGCCGTTTTCGTGGCTCTTGCCAGGATTGATGCGGGTGGATCGGACACCGTAGTGGTCCAGCAGGGCGGCGTAATTGTCGTTTAGCGCCCGGCCTCGGCTGCGTTTCATCTCGTGGGTGGCAGCAGAGGTATTGTCGGAACGCACCACCTCCGGTACGCCGCCCAGGGCCCAGAGCGCATTCTGTAATCCCTGCTTGAGGGCCAGGAAGGTCTCGCCGGCGGCGACCTCCGCGTAGCGCCAGCCCGAGTGGCTGAGGATCAGCTGAAACAGCAGGTGGGGGTAGGGCTCACCGGCGACGGTCACCCCCAGGGCGCTGCAGTGGGTGAAATCAAACTGGGCCTCCCGACCCGGCGGATGCTCCTGGGGGAAGTAAACCTCCTGATCCGGGCCATTCAGCGCCCGCCAGTCCTGTAATCGTCGTTGCAGGGTGCGCAGCTGGGAGGCGCTGAACTGGCCAGGATGCTGCTCCTCCAGCCATTCGATAATCGTCGTTGCCTTCAGCTTGCCCTTGGGGTCGTCCCGCAGCAGGGGCTCAATCTCCTCTTCCCACACCCCGTCGAAGGGGTCGGACCGAGTGCGCCACCAGCGCTCCGGTTTGGTCTCCGACGGCAACGGGCCACTCTGCCATTTGCGCGCCGACCGCACGCTCATCCCAGACATGGCGGCCGCCGTCTCCTGTGTCTTGCCTTCCATACGTTTTTGCCTCAAAAGTCTGACTTGTCGGTCCTTGATCAATCCGGCACCTCCGTGCCGGACGATTTACACCATCCCAACCGGCAAGAATAGTCGGCGCAAGAGGCATTCCTTATTGTCGTCTATCAACCGTGTCCACCAGCGTGCTGCGGTCGGCGGGAACCGAGACGGTGTAGGTCAGCGTGTCGCCGTCTGGATCGCTGAAGATGCCGTCGTAGAGCTTGCTCACCAGTATGCCCCGGGGCGCGTTGCCTGTTTCCACGAACCCGGCGTAGTTGTCCGCCTGGTCATCAAGCGCCGGCGGCCGGTTGGTCTGCACCAGCGTCACGGTCCGGTTCACGCCCGGTCCGCAGCCGGCGTCGTTGCACCCTTCCACGCGCACCACCCACTGGCCGTAGTCCGGCGTCGTGATGGCGGCGCTGGCATCCGTGGTCGTGACCTGGTCATCCGCCGCGAAGCTTCCAGTCGGTCGCCGCCACCCGATCCGGTAGGACGCCGCTCCCTCCACCGCATCCCAACTGGCGGTGAGATCCAGCTCCCCCGGCGTCACGCTCACCACCAGGCTCTGCGGTTGGCCCGGCCTGGCCTGTCACAACCGCACCGTCTTGGACACGCCCGGCCCGCAGCCTCCGGCGTTGCACGCTTCCACCCGCACCGTCCACCGGCCGTAGTCCGCCACGGTGATGGCGGCGTTGGAGGACTGGGTCCTCACTCCCTCGTTCATTGCCTGGTCCGGCCCGGGCCGCCGCCAGCGCACGAGGTAGTCGTCGGCTCCCGCAACGTCGTCCCAGTCCGCTGAGACAACCAGCGAGCCGGCCTCAGATGCAAGGCTCAAGCCGGTGGGCTTGGCGGGCGGCTCCGGCGCGGGCTCCGGTGTGGGTTCAGGAGTGGGTTCCGGTGTCGGCTCCGGGGCAGGTTCAACCTCGAACTGCCTGGCCACGGGTTTGCCGCAGCTGGCGTCGTTGCACGCGTGCACTCGCACCACCCACCGGCCGTAGTCCGCCACGGAGACGGCGGCGCTGGAAGATGCGACCCTCACGCCGTCGTTCAGCTGTCCGTCCTTGGGACGCCAGCGCACGACATAGTCGTCGGCTCCCGCAACGTCGTCCCAGTCCGCCGACACGTCCAGCGAACCCGGCTCCGTGGCAACGCTCAACCCGGTGGGCTTCGCGGGGACTTCGGTGTCGCCGTCCTGCGCCGCGGTTGGGCCAGCTCCTCTCCAGGCAAGAGCTACCACCAGCGCCAGGGAGAACGCCAAGGCTGCCGCCAACAGCAACGGCCTCGCCGACAACCTGCCGCTCAGCATCGTGTTTCTCCTACTGAAACCCGAGCAGGGCGGGGTGCGGTTCGCCATGGTCTTCCTCACTCTGCGCGTGTTCCTCTGATGTTGCGGCCGGTTGGTTGTGCTTCGTGAAAACTTGCGCCGCGGCCCTTGCCGCCGGCGTTGGGCCGGCGGCGAATGCGCTCTTCAATTGTGCAAACCGAAGACGACATGATCTTTGCCTGGTCTCTCCGGCGAACCGCAGCGTCGGTTCGGTACCAGGCTTGTCATGGGCAGCTTAACCTAGCCGCCGGCAGTCCCCGGAGACTAGGTTCGATGGTGTATTTTTTGGTTTGACTCTTGGAGTACTTGTTGCATATCCATACACATCACTTCGTACATAACACACAGGTATAAAGTGTTGCCGGAACGTACAGACCAGTGTGTCTTTGCGAACCTAGCGTGAGCGCGCCACGCGCGTTACATTTGCTGCGATGGCGCCGGGAGATTGATAAACCTTCCCGGCGAGTTGACGCTTGGGCCTGCCAGCGTGTGCGAACCCCCAACCCCGAGCATCGAAATGTGCGGCGTATCTAATTGAGCCATTACCAGCGATTGCAACGGTTCGTCTGGGTCGAACCGGACGTGGTGCGCCCGGCGGTGCGAGTCACGGTCTGGGGTCGCTGGTTCCTGCTGCTCATTGGCGTTGCTCACCTCGCGTACCCTCTGGAGTTTTCCTACCCCCATGACTTGGAGCACGCGGTTCTGCATGTTCCGGTAGCCGCGCTGAACGGCCTGGTCCACCACCGGTTGCTCACCAACCGGACGGTCAACTGGGGCTGGGCGCTGGGGTTAAGCGCCATGGACTTCGCCTTCACCACGTCCCATATCCTGATCCACCAGGGCGGATTTGATAACTACACCTTCCTCTACTTGTATCCCGCCCTGGGCGCTTTCGTGGTCATCTTTTCCTCGTTCTCCCTCGTTCTGGCGTGGACCACGACCGTCGCGGTCGCCTACGCCCTGGTGTGCCTGCTGGTGGGGCCCGGCCTGGACATGGCCTCCGGCGACGTGAAGGAGCTGGGAGCCAGGCTGGCGACGATGTATCTCATGACCGTTGCCGTCAGCCTCATCGTCCGGTTTGAGCGCGCCCAGCGGCAGGCGGCGATGGAGGGGGAGCGACGGATGCAGCAGGAACGCATCGATCTGTCGCAGTCCATCCACGACACCGTGGCCCAGACCGCCTACATGATCGGCCTGGGGATTGACGGCGCCATCAGTCTGGCCGGGGATTCGAACCCCAGGTTGGTCGAGCGCCTGGCCGCGACGTCAGAGCTGTCGAAATCGGCAATGTGGGAACTCAGGCGACCCATCGACATGGGCCGGCTATTCGAGGGGCAGCAGCTCGGACCGGTGTTGCGGTCCCACGCTGCGACCTTCGGGGCCATCACCTCGGTTCCAACCGAGACGATGCAGTCGGGCGTGGAGCCGCCGCTGGCGGCGGAGGCGCAGGCCGGTCTCCTCGCCATCGCCCACAACGCCCTGACCAACGCCTTTCTCCACGCGCAAGCGAAACGGGTTGAGGTCAGGCTCGACTTCGGGGCCGACGCCGTGCGCCTGTCCGTCTCCGACGACGGGGTGGGGCTGCCCAGCGACTACGCCGAGCGGGGCCGCGGTTTCGCCGGCATGGAGAAAGACGCCCGGCGGCTGGGCGGCAGACTCATCGTGGAGACGGGCGAGCCGGATGTCGGGACCACCGTCACCTGCGTGGCTCCCTACGCGACAGTTCGAACAGGAGACGATGATGGCAGCGACTGATGTGATCAAGGCAGATGTGATCCGGACAGATGTGATCCGGGTATTGGTGGTGGACGATCATCCCGTCACCAGGCGAGGGTTGCGCGACACCCTGGCGGACGTGGAAGGCTTCGAGGTTGCGGGACAGGCTGCGGACGGGGTTGAGGCCGTCACCGTGGCGCGGGAAACGCGGCCCGACGTCATCGTCATGGACCTGTTCATGCCCCACAAGGACGGAGTGGAAGCCTGCCGGGAGATCACGGAGCTGCTGCCCGACACCAGGGTGCTGATGCTCACCGCCTCTGCAGCGGAAGACGACGTGATCCGGGCCGTGGCCGCCGGCGCCACGGGGTTCGTTCAGAAGTTCACGGGAAGCGATGAGTTGATCCACGCGGTGCGGCAGGTGGCGGCGGGCAATCTGATGATCCCGGGAGACGCGGTGAGACGGGCGTTCCGGCTGTTGGACGAGGGCGCCGTGGTGAAGCCGGCTACGGATTTGCTGACAGCAAGGGAGCGGGAGGTGCTCACCCGGTTCGCTACGGGAAAAGCGTATGCGGAGATAGCCAGGGACATGGGCATCAGCAAGGTGACCGTGCGCAACGCCATCTACCGGGTTCAGAACAAGCTCGGGCTTGAGTCCCCGCAGGAGATCGTGGTGTGGGCGGTCCGCAACGGTCTGCTGGAGGAGTAGCGGCTTCGGCACAGCGGGGAGCGACTCGGATTGACGACACCGGATGCCCGACCCCCGCGACCGCTGACGGGCATTGCCGTCGTGGGCCAAGCGCTTCGGAGCGGCGGGCTCTCGAAGAGCATCTGAAGCAGTGTCGTCCAGCGCGGCGGACGCCCCATCTGCGCCGCCGTTCGCCAGAGGGGAGCGGCATTTCGAGCCGGACGTCAACGCGCCGGCCGCAGCTGGCAGTGCAGCGCCGCCGGATACGGGGCCGTCCAACGCCTGGTCCAGGGTGGTGGCCAGCAGGGGCAGATCACCGGCCACCGCCAGGAAGATCTCCGCCGCCCGCCGGGTGTCGCACACCATCAGCACCGGCAGCGGCCACCCCAGCAGCGCCAACCGGCGGTAGGGCCCCAGCTTGGATTCCGTGGGCCGGCTCCCGGTGAATCGTTCGTACTCCAGCGAATGGAACCCGCCCCCATAGGGACCCGACACTACGGGCGCCAGCAGGTCCGGCCGGACCTGGGTCACGTCGGGCACGTTCACCTCGCCCCGCCAGCCGGCAACCGCCGCCACGCCCTCCCGGGCAAAGCGCGCCACCAGCCGGTTCACGCCGTCGTTGTGCTCAGCTTCATGTTCTCGATACCACGGCTACAGATAGGCCCCGTGGCGGGGGCGAATCGCTGCCAGCGACACCCGGCTCAGGGTGGCCCCCCGCCTCATGCCCAGCTCAGCCAGGTAGTAGCGTCCGTCGAACTCCGCCACCAGGCCGGTATTGACGCAGTCATCCAGTATTCGAGCGGCCTGGGCTGATGAGCCTCCCGCGATGCGCCGGACCTGCCGCGCCCGCATGGCGGGAAACTCGGCGACGGTGATGAACGCCCGATAGGCCCGAGGGCCTTCCAGCACGGCCAGGTCGGCGTTGCGGCCCAGCCAGCGGTCGATGTTCTCGGAGTGCACCAGGGCGGGATGGCCGGACGGGTCCGCCACCAGGTCCCGGGAGACTCTCAGCTCCACCATGGGTTGCCCCCGTAACCGTTGCTCAGCGTCCAGATCAGCGTGGGGTGGAACCGGTCAGGGTCTGCCGCGCCAACTCGGCCGCCGCCACCACCCGCGCCGAGGGCTGCGCCTCCTGTTGCGGATCCTCGTAGAACACCCGGTTGGCGATGCGCAGGTAGCGATCCTCCTCGTAAACGTAGGCGTCCACACCCCACAGCTGGTGCTGCTCCTTGCGCCGCAGGGCGCGCTCGGTGGCGTGGAGACCGGCGTAGATGAAGGGAGTCCACACGTCGGGTCCGTAGCGGGCCACGGCGTGATGGAAGCCCCCCTGGCGCAGCAGGCGGAAATCGGTCAGCCGCAGGTCGTGACCCGACGGGGATTGCCCCGCCGGCCGGCGCAAATGCCCCGACGTGAGCAGCTCCGGCGCCAGGCGGTACATCGTTTCGATCATGGCCAGGCGGCGCAGGGACATTTCGATCCCCCGGCTGGTGGCCGTCCACGGCGAATGCTCGTGGTAAGCGCCCGCTCCGGCGTCGTCCTGTAGCGGCGGCGCAACAAAGGGCGAAGTCGCCAGGTGCTCCAAGTGAGGCCGGTGCTCGTGGTCCGCCGCAAACCGCCGGTCGAAGTCGGCCGGCGGCGGCGCAGAGTAGCCTGAGGGCAGGGCCGCCCGCGCGGCTTCACGGGGCGCGGCGTGCTGGTGGTCGTTGGCGTAGAGCAGGTCCGCCGCTCGGCGGGTCAGAAACCACCGCTCCTGCCGCCGCTCCGTCATTCCCCGCCTCACCGACCACGCCCACCCGCCGCCGCGCAGCGTGTTCAGCATCCGGCGGATGGGCCGCTCGCCGCTGCCCAGGACGGGTATCAGGTTGGAAACGATCACCAGGGGCATCAACCGTCAATGTCATACTCGGGGACGATCCCAAGGCGCCGTCGTCGTCCCCATCAACAATGACAACCAGTATGGAGCGACCTGCGCTGATTTTTCGCGTTCCCGCCCAACCGCACCTTTACCGGCAACGACACCCGGGACTTCATTGCTATTGCCAGCCGGCACGACGTGGGCGACTACGATGACCATCCCGATCATCGGCGTTCAGTACGTCGGCGCTGCCGGCCGCGAGCAAAGCCATCACCATCAGTGTGGTAAACAGCAAGAACTTGACCATACCTTGCCGGCCCGGCAGCGACGGTACGTACTAAAGGCCTGAGCTCGGCTGGCAACGGCGAGGCGTGGACCAACTCGTTCCACTTCACCGTCAGGTAGGTCCCGCAGCTCAGTGTTTCAATAACCGACGATGCACAAATCCAACCGAGTCTCGGGAAATGAGTAACCAGCGCGCAAACCAGGATCGGACCGGGTTGAATTGGCCGACGATGATATTGGCTTCGTATTGGACCAGCCCCGTCATCAAGTGAGATCTAGACCAATGCGCTCCTCATGTAGTCGCGGCGGCAGGGCATGGCTCGTCCGGACCGCATGGGATCGTCATAGTTGGAGTCCGCGATCTGATTCCCGGTCATCGGGATTACGGGTGACCTGATCGGATGATGTCGAAGCGATCCGGAGAAGATCGTTTGCGGGCGGGTTATTGGTCGCTGAACAATAATTTCGTGAATCGGCTCTGTTCCGCCGGAGAACCGTCGATCCGGGTCTTCGGACTAATGATGAAACAATGGTCGCGGGCGCGAGTGACCGCTTGGTAGAACAACCTCTGCTCGTGCCACATCTGCCGGGGTTCCTCCCGCACATGGTATCCAGGGATTACGTGGTCGACGGCATCTGCTAGATATACCGCTTTCCACTCAAGTCCCTTTGCGGCATGGATGGTCGCCAGTGTTATGTGCCTTCCACCGCCCGCCGAGCGTGGCGCTCGGCGGGCGGTGTTTTCGATATCGGCATCGGCCGAGTGGTTGACCTGCGCCAGAAACTCCAGCACCCGGTGGCGACCGTCTCGCACTTCGTTGCCAGTCTCATTTGTTCGCGCGGCCTGGCTGTCGACCAACTGGGCCACGCGCGCCGCGCGCGCCGCGTCCTCACTCGCCTGCCGTGGTCGGTCTGCGCCAGAGATCGAATAGATGCCTTGCCTGGCCGATTCCAGGATATCCAACATCGCCGCATCATGGCTCCGGAGTTCGCTCCGGAGCGCCCTGATGGTGTTTGCGACGGCCCTGAGGTGGCGCGCGGGCAGAGCGTCCTCTGCGAATTGCCGACTGACGTGTTCGATAGCGAGCAGCAGGTCGTGGTCATGCTCCCAGGCGGCTTGCACCACCTGGTCCACCACGTGCGGATGCAGGCCCCGTCGTATGGAAAGTGCAGTGGATGCGCACACTTCCCGAAAATGAGGGGCGCTGCGGGGATTGATCGCGAGAGTCAGCACCCCCAGCACCGCCCGCGCGTCTGGGTCGCCGAGATCCGCGGGATCGCCCGCGATTGCGTACGGCACTCCCTCGACGTCCAGCGCCCTGGCGAGCATCAGCAACGGGGCGCGGCGACGCGCCAGGACGGCTATATCGCGCGGATCCGACCGGTCGGGACCATGCTGGAGCATCGTGTCCTTGATATGACGAGCTATTAAACGGTACTGGTTGCCAGGGTAGCCGCGGGCGGTGTGCGGCACTGGCGATCTACCCTGCGGCCGGACCGCACTGGCCGCATCGAATTCCAGACCGGCTACCTCCTTCCTTTTGGCAAATCCACGCGTTTTTTCCGCCAGAGCGCCAGAGGCCCGATGGTCGATGAGCAGCGTTTTCCGGAGCGCGTCCGGGAAGTCTTCGAGGAATGCCTCATGGGGCTGGTGAAGGGCCCCTCTCCAGTGGAAAATCGCCTGGTTTGGGTCCATTGCCACCGTAACGGACTTCTCCGGACCGGCTAGAATCGTCATCAGCAAGTACTGAGGCTCGTTGATATCCTCGAAACCGTCCACCATGACGTGACGCCCCCACTGCTCCGTACAGAACATCTGGGCTTCAGGGGAATCTGCCAGCACGTGATATACCGCGACTAGGAGACTCGCCCGGTCGTACGCCCTTTGTTCCTCCCTGATCCTGAGGTACGCCCGGCGGTACTCGGCCCATTTCTCAACCGGGGGCTGGTCGACAGTATCCGTCGTCAGGCCCTCCACGTCATTTATCTATACGAGCAGTCGACCGAGATTGTCGGCCATTGTCTCTGCGGGTCTACTGTCGCGGTTCTCCTGGATCACTTCGCGCAGCACGCGCGCGCTGTGGCTTTGGTCCCAGAAGCTCAAATCGCCCGATATGGGGTATCCCAAGGCTGGCAACCGCCGCATCAGGTCTGCGCAAAACTCTTCGAAGGTACGGACGTATATCTGCCCCAATCCGGAGTTGTCCCCAATCCAAGCCTGCACCTTGTCCCGGACGGGTCGGCCCGCGCGGTTATTGAGCGCAAAAATGGTCACCGGTTGCGGCTCACCGAGTAGCAAGCCCAGCCGCACTGCTCGGGCGGCCAGGACGTGTCCTTTACCAGTGCCGGTCCCTCCCATCATGAAAACTGGGCCCGGCGGTGCTTCAACCACATCCTGTTGGATACGGTCCATCGGCAGCAACGGCCCGATCCTCGCGGGGTCCAACGGCGCCCCGTCAATTGGGGTTGTCATGTGATGCTTCCTCCCGGGCGCTCCCGGCGAACCACCGTGATATCAGTCGAGCAATGACATTGCGTCGACGTGATGGCGATAGCCTGCAGCGGCGTGTCTGCCGCGCCCTTGGCATGATTCCACTTGGCCCACCATAAGCGCGTTTCGTCCTGACCCGGCTACATCTCAACGCACCCACAATGACGCACGGCTGTCGTCGCGCCTGAAGACAGTGTTGGCACCCACCACTGGCCCGCGGACCACTGCCGACCGCGTGGCGGTGAACAGCGTCAACGCTGCGGCCGTGGCCCAGAAGATGGGCTCGACGTCCTCTTCTTCTACGACGACCAGAAGTGCCGGCGCATTGCCCTGATTGAGTTCACGGTATTCGTGGTACGGCCTGAGCTTTCTCTCAACGGTCGAGTCCGCCTTGGCCGCACGCTCGTATTCGAGATAGAACCGCGTTTCCGCCGAATCAGGAGTGTTCAACAGCAACACCGCGTCGGGATCCAACTGGGTCTGCCCAGCGAGATTCACAACACCGCGGGGCCCGGCAAAAATGTGCGCTCCACTCGCCGCGAAACGCGACGCGATGTGAGCCAGGGATTGATCGTGCTTCAGCATGCGCGTGCGGTTGCTGTCCAATTCGGCAAAATGACCCGGGTAACGCAGTTCGCCATTTTTGTGTCGGACCCTGCGCAGAGCTACTCCGTCTCGTCGGCGCACCCATATGTGCGCGTCTTCGGTCAGGTGCATATTTTTGCCGAACTGGTCCACCAGCCCGGCGGCGACGAGATCGTCGACCACGGCTTTCACGTTGGATACCGTCTCTCTGCAGAACCGGGCGATGTCCGAAATCCTGCACGCCGGCCAAGCCTCCACTACCCCGAACACACGGTACCGCAGCATGCCGTTGAGAGCCTGGAATCGCTCGTCTTCCGGCAGCCGCCTCGTGATGGCTGGGTTCCCGGGGCGCACTCTTCCGCTCCTAAACCGTAACGTGCCCACCGAGCGCTGGACCGGCGCATCAGGGAAATATTCGTAACCGGGACATATCTCTGCCACTCTATCGAGGTCCACCCCGGCACGGAATAGACCGTCCCATGCCCGATCAATCGCCCATTCGTCCTCGGCGAAGGTAACCCATAGGGAAGGCTCCCAGGTCCATTGGTCCGGTTCCTCGTCGGGGTCCCACCAACCCGCCGGCGGCACATGGTCCCAGTCCCGGAACTGACGAAGCAGAGACTGGTACAGATCCCCCGGCGATTTCCTTTTGCCGGCCCAAAGGAACGCCACAACCGCACGGTTGTTGAACCGCGCTATAGCTCGGACCGGCCCGTCGGGTAACCAACAGAACTCGATGAGGAAAACCGTGCGCGCGCCAGTCTCCGCACCAGTATCCGGCCGTTGGTTCAGCCATTTGGTGACCCGTCCCAAGGCGAAATATGCCATCTCGACCATGGGCAGTTGGTCAGGCAGCTGCTCGATCGCTTTTCCTCCGAAGTCCCAGCTGACCGGTTCGCCGTTCAGGCCTCTTTGGTGCCGCATCCCCATCTCATCCAGGCGCCATCTCTCCTGGACTCGACGTGTCATCCCCATCTTCACCGATGTCACCAGCCCAGCGCGCCTCATGCTCTGCAGTCCCTTTTGGAACTGACTCACGCTCGGTGTCCCCCAGGCGTCCATTTCGTACGCGCTCGCCCATGGCATCTGCCTAATGCATGACAATATATCGATCATGCGCGGCGTCACGAGTTGCGCGATGGCTGGCATGTTTTACCCCCATAAGCCTGAGTGTTCAAACTCGGTTGCTTAAGTAACCCTGGTACGTGCGGGAAAGCTGCGAATCGCCGCCGTCGTGGAGTAATAGCCCCTCTAATTAGTGAACTCATCTTGCACATATCGGGTGATCTTTGGCAGGCGTTTTTTGGCGTATTGATCCCCCTATGACCCCACCGCATAGGGCCTCCTCCATTTGTCGGCATGCGAGTGGAGTTTTATACCCTCTTTTTGAAGGGTTCACTAAGATCACCGGTGAAATTGAGCGCCCCTGGCTCAATTGGCGCTTTCCTCCGTCTTTTGTCAGTATGGACCTCTCTCGACTCAACGGCCTTTCGGCGGCAACGCGATCACCGAGATCTCGGGCGAGGTCCTCGCCCGCCGGGATCTCCGAGATCCGACGGCACGCACCAGACCCACCACCGCGAATTTTCTGGCGACCGGTATCGTGCCGCGCAACGCGCAGCTCCGCAGTTGTCCGCCCATTACCATCCCGTTTTGCATATGGATGTCCGGTCACCGGCATATGAGTTCATCCAACCGCGACCCTGAGCGCAGCCCATTCCGCATAGCCGGCATCGCTTCAAGACTCGCCGCGCCAAAGGTGCGGGGGCGGTTTGTGGCAATGAACAGAAAGTGATGGGTGGATGGGTCGTTACAAATCATGCGGGCCGCCTGTTGGCGATATTCATTCTGAGATTCACCATCGTCAGGAGGGGTTGCAGCTCTCATTCACAACCCTAGCACGCCGTCGCCCGCCCCATTTGCGGTTTTCCCCGACGCTCCTCGCACGACGGGAAAAATGGAGAAACCGAGCCGACTATCCGCAACCTCGCCGCGTTCATGGCACCGAACCTCGCGCTGTGCCACGCCCACAAACTCAACGACGGTGAACAGTCCGACGGGGCGGCGTCGACGCACTCCAGACCCTTATCTGGGACCCTCTCTGCAGCGACACCGGGTTAGCAACAGGGTGGGACCCCCCAAGCGGGTCTCTGCTGGGTGCTGCGCGGGCCGAACAGCACTGGGAATGGGCCGAACCCCTCCGCTACCTCGATGATGAACTCGAGGTTGGTGCACTGCGCACCACCAACACCCTGGCCAAGCCAGCCTCGTCCCTCACGGTGCTCCCGCTGCCCTGCTCCATCGGCAACCGCTTCAGGCAGTGCCCTACCGGAACCGCAGGACACCGCCTGGGCGGTTACCTCGCTCCGAAATTCCTTGACACACGACTCCCGGTTCCGCTGATGTTTCACCAGGGCGACTCTCGGGAAACGCAACGGTGACTGCCTGCGCCCCCCAACCCCGATCACGCGAAGCATCCGGCTTCACGAGAACTCTCCAGATGCCTGGGTCCGCGTTTCGAAATTCAGCACCTAGTCGCCGACACGTTTCGCCACCACGACGAGGTCCTGGTGCACACCTTCGTCTTCAAGCCCGGCCGCCCCGAACTCGACCCACACCCGCTCATACTTTCGGTGCGTCAGGCGGCTTACCCCATTGGCCATCAATCCTCGGGTTGACGTGCTCCCGGACCATTCCCCTTGCCTGGATCGCTGAGCAACAACAGCCGGTGGTGGCGGGTGGTGTTCTCGCTGGCGTTGACGCCACGGTGGCAGCGTAAAACTGCCTGACTCCCCGAAAGCAGGTTGGCGACGTCGCGGGAACGGCGACCGACCAACGGCAGCATGCGCTGCGGCTTGGCGTGGGCGACGGTCCGGTCGCCCCGCACGTTCTCACACCGAGGCCAATAAGGATTTCGGCCACGGCCGCCGGCGGATTGGTAGGAGTGATCAGGACGATGCGGCGCCTCAGGCCCCAGGTGAACAACGGGCTTGACCAAATCCAAAGCAGATGCGCCCGCAACCGAGGCGCAGACAACGAGGAGCAAACCATGCCATGCGACCATCGACCATCTTTTGGTGACGGAGGCGGTGCAAACGGCCGGGACGCCAACGGCAAAGAGGTCAACGCCGATCTCGTGTGCAACGGCGTCGTCGACAACAACGTACTCGCTCTCGCGATGCGGCGATCGCCCCAGGCTCCGAACGCCACTGAACCGGCGTTTTTCCTCTGGCTGATCGGAGCCTGCAGATTTTGTCTCGCGGTACGGCCGGGCCGCCACGTTCTCCTGAGGGACGCCTGGCATCTCGATAACGGAGCCGGATTGCAGCGCATCTCGTCGCCCCTGGCCCAGGCCTGGGACGAAGCCTTGCTGGCGAGCCGCGAGGTCCAACGGACGCTGAAGCGTCGGGCGTCGTTCATGCCGGCGGTGTACTTCCCCGACACTGAACCGGATGAGCACATACGGGAGGTCGCCGAGCGCAGCCGGGTGGCGGCGATCTGGAAACTGGACGGGCCCTCCCGCCGCCTGTCGGACATCATGGCCGCTGATCCGCAGCACAACCCTCCGAGCAGGAGCCAGGCGCTGGAGGAACTGAACTCGCTGATCAACGCAACTGCGCGGCCCACCGGGCCGCCCTGAACCGTCGCGCGACGTTCCATTCACGCCAACATCCCCGGCAACAACATCCCCAGCAACATTCAGCCATCAAGGCGCACATTCTCATGAGCATCACCATTCATCCCAGCATGCTGTCTGACGAAAGACGCAACGACCCCAGACGCCGCGCAGAAATGGCCGTCCTGGACCAGTTGACCGCATCGCACTACCAGGGCACCGCGATCTACGAGTGGTCCGCCGGCCACGGCGCCCAGGAGATAGACGCGCCCATCTGGGTCCGCGACATGGGCCGGTATGCCCTGCAGGTCGAGGGAGGCACGTACATCATCCGCGACTACAACTGGTTCCTCAGGTTGCCTGACGGCACCATGGAGCAGAGGCCGTCGCCGGTCTTTCAGACTTGGGACGGGGCCATGACCATGCGCCGGGCGGTGGAGGACGCAATCGGGTTCCAGGTCTACATCATTCCAGTACTGGTCCTCCCCGACATGGACCCCGATCCCCACGTAACGGCCCTCGCAGCCCAGAAAAATGTCCACGTGGTGTGGCGCGGTGAGGACCTGATGACCCGTCTGGCCGAGATCGCGACCAGGGATGTCGTGCGCCACCCGCCGACCCAGGCCCATATCGAGAACGAAGTCCACGCCATGATGTCCGGGAAACCGTTGGCGCCGGCTACGACGGTGCGCAGGGAAGCCCCGGAACCCGTGGCGCCCGCCGTTCCCGTCCAGATGGACCTGGGCAACGCCACAATTGTGATCAACAACCACGGCCCTCTGATCATATGCGCCGGCACGGCAGAAGATATGGCTGCGGCTCTGGCGTCGATGACGCCGTTGTCGCCGAACAACCCGCATCCCCACGCGCCGTCCGACACGGCACCATCCGACACGATGCCATCCGACACGGTGCCGGTGGAGGAAAACCCGGCGCCGTTTGAGGACGTGGGCGGCGCGTTGCCTGAACCTCCGGACCCGCCCGTGGTGTCGTAGGCTCGATCGTAGCCCAGCGCCAGCGGAGCTGCGCCGACCGGCGCCAATCCCGCCCTCTCGCTGGACTTTCCTGCATCGGACCTTCTGCGTCGAGCCGCTGGTTCGCCCAGGCGAGCAACGGCTCGATGTCCCTCATCATCACGATAACCGCAACGGAATAGCCAATGGTCACCCCCTCATCCGCCGCCTGCACCCGGGACTTGACGCCCTGCAGCCGGAGGTCATCGCCCACGGCGACGGCCCTCTGCAGGTCGTCGCCGGACCGGGTTCCGGGAAGTCAACCTGCATTGCCCTGAGGGCCGCCAACCTCGTGCTCACCGGCCGGGTGCAGCCCCACGAGTTGGTGCTCTGCACCTTCACCCAGGAGGCCGCCCGGGAGATGCGCACCGGGTTCACCATTACATTGAACGCCGCCGGATATACCGGCGACCTGTCCCGGGTCGCAATCTGCACCATTCACAGTCTGTGCCGCCGGCTGCTCACGCAGCACGGAAACTTCATCGGCCTCCCCCTCGGCTACCGGCAGTTGAACGCGACGGACCAGTTGGATCTCATGGAGACCAACTACGACCCGATTTTCGGGCCCGACCACGCCGTCCTGGCCCACGGTAACGACAGCTGGAACAATCCGCGGCAAGCATCCGATGAGGACCGCCGATACTTCGACCGCATATCAGACGACCTGATCGATCCCAACAGGCTCATCGCATCAGAACAGTCCTTCCTGGCAGCCCTGGGCCGATCCTGCCTTCGCTACGGGAAGCTATTGTGGGAGCAAGGCGCAGTGGACTTCGCGCACCTCCAAGCTTGGGCGCTGGGGCTGCTGGGAGATCCTGATGCCCTGGCAGCCATCAGCGCCGGCGTGCGCCACCTGCTGGTGGACGAGTACCAAGACACCAGCTTCGCCCAGGAGCAGTTGCTGCTGCGCCTGGCGTCCACGCACGGGACTGTCTGCGTGGTGGGCGACGAGGACCAGAGCATCTACCGGTTTCGGGGCGCCCGTGTGGACAACATGCTGCGCTTCGGGACCCGCCTTCCCGCCTGCAGCGTGCGGTTTCTCACCAACAACTACCGCTCCCACCGCGGTGTCGTGGCCGCGTTCAACCGCTGGATGTCAGCCGGCGACTGGAGCAATCCTGGCGGCGTCGACTACCGCTTTCCCAAGACCATCGTGCCCAGCGCCGCGCACGCCAACGACGACTACCCTGCGGTGGTGTCCATCATCGGTACCGACAAGCTTGACGAGTTGCGCCAGCTGGCGGAACTGCTTTCTGCGCTGCGTGCACGGGAATTCATCACTGATTACCGCCAGGCGGCCATCCTGCTTCCCAGCGTGAAGGGGCGATATTCCGATCCCTATCTGGACGCGCTTCGTGCCGCTGGCATACCGGTGCACCTGGCCCCGGGGCGGCACGAGTTGGAGGAGGATGACATCGTGCCTCGAAAACCGCAGCCGCCGAAGGACCACGTGCTGCTCACGACCATCCACCAAGCCAAGGGCCGGGAGTGGCCGGTGGTCGCGGCGGCCCTGCCCAGCGGGTTCCGGCAGTGGCCGGATAGCCTGAACCGCGACCTGGGCCGGTTTCGTCCCCAACCCGACGGTGAGCCCGCAGCCCGGGTCGACGAGTTCGACCTCCGGCGTCGGTACTTCGTCGCCTTCTCCCGGGCCAAGCGCCTGCTGATCCCAACCGCCACGGATCCTGATCCTACGTTCTCCCCAGTGCTGTACGGCGCACCCGTCTGGCCTGACGCGGACCTGGAACGACTGCGGGACCACGGCGGCTCGTTCCAGAAGGCCCCGACCGACAGGACGCTCCCCTGGTTCATGCACCACGTCGGGCCCATAGGCGTCCGCGTCCACCGCGGCTGCGCCAGCATCATCCTCGCCGGGCGGCTTCAACCGGATCAACGCGCGGTCGGGATGACGGCTACTCGATCAGCCGCATCTGCATGTCGACCGTTCTGGCGTCGAGGCGCAGGTCACTCTCGTGGGCTGCACCTCCGGAACGATGTTCGGCGGCGATACCCGTATGTTGTTCGGATTTCCTGGCGGCGACGGCCACCGCGGACCGACCGTGTCCACGGCGGCGTTCCACCACCCTGGTCAGCAGACGATTGTCCTTTTTCAACCTCCGGTTCTCCCGGCGCAGCCGGTTGACCTGGAGCATCAGATCCAACACCAGAGCCGTCGCGTTCTGACCGGCTTCCATCGCTGCCGCCTGATCCTGGTCCATCAATTCAGCACGCCCGACGTTGTTGCAATCGGACTGCTGCCCATCGAGGGCGTCGGCTGTCCCGGTTTGTTCTGCGTGGCCATCCTCGCCATTCTTCCGCGGGGTGCGGTACCTCTTATCCACGCTGGCCAGAGATGTCTTTCCGTGGATCACCCCCCGCAATGTTTCCTTGCCGCCATGGCGGTCGACGCGCTTGGCCATGTAGATGTACCGGTCGCGCACCTTCGCCTCGGCGGCCATTTCGGCCACCGTCATCGGCTTGTCGGTTGCGTCGGTAAACCCTGCAACATTTGCAGCTTTTCTCGGACGCCCCGGTCCCTGCCAATGCCGCATCAACACCACCAGGGCAGCGCGTTGATACTTGGCCCATCCGCGTACGTCGAACAGGAGCCCGATCAGAAACCCCTGGGGGTCGTCGGTTTCCACGTCGCTGAACACCAACCGCAGTCCCAGTTTCTGCGCGGCCAAATATTCCCGCCAATCGTGCAGGACCTTTCCTTCATGCCGGTAAATCAGTACCGGGCCGCCGGCTTCCTTGAGCCTTGCCATCGCGCGGTCTATATCGAGCTGAGTGGGCTCCCCCATCAGCCCGCTGAATATATGGCGTTCCAGCGGAGCATGGCCATTCCGGTCGGCCGTGCCGTCAATTCGCGTGGGTTCCAGGGCGTTGATCGTAGCGCCATCACCGTCGCCGCCCTGTGATGCGGCGCTGCCCCTCGCGTTGACGCCTTCGCCGGTATTCCCGGCATTGTCCGCCGCCACATTGCCCCCTGACGGTTTCAACAATTCACTGCCGGTGTAGGGCGCCTGCGAAACGGACGGCTGTTCGATAACGTCCGTGGACCCTATCGGTTCGTTGGACGGTTTTTTGGTCATTCCCACCGGTTCAACCGAATTTCCAAAGCGCTGTGGGGGATGCGCACGCCGCGGTCGCCAACCCTGATGGTTTGCAGCACCCCCGTGCGGATTTCTTTCCGCACCGTGTCCGGATGGACCTGCATGCGTGCGGCCACCTCGTCGACGGTGTAGCAGCGCAGGGGGTCGCCGTCGATGGGCTGCAACCTCGCAACATCGTCGTCGTTGCGTTGCAGTTCGCCTTCGGGCAGGCTAAGCGCCACCTCCAGCGCCGCCAGCATTTCGGTATCGCAGGATCTGGAGCCGGCGAGGAACGTTACCAGCGCCTCGACACTCGCCCCGGACGATTTCGCAAGGTACGGAATCGTGCGCTCTTCCTGAGCCAGCCAGGTCAACACTCGCAGTCTGCTCATCGCGTCCACCGTCTCTGGCGAGCCATGACCAAAACCAATTTGGCTGTGGGGGTCTCGCCACTTTCAGATGGACCGAATTATCGGGCCCGGGTGTCGTCCCGGTTTATTGATAAGCCAGCGCGGCGATCCCGAGTATTGTGACGTCGCCGCCGGCTGCATCAGAAAGCAGGACCCAGCAGTCTGGCCCAGGAGTGGCCACGGCGGCACGACTGATTTCGATGCTTGCCCTACGCTTCGGGTTTATTCCATCCCCAGAGCGGTCGGCGAACAACTAAAGAACATTCGCTACGCGATAGTGGACTTTACCGCGCATCATTGGCCACAACCTGGGAAGGCCACCGTGCCGTCAGACTGTATTCACCAGTTGGGCGATGCGGCCCAGCAGCCGTTCCCTGCGCTTGGAATAAAATTTCGTGAACTCGCTGATCTTCTCCGGCACGTCGCCGAGCTGGTGGCGATCGCAGTAAACCTTACGGAATTCAGGACTGGGACAATGAACGTGCAGCCATTCGGCCGGCAATGTGGCGCGCTTCTCGTTGTTTGAAGTGGGCGGCGCCCCGCGCCGTATTGGCCCGGCCCGGGCGCAGTCGTGCCATCAGCACGTCGCCGGTGCCAGCGGCGATGGCGAGGAGCGGGTGATAGCCCAGCTAGCCGGCGTAGTTGTGGCGCTGCGCTCCCTCCTTGGCCAGCCCAAAGGTCTCGCAGACGGTGGAATCAAGGTCGATGGTCAACGGATCATCGCCCGGTCCGGCCCCAATGGCCCAGGCCCGGGCCAGCCGCTCTCGGCTCACCCGGTCCAACTGGCGGACGTGGCCCCACCGGAAGCTGCGCAGAAAGGTCCCCAGGGTGGATGGCGCCTTGACCACGCAGCCCAGCACCCGATCGGTCCCGCCAGCGCGCCGCGCGTCGGCATCGTCAATGCAGTCACCACCGGCCAATGCCGGGGCCACCAGGGCCAGTCCGCCTCCTGCGGATCTCCCCCGTTGTCTCGGCCAGGAGCGCGGCCCAGGTCAACGTGGCGGTCAACCAGGCCACCCAGTCCCAGATGTTGGGCCAAAGTGACCGGCAGGATCAGCCCGGCATCGGCCACCAGGCGATGACCATCAAAGGCGACTTGGATGCGGTCGGGCTGCTCGAGTGGTAGCATCCGTTGGGTGCTCCTTGTTTCGGTTCGGTTTGCTGTTTCACCAACCATTATCCCCGAAGCACAGGAGCACCTTCTCATCCCTTCAGCACGCCGACATACTCATCCTTTCGGTGGATTGGGGCTTGGGTTGCAGCAGTTCCACGATGAGCCGCACCACCGAACGCGGCGCATAGAACTCGCCGCCCTTTTTGCCGGCATCGTCGGCGAACTGGTAGATGAGGTACTCATACGCATCGCCCAGGACGTTGCCGGTGCCGTCCCCATCGGTGGCGAAGTTGGCATCCCGCAGGTCCAGGTCGGCGAAGTGGGTCAGCAGGTTGCGGATGATGCGCTCGCGGCTGGCGGGGCTGCCCAGCTTGGATTCGTCATTCCAGTTGGTGCCGGTGAGCACGCCGTCGATGCGGCCGGCGTTGGCGTACTCGATCTCGTGGCTGGCGATGTTCAGCGCCTCGCCCAGGTTCATGGTCGCCTTGACGGTCTGGCTCCAGTGGGCTGATTCAGGCACTGCGAACTGGTGCGCGTCGGGATCGGCAACGGCGGCAGCCCGGGGCACGCCGGCCGCAACTGCAATGGCCACCTCCTCGTCGAACCGGGCGGACAGCCGCTTCAGGAACAGCATCGAGAATATGTAGATCTTCTAATCGGTGGAGATGATCTGGCCCCGCAGGATGTCGGCGGCCTGCCAGAGCTTCGATTGCAGTTCCTGGCTGGTAAGTGGCATGGATCTCTCCCTGAAGTGCCCGGCCGGGCTGGAGTCCTGTCGTGCAAACACCCGACTGGGAGTATTGCCAAGCTGCACTCCATCGGTCAATCGCGCGCCGCTCCTCTGGAAATCGTTGGGACGAAGCATCCAGGGGTTCACGGTCTATCGCCGTGCATGTGCTGTTCCCCGGCCAATGCGGGGTGCGTCATTCAGGAAGTTGGAACGATGCCTCAACGACCTGAGCCCGCGACGTATTCTCCATCACCATTGGCGACACTTGACTATCCGGAGGAAACTGACATCTCACCGGTTGAAACTGGACGGTGGTGAAATAGTGCCCGATACCTTGATCGGCCGTCTTCAACGAGCCGAAGTCCAACGAGCCAGCACTTTGACCCGAATTTATATCCTTGTAGGATCCGAAACTTTTTGCAAAGGACTGCGTACGCTGGGATCTGATTGGGTCGGTTTTGGCCCGAAAAAAGCCTTTGCCGCCATTAATGGCGGCAAAATGGCGGCATTTCTGCCGCCGCGGTGCTTATTGATACCCTTTTCAAACGGGGATTCGGGACTATTGAGAAGGTGGTGCCGAGGGGCGGATTCGAACCACCGACACCGGCATTTTCAGTGCCGTGCTCTACCAGGCTGAGCTACCTCGGCTAATCGGTCTTTAATCATAGTCGGAGGTATCGACGGTGTCAATTCAGCCCGAGGTTTTGCCGCGCCTGGGACGCCGTCGCGTGGTGGGAGCGGTCCTGGACACCGCACCGATCCGCGGTGTTGCGTCCGGAGACCGGTGCAGCCGTACGGTGCGGTGGCCCGCGGCCGACGGCCTGGAGCTGTGCGTGAAACCACGGGTCTCGAAGGCGCCATTCCTGCATCAGTGGGGCCGAATTGAGGCTTGCGGCGCGCCTCCCGCCTCGCGGTTGCAATTTGCATGCGGTATAAGTATTATTAGGCAGGCGAATTGTGGGGAAAGTGATCCAAGCGAGAACGAAGTACCTGCTCGACCTATGCGGCCGCGCCAACCGGCCGTAAGCAAGAGTAAGGAGCAACTTAACTGATGGTAGCCCAGGACCCGAACGTAGTCGAAGTCACCGACATGTCGCAACTCCCGGAGTCGGCTTTTTCGCCGAGGGAGTATCGCAGGGGCGACTTGGTGACCGGCGAGATAGTGCGCATCGATGACGAGGGCATGGTCATCAGCGCTGGCCTCAAGACCGAAGGCATTGTTCCGCCACAAGAGATGCGGACACTCACCGACGAAAAGCGTGAGCAGATGCAACCGGGCGCCAATGTGATTGTCATTCACCTGAACAATCGCGGTCCGGGAGGAATGGCGGTTTTCTCTTACGACCAGGCGCAGGAGAAACAGGTCTGGGAAGAGCTGATTGAAATGCACAAGCAGGACTCCGAGCTTTCCGCCCAGGTGGTCCAGCACAACAAAGGCGGGCTGGTGGTCGACTGGCAGGGAGTGCGCGGTTTCGTTCCCTTCTCCCAGATGGCGCCAGTGCCGAAAGAAGGCCGCGTCGAACACCTGGACGCCCGGATCGGTGAGGACGCCCGGTTCAACATCCTGGAACTGGACGCTCAACGCGAGAAGTTGGTGCTGACCGAGCGCCGGATCTGGCGGCAGCTGCGTAACGCCGCCAAGGAGCGCCTCCTGGAAGTGCTGCAGGAAGGCCAGATCGTGCAGGGCACGGTCAGGTCGATGCGCGGGTTTGGAGCGTTTGTGGACCTGGGCGACGCGGAAGGGCTGGTGCCCATCTCGGAGCTGTCCTGGTCGATGATCAAGTCTCCTGAGGAAGTGGTCAGTGTGGGCGATGAGCTTACGCTCAAGGTGCTGCGTGTGGACCGGGAGGCCAGCAAGATCTCCCTGAGTCTCAAGCGCACCCAGCCGGAGCCTTGGGACACCGTGCCGGAACGGTACCACGTTGGCGATATTGTCGACGGGACCGTCACGCGGCTGATGGACTTTGGCGCCTTCGTGAAGCTGGAAGACTGGGTCGAAGGCTTGGTACACATCTCGGAGCTATCCGCACGCCGGATGGAGCATCCCCGGGAAATTGTCTACCAGGGTCAGTTGATCAAGGTGCAGATCCTGAGCATCGACACCGAACGCAAGCGGATGAGCCTGAGCTACCGCAAGGTGTACGGGCTGTAATAGCAAAATCCGCGCCGCGGCGAAACTTTACAGGGGCGACAACCATCGCCCCTATTTTGTTTTTTGTAGCGCCGGCAGTTCGACGTCGTTCATGACGAATAGGCCCGGATCTGCGGCATTCTCATCGTCACGCAACTCGCGGAGCCGCTCCAGGCCGCGTCGCGTATCGCTGGCCACACGCGCCGGATGCCACTTGCGGATGCGACGCTTGAACAGCCAATAGATGAACTCCTGCCAGGCGACCAGGGACAGGTTCTGCGCGTCGTAGCCCCAGGCTCCCTCAGCATCGGACAGGAATTGAGGCACCAGGTTGGCGCGCGTCTCGCCGTAGAGATGGCGGTAAGCGTCTTCGACCACGTCGTCGCTGTCGCCGTAGCAACGGGCCAGTCTGCTCTTGCGGATGGAGTCTTCGGTCACCAGTTGCAACGCCTCTTCGACCACAACGCCGTACCAGAAATTCAGGTGGGCGGTGTAACGGTAGGGACCGATGAGTTGGCGGAACCGCTCCGGCCCGATGTCCTCGGGCAGGCGCCCATAAAACAGCAGGGTCTCCAACTCGTCAGGAGGAACCACATCGGGGATGGAGAGGCACAGACGGTGGGCCAGGGTGATCCAGTCCAGCGCTTCGCCGCCGATGACGTAGCGCCAATTCCGCCCCCAAAGCTCCTCGTTAGGGAGGCTCCAGCGACCGATGGCGTCGAGCAACGCGATGTGCCACGGTTCGACCAGGCCTGCCCGGGACCGCAACCGCTCGATGACGTGGTCGTCAGCCAGCAGGGCTCCGCCCTCGCCTGCCGCCGGCGAGATGATGGTGACCCCGGTTTCTTCCAGCGTGAAGGTCATGGCCGGGATGCCGCAGCGCTTCGAGCGCCTGCCATCGCCGCGAAACGATCGGGTCGTTGCCCTTTCGGGGCGCGAAGCCAACCGAGAAACTCGCCTGCCGAATAGGTGTTCAGGACATGCTCAGGGCCACACCAGGCGCGGCGGGCCACGGCCACCCCGAAGGTGCGGTTGGTAAGTCCGTCAATGTGGTGTGAGTCGGTGTTGATGACCAACGGCACGCCCAGCTCGCGGGCGCGGGCCGCATGAGTGTCTTTGAGGTCCAGGCGCTCCGGGGCCGCGTTGATTTCCATCGCAGTGCCGGTGTCGCGGGCGGTTTGCAGCAGGGCTTCGATATCGAATTCGACCGGGTCACGACGACCGAGCAGGCGCGTGGAGGCATGGCCGATGACGGTGACGTAAGGGTTCTCCATGGCGCGGGTGATGCGCCGGGTCATGGTGTCCCGGTCCTGGCTCATGGCGTTGTGAACGGAAGCGATGACCCAGTCCAGCATGCCCAGCACATCGTCGGGGAAGTCCATGGCGCCGTCGGCACGTATGTCCACCTCCGAGCCGCAAAGGATGGTCATGTCGTATCGGGACTGGAGGCTCTTCAAGATTTCGATCTGACGTGCGAGACGGTCGGGGGTCAGGCCGTTGGCTACCCCGAGACCCTGGGAATGGTCGGTGAGCGCCATGTACTCGTAGCCCATTGCGGCCACGGCGGCAACCATCTCCTCCAGGGGGAACTTGCCATCGCTCCAGTCGCTGTGGAGGTGCAGATCACCGCGCAGGTCGGACTCAGTAATCAGGCTGGGCAGGCTTCCTTCACGGGCAGCGTCCAACTCGTCGGCGCCGCGGCGGAGTTCCGGCGGAATCCAGGGCAGATCCAGGCGGCCGTAGAATGATTCTTCGTCAGGGAAACGCTCCGTTTCGCCGCTTTCGATTACGGTGATGCCGTACTCGTTCAGGGACAGACCCCGGCGGTTGGCGTAGTCGCGCAAGCGGATGTTGTGCTGCTGGCTGCCGGTGAAATACTGGAGCATTGCGCCCATGGCGTCCGGTTCGCCGATGCGCAGGTCGATCTGGATGCCCGGATCGACAACCACGGAGGTCTTGGAGTCGCCCTGTACCAGGACCTCGCGAACCGACGGCAGCGCGGCCAGGGCCGGTCCGGTTTCAGCCGGGTTCTCCGACACGGCGATCAGGTCCAGATCACCGATGGTCTCCTCCCAGCGGCGCAGCGAACCGGCCGGGGTGATGCTCACCAGGCCGGCGCAAGCGTCGAACAACTGGGCGGTCACCGCGGCGCAGGTCTCGGAGGCGATGCCCAGGGGCGTGCGGTCGGACCGCATCCGCTGGGCCTGGATGTGGCGCAGAATGTTTGCCACGGAGCGCTTGCCCATGCGCGGCAGCTGTTCGAGCCGTCCGTCCGTCGCGGCCTGTTCCAGTTCGGCGACGGAGCCGATGCCCAGCTCATCCACGGCGGCTTTCACGGTCTTGGGCCCCATGCCGGGGACTTCCAGCATCTCCAGGACGTTGGGAGGCAACTCCTCGGCCAGGCGGTCATAGGCGGCCACGTGGCCTGTCGCGACGTACTCCTGGACCTTTTCACTGATGGCCTTGCCGACGCCCGGGATTTTCTTCAGGTCATCACCGGCGGCAGCCGCGGCGGCCAGCGACCAGCTGAGTTGTTCGATGGTGTTGGCGGCGCGCTGGTAGGCGCGAATCTTGAAGACGGTGTCGCCCTTGATCTCCAACATGGCGGCCATGTTGTTGAACATCTGGACGATGTCTTCGTTGGTGATTTGCGTCGTCATGGTGAATACCTTACCACTGGCCAACAAAGGCGGGCAAGGCAAGGGTCTGTCGCTCAGTCTCAGGGCAAACGCCGGGGCGCCTGCTTTCGCGGGCGCCCCGGCGTTGTTCCGAATGTGAACTCGGCTAGCTGCTGGCGCCCTCCAGGTTCTTCATGTGGTTCATGGCGCTACCGGCCCGGAACCACGCGATCTGGGTGTCGTTCAGCGTGTGACGCAGGTTCAGCGTTTCCTCACTGCCGTCGGCATGCTTGAGGATCGCCTGCACCGGCCGGTCCGGCGCCAGGTCGTTGAGACCGACCAGGCTCATGCGGTCGTCCTCCAGCACGCGGTCCCAGTCCGCCGGGTCCTCGAAGGTGAGGGGCAGGAGCCCCTGCTTCTTCAGGTTAGACTCGTGGATGCGGGCGAAACTGCGGGTGATGATGGCCGCGGCTCCCAGCATGCGGGGCGACAGGGCGGCGTGCTCGCGGCTGGAGCCCTCGCCGTAGTTCTCGTCGCCGATGGCGACCCAGCGGATACCCTGGGCGCTGTAGGCGCGCGCGAGCTCCGGAATGGGCATGATCTCCTCGCCGGAGAGCTGGTTCTTGCCGGTGCCGGTTTCGTCGGTATAGGCGTTGTTGGCGCCGAGGAACATGTTGTCGCTGAGGTTGTTGAGGTGACCCCGGAAGCGCAGCCAGGGACCGGCTGGCGAGATGGAGTCGGTGGTCGTCTTGCCCTGGGTCTTCACCAGGACGGGGATGTCTTCGAAATCGGTGCCATCCCAGGGTTCCCACGGATCCAGAACCTGCAGGCGGTTGCTGCTGGGGTCGACGCGAACATCAACGTCGCTACCGTCTTCCGGCGGCTCGACGTACATGTCGGTGCCCGGGTCGAAACCGGTGGGCGGCACCTCGGGCGCCTCGGACGGCGGCTGGAGCATGAACTCGTTGCCGTTGGCGTCCACCAGCGGGTCGGTAAGCGGGTTGAACGACAGGCTGCCGCCCAGCCCCATGGCCACGGCCAGTTCCGGGCTGGCGATGAAGTTCATGGTGCCCGCGTTGCCGTCATTGCGGCTGGGAAGTTCCTGTTGTACGAGGTGACGATGCTGTTGTCGGTGCCGCGAGCCTCGGGGCGGTTCCACTGGCCGATGCAGGGACCGCAGGCGTTGGCCAGCACGGTGGCGCCAATGGCTTCCAGCGCGGCCTGCTGGCCGTCGCGCTCGATGGTGGCGCGGACCTGCTCGGAACCGGGGGTTACCAGCAGGCCGGAGGCGGCGGAAACGCCCCGGGCCGAGGCCTGTCGAGCCACGTCGGCGCAGCGTTCCATGTCCTCGTAGGAGGAGTTAGTGCAGCTGCCGACCAGCGCCACGGACACTCGCTCCGGGAAACCTTCCTGCTGGGCCTCAGCGGCCAGTTCGGAGATGGGACGGGCGCGGTCAGGCGAGTGGGGGCCGGTAACGTGCGGTTCCAGCGTGGAAAGGTCGATCTCGACGATCTGGTCGTAGAACTGCTCCGGCTGCTGCTCGACCTCGGGGTCGGACTGCAGCAGGTGGGCGTACTCTTCGGCGATGGCGACCAGGTCACCGCGGCCGGTGGCGCGCAGGTAGGTGGCCATTCGCTCGTCGTAGGGGAACACGTCGCCGGTGGCGCCCAGCTCGGCGCCCATGTTGCAGATGGTGCCCTTGCCGGTGGCGGAGATCGAGGCGGCTCCAGGGCCGAAGTACTCGATGATGGCGTTGGTGCCGCCGGACACGGTGAGCTCATAGGCCAGCTTGATGATAACGTCCTTGGGCGCGGTCCAGCCGCTCATGGAGCCGGTCAGCTTGACGCCGATGATGCGGGGGTAGCGCACTTCCCAGGGCAGGCCGGCCATAACGTCGGCAGCGTCCGCGCCGCCCACGCCGATGGCCAGGGAGCCCAGGCCGCCACCGTTAACGGTGTGCGAGTCGGTGCCGATGATCAGGGACCCGGGGAAGGCGTACTTTTCCAGCACCACCTGGTGGATGATGCCGGAGCCGGGCTTCCAGAAACCCATGCCGAAACGGCGGCTGGAGGACTCGAGGAACTGGTAGACCTCATTGCTCTCGTTGAGAGCGTCCTGGAGGTCGGAGGAGGCGCCCACGCGAGCCTGGATGAGGTGGTCGCAGTGGACGGTGGTTGGGACGGCCACGCGTTCACGACCGGACTGCATGAACTGCAGGATGGCCATCTGGCCGGTGACGTCCTGGTGAGCGACGCGGTCGGGCCGAAGGTTGATGTAGCTGTCGCCAGGACGCAGATCGGCTTCGCCGACATCATCGAGGTGGGACAGCAGCACCTTCTCGGTCATGGTCAGCGGACGGTTGAGCCTGGCCCTGACCTGGGATAGCTTTTCGTCCATCTTGCGGTAGGTTTCCCGCACGAATTCCGGGGTGGAATCGATATTGCTCATTGTGTTCGCTCCTCCTCGAGTTTAGCCCCGCTGGGTCGGCCCGACCGGTTGCCGTCAATCACGAATGTGACCCGTGTTGCAGGATGCGGTGGCGGACGACCAGGCCCGGGGAGATGTTATAGGGTTACCTTTTCGCCATACTTTTCAATGAGGTCCATGAAGAGTCGGTGACGCAGCGGATTGTTGGCCGGATTTTCCGAGCGGCGCAGGTAGATGCGGTACACGGTAGCCAGGTCGTCATCGCGCAGCCAGATTGAATAGCTGGGCATGCCGTTGCGCAGTTGGCGGTAGAGAAACTCGACCTGGCGGACACGGCTGAGTTGCAGAGCCACCTGCCCGTCCCCGTCGGTGGTGAGCAGGCCAATGTCTCCGGCTGGATAAGAGTTCCCGCTGCCGTCCACAAATTGCAGGTTGGCCAGCGTGGCGGGAATGGAGACGGTGGCCGCCGGGTTGTGCACCATGATCACGGATTCGGCCAGCCCCACGCCGGCGTCTCGCAACCCACTGCTGCAGTCGGACAGAACCCGGCGCAGTAGGTCCACGTCGGCTGGCTGGTTGGCTCCGCCGAGCGAATGGATGGGAACGGCGGTTTCTTCCAGGTGATCGGAAAGCGCCTGCTCCAGGTCATCCGGAATGGCGGCGAAACGGACCCGACCTCGCCGGGTGACGACAGCCTCCCCACTGATGGAGCCATAGAGCGTCTTTTCGCCGGACCAACGGCGTGCGACGTCGAATCTCGGACCGTAGGTGCAGCCCAGAATGCATCCGGCCGTGGTGACCTGCACCCGTTCGCCGTCCAACCGGTCCGCGGCGGCCTGCAGTTGGCCCAGCACGGCCTCGGCGTTGCGACCGCCATGGTACCAGCGCCCGCACCCGTATTCGTCGGTGCAGACGACAACGTTGACTTCAGGGCGAGCGGAGCGCTGCGGGTCGATTGCAGACATCAGAGAAAGTGTCAACCGTTAAACGTGCGCCCGGCAGCAAAGCGCCGGGCGCACGACGGGGTCGGTGTACGCCGGTCGGCGCAACGACTACTTGCTGAAGTAGTCGTAGTTGATCTTGATATAGTCTTCGTACATGGACGGTACGGCTTCCTCTGCGAATATGGCCGTAACCGGGCACACCGGTTCGCAGGCGGCGCAGTCGATGCACTCATCGGGGCTGATGAAGTACATGTCATCGTCGTCCGTGGTGTAGATGCAGTCCACCGGGCAAACGTCGACACACGCGGCGTCTTTCACGCCCACGCATGGCTCGGTAATGATGTAGGTCATAGCGGCATTCCCTCGGGTGATGTGGTGTGGGTTGACAGTGGCAAACCGAACTTCGGGCCACAACTCACGGGTGCAGAAATTATAGCACGGCGTATAGGCAATGCAAACGAGGTAGACGCCCGGACCCGCCGGTCCGGACCGCTGGAGGCAGCGGTTTTACACCCGGGTGAAACGCTTTTTGGTGGACAGGGTGACGAAGGTCTGGGTCTTCTGCACTCCTTCGATAACGCCAATGCGCGTGCGCAGGAAATCACCCAGGCTTTCGGCCGATTCCAGAGCAGTCCAGACGAAGACGTCGTAGGGGCCGGTGGCGACGACGACGTAGTGCGCTTCATCCAGGTTGGCGATGCACTCCGCGACGGAATCCGACTTGCCCGGGCCGGTTTCCAGACCGATCAGCGCGGTGGTGCCGTAGCCCATCTTCTCAAGGTTGGGGACTGCCACCACGTGAACGATGTCTTCCTTGATGAGACGACGCAACCGGCGCCTCACGGTGCCTTCGCTGACACCCACAGCGCGCGCAATCTTGGCGTTGGACGCACGCCCGTCCGATTGCAGGATACCGATGATCTTCAGGTCAAGTTCGTCCATTGGTTGGCAGACTCCGTGCTAGGTATGCAGTTATATCTCTAGGCCCAACGCCGTAGATAATTGGCTTACGATATTATTCGTTCTGGCTGCGGTTGTCAACTATCAATGAGACAATGATAAACACTATCGTTTTATTCGCGACGGATTCACTGCTTTTACGCCACATTCGACGCATCATTAACGTAACGACGAGAGGGATATTCGGGAATTCACGTTTCGGGTTTCAGCCCAAACTGAGTGTGCCCACGCCACCTACAATCATCACTATGGACGCAGCTTTTGCCAACAGCACCCGTGGGTTGAGCGACTCGTCCAGGAACTGCCAACGCATTCGAGAAAGAAGAGTGGAGGCGATGAACACGAACAGCGGCCGGGTCGCCAGCACCGCGGCCACCAGGGAGGCGGGGCCCAGGCTGTACGCGTAGACCCCCAGCAGGATGGACACCGCCGGCATCAGCGATTCGCCGAACAGGAGCATCGCCAGAACGCCGGGTTGCTTTACCGCAGTCAACAGGCGGCGCCCGCCGGTCAGGCCAGCGCAAAAGAACACCGCGCCCACCGTGGCCTGCTGGATCCCGAACACGGTCAGCACGGGGAGTTCGGCGTTCAGGGCGGCCTTGGTCACGACGAAACTGGAGGCCGCGCACATTGCGCTGACCACCAGTAGCGCCGGTCCATAGATCGTACTGCGGTCGCGCAGGTCGAAAACCGCGGTGCTGGGCACGGCCAAACCCGCGCCAATGCGCCCGAAGGGCCGTTCCTGGAACAGCCTCACGGAAATGAGCACTGCGCCGGCGAC
Source organism: Dehalococcoidia bacterium (assembly GCA_963663945.1). GTDB lineage: Bacteria > Chloroflexota > Dehalococcoidia > Lucifugimonadales > UBA3495 > Bin87. The sequence continues at coordinate 676,556 of OY760687.1, read as the reverse complement.
CACCAGGGCGATGCCGCACCATTGGGCCAGTGATATGCGCTCGCCGAGGAACAGTAGAGCCAGAATGGCGACGAATATCGGGTTGGTCTGGGAAATAGCGACGGCTCGCGAAGCCTCCATGAGGCGCAGGCCCCGGAACAGGAGCACCACGGAGCAACCCATGAACACGCCAGCCACCACGGGAATCACCGCGACCTGCCAGGTGGTGCCTGCCGGAACTCCCACGATCGCGGCCACGATGGTGCCGTAGATCAGTCCTGTGGTTCCGCACCACAGGCACAGGGGCGGAACGCCATTCAGGTGAAACGACAGCAGTCGCTTGTCGCAGACGCTGACGAAGCAAAAGGCCAGGGCAGAGCCCAACGCGAGTAAAGGCCACATTACGATCGAACGGCCTCGCGACGGCTTCCCCGGCAGGCGCGATACGCTGACCGGCGCCCGGACATGATCCCGGGTGCTACGAGCATGTGTTGTCCGCAGCCCGGGCTAGCTGACATGCATCGAGGATCCTTGCGGGACCAGCCAATGATCTCAGACGCGGCAATGACCGTCGCACCGTCCCAGCCAGTTGCTGATGCGCATCCGATTTCGGGCAAAACCGCGGTAGAAGAGATCGAAGGCGGGGCGCGCCGGCCACCACTGCGTCCACGCGAGCACCCACCCCAGGCCGGCCAGGCGGTAGCCCTCGCGCAGACTCTCCATCCCCACCGTGATGGTACCGTCCGGCCTGATGCCGTACATGGCGGACTGAACCTGGTTGGCATCCAGGCCCCACGCGGCGGCGTCGAAATCCTCGGCGGAGATGTCCACGGGCTCGATGGCCTCCGGGCGCCGGCGGTACAGATTGAGCACCTCACGGCTGCACATCGGACATGACCCGTCGTATAGCATGCGGAAGCGGTCACTCATCGCTGGCCTCCCCGCTGAGGCTTTGGTGCGCAGGATCGGTCAGTCGTCCGCCGGGGTGAGCACGGCAGCGTCGGCGGCCGCCTGGGCGGCCTGCGCGGCGGCCAGGCCGGCAACGTCGGTGCCCACGTCCTGCACGCCGTACTTCTTTTCCAGCTCGTAGATGGCGTCCAGGCCCAGAACGGACGCGACGTCCCAGCGGGTACCGTAGCGGTCGGGATCGACCATGCCATCGTTCATGAGCTCTTCATAGGCGGCGCGCACCTGCTTGTAGATGAGCCAGATGGTGCTGCCGCAGATCATGATCTTGTAGCCCAGTTCGTCCATAGTCTGCGTGGTGGCCAGGTCGCCGTTATACATGCGCGGCACGTCGGCCAGGTCGGCAGCGTAGCGCTGGATGTCGTCCTGGGACTTGATGCCGTCAACGAATACCAGGTCGGCGCCGGCTTCGACGTAGGCCCGACAGCGCCTGACGGTGTCCTCCCAGCCAGTTACGGCGTAGGCGTCGCAGCGGGCGATGATGACGAAATCGGGATCGGTGCGAGCGTCCAGGGCGGAACGGATCTTCTGGACGTGTTCCTCGACCGGGACCACCTGCTTGCCCGCGAAGAAACCGCACTTCTTGGGAAACACCTGGTCCTCCAGGTGGATGGCGGCCACTCCGGCGGCCTCGTACTCGCGGACGGTGCGGTGCACATTGAGCGGGTTTCCGTAGCCGGTGTCGGCGTCGCAGATGACCGGAATGTTGATGGCGTCGGCGATGTACTTGGCGTTGGAGACCATCTCGGTCATGGTCAGCAGGCCGACGTCAGGGAAACCACGCTCGGCGGCGGTTCCGGCCCCGGTCATGTAGACGGCCTGGTGTCCCACGTCCTCGGCGATGCGAGCATGCAGGGCGTTCAGCACGAATGGGGCGACGACCAACCGGTCGGAAGCGAGCATCTGGCGCAGCTTGGCAGTGGCTTTCATAGTTGCAATACCTCCCTTGAATTGTCGAGAAATTTGCATGGATGATCAGGATGGATGGGATGATTCTATGATTGAGGGAAACTGCCTACCTGTCCTCCTTGGAGTGTTCACGTCTGGTCAAACGGCGATATTGGAGTTTGGGCTGTCCGAAGTTCATCAGGAGACCTACTGGAACGCCGGTTGCGTTCAGGTAGTTGATCAACTGCGCTTCGTGTATTGGAGCTAATGGTGATGGCACGGCCTTGAGTTCGACTATCACTTTGTCGTCAATCAACAAATCGGCGTAAAACTCGCCCACAACCTGACCACGAAACAGTACCTCAATAGGCGCCTGGGTTCTGACCCATAGACCAGCTTCGCAAACGGCGATGGCCATTGCTTTTTCGTAAACAGATTCCAAGAATCCCGGCCCGAGCTCATTCAGAACATCAAACGCGCAACCGATGATGATCCGAGTCAAGTCGGAATGTAGCATCTAAATCCTTGTCTATCCTGTGCATCCATGCCAATCTCCGTTCAAGATCAGAAGATGCGGTCGGTTTCTTCTACCAGGGGTGGCAGAAGTGCCTCCACCCAAGGGACCATGTCGCGGAGTACCTCCACGGGGATTTCGTGGCCCATGTTGTACTCGTTGTAGGACAGGTTGTAGTTCTCCGCATCCAGGAACTCGCGGGTGCGGCGCGCGCTGTCCATGGAGACCATCTGATCGTGGAGCCCGTGGGCGACGAAAACCGGCTGCTCGCGGTGGTCGGGCAGGCGCGGCCGCAGGATCTCCGGATCCGGCAGGGAGGCGCTGAGCGCGACCAAGGCAACGAACTTGTCCGGCCGCTCCAGGCCCATGCGGTACGTCATGCCGCCGCCCTGCGAGAATCCCAACAATACGGCGCGGTCCTCCTGAGCCCGAAACTCCTTCAGCACCTCCGAAAAGAAGTCGTCCAGCAGTGACTCGGCCTGGTCAAAATGCTCCTCGGTGGCTTGGCCGCGGGGCGGATGCCAGCCGTAGCCAATCATGCCGGGGGCAAGTTCGAAGGGAATGGGCGCGTTGGGACACACGTACACGTAGCCCTTGCGGTTGATGGACGGAGCGAGGCCGGCCAGATCCTGCATGTTGGCGCCAAAACCGTGCAACATGACCACCAGCGGGTAATCGGCGTCGGCGTCGTAATCGTCCGGAAAGATGACGAGATAGTGGAGGCCTTCGTCGGCTACCCGGCGCTGTTCGGCGTGCATCAGTCAGGCTCCTAGGTGGCGATACGCGATGGGGATTAGCCCAATCGTAACATATCGAAGCGCGGGGACCCTTCAGGGAACTGATGCCGGAAGCAACTGCCGGTCACGCCGGCGTCGGGTCAGCGCCGTCAACATCCGGGTTGGCCGGGGTTGCCGCAGCAAACCCCGCGGGAAGTCACCTTCAGCCACGTGTTTGAGGCCACCAACGACAGCACCCGATGCCACGGCAGCCCGGTGCCCCGCAGGTTCGCAAACGCGGACACCAGACTGTCTGGGCGATTGTGTTGATGGCCGTGGGGATGATCGTGTTCAGGCTCTTGGTCAGCCATTTGAGGGAGATCCCCGTCGAGTTCAGGCCCGGCCGGCGGCGGCGTTGGTATCTCCGCTGCCGAACACGCCGAAGGGGTTCAGCGAGCGCGGTGCGTCGTAGACGTCCATCTGCTCGGTGCGCTTCAGCCACCCAACCACGATGTAGGTCAACGGCGTGGCGACGATCTCGTACACCGACTTCGCGATCCACGCGCATATGGCAGCGTTGAACACTGGCAGCCACGAGCCGTCGGGTCCAATCCACAGTCCGGAAACTCCAAATGCAATGGTGAAAAACAGGATGGAGTCTATGCCCTGGCCCACGACGGTTGAGGATATGGTGCGGAGCCACAGGTAGCGTCCCTGCGTGCGGTTCTTGAGCAGGACCATGACGACAGCGTTGGAAAACTCGCCGACAATGTAGGCGACAAAGGAGCCAAGCAGGATCCAGCCGGTGGCGCCCAGGATGGCCTCGTAGGCGTGTTCGCTGGGCAGGTTGGCCACGACGTTGCCGGCGTCGTCGGTGATGATCACGGGTTCCACAGACCAGAACACCGCGCCCGGGATAATATCGCCCACCCAGAACAGGAACACCATCATCAGGTTGCATACGAACCCCAACCAGATGACGCCGCGAGCGACGCGGAACCCGTACACCTCGGTGAGGATGTCGCTGATGATGTAGCCGATGGGGAAGCACACGATGGCGGCGGAGACCACAAACAGGTTGCTGCCAATGAAGTCGAACGGCAGGGTGAACAGCGACACCGGCTTGGTGGCGATGATGTTGCTTACCAACAGCACCGTCACCGCCAGCGCGGCGATGATCACCAGTTTCCCAGAGAATTGCATGAGCGTCCTTTCTGCCTGGGGCCGGGTCTACAGCAACGGCAGGTAACGTGAAATCTCGTAGTCGGTGACCGTGGAGCGGTATTGCTCCCACTCCTGTTTCTTGTTACGGATCAGGGTTTCGTAGACGAAATCTCCCAGTGTCTTGCGCAGCAGATCGCTGTCTTCAGCCAAGTTTATGGCCTCGCCCATGCTGGTGGGCAGCCGTCCGATGCCGCGGGCGGTGCGCTCCTCGGCGGACATGGACGACACGTCGCCGGTGATGGGCGAAGGTAGCGGGTATTGTTCTTCGATGCCCTTCATGCCGGCGGCCAGCAGGGCGCTGAACGCGAGGTAAGGGTTGCAGGCCGGATCGGGGGCGCGGTACTCAACGCGCAAGGAGGTTTCATATCCCGCCTTGTACGAGGGTACCCGGATCAGATCCAGCCGGTTGGACATGGTCCACGACACATGCACCGGAGCCTCGTAGCCGGGCACCAGCCGCTTGTAGGAGTTCACCCACTGGTTCGTCACCAGCGTGATCTCCGGAGCGTGGCGCAGAAGACCGGCAATGAACCGCTTGCCGATCACCGACAGATGGAGGTCGTCGTCCGGGTCGTAGAATGCGTTGTCGTTGCCACGGAACAGCGACTGGTGGGTGTGCATCCCGCTGCCGTTGGCGGAGGAAAAGGGCTTGGGCATGAAGGAGGCGTAGACGCCCTGCTGCTGGGCCAGCTCCTTGATGACCAGCCGGGCGGTCATGACGTTGTCGGCCATGGTGAGGGCGTCGGTGTACTGCAGGTCGATCTCATGCTGGCTGGGCGCGCCCTCGTGGTGAGAGTATTTGACCGGGATGCCCATTTCGGCCAGGTTGAGCACGGTGTCGCGCCTCAGGTCGGAGGCGGGGTTGCTGGAGAGTTGGTCGTAATATCCGTAGGTGTCCAGAGGTTCCGGCGTTTCAGAGTCCCGCAGGTAGAAATATTCCAGCTCGGGACCCACGTAGTAGATGTATCCCAGGCTGGCCAGACGCTCCAGATTACGCTTCAGGACGTGGCGCGGATCTCCGATGAACGGCTCCCCCCTTGGGGTGCGGACGTCGCAGAAGATGCGGGCGACGGCGTTGCGCCGGGGACGCCAGGGCAGGAGCGTGAAGGTGGTCGGGTCCGGAAAGGCCCGCATGTCACTTTCCGTGTCGGTGCTGTAACCCTCGATGGCCGCCCCGTCGAATCCGACACCCAGTTCCAGGGCATCCTCCAGGTCGTCCACGGTGATGGCGAAACCCTTCAGGTTGCCGAGGATGTCGGTGAACCACAGGCGTATGAATTTGACGTCGAAATCGCGGGCGCTGCGGAGCACGTACTCGCGCTCGGCGGCGTGGTGGTCAGTCAGCACGAATGGTCTCCTGGAAAGTGATTGTCCCGACACACCGGATATTCTCCGGAGCATTGTACCAGTGAGGGCGGGTCGAAACCCGCCCCCGCACGAACGGCCGTAGTTGACCGGGTCGCGATCAGGCCTCGAAAGTTTTGAAGAATTCGCAACCGCTCTTGATGACTTCTCACCGGCAAAACAGGGCTAGATGTTCATCCGCTCGCCGTGCTGCGTCAGGTCGATGCCAATCTCCTCTTCCTGGTCAGAGACCCGCAGGCCGATGGTGTACTTGAGAGCCAGCAGGATGATGGCGGAGACCACGAAGGACCAGCCGAAGGCGGCGCCGATGCCGATGATCTGGTAGAAAATTTGCTCAATGCGCGTGACGTCGGCCTCCAGCGCGCCGAAGCCGACCCCGACGAAGATGCCGGTGGCCAGAGCGCCCCACATCCCGCCGATGCCGTGGATGCCGAACACGTCCAGCGAGTCGTCGATGCGGAACTTGTGGATCAGTTCAACGGCGATGAAGCAGGCTCCGCCGGCGCCGGCGCCGATGATGATGGCGGGCATCACGCCCACGAAACCGGCGGCCGGGGTGATCGCGACCAGGCCGGCCACTGCGCCGGCCGCCGCGCCGCTGGCCGACGGGCGCTTGGTGATAAACCAGGAGATGATCGACCAGGAGGACATTGCGGTCGCGGCGGCCACGTTGGTCACCACGAAGGCGTTGGCCGCGCTCTCAGTGGACAGGTCGAAACTGCTGCCCGCGTTGAAGCCGAACCAGCCGAACCAGAGCAGGCCGGCGCCCAGCAGCACCAGCGGCACGTTGTCCGGAGCGAGGTTCACCGTGCCGAAGCCGCTGCGACGCCCCACGATCAGCGCGGCGGCCAGGGCGGCCGTGCCCGACGCAATGTGAACCACGGTTCCGCCGGCGAAGTCCAGCGCGAACCCGGCCTCGCTCATGCCCAGTATGCTGCCCAGGTTGCCCAGCCATCCTCCTCCCCAGACCCAGTGGCACAGGGGGGCGTAGACGATGGTCACCCACAGCGCGGCGAAGATGATGTAGGACTGGAACTTGAAACGCTCGGCGAAGCCGCCGGCGATCAGCGCGACGGTGATGATGGCGAACATGCCCTGGAAGATCATGAAGGCCTGTTCGTCCAGCCCGACGCCTATCATGCCGAACTTGCCCAGGTCTCCCACGAAGCCCAGGCCGCCGACGCTGGTGCTGAAGGCGAGGCTGTAGCCCCAGAGTACCCAGAGCACGCTGACCACCCCAATGGCGGTGATGGAGTGCATCATCGTGCCGATCACGTTCTTGTGGCGCACCAACCCACCGTAGAAAAGGGCCAGGCCGGGCACCATAAGGAACACCAGAGCGGCTGATATCAGGAATGAGAATACTTCCAGTTCGCTGAATTCCATATCTCCTTCTCCCCACTGATGTTGGCCGCTACCGTGATTAGTCGCATCGCCGTCGCGGCCCGCTCGGGAGCGGATGACCATGCCGGGAACGGTGGCACCGCGATGCGTGGGTCGGCCAAGGATTTGCCGCAAAATTTTAGATATCCGGTGTTACGTACTAATGACGTAATTGTTACAAAGATGTTTCGGCGCAGCCAGTATTGCGACAAGCGGTCTGATGTGACGAGGGGATAACGCGGTGCGCGTGGCCCTCATGAGCCCTTATCCCTACTTCTTTGGGAGCATCAACGGGCCACAATACGCCGTCTTCGTCCAGGACCAATTCGGAAACCTGGACACTAGCTACCAGATTCACAGCGCAGACGCCACGGACAGTTCTCGACACGTGAGGCAACCAGCCTGGTGAAATACGCTGGCACTCCGGAGTGCTCATTGGAACGCCACTGTTTCTGGACTTATTAATCCGGGCATCGGGATCCTGGTCACGATGATGTTCCCTTGCAGTCTCGAGCCTGCGTTCGGTCGCCAGTCTCCGCTTCCTTGTTTCGCGACCCGGTGTTCGGTACACTCGATTAATCTGATTGAGATAGCCGGGGGCCATATGCTGGAACAGTACACGATCGCCGACATCCTGAATTGGTTGGAGGATAGGACCCTCGTCGTCAACCGCGAGTTCCAGCGTAGCGATAGGATTTGGCCAACTGCCGCAAAGACCTACCTCATCGATACCGTCCTGCGGGGTATGCCGATACCGAAGATTTACATTCGTACGCAAACGGACGTGAACACGAAAAGAAGCTATAGAGAGGTGGTAGATGGTCAGCAGCGGCTTATGGCGATCAAATCTTTCGCTCAGGATGAATTTGCGTTGCGCCCCAGTGAAGATGATCTTGAAGAACTAGCCGGCAAACGGTACTCGGAACTAGGAGAAGACGCCAAGCTGAAATTCTTGGAATATCCTCTCCCAGTGGAGCAATTGTTCAACGCGACCGACGCATACGTGTTCGACGTATTCCAGAGATTGAACACTTACAATTTCAACCTGTCCGCTCAGGAATTGAGGCACGGCAAATATCACGGGTCGTTCCGTAGCGCCGTCATAGCGTCGTCTAAACGTTGGGCCTTTATGTGGGACAAATACAACGTGATCGGGAAGCGGGCTCGGGTCAGAATGGCTGACGACGAATTGATGGCACAATTTTTTGGCGTAATACTTGAAGGAGTGGCGGACGGCGGGCAGCCAAAAATCGAAAGGTTATACAAAAATTATGATACCGAAATGCCAGAACGTATCCCGACCCAAGTAGATCGGATTCTCCAATACACGGCCGAAACTTTCCCGGAGATTTTGGAAACCGATTTGGCGCGTGCACCCCATTTTTTGATGCTGTTTTCCGCCGTGGCCCATGCGAAGATTGGGATACCCCCGGGCGCAATCCGAGACGATATGCCGCCCCGGGATTCTCAGGCCTTAAGCGACGTGGGGATGGCCAAAGTGAATCTGAGTACCTTGGCGGACGTTTTGAACCAGGGACTGCACGAGGTGCCGGAACGATTCCATGAATTCAAGCTCGCGTCTGCAGGATCAACGCAGCGGATCCGAAGTAGACGGGTAAGATTCTTGATTTCTTACAAGGCATTGTTGCCCGCGTTGGTTTGACATATGCGCAAAAAGCCATTGAGTAGTCTATACGATTCGTACTCAAAGCGTAGTCGAGCAATATTGTCCCGCTCAGTTGCAAGTTTGCCTATTGACCCGGCAGAGTTCGCAGTTTGCCAGCCGGTTCACCAAGACGGGTTAGCCTTCTTGGTGGTCAGAATTCAGGCCCTTTGGGCAGAGTTCTGCAGAGAGTTGATAGTACGATCTGCCATCGGAAATTGCCAGTCTCGCACCGGGCTCATTGTCGCCCCAGCACCGGGGGTAAAACACGTACGTGATCTATCGGTCATCACCAGGCAATTTACTAAGCAACCTTTCTCGGGACCGGGTTCCCAATGGGAGGATCCGGTTTTTGCGATACGCCAGGCACGCTTCTTGAAAGTTTCCAATCTGCACCAGATATCCGTGGGTTTGGGCTCGGTCACGACTAACCTCGGATATCTTAAGCGGGTCAGAAATTTCATCGTGCATCCGAACCATGACACTAAGACTAAGTACGTCCAAACAACCAGAACTCTCGGATTTCTAGGTACTGTTCCAACTCAGTTGGTCGGCCAAAATCTGCCCGGCGGGGTAACTATCCTCGCCACATGGGTATCAGATTTAGAGACAGCCGCGTGGAATGCCGTGTCCTAGGCCGGATACTCCCATCGAGTATTGAATTGGACTTATACCGTCAAACTGCCTATCGCGAAGACCCGCCCTGCCTGCACGCAAACCGGACCGTCACTGCCTCCCATTCCCCCGGCGCGTCTTCCTCCTTGGTAACGTCCCGATCGAATACCCGCACCGGCGTATTCCCAGCTACATCCTCCAGGCGCGGTTCGACTACCAGCCGGTACTCGCCGGTTGTCCAGGGATCGTCCGGCGCGAAGCTCCAGTCGCGCTCGCCCTTGCCAGTCTCGCCCGCACCCTCGATGGTCCTGCCGTCGCCATCCTGTACCGACAGGCAGTGCAGCAGCAGCCCGTGGTCCAGCGGCCGTTCGAACTCTACCTGCAGCGGTTCCCGGGAGCCGGCGGCGGGAGCGGTCAATTGCCAGGCGGTAGGATCAATGCGCGAGCGCAACGCCGGTCCGATGCTGTAGCTCCGTTCCGCCCCGGCCCGCAGCGGCTGACCCGTGGCGTCGCGGAAGGACAGGTCCACGGTGATCCGGACCGTCGTGCCCTCCACCAGCGGGTAGCCGAACTCCAGGTTGGGCACCAGGCCTCGCTTGATGCGGCCCGGGTCCAGCAACATGGTCAGGCGTCTGCGTTCGGCATCCCACAGTTCCGGGTCGGGCGGGAGGAAGACGTCGTCCAGCGTTTCGCCGGTGTCAGCGCGACCGACCGTTATCGCGCGCGCCGCCCAGCCCTCGCTCATCGGGGCGGAGAAGTGCACGTACACCCGCAGCAGGTTTACCGGCAGTTCGGCGGCGGTGGGGTAGATCTCCAGCGCCTCCGTGGTGGCCGATCCCTCCGGCGATGGCCGCCGGATCTCCCAGACCTCCACGCCGTCCGCGTCGCTGGCAGATCCGACCAGCACGGAGTAGCTCACTCCGTCGACAAAGGGGAAGCGGGGCACGAACCAGGCCGCATCGCCTTCGACGAGGAAACGACCGGCGGCCGGCGGCGCCGCTCTCCTGTCCCTGTCCTCGGGCAGGGCTTCGGTCGGATATACGGCCAGACGCCGGGACAGCGCCCCGGCGTCCAGTCCATCTAACTCGCCAAGTTCGGCCTCAGTCCAGCCGCTGATTTTCAGGCAGTCGCGCCCCTGGTATCGCGCCCACTCCAATTGCAGGCGGCGTCCCTGGGTCACAGCGTCGCGGTGGCGTAGGTGCGGAGATGCGAGCGCCCGTCCTCGTCCTGCTGGAGCATCAGCACGCCGTTGCCGTTCAGGTTCGCCATGCGCTTGACGCCGGGATGGGGCAGCAGTTCCCGCGGCACGCCCACGCCCGGGGTGACCGGGTCGGCCGGCGAGGCGTCCATCGAATCATCGGGCTCGGTCAGCGGACCCTGCACATCAATGTCCTTGCAGGCGACCTTGAACAGCGGATGCCGGTCGTTGCAGACCAGCAGGTACTCGCCGCCGTCGTGTTCGTAGGAAATCAGGTCAATCGGATGGTTGTGAGATCCCAGTTCGGCCACGGTCTTGCCCATGACGTGCTTTTCGGCGTCGAAATCGGCCAGGGTGAACTGCACCACCGGCGTGCACGTGTAGCTGGCCAGGATGCTGGTGTTGTCCTGGTAGGGTACGAAGGCGCGGATGGGCGCGGCCGTCTCGTACACGCCGTGGGAGACGTGGAAGATCTCCAGGGAGTTGGACTTGGCCTCGCCGTTGAATGGGAAGGGAATGCGCCGCAGCGTCGAGGTGAACTCCTCGTTGGAGGTACCCGCCACCAGCAGCAGCCCATCGACGTAGGACATGTCCGTCACGGTGACGGTGCGCAGCTGCATGCGCGTGACGAGTCGCGGGTCGTCGGCGTCAGCAGCGTCGGTGATGTCGTACTGGGAGAAGGCCACGTCGTCCAGCGGCACGTCCCCAATGGAACCATCGCCGGACACCCGGATGATCACCGGCGTCGCCGCGTCGCCGCTGCCCCGCGTCACTGAGCAGTACACGTTGCCCGAGGTCGGGTGCGCCACGATGTCCCGGATGGTCACATCCTCCCGGGAACAGCCCAGGTATGATGCCAGGGACGCGTCGAAGTTCTCGAGGTTCACGTCCTGCGGCTCACCGTCGGCGGTGTCGCCGACGTCGATGGCGAAGATGGCCGCGCCCACGTTGTCGGCGGCGAACAGCACGCCCCCGGGTCCGAAGGCCAGCGGACCAACCGATTTGATCGCCGGCGTGCCGACGGCCAAGCCGAGATTTGCCAGACTTGTCGCAGTTCCGAGGTCAACCATGACTGCCTCCTACGCTTTTCGTATCCAGATTTTCGCCAGTGTAGCATCGCGTCGACTGCCGGGCTACTGCCGGGCCAAACCCGACGCAGTTTTGCTATACTCCGGCCGGTAAACACCACCAGTAAACATCAAAGGAATTTGACGACCGCCGCGAGGAGATCGCCATGACTACCGAACGTCGCCGAGGAACCGTTACCCTCCGCCAGGTCAGCGGCTCCGCCCGCTCGAAGAAGGTCAGGGTGGAACTGGGAGAGGAGTCCGCATTCACCGACCTGCCGGCGCCCGTGAAGGTGGGCGATGCCCGCTACTTCCTGGTGCGCGGGCGCGACGGGTACAAGCTGCTGTCCACCATCTGCCCCCACCAGGGCGGCGAGATCGAGGACGAGGGCGACGAGGTCTTCGTCTGCGACGGCCACGGCTGGCAATACGAGAAGGGCGAGGGCACCTGCGTCAACCAGCCCGACTTCCGCATGAAGGCGTTTCTGGTCACCCAGCAGGAGGGCCGGCTGGTGGCGTTGGTCCCCGACGAGTAGGCGCCGCCGGCACGCCCCTGGGCGATCGGAATCAATGCGGCCCCGGAGCATTGTGCTCCGGGGCCGTTCGCTTGCGTTTTGGCGATCTGACCGGGATCAGCCGACCATGTCGTAGCTGCGCAGCAGTTTGCCCGGCAGCTCGCCCGTGCACTCGTTTTCCACGAAGGTCACGGTGCCGTTGACCAGAATGTAGCGGATGCCCGTGGGCTTCTGCACCAGCCGCTTCTCGCCGCCGGGGAAGTCGGTCTCGAACCTGGGCTTGTCGTACAGCAGTCCCAGCTCGTCCATGTTGTAGATCATGACATCGGCATAGTCGCCGACGCGCAGGGTGCCACGACCTTTCATGTCGGAGAACGCCGCCGGCAGCGCGCTCATTTTCTGGTGCGCCTGCTCCAGGGTCATCAGCTCGTTGTCGCGGATCCAGTGGCCCAGGAAGTACACCGGCCACACGCTGTTGACCAGGAACCGGGTGTGCGCGCCGCCGTCCGATACCGAGATGTGGACGAAGGGATTGACCAGCCGCTCGGCCCGCGCGTCGTCGCCCTGCCCGCCAGCCGGGTGGGCGAACTCGGTCTCGAGGTCCTCGTCCAGCGCGATGTCCAGGAACGCGTCCAGCGGGTGCTTGCCCTCGGCCTCGGCGATGTCGGCGATGGACAGGCCCTCGTACTTCAGGTTCCGCTCCAGCGCCACCTCGACCACCTGCACCTGCGTCCAGTCGGTGCGCGCGTGGGGCCGCTCGATGACGTCGCGCTTCATGCCCGAGCGAATGCCGTCCTCGGACAGCTTGGCGATGCGCTCCTCCTTGCTGCCCACCAGCGGCTGCACCCAGTTGGGCATGTAGTCGAACAGGTTGTACTCCGAGAGCTTGAACTCGGCGATGGTCGGCACCGAGCCCTGCTGCGCCAGCACGGGCAGACCCTCCTTCCGGACCTCCTCCAGCCAGTCGTAGCCCTCTTCATCGCCCAGCGCGACGTGCAGCGGGCGGCCGCTCATGCGCACCATCTCCGCCAGCATCTCCCGCTGGCCGGGCCGGTCGTCGGAGATGCCGATGGTCCAGCCCAGGTGCCCCACGCCGAACTGGCTCAGCACCTGGGACAGGGCGTAGAACTCCTCGGGCGAGGCCACGTGGCTGGGCAGCCAGCTGCCGTCCTCGGGCCGGTCCTCCAGGTTCTTGTCGGCGGACAGCCCGAACGCTCCGGCCTTCATGGAGTCGTGCAGGATCTGCTTCATCTGGTTCAGCTCGGCCTCGGTCACGGAGGTTCGCTCCCGCGCCGGTATCATGCCCAGCACGTAGCCCCGCAGCGGGGAGAAGGGCACCAGCGCGCCCACGTTCACCCCCAGGCCCTGCCGGTCCAGGCTGTCCATGTATTCGGGGAAGGTCTCCCAGTCCCAGCGCATGCCCAGCCGCATCGACTCCAGCGGGATCGCCTCGATGCGGTTCATCATGCGCATGTTCAGGTCCCGGTCCTCCGCCCGGGTCGGCGCAAAGCCGAAGCCGCACTGCCCCACGGTCAGGGAGGTCACGCCGAACCATCCCGACAGCGACGCGTAGGGGTCCCAGTTGAGCTGCGCGTCGTAGTGGGTGTGCAGGTCCACCGCGCCCGGGGCCACGATGCACCCGCTGGCGTCCAGCTCCCTGGCGCCACCAGAACTGATGCGCCCGCTGATCATGGCCACCCGCCCGTCCTTGATGCCCACGTCGGCGCGGACGCGGGGCAGGCCGGTGCCGTCGATTACGGTTCCACCGCGAATTACCAAATCAAATTCCGGCATACAGTTACCTCCCAACGGCAGTGTGCTGCAATTTCGTAGCGATCTGCCCGACGATATGAGCAAATCAAGGTGGCCGCAGTGTAAGTGCGCTGCAAATCGCTGTCAATTTTGTGACGGATATCGCAATCGTTATGCAAAGCAGCGCAGTTTTCGCTCTCTGCGAGCGTCCGGACGTCTTTACGCGTACCCAGATTGCGGTGGGAGAACGTCAGAATCAGGATTTGCGGGATTTTATGATTTGACAGAATTGGAAGACCTCCATCGTAGAACGGTTCCAATCCTGATAATCCTCTAATTTTGAAAATCCTGATTCTGACGATTTGCGAAAGCGGGCACCCGTCAGATCCGTCGTCGGATCAGTCTGCCACCGTGGACGCCTGATACCATGAATGTCACCAGAAAATAAGGAGCCCCCTCCATGGCAGACCAGCAAATCTCCGCCGCCGATCCTCATCCCCGACGCCGGGTCCAGGCCCTCGACGTGGAACTCGCCACCGTCGATACCGGACAGGGCGACCCGGTGGTGTTCCTGCATGGCAACCCGACCTCCTCCTACCTGTGGCGCAACATCATCCCCCACGTGGCGGAGAACGCCCGCTGCCTGGCCCCCGACCTGCTGGGCATGGGCGAGTCGGACCGCGCCCCCGACGGGTCCTACCGCCTGGTCGACCATGCCCGCTACCTGGACGCCTGGTTCGACGCCCTGGGGTTGACCGGCAACGTCACCCTGGTCGCCCACGACTGGGGGTCGGCCCTGGCTTTCCACTGGGCCCATCGACACCAAGAGCGGGTCAAGGGGATCGTCTACATGGAGGCCATCGTCCGTCCCCTCACGTGGGAGGAGTGGCCCGAGCGTTCCCGCGGGCTGTTCCAGTCCATGCGCTCACCGGACGGCGAGCAGATCATCCTGGAGCGCAACGTGTTCGTCGAGCGCATCCTGCCCGCCAGCGTGATACGTGGACTGACCGAACCGGAAATGGAGGTCTACCGCCGCCCCTACCTGGAGCCTGGGGAGTCCCGCCGTCCGACCCTGACCTGGCCCCGTCAGATCCCCCTGGACGGCGAGCCCGCCGACGTGGTGGAGATCGTCGATGCCTACTCGCAGTGGCTGTCGTCCAGCGATGTGCCCAAGCTCTTCATCAACGCCGACCCCGGGACCATCCTGACCGGAGCGCAGCGCGAGTTCTGCCGTGCCTGGCCCAACCAGCGCGAGGTAACCGTCCCCGGCTACCACTTCATCCAGGAAGACTCCCCCGCCGAAATCGGCCAGGCCATCGCCGCTTGGCAGGGCTCGCTGGGGTAGCGGCGCCGTCAGGTCCGATCAGAAGAGAGCGTATCCCGGCCGCGGCCGCAGCAAAGCGCCACCTCCGGCCAGGCGGTCCAGGCTGCTCATCGGCTTGCGCCGGTTTTGACGCAGGGGAGTGCTGACCGCGTGCAGATGGCTCAATATCTCTCGGTTGGACCGCCAGAAACCCGTCTCGTGATAGGAAACCCCGTGGTCGGCGCAGAACGCCCTGATCACGGGCCGGGCACTCTTCAACCGGTTGCGGGGCATGTTGGGGAAGAGGTGGTGTTCAATCTGATAGTTCAACCCGCCGTACATGTAATCGACTACCGGATTGGGCAAGACGTTGCGGGACGTCAGCACCTGTTGCCGCAGGTGGTCAAGCACGGTATCGGGGCCCAGGATCGGCATTCCCTTGTGATTGGGAGCAAACACCGAGCCCACGTGCAATCCGGCCAGGGCTCGATGGACCACGATGAACAGCACCCCGTGCCAGAAGGGCAGGAACGCGAAAACCAAGGCCAGATAGGCTGCTATCGCGGTGGCCACGACGATGGGTTCCAGGACCGGATGCTTCACCTCGTTCCGTCGCGCCAGAAAGACGATGCCCGCGAACAGCAGGCTGTACGACGACAGCATGAGGATCGGATAGAACCAGAAGGCCTGATGGCGGATGAAGAACCGCGTTACTCCCCACGACTCCAGCGCCTGCTCGCGGGTGAAGGCAAAAACCGTAATTTCGATATCGGCGTCATGCCCGATCTGGTTGGGGCTGACGTGGTGCTTGATGTGCTTTTCCCGCCACCAGCTGGGCGCCAGGCCCGTGACCAGCGCGGCCAGCAGCATGAGCATGTCGTTCCGCTTCACCGACCGGAAGACCTGACGGTGTCCGGCGTCGTGCCCCAGGAAAGCGAACTCGCTGAACGCTACCGCCATCAGGACCGCGTTCGCCATCTGCACCCACAGGCTGTCAAAAACCACCAGTATGGCCGCACTGGTGATGAGAAGCGCGAAGGCGACTGCTACCTTGACCGCGTAATAGGCGTATTGGCGATCCAGGAGCCCGTGCTCCAGTATCAAACGTCGTAGCTTGAAGTATTCCTCGTTGCGCTGCCGTTTATCCAAAATGCCCGCCGCGGCGTCTGCGAGTTCCCGGTTGCTTGTTGGCTCGCTGTTCGGCGGGCTCACTGTTTCGTTGGCGATAATCCTGCTCTCTTTATCTGCTGCTGCGGAGTGGTCAACATCTCGTATCCGGACATGCAGTATGAAAATGTGGCGTCAGTGTACCGCCACGGTTTGAGGAATGCCATCAACGGTCTCGTCTCACCAGGGCCTTCCTATAGTCTCTAACGGCGTTCCGCAACCGCAATCGTCATTCCTGCGTAAGCAGGAATCCAGAGGCCGCCACCCACAGCAACGTTCTGGTTTCCCGCTTTCGCGGGAAAGACGGATTAACTTTGAAACGGCCCTTCTCGCTCGCCCGTACCCGTTTGCGGCGTGGTGGAACGTCAGAATCAGGATTCGCGGGATCGTATGATTTGGCAGGATTGGCAGCGCTCGGCCACAGAACGGTCCCAATCCCGATAATCCTCAAATCCTGATCATCCTGATTCTGACGATTCACGAAAGCAGGTACGCACGCAACCACAGTGACCCTGGCTACTGCGGCACGCTGCTACAATGTATGTGTCCGATAAATTGCATTGATGGTTTTTGCACCGACGAACTTCATCAATAATGCACGGTTTTGCTCGGCGCAGCGCGCCGCATCCATTTCCTTTCGAGACCAAGGAGTCTTTCTCTATATGCCATTGCAACCCCGTCAGACCGGTACCCGTTCCAATAATCGCCAACATACCAACAGCCCACAGATCAACCGACCGCAGCGGCACGCCGCCGTTTGCGCGGACTGCCAAGACGCCACCACCGTTCCTTTCCGGCCGACAGAAGGTCGGCCCGTTTATTGTTCGTCCTGCCTGTACCTGCGGCGTACCGGTGTCGCCTCTTCTCGTCGTGGAGAAGATCGCAGACCAGAACCCCCGGTGGTCTCCGCCGGCGTACACGAATCCGTCTTTCGCGGCATGGTGCTGAATCCCGGGACCCGGGCCGCCGTCGCGGGCATGAACATCTCCGATCCCACGCCGATCCAGGAACAGTCGATCCCGCCTTTGCTGGAAGGCCGTGACCTGATTGGCCAGGCCCGTACCGGATCCGGCAAAACCCTGGCCTTCGCGGTACCGCTGGTGGAACAGTGCGATGCCACCGCCCGGCAGGTGCAGGCGCTGGTCCTGGTGCCGACCCGCGAGCTGGCCATCCAGGTGGGTAGCGTCGTGGAGGAACTCGCCCGGCCGCAGGGCCTGCACGTCACCCTGTTGTACGGCGGGCGGTCGTTGGGGAAGGACCACCGGGCGTTGCAGCAGGGCGCGCAGATCATCATCGGCACGCCGGGCCGGACCCTGGATCACGTCCGGCAGGGCAGCCTGAAGTTGAGATCAGTGCGGTTCCTGGTGCTGGACGAAGCCGACGAGATGCTCGACCGGGGTTTCGCCCACGACGTCGACGCCATTTTGAGCGAGACTCCAACCCAGCGGCAGACGGCGCTGTTTTCGGCCACCGTGCCGGACTGGGTGGCCAAGACCGCCAGGAAACACCTCCACGATCCGGTCACCGTGGCCGTGGACGCCGATCTGGAAACCCTGCCCACCGTGGAGCACCTGATTTACAGCATCCAGAAGACCGACAAGATGGAGGCGCTGCGCATCCTGCTGGACCGCCGCGACGGCGCGCCGGTTCTCGTCTTCGGGAAGACCAAGCACGGCGTCAAAAGACTGGCCCGGCAACTGGATGAGGCGGGTTACCCGGTCGGCGCCCTGCAGGGCAATCTGAGCCAGGTCGCCCGCGAACGGGTGATGCAGGACTTCCGCTCGGGGGTCGCGCCAATCCTGGTTGCCACCAACGTGGCCGCGCGAGGCCTGGACGTCGAGGGCATCGGACAGGTGATCAACTACGACCTCCCCGACTCCGAGCAGCTATTCACCCACCGCGTGGGCCGCACCGGCCGCATGGGTCGCGCCGGCGAGGCCATCACGTTCATCACGCCCGACGAAGACCGCAAGTGGCGCGAGATCGAGCGCGGCCTGGGTCGCGAGTTCACCCGCAAATCATGGACCAGGGAACAGCGGTCGGCACAGCGCCGCCAGCGGCCGGAAGCCGAACGCGGCGCCGAGGCCAGCGCGGTGCGGGTCAGGCCGGCCCGGTAGCCCGCACCGACGGCCCGTTTCAGCACGGCTTGGACGCTCGTGTACCCGCTTTGGGCAGATCGTCAGAATCAGGATTTCCCGGATTTATGGATTATCAGGATTAGGCGCGCTCTGCCCGAATTGGTCTCAATCCCGTCAATCCGATAATCTTGAAAATCCTGCTTCCGACTATTCGCGAAACCGCGTACGCGTGAGGGCCTACCCCACCACCGCCCACACCAGCGTGATCGCGCCCGCCGCCACCAGCGATCCCGCCCACAGCAGGTCGAGGTTGATCCAGCCCCGCCGCAGGAACGCCAGGCCGACCCGGTAGTACACGACCACCGCCGCCGCCAGCATCGCCGCCAGCATGACCACGGTGTGCATCAGAAGCCCGGCGAGCCACCATATGGGGGCATCGGTCAGGGACAGGAAGCCGCCGTGCTCGCCCAGGTCGCCGACGAGGCCCGACGCGGCGTCCGGGCGGGTCAGGGACAGCACCACCGGAGCCAGCATCAACCCCGCGCCGTGGGCCGACGCCATCAGAAACGACCAGGCGATCAGGTCCCGTCCGCCCACGTTCATCCCCACCCAGCGGGGGTGTCGGTAGTATCGGACCAGCCGGTAGAAACCGAAGCCCAGCAGGATCGCGCCCGAAGCGATGCGCACCCATTTCAGGGGCAAAAACGCGCCGGCCAGCACCAGCGCGACCATGATGATCGCCACCGACGCCAGGTGCCCGATGGCGATGTATCCCGTCGCCGTGTACAGCTGCACCGGCCGCTGCCGCTGCAACGCCAGCGCCACGGCGAACAGCCACCCCATCGCCGGGTTCAGCCCGTGGAATAACCCCAGCGCGGCCAGCCCCAGCCACGGGCCCAGCGATGCCAGGGCCGCCGGATCGGGAATGAGGGCGTGCAGCAACACTGCCGACAATGCCGGTCCGGCGGCCCTGGAGCCGTTTGGTGCGTTTTGTGAACGGTGGTGTCGCGCTACGGGAAGCAGTACGTATCGGACGAGGCGTCGCCGCCCTGCAGCCGCACCTGGTGGGTGCGCGTCTTCCCGTAATCGACGAAGAAGTCCTCGTTCACCGACATTCCGCCCTCGGGGTTCACGTCGATGCGGCTGAGCCAGCCGTTCAGCCCGTCGGGGTAGAACTGGTCATCCCACGAGGAATAGAGCGAGTTGGTCAGGTACACCCGCCGGCCGTCCCGGCTGATCTCCACCATCTGCGGGCCGCCCGTGAGGGTCGCGCCGGAGGGATGCGCCGCCTTGCGCACCACGCCGCCCATCTCCAGCTCGCCGGTCTGCACCGGATTGAACGGGTCGGACACGTCGTACTGCAGCAGCTTGCCGGTCCCCCAGCACGACACGTACAGGAACCGGTCGTCCAGGGAGAGGTCGATGTCGGTGATCAGCGGCGGCACCGCGCCCAGGGGCTGCAGGGCCGGCGGCAGATCCGCGGCTTCCGCCGGTTCGGCCGGCACGGATATGATCTTGCGGGCGGCCCATTCGTCGCCCTCCCGGTACCAGAGGAAGATTGAGCCGGAAAGATCCTCGGTGCTCACCACCACCCCGCAGAATCCGTAGTGCCGCGTCGGGTTGTGCGCCGGACGCAACTCCAGGGCCATCTGATGCTGTGCCCCCAGGTCAACGGCCTGCCGGTGAGTCCGGCGGCGCATGTCCCAGAAGTGCAGCATGTGGCCGTAGTTCTGTCCCACCACGTCCTCCAGCCGGGCCCCGCTCTCGAACATCTCGGGGGTGCCCCACTCGCTGGTCATCATGGTGTCGATGCCGATATGCCACCAGAAATCGTAGGCCAGTTCCTGCGGCCCGCGGTCCAGCTCCCACGGCCCGATGGGCTCGAAGGTGTAGTGGTCCAGCATCATGATTCCGCCGGGACGATCACCGTCGGCGGAGCCCAGGGCGCTGACGTAGATCGCGTCCGGCCCGCAGTGAACGGTGTGGGGGCGACTGTAACCCGCCCGTCGCACCTGCTCGGCCTCGATGGTCTTGACGATCCGCGGCCGCTGCGGGTCGGGTTGGGTGTCGATGATGTAGATGCGGCTGTTGGCCAGGCTCGGGACCACCAGGTAGCGGCGCTCCAGGTGGGGATGCGCCGACGACGGGCAGAGGGCCGCGCTGCAGGCGTTCCAGTTGAAGTGGTGCAGCTCGTCGCCCACGTGGGGCATTTCCAGCGAGTGGACCACCTGCGAATACGACGCCGAGTTGGGGTCGCAGTCCACCACCGTCATGGCGTCCGGCTCGCCGGTGCCGGGATTGAGCACGGCGACATAGGCCAGGCGTTCCTGCGGAGCCTCCATGGCCAGCCGCGCCGAGGGGTAAAAGGTCGGGTCGGGTCTCCAGAGGGCCATCTCTCCACTCTCCTTCGTCTCACGCCGTCACTCGGCGAACTCCGGCGCCACGCGCTGCCGGCCCGCGTATCCTAACTTGCAAGCCCGGCCGGGGCAAGGCGTGTTGCGACCCCCTCCTGGCGTGGCGGAGATCGTCGATGCCTACTCCCGGCGGCTGTCGGACGGCAACGTACCGGCGCTGCCCATATACAGTTAGCACAGGATCGCAATAGTTGACGGTATCCTGTTGCCGCTTTAGCATCACTGGGCACTATCTTCAAAATGTACTGATGATTAACCGTCTAACTACCGCTGACCCTGAAACCTGGTCCGCAGACTTGATCGCTGACAACGTCGCCCATCTGAAAGCCTTGTTCCCCGAGGCTCTCAACGAAGGGAAGATCGACTTCGACGTTCTGCGGCAATCGCTGGGAGACGCCGTCGACGATGGTGACGAGAAGTACGGACTGCGCAGGCACGGCAAGCGCCGCGCCTGCCGGCTGACCCTGACTCCTTTTTCTGGAACCTTGCGGCCTTGCACGGAGGATCGCGTGGACTGGGACATCCCGCAGAACCTGATGATTGAGGGCGACAACCTGGAAGTGCTGAATCTGCCGCTAAAAAACTATGCTGGCAAGGTTAACCTGATTTACGTTGAATCACCCTATAACAAGGGCAAAGACTACGTGCACCCGGACGATTACCGGGACGGCATCAAGAACAGCCGTGATGCGTCCTGACGACCGCTTACCCCGCCGTGCAGAATTGACTATAATCGCAAATACTGGCTGACTACTAGTGGATCAAGCGGTTACAGCGCATTCTTGATAAGGTTTCGTGTGGAGTTCAGTCATGAACGGTTCGTTGAAACTACCAAACGACGCGGTGCTGAAAGCGGCGCTCGCTGAGTACCGAAAGGCGACGACCTATTGGTATGTCCCCAAAGCACGGACGCTGAACGAAGAGAACGTTGCCTTTTGCGGGGAGGTTCTTCGTATCATATTTGAGGAATTCTTGGGCTCGTCCTGGAACATCCAAACTCAAGACGCTCTTTTGGACCGGCTTACCGAGGCCGGCGTGAACGCGCCTCGAAGCCAAGGTGCAACGCTGCAATCCCGAACCGCTCTAACTCGCATAATCAAAGTATTCTTGGGGGCATTAGGCCTCCTGTGGGTGCAGAAAAACCAGGAGTTGGTTATCACCGATGCAGGGCTTGAGTTGATGCTGGCAAGGGATAACACGGACGCTCAACACAGCCTTATCGAGCGACAGGTAGCTAAAGTTCAATACCCGAATCCGTCGTTGAACAAACGATTGGCCGACGACTTTGACGGCATCCTCCCACACCTTTTCTTGTTGCAAGTTCTACAGCGGGTTGACTACCGTCTCACCGTGGAGGAATACGAAATTTTCGTGAACCTCGCTGTTTCCCATGCCGATATTGACCGTATCGCTGGTTACATCGACCGCTGGCGGGATATCGGAGAAACGGATCGGGAGGCGTTTCGCAACACCTTTCATCGGGCGCCTGTTCGCCGTCCCGGTCAGAAAGTCCCGCGTCTTTTGGGATCCCAAAGAACGGGTGCAGCGAGCACCCGCCTCAATCGCATCAGACTCAACAGTTCCTACCAACGAGCGTTCTATTGCTATCCATCGTCACTGACATTCGACAACCTCGATCAGGAGATCCACTGTGCCTCTAGGGACGCTGTGAATACATTGATCCGCGAGCAGATTGCTGACCTCAAGATATCGACCTTCGTAAGCCCAGAGGCTTGGTTTACTTACTTCGGAGACCCCGAGCAACAGCCATCGTGGTGGACTTATGTATCACTCGCGGTTGAGGCGGCAGGGTCGGCGGCTGAAGCAGAATCAGAGATTGAGCAGCACGAAGACCGGCTCTCTAGGGAAGAAACTGCATCCCTTAGACGGTTGCAGATTGAGAAAGCAATTGAGTCTTCGTATGCAGAACACACCGACCTGCTGCACACACTCGAACCTGGCCTCGAGTACCAGGGACGACAAGTAGAAACACCAATCGGCCGAATCGATCTGCTCTGCCGTGGTACCGATGGGCAATATGTTGTGATCGAGATCAAAGCGAACGAGGCTAACGATGCCGTGTTCGGCCAAATACTGAGATATATCGGATGGATCCACCGTAATTTTGACAACGGTGCGGACAATGTGCGGGGGATCATCCTAGCCGGCCATTTCCCCGACAAGGCGCGCTACTCTCGTATAGGTCTCCTCCGGCACGATTCAGACTTCCACTTGAAGTTTCGCCAACACGGTTTCGCGACTGAGGAGGTTTGAAAAAAATGCTATACCGTATGCCAGATTCAGGGCATTGGCCAAATGAGCAGGTCGATAGCATTATCCGTGGGGATGCGCTGGAATCGCTGGCGCAACTCCCTGACGAGTGCGTTGCGCTCGCTGTGACGAGTCCACCGTACTGGAATGTCGTGGATTACGGCATTGACGGCCAGATCGGCCAAACCAGCTATGAACGCTACCTAGACCAGCTAACCGAAGTTTGGCGCGAGACCGAGCGTGTACTTATTGCCAATGGAAAGCTGGCCATCGTTACACCGGTCATGCCGATCCCTAAAAGCCAGATCGACAGCCAGCACACTAGGCATCTCAAGAACATCGCCTTTGACATCGAGGCGCGGATTCTAGGTAGCGTGCCCACCTTGCACAGGTATAGCTTATTCGTGTGGAAGAAGCAGACGACTACCAAGATGTTCGGCAGTTACCCGTACCCCCCGAACATCTACGAGGACAACACGATTGAGTTCATTAACGTGTACGTCAAAGATGGAGTCCCGCCATCAATTCCCAAAATAGCCAAAGCGCCCAGCAAGCTAACGCAGGAAGAATGGCGTAATCTCTCGATGCAGATCTGGCCCATATATCCGGAGGACGTGAAGAGAGCAGGGGGGCATCCAGCTCCGTTTCCAACAGTTCTACCACAGCGTCTCATCCTGATGTACTCGTTCCGTGCGGCGCCTGACGCAGATTTCGCCGGCGATATCGTTCTGGATATGTTCAACGGATCGGGAGCTACAACTCTCGCGGCAAAGGCAACAGGAAGGCGCTGGATAGGGATCGATCTCCATCCAGATTATTGCAGCCATGCAGAAACCAGGATGACCTCAAACTCTGTTAATCCGCACGGCATATTGCTTGAGGAAACTCGCGTGCGTGGTGCTCGGGACAGCCGTCAGCTCACCCTTTTGGGCTAAACCAAGGCTGCCGGTTCCCAAAGTTTGCAATTGTCTTGGCATCTGTCGTCATCATTGGACCGCCCGGCATACACAGCCGTCTGCGTGAAACCGGCTCGCCTATCAACCCGCGGAGCAATGCCGTTGAATTGCCCGACCTGCTTACCGAGTTACAGAACCGCACCCAACTAACGCGGCGCAGCATCGCGGGTATCCTGTCCGACAGCGGGCGATTCGACGACTTCAGTATTCACTCGCAAAAGTTCATCGAAACAGCGGCGGAAGCCATCAACCGTCGTCAGCGGTTTGCCTTGGTAGACGGAATCAAGTACCGGCGGTCGGGCAGCGAGTTCTATTACGCGCAGGAACGGTTCGTGAAAGAGGAACTGACCGGCTACCTCAACAAGATGCTTGAGTCTAAAAAGTCGGTATACGACTATGTGGTATGGGATTCGCATAACGAGAAGATTTTTGCTGAACAGCTGGAGATGAACACCGCTGTCAAAGTGTACGCCAAGCTGCCGAGATGGTTCCACGTTCCTACTCCGTTAGGCCCGTATAATCCAGATTGGGCAGTGCTCATAGAGAATGACGACGGCGAGCGGCTTTATTTTGTCGCGGAAACCAAGGGCACGTCGTTGCTCGACGACCTCCGGAATCGTGAACGAGCCAAGGCGGAGTGTGGCAAGGAACACTTCGCTGAGCTGGAGGTCGGAGATGCCCCCGCAAAGTATAGGATCGTCCATACGCTGGACGAGTTGTTCCATTGATCGAGCGGCGAAATCACGACCCTACGCGTGAAATACCTCCTGACCTCCGCCAAAACCGATACCCCCAAAACACCCCATCGAGCCCCCGAAATCGCCCGGTGAGCCCCCCAAATCGGCGGATCGAGATCGGCCAAATTCGACAAAATCCACACCCCCAAAATCCCTCATAGAGCCCCCGAAATCGCCCGGTGAGCCCCCCAAATCGGGGTGGTGAGATAGCCCGAATCCGCCAAAATCCACACCCCCAACCCCCCCCATCGACGCCCTGAAATCGCCCGGTGAGCCCCCGAAATCGGGGTGGTGAGATCGGCAAAAAATACGAGAGCCGGAGGTGGCCACAACCCCCGGCCCTCGCAATGAGGAGAGGAAAATGTTCGTTGGCTGGCGCGCGCGTCGTGCGCTAGCTGGTCGCCGCCGACTCGGGGTAGGTCTGGATGCCGTGCTCGGAGATGTCCAGCCCCTGCCTCTCTTCCTCCTCGCTGACCCGCACGCCCATGCTGAACTTCAGCAGGTAGAACAGCGCGAAACCGGTGACCAGCGACCACACCACCACCGCCACGATGCTGACGATCTGCGGGACGAAAAGCGTCGCGCTGCCGCCCACCAGGCCGCCGTCCTTGGCGAATATCGCAATGGCCAGCAGGCCCCACAGACCGGTCACGCCGTGCACGCTGATCGCGCCCACCGGGTCATCGATCTTTAAGACCCGCTCCATGAGCATCACCGAGCCGTACATGACCGGCGCGGCGATGGCGCCGATGACCACGGCCGCCCACGGGTCCACGAAGTTCACCGGTGCCGTGATGCCCACCAAGCCGGCCAGCGCGCCGTTGCAGGCCATCAGGATGTCGGCCTTGCCCTTTACGATAAGCGTAATGTACATCGCGACTACCGCGCCGGTCGCGCCGGAAAGCAGCGTGTTCACCGCGTTCAGCCCGATGTCGTCGCCCCAGCCGATGTTGAAGCCGAACCAGCCGAAGAACAGGATGAACGTGCCCGCCACCACGAAGGGCGTGCTGTGCGCCGGCAGCTCCTGGGCGCGCCCATTGATGAACTTGCCCATGCGGGGGCCAACCACCACCGCGCCAGTGAGTGCGACGAATCCGCCCACCGCGTGCACCACGCCGGAACCGGCATAGTCCAGCGCGCCCATGTTGGCCAGCCAGCCGCCGCCCCAGACCCAGTGCCCGTAGATGGGGTAGATCAGCGAGGAGACGATGAAGCTGTACGCCAGGTAGGTCTGCAGCTTGGTCCGCTCGGCCATGGCGCCCGCGACGATTGTCGCCGCGGTGGCGGCAAACACCATCTGGAAGATCCAGCCCACGTAGTCGCCGCTGGTTAGGAACCAGCCGGTCAGCCCGATGAACCCGCCGGCGGTGTCACCCAGCATGAACGCGAAGCCGAAGGCCCAGAAGCCCAGCGACGCGATGGCAAAGTCCATGAAGGATTTCGTAAGGTAGTTGGTTGTGTTCTTGGACCGGATCAGACCCGCGCCGAGAAACGCGAAACCGGCCTGCATGAAGAACACCAGCGCCGCCGCAACCACCGTGACGATGTTGTCGGAGTAGCCGTTCAGCCACTCGGTGGTGGGCCCGTCGTCCTGCGCGAAAACCGCGTTGTACGACGCCAGCAGCCCGACCGCCAGCAGCCCGA
Source organism: Dehalococcoidia bacterium (assembly GCA_963663945.1). Taxonomy (GTDB): domain Bacteria; phylum Chloroflexota; class Dehalococcoidia; order Lucifugimonadales; family UBA3495; genus Bin87. The sequence goes on along the minus strand of OY760687.1, from coordinate 650,141 downwards.
CCGCCAGCGCCAGCAGCGTCCGCCGCAATGAAAATGGGTACTCCCTCACCGCAGCAACGCCGTGGTTGAGCACCCCGTTACCAAAAAGTGATTTCGTGGCCGAAAACATGTGTGCCTCCTTGCGTATCTGAGGCGTCGTCGCGCAGCGCGTGACCTGAACGCTGTGGACCGGCGTCCCATGTGACTGTGACAACCCGTAGGCTAGGCGCAGGGTGTTAAACGTCCGTTGCGAGCCGATTAACAATCTATTTCGGCTGAGTTACTTTTCTGTTTCGCGGCCGTTTGCGTGCTCCGTTGCCGTCGGGGAACTCAGCGGAGGCGCTAATGTTCGGGTGTGCTACGTCGACCCACGGCACAGGCGATACAGATTTCGTTGAAGGCTCCCTGGTATCGTGAACACCGACTTCGACATCGAAACCTTCCGCAGCGTGCCGGCCCGTCTGCACGAAGCTTTGGAGGACTTCGACGAATCCAGTCTGCCCATCATCGTAGAACTCCACGACATGGCCGCAACCGACGCGAAATTCCTGGAGCGGGTGCGAAAGGATTTCCTATTGTTGGCCTGAACCTTGTACCGGCCCCCGGCCACCCGCTGTGTATAATGAACCGGCCGGCCGCGAAGGCCGGAGATCAGAAAACAAAACACCGTCCCGACCGCATTTCCCATAAGGAGAGGTGTAGACATGGCTGAATACGCGCATCCCGAATCGTTGGTAACTACAGATTGGGTGGCCGAGCACGGCGACGACGCCAACGTGCGGCTGGTGGAGGTCGACGTCGACACGTCCGCCTACGAGCAGGGCCACATCGCCGGCGCCGTCACCTGGAACTGGCAGAGCCAGCTGCAGCAGAACGTGGCGCGCGACATCGTTTCACGGGATGAAATGGAAGGACTGCTCGGCGGCAGTGGCATCGGCCCCGATACGACGATCATCCTGTATGGCGACAACAACAACTGGTTCGCCGCCTGGGCCTTCTGGCAGCTGCGCTACTACGGCCACCAGGACGTGCGGCTGATGAACGGCGGCCGCGCCCTGTGGCTGGCGGAGAACCGGCCCACGACCACCGACGTGCCGTCCTATGCCGCCACCAGCTACAACATCACCACGGAAAACAGCGATCTGCGCGCCCTGCGCGACTACGTGCTGCAGGCCGTCAACAGCAGCAGCCACGCGTTGGTCGACGTGCGCTCTCCCGACGAGTTCTCCGGCGCGCTGAATGCCCCGCCTAACCTGCCGCAGGAAGGCTCCCAGCGCAACGGGCACATCCCCGGCGCGGCCAACATCCCGTGGGGCCAGGCGGTCAACGAGGACGGCACCTTCAAGTCCGCCGACGAACTGAGCGCGCTCTACGGCGGCAGGGGTGTGGACGGCAATCGCGAGACCATCGCCTACTGCCGCATCGGCGAGCGCTCGTCGCACACCTGGTTCGTGCTCAGTCAGTTGCTGGGCTACGACAACGTGCGCAACTACGACGGCTCGTGGACTGAGTGGGGCAGCATCGTCGGCGCACCCATCGAGCGGGACGTGTAACTGCGATACCGCGGCTAGCCGGGCATTGCCCAACAGGAAAAGCGCAGGGGCGGATGAATCATCCGCCCCTAATTGCTGTGCCGGATCTGGATGGTCCACAGGCCGGGCGGCCATTGGTCCCGCACCTTGACGGTGCCGACAACGAAGTCGATCTCTGAATCGACGGGTACATCGTTGTGGATGCGAAACAACAAGACGCCGTATGGTGCCGGTTCACCGTCACGACGGATCAGGTCGCCATAGTCTTTGTCCTATGTGATTAGGGCGCGAGCTTCGCGGGTCGCCAGCGCAAGCTGGTTGGTGTCCCTATCCCCTGGACTGACTTGGTTAGCCCAGATTACGTCGTGACCGTCGTCCTGTAATCTGGTCACCACCGACTCCAGCATGTTTTCGTCTGCCATGATTCTCATGGTCGCGGTGGTCGTTTGCCGTCCATGAGAGCATCAATGTCGGCCCAGGTTGTCTTGGACAACGGCGCTCCAGTTGCCTTGTAAAGCAAACAGGCTTCCACGTCAGCCAATCTGATTTGCGGATACCTCTGTACCACGTCTTCTGGTGTGCGGTATCCCCCTTCCAGCAAATCGGTGATGAACTCAACGGACAGTCGCGTGCCCTTGATCACCGGCTTTCCGGACAGCACGCCGGGGACGCACACGATTCGCTCCTGCCAGTGGACAACGTTTGCGGGAGTTCGTTTGGGAGTATTCCTTACGAACTCTTCGTGATCTCGCTCCCGCTGCTCTCTCCCGTACTGCCGGCAAGCTTCAACATCCTCGGTAGTGATGTCCAAGAGATTGCTGACGATGGCTTCGGCCGCGTAGCCCCGGGTCAGCAACTGGTCGACCAGCGCCACCGATATAGGCGTGCCTTTGATCACCGGCTTACCGTCCAGCACGCCAGGAACGCTCTCGATCCGGTCGCGCCAGTCCATGTTGTCCTGCTCTTTCGGCGCCGTCATGGTGTTGTGCTCCATCGTCTGGTGAGACTAGTCTCATTGTATAGCATGGTGCGCAATGGACATCCCGGTTGGGCACGGCTAGACTGAAAGCCGAACCGAGAACCTAGCAAAGGGGAGCCAAAATGGCCGAATACAACCTGGCCGTCATCGCCGGCGACGGCATCGGGCCGGAGGTGATCTCCGAGGGACGCAAGGTGCTGGACGCAGTGGCTGCCCAGACCAACGGCCTGTCCTTCCGAGCCGTCGAATACCCTTGGGGCAGCGACTACTACCGCGAGACCGGGCGCATGATGCCCGAGGATGGGCTGGAGCAGCTTTCCACCAGCGACGCGGTGCTCTTCGGCGCGGTGGGCGATCCGAACATCCCCGACCACGTGACCCTGCAGGGCCTGCTGCTGCCCATGCGTCGGGCCTTCGACCAGGCAATCTGCGTCCGGCCGGCGGTGCTGTTCCCAGGCGTGGAGTCCCCCATCGCCGGCAAAGCCGCCGGCGACGTTGACATGGTCATCTTCCGTGAGAACACCGAGGGCGAGTACGCTCCCGTCGGTGGCCGGCTGTACGCGGGCACCGCCCACGAGACGGTCATCCAGAGCGGGGTGTTCACCCGGCGCGGCACCGAGCGGATCATCCGCGCCGCCTTTGAGCACAGCGTGCGGCGCGGCGGCAAAAACAAGGTTACCTCGGTGACCAAGTCCAACGCCCAGGCCTTCAGCATGGTGTTCTGGGATGAGGTGTTCGAGGACGTCGCGGCCGAGTATCCCCAGGTGCAGACCGAATCGCTGCTTGTGGACCGTGCGGCCATGGACCTGGTGCGGTGGCCGGAGGATTTCGACGTGATCGTAGCGTCGAACCTGTTCGCCGACATCCTGTCCGACATCGCCGCCGTTGTCACGGGCAGCATGGGCCTCGCGCCCAGCGCCAACATCAATCCGGAGGGGACGTTCCCCTCGATGTTCGAGCCGGTGCACGGCGCGGCATTCGACATCACCGGCAAGAGCCTCGCCAACCCGCTGGCGACGATCTTCGCCGTGGCAATGATGCTGGACCACCTGGGCGAGACGGATGCGGCGGATCGGGTGAACGCAGCGGCCCTGCAGACGCTGAACGAGCGCAGGGTTGTCACCGGCGACCTTGGCGGCAGCGCCAGCACCCAGCAGGTGGGCGATGCGGTGGTGCGCATTCTTCAGAGTTCCAGTTAGTCAACCCGCGATGCCAGCGGCGAGGTGAGCGTAGATGGGCATGAGATGGGATCGGCAGGAGTTCAATCTGCCCGAGGATCACGGGTGGACGGCGAAACCCGGCAACCGCGTCTTCGTGGCAAATCAGGGGGCAGTGCGATTCGAGGTGCCAAACACCTGGATCCTGGAAATGCCCAAGGGTTCCCGGTCATTCCTGTTTTTGGACAGGAAACCGGAGGCGGACGCCGATATCCGGCTCGACGTGCGCATGATGCCGCTGGCCGCCACTCGGCCCGACGTGGACTGGTCGCAACTACAGCCGTGGGAAGAACCGCCCATCGCCGACTGGCTCAAGAAGAACCTCGACACCGACGAGCGCGTCCCCACCCGGGTCGGCAAGCCCCTGGTCTTGCGGCTCGACGGGACCACCATCGCCTGGGCGGAGATGGATTTCATCGACCCGGTGGAGAAACGGCCGGCCCACACCCGTCTGTGCTACGCAATGAAAACCCAGGCGGCGCTCCTGGCAATGATCGCCATGGACTACTGGGATGATCACGCCGACCGGGCCAAGGCGGCCTGGAATGACATCCTTGGCACCCTGAAGGTGGGCGAGTTCATCGAAAGTCCCTTCCGCGGGCCGGACCGCCGGTCTCGACGGAAGCAGCGATAGCGACATCAACCGCCGCTATCACCTGATTACAACGACCGGACAACGGCAGGTAACATGACAGCTACACCCGCATCGGCCGCCACCAACTCCGCCCGCCTCAACGACCATCTGAACGCCCTGGGCCAGATCGGCCGTGACGAATTCGGGATGCAGCGGGTGGCGTTCTCCCGTCAGGACGTGGCCGGCCGCGACTACGTCAGCGACCTGATGCGCGGCGCGGGCATGTCCGTTCGCATCGACCCGGCAGGCAATATCATCGGCCGTACGGAAGGAACCGACCCGACGCTGCCCGCCATCGTGCTTGGTTCCCACACCGATACGGTGCCCAGCGGAGGCGCCTACGACGGCGCGCTGGGCGTGATCGCGGCCATCGAGGTGGTGGCAGCGTTGCAGGACGCTGGAAACACGCCGCGGCATCCCATCGAGGTCATGGTGTTCACCAACGAGGAGGGCACCAGCTTCCACCGCTGGCTGTTGGGCAGCCGCGCCATCGCCGGACTGTGGGAACCAGAGGACTTCGCCGCCGTCGCCGACGACGGAGTCACGCTGACCGATACCCTGCCCAACATCGGCGGCAACATCTCTCGTATTGAAGCGGCGCGCCGCCGGCCCGAGGAGTTCGCCTGCTACTTTGAACTGCATATCGAGCAGGGGCCGACGCTGCACCGGGGCGGCTTCCCCATCGGGGTCGTGACCGGGATCACCGGTCGCTCGGTGTATCACGTGGACATCGTCGGCGAGGCGAACCACGCCGGCACCACGCCCATGGCGCTGCGGCGGGACGCCATGTCGGCGGCGGCGCAGATCGCCCTGGCCGTCCGGCGCATCGCCGGCGAGATGGAGGTGTGCCGCGTGGGCACGGTGGGCTCCATGGACGTGCATCCCAACGCGGGCAACGTGATCCCGGGCCGCGTGCAGATGGGTGTGGAGTTTCGCGACGAGCGTATGGAATCGCTGGCCGCCGCCGAGGTGGAGTTGCGCCGCACCGCGGAGGAAGTGGGACACGCCGAGCAGGTGGCAATCGCCGTGACTGCCCAGCGCAACACGCCGTCGGTGCCCATTTCGGGGAACATGCAGCAGCTGGTGGCCGATGCATCGGAGATGGCCGGCCTCGAGCACATGAGCTTGCCCAGCGGAGCGGGCCATGACGCCCAGGCCATCGCCGCGATTACGCCGTCGGCCATGGTGTTCGTGCCCAGCGTGAACGGCATCAGCCACGCGCCCGCAGAATTCAGCACGCCGGAGGACTGCACCAACGGGGCCCAGGTGCTGCTGAACGCGGTGCTGCTGGCCGACGAACGGTAGACGCCTGCCTGCGGATGTCCGGCGCGGTTAGCAGAGTAGAGGACGGCAGCCTTCGCCTGATAAGGAACGACGAGGAGGTATATGGGGCCTACCGGCATTGATGCGCTGTTCCCCGGCGGGTTGAGCCTGGACGAAGCGTTGCAGGTTCTCGGTCCCGTGGCGCTATACGCGCTCGGCATGGCGATTTACGCCGTGTTTATTTTCCGGTTTTACCGGTTCATCGCCGGACGGGACATGTTCAACCTGGACTTTTCCAGGCATGACGACTCGCGCATACCCGTGCTGCGCGATCTGCTGCACCTCACCGGTTACGTCCTGAAGTATGTAATCGTGTTCCCGGCTTTCGCGTTTTTCTGGTTCGCGGTGCTGACGCTCATGCTGTCTTTCCTGTCGGAAGGACGCGAGATGTCGGACATTCTCCTGATAGCATTGGCAACCGTCAGCACGATACGAGCGTGCGCCTACTATGACGAGGACCTGTCCCGGGACCTGGCGAAAATCCTGCCTTTTGCGGTACTGGCGATCTTCCTCATCGATACGTCGTTCTTCGACGTGCAGGCCTCGCTGGAAGTTTTGAGACAGGCCCGTGCATTGTCGGAGACAATCTTCTACTACCTGGCGTTCCTGGTGGCGCTTGAATTCGGGCTCCGGTTCGTCTACGGAATGTTCCGCGCGGTGTTCCCGGCCAGGAAAGAGGAGACCCGAGGCCGTGAAGAGCCCCGGGGCCGTCCGGAAGATGGCGGCCGCGACCCGGCAGAAGCGCCGGCTGCGACGGACAACTGACCCCGATTAATTTGTCGGTCAAGCCTGGTCAATATGAAGATGTCGCGCCTGCTATAATCGGCCCGCTATGGAACTTTCTGCCGATTACCATTTTGACAAGGAACCGCAGGCCGTCTGGGACGCGCTGATGAACCCCGACGTGCTGGCCGGCTGCATCCCAGGCTGCCGCGGCATCGAGCCGGACGGGCCGGACCGGTACCGCGCCAGCGCGACGGTTCGCGTCGGCCCCATCAGCGGGAATTTCACGGCCACGGTGGCGCTCTCGGAACTCAACCCGCCCCATTCCTACACGATGGCCATCGAAGGTTCCGGCAACCTGGGCTTCGCCAGCGGCGTGTCCAGCATCACCCTGGCGCCCGGCGCGAATGGCGGGACCGACCTGCACGTGGACACCGACGGCCAGGTGGGCGGATCCGTAGCACGGGTTGGCCAGCGCATGATGGGCTCCGTCGCCAAGGGGATGATGGACCGTTTCTTCGGCTGCCTGGCCGAATCGGCGTAGCCTCGACAGCCGGACCCATCGTATCTGCAGGATGAACCGGACTCCGGTGAGATCCGCGCCGACGCTTCAATCAGGACAACCCACCCGATCCTGTAAATCCTGCTCCTGACGCATTCCTTCTGGGGGAATTATGCCTTTCGCTGATGAACTGCGCGCCAAGTATCACGACCAGTGGGAGGCGATGGTGACACACCCCTTCGTGCTGGAGATGGGCGACGGGAGCCTGGACATCGCCAAGTTCCGAAACTACTTCCGCCAGGACTACGTCTTCTGCAAGGACCTGGTGAAGCTCACGTCGTTCGCCATCGCCAGGGCGGCGCCGGACTACGAGGCCGGCAAGATACTCAATGGTTTCCTCTCCAACTTCCTGTCCGCCGAGAACGATCTGTTCCTCAACGGCTTCCACGACCTGGGCGTCACGGCGGAGCAGTACCTGGAGACCGAGGCCAACCCGGTGACCCAGGGCTTCGGCGACTTCATGGTGCGGACTGCCCTGGAGGGCGACTTCGACGACCTCATCGCCCTCTTCTACGTGACCGAAGGGACGTACCTGGACTGGGCGGAGCGACTGATCACCTCCGGCGCCGAGCCCAACAACGCCGTCTACCAAGGCTGGATCGACATCCACAGCCCGGACGTGCTGGGCGACGTAGTGGCCTGGTTCACGGAACGGCTCAACGCTGCGGGCCAGCAGGCCAGTGAGACCAAGAGAGCCAACCTGGAACGCATCTTCCGCACGACGCTGCGCTACGAGTACCAGTTCTGGGAAGCCTGCTACCACGGGCGGGACTGGCACGACGTTGGGATGGCCAGCGGGGTACTTGCCACGGAATATGCCGCCTATGAAAAGATGCGGGCCGAGCTTGAAGCCAAATATGCCGACGAATGGGTAGTCGTCCACGGCGAAGAATTGGTCGGAGTCTACATGGAGTTCAACGACGCGGCTCGAGAAGCCGGCCAGCGTTTTGGTAAGGGACCATACCTCATTCGGCAGGTCGCGCCGACCAATTGGACGGAATACGCCAGAGAACTATGGCAGCGGCGTCATGCCAACGATTGATTGCGTTTCCCCAGACTTGCCCGATATGGGCGTCCGGCGCGCGTTGTTGGCCGAAGCAGGGCCAACCATCCCGGTTCAAATCGGGCACGACCCCGGGTTTGACGAATACGCGGACCTGAAGCCGGTCGTACCACCGGATTTGTATCCAGCATTGGTGGACACCGGTGCCAGCGGCAACAGCATAGACAACGAGTTGGCCGTTGCCCTGCGTCTGCCCGTGGTCGAATATGCAGTTACGGTATCCGGTTCCGTTGGAGCGCACACCACAAACGTCTACCTGGCCCATATCCACATAGCCGAACTGAGTCGTACCATCGCCGGCCGATTCACCGGCGTGGCATTGGCCGCCGGTGGTCAACTCCATCGTGCCATCATTGGCCGGTCTTTTCTGCAAGACTTCGTTCTGCATTACGATGGTCGCACCGGTCTGGTCACGCTGAGTGACGATTGAGGGTCACTAGCGAAGGCGTCCCTTGCCAATCCCACCGCACAGTGGCAACCTTGCGGCGAACGCAACCGGCGCGGCAGTGATCGCGCCGATACGGAGGGACGCGCATGACCACCAATCGACCAGATCCCAGCAAAGAAGAAGTCCTCGGTTATCTCAAGGATGACGTGAACTGGGGCCGGTGGGGCCCCGATGACCAGAAGGGCGCGGTCAACATGGTTGACGACGCCAAGCGCCTGCAGGCCGCCGGCCTGATCAAGACGGGACGCGCGGTGTCGCTCAGCCGGGAGTTTCCGGTGACGCCGGCCCCCAACAACCCCACGCCGGCCATCCACTACATGCGCAAGGGCCCCCGCGAGCCGGGCGGCGGCATGTCCACCGACTACTACGGCATCTCCTACCACGGCACTGCCACCACCCATCTGGACGCCCTTTGCCACGTTTGGGACCACAACGGCATGTGGAATGGCAAGGATCCCAACGAGATGATCCAGTTCGACGGGGCCAAGTACGGCTCGGTGGAGCACTGGAAGGAGGGCATCATCACCCGGGGCGTCCTGCTGGACGTGCCAAGGTACCGGGGCACCGACTACGTGACCCAGGAGACACCCATCCACGCCTGGGAACTGCAGGACATCTGCGATGCCCAGGGCGTGCAGATGGAGCCGGGCGACGCGCTGGTGGTATACGGCGGCCGCGAGAAGTGGAACGCCGATGGCAACGCCATCTGGGGCAGCGACCCGACCCAGCGCCCGGGCCTGCACGCGTCGTGCCTGAAGTTCATCCGGCAGAGCGACTGCTGCGTGCTGGTGTGGGACATGATGGACCACACGCCCAACGGATACGAACTGCCGTGGTCGGTGCACGGCAGCATCTTCGCCTACGGCATTGGCCTGCTGGACAACGCTCTGCTGCAGCCCCTGGCCGAAGCCTGCGCCGAGGAGGGCCGCTGGGAGTTCATGCTGACCATCAATCCGCTGCGCGTGGTGGGCGGCACCGGCTCCCCAGTGAACCCGGTGGCGATCCTGTAGAACGAGTGCAGACTGGGCGTCACACTGCGCCGCGAGACCGCAAACTGGACGGCCGTTTGTCGGAGACGACGCGGCCGTTTTTGATGACCAATTGAAGCTGGCGCAGGTTGTTGATGTCTGCCAGCGGGTTGGCGCCTACGACTATGAGGTCAGCGAGTTTGCCCACCTCTACCGTGCCGAGCTCTCCGTCGACCCGGCATAGCTCGGCGGCGTTGCGGGTGGCGGCAACCAGCGTCTGCCAGGTAGTGGCTCCGTCCCGAACCCACAGGCCCATCTCCAGCAGGGCGGCCTCGCGCAGCGGGCGAATGTCCGAGCCCAGGGCCATCTTCGCGCCGGAATCCAGCGCCCGGCGGAACCAGTACGCGTGCTCGTCGGAGGCCGCATCGGCGCGGCACTGCAACTCTTGGGCGATGTTGCGCTGCGCCAGCCAGCGGCTCTCGTAGTCGTTCGTCGCCTGACCCTCGGTGAGGTGCGAGATGGCCAGCGTCGGCACATACCAGGTGGGCGATTCGGCCAGGGTGGCGATGCACTCCTCGTCCATGATGTAGCCGTGTTCGACGGTGTGGGCGCCCAGGCGCAGGGCCGACTTGACGGCGTCGGGATTGGCGGCATGAGCCATCACGGGGAACTCGCGCTGACGTGCGATGGCGAAGGCGGCGGTGAGCTCGTCCTCGAGGAAGAAGGAGTGCCAGTGGCGGTCCCAGTCGGGGCCCATGATGCCGCCGGTGAGGTTCAGCTTGATGTGGTCCACGCCGTTCTTGATCTGCTCGCGGATGGCCTGCACGAAGCCGTAAGGGCCGTCGCATTCGCGAGCCTGGCCCGAGGTGAGAAAGTGCCCGCCGGTAGTGGTCAGGAAGTAGCCTGAGGCGAAGACGCGGGGGCCGACCACGTCGCCGGAGTCGAAGGCCCGCTTCCAGGCCACGTCCATGAAGTGGGCCGCGCCGCCGCAGCGCACGGCGGTGACGCCGCCCTCGGTCAGCGCCAGGGAAAGGGCGCGGCCGAAGTTTGCCGTTTCCTGGGCAACGGTCATGCCGGGCGGCACCGGATACTCGGGATGGATGTGGACGTCCCACAGGCCTGGGAGCAGGAAGGAGCCGCGCAGGTCGACTACAGTGGCGCTGGGCGAAGTGGCGGCGCCCGAACCAACCTCGGCGATACGATCGTCGTCAATGACCACGGTGGCGTCGGGCGTCACGCCCTCGTTCACGCAGTCGATGAGGTTGGCGTTGGTGAGGATCATGGTCATGGTCGAACCTCCGGGGGGCGGCATTATACGGCACCCTCCGATGCATGCACGCTCCTCCCATCGCATCCCGACGCGCGAAAGCGCTCTGGCCAGTTGCACCGGTGGTAACATGCACGGTCAACGGAGGGAGGAGCCCGTGTCTACCGTAATGCGATTAACACTCGGCTATATGTCGTCGATTATCGCCGTATTTTGCGTGGTGATGATTGGATGTACGACGCCAGAAAGGTCACCAGCGCCCGCGCTCACCGTCCCTTCGGAGGCGGTCGGAATGTCGCCTACGGATACGCCCGAGCCGGCGCCCACCGCAACCGACGCCCCTCCTACGCCAACCTTCACGACGGCGCCGACCGACACGCCCATACCGCCCACAGAGACGCCGGCGCCGAGTCTCACGCCCCGGCCAGAACCGACGGCCACGACTGCCGCAACACCCAGGCCGACCTATACACCACGGCCGAGGTCAACCCCCACGCCGATCCCCACGTTCGCGCCCAGACCGACGAACACGCCGACCATACCGAGCGCGGTCAGGGAACTGGAAAACGGCCAGTGGCTGGCAGACAACGAACGGACGCTCGCGAGCCAGATCGGGAGCCTTTCCTGGATTGGCGACGGCTTGGACAAGGGCGAGACGCCACCCGCGCAGGACCTTGTGAACCTTGCGGTCTGGTACCCCGAGGTGTTCGCAATTGCCATCGAACTCGACTGGCTGGAAGACGGCATATCCGAGGCGGAGGCGACTGCGCTGGATTCAGTGCGCTGGATGGCGTTTTACGGGGACGAGTTGGCTCCCGCGGTCTTGCAACAACCCTGGTTTGTCGACGGCATTACCTCCCACGAGGCAACGGTGGCCCAAAACCTCTATGGGCTGGTTTGGATCGAGGACGATCTGGTCCGGGAAAACATCATTCACGCGGCGATCCAGGTGCTCTCTATGCCGTTCCTGGAAACGGTAACCAGCAAGGATGCCCTGGCGGTGATATCGTTGCAGAGACTCGAGTACGACGATGAGGAAATCTTCCTGGATGTCCTGGCTGATCCGAAATTGAAGGACGGTATCACCGACGAAGAGGCAAAGATGGTCGCTCTGCTCGCGGGCACTTATTCCTACCGGCCCGATTCCGGGGATGTGCTTCTGCGCGGGTCCGGAGTCCACTGGGAAGAGCGCACCGTCGAACTGCCGATTTCAGGCATCGTATCGCTGGCCGTGGTCCGTATCCGCGACCAGTCGACCGCAAGCATGGACTACCTCGAACACAGCGTGCGGACCATCGAGGAATTCATGGGAGTGGCTCTGCCCACGACCTACATCGCTTTGCTCTACGACGATGCGGTGTTTCCAGGGTCAGGCGGTACCAACTTCGGTACGCACATGGCAATGCAATTGGCGTATGACGTCGAGAACAGCGCTCGGTGGGACTATACGCCCTTCGTTATCGGCCACGAGGTTGCGCATTACTATTGGCATGGCAATAGTAACTGGATCGACGAAGGGGCCGCTGAAATACTCGGGAGTATCTCAGAATTCGCCCGGGAGGAAACGCCGATCGACGTGACCAACAACCCCTGCGCAGCGGCCGAGACGATTGGCGAGCTGGAAGCCATGGATCCAGATGCGCTGGGAACCAGGGGGTTCAACTGCAACTACTCGCTTGGCGAACGCCTTTTCCTCGATCTCTATCATGCCCTGGGCGGAGAGACCTTCCGGCAGGGTTTCCGCAGCCTCTACCTGAAATCGCAGGCGGAGGACTACTCCGACAACTGCGAGGGCACAGAGTTGGGCATCTGCCACCTGGTCGCGGCTTTCAAGGCCGACGTGTCCGAAGCGCAGGCAGCACAGGTGGATGAGATCGTGGCGCGGTGGTATGGGCCGCTGCCGTAGGTGATAGGCCCGGTTTAGGGCGCTTCGGCGGTGTCCGGTCCGGCCGGCGGCATGAAGTCAGACACTGCCAGTACCACATCGGGGAATGCCCGGGGGCTGACGTTTTCCCCAGCTCGGTAGGTACGGACGGCCGCGTAATCCGCGCCGTTGGGCTCGGAATAGGACGTCACTTCCTGCGCCCGCAGGTTGGCCACCCACACCTCCGGGATACCGGCCGCGGCGTACCGTGCCAGCTTGGCGCCCTGATCATAGGCCAGCGAGCTCTCCGCGAATTCGATGACCAGGTAGACGTCACCCGGCGCTGTCCGCCCGGTCGCGCTCGAACCGGGCGGATTCCACCGCTTCAAGACGGCGTCGGGCTGCGGAGCGCTGTGGTCGTTCAGATAGATAGGGCCCGCCATCTGCACCGTCGCTCGCCCGATCAGTGGCGGTACGAACAGCGTGGTTACCCAATCAGTGCCGCTCACGTGGCGGTCGCCTATTGGCGGCATAACGATTATCACTCCGTCAATCAATTCAACTCGGTCGGATTTGTACAGAATGCCGGCCCTCTCCATGGCCAGGTACTCGTCCACGGTGAAACGACGGCGACCCGCCAGCACGTCGGCCGGTTCATCCGGGCCGATGATGCCGGCCCGGACCAGGGCGGCGCACTCTTCGGAACTGAAGGGTCGCGCCGGCGGCATCCCGACCATCGTCAGCGTCGTTGTAGTCATCAGGGATTCCTCCGCCCGGGTCTGCGCCGTGGGCACATGATGGCCGAATCTTACCATGCCGGCGATGTGCTAATATCTGCGGGTGATTGACACTGTGGTTACCCGCTCCGGAGGTTCCTTACCATGACTCAGAATACCGGCGCTTTTGAGGCCCTGCTGCAGGAAGACCGGACGTATCCGCCGCCCGCCGAGTTCGTCGCCAACGCCAACATCGCCGACCCGGCGGTGTACGAAGAGGCTGCTCGGGACCCGGAGGCGTTCTGGGAGCGGTTCGCCGGCGAACTGGACTGGTTCGAGCCATGGCACACGGTGCTGGACTGGTCCGATGCCCCATTTGCCAAATGGTTCGTGGGCGGCAAGCTCAACGCCGCGTACAACTGCATCGACCGGCACCTGGACGGCCCGCGCAAGAACAAGGCGGCCATCATCTGGGAAGGCGAGCCGGGAGACTGGCAGGTTTACACCTACCGCGACCTGTACCGCGAGGTGTGCAAGTTCGCCAACGGATTGAAGAGCTTGGGCGTCAAGAAGGGCGACCGCGTTACGCTGTACATGCCCATGGTGCCCGAGCTGGCCATCGCCATGCTGGCGTGCGCCCGCATCGGCGCGCCCCACAGCATCGTGTTCGGCGGGTTCAGCGCGGAGTCACTGCGGGATCGCATCGAGGACTCCCAGTCCAAGGTGATGATCACGGCCGACGGCGGCTGGCGACGCGGCAGCATCATTCCACTGAAGCAGAATGCCGACGCGTCCATCGAGGGCGACACGCCGGTGCAGAATGTGGTGGTGGTGAAGCGCACCGCCCATGATGTGCCCATGGTGGAGGGTCGGGATGTCTGGTGGCACGACCTGGTGGCCGACCAGCCTCTGACCTGCGAGCCGGAGCAGATGGACAGCGAAGACATGCTGTTCATGCTGTACACCAGCGGCACTACCGGCAAGCCCAAGGGCATCGTACACACCACCGGCGGCTACATGACCGGCACTTATGCCACCAGCAAGTGGATTTTCGACCTCAAGGAAGATGACGTGTACTGGTGCACCGCCGACATCGGCTGGGTCACTGGCCACAGCTACATCATTTACGGGCCGCTGTCCAATGGCGCGACCACGGTGATGTACGAGGGTTCGCCGGACTATCCCGACCGGGACCGGTTCTGGGCCATTGTCGAGAAGTACGCCTGCACCATCTGCTACACGGCGCCCACGGCGATCCGCACCTTCATGCGCTGGGGAGAGGAGTATCCCGAGCGGCACGACATGTCGTCGCTGCGCCTGCTGGGTTCCGTTGGTGAGCCCATCAACCCGGAGGCGTGGGTCTGGTACTGGCAGCACATCGGCGGCGGCCGCTGTCCGGTGGTGGACACCTGGTGGCAGACCGAGACCGGCGCGGTGATGATCTCCGCCCTGCCGGGCATCACCACGCTAAAGCCCGGCTCGGCCACGCAGCCATTCCCCGGCATCGACGCGGCCATCTTGGACGAGGAGGGCAACGAGATCGGCCCGGGCGGCGGCGGTTACCTGGTGGTGCGCAAACCGTGGCCCAGCATGCTGCGCGGGATCTATGGCGACCCGGAACGGTTCGTGCAGCAGTACTGGTCCAACTACGAGGGCACCTATTTCACCAGCGACGGCGCGAAACTGGACGAGGAATCCTACTTCTGGCTGCTGGGCCGGGTTGACGACGTTATCAACGTGTCGGCCCATCGGATCAGCACCATGGAGGTGGAATCGGCGCTGGTGGACAACCTGAAGGTGGCCGAGGCCGCGTGCATCGGCCGCAGCCACGATGTGAAGGGCCAGGCCATCGTGGCCTTCGTAACCCTCAAGGACCAGGTGGCCAGCTCCGACGACGTGATCACCGAGCTGAAGCAGCACGTCGCCGGCAAGATCGGACCCATGGCTCGCCCCGACGACATCTACTTCGCCGCCGAGCTTCCCAAGACCCGCAGCGGCAAGATCATGCGTCGCCTTCTCCGCGACGTGGCTGAAGGCCGGGCTCTCGGCGACACCACCACGCTGGCCGACCCGGCGGTGGTCGAAATGCTCAAAGAGCAGTACGGCGACGAGGACTAGCACGGTCCACAGTCCTCACAATACGAAGCGCTGATAAAGGCCTTCTCCACAAAGGAGAAGGCCTTTATCAATGCGCGAAAATCGCGCTGGCTTTACGCGACGGGCTTCCGTTCCTTCATGCTACCGTGACCGGGAGGAATGCAGATCAATCATTTCTGTAGAAGTGGAATTTGCGCTCACCCTTTGGCGGTAATTTGGACGGAATCTCATGACTGCCCCTGCTCCCTACAACAACCATAGCCTGGTCGGTGAGGCCCTGCGACTGCTGGCCGCCGGACTGGGTCCCTACGTGGCCGGCAAAATGCAAGAGGCCGTGGACGCCGGACGGTACGCCCCCGACGACTCGGAAGCTCTGGGCGAGATCGCCGGGGACATCTCGGTTACCCTGCGCGTGATGGCCATGGCCTGGAACGATGTTTTCCGCGACAGTATGGGCCCTGCCGAACGCAGCCTGGTCTCAGAAATCCGCGAGACCCGCAACCGGTGGGCGCACCAGGACACCTTCGACGACGACGATCTGGACCGCGCGCTGGACTCCATTGGCCGGCTGCTGGCTGCCGTCGGCGCCATCAATGAAGCCAAACGCATCGACGGTGCCAAGCACCGCCTCCGCCTCAGGCGCTACGGGGCGGCATCGCCCAAGGCACCCCCGCAGGATGAACCCGCTCCAGACCCTCAGGTTGAGCCGGAACCGCCTGACCAGGCAGCCGAAATGCAGGCGATGGATTTACCCGAAGACGCGGAGACGCGAATGGCCGCCGGTCCGGACGACCTGCCCGTGGAACCGGATGCTGCTCAGGACATCGCGCGCGAACAGCTGCACCAGGAACACGTCCTCAAAGGCGTGGAATACCGGCGAAACGAGCACTTCGGCCATGCCATGGCGGAATTTGAGCAGGCGATTCGCATCGACCCGGATCGCCCCGAAGCCTGGTTCCATCGGGGTATGACCTGGGGGTTGATGGGCGACCACGGACGGGCCATCGCCGATTTCAACCGCGCTATCGCCATCAGCCCGATTTATGCCGAGGCCTACAACTGCCGGGGGTACGCCCATTTTTGTCGGGGCGATTACCGGCTCGCAGTGGAGGACCTGGAACGGGCCGACCGCTTGAACCCCGGCAGCGAGTTGATCCAGGGCAACCTGCAGCAGGCCCGGATGCGCTTCCTGCAGCAACCGGGGAGCCCCGATCCCATGCGGAACCGGTCCGACCCACCACTGTAGATCAGCGTCCCCGGGCACCCGGCAGGGTCTTTCGATTGTGGGCATCTGTCATTGCGACCCCGCACTTGATGCGGGGGCGGCAATCTCGCGCAAAATGGAGCAATCCTCGCGAGAGGCGGTCCTGGACCCATCGAGATTGCCACGGCGCAAGCGCCTCGCAATGACAATCGAAAGGCCCCGGCCACCCGGCAGGCGATCCACCACCCGGTTTGATGGACGATACTTACTGGCGCGGTTGGAGCTCGTCGAGGTCATCCAGCAGAGATGACATGCTTTCCGGGTCGGCTACTTCGTAGCCGGGACCGTAATAGTAACGTTGAAAACCACCGACGATCCGCCCCATCGGCGGGTCAGGTAGCGTCTCCCTGACGTCCTGGCGGTGCTCCTCGGGAGTCTGGGAACCGCGACGCGGGAAACCGACGGCGTTGGCAACCTCCAGCATGCGGTGGTACACCTCGCGGGGCGTGGTCGGCGGTGGGCGGCGGCGTCGCAAACCGGACGCCCGCGACATCCATCCGGAAAGCGCGTCCGCCAGATCCTGCCCGGCGCCTCCCCAGGTGAAGATTGACTCGCGTACCTCGTCATCGGCATAGGCACCGCCCACCAGCCTCCGGCGCCGGAACATGCGGAACAGCACCCAGCCGGCCAGGGACAGGGCAGCCAGGAATGCCAGCCACTTGATCACGGTCAGGATGATGCTGGGTGGGCCGTCGCCCTCGACCTCGCGCAGGCTTTCGTGGAATTCTTCGATCTGCAACCGGGCCAGTTCCAGTCCGCTGAGATCGCCGCCGCCGAACAGGCTGGAAACCCAGTTGCCCACTGCCACGAGTCCGGCCGCCAGGAGCCCCAACAGCAGGAGAATCGGCCGGAGCGTCCACAAGCCGAGGAATGCCATCCCTTTGAGAATGGCGCGAGTTGCAGCGTCCAGACCGCCGACGCCAATCGCTCCCAGGATCACCGCCAGCAGCAGCAAGCCGCCGACGCTGAACAGAATGGCGAGCATCCAGCCTCGGTTCATGCGACGGGCGCCGCCCTCGGCGGCAAACCGGCTGATGGCCAGCCCGGCGAGACCGGTGGCGAAAAACGCCAGCAGCGCCGGCAGACGGATGATCGCCGCCGACAGCAGGGTGTCAGCGGTCACAGCAACAATGATCACCACCACGCCACGAACGAACGCATTGCGGACCACGTCCAGCGTGACGTCGTCCCGGGCGATGGCTGTTCCCCGCCACCACAGCAGCAGCATGAATATGGCGGACAATCCCAGCGCCGCCGCTGCCCGCAAATCGCCGGAAAATACTTCACCGACAGGGAACCAGCCGGCCCCCATGCTGATACCGGCGAGCGCCAGCACCGACACCGCGCTCAACACCAGACCGATGATGCCCCTGAGGTTGAGAGAGAAGCGGATGGTCTGGACGTACCAGGACAGGATGAACGACCAGCCCACGGCAAGCATGGCGATTCCCAACGGTACGGAGGCGTCGGGCAGTCGAATTATATGGGCGAACAGGCGGCAGCCCAGATAAACCGCGAATCCCTCCAGGAATAGGACGATGCTGGCGATGAGAGCGGAGCGAGCGAATGCGCCCATGGTTGTTCCAGACCGCCGGTCCGCCCTAACCGGCCGGTTCGGAGGAAACCAAGTCAGGCTCCCCTATGGGATCGCCTGACCAATCGTCGCGCCAGATGTCCTCCAGGCCGGCCAGGCTGGAGCCTGCCAGATACACCGTAACCTCCGACGGCAGTTCGGACGCCGCCGGTCCCGGTGGCCCATCTCCCGCATAGAACACCACCACTCGGTGGCCGCGCCGGCGAATCTGTTCCGTCTCTTGTACCACGGCCCGGGACAGTATGGCGGTTACCACCACAACGGTGGCATCGGAGAGGAGGGTGTCCGTCTCCGTGCGCAAGACCGCCGACAGCTCAGCCACCCAGAATGGACCGGCCATTGCCAGCGATTCCAGCACGGCCTCAAGCTGCAGATTCCCTCCGCCGGCGGGCACTGACATCCACTTGCTGGAATAGGACGCGACGGCGTTGCTGACCAGTCCGAAGGTATAGCCCTCGCGCTCAGCGTATTCGGCGACGGAGGCGGCGACGGTAACGGCGCGCTCGAACAGCCGGCGGTTGCTGCCCTGCCAGGCGGAATCGCCCGTGCGCGCGTTCAGCGCAATCAGCATGTGGCGAGTGGCGGCCGGCTCGAAGATGCGGGCCTCGACCCTGCCATGACGGGCGGTGGCCTTCCAGTCGATGCGCTTCAGCGGGTCGGTGGGACGGTACTCCCGCAGGCCAACGAAACGACTGGGATCGTCCTGGATGAGGCGGCGGCCCCGGCTGGCGCCCAGCGGTCGCTCCCACAGGTTCATCATCTGGTTGAGGTCGACGATGCGCGGATAAACCAGCAGGTACTCCACGTCGGGAACGTATTTTTCGGCGGCGGTAATGCCGAACATGTCGCCGCTGCGTAAACGGGCCGGCCCGATGCGATGGTTGCCCCGTGCCCGGCAACGCACCTGGTATCGCCAGGTCACCCGTTGGTAGGGCAGCAACGAGGTGGTGATCCGGTGGTCCAGTTCCGCCTCCGCCCCGACGCCGCGCTGGTGCGTCCCGCCGGTCTGTAACCCAATGGGAAAGGCGTCGGATATGTCCAGCCAGATCATGGGCAGGATCTTTCCGTTGTCAACGGTGACGTAGTAGTCGACCACGTCGCCGATGAAAGCCCGGCGTCGCTCCAGACGGCGCCGGTAGGTCAGGCGACCGAAGGCATACCTCGGCCAGTGCTTGCCGGTTAGCCAGATGAGCAGGATCAGTACGCCCACCACGATCAGCAGCAACTGGCTGGCCAGGAGACCGGCCAGGATCATGATGGCGGCGGCGATTACCCAGAGGTCGCTCAGCATGGGCGCAGCATACCTGATTTGAGGATACCGGTCATCCGGCCCGTTCCAGCCCCCAGGGTCGTTCGATTGTGCGCATCTGTCATTGCGAGCGAAGCGCGGCAATCTTGTGCAGAATGGAGCAATCCTCGCGAGCGGCGGCCCTGGACCCAACGAGATTGCCACGGCGCAAGCGCCTCGCAATGACGTCGAATGGCCCAGTTCCAGCTCCGCCATCCCACGCTCGGAGCTACCGGTACACAGGGTTACCGTCTCAGAGATACGCCGGGTCGTCTGAGAGGAACCCGTCCCGCGAACTATGCCGGGGCGCGTTGCTCGGCGAGTTCCGCGATCCTGGCGCTGGGTCGATCGTCGCCGATGGACCACACCAGCACTGCGGAAACCACCAGCAGGATGATGTTGGTCCAGATCGCGATCTCGTAGTTGCCGCGCAGGTCGAACATGTACCCGCTGAGCGCTGAACCAATCCCCGAACCGATGGGCATTACCGCGAACATCGTCCCGTAAATCCTGCCCAGGTTGGTTGTGCCGAAACCGTCCGAGGCGTAGGCCGCGGTAATCCCCACCACCGCGTTCCAGGAAAAGCCAACCAGCACCATCCCAATCACCAGCGGCACGACGCCCAGGGGCGGTATTCCCAGGAACGACACGCCCATCGACAGCAGGACGACCACGAAACCGGCCATGCGCAACTGGTACGAAGCGGCCAGCAGCCTCCGCCTCCCGTACTGGTCCGAAAAATGCCCCAGCAGCAGCGCGCCCACGATGGCCGTCGCGCCGATCAGGCTGAACGCGCCCGCTCCCACCAGTGGCGAGTAGCCCAGGTCGCGGGCGTAGGTCACGAAATGAGCGTTCACGAAGCTCATCGAGTAACCTCAAACGAAATAGCCGAAGGTCAATTTGTAGAAGAACCCGGTGCGCAGGGCCTGTCCGAACGTGACGTGGTCCAGCGCCGCACCGGATCTGCCGGGACCCCCGGCGGCAGCGCCGGGAGCCTGACCGTAGGGCTGCAAGCCCTTGTCCACGGGTTGGTTCTTGATCAGGAACGCCCCGATGGGAAAGATCACCACCAGCAGGAGGAGGCCGAGGAAGAGGTACGCTTCCCGCCAGTCCAGCAGGACCAGGAAGACCGAAGTGGCCGGCACCAGCAGCATTGCGCCCATGGAGCCGGCGCCGCCGGTGATGCCCAGGGTCAGTCCCCGTCGGGTCAGGAACCACTGGCTGACGATCTTGGTCAGGATTGGGCCGGTGCCCAGGGTGATGCCGGTGCTCATCACGCCGAACACCAGGTAAAGCTGCCACAGCGTGTTGACCGTTGGCAGCAACACCAGCATGAAGCCCATGATGACCACGCCGCTCAGGGAGGCCCACTTGGCGTCGTACCGGTCGGCCAGGTATCCGGCCAGCGGCCGCAGCAGACCCGAGATCATGTAGGTGATGCCGAAGGCCAGGGACAGGGTGCCGCGGCTCCACCCGAACTCCTCGGTCATCGGGTGCAGGAACACGCCGAAGGAGAACTGGCCACCCGACACGCCCAGGGTCACCATGGCGCAGCCAAAAACGACGTACCAGCCGTAGAAGGTGTTTCTCAACTTCGGAATCACTGAGATAACCGATTATCGTCGGATAATCCCTTGCCTGCGGGTGAGATGCGCCCGGAGACGCTTCTGAAGGCGCGTCCAGTGGTCGCAATAGTAGATGCACCAGTGACGGTTCGCAAGTGGCGTCGCCGAGCCCGTCTGATCCCCCGCGCGCATCGGGTGATCGCTGCCGACATTCCGTGCGCGTGCGGGTTTCCAGAAGATGGGTTTCAGAAAATGGGTTACAGCCGTGGGCCCGTTTGGGGAGGCGGGCCGGCCCTATGGTATGCTGGTTGCCAGTTTGAGCCGGAGGGTTTTGAGATGGCACGGGTTCCTTACGTCGCACGGGAAGAACTGGACGCGGACGGCCAGGCGATCTACGACCGGATCCGGGAAGACCGGGGCGCGGCGGACGTGGGACTGCAGTTCCGTGCGCTCCTGCACAGCCCGCAAGCCGCCGGCTACCTCACGTCCATGGGCTCGACGCTGCGCTTCCAGTCGTCCATGTCGGACGACCTCAAGGAACTGGCGATCATCCTGGTGGCCCGGGAGTGGGACTCCGGCATCGAGTGGACCGGCCACGCCGTTGCCGCTGCCAACGCTGGCGTGAGCGATGAGGCCATCGAGGGCATCCGGACCTGGAAGGCCCCGGACTGCCTGGAGGGCCAGCAGGCTGCCATCGCCCGATTCGTGCAGCAGATGATCCGCGAGAAGGACGTATCCGACGAGAACTTCGAGGCGGTGCGCGCATTCCTCGGGGACCGGGGCGTCGTTGACCTCACCATGACGGTTGCCTACTACTCGGCCCTGGCGCTGGCGCAGATCGCTTTGCAGCCGGAAATGGGCGGCGACCGAGTGTCAACGCTGTAGGGCTGGCCAATACGCTCAGCTGGTGACTGGCGGGGCGTGAAGTTGGATGGTCGCGCCATGAGCGACGCAGTCGCGGACAAGTTGCTGGGCCGATTGGCCGGCCTGCTGGAGTGGCACGGGTTGGGATCGGCTGCGCTCACGCCCCGGCCGCGCGGCGGCCGCCTGACCGGGGAAGATGCCGCCGAGGTGGCAACCCTGCTCGACCAGTTGACGGAGGCCGACTCCGGGCTGGAGCAGGGACAGAGCCCCAGGAGCCTGATTTTCGGGAATGGCTGCTTCGCCATCGGTCGGTATTCGGAAGCATACGCCGTCTACCACGGGATGGCCGCACAGCGCCCGGACGACTTCGCGGTCAGGTTCAACCTGGGCGTAACCTGCCTGCGCCGTAGAAAACCGGAAGAAGCGGTCGACGCCCTGAGCGCGGCGGTAGAACTCGACGCCCTGGCTGCGCCGGCGTATTACCAGCGGGGAAACGCCCGGGATGATGTGGGCGACCCCGAGGGTGCGTTGGTCGATTACGCGACGGCGATCGACCTGGACCCGCTCTATCTGCAGGCCTACTACAACCGGGGAATCGTACTGAACAACCTGGGCAGGTACGCGGACGCCATCGCGGCCTTCGACGCGGTGGTCACCCTCCGCCCCGATATCTCCAACGCCTATCTGAACCGGGGAGTGGCCCGGGACGAGTTGGGCGACGGAGGAGGCGCGGTGGCCGATTATGATGAGGCGCTGCGGCACAGTCCGGACAATGCGGACGCCCGGTTCAACAAGGCTCGCGTCTGCTACCGCCTGGGTCGATATGACGACGCGGTGACGAACTACACCGCTGCCATCGAGTTGCGGCCGGACGACGTGGAGGCGATCAACAATCGCGGGCTGGCCTATGATGCCCAGGGCAAATACGCCGAAGCCATCGCCGACTACGACGTGGCGTTGCACCTGCGTCCTGACTTCGCCGAAGTGTTGAGCAACCGGGGCGCCGCGCGCGAAAGCCTGGGGGATACCGAGGCGGCGTTGACCGACTACCTCGAAGCACAGAAAGTCGTCCCCGAGTTTGCCGCCCCTTACTACAACGCCGCCCGACTGTACGCCGACCAGGGAGACATCCCCAAATGTGCGGAGCAGCTTTCAGAGGCGGTGCGTTTGCAGCCCGGCCTGTACACCGAAGCCGAATCTGATGAGATGCTGGGCTGGGTACTGGACTTGTCTCGAATGCGGGATGAAAGGCAGGGCGGATAAACGCCGTCTCAGGACGGGCGCTGGGTCTCGCTCTCCTCGTCGGGCGGAAGAACGTCGAGCAGGATTGCCTCTTCGCTGAGGCGGGCGGCTTCTCCGAGGATTTCGGGCCGATCCTCGATGAGCAGGTCGGGATCGATTGCCGCCGCTTTATCGGGTCGATGGTCCGAGTTGGTCAGGATGTTGTGGGTGACCACCACCATGGCCAGCGCGGTCAAGCCAAACATGACGGCCCAATCATGGCCGCGCAGCGTATTGAGGGCCAGCATGGCTCCGAACCCCAGGAATATGCCTATGGACGACCGGAACGCCGAGCGGCGGAACAGCAGCACGGTGACGATCCCGGCGGCGATACCCACGAGGACGTACCAGTTGAGGTAGGCCAGACAAACGCCCACCAGGACGACCATGCCGTCGCCACCTCTGAACCCCGTGAATATGCTCTTCCAGTGACCCGCAATCGCTGCTGCTCCCGCCACGATGGCGGCCAGCTCGGGTACGCCCAGCATCCAGGCCACGACCACGGCCACCGCGCCCTTGATGATGTCGCAGGCGAACACCAGCATGCCGCGTCGTCGTCCCACGTGCCAGAAGACGTTGGCGGTGCCGGCGCGTCGGCTTCCGGTGGCGAAGATATCGACGCCCTTGAGGCGCGCCACCAGGTAGGCGAAGGGTATGCTGCCGAGCAGGTAACCGACCAGCGCCGCCGCGAGCACGCGGGGGATCAAAGGCAGAAGATCGTCAAAAAACATCTAAAAAAGGGCCAATTGGTCGGGACGGCGAGATGATAGCACAGCAAATCACGTTCAGTCGGGATTCCGGCCCACGTATAACCAGTAACCGATTTGTCCGCGGGATACCGACTGCTCGACTCGATCCAGCAGGCCGGGGGCGGATTCGGCCAGATCCGCGGTTAGCTCCGACGGAGGGAAGCCGACGGCTCCGCCCAGGGCAATCTTGCCGCGCAGGTCGGCCAGCAGCGTCATCACCTCGCCCGAAAGTTCTTCCGGTTCACCAACGACAAAGCCGGCACGATCCAGGAGACTCTGGTATCCGTCGTAGGGCAGGGCGTCGGTGAGGCAGAGCATCATGCCCACGGTTCCATCCAGTTCCGGCGGCAGGCTGCCGGGTTCCACCGTCACGTCGGAGATGCCGATGACTCCCCCGGGCCGGAGCAGACGGCGCACGCGCGAGATGGCCTCTCCCTTGTCCACGAAGAGGCTGGTGGCACACTCGATGATGACGGCGTCAAAGGCGCCCTCGCGGAACGGGGGCATTTCAGCGTCGCCTCTGACGAAGGCGACATCGGCGGGCACGGGCTGCTCCCGGGCGCGCTCTCGGGATGACGCGGAAGCCTCGGCGCCGAGTTCCAGGCCAACCACTTGGCAGCGGAACACCCGGGAGATGGCCGTGGCGCTGGTGCCCAGTCCGCACGCGAGGTCCAACACGCGCCAGCCGGCCTGCAGGCCCATGGCGCGACCCAGCCGGTTGGTGGCGCGCAGGCCGCCGGGATGCAGGCTGTCGCCCAGGATCAGCCGCGCCAGTTCCGATGAGTAGAGATCAGCGCAGCAGATCTTGGCGGCATAAGTGTCGAGCATCAACCGCGACCCTTACGCCTTGTCCCGAGAGTTTTGCGACACCGACAGGATCTTCTGCCGGCCCTGCTCCATCGTAAGCTGCTCGCGAATCTGCTCACGGTAGCCCACGGAGTTGTAGGAGCAGAAGGGGATGGCGCGTCCATCGGGTGTCAGGATGCCGACGCAGCACTTCATCACCTGCTTGACGTTGAAGGTCCAGGCGTCCAGGAAGTCCTTGATGGCGATCTGGAAAACGTGGTCCTTGAGGTGGTTGATCTCGTAGGGCAGATCAAGTCCGGGTCCGCAGGCGCACTCGAACTGCCCGGCAGTCTGCTCGGTGCCAGCGACGGCGGAGGCGGACCACAAACCCTCCAGCGCGGTCTGGATATCGGCGGCGTTGGGTGGCTTGGGCAAAGCGCGGTTGGTGATGTAGTCCAGGTACTGGTCGATGTCCAATATGCGGGGCAGTGGCGTGACGGTGTCGCCGTCCACGAAGAGGTAGGAGTTCACCTGGCAGGTGGGGAAGCAGCAGGGGACGGGAACGAAATCTTCCAGGATGAAACGGCCGTCGGTCTGGTCGACGATGCCGTGGATGATGTCGGGAATGGTGACGCGGGTCATGGGATCGAACTCGATGTGCCGGCCCACATGGGTGACGGGCTGGAACACGACGCCGCGCACCGCCGGGTGCTTCAGGCCGAACTCGACGATGCTGCCCACCTCGTCCGTGTTCACGTCGCGCTCGATGGCGGCGACCAGCACGGCGGTCATGCCAACCTCGGCCAACCGGTCCAGCGCTCGCATCTTGGTGTCCAGCAGCGGTTCGCCGCGGATGGTCAGGTAGGTCTCCTCGCGGAGGCCGTCGAACTGGAAGTAGACCACGGGGTCCAGGGCGGCCATCTGCGCAAGAAAGCGGTCGTCGCGGGCCAGGCGCACGCCGTTGGTGTTGATCATCACCTGGCGGATGCCTCGGTCCTTGGCGGCCTGGATCATCTCGGGAAGCTGCGGGTGTATGGTGGGCTCGCCGCCGCTGAACTGGACAACCTCGGGGTCGCCTTCGATTTCAACCAGGCGGTCAAGCATGAATTCAACCTGTTCCAGAGTGAGGTTGTAGCCTGCGCCGGCGTTGGCGAAGCACACGGGGCAGTCGAGGTTGCAGGCGGTGTTGACCTCGATGAGGGCCAGGCAGATGTGCTGCTTGTGCTCGGGGCAGAGGCCACAGTCCAGTGGGCAACCGTTTTTGACCTCGGTGCTGAAGTCCAGGGGGATGGTGCCGGGCTTGTTGAACCGGATGCTCCCGACGTACATCTCGGCGTCGGAGCTGATGATGCCCTCGAACCAGCCGTGCTCGGGGCACCGTTTCCGCATGTAGACCTTGTTATCTCGGATGATGACCTGGGCGTCGATGACGGTTTTACACTCGGGGCAGATGGATCGGGTGAGCTCATGGAAGATATAGTCGGCGTCCTGCTTTATACGGTTGTTCGTCGTCAATTCGCTGCACTCCCGATGTCGATGGTTTGTGTTGCGTTATCGTGGTCGGAGGCGACCGTGTGCACATCATATTCCGCAAGCCGCGTTTGCATCACGCGTACAGCTTCCGGATTATTGTCAATCAGCGTGAACTCCCGGCCCTCCCGATATGCCGCCTCGCCCAGGGTCCCGCTGCCGGCGAAGAAGTCGAGCACGCGGTCGCCCGGGTTGGAATGGACACGAACGATGCGGCCGAGGATGGCCAGAGGCTTCTGGGTGGCGTAGCCGGTCTTCTCTTTGCCGGTCACGATGGTCTGCCACCACACGTCGGTCGGTGTCTTGCCCCGGGCGGCCTTCTCCGGTCCGACGAGGCCGGGGGCCATGTAGGGGATGCGGTCCATGGCGCCGTAGTTGAAGGTGTAGTGGATCGGATCCTTGGCGTACCACAGGATGTTGTCGTGCTTGGCCGGCCAGCGAGTTTTCGGCCGGCCGCCATAGTCGTAGGCCCAGATGATCTCGTTGATGAAGGAGTCGCGGCCGAAGATCTCGTCCAGCATCACCTTGCAGTAGTGGACCTCGCGGTAGTCGACATGGAGGAAAAGGCTGCCGTGGTCGTCAAGCACCCGGTACGCCTCTTCCATGCGCGGGCGCAGGAACCCGATGTAGTCGTCGAAGATGTCGGCGTACTCGCTGGAACCGACGACCTGGGTGCGGTAACGTCGCCCTTGGAACCCGGTGCGGTCGCCGTCAGGGTCGGGGGTGACCCTGATGCGGGTGCGGGACTGGGCCTTGCCGGTGTTGAAGGGAGGGTCGACGTAGATCAACTGGAACGCGCCGTCGGGCAGCGTCCGCAGGACATCCAAATTGTCGCCGAGTATAATCTCGCCCATCCCGCGCCTCCGATGCGAGACCGCATTATCCCGTGCGGCAATATCGACCGTCAAACCGCCGTTGACGTAACAGGTGAGATCAATGACCCAGAACGATGGAACTCCGAACAGTCATCCCGCCGGCCCGCTGGTCGGCGTCAAGGTGCTGGACCTGACGCAGATCATGGCCGGCCCCATGTGCACCATGCTGCTGGCCGACATGGGCGCCGACGTCATCAAGGTCGAGCGCCCCGGCACCGGCGACGACACGCGGCGCATGGGGTCGCGGCTGACCCACGACATCGCCGGCGGCTTCCTCGCCCTGAACCGCAACAAGCGCAGCATCGCCCTGGACCTGCGCTCGGACGAGGGCAAGGCGGTGTTTCGGCGCATGGCGGAGTCGGCGGACATCGTGGCGGAGAACTTCCGGCCCGGCGTCATGGACCGCCTGGGCCTGGGCTACAAGGCACTGGCAGAGATCAACCCCCGGCTGGTGTACGCCAGCATATCCGGCTTCGGCGGCACTGGCCCGTACCGCAACCGGGGCGGGTTCGACCTCGTGGCCCAGGGTATGAGCGGGCTGATGTCGATCACCGGCTTCCCGGGCGGGCCGCCGGCCAAGGTGGGCGTGCCCATCACCGACATCGGCGCGGGCAGTTTCACGGCGTTTGGCATCCTGGCGGCGTATATCCACGCCCAGCGCACGGGGCAGGGCCAGCAGGTGGACGGGTCACTGCTGGAGGCGGGCATCGCATTCACGGTGTGGGAGTCGTCGGAGTATTTTGCCAACGGCGAGATCCCCGGTCCCCTCGGCTCCGCGCACCGCGTCAACGCGCCCTACCAGGCCCTGCGCACCAGCGACGGTTACATCAACATCGGCGCGGCGTCGCAGCCGACGTGGGAGCAGTTCTGCCGCGCCATCGGGCAGGATGCCCTCATCGAAGACGAGCGGTACCTGGAGCCCAACGACCGCAAGGCGCGAGAGGCGGAGCTGGCCGAACTGCTGGAGGGCATCCTGGCCGAACACACCACCGAGCACTGGATGGAACTTCTGGAGTCGGCCGGCGTCGTGGCCGGCCCCATCTACGACATGGAGCAGGTGTACAGCGACGAGCAGGTGCTTGCCCGCGAGATGAAGGTCACGCTGGACGACCCGGAACTGGGCCAACTGAACCACATCGGCGTCCCCGTGAAGCTATCGGAGACGCCAGGGAGCATCCGGCACCGCGGGCCGGCCCTGGGCCAGCACAGCCGGGAGATCCTGGCCGAGCACGGGTACGGTGAAGCGGAGATAGATGCGCTGGTCGAGGGAAAGACCGTCGGAACAGCGTAGCGGCGGAAGGTTTCCGGGTTCTGCCGAATTAGACACCCCATCACGGATCAATTCTGCCAGAAGAGCCATTTTGCCCGCGTGTTCCGATCCATTGAGCAGAACTGGGGTCCTTAATCAGATGTAAGGGTTTTGACACCTGGCAGTTAGTTGGCGGGCGGTGCGAAGGCGCCGCCCGTTTTTTGTTGTAAGTCTGCTGCCTGTCGTGTGCATTTCCGAAAATGCACAGACACGCCGATGATAGTAGCCCAATATACAAATATATCGTATATCTGCGCGTGCTTGTTACGTATATCGAACTTATATGAACTGGTTGATATGAGCTGGTTTTTTGAGTTCGCTTATATGAGTTCGTATGAATTATTAAGGCCATATTGTCGCTGGAGACGGCCTTTTGGGCCATGGACTCTACCTCCGCGATCGTGGCCGCTCCCACGCGCTGATAGACCGACACGCGCCGACTGGCGACCAACCTGGAGGAAGTGACAATGGACAGGCGACAAATGCGTGCGGGATACCGAATCCTAGGGCTGGCGGCGCTCATGCTGGCCCTCGCCGCTGCAGCAATGATTCCCGGCAACTCCAACGTCCCGCCAATTGCGGCGGACCACGACGACCGACCCAGTCCCAAGGTCTACGTAGATTGTCCACAGACCCATGTGGAAGAGGGCAATTCACTGAAGGTTTACCTGGTGCGCACGGACGTGAACGGTCACGAGGAGGACAATTTCGGAGGGTGGTGGCATACCCATTGGTACACCGCCAACGGATCAGATTACCCTCGCCTCGACGGGGTCTGGCAGGCCAGCACCGAGGCCGAGCGCCGCGCCAATCGTATGGAACGAACCATCCGGACCTACGAAGACGACCGCCTGGAAGGTGAAGAATCTTTCGTCGTTAGGTTCTCCCCGCCCAGCATTGTGAAAGATCTGGATGATCCGCAGCGGGACGACCGGTGCGATATCACGATCGTGGACGACGAAGCGCGTGTGACCGGCATCGACATAATTTCGCGACCTGCCGCAGGGGACACCTATGGTCGGAAGGAGACCATCGAATTCGCGGTCACCTTCAATCGCGAGGTCGAGGTGGAGGGCCGGCCGATCATGGGGATCTGGGTCAATCCGGGGTGGAAGGCCGCCGGGTACCAGAGAGGGTCCGGCACGGATACTCTGGTGTTCGGATACACCGTCAAGGATCGAGACCGAGACGGCAATGGCGTCAGCGTCCATAACGGCTACCACGACGGCAAACGATGGCACGGGTTCGGGCTCACCAGCGTGATCAAGGTCAAAGACACGCATATCGGGGTCAGCCGCATATACCGTGGCCTCGGCAACCAGTCGGGTCACCGGGCGGACGGTTCAATTCGCCGGCAGGCCGTCGGCGTGCGGATTGTCTCAACGCCGGCCAACGGCGTCGCTTATGACGCTGGCGAGGACATCGAGATCGAGATCCGGTACCAGGAGGCGGTAAGAGTGACCGGTCGGAAGGGTATTGCCATCCGGGTTGGCGACCGCGGTTCTGGACCAACCTACCGCGCAGCACGGTACGTGCGTGGCTCCGGCACCGACAGGATCGTCTACGCCTACACTGTGCAGGCCGGCGAACAGGATGACACGGGCATCAGTGTTGATCGCGGCAGCAGAGGCTCAGGGTACACGCGTGACGGCAGGCTCAATTTTCAATCCTCCGGCGCCGGGGTCTCCCGCTACTACCCGGCCCTCGGCGCTGACCCGGATCACAAGGTGTACGCCAGGGACAGAATCGCTCCCACTGTCTCCTCCGTGGCCCTGACCTCCGATCCCGGGGATGACGACACCTACACCGTTGGGGAAAGTGTTGAAGTAACGGTTACCTTCAGTGAGAACGTGCAGGTGACCGGTTCGCCGCAGATCGAGTTGGATATCGGCGGTGCCGCGAAACATGCGGCGTACCGCAGGGTGGACGGTGCGGCGGCAGTGTTCGCCTACACCATTGCGGAAGGCGACGCCGACACCGACGGCATCTCCATCGGCGCGAACAAGATCATGCAAAACGGCGGAACCATCGCCGACCTGTCCGGAAACCCGGCGACCCTGACCCACAACGCGGTGGCGGCAGACACGGGCCACCTGGTGGATGGGATAAGTCCGAAATTCGTGAGCGCGATCACGGTTACCATTGCCGGCAGCCCGGGTATACCGCCTTTCGTGCCGCCCACGCCGGAGCGACCAGGAGTAAGGGTAACGCTGAGCGAAGCCACCGATCCCCTGCGCCTTATTGGTTGGCTTTCTGAACACCATGCCGTAGAAGTGCAGCACTTTTTTGACGACATCCTGGACGTGACCGTGGATGGGGCTCCGGCCAAGGCCACCGGCCTAAGCGTTACGGGGAACACCTTGACCATTCCCCTACAGCACGCGATAACCGCCGGCCAGGACGTGAGGGTGAGTTACGACAACAACTTCGCCAGGGATTCCCACGGCGCCTACGCGGACAGCGACGGAAACCCGCTCGTGCTGTTCTCTAACCAACCCGTGAGCAACGTGTCAACAGCGACTGAAACGACCGCGGATAACGACGCGGATGGCATCATATTCAGCGTCGCCGAGGTGAACATGGCCGAGGGCGCCACCGCGACCTACTCCGTGTCGCTGGCGACGCAGCCCGCTTCCGACGTCACCGTTTCGCTCAGCATCGACCCACCCGGCGGCCGCGTCACCGCGAGCGTTGCGAACCTGACCTTCACCCCAGACGATTGGAGCACGACTCAGGATGTGACGCTGACCGCATCCGAAGACACCGTATCCAGCAAATACTGGGCGATGGTCAGCCACGCGGCGACGGGAGGCGGGTACGACGGCGAAACCGGCAGCGTGCGGGTGGTGGTCGAAGACAACGACTAGCTATCTCAGCGGGCCGGTGGCAAACCCAAGCCGCCGGCCCTCGCTCCAGATTAACCCGCCGGCGCTATTCCGGTGGCTGGCTCGGGTAGACCGTGTCGTAGTCGACCGTCCAGCCCAGCTCTACCTGCCGATCCAGGGGAACCGAGGCGGGGATGCGCGCTCCCGCCAGGGTCTGGCCGATGGCCTCGGCCGCTTCCAGGTCGGCGATACGCGCATCGGCGATGCCGAGTAGGTCGGAGAGGATGTGCCGGTTGTCCTCGCCGAGCATGGGCGCTGGTCTACGGATGCGGACGTCGCTACCGGACATGCGCCAGCCTCGCGTCAGGTATTCCCGGCGACCCAGACCAGTCTTCGGGTGATGGTCCACGGGCTCGAAATAGCCCCGGTCACGGAAGTGCGGATCGCCGAGCATGTCCCGCCCATCGAGGACAGGCCCCGCGGGGACGCCGGCGTTCTGCAGGATGGTCATGACCTCGTATTTGGTGCGCGAGGACGTCCATCCCGAAATGATTTCGTCCAGCGCATCCTGGTTGTCGTGGCGCGTCACCGGGTCGGCGAAGCGCGGGTCAGTCGCGAGGTTAGTTGTGCCGATGGCGTCGCAGAAGGCCCGCCAGTCGGAATCGTCCCGGACGGCGACCACGGCCCACTGGTCGTTGCCCTGGCACGGGTAGCAGCCGTGGGGCGACATCGACTCGTGGCGGTTGCCCAGGCGGCGCGCGCGGCGACCGTTAAAGGCGTAGTCCAGGATGCCCTCGCCCAGGAAGGACGCCCCCACCTGGTACATGGCCAGGTCAATCCACATGCCCTGTCCGGTTTTCGTCCGGTGGATCAGGCTGACCAGCACCGCCAACTGCGCCGTCCAGCTGGCCAGGAAGTCGGTGTAAGAATTGGCGATTTTGTTGGGCACTGTGCCGGATGACGTGCGGCCGTCGGCATCGACATCGAGGTAGCCCATGAACGCGCCGGTGCCGTGGGTCGGCTCCAGCGCGGTGGCCATGGCGCCGAAGTTGGTCCACGGCCCGGAGTGGCCGTAACCGGTGTTTGACACCATGATCAGGTCGGGGCGGACAGACTTCAGGTTGGGATAGTCCAGCCCGAACCGGCGCATGACCCGGGGCGTGAAGTTCTCCAGCACCACGTCGGATATCGAGACCAGTTCACGCAGCACCTCCAACGCATCATCCGAGCGCAGATCCAGGGTCACGCTGATCTTGCCGTGGTTCAGGGTCTGGAAGGTACCACCGCGCTCCCAGTACAGCTCGCCCGGGTCGTTGTCGGGATAGGGGCCGTTGAGGGTGCGGGTGGTATCCACGAACTGGTTGTGGTGGGTGTCGACCTTGATGACCTCGGCGCCCAGGTCGGCCAGATAGGCGCCGCAGTAGGGCATGGCGAACACCCGGCTGAGGTCGACCACGCGGATGCCGTCCAGGGGCAAAGAGCGTTCCGGCATCGTCATATCGCCCCCAACGCCCTGAGCTGGGCCAGTTCGGCCGAGGAGCAGCCCAGCTCGTCGCCGTAGATTTCGGCATTGTGCTGACCCAGCAGTGGCGCGTGGCGTCGCACCTGGTAGTCCACACCCGACAGGCGCGGCCCCATGCCCGGATAGTCGGCCTCCCCGGCCACGGGATGGGAGACGGTGCGGAAGAACTCCCGCTCGTGCAGGTGCGGACACTCGTGGAGGTCGCCGGCGTCCTGGGCCATGCCGAACACCAGGCGACGCTCGCCGGATGCCTGGTGCAGCGCCTTCCGGTCCCACTGGGCCAGCCCTTGCAACAGCAGGTCGTGGATCTCCTCGCCAAACTCGATGCGGCCTGAGCCCGAGGCGAACCGTTCGTCTTGCAACTCGGGCACGCCGATCAGCTCAGCCACGGTTGACCACGGCTGGGAGCCCTGCACCGAAGGGATCACGTAGCCGTCGCGGGCGGGCATCAGCTCCTCGAAGCCGGAGCCGCGCACCGGCCGGCGGCCCTTGATGGCTCCCATGTAGTTGTAGTAGGGCAGCGCCTGGACGAGATGCGAAGCGAGGCACTCCACCGTGGACACGTCGATGGTCTGGCCTTGGCCCGTGAACATGCGTTGGAACAGCGCCGCCGACGTGGACACCGCGGCGTTGATGCCCGCCACGTAGAATGACTGGTTCAGGGTGTTGCGCAGGGGCTCCTGGTCGGAGTCGCCGGAGTGGTACATCAGGCCGCTGATGGCCGTGGTGACGATGTCGGTGGCGGCGAAATCGCGATAGGGACCGGTTTGCCCGAACGGAGTGATGGAGGTGACGATCAGGTGCGGATACCGCTCGGCCAGGTTTTCGGGTTCGAGGCAGGGTGGCCGGGCATCAGGCGGGTAGTTTTCGACGAGTACGTCGGCCGATTCGAGCAGGCGGTCCAGCAAGCCACCTCCCGCCACCGTTTCCACGTCCAGCGTGACTCCGCGCTTGTTGGTGTTCAGGTAGAGGAACGGGATGCTCTTTTCCGGATGCGGATCGTCACCGGCGAAGGGGCCCATGCGCCTGGCCTCGTCGCCGGCCCCGGGCGGCTCGATCTTGATGACGTCCGCGCCATAGTCGGCCAGCAGCCGGCCGCAGTACGGAGCGGACACGTACCCGCCCAGCTCCAGCGCCCGCACGCCGTCAAGCGGTAGTCCAAAGGGAACGCCGACCATCACCAGGCCTCCGCTTCCCAGTCCAGGGGCAACGACTGGCCCCGCCGGGGCAGGACGACGGTGGCAGTGCCGGAGGCGGTCTGGTGGCCCCGGTCGTTCTGCAGGTTCACCGCGCAGTCCACCAGGCCGAAGCCGTTCTCCTCCCGCTTGCCCGTGATGATGCCGGCGGCGGTAATAGTGTCGCCGGGGAAGTCCATGCCCCGGTGCTCCACGTAGAACCGCCGGAACCAGCCCGCGTCGCCGGCGAAATCCAGCAACAGCTGGCCCAGGTACTGGTTTTTCAGGGATCCGTTGACCACCACGTTGGGCAGTCCCTGGGTCAGCTGCGCGAAGGGCAGGTCCCAGTGGATGCGGGCGTAGTTGCCATTGGCGGCGGCCCAGCGGATCAGATGGGTGGTGGTCATCGGGCCTTTCACCACCGGCGGGAGGCTGTCGCCCACGGACACGTCCTCGAAGTGCCGTTGCTCGCCGCCGGTTGGCTGCGGCTTGGGCAGGATCACCTCCGGGTTCGGCGGGGCAACGGCCACGGTGGACAGGTCGGTGGCCACCTGGGCGACGTCGGTGGGCTGCTCGCCGGCGGGGAGGGCGCGGTGGATGCTGACCCGGCGGGCGCGGCTGAGCTCGCGGTCGTGCTGGTCGGTCTGGATCTCCTCGCGGACGATGAAGACCAGCGCGCCGGAGCGTCCCTGCTTCTCGAAGATGTCCAGCATGCGGAACCGGCGCGTGATCCAGGTGCCAACTCGCACGGGAGCCAGGAACTGCCAGTCGCTGCCGCCGTTGAGGCCGTAGCTGTTGAAGGGCAGCGGAACCTCGAAGTGCCACTCCTGGCCGGCGCCGAAGTAGCCGATGGGCGGCGCGATGTCCTTCCACGCGGCCAGCGGCGGGCAGAGCAGGCTGCCAAAGCGGCTTCGGTCGGCGTATTCGGGATCAACGTACAGTGGGTTGTAGTCCTCGATGGCGTCGGCCACGTCGTAGGCCATCTCCGCGCTGATGGGGAACCGGTTGCGTTCAGGCTCCGATTCCGCGCCGATCAGGGCTCGGACTTCATCGGTGATCAGGCTGCCGGGCATCTGGCTGCTCCTTGTTGGCTCAACTCGTAAGGTCGCGCGAATTCTAGCCAAACCCGCAGGATTCCACAAACGGGGGAGCGGCCAGGGAACCGCTGCGGTGGGTCTCCCGCTAGAGCATGCGGAGCAGTTCGCGGGTCAACAGCGAGATGCTGCCCAGCACGGTGACCGCTACGACTACGTAGCGAAAAGCCTGCAGGCTGATACGACTGGCGATCACCGCTGCCACCCCTGAACCCGCCAGAACGGCCAGGCTCAGCACGCCGATGTTTTGCGCCGTCGCGATTGGAATCAAACCGGTCACGAAGAAGAGGACCAACGCCAGCGCCGACGCCAGGAAGAAGTACAGACCGAGCGTGGCTCGTATGGTGTCCCTGGACCAGTCCTGTTCGATGGAGTAGAGCCCCGCCAGCGGGGCGCCGACGCCCAGCGTCGTTACCAGCAGCGTCGCGATGAACCCGCAAATCAGCGCAGCCCAGCGGCTGCGCGCGCCGGGCAAATGTACCTGGAACAGGCTCATCACGCCCAACGCCAGGATGACCGCGACGATGGTCAGCCGGAGCGCCACCGCGTCGGCCCCGTGTAGCAGGAGAACTCCGAGGGGTACCGGCGGCAAACCGGCGACCACGAAGGGCCAGGATTCCCTCAGGTTCAGGTGCCGCCACGTCTGGGCCACCGTCAGGCCGGTGGTGAGGACGACCACAGCGTTGACGATCACCACCGCATCCTGGGGCGCCAGGATCAGCAAGAGGAAGGGCATCGCCACGGTGCCCAAGCCGAAGCTGATCGTGCCCAGCACGATGGCCCCGAAGAACATCGCCGTCAGGCCAAGGGCCAGTTCCCAACCCAGTAGCATCAGACCGTCGCCTTGTAAGTCCACATCGCCGCGACATCGGCTGCTTCCCCGCCGATAGCAATCAAACTGATTGGTCCCATTGCCCAGTCATTAGGCCCGGCGCATTGTAGCCCAACCACCGGCTTAGATAGGACGCGCCGATTCGGCGTATGCTGCGTCATAGCCCCGGATGGCCTGCAGGAAGTCCTCCCGCAAGCGCCGGGACGAATCGCGTTATACTCGCGATAATTTCTAATACAAGGTACGGCGAGGGTTCCTGCTGTGGATGCCTTCGAAACTCAAAAGACTAGGAGCTTGGTGATGTTGGCTAACGGCTCGACAGCAGTGTTGGACGGTGTACGGATTCTGGAGTTGGCCCGCTGGCAGGCGGCGCCCCGGGGCGGTCTTATCCTGCAGGACATGGGCGCGGAGGTTCTCAAGCTGGAATGGCGCAAGGGCGCCGACCTGCGGAACTCCGGCCCCTTCGTCGGCAGCATGAGCGTTCAGTTCGCCGCGTACAACCGGGGCAAGAAGAGCGTCACCTTGAACATGCGGCACGACAAGGGCAAGGAGCTGTTCTTCCGGTTGCTGGAGATCTCCGACGTAGTGCTGGAGAACTTCCGGCCCGGCACCATGGAGCAGATGGGGTTCAGCTACGAGGAGATGTGCAAAGTGAACCCCGGCATCATCCTGGCCTCGGTGTCCGGCTTTGGGCAATACGGCCCCTATCGTGACCGTCAGTGCTTCGACCCCATCATCCAGGCCATGAGCGGCTTCGGCGACCAGACCGGCCGGGGCTTCGGCGAACCCATCATGGGCAACGGGCCGGTGATGGACCGCACCGCCGCCCTCCACGCCGTCATCGGCATCCTGGGAGCGCTGCGGCATCGTGACCGCACCGGCGAGGGCCAGTGGCTGGAGGTCGCCATGCTCGACGGCGGCATCACCCTGGAGGAGGTTGCCCTGGCCATGTGCTACGACACGGGCAATAACGACTTCGTCCGGGTGGGCACCTTCCTGCGCTGCAAGGACGGGTGGGTCACCACCGGCGCGGCGCGGGCCGGCATGTGGGAGCGGATGCTCAGGGTGATGAAGTTCGACGAACTGGCCGAGGACCCCGAGTTCGCCGCGCCTATGTTCGCCACCGACATGGCCGAGATCCGCATGGAACTGCTGCGAGAGTGGTGCGAGGAGCGTACCGTTCAGGAGGTGGAGGACGCGTTGGTCGCCGCCGACATCCCCTTTGGCGCGGTGAAGTCGATCCCGGAGGTGTTGGAGGACAGACACATGTGGGAGCGGGAGGTCATGATGGAGGCCGACGCCCACGACCCACCGGGCAAGAAGGTGCTGGTGCCCGGTCCCACCATCATCAAGTTCTCGAAGACGCCCACGTCCGCCGGCCCGATCCCCAAGTACGGCGAGCACAACGGCGAGATCTACGGCAACCTGCTGGGTATGTCCGAGAAGCAGATGGAAACGCTGGTCGAGGAAGGGGTGATCACCTAGCGGCGTGGGGAAAACGGCCGTCTCGGCGATGACATCGCAACGCCTCTTAGCTCCTCGAGATGGGAAACCCAGATGCGCTTAGGGTCCGGCGGGCGCCCCACGCACAGAGAGGCCAGTCTGCCGGGGTCAGCGCAGCTCGATGAAGGCCCCGCGCTCGTCCTGGTAGAAGCTCAGCAGCTCGTCGCGATGGAGCCGCAACAGATCGGCGACAAGCGCCGTTGGGCAGTTCCCCAGCCCGATGCGAACTACTTTGGGCGGGTGACCCAG
This sequence comes from Dehalococcoidia bacterium, assembly GCA_963663945.1. GTDB lineage: Bacteria > Chloroflexota > Dehalococcoidia > Lucifugimonadales > UBA3495 > Bin87. Next base: position 612,464 of record OY760687.1, on the reverse strand, counting down.
CCTGGCGCCGATAGTCAGGTAATCGGCATCTTTGGTAACGATCACAAAACCATTGGTGCGAGCGTATTCCCACACCAAAATATCATCAGATTCCTCAAGTCCAATTGCATAGACGTGTATGGAATCTGGGTAGATGTCCTGCAGGATTGACGCCAGACTTGGCGAAAGGTTGTGATCAAAGAGTAACCGCATAGCGGTTGCGCTTACTGGTACTTCGACAGGGATACGATGCGCTCTCTGCGAAGGGCATCGAACTCGTGGCAGGCCAGAATGTCCTCCGGCGTCAGATACGGAAAATCGACCAGAACCTCTTCCTCTGTCATGCCGCCGGCCAGGTATCCCAACACGTCATCGACAGTGATGCGCATGTTGCGGATGCAGGCTTGCCCGCTGCGCTTGCCCGGTTCGACTGTGATCCTGTCGATGTAAGACGGTGGCATGATTTCAACCTTTTCCAGCGTGCTGGTCGCGGGTGCAGTTCAGTTTATCATGCGGTCGTTCCCGGTTCCGGACGCATCACCGGGCAGCCGGCGCACATCGCGCCCCGGCTGCCGGGGACGCAGGCGTGATCCGGTGCGTAAGGCGCCGGCGTTTCCATCACGGAGGACAGGGCCGGCGACCTGGGCGGCGGCAAGCTGACACCCGCGGCCTCGGCGGCGCGGCGGTCCTGCGCCTCGCCGAAGAGGTCCATGCGCAGCTGGCGACCCGACGGTGGACGCTGGCCGGGGAACACGACGTAGGGCCAGGCGCGCTTGCGCACGACACCCATGGCCTGCAGGTCGCGCCAGGTGTCGATGCTGTGCTGGCGGCGGTTCTGCAGGATGCGGTCGGCGGACACCGGCCCGATGCCGGGGATGCGCAGCAACTGATCGCGCGACGCCGCATTGAGGTCGATGGGAAAGGCGTCGAGGTTCTCTATAGCGATCACCGTCTTGGGATCCTGCTCCAGCGAAAGGAATCCCGAGTGGTCGAAGGCCAGGCCGATTTCGTCGCTGGAGAACCGGTAGACACGCCGCAGCCAGTCCATCTGGTAGAGCCGGTGCTCCCGCCCGGCGTGGACGGGCGGCTTCTCCTCCATCGGTGTGTGGGTCGCCGGACGGAAGGGCGGGTAGTACACCCGCTTCAGGTTCCAGTCGGTGTACATCTGGTCGACGCGGCGGTAGATCTGCCGGTCCGACTCGTCGGCCGCGCCGACGACGAACTGGGTGGCCTGGCCCACCGCGCCGCCGTTCGTTGACGCGGTGAGCTCGTTGATCCAAGCCATCGGATCGAGGATGTCCTTCTGCAGGTCCTTGTGCGGGCTGATGCGGCGCATCATGTCCGGCTCCGGAGTCTCGATGTTGACCGATAGCCGGCTGCCCAGCCGGTGCGCGCGTTCCACCAACTCACGGGTGGCGCCGGGCATGACTTTCAGGTGGATGTAGCCCCGGAACCCGTGTTTCTTGCGGATGATCTCGACGGTTTCCACCATGCGCTGGGTGGTCTTGGTGCCGTCGCCGGCGATGCCGGAGCTGAGGAACAGGCCGTCCACAGCAAGCCGGTTGTGCAGCTCCATGAAGGTGTCGGCCAACTCCTCCCGCTTGAACGCGTACCGCTTGCGGGGCACATAGATGCTGTTGGGGCAGTAGGCGCAGTCCATCTTGCAGAAGTCGGTGAACATGACCCGCAGCAGGCTGATTTTCTTGCCGTTGGGCAGGCTGGACTTGTAGATGCCCGGCGTGGGGTTCTTGCGCGGGTCGGAATAGGCGATGCGATTCGGGCCGCTGGTGGCGTAGCCGCTGACGAACTTGCCGGAACCAGCGGTGTCGGATCGGCCGGTGCCGCCGGTGAGGATGTCGTCGTCGGCCACCATGCCGCCCAGGGTGCGCAGCTTGTCGTATCGGTCGGGCGTGGACTTGATGAGCATGGTCAGGTAACTCCTGTGAGGCCATGGCATCAGTTGCCCGGCAATGTAGCGAACCGATGTTCGCACACCAATGCGGGGCAGGTCAACAGGCGCATGTCACTCACGCGTACCCGGTTTGCAGAGGGGAAAGGTCAGCATCAGGATTTACGGGACCTTAGGATTGAGCAGGATTGAGATATGCCAGCACAGAACAGTTCCAATCCTGATAATCCTCAAATCTTGAAAATCCTGCTTCTGACGATTCACGAATCCCGGCTACCGTCGCTCGCCAGCCCAGCCTCCAAATTCGCGGGGGTGTGTTACAATTTATTCACATACAACGCCGCTTTTAAGGCAGTCCGGAGAGGCTGGCAAAGCGTGAGCGCACACCATACCGGAGTCGGTTTACCGCAGGGTAACGCTCCGGATTTTGACGCAACCCCGCTGGCCCGCCGGATGACGGCAGACAGCAGGGGATTTTTTATCACCACCCGCAGCGACATCAGACCGCCGGCCGGCATCGACGAAGCCAACGCCCCTGGCCGGCAGGTCATGGACGCCGACGAAATTCGGCGTGCGTTGACCCGGATGTTCCACGAGATCCTGGAACGCAACCACGGCCCAGATGGCCTGGTGCTGGCCGGGATCCGCACGCGTGGCGTGCCCATCGCCCAGCGGCTGGCGGAGCACATCATGGCATCCGAGGGTGTCGCAGTACCGGTGGGCCACCTGGACATCAACCTCTATCGCGACGACCTATCCGAACGGCCGCGGATGCGGGTTCGTCCCACCTCGATGCCGGTCGACGTCGCCGGCCGCACCGTGGTCCTGTGTGACGACGTGCTCTACACCGGCCGCACCGTCCGCGCCGCAATGGACGCCATCAGCGACCTGGGCCGGCCCCTGCGCATCCAGTTGGCCGCCCTGGTGGACCGGGGCCATCGCGAGTTGCCCATCCGCGCCGACTTCGTGGGCAAGAACATCCCCACCCGGCAGTCGGAGCTGGTGCGCGTGCGCCTGACCGACACCGACGGCATCGACGACGTTTGCATCCTTGACCGATGGGTGGACTGATGACTACCAGGCAGGCTATCGAAACCGCCCCCGCGTCCGGCTCGATCCCGTCCGTGGGCAGCCGGCGTCGCCACGTGCTGGACCTGGACGATTTCACGGCGGAGGAGATCAGCGCCGTGCTGGACGACGCGGCCGCCATGCGCGAGGTGCTGGCCCGGGACGTCAAGAAGGTGCCCACCCTGCGCGGCAAGGTAGTCGTCACCCTGTTCTACGAGGCGAGCACCCGCACGCGCATCTCCTTCGAGGAGGCGGGCAAGATCCTCAGCGCCGACGTGATCAACATGACCGCCACCGCCAGCAGCGTCGAAAAAGGCGAGTCCCTGCTGAACACCGGCCTTACGCTGCAGGCCATGGGCGTGGACGCCATCGTAGTCCGGCACCCCCACTCCGGCGCGCCGCATTTCCTGGCCCGGAGCCTCAAGAACGTGGCCGTAATCAACGCCGGCGACGGAGCGCACGCCCACCCGACGCAGGGTCTGCTGGACCTGTACACCGCCCGAGACCACCTGGGAGACCTGGAGGGTCGCAAGGTTGTCATCGTGGGCGACGTGCTGCACAGCCGGGTGGCCCGCTCGGCCGTCTGGGGTTTCGCCCATCTGGGCGCCAACGTCGTGCTCTGCGGCCCGCGTACGCTGCTGCCCGATCCATTCACGTCAGCAGGATGGGGACCCGGCGGCAACGGTGTCCACAACCCATTGGCCAACGTGAGGATACAGCCGGACCTGGACGAGGCTATCGAAGGCGCCGACCTGGTCATGGCGCTGCGGCTCCAACTGGAGCGTCAGAAGGTCGGGTTCTTCCCCAGCATGCGCGAGTACATCCGCCGCTGGCAGGTCAACGACGCGCGCATGGTCCGCGCCAACCCCGATGCGCTGCTGATGCACCCGGGCCCGATGAACGAGGGCATCGAGGTCAGCACCGCGCTGGCCCACGGGGAACGCTCCCTGATCGAAGAGCAGGTCACCAACGGCGTGGCGATCCGCATGGCGCTGCTGTACCAGCTGGTGGGTTCCGGATCGGGCGGCGACTGACGATGGCAACAACCAACCACATCGGACCGATCCTGATCGCCGGCGGGCGCGTGATTGATCCCGCCAACGGCGTGGATGCCGTGGCCGACGTGCTGGTCAGCGACGGCATGGTGCGCGAAGTCGCTCACAGCATCCCGGCCGAATCGGTCGGTGAACATGGGCGCGTGATCAATGCCACGGGCCTGGTGATCTCTCCCGGCTTCATTGACATCCACACGCACCTGCGCGAGCCGGGGTACGAGTACAAGGAAACCATCGCCACCGGAGCGGCGGCAGCGGCGCGAGGCGGGTTCACCACCATCTGCGCCATGCCCAACACCGATCCGGCCGTCGACAATGAGGCGGTGGTTGAATTGGTCAATCGTCGTGCCGCCGATGCGGCGGTGCGGGTACGTGTCATCGGATGCGTGAGCCGCAACCGCGCTGGGCATGAGCTGGCCGACATGGAAGAACTGGCGTCGGCCGGCGTGGTCGCATTCAGCGACGATGGCGACCCGGTGCATGACGCTGGCCTGATGCGCCTGGCCCTGACCTACAGTCGCGATCTCGGCGCGCCCATCAGCAACCACTGCCAGGACCACCAACTCTGCCCCTCCGGCGTCATGGCCGAGGGTTGGGTCAGCAGCCGGTTGGGACTTCCCGGCATCCCTGCGGTGGCGGAGGAGGCCATGGTGGCCCGGGACATCGCGCTGGCCGAGCTGACCGGCGGCCGGCTCCACGTGGCGCACCTGAGCTCGGCCGGCAGCGTCTCCATGGTGCGCGAGGCCAAGGCGCGGGGCATCCAGGTCACCGCCGAGGTTTGCCCCCATCATCTGTGGATGACCGACGAGTGGGCCCTGGGCGGCCAGGGCGATGCCTACGCGACGGGCGCGATGGCCTACGACACCGCAACCAAGGTCTATCCGCCCTTGCGGAGTCATGCGGACGTGGCCGCTTGCCTCGCCGGTCTGGTCGACGGCGCCATAGATTGCGTCGCCACCGACCACGCGCCCCACGAGCGTGCCAGCAAGGAATGCACCTACAACGACGCAGCTTTCGGCATCAGCGTGCTGGAAACGGCGCTGGGCACCCTGATGGCGCCGGTCCACCGCGGTTCGATAGATCTGCACACCATGATCGAGAGGCTGACCGTTGGGCCGGCCCGGGTGCTGGGCGACACCCTTACGCCGTACGCATCCCTGTCGCCGGGAACACCCGCCGACCTGGTGCTCTTCGACCCTCAGGCACTCTGGACGGTGGACGTGAACGAGTTCGCATCCCTGGGCCGCAACACCCCGCTGGACGGCGTGGAACTGCAGGGGCGTGTCGCGGCGACAATCGTTGCGGGCCGGATGGTATTTGAGGAGAAAACCCTGTTGAAGCAAGGAGCAAGTGCATGACCCGTCCGGTACACCTGGCGTTGGAGGATGGCTCCGTGTTCAGCGGCGAATCCTTCGGCGCGGAGCGGGATGGCTGGGGCGAGGTGGTCTTCAACACCACCATGACCGGTTATCAGGAGGTGCTGACCGACCCCTCCTACGCGGGCCAGATGGTCGCGCTCACCTATCCGTTGGTGGGCAACTACGGCATCAATCGCCGGGACTTCGAATCCCGGCGAATTCAGGTTTCGGCCCTGATCGTCCGTCAGCACTGCGACCTGCCCAGCCACGCCTCCAGCGACATGACCCTGGACGCCTTCCTGTGGGAGTACAACATCCCCGGCATCAGCGGCGTGGACACGCGGGCGCTGACTCGTCGCCTGCGCACGCGCGGGGTGATGACTGGGCTGATCACCGCCGACGACCCGGCCCGCGCGCTGCAACGGCTGGCCGAGATACCCCGCTACGACGACCTGGACCTGGTGAGCACCGTTACCACTCCCGGAGCGTACGCCTGGGACAACGGCGAACAGGAATGCTACCCGAAGTCGCCACCGCCGGCCGGCGTCCGCCGCATCCTGGTCACCGACGCTGGCGTCAAGTACAACATCCTGCGCCTGCTGCACAGCCGGGGCTGCGAGGTGATCACGGTGCCGGCCTACACGCCGGCCGAGGACATGCTGGCCATGCAGCCCAACGGCGTGCTGCTATCACCGGGGCCGGGTGATCCCGTGCTGCTGGGCAACATCGTGGAAAACCTGGGCCGGCTGATCGGACGGGTTCCCATCATGGGCATCTGCCTCGGGCACCAGCTTGCCGCCCGGGCGTTGGGGGCTGGCACATACAAGCTCAAATTCGGACACCGGGGCGGCAATCATCCGGTGAAGGACCTGCTATCCGAGCAGGTGCACATCACCGCGCAGAACCACGGCTACGCCGTTTCCGCCGACAACCTTCCGCCTGGCCTCGAGGTGTCCCACATCAACCTGAACGACTACACCGTGGAGGGCCTGCGCCACCGCGAGCTGCCTCTGTTTACCATCCAATACCACTCGGAAGCCTCGCCCGGCCCCCAGGACAACGAGTACCTGTTCGACCGCTTCCTGGCGATGGTGGACGACGCCAAGCCGGTGGGCCGGGTGGTGTAAACAGCCCCATCCCCGCGATCCGAGGAAACCAACCATGTCCAAGCAGATGCTATCTGAAGCCGAATGGAGCCGAAACGTGGGAAGCCAGGCCTTCCCGGTATCGTTCCTTCACGAATACGCGGTTGGTTTGTTATGGGACAGGCTACACGGAAGTGAACCTGTAATAGTAACCAAAATGGACGGCAACGTTTCCGATGACCTCAAAGAAGGCGCGGACAGGGTAGTGATCCCCGATTCTATGCAACCGATTGGTGGTTGCATACCTGACTTGGCTTTGCTGGATAAGGACTTGCGGCCAGTACGGGTTGTCGAGGTAGTGGTGACCTCCCCGCCGACCGGCGACAAAATGGAGAAGCTAGAGCGATTAATGCAGAGGGGCGTAGACGTAGTGCTCATTCCCGTACGCAACGAGGAAGAGATCAAATCTCTGGTGCCTATCTCCAACGACACTCGCAAACCCAACTGGGCTTATTCGTGGCGTCCATGGGTGTTCGATCAAATGGGAATAATCAACTATCCTCGGCAGAGCAGTATCCAAACCGCGCAGCGGACTGCAGATTCCAAAATTACTGAGTTGATTAGCGCACTTATACAATGCAAACCAGAGACCCGCAGGCAACTTTCACGTGTCTTGGAAGACCTGGACAGTCTTGAGGCGCGGTATCCGTTGTCGCCCAAAAACCCGAAACGAACGGCTATTTCGGGCAATGAAACCGAAGGTTAGCAGTCCATAATCGCTCGGTACATCTTTTGTTGCACATCAGGAGATTGACCCACCAATGACCGGATTTACCGCCTTTCTGCTGGAACAGGGTATCGAAACCCAGCTACCCATCAGCCTGAACGAAACGCTGGGCCTGCTGGAAGAGACGGTGCCCACCTTTGCCCATGACGGCCACGGCTACCTGCTGGCCGCGGTGAGCCGCGGGCAGCTGGGCGCCCGCTGGGAGTTGGCGGTCAAGGTCACGGACCAAGCCACCGGTCAGTCCATCAGCGACGAGCCGGTGGGGTCCGTCCACGCCATCAACGCCGGTCCCGACGCCACCGACTTTGTCATCCCGCCGCGCACGCCGGAGGGCGGCATCGACCTGGCGCACTTCGACGCCGAGGGCGCCTATTTCGGCGCGTTCATCTTCCAGATGATCAACGCACTCACCGAGCGCAACCTCATGGAGCTGCCCGGCTCCATGCCCCGTTTCTCCTGACCACTGGTCCAAGGCCACAGAGGACACTGCATTGACTGACGCTCCCCAACAACCCCGCAAGGTACTGGTAATCGGCTCCGGCCCCATCGTAATCGGGCAGGCCGCCGAGTTTGACTACGCCGGCACCCAGGCGTGCAAGGCCCTCCGCGAGGAGGGCGTGGTCACAGTCCTGGTCAACTCAAACCCGGCCACCATCATGACCGATCAGGATGTTGCCGACCGCGTGTACATCGAGCCGCTCACCGTTCCGGTGCTGGAGCGGATCATCGCCCACGAGCGCCCCGACGGCGTCCTGCCCACTCTGGGCGGACAGACCGGCCTGAACCTGGCCGTTGCCCTGGCCGACGCCGGGGTGCTGGACCGCTACGACGTGCGGCTCCTGGGTACCCCGCTGGAAACCATCCGGAAGGCCGAGGACCGGGACTTCTTCCGCCAGTTCCTCACCGATATCGGCGAGCCCATGCCTCCCAACCGCACCGTCTCCACCATGGAGGAGGCGATGGCGTACCGCGCCGAAGCGGGCCTGCCCCTGGTGATCCGCCCCGCGTACACCCTGGGAGGCACCGGCGGGGGCATCGCGGATACCGAGGAGGAGTTCCAGGCCTTTGTTGAGAGCGGCCTGGCGGCCAGCCCAATCAGCCAGGTGCTGCTGGAGCGTTCCCTGGTCGGCTGGAAAGAAGTCGAATACGAGGTCATCCGAGACGGGGCCGACAACTGCATCACCGTCTGCAACATGGAGAACTTTGATCCCATGGGCGCCCACACTGGCGACAGCATCGTCGTCGCGCCCAGCCAGACGCTGACCGACAAGGAGTACCAGATGCTCCGTACGGCCAGCCTCAAGATTATCCGGGGCCTGGGCATCGAGGGCGGATGCAACATCCAGCTAGCCCTGCGTCCGCATCCCGACGCCATGCGGAATCGCCCCGGCGATTGGGACGCCGATTCGGACTACTACGTGATCGAGGTAAACCCCCGGGTCAGCCGCTCTTCCGCGCTGGCCAGCAAGGCAACGGGCTATCCCATCGCGCGGGTGTCGGCAAAGATCGCCGTAGGCCGCCGTCTCGACGAGATACCCAACGAGGTAACCGGCAGCACCGGGGCGGCCTTCGAGCCGGCGCTGGACTACTGCGTGGTCAAGATACCCCGCTGGCCCTTCGACAAGTTCCCCGATGGCGACCGAAACGTGACCACCCAGATGAAGGCCACCGGCGAGGTCATGGCCATTGACCGCAGCTTCGAGGCGGCGCTGCAAAAGGCCACCCGTGCCCTGGAGCAGCCCAACACCTCCCTGCTCTGGGAGGCCCAGGACTGGCGCAGCCTGAACATCCGTGGTGGCTATCAGCAGCTGCTGGATGCGCTGCCCCTCCATCCCAACGACCTGCGCCTGTGGGCGCTGACGGCAGCCCTGCGCCGGGGGATCACGCGCGACCAGCTGGTGGCGCACACCAGCATTGACCCGTGGTTCATCGCCGCGCTGGAGCGCATTGTCGACCAGGAACGGCGGCTGCTGGGCAACCCGCTGGCGCCGCCCATACTGCTGGCTTCCAAGCGGCTGGGATTCTCGGACGCTGAGATCGCCACCCTTTCCGGCCTGCTGCCCGAACAGGTGCGGCAATTGCGCCTGCAGCACGGGATCAAGCCCGTTTTCAAGATGGTGGACACCTGCGCGGCCGAGTTCGAGGCAGCGACACCCTACTACTACAGCGCCTACGACACCGAGAACGAGGCGCCGCCACTGGAGGGCCCCAAGGCCATCGTCATCGGCAGCGGGCCGATACGCATCGGGCAGGGCATCGAGTTTGACTACTGCAGCGTGCATGCGGCATGGGCCCTCTCGCAGGAGGGGGTGGCCAGCATCATGGTCAACTCCAACCCGGAAACCGTGTCCACCGACTTCGATACCAGCGACCGGCTCTACTTCGAACCATTGGACGAGGAATCTGTTCGAGACATCATTGACAACGAGACGGTGGACGACAACCCGCCGCCCAGCTTGGTGCAGTTCGGCGGGCAGACCGCCATCAACCTGTCCCAGTCGCTGGCCGCCGTCGGCCTGCCCATCCTGGGCTCCAGCGCCGAGGCCATCGATATTGCCAGTGACCGGCAGAAGTTCGAGCGGTTCCTGGTCAACCTGGGCATCCCCCAACCGCCCGGCGGTACCGTGCAGTCCGTGGACCAAGCCCTACGTGTCGCGCAACGCATCGGCTATCCCGTGGTCGTGCGGCCCAGCTACGTCCTGGGCGGACGCGCCATGGAAATCGTGCGCAACGCAACGGAACTGATCCGTTACCTGACCATCGCCACGGAGGTCACGCCGGAACGCGAGGTCCTGGTGGATCACTACATGGAAGGCCGCGAGTGCGAGGTGGACGCCATCTGCGATGGTGAGCGGGTGCTGATTCCCGGCATCATGGAGCACGTGGAGCGCGCCGGCGTCCATAGCGGCGACTCGATGGCGATCTACCCGGGCCTGAACCTCACCGAGGAAGAAGTCGACACCCTGGTGGACTACACCACCCGCATCGGTCTGGCCCTGGGCGTGCGCGGACTCATGAACATCCAGTTCGTCCTGCAGGGCGGCAACGCTTACCGGAGCCCCAGCGTCAGCCCGTCGGACGATGCCAACGACACCACCGTGTACGTGCTGGAGGTCAACCCCCGGGGCAGTCGGACGATACCGTTCATCTCCAAGGTGACGGGCGTACCGGTGGCCAACCTGGCGACCCGGGTCATGCTCGACGCCAGGCTGGAAGACATGGGCTACCAGGGAGGGCTCTGGCCAAAGCAGAAGCTGGTCGGTATCAAGGCGCCGGTGTTCTCAATGTCCAAGTTGGTGGGCGTCGACTGGTACATGGGGCCGGAGATGAAGTCCACCGGCGAGGTCATGGGCATCGACCGGGACTTCACGGGCGCACTGACCAAGGCGCTGCAGGCGGCCAGCATCAACCTGTCGCCCGGCATGGGCGTGCTGCTCAGCATCTCCGACCAGGCCAAGGCAGACTCGCTGCCGCTGATCCGGGGACTGGCCGACGCCGGGTGCCGACTGTACGCCACCGAGGGCACGGCGGCGATGATCACCGCAATGGACCTGCCCGTGACGACCATCACCAAACGGATCGGCCAGGGCTCGCCGGACGTGCTGGACGTGATCAACGACGGCACCGTCGGCGCGGTGGTCAACACCCTGTCCGGCGACTCGTCGGTGATGCGGGACGGGTTCTACATCCGCCGGGCGGCGGTGGAGCGGCGCATCCCCTGCTTCACTTCGCTGGACACGGCCCGGGCCGCCATGGAGAGCATGCTGACCGGCCTGGACAACTACAGCATCCTGACCACGGACGAATACCTGGCCTTGTCCCACTAGCCGGCGGGACGGGCTGAGGCTACTCGCTAAAAGTCCACGTCGACGCCGATGTTGAGTTCTTCGGCGCGGTCCAGAACCAGCTTGGCGGCCGCAACGTCGGCCAGGCCGGTGCCCATCAGCTTGCAGTAGATGATTTCGTCTGCGCCGGACCTGCCGGGGACCAGGCCGGCCGCCACGTGGCGAAGTTCGTGGAACTGGCTCCAGCGCACCAGCCCTCTGTCAACCGCCGCGTTGATGTCGCCGCACTCCAGCGGGGCCTGTTCCAGGGAGTCGAGAAATAGCCGGTTGGCCCTGGTCAGCACCCCGTCGTCCACCTCGTGACTGCGCGGGGTGGTCGGCCCGGCTCCGATCACGGTGGCGCCTTGGGCCAGCCATTCGCCCTGGACGACCGGGGTTGCCGCCGGAGCAATGCCGATGACCACGGCGCAATCGGCCACCGCGTCCCGGTTCGAGTCCGCAGCGATCACTGGACGGCCCAGTTCCTCGGACATGCGCGTCGCGAACGCCTGGCGACGTTCCGCGTTGCGGCTGTACGCGTAGATCTCACCGACGTCACGCACGGCGCAGGCGGCGCGCAGTTGGTCTCCCGCCTGGTTGCCGGTGCCAATGACGCCGAGGCGCGGCACCGCCGTGGTGGCGAGCATCTTCAGCGCTGCGCCTGTGGTCGCCCCGGTGCGCAACTGGCCCAGGCGATTGGCCTGGGTGTAAAGCAGCAGACGCCCGGAGGCAGCGTCGTACAGGCTCACCTGGAACGAATAGCCGTTGGAGGTGAAGGTGAAGGTCTTCACACCGAACACGCCGTCATAGAACAACCCGCCGCCCATGACCGCCAGATACCCGTTGGGGGAGTGGATCTTGCGCCGGGTCATGTTGACGGCTTCCCCACCGCCGTAATTCGCCATCATCGACTCGATGGCCGGCAGCATTTCGGTCAAGCCGACGCAACGGTCGACATCGGCGTCGGTCATAAAGCGAGTCATGGCAGCTTCCAGAGGCGCAGGCGGACGCGGCTACGTGAAGTAGAGCCGGTTCGTGCGGATGTATTGCCGCATGTCGGGAGGTACGGTGAACTCGTCGAAAATCGCCTGTACCGGGCAGACCGCAACGCAATAAGCGCAGTCAATGCAGTCGTCGGGGTTGATGTAGTACATCGGCGCGTCGTCGTCGGAATGAATGCAATCCACGGGGCAAACATCGACGCAGGAGGCGTCCTTCACTCCCTCGCAAGGTTGTGTAATCACGAATGCCATCAGATTACCTCGGCCACGGGCGATTAAGCGTGGTCAAATGTCCACCAAAAAGACGACCGGCACGGCCCATCGACTTCCCGCTGGTGCGGCGTATTCTGCGGTTTGACCCGATATTTTGTCAAGGCATACGAGCCTCATATCGCTATCGCCGTCGTCGATACGTTTCGAGGTCCACGTACACGTAACGGGGCAAGCCGCCGTTCTGTTTCAGCCTTCATTTCCGGTGATGATCAGATTTTCGCGCAGCCGCATCCATTCATTCCCGAAGTCTCCTTCCCGAAGACGGCCGAGAACCCGAATATTGTAGGCGAGAGCCGACCTGAGACCGCAGTGGCCGCGCTGCCGGGCGGCGAAAAAAGCCGCCAAAGGCACAGGCTGGGAGATCAACGCGGGCCATGAGTTGACAAAGATTATGGGTTTGCATTATCCGCTTCGTTGATATAGTATATCGTTCATATTGCGGAATCGCTCCGTCGAAACACGCGGATTGCCAAGGTGTAGTGTCAATGGAACTGCGAGAGATCATCAGCTTTTACCATGTAGCCAGGCTACGGAGCGTATCAAAAGCGGCGCGCAAGCTGGAACTGGGGCAGCCCACCGTAACGACCCACCTGAGGAAGCTGGAGGGCGAGTTCGGCATAACCCTCTTTGATCGCATCAAACGGCCGATACAGTTGACATCCGAGGGCACGCTGTTTTACGAGCTGGTCACGCCCATCGTGGAGTCCATCGACACCCTGAAAACGCAGATGGACTACTCCGAAGGACGGGGTTCGTTCGTGGTCGGCGCGTATCCGGATATTGTTTCCTACCATATGCCCCGGCCGATTCGCCAGTTCCGAGCGCGTTACCCCGATGTGCGGATGCGCCTGGTCGCCCGCTCCTACGCCAACCTCATCCAGCTGGTGAAGTCGGGCGAGGTGGACCTGGCGCTGTGCTCCGCTCCGCCGACCGATGACCCGTCACTGGAGTTCTCCGAGCTATTCGACTACAACGTGGTGCTGATCACCGAGCCCGGCCACGACCTGCTGCACCGGGACCCGGTTTCAATCGAGGACATGGCGAAGTTCCCGCTGATCCTGAACAGTCCGGAGAGCCTCAGCCGGCGTCGGGTGGAGCAGAAGCTTCGCGAGGGTAGCGTCAACTACGACGTGGTCCTGGAGATGGACAATACCGAGATGATCAAGCGTTACGTGGCGATAGGCATGGGCATCGCCATCGTCAGCGACTTCACCCTGCATCCGGAGGACCACGACCGGCTGGCCGTGGTGCGGCTGGATCACATCTTCCCGTCGGCCAACATCGGCGTATGCACCCTGAGGGGCAAGTTCCACGGCCGGGGGGTTCGCAATTTCATCAACACCCTGGCGGACAACCTGTCGGGCTTCCACGCCGACCTGTGGGACTGGGACGTCGACCACGGCGGCGAGCCGAGGCGGGAGGCCATCGCCAACGCAACCCAGTAGCGGACACAGCGCAGCTGGAACCAAAAAGGGGCGGGCGCGTTGCTCGCCCCTTTTTGGTGTCGGTTACGGAATCCGGTTCAGGAACTCGGCCCCACCCCTGGCGGCCCATGCGTTCCACGAGGTCATCAGGAAGCGTGCGCCCTTTTCAACGTATGATGCCACGTTGTCGTCGTTGACCAGTGTACCGGCGGTGCGCCCGGCGCTCACGATGCGGGCGATGGCATCATCGATGGCGGACTGCACTTCCGGATGGCCGACGTTGCCAATGTGGCCCATGGTCTGGGACAGGTCGGTGGGCGCAACGAAGAACACATCCACGCCATCGACTTTCAGGATGTCGTCCAGGTTGTCCAGCGCGGTGACCTCTTCGATCAGGACGACCACCATGGTCTGGTCGTTAGCCCGGTGAACGTAGTCCGGCACTCCGAACGACTGCCGGCCGCCGAACATCCCGCGGTATCCCAGTGGCGCGAACTTGGCTGCGCCAACGGCGGCCTCCGCCTCCTCGCGGGTGTTCACGTGGGGAAGCACCACGCCCATTGAGCCTCGGTCCAGGGTGCGGGTGATCAACGCGGCGTCGTTGGCGTTGCAGCGCGTGATTGACGCCATGCCCCAAAGGTCGCAGGCCCGCGTCATGTCGCCCAGGGCTTCCCAGTCCACCGGGCCGTGCTCACACTCCATCCAGGCGGAATCAAACCCCAGCGGGCCCAGAAAGTCGATGATCTCGCTGGTCATCAAGCCGGAGATGCAGGTGGTCGGCTGCCCCTGCCGCAACTTGTCCTTGGCCCGGTTCGCACGTATCGCTACCACGGTTGATCCTCCTGAAAGGTGGGTTCGCGGCAGTATAACAGCATCGGTCCGGGGAACGTTCCTGGATTGGACGGTTGCTACACGGCTACTGTTTCACCTCGTAGCCGCGCGGGGTGACCATACGTCCGTTGTGCACGTAGGTGTTGGAATTGCCGATCACTACGGTGGTGAACATGTCCACCCCCAGGGCCGCTCCGTCCAAACCGCCCAGGTCGGCGAGGCCCACCGCCTGCTCGGGCCGGTAGGCGTGGCGGACGATACCCACCGGGGTACTGGGATCCCGATGCTTCAGGAAGATCTCGCGCGTCTCATCAAGCTGACTCGTACGGCGGCGGCTGCGCGGGTTGTAAAGCGCAGCCACGAAGTCGCCGGCGGCGGCAGCTTCGAGGCGGCGCCGGATCTGCTCCCACGGGGTGAGCAGATTGCTGAGGCTGATGGCGCAGAAGTCCTGCATCAAGGGCGAGCCCAGCAGCGCCGCCGCCGATTGCAGTGCGGACACTCCCGGAACCGATTCCACTGCGGGATCTACGCCGTCCCAATCGCGGTCCGTGAGCACGCGGTACACTGGGCCGGCCATGCCGTAGATGCCGGCATCGCCGGAAGATACGACCGCCACCGTCTTGCCTGAGTACGCGATGTCCACTGCCAGGGCGGCGCGCTCGAGTTCCTGGCCCAACTCCATGCTGTGCAGCGTCTTGCCGGAAGCCGGCTCCGCTACCTGATCGATGTAGTAGTGGTAGCCGACCAGTTCGTCACTGTCGGCGATGGCTGCCGCGGCAGCCGGCGTCAGATGGCGGGCATCGCCCGGTCCGAGGCCTACAAGGTAGAGTTTGCTGAAATTCATTGGCTCACTTCGTTGGGGCGATACGCGCTATGGCTATGGTAGCACGGTCGGATTTGGTCCGGGGCACGATCACGCCGTCTGCTCCCGCGGCCAGCATCGCGGCCGGCTCGGCGACGCCGAACACCCCGAGCAAGTCCCGCGCCGCGGATGCCGTGGGCTGGTGGAGATCGGGAGAGCTGTCTTCCGGGTCGGTTCTTTCCGCCACGACCGAGTTCAACCGGTCGCCGTCATAGGTCTCCATGGGCACGGCGAGGGACCCCGCCAAAGCGATTATCCCGGCTTCGTCGGCTTTGATGTCGGCAGTCGCAAGTTTAGCGACGCTCATCGCCGCCAGGCCATGCTCTTCCAGGGTGTGGAGCATCAAATCACGCAAGTGTTCTTCCGACACACCACGCCGGCACCCAACACCCACCACCAGTGTCGGCGGGCGATAGGTGACCAGAGGTCGGCCAGTTTCCAGCGCAAACAGCCGGTCCGACACGATGAGTGCGGCCGAGTACCGGAGTTCCTGCACGTCGGACAGGTAGGTTACGGGAAATATGTTCGCCGACAACGGAGTGTCATCGGGCCACGCAACTCCCGCTTCGGGGTCGATCCACAGGGCCACCGGGTCGCGGTTGACCACTGCGGCAGCGACACGGGTGAGGTCGGTCGGTGACGCTTCGGCGCGCCAGCCGACGTCGCGTCCCACCAGGTCGATCGCCGTAACGTCAAGCGCATCGGATGCCGAGGTGATGATGGCCTGCGCGCCGATGGCGTCGGCAACCCGGTGCGCCAGCGCGTCCGCGCCCCCGAGGTGAGCGGACAAGACGCTCACAGCGTAGCGTCCGGCATCGTCCACGCAAACCACCGCCGGGTCCTGCCGTTTGCTACCGAGCACCGGGGCCAGCAAACGCACGGCGGCGCCAACGGGCAGGAAGACCACCAACGCTTCGTGCCGCGAGAACAGGTCCTGGATCACCGGGCGCAGGGGCAGGTCGTAATATTGGTGACCCTCATTGTCAGGCGACGGATCGTCTCCGGTTCGCCGTTCCAGGTACAGAGTCGCGTCCGTCATTGACGACGCCAGCCGCCGCGCCAGAGCCGCGCCCGGCCGGGACACCGCGACGATGGCGGTTTGCGTCGGGACAACTTCCGGATCGGGCATGGCCACCGGCGATCAGTCGTCACCGGACGAGGTATGAACCGCGCGCTCCGGTTGGACTTCGTAACCGCCGGCCTCGTAGAGGTCCGTGCGGTCGGCCTCGGCGTGGTCGCCCTGTCCGGCACGGCGGTAGAGATGGGTGTACTCGTCGGAGTAGAGGTGAGATACGGCCACCTGTTCGCCGGCTTCCGGATCCAGCAGCTTGGGGTCCACCGCCTTGCCGACAATGATCAGGGCCTGGAGGGTGATCTTGGCGTCACGCACCTTCTGGGCAATGTCGGTCAGAGTTCCCCGGATAATCTGCTCGTCGGGCCAGCCCACGCGGTAGGCCACGGCGACGGGCGTGTCGGCGGGGTAGCCAGCCTCCTGAAGCTGGTTGGCGATGCGGAACATACGCGTGACGCTGAGGAAAATAACCAGGGTGCTGCCGTGGCGGGCCAGGCTGATCAGGTCCTCGCCCTCGGGCATGGGCACGCGGCCCTCGACGCGGGTCATGATCACCGTTTGGGAGACCTCGGGCACGGTGAGCTCGGACTTGAGGACGGCAGCCGCGGCGAATGCGGCGCTGACGCCGGGGATGATCTCGTAGTCGATACGTTCCGCTTCCAGGATGCGCATCTGCTCCAGGGTCGCGCCGTACAGCGACGGATCGCCGCTCTGGATGCGGGCCACGGTCTTGCCCTCCGACACGGCTTGCAGGGTCACCTGCATTATCTCGGGCAGGGCCATCTCCTTGCTGCCGTAGACCGCTGCCCCGGGCTTGGCGTAACCGGCGATCTCTTCCGGCACTAGCGAGTCCGCGTAGATGATCACGTCGGCCTCGTCGATGATGCGCTTGGCCTTGAGGGTCAGTAGCTCGGGATCTCCCGGGCCGGCGCCGATGATGTAGACCTTGCCGTCGTTCGCCATGTGGTCGTGCCTCCGTGGTGTCGGGCTCGTCAGCGCCGGATGATGAGAAGGGAGAAGTAGTCGAGGTCCTCAGCGGACAGTTCCTGGATGTTGCGGACCACCCTTTCGCTTTCCGTGGTGGCCCGGCGGACGTAGATGGTGCGGCCGGAAAGGCCCAGGCGTTCCAGGTTGGCCAGGGCATCCAGCAGGGTCCGGTTGACCTTCATCAGGACGATGGTGTCGTAGAGCGCGATGGCCTCTCGGAGGTCGTCGATGCCGTACACCGCCGGCAGGATGGCCAGGCGCTGGCCGTGATGCACCAACGGAGCCGCCGCCGAAGCCGCCGCGGCCATAACTGAGGACACTCCCGGCACCACCTCAACCGAAAGGTGCGGGTATTCCTCCTGGATCGTTTCCAGCACGTATGCGAACGTGCTGTACAGCATGGGGTCGCCTTCGGTGATGAAGGCCACGTCGCTGCCCGCCTCCAGGCGGGTGGCCAGTTCGCGGGCGGCGCGGCGCCAAACGTCTCCGGCGGCGTCCTCGTCGTTGGTGGGGAACCGGGCACGCACGACTTCCTGGCGGGATTCGTCGATGATGCCTTTCACGATGGTGTAGGCGTAGCTTTCGGTGCTGATGCCGGCCTGTGGTACCCAGATGACCGGAACCGACTGCAGCACGCGCTGTGCCTTCACAGTCAGCAGTTCCGGGTCTCCGGGGCCGACGCCGACGCCGTAGAGGCGTCCGGTTTGGGAGCCTGTGGTCATTCCTTCTGTCCCCACACTATGAACACCGGGTTCATGGCTTCGAGCCGCAACGCGCCGTCGGGCAACTCCCGACCGCGGGCGGCGGATATCATGGTCATTTCGGGCGACATGCCAGCGTCTCGCAATGCGCTGTAGGTGGCGCTGGCCCGTTCCATCACGGCGAAATTGGCCACCACCCGGCCACCGGCACGTAGACGGTGGAGCACCGCGTCCAGTATCAACGGCATGGCGGACCCGCCCCCTCCGATGAACACCGCGTCCGGATCGGGCAGTTCGGTCAGGGCGTCGGGCGCCGCGCCGATCACTACCGAGACGCGACCATCGCCGTAGCGGGCCACGTTGTTCCGCAGAAGGTCCGCGCTGTCGGCGTCCTTGTCTATCGCGTAGACACAGCCGTCGTGAGCGATGCGGGCCGCTTCCACGGCGACCGATCCGGTGCCCGCCCCGATGTCCCAGACCCGGCTGTCGGGGCGCAGTTGCAGGGCGTACAGGCTGACCGCCCGCACCTCGGACTTGGTGATCTGGCCCCGCAGCGGCCGGCGCTGCTCCAGCGCGTCGTCGGACAAGCCCAACGCCCGGCCGGTGGACCGCGTAACCTCCACCGGGGAATCAGCCCTGACCATCGACCACCACTGTCGACTCGGAGCGCATGGGGATGCCGTCTGGGGACGTGCTCGCCGATCCCAGCAGGTTGCCTTCGAAGTCGAAGCACAGGGCGTCAACGATGATCGCGTCGCCGCCGTCGCCCAGGTATTTCTGCGCTTCCGAGCACACCATCTGGCACATCAGGGGGAACACCCCCATGACGTTGTGCTCCTGGGCCAATTCCTGGAAGTGCCTGCCGCTGGCGGCATCGGCCATCTCCGCCTGCAACTCGCCGGACGCGCCGCACTGCCCGGCGAGGCCGGCAAGGAATGCGGTGTCCACCTGGTTGCCGGCGACGTGGGTCACGAAATAGCCCATGGCCATCTTGGAGAACTTGCCCACCATGCCCACGTGGGCCACGCGCTTGATGCCTTTGTTGACGCAGCGCTTCATCGAAGGGCCGGAGAAGATTCCCGCTTCGACGTAGGCCATGTCGGGCAGATCCAGCAGTTGCCGGGTGTATTCCTCGCTGCGAGTGCCGGTGGACAGCACCAGATGGTCCAGCCCGTTGGCCGCCGCCACATCGATGGCGAGGTGGACGCTGGCGCGCCACGCCGCGGTGCTGAAGGGCTGCACCACGCCGGTGCTGCCGAGAATGCTGATGCCGTTCAGGACTCCGAGCCTGGCGTTGGTGGTCTGCTTGGCAATCTCCTCGCCGTTGGGCACCGAAACGCGGGCGCGTACCCCGGTATCGGCCGGCCATCCGCACTCCACCAGCCCTTCGGCGACGGCGTCGGCCATCATGCGGCGCGGCACCCGCGTTACGGCAGGTTCGCCGACTTCGATGCCGGTGCCGGGTCTCGTAACCGTGCCCACCCCCGGGCCGCCGGTGATATGCAGACCATTGGTGCCGTCGGGCAGACGCCACACACCCACCACGATCTCCGCGCCGTGGGTGACGTCAGGGTCGTCGCCGCCATCCTTGATGGCCGAGCATCGGACACCCTCTGCGGGATCCATGCGCCAACTCTGGTGAACCTCGAGGGTGGCTCGGCCCATTCCGCCGGGCAGCGGGACGGATACCTCCTCGGGAGCATTGCCGGACAACATCAGGATCACGGCGGCCTTGGCGGCCGCGGCCGCCGTGGTGCCGGTGGTGTAGCCGGTCCGCATCCCTCGAGGATCGCGCTTGGTGGGGCGCGAGTAATCGCTTTCGGGCCGTTCGGCGTCGTTATTCTGGGCGGGGATGGTCATCAAATTCACTGTTATGCCAGGCAGCTGCTGGGAAGTGTAGACGCTGCGGTGGTCATGGCCGACCTTCCCTGGACGCGTGGTGATGCCGCTTTGATGGTATCACATCGAAATCTCAGGCCACCCGGGCCTGGGCATCGCGGACCCGGTCACGAGCCACCGAGACCAACCGGTCGTCCACCCCGAGAGGTGGCGCCACCGACATCGGGACATCAGAATAGGTTTCCTGGAGCTGTTGCATGGTTCCCAGCACGTTGCGGCGCAAGATCATTCCGGGGAAGAAAACGTAGGGAACGCAGATGATGCTGCTCACGCCTCTTTCGCCCACCAGTACGGCGGCGGCGTGTTCCATGGTTGGATCACCGTAGTGGGACTGGGCGACCTCGACGGCGTAGCCCTCGCCCAGATCCCGCTCGACCCAGCTGCCGAGCTCTTTGAGCCAGAGGCAATCATCATATCGGGTCTGCGTGCCGGCTTTGACCAACAGTATGCCCACCGTCCCGTTGTCAGCCGGTTGCCGCACCGCCTGGGGTAGCGCGGCAATGCGCTCGCGAACCAACTCGGCGATGCGGATGTCTGCGCCCAGCCCGTCGGCCAGCCGGACTTCTACGCCGGGCGTTTTCGACGCGATGTCCTCCAGGACCTCCTCCATTTCGAGGGTGGCGTGCTTGCCGTTGCCCAGCAGGTAGGGAGCGATCACCACGCGGCTCAGCCCCGCGTCGGCCAGGATGGAAACGGCTTCCGGCGGATGGGGCGGCAGGAATTCCAGGCAGGACACGATGACCTGCTCGGCGTCTTCGCCCAGGGAATCGGTCAGGCGGCGGGCCGCTTCTCGCAATCCCACCGGAGTATTCGGGCAGCCCAGACACCAGGCCGGGAACCGGGCGCCGTCAGCGGCCCAGGCACAGGAGCACTCTTCGCGACTGGCTCCGCGCTGGCTGCCGTGGCACAGCAGCACCACGCCCCAGCCACCGGATCCGTTGTTGGTATGGTCGGCGTCGGGCATAGCGGCTCAGTCCTCCAGCAGGTCCAACAGGGCATTGACGGTGGCAGCAGCGGCAGAGCTTCCCCCGCGTCGTCCCAGGATGGTTATGTGCGGCACGTTTCTTGCGGCCAGTTCGGCCTTGGATTCGGGGCAGGCCACGAAACCCACAGGCATCCCGATCACGGCGGCCGGCGACACCTGGCCCTCGTCGATCAGGTCCAGCAGAGCGAGCAGAGCCGTGGGCGCGTTGCCGATGGCCAGCACCGCTCCGTCCATCTGAGGCGCCAACTCGCGGACCGCCGCCACGCTCCGGGTGGTGCCCTCACGGCGGGCGCGTTCTGCCACTTCGGGCGCGTCGATGAGGCACGCGGTTTCGACTCCGCGTCGGCCCAGCGCGGCCCGGGAGATGCCCACCTGCACCATGCGCACGTCGGTGACCACACGGCGGACGTCGCGGAGTGAAGCCAGCGCCGCGTCAACGGCGCCGTCGCTGAAGCGCACATCGGCGGCGATGTCCGGGTCGCCCTCGGCGCGAACGATGCGGTGCAGCACATACCGTTCGGCTTCGGGCAGGCCGGCCGCGTCGGCATCGCCCAGCAGGCTATCTGCCACCATAACGAGGCTCAGCCGGTCAATCTCCTCAGGGAGCAGGGCATATTTTTCAACAAGGGTCATTTGTTTAGTGCTCAAGATGATGCTTCGGCAGGGTGTCGCAGGTAATTTCCATGCTCCGCCGCATCGGTACGAACATTACGGATCACAGCGGAATAAAATCCGCGTGGTGTGACCGACCTCGGAATGGATTACCGATAGGCCACCACGCTTATCAGGCGGTGATTGACGGGGTCGACGCCCATGCCTAGTCCCTGCAGGGTATCGCTGCCCAACAGTTTGGGACATCCATTTTCGCCAAAAATAAAGATGCGGGACAGAACGTAGTCGTTGTACTGGATTCTGACTTCGCCCAGTTCAACCGTGGTCCGAGTGCCATCAGCGAGGTCAGCGTACCGCGGCGGCAGGTTTGGAGCCCACCCCAAATCAGCGAGCATGTCACTGGGGAGTTGGCTATAAGAAGCGCCCGTATCTACCCGCATCTCCACGTCGTGGCGAGTAGAACCGTCAGCCGACCAAACCCCAAGTGTTGCGCGGACCTCGCCCATGTTGACCACCTACCCCACCACCACATTAACCAGCCGGCCCGGCACGTACACCACGTTGCGCACGGTCTTGCCGTTGATGTGGGACTGGACCTTCGGGCTCTCCAGGGCGCGTTCGCGGGCGTCGTCATCGCCGATGCTGGCCGGCACCGTGATGCGGTCGCGCAGCCGGCCGTTGACCTGCACTACCAGGGTCAGTTCGTCCTCGGCGGCAAGGTCCTCGTCCCAACTTGGGAAGGGCTGCTGGTGGATGCTGTAGCCGTGGCCGGTCCGTTCCCACCACTCTTCCGCAACGTGCGGCGCGATGGGAGCGAGCATGAGCAGGAACTTCTCGACACAATCGCGCCAGGTGGTGCTGTCCACCGAGCCATCGTTCCACACCCGGCTCAGATGGTTCACCAACTCCATCAGCGAGGCGATGGTGGTGTTGAACTTGAACTTGTCCAGGTCTTCGTAGCACTTGCGGATGGTCTGGTGCAGGATGCGCTGGGTCTCGCGCACCGTGGCGGAGTCGGTGGCGCTGTCGTCCAGCTGCGAAGGGTCGTGTTCCACCAGGCCCCAGGCGCGGTTGAGCCAGCGGACAACGCCGTTGATGCCCTCGTCGCTCCACGGGCCGCCCTGGTCCCAGGGCCCGATGAACATGAGGAAGCAGCGGACGGCGTCGGCGCCCACCTGTCCGACCACGTCGTCGGGGTTGACCACGTTGCCGCGGCTCTTGCTCATCTTCTCGTGGTCGCTGCCCAGGATGACGCCCTGGTTGAACAGGCGCAGGAAGGGCTCGTCGATGTTTAGCATCCCCATGTCGCGCAGCGACTTGATGAAGAACCGGCTGTAGAGCAGGTGCATGACTGCGTGTTCAGCGCCACCGGTGTACTGCTTGACCGGCATCCAGTCGCCGGCCACGCCGGGTTCGTAGGGCCCGCCATCGTACTGCGGCGTGCAGTAGCGCAGCATGTACCACGACGAGTCCATGAAGGTGTCCATGGTGTCGGTTTCGCGGCGGCCCGGGCCCCCGCAGTTGGGGCACACCGTATTCACGAAGGTTTGGTTGATGGCCAGCGGCGATTCCCCAGTGGGCCGGAACTCGGCGTCCTCGGGCAGGAGCACGGGCAGGTCCGCTTCGGGCACAGGCTGGACGCCGCACTGGTCGCAATACACCATTGGAATCGGCGTGCCCCAGTAGCGCTGGCGGGAAATCAGCCAGTCGCGCAGGCGGTAGGTGACGGCCCGGTGGCCCCAGCCTCGCCGCTCAACGTCCCTGGCGATGGCCTCCATGCCCTCTTCGTTGGTCATGCCCTCGTAGGCGCCGGAGTTGGTCATGAACCCGTCGCCGACGAAGGCTTCGCCGAGTTCGCTGCCGTCCCAGGTTATGGGCGCGATCACGGTGCGGATGGGCAGTCGGTACTTGCGGGCAAAGTCGTAGTCGCGGTGGTCGTGGGCGGGAACGCCCATCACCGCGCCGGTGCCGTAGGTGGTCAGGACATAATCGGCCACGTAGATGGGCACCTTCTCGTTGTTCAAGCGGTTGCGTGCGTAGGCCCCGATGAAGACGCCGGTCTTCTCTCGTTCGGCCGACAGCCGGTCGATCTCCGAGGAGGCACGAGCCTGGTCAACGTAGGCTTCGACCTCCGCCCGGCGGCTTTCCGAAGTCAGCTTGGACACCAGGGGGTGCTCCGGCGCCAGCACGAGGAAAGTCACGCCGAATATGGTGTCGATGCGCGTGGTGAAGGTGCGGATCTCCCGTTCCTCGATATTGTGGTCGGAGATGTCGAACCCGATGTCCACGCCCTCGCTGCGGCCGATCCAGTTCCGCTGCATCGTGAGGATCTTGTCCGGCCATTCCTCCAGAGTGTCGAAGTCCAGCAGTTCGTCGGCGTAGTCGGTGATGCGGAAGAACCACTGCTCGAAGTCGCGGCGGGTGATCGGCGTCTCGCACCGCTCGCACTCCCCGTTGAGCACCTGCTCGTTGGCGAGCACGGTCTGGCATGACGGGCACCACACCACAGGCGCTTTGGCACGGTAGGCAAGGCCCTGTTCGTACATCTTGATGAAGAACCACTGGTTCCAGCGGTAGTACTCCGGCAGGCAGCAGACGACCTCGCGGTCCCAGTCGTAGACGGCGCCGAGTGAACGCAACTGGCGGCGCATGTTCTCCACGTTGGCCATGGTCCACTCGTAGGGGTGGATGCCTCGGGAGATTGCAGCGTTTTCCGCGGGGAGACCGAAGGCGTCGAACCCGATGGGGTGCAGCACGTTGTAGCCCTGCATGCGGCGGAACCGGGCGTGGGCATCCGACGGCGCCATGGCGTACCAGTGGCCGATGTGCAGGTCGCCCGACGGGTACGGATACATGGTCATTTCGAACCACTTCGGACGGGGATCGCTGTCTTCCACCCGGTAAATCCCGTCCTGTTCCCACCGCTCCTGCCACTTGCGGTCAATCTCGACCGCGTCGAATCGGAGCTCAACTTGGCGCTGGGCTGTGGTCATAAAAAGGCAACCCTCAATCTCGGTGGGCGCGGGCGGCAGTGGCGATGGCGCCCAGCAAACTTACGTGCGGCGGCCCTCAATATAGCACACGGCATAATCGAGGCATGGCAGCGTACGACAGTATACCACCCGGCTCGCAGAGCAGGCTGTCCGGCGTCCGGTAGCGCGGCCCGAGGCCAGGCACCGGCCCGTACCCGGTTTACGGTTGGTGGAACGTCTTTTCCCAGACCCGTCGTTGCGAGCGAAGCGTGGCGAACTCATGGGGGAAACGAACGCTGCTGCGGGAACGAGATCGCCACGTCGCTTCGCTCCTCGCGATGACAAGGTGGGTATGTGCGAGCACGCGAGGACGACCGCATGGGCCCTCACGCGTGTCCCGGGTTTGTTTCTGTCAGTCGTCCAGGTGACCGTCAGTCGTCCAGGTGACCGTCAGTCGTCCAGGTGACCGTCAGTCGTCCAGGTGACCGTCAGTCGTCCAGGTGACCGTCAGTCGTCCAGGTGACCGTCAGTCGTCCAGGTGACCGTCAGTCGTCCAGGTGACCGTCAGTCGTCCAGGTGACCGTCAGTCGTCCAGGTGACCGTCAGTCGTCCAGGTGACCGTCAGTCGTCCAGGTGACCGTCAGTCGTCCAGGTGACCGTCAGTCGTCCAGGTGACCGTCAGTCGTCCAGGTGACCGTCAGTCGTCCAGGTGACCGTCAGTCGTCCAGGTGACCGTCAGTCGTCCAGGTGACCGTCAGTCGTCCAGGTGACCGTCAGTCGTCCAGGTGACCGTCAGTCGTCCAGGTGACCGTCAGTCGTCCAGGTGACCGTCAGTCGTCCAGGTGACCGTCAGTCGTCCAGGTGACCGTCAGTCGTCCAGGTGACCGTCAGTCGTCCAGGTGACCGTCAGTCGTCCAGGTGACCGTCAGTCGTCCAGGTGACCGTCAGTCGTCCAGGTGACCGTCAGTCGTCCAGGTGACCGTCAGTCGTCCAGGTGACCGTCAGTCGTCCAGGTGACCGTCAGTCGTCCAGGTGACCGTCAGTCGTCCAGGTGACCGTCAGTCGTCCAGGTGAATGGTGGCCGTTACCCGGGGAACGTCGCCGACCACCCGCGTGGTGTGGCCGTGGCCGGTGAGGTCTTCGGCAAGGTTCACGTCGCCGGGCCCCAGGCGGTGAACGGTGCCGTCCGCCAGACCGATTTCCGCTTCGCCGGAAAGGGTGATGATGTACTGGCGACGTGGCGCCACGTGCCAGTCGCTGAAGTACCCCGGAGGGGAGGCTCGGAAAATGATCCCCCTGGCGTTGTGCAACTGGCTCCACGCCGGGTCGGACGGCGGGTCGATCTCTTCAATGTGGGAATGGCCGTCGTCGCCGGTGTACAGTCGTATGGAACCCATGATCCCTCCTGCTGTGACGTGGTTTCATGCGGGATATTAACACAAACCCGGGAGCGCGGCTCGAACCGCACCGGTTGACAGGGGTGCGACGAGGGCTCACGCGTACCCGGTTTCACTGGACCCGTCATTGCGAGCGAAGCACGGCAATGTCGTGGGGGATCCAACGCTGCTGCGGGAACGAGATCGCCACGTCGCTTCGCTCCTCGCAATGACAAGACGGGTACGCGTGAGACGACCAGGGGCCTTGCAAGATTGACATATCCCCGCGCCTCGTCATAATTACGCTGCCTGCGTCTGGCACGCGAATCATCACTCCGCTCGGCATCCCAATTTGCGCCTCAACCAGCGTTCGGTGCTTCCCAGTGAACGACCCGTCTCGCGGTAATGCCGGCTCCAGCGAGCCGGAAGCAGGAGCCATTCTCGCCACGCCCGGCGACAATGGTTCGTCGTGGCGGGTGCGGCGGGTCGACCCGGTTCGCATTCCGGTACGCCGCCACCGCGCTCCTCCGCGCCGCTGGTCGTCCACGCCGCTGCTGCTGCTGCTCACGTTCCTGATGTTGAACGTGATTGGTGGAGCCATGCTGGCCCTGCCCGTGGCTACGGCAGACGGCGTCGCAGCGAGCCTGCGGGTGGCCTTCTTCACCGCGATTTCAGCGTCCACAGTCACCGGCCTGACGGTGGTGGATACCACGGAGTTCTGGTCCCAGTTCGGCAAGGCCGTCATCTTCCTGCTGATGCTGGTGGGAGGGCTGGAGTTCATCACCGCGGCCACGGTGCTGATCGCTTTCATCGGCCGGCGGGCGACCGCCCTCGAAGAGGACGTGTACCAGGACACCGTCGGAGACGTCTCCGCGCGAAACCTGACCCGGGTGGCCCGCAACATCGTGGTTGCGTTCTTCATCGGCTACCTGGCCGGAGCCGCTTTGATATTCCTGAGAATGCGGTCAGTGGCGGACTTTACGACCCTCGAAGCGGTCTGGCAGTCGGTGTTCCTCTCGGTGTCGGCGCTCAACAACGCCGGGTTCTCGATCCTGCCCAACTCGCCAGGAGGCGGCAATGCCGAGACCCTGGGGGCGCACCCCTACCTGATGTGGGTCATAACCCCGTTGATCATCGCCGGCGCTTTGGGATGGCCCTTCATCATGGACATGCGCCGGAACTGGAGCCCGAGCCTGTCGCGGCGGCGCTGGCCCGGCCTGTTCGTGTTCAATTTCCAACGGTTCAGCCTGGACACCAAGCTGGTATTGATCCTGACCACGTTCCTCTACGGGTTCAGCGCGCTGGCATTTCTGTTCGCGGAATGGAACGGGGTGCTGTGGGACCATTCCGGCCACGGCGTCCTGGGGTCGGCGATTTTCCACGGAGTGAGCGGGCGTACCGCCGGTTTCGCCGCCCTGGACTGGAGCGCCACCCGCGACTTCACCCAGTTGGTGTTCGCCGGCCTGATGTTCATCGGCGGGTCCACCGCATCGGTAGCGGGAGGGATCAAGGTGAACACCGTGGCGGTGCTCCTGGCGTCGGCCCGGTCGTCGGCCCTGCGGAACCCCACCACGGAAATCTTCCGCCGGGAGATCGCCCCGGTGCTGGTGTCCCGCGCATTGCTGGTGGCGCTGCTCGGCGTGACGTTCCTCGCCGTGGTGTTGCCCATCCTGACCTACACCGACCCCCACCTGCCGTTTTTGCCGTTGATGTTCGAGACGGTATCGGCCTTCGGAACCAACGGAATGTCCACCGGAGTGTCCAGCCAACTCAGCCTGGCCGGTTCGATTATATTCATGTTCACGATGCTGGTGGGCCGGGTCGGTCCCCTGACCCTGGTGATGCTGCTCGCTCCCCGTGAGGACGCCACCTACCGCTACCCCGAAGAACCCGTTAGAATTGGTTAATCATCATGGCTAAGCAAGTATGCGTAATCGGATTGGGCCGGTTCGGAGCGAAGCTGGCCAGCACCCTGTTCCAGCGGGAACACGAGGTGCTGGCGATCGATCAGGATGAGCAGCGCGTGCAGGAAATGCTGGGCCGCGTCACCTACGCAGTGGAGGCCAACGCAACCAACGAGACGGCGCTGCGCGACCTCGGCGTGGGCGATATGGACGTGGCCGTCGTTGCCCTCGGCAGCCAGATCCAGTCCAGCATCATCGTCACCATGATGCTCAAGTCCATGGGGCTGCCCTACGTAATCGCCCGGGCAACCGACACCCAGCACGCCGAGATTCTGCACCGCGTGGGCGCGGACAAGGTGATCTTTCCCGAGGAAGAGGCCGCTGAGCGTGCCGCCAGCCTGGACCTGAGCCCCAATTACGTCGAGTTCATGCACATCACCGACGACACCGGGGTGCACAAATTGCGGCCGCCGGAAAAGATGCGGGGCATGTCGCTGCGGGACGCCGGCCTCGTCTCCGAATCAATACGCCATCACGTCTCGGTGATGGTTATAAGGCGCGGGAATGAATACATCATCAACCCGGCCGAAGAAGAAATGATCGACGATGGCGACATCCTGGTCGTGGTTGGAAGCCACGAGGATGTTGAGAGGGCGTTTGCCCGGTGAGCGCGGGCCAGTCCTGGATGACGGGGTAATCCTATGAACGACCGAATTGGATACCTGGGACCGGCCGGAACCTACACGGAGCAGGCCGCTCTGCTCTACTCCCCCCGGGGCATCCTCACTCCCTATCCCACCATCACCGCAGTAGGCGGGGCTGTCTCCAACAACGAGGTGGGCGCCGGTGTGGTGCCCATTGAGAACAGTCTCGAGGGATCGGTCACGTTCACGCTGGACCTGCTCATCGCCCAGCCCGGCCTGTCCATCCAGAACGAGGTGGTGATCCCCATCGACCACTACCTGGTTGCCGCGCCCGGCGTGGCGGCCGAGTCGGTAGAGGTGATCTTCTCCCATCCGCAGGCCCTGGCTCAGTGTCGGGACTACCTGGAAGCGCATTTTCCGGCGGTACCTCGTGAGGCTTCGCTGAGCACGGCGGCCGCCGTCGCCGACATGCAGGGCAGTCGGGTGCCGGCGGCGGCGATCTGCCCCCAGCGCGCGGCCGAGATCTACGACGTGCATATCCTGGACAAGGGAATCCAGGACAACACGTCTAACCAGACCCGGTTTGTCGTCCTCGCTCACGCCGACCATGCCCCCACCGGCCACGACCGCACGTCCATCTGCTTCTCGTTTACAGTGGATCGCCCCGGGAA
Source organism: Dehalococcoidia bacterium (assembly GCA_963663945.1). GTDB lineage: Bacteria > Chloroflexota > Dehalococcoidia > Lucifugimonadales > UBA3495 > Bin87. Next base: position 583,185 of record OY760687.1, on the reverse strand, counting down.
CCTGTATAGCATCATCGGCGAATTCGCCAGCCGGGACATCAACCTGGTCAAGATTGAAAGCCGCCCAACCAAGCAGGAACTGGGCAGGTATATTTTCCTGATCGACTGCGAAGGCCACCGGCATCAGCCGGAGGTTGCCGCCGCATTGGACGGGCTGCGCCGGCGTACGGATATGTTGAAGATACTGGGGTCTTACCCCTTCTGGGAACCCGGCGCCGAGTAACGGTGGCGCGGAATAACTTCCGTAGAGTCGGCGCGGCGCTAACCGCCATCCGTAACACGAGCATCGGCGTATTTCGGGTACCGCTCCCCTCTCTCTTTCTGGTTCGGGGCGACAGCATGCGCCCCACGTTGCACGACGGTGATTTGATGCTCGTCCACCGCCTATCTGGAACAGGCGCAAGTTACCGGCGGGGATCCATCGTGGTAGCGAACACACCTTCGCTGTCGAGAGGAAACAGTCTGTTGACCAATGTGAAGCGCGTAGTCGGGTTGCCTGGAGAGCTGGTTCGCGTCGGAAACGACGGCGCCATCTCGATAGAGGGGACATCACTTTCGGAGCCTTACCTCGAAGGACGGGAGCAGGCCGCGCCCGGCCCCGGCTCCAGTCTCCTGTGGTTGTGCGACGACGACGCATACTTCCTGGTGGGAGACAACCGCGCCGACAGCTGGGACAGCCGGCGTTTTGGTCCCGTCCCAGATTCCAACATCATCGGCCGGATGTGGCTCAGGCTACCAACCCATCGCCTGCTGGGCCGATATTCGACAGGTCGGAACGACTGATTCGATTGACCGCAGATGGCCTCTTTCGAAGCTAAATTGCACCAGGCCGCCGACTGGGCGACCCGCAACCGACGGTTGCTCCGGATCCGGCCGGTCCTCCAGGCTTTGTATTTTCGGCGTTCCGTTCAGCGGTTGGCGCAGCGCCGCAGCTCGGTGCGACTGGTCCTGGCGACCGTGTCCGCAGTCATGCAAAACGACAACCAGCAGCTCATGGCCGGCGTCGCCTACTACGGCATGGTCTCGCTGCTGCCCTTCTCGGTGGTCGTGATCCAGATTTTGCCGCTACTGCTGGGCGATGAAGGAGCCCGGGACTGGTTCTCCGCCATATCATCCGGTGTCCTACCGCCCAACATCGACGTGTCCACGTTATGGCCAACCCAGCCGCCGGCAGTAGCTGGCGCCACCAGCCTGGTGGCTTTCCTGGGCTTGCTTTGGGGCAGTTTCAAGCTGTTCGGCGCCGTGGGGCTGGTGGTCAACCGTGCCTGGGGCATCGAGCCCGCCCAGGTGGGCATCCTGGGCAAGACGCGGGAATACCTGTTCCTCAGCGCCATGGCCCTTGGGCTGGTGGTGTCCACCGTACTTACCTACGTCACGGTGCCGGACCTCACCGTGTACGTCCTGCGCGCCATCGAGTTGGGCGGTTTGGCCAACGCGGTGGAGGCCCAACGGTGGTGGCCGAGCCTGCTGGGGTGGGCGTTGTCCGTGATCGTTTTCCTCCTGGTGTACCGCTACGTGCCCGAACGGCCGGTTCTCTGGCGTTACGCCATTGTCGGGGCGGTCAGCGCCAGCATCATCTTCGAAGCAGCCTCCTACGTTTTCGCCCTGTTCTTCTCCTACATAGCGCCCCAGCGTTTGTTCTACGGGCCGCTGGCTTCGGTGCTGATTATCCTGATCTGGCTGTTCTTCTCGGCATTGACGCTGGTCTCTGGCGCAGTCCTCACCGCCTACGCCCAGAGCATCTACCGGGGTGATGGCCCGTGGCCCAGAGCCGGTTGGTTCCTGAGCACTGGAGACCCTCAGCAGGCGTCCCCCAACAACCTCGAGTGAACTGATGAGGCTTGAGTGAACTGATGAGGGATCGCGAGTACCTGCCCAAAGCGGTACCGGTTTCCTCATTCTGCGGGCCGCGGCGCTGGCCCGGAGCACGTGTTGCGGCAAGTTGCCGGCCCCGTTGAGTGGCACCCTGCCGTCGTCGATTGGCCTACGGACTGCGTCCCCGTATAATTCGGCCTGCACAATTGCCGCGGTGCGAAAACAACCGTCGCGGCGCGTTACGGAGGACAACTCAGTGGGAGTAACCTACGCCAGGGGCAGCATCACCGGTAAAACTGAAACCCGTGAGTACGACTTCCTGGTTGACGCCGGCGCCACGTGGGTTGGCATCCCCCAAGAAGACATCGACGCGCTGGCGTTGGATGCCGTGCCCGACGCGACTGCAGCCCTGATGACCGCGGACGGTTCCGTAGTGCGGTCACCGATCTACGTGGCGGTGGGCATGCTGGAGGGCACCGGCTTCGTGAATGGCGCGGTTCCGGCTGCCATACCCCTGGTCGGCTACAAGCTGCTCCAGGATTTGGGGTTCAAAGTTGACCTGGTGAACGAGCGTATAGAACCGCGACGGGACGACGAAATCGGGCCACCGTTCCTGCTGGGATGCACCTCAGCTCAACCCTTCGCCAGTCGAGATACGCATGAACAATAATCTTCAGGCCGTCGCACTACCCAACCTCCGCGTACTGGAGATCGCCTCCCTCATCCCCGGCCCCTACTGTGGCAAGTTGCTGGCGTCCCTGGGCGCTGAGGTCATCAAGGCAGAGCCGCCCGGCGTCGGCGATCCTTCCCGCCGTCGCGGCCCATTCCCCGGTGATGAGCCCCATCCCGAGCGGAGCGGGCTGTACCTGTACCTCAACACCGGCAAGCGCGGCATAACTCTGGACCTGCACAATCCGGCCGGACAGGATCTGATGCGCCAACTGGTCTCCCGCGTCGACATGGTGGTGCATGACTACACGCCGGCGCGAGCCGCCGAGGTTGGTCTCGACTCCGACTCCCTTCTCGCCGCCAACCCCGACGTGATCGTCACCGCTGTCACTCCCTTCGGCAGCACCGGCCCTTACGCCGACTACCGCGCCGGACACCTGGCCGTGTTCCACGCCGGCGGCGAGGGCTGGCTCCTGCCCAACGGCGTGGCCCTGGACACCTTCCCGGACCGGCCGCCCATCGTCGCCGGCGCCAACATGGGCGACTTCCAGGCCGGCCTCACCGCAGCGGTGGGCGCACTTGCAGCCGTGTACAACCGCCTGGGACCTGCGGGGGACGCGCGAGGCCAGGTGGTCGAAGCCTCGGCCCAGGAGGCGCAGCTATCCGTAGGCTACATGCCCATCCAGCGGCACGAGTCCGAGGGCATCATCGAGACGCGCTTCTCCCGCTACTTCCGCGTCGGCGGCGTGCTGCCGGCGTCCGACGGCTACGTGGAACTGCTGACCCTGGAGCCGCGCCAGTTCGAGGGCCTGCTGGCCTTCATGGGCAACCCCGACTGGGCGTCACCGGAGATGTTCAGCGACCCGGCAACCCACGGCCCCGAGTTGAACCGGCACATGCGGGAGTGGTTCGCCCAGCACACGCGCGAGTGGCTCTACGCCGAAGGCCAGGCCCACGGCGTCCCCATCGCGCCCTACTACACGCCATCCGAGGTGTTTCAGAGCCCGCAGCAACGCGAGCGCGCCTTCTACTCCGAGGTCGACCACCCCACCACCGGCCCCCTGGAATACCCCGGCGCCCCGTTCCAGCTCAGCGAGACGCCGACGAGGCTGACCCGTGCGCCGCTGCTGGGCGAGCACAACGTGGCCGTGTACTGCGGGCTGCTGGGGTACCGGGCGCAGGATCTGGCGGGGCTGGCGCGGGCGGAGGCAATGTAATATAGAATTGGACCAGCGGAGGACGGGTTATGGTCTATTGACCTTTTGTGTACCTGCGCAGTGTCTCCCGGGGCGATAAACTTGCAACGCTAAGTGTGGATTGGTCGGCCTGGTAGCCCGATGAGGACCACAAAAGTTGGAGTCGAAATATTCTGGACGGTATGCGCACTTGTTCACCCGCAGTCGCTCATTGGTAAATGGATCCCATGCATATGAGGACATTGACATGCCCAAACGGAAAAAGCTCCCGAAAATCAGGTATAAGCGACACGACAAGGTACGACTGTGCAGCACCGACAAGCCTGCGCCTGATGACGAACGTACTCCCTTTGAACGCGACCGTTCCAGAATAATCCATTCCGCAGCATTTCGTAGGCTCCAAGGCAAAACTCAAGTATTCACTGCGGGCGAGGGAGACTTTTACCGCACACGCCTTACTCACTCAATAGAAGTTGCGCAGATCGGTAAAGGTTTGGCTCTGAGGCTCGGAGCAGATCCGGATCTGATAGAGGCGATTTGCCTCACACATGATATTGGGCATCCTCCGTTCGGCCACGCTGGGGAATCCGAGCTTAAAGAACTCATGAAATCGTATGGAGGGTTTGAAGCTAATGCCCAAAATATCAGGATCCTGACCAGACTCGAAAAAAAGAGCAACTTATACGAGGGCTTGAATCTAACGCGTGGGGTTTTTGACGGCCAGCTCAAATACAAAAACGGGTTTGCACCGGATAAGCGCAAATTCGTTTATGACGACGATCTCCACCTTGTCGCTTGGGCCTCCGATGATGCGCGCACAGCGGTCGCTGATTTAGAAGCCGATGCTAAATCATTTGATTGTGCCATCATGGACTGGGCGGACGAGGTTGCGTATGCAGTGCACGATCTCGAAGATAGCATACATGCCCGGTATATAGACTCCGCGATACTTCGAGACAACGACCATCGTGTTCGGTCTTCGATAGACGAAGTCAAAGCCAAATTTGCGCAATCAGGCGTGAACGTCGAAGCAGTATTCGACAGGCTACGAAACGAACTCCGCGCACACGACCCTAGCTTGAGCCCCTTAGGCATCCCCGGAAGCTCCGGGCAACGTAAGGCCGATAGGAAACAATTGACCAGCTTTTTGATCCACAGATACATTAGCGCCGTTGATCGTGTCGAAAGAACATACTTGGTCGATGCGCCTGTGTCTGATAGATATGGATATCAACTTGTGATCCCTCCTGAAGTTGAGGTCGAGGTAGATCTGATAAACAAGATCGTGATGAAATTCGTTATCCGATCGCCTCAGGTGCAAACGCTGGAGGAGAAGGGGAAGCACATTATCAGATCTGTCTTCGAAAAGCTTATGAAAGGCGACAACGCCCTTAATCTGCTTCCGGACGATTGGAAGGAATTTTTGTATGTTGCTAGGTGCGAACGCGAAAAAGCCAGAGTCGTAAGCGACTATATTTCCGGCATGACCGATGATTACGCACAAAAAACCTACGCCAAACTGTTCCTGCCCAATTTTGGTTCGATTTACGACATCTATTAGAGATAGAGGCTCGTCGACTACGGTCTCGAACGACCTCATTTGCACCGTCGCATTAGGCATCACGGTGGGCGCAGGTCCGTGATGTGCTCGTTCGTGAATGCGATGATCCCAGGTTTGAGGGTCCTAAACTAGCTGTTCATCGCCGGCTGTATAATCCCCCCATCCCGCCGAACCCGCCCTTTCCGGCGCGTTCGCATCCCAACGGAGGCTATTCCCCATGGATTTTGGACTTGAAGGCAAACTGGCATTTGTGGGCGGCGCCAGCCGCGGCATCGGTAAGGCAATCGCCCTGGAACTGGCTCGGGAGGGCGCCGACGTGGTCGTGGCATCACGCTCCATGCCCGATCTCGAAGCGACCGCCGCCGAGATCGTCGAGACCACCGGCCGCCGCGCCATTCCCATGTCCTTCGACGCCACCAATCGTGAGCAGGTTGACCGGGTCATCAACTCCGCGGCCGACACCCTGGGCGGACTGCACATTCTGGTCAACAGCGCGTCCCTGCCCGGCGGCTCGCCATCGGCCACCGGCCCCATCGAGGACCTCATCGACGAGGAGCTGATCAGCGACTTCGACGTGAAGTTCGTCGGCGCGCTGCGCTGCTCCCGGGCGGCCATCCCGCTGCTCAAGGCGCAGGGGTTCGGGCGCATCATCAACATCAGCGGCCTCAACGCCCGCAACGCCGGCAACCTCAGCGGCGGCGCGCGCAACACCTCGCTGGTGCACATGACCAAGACCCTGGCATCCCAGTTGGGGCAGTTCGGCATCACCGTGAACTGCATCCATCCCGGCACCACGCGCACCGAGCGCACGCCGAGCCTGCTGGAGGCCCGCGCCGAGCAGTTGGGCGTCTCGCCGGAGGAAGCCGAGGCGCAGGACTTCTCCCCCGGCTCCGCCCGCGGCAACCACATCTGCCGCATGGTCGACGCCTCGGAGATCGGCTACCTGACCGCCTTCCTCGCCTCCGACAAGGCCTGGGCCATCACCGGCGAGCTGATCGCGGCCGGCGGCGGCACCGGCAGCGCGGTGTACTACTAGGGGAACGCCAAACCCGGCGGCGATAGCAACGCCGTCGTCACCGGGTTTGCCTGGGATTGATATCCAGGCGCGGCGGCAAGACATTTCCAGTTCATAGCGCTGGACAAATGGCCGGTCAAGGTTCTGATGCTGTTGCAGGAATATCACGAGAAGCACCAAAACAGCACAGCCAGCACGTGACACCCAGGCGGTGACCATGACCAACACATCCGCTCCCCTCTCCGGCGTGCGCGTCGCCGATTTTTCGGTTCACGCGGCCGGCCCCTTCACCGGCATGATCCTGGCCTCCCTGGGCGCCGACGTGATCAAGGTCGAGTCGGCGGCGCGGCTGGACATCACGCGCCGGCCCCATGCCATGTACGGCAAACCCCCGTCGTCCTTCGAGCAGGTCAACGCCAGCAAGCGCTCCGTCACCCTCAACCTCAAGGAGGCGCGGGCGCTGGAACTGGCCTACGATCTGGTGCGCATCTCCGACGTCGTATTGGAGAACTTCCGCCCCGGCGTGATGGACCGCCTGGGCCTGGGCTACCCGCAGTTGCGCGAGATCAAGCCCGACATCATCATGGTGTCTCTGTCATCCAACGGGCAGACCGGACCCGAGGCCCGCTACGCGGGTTATGCCCCCATGTTCGCCGCCCTGGGCGGGCTCGGTTACCTGACCGGCTACCCTGACGGTCCGCCGGTGGAACTGCGCCACGCCATGGACCACACCGGCGGCATGATGGCGGCCTTCTCTGCGGTCGCCGCCCTGTGCGCCCACCGCAACCACCAGGTGGGTCAGCGCGCCGACGTCGCCGTGCGGGACATCGCCACCGCCTTCATGGGTCACGCCCTGATGGACACCGCCATGAACGACCGCGACGCCGTCCGGTTGGGCAACCGCGACGACGCCATGGCCCCTCACGGCGTGTTTCCCTGCGTTGGCGACGACCAGTGGGTGACCATCGCGGTTGCCGACGATGCGGAGTGGCGCTCGCTCAAGCAGGCCATGGGCGATCCCGCATGGGCAGACGCCGACCAATATGGCGACGCCTTCCTGCGTTGGCGGAACCAGGACAGCGTGGAACACCACCTGTCGCAATGGACGGCCACACACAGCGCTGAGGAGGTAACGGCGATGCTGCAATCCGCCGGCATTGCCGCCTTCCCGTCGCTGTCCGCCGACCAGCTTATGGTCGACCCGCACCTGGCCGAACGCGACGCCTTTCCCACCACCGTCCACACCGAGAAAGGCGAGCAGCGGGCGGTCGCTCCCCCCTGGTGCTTCTCCGAGACTCCCACCGACCCCTTGCGCTGGACGCCCGACCTTGGCGAGCATAATCGCGAGGTATTCTGCGGCCTGCTGGGCATGGACGAAGCCGAGTTGACCAGCCTGCAGGAAACGCACATCGTCTGGTAACCCTTGATCAAACTGGAGAACTATAGTGACCGACTACTCCTCATACCAGCACCTGCTCATCGAAAAGTCCGACGGGATCATCACCCTCACGATGAACCGCCCGGAGACCCTGAACTCGACCAACTTCCGCCTGCATAACGAGCTCAGCCGCATCTGGCTGGACATCGGCGCCGACCCCGAGGTTCGGGTCGCCGTGGTCACCGGCGCCGGCGAGGCCTTCTCGGCCGGCGGCGACTTCGAGATGATCGAGCAGGCCATCGACAACCCGGCTATCGTCGCCCAGAACACCAAAGAGGCCGGCGACATCGTCTACAACATCCTGAACCTGGACAAGCCGGTCATCTCCGCCATCAACGGCGTGGCAGTGGGCGCGGGCTTGGCCGTCGCCCTCATGGCCGACATATCCATCGCCGCCGAGGACGCCCGCATCACGGATGGACACATCCGCCTGGGTGTCGCCGCCGGCGACCACGCGGCCATCATCTGGCCGCTGCTCTGCGGCATGGCCAAGGCCAAGTACTACCTGCTCACCTGCGACTTCCTGGATGGCAAAGAGGCCGAGCGCATCGGGCTGGTCAGCATGGCCGTACCCCGCGACGAGCTGATGGAAACCGCCATGCGCGTCGCCCGACGTCTCGCCGATGGCCCGCAGCCAGCCATTCGCTTCACCAAGCGCGCCCTGAACCAGTGGCTCCGCCAGGCCGGCCATACGTCGTTCGACTACTCCCTGCTCGCTGAGGCCCTGGGCTTCTTCGGCGACGACGTGAAAGAGGGCCTGTCCGCCCTGCGCGAACGCCGTCGCCCGGAATACCCGTCGGCGCGGGAGGCATGATATGGGAACCTTTACTTATCCAATAGAAGTGATTTCGGCGGATGGGAGCCGGTCGGAGACCATCGACGCGACGGTCGATACCGGATCCACCTATACCTGCTTGCCCACAAATCTGCTAAGAGAGCTGGGGATAACGCCCATAGAGCGCATCAGATCAGAACTGGCCGACGGTAGCATTGTCGAGGATGATGTCGGCGAGGCGCGTGTCAGGGTAGAGGGCGTGGAGCGATCAACCATCATCATCTTCACCGATGAAGGCGCCCCCGCCCTCCTCGGCGCCTACACTTTGGAGGGAGCGCTGCTGGTGGTAGACCCGGTGCGTCAGCGGCTGGCCCCAACACATGCGCTGCGCTATCGGCGAACGCAGCAATAGTTGCATTGGCACGTTTCGCTTGTCGCCCTGCCCGGCTTGCGTTATAAAACGCTGCATGAACCGACGTTCGTGATCGCCGCAGCCTCAAACTGACCATCCAGGGGATTTTCAATGACCTACCCACCCCATATTTTCGCCGACAACCCCATCAACCGCGGCGAAACCGAGCGTCGCGATGAGGACTGGATACTCCAACAGGCCGAGGATCCGGCCAGCAGATTCCTGCCCTTCCGCAACCTCAACGTGCTCCTGACTGATCAGACCCCGCCCGAACTCGGCTGGCTCAGCCCGGCCATATTGCGCTCCGTGCCTCCCGAATCCGAGTGGATTTTCCTGGGACTTCTGGACGGCGTGGCACACTTCTCGGTGGACCTGTCCAAATCCGCCAACACGGCTGCCCGCGTGGAGCAAGACACGGGCTGGCGCTTCGAAGATTGCCGCACGGCCGGCGAGACCATGTCCGGTCCCAACACGGGACTGCTGTCCCACGCCCGGGCTCAGCTGGACTGGAACCTGCGCCACGGGTTCTGCTCGGTATGTGGCCATCCCACCGACAAAAAGCGCGGCGGCCAGTCCCGCCAGTGCCCATCCTGCAACGCCCAGCACTTCCCGCGCACCGACCCGGTGGTGATCACCGTCGTCGCCGACGTGAAACGCGACCGCTGCCTGCTGGGCCAATCCAGAGGCCGTCTCCAGCGCATGCGCGCCTACTCCGCCCTGGCCGGCTTCATGGATCAGGGAGAGGCCATCGAGGAGGCCGTGGCCCGCGAGGTCATGGAGGAGGCCGGCATCAAGGTCAAAAACGTCCGCTATCACTCGTCCCAGCCGTGGCCCTTCCCGTCGTCGCTGATGATCGGCTGCCTGGCCGAGGCCGACACCACCGACATCAACATGGACGACGAGGAGATGACCGACGTGCGCTGGTTCGACCGGTCTGAGGTTCTGCTGGCCCTGGAAGGCCGCAGCGAGGAGCTGACGGTGCCGGGCCCCATCGCCATCGCCCACCACCTGATCAAGTCGTGGGCTACGGGCGCATCAACCGGGTAGTCGCCTGATCGCTGACCATCCGCTGATCCGCCATCGACGCAGGAATCACCTGACATCGGTTTGTTGCGCCTCCGGTGAGCGATTCCATATCGTGGAATCAACGCTCACCGGAGGTTTGCTTCACTGTGACCGCTTCGTTTCCGACGGACAGCTACCTGTTCCTCACCAGGGATGACGCCGCGCCAGCGGAATGGCCGGCGACCCAGTTTCCGGAGTACACGGACGACCACCTGACCCAATTCGTGGAGCATCTTTGGGCCGTGTCCAACGGCGACCTGTCCTCGGGCCTACCGTCCCTGAGCAGCGCTGGTCTATACACCCTGGTCGTCGCGCTGGCATGGGCGGCCGGCGTGGGCCACACCTCGTGGCTCGCCGACCAGCGCGTCCCTGATCAACTGGCGGCTGCCGTGCCGGCCCTGCACTCCGAACTGCGGCGGCGCGACTACCGGGGCATGGGAGACGATCCAACCGGTCCGGTGCGCCGGGGACGGCTCCTGCAATTGGTCGGCGCGTTCACACCCCTGTCCCAACCGGGCGGCGCTACTCTCCAACGCCAGAAGATGTCGGGCGCCTGTCCTTTCTGCGGCGAACCGGAGTCGCTGCAGGTTTCGCTGCCCGCGGTGACCTGGCATTGCTTCGGGTGCGACCAATCCGGCGGCCTGCGCGAATTCGCCGAATGCCTGCTCACCCGCGCCCTGCAGGTCCTGGAATGCTCGGTGGCCCCAGGACACCTTCCCTGACCCAGACCCGGTACCGCGCCCGCTCCATGGTGGCCGGCGCCACGGGTGAGACTGCTACTACCAGCCGGCCGCCGTCGGCCACCGGCGAATGGACAACGTGACCGGCATACTGCTGGCTGTCAGCGTCCCACTCCAATTCCATCCTTGTCGCCACCGGTTCCGCGCCATCCTCTATGACCCACACGATCCAGTCCTGCCGCACCCGGTTGTTGACCAGCACAAACCCGTCCGACTGCCAATCCTCGCCATCCGCCTGGCCGGTGTTCCATGAGAACGCCATGGCGTGCACGCAGGCCCCGATCCCGTGGATGGCGTCGTCGGTGACGTAGTGGAACCGCACCATCGCGTCCTGGCCGGCGTAGTCGGTCAGCGGGACCGTCACGTCAAGCCAACCCTTGGAGCCCGTGTAGCCGTGGCCGTAGCTGTTGCCCAGCGGGTTGGCGTCGGTCGTGCCCTCGGCGGGAAGCACGTCCCAGGTCTGCCCGCCATCGGTCGATGCCTCGAGGTACAGGTAGTCCCAATCCTCCTCGATGTCATACCAGAGGCCGAACGACAGCGACGGTTCCTCGCCGCCTGATGCCACCGCAGGCACCGTCAACTCGCGCGTCAGCGTTGATGACGTGTCGTCGCCGCGGTTGCTCCACCAGCACCCGGCTTCCGGCACGTCCGTGGGCAGCAATTGGGTGACCGCATCACCCTCGAACTGCACGATCACGGATCGGCTGGCGTCCTTCACTTCGACGTAGTCGATGCCGTATTGTGGCAGCGATACCTTCGTCCCGTCGTCGCCGGCGCGCTCCGTTCGGGTGATGTCGGCCTCCACATCCAGGCCTGTATATCCGAATGGACCCCGGTCCTCGTCTAGCAGGTTTGCCACCATCCAGTCGGCGAATACGGAGTGGAATCTGGCGGGTTCACCGGCGGCGGACTCCGCCCCGCGCTCTGCCAGAAAAGCGTCCACGGCGGCGATGCCGTTGTCCGGCCCGGCCAGGAGATCATGCAGCCCGCCCTCGGGGACATACCGCTCCCGCAGGTAGTGAGCAAACAAGGACGCGGCTCCATAGTTCAGGCCGATGTCGCTGTCCAGGTCCTTGGGCCAATTCACCAGCGATGCGTTGGGCCGCCGCAGGTAGTACCGCATGCTACCCGGCGCATACCCCGCCTCGGTGACGGCCAGCTCGGACAGTCCCTCGTTGAGCCAAGTGGCCTCCGCCGGGTCCGCGTACCAGTGGATGGCATGCTGCAACTCGTGGGCCAGAACGGTCAGGTACTCCGGGCTGCCCAGGGGGATTTCCCGCGCGTTGATGTAGATGGCGGGCACGCCGTTGCTGAACGGCTGCACCGACGCCGGGTACGGATCCGCGCCCGACACATACCCGCCGACGCCGGGTATCCGGCCGTTGATGATGTGCCCCCGCTGCGGGTCGGCGTCGGACCCGGGAGCCGCGCCAAAGGCCGCCGTCACCCTCGGGTAGATCTGCGCCTCCACGTCCGTGACCGATCGTTGCAGGTCGGCGTCGTCCACCCTCAATCCCTGCTCAATCCACCAATAGGCGTGCTCGGACACCGCGGCCAGTACAAACTCCTTGCTCACCATCCTGCTGCGGGGATAGTCTAGCGTCCAGAAGTTCGTCGTGTGCCCGACTTCGGGCAGCCCGTCGGCGAAGCGCGCCGGCTGCGGGTCGGGTTCCACGCCACCCCAGCGGAGTTGCCGGGCCAACGCCGGCAGGTCGCGGTCCGGCGGGACCGGGAAATCGGCGGCGACCATCGCGTCGTTCGGCAGGGTTGGGTGAACGGCGGCCGCTGGTTCCGTCGCAAGTGGCGGATCTCCAGCATTGCCGACTGTGGGCGCAGCGGCCGGGGTCAGTGTTGGGGCGGAGACCTGATGGCTGGCTGGTGTTGGCCGGAAGGAAGGGGGGTCGACCGATCGTTCCGGGACCATCGCCTCCGGTGCGGGAGAGCCCGGATCACAGGCCAACCCGATCACCAAAAACGCGGCCAACGCCGCGCCTGTAATCAGTCGTTTCATGCCCATTGCGGTTTTCCCTGGCGGCTGGTTCCCTGCTGCCCGCTCCCCACACTTCCCGAGCCCGCAACCAGTCTACGCTGACGGCTCGGCCTGCGGATCCGTGTTGTACCGGTTCATGGCGATGTTGATCCCATCGGACAGCAGGCACTCGACGGCCTCGGCGGCTCGCTCAATGGACGCCTTCACCGCGGGCTGTTCCTCATCGGAAAACCGTCCCAGCACGTGGTCCACGCTGCCCGACATTCCCGGCCCGCCGATGCCGATGCGCAGCCGGGGGAAATCGACGGTGCGCACCGTCCGGATGATGTCCTTGATCCCGTTGTGTCCGGCGTCGGAACCCCGAGCCCGCAGGCGAATGCGCCCCAGCGGCAGCGCCATCTCGTCGTACACGATGACCAGATCGGCCGGCCGGCCGCCGAAGCGCGCCAGCAGGTAGCCCACCGACTCGCCGGACAGGTTCATGAAGGTGCGAGGCTTGGCCAGCACCACCGCCGTGCCTTCGCGATAGCCCTGCCCCAGCACCGTGGTCCGCCGCCGATCCTTGACGGCAATGCCCCACCTTTCCGCCAGCAGGTCCACGCACCCGAACCCCACGTTGTGCCGCGTATCGCGGTAGCGCGGCCCAGGGTTCCCCAGGCCGACCACGATGAGAGGGGCGGTACGTTGTTGCGTGTCCTCCATAGCGGATACCGTCGATCAAACTGCCAACGGCCGGCATCACTCCACGGCGGGAATAAAGTCGGCCAACTCGAGGACCGCGTCCGGAAACGCCTGCGGGCTCACCCTGCCATCCAACGGGATAACGCGGACTTGTGCGTAGGCGGTACCTTCCGGCTCGGTGTTGACCACCAACTCCCCGGCGCGCAGGTTGGCAACCCACACTTCGGGTATACCCGCCGCGGCGTACCGGGCCAACTTCTCCCCCAGGTCAAACTCCAGGGAACTGTCGGCAACTTCAACCAGGAGGTACACGTCCGACGGCAGGACCGGCGCAATGTCGTTGACGGAACGCCACCGGATGACCGCGATGTCCGGCTCCGGCATGGTGGCGTCGTCAAGCTGAATGGAACCCTGTACGCGCACCATCGCCCGCCGTCCTATGCTTTCGCGCATCAAATGACCCACCCAGTCAACACTGTTCATGTGCCGGTTGCCGATAGGCGCCATCTGGATTATCTCTCCGTCGTGCAGTTCAATCCGCTCCTCTTTTGCCAGTATGCCGGCCGCACCCAGAGCCAGATACTCGTCCACGGTGAACCGACGGCCGGCGTCCACGTCCTCGCGCTCTCCGGCAGCCACGATGCCGGCCGCGACCATCGCGTCCCTTTCGGCCGCGCTGAAGCGACGAGTTGAGCCGGTGCGTGTGGTAGCCATCGCAGTCCTCACGATACTCCGGTAGTCAGTGAGCCGGCTCATTTTACCACCTGCCTGGCGCGTGCCCTGTGCTAAACTACGGCCATCAACCAACCGTGCATATATTCTGTCTGCGGAGCAAACGTTGCCATGACCTCCACCACCAAAGACCCCATCCTCGTCGTCATCCAGCTGACCGGCGGCAACGACTACATGAACACAGTCATTCCCTACGCTGACGGCCGTTACCATGACAACCGGCCCACCGTGGGGATCACCGCCGACCAGGTGCTGCCCATCGACGACCAGTTCGGTTTCAACCCGGCCATACCTGAAATCAAGGCCCTGTATGACGCTGGCAAGGTTGCCGTCATCAACGGTATCGGCTATCCCACGCCCAACCGCTCGCACTTCCGCAGCATGGACATCTGGCACACCTGCGAGCCGGAAAAGGTCGGCACCGAGGGCTGGCTGGGCCGCGTCATCCGTGACCTGGATCCCAAAGCCGAGAACGTACTCACCGGCGTCAACTTCGGCCGTGGCCTGCCTCGCGCCATGGCGCTCACCGGCGTCCCGGTCGCATCCGTCGCAGTGCTGGAAAGCTACGGCGTGCTGACCGGCATCGTCAACGAGCCCGAACGGTCCCAGGCCCTGGACATCTTCGCCCGCATGTACTCGCCCACGGTGGGCCTCGGCGCCACCATGGACTACCTGGGACAGACCGGACTCGACGCCCTGAAGGGCGCGGACATCCTCAAGGCCGCGCCGGATATGTACACCTCCACCGTGGAATACGCGGAAAGCGGGATCGCCAGGAACCTGCAGGGCATCGCCAAGGTGCTCACCGCCGACCTGGGCACCCGCGTGTTCTACACCCAGCAGGGTGGCTATGACACCCACGCCAGCGAGACCGACGTCCAGCCCAAGCTGCTATCCGACCTCAGCCGCGCCGTCAGCGATTTCTACGCCGACCTGCGCGAGCACGACACCGCCGACAACGTGCTCATGTTCGTCTTCACCGAGTTCGGCCGCCGCGTCCGGGACAACGGCAGCGGCACCGACCACGGCAGCGGCGGAGCGGCCTTCGCCATCGGCGACCCGGTGCGCGGCGGCATGTACAGCGAGTACCCGTCCCTGGTAGAAGCCGACCTGGTCGAGGGCGACCTGGCCTTCAACACCGACTTCCGGGGCGTCTATGGCACGCTGGTCGAGCGGTGGCTCGGCCTGGACGCACAGCCCGTGGTGGGCGGCAGGTTCGAGCAGCCAGCCTTTGTGTAGATGGCGGCGATGAACCGGATTGTGCTCCCCGGCTCCCGCATCGGAGGGAAAAGAATGGGGACTTTCAGCCTCCCGTTCTCTATAGGCAACGCGGATGGATCCGGTTCACTGACCCTGGACGGAATGGTCGACACCGGATCGCTCTATTCCATCGTTCCGGCGAGCATCTTGGACGAGTTGGGTATAGCGCGTGATGAAGTAGAAACTTTCAGCATGGCCGACGGTTCATGGGTTGAAATGGGCATCGGTTTAGCTCTATTTACGCTGGACGGACGATCCAGGACCGTCCACGTAGCGTTTGGGATAGACGAAGAAATCGTTTTGTTGGGGGCCATGACTTTGGAACGTTTCGGGGTTGCCGCTGATCCGCTCAATAAGCGGTTAGTGCCTGCCAGGATCACGTTGTGAACCCGAGAGGCCGACAATGACCACCCGATCCAACGGCTCCCACCACGCAAGCCCGCCAGGCTCAGCAATATACGTCGACACCGAGAACCTGCGGGAGTCGGACCACGCGCAGACAGTGGTGTCACGGGTCGTCGCCAACTGGCCAGCGGACCGCCCACCCCTGTGCAGCCTGTCCCTCTACGTGCGGGCCGACAAGGCCGAGCTGTGGCAACTCTGGGCTGAAACTGAGTTTCCCGCGTTGCACGTGCGCGTGCGGGGTGTGCAGCACTTCAGCAACCACCGGGCCAAGAACTCGGCTGACCTCGCCATCACGGCCGACGCCATCGCCGATCTCATCACCGGCCAGGCCGGCGCGGTCGCGGTGGTAAGCAACGACAGCGACTTTGGCGCGTTGTTCGTCAAGGTGCGTGAACTGGCAACGCAGGCAGACACTCCGGACATTCCGTTCCTGTGGATCACCACCCCCGACGCCGGATCTTTATCCGCCGAGATTGAGCAGTTCATCCCCGACCGATACCGCTGGGATCTGTCCACTGCCTTGGGGGCGCCACCGGCCCCGTCCGTTTTCCAGCCGACGGTGAGCGCATCGCCCGCGCCGAACAGCCTGCCCGAGGCGGCGCGGCCCGCGCTGGCGCCAGCGACTGCGGACGTCCCGGTCAGCGACGAGGCCGTAGCTGAAGAGTTATTGCAGCAACTGCCCGTGGGACGCTTTGGAGCATCCGACGCGCAGAAAATCGTCAAGAATCGCTGGCCCAATCACCCTGAAGTTGCCAGCGATACAGCCAGGTTCGGTCAGTTCCTGGGCAAAAACATCTGGCCGCTATTGGAAAGGCGCGGGGTGACGATGCCCCGCAAGAGTTCTCCACGCGCCTACGAGATAACGCCGGCTGCTAAAGGCTCCCTGGTTCAGCCGCCGGCAGACAAGTCTGCATCTCCAGTGCAAACGAAACCAGCGGACGCGACCACACCGGAGCAACTCGCCGCTGCCGTTGCCGAGGGCATCGCGGATGACATTTTCAAGGCATCCGACGCCCAGGACGCCCTGAAAGGCAGCCGACCCCAGCATCCGGCCGCGTCCTACACCGCTACCCAGTTTGGCACCTGGTTCGCCAAGCAGCTCTGGCCCATCATGGAGCAGCATGGCGTCACCATCGCCAAGGAAAAACCCCGACGCTATGAGATGACCCCCGACGCGCGCCACAACCTCATCGCCCTCGCCTGACCGCTGGAGCCTGAAACCATGCCCGACCGCGAACGCCTCGTCCGAACCGTAACCGAACTGATCCGGATCGACAGCCCCACCGGCGAGGAGGACGCCATCGACGCCCACCTCACCGCCCGGCTCAGTAACCTCGGCGCGTCGATACAGCACGACGCCTACGGCAACCTGGTGGCCACCCTGCCCGGCAACAACGGCAGGTCCGGCGAGACGCCGGTCATGCTGTCCGCCCACATGGACACCGTGGAACCCGGTCGTGGCATCCAGCCCACCCTCGATGCTGACGGTGACACCCTCCGCTCCGACGGCACCACCATTCTGGGCGGCGACTGCAAGGCCGGCCTCGCGATCGTGCTCGAGGGTCTCACCGCAGCCATGGAGGATGGCGGTCTGGGGCGTACGGTGCAGGTGGTGTTCTCCCGCGCCGAAGAAGGCGGATTGAACGGCGCCCGAAACCTGGACTTCTCGCTGGTCACGGCCACCAACGGCATGGTGTTTGACGGCGAAGGTCCGGTGAGCCGCATCTGCGTCGGCGCGCCGGCGCAAAACGTGGTGCAGTGCCACATCACCGGCGTTGCCGCCCACGCCGGTTTGAAGCCGGAAAACGGCGTGTCCGCGTTGCTGGTCGCCGCAAACATCCTGACCCGCCTGCCGCTGGGCCGCATCGACCACGAGACCACCAGCAACATCGGCGTGCTGGAGGGCGGCCTGAAGCGCAACATCATCCCCGAGCAGGCCTATATGGACGGCGAACTGCGCTCCCGGGACCAGGCCAAGCTGGAGAACTACACTACCGAGTTCCGCCGCGCCTTCGACCTGGCGGCCGCCATGTACCCGCGCGCCCAGATCGACCTCGAAATCCGGAACCAGTACCAGGCGTACCGTGTAACCGAGAGCGACCCTGCCCTAGCGGACATCGCCCGCGCGGTCACCGCCGCCGGACTAACCCCCGCGCTGGAAACCACTGGCGGCGGGTCCGACGCCAATGTCTTCTTCGAGCACGGCATTGTCGCGTTGCCGGTGGGGATCGGCGTCCGGGACTTCCACACCACCCGGGAGACCGCCAGCATCAACGAGATGTACGACGCTGCCGTAGTGTGCCAGAAATTCATCGCCCCTGCCTGATCGCCCGTTGCTCGCGCCAACCCGCCGGTGGCTGGGGTTGTTTCTCCCGTCGCCGGCGGCGCGTTTGTCATATAATATTCGGCCACCGGAGATTGGCGAGGACAGCCGCTGCCGTCGCCGACCCGAGCCGCGTTCATCTGAAGGAACATTCCAAGGAGCAGCCCAATGGCCGACGAATTTGTCAAGATTGCGTCTCTCAGCGACATACCGCCAGGCGACATGATGTCAGTCAGGGTGGGGTCGGAAGAGATCCTGCTGGTTAACCTGGACGGCGACCTGCACGCCTGCGACGATATCTGCACCCACGCCTACGCCAACCTGTCCGAGGGGGACCTGGAGGAGGGTGAGGTGGTTTGTCCGTTGCATGGCGCCGTGTTCGACGTTGCGTCCGGCAGCCCGGTGACTCCTCCGGCCACCGAGGCGCTGCGCAAATTCGCCGTTCGCATCGACGGCGACGACGTCCTCGTCGGGCCCGTTATCGAAGCCGAATAACGAGCAGCGGTTCCAGACCCGACACGCTGATCGGCCGGCGCCTGGGCGCCGGCCGCAAACATGGCATCCTGGCCGGGCCTAATCGGGGAAGCCCCACGCGGAGCGTGGCCAGTAGATCGCCCAGACCTTGCCGATGATGTGGTCCGCCGGTAGCGGACCCCAGTGACGGGAGTCCCGGCTCCCGTTGCGATTGTCTCCAAGCACGAAATACTCGTCGGCGGCGAGTTGGATGTCGTGCATCCTGGTGCCGCCGAGGACATCCAGGTACGGTTCGTCCAGCGTTTCGCCGTTGATCGCAACCTGCCCGTCGTCGATGGCTATCAGGTCTCCCGGTTCACCGATGATTCGTTTGACGAATTGGCGTTCCGGTTCCAGCGGATAGTCGAATACCACCACATCGCCCCGTTGCGGGGGTCTGACCGTGTGAACCAAACGCGGCTCTTCCGGCTGCCAGACGGGGATTATTTTGCCCAGTCGCTCCGTGTCCAGCTGGTAGTACACCAGCTTGTTCACCATCAGGTAGTGACCGGGCAGCAGTGTGGGGCGCATGCTGGAGCCCTCAACCCGGAAGTTGGCGACCGCGACCTGGATGGCGACGAATACGACAATGCCGATGAGGGCAGCCTCAAGAAGTTCGCGCAGCCAATTGCTCTGGTTCATCTGGTGATTGTGCCCCGGGTTCCGGGTTTATTCTATCAAAGGGCGCGCGCCGGGGACGCGTGGGCGTACCCGGGACGGCGGATCGCGGTTGCCGACCTCCCGGCAACGGAGAATCGCCTTCGGGCCGAGGCCATGCTGGCGTGTTCCGGACGCCGCCTCCCGTCCCAGCCGTTGACGGGAATCGGTTCGCCCAATTACCATTACCACCCGATTGTCCCGCTGCATTGGCCGGATTCCGTGCCGGCTGCCATGCCCCCACCGCCATTTTATGTAAGGTGCTGCCATGTCCACGCTCGAAGAACTCAAGATATTCACTGGTAACGCGCATCCTCAGCTGGCGCGGGATGTCTGCGATTACTTGGGAATACCTCTGGGCGAGAGCGAGACCTTCAAGTTCGCCAACGACAACACCTTCGTCCGCATTGGAGAAAACATCCGGGAGCGGGACGTATTCATCATCCAGCCCACGGTGGCGCCCACCAACGACAACCTGATGGAACTCCTGATCATGATCGATGCCTGCAAGCGGGCATCGGCGGGACGCATCACCGCCGTGGTGTCGTACTACGGCTACGGGCGAACCGACAAGAAGGACCAGCCCCGCGTTCCGATTACCGCCCGCTTGGTCGCCGATCTCATCACCACCGCCGGGGCCGACCGAGTGCTCACGCTGGACCTCCACGCCGGCCAGATCCAGGGGTTCTTCAACATTCCGGTGGATGAGCTGACCGCAGAGCCCATCCTGTCCAACTACTTCGCCGAGAAGGGGCTGGAGGACCTTGTGCTGGTGGCCGTCGATTTCGGCATCAGCAAGCGGGCCCGGGACATGGCTTCAAGACTGGGCGTGCCCGTGGCGGTGATCGAGAAACGACGCACCGCGAACGACGACCGCTCCGAGACCCTCAACGTCATCGGCGACGTACGGGGCAAGCGGGCCCTCACCTTCGACGACGAGATCCTCACCGGCGGCACCATTGTCAACGCCGCCAAGGCGCTGCTGGACGCCGGGGTCACCGAGGTATTCTGCTGCGCCACCCATCCGGTCTTCTCTCCCGTCGCCCCCAAACTTCTCAAAGAGAGCGCCTTCAAGGAGGTGGTTGTAACCGACTCCGTGCCGCTCACCTCGGACCAGAAGGTGGGCAACCTTACGGTGCTGTCGGTTGCGCCGCTGATCGGTGAGGCGATGAAGCGCATCCACGAAGGCCGGTCGGTGGGCGAACTGTTCCAGTAAGCCACCTGGAGGATCGCCGGCGCTTCCCGGAGCGGGAGCCTCAAACCTGACGGCGGCCGAGATTTCCTGGCGTTGGCGCACGCCGCTCTGGACATACCCGGGGCGGATGGTTATCATCTTCGGACAGGTTGCAGCGCGACGTCACCCATCGCGTGGGAGTTTCCGCGCTCGCACCCCGGGACAGTCAGGAGGGCGCCTATGGTCGCGGTCACCAGCGAGTCCACCGATCTGATCGCTCGCGTTTCCGAATACGTGGACGATGCGAACCAACTGGAACGCATCAGGTCGGCCTACGACTTCGCGGAAAAGTGCCACGACGGGCAGATGCGGCGGTCCGGCGACCCGTATATCGTTCACCCCCTGGCTGCGGCCACCATTCTGGCCGATCTTTACCTCGACCCTGACACCATCATGGCCGCCCTGCTCCACGACGTGTTGGAGGACTGCGGGATCGGCGTGGACGAGTTGGCGGAGCGCTTTGGACCCAGCGTTTCCCGCCTGGTTGACGGCGTTACCAAGCTGGCCCGTGTCGACTATCGGCCCCCGAACTCCGAGGCCAACGGCGCCGCGCCCGCGGAAAACCTTTACGCCGAAAGCCTGCGCAAGATGCTGGTGGCCATGGCCGAGGACATCCGCGTGGTGCTCATCAAGCTCGCGGACCGGCTGCACAACATGCGCACGCTGGACGCGCTTTCCGAGGACAAGCGGCGGCGCATCGCCCAGGAGACCCTGGACGTGTACTCCCCCCTGGCCCATCGCCTCGGCATCTGGGAACTGAAGTGGCAGCTTGACGATCTGGCTTTCCGGCACCTGAACGAAACCCGCTACCGGGAGATCTCCCGGATGCTGGCGGCACGCCGGTCCCAGCGTGAAGCCTACGTGGCGGACGTGGCCGACCGGCTCAAGACCGAGTTGGCGGACAACCGTCTGCGCGCGGATGTGAGTGGCCGACCCAAAGGCATCTACTCGATACACAACAAGATCGAAAAGTATGCCGCCGACGGCAAGGAACTCAGCGACATCTACGACCTGTACGCCCTCCGCGTGATCGTCGACGAGATCGCCGACTGTTACACCGCCCTGGGTATCACCCACCGCATGTGGAGCCCGATCCCCGGCCAATTCGACGACTACATCGCCACGCCGAAGAAGAACATGTACCAGGCGTTGCACACCACGGTGCTGTGTGACGGCGGGCACCCGCTGGAAGTGCAGATCAAGACCCGCGAGATGCACCAGGTGGCGGAGTACGGCGTGGCCGCCCATTGGCGCTACAAGGAGCAGCGCGGCTCACCCAATGGGAATGCCTCGTTCGAGGAGCGAATGACCGGCTTGCGCCAACTGCTGGAGTGGCAGCGCGAGACGCCGGACACCGACGAGTTCCTGGAACGGGTGCGGGAAGACCTGTTCCATGACCAGGTGTTCGTCTACACGCCCAAGGGCGACATCGTAGAGATGGCCGCCGGCTCCACGCCCATCGACTTTGCCTACAAGATCCACACCGATCTGGGCAACCGCATCTCCGGCGCCAAGGTGAACGGCAAACTGATGTCGCTGGACACCCCACTGCACAACGGTGACACCGTTGAAGTGGTGGCCGGAAAGACCGGCCGGGGGCCATCGCCCGACTGGCTCAACCCCGCGCGGGGATACGTGGCGACCAATAGCGCGCGGCAAAAGATCCGCTCCTGGTTCAACCGGCAGGCCCGCAGCGCCAACATCACCCGGGGACGCGAGCTCCTGCGCCGCGAGTTGCGTCGCATGGGCATCAAGATGTCCGACCGAGAGGTGATCGAAGCGTGTCGCTACGACAGCATGGAGGACCTCCTGGCCGCGCTGGGTTCCGGCGAGTTGAGCGACTCCGCTCTGTCCGCGCGGCTGACCCAGTTCCGCAACGATGAAATGGTTGAATCCGCATGGATGCCCAAGCTGCGCGGCTCCACGTCCCTGTCGAGCCCGTCGTCTGGTATCTCCGTCCTCGGCGTTGGCGACCTGTTGACCAGCATCGCCCGCTGCTGCAACCCCATCCAGGGCGACCCGATCATCGGGTTCGTGACGCGCTCCCGTGGTGTCAGCGTGCACAAGGTGGGCTGCATCAACGTGCTCAACGAGGACGAGCAGGAGCGGCTGGTGCCGGTTTCATGGGGGCAGAAGCAGGAACTGTATCCGGTACGCATCCGCATCGAGGCCATGGACCGCGTGGGCCTGCTGCGGGACGTCACCACCAAGGTCTCGGACGACAAGATCAACATCGCCTGGGCTGTTACCCGGGAAAACGACGACGCCACGGTCAGCATGGAATTCACCATCCATGTCAAGGACCTCGAAGAGTTGAACCGCGTGTTCTCCCGCATTGAAGGGATCCGTGGTGTCACATCGGTAAGTCGCGTCACCAGCAGCCCCCTGAGGCAGACCGAGCGCTGATCGCCCCGGTCCGGGCTTGACGCGTTCGCCCGGCGGCGAGCCTGTTGTTCAGTCTTTCCACCATGGCTCCCGCGCTGCGGGGTAGGACGGCGGCCAAGCTATTTCTGGCCGTCGCAGTGTTTGCGGTGGTCCTGCTCATGCCCACCCCGGAGGGCCTCACTGAGCAGGGTCAGCGCGCCCTGGCGGTCATGCTCCTCGCGGTGATCCTGTGGGCCACTGAGGCGATATCAGTCCCGGTGGCCGGCGTGGGCGGGGTCCTGCTCTTGGTGCTGGTGGGAG
This sequence comes from Dehalococcoidia bacterium, assembly GCA_963663945.1. Lineage (GTDB taxonomy): Bacteria > Chloroflexota > Dehalococcoidia > Lucifugimonadales > UBA3495 > Bin87. Next base: position 560,019 of record OY760687.1, on the reverse strand, counting down.
CCGTGCCCGACATCGGACCCGCCCTTTACGGTTTCTCGCAGCCCGTCGCCTACTTCCTCATCGGCATCCTTGCCCTGGGCATGGCGGTGCATCACTCGGGGCTGGCCGAGCGCATGGCCACCTACCTGATGCGTGGCGCGGCTGGAAGCCCTCGCATGCTCTACGTGCAGATGCTGTTCTCATTCGCCGCCCTGACCTTCGCCCTGCCGTCGGCGAGCACGCGGGGCGCCATCATGGTCCATGTGTACGAGCAGGTGCTGGAGCACTGGGAAATCCCCAAGGAGCACCCCCTTTACAAGGCGACGATGATGGCCATGGGCAGCCTCAACCGCCTGGGTTCCACCGCGCTGCTGGCCGGCGGAATCACTCCCGTGGTGGCTTCCGGCCTGCTGGGAGATTTTTCGTGGACCCAGTGGTTCCTGCTGATGAGCGTGCCGTTCTATGCCAACCTGATCGTCGGCGGGACCGTCCTGTTTGTGTTCTACCGGTCCGGATTCCGGCTGGGAGACGACGCCGGCGCCGCTCCCATGTCGCTGGGCCGGATCAGCCCGGTGGAGATGCGGGCCGGCGCCATCGTTGTGCTGACCGCCCTGCTGTGGTTCACCGACTTCGCCCACGGATTGCACCCGGCAGTGCCCGCGATGGTTGCCCTGTGCCTGATCATGATGCCACGTATTGGCATCCTCACCTGGAGCGAATTCGAGCGCAACCTGGGCTGGTCGAACTTCTTCATCATCGCCACGTCGCTGTCGCTGTCTCACACCCTGGTGACCACCGGCGCTGCGGCCTGGTTCTCCGAAACCCTGGTTGGCGCCGTGACGCAGGTGGCATCGTCACCCATGCTGGTGCTGCTGATGCTGTGCGTGTGCTTCGCGGCGCTGCGGTTCATCCTGCCCAACATCGCCGGATACCTGGCGCTGGTGATACCGGTGACCATGGCGGCGGCGGAATCGCTGGGTCTGGATCCGCTGGTATGCGGCATGGCGGCCGTGGTGGTGGGCGACTCGGTGGTCTACTACAGCGCGGGCGGGACCGCCAGCGTGTTCATCTTCCAGCGGGCCAACATCTCCAATCCCGAAATCTTCCGGTTCGCGGTCACCATGACCGTGATCGCGACGGCCATTCTGCTATTGGGGGTGGTGCCCTACTGGGGTCTGGTGGGCCACCCGCTGGTTCCGTAGCCGGCGCGGCTACAACAGGGTCAATATCGCCAGGGCCACCCCGGCCAGCGCGATGGCAAACGCGCCAATCAGCACCCAGGTGAGAATGCGGCCGATGCGCCCCCGGCGTTGGCGCGTCCTCCGCAGGTCTGCCCGGTAGTCCCAGGGACGGCGGATACGGTCGCCGTGCCGCCAGACTCCGCGCCGACGGCGTTTGGCCTCCGCCTCCGCTTCCGGGAACCCCAGGTCACGCCCTCCGTAGCGCCGGTACCACCACGCCATGCCGGAGCGCACCATCTCCACGTTGACCGACTGGGCCCGCCGACGGCGGTAGAGCAGACCCACGGTGCGCCCGTACCGATCCGTCGCCATCGCGTCCATGCGGATCCCGCCCCGACGCACCAGCGTCTCCAGCTGCTTGCGCGACTCCTGGCCGTAGGGCTGGGCGAGCTCCGGAGCGTCAATGCCGTAGAGCCGCACCGGGAATGGCTTCCCCAGAAAGCTGAACAGCCCCCCGTATTTGACCTCCAGCGAGTCGCCGTCGATGACCCGCAGTATCCGCACCCTGCGGGCCATCGTCGTCCGCTAGCGCTTTCGCCGGTTGCGCCGGCGCTCGTTGCGCAGGGACGCGGTTTCGGCTCGGAGATCGGCCATGTCAGCGCGCAACTGCTCGACGGTCGCCTCTGCTGCCACCGCGCGTCCTTCGGCGTGCCGTGTCTGCCGGTAGAGCAGGTGGCCGAGCCACGGCAGGGCGGCGCCACCGGAAACGATGGCGGCCCCGCCCGATATGTTCATCGTCGGGCTCAGTGTCTTCATCCGCCGCCTCACGCCTTTCTCTCCGCTCTAAACGGTCAACGGCGTATCGTCCCGGTTGGCCCACTCGCTCATGGACGCGTCGTAGTTCTTGGCGTTCTCGAAGCCCACCAGGCGCAGTACGAAGTTTCCGTGCGCCGCACGGATGCCGGCCTGTCAATAGGAGTAAGCCGTCTTGTCCGGCGTGATACCGTGCTCCGTGAGAATGCGCCGGATCTCCGCCGCCGGCTTGAACTCGTGGGTGTTGCGGTCCATCAGGTTGAACCACTCCAGGTGTACCGCGCCAGGAACATGGCCCGGCCGCTTGTTCCGATAGTTGGGGGCCGAGCCGTCCCACTCGCCGTCACTGCGAACGTCCCACACCACCACGTTGTCCCCGAGCCCCCCATCCAATGAACACGCCTCCTTGAGCTCGTCGCCGGTGGCGATGAACGACTCGTCGGCGCGCGGCGTGAAGGTCACCGCCGCCGGCGCCCTGGCCCGTCCGAAGTCCACGGGCTGCCCCGCGTTGACCCACGCCCGCCAGCCGCCGTTGAGCACCTTCACGTTGCTGTGGCCGTAGTAGTTGAACACCCACCAGATGCGGGCCGCCGTGAGCCCCTGGGCGTGGTCATAGGTCACCACCGTCGTGTCGTCGCCGATGCCCAGGCCCTCGGCCATGGCCTTGAACTGCTCGGGTGACATGACGTGTTGCCGGTCGGTGTCGGGGTTCTTGGCCCAGTTGTCGGCCACATGGGCCGCGCCCGGGATGTGCCCCCGCTGCCAGGCGTCGGCGGTGTTGGCGCAGTCCAGCACCACCACGCTGGGGTCGTCCAGATGGGCGGCGACCCAGGCGGCGTCGGTCAGGTACTCGGGGTGAGCGTAATCGTCGGTGTGAGTCGTCATGGAGCGGCTCCTGCAATCAGGTCTGAGTTGCCGGGATTGTAGGCGGCGACGGCGCGGCGGGTCAACGACAGTGCGACCGATGTTGCAGCTGCTTTGAGATGCTATCCTATCCCGGTAGGACGGTGATGCCATGGCTACTATCCAGTTCGAAATAACCGAAGAAGACCGCGAGCGTTTCGCCAAACAGGCCGAACGCGAAGGCATGGCGCTGGACGCATGGCTGATTTCGGTGGCAAGGCAACATGTCGTGTATTGGGAACCCCAGCCGAAACAATCATCAAGCAGGTTCGAATCGGTCGAAGAGTTGATGGCATTTCTTCATGAATGCAGCGCCAACGCCGGCTTGGAACGAGAGCCGGACTGGGAAGAGCATTTGAAGAACATTGACGAGTCTCGGCGGCAGGGTCTGCCAGACGTATGACTTTCGTCGACGCTAATGTGTTCATGTACGCGGTAGGTGGCCCTCATCCACTACAACTCGCCGCTTGGGATTTCCTGCGCCGCTCATACAGTAGAGGCTCACCACTGTGCACATCCGCGGAGGTGTTGCAGGAGCTGGCCCACGCCTATCTCCGCGTCGGACGCGCTGATACGTTTGACCGTGCATTAGCACTGGTACGGCTGTATGGAATTGAGGTTTGGCCCCTTGAGCAGGACGACGTCCTTCTCGCCCGCCAACTCCACGAGCAACACCCGACGCTCTCCGCCCGCGACCTCTGCCACCTGGCCTCCTGCCAACGCCGTGGCATTGGCGAGATGATGACCTTCGACCAGGCACTCGCCTCCGCGTTCCCGGATCCCGACGGGGCATAGTCACCAACCTGCTCCCTTATCCCTCATATCGCACACACACCGTTCCAGAGGCAAGTCAAGGCGAAGCGTTCAAATACATCAGCCCGCCGTTCCCGCTACAATAGGCGCACTCAACACGCTCATGTGCGAGGTGCGCTTTTATGGTTCAGCAGGGACAGATTGATCATCTTTTGCAGGAGGCCGGCGAGATCCCGCCTCCGCCCCACGTGGTCGAGCAGGCCACCATGTCCGACTACGACGGGGTCTACGCCCGATCGGTGGAGGACCCCGAGGGCTTCTGGGCCGAGGCCGCCGAGGAACTGCACTGGTTTCGCAAGTGGGACGATGTCTTCCAGTGGGACTATCCCAATTTCCGGTGGTTCGTGGGCGGCCAGACCAACATCGCGTACAACGCGCTGGACCGCCATCTGACCACCGAGCGACGCAACAAGGCCGCGCTGATCTGGCTGGGCGAGGACGGCGCCGAGCAGGTCTACACCTACGCGCGGCTGGCCCAGCAGGTCAACCGCTTCGCCAACGGACTCAAGTCCCTGGGCGTGGGCAAGGGCGACCGGGTCGTCATCTACATGCCGCTGACACCTGAGGGCGCCATCAGCATGCTGGCGTGCGCCCGCATCGGCGCGATCCACAGCGTGGTCTATGCCGGCTTCAGCGTCGGGTCTCTGCGCGACCGCATCCAGGACGCCAGCGCCAAGGCCCTGATCACCGGCGACTACGGTTACCGTCGGGGCAACCGGGTCGACCTCAAGGGCATCGCCGACGAGGCCGTCGAGGGCTGCGACAGCCTGGAGCACGTCATCGTCTTCCGCCGCGAGTTGGCCCTGGAGGACCTGCGCGACGGCGAGACCGACTTCGACGGCCTGATGGCACGCAGCAGCATCGACTGCCCCGCCGAGGTCATGGACGCCGAGGACCCGCTGTACATCCTCTACACCAGCGGCACCACCGGACAGCCCAAGGGCGTCGTGCACGTCCACGGCGGCTACATGGTGGGCACCCACTACCACTTCAAGAACTTCTGGGACGTCAAGGACAAGGACGTCTTCTGGTGCATGTCGGACATCGGATGGGTGGTGGGCCATAGCTACATCGTCTATGCGCCGCTGGTGGCCGGAGCGACCACGGTGTTCCGCGAAGGCGCTCCCGACTTCCCCCACAGCGCCGTGTTCTACGAGGTTATCGAGAAGTACGGCGTCAACGTGATCTTCACCGCGCCCACGGCGGTGCGCATGCTGATGCGCTACGGCGAGGAGCCGGCCAGCCAGTACAACCTGCGCTCGCTCCGCTTCCTCACCTGCGCCGGCGAGCCGCTGAACCCGGAGGCCCTGCGCTGGGCCTACCAGCACATCTGCGGCAGCGGCGAGTGGGCGCACATGGTCGACAACTGGTGGCAGACCGAGACTGGCGGCCCCTGCCTGGGCACCACCGCCACCATGACCTCCCGTCCCGGCCGGGTCGGCAAGCCTCTCCCCGGCGCGGTCATGGACATCGTGGACCGGGAGGGCCAGCCCATCGAGGAACCGGACAAGGGAGGCTTCCTGGTGATCCGCCGTCCCTTCCCGCACTTCTCCCGCACCGTGTGGGGCGACCACGACCGCTACGCCGACACCTGGAGCCAGATCCCCGGCGTGTACTCCTCCGGCGACGTGGCCCTGCGGGACGCCGACGGCTACTACATGGTGGTGGGCCGCGCCGACGACGTGCTCAACGTGGCCGGCCACCGCATCGGCTCCGCCGAGGTGGAGTCGGCGCTGGTGTCGCATCCGGAGGTCGCCGAGGCGGCGGTCATCGGCAAGCCCGACGAATTGCGCGGCGAGGTGATCAAGGGTTTCGTGACCCTCCGCATGGGCAGCGAGGGCTCCGACCGCATGATCAACGACCTGCAGCTCCACGTCCGTCGCGAACTGGGACCCATCGCCGTCCCGTCGGAGATCGAGTTCACGCCCACGCTGCCCAAGACCCGCTCCGGCAAGATCATGCGCCGGTTGCTCAAGGCGCAGGAGCTGGGCCTGGACCCGGGGGATATAACGACGCTGGAGGAGTAGGTATGGTCTGCTGGCGCGTCTTGCAGGTACTATGAACGTTCGATGAACGGCAGGGAATTTGTGAGGCGCGCCCGACGCTACGCCAGGGCCAACGGGCTGGAGTGGCGTTTTGACCCGGCGCAGGGTAAAGGTAGCCACGGAACATTTTATTTGGGCAATCGAAGAGCCACCGTACAGAGCGGCGAGATTGCTCGCGGAACATATTTTGATATGCTTCGCCAGTTGGGAATCAACCGAACGGAGTTCTAGGTATGCAGTACGTATATCCATGCAACATTAAGGGCAACGAAACGGACGGGGACGGATTTGTGGCTACATTTCCTGACGTCGAGGGGGCCATAACTGGTGGATTTACGTTCCGGGAGGCGCTTATCAATGCAGAAGACTGCCTGGTGGTAGCGCTTGCATCGTGCGTGGACTGCGGTGAAGAACTGCCCACGCCCAGCCCTTTTCAGGATGGACAAGAACTACTGACGGTGCAGCCGGTTATCGCCGCCCAGCTGGACCTCCACACCGCCATGCGCGAGCAGGGCATCGGCCGGGCTGACTTGGCGGAACGGCTGGGCATCAGCAGCGAAGACGCAGACCGGCTGTTGAGCCTGGACTACCGCACGCCCATCGCCGAGGTTATCAAAGCCCTCCGCGCCGTCGGCTGCCAGTTGGCGGCGGCGGAACAGGTGGCCTGACCGCTCCTGAGGTAAAGGTGTCATGTTATTGGATGAACTGGTGGACGTGATCGAGACGCTGCAAAGGCGAATGCAGTTGCACGGCGCAACCTTGCGAGCCAATGAACGCCGCACTCGCGCAGCGCTTATTGATCCGCTATTGGTGGCGTTGGATGGGACGTGGCGAATCCAGCGGTAGTGACACCTGAGTACCGTGTCGACGTTGGTTGGGCCGATTACGCACTCCATGGTCCAGGAAACCAGCCGGCGGCGGTGATCGAAGCCAAACGTCTAGGAACTTTCGTCGAGAACAATTTGACACAAGCAGTGAACTACTGCATTCAGGAAGGCGTGGCCTACGCTGGCGTGACCGATGGTAATCATTGGCAAATGTATCGAACGTTCGAGCCAGTGCCGATGGCAGACAAACGCGTCTTGGACATACAGATTAGCAACAAGCCTTCCCACGAACTGGCACTGCAACTGTTGCTCCTTTGGCGACCTAATTTGGCATCTGGGCAGCCGGTGGCGGCTGCAGAGCCGCTTTTCGAGCCAGTTTATCCATCGGTGCCAGAAACGCCATTCAGTGTTCCGACACCCCACTCATATCCCTCGGCTCCGCCTCCGATTGAACCAGGTTGGGTCTCGTTGTCGTCGTTCAATCCAACAGCTGGCGCAACTTCCCCAGCATCTGTACGGTTTGCCGATGGGAGCGTTCGGGAGGTGAAGAATTGGCGAACTCTGGTTGTGGAGACAATTAAATGGCTGTGGTCAAAACATTTGCTCACGCAGGATAACATCCCGGTACAGCGTGCTCCGACCAGCAAGCAATATATCGTCAACATTGAACCAGTGCATGGAACCGGAACCAATTTCCACCACTCAGTCCCTATTGAGGGAACACCGCTATTTTTTGATGCCAATGTCGGCGTTTCTGCACCGGACCGTGCAAGGACTTTACTCAAACACTGCAACATCAACCCCGATACCGTACAACTGAAGGTGGGGCAGTAATGCGGGCCCCGAGCCCATCATGGCGACCACACTGAAGCCCGAGATTGAGGCCGCTTCGCCGACTTGGCGAAGCGGCTTGGGTTCGCCGGCCCGGACGCGGCGGAACGGGTGCTCAAAACGGCATTGGACGACCTCGACGCTAAAACGCCCAATCGCAAGATGACGCCCGATGCGATCGAGGCAGAGATAGCATATTGGTCTCAGGTCGCCAAGCGCAACCGAGCGTTGCATCCCTTTGACGACGACAATCCGCCGTCCGGGGTCTGGCAGAAAGAACTGTACGACGAGCGGGGCCTTCCAAAATGATGGTTGCTGACACGTCCGCAGTGATAGCGGTATTGGAAGATGAACTGGAAGGCCCGATATTCTCCTATGCCCTCGCCTCAGTGCGGGGGCTGCCTCTGCTCTACAAGGGCGAGGATTTTGCCCGAACGGACATCGCAACGGTGATGTGACACGTACTGACGCAATTGGGGTCGGGTCGCCGAATGAAAGGCGGCCGTTCCGTGGGCACGGTAGCGACCGCCTGGTTGATCCCGGGGATCGTGCTCGCTTTCTGCGTTGGCTCTAGGCAGCAGCCGCGCCCACGGTCTCGATGATCAACCGGGTTACGGTGTAGGGATCGCAGTTGGCGTTGGGACGCCGGTCCTCGATGTAACCCATGCCGTCACGGGCAACCTGCCACGGAATCCGGACCGAGGCGCCCCGGTCGGACACGCCGTAGCGGTACTCGCGGTACGAGCACGTCTCGTGCAGGCCGGTCAGGCGCTCTTCGATGCGGTCGCCGTAGTTGGCGATGTGCAGGTCGTGGCGGGTCTGGAGCGCTTCCGCCGCAGCGACGCAGGCCTCGTAGTTCTCCCGCATCCGGTTGGTCGAGAAGTTGGTGTGGGCCCCGGCGCCGTTCCAGTCGCCCTTGACCGGCTTGGGGTCCAGCGTGGCGCTGATGCCCCGGCGGCCGTCGACGGTCAGCACGTCTTCGCCGATCCGGTACAGCAGCCAGCGGGCCAGCCACAGGTGGTCGCCCGCGGTCGGCGCTCCGACCGGTCCGATCTGAAACTCCCACTGGGCCGGCATGACCTCGCCGTTTATGCCGGCAAAAGCCAGACCAGCGTACAAACAAGCGTCCATGTGCTGCTCCACCACTGGACGGCCGAAAACCTCGTCGGAACCGACACCGCAGTAGTAGCCGCCCTGGGGCGCGGGGAAACCGTTGTCGGGCCAGCCCAACGGCTTGATGCCGTCGAAGAAGGTGTACTCCTGCTCGATGCCGAACCAGAAGTCCAGTGAGGCGTATTTTTCAGCCGCGGCGGCGCAGCCGGCCCTGGTGTTGGACGGATGGGGTGACATGTCAGTGAGCAGCACTTCGCACATCACCAGCTTGTGGTTACCGCCGCGTATCGGGTCAGGAACCGCCAGCACCGGGCTCAGCACGCAGTCCGAGTTTTCGCCGGGAGCCTGGTTGGTGCTGGAGCCGTCGAAACCCCAGACGGGAGGATCCTCACCGTCGGGAACGATCTTCGCCTTTGACCGCAGCTTGGCGGTGGGCTGCTGCCCGTCGATCCAAATGTATTCCGCCTTGTAACTCATGAAACAGACCTCAGAGACTAGATTTGTCCAGATATTGTACCCGAACTGCCCTGATTAAATCGCCCCGCCGCAGCCTCTCACATGTAAAAAGTTTGTTACCAAGGCGAGCCGAACCGCGCGAATCTCGGCGCCGGCAGGGCTCGTGCGAAGTCCATCGCGGCGGCATATGTCAGAAGCGGGATTCGCCGGGTTTTGCATTTTTGCGATGTTCATAAAACCCAAGAACCTCCAATCGCGTCAATCCTGATTCTGACGACAACCTTGCACCGGCCCGGTGTTGGCGGGCCGGCGCCTCAGTTTCGCCGCCGGTGGTAAACTTGTTTTCGGCGTCACTTGTGCGTAACGCCGCTATTCGACTGCGATAACCCAAACCCGGGAGAACGAAGACCATATGTACTCGAAAATAATCGTTCCACTGGACGGATCGGACCTGGCGGAACAGGCCCTGCCCTACGCCGAACTGGTGGCCGCCACGCTGTCAGCGCCCATTGAGCTGGTTCAGGCCTATGACATCCTTCCCGGCAGCGTCCTGGGCTCGCGTTCGCCCCGTGTCGCCGACCAACTGCACATGGGGGCCCGGGAGCGGGCCGAGGCCTCCCTGACATCGGTCCGCCAGAGGCTGGAAGCCGCCGGGTTCGCCGTCAACATCGCCACTCAGCGCGGTCCCGCCGCAGACGTCATCGTCGCCCAGGCCGGCACTGATCCGAGCGCGTTGGTGGTCATGTGTACCCACGGACGCGGCGGCATCTCCCGGTGGGTCATGGGCAGTGTCACCGACAAGGTGCTGCACACTGTGCCCAACCCCATGCTCATCGTGCGCGCCACCGTTACCGGCCCGGCCTCGCCCAGCTCCTCCCTGAAGACCGTGGTGGTGCCGTTGGACGGTTCGGCCCTTTCGGAACTGGCGATACCCCACGCGGTCAGCATGGCCGCCGCTTTGTCGGCCCGTATCACCGCCCTGCAGATTACTCCCACCACCGACTACTACCGGCGCCAGCTCACGGTGGTCACGCCGGAGATGGGCGCCATTCCCGACTTCGATCCCTCGTCTCCCGAGGAGATGGCCGATGAAGACGCGGAAGGCGTGGCCGCCTATCTGCAGGACGTGACCAACCGCATGGCCATCGACCACGCTCACGGCGTCGATACCGCCCACGTGGCGGATGACAACATCGCCCAGAGCATCATCGACCGGGCCTCCGCCCAGCCGTCCCTGGTGGTGATGACCACCCACGGCCGCAGCGGGGTGGGCCGCATGGTCCTGGGCAGCGTCACCGACCGGGTCATCCGACACTCCAACACGCCGGTGCTGGTGATCCGTTAGACCACGGAATATCCCTTGGTGTCGAGGCCCGCAATTGCGGGCCTCTTTTCGTTTTTGCGCGTCACCGCCCCATTGCGCGAGCCGCGGCGGCGTGATATTATATCCATGTAAGCAATAAAGATTATCCAAAAGATGAATGTGCAGCGTTTCACAAATAAGGCAAAAGCGCTACGGCTACGTAGCCAAAAAGGAGGCAACGCCATGACACTGTTCAACAACATAATCGTTCCCCTAGACGGGTCGAATTTGTCGGCCCAGGCGCTCCCCGCAGCCAGGCTGATGGCCAATGCGACGCGCGCGCCGATCACGCTGGTACGGTCTTTCGAGCGGGTGCCGGACTGGCACGTCGACGCCGACCACGGACGCTTCAGCGCCGCCATGTCCGCCGGCGAGCACGACCGCACCGTGGCCGATCTGGCGTGCATCAGGCGACGCATGGAGGATTGGGGCGTCGAGACTCCGATATTGCTCGAGGCCCACGAGGATGCGGCCCACGAGGCAATCATCCGCATGGCCAACCGCGATCCGAGCGCAATGGTCGTCATGTCCACTCACGGCAGCGGCGGGTTCTCCCGCATGCTGACTGGCAGCGTGACCGCCAAGGTCGTGAACGCGGTACGGAACCCGACGCTGATCGTGCGCTGCAACAAGACCGACTGCCCGGTGGTGCCGCAGTTCTTCGACAACATCATCGTCCCGCTGGACGGGACCGGGTTTGCCGAGCATGCCCTGGACTACGCCGGAGAACTAGCCACAACCTTCGGCACGCGGATCACCCTGTTCCGCTCCACGCCTGGCGCGGACTATTTCCGCACCAATTCCGACATGGGACACTTCGGCGGGACGGCCTTTTCGTTCAACGAGCCCGAAAACATGGCCCGGGATCTGGCCCACGCCTCGGAAGAGTACCTGTGGAAAAAGGCCGACGCCCTGCGCGCCCGGTTCCCCCTGTTCGACGTCGACGTGGTGTTCTCGCAGGAAAACCCCGAGCACGCTATCGTCAAACTGGCCAACCGGCTGGACAACGGACTGGTCGTAATGGCAACCCGGGGCCGTCGCTCCGTGGGACGGGCTCTGTTCGGCAGCGTGGGCGACCACGTGGTGCGGCATTCGTCCACGCCGACCCTGCTGGTCCGGGGCCCGCTGCACGCCGCGGAGGGATCATTCGGCGGACACAGCCACGAGAGGAATCGCGAGTTGGCTGCGGTGTAACCTCCACACCGCCAGTGCGCAATAGCGCAGGCCAGGTTCTGGCGCCAACGCGATGGGGCGGGCAAATTTGCCCGCCCCAATCTTTTGCCCCGGCGTTTGATGTCCCGGCGTTTGATGTCCCTGAAGCCTTGCCGGATCAGTCGCCTACCACTTCTGGATCACCGGCAGGACTTCCTTGCCGAACAGGCCGATGTTCTTCATGGTGGCCTCATGCCCCATGCGGGACTCCTGGCCGTAGAACACCAGGTGTTCCATGCCCAGTCGCTTGTGCAGGAATTCCAGTTTCTCCAGCACCGTGTCCGGCGTGCCACAAACGATGTGGTAGTTCTCCTTGAGTTCCTCAAATGTCTGCACGTTGAGGGGCTTGAGTCCGGAACGCCGGGCAGCGATGGCGGAGCCGGCAGCGGAACGATAGCCGACCGGCGCCATGTACTCCCGCGGACCGCGGACGGTGGGACCCATGCGCCAGATGAAGTGCCTGGCCTGCTCGTCGGCCTCCTCCTGGGTGTCGCCGACATAGCAGCAAAGCAGGTAGCCGAAGTTGTCCGGCACAACCTCCCGACCGGCTTCCTCAGCCGCCACCCGGTACATGCCGAACAACTCCTCGGTGACGTCCAGATCGGTGAGGAAGGCCACGTAGGTGTAGCCATGGCGACCGGACCACTCGGCAGTCTCCGGCGATGAGGTCCCCGGCACCCAGATGGGCGGATGGGGCTGCTGGATGGGGACCATCCAGGGGTTGACCACCCTGAAGTTGTAGTGCTTGCCCTCCCAGCGGAAGGGGCCGGGGGTGGTCCAGGTCTTGATGATCAGGTCGTGGCATTCCTCAAAGCGTTCCCGGTTGGCCACCGGATTATTGTTGGTGGAGACGGTCTCAACGCCGGTCCCACGAACGAATCCCGAAATCATCCGCCCACCAGAGATCACGTCGATCATCGCCAGCTCTTCAGCCAGACGGACCGGGTTGTCATGGATGGGCAGGATGTTGCCCAGCAACAGGATCTTGGCCTGTTGGGTGATCCGGGCCAGCACCGCCGCCGAAAGGTTGGTGGCGGCGTTCATGCACGACGGCGTGTTGTGGTGCTCGTTGAGCATGATGCCGTCGAAGCCCAGCTCGTCGGCGTAAACGCACTCGTCGAAGTAGCGCTTGAAGAGGCCGTTGGCCGTGTTGGGGTTGAACCACGTGTTGGGAAAGGTCAGGCGCAGCGACGGGTACTTGTCGCCCTCCTCGTCCGGGTACTCGTGGTAGGGGAACTCGGAGAAGTAGTAGCTCTTCACGGGACGGTGGCCTCCGGCGGTTTGGCAGATGACTGCGCGATTATACCAGCCGGCGCCACCGGTGATCCGACGGCCGGGCACAGCTCGAAAACACCCCGTCCCGCCTGCCAGGTCAAAGGCGCCACCGCAGTGGATCGCCTTTAGCCGAAGCCCTCAACGAGGCAGAAATGATGCTCGGCGTGGCCGCCTCCGTCAGAAGCCTCCAGCACATCGCCATGAGCGGATTCGTGTGCGACCAGTAGCGACACGAGCGCGACTAGTGACACCAGCGAGATGGCGAAACTCAGCCGGGCGGGTTGCGTCATAGACTTGATTATCGTCACAGCGGTTATCCTCGTTTATCCGCAAAATTGGCGAAGCGCGATATCGGGCGCTCCGCCTGTGCATTTCTGCGTGGGAGATTACTCTATGGTTGGTTTTCTAAAATTCAGACACTGCAATAGACTTTAGCGGACGGGTGTGAAACTGGCGTAAAAATCAGCCGGATTTTCGTGAACGTCTCGTGAACATTTCACCAGCCAGCCAGCGCTGGCTCCACGAGTACCCGCCTCCGCAAATCGTCAGAAGCAGGACTCGCGGGATTTCATGATTTGACAGGATTGGGGGACCTCCATCAGGGAACGGTTCCAATCCGGATAATCCGTAAATCTTGAAAATCCTGCTTCTGACGTTTCTCCCGCTGCCCAGTCGCGGCTGCGGAGCCTGTCCCCTTTGCAGATTGGCGGGCGATTACAGCCGGTAGGCTCGAACCGCCGCGCCCTGGTACATCGCCGCCTTTTCTGCGTCCGAATAGGCGGCGGTCACCCGCTTGAAGGCGTTCCACGCGGTGGTGTAAGAGTAGGAGGCCTTGTCCACCGGAAAGTTGCTTTCGAACATGCAGCGTTCCGGACCGAATTGTTCGATGCAGTAATCCAGCCACGGCCGGATGGTTTCAGCCAGCTCGACCGAGTCCGGCGGGACGTCGCGCTGGTGCCAGTCGTACCCGCTGATCACGTTGCCGAACCCGCCCAGCTTGACCACCACGTTGTCGTGGGCGGCGACGGCGGCAATGCCCCTCTGCCAGTCGGTGAACACCTCGTCCCGCCTGCCGGCGTAAGGGCCCACGCCCAGAGGACGGCCCACATGGTTCAGAATGATGGTGGCGTTCGGGAAGGCCCCGGCCAGGTCGGCCAGTTCCGGCAACTGCGGGTGGAACACCAGCGCGTCGAAGCTGAGGCCCATTCGTTGCAGACGGTCTAACCCGGCGCGAAATCCCGTGTCGGCCAGCATCCCGGACGTGGTGGACCGTCCCAGCGAAACCTCGGGGCTGGCGTCCCAGGAGCACGAGAACCGGATTCCGCGGAACCGGTTGTTGCTGGCGGCTACGTGCGCCTCCAGCACGGGCGCCACCGCGTCGCCCAGCATCAGGTCGGCGTTGGCCACTATGCCGGCCGCTACCTCCGTCGGCCCGTACTGGCCGCTGGCGCTCTGGGCGGCCAGACCCTGCACGAACTCGGTCTCGCCGATCGCCCGCATCTCCTCCGGTCCCCTGGCGCGGTACATCGAGTGGCACTCGATGAACACCGTCTGCGCGATGTTGTGCCCGCCCCGCACATCCTCGGTAAGTTGGTTCAGCAGGTAGCGGTCGCCCTCCCGATCCCAGAAGTGGTGGTGCGGGTCGCAGATGGGCAGCGCGGGATCGATGGCCTCTTCCGTAACCTGGCTCAGCCAGGCCTCGCGTTGGGTGGACATGTTGGCCTCTCCTTAGACGGGAAGCGGCTTCTCGGTGATGTTGTCCGGCAGCTCCACTCCGAAGGCGTTGACGTTGAAAGCCAGCATGGAGTAGCAGCCCATCAGCGTGGTGAGCTCGGTGGCGCCGTTCCTGCCGAAGTGCTGCATCACCGCGTCGAAGGCGTCCTGGCTGACCGTCCGCGTGCGGAAGAACTGCTGGCCGTACTCGACCACTGCCGCCTCGTCGGCCGCCGGATCAGGCAGATCCTGCCGGTCCCGCAGTGCGTCGACGATCTCGTCACGCAGGCCGGCCTGGCGAGCCGGCGGCGCGTGGGCGTTCCAGATGAACTGGCAGTTGTTCTCGCGGGCCGCCACCAGCATGGCCAGCTCGCGGATACGCGGGGACAGCGACGTGTCCGTCCGCAGGTACAGGGCGAGACCCAGCGCGCGCTGGGCAACCTCCGGGGCGTTGAGCATCGCCGAGCCTGGCCCGGTGGCCGGCACCTCGCCCCGGTCGGCGACGAAGGCATCGAACGCGGCGCGCTCGTTTTCGGGCACTGATTCTCGGGTCACTGTAGGGGTTCGGGCCATGATGTCCTCCCTGCGTGCGTTTCCTGGTTATTCGGCCACAGTCTAACACCGTTCCCGGCCCTCCTACGGCGCAAAACTAGACCGCGCCTGCGCCCCCCAGCGGCCGCCGTTGTCGGTCATGATCCACAGCGAGCGGTGAGTGGCGATGGCCAAGCCGGACGCATCCCGCCTGGTGAACTGGATCAGCACGTGCACCTTGTGCTCGGAGGTGTGGATCACCTCCGTAGAGTCCAGGGTTGTGTGATGCCAGTCCGGGCCGGCCCGGGCATAGAAGTCGCGCAGGTAGGTGACCTCCAGCTCCCCGCGGTCATGCCAGATGGCGACGCCTTCTCCGGAGATGCGCACGTGGGGCAGGTGCAGCAGGTCGTAAAGCGCGGCGTCGTCCCGGGCGTTCAGCGCCGCCATGAAATCCTCGATGGCAGTAACCGCCGCGTGCGATGCCTCATTCATTTGGCTCATGCTGTCGTCCTTCGGAGACTTGAGTGATTGACGGGAGATACGGTGTGATCGACGCATCGCCTCACGCGTACCCGGTTTGGCAGCAGGGAAATGTCAGAATCAGGATTATCAGGATTCACGGATTGGCCGGATTGAGACCATTGAGGGCAGCGCGCTCCTAATCCTGATAATCCTCAAATCCGGCAAATCCTGATTCTGACAAACTACCCAAAGCTGGTACGTCCGAAACGCACCGCCGATTGTCGGCCCGTAGCGAATGTTGTACCATCGTTTGGCCTCAAATTCCCAATAGCCGGCACCTGGAGGATAGATCTATGGCCAGCACCGCACAACGTGAACGCGACATCGCCATCGTGGGCGTCGCCGAATCGGACGAGATGGGCAACGTTCCCAGCAAGTCTTCCCTCCAGCACCACGCCGAAGCGGCCTACAACGCGCTGGACGACGCGGGCCTCTCCATGTCCGACGTCAACGGCCTGATGACCGCCGGCTTCAGCACCCTGGCCACCGCCGAGTACTTCGGCGTCCAGCCATCCTTCACCGACAACACATCGGTCGGCGGCTCGTCATTCGTGATCCACGTCGCCCACGCCGCTGCCGCCATCCGCGCCGGCTACTGCGACACGGTCCTCATCACCCACGGACAGGCCGGCCGTTCCACCCGCGTGCCGGTTCCGGCAGACCGCAACCTGCCCGTGGCACAGTACGAGACGCCCTACGGCATGATCGGGCAGCCGATCAACTACGCCATGGCCTGCACCCGCTACATGCACGAGTATGGCGAGGAACGCACCCGTCAGGCACTGGCCGAGATCGCCGTTTCCACCCGCAAGTGGGCCAACCTGAACCCGATGGCCTACATGCAAGACTCCCCGATGTCATTCGACGACTACCACAACTCCCGCTGGGTGGCCTGGCCGTTCCACCTGTTCGACTGCTGCCTGGTAACCGACTCCGGCGCGGCAATCATCGTTACCACCGCCGAGAAGGCGGCCAACTGCAAGAAGGCGCCGGTTTGGGTGCTGGGCGCGGCCGAGGGCCACGACCACAACCTCATCAGCTTCATGCCCAACCACACGTCGACCTGGTCTCGGGAGACCGGGCCGCTGTCGCTGGAGCGCGCCGGCCTGACCCACGCCGACATCGACCACACCATGATCTACGACTCCTTCACCTACACCACCCTGGTAACCCTCGAAGGCCTGGGCTTCTGCGGTCCGGGCGAGGGTCCCGATTTCGTCGCCAACCAGCGCACCGCGCCGGGCGGCGAATTCGCCCTCAATACCAACGGTGGCGGGCTCTCTTACTCGCACCCGGGCATGTACGGCAGCTTCCTGCTGGTGGAAGCCGTCCGCCAGCTGCGCGGCGAGTGCGGAGATCGCCAGGTCCATCGCAAGGGTTCCTCGGACCAGCCGGCGGCCACCAGCATGGTCAACGGCACCGGCGGCTCCCTGTCCTCAACCGGCACGGTGGTGCTGGCGACTGGCTAGGCGGCTCCGGGAGTCGGCGCCGACAGAAAGCCCGGTGGACCCGCTTAGGAGCATCGCGGAGCGCTATTGGTCGTATACTATCTGGTGTACGTCGGTGGCGTAGCATTCGGCGCATCGAGGTATCACCCGCTACGAGAACAGGGCAAGGATGAGCTATTCGCACTGGTACCTGTCTTTGCACTCGCTGCGGGCCTCGCGCTACTCGTAGCAATCATCATGGAGGTGTTGGGTCGCATGGTGCTATTAATTCCGGCCGAAATCAAAAGGCTCAAGGACCAAGGTCGCCGGGAAGAACGTCGGAGAATCGTGGAGACCTTGCGGCAAGTGGGGGAACGCGAAGATGGATCGATCCACATCACGTTGACCCCCGAAGTCATGAAATTGCTTATGGGTGACGCCGATCCCGATTAGCAACGCCGGCCCATCACCACCTGATACTGATGCCCGCCAGTCCCTATCCCGACTCAGGGCATCTATTTCGCAGACCGATCAGCGCAAATTCACCACCTGAACACTGGAAACATGGACATCGTAATCATCGGCCTTCCCCAATCAGGCAAAACCACTCTCTTCGATGCACTCACCCTGGGCAAGTCGGACGCCAGCGGCGCCTCGGGCAGCCCCACAGAAATGCATATCGGCATGGTCAAGGTGCCGGACCGGCGTTTGGATCACCTGGGCGCCATCTACAATCCGCGCAAGATCGTTCCTGCGGAAATACGCTACACGGACCTGCCTGGACCCGAGGGCATGGCGCGGTCGCAGGGGATCAGCGGCCGGTACCGCAACATCCTCCAATCCGCCACGGCGTTCCTCGTGGTCGTGCGCGCTTTCCAGAACGACTCGGTGTCCCATCCCACCGGCGCGATCGACCCCGCCCGTGACCTGGAGGCCATGCTGGGTGAGTTGTCCTTCGCCGACCTGGAGGTCCTCGAACGGGCGTCCACGCGCCTCGCCGACCAGGTGAACAAGACCAAGCCCGCCGAAAGGCCGATGGTGGTGCGCCAGAAGGAAACCGTGGACAAGGCCCGCACCGGTTTGGAGAACGGCGTGCCGGTGCGTCTGCAGACATTCACGGACTCCGAGCGAGCGGCGCTGATCAACTACCAGCTGCTGACCGACAAGAACGTGATCGCCGTGTTCAACACGGACGAAGGCGCGGATGCCATGTCCATTTCCGACCTGGATCTCGACCCCGGCCTCACCGCCGGTGTCGGTCAGGTCAGCATCAGCGCCCGCATAGAGGCCGAGCTGAGCACGATGGACCCCGAGGAGGCGGATGAGTTCCGTTCAGACTTCGGCCTGGGCGAATCGGCCACGTCGCAGGTGATCCGGGCCAGCTATGAAACCCTGGGCCTCGTGTCGTTCCTCACCGTGGGCGAAGATGAGGTGCGGGCCTGGAGCGTTCCCGGTGGCATACCCGCAGTCAGCGCTGCCGGCGTCATCCATACCGATTTCACTCGCGGCTTCATCCGGGCGGAGGTAATCGCCTACGATGACTATCGCGCCTGCGGAAGCATGGTGCAGGGTCGCAAGGAGGGACTACTCCGCTCCGAGGGTAAGACCTACCCGGTCAAGGACGGAGACATCATCAACTTCCTGGTCAACACGTAGCCGCCATGATCGACATCCGCCAGTTTCGCGCCGAAGACGCCGAGGCCGTCCGCGACCTGTTCGCGCACGCCCAGGACGACTTGGCGGAGAGCTACCTGCACAACGACGCCGACCGCGAGGGGTTTCACGAATACATTGACGGCGCCCTCAACCACGACCTGGCCCACGTCGAGCAGAGCTATCTTCAGCGTCAGGCCAGCAACTTCTGGATCGCCGAGATGGATGGCCAGGTGGTCGGCAGCATCGGAGCCTACCGCCGGGACGATGCGGAAGCCGAGATACGACGCCTGGCGGTGGACCGAACCGCGCGCCGGCAGGGTGTGGCGTCCCGGCTGATGGACCAGGCCGAGCAATTCTGCCGCGATGCTGGCTACGCCCGGGCCATCGTCTGGACGGCCAACCACATGACCGCCGCCATCGCCTTCCTCCAGCACCGCGGCTACCACGAGCTGGAAGACCACGCTTTCCCGCACACCAGCCTGGCGTTGTACCTGTACGCCCTGGATCTGTGATATCCCAAATGCATGTGCTGCGCTGAGGAATCTGGATTATGTTGTACGACGCCGGTGGTCAACCAGTCTATTGCGGTAATTGCGTTTGGGGCCAATTCGTACCCATATCCAGGAGTGAGCCGGATCCGTTCGTCAGAATTACTACGACCGGTGGCCAAGTGCAATGTCAACTCAATCCTAAACGCGGCGATTTCGGGTTCCCTACTATGGGATTCACTGATCATTGCAGCCACCATCCTGCCTTATTGGGCTTGGCTGTGAATGGACTGGCAAAGTCCACGTTGCCTATAACGACGCCCGGTCCAGTATCTGATTGGTTGCTGGGTAAATGCCCAACTTGCGACGCTGAACCGGGCAAAGATTGCGACAAGGCAGTCCGTGGCCGCCGCAGGAATGGTATCCATCTCGAGCGCGAGGATGCTGCTTGGGAAACTGTGTGGCGATCCACCCTGCCAGAATGCCCATACTGCGGCGTTGAATCCAGCAAGAAATGTGTCGGACCGGAGGGCGTCGAATTACGCGCCATTCACTACGCCCGTGAGAAAGTTGCCGCCGACAGTCTAATGGGATCGATGCGCTTCAAGACGTGATTGGCCGCGCAAAGCTGATCTCGTGCCCATCCGGGTCGGTTATGTGATAGTAGCGTTCCCGCCAGGGCGCATCGGCCGGTTCGGCGTCAGGAGTGTACCCGGCAGCCACCATACGGCGATGGTGGGCATCAACGTCGTCCACATAGAGGATGCAGCGCCCCCACCAG
Source organism: Dehalococcoidia bacterium (assembly GCA_963663945.1). Taxonomy (GTDB): domain Bacteria; phylum Chloroflexota; class Dehalococcoidia; order Lucifugimonadales; family UBA3495; genus Bin87. Next base: position 540,090 of record OY760687.1, on the reverse strand, counting down.
CGCACGTCGGCATCGTCGGACAGGATCAGGTTGAGATAGCCGTCGCCGACGCTGAGCGAGGTGAATGACGCCTCCGCTCCCCCGTAGAGGATAGGGATGCCCGCCCCATCGTGGTAGAAGGCCACCGAACGGGCCATGTCACGGACCGCCAGCGTGATCGCGCTGATGCTCTGTACCGTCATCGTGGGTCTCCCGGCGGTGTTTCACACCCGTTGTAGTAGAATGGCCCCAGACTGAATGGGGATCGACGGCAAGGATTATGTCAAAAATCGACAACCAGCGCACCGATGGACCGCCCGACTGCCTGCCCCGTTTGGAATCGATCCTGCGGGACATGGGATCGGTGATTGTTGCCTACTCCGGCGGCGTGGACAGCGCGCTCCTGGCCGTGGCGGCAAATCGAGCGCTGGGAGAGCGCGCCCTGGCGGTTACCGCCATTTCGCCGGCCCTGGCGGCGCGAGACCTGGGCGACGCCGAGCGGGTGGCAGAGGAATTCGGGCTCAACCACCGCGTCATCCACACCGACGAACTGCAGCGGGAGGGCTACGTCGCCAACTCGCCGCAGCGCTGCTACTTCTGCAAGACTGAGTTGTACGACCAACTCGCTGCCCTGGCCTCCGCCGAAGGCTTCCAATGGATCGCCAACGGCGCCAACACCGACGACCTGGGCGACTACCGGCCCGGCATGACCGCCGCCGCCGAGCACAGCATCCGCAGCCCCATGGTGGAGGCGGAGATGGCAAAGGCTGATGTGCGCGCCGCCGCTCTGTGGCTGGGCGTCCCGCTGTGGGACAAGCCGGCGCAACCCTGCCTCTCCTCCCGCATTCCGTACGGCACGCCGGTCACCGTAGAATCATTGCGCCGTATTGAAGCCGCCGAAGACATCCTGCGCGATTTGGGCCTGCGCGAAGTCCGCGCCCGTCACCACGACAAGCTGTGTCGCATCGAGGTGGGCGCCGATGAAATGGAGTTGGCGTTTTCCCACCGCGACGAGATCACCCGCCAACTGAAGGCCTTGGGCTACCTGTGGGTCTCGCTGGACCTCAGCGGCCTGCGCTCCGGCAGCCTCAACGACGTGCTGCGGGTGGGCGCCGCAAACTCCAGGGGATGAAAGCCGCGTTCATCCAGTCCGTCGGCGGCGCCAGCGGCGACATGCTGCTGGGTGCGCTGCTTGACGCCGGGCTGCCAATCGACGCTGTCCGGGAAGCCATCTCGGCTCTCGGCATCACGGGGGTCAACATCGCGACCGTCACCGAGACCCGCTGCGAAGTTCGCGGCACGCGAGCCCTGGTTGACGTATCTGCCGCTCCCCGCTACTCGCCACAGCAGATGCTGGATGCCGTTGCTGGCGCGGCCGGACTGTCAGAACGGACGCGGGATTTGGCTGCCGCGGTCCTCAACGTGCTGTTTGCGGCGGAGGCGCGAGTCCACGGCAACGAGCCCGGCCAGATTCACCTCCACGAGCTGGGCACCGCCGACACCCTGGTCGACGTGGTGGGCGTGGCGCACGGGCTCGAAAAGTTGGGCGTGGAGCGGGTTTACGCCGCTCCGCTGGTTCTGGGCGAGCCCGGCGGGCCGCGCCGACCGGGAGGCTACAGCAATCCTGCGCCCGCAACGCTGGAGATCATCGCGGCGGCCGGCGCGCCGGTGGCGCCCGAGCGACAGTTCCACGCCGGCGTCGGCGAGTTGACCACGCCCACCGGCGCCGCCCTGATAACCACCCTGGCCGACGAGTTCCGCCAGCCTGCCATGACCCTCGACCGCATCGGCGTAGGCGTTGGCGGCAAGGACCCCGCCGCCTTCCCCAACGTCCTGCGATTATGGTTGGGTGAGATCGTCGGCGCGGACCTGCGGACTGACCTGTCCGGCGATCCGAATCCGCCGGTAGCCCGTTGGCAGGACAACGTGGTGCTGCTGGAGACCAACCTGGACAACGCCACCGGCGAGCAACTGGGCTTCGCCATGGAGCGGCTCTTCGAGGCCGGCGCCTTCGACGTCTGGCACACGCCGATACAGATGAAAAAGAACCGCCCCGGCGTCCTGCTGTCCGCGCTGGGTCCGGCCGCGCTGGAAAGCCGGCTGGCCGAGGTATTCCTGCGCGACACGCCGACACTGGGGGTGCGGGTCCGCCCCGTGGGTCGCTACGTGGCCGACCGGGACACCGTGACGGTGGAGACGGAATACGGTCCGATGCGCGTCAAGCGGAAGTGGCTGGCTGGCGAGGTGGTCAGCGCGGCGCCGGAATATGAGGACGTGGCCCGAGCTGTGAGAGATGCACTTTGACGTTTGTAAATCACAAATCAAAATAACCGGAATCCCTAGAGCGTGTCTACATTCAGAAGTTACAGAATGTGTTGACACAGTGTTTCAGGCGACTAACGACAGAGTTTGAATGCTGTCGTGGGCCTGGTGTGCCGGACCCTGGTCTCTGTTGCCAGAGAGCGCCGTCGCGCCACACTTCGGCTTGGTTTCGCTTTCGATGCGGACCAGAGGGGGTTGTCCGCACCTCTGGGACGGCTGCTCCGGCCACCCCGTGGGGCTTTGCTCAACGGTGGCGTTGGGCTCGAAGTAGAGCACATAGGCTCGGTTGCGGACAATCCGGCTGGCGGTGAAGTCGGCGTTGTCCGGGAAGTTGCACCGTTGGCATCTGAAAACCGCTTGGCTCTCGCGGTTTTTGCGGTCGCGGTATCCGCAGCGTGGGCAGGTTTGTGAGGTGCTGTCCCGCGTCAACCATTCTTGCCGATTTATCGTCGATTAGTTTTGCCGGTTCACCTCCTTGGCAGGCGCAGCGTTGGCGTCGGCCGCGGCAGTCTCGCCGCGTTGCTGTGCTGCGTCAGTCCGGTAGCTGGGGACGTCGAATTCCAGGATGACGGAGTGGTGAACCACCCGGTCAATCGCTGCGGCGGTGGCCATGGGATTGGCAAAGATGCGCTCCCACTCCGAGAAGACCAGGTTGGACGTGATGCCCAACGACCGGCGTTCGTAGCGTTCTGCGATGAGGGTGAAGAGGACCTCGGACTCCTCAGTACCCTGGGGCAGGTAGCCGAGATCGTCCAGGAGGAGGAAGTCGAAGTTGTCCAGCTTGCGCAGTTGTCGGGGCAGGTCGAAGTCACGCTTGGCGGCCAGCAGATCCTGCACCAGACGGTAGGCCGGTGCGAAGAGGACGGAGTGGCCGGCCTCCACCAGGCGGTGTCCCAGAGCGCAGAGCGCGTGGGTCTTGCCGGTGCCGGGGAGCCCGAAGGCCAGCACGTTGACGCCGTGATCCACGAAGCTGCCCTGGGCCAGTTGGTCCATCTGCTGCCGTAGAGCGAGGGGCATCCGGTGATGCTCGAAGGTCTCCCAGGTCTTGCCCGAGGGGAGCCGGGACGCCTGACGCAGCCGGTTGATGCGCCGGTGGCGGCGATCCTCGGCTTCCTGCTCCAGCACCTCCAGGAAGGTGGACAGGGCCTCGCCGTGGCCAGCCTCGGTGAAACGGGCCACCGACTGAGCGCCCATGGTGGGCAGCTTGAATTCGCGGCAGAGCTGACCGATGCGCTCCGGGATCACGCTGGTGTCGGTGTCCATCATGCGCACACCCCCACCATGGCCGTACTGCTCGTGAGCAGACCGTCGTAGATCTTCAGGTCCGGCTTCCCAGAGAGGACCAGCACCGGAGCCTGGGGCACCCTGGGCTCGGCCAGTTCCCGCACCTCGGCGTAGTCGAAGGGCTGACCGGTCTCCAGCAGCAGCGACAGGGCGCTGTCCACCATGACCTCCATGGTGGTGGCCGCCAGGTGCAGGATGCGCACGTACTCCACGTCGGCGCGCTCACCGCGCCACTGCCTGAGCGCATCGTAGGCCAGCCGGAAGTGCAGGGTGGGAAAGAGCTGCTCCCTGAAGCGGTACCGGGCGAATGCTCCGGGCTTGCGCACCAGGGAATTGATCACGTGGCGGTAATTGACGTTTACTTCCCCATCACCGTGCACGCGCGCCATGCGTTCCACAAAGTGGCCCTTGTAGTACACTTCCACGTGCTCGGAATAGAGGCGGATCTGTACCACCTTGCCAATGAGCCGGGACGGGACGCTGTAGCTGCGTCCCGCCACCTGGATCGTACTCCACCGGCGCACCTTGGACTGGTAGTTGGCGTATTCCGGCATGGGGGCTGGCGGCAGGGGTCTTAGGCAAGCCATTTCCTGCTCCAGCTTCCCCCGCACCAGGCGGTTTCGCTTCTCCACCATCTCCCGTACGAAACCGGCGTAGTCGTCGGCGGTGTGGAAATCGCGGCTGCCGCGCATGATCAAAGCCTGGTCCACGGCATCCTTCAAACGGTAGTGAGCGTGCTCGGCAACGCCGTTTTCGTGGCTCTTGCCAGGATTGATGCGGGTGGATCGGACACCGTAGTGGTCCAGCAGGGCGGCGTAATTGTCGTTTAGCGCCCGGCCTCGGCTGCGTTTCATCTCGTGGGTGGCAGCAGAGGTATTGTCGGAACGCACCACCTCCGGTACGCCGCCCAGGGCCCAGAGCGCATTCTGTAATCCCTGCTTGAGGGCCAGGAAGGTCTCGCCGGCGGCGACCTCCGCGTAGCGCCAGCCCGAGTGGCTGAGGATCAGCTGAAACAGCAGGTGGGGGTAGGGCTCACCGGCGACGGTCACCCCCAGGGCGCTGCAGTGGGTGAAATCAAACTGGGCCTCCCGACCCGGCGGATGCTCCTGGGGGAAGTAAACCTCCTGATCCGGGCCATTCAGCGCCCGCCAGTCCTGTAATCGTCGTTGCAGGGTGCGCAGCTGGGAGGCGCTGAACTGGCCAGGATGCTGCTCCTCCAGCCATTCGATAATCGTCGTTGCCTTCAGCTTGCCCTTGGGGTCGTCCCGCAGCAGGGGCTCAATCTCCTCTTCCCACACCCCGTCGAAGGGGTCGGACCGAGTGCGCCACCAGCGCTCCGGTTTGGTCTCCGACGGCAACGGGCCACTCTGCCATTTGCGCGCCGACCGCACGCTCATCCCAGACATGGCGGCCGCCGTCTCCTGTGTCTTGCCTTCCATACGTTTTTGCCTCAAAAGTCTGACTTGTCGGTCCTTGATCAATCCGGCACCTCCGTGCCGGACGATTTACACCATCCCAACCGGCAAGAATAGTCGGCGCAAGAGGCATTCCTTATTGTCGTCTATCAGGTGCCGGCTGCAGGGACGGGTAGGACGGGAATGGCGAGGCGTTCGCACTCGCGGCGAATTATCTGGTTGGTTTCGCCCATGCCGGCTTCTGCGATGGCGCGGTTGAGGGCGCGTTTGGCGGCAGTGTTGACGCCGGGATGCTCCTTGGTTCCCGCGGCTGAGGCGAGCATATTGGGCAGTCGGAGGCTTTCGACGGCGACTGCCTTGGGTTGTGCGTCGCGTAGGATTGCCTTGACCTGATGGCGCTTGGTGGCGCGACGGCGTTGGATTCTCTTATGGGAGTTTCGAGCGGCCTGGGCTTTGGCGTGTTGTTGGCGCTTGCTGCCCTTTTTCTTGGCGCGAACTTTCTGGTAGTCGGCCTTGCGCTGGGCCACATCGGGCGCCGGGTCATAGGTGATTTCCTGTCCGTTGGAGGCGGCGGCGGCTTTCTTGCGCCCGCGGTCGAAGCCGAGAATCTCTTGGGGGTTGGTGATGGTTGGCAGCGTGTCTGGAATGCCGCCCGGGACTGAGATTTGTATGTGGGCGAGGTATCGTCGTTGGTCCAGCGGGATGCTGGGAGCGTAGTCTTCCCGGGGCACCAACTGGATGCTGCGGATGTCCAGTTGTTCGAGGTTCTGCTCCTTGGTGCGGATGGTGAAGCCGAAGTATCGGTGCTTGAACTTGATGGTGTTGCCTTTGGCGGAGAGGCAGCGTCCTTCGGTGATGGTGAGGCTGGGGTTGTCCTTGCGGCGGCGATGGTTCAGGGTCCGCCGGTGCGGGCGGACGTCGCGCTTTTTGGGCGCTTTGCCGCGTGCTTGTGTGCGTTCTATGCGTTTATGGCGCAGTCTGGCCTCGTCGCGCATGCGCTCGTTGGCTTCCCAGGCCTGTTCCCACCCGTCCTGGTGGATGCTGTAAGGGACCTTACGCAGGTCGGGCTGTTGGTGGCGCCAGTCGGTGAGGAGCTTGTTGAAGCCGCGTGGGTCTTTGCGTGTACTGCGCTTGCGGATGGTGATGCCGCGATTGAGGAGAGTGACGGCTTGATTGTAAGCGGCAGTCTGTTGGCAGAGAAGTTCGCCGATGGCGCGGCTGGTGGCTGAATTGGGTAGGACAGGTGTGATGATGGTGGTGAGCATGTGTCCATGGTAGGACACTGCTGCCATTTCGCGTTTGGTGAACGAGGGCGGATGGGGCTACGGACGGTTGAGGAAAGCTTCGCAGATGATGTCCTCGCTCGCTAATCAGAATTGTGGTGTTCGGCCAAAGCTGCGACAATTTTGTTGTTGTGGCCATTCACGTTGGGCTCGCTGGCGAACAGCAAACGGTAGTGCTCCAGCATCTCGACTGTAGTTGCGTCTCTGGTGTCCAGCCCGAGCATTTCGGCAACTACCGAGTCAATATCAGCTCTGGCCTTGTCGTCGAAGCAGTAGCCGAACGGTTTGAGGCTCTTTGTCGAGAGTCGGGCGAAGTTGGCTTCTGCAATATCCCTGGCCTTCTTCGCTTCAGCGGTATCGGCCTTGAAGTCGGGGCAAGGCAGGCCCTCTATGGCGTTCACCTGTATAGGAGCTCGTCCTGCTTGGGTTGATTGGCCGTACGCGTTGCGCACTATGGCTCCAAAGACAGAGTTGTAGTAGAGGGCGATACACTTACCCACCTGGTCGGTAAGCTCCTGGAGGGCGTTCCAGCCTCGTCCACCATGTGCCAAACGAGGTGTTCTTACGACAGAGGTTGTCTGCGAAGTCCATCGGATGTTTCGATTGAGGAACCAATTGCTTCGGTTTTTGACCATCTGTTTGGAAAGTTTTTGGTCTATGACGGTGCCTCCGTGGGTAGGCTTAGAATTGATGGTCTTCTGGGTTTTGGCGTCAACGGCCCACATTGATTGTTGGGTTGGACTTTGGCGGAAATCTCCTATGGATGTCCATCTGAAGGCACCCATCTGTTCGGAGCCTTCCACATATCCGATTGTGTGGTGGGTGGGGCCGGCTTTTGCAAGGTCCCCAAGGGTTACCATGGGTAGTGCCAGGTTTTGGGTATTTAAAGTAGACGGGTCGAAGACTTCCGCTGCCAATAGCCCAGCGGTGATGGTGTTGAGTTCGTTGTTGCTGTTGCCGACCGCAGTCCAAGGGAAGCCTTCTTGCCCTTGGTCTATCTTGGCATAACTGCCGTGCGTGATTAGCCCTTGGTTCTGGTTTGTTGGTATGGATGCGATTTCCTGGGCCATCGCGTACCCTTCAGCCATTGTGGTGGGCGCTTCGTTCAAGTTGATGCACAGGATTTTAGTTTGACGCCAAGTCGTTGGTCTGTTGGGGCGTTTGGTAGCAATTACCAGCATCTCGCTCATACCGGTGTCGGCACTCATACTTTGGAGAGCAGTGGAGGATGTGTTGGCGATTGCTACGATGTGGTCGAAATCCTTTTCCATTTGAGAACGCCAGTTTTTCCAGGTCTCAGCGTGTGCCGCGGTGAGTGGTAGGACGTGCGCGAACACCCCGCCGTAAGCAAGCCTAATGTTGCTCAGGTTGCTGAAATCGCTGGCCAATCCAGCTTGACCGTGGGACATGAGATATTTTTGCTTTCTGGCTGCGGCGCGGATCGGGTCAAGGCCCTTTGTCGCCTGCTCTCTCCCTTTACGTGGTCTGCTGTAAGGAGGGTTCATGAGCGAAAGGTTTATGCTCTGGTGCGGGACATGAAAGATTCCTGCCTCGCCACCAATCCCTTTGGTCGGGGTGACATTGCGGTATCCCAGCACTTGAGATACGCCGGTTATCCCGGGGTTCATCAAGATAAGCGAACCCGCTTGGTCGGTAATCACTGCTATTTTGCTTTGGGCATAGTCCTGCTCAACGTTCATGTCCGTGAGTCGTTTAGCGGTCAGCGTTCCGGCAATGCCATTTATATCCATCCCGTAGATATGCTCTTCCATACGCTTACGGTGGAGGTTCGCATCGCGCCCGCCTTTGACGGTGTATTTGCGTCGTAAGGCGCGCTCTCCGGCGCCGAGGAGAGTCCCAGTGCCGCACGCGGCGTCCATGAGATTGAGACTGGCGATTGCAGTTGAACCCAGGGCGTTGAAGCGCTCTGCTGCGATGGATGACAGGAGTTCAGCAATTTCTGGCTTGGTGTAGTGTGCGGCTCTCTCCTCGCGGTCGGTCACCAGCCTCTGCCAAAGTTCGCCTGCGAAGTTGTACACATGCTTCGCGTGGAGTGCGTTGATTTGTGCGCTGAGCCGGTGGAGGTAATCCAGGACATCAGGGATTGAGCTGCCCATCGCTCCTGCGCCCAGGGTGTCTATCGCGAGCTCGACGACGGGAAGGTAATTTACATCCGCTATGGTTCTCCACTGAGCCAGGACGTCTGAAACCGTCAGCACGCCCATCGAGGCACCTATCAGAGATCCTGTGCTTTGGAGGTTCTGCGCTTGCAGGTTGCGGCTGTACTGTGCCAAGTCGTTCTGCAAATCTATGGCAATGAGCCAGACGGCGCAGGCGGTCCGCGTTGCCTGGGTATCGTGGTCGCACACGTTTGGACACCGTGAGGCAAGGTAATCCGGACGTTCCTCCGGGGGAACTGCGTTGGGTTCGTTCTCGTGTGGGTGTTTGCAACCGGTGAGCTCTCTGAGGGTGGTCAGTGTTTGTTCGGCGAGTAGCCCAGTACCCCGGATGCTGGTAAGTAGGCTGGTACCAGCGGCTTCAATTCTCTCGGCGATTTGCCTACTTTGGTCGTCTATGACTGTCTGTGGCACCTGTGCGTATTCGCAGTAAGCGATTAGGTCTTCTGGTCGGCAAGGAAGCGGCGTTGAGGGCCATACGGTGCCGTTGGTGCTGTCCAGTCCTCTGACCAACTGCACCTGCAGAATGGCCTCGCTCTCTTCCAACCTGTTTCGGAACTTTGAGCGAGTATCGTTGCGGCATTTACTGTCGATGCCGATTGCGATGACTTCGGTGAAAGGACGGGTGATAGACGACAATAAGGAATGCCTCTTGCGCCGACTATTCTTGCCGGTTGGGATGGTGTAAATCGTCCGGCACGGAGGTGCCGGATTGATCAAGGACCGACAAGTCAGACTTTTGAGGCAAAAACGTATGGAAGGCAAGACACAGGAGACGGCGGCCGCCATGTCTGGGATGAGCGTGCGGTCGGCGCGCAAATGGCAGAGTGGCCCGTTGCCGTCGGAGACCAAACCGGAGCGCTGGTGGCGCACTCGGTCCGACCCCTTCGACGGGGTGTGGGAAGAGGAGATTGAGCCCCTGCTGCGGGACGACCCCAAGGGCAAGCTGAAGGCAACGACGATTATCGAATGGCTGGAGGAGCAGCATCCTGGCCAGTTCAGCGCCTCCCAGCTGCGCACCCTGCAACGACGATTACAGGACTGGCGGGCGCTGAATGGCCCGGATCAGGAGGTTTACTTCCCCCAGGAGCATCCGCCGGGTCGGGAGGCCCAGTTTGATTTCACCCACTGCAGCGCCCTGGGGGTGACCGTCGCCGGTGAGCCCTACCCCCACCTGCTGTTTCAGCTGATCCTCAGCCACTCGGGCTGGCGCTACGCGGAGGTCGCCGCCGGCGAGACCTTCCTGGCCCTCAAGCAGGGATTACAGAATGCGCTCTGGGCCCTGGGCGGCGTACCGGAGGTGGTGCGTTCCGACAATACCTCTGCTGCCACCCACGAGATGAAACGCAGCCGAGGCCGGGCGCTAAACGACAATTACGCCGCCCTGCTGGACCACTACGGTGTCCGATCCACCCGCATCAATCCTGGCAAGAGCCACGAAAACGGCGTTGCCGAGCACGCTCACTACCGTTTGAAGGATGCCGTGGACCAGGCTTTGATCATGCGCGGCAGCCGCGATTTCCACACCGCCGACGACTACGCCGGTTTCGTACGGGAGATGGTGGAGAAGCGAAACCGCCTGGTGCGGGGGAAGCTGGAGCAGGAAATGGCTTGCCTAAGACCCCTGCCGCCAGCCCCCATGCCGGAATACGCCAACTACCAGTCCAAGGTGCGCCGGTGGAGTACGATCCAGGTGGCGGGACGCAGCTACAGCGTCCCGTCCCGGCTCATTGGCAAGGTGGTACAGATCCGCCTCTATTCCGAGCACGTGGAAGTGTACTACAAGGGCCACTTTGTGGAACGCATGGCGCGCGTGCACGGTGATGGGGAAGTAAACGTCAATTACCGCCACGTGATCAATTCCCTGGTGCGCAAGCCCGGAGCATTCGCCCGGTACCGCTTCAGGGAGCAGCTCTTTCCCACCCTGCACTTCCGGCTGGCCTACGATGCGCTCAGGCAGTGGCGCGGTGAGCGCGCCGACGTGGAGTACGTGCGCATCCTGCACCTGGCGGCCACCACCATGGAGGTCATGGTGGACAGCGCCCTGTCGCTGCTGCTGGAGACCGGTCAGCCCTTCGACTACGCCGAGGTGCGGGAACTGGCCGAGCCCAGGGTGCCCCAGGCTCCGGTGCTGGTCCTCTCTGGGAAGCCGGACCTGAAGATCTACGACGGTCTGCTCACGAGCAGTACGGCCATGGTGGGGGTGTGCGCATGATGGACACCGACACCAGCGTGATCCCGGAGCGCATCGGTCAGCTCTGCCGCGAATTCAAGCTGCCCACCATGGGCGCTCAGTCGGTGGCCCGTTTCACCGAGGCTGGCCACGGCGAGGCCCTGTCCACCTTCCTGGAGGTGCTGGAGCAGGAAGCCGAGGATCGCCGCCACCGGCGCATCAACCGGCTGCGTCAGGCGTCCCGGCTCCCCTCGGGCAAGACCTGGGAGACCTTCGAGCATCACCGGATGCCCCTCGCTCTACGGCAGCAGATGGACCAACTGGCCCAGGGCAGCTTCGTGGATCACGGCGTCAACGTGCTGGCCTTCGGGCTCCCCGGCACCGGCAAGACCCACGCGCTCTGCGCTCTGGGACACCGCCTGGTGGAGGCCGGCCACTCCGTCCTCTTCGCACCGGCCTACCGTCTGGTGCAGGATCTGCTGGCCGCCAAGCGTGACTTCGACCTGCCCCGACAACTGCGCAAGCTGGACAACTTCGACTTCCTCCTCCTGGACGATCTCGGCTACCTGCCCCAGGGTACTGAGGAGTCCGAGGTCCTCTTCACCCTCATCGCAGAACGCTACGAACGCCGGTCGTTGGGCATCACGTCCAACCTGGTCTTCTCGGAGTGGGAGCGCATCTTTGCCAATCCCATGGCCACCGCCGCAGCGATTGACCGGGTGGTTCACCACTCCGTCATCCTGGAATTCGACGTCCCCAGCTACCGGACTGACGCAGCACAGCAACGCGGCGAGACTGCCGCGGCCGACGCCAACGCTGCGCCTGCCAAGGAGGTGAACCGGCAAAACTAATCGACGATAAATCGGCAAGAATGGTTGACGCGGGACAACGGGTCTCGTTGACCAGTTCTTTGCCCAGCCTTTTTTGGGCATCGCCGACCGCCGGCTTGTCATACTCGCACTCGATGATGACGGGCATCCTCACGCCCTGCTGGATGATGACGTCGGGACGGTCCGCGCTGTCCTTTATGGTGCGGGTCCTTTCGCCAGAAACCTGCCAATCAGGACGCGATGTTCCAAGCCATTCCGCGATGACTTGGTTGGCATCGTGTTCGTGAAGTCCGCCGAAGGGTTGTTGAGCCATGTCGAGCGCCCCAGGTAACGATTTGTTCCCTGATGGTGGGCGACCTACCACAACTCAGAGGTGGCGCCACGTACCGTTGTGGAAACACTGGCGCAGTATCCCACGGTTGAGGAAGGTGCGGCAACGTGGTGTTGTCAGTGCGTCAATTTCAAGTCGGTGGGTCAAACCAAGCAAAGTCTGCTCGGTGGGGGCGTTGGAATCTCTCGTATTCCTGCCGCAGGTTCTCGGGAACGTAGAGTTCGTACTTGGTGGGCGGTTGTGGGTACCGCCAGATTTGGACGAAGCGCAGCCCGCTTTTGCCTCTTTTGGTGATGAGGTACACCAGGATGAGGATGATGAGCGCGACATACATCCGTGCGGTCTTTCTGTACCTCGTGGCGATAGCGCGGAACCTCTTCATCTTTTGGAAGGCGCGTTCAATTAAGTTCCTGGTTTTGTACTTCTCTTTGTCGTAGTTGCGCTGGACCAGGCGATTGGACCGAGGGGGCACCACGATTTCGGTTCCTCGTTGTGCGACGGCATCGAGCAGCTTGTCACTGTCGTACGCCTTGTCGGCTATGAAAAACTCAGCCTCTATGCCGTTGATGAGGCGTTGTGTGTATGGCGACTCGTTGTCGTTACCTGGCACGACGAGGAGGTTGAACACGTCGCCGCTTTCGTCGCAGGCAGCGATGATTTTGGTGGTGCGACCGCCCCTGCTGTGTCCGATGGCTTGACTCTCTGGGTCGCCGTGTGCTCTACGGGCTCCGGTTGCGTCTTGGTGGACCGATACGATGGTGCCGTCGACTATGAGTGAGCTCACGCCGTGCTTGGCGACCAATTCGTTGAATAATCTGTGGAACACGCCTTGCTGTTCCCAGCGGTCCATTCTCTGGCAGACGCTGCCCCATTTCCCGAAGGTCTGGTCGAGGCCACGACAGGTGTGGCCCTCATGAGCGGACTCGAGCATGGCTTCGAAGTCGACACGGTTGTCGTGGGCTGTGTAGCCTGGATGTCCCTCTTGGCCTGGTAGAAGTGAGGAGATTCTCTTTCGCCACTGACGGTCGGTGCAGTAGAAACGTGTGGGCATCTGGGTCCCTCCGGTTCGCCCGTGGAACCGCAGGGACTTCGTCCCGGTTGAGGCGCGCGTTGAAGGTTACCCCCATGACGGATGGGGGTTGTGCGATGCGGCACGCGCCGTTAGAATCGAGAACGAAAGCCCCTTGGATATGACGGTCCTGGGCGGCGCTTTCGTAATCGGGGTCGTCGGCCTGAAGAACTGGCGACCCCGATGTATGTTAATTGAGAACGATTGTACGTTTTATAGGCAGACTCCGCAACTTGAGAGTGTCATTTTGGGAGCGATTTTGGGTATTGCGGATGCCCGTATTGGGCGGGCCGTTAATGGTCGGTGAGAGGGTCAGTGTCGGGCTGAATTCCGAGGTCCGGGACGTCGGAGTTGAGGTCTTGGGAGACTTCGGCTTCCGGGAGTTCGCGCCGGAGCCTGAAGTGGCCGGGGCCGATTTTCTGCCATTTCTGCGCGTGAGATTTCGTCGCTATGTTGTGGATGGAGGCAGCCACGCTATTGTCGTCCTTTGCTGTACTGAGCCCAATCTTCCTGAGTGCCGCGCCAAGAATCTTGCCTTTGACCTCGTCGTTGTTTGCCTCCGCCCATGCCTCCATCGCTTCTGGGATGCTGTCGCACCCGGCGATGGATGATGTGTCTACATCAGGGAATCCGATGGTCACGACTTGGGCTTGGGTAGGTACGAATTTGTTAGGGTGGTCTTGCCCGCTAAAATGACTGATTGCCAGCGTCACGTCAGTTTCGAGCAATCGTTTGGCTTTAGTGAGTAGCTCGATTTTGTTGTCAAGTTCGGCGAGGGAGTCTACGACGATGGCGCGGGCTTCCCTGTAATTGGCAATTTGTTCCTCAAGGGTGGTTGGCATGGTTACCCTCCATTCGATGTCAGCAGGCGCTTGAGTAGCCTCGATAGCCCGGTGTTATAATCACAGCGAAAGGAGGTTGGCCCGTCCCTTTAAGAGGGCGCGGGCTTCCCGCTGAGGCACCAAAAAAGTGCCCGACTCCTTTCTCCGCTGTGGTGACGGTCGCCTGCAAAACTGCCGTCACCGCTATTCTAAAGCCGCTGATCAAAAAAAAGCAACCTTTGTGTCGCGGGTTCTGTTGATAGGGACCGGCGGTTGGTAAAAGAGAGCGGGCACCGTGTGGTGCCCGCTCGTTCTTTTCTGCGGTTGGCTGCTGCGGTGCCAGGGGTTTTTGTACGCCAGTCTTGGCGGGTACCCTGCTGAGTTGCGTTCCTAGAGTGTGCTCACTGAATGTAGACACGCCCTAGCCCATATGACCGTGCTTGAAAACTCGCAATTCCGATCACTCAATCTCCGTAATAAGTTTTCTCTTTTTCCCTGAGGAATTTTAGATAGTACATATGCTATTTGTCTCAAGTAATTTGCTCTCAAAAGCCGTACATTTCTATTTCTTATGGTATCCACCCGGTCTAGGCCCAAGTCACGAATCGTGCGTTGGGCTTTCTCGATATCTGCCTTGGATTGTAGATTCTCGTTGGGGATCATCCGGCAGTCAGTTTCCGTGACTTGGAACGCAAAATAATTCTCAGCTTGTGGCGCGCGTGGGTTGACGTAGCTATCTGGGTCGCTTTTCAGGTTTGAGACAAACGCGCCGTCATCCTTGGCATCGTTACAACGCCGACACACGTACATGAGATTGGTCCATTCGAATACTAAGGCGTTCCAGTCGCTACGTGGGTAGAAATGGTCTATCTCATTGGTAGTGGGACTACCAGGAATCTTGCTACACGAGCGCTCGCAATATGCGCAAATACCTTCGCCCGGATCGGGTTTGGCACTTTCACCTATTGACGGACGGCGGGGGGCACCAAATTGACTAGCCAAGTCCGCGATGAGAACGGAATGTTCGTTGGGTGACAAATTCCAACGGAATTGCCCAGTGGTTTGGTCGTGGTGAGCACGCTTGAATGCCGCCAGATATGCAGGTGCCGGCTGTGGTGGCACGGAGTGCATCAGTCTGGTTCCTCCCCGTCAACGCTTGTTGGTTCTCCATCTCCTTCCAACAGGTCTGCAAGTTGCCGCATGAGTATCTGATTTTGAGCGGCGATCGGTCCATGGGTTTCTAACTCTGGAGTTAATATTTCTTCCAAATGCGCAATCTGAGACCGCCACCATTCAAAAGCATCCCCACGAGCATTTACTTCTTCCGATAACCACTGCAATGCCGCAGATTGATCAGGATGCGGATGTGCGATGCGTTGCAATTCTACGATTTTGGCATGTTGCCATCTTTCAATGTCCGTTTCCTCAGGTTGTTGATATCGAAGCCAGCGCAAGACGGAAGCACACTTAGCCGTAGCTTCATCCGTCGGATCTGAGACTTCCATGAATTCCCGTAGGATTTCCTCGACTGTCCAACCGACCACGTCCTCCGCGTTTCGTTCCGTGCAAATCGTCCCGCGGTTGTTTTTGTACAATTTATGGATCTGTCCAGCTTTTAGCCCTGCCACAACAAACGGCGAATGGGTGGTCGCGAAAATTTGTAACCCCTTGAAATGGTCGAGGAGTGCAGGGATCACTCTGCGTTGCCAGGTGGGATGCAAATGGTTTTCGATCTCGTCGATCAATAGAATTGCTGGTTTACTGTGCCAGTTGTCTGGTAGGTCTCTCCATCTTTCTGTCTGCTTGTAATCGTTTACGATTTTCAAAGATAGATGGAGGGCAACCAAAAATATGCTTTGTACACCCGCAGACAATTCGCCCGCGAAGATTGGTTCTCCTGGTTTGTCGGCGATTTCGACCCCCATCCCATAATGCGGAATCGTAACGAGATAGTTATCGTCAGGGCCGTCGCCTAGATTGACTTGGTTGGTAAACTCTTTGGGTTCGTCGCCCCGCAGAATTTCTCGGCAGACTGATTTAGCCACACTGTATGCTCGCCTCATAATCGGCCGAATTTGAGTCTCATCCGGCTTAGTGCTATTCACAGTCATGATTTGAACGGCGTCGTACACATCCTCGGCTTCGAATCTATGTGGCAACACCTCCAATGCCATGTTGATATCGCCGCCAGCGACATTGCGGCTGGAAAGAAATCGTGTCGAAAGATCCGTAAGCACGGGCAATATGGTCCGGATCGGTGGCACATAAATCCAAGGGACGGCGCGGGTGTCAACAAACCCATCTGCACCCGGCGGCCAATCAGGACTCACGAATACTTCAAAGGTCCGATCCACATCAAACGATTGCCTGATATCGCGCCATGCGATGTTTGGCGAGATCGTCTGCAATAAAGTGGTCTTGCCCGTTGCGTTTGCTCCAATGAAAACGTTAACTTTCCCCTTGAAGTCAAACTTCACTTCCTCTGTAAATGGAGCCACGTTTCCGAGTCTGATCGTGTCGATATGCATTTTAGTTCGCCTTCACCGAGCTTTGGATAGTTCTGACCAAGCAGATCGGACATTAATATTTACGGAGAATCCTAATGGGGCAGCAATCAACCGTCAATAACCTTGCCACAACCTGCCCCACTCCGTCTTCAGCGCCTTGCGCACCCGGCCCTTGCCTATCGTGTTGAGCCAGTAGCCGTTGTGGTAGATGTTGCTGGCGGTGTAGGCCCAGGCGGCGATGGGGGAGCGGAGCAGGGCGTTCTCCAGGGGCTTGAGGGGACCCCAGTAGATCATCTTCTGGCCGCGGCTGGCGAAGGTGTTCTCGTTGTCGGCGAATTTCCAGTTGACGCGGCTGATGTCCGGCTCGTCGCCGACCACCTCGATGTCGCGCATGTCGCCCACTCCCAGGCCGCGCTCGTGGGCCAGGCGGATGAACCGCAACGACAGCGGGTCGAAGCCCATCATGGACGCGACCACGGCGTCCACCGCCACCTGGTCGGCGCCGGCGACGATACGGTTCTTGATATGCCATCGCATGGCGCGGGGGCCGGGCCCGTCGCCGGCGAAGGTGCCGTCAGTTACCGCGAAGATGCCGGGGTGAATCTCCTGCTGAATGGCCAGCAGGTCCACCAGCGTCTCGTGGATCACCGAGTGGGTCCAGTGGCGCTTGCGGTGCAGCAGGCCGCCGAAGGCGTTCTTCATGGCGCCGGTCATGGTGGTGAAGACGTGGGTCTTCATGGTGGGCAGGTGGACGATGTTCTTGCCGGCAAAGATTTCGGGTATTTCGATGCCCTCGGGGTAGATGTCGTCCAGCACCAGCATGTCGGCTTTGGGCTCGTACCGGACCCAAGGCTCCGGCGGAGTGTCCAGGTGAACCGTGCGCAGGTTGTACTTATCCTGCACCGGTTTGTGCTTGTTGTTAACCTCGCCCTCGAAGGAATCGACGACGACAGTGCCGTTGTGCGCGGCGATGAGATCCCGATGACCCATGTTCTGCAGCCCGCGGATCGCTCCTTCCAGTTGCCAGGGTGCCGTCGAGCATCCGGGATACCAGTGCTGCCACGAGATGTTTATCTTCAGCAGCGTTCCCCGCTCCGGCGAGAGCACCGCCTCCGCGCCGGCCAGCCGCATGGCCCGCTCCACATCCTCCAGCACTGTCTCCGGCGTGGTGGCCACCACCGACACCACCGGTGTACCCGTTCGGCGGACTCCGGCCGGCTGTGCGGACGTACCCAACTGCTCAACAGTAGTCATCGAAATCTCCCGGGCGCTATCGGCCCTCTTTGGCTCGGAAATGGGGTATCACGTATTCGCCGAAGAGGCGTATGGAGTTCATCACCTCTTCGTGGGTGGCGTAACCGGCCTGGAAGATGGGCATGATCTCGTCCACGCCCATGGCCTCGAATTCCTCAATCACTCGGATGCAGGCGTCGGGATCGCCGACGCAATATCCGCCGCCGGCCAGCAATTCCTCCGGGGTCGGTGGCTTCTGCTGCTGCGGGTCCTCCGACGGACGGGACGGCCCGCCTCCGCGCACCGCGCCGCCCTGGACGTAGAACCGGTACTCGTCAGGCACCGCATCGGCATCGACGCCAGCCCACTCCAGCACGAACCGCTGACGACTCTGCTCCAGGTACCATGCCGCGACCTCGGCGCCCTTCTGCCGTGCCTTGGCATCGTCCTCGTCGCAGAACCCGATGGTGGAGGCCACCACCTGGCGGTTGACGAATCGCCCGACGGGCGTGGGGTTCTCAATGGCCTCGTAGTAGGCGTTCACCAGCCCGCGCGTCTTGTCCGTGCCGCCCAGGGTGTTCACCAGGCAGCCCACGCCCAGCTGGCCGGCCAGGCGGAAGGTGTCCTCCTGGGTGCACGCCATCCACAGGGGAGGATGGGGTTGCTGCAAGGGCTTGGGAATCACCTCTCGGGGTGGGATCTGCCAGTTCTCGCCGTCGTGGCTGAAGACCTCGTCACACCACATGCGGGGCAGGCACTCCAGCGTCTCCACCATCATGCTCTGGGTCTGGGCCACGTCCGTGCCGAAGGGAGTGAGTTGATACGGCCCCTTGGTGCGACCCACACCCACGTCCACGCGGCCGTCGCTCAGGATGTCCAGTGTCGATGCGCGGGCTGCAACGTGCAGAGGATGGTGCACCGGCGCCAGCACCACGCCAAAGCCAAGCCGCATTTTCTTCGCGTGCTGGGCCATCACGGCCAGCGTGACCTCCGGCGCCGACGAGTGGGCGAACTCGGTGAGAAAGTGATGCTCCACCAGCCACACCCGTTCGAACCCCATCTCCTCAGCGTACTGCACCTGCTTCACCGCGTTCCACAGCGTGTCGTACTCCGCGGTGTCCGTCCACGGACGGGGCATCTGCAACTCATAGAACATCCCGAATTTCATGGCCAAAGTCCTTTGGACGTGTTCGTCCGCGTCCTGTCAATTCTACAACGCCGTCCATCCGCCATCGACGACCAGCAGGTGGCCGGTGGTGGCGCCGGCGGAATCGCTGGCCAGGTAGATCGCGGCGCCCACCAGTTCCTCCGGGTCCATGCGCCGGCCCAGGGGCATCTTGATCGCAAGCTCGGCTCGCACCTCGTCGGCGTCCCGGTCATCCGCTTCCAGCAGGCCCGGCGTGGTGGTCGGCCCGGGGCCGATGGCATTGACGGTGATGCCGTGCTGCGCCCATTCCAGGGCCAGGACGCGGGTCAGGTTCGCCAGCCCGCCCTTGCTGGCGCAGTAGGCGGCGCGGTTAACCGCTCCGACCAGGGCCATCTGCGAGGCGACGTTGATGATGCGGCCGAATTCGTTGGGTATCATGAGCCTCGCGGCGGCCTGGGAGCAGAAAAACGCCCCTTTCAGGTTGGTGTCCATCACCGCGTCCCAGTCCTCCTCGGTGACCTCCAGGGCGGGTGCGCGACGGCGGATGCCAGCGTTGTTGACCAGGATGTCCAGCCCGCCCAGGTCATCCGCTATGCGGCGGATCGTCGGGCGGATTTCAGCAACGTCCTGCACGTCCAGGTCGCCGGCCAGCCCGACCTGACCCTCGTTGCGGATTTGCATCACCACATTTGACAACCCTTCCCATGATTCGTCGGATGCCATGTCGGTGACGGCCACGTCGGCGCCGGCCTGCGCCAGCCCCACCGCCAGCGTCGCCCCAATTCCGCGTGCGGCGCCAGTCACCAGCGCTTTTCGTCCGGTCAAGTCCAATCCTGCGAAGGGCATACCATTCTCCTGAAATCGACGACGCGCCCAATGAGGCGTTCGTCGGTGCATTGGGGTTATTCGGCGTACTGGCATTATAGCGATGGCAACGGCCGCTTTCTGTTGATGCTACTCGCAACCCCGTGCTATTGTGTTGCGGCATATTTTTGCCCTCGGATAAGCAGGGAAAGCGTTGTTTCGGACCATGTCGCCAGGGTTGTTCATGGCGTTTGCCGCCGCCGCTGTGGCAGCGGTGATCACAGCTTTTGCAGCGAGCCCGTGGGCGGTAGACACCGCCGAGGCCAACGGCGCGTCCACCATCATCATGGACCGCACCCAGGGGCCCTACCGCATGGTGGTGGGCATCATCCCCGCGCGGCCGGTGATCCCCCAGACTCACCTGGCCATCCAGGTATTTGACGTCGCAGATCCCCGTCCGCTGCGCGACACCGAAGTGCGCATGACCGTGGTCACGTCCGGGCCTCCTGGCTCTACAGGATTCGGTCCCCGGCAGGTGCTGAACGAGCAGACGCTACGTTATTTCGAAGTGGACGTACCCTTCGCAACCACGGGCCCGTGGGATGTGTCCGTAACGGTCGAGTCGGAACGCGGCGAGGAAACGTTCGTGCTCCCACTGGACGTGGGTGAACCCGGCGCCAGTATCCAGTGGATCTGGATCACCGCGACGCTGATCGTGATCATCGCCGTGGGAGCGTGGACGTGGCTCACCCTGCGCCGGCGCTCTTCCGGGGCCTGATGAACCGCCGCGCGACTGGAATCCTCTTGACTCTGGGCGCGGCCGCGTTGGTCGCGGCTCTCGTCGCGGCGTTTCCGGTAGCCGCCCGCGCTCACGGATTCGGTGAGCGGTACGACCTTCCGTTGCCCCTTTCCCTGTTCGTGATCGCCGGCGCAGTCGCGGTTGCGTTGTCCTTCGTCGTGGCTGCGGTGTTCCTGCGGGCCGGCGCGACCCACACCTACTATCCCCGTTACAACCTGCTGCGCCTGCCGCCCGTGCGCTGGCTGGCATCGCCACCAGTCACAGCCACGCTGAAAACCCTGTCGGTCGCGTTGACCGTTTATGTGATCGTCGGGGGTCTGATCGGCAACGAACGCGCCGCGCTCAATCCGGCGCCGGCGGCGATTTACGTCGCCTTCTGGGTGGGACTGAGTTTCTTCACCGCGCTTTTCGGCAACCTCTGGGCGCTGGTCAATCCGTGGAAAGCGGCGTGGGGATTTCTTGAGATGGCGTTCGCGGTCGTGTCTGGCGGAGGCCGGTTGAGCCTGCATCGTCGCTACCCCGCGAGGATCGGACCATGGCCGGCAGTGCTGGTATTCGTGGGATTCGCCATCCTGGAAACCGTGGCCGCCGATACCGCCGGGCCCCGGGCGCTGGGCCGGATACTCGTGCTCTACACGCTGTACAACTTCGTGGGGATGTACGTGTACGGTCGCGAGGTCTGGCTGCGCAACGCCGAGGGGTTCACGGTGGTTTACGGCTTCATGTCCCGTTTCTCGGTGACCGAGGTGCGATCGCCAACGTCGCGATGCCGGCGATGCTCCAGCGACGGCCGATGCTCGGCTGGCGAAACCGACTGTGTCGACTGCTACGAGTGCTACGCCGCGGCCTCGCCACCACAGCGCCAGTTCAACCTGCGCCCGCCCTGCGTCGGCCTGAACCGCCTCGGGGTCGTGACCCTCACCGTGGTATTTCACGTCATCCTGCTGCTGTCCACCGTTTCCTTCGACGGCCTGTCGGCGACGCCGGAATGGCTGGTGTTCACCGGCCAGTTCCTGCTGCAGTTCCCGCGCTACGGTGGCTACATCGCCAACCTGATCGGCGTGCTGGGATTGCCCGTGGTCTTCGGGTTGCTGTTCGTCGCCACCTGCGCGGCCATGGCCGCGCTTTCCGGTCAATCCGAACCCGACGCCGGACAGTTGCTGCGCCGGTTCACGTTTTCGCTGCTGCCCATCGCGCTGGCCTACCACTTCGCCCACTTCCTTGGGTTCCTGCTCATCAACGGCCAGCGGTTCATCGTGTTGGCATCGGACCCCTTCGGCTGGGGCTGGGACCTCTTCGGCACGGCGGACGCCATCATCAATATTGGCATCCTGTCGCCCGTTTTCATCTGGTACTTCTCGATCCTCGCCATCGTGGTGGGCCACATCGCCGGCGTCTACCTGGCCCATGTCCAGGCGACGCGGATCTATTCGACCCGGCGCGCCGCACTGCTCAGCCAGGTACCCATGCTGGTGCTGATGGTGTGCTACACTTGCGCGAGTTTGTGGATAATTTCGCGCCCCATCGCCGAATGATGGCGGCCCATCACGGAGGATTCGACAGTGCCTGAACGCAGCCCGCGACTGGAAGGAAAGGTGGCAATCGTGACCGGCGCCGGTTCAAGCGGGCCAGGCGTCGGCAACGGCCGCGCCACCGCCACGCTGTTCGCCCGGGAGGGAGCCAAGGTCCTGCTGGTCGATATCACCGAGGAGCGGGCCGCGGAGACCATGGAGATGATCCAGGCCGAGGGCGGTGTGGCCTCCACCGTGCAGGCCGACGTCACCAGGGCCGCCGACTGCGAGCGCATGGTCGAAACCTGCATCGAACGCTACGGCCGGCTGGACATCCTGGACAACAACGTGGGCATCTCCCGCCGCGGCACGGTGGTTGAGGTCTCGGAAGAAGATTGGGACTTCATCATGGCGGTGAACGTCAAAACCATCGTCATGGCCAGCAAGTTCGCCGTACCGAGAATGATCGAGGCCGGCGGCGGCTCCATCATCAACATCTCGTCCATCGCCGGCCTGCGCGCCCACAGCAGCACGCCCTACACGGCGTCCAAGGCGGCGGTGATCGGCCTGACCATTTCCATGGCCGCCGACCACGGGCCCGACGGCATCCGCACCAACTGCATCGCCCCCGGCCTGGTCTACACGCCCATGGTCGCGCCCCGCATGGACGACGACCTTCGCCAGGTACGTAGCTCTTCGGCCCCCCTGCGCACCGAGGGCACGGCCTGGGACATCGGCAACGCGGCCCTGTTCCTCGCCAGCGACGAGGCCCGCTGGATCAACGGCGTCATTCTTCCCGTGGACGCCGGCCTGGTGGCCACGTCGCCGGTCACCTACCAGACACTGGCGCAGCAGGTGCGGGTGTAATGTCCTCCGGCGTTTGGCGAGACTAACCCTCTATCGACACCAGCGTCAGGTCAAAGGTCAGGTCCTTGCCGGCCAGGGGGTGATTGGCGTCCAGGGTGACCGCCTCGTCGGAGACCGCCATGATGGTGAAGTTGACCACCTGCCCGCTCTCCTGCTGACCCTGCACACTGGTTCCGACTTCCAGGGGCATCTCCGGAGGGAATTCGCCCCGCGGCACCTGCATGACGCCGTCGGCATGATGCTCACCGTAGGCGTCGGCGCACGGGATCCGGACGGTTTTAGTATCGCCGACGGCCATCCCCACGACACCGTTCTCGAACCCCGGTATCACCTGGCCGCCTCCGATGGTGAAGGCCATTGGTGTGCCGCCGTCCGATGAGTCGAAAACTTCCCCATCGTCCAGGCGGCCCGTGTAGTGAACCCTTACTCTGTTACCCGTTTGTGCTGTGGTCAAATTGGCCTCCTTGCCATGTCTGGATGGGCCACTATAGCACGGACGCAAATCCCGCCCGAATTGTGCTATGGTACGCCAATCACTACAGCCTGAGGCCGGCGCAGCCGCCGGGCGCACCCTGTTCTAGGGAGGAGCCATGAAGTACGGATTGTTCATGATGCCGTCGCATCCGCCGGAACGTAACATCTACGACGCCCACCAGTGGGACCTGAATTACCTGGCGCTCTGCGACGAACTGGGCTTCGACGAAGCCTGGATCGGCGAGCACTTCACCTCGCCCTGGGAGCCCATTCCTGCGCCAGACCTGCTGATCGCCCAAGCGCTGATGAAGACCAAGCGCATCAAGCTGGGCTCGGGAGCCCACCTGCTGCCCTTCCACCATCCCGCCGAACTGGCCCATCGCGTTGCCTACCTCGACCACATCTCCCAGGGTCGCTTCCTGTTCGGCGTGGGCGCCAGCGGCCTTCCCAGCGACTGGGCGCTGTTTGACGTCGACGGCAACAACGGCGAGCACCGGGACATGACCCGGGAGTCGCTGGACATCATCCTGAAAATCTGGGAGAACGACGGGCCCTTCGAGTACAAGGGCAAGTACTGGAACGTCAGCATCCCCGAGCCCATGTACGGCACCCTCGAATTCTTCCTGCGACCCTACCAGCAGCCGCACCCGCCAATCGGCGTGGCCTCGGTCAGCTACAAGTCCCCGACGCTGATGATCGCCGGCGAGCGCGGCTTCATCCCCATGAGCCTGGCCCTCAACAACGATTACTGCCGCAGCCATTGGGAAGCCATCGAAGAGGGAGCCCAGCGAACCGGCCGCACCCCCTCGCGCGCCGACTGGCGCCTGGTTCGCGACGTCTACGTCGCCGACACCGACGAGGAAGCCCGCGATCTGGCGCTCAACGGCATGTTGGGCCGCGTCTGGCACGATTACCTGCTGCCTCTGTTCCGCGAGTTCGACCTGATGAAGGTCTTCAAGCATGACGACGAGGTCCCCGACGAAGCGGTCAACATCGAGTACATGGCCGAGCACCTCTGGCTGATCGGGTCCCCGGACACGGTCGCCGAGAAGATCCATCGGCTGTACGGCGACGTGGGCGGATTCGGCGGCCTGCTGATGCTGGTCTATGACCAGTCGGAGAACAACGCCGCCTGGGAACACTCCACTCGCCTGTTGGCCAACAAAGTCATGCCACAGGTGGCCGATCTGACCGGCGCGGCGGCATAACTGCCCTAGACGCATTGTCATTGCGAGCGAGGCGCGGCAATCCCGTCGGGGTGGCCAACGTAGCTTCGTCAACGAGATCGCCGCGTCGCTATGCTCCTCGCAATGACAAAGTGGGTGCGCACAAGGCCTCAAACTAGGTTCGCATGGCTCGCAAAGTAAAGCGCTTCGAACTGGAGGCTCCGCCAAAGCCGACGGTTGTTTACGTCGCCGAAACTGAAACGCTGTATACCGAAAACGGTCAGTTGCGGGAAGATGCGGAAGAAATGGCGGACGGTGTTCTGGTCTATTATGGCAAGCATGATGAAGCGTCAGCCGTCGCGCTTTGCATTGAGCCGGCTGAGATCGTGCTCAAGCCCTTCGTGGACGCTGTACTGGTCAAATACGGCGTGAAGCCCACACGTTTGACAGCAACAAACCAGAATGACGATAGACCTTGCCATAACCAATGCGCGCGCTACCAGACGCCTCCCGCGTCCGTAGAATACGACACGAAGGGGCAAATTCTGCGCATCGAGAACGGACATGCCAGCCAGGTCGGCGAGGAAATCGCCGAGGATGTCATTGTCCACTATGGTAAGGATGACGACCTTACTCCGGCGTCAGCCGTGGCCATTCGCATCGACCGGGCCGAGCAGGTTCTCAAGCCATTCGTCGATGCCATACTGGCCAAATACGGCGTGAAGCCTGTACAGTCCCCAGCGCCCAACGAAACGTCAGACTGACGCCAGCCAATCGCACCTCCAAGCAACTATCTCCTCTCAGGAGCATCGCCAAATGCAGGAAAACCGAGTACGACGCGCGCTGCGCGAGAACCGCCTGGCCCTGGGAACCTATGTGACCTTCGCGGATCCCCAGGTTGTAGAGATCATCGGGCTGGCCGGATTCGACGCAGCTTTCATCGACATGGAGCACACCACCTTCGACCTGGGCCTGGTCAGCCAGATGATCATGGCGGCGGACCTGGTTGGCGTCACCCCAATGATTCGCATTCCCGGCAACGATGAGAACCTCATCCTGCGCCTGCTGGACGCCGGAGCGCAGGGCATCATCATCCCCCACATCGACGGCCTTGAAGGCGCAAAGCGCGCCGTGGACGCCGTGCGATACGCTCCCCTGGGACACCGCGGCGGGGCCGGCGGCACCCGCGCCGCCCGTTTCGGCACGGTGAGTTGGGAAGAGCATACCCGCACCTCCAACGAGAACATCATTCTGTCGGTCATGACCGAGGACGAGCGCGGCATCAGCGAGATCGGCCAGATCGCCGCGCTTCCCGGCATCGACCTCGTGTCCATCGGCCCCACCGACTTCTCGGAGTACATGGGCATTCGCGACCCGCAGAGCCCCGTCATCCGCGCCCGCCTGGAGGAACTGGCCGCCGAGGTCAAGGCGGCCGGCGGAGCCAAGCTGTCCATGCCCATGAACCATCCCGCATTTCCCCTGTCGGCATCCGAGTTGCAGGCCATGGGCGTGGGCTACACCCACGTCGCGCCTCCACCCACGGCGGTCCTGCTCCAGTCGCTGCGGCAGCGGATCACCGACATCCGTGCTGAATTGGGTTAGACCAATCGTACGTGTGGTACCACGCAGGGACCCGGATCCTCTGGGTTTTAGCCCGAGGGATGGCGGTTGTGGTGTCGGCCTTGGTTGTGTTGGGCTGCGCGGCAGATCCAGCGCCCACCGCAACGCCTCCCACCCGCGGCGTCCCGGCATCTCCCACCGCCACGGCTACGGCGGCCCCAACGTCGACGCCGGTCCCGACGCCTACGCCGAGACCAACGCCGGCCGTCGTCCCCACCAATACATCGGCGCCCACGGCGACGCCCCTGCCGGACGCTCCACTGGTGCTCATCGGGGACGCCGTTTACGTGGCCGATCTGGCCGTCTCCGCAGAGGAACGAGTTCAGGGCCTGTCCGGCCGCCCGTCGCTCGACACAGACCGCGGCATGCTGTTCGTCTACGAGGAGGACAATCCACGCACATTCTGGATGCCTGACATGCACTTCCCGCTGGACATGGTGTGGATCCGGTCCGACTGCACGGTCGCCGGCGTCACCGCCGATGTGCCGAATCCGCCCCTCGACACCCCGCGCGACCAGTTGCCGCGATACCCATCTACCGGCCCCGTGCGTTTCATCCTGGAGATCAACGCCGGTCAGGCCGGTGACCAGGGCATCGTCCCGGGCGCACCCGTGCAGTTCGCCGGCCAAATCGAAGGCCGATGGGGCTGCTGATCACTCGCTCTAAATCTTGACCAAAGGAACCCGACACAATGCAGATACTCGTCTCCGGCTCTCTCGCCATCGACCGCATCATGACCTTCAACGGACGCTTCGGCGACCACATCGTCCCCGAGCGAGTCCACCAGATCAATCTCAGTTTCAAGGTGGACGGCTTCAACGCCTACTTCGGCGGCACGGCCGGCAACATCGCCTACTCGCTGGCCATGCTCGGGCAGGAACCCCGCATCGCCGCCGCCATCGGTTCCGACTACCGCGATTATTTCAACTGGATGGCCGACAACGGTATTTCAACCAGCGACATCCGCATCGTCGATGAAGAAGCGACCGCATCAGCGTTCATCTTCACCGACCTGGCAGACAACCAGATCACGGCGTTCAATCCCGGCGCCATGATGCATGCCACCGGCTTCGACTTCGGATCGGTCAATCCAGCGGACACCATCAACATCGTTGGCCCTGGCAATTCCACCGACATGACCGATTTCACCGCCAATGGTTGCGCCGCCGGAATCTACACCATATTCGACCCGGGGCAATCGCTCCCGTCCTGGGAGGCCGATGGGCTCACTGCCTGCATCGCCAACTCCCACCTGCTGATCGCCAACGACTACGAAATGGCGCTCATCTCGGAGAAAACCGGCCGTGACGACGCTGGGCTGCTGGAACTGACCGGCGTCCTCGTCACCACGTTGGGCGAGCAGGGAGTGCGCGTCACCATCCCCGAGGGCCAGGCGATCGTCCCGCCCGTCCCAACCGACAACGTCGTTGATCCCACCGGCGCCGGAGATGCCTTCCGCGGCGGCCTGATCCTTGGCCTCGCACACCCCGTGGCGGCCGCTCACGCCAACGAAAGCGGCAGCTTCGATTCGATCACGCTGCGTCAACTCGAACGCGCCGCCCAGATCGGCTCGGCCTGCGCCCATTTCGCCATCCAGCAGCCCGGCACCCAGGAGTACCGCTACACCAGGGGAGAACTGGACGCCGTGCTTGAGCGCGCCTACGGCGGCTAGCCCAGGGCGAAGTATCGCGCGGCCGTTGTTCAGCCGGCCGCGCTACACGATATAGCGCCCGCCCACCACGTTCATGCGGTCGCCGGTAATGTAGGACGACTCGTCGCTGGCGTAGAACAGGCACGCGTTGGCAATGTCCTGCACCGTGCCCTGGCGACCCAGGGGTATCTCCTGCAGGTGCCGGTCGGAACCGCGGGCCACATCCTGGAACTCCGGATACCACTCCGGGTGAGCACGAGCGGTATCGGTGGAACCGGGATTCACCAGGTTGGCGCGTACCCCATACTGAGCGCACTCGGCGGCAACGGCGCGGATCAGCCCCTGCAGTCCGGTCTTCGCCGTGGTGACGATCGCGGTGTCGGGGCGACCGGTGATGGCCGCCTGTCCGCCCAGTCCGATGATGCTGCCGGACCGCTGCTCGATCATCCCCGGAAGGACGGAGTGGATGAGATAGAAAGCGGAGTGCAGGTTGGTCGCCATGACACTCTGCCACTCCTCAACCGTTATATCCAGGATGGGCTTGTGCGGGCGCACGGCCACGTTGCTCACCAGAACGTCCACCGTACCCAGTGCGTCGATCCCCTCGGCGACCATATCGGCCACACGGTTAGGGTCCGCAACGTCTCCGATGACCGTGTGGGTCTGGGCGCCCAGCTCACGGCACTCCGCCGCCACCGCCTCCAGTTCCTCGGCAGACTGCCGGGTGTTCAGGATCAGGTTGGCGCCCTCGCGGGCAAAGGTACGGGCGATTTCGGCGCCGATGTTGCGGCTCGCGCCGGTGATCATAGCGGTTTTGTTTTCCAGTCGCATCTCGCGATCCTCCGTCGAAAAAGCCCGGGGTGTTCTTTCGTCTTCCCCGGGCACAGTTGGCTTGATGTCACGCGGTCTAGTACGGTCCGTATCCCGGCACGTTGATACAGGCTGCGATATGGTCCGGCATGACCTCGCGGGCTTCCGGAGCGACCCGTGAGCAGTCGTCCGTGGCAATGGGACAGCGCGGGTGGAAGACACAGCCGCTGGGCGGGTTCAGGGGGCTGGGCACCTCGCCCGAAAGGATGATCCGTTCCCGCTGAGCGTCAAGCACGGGGTCGGGAATCGGCACGGCGGACAGCAGCGCCCGCGTGTACGGATGCTGCGGGTTCTCATAGATCGCGTTGCGGTCGGCGATCTCCACGATCTTGCCCAGGTACATCACGGCAACACGGTCACTGATGTGGCGGACCACCGACAGGTCGTGGGCGATGAACAGATAGGTGAGGTCGTAGCGCTCCTGCAGGTCCTCCAGCAGGTTGATGATCTGGGCCTGGATGGACACGTCCAGCGCGGAGACCGGCTCGTCACACACGATGAAGTCGGGGTCAACGGACAGAGCCCGGGCCACGCCGATGCGCTGCCGCTGTCCACCGCTGAACTCGTGAGGGAAGCGGTCAGCCATGTAGGGGTTCAGGCCGACGTTGTTGAGCAACTCGGCTACCCTCTCCCGGTACTCCCGCTTGTTGTTGACCAGACCGTGCACGGCCAGCGGTTCTCCAATAATGTTGCCGGCCGTCATTCTGGGGTTCAACGAGCTGTACGGGTCCTGGAAAATGATCTGCATCTGGCGGCGCATGGCACGCATCTGGCTGGTCTTGGCCTGGGCGATTTCCACGCCGTTGAACCAGATCTGGCCGTCGGTGGGCCGGTAGAGACGCAGGATGCAGCGACCGGTGGTGGTCTTGCCGCAGCCCGACTCTCCAACCATGCCCAGGGTCTCGCCGCGACGGACCGTGAAGTCCACGCCGTCGACGGCTTTGATGTAGGCAACCGCCCGTTGGAACAGGATGCCCGACGTTACCGGAAAGTGCATCTTGAGGCCGCGGACGTCCAGAATCGTGTCTTGCGCAGACGACGACGTCGCAGCAGTTTGGGGCATCTCAGCAGTGGTCATCGTGGAACTCCCTTTTCGAACCCGTCATTACGAGTCAGTAGCAAATGACGTTGGTCCTCTCAGCGGTTTAGCCGGTACCCATGGCGTAGCTCAACGCCTGCACGCCCAGGATCTCAGAGCGCCAGCACGCCGAAACGTGGGGTTCCTCAGAATTGTTGCTCTCCACCGGCATCAGCGGCGGCGCTTCGGTGGCGCATTGGTCCACCGCGAAACGGCAGCGGGCGCGGAAGGAGCATCCCTGGGGCAGGTTCACCAGGTCCGGCGGCTGCCCCTCAATGGGCACCAACTTGGCGGCGTTGCCTGATTCGTCGGCCAGGCGCTGGTCAAGGCGCGGCACCGAGTCCAGAAGCCCGACGGTGTATGGGTGACGGGGGTTGGTGTAGATCTCGTACGCCGAACCGCGTTCGATGATCTTCCCGGCATACATCACATTCACCCGGTCGGCGTAGCGGGCCACGACACCCAGGTTGTGGGTGATGATGATCAGGGCGACGCCCAGGTCCTGGGTCAGCGACTTCATCAACTCCAGGATCTGCGCCTGAATGGTCACGTCCAACGCCGTAGTGGGCTCGTCAGCGATGATGAGCTGCGGGTTGCAACTCAGCGCCATGGCGATCATCACGCGCTGGCGCATCCCGCCACTGAACTGGTGAGGATACTGCCGGATACGGCGTTCGGGATCGGGAATACCGACCCTGGCCAGCAGGTCGACCGCGTCCTTGCGAGCTTCGTCGCGGCTCTTGCCCATGTGCAACTGAATCGTCTCGGTCAGCTGTCGATCCAGGGTCAGCACCGGGTTCAGGGAGGTCATCGGCTCCTGGAACACCATGGCCATCTTCGCCCCGCGAATCCGGCGCATGTCGTCCATGTCGATCTGCAGGATGTCCTCGCCGTCGAACAGGACCTCGCCGCCAACGGTTTTGCCGGGCGGATCCGGAATGAGGCGCATGAGGGACAGGGCGCTGACGCTCTTCCCGCAACCGCTCTCGCCGACCAACCCGAGTGTTTCGCCGGCCATCACCTCGTAGGATACGTCGTCAACGGCTTTGACCACGCCTTCATAGGTGAAAAAGTATGTTTGCAGGTTTTTGACTTCAAGTAGCGCGTCCACTGAAACGCTCCTTATCCGTTGGTAATTGGCATCATGGCCAATGTCGTGAATGTCTTGATACGGATTCTGGGTATCTTTCTCAATCGACTGTCGGCCTATGTTCTCGTGATTTTGGGCTGAGTCAAATTACCATACGCTGCATACTGCTGCAACTAGAAAGGGTGCTCGGGGTCGACCCGCGCCTGCTCAATTCTGCGGCGCCCTCACCCCATTTTGCAGGTCAGTACACCACCTGCTGAGCGATCAGGTCGTCGATCCGGGACCCGTCAATGCCCAGCAACTCCCGCAGGACGTATTCGTTGTGTTGACCCAGCAGCGGCGCCGGCGTGCGGACCGCTCCCGGCGTCTCGCTGAACCTCCAGGGCACGCCGTACACCATCTCGGCGCCGGCGTGAGGATGGTCGATTTCCATGTAGGTGTCCCGGGCGTTCAGATGCGGGTCGGCGAACTGATCGGCGATGTTCATCACCGGCATGGCCGCCACTCCCGCTGTCTGCAACCTTTCGGTGACCTGCTGTGGACTGAGCCCGCGTGTCCACTCCGCGATGACTTCATCCAGTTCTCGCCGGTTGGA
The DNA here is from genome assembly GCA_963663945.1 of Dehalococcoidia bacterium. Taxonomy (GTDB): domain Bacteria; phylum Chloroflexota; class Dehalococcoidia; order Lucifugimonadales; family UBA3495; genus Bin87. The sequence continues at coordinate 508,994 of OY760687.1, read as the reverse complement.
CCACCGGGATGATTTGTCGACGAAACGGGCATCCGTGGTGAGGCGGACACGATCCGGCCGGTCGCTGTCCAAGGTTCCGGCCAATGCCTGCCATTCCTGATCCGTGCTCACGGCGATGGCAACCCACGTGTCCTCGCCGGCGCAGGGATAGTTGTTGTGCGGCGCGAAGTCGGGGTCGTCGTTGCCGGGCGGAACCGGGATCCTGCCGGTCATCTGGTAATCCAGCATGGGCACGCCCAACAGGGCGGCTGTCCCCTCCAGGTGGGCGGCTTCCACATATTGCCCTTGTCCCGTGCGGTTGCGGTGCCGCAGCGCCGCCACCACGCCCAGCGCGGCGCACAGGGCCGCCACCGTGTCACTCCACGCCGCCTGCAACTCACCGACCAGGGGCTCGCCTTCATCCGGAGCATAGCCCACCAGACTCATCATGCCCGACATGGCCTGGATGATGGGCGCGTATGCCACCATGTCCCGCAGCGGCCCGCTGTCGCCGAACGCCGGCATGGATGCCACGATGATGTCCCGTTTAACCGACCGCAGGCTGGCGTAATCCATCCCGAGCCTTTCCAGCACGCCGGGCGAGAAGTTGGCCAGCACCACGTCGCTGACCGATGCCAGCCGTTGCAGGATCGCGCGGCCGGCTTCGGTGCGCAGGTTCAACGTGACGCTGAGCTTGTTCCGGTTGAGACCGTGAAACACCGGCTGCAATTCGGGCCAGAGCCCGCGGTCTCCTCCGGCCAGATCATCGCCGACCATGGGTCGACCAAGGCGCATGCCGTCCATGCGCGCCCGGCTCTCCACCTTTATCACCTCCGCGCCCATGTCGGCCAGCAGGTGCCCGGCCATCGGCCCGGCCCATGCAGAGCCCAGGTCCACCACGCGCACGTTACGCAGAGGGGGTAGCGGCATCGGATTACCGGCGGCCGTCATCTGCCGAGCACATCCGCGTTGTGTTGCCCCAGCAATGGCGCGGGACGGACGATGCGGCATGGTGAACCGTGCAGCCGCACCGGAGCGCCGGGATAGCGATAGCCGCCGGCATCGGGATGCTCGGATTCTACAAACCAGTCCCGTTGGTGGAGGTGGGACAGTTCCAGCGCTTCGTCCATGGTCAGCACGGGTGCGCACGGGATGCGGTTTTCCAGGCACAGCTGCAGGATCTCCGCCTTGTCATGCTCCATGAACCAGGGCGCGATCAGGTTCTCGGCCTCCTCGGGATATTGGTCGCTCATGGCGCGGCGGTCCCGGTACCGTGGATTTTCGGTCCAATCCGGGTCGCCCAGCAGGTGCAGGAACCGCTGGTACTGCTCCATCTGCGGCGCGTCGATGCACACGTAGCCGTCGCGGCAGGGCAGCACGCAGTTGGGGAACAGGCCGAGGCGCATCCGGTTCCCCGAGCGGGAGCCGGCGATGCCGCGATAGATGAAGGTGGGCAGATGGTAGCCCGTCAGCAGCGTGCTGATGACGCCCGAATCGGCGATGTCGATATACTGCCCGCCGGCGTCCCCGGAGTCGCCGGCCAGGTTCGACTCCCGGGCCAGCAGAGCGACGATGGCGGCGTAGGCGCCGCCCAGGCCGGCGAGATATCCTGCCTGCCGGTCCGGCGTGGTGAGGGGCTCACGGTGCGGGTGGCCGGTGCCGAAGCTCATGCCGCTCAGCGCGTTCACCTGGAGGTCGTAGCCGGCGTACTCCCGGTAGTCCCCGGTGCGACCGTAGGGAGAAAGGGAAACCGTGATCAGGTGCGGATGCCGGACCCGCAATTCCTCCGCAGTTATCCCCGACGCCGCCAGTGTGGGGTAGGCCCGGTTCTCGACGAATATATCCGCATCAGCCAGCAGGCGGTGGAGCCGGTCCACGCCGTCCGGTTCGTTGGTGTCGAGGGTCGCTCCCCGCTTGCCCAGGTTGGCGAACAGGAACAACCCGCTTCGTTCTGCGTGAGGTTGTTCGCCGGGAAATGGCCCGGCTCGGCGAGCCGCGTCGCCTTCAGGGGGCTCCACCTTGATAACATCCGCGCCCAACTCCGCCAGCACTTTCGCGCAAAACGGCGCCGACACCATCTCTCCCCACTCCACGACTCGGACCCCTTCCAGCGCGGAGGGTGATTGACGGTTCGTCGGGATTGAATCGGGTGCAGCCGACATGGGTGTATCACTGGGTGGTCGGTATTGGAAGAACGCGGCGACAAATGATAACCGCGCGGGAGTATATGGTTGCAACGGCGTACGCGCAACGGCAATCCGAAAGCCCTGCAAATGACGTAAAAGGACGCAATCCGGCAAAGGGTGCCGCAAACTCCGTTAACCGTGATTTGGTGTGCGAATTTAGCCCTTGAACCGCGTGGAGACAACGACAACCCTTTCTGAAAGCACAGGTTTGGACATTTTGCACCCCGCGCAGTATTGCAATAACGAATATTTGACATCAGGTATTGCCGATGCTAATGTTTGGCGGCAAACGGGAATCCGCTGACTGATACGGAGGTATCCGCATGACAGTTCGCAGTATTCGAAACGCGTTGCGCATCGCCGCAGTCCCCTCGCTTATCGTATTCCTGTCCGTGATTGTCGCCTGTGGCGGGACGGCGTCGGAGCCGGCCGCCGCACCCGCCGCGACTGACGCGCCGGCCGCCCCGGCTCAAGCGGCCGCCACCGCCGCCCCTGAACCCACCGCCATGCCGGCCATGGCCGACGAGGACACATACCTCCACATGGCCGTTACCCCGCTGCCCCAGGACACCTTCTTCCCCTGGCTGGCCACCAGCAGCGGGCATCTGGTGTTCCGTCCCATGTGGGAGAACCCAACCACCATCTCGCCCGACACCGGCGTCTCCACCATCCTGCCCCAACTGGCGCGGGAGTGGGACGTCAGCCCAGACGCTTCGGAGTACACCTTCTACCTCCAGGAAGGGGTCGAGATGCACAACGGCTGGGGTGAGTTCACCGTCAAGGACTTAATCTTCACCATTGACCAGCAGATGTCCGACCCTCTCGCCGGCTGCAAGGGCCCCCTGAAGAAGTTCATGGGCTTCGATTCCATGACCGAGATGATCGACGCCGGCAAGGCGGAGGTTGTCGACGACTACACCCTCAAGATGACGCTGGCCCAGCCCCAGGTTGACGTCGCCGACTGGTGGTTCAACATCCTGGTGGTCCCCTGCGCCGCCGTCCGCAGTTCCGCCCAGCACGCAGCCGAGGGCGACGCCATGTTCGAGACTGCTCCGTCCGGAACCGGCGGCTTCCAGTTCGTCAACCGGGAGCTCAAGGAGTACACCGAGTACGAGGCCGTGCCGTACGACCACTGGCGCGTGAACCCGGAGTTCAAGCGGCTCCGCATCAGTACCACGCCCGAGGACCTGACCCGCCTGGCCATGCTGCTCACCGGCGAGGCCAACATGGTGGACATCCCCAAGGTCCTGCACCAGCAGGCCCTGGACGAAGGGATGGAAGTCTTCGAGAGCCCGCTGCCCTCGGTCGGACTCACCATCGTGCCCTTCGGACAGTACGAACTGAGCCAGGTCAACTGGAACCCCGACACGGAGCCGTGGGCAGCCCCCGGCGAGACCGGTCGCCTGGTCCGTGAAGCCATGAACCGCGCCATCAACCGGGAGCAGATCATCAACGAGCTGTTCAAGGGCCGCGGCGAGCCCATGTACAACACCATCTTCCATGACACCCTGGAGGGCTGGAACCCCCGTTGGGCTGAGGAGTTCGACGAGAGGTACGGTTACGATCTGGAAAGGGCCAAGGAACTGCTGGACGAGGCCGGCTTCCCCGGCGACAACGGCCAGAACCGCTTCCACATGGAAGTCTGGCAGTCCAGCCTGCCCGGCCTGCCGGAAACCATCGAGGTCGCCCAGACCGTTGCCCAGTCCTTCGAGGACATCGGCATCGATGTGAAGTTGGTTGAGGTGGAGTTCGCCCGCGCGCTGGACGCCTTCCGCGACCTGCACGACGCCCACTTCATCCTTCCAGTGCGCCAGACCATCCGGCAAATCAACGCCAACGCCCGCATCTACTACTACACCGGGGAGATTAATCCGGAAACCGGCCTTCCCGGCGGCGGCGTGGCCTACATCGAGCACAAAGTTTACGACGACAATTACGAGGCGCTACTGCGGGAGACAGATCCCACCGAGCGGCACCGGTTGGCCCAGGAGATGGGTGACCACATCTATGACAACTACCGGACCATCCCCATCGTCAACATCCGCGCCACGCTCGTGGCAAACCCAGACGAGGTCCTGGAGTACAAGTTCGGCAGCCTCACCGGGGTCTTCGGGCACCTGGAGTACGCCAAGGTCGCCAGATAGACCGGCCGGAGCGGCATAGACACACCGGGATCATCGACGAACTGGATCTAACCCAAGGCTCCGGCCTCAACTGAAAGCAGTACGGACGGGAGACGACAATGCAGCGCTTCATAATCTTCCGCGTCGGGCAGGCGATAATCGCCGTGCTCCTGGTGAGCATCATCGTGTTCATGCTCTCCAACATCACCGGCGACCCAACGTCCGTGATGCTGCCCATGGGCGAGGCAACCCCAGAGGACATCGCGGCGCTCAAGGCCAAGTGGGGTCTGGACAGGCCGCTGCACATGCGTTACCTGGTCTTCCTGGGCAACGCTGTCCGGGGCGACTTCGGGGAATCCTATGCCTTCGGCGGCCAGACCGCCATGGGCATGGTGTTGGACCGCTTCCCGGCCACGCTGCAGTTGGGTGGCCTGGCCATGTTGATCGCCGTGGTTCTAGGGGTGCCGCTGGGAGTGATCACGGCGGCAAAAAAGGACGGGTGGCTGGACTACCAGGGCAAGGCGGTGGCCTTCCTCGGCCAGTCGGTGCCGAGCTTCTGGCTGGGCATCATGCTGTTGTGGCTCTTCGCGGTGCAACTGGGCTGGCTACCGTCGTCCGGCAAGGGCGGTTTGTCCCACATGATCATGCCGGCGTTCACCCTGGGGTTCTTCCAGGTGGCGGCGCTGCTCCGCCTGATCCGTTCCTCGATGCTGGACGTGCTGGACACCGAGTTCGTCAAACTGGCGCGCATCAAGGGCGTGCCGGAATGGAAGGTCGTCTGGAAGCACTGCCTGCGCAACGCTTTCATCGCGCCGCTGACCTATTTCGCCATCATCATCGGCGGCCTGTTCACGGGCACGGTGATCGTGGAGACGGTGTTCTCGTGGCCGGGCGTGGGTCAGTTGGCGGTAGGCGCTGTGCGCGGGCGCGACTTCCAGGTGCTGCAGGCGGTGGTAATCATCGGATCGTCCATCTACATCTTCGCCAACCTGATCGTGGACATACTCTACGCGTACCTGGATCCCCGGATCCGCTACACGTAGGCGAACGCATCCGGAAGCAAACCGCAATAGTATCGATAAAACAATGTCCAACGGTGGAGAATGACACATGGCTATCACTGCGGCGCCAGCCCCCGCCAGCCCCACCACGGAAGAAGCGGCAGCACGTACCGGCGCTCTCTCCAGGATCCGTCATTGGATCGGGGAAATTCGCCGGCTGCCCCTGTTCCCGGTTACGATGCTGCTGGTGTTCCTGCTCATACCGGCAGTCTTCGCTGAGCTGATCGCTCCCCATAACCCACGGCGCGGCGACCTGGACGACCGCCTTGTCCCACCGGCCTGGTCCAGTGACGTGTTGTCCGTTCGCACAGTTGTGGAGCGGGTAAACCGGGACAACCGGCAGAACGAGATCAAACTCAGCGACGCCGAGAGGACGGTCCGCATCGGCGACGCGACCGTTGTGGGCAAAACCGCAGACGACGCTCCGGTGTTGGGCGACCAGATCCAGATTGTCGTCAAACCGGGAGGCCAGGCCAAATATCTGCTTGGTACCGACAAGAACGGGATGGACATATTCAGCCGGATTGTGCACGGGGCGCGGCTGGCTCTGGTCGTGTCGATGATGGCGATCTTCGTGTCGGGTTTGATCGGCACGGTGCTGGGCATCCTGGCCGGCTATTTCGGCGGATGGGTGGATACGCTGGTGATGCGCCTGGTGGACATGTCGCTGTCGATCTCATTGATCCTGGTGGCATTGGTGCTGGCGGCGACACTGGGTCCACGCATCGAAAACGTGCTCATAGTGGTGTGTCTGTTCCTGTGGTCCCGCTACGCCCGGCTGATACGCGGCGAGACGCTGGCGCTGAAGACGCAGGACTTCGTCGCCAGGTCGAAGGTGGCCGGCTCGTCAGAGATCCGTATCATGCTGCGCCACATCTTCCCCAACCTGGTCAATACGATCATTGTGCTGGCGACCCTCCAGTTGGGTTTCGTGATCCTGCTGGAGGCCGGTCTCAGCTTCCTGGGCGCGGGCATCCCGCGGCCCAATCCGGCGTGGGGCGTCATGGTGGCCGACGGGCGCGAACTCATCATCGACTCGTGGTGGGTATCCTTCTTCCCCGGCCTGGGCATTCTCTTCACCGTGCTGTCGGTGAACCTGCTCGGCGACTGGCTGCGCGACCGTCTGGATCCCAAGCAACGCAATGTGTAACGACGCAAACCAATTTTGCGGCTAGAATGTAGGGGCGAATGATTATTCGCCCCTACCAGTGTTTTAACGGACATGCAAGAACAGGATCACCAGGCGGAGTTTCCCGACTGGGTCGAACGCAGCCAGCGTACCGCCCGACGTCGCTACCGGATGCGGCTATTGAAGCCGGCCATCACGGCAGGGGTACTGTTGCTGGTTGCCATACTGGGATGGATATTCTGGTTCAGCCTGCCCAATCCGGCGCGCTGGTTTGCGGGAAGCCCGTCGGCTGCCGCATCATCCACATCAAACGCCGGACGCTGGTCCATGCTGGGTTATGGGACCAATCTCAACGGCTTCGTCCCCGAGGTGCAGCAGCAACCCGCCGGCCGCATCGCCTGGTCGCAGGATCTGGGGCCGTACACCCGCTCCGCGCCCCTGGTTGCCGACGGCAAGGTGTTCGTCGGGGGACACTTCCGGGTGTCGGCCTTCGACGCCGACTCGGGAGACCAGCTGTGGTCCGTGGAAACGCCCGGCCCGATGGACCATGCCACCACCATCGCCAACAACAACCTGGTGTTCGTGGGCCTTACAAACCACCGGATGCTGGCGCTGAACCAGGACACAGGCGAGCAGGCGTGGGACTTCAAGGCGCACCTGCCGATTTCGGCATCAGCGCTGGTGCACGGTGGAGTGGCCTACGTGACTTCCGCCGGCAACATCATCTACGGCCTCGACGCGCAGACCGGCGAGCAGCTGTGGAAGCACAAGCTCAAGGGCAACGTGAAGACCACTCCCACCCTGCGCGGCGATCGGCTCTACGTGACGGACGACGAGGGCAACCTGTACTTCATCGACGCGGATGATGGGAGGCGGCGGTTCCGTTTCCTTACCGCCGGCTCGGCTGAGGGTCCACCGGTGGTGACCGGGGACACGGTATATTTCCCGTCGGGTGGCACGCTGTACGCCATCGACACCGGAGTGAAGGGGATGCCCGGGCTCTACTGGATCAAGCGCGCCTGGTTCCAGCTGTGGATCTGGCAGGTCCCGGGCGTACCCCCGCCCCCCGCCCAGCGCGGGGAACGATGGCGGTTTGCCCCGGAGGAGCGGCATTCCCAGGGGATCGTGTCATCGCCCGCGATTGCCGATGGCGTGTATTACGTCGGCGACAGTGACGGAGTGTTTTACGCCAGAGAGGGGTTGACCGACCACGAGTTGTGGAGATACCAGGCCGATGGCGGGGTTGTCAGCTCCCCGATCATCCTGGGAGACCGCATCTACTTTGGCGCACGGGACGGCCTGGTGTACTGCCTGAGCCGGACGGACGGCTCGATGTTGTGGAAGGTGGACCTGGGCGGGCCCATAGAATTGCCGCCGGCTTACGCCGGCGGCAGGTTGTACGTGCGCACCACCGACGGCCGGCTGCACGCGGTGGAGTGAATTTCCCAGCAACTACCAGTCGAGTATGTCCCGGACAGCGCAACGGAAGTCCGGTAGCACCTCTCCGCCATCCAATTCATCGTCCTCGGTGTAAATGAGCGTCGGCCCTTCTGAGGGATGAGCGGCCACGGTGCGGGCCACCGGGTACACGGCCCACACCAGGCGAACGCCGTGGCTGAGCCACATTGCCACCCGCTCGGCTACGTATTGCGGGCTGTCGTTGGGCGAGACTATCTCGACGACCAGATCCGGAACAACTTCATAGTAGCCTCTAACTTTGACGTCCAGTGGGAGGGTCTCGGCAGAAAAGTACGCGATGTCTGGCTCCCTGACCGTGTCCGGGTCACGCCCCAAGATCACGCCTGCGTCCGAGCCTGCTATGCGTCCCAGCCGATTTGGACGCACGTAGGACGTCATTGCCGTCCCAAACGCCATCGCCACCTCGCCATGTTCTCCACCTGCTGGCATGGTTTCGTGAATTACCCCCTTGACCAATTCGCCCTTAATCAGGCGCCGCTGGCACAATTGGAGAAATTCGTCGGCGGTGAGTAGCTTTTCGCCGATGGGCGTGGTTGCCATGGTTGCCTCCCGTGCCTTGGAGCGACGAGCGCCGGCCTAAAGAAAGGCCAGCGCCGTCTGCACGAAGTCGTCGGGCTTTTCGATCTGGGGTGAGTGACCGCAGTTGGAGATCACCGTGACCTGGGATCCTGAAAGCGTCTGCTGGTACAGGTCGGCGCACTCGACCGGGACGAGGTTGTCGTTCTCGCCCCACACGATGTGCGTTGGGACGCTGACGCGGGCCAGCTTGGCCGGCAGCCGCGGGTTGTACATGTACGGTTTCCAGGTCAACCGGATGGCCATCTCCCGGTCGGACTCGGCCTGATCGGTCTGCTCGGGCGTCGGATCGGAGCCGAACATCTCGTCCCACTCCGGGACCTGGCTGGGATCGTGGTATGCCAAATCGCGGATCTGCCCGGGGTTGATGATGAAGATGTCGGTGATCTCACCATCCACCGGCTTGATGCCGGCCGCGCCCACCAGCATCACCTTGCTGAAGGCATGGCCAGTCATCGACAGCATTTCCGCCGCCAGCCAGCCGCCCATGGAGAACCCGATGGCCCGGACGTTTTCCAGCCCCTCCTGTTCCTGGTACCAGGTGTAGAAGCAGGCCAGGTCCTGCATGGTCTCGACCCAGCCGGGCCGGTCGCTCTTGCCGTAGCCGGGGTGAGAGGGCAGGTAGACGGTGAACTTCTCAGCCAGGGCCTGGGCGTAACGGCGGGGGCCAGCGTTGCCGCCGGCGCCGTGCAGCACCAGCAGCGGGTCGCCGCTGCCGCCCTTGTACACCTGAAGGTTGCCGCCGGCGACGGAGATGGTTTCCTCGGTGAAGTTTGCCATTGGGATTAAGCTCCTTGCTTCATTAACGGTCGGTTGAGCGGCGCCTACATCCTGGTAAGCCCGGGCTGTACGCCTTCCTTCTGGAACGGATCGGTCAACTCGAGTTCCTCGCCGATCTCGCGCAGGGCCGGCAGCACTTCCTGGCCCATCAGCTCGAGGCACCGCATGGTGTCCTCGTGGCTGATGGAGCCGTCGTTGGTCCACACGGCCAGGATGCCGGGGCGCATGAAGCTCAGCACCTCGCGGAGCTGGCTGATGACGGTGTCGGGGCTGCCGATGATCCACCGCTTGGAGTCGAGGATGGAGTCGTACTGCGCGCCGTCCAGCCCGCCCACGCGGAAGGGGTCGCTACGGATCTGCTCGCGCAGGCGCAGGAAGCGGGGGTCGTCGCTGCGGCTGCCGTAGCCCACGGGCGAGGCGTAGTCGCGGGGCAGCGGGATACGGCCGACGCCGATGTTGCCCACCATGTAGCCCTTGCCCACGTCGTAGGCCTTCTCGTCAGTGTCCTGCACGTGGATGCGCACCAGGTACCCGAAGTTTTCCGGTCCCGGCTCGTACCCGTGCTCGCGGGCGGTTTCGGCATAGATGGACTTCATGTCCTGCGTGCCCTGCGGGTCGGTTTCCAGGAAGATGTAGGGGTAGTTCCGCTCGGCGCACCACACCAGGGTCTCGGGGCTGCCCGTGCCGGGGATCCAGACGGGCGGGTGCGGCTTCTGGATCGGCGTCTGGAAGGGATTGACCACGCGGAAGTGGTAGTGATCGCCTTCCCAGCGGAAGGGTCCCGGCGTGGTCCAGGTCTTGATCACGAGGTCGTGGGCTTCCTCGAAACGCGCGCGGTTGTGCAACGGGTTGGTGTTGGTGGCCAGGCTCTCCACGCCGGTGCCGCGCACGAACCCCGACACCAGGCGGCCGCCGGAGATCATGTCGATCTCGGCCAGTTCCTCGGCCAGCCGGATGGGGTTGTCGAAGATGGGAAGGGGGTTGCCCAGCAGCACGATCTTGCTGTTCTTGGTGTTGCGAGCCAGGATGGCCGCTTCCAGGTTCATGGTCGCGCCCAGGCAGGTGGGCGTGTTGTGGTGCTCGTTGAGCATCAGCCCGTCGAAGCCCACTTCCTCCGAGTACTCGTACTCATCCAGGTACATGTTGTAGAGGTAGTGGCCTTCCTGCGGGTTGAAGTTGGAGTTCGAGAACGTCAGCCGCACCGCCTCATTGGGCGAGTTGCGCACATCCTCCTCCGTGTAGTTCACGTAGGCCCGTTCGGTAAAACGCATCAGGAACATGGAATGGCCTCCTGCGGTAGGTCAGCCTGAGCGGGGGTCGATGGGTTTGATGGGGGCCATGATACACCACCGTGTCATCATTTCCTCCTGGGCCGAGAAATTTTTCGCGCGACGCTACGGCAATGGAAACTGATTGCGTTCGTAAAGTTGGTCAAGCTCTGCAATCAATTGTTCCGCCTGTTCCGGTTCCAAGGTCCGGCGTACCAACGATCGGATGTCCTGAACGAGGATCCAATTGTGTCCAATTTCGGTGCCAGGGAACCAAACGCCATCAATCATCTGCGAATCAGGCGGCACGAACCTATTCCAACTGTACGATTCCATCCAGATCATCGCTCCAAGAACAGGTTTCGTGCACAATTGCGGGCGTGCTAATCCTCATCTGTGAAATAGTTTTCGTCTAGCTTCTTGATTTCGTAGGTGTATTCAGTGACGACACCGACCCCGTGCCTGATCATCAATTGAGCCAGCTCGTTGCCATCCACCAACCGGATCGTCTCATTACGTTGAGAAACATTCGCAGCGGTCTGCCTAGCGGTATTGCTGAAGCCGCTGGTGGTTATGAACACGCCTTTAGTCGCACCTCGCGCAATCATGCTTCCAGCAAAATTCCGTATCTCAGGCTCACCCACTGAACCGGAGGTGTATCGCTTGGCTTGTATGTAGATTTTTTCCAAGCCAAGAGCATCTTGATTGATGATGCCGTCAATACCACCGTCCCCGCTACGACCCACAGTTCGACCTTCGCCATAGCCCATTTTCTCAAGCAGATCTACCACTAGCCGCTCGAATTGTTCTGGGGATATTCCCCCGACGCTATCCAGCAACTCTTGAACCAAGTCTTCTTGCAACCTGTGGAAACTGCTCCTCAACTTTGCGCTGGGAGTGTCATCGCATGAACCATCGGTGCCGGCCGAGAGCACCAGTTCGGTTTCTGGAGTACCGCTTTCTTGATGGCTGGCTTCGATGACGGGTCGCAAGTCCGCGTCCGTTATCTCACCCTGGTGAGCGCCAAGGATGGCTCTGCCCTCTGCGGTGATCAGAAAACGACCTCTGGCAGGCCGATACAAGTATCCTGCGCGGCGCAAATCAAACATGGCCCAGTCCGTTCGATCTGCGGCGCGAAATACGCCGGATGACGACTGCTCGGTCATATCCGCCTCAGTCAAAGACAGGCGGACGGACAGGGAACCGACTACGTCCTTGCGAGAAAGCGGCACTGTAGTCTCCGCAGCTATCTCCAAAACGACCCTATGCAGTTGGTTTTTGGTGGGCACAGTCATCGTTACGGATCCTTCGAGATGAGCCGTTCAGCTGTTTGCAGGAGCCTTCTTGAAATGCGGTATCACTTCCGCCGCAAACCGCCCCATCTGCTCCTTGAACTGGTTGGTGGTTGCGCCCATGGGGAAGGCGATCATGATCTGCTCGAGGCCGGGGTACTTGTCCTGCAGCTCCTCCAGGTAGGCGATGGTGTCCTCCGGGCTGCCGGCGAACCACGCGCGGTTGTCGATGACGTCCTGGAAGTCGGTGCCGGCCGCGATGTGGCGAGCCACGCCGCCCGGTCCGGTGGCCGAGATCTGCTGATCGCTGTAGCGCAGCATCCCCAGAGGCGCGGCGAACTTGACGTGCTCCTCGAAGAGCGGCTGCAGCTGACGGCGAGCGCCGGCGGTGGTGTCGTCCACCATGGCCCACAGCCCGACGCACAGGCCCTCGCCCAGGGCCAGGTCTCGGCCGGCCCGCTGGTTGGCGGCCTGGTAGCGCTGCACCCACTCCTCGACGTACTGCTCGCCCGTGCCCAGTATCACGCCCTTGATCCCCCACTTCGCCATGAAGTCCAGCGCCCGGTCCGAGGCGCTGACGATGGGCTGCCACACGTCCACCGGACGGGTCTTGGGACGAGGGACCAGGGTCACCTCTTTCAGGTCGTAGCCGCGGTATGGGATGTCCGGCGGGATGGTGTAGTGCTTGCCCTGGTGGGAGAAGGACTCGCTGTTGAAGGCCTTCATCATGATCTCGAACTGCTCTTCAAACAGCTCGCGGTTGGCGTCGCCGTCGATCATGGGCGCGCCGAAGGACTCCACCTCGCGGGTGTGGTAGCCGCGCCCGATGCCGAACACCACGCGACCGCCGGTGAGGATGTCCACCATGGCAAAGTCCTCGGCCAACCGGATGGGGTGCCACATGGGCAGGATGTTGAAGCCGCAGCCGAACTTGATCCGGTTGGTGTGCTGGGCCAGGTACTGGCTCATGATGAGCAGGTTTGGGATGCACTCGTACCCCTCGCGCTGGAAGTGGTGCTCAGCCATCCACAGGATGTCGAACCCTAGATCATCGAGGAACACGGCGGCCTGCCGGGCGATGTCCATGGCCATGGAAAGCCGGTCGTTGTCGTACCACCGGTCGTTGGCCGGAACACCGTCGAACCCGATGCCGTCGCCTTCCAGCACATGGCCGGCGTAGAGCACGGAAAAATCTTTGATCATTGGATTGCCTCCGTGAACGGATCTGGCTGCCACGCGCGTCGGACGCGCCGCGCGGCTGACAGTAAAAGAGCCTTTGTGCTACCATCGTTATGCTACCACCGCAGCCGGAGGGTGTCATTGCATCGCAAATTGACGGCCTGCCGAGCATAAAATCCGCGCCTTTCAGCGCAAACGGCGGTGCGGAGAATGTTCATCCCCATGCCCAAAGTACTGATTACCGACAACGTTGCCGCCGAGGGCATTGACCTGCTGAAAAAGCATGTCCCGGTGGACGTCAAGCGCGGCCTCTCCCCCGACGAACTCATCGCCACCATCCCCGGCTACGACGCCCTGGTGGTGCGCAGCGAAACCAGGGTCACCGAGCCGGTGATCTCCGCAGGCAGCGATCTCAAGGTGGTCGCCCGCGCCGGCATCGGCGTGGACAACATCGACCTGGACGCCGCCACCCGCGCCGGCGTCGCCGTGGTCAACGCGCCCATCGGCAACACGGTCGCCGCCGCTGAGCATACTGTCGCCCTGATGCTGGCCCTGGCCCGCAACGTGCCCCAGGCCTACGCCTCCATGAAGGACGGGCAGTGGCAGCGGTCCGCCTTCATGGGCATCGAGGTTCGCAACAAGACCCTGGGCATCGTCGGCCTCGGCCGTGTCGGCTCCGAGGTCGCCCGCCGCGCCGCCAGCTTCGGCATGAACCTGATCGCCTACGATCCATTCGTCGCTCCCGATTTCGCGGCCCGCATGGGCGTGACCGTGATGTCGCTGGATGAAGTGCTCGCCCAGGCCGATTTCATCACGCTGCACACGCCCCTCACCGCCGGTACCACCAATCTCATCTCGACGCCGCAACTGGCTAAGATGAAGCCCGGCGCTCGCCTGATCAACGTCGCCCGCGGCGAACTGGTCGACGATGACGCCTTGCTGGATGCCCTGGAAAGCGAACACCTGGCCGGCGCGGCCCTGGACGTGTTCACCAACGAACCGCCCGGCGATCTGCCGCTGCTAAGGCATCCCCGGCTCGTCGCCACCCCGCATCTGGGAGCGTCCACCCAGGAGGCCCAGCGCGAGGTCGCAATCGAGGCCGCCGAGCAGGTGCTGGCCGTGCTGGAAGGCAGGCCGGCCCGCAACACCGTTAACGCTCCCTTCGTATCCCCCGAGGTCCACGCGATCCTGGCCCCCTATGTGCCCGTGGCGTCCATGGTGGGTCGCCTGCTCACCAGCATGGCCCGGGGCCAGTTCGTCGGGATCACCATCCGGTACCAGGGCGAGATTGCCGAGCACAACACCGCCATCCTCAAGGCGGCCGCGCTGGTCGGGTTGCTGGGGCAGGTGAGCGGAGAGGCGGTCAACATGATCAACGCCCCGGTGCTGGCGCAGCAACGCGGCCTGCAGGTCACCGAGCAGACTTCCGGCGACAGCCGCGAGTACGCGAGCCTGATCACTGCCACCCTGCATACCACCGGCGACGACATCACCGTCGCGGGCGCTTCCCTGCGCGACGAGCCGCACCTGGTGCGGGTCAACGAGTACTGGATGGACGTTGCGCCGTCTGCCCCCTACATGCTGTTCGTGGACAACCAGGACCAACCGGGCATCATCGGCGCGGTGGGCACCACGGCCGGCCGCCACAATATCAACATCAGCTTCATGGAAGTGGGCCGCATCGCCCCACGTGGCCAGGCCATGATGGTCGTGGGTCTCGACGACCCCATTGGCGAGGACGTGCTGGCCGAAATCAAAGCCCTGCCGCAGGTGGACGACGCGCGGGTGGTGGCGATGTAATCGCATTGGCGCACCCCGATGATCTCCCGACGACAAATCAACATTGACGCGCTTGAGCGGGCCAACGCGCGGTTAGGGCAGTTCCTGGAGGCCTATGTTGCCCTGGACGAAAATCATTCCCACCACAGCATATATCGCGCCGCCGTTGTAAAAGGCTACGAATTCACTCACGAGCTGGCCTACGGCTTCATACGGCGCAGCCTGGAAGACGCCGAAGCATGGAACGACGTTGACAGGATGACCATTGGAGACGTGCTGCGTGCCGCTGCCAACTACGGCATAATTTCTTCCGCAGAGCAGTGGTTCTATTTTCGAGAGCGCCGGAACGACTCAGCCCATGAGTACTTTGACACGGTAGCCAGTAGAACTGCCGAAGCTGCCTCTGCATTGCATCAGGAAGTCACAGCCCTGATCGCAACTCTGACTGAACTGAACGAGAGGATCTAATGCCCGCCGTTTCCATCATAGACGTGCAGGCCGAGCACATCCAAATGCTGGCCGAAATACTGGCAAAGCATCTGCCGGATCGGGAAGTATGGGCTTATGGCTCCCGAGTAAATGGTCGGGCCCGCAAGTATTCTGACCTGGATCTGGTGATTATGGGGGATGAACCCCTGAACGAAGTTACCCGATTCCTGCTCAAGGAAGACCTTTCCGAATCGTGGCTGCCCTTCATAGTACACGTGAAGGACTGGCATCTGGTGCCACCGGAATTTCAGGACGAAATCCTGCGCTGCTACGCCGTCATTCATTCGCCCGAACGGGCGAAGGCGGTCGATGGAGTCCGCGCGCTTTAGGGAATCGGATGGGAGGGTGACATCGACACGATGCGCTCCAACCGAGCCCAGTGAACGCAGCCGTACCTTGCCATCGACAAAATCACTTTCGACAGCCAAAATGCAGTATCACGCATATCGGAGATGACACTATGGCAGACCGCATCGTAATCATGGGTCCCGGCGCCGTGGGCAGCTACGTCGGCGCTTTCCTTGTTCAGGCCGGCGAAGACGACATCACCTTCATTGACATGTGGCCCGAGCACGTCGAAAAGATGCGCGCCGAGGGCCTCCGCGCCAGCGGCAGCCAGGGCGACTTCACGGTGCCGGTCAACGCCATGCACCTGACGGAAGCGCAGAACATCACCGAGCCCTTCGACTACGCCTTCATCACCACCAAGTCGTACGACACCGAGTGGGCCACCCATTTCGTCAAGCGTTACGTGAAGGACGACGGCGCTTTCGTGTCAATCCAGAACTGCTGGAACGACCCCATCATCGCCGACATCGTGGGACACGAGCGTCAACTGGGTTGCATCGCCTCCCACATCGAGGTCGCTCTCTGGGAACCCGCCCACGTCAACCGCGGCGGCGCGCCCGGTCGTGACCATGGCCACACCGTGTTCCGCGTGGGCGAGTACACCGGAGCAGTCACGGCGCGCTCCGAGGCCCTGGCCGCAAAGCTTGACCACATCGACGCTGCCTACGCCACCGACAACCTTCCCGGCGAGCGCTGGGCCAAGCTGTGCCAGAACGGCATGGGCAACGCCATTTCCGCCATGAGCCAGTTGGGCAGCCAGGAGATGGCCGGCGACTCCAGGATCCGCCGCATTCGCATCAACCTCGCCAAGGAAGGCGCCCAGGTCGGCCTGGCCCAGGGGCTCAAGGTGGTTGAGATCAACGGCACGCCCGCCGAGTTCTGGGCAGATGCCGACACGGGCGACGTGTTCGAGGAACTGGACGGCAAGCTGTCCCAGGCCGGCGGCAGGGTGAACTGGCTGGCCTCCATGGCGCAGGACGTCCACAAGGGCCGCAAATCCGAAGTGGATTTCATGAATGGCCTCATCTGTGAAAAGGGCCGCGAGACCGGCGTCGCCACGCCCTACCACGACGCCATCGTCGAGGCCATGCGCCTGGTCGACAGCAAGACGATTGCTCCAGGTCCTGAAAACGTCGACCGCGTCATCCGCGCTATCGAGGGTTAGGCTACGGACGCAAACCATAGCAACACGGTGGTGAGACCGGCCCTTTCGCCATAACCCGCACCCGGAGGATGAGATGTACATCACTGTTGAACCCGCCGGCCTGATGATGCATACGGTCAAGCTGGTGTTCGACCCGTCCGACCCGGCCGCCGAGGACCAGCAGGTGCGCGACTACCTCAGCGAGCACGAGCTGGAGCCCCGCTACCACTGGTTCACCGAGATCGAGGGTCTCGAGGGCCGGGAGTGCGAGATCATGCAGTTCGGCGGCTGTTACCTCGGCCGCAACCTGCAGAACATCGGGCTCATCCAGCGCCGCGTGGTGGAAGACGAGTTGCTCACCGCCGAGATTGGCCGGCATATCGCCGAGGGGCGATTGACCGCTTTCGCGTCCGCCACGGATGCGGAACGCGCCGATGCCATCGCGACCGTAATCGACGAGTTCCGCGTCGAGGAGAGCTTCGCCCAGGATGACGCCGGCGAACTGCGGGCCACCCTTGACGCCGAAGCACTGCAGCAGGCAGCCGTCCGCGCCCTCGAAACTGCCCGGGAGGCCTGATGTCCACCGTCAGCCACCCCGACTGGGGATACACCGGAGATACCGGCCCGGAACACTGGGGCTGCCTGGCGGATGCCTACCGGCCCTGCGGCGAAGGCGTGGAACAGTCGCCGGTGAACCTGACCGGGTTCGTCTCGGGCGGAACCGAACCGGTGACATTCGACTACACGACCGTCGCCGTGCAGGCCCGCAACAACGGCCACACCGTTTACCTCGATTTCGACCTCGGCAGCGGGTTGTCGGTGGGAGGACGCCGCTACGAGTTGCTGGGGGTTCATTACCACTCTCCGGGCGAGCACCTGCTGGAAGGCGAAAGTTTCGCGGCTGAGCTTCACCTGGTTCACCAGGACGCCGGCGGCAATCTGGCCGTTGTGGGGCTGCTGTTCCGTTTGGGCAACCCCAGCCGGCTGGTGGAGGACCTGCTGGGCCTGGCTCCGGCGACCGGGGTGGAAGCCGACATTGGAGGCGGGCCGAACGCGGCTGAATATGTGCCGTCGGATAGCGGCTATTACGGATACAGTGGCTCGCTCACCACGCCACCGTGCTCGGAAGGTGTGCGGTGGATGGTTATGCAGGGCATCGCGACGGTTTCACCGGACCAGGTGGAAATCCTGCAAGCGTTGACCCACGGGCCAAACAACCGGCCGCCGCAGCCCATCGGCGATCGCAGCATCACGGTGGTCGGCGGTTGACCATACACCCCGGCCCGATCCGGGGCCAATGAAACGAACCGGTCGGGGGCTTTTCCCCACCCTCCGGTCAGAAACGTTGCAATAGGCCCGGGCGCGATGCCCGGGCCTATTGCATGGGATATCGGGGAATTCTGCCCGATGTGATGTGACCGGGCCCGTCGGGGGCGGGAAACACGTCGGGTTCCACGGGCTGGACGAGGGCGTCAGAAGCATCCTTGGGTAGCCGGCGGCCCGGACGCCAAAGCCTCAGACCCTCCAGGGGCGTCGGAGGGTGATGGCAGAGACAACCTGCGCCGCTCAATTCTCGCGTGGCGACCAACCCCTCGGTCGCGCAATTCCGCCGGCAAGGCGATCCTGCCTCCAAAATGTTGCGCACACATTATTCAGTCACATGTGCATGATGCACATCATACTCAAGCATTGGTGTTGACGATAATTTGAAACGCACATGAAATTGAACGAGCTACCATATTGATAAATCCTCAATGGCCATCCATCATTGGCCGCCCATCATAAAACAACCACATCATGATGGAATCCATAAATTTGTTGCGAAGTGGAGATGTTAGAACCGTTTCGATTGGGACTGATCGCCGGACTGATGGTGGCTTTGACCGCCGCACTTTTGGGCTGCGGGCCGGCGGCTCCCACCTACGATGTATCCGCTCCCGTTCATGTTTCCCAGATAGCTGGTACCCAGACTGGAGTTCCAGAACCTCCCCCAAAGCTTGTCGGATCCCCGGCCCTGCTGGACCAGAAGGCGGTGGAACCGCCGGTCTTGGCTCACCAGACCGGCCGGCCTGAGGCCGAACCCACCGCGCCCAGCCCGGCGCTCCGTGAGGTCTCCGCCGGGCAGCGCGACGAGGCTGTTGTCGAGCCCGCGCTCAGCAAGGTCGGCGGGTTGGATGCGGCCGGCAACTCCGCGCGTCGACATCCCGCGCAGGAGCGTCCTTACACCTGGAGCGACGGCGACCGCACGATGACCGTGCTGCTGCAGCCGGATTTGGTGGAGACGGAGCGTGGCAATATCGACAAGCGGGACGGCGCCGTGGCTGAGACGGTACGGTCGGCTCGGTCAGCCGGCTCGGCCCGAGCCGACACCGCTGGCACGGCGGACTCCTCCAGCCTGCCGGTGTTCCGTTCGCAATCCGGGGCTCTGATGACGCTGCCGGGCGGCGTGCTGCTGGCGCTGGATAAGGACTGGGGCAGCACAGAAACGGACGCGTTCTTCGAACGCAACGGGATTGAGCCGGATCGGGTATCCGAAATGGCCTATATCGCCAATGGCTTCTTCGTGGAGACTGAGCCCGGCTTCCCGTCCCTGGACCTGGCGAACTCCCTGGCGACGCTGGATGGAGTGCGAACGTCCATGCCCAATTGGCGCCAGGAGCTGGAGGCCCAATAGTGGCATCCACGCTCACAGAAGACTGTCGCTTCTCGTTGGCGACGCGGCGCAGGCGCGAACTTCCGTTATGACCAGAGTCGCGTTGTTTGCGGCGCCGCTGCTGGCCGCGGCGTTGGTCCTGCTTGGCCTGCTGATCCCGCTGAACGTCGCGGCGCAGGCGACGGTCCCGGGCGCGCCGACCATAGACACGGTCACCGCCCGCGCCGGCTGGCTGCTGGTGGAGTGGTCGGAACCATCCAGCGATGGCGGCTCCACCATCACCGCCTACGACCTGCGGTACATCGAGACCGACGCCACCGACAAGGCCGACGGCCAGTGGACCGAGGAGGAAGACGCCTGGGCCACCAACGGCGGCCACCGGCGGTACGGCCTGGATGGTCTCACCAACGATACCGAGTACGACGTGCAGGTCCGTGCCGTCAACGCGGAGGGGGACGGCGCGTGGTCGGCAACTGTCACCGGCACGCCCACGCTATCGGATGCAACGAGCGCGACCATTGCCGCGGTGCGAGGCGACGACGGCGCGGTGGCGGTGGCGGTGACGTGGAATGCTCCCACAACTTTGGTGGACACCGCCACCTCCA
Organism: Dehalococcoidia bacterium; assembly: GCA_963663945.1. Classification (GTDB taxonomy): domain Bacteria; phylum Chloroflexota; class Dehalococcoidia; order Lucifugimonadales; family UBA3495; genus Bin87. The sequence continues at coordinate 488,924 of OY760687.1, read as the reverse complement.
CCACCTACGATCTGCGGTACATCCAGACCGACGCCACCGACAAGACGGATGACCAGTGGACGGAGGTGGTTGATGCCGGCGTCGATGACCGGTTGCTGTACGGCATCACCGGTCTGACCCTCGATACGGAATACGACGTGCAGGTGCGGGCGGTGGAATTTGCCGTCGCGGGGTCGTGGTCGGACACCGCCACCGGCACGCCGGCGGATGCGGGCCCGAACCTGGCCAACGCCCGGGAAATTACTTTGGCCACCACGTCTTCCGGTGAACTCGATCCCATGGGCGACAACTATTTCTGGGGCAAGATAACCGACGGCGCCATATCTGACGGTTACCACCACTCTTCGGACTGGGACGTCTTTAAGATAGTCATCACTGACGAGCAGGCCCCGGACCCCGTCGGCTTCCTGTTCTTCACCGAGGGCAGCCTGGACTCTGTGGGCAGGCTGTACGATGGCCACGGCAATAGCATCACCTCCAGCGGCAGCAACTCAGAGCTGGCCAACCCGGATGCCCTCGTCATCCGGCGCACCCTGGAAGCGGGGACCTACTACATAAGGGTCCGCGGGGATGGCTCGGCCATCGGCGAATACGTGCTCCGCATCCGGACCGGGCCCGACACCTACGACCGCATCTATACCGGAACCACCGACCCCGTCGATCTCAACACTCTGACAGTGGGCAGCAGCGTCACCGGACTGATCGATCCGGCCAGCGAGACCGACTCCTGGGACCTGGAGTTGACGGAACAGACGGACGTCATCATACGGAGCTTGGGCACGAACCTCACCGGCCAGCTATTGAACGAAGACGGGGCCGTTCTTGCCCAGAACGTCGATGGCAACCTCTTTCCGGAGCTCGAGGGCTTCGTAATCCGCCGGTTGCTCGACGCGGGCACCTACGAACTCAAGGTGAACAGCGATCGCAGACGGCTCTTCGGAGTGTACGACATATACGTAAACGATGCCGGAGACCCGGGCAGCACCATAGCGGACGCACAAGCCTTGAACCTGGGGTTGGAGGAGGCGGCCGGCGGCAACATCACCTCCAGCACCGACGTGGACTATTTCAGCATCACCGTGGAGGATACGACCTACGTGCAGATCTGGGCCGCGGCCAATACTCCGGGCACTGATGTTGACGCTGAGCTTGTGGACGATATGGGAACCACGATTGACGCCAACTTCAACAACGGTTTTCCCCGCCAGTACAAAAATAGGATCAGCTTCGCCATCCTCCACCGCCTCGAAGCTGGCACGCACTACGTGAAGGTGACCGGCGTCGGGGGAAGCACCGGAAAATACACCATCCTGGCTGTCGACGACTTTGGATTAACGCGGCTGGAGGAAACGTGCAAGGATGTGCCGCGCGGCGGGATATCCGACACCTGGTACGGCTGCCAGTGGCACCTGCAGGATGACGGGTTGTATGGCTCGGGTTCGACGGAGGACATCAACGTCGAAGGGGTCTGGAGCGGCGGCAACCTGGGCGAAGGTATCACCGTAGCCGTCGTGGACGACGGGATACACCACCAGCACGAGGACCTGACCGCGAACGTTGACACGGCAAAGAATCACGACTTTGCCAACCAGGGTGGCATATACCATCCGTTTGAAACCCACGGCACAGCGGTTGCCGGCCTCATAGCCGCCCGGGACAACGCCATAGGCATGCGGGGCGTCGCTCCGCGGGCAACGATCTACGGTTACAACCTACTGTTGTCAGGCGAATTGGACGACGAGGTTAAGGCCGCATCCCTGCATGCGGATACCACGGCGGTGAACAACAACAGCTGGGGAAGCAGGGGTTCAGGAGGAGGGCACGAGCTTGTGACCAGCCTGTGGGAGGAGGCCATCGAAACCGCCGTTACTACGGGCTACGGCGGGAAGGGCGTTTTCTTTGTGTGGGGGGCCGGCAACGGCGCCCGGGCCGGAGGCCATTCGTCCAGAGACGAACGCACCAACTTTTACGCCGTTACCGCGGCCTGCGGGGTGGACGGCGATGGGGTGCGAACGTTTTACTCAGAGCCGGGATCAAACCTGTGGGTGTGCGCTCCTGCCAGCCACGGTCGCTATGTGTACATCGCGACCACCGCCCCCAACAACCGGTACACCACCAGTTTCGGCGGCACCAGCGCGGCGGCGCCCATCGTGTCCGGCGTGGCCGCGCTGGTCCGCAAGGCCAACAGCGCCCTCACCTGGCGGGACGTGAAACTCATCCTGGCCGCCTCCGCCCGCAAGAACGACGCGGACAACGACGGCTGGGAGGAGGGAGCCGACAAATACGGCGACACCGGGAAGTACAACTTCAACCACGAATACGGTTTCGGCGTGGTGGACGCCCAGGCCGCAGTGAACCTGGCCGACGGCTGGACCAACCTCCCGGGCCTGCGAAAATCCACCGCCCAATCCGGCGAAATCAACATCTCCATCCCAGATGCGACGGGCAGCACCCCCGGCACGACGGTGACCCAGAAGCTGACCGTGGACGACCATGTCGAATTCATCGAGTACATCCACGTGGTCCCGGATATTACGCATCCTGAGTTCGTGAACCTGGAGGTGGAGGTGGAATCCCCGTCGGGCACGATATCCAAACTGTCCCCTCACTTCGACAAATCGGTGTACAACACAACAACCCCGTTCTCCTGGGTGTCAGGCCCGCTGCGGCTCGGTTCGGCCAGACACCTGGGCGAAAGCCCCGCCGGCGAGTGGACGCTGCGCCTCACCGACCACGTATCGGGCGAACAGGGAACCCTCGAGTCCTGGAGCATCACGGCCTACGGCCACGGGACGAAGCCGGCGCCGCCGCGCATCGACGAGGCGCAGCCGTCTTCGGGCGCTTTCACGGTGACCTGGGAAGCGCCAGCCGATCCCGGCAAATCGGCCATAACCGGATACCAGGTTCACCACATACGCAGCGACGCCACCGACAAGTCCGACGGCGAATGGGCCTCCGCCACCGCCGGGGCCAGCGACCGTCAGTACACGGCCAGCAGCCTGGACGGCGAGGCTGAGTACGACGTGCGGGTGCGGGCGGTGAGCGCTTTGGGCAACGGCGAGTGGTCGGCGACGGAAACGGTGACCACGGGCGCCCTGGATGCGCCGGCGATCACGTCCCTTTTTGGTGTCGATGAAACGTTCGTCGTGAAATGGACGGCGCCAGCCGATTCCAGCCTGGGGACCATCACGTCATACGATCTCCGGCACCAATACACCAACTTCGGCGGCTGGTACGAGCACGATTCCATCTGGACGTCCACGGCCGGCGGCCCTCTGGAACACACCGTCGTGCCGACCGTACTCCTGGGGCGCGGGAGGTCGCACTACGTCCAGGTGCGAGCGGTGGTTGGAACTACCGAGCACCCCTGGTCAGCCTCTCGCACAGTGGTTGGCGTGCCGGGTCCGCCTTTCATCTCCAGCATTACCGCCGACCCTGACGGCAACAAGATTACCGTGCAGTGGGCCTCCGCAGTAAGCGTTCACCCCTATCCGGTCACGTCGTACGACCTGCGTTTCATCGAGTCCAGCGAAGACGAGACCGTTGACGCAAACTGGACGCTCAAAACCAACGTGCCGTCCAGCCGGGAAGGATATTCCCTCGATGGCCTGACCAACTGGGTGTCGTACGACGTGCAGATGCGCGGCTGGAACGCCGGCGGCTCTGGCCCTTGGTCCGCAACCAAAACCGGAACCCCATACAACACCGACGTCGGCTTGACCCTGGAGTGGGAAGATACCTCGGTTTCCGTGAACGAAGACGGCGGGTCCGTCACCCTGAAGGCCATCGTGACCACGGACAGCGACGAAGCGCTGCCGTCCGATTTCTCATTCGACGCGACGGTGACCACCGACGACGTCACGGCCACGGATCCCGACGACTACGCGCCGTCGTCCAGTTCCACGTTGACGTTCGATCAAAGCGACTTCGAGCGAGTGATGACCAGCAGCGGGTACCGGCACCAGGCCACCCGGGAGTTCACCGTCACCATCAGCGATGACGCGGTGGACGAAGACGACGAGACGTTCACCGCAACCCTGGCCTTCGTGGACTCCTCCAATCCCGACTTCGAGACGAGCAACGCGGTTGCGACGGTGACCATCGGGGACGACGAGCAGGTGGGGGTGACGCTCGGCTGGAATCCCGCAACAGTGTCTGTGAACGAGAGTTCGATCACCGTGAGGCTGAGTGCCACGGCCACCACCACGAGCGACAAGCGCCCCGAGAGCGGCTTCACATTCGACGCGACGGTTGTCACCTCTCCCGGCACCGCATACGCCACGGACGACTACACCCACGTGTCCACGACGGTGACCTTTAATCAAGCCGATTTCGGCGCCGTGACCGTTGACGGCAACCGGCGTTACCGCGCCAGCAAGTCCGTTACGGTGCCCATCGTGAACGACACGGACGACGAGCGGGATGAGACTTTCACCGTTACGGTGGACTATGTCGACTCCAACCCGCCGCACCTACAGGGCGGGTCCGCAGCGGCCACCGTGACCATCCAGGACAACGACCGGCCGACGGTATCCATCGCGGCGGTCGACACCAGCGCTGCTGAGGATGACATCCTGGAGTTCCGGCTCACGCGGGTTGGGGTCCCGGACGATGCCCTGACGGTCAACGTGCGCGTGTCCGAAACCGGGCGGATGCTGGCGTCCGGGCAGCCCACCACAGCGACATTCAGCGCCGGTTCAAGCACGGCCACGTTGAACATCGCGCTGAACGACGACTCCGAGGACGAGGACAACAGCACGGTCACGGTTGCGTTGCGGTCCGGTTCGGGCTACGCGCTGGGAACGGATACCTCCGACACGGCCACCGCGTTGGACAACGATCACGTGCCGGTCACCCTGGGCTGGGCCGTTGATCCGGTCACCGTGGCCGAGGGCGCGGGCCAGGTTGTGCTGAAGGGTGTTGCCACCACCACGAAGGACAAGCAGCCGGAGAGTGGGTTCTCCTTCGTCGCTGAAGTTACCTTTGCCGACGGCACCGCGGGTTCCGGCGACTACACCGGCGGGACCCAACGCCAGACTTTCAGACAGTCCGATTTCACCGACGTTGGGCAACGCTACCAGGCGACCAAAGAATTCACCGTGAACATCGCCAGCGGCGACGGCAGCGAGGACGACGAGACCTTCACCGCGACGCTGGCCTACGTGGGGTCCGATCCGTTGCCGGCGCACCTGCAGGGCGGCAGCGCCACCGTCACCGTCACCATCACCGTGATCGACGACAACGTGGCCCCCGAATTTGACGACGGCACGAGCACGACGCGGTCGGTAGCTGAAAACTCCGCGTCGGGAACTGCAGTCGGTGATCCGGTGGAGGCCACCGACCTGAACGACGACACGCTGACCTATTCGATCAACTCCCAGCAGGGCGGCCCCTATACCGTTGACGATACAACGGGCCAGATCCGCGTGGGAACCAGCGCCACCCTCGACCACGAACGCAGAACTACGCAACGGGTGAACCTCAAGGTCGCAGACCCGGACGGGCTGTCCGACACCATCCAGGTGCAGATCGAGGTTGCCAACGTGAACGAGCCGCCCGTCATCAGCGGCAGCGCGGACGTGGAATGGCAGGAGAACCGCACCGGAAACGTCACCCGCTACACCGCCGCGGACCCGGAACGGGATACCGCCGAATGGTCGGTGAGCGGCACGGACGCCGGCTTTTTCTCCATCGACAGCAATGGTTACCTGACCTTCAACGACCCTCCCGACTTCGAGGCCAACCTGGGCAACGCCTATGAACTGAGAGTGGTTGCCACCGACGACGGAGATCCGGTCGAGACTGGAACCCTGGACATAAAGGTCACCGTCACCGACGTGAACGAGCCGCCCACCGTGACCGGCGACACCACACTCTCGGTCGACGAAAACACCGCGACCTTCTCCCGGACCTACTCCGCCACCGATCCAGAGGGGGCCGTTTCCACATTTACGTGGAGCCTCTCGGGCACGGACGGCGGCGATTTCACCATCAACCGGGACACCGGGGAACTGACCTTCCGCAACACGCCGGACTACGAGCGGCCGGCGGATTCCAACCGCGACAACGAGTACCTGCTGACGGTGGTGGCAACCGACCAGGGCAATCTGAGGGGCAACCTTCCAGTCACGGTCACCGTGAATGACGTCAACGAGCCGCCCACCCTAACGGGCACCGAGAGCCTGTCCTACGCCGAGAACAACGTCCGCTCCGTGGCCACCTACCGGGCGACCGACCCTGAACTCGGAACAATCACGTGGTCGCTCTCGGGTACGGATGACGACGACTTCGACATCAGCGAGACGGGGGTGCTGACTTTCACTGAAATCCCGGATTTCGAGATGCCGGACGATGCCGATCAGGACAACGAGTACCTGGTCACAGTGGAAGCCCGGGACGACGGTTTCAATTTCGCCAGATTGGCCGTGACGGTGACCGTGACCAACTCCACGGGGGCGGAGGAGCCCACCATCACCAGCGCCAATAACCCGTCGCCCTACCAGGAGAACGGGACCCGCGCCGTGTACACCTTCAGCGCCCGAGACCCGCAGGGCCGGGCCGTCACCTGGTCGCTGGGGGGAGACGATGCCAACGACTTCAGCATCACCAGCGACGGCGGCGTGCTGACGTTCACCAGCCCGCCGGACTTCGAGAATCCCGCCGACGCGGACCGGGACAACGTGTACGAGATCACGGTGGTGGTGACCGATGACCAGAGCCTCACCGACAGCGTGGACGTATCGATCACCGTCACCAACCACAATGAGGGCGTGGAACCGACCATCAGCACCCGGGGGCCGCCCACCACATACCGGGAGAACGGCACGTCCACGGTGTACACCTTCCGCGCCTCCGACCCGCAGCGGCAGGAGATCACGTGGAGCCTCGAGGGCGCCGACTCGGGCGATTTCAACATCAGCAGCACGGGCGCCTTGGTCTTCATCAATCCGCCGGACTTTGAGGCTCCGGTGGACTCGGACCGGCAGAACGACTACGACCTGACGGTGATCGCCACCGACGAGGACGGCCACGCCGACCGGCTGTCATTCACCATCACGGTCACCGACGTGAACGAGGGGCCAGAGGTGACCAGTGGCGGCGATGCCTTCACCGTCCAGGAGAACCGGAACTGGTCGGGCGCGACCTTCACCGCCTCGGACCCGGAGGGCAACGCCGTCACCCGCTGGAGCCTGGGTGGCCGTGACAGTGGCGATTTCGCCATTACCCATGACTCCGTCACCAATCAGGGCCGGATCACCTTCCGGAACACACCCGACCACGAGCGGCCCGACGACGCAGACCGGGACAACGTGTACGAGGTGGAAGTGCGGCCCTACGACGGGCGGTACTACGGTTCCCACTCCATCACCGTGACCGTCGAGGATGTTAGCGAGATCACGGGTCCGTCCATCCTCGACCGGGCGGAGAACTTTGCCGGGGCACTGGCCACCTATTCGACCACGGGCGGCGGCGACCTGACCGTGGATCCCACCTGGCGCCTCACGGGCACCGACAGCGGGGACTTCACCATCAGCGAACAGGGCGAGGTCACGTTCCGCTCCACGCCAGACTACGAGCGGCCCGCCAACTCCAACCGCGACAACGTGTACGTATTCGCGGTGCAGGCTTCGGACGGCCGGTATTACGACACCCATGACGTGACGGTGACTGTGACGCCCGTCAACGAACCGCCGACGATTACGACCACCAGCAGCTCGGCGACGGCATTGCGCCAGAACGAGAACGTGACCTCCCGCCTCTACGCCTACCGGGCCACGGATCCGGAGGGAAATTCCACCGTAACGTGGTCGGTGGGCGGAGTGGATGGGGACTTCTTCGCCATCAACGAGCGAGGCGAATTCTCGTTCGCTGAGGTCAGCCCACCGGACTTCGAGCAGCCCGGCGACTCGGACGGCGACAACATCTACGACGCGCTGATCCAGGTGCGGGACGACGGTGGCAACACGGCGTCCCTGCCGGTGACGGTAACGGTGATCGCCGTGAACGAGGGGCCGGAGGTTACCAGCGGGCAGTCCGCCTTCACAGTCCAGGAAAACCAGGACCTGCCCAACGCGGTCTATGCCGGCTTCGACCCGGAGGGCGGCACGGTGACCCGCTGGACCGTGGGAGGCACCGACGGTGGCGATTTCCAGATCAACGAGTCCGGCGTGCTCACATTCCGCAACCTGCCCGACTACGAGCGGCCGGCAGACTCCAACCGGGACAACATCTACGAGCTGGAGGTGCGGCCCTACGACGGTCGCTACTACGGTTCCTTCGACGTGACGGTGACGGTCAACAACGTGAACGAGCCCCCCACCATCACGACCACCAGCAGCTCGGCCACGACCATGACGCATCCGGAGACCCGCACCTCGCGGCTGTACGCGTACCGGGCCACCGATCCGGAGGGAGCAACCATCTTGTGGTCGGTGGCCGGCGTGGACAACCGCTTTTTCACCATCGACGAAGTGGGCCAGCTCTACTTCAGCGCGACCAGCCCGCCGGACTTTGAGGCGCGGGCCGTATCGGGACAGGGTCACGTCTACAGCGTGACGGTGCAGGCCGGCGACGGCACGCATAGCGCGTCGCTGGAGGTCGCCGTAACCGTGACGGACGTGAACGAGGGGCCGGAGGTCACGGGGACGGCAAGTTTCACAATCGCCGAGAACCGTAATCTGTCGGGCGCCGCCTATACGGCCCGCGACCCCGAGGGTTTCTACGTGACCCGCTGGAGCGTGGGCGGCCGGGACGGCGGTGACTTCTTCATCACCCAAGGCGGCACGCTGTACTTCCGTAGCCTTCCAGACTACGAGCGTCCGGCCGACTCCGACCGGGACAACGTGTACGAGGCGATCATCCAGCCCTACGACGGGAGGAACACGGGTTCCTATGCGGTAACCGTCACCGTCACCGACGTGAACGAAGCGCCCGAGTTCAGGAACGGCAGCGGTACGTCATTCACCCAGCCCGAGAACCGGGCCACCCGGCTGTACACCTACAGCGCCACGGATCCGGAGGGCGGGACAGTCAGCTGGTCGGTGGGCGGCGCGGACAGCAGCCATTTCACCATAGATGAGCGAGGGCAATTCTCCTTCCGGGAGGACCGTCCGCCGGACTTTGACGCCCCCGGAGACGCAGGAGGCAACAATGTCTACAACGTGACCATCCAGGCCCAGGACCCTGAGGCGAACACCGGCAGCCTGACGGTGACGGTGCTGGTCACCGAAGTGAACGAGGGGCCGGTGATCACACGCCAGGGTAGCCTGTCCGGCAGTCCTCCGGGCAGCGTGCCGGAGAACCATCCTACAACCGAAGTGCTGGCCACCTACACGGCTGCGGACCCGGAGCGGCCGGGCGTGCGGATCACGCAGTGGAGCCCGTCGGGACGCGACGGCGGAGACTTCGTGATGAACGCGCTGGGCGAGCTGCGGTTCCGGAACGCGCCAGACTACGAGCGGCCGGCGGACTCCAACCGGGACAACGTCTACGAGGTGGAGATCCGGGCGTCGGACGGTCGGAACACGGGGACGCTGGAAGAGGTGCAGGTGGTGACGGTGACGGATGTCAACGAGGCGCCGGTGATCACCACCACCAGTCGGACGACTTTCAGCCAGCAGGAAAACCGGGTCTACTCACTGCACACCTTCCGGGCGACCGACCCGGAGGGAGGGGCGGTGACGTGGACGCCCGGCGGAGCCGACGGCCGGCACTTCGCGATCGACGAGCAGGGCCGGTTCTCCTTCGCGGAGACCAGCACGCCGGACTTTGAGAGCCCCGCCGATGCCGACCAGGACAACATCTACGACGTCACCATCGAGGCCCGTGACCCCGAGTTCAACAGCGCCACACTCGAGGTCACGGTCACGGTCACCAACCACAACGAGGGCGTCCAGCCCACCATCAGCACGCGGCGTCCGCCGCCGACGTACCAGGAGAACCGCACGACCACGGTGTACACCTTCCGGGCCAGCGACCCCCAGCGCGGCGTGATCGCATGGTCGCTGACCGGGATCGACGCCGGCGATTTCAGCATCAGCGAGGCGGGCGCGCTGACCTTCAACAGCACGCCGGACTTCGAGAACCCCGCCGACGCCGACCGGGATAACGTCTACGAGCTGACGGTGGTGGCCACGGACGAGGAGGGTTACAGCGACCGGGTGTCCTTCACCCTCACGGTGACCAACCACAACGAGGGCGTGGAGCCCACCATCAGCACGCGGCGCCCGCCGTCCACCTACCAGGAAAACCGTACCACCACGGTCTACACCTTCTCCGCCAGCGACCCGCAGCGGCAGACCATCGGCTGGTCCCTGCAGGGCGCCGACGCTCTGGACTTCACCATCGCCGCGGACAGCAGCGGCCGGGGGGTGCTGACCTTCGTCACTCCGCCCGACTTTGAGAATCCGGTTGATGCGGACCGGGACAACAACTACGAACTGACGGTGGCGGCCACCGACGCTGACGGCAACCGCGACCTGGTGTCCTTCATCATCACCGTCACCGACGTCAACGAGGGTCCGGTTATAACGCTGGCGGGAGCAGCCACCACCAGCGTGCCGGAAAACTACGCCGACACCGCGGTCCTGGCCCGGTACACGGCGCGGGACCCGGAAAACCCCACGGCCGGTATCTACCAGTGGAGCGCCACCGGACGGGACGCCGGCGACTTCGTGGTCAGCGCCCTGGGCGAACTGCGGTTCCGCAACTCGCCGGACTACGAGCGCCCGGCCGACGCCGACCGCGACAACACCTACGAGGTGACGGTGCGCGCCTACGACGGCCGGGTCTACGGCATGGTGGAAGAGCCGCTGCTGGTCACCGTGACGGAGGTGAATGAAGCGCCGGTGATCACCACCACCAGCCGCACCGAGTTCACCATCCGGGAGAACTCGACGTCCACTGTCTACACCTACCGGGCCACTGACCAGGACGTTGGCGACGTAATCCGGTGGTCGGTGGAGGGCACGGACGGTGGCGACTTCGCCATCTACAACGGGATGCTGACCTTCCGCCGGCTGCCGGACCTGGAGATCCCGGTGGACGCCGACCGCGACAACGTTTACGAGATCATGGTGGTGGCCGCCGATAACCGGGGCCTGCGGGACACCGTCCCGGCCACCATCGCCATCACCGACCAGTCCGAGGGCCCGTTGATCGCGGGAACCACATCCTTCACAGTGGAGGAGAACTATGACATCACTCAGGCGCTGGGGACCTACACCGGCACCGACGCCAAGGACGGACGCCGGGTCTATCCGCAGTGGTCGCTCTCCGGACGGGACGGCGGCGACTTCGTCATCAACCGTTACAGCGGGGCGCTGTCCTTCCGGTACACGCCGGACTACGACCGGCCGGCGGACTCGGACCGGGACAACGTCTACGAACTCACGATCCGGGGCCACGACAGCCGGGCCTACGGCTACCTGAACGTGGTGGTGACGGTCACCAATATCAACGAGGGCGCGCCGGTGGTCACCGGCAGCACGGCCCGCACCGTTCAGGAGAACACCGTCTCCACCATCTACACCTACCGAGCCACCGATTCCGACCTGGGCGACACCATCGCCTGGTCAACGGGTGGTACGGATGGCGGGGACTTTGTCATCACCCGCGACAGCAGCGGCCGGGGACTGCTGGCCTTCGCCATCGCGCCGGACTACGAGAACCCGGCAGATAGTGATCGGGACAACATCTACAACCTGGAGGTGGTGGCCACCGACGCGGCAGGCCTGCAGGGCACCCTGGCTGTAACGGTGACCGTCACCGCGCTGAACGAGGGGCCGGTGGTGTCGGGCACTTCCGCCTTCACCGTCAGCGAGAACCAGGCATTGGGTGACAATCAGGCAGGGTCCAGTACCACCTACACCGCCCGGGATCCCGAGGCGATTGGCGGCGTGGCCACCACCATCACCTGGAGCGTCACGGGCCGGGACGGCGGCGACTTCACCATCGACCGGGAGACGGGAACGCTGACCTTCCGTTACCTGCCGAACTACGAGCGCCCGGCGGACTACAACCGGGACAACGTCTACGAGGTGACCGTCCGCGCCTATGACGGCCGGAACTACGGAACCTTCGACGTGACGGTGACGGTGCTGGCGGTGAACGAGGGGCCGGAGATCACCGGACAGGACAGTCTGAGTTTCCGGGAGAATACGCCGGTCACCACGCACCTCTACACCTACCGGGCCACCGACCCGGAGGACGACGACTTCACCTGGCGCCTGGGCGGGCCGGACGCCAGCGACTTCACCATCACCACGGACAGCAGCGGCCGGGGCGTGCTGACCTTCGCGTCGCCGCCGAACTTTGACCTCCCCGCCGGTTCCGGCGCGGACGGCAACGAGTACCTCGTCACGGTGCAGGCCCGCGACGCCAATTTCAATATCGGCGAACTGCCGGTGACCGTCACCGTCACCGACCAGAACGAGGGAGCGTTGGTAACGGGTCGGCAAACCATCGACGTACAGGAGAACCGCGACTCGACCCTGGTACTGGCCACCTACTCCGCCATCGACCCTGAAGGCCAGCCCATCACCCGCTGGTCCCTCTCCGGCAGCGACGGGGGAGACTTCCTGATTGATGAAAACGGGGCGCTCACCTTCCGCAACACGCCGGATTACGACCGGCCGGCCGACTCCAACCGTGACAACGAGTACCGGATCACAGTGCGGGCCTACGATGGGCGCACCTACGGCAGCCTGGACGTCACAATCACGGTCAGCAACGTGAACGAGCACGATCCGGTCATCAGCAGCGGCAGCCGCGCGTCCTTCAGCTACCGGGAGGAAGGTACCTCGGTCCTCTACACCTACCGCGCCACGGACCAGGACAAGGACGACGTGATCACCTGGACCACCGGAGGAACCGACGGTCATCTCTTTGCGTTCAACGACCGCGACGGCCTCGTATTCCTCAGTCCGCCGGACTACGAAGATCCCGACGACTCGGGTCGTGACAACGAGTACAACCTGACCGTGGTGGCGACGGACATCGGCGGCCGCTCATCGAGCCTGGACGTCACGGTCACCGTGACTGCAGTGGACGAGGGGCCGGAAATTTCCGGCAGGACCAACTACACCGTGCTCGAGGGCCAGGAACTCAGCGGCGCGGCCTTCACCGCGACCGACCCGGAAGACCCGAGCATCACGGTGACCAACTGGCGAACGTCCGGGACCGACGGCGGCGACTTCACCATCAGCCAGGATGGCGTGCTCTCCTTCCGCAACACGCCGGACTACGACCGCCCCGCCGACTCCAACCGCGACAACGAGTACCTGGTGACGGTGCAGGTCTCCGACAGCCGCTACTACGGGTCCCTGGAGGTCACGGTAACGGTCACGGACCAGAACGAGTCGGCTCCGGTTGTCACCGGTAGTAGCACCCTCACCTTCCGCGAAAACACCGCGTCCACTCTGTACACCTATCGGGTCACCGACATGGACCTGGGTACCGTAATCACCTGGTCGGTCAGAGGCACGGACGGCAACGACTTCGCCATCAACCCGGACGGCCAACTGACATTCAGAAACCCACCGGACTACGAACGTCCCGCCGATTCCAACTCCGACAACGTGTACGAAATCACGGTCGTGGCCTCAGACGGGTCCAACGAGGGCATCCTGGACGCGACCATCACCATCACCGCGGTCAACGAGGGACCGGACATCTCGGGCGCACAGAGCCTGACCTTTGACGAGAACACGGCGACCGACCGGGTGCTGGCCACCTACACCGGCATCGATCCGGAGGACACCGGCGCCAACATCACCCGCTGGAGCACCAGCGGCCGGGACGGCGGAGACTTCACCATCGACTCCGACGGGCAACTCACCTTCCGCTACTCGCCCAACCACGAGCGTCCCGCCGACTCCAACCGCGACAACGTCTACGAAGTAACCGTGCGCGCCTCCGACGGTGCCGTGTACGGCTACTACGAGGTGGTGGTCACTGTCCAGGCGGTGGACGAGGCCCCCGAATTCCGGTCCGGCAGCCGCGACACATTCACCTACCGGGAGAACGGCACATCGTCCCTCTACACCTACTCGGCCACCGACCCCGAGGGAGCCGCAGTTACGTGGTCGGTGTCGGGAAACGACGTGAGCAAGTTTGAAATCAGCGAACGCGGAGCGCTGACCTTCGCGGAACCGCCGGACTTTGACGCGGAAGCCGATTTCGACCAGGACAACGACTACCAGGTGACGGTGGAAGCGACGGACGCAAGTTCGAACACCGCCCGCCTCGATGTCACCGTGACGTTAACCGACGTGAACGAGGGGCCGGAGATCATCGGCTGCACGGAAACCGAATCTGACACCGTATTGGACGTTGAATTTGAGGACTGCGACGAAATCACCGTGCAGGAGAATCACGACGAGCCTTTGTACACCTACACCGCCCGCGACCCCGAGATACCCACCCTGGAGATCACCCGCTGGACCGTGTCCGGACGGGACGGCGGCGACTTCACCATCACCGAGGACGGGGAACTCTCCTTCCGCTACCCGCCGGACCACGAGCGTCCCGCCGATTCCGACCGCGACAGCATCTACGAGGTCACCGTACGCCCCTCCGACGGCCGCTACTACGGGAGCTTTGATGTGGTGGTGACCGTGGAAGCGGTTGACGAGGCGCCGGAGTTCCGCACCAACAGCCAGGACACCTTCTCCTACCACGAGAACGGCGCCGCTGCCCTCTACACCTACCGGGCCACCGATCCGGAGGGCAGCGACATCACCTGGGCGCTGTCGGGCAACGACGCCAACGCCTTTGAGATCAGCGAGGACGGGATCCTCACCTTCCGCAACGTGCCCGACTACGAGGAGCCCGCCGACTCCGGCCGCGACAACGTGTACGAGGTCACGGTGGTGGCCAGCGATGAGAACGGCAACGTCCGCCGCCTGGAGGTGGAGGTCACTGTGGTGAACGTGACCGACTGACGCAGGCCTGAACCAACCATCTATCGGTGGTGGGACAAGTACGACGGCGTTCATACGCTTCCGTTTCCCGGGACTGGGATTGTTGCTAAGCACGCGGCGCCGATCCGGAAGCCTTCTCCCATGCTTCCGGATCGGCGGTATGTTCCATGTGGATGAAGCCGCGTTTTGCGGGTAGAATGGCGAACACGCAAATCCGCTCAGGAGTAACCAATGCAGCCAGGCGCTGTCAGCAGTGCAGGCCAATGATTGACCGGTAGTAATCAGCCAGCGCTTGCATCTAAAAGTGTCCCCACTTCAATGAACGGTTAACCGGGGCATGTACTGAAGAAAGGTTCTGGAACCAATTTTGTCAGCTTGACGCTTGGCTCGGCGGACATTTTTATTGCCCCTTGACCGATTTGCATACCTACACTGCATTTCAATCCATGCTCAGGTTTGACGACTCCGATTCCCGACCCTGCGTTGGCGGCGCGCACGGCATCCGCACGACATGCTGATCCGAACCAGTGCGCTTCCTGCCCGGGAGCATGAGATGAGCCGCAGCCGACGGCATACCCGGTTCTGTAATCCAGTCGCGTAACAATTTGTTGGAGACAAGCAATGCCCAAGGTAATCCCGGTGCCCGATGAACTCAGCCAGCCCTTCTGGGACGCGGTGAACGAACGGCGCCTGATGATCCAGAACTGTACCGCCTGCGACAAGCTCCAGTACCCGCCACAGGCAACCTGCCAGGTATGCCGCTCCGCCGACGGGCTGGAATGGACAGACGTGGCGGGCAACGGCCACATCGCCGCCTACATCGTCATCGAGGACGGCCGCCTCAACCGCCGGATGCCGGACCAGCCCTACAACCTTGCTCTGGTGACGCTGGACCAGGACCCTATGGTGAACTTTTACTCCAACCTGCCGGGCGTCCCGGCCTACGAGGTACCTGTGGGCGCGGCGGTGGAGGTTACCTTCGAGGAAGTGGCCCCTGGCCAGTTGATACACGAGTGGCGGGTGGTGGAATAACCATCGCCGAAGACTCGCGCCGATTCGTGGATAAGCGATAAAGGAACAGACTATGACCAGCAGCAATGACTTCCAGTGGCGCCGGGACCGGGACGGGTTGGGCGTGTGGGAACACCGAGGCAAGGTGGCCGTCGTCGGTTACGGCCATTCTCCGGTGGACCGGCGGTGGGATGAGACGAACCTGGATGCCTCTCTGGGCGCTTACACCATCATGGCCTGCGAAAAGGCCATGGAGCAGGCCGGCGTCACCATCGACCAGGTGGACGGCATCGTCTGTTGTGACAGCCACATCGCCGGCGGTAGCGGTGGGACCGCCTCCCAGTGGGCGCCCCGGCCCTACTTCGACCCACCTTACGACTCCGAGTTCGGCCTGACTCTGATCAACGCCCAGTGGCTCATCAACACCATGGGCTTCAAAAACGTCAAATTTGCCCCCACCGGCGTGCCGACCATCGGCGAGATGGTGGGCATGGCCTCCCAGGCCGTGGGCGACGGCGTCTGCTCCACCTGCCTGGTCATCTATCCGACCGGCAACATGGAAGGCCGGTACCGTCGCGGCGGCGAGAATGCCGACGACTACGCCCGGGGCGCGCGCCAGTGGACCGTGCCGTGGGGCAACCACGGCGGCAACGACTTCATCAACATCTTTCCCCATCGTCAGTACCTGATGAAGTACGGTGGCGAACATGAGGACCTGGTCCACTTTGTCCGCAACCAGCACAAGAACGGGATGCTCACCCCGTGGGGGTACAACGCCACCCACAACATCCAACCCATATCGGTGGAAGACTACATCGGCTCCCGGCCAATCTTGAATCCCCTCCGCATCTGGGACTGCGACCGTCCCGTCAACGCCTCCGCGGCCTACCTGTTCACCACCTCCGAGCGGGCGCAGGACATGAAATCTCAGCCCGTGTACGTGCTCAACCATTCCCAGCACAACTTCGCGTTCCGAACCACCCAGCCCGACCTGGACGAAGTGGAGATGTGGACTGATCGGCAGGCCGCCCGCATGTACGAGGGCGCCGGCCTCGGCCCCGCCGACGTGGACATCTTCAACCCCTACGACGGCTACTCCATAATGACCCAGTTCTTCCTGGAAGGCTTCCAGTGGCACGGAGTCAAACGGGGTGAAGCCCTGTCTTTCTACGCCGGGGACATCAGCGTCAAGGGACCCCATCCCTTCAGCTCCAGCGGCGGCAACCTGGGCAACGGGCGCACCCGCACCGCCATGTACACCGACAGCATCGAGCAACTGCGGGGCACGGCTGGAGACCGCCAGGTGACCGTGCGGGCCGAGACCGCCCTGTGCGCCTTCACCACGCCCAGCAGCGGTGGCTGGTTGATGCTGGGCAAGTACCCTTCGTGATAATCCCGGTCAGGCAGTGAAGACTCGGGGACGCCCGTAACCACGTCATCCCGGCGCAGGCCGAAATCCAAACCACAGGGTTGTGGATTTCGGCTTTCGCCGCAATGACTGCCTTGGATGGAAAGGGCGGCTTGTCAGGTCCGCTGAAACTTCGCTCGGCACAGCCAACGACACCGTGAACTGCTCCACGTTCCTCCGGCGCCGGACAGCGTCCTGCCCGAGGAGCCCCTCGGAACTGGTCGGCGTATCGAAGATAGAGCGCGGCACAACCATTGGGGGCAGACCACACGACGGCGTCCTAATACGTAGGGACGGCCAGCGGCATCCCGCGAACATCGGATGCCGGCGCCATGACCTCGCTGCACACCCCCATCGACGCCGTGGTATGACTGCAGGACGCGCGTGTCGCAGTCTGACCGCCGCCACTGGAACCGACGGCTACGCATGTTCGGTATTTACTTCGCTTTTCCGCGACGGCGTTTGGGCCTGGACTTCGTGCCCATCGCACCTGCCGATAATCTAGCGCGGCTCCGCATTGCGGGCAGGAGCGCCGCGTCTCGCAACGGTCCCGGCGCTCGTAAGCATCAGGCCGGCGTGCGCCCGACTGGCGGCGCGAGAAGTTCGCGGACCACTACTCGTTGCCGGCCCGAGTTGGGAAATCTGTACGAATACCAATTGAGCTAATATCCGGGGTAAACGTTGCTGCCCCGCCGCGGATGCCGGCGTTTGCCGGCGTCGTTCGATGCTGTATCTTGTTACTCCTTCCCTGATCTCCAGCCCTCATGGACAACCGCATGAATCAATCTGGAAACCCCGACCGGTCACGCCTTTTCGTGGCAAGACTGTCTCCCCATTTGTCCGACGAACTTTGGCGGCTCATCGCAGAAGAGAAACGAGACGATGTGCTGGCTCCCGTGACCGTGGTCACGCCTTCGCAGTACGCCGGCTTGTCCTTGCGCCAAGAGTTGGGACGCAGCGGGTTTGCCAACGTTCGTTTCATGCCGGTGTCCTTCCTGTCGGAACTGCTCGGCGCGGCCGCGCTGGATCAACAGGGTCGCAAGCCGCTGACGGCCGTGCTGGAGAACCTGGTGGTGCGCCAGGTGTTGGCCCAAACCGACGGTCCGCTGCAGAACGTATCCGGGCATCCCAGCACTCAATCCAGTGTCCGCTCCGCGTTCCGTCAGCTCCGCAGCACCGACGATACCTTGCGATCCGCCCTGGCAGCCCGGGGCGGGGTCGCGGGCGAAATGGCGCGCCTGTACGACGGTTTTTGCCGGATTACCGCCGAAGAATGGTACGACGCCGATGACCTGGCCGAGGCGGCGACCGCCACGGTGAACGCCGGCGCCGCTCCGGGATTGGGCGATCTGGGACTGATTATTTTCTACCTGCCGCACGGGCTTTCACCAAGCGAAGTCAGGTTGATGGAATCCATCACTGAACACCACCGATGCGCGGCTCTCCTGGGCGCCACCGGGGACGCAATCGCCGACGAGTCGACCCTCGCATTGGCAGCCGGTCTGCGCCGCAAGATGAGACCGGCAGCCGCAACCCCAACCGCCGTCGAAGACACCACTATCCTCGCCGGCTCCGCCCGACTTCACGTCGCGCCTACGGCGCACGACGAGCTGCGATGGGTCATCCGGCAAATCGTCCGGGAACTCAATGAGAACCGCACTACGCTGCACCGGATGGCAATCCTCTATCGAATGGCCGATCCGTACGCTTCGTTGATCCGCGACGAACTGCGCATGGCCGGCATCCCGATGGCGGGGCCCGACCGCGAGCCGCTGGCAAACACCGGAGCCGGCCGCGCGTTGAGCGGCCTTCTGGAGATGTGCGGCAGCCAGTTCCCAAGATCCGAGGTGATGGCCTGGTTGAGCGGTTGTCCGGTGCGCGTTCCGGTCGGTCCGGGGTCTGGCTTCAGTCCCAGCCTGTGGGACGTGGTCACCAGGAAAGCTGGCATCGTCGGCGGCCGGCAGCAGTGGCGTGACCGGCTGGATGCCCACGCGCAGCGCCTGACCGCGGATGCTGACCGGAGGGAGACGGACGGGGAAATCAGCGCGTC
The DNA here is from genome assembly GCA_963663945.1 of Dehalococcoidia bacterium. Lineage (GTDB taxonomy): Bacteria > Chloroflexota > Dehalococcoidia > Lucifugimonadales > UBA3495 > Bin87. The sequence goes on along the minus strand of OY760687.1, from coordinate 469,534 downwards.
CCGCGCCCGCGGCATGCGATCCGAAGCGTTGGTTGCACAAAACGTCCGAACCTTTATCGACAAACTCGCCGCTGACCTGGAGTCGCCTGCTGATGGCAGTTCCTGGAGAGATTTCGCAGCGTGGGCCAAAGGCCTGTTGGACCATTACCTGGCAATCGACCCGAGTGGGCCGGAAGACGATGCCCGACAGCGGATCGAAAGACTGCTGGATGAATTTGCCGCCGCCGACAGCGTGCATAACCGCACCACCCTGACCGAGTTCCGCCAGATGGTTGCGGAGTTGATGCAGGCTCCTTTCGGGCACCTGGGACCAACCGGGGAGGGCGTGTTCGTTTCGTCCTTCGCCGGCGCGGCCGGGATGACCTTCGATGCCGTCTGGATGGTCGGCATGATTGAGGGAGCGGTTCCCCCGTCCCCTCGTCGCGACCCATTGTTGACCGAACCGGACTGGCTGGCCGCCGGCGGCCAGGATCGCATCCACGTGCGTATGGCGGAAGAACGCTACGAGTACCTCGCCGCCCTCGCATCGGCGCCCCGTCGCACTCTCACGTACCCGGTCGCCGACGCCGCATCGCAAAGGCAGGCCTACCCGTCGCGCTGGTTCCTGGAACAGGCGTCGGAGTTGGCCGGTGTTCCGATAAGGAGTGGTGATGTGCCCGGGCTGCGTGATCACGATTGGTTTACCACGGACGACTCGCCCGAACGCACCCTCGCCAATGCCCACGCGATCGCTCCCGCGGACGAACGGGATTACCGGCTCAATCGGCTGCTGCAATGGCGAAACCATGGGCAAAACCTGCGCGACCATCCCTTCGCCCGGAGGGATCCTCTGGCCCGAGCAGTGCGGCTGGCGCGGCAAAGATCCCAGCGCCGCCTGACCGAGTTCGACGGTGACCTGTCTGGCATCGAGGCCACCCATCGGTTCGATATCGGCCCGGGTGGGTCGCCGATATCGCCGACCGCCCTGGAGTCGTGGGCGACCTGCCCGTACCGGTACTTCCTGGGTTACGTCCTCAGGCTCGGCTCGCTGGACACGCCCGAGGAAATTTTCTCCATCAGCGCCCTGGACCGCGGCACGCTGAGCCACGAGATACTGGAACGGTTCATCGACGAGAGAGTCCAAAGCGGCAATCTGCCTCCACCGGGCGAGCCCTGGAGCGAAAGCGACCGGGAGCGCCTGATGAGTGTCGCGGCTCAGAGCTTCCGCGATGCCGAGGCCCGTGGCGTGACCGGCAAGCGACTGCTGTGGGACATGGCCAAAACCGAAATCCTGGCCGACCTCGAGGCCTTCCTGGAAACCGACTCCGGATTGCGGGGGGCGAACGAAACTGCGGACGTCAGGGTCGAGACCAGGTTCGGTTTCGGTGGTGACACCATCGCAGTTGCGGAACCGGAAACCGGGATCAACTTCAGGGGCATGATCGACCGCATGGACGTCAGCGGCGATGGGCAAAGGGTCCTGGTGGTCGACTACAAGACTGGTAGCGCCGAGCCATACCGGGGCCTGGAGGATGACCCGATCGATCAGGGCCGTCGCCTCCAACTGGGTGTCTATTCGCTGGCGGCGCGCGCGCTGTTCCCCGACGCCGCAACCGTTTCCGCTGCCTATTGGTTCAGCACCAATCGGGGCAGATTTCAACTCGTCCCCGCTGCGCACTTCAACATCACCGACGCATCCGTCGCGGAACGGTTCCGCGAGGGTGTCACCAGCATCGTCGACGGCATCAACGCCGGCCTCTTCCCGGCCAACCCCGGCCCCCCCGGCCGATATGGGCCGTCCAACTGCCAGTACTGCGATTTCGATGCGATCTGCCCCACGCGACGCAGCGACCTTTGGGAGCGGAAGAAGTTCGACAGCGTCCTGTCGGGCTATCTGCAACTCGCCGAACCCGACGGGGAGGGTGACTGATGACATCTACGCAAGCGGCGACTTCAGATAGCGAGCAGGTCGGCTTCGTCCCGGTCGATGAGGATGCCAGGAAAACCATCGGCGCAGATCTCGGCGCAACGCTGTTTGTGGAGGCCAGCGCGGGCACCGGCAAAACGACCAGCCTCGTCCAGCGAGTCACCAACCTGGTTGCCACCGGAACGACCACCCTGGACCGTGTCGCCGCCATCACCTTCACGGAAGCCGCCGCAGCCGAGTTGCGCGACCGCGTTCGGTCTAACCTGGAGGCGGCCTCTGTCGATGACCAGCGCGACCAGGTCGAGCGCGACCGCTGTTACCAGGGGATCGTGGACCTGGATCGGGCAGACATTAGCACTCTTCACTCCTTCGCCGGGAACCTCCTGCGCGAACGTCCCCTGGAGGCTGGCCTGCCCCCGTCCTTCGAGACCAGCGACGAGATCCTTGCCAGCATCAAATTCGAAGAGGAGTGGAGCGCGTGGCTTGACCGCCATCTGGATGGCGAGACTGACCTGGAGCCCCACCTGGCACTGGCCCTGACCCTGGGCTTGACCCTGAACCATTTGCGAACCATCGCCCGGGCGTTCCACCAAAACTACAGCGATTTGTCGGATGTCACTTTCCTCGACGCGGACGTTCCGCAGCCTTCTGTCATCGAGGCGCTCCGTGACGTTGCGCCCGAATTGGAAAGGTTGTGTTCCTGTTCCAAAAACGGTGCGGGCGACCCGCTGTACGACCACGTCATGGATCGGTTGGATTTGCTCCGCCGTTGGCCGGCGGCAACGTCCGGCCCAACGGACAATTACCGGCTCCTGCTCGGCATACTGCCCCTGCGTCAAGGACGGGGCCGCCAGGGAGACTGGAACACCGACCCGGACAGCGGCAGGAATGCCTGTGCCCGGCTGAAGGACATCCTGGGTGAACTGGACCAGCAGGCGAACGAGGAGATCGAAAACGCCCGCCGCTCGGCGCTCGCGCCCATTCTCGAAGACCTGCGCCATATGGTGCTGGAATACGCGCGCAAACGCCGCTCCGAGGGTCGCGCGGAGTTTCACGATCTGCTGGTTTGGGCCCGTGAGTTGTTGCGGGACAGCGCGCCGGTTCGCGGCTACTTTCGCGACCGTTACACCCATTTGCTGATCGACGAGGCCCAGGACACCGACCCGATCCAGGCTGAAATCGCCATGCTTTTGGCCGAGCCGGCGCGCGCCGAAAGCTCGGATCCTGACCAACCCACACCCTGGGACCAGATCCGCCCCGAACCGGGAAAGCTTTTCGTGGTCGGCGATCCCAAGCAATCGATCTACCGTTTCCGCCGCGCCGATGTCGGCCAGATGAAGCGTCTGCAAGGGAGCATGGAACAGTCCGGCGGCCGGACCCTCAAGCTCGTGCAGAATTTCCGGTCTCAAACCCCGGTCATCGGTTGGGTCAACCACCTGTTCGAGCAGTGGCTACCGGATACCCCGGCCACCGAAGGCGATGACGGGAGCCTCCAGGCCGGGTACGACGCGATGTCCGCCCTCTGGGTCGGCGACACCGGAAACCCTCATCGGCCCCGGGTGTGGCGGCTGGGCGATGAAGCCATCGACGCCCCAATAGGCGAAATCCGGCAGCAAGAATCAACAGACATCGGCCTCCTGCTCCGGCAAATGGTCGCCGAGCAGTGGGAAACCCTGGACCAGGCCGCAACCGAGAGCAACGGCCACGAAACCTACCGCCAGGTGCGCTACTCGGACGTGTGTATCCTCATGCCCCGCCGGACCGGTTTGGCATCGTTGGAACGCGGATTGGAGGCGGCAGACCTGCCCTTCCGTTTGGAAAGCGCATCCCTGGTGTTTGAGACCCAGGAAATCCGGGACCTGCTGAATTGCCTGAAAGCGATTGACGATCCAGCCAACCAGGTGGCCACGGTGGCCGCGCTCCGTTCCCCCGCCTTCGGATGCAGCGACGTTGACCTGCTCCGTCATCGCACCAGCGGAGGCAGCTTTGACTACCTGGCCAACGCCGCCCAAAACCGTGGCGATGAAGTGGTGCTGAGCGCGTTCGAGGTGTTGCGGTCATTCCACCGCGCTCGTCTGGTTGGGGTCACCGGCGCCCTGATCGACCGGTTCGTTCGCGAACGAGGGTTGATGGAAACGGCTGTCGGCTACCCGAGGATGCGCGAGCAGTGGCGCCGCTACCGGTTCCTCGTGGAACAGGCGGGACGCTTCAATCGGGCCGGCGGTTCCACGCTGCGAGCATTCCTGCAGTGGGTGGACGATCAGATCAGCGAAGGCGCGCGCGTTACCGAGGCCCCGGTTCCGGAATCGGACGAAGAGGCCGTGCGGGTGATGACCGTACACGGCTCCAAGGGGCTGGAGTTCCCCGTGGTAATCCTCACCGGCATCAATTCGGCTCCGGCAAGAGGCGGAAATCCCGTCATCGTGGACCGGGCCAGTGGCCGGGTCGAAGTGGGCATCGGTTCCGCCGGCGCGCGGTTCGCCACGCCTGGTTTCGAGGAGTTGGCCGAACTGGACAACCGGATGTCCGCGGAAGAGCACATCCGCCTGATGTACGTGGCAACAACCAGGGCCAGGGACCACCTGATATTGAGCATGCGCCGCCCGGTAAAGGGCCAAGAAACAACCGCCGCCGTAATCTCGGAATACCTGCGCGGTCACGAAGACCTGTGGGAAACGGTGGAACTCAACGAATTGGCTGCGCTGATCGAAACCCAACCGCCCGGTGGCGTGGACGAGCCCGATGTGATCGATGAAGGGCTTCATTCGACAGAGCATTTGGACCAATGGGTGCAAGATCGGAAACGCACCATTGACGAATTCAGCCGCCCCCAGTTCATCGCGGCCACCGCCCTTTCCCGGGCATACAAGGATGACGAGCAAGAACCGGACAGCCCCGAACCCTGGCGTCGCGGCCGGGCGGGTACGTCAGTCGGACGCGCCGTTCACGCCGTGTTGCAGTCCATCGACCTTGCCACCGGCGAAGGCCTGGAACACCGGGCGCGAGCGCAGGCCGTCGCGGAGGGCGTCCCCGACCGCGAAACCGAGATCATTCGCCTGGCCCAAGTCGCGGTGGACAGCGATATCGTCCGCCGCGCCGTGGCGTCGGAGAGAATCTGGCGCGAAGTGCCGGTGGCAGCGCCCATCGGCGATGGTTCGCTGCACGGATTCATCGACCTGCTCTTCGAAGAGGGCAACGGTCTGGTGGTGGTGGACTACAAGACTGACGCCGTTACCGAGGCTCAGTTGCCGCAGGTTTTGGACCGCTATCGCCTCCAGGGCGGCGCCTACGCTCACGCCATCAACCAGATCACCGGCAAACGGGTCAAGGAGGTGGTGTTCCTCTACCTCCAGCCCAAGCGTGAAATCATCCTGCCTGATCTTCCCGAAGCGATGGCTGATGCCCGGGCAGCCGCCCAATCGTTATTGGACTGACCCTCGGCCGGTGCAACGCCATAGACCTCACGCGTACCCATTTTGCCATCGCGAGGATCGAAGCGACATGGCGATCGCGTTCCTGTAGCAGCGTTCCTTGCCCCAACGAGATTGCCGCGCTTCGCTCGCAATGACGATTCCGTTGAAACTGGGTACGCATGAGCCCCATAGACCGGTTGCGGGCTGCGTCCCGGTCTCTCCTCACCGATCCCACGGACCGAGGTCAGTCAAACGCGCCGGCGATGGCGCAGTCTTCCACCTCGTCGTCCGACATCCCCAGCAACTCTCGCAGCACGTAGGTCATGTCGGCCGCGAACGCCGGCGCTCCCCTGGTAACCGCTCCGGGAGTGCGTGACAGCTTGTAGGGCGCGCTCTCGATGATCCGGACCTCTCCCTGGTGGTCCGGAACCCTTCGGAAGAAACCTCGCTCTTTCAGCTGGGGGTCTCGCGACAGATCCGCCCCGCTCTGCACCACGCCGGCCGCAATTCCCGCCGCCTGCAGCAGCGTCATCGCCTCCTCTGCCGTGCGTTCCGAGGTCCAGGTTTCGACGCAGGCGTCCAGGGCGTCGGCGTTCCGCTCCCGTAGGTCGCCGCTGGTGAACCGTGGGTCGGCAGCCCAGTCCGGGTTGCCCAGGGCCTCCACGAAAGCGCGCCATTCCTCGTCGTTGAAGACGGAGATGGCCACCCACCGGTCCTCTCCCTGGCACCGGTAAGCGCCGTGGGGAGCGCCACCGCCGTGCGGCAGTCGGTTGCCGGTACGGGTTGAGATCGCCGCGGAGCCATTGACGCTCATGTCCAGCACCAGCGTCTCCAGCAGGGACGACAGCGACTCGAACTGGGAAACGTCCAACCACTGCCCACGTCCCGTCCGGGACCGATGGATCAGGGCCAGCAGCACCGCCTGCGCTCCGGACATGCCTCCCACGGCGTCGCTGTAGGCACTGGCCGGCCCGCTGGGATCGGTGTCCCGAAACCCCGTCAGCTCGGTGAAGCCCGACCAGGCCTGGAGCGTCTGGCCGTAGCTCACCCGGTCTTTCCATGGCCCGGTGCGGCCCAAACCGGACATGCTCAGCATGATGATGCCGGGGTTGATTGGTCGTATGGAATCGTAATCCAGGCCCCAGGAGGGCATCACCCGTCCGCTGAAGTTTTCCGCAACAACGTCGGACACCGCGACCAGTCGCTTGGCGATGTCAATGCCCTGCGGAGTTTTCATGTTCAGCGAAATGGACAACTTGCCGGCGTTCCAGTTATGGCGCTGGCCCAACCCCCGGGCCGTGGCGGACGCGGGCCCGCCAACCACCGACAGTGCGTTGTTGGACTCGACCTTGATCACCTCCGCGCCCTGATCGGAGAGGATCCGAGTGGCCGACGGGCCGGCGTGTATCCAGGTAAAATCCAGCACCCTGATGCCCTTCAGGGCGAGGCCGGTCTGTTTCACGTCCTCGTTCAAGGTCAATGCCACCTCAGCCGGAAATCCGTTCAACCTCGTCCGGCGGAAGACCCAGGATGCCGGAAAGGATCTCGGCGTTGTGTTCCCCGGGGACTGGAGCCGTCCGGCGCATCGGCTGCGAAAACTCGGTCAGCCGGTAAGGATCGCCCGGGTAAACCATCGACGATGCGCCGTCCGCCGACTCAACCGTCGTCAGGTATTCGCGGCCCCACAACTGCTCGTTGCCCAGGATTTCGTCGGCCGTGGTCGCAGGGCCCCACGGGTGGTGGTTGGACTGGCCGAAATCGGTTATCTCCTGCCGGGTGTGACGCAGCGCCCAGGCCTGGACTAATTCTTCAATGTGGGCGGAATGTTCGCCCCGCAGCACGAAGTGGTCGTTGTATGTCTCGTCCATCAGGTCGCCCGCCATGCCGTCCCGGTCCATCCAGTCCCGCAGGTCGTCCCACGCCTTGCGGGTGTTGGTGGTGATGCTGGCGTAGCCGTCCTTGCACTTCCAGGTGGCGACGAACTGGCCGCCGTGCCGGAACCCACAGCGCACCGCCGATTCGCCGGTGTAGTTGTAGGTGGTGTTCACATGCTCGGTGGTGGCGGCCACCGCCTCCTGCATGGACACGTCGATGTACTGCCCCTCGCCGGTCGCCATGCGATGGTAGAGAGCCAGCAGGATGCCGATGTAAGCGCGGTTCGATGCAGTATGGTACGCCTGCGATCCCCACAATCGCGTGGGCGGCGTATCCGGCCAGCCGGTGACGTACATGTAGCCGCCCATGGCCAGTCCCACCAGGTCCGACGCCTTGTAGTCGCGGTAGGGCCCGGTCTGTCCGAAGGGGGTGATGGACGCGTACACCACCGCCGGCGACTCCGCCGCCAGGCTTTCGTAACCCAAGCCCAGCGAGTCCATGTGCCCGGGCGGCCCCGTCTCCAGCACCACGTCGGAGGCGAGGGCGAGCTTGCGGAGCGCCGCCAACCCTTCGGGAGAGCGGATGTCCATGGTTACGCTGCGTTTGTTGGTGTTGAAATGGAGCCAGTAAAGGCTGCGGCCGGGCCCAGGTTGGCCGTCGATGAAGGGGCCGATCTCCCGCATGGGATCACCGCCCGGCGGCTCGACCTTGATGACGTCGGCGCCCATGTCCGCCATCAGCTTCCCGCAGTAAACGCCCATAGGGCCGGCCAGGTCCACGACGCGGTAGCCGCTCAAGGGGAGGGCCGGCGCGGGATTAGGTTGTTCGCCTGAGACGGTCATCGCGGGCATTGTAGCACCGGCCGGGAGTGTCCGGCTGGTATAATGCGGCCCATAGCCGGCCACTCCGCCAGGTACGCAATGACTACCCACGCCAGGAAACCCGCCTCCCGAACCTCCCCGTCCCCGGGCCGCTTCCGCCTGCCCGATATTCCCGAACGCGAGCCCGACGAAGTGACCCAATTCGACGAGCTATTCAAGACCGGACGCTCCCATGCCCTGGCGGTTCACTTGGGCAATCCCGAGACCACCCTGGTGGAGGCCGACCGCTGGATCATCGTGGAACCTGGCACCTTCCGGGACTTGGCGCGCTATCCCGACCTGCTGGTGGCCTTCGGTGTGGACCCGTCAGCTTACGAGGCCAGCAACGGCTATGTCATTTCCGAGCAGGGCAAGCCGCCGGACTTCGTGCTGGAGGTGGCGTCGGTAAGCACAGCCGACACGGACACCGGAGCGAAACGGGAGGACTACGCGAGGATGCGGATACCTGAGTACTGGCGGTTTGACAAGACGGGCCAGCATCACGGGACGCGTCTGGCAGGGGACCGGCTGGAGAACGGGGTGTATGTGCCCATCGACATCGATGAGTTGTCGGAGGACGTGTTGCAGGGATACAGCGAGGCGTTGGGCTTGTACCTGCGGTGGGAGCGCGGCGAATTGGGCTGGCATGACCCGGCCACGGGGCGGCACATAGCAACCTTTGACACCGAGCGTGCCCGCGCTGACAACGAGCGCGCCGCCCGCCTGCGGGCCGAAGAGCGGATCCGCGAACTGGAAGCGCGGCTTTCCCAGCAACACTGATTCCCGCACCCGAACCACCCTTGTCCCGATATAACAAGGAGCCGACATGACCACAACTATCTACGATGCCGAGCGCCGCGATATCTCCATCGCCGTGGGCGGCGACGCCATGATCACCCGCCGGATGCGGGCCTTCGAGGAACCTCGCTTCCTCAGGCTCGTGGACATTCTTCGCGCAGCCGACGTGTCCCTGGTCAACCTGGAGATGCTTTTCCACGACTACGAGAGCACCTGGCAGTGGAGCCGCAATACCTATACCAGGTCCGACCCCCGCAACCTGGACGAGCTGAAGTGGATGGGCATCGACGCTGTGACCACCGCCAACAACCACTCGTTCGACTTTTCCGAGGGTGGTTTCCTGACCACCCTGGAACACTGCCGGGAGTTCGACCTGCCCCACGCCGGTGGCGGACGCAACCTCGATGAGGCCCGCGCTCCAGCGTATGTGGACTCAGCGCGAGGCCGCGTGGCGGTAATGAGCGCCACCAGTACCTTCAGTGACACCTCCCGGGCTGGCCCCGGCCGACCCGACTTCCCCGGTCGCCCTGGCGTCAATGCCCTGCGCCATGACATCACCCACCACGTGCAGCAGGATGTGTTCGACGCCCTGCACAAAGCCAACCTGGAGCTTGGGTACGAAGAAGAGCATGCCTTCATGCGCCACTTCGGCTTCCGGGGCATCGAGGACACTCCAGACCATGGCACCGAGTTGGAGTTCCTGGAAAACAAGTTCATCCTGGACGAGGAGTTCGCCGTCCGCACCGCCCTGAACGAGGATGACCGGCTGGGCATCGGCAACTGGATCCGGGGAGCGCAGACCCAATCGGACTGGCAGGTCTATGGAGTTCACTGCCACGAGAGCGGGGCCGATGGCGACTTCCACGGACACTCCCGCCTGTCTCCGCCCAGCTTCCTGGTGGACTTTGCCCACTGGGCCATCGACCAGGGATGCGCCGCCTTTGTCGGTCACGGCCCCCACTTCCTGCGGGGTATCGAGATTTACAACAACCGGCCCATTTTCTACAGCCTGGGCAACTTCATCTTCCAGAACGAGAGCGTTTTGTGGCTACCCCCCGAGGCCTACCGCCGTTTCGGGTTGGACTTTAACAACACCCCCGGGGATTACCTGGACACGCGCTCCGGCGGGGGCACCCGCGCCTTTGCCGCCGACCCCGTGTTCTGGCAGAGCGTGGTGGCGGTGTGCAACTACGCCGGCGGCAATCTGAAAGAAGTCATCCTGCACCCCATCGACATGGGCTTCGGTCGCCCCATCCCCCAGCGTGGACGTCCGGTGCTGGCGGAAGAACCAATCGCCCGCGAAACCCTGCAGTGGCTGCAGGAAGTCTCTCGCCCCTTCGGCACCGAGATTTCCATCGAGGAATCCGAAGGCGATCTGGTGGGTGTGATCCGCCTCTAAAACGCCGGAACAATCGAAAATGTTCGCGCCCGGGAGAGGTCTCCCGGGCGCTTTGTCGATTCAGGGTGCCTGGTCGCCTAATGCGGGGTGTTGAACTGAACCAGGATGCCGTCGGGATCGTGCACGTAGATGCTGCGGATGCCCCCGTCGGCGTCGGTAAAGGACTCGATGGGGCCGGCCAGTTCCACGCCCTTGCTGAGCAGCTCCTCGGTCAGCGCCTTCACGTCGGCCACGCCGAAGGAGATGTGGCTGATGCCAACCATGTCCAGCTTGATGGGCTCGCCATCGGAATCTTCGCCCGGATGGCTGGTCAGCGTGAGCGTCGGCGTTGCTCCGTCCCCGTAGGCCAGGCTGACCCAGTGGCGGGCCTGGCGCTCGCGCAGGTAGTTATGCGACCGCCCGCTTTCGGTGGGGTCGGTCATGCGGTCGCCCAGGACCGTCATTCCAAGTGTGTCCCGGTAAAACGCCAGGGACCGGTCCATGTCCCGGACGCAAATTCCGATATGAGTTACGCAACTCGCTTCCATGATTTTCGCCTCGTTCCAATTGACTGCGGAGGGTGCCTAGTCCATGGGCAGTTTGTGGAGCCACCCTGGCTCCGAGATGTCCAGGACCTGCCCGTTGGGGCCGGACCATTTCTCCTCGGCGCGGGGCGGACGCGGTGAACCATCGGGCGCCACATCGCGCCGGACAATTTCCTGCCCGTTGATCTCCCGCAACTGTGCGCCGGTGTCCTCCAGGTTGTCCACCTGGAATCCTATGTGGTGGATGCCGCTGTAGTTTTCGCCGTTGGGCCCCACGTCGGCGTCCTCATTGGTCTTCCACTTCAGGATGGTCAGGTTGACGTCGCCGTCGGAAAGTTGGATCTGCCGAGCGTTTCGCGCGACTTCGAACAGGTCGAATCCTTCCTTGTAAAACTTTGCCACCGCATCCGGATCCTCGCACGTGATGGCAATGTGCTTGATCTTGGCCATGAAGGCACCCCCAATCCCAGTATGGGCGCATTATAGCCCGCAACCTGCCAACGCAGAATCATCAGAATCAGGATTATCGGGATTTACCAGATTGAAACCATTTGCGGTAACACGCTCTTAATCCTGATAATCTTCAAATCCGGCAAATCCTGTTTCTGACGATTTTCACCTGCGAGGTAATCGAACCATGAGTGAAACCCGAACCCTGGCCCAGTTCATCGCCGACACCGACTATGCAAACCTGCCGCCTCCCGTGGTGGAGGCGGCCAAGACCGCCATCCTGGACGGGGTGGCAAACGTGGTCGCGGGTTCAGTCCAGGAACTGGCCGACATAATTGGCCGCTACGTGCGGGATGCCGGCGGCGCTCCCCAGGCCTCGGTGGTGGGCTGGGGATACAAGACCAACCCGCCAGCCGCCGCCTTCGCCAACGGAGTCTTCGGACACTGTCTGGACTACGAGATCCAGGGGTTCCCGCCCACCCACGGCACCTCATCCTGCCTGCCGGCGGCCCTGGCGCTGGCGGAACAGCACCACGCCCCGGGTGAGCGGATCATCACCGCCTACGTGCTGGGTTGGGAAATCCAGGGACGCTTGCGAGCCGCTTCGGCGCCGGCCACCACTCCCGGCTATCACCCGCCGGGCCTGGTGGGTCCCCTGGGCGGCGCGGCAGCATCGGCCAAGACGATGGGCCTGGACGCCGATCAAACCCTCATGGCTCTGGGCATCGCCGCCTCTCGCACCGGCGGGCTGACGGCCAACACGGGCACCATGGTCAAGTCCACCCACCCGGGCAACGCTGCACGCATGGGCGCCGAGGCGGCCATCCTCGCCAGCATGGGCTACACCGCCAGCGACGAAGTCCTGGAGTCACCAGTGGGTTATGCGGCCGCATTGTTCAGGGGCGAATTCGATTGGGATGTTGCCACCGGCGGCCTGGGCGCATCGTGGCGACTGCTCGACCCGGGCTTCGACATCAAGCGATTCCCGGCCCAGGTCTACATGCAGAACGCCATCGAGGCCGCGCTGAACCTGCGTGAGCAGAACGGACTCGACCCCAACGACATCGAACAGGTAACCATCCGCCGCCAGGGTCGCGGCCACTCCGGGCCGGTTCCCCGCAGCGGCCTGGACGGCAAGTTCAGCGTGGAATACTGCGCCGCCGCCGCCTTGCTGGACGGTCAGGTGGGCATCGACACCTTCACCGACGCCCGCCGTTTCACCCCGGACATGGAGGAAATGCTGGGGCGCATGCGCGTGGAACCGGAGGGCCCTGAATCGGGCGCGACGCTCGCCACCGCCGTGCTCAAGGACGGCACTACCGTCAGCGCCGAATGCTCCGCCTTTACCGGCTCGGCGAGGAATCCCATGTCCCGGGATCAGCTGCTGGCAAAGGTTCGGGACTGCTTCCGCCGCGCCCTGTCCGAAGCGGACACCGAACGCGTGCTGGAGATGCTGGAGAACCTGGAGCGCCTCGACGATGTCGGGCAGTTGATGGGAGTGTTGGGCCAGGCTGCTGCCAGCCGAGGCTGAGCCGACGGGCGGACGCCGGCGCACGGATTACCATCGCCAGCGTCGCTTACGCTCTCAATAATCGCGCTATAATCGCGGCCACTCTGGGCGGCTTGCGTAACGTTTGCCGTGGCCGCTGCTCACAACACGTACGTTCGGGAGGCAATCATGCTGGACTTGATCATCAAGGGCGGGACCGTGGTCACACCGGACGGCGTTGGCCTGAGGGATGTCGGCATCCAGGGCGAGCAGATCGCGGCGGTGGCCGCCCCGGGTGTCCTCGACGACATCGGCGCCGGCGAGACCATCGACGCCACCGGCATGATCGTGCTGCCGGGCGGCATCGAGCCCCACGCCCACATCAACGTGCCGGTGCCGGACTACTGGGCCGGCGGCGACGACGGCGTGTTCACGCAACCGCCCGAGGCTGCCAGCCGCGCCGCCGCCTTCGGCGGGGTCACCACCTACGTCGACTTCGCCGGCGCACTGCCGCTTACTCCCGGTGCGGTGCCACCGTCCGATCCCATCATGGCCCAGATCGAGACCCGCCGGAACACCTTCAGCGGGCACTCCTACACCGACTACACCTTCCACTACATCCTCGCCGGCGCCATCCCGCCCAGCACCATGGGCGAGATCGGCGAGGCCATCCAGTCTGGCGTGGCCAGCTTCAAGATCTTCACCACCTTCCACGCCCGGGTTCCCATGGGCCACCTGTGGGAAATCTTCCAGGAGGTCGGCAAGCACGGCGGCATCATGGCCGTGCACGCGGAGGAGGACGACATCGTCACCTACATGGAGGAGAAACTGGAGCGCGAGGGGCGCGACCACGGCTCCAACCTGCACCTGGCCCACAACAACATCTCCGAGGACATCTCCTTCCGCAAGGTGGTGCGCTTGGCCCAGAAGACCGAGACCGGCATCTACTTCGTCCACACCACGGCCAGGGAGGGCGTCGCCGCCATCGCCGAGGCCCGTGCCGCGCAACTGCCGGTGTACGGCGAGGCGCTGCACAACTATCTGGAGTTCACCTGCGACGACTACCTGAAGCCCGACGGCCTCGCCATTCACACCTATCCCGCCATCAAGTTCTCCGATGACCGGGATGCCTTGCAGCAGGGCCTGGTGGACGGCCCCATCTGCACCACGGCCACCGATGAGTGGACCACCTACAAGAACATCAAGCTGGCCGGCGAAACCATCCGTACCCTGTGCGGCGGGCACAACGGCATCGAGACCCGCATGCCCGTCACCTACACCAAGCTGGCCGCCAACGGGCGGATCGACCTGGAGCGGTTCGCCGCCATCACCTCCACTAACGCCGCCAAGATCCTGGGCATGTACCCGCAGAAGGGCGCCATCGCCGTGGGCAGCGACGCTGACATCGTGCTCTTCGATCCCAACCTCAAGAAGACCATCACCGTGGACGAGCTACACGCCGAGTCCGACTACTCCATCTGGGATGGCTTCCATTGCGAGGGCTACCCGATCATGACCATCCTGCGCGGCAAGGTGATCGTCCGCGACGGCCAACTCCTGGGCAGTTCCTCCGACGGCCGCTGGCTATCCCGTAAGGTTGCGCCCCGCGTCATTACGCAAACGTCCGTGTAGCGATCAAGGTGGTTACGGCCCCACGCGTATCCGCTCTTACCAGCATCGTCATTGCGAGCGCAGCGTGGCAATCTCGTGGCGGCAGGAATAATTGTTCCGGCTGGCGGCGAGATCGCCACGTCGTTCCGCTCCTCGCGACGACAAACTGGGCGCACGCGAGGGCTACGGCACGCTGACCGGCAATCCCGTCTCCATCGACTCGTAGGCGGACAACACCAGGGCGAGATCAGCCAGTCCGTCTTCGCCCGTCATCGCCGGCCGTCTGCCTTCGAGGATGCTGCTCCGAAACTCCCGGACCATGGGAACCAGCCCGTTACCGTATTCTTCCAGCGGTAAGGTTGTTTCGGATCGTGCATCGGTCACCTTCAGCCACGGCCTGCCCGGCTCAAAATAGAGCGTCGCCTCGGTTCCGGATATTTGCACCCACGAGTGCGGTTGCGGCGGCACGACGCTCCACGAGTGGTTGATCAGGCCGACGGCTCCGCTGGCATCTCGCGTGATCACCACCACGCCGTCCTCCGCCTCCAGGCCCGGCTGGCCCGGCAGAACCTCGCGGGCGTACACCTCGGTGGGCGCGCCGACCAGATAAGCCACCGCGCTCAGCTCGTGGATGCCCCCGTCAATGAGCACGCCGCCGCCGTTCAGTTCCGCCCGGCTGCGCCATCCGCCCGGAGCAAACGGGAACTGCTCGTGCAATTGGATCAGCCGAACCGGACCCACGCGTCCCTGCTCAATCAGCCGCTTGGCCTCCACCACCGGCGGCAGGAAGCGGAAGTTCTCCGCCACCATGAACGTGACGCCGGCGTGCTCGGCTTCCCGGATCATGGCTTCCGCGTCTTCCCGTGCACCGGCGATCGGTTTTTCCACCAGCACGTGCTTGCCGGCCTGAAACGCCAGCGACGCATGATCCCGGTGCAGGTGGTGCGGCGTGCAGACGTACACGGCGTCGACCCTGGGGTCGGATACCGCCTCTTCGTAACTGCCAAACGCATCCAGCCCGTTGAACCGCGACGCGTACTCCCGCGCCCGCACCAGGTCACGGCTGGCGAAATAGAGGTCGACCTCGCCGGCCAACGCCGCCATCGAGCGCGCGAACACCGCCGCGAAGGAACCGCAACCAAGTACGCACAGTCCCAGGCTCAATCGGACACCGCCAATCCTCGGATCTCCCCGGCCGCGTGGGCGACCGGTCAGGGTCGCCGCAAGGGTAGACCAGAAGCAGCGCCAAATCCAGCGCGAGCCCTGCCCGGGTCTTACGCGTACCCATTGTGTAATCGCGACGTCGCGTCGCTCCTCGCGATTTCGTTCCCGCAGCCGCGTTCCTTGCCCCAACGAGATTGCCGCGCTGCGCTCGCAATGACGGTTCCAGTGAAACCGGGTACACGTGATCTTCCCGGGTCGTTTGACTAGCCGTCGTCATCCCGCGTATCGTGCCGACTTTATCGACTTCGCAAGGGTAGCAACCCAGGCACGCCGGGACGCGCAGTAGACGCTGTCGTCCCGGCACGGGAGCAGGCCGTTGGCGCGCATCTCCAACGCTCCGGTCTTTGTGGTCCTGCAGGATCGCAATTTTCAGCGCCTGTGGGCGGCCCGGTGGATCCACGAGATCTCCCGGCGCATGGAACTGATCACGCTGGGCTACCTTGTGCTGGAGCTCACCGACTCAGCCTTCCAGGTTGGCCTGATCTCGGTGTTCCTGAACGGGCCGCGGCCGCCACTGGCGCTGGTGGCCGGCATGCTGGCCGACCGGCTGGACCGGTGGCGCATCCTGGCCACCATCCACGCCTTCTACCTGGTGCTGGCCTCGTGCCTGCTGGTCCTGCTGATCCTCGACCTGGTCGAGCCGTGGCACGTCTTTCTCGCCGTCCTCGCCCAGGGCACGGCCAAGGTCCTGGATGACCCTACCCGCCGCGCCTCACTGTTCGACCTGGCCGGACAGGACCGCATCGCCCATGCCATGTCCCTGGAGACGATGACCAACAACGGCGGCAAGATACTCGGCCCGATCGCGGGCGGCCTGCTGGTGCAGTTCTATGGTTTCACCGGCGCATTCATCGTGCTGGTGGCGCTGGACCTGGTGTCGGCCGTGCTCATCTGGAGGATGCGGTTGCCGGAGCGGTCCATGTTGATTGTGCGGGACACCGCGTTCTTTACCGGCATCAGATCAGGCATCAGCCACTCGTTCTCCAACAGGTTCGTCCTGGGAGTGCTGACCATATCCCTGGTGATGAACGGCATGGTTCTGCCGCTGCAGTACTTCATCCCCGTCATCGCGACGGACGTGCTCATGGTGGGGCCAGCCCTGGGCGGACTGCTGGGGGCTGCCGATGGCATCGGCGCGTTCGTCGGGGCAATGATCATCGCCACGCGGCGCAACTACAGCTTCCATGGCCGTTACTTTGCCTTCGGAGCGATCATTGTCGCTGTGGGCGTGGTGGCCGTCGCGTGGTCGCCTTGGTTCCTGGTCTCGTTCCTGGTGCTCTTCACCGCCGGTGTGGGTCAATCGGGGTTCAGCACCATGCAGAGCACCATACTCATGCTTTCGACTGCGCCGGAAATGCGCGGCAGGATCATGGGATCCCAGGGCCTGGTCAATGGTCTAGGTCACCTGGTTGGCGGGTTCGAGATCGGCGCAATCGCGCAGGCTTTCACCATCTCCCTGGCCATCGGTCTCAACGCCGGTATCGGCCTGCTCCTGATGGCGCCGGTGATGATATTGACCCCGCTGATCAAGCGCGCGATCGAGCCGTACCAACCCCGGGAATGACCGTCTCCCGACTGTCACTCCAGACTGGTCACGCACCGAGCGGGATCCGACTCCAACAGCACATGAGGCCGATGCCCGGTGTGCACGTAGTCGGCGATCAACTTGCCCGCCATGGGCCCGCGGCCAAATCCCGATGACGCCAAACCGCTGACGATGTACACCTCGTCCAGCTGCGGTATCTTCCCGATGATCGGCCGGCCGTCCAGCGAAAAAGGCATCATGCCCGACCAGGTGCGGCTGATGGACAGGTCGCCCAGCATCGGCAGGATCTCGCTGGCGTGACCGAAGTTCACCTCCACGCCGCCAGCATCCACGGCGTAGTCGTAGCCGACCAACTCGCGGTCGCCGCCGAAGATTATCTCGCCGTCCCGGTTCTGCCGGCCGTACAGGTGACGGGTCGCTCTGCGGCCGTCAATGTGGGTGAGTTCCGGGGGCGTGTGCGCATCGTTGCCCGGACTGTGGCTCCAATGCGAGTATGACTCCGCCGACGACAGCGAGTAGAAGACCCGTGGCGGCAGCGGCTGCGTCGCCCACATCTGCCCGCGCACCGGCACAATGGGGATGCGAACGCCCAGCATCTGCCCCAGCGGCGCGCACCACGCTCCCGCCGCCAGGATCAACTGGCGCGCGGAGTAGGTATCATCCCCGCAGGCGATCCGATACGTCCCTTCCGCTGTCCTGCTGATTCCGGTCACGTCCCGGCCGGTGAGGACGTTCGCTCCTCGATCAGCAGCAGCGGCGGCAAAGGCGCGGGTGGCCTTCACGGGGTCAGCCTGTCCGCGCAAGGGAAAGTGCATGGCCCCGTACAGCTCGGGGTTCAGCTCCGGCTCGATGCTGCGCGCTTCGTCGATGGTCAGCAGGTCCAGAGTGTAGCCGCGCGACTTCTGCGCCAGCACCCGATCCCGCGCGTAGATGTACTGCTCCTCGGTCTGGACCGCCTGGAGCCCGCCGGATGCTCGAAACTCGATGTCGTAGCCCAGTTCCAGTTGCAGGCCGCGGAAAATCGGCAGGCTGCCCATGGTCAGGTACGACTCCAGGTCCGGCACGTTCCCCCATCCCAGCGCGCCGATGCCACCGGCGTTGACGCCCGAAGCCTCGGAGGCAATCTCGCCCCGTTCCAGCAGCGTTACGTCCCGTCCGTGCCCGGCCAGGTGAAAGGCGGCCGACGCTCCCGCGATGCCACCGCCGATGATGACTACTTCAGCATCCGCCATGCTCACCTCGTCTGGCATATGTCCAGAGTTGCAACGTCCGTCCCATCCAAAACCGTCATACCGGCGAAAGCCGGTATCCAGGATGCCTCTGCCCTCCGCACGTTTGCCGATGCTTGGGCGACCTGGATTCCTGCTTTCGCAGGAATCATGCTTTCCCGATCAAACTCGCCTCACGCCTCGTAACAGGCGACCCAATGTCCCGGCCCATGTTCCTCCATTGGAGGATGCGGGTTGCCTTCGCAAAAGTCGGTGGCAACGGGACAGCGGTCGTAAAACCGGCACCGCGCCGGCGGGTCTATGGGCAACGTCAGATCTCCCAGTATGTCCGGGTGGTCGCGTCGGTACGCGGGATCCGGCACGGGGACCGCCGACAGCAGCGCCCGGGTGTACGGATGCTGCGGATTGCGTAGCAGCTCCTCAGTTTCCGCCAGCTCCACGATCTTGCCCAGGTACATCACGGCGATGCGGTGGCACATGTAGCGGGCCACCGCCAGGTCGTGGGTAATGTACAGGTAGGAGATACCCAGCCGCTGCGCCAGTTCCTGCATCAACGACATGATCCCGGTGCGGCTGGACACGTCCAGCATGGACGTCGGCTCGTCGGCAACCACAAAGGACGGGCCGATCACCAGCGCCCGCGCGATGGCCACCCGCTGCCGCTGTCCCCCCGAAAGCTCGTGGGGGTGGCGGAACAGGAATGAAGATGCCGGCGTGAGACCAACCTGCGTCAGTATCTCCGTGACCCGATCGACCCGGTCCATCAGGCTGCCGATCCCCTGCACCGCCAGTGGCTCGGCGATGGTGTCGTAGATGGTCCGCCGCGGGTTCATCGACTCGTAGGGGTCCTGGAAGATCATCTGCGCCTGCCGGCGAAAGGCGCGCAGGTCGGCGGACCGGATGGCGCTGGCGTCCACCGCATCGCCTGACCTCCCATCGGTGGTATCCAATGACGGAAAGCGGAAGCGGATCTGGCCGGACGTGGGTTCCAGCAACTTCACCAGCAACTTGCCCACCGTGGTCTTGCCGCAGCCCGACTCGCCCACCAGCCCCAGGCTCTCGCCCGGCGCCAGGGCGAAGGACACGTCGTCCACGGCGTGGATAAAGCTGGAGGGCTGACGGAACAGGTTCTTCGAAACCGGGAACCGCATGGTCAACCCTTCGACGGCCACCAGAGCAGCCCCGTCGCTGCCCGTCCGGGCGCCTGCGGACATGGAATCCTTTTCAGCAACCATCACCGCTCTCATCGACGGCATCCGCCACGTCCAGGGGATGCCAGCACGCGGCCCAATGATCCCCGCGCATCGACCGATCCGGGAACTCGGT
Organism: Dehalococcoidia bacterium; assembly: GCA_963663945.1. GTDB lineage: Bacteria > Chloroflexota > Dehalococcoidia > Lucifugimonadales > UBA3495 > Bin87. Next base: position 449,884 of record OY760687.1, on the reverse strand, counting down.
TCGGCAGATCTCATCGGCGTACTGGCAGCGGGGATGGAACGGGCATCCCGCCGGCGGGTCGATCAGGTTGGGCGGCTCGCCGGCGAGGCCAACCAGCGGCACCCTCTCTCCATGCACGCTGGGAAACGACGACATCAGCGCCGCCGTGTAGGGATGCATCGGTGACCGGAACACGTCGGCGGTGTCGCCCAGCTCCACCAGCCGCCCGGCGTACATCACGCCGATCCGGTCGGTCACCTCCGCAACCACCCCGATATCATGGCTGATGTAAATCATTCCCATGCGGAGTTCCTGCTGCACGACCTTCAGCTCGCGCAGGATGCGGTCCTGCACGATGACGTCCAGGGCGGTGGTCGGCTCGTCGGCGATGATCAGGTCCGGGTCGCACGACAGCGCCATGGCGATCACCGCCCGCTGGCGCATGCCCCCGCTGAACTCGTGGGGATATCGGTCCATCAGCTGCGGGTCCAGACCCACCATGCGGAACAGGCGCGCCACCCGCTCCCGGGCATCCGCCAGCGTGGACTCCATGCCGTGGGCCTCGATGGCCTCGATTACCTGCTGCCCGACCCGATGCACCGGGTCCAGCGAATTCATCGCCGCCTGGAACACCATGGCGATGCGACGCCAACGGTAGCTCCGCATCTCGTCCTCACCAAGTTGCAACAGGTCGGTCCCAACCAGCTTGACCTGCCCACCGGCCAGGTATGCGTTTTCCGGCAGCAGCCGCATCAGACTGGTGGCCACCGAGGTCTTGCCACAGCCCGACTCGCCCACCAGCCCCAGCGATTGGCCCTGCGCCAAATCGAAACTGACGCCCTCCACCGCCTGCACCTCACCCTGCCGCGTCTGATACCGCAGCGAAAGGTCTATGACCTCAAGCACCGGGGATTCGTCAATCGTGACCATCTCGTTAGCCCCACGCTACGCGGTGTGCCGCCGCAGCCTCGGGTTCACCACCTCGTCCAGCGCACGGCCCACGAGGTAGAACGCGCTGCACAGGAAGGTGATCGACGCCCCGGCCGGTACGATGAGCCACCAGTACCTGGTGCCGCCCAGCAGGTAGCCCCCGGTGTTGGCGGTGTGGATCATGATGCCCCAACTCATCCGCAGGTCCAGCAGGCCCAGGAACGAGAGCACCGCCTCGGCGAAGATCGCGCCGGTAACCGTGAACATCATGTACAGCAGCGACAGGGGCAGCAGGTTGGGGATGATGTGCACGAAAATGATGTGGAAGTGCCCACCGCCGGCCACCCGCGCCGCCTCAATGTAGGGCTTGACCCTGATGCTCAACGCCTGTGATTTGAGGATGATCGCCGTCCCGCCAAAACCTCCCAGAAAGCCGATGATCAACGCCAGGTAGAACAGGTTCAGCTCGAACAGCGCGCTCAGCACGATCAGCAGCGAAATGCCCGGCAGCGCGATGATCAGGTCTGCCAGGCGCATGAACAGCGAGTCCACCAACCCGCCGTAGTAGGCCGCCACCGCGCCCACCGTCGTGGCAATCCCGACCGTGACCAGCGCCGCGGTTATCCCCAGGATGAACTCGGACCTCGTGCTGGACAACAGCTGGCTGAGGACGTCACGCCCCAGCGGATCGGTTCCCAACGGGTGCCTCCAGTTCGGCGGGGAAGGATGCTCCAGCCGGTCGAACGCGTATCCGGTCACCGGGTCGTACACTTCGGCGTCCCACACGGTCGCCATGAGGATGGGATGCGAAATCGCCATCAGCGCGAACAGCACAATGGTCGCCAGCGACAGAACCCCGATACGGCTCTCGACAAAGATGGCCCAGCCACTGCGGAAGGACCGCAGCGCCAGCCGCGTCCGGGCCATCGCCATCTGCCACCGGCCCGGATGCAGGTCGACCAGCGGCGGCTCCGGAGTCCCGGATGGCCCTCCAATGACGACGTGCTGGTCAGGCTGCGGCGTGATCACTGGTAGCGTATCCGTGGGTCGAGGTACACGTACAGCACGTCCACGATGACGTGGGCCAGCAGCGAAAACAGCCCGATGAACACCATTGAACCCATCACCAGCGGCAGGTCCTCCGAACGCACGGCGTCAAGCAGGGTCATGCCCATGCCGGGCCAGGAGAACACGCCCTCGATGATTACGCTACCGTCGATGGCGAAAATCAGGCTGTACACCAGGCTGGTGACCACCGGAAGCAGCGCGTTGCGCGCCGCGTGCCGGTCACGCACCACCTTCTCCGGCAACCCCTTGGCTCGCGCCGCCATCACGTAGTCCTCGCGCATCGTTTCCAGCATGCTGTTTCGGGTCAGCAGCATGGTGCCGGCGAAGGAGATCAACGTCAGCGTGACGATGGGCAGGATCATGTGCCGGAGTATGTCCAGCGCCAGGAACCCGATGTCGGAGAGCCCCCACGCCACTGGAATAGCCAGCGCCGCCGCTCCGATAACCGGCGCCACCAGCGGCGCCGGCCCAATCCGCCCCGATCGCCGGAAAAAGAACAGAACCAAAAATGCAAAGGCGATAAAGGCCGCTCCGGTGACCAGCATGTAGCTGAACACGTGGTTGGCGCTGACCTCCGCGCCCCTCCAGACCAGGGGGTCCAGAAACTTGCCCACCGGCAGCCATCCCAGCTTGAACGCAAAAACCCAGATCATCATCAGGCCAAAGGCGGGCGTGAACGCGGTGAACAGAGTCGCTCCGGAGATGGTCGCCGCATACTCCAGCACGCCGCCACGCCGCCAGGCGATGGCCTTGCCCAGAAAGAACCCGATGTAGAAGGACACCGCCGTGGCGGTCAGGAACAGCACCGCCGTCCGCGGCAGACGCTCCGCGAGCACCTCCATCACCGGACGGGGAAAATGTCCGAAGGACACCCCGAAGTTGCCGGTGAAAGTGTTCTTCATGTGGACCAGGTACTGCTGCCACAAGGGCTTGTCCAACCCGAAGGACTCCTTGAGCTGGGCACGGACCTCGGCCGGCAGGTCGGGGTTCAGCGCGTAGAAGGTGGCGTAGTCGCCGGGTTGCGCCTGCACCAGGAAGAACGTCAGCGTGACGATCAGGAACAGGGTCAACGCCATCTGCCCGGCGCGTTTGGCCAGGTAGCGGGTCATAAGAGCCGGCTCCTATCGTCACCGATGTGATTATCGTTCACGCTGCTCTCCGCGCACCCATGGCGCGTCACCATCAGTGCCGCCTGGAAATCGCGGTGGAGACAGGCCGATGTCCGTCTCCATCGCCGCGGATTACTTGAACTGGACGAGGGTGGTCATGCCGGAGGCGTTCTGAAGCCCACCCAGGGAGTAGGTGTACGGGTATTCCACCCGGTCGCTCCGGTAGGCTTCCACCAGCGGCGTGTCAAACAGCGGAACGTACGGCAGGTCTTCTGCGAGGAACGCCTGCATCTCGAAGACCAGCTCGCGCGCCGCGTCGACGTCGGTTTCAGCCAGCAACTCATCGGCCAGCCTGTCGTACTCAGGGTTGTTGTATCCGCCGGCGTTGTGTCCTTCCAGACCCGAGTGTCGACTGTGGAAGAACGACTCCAGGTAGTCAGGGTACAGGCTCAGTCCCCAACCCAGGATCCACATATCGAAGTCCTGCTGGTCGAACACCTTATCCACTATCAGGTTGAAGCCGGTCAGGTCCGCGTGCACCGGAATGCCGACCTCGTTCAGCCACCGCTCGATCCAGATGGCGAACGTCGAGCGAAGCGGGTCGTAGCCCGGGCTCGGCGCCAGGATGCTGATGTCGGGCACGGGCTGGCCGTTGGGCATCTTCAGGCCCTCGCCCCGCTGCTCCACGAAACGGCCATCCTCGCTCACCCTGGGCTCCGTTTCCCAGGTGAACCCCTCGCCTTTGAGCAATTCGACAACCTGCGCGATACGTTCTCCTCGAGTCAGGTCCTTGCCGATCTGAGGAACATGGGGGTTGTACCAGGCGCGATTCCCTTCGGGAACGGTGCCGTACATGGGGAACGCAACCCCCTGAAGCACAGTTTGAGTGATGAATTCCTTGTCAATCAGGGTCGCCACGGCCTGTCGGAAGGCGTGATTGTTCATGGGTTCCTTGCGGAAGTTGAAGCCGAGGTACCTCATGCCGTCGGACGGGTTCTCGATCACCGTCAGTCCGTCCTCGCCCTCCAACTGCTTCTGCAAACCGCGAGACAACCCCAGCGGGTTCAGCATGAAATCGAGGTCGCCTTTCTTCAGCGCCAGCACCGTCGCGTCCTGGCTGCCGTATATCGAGTAGATGGTGCTTTCGGCGTACGGCCCCACCGTGAATTCCAGCGTTTTGTCGCCGCCGGCGTCCCCATAAGCCTCAAATTCGTAGGCCCCAGGCTTGGACTCGACATACCCACCGCTGGCGTATTCGGTGATCGTGGCGTCACGGAAGAAATAGCGGGGGTTCTGGGTCTTCTCGGCAAACGCCCCGCGCTCCCATTTCTGGAACCCGAAACCGCCGGCCGTGGGTTCGTTATCCGGCACATGAGCGTACAGGGCCTTCTGCTGATCGATGAGCTCTCCGTCCTGCCTGGCGGCCGACACCACCGGTTCCCAATAGGCTTTGGACATGATGGGCATGAACGCCAGCCCGAACTGCCAGCGCGCCAGCCCCGGCATCTGCTTGAAGAATATCTTCAATCGATAGGGGTCCAGCGCTTCCGCGTGGTCGAAGTAGTCAGGGTCCACGATCGACGGCCAGTTGCCCGGCAGCCGCATTTCCGAAGCGGTATGAGCGGTGAACACGAAGTCTTCGGCGGTCACGTCGGTACCGTCGCTCCACTGCACGCCCTCTTTCAGCTGTACCTCCGCGGTCCAGAAGGTCTGTCCGCTGGCGGTTTCTTCCTGCAGAGCCGTGGGGAAGTCAGCGGCCAACGAAGGCACCCAGTCGTACCGTTGCGCCGAATAGGTGTACAGCGTCGGTTTATCGCCGCCCAGGACGTACAGGTTCCACATGGTCCCGTCGGGCCCCAGGTACGCCCAGTAGTTGGTGGTGGTCAGGTCCGCGGAGATGCCAATCTGGTAGACATGCTCCACATCATCGGTCTCTGCCGGCCGCTGAGGCTGCGCTTCCGGCGTCGGGGGAGCCGCAGTGGCGGCAGCCGGAGCCGAAGTTTCGGGGGCCGTTGTGGTGGGCGCCACTGCCGCCGGGGCGCTTGCGCCCGCAGGGCCGGGTGTCGCGGTGACCACTACTTCTGTGACTACTTCCCTAGTGCATGCCACCAGCACAAGCAGAACCATTATCAGGCCGATTACAATCAAAAATTTATTCGTATGAAGCATTCCATTCACCTCAAACAGTGCGGCAAAATCTAACACGGCGTACCCGAATCCCGCAAGAAAGTCTTTTCAAGGAAACCACCTGCGTCACCGCTTCCCGTCCGACGCCTGATGGTAGGATTGGAAAGAGGCGTGGATTCCGTCCTGGGTTCGTGCCCTGGAACATGCTTTCGCGGAATACAGCGTGCGAGCGCAAACAAGAGACCCACAGTTGCTCAACGAGAGGTAACTCTGATGAACATCCAGACTTTGGACCGGTGTCCACAGAACCATCGCGGCGGCCAGGTGTCGCACCTGCTCCTGGCCGCGGGCCAGTTCGGCTCCCAAAACCTGGCGGTCACCTGGGTCGAGGGCGAACCAGGCAGCGAACAGGCCGTCCACTCCCACGACGGACGGGAGCAGGTCTACGTCATCGTCCAGGGACGGGGAGCCATGAGGGTCGGTGAAGAGGTCGAAGAGGTCGGACCGGGCGCGGCCATCCTGGTTCCACCCGGTACGGACCACTCCATCCGCAACATTGGCGATGACAATCTCATATACGTCTCGGCAACTTCGCCGCCTTTTGAAATGCAGGAGGGAAACACGCGCTGGTCTGCTCCGGCGAGTGCGTAGGCCGGCCGTAGTTGCAGTAACCCAGCCTCCCGCGATTCACGAAAAACGGCTCCTCCAGAGTTGGAGGAGCCGTCGACATACCTGTCGCTGTCCGGAGGCTCGGTCCAGCCGCCATCCGCGGGCTGCCCTCGGTATGAGTATTCAGCCCGCGTCGACAGTATGGGCCCGTATCGGCGTCACATGCGCGTTTGCCTGCTCCCGAACCCCTCCTACGAGGCCTCGGGCTGCGCAACCGCGCTGATCTCTTCGGACGGCTCACCCGCTCCGACCTCGTTGACCGCAATCACCCTCAGGTCGTACTCAACGCCCGCTTCCAACCCTTCAATCTTGTGGCCGTGCGTGGCGTTGTCCTGTGGCGCCACGGTGGCTTCCGAAACATCCGCCGGGGTGTCCCAACTGCCGGCCGTTTGCTTCCATTGCACCTTGAACTCAGTCAACTCGTGGTAGTAGTCGTCCATGGTGTGCGGCCGGTTCCAGAGCAGGATCAACGAGCCGTCCTCGGGGTCGGCCGACGCCAACCTCAGGTATATCGGCGGCCCGGGTGGCTGTGGAATCGGCTCGCCGGTGTCTTTGATCCTTAGATACCACGACGCGCCCTGTTCACCCTGGCCGGTGGGCACGAGTCTGTGGAGGCCGGGCGCGTACCACTTGAACAGCAGCCTGTCGTTGCCTTCCAGGTCATCGAAGACCACCCGCGCCTGGCTGAACGGCAGCTCAACGTCGTTGACGACCAGCGTCCAGTTCGAATAGTAACCCGTGCCGGCCAGGCCTCCATTCAGCCAGAGCCGCAATGACGTTCGTTCCGGTATCGAGAATGGCGGTCGCGCCTCCTCCCCGGGCAGTACCCGGGTGTGCAGCAAAGCGCTGCTGATCGTGTGAGTGACGCCGTCGGCTTCAAAATCAACGTCGTCGAGGCTGACGAACTCCAACTCGTATGGGACCGTCTTCGTCATATCCATAATCCCGCACCAGATGGCGTCGCAGCCGTCCGTGATGATCAAACCGATGGGTTCGATCGCGACTGCTCCATATTCGCCACCGCTGGACGCAGGGGAGATCGTGTGGCGATCAGTTACCTCGTCGGCGTCCGCCACCGTGGTCACGGTGACTGTCTGCGGCTCGTCCCATTGGTCGGTCGGAAAAGTCAGGTCAGCAGGGTCGAGCGTGAAAGCCGTGGGTGAGGACACCATAAAGGAGATGCCCACCTCTTCAGAAGGCATCGTGTCCAGCTTCACCGTAAAAGTCCCCTGTTCACCCTCAGGTATGACCAGGGACACTCCGGAAATCGTCACTCCCGCCACGGCTGTCTCCTGCGCGGCCCCGCCGGCATCTGACCCATGACCGTCGTCGTTCACTCGGCTGCTGTCGGCGTAAACCATGCCCGCCGCCAGGAACACGACACCGATCGCTCCCAACGTGACAATCAGGATCGCCGCGAGTATCCCGGACGTTTCCCGTATGCCGGGTTTCGATGTGAACTTTGTAGACTTATCCGTCATCTTTCACCTCCCGGCAGCATTGCTGCCTCTCGTCCTATATCGGACGTTGCTGGTATCGCCACCGGCCGCAGTTATTCGGGCCGGCACATCCTCATTATAGCATTTACCAATATTCATTATTGTTATAACGGATATCCGTGGCTCTACTCAGTGTTCATCAGCCGTCTGGATGCCACGAGGACTATTACGCTCCGGGCCGCGCCCAGCGTAAGAAACGCGCCGGAACCCACCAGGTTCACCCGCGTACCCAGCCTTTGCAAACTCGTCGCTCTGAGGAGCGAAGCGACGTGGCGATCCCATTGATGTAGTGACGATCCCGGCCGCCACGAGGCGGCCACGCTGCACTCACAATCACAAACCGGGTACGCGTGAACTGCAACGTGTCGTTGACTCATACGCCCGGCGCGGATCAGTCACGTTTCGGGAAATCGCCGCGTTTTTCGCCCTGTCTTCGCCGAAAAGCGCGTCGCCAGTCTCGGTAGCCGCACGGGGTTCCTGTCGCAGAGCCATTGACGCCGCCACGAACCCTCGGACAATGCCGTACTTATACCGTCCGTCGCCTTAGCCAGTGACGCCCCGAGGAAACGAACACGTTGGCCGCATCGTCAGCCGAACCGGGAATGGTCGGCACGCCAGGTGCAAATCCAAACTTGCACAGACTTCGAGCGTCGATCGGGCTACATTTTCAAAGTGAAACGTTTTCTTGGGGTGCAACGTTTTCTTGGAACAACGCCGGCGTTGCTACATCGTGGCCAGGCTGACCGATCTCAGGGCCAAAACGATCGAGTCCGGATCGCCGATTACAAACCTGCAAACGCTTCCTCCGAAACGGCGTTCTGAGGCCATCCACCATCTGACCCATCTGGAATAACACGTTCCCACGAAATATTCTCAACAGGAGCACGCTGATGAATATTTGGCCTCCGCAGCGGCGCACCCGCCGTCATATCGGGGTGTTGATCGCTGCCGTCGTGTTGCTGATTGTCACGCTGACCGTCTCCACGCTGGCGTTTCCAGCGCAAGCCAGCACGGGCATCACCCTGGTCAGCAACTTGGGTCAAGTCGCGGCTCCCGATGGCTGGGAACAGGTGGGTCCCAGCGAACGCGTGGTTTACGCGCAGGCCCAGGGGTTTTCCACCGGCAGCAGCGAGGACGGATATTCCCTCTCGAAGATCGTCGCGTACCTGAAGGACGTGAGTTCGGACGACGCGCCAAAAGTCAGCGTTTACACTGCCGATTCGCATGGCAACCCCGACGAAATTCTGCACACGTTGAGCAACCCGGCGTCCTTCACCAACGACGCCCGCAACACCTTCACCGCCCCGGTTGGCGCGACCCTGGACTCCGATACCGACTATTTCGTCGTGTTCGAGAACGACGTCGATGGGACGAGTTCGGCGAATTTCCAGGTGGGATTCCTCGATGGAAACGGCCAGGACTCGGGTGGCGCCGCCGGTTGGAGCCTCCCCACCGACCGGTCCTATTCGGTGCTGGTCAAAATACAGGGCTCCGTGTCCGAATCTACGGAGTACAACCAGACCAGCCTGCGATCCGCAACGCCCCGATCTGTGGATACCCGCAACGCGACAGCCGTTACCCATATCAGTGACCGAATAGTCTCAAGGTACGAGGACGACCACGAGTGGGTTCGCCGGGCGTGGCGCGATTATCCGCTTCCCGTGCGAGTGGGAAGTTACAACAACCCGGGGTTCTACGTTTACTACATCCTGGGACGCGACGGATTCAGCGGCGTGAACCGGGGCGCCCGCTACGGCTATACCGAATGGGGCTACCAGTCAACGAAAGTGGTGTTGCACGAGTTGGCCCACCATTTCCTCCTGGACTATCGTGTCCCGGAGGTTCCTGGGCCGGTTGGCGTCGGCTGGCTCTACTTCAATCACCGGGTCAAGGGCGATTGCCCCGTCGGCGAAATCTACGCCGACGTGTTGGCTTACCACACGCACCGCTCGGCCTCCCAGTCAATTGGGTACCTGGGGAATTGCCCGGAGATTGCCAATAGAGCCAAACCGGACCGGGAGAGCGTCAGGGTCGCCGGCAGCGTGGCAAGAGGCGAGATCACCGACTGGTTTTACGACCACTACGACGACGGCGACGGCGCGGTGGACATGGACGCCGTCTGGGCCGATCTCAAGGTTGCCAACGGCAAACGCACGGCGGCATATCACATGCGCAACATGTTCGGAGGGTACTGCTCCGTACGCGAGGCCAGTTGGGCGCTGGGCTCGTCGGGGCCGGCCTTCGGCAACCCCTGGAAGGACGGCGGCTGCCACTGGCGCAAGCCACAGGACCTGGCAATCATCACCGGAAACGGCGAGCTGAAGGTCACCTGGAGCCCCCACCTGTACGAGACCCGCCCCTGGGTCACCCACTACGCCGTGCAGTGGCGGACGGCCGACCAGGATTTTCACACGTCCCGGCAGGCCTTGATCTCGGAGACTGACGACCTGTCCCACACCATCCAGGAGTTGACCGACGGCACACAGCACTTCGTGCGGGTTGTCGGCGTTAACAGCGGCTCCACAACGGTTCACGAAGACAACGACGGACACCACCGGTGGGTTGCCACCTCCGCCACTCCCGGGAAGCCGGCCGCTCCGTCGGCTCTGAGCGTGACCGGCGCGGACCACGAGATCCAGGTGTCGTGGGAGGAACCCACGCACAGCGAGATCGAACTCAGCGGCTACCGGGTCCAATGGAAGACTGGAGACGAGGATTTTGACGATTCCCGCCGGCTGGACCTGGACTCCGCCTCCACCACATCGGCGACGATCCCGGGCTTGCAGAATGCCGTGTTTTACACGGTGCGCGTACAGGCCATTGCCCACGATGATACCGTAGGCAATCCGGCCTGGAAAACCGTGGTAACCAAGGGCCCGCCCGAAGCGCCCACCAACGTGACGGCGGTGGGCGGCAGGAACTCGCTGCTGGTGTCCTGGGGTCTGCCCGAAGAGGGCACCATACACGACGCCTTCGTGATCCAGTGGCGCACGGGCGCGACCTACAAGCCCGGCGACGAGGTCGGCGTGTGGAGACCCTGGGTCGGGCCGCATCTCATGGAGGACATGGCGGGCCACGGGCGTTACTACGTGCGCGTGCTGGCGCGCAATTTCCTGGGGCGCAGCGAGCCATCGGACGAGTACTTCGTGATGTCCGGCACGCCGGGCCAGCCCACCGACCTCAGGGTCCATGTTCGCCCCGGCGGCGGGTTCTGGCTGACCTGGGACCGGCCTGATCCCTACTATCCCAATAACCCCGACTTCCGTCCCGTCCGCGACAGCAACAGGAGGGCGATCCGGGATGCGGACGGCAACACGGTGCCCCAGTTCCGCTACGACGTGCAATATCGACTCGCCGATGACCCGCCCGGGCCCTGGTGCAGCCTGGACAATTACCAGGACCTGCAACGAGGCCACAATACCCTCGATCCGGCAGTCCACACCCTGACGATGACCCGCTTCTGCGAGGATGCGCAGCCGGAAATTGGCGAAGAGTACAAGTTCCGCATCCGGGCGTCCTACGTCTGGAAGAACTCCGGCGACACCAACGTGCGCAACGGGCCATGGAAGTACACCGGGCGCGTGGCCTACAATCCCAGCGGCGGGCCGCCCGACACCCCCACCGGCGTCAAAGCCGTGGGAGGCAGGGAGGCGCTTCTCGTATCCTGGGATTGGCCGCCCAGCGGCACTCCGGCGGACGAATACGTATTGCAGTGGCGGACGAGCGGCTCCTATGAACCCGGCGATGAGGCGGTTGTGAGCAATCCGGCTCAGGGCCATGGGCTGCTCCGCAACATGGCAGGCCATGGGCGTTACCACGTGCGCGTGATGGCGCGCAACGTGCTCGGCGAAAGCGGGTACTCAGAGGAGTATTTCGTCATGTCCGGCGCGCCCGGAAAGCCCACGGATTTCGAGGCCGAGGTTCGCCCGGGCGGCGGCTTCCACCTGACCTGGGACCGACCAAACCCCTATTACCCCAACAGCCCCGATTTCCGGCCCGTCCGCAACTTCAGCAACAAACGGCCGATCCGCGACGCAGACGGCAACACCGTCCCTCAATACCGTTATGACATCGAATACAAGCTCGCCGACGGACAGCCCGACGGATGGTGCTCGCAGGACCGGCGACGCGACATCGGTTTGGGCAACGACACCCTGGACCGGGCGGCCCTGGCGTTGGACGTCACCAGTTACTGTAGCAACGCCGAGCCTGTAGTTGGCGAGCGGTACAACTTCCGCATCCGCGCGTCCTACGTCTGGCACAACTCCGGCGACACCAACCCCCGCAACGGGCCGTGGGCATACAGCGGGCCCATCGAATACAACCTCGCCGGCGGCGCTCCCGACACTCCCACCGGCATCGAGGCAGTCGGCGGTAGGGAGTCCCTGCTGGTGTGGTGGGATCCCCCCGCTGGCGGCGGTCCCATCGGCGGATACATCTTGCAATGGCGGACCCGCGCCACCTACCGGGCGGGCGACAAAGTGGAGGTGGAAGACCCCTCCGCTGTGTCTCGTCTGCTGACGAACATGGCCGGCCACGGGCGCTACTACGTGCGCGTCAAGGCCTACAACATCCTGGGCGAAAGCGGGCCATCCGAGGAATACTTCGTGATGTCCGGCGCGCCCCACGCTCCCGCCGACGTGTCCGCGGAGGTCAGGGCAGCCGGCGGCTTCACGGTGACGTGGGACCGGCCCGACCCGTACTATCCAAACAACCCCGATTTCCGGCCCGTGCGCAACTTCAACAACAAACGGCCCATCCGCGACGCCGACGGCAACACGGTGCCCCAATACCGCTACGACATCGAGTACAAGTTGGCCGATGGCCAGTCCAGCGGATGGTGCTCCAGGGACCGGTACCGCAACGTCGGCCGGGGCAACGACACCCTGAGCAGCGCGGCCCTCACGCTGGATATTACCAACTACTGCAGCAACGCCCAGCCGGTGGTCGGCGAACGGTACAACTTCCGCATCCGGGCGTCCTACGTTTGGCACAGCTCCGGGGATACCAACCCCCGCAACGGGCCGTGGGAGTACAGTGGCCCCATCGAGTACGACCCTCCGGTGTACAACCAGAACTGAGCCCACTGACTGCGGTTGGCGCTGATTGTCCGAGGGTCCCGCGCGGAATATCCGGCGGGACCTTGGACTGTGCTTTGACGCGCGGGGCTTGATCCCAGCCCCGCGTCGCAGCCGCTTCCCACGATTGTCCGACCCGGTTCACCGTGGTCTATAATGCGGCGCAACTCACCCCACACGCCGACGCGCGCCGGAGCCGGAAATGGACGGCATCTATCTGGACTACAACGCCACCACGCCCATCGACCCCGCCGTCGCCGAGGCCATGCTGCCCTACGTGCACGGGCTCTTCGGCAACCCGTCCAGCGGCCATTCTTTCGGCCTTGCCGCGCGCGAGGGAGTTGACCTGGCCCGGCAGCAGGTAGCCGGCCTTCTGGGCTGCTCTGAGGATGACCTGATCTTCACCAGCGGCGGCACCGAGGCCAACAACCACGCCATCAAGGGCGTTGCCGGCGCATACCGCCACCGCGGCAATCACATCATCACCTCGGCCGTCGAACATCCGGCGGTGACCGAGGTGTGCGGGTATCTCGAAGGCCAGGGCATCCGGACCACCTACCTCCCGGTCGACGAGCACGGCATGGTCGACCCCCGCCAGGTCGAGGAGTTCATCACCCCCGAAACGGTGCTGGTCACCATCATGCACGCCAACAACGAGGTCGGCACCATCCAGCCCATCGCGGAGATCGCCGAAATCGCTCATCGTCACGGCGTCCTGGTCCACAGCGATTGCGCCCAGTCCATCGGCAAGATCCCGGTGAAGGTGGACGACCTCGGCGTCGACCTGCTGTCCGTGGCCGGCCACAAGCTCTACGCCCCCAAGGGCATCGGCGCGCTGTACATCCGACCCGGCGTCCAACTGGAAAAGCTGATGCATGGCGCCAACCACGAGGGCAACCGGCGCGCCGGCACCGAGAACATCATCCTCATGGCGGGCCTGGGCAAGGCCTGCGAACTGATCGAGCAGAACCTGGGCGAATACGCCGGCCACATGGCCGCCATGCGCGATCGCCTGGAACAGGGTCTGCTGGAATCGGGCCACTACGCTCGCGTCAACGGCCATTCGACCCAGCGCTTGCCCAACACCTGCAGCATCGGCTTTCGAAGTATGGAGGCCGACCGCGTTCTGGCCAGCCTGCCCACCGTGGCCGCCTCGGCCGGCGCCGCCTGCCACAGCGACCAGGTTGAACTCTCCCATGTCCTCGAAGCCATGCGCGTGCCCACCCAGTACGCGATGGGCACCCTGCGCCTTTCCGTAGGCCGCTTCACCACAGCAGACGAAATCAACCGGGCGCTGACCGAAATCACCGACGTGGTCGGCAGCCTGTCGCCGGCACACGCCGCCGCAAACTGAACCACCGACCCCAGGAGAGATGCACCATGACCACCCAGACCAACCCGGGCGCCCTCGACGCCGCCACCATGGCCGATTTCCAGGAGGCCTTCGCCTCCCAGCCCAACCACCAGCTCATGCAGAACGTGGTGACCCAGCACGACGTCAACGACGTTGCCCTGAACCGCAACATCGTCGCCGAGGCCACTCACAGCTTCTCGACGGTGCTGGACGACTGGGGCGTCACCAACCAGGCCCGCTCCGGCCGCTGCTGGATGTTCGCCGGCCTCAACCTGTTTCGTTCCGAGACCCGAAACGTCCTCAACGTCAAGGAGTTCGAGTTCAGCCAGAGCTACGTCATGTTCTGGGACAAGATGGAGCGCGCCAACTACATCCTTGAGGCCGTCATCGAGACCGCCGACCGGCCCATCGATGATCGCGTGGTGGCCTGGCTCCTGCAGCAGCCCCTGGGCGACGGCGGCCAGTGGGACATGTTCGTCAGCCTGATCCGCAAGCACGGCGTCGTCCCGAAGACCGTGATGCCCGAAACCGAAAGCTCCGGCAACTCCATGCGCATGAACTCCGGCCTGAACTACCAGGTCCGCCAGGGCGCGCGCAACATCCGCCGCCTCTACGCCGACGAGGCCGGCCTGGACAAAATGCGCGACGCCAAGCAGGAGGCGCTCCGCGCCGTCTACCAGATCCTCTGCATCCACCTCGGTACCCCGCCGGCGCAGTTCGACTGGCAGTGGAAGGACAAGGACGGCGAGTTCCATCGCGACGGCGAGATGACGCCCCTCAAGTTCGCCGAGAAGTACATCTCCACCCCCATGGAAGATTACGTCTGCCTCGTGCACGACCCCCGGGGCTCCAGCCCGCCGGGCCGCACCTACACCGTCCAGTATCTCGGCAATGTCGTCGACGGCACCCGCATCACCTACCTCAACGTCGACATCGACCTCATGAAGGACGTCGCCATGCGCATGCTCCACGACGGCACCCCCGTCTGGATGGGTTGCGACACCGGCAAGCAGATGCACCGCGACAAGGGCGTGTGGGATGCCGAGCTTTTCGACTACGGCAGCGTCTACAGCGCCGACTTCGAGATGGACAAGGCGGAGCGGCTGGAGTACCACCAGACCGCCATGACCCACGCCATGCTCTTCACCGGTGTGGACGTGGTGGACGGCAAGCCCCGCCGCTGGCGCGTCGAGAACAGTTGGGACGACAAGGTAGGCGAAAAGGGCTTCTTCCTGATGAACGACTCCTGGTTCGCCGAGTACATGTTCGAGATCGCCGCGCCGAAGAGCTACCTGCCCCAGGATCTGCAGGACGCCCTCGACCTCGAACCCATCGTCCTCCCGCCGTGGGACCCGATGGGCTCGCTGGCGTCCGCGTAACCTCGGAACCGGACGGACACGATGCTGGGGCGAACGGTGGTTCGCCCCAGTTCGTTTTCGCCTTTGGTCAGGTTGCCCGCCCTGCGGCGGCATGTCCAATGTCCGGAGACGTTCCTGAAGGCGGCATCAGAATATGCGCTCATATATTTTTCACACTACTATCACAGAAAGTACATATAAATGCCTTCACAACAGTGACAAGACTCGGTATTATTATATGTACCAAATGGCTATTGGATCACCCCCCATAACAAGTGATTCAGGGCATTTGCAATACGAACCAAGGATCATAGGAGGTCCGTGATGAATACTCAGATGAAGCGATCGGTTGGACGTCGGAGAATCGTGCTGTCCCTGGCTGTGGCCGCCGCAATGGCCGGAGTGGTCTGGTTCAGCGCCATGGGCGGCGCCAGCGTTGCGTCGGCGGACGGCGGCGTGGACGTGGGGTCCACTCAGCATCCAGTGGAACAGCAGTACACCACCCCTGAGCAGCCTGGGACCTGCTTCTTCGGGATCCCCTGCTAGTAGGGGCTGAGACGGCCCGCCGGAATTGAACGGAGAGACGAACGGGTTCTTCGGAATTCCCAGCGTCCGGTAGGTTTCCTCCTCCAACCTTCGCACATTATCCGGCCAGGTTGTTATGGGAGGGTGAGCGATGCTCACCCTCCCATCTTTTTTGCTCGGCGCATCACCGCAGTCCTGCCGCTCCCTGTAACCTGCTGGGGAACCCGCTGCGGAGCGCTGCGACGGTGCGGCTCACGGCTGCAGTTCCCCGGTTTTGGTGGCGACCAGGTAGAGCCACGGCGCGCCGAGTTCGAAGGGCGTGAACTCCAGGTCGCCGTAGGCTTCGTGCAGCCCGAACCCGGCCGACTCCAGCATGGCGACCAACTCGCGGTAGGAGTATAGCCTGATCGACATGTCGCGGACTTCCCGCTGCCCGCCGCGGATGAACGTCCACGTAGATTCCAGCCGGCCGCTCGTGTGGTCGTAGCCTCGCTCTTCGAGCGCCAGCAGGTCTCCCGCTTTTTCCCACACCCGGGGTTCCTGGACCGCGTCCAGCAGCAACGTCTCCAGCAGTGGGGTATCCAGGGCCAGCCGGCCGCCGGGCTTCAGGCTCCGGGACACGGCGCTCAGGAACTCCAGGTTGCCCGCGTCATCGAAGTAACCGAAGCTGTTCCAGAGGCACACCGCCCCGTCGTAGGTACCGTCCTGCGGTAGTGCGCGCATATCGCCGTGCCGGAAATCGACCTGAATACCCCGCTCGCCGGCCTCATGACGACAGTCCGCAATCAACTCCGCGCTCTGTTCTACTCCGGTGACTTCATAGCCGCACGCCGCCAACTCCAACGACATCCGGCCCGCGCCGCATGGGACGTCCAAAACCTTCGCCCGCCGGGGGAGTCCCAGCGTCCCGTGGACGAACGCCGTTTCGGCCCGTGTTTGCTCCTCATCTCGTGCATGCCGGACATAGTCCAGACACAGGCCGGAGAAAAATCCCTCCCACCATTCGCCAAGTTCGCCAACCGTCCCCATGGGTCTGACTGCCGTCGATTTCAGCTCGCCAGCAGTTCCTTCAGCTGCGCGTCGACGAACCCGGTGTCCGCCGGGTTGCGGCCGGGCCCGCCACCGGTATGTCCCCAGATGGTCTCGATGACACGCAACTCGGCGTTGGGCATCATCGACACCTCGATCTCGTTGTCCTCGGGCGGGAAGTACTGGTCGGTGCGCGACGGCATCACGAAGGCCCTGGCCTTGATGGAACCCAGCGCCTTCTCGAAATCGCCGCCGTAAAGGGGGTTGTCGCTGATGTCGCCGGCCTGCCAGGTGGCAACCATCGCCAGAATGTTGTTGGCGTCCTGCTGCAGGTAGCGCCCCTCCCAGGACGTGATCAGGTAGTCCTCCAGCGAGGAATGGCCGATGTCCAGGTACACCTTCTCCCGGTAGAACGCCTGCGACGGCGCCCAGCCGGCGTAGACCCGGGCCATCGCCCGCAAGCCCTTGGCCGGCGGCGTGTCGTACCAGCCGTTGTTCCACGCCTCGTCGGCGCACAGGGCCGCCTTAACGCCCTCGAGGAAAACAAAGTTGTGCCGCGCCGTCTTCGCCGACCCGCACCACGGGGCGATGCGCTCCACCATGTCGGGATACAGCGCGCCCCAGTGGAAGGTCTGCTGCGCCCCCATGGAGAACCCGCACACCAGCGCGATGCGCTCGACGCCGAACTCCTCGGTGACCAGCCGGCGCTGGAACCCGATGTTGTCGTAGTAGGTGACCCGGGGAAACCTGGCCCTGCCGTATGGGGACGGCGTGTTGCTGGGCGACGACGACAGCCCGTTGCCGAACAGGTTCGGGATGATTATGAAGTACCTCGATGGGTCCAGCGCCATGCCCGGGCCGATCATCGGCTCGTTGGCCGGGTGCTGCGACCCGAAGAAGGTCGGAAACACGATGACGTTGTCCTTGCGCGCGTTCAGTTCGCCGTAGGTCTGATACGCCAGTTGCGCTCCCCGCAGGCGCAGGCCGCACTGCAGGTCAACGTCGCCCAGTTCGAAAATCTTGTAGTCGCTCATATAGTCGCCTCGTCATTCACGCGTACCCGCTTCCACGGAAACGGGAGAATTTCTACATCGATGCACAGGATGAACAGGATGCCGAAGATGATTGCTGCCTCAACGAGATTGCCGCGCTGCGCTCGCAATGAAACATTTTCGTTGGCTTGTCAGGGTTGAATGCCGGCCTGAAAACCAATAGGCTGCGACCAAGTCTAACAGTGCGGAGGTCGATCATGCTGAACAAAGTGCATCACGTAACCTATGTCGTGGAAAACGTGGACGACATGGCCGCCTACATCGAACGCAACTTCTCCCTCACCCCCATCCGGCGCGACGAGTTCACCGAGCGCGGCTTCAAGTCCATCCTCTACCAGATCGGCGACACCCTCGTCGACTTCTTCGAGCCCCTGCGCGACGACACTCCGATGGCCCGCCAGCTCCAGGCCACCGGCCCCGGCGTCATGCACGTTGCCTGGGGCGTGGACGGCATCGGCCAGCTTTTCAACGACCTGCAGGCCAACGGCAACGATATGCGCGGTGATGGCCCGTCCGCCAGCCCCTTCGGCTACCTCACCGCCAGCATCGAGCCGGCCAGCTCCCACGGCATCTACTTCCAACTGGCCGAGGGCGAACACAGCTAAGCGTGTTGGCGTTTATCCGTCATTGCGGCTTTCGCCGGAATCCGCTGTCCCAGGCAAGTGCAACCCACTCGAATTAACCGCGCTCGGACTTTCTGGATTCCGGCTCAAGGCCGGAATGACGATACGAAGTTGTAAATTTCCGACAAGGATTAGCCATGCAATACGCACAACTCGGCCGCACCGGCCTCACCGTATCCCGGGCCGGCTTCGGCGGCGGCGGCATCGGGCAGGTCTGGGGAGCCACCGACGAGAACGAAGCCATTGCCTCCGTTCACCGGGCCCTCGATCTGGGCATCACCTTCTTCGACGTTGCCCCGTCCTACGGCGACGGCAAGGCCGAAGAGGCATTGGGCAAGGCGCTGGAGGGTCGCACCGAGCCGGTGGTGGTCGCCACCAAGGTGCGGCTCCGCGCCGACGACATGGACGACGTCGCCGGGGCCGTGCAACGGTCGGTGGACATCAGCCTCCGTCGCCTGCGCCGAGATTCCGTGGACGTGCTCCACGTCCACAACCGTTTCACCGAGCATCGGGGCGAGGTCGCGGACTCGCTATCGGCCGACGACGTGCTCGGCCCGGTGCTGAACGCCTACCGGGCCGTCCAGAAAGCCGGCAAGACCCGGTTCATCGGCCTGTCGGCCATGGACCACCATGTGCCCACCATGCGCCGCATCCTGGAGGCCAACGAGTACGACACGGTCCTCACCTACTACAACCTGCTCAATCTCACCGCAATGGAGCCGCCACCGCCCGGCTTCAGCCAGCACGACAACGGGCAGATCATCCCGCTGGCCCGTAGCCTCGACATGGGCGTCATCGGCATCCGCTCCCACGCCGCCGGCGCGCTCACCGAAGCCCTCGACCGGCCACCACGGCCCGGCGACGCGCTGATGCAGAAGGACCTGGACAGCGTCCAGAAATTGGGGTTCCTTCTGGACGGCCCTATCCGTACGATGTCCCAGGCAGCCATGGTCTTCTGCCTGATGAACCCCGATATCCACAGCACCGTCCCCGGCGTCAAAAACCGAGCCGAGGCGGAGGAAACCGCCGCCTGCGTCGACCTGCCGCCGATTCCCGCCGAGCACCTGGAGCGGCTGCGGGCACTCTACGAAAACGACTTCCGGGACTGATTGCCAGTCCCGGAAGCAATATCCTGGGGTCGATTGGTCTCCTACAGCGCCAGCGCGTAGCAGGCCCGGCGTGGGTCGGCGCCGGTGCTCATCGAACCCGTCTCGGGATCCCGCACCGACACCGTTGCGCCCAGCCCGCAGTTGGCGGTGTGGTGGATCTTGTGACCCAGCGCCTTCAGCGCGCCTTCCGTGGATTCCGGGAACCCGTCCTCCAGGTCCAGTTGACCCGGGTAGTACACGTGGGGGTAGAAGGAGTTCACGTTGCTGGAGGTGGCGAACCGGGGCGCTTCCACCGCCTGCTGCGGGTCCATCCCAAACACCAGCGAATTGAGGATCAGTTGCAAGTTGCCCTGCACCTGGTTGTCGCCGCCGGGGCATCCCACGGTCATCACGGGCTTGCCGTCCTTCGCCACGATGTAGTTGACGAGCGTGGTGCGCGGACGCTTGCCCGGTTCCACCACGTTGGGGTGACCCGGCTCGCAGTTGAACATCTCGATGCGCGTGCTCAGGCAGGCGCCCAGCTCAGGGAAGAACACCGACTTGGAGAACGACCCGCCGCTGATCGTGCCGCACACCAGGTTGCCATGCTTGTCCAGGACCGACACGTGAGTCGTCCCATCGTCCGCGGAGGTGTCGGGTCCGATGGCCGCGGCCATGACCTGCGGGGCAGTGCGCCCAGTCTTCTTGGAGAAGCGCCAGGGATCGCCCGCAGGTCGCTGCTCCGGATAGGCCCCTTCCGGATCGATTTCCTCAGCCCGTGCGGCGGCGTACTCCTTGGACAACAGACCGTCGATGGGCACCGTGGCGAAATCCGGGTCGCCGTAGAAGGCCTCTCGATCTCCGAAGCCCAGCTTCAGCGCCTCGGCCACCGTGTGGATGTACGCCGGGCTGTTGTGGCCCATCGCCTTGAGGTCGAAGTTCTCCAGGATGTTCAGGGTCTGCATCAGCATCGGCCCCTGCGTCCACGAGTCCTGGCCCCAGACCTCGTGGCCGTGGAAGGTCGTGCTCACCGGCTCCCCGAACTGCGACCGGTATCCCGCCAGGTCTTCCATGGCCAGGATGCCGCCCACCTTCCGCGTTTCCTCGACGATCAACTCCGCGATGGGCCCCTCGTAGAACGCGTTCCTTGCCGCCTTCAGGCTGTCCGACCTCGACCCTGACGCCGCCTGCGATGCGTCCCGCATGGTCTTCAAGGTATTCGCCAAGCCCGGCTGCCGCATCATCTTTCCCGGAGCCGGCACCTCCCGGTTTTCGTAAAACACCTCCCAGCCGCCCGGCGGGAAGTTGTCGAACTGCTCCTGGCCGGACTGGGACCGAAGCCGTTCCAGCATGTACTCGTAGTGGGGGATTCCATCTTCGGCGTAGCTGATGGCCGGCGCTGCCACCTCGGCAAACGACATAGTGCCGTACCGTTCCAGCATGTTGATGAACGCGTCGACGATGCCCGGCTGGGTGAACGACAGCGGCGCATCCATTCCAGGGCCGGTCGGGATCCGCTCGTGTCCGCGAGAGCGGTAGAACTCTGCCGTCGCCGCGCCGGGCGCTCCGCCCTGTCCGCTCAGCGACCGCAGGTCTCCACTGGCGGCGTCGTACAGCATGAAGACACCCTCGGCGGCCAGCGAATACGACGCGATGGGCTCAACCACCGCAGCGGCAAGGCTGGCCGCGACCATGGCATCGAAGGCATTGCCTCCGGCCAGCAGTATCCGCATTCCGGCCATCGAGGTCAGGTAGTGTCCCGACGAGATAACCCCTTCGTTGGAGCGGATTACCGGTCGGCCGGACTCGGGCAGGTTTACATCGCCCTGTTCCAGATTCTGCATCGTCTGCTGGATCGCCATATCAACTCCTAAATCGAATTGCGTTGGGTCTGGTAAGTAATCAGGTGCTAAATTCTACCCTCGGCGTCCAGCCCCAACACCACCCGTCCGTACTCCTGTCCGCCCAGGTCCATGATCAGCGTGTCCCGGTGGGCCACGGCGTGGGCATCCCGGTGGAACCGTTGCAATGGATCGGACTCGAAAAGGCCATGCCCGCCGCTGATGTCGAAAATCCGGTTCACCGCCTGCAGGCACACTTGGGTGACGTACGCCTTGTCCCGCCGATATCGAGCCCGATCCAGGGTCGCGAAGCCTTCGCCCGCTTCCGCCCAGTCCAGCGCCTCGCGCACGTCCCGATCCATCAGGGCTCTGCCGGCATCAATCTCCGCTGCGGCCTGGGACACCCGAATGTGCACCGCCGGAGCGTCCGCCGACTTGGCCGCTCCCGCGCTCCCTGCCGTTTTGGCGATGAACCCGTCCAGCATCCCCTGGGCGATGCCCAGCATCGGGGCCACCAGGTCCCAACCCAACAACACCGGTATCGGCAACCGGTACCGGCTCTGTCGGTGCAGTTCCCAGCCGGTCCAGTCGCTGTCCCCCGCCGCGGTCACGTCAAGGATGCGGTGAGACGGTACGTACGCGTCCCTCACCTGGATATCCTTGCTCCCGCTTCCGCGTAGCCCGGACACAAACCACGTGTCCACGATTTCGTAATCGCCCCGTGGCACCAGCGCCCAGTTCCGCTCGCTTATTCCCGGCACGCCCAGCATCAGCCAGCTTGCGGCGTCGCACCCGCTGGAAAACTCCCACCGCCCAGTCAGCCGGTATCCGCCGTCCACCGGCGTGCAGGTGGACCGGCCGACGTTCAGCGAGCTGGAGCACAGCGCGTCCGGGTCCGACCCGAACACCTCCTCCTGCGCCGGCTCGGGCCAGTATCCCACTAACCACGCGTGCGCCGCCCACAATCCATAGCACCACGCCGTGGCGGGACACGCCCGTCCCAGTTCTGCGGCCACATCCAGCGCCAACGCGTAGTCGATGTCCAGTCCGCCATACCGTATCGGGACGCCAATGCGATACAGTCCCGACGCCAGCAGGTCGGCCACCGTCTCTTCAGGCAGCCGCCGCAACTCCTCGGTGTGAGCCGCGCGTTCCTTCAGCGCCGGCAACATTTCCGACGTCCGCCGCATCAACTCGGCGGCGGTCGGGGTTTCGCGGGCGTTGAGTTGTTTCGTAGTCACTGATCTGCTTGCAGATGGCATCGAGTGCGCTGCGGTCAGCAGACTATCACGTACTTGCGGTACACCGCCAACCCGAGCGTACCCAGCGCCCATCACGCCGCATGTTATCATCCGGCACTCAAAGCGTCGGAAGCCAGGGGGAAAGTCGGGTGACAACAAGTCCAGGGGATTTATCGCGGGTGACCGCATCTCTCAAGGCCGCCGCCAGTAGCCCCGGTTCGGCGCGTCCCCACCGCTCAGAGCCGGCATGAGAGTCGCGGCGACCCTGCATCGCGCTTCCTCCCCGCTGGGCGTATTCCGGAACCGCGACTTCGCCTTCGTCTGGGGCTCCACCGCCCTTGTGGGCGTCGGCACCCAGATGGAATCCGCGGTGCTGGGCTGGTTCGTCCTCACGCTGACCGACTCGCCGGTTCTGGTCGGAGCGATTGCCGCCGCGCGCATGGCGCTGAACTTCCTGGCCCTGTTCACCGGCGCTCTCGCCGACCGGTTGCCGCGCAACCGACTCCTGGCCTCCGTCGAGTTCATCATGGGTTTGATGGGCATGCTGATGTTGGGCCTGATCCTCTCGGGCCGGCTGGAGGTGTGGCATATCTTTGCCATCACGCTGGTGATGGGGGTCGTCCGTCTCTGCCAGATGCCCGTGGCGCAGTCACTGGTCGCCGACACTCTGCGCACCGATCAACTCGCACACGGCGCCGCGTTCAACACTGTGGCCATGAACATCGCGATGCTCTGCGGCCCGGTGATTGGCGGATATCTTTTTAAAGGGTTGGGACCGCAGGGCGCTTACACGGCCATCGCCTGCCTCTATCTCGCCAGCGGGCTCGTCGCATTGAATGTGCGAAGACCGCCGACGACCGTGGTGCGCGGCCCCGAACGCGTCATGAGCACCGTGCTCGGAGGTCTGCGGTACGTCGTGGGCAACCAGGTGCTCTGGGCGGTCCTGGTGGTCGCCGTCATCATCAACCTGGCCGGCTGGACCGTGCATACCGGTCTGGCTCCCATCTTCGCCCGGGACGTGCTGGGCACCGACTCCGCCGGACTGGGACTGCTGTTGTTCGCCTTCGGCAGCGGAGCCCTCGCCGGATCACTGGGGTTCACCATGGTGCCGAACCTGCGCCGGCCTGGATTGTTGCTCATCGTCGCGGTGGTGTGCTGGCACGGTTCGATTCTTCTGTTTTCGCTCTCGACTTCCTTCTATCTGTCGATGGCGATCTTCGCGGTGGTGGGAATGTCCTTTGCCTCCACCCAGGTGATGATCCTGACCCTGCTGCTCCGTACCACCGAACCGCAGTTCCGGGGCCGCGTGATGAGCCTGCGGTCCTTCGCGATCCTGGCCTACAGCTTCGGCAGCGTGGCCGCCGGCGGCATCGCGGGAGCATGGGGCGCTCCGGGAGCGGCCCAGGTGGTGGGGTTCACCGGCATCGCCCTGGTGGCGCTGCTGGCCCTGGTGGCTCCGAAGTTGCGCCGCGCCTGACCTGCTTCATTTCCCGAGCGACGAACCCTACAAGTCGGGCCCGCCGAGTTCGTTCACACTGCATCCCGACACGCGCGCTGTGCATGCCCGGGATTCAACTGGGCGGGATCTAACCGGCCGCGCGGATTGCGTGGGGTTCCGACCGTTTCCGCGACCACCCTCCACGCTCCACGCAGTGCGCTTGCCGGCCCGGAGCGATCATCGAACCGATCCGGCGCGTCCACGCTGCGATCACCTCGTACACCGGATTTATCAACGAGGATCTCGGCGCTGAGGCCACTGCGCCGTCGTTCCTGCCGATTCGATGGATCGAGGAAATCAGCACCCCTCCCACCACCAGCATAATGTAGAAGAAAGTGGCCAGTCCGTGCCAGAGATAGCCCAGGTTGAGCCGCTCCAAAACCTCTTCTTGCGGATAATCAAGCTGGCCATAGTCGATCCCCCACGAAGTCCACCAATTGTGGTCAGGAAGCACCGATGGGATATTTGGCGCCAGGTATGCCGTCACGACCACGCCCGCCCCTAAAGAACCCATTATCGCCGACAGCGCGATCGCGGTTACCAACGCGAAACGGCGGTCCTCTGCGCTGGGCCGCACTGCGGGATCTCGCAGGACCAGGAGAACCATGAACACCCCGGCCAACGGCGGCAGCACTATCACCAGCTGAATCCATAGCGATATGTTGGAGAAGACGACTATCGACGCATACGCGAACAGGGTCGGCGGGAGGGTAACGGTCACTGCGCGGCGCAGCGGATTGCTCCGGCGTGGATCGCCGGAATACTGCCATTGCCGCAGCAGGTGAAAAGCCAATCCCGCTATCGAGGCCAGGGCGAGGTTGACCTCCAATGCCAGCAGATACGGGAGATGCGTGCCCGCGTAATCGCCCAGGGTATAAAACCCGTAGGGATCCATCCGGATAAAGGCGGATTGCAGCAGAAACGTGCTCAACATGAAAAACACGGTCGTGCTGTAGAACTCGCCCAGGCCGTGCGGCCGTCCTCGGTGCAACAACCCCTGCGCTGCCACCAGGGACATCATCGCCACGACGTAAACAACGGGCATCCAGGAGTTGTTCCAGCCAAACGCGGCCAACGCGTACCCGACGGCGGCGATGCCGACACCCGTCAGGACGCATTTGTAGGACAGGTAGCGGATTATGCTGCCCATGTCGGGGACCGCCGCACCCGTACCGCTATCCCCGGCGCTGCGATCACTGCTGGAGGGCAACCCGGTCTCGCCAACCGACACGCTCTGGATACGTTGCCCGACGACACCGCCCACTCCAACGCCGCCATCCGTCCAGCGGTCAAATGAATCCGCCCGCTCCGAAACGGCACCCCCCCGAAACCCTGCCAGAATTATCAGTCCTTCCACTTCGACGGGAGCAAGGTTGAGGGCAAGACCGAAGTCCCGCAGCCGCTCCTCCGTGGGCAGCGTCGCGCCAGATTCCCAGCGGGACACGGTCACGTGACTGTACTTCTCGGCGTACTGGCCATTTACCTCGGACATTCGCTGCAGAAGGCCAGCTTGCGTCAGCCCGGGCTTACGGCCTCCAAGTTCAAACGTTTCGCGGTAAGCACGCATCAGCATGCCCACTTGTGCGGCTCTGGACCATCTGGCGTCGCGCTCTGCTATCACGATGCTTCCTGTATCAGGGTCTAGCTTGGGTATCTCCCCGGCGACAGTATTATCAAGGCTTGAAATCATCGTTGCAAGTAATCGCTAAGTAAAGCGACGCTTGCGGGCGAAACTGGCGCCGTGGACACCCTCGCGCGACAATTGAAATCCGTTTTTCATTTTACGTCGTACATTTCTAGACCTACAGTTTATCTACATTCATTGCTACGGGCTCGCACCAACGGTGGTTTGACGATTTCAGCCGCCATGCGAGTAATAGTCCCCGATCATTCCTGCAGATGGATCTACGGCTCTTATCGGCGCCGCGAGGAAATGAGGAAATATTGATGAAGATCAAAGTCCATTGGTCTGTCTTGTCGTTGCTCATTGCCGGCGTATCATTGCTGACCATAGGTTGTGGCGGCGATACGGATACCGGTCGAGGCGACGGGGACACATTCCCCGGCGCCCAAGAAACCATGTCAGTGAGCGGAACCGTGTCCTACAACGAGAGATTGGCGCTCACCCCCGGCGCCACCCTGATCGTTGAGCTACTGGACACCAGCCGCGCCGACACATCGTCGCGGGTGATCGCGAGCCAGACCATCGACGGCCCCGGGCAGGTCCCCATCAATTTCGACGTTGCCTACGATCCCGATCGAATCGATCCGGGTAACCTCTACTCCGTGTCCGCTCGAATCGTGGAGTCGGACGGCCGCCTGGCCTTCACCAACGATACCGCGTATGACGTGCTGACCCGTGGGAACCCAAACCGTGTCGACATGCTCCTGGCGCTGGTGGAGCCTCCCCCGGATCTGGTAGCAAACCTCGAGACCGGGGAAGACTGGCGCGCCTGGCGTGAGGTTCCGGCGCCGGTGATTTGGGCCAACCTGATCCCCAACGAGCCGGTGCCCCTACTGCGCATCGTCTACGCACAGTCAACATTGGACCATTGCGCGCGACCCGGCAACCAGAAACTCGCCCTCGACGGCCAGGATATCGCTGTGGCGCTTACGCTGATGCAACCGCCGGATACTCCATGGGCACCGCGTTGCCCCGGGGATGTCGTCGAACTGGACACGGTGCTGCACGTCGGCGCCCAGCTCACATCCGGCCGACCCTACCGCGTCATCGTGAACGGGCTGGAGACCACCACATTCACCGTCCCCGGCAGCCATTTGGGGAATTCCGTGATCGCCCGGTCCCCCGTCCAATCCGCGGAAGTGGCGATATCCGAATCACCGCCACATCAGCACACCCTGCGCGTCGTGTCCGGCCTGCCCAGAGGGAGCGGGTGTTCCCAGGTCAACGGTTTCGAAATACGACGGATCGCTCCCCGCTCGTTGGACCTGGAAATCACTCACCATGAGGTCGCCGATCCGCAAGTAGTCTGCACCGCCGACTTCCCAATCGTGGAAACTGACGTGCCCCTAGGTTCCGATCTCGAGCCCGGCGCGGAATACACCGTCAACGTCAACGACGATACGACCGTCACCTTTGTAGCTCGATAGCCGGGAGCCGTCTCGCGGGAGAACCCCACCAGGAACACCGGCCAGGATGCTCAAAGCGCCGCCACTCCGACCACCATATAAGGGCGTCGGCATAGCTCAGTAGCCCAACGCGTTTCCTCTCGATCGCAAGATCCCCGAGACTGGTCGCGCCGCCCTGCAATTGATGAACTGCGCCAGCGTTCCAGACGCACCCCCGGCCAGTGTAGTGCCAAGCCGTTCGGGATGTGGCAGCGCGGCGACGGCGGTCCATCCCTCAACGCCCGGGGCCCCTGGTTCACCGGAAACTCGGCATCGCCGGCGATAGTCACCTCGGCGGCGGCAGGCGAAATCCGCATTCCGCACTGGCACGCGCAGTACTGCAATGCGTCGCCGCCGCGCCGGCCCGTGGTTCCGTATTGGTAGTGGCGTGCTGCATGGTCTGAACCCCGCTTTCATCTTTATATGCGCAGTTCGGGGTAGGCCGCACATTTTGCGCACGCGTTGCGAGACGGTTACGTTCCGGTTGCCGGTTTGCGAATTGGCGATAACAGCGCAGGTGATCCTGTTCAACCACCGCTGCCGGCTCGCCCTGCTCTGCGCCGTTACCCCTCGAACAGCGGCGAACCATTCCCAACCATCGGCCGTCTCAAGCCATCGAGATCATCACGCATGAGAATAATAAACCATTATGATAATTAGTATCCGCCATATTGACATTGCAAGTTACGTCCGATAGACTGCACGGCCGTTGACAACGCAGAATTTCTAGGCTGAAAGCAGCGAGATTCACCACATTCCAGCCTTGGATCGGCGGGCTCTTGGAGCCCGTTTCTTTCCGTAACTTCGCAACGGTAAAAACCGCCAGGAGATTTTTTATGAGTTGGTCCGGGATCACGCGCAAAAGTTTGCTCGTCCTTGTCATCGGGGGGTTGTTTCTGACCCCCATTGTCGCGTGTGGCAGCGCGGGAGAGTCCGAAGCTCCTGCTGCCGCGCCGACCGCTGCTGCCGCGGCGCAAGCGGCGCCCCAGCAACCAGCTTCCGGCAGCCAGCAATCCGCTGCGCCGGCCGCAACCCAACCCGCTCCCGCCCAGGGCCAGGCGGCGCCGACCGCTGTGCCGCAGGCCTCCGGTTCGGGTGACACCCAGATGATGGCCGAGCCCACGGGCATCCTCAGCACCGGTCTGAAGGAAATGGGGCCTTTCTTCCTGCACCCCAGCAACCTGGGCAATCCCCAGATCTTTGTGCACGGGACGGCGCCCATCGGCGAAGGCCTGCTGCAGGAAAACCTGAACCGCGAGGTGCTTGGCCTGCTCGCCGAATCGTGGGAGATCTCCGACGACTTCCTCACCTGGACGTTCCATCTGAACAAGGGTGTGCAGTTCCACAAGGGCTACGGTGAGATGACCGCCGAGGACGTTGTGTGGTCCATGCAGCAGTGGGGGCTGAGCAAGCACCCTCGGGCCGGTCAGCTCGAAAAGTTCTGGGCAGACCGGGACGGCTCGATGGTCATCGACAGTCACACCCTGCAGGTGCACACGGGTGACCCGTTGGTCCATGTGATCGCCCAGCGATGGCTCATGACCCCCGGCGGCGCATCCACCTTCATCGCCAGTAAGAAGCAGACTGATGAGCTCGGCGTCGAAGAGGCCAGCTCTCAGATGGCCGCCACCGGTCCATGGGAAATCATCGACCACCGCACCGGCGAGTTCTGGAAGATGCAGGCGGTACGCGATCACTGGCGGCACACGCCCGAGTTCGATCAGTTCGTAATGTGGGAAATCCCCGAGGAATCGTCGCGGTTGGCCGGTTTCCAGACCGGCGCCCTGGATACTTTCCTCATGGGCTACGACTCCATCCCGCAGGTCCAGAAGGTCGAGGGCGCCCAGTTGATGCGCGTGCCCAACGCAATCGTGCAGAGCATTCGGATTTACGGAAACTGGTATCCCGTTGAAGGCGTTGAAGCCCGGTCCGGCTACGATCCTGAAAACCCCTGGGTATCTCCTACCGACGATATAACCTCGCCGGAGTGGGACCGGGCCCGCAAGGTGCGCCTGGCTCTGATGACCGCGATTGACCGCCAGGCCCTGGTGGACGAAATCCTGTCCGGCAACGGCAACACCCAGACGCCTATCCACTCCTACAGCGGCTTCGAGCACTATCTGGATGGACGCGACTGGGAGTTCGACCCCGAACGCTCCGTCCAACTCCTGGAAGAAGCCGGCTACCCCGACGGTTTCAGCATCACCCTGACCCCGGCCATCCGCGGCGCGCCCCAGGAAGTGGAGAGCTGCGAGGCCATCGCACAGATGTGGAATGACATCGGTATCGACGTCAATTTCCAGAAGGTACCCTACGGAACGCTTCGCCCCACGCTGGTCGGCCGCACCTATCAGGGCGCCACCTGCCACGCCGGCGGACCGTTGCCCACGCCCGCCAACGGTTACGGCAGCTACCTGACCGAAAACCCCTTCAACCGCGGGTTGGAACACGCCTGGTCCGATGACATGATGCGCCGCGCCATGGGTGAAGTGGATCCCGCCGCGCGCGAGCAGATGGAGCGCGAACTCGGACAGTTCCTGTTCGACAACGCCCTCACCGACCTCACCTACTACAACATCGACGCCGTCTGGCCGGTGGGCCCGCGCATCGAACCCTGGACCGAAAACGTCCGGACCAGTGACGTTCGTCAAATCAACGGCTACGAGTACATCAAGCATCGGCAGTAGGACACTGGGGAGTTCAACTCCCACCACTTGAACACGAGGTACGTATGTTGACCCTTCCAAGAAAACTCCCCACCATCACGCTCGCCCTGGCGTCGCTGTCCTTGCTGCTGGCGCTGGTGATCGCGTGTGGTGGTGCAGCAGAGACCCCCGCTCCGGCCACTGGCCAAACCACCGCCGGCCAGAGCGCGGCACCGGCGGCTACGGAAGTGCCGGCCGCCGAATCCCGTTCATCCGCCCCGGCAGCCACTGAAGTTCCGGTCGCCGCCGCGGTTACCGCCCCCACGGCCACCCCGCAAACCGCTGAGGTGATGTTGGAAGACACACCCACCGGCAGGATCATTGTGGGTCAAAAGGAACTCGGACCCTTCATGGGCCATCCTGCTCTGGCCGGAAATCCGCAGATTTTCGTGATGCAAACCGCTCCCATCGGCGAATCGATACTGACAGTGTCCAGCCAGTTGGAGCCGGTTGGAATGGTGGCCAGGGCTTGGTCGGTGTCCGAGGACGGGTCAACCTGGACTTTCAATCTCAATGAGGGCGTCCAGTTGCACAAGGGCTACGGTGAAATGACCGCCGATGACGTCATCTACAGCATGCGTCAGTTCGGCGCCGACGGGTCTAAGCATCCCCGGGCCTCCAACATACGCAAGGTCTGGGAAAACCCTGAAGGGCACGCCACAGCTATCGACGATTACACTGTGGAAGTGAACTCCGGCGAACCCTGGTCGGAAGTGCCGATCAATGAGATGCTCACCAGCCCGGGAGGAAGCGGAACCTGGATCGTAAGTAAGAAGCAGTCCGAGGAACTGGGCCCCGAGGAAGCTAACGACCAGATCGCGGCCACCGGTCCCTGGGACTTAGTGGAATACCGCACCGGCGAGTTCTGGCGCATGGAAGCGGTGGAGAACCACTGGCGGAAGACGCCTCACTTTGCCGAGTTGATCTTCCAGGAAATCCCCGAAGAATCCTCGCGCGTTGCCGGGTTCCAGACCGGCAACCTGGACACCACGCTTTTGGCCTTCGACTCTCTGCCCCTGGTGGAAGCCGTGGATGACGCAGAAATCATGCGCGTCCCCGGCGGCGGCGAATCCGCGCTGACCTTCTACGGGCAGTATTACGTCGGCATCGGCACCGAAAACCAGCAGCCCGGCTACGATCCGGACCTGCCCTGGGTGTCCGCCGATCCCGACATCAATTCCGATGCGTGGAAAAATGCCGCCAAGGTGCGCACCGCGCTGTCCATCGCCATCGACCGGCAGGGTATCGTCGATACCTTGCTCCACGGGTATGGATCTCCCGCCGTCCTCTGGGACTTTGGCCAGTACGAAGAAAGCTGGCTTCCCCAGGAACTGCGCTGGGAGTACAACCCGGAGCGGGCCGAGCAGCTTCTCGCTGAGGCCGGTTACCCCGAAGGGTTCAGCATCACGCTGACGCCGTCGCTGCGCGGCGCGCCGGTGGAAGTCGAAGCCTGCGAAGCCATCGCCACCATGTGGGGCGACATCGGCCTGGACGTCAAGTTCCAGAACCTGCCCTACACCACGCTGCGGCCCAGCCTGATTGCCCGCAACTACCAGGGTTCAACCTGTCACGCCGGCGGTATCCGGCTGGAGCCCGGCC
The DNA here is from genome assembly GCA_963663945.1 of Dehalococcoidia bacterium. Lineage (GTDB taxonomy): Bacteria > Chloroflexota > Dehalococcoidia > Lucifugimonadales > UBA3495 > Bin87. Next base: position 418,383 of record OY760687.1, on the reverse strand, counting down.
AGGGTTTCTCCGGCATGCTGTCCCAGCTGCACCACCAGGCCGTCTGGAACCGTGGCGTCGAACATCCCTGGATGGACGAGAAGGTTGCCGAGCACATGGCTGAGATCGACTCCGTCAAGCGCAGGGAACTGGCCATCGAGATCGCGACGTTCATGTTCGAGAACGCTCTCACCGGCGTCGGGCTGTACAATTTCGACAGCCTGTGGCCCGTCGGTCCTAACATCCAGCCCTGGATCGAGGGCGTGCGCTACCGTGACCTGCGCAACATCAATGGTTACGAATACATCCAGCCCCGCGGCTAAACCTGCAATCCCCCTGAGGTGTGCATGCTGACTCTTCCCAAACGATTCTCCACCGCCACGGTCGTCGCGACAGCGCTGTCACTGCTGCTGGCGCTGGTGATCGCATGCGGCGGGGCTTCGCAAGAGGAAGGGTCAGCAGCCCAACCAGCGGCATCGGATCAGCAGGCTCCAGAACCTACCGCGGCCGTGCCCGCGGCACAACAACAGGCCGCTACCCCAGTTCCTATCTCCACTCCAATCCCAACTCCCGAGAGTTCAGCGCAGGGCTCATCGGAGCAACCGCTGGGAACTCTCAATGTTGGTCAGAAGGAACTCGGACCTTTCATGGGCCATCCCGCTCTCACGGGCAACCCGCAGATTTTTGTCCTGCAAACCGCTCCAATCGGCGAATCACTCTTGACGGTTAGTAGTGACTTGGTGGCCGTGCCGATGTTGGCCCACAGTTGGGAAGTTTCCGAGGACGGTTCGACCTGGACTTTCCATTTGAACAAAGGCGTACAGTTCCATAAGGGTTACGGTGAAATGACCGCCGAGGACATCATCTGGGGCATGCGTCAATTCGGAGCCGAGGGCTCCAAGCACGCTCGGGCATCCAACGTCCGCGGGATTTGGGAAAACCCGGAGGGGCACGCCAAGGCCATTGACGACTACACCGTGGAAGTCAACACCGGCGCGCCCTGGTCGCAGGTTCCCGTAAACGAAATCGTCACCAGCCCGGGCGGCGCCGGATCCTGGATTATCAGCAAAAAGCAGACCGAAGAATTGGGGGCGGAAGTGGCCAACGGCCAAATTGCCGCAACCGGTCCCTGGGACCTGGTGGAATTCAGCACTGGCTCGTTCTGGCGAATGGAAGCCGTGGAAAACCACTGGCGCAAGACCCCGCATTTCGCCGAGATGTACTTCCGGGAAATTCCCGAAGAATCCTCCCGTATCGCCGGATTCCAGACCGGAAACCTGGACACCACCGTAAGCGCTTTCGACTCCCTCGATGCATTGCTCGGCGTGGAAGGCGCGGAATTGATGCGCCTGCCCGGCGGGGGAGAATCCGCGCTCAATATCTATGGGCAATACCACGTGGGCGCCGGGACGGACGACCAGTTACCCGGATTCGATCCAGAACTGCCCTGGATATCCGCAAGCGCGGACGTCAACTCCGCGGAATGGGCCAACGCGGCCAAGGTTCGTAACGCGTTGTCCATCGCCATCGATCGTCAAGGCATCGTTGACACCCTGTTGCGCGGGTACGGCAGCCCGGCGGTGATGTGGGAGTACGGTCAGTACGAAGAAACCTGGCTGCCCCCGGAAATGCGCTGGGAATATAACCCGGATCGGGCTCTGGAACTCCTGGCAGAAGCCGGCTACCCGGACGGTTTCAGCATTACGCTGACGCCTTCCCTGCGGGGCGCGCCGGTTGAAGTGGAAGCTTGCGAGGCCATCGCTGCGATGTGGGCCGACATCGGTGTGGACGTAAACTTCCAGAAGGTCCCCTATAGCACGCTGCGACCTACGATCGTGGGACGCACGTACCAGGGCGCCACCTGCCACGCCGCCGGTATCCGGCTGGAACCGGGTCAGGGATTTACCGACAAGGGTTCGAAACTGAATCAGCAGGCCGTCTGGTCCAGCGGTGCCGACCACCCGTGGCTGGACGAAAAGATCGCTCTGCACAAGGCCGAGATCAACGCTGAGGCGCGCCGAGCGCTGGCCATCGAGATCACCACTTTCATGTTCGAAAATGCCATTACCAACATTGGGCTGTACAACTTCGATGTGATCTGGCCCGTTGGTCCCGAGATCCAACCCTGGTCCGAGGGCGTGCGCTACCGTGACCTGCGCAACATCAACGGTTACGAATACATCCAGCCCCGCGGATAGTCCGACGGGTTAGCATTGAGCAGGTAACGCCAGTATGGGGCCACAGAAACCCTGGATATCAGTAGCCTGGAGAACCCTCCTGGGGTTTCCTTTGGCCGCGGTCTTGAGTGCCCTGGGGATGGCGCTAGCGTCTGCGTTGGCGGTGTTCTTCGGAGTGGCGGCCCTGCCCAACATTCTTTTAATGCTCATGGTGGGCGCCGGTATTGGCGCCGGAATCGGGGCGGGAATAATCCTCCTGAGGGTGGACTCCATCCCGGCCTGGCCTATTCTGCTGGGCGCGGGCCTTGCTTTGTCCGCAGCAAGCTTTGGTGGGGCATGGGTCGGTTTCCAAATCGGCGGCTACATTTCCGCCATCGAGGACGCCAGATGCGTGGGGGTTTGCCCCTACCTGTTCAAGCCGCGAACCTATATTGCCCTGGGAGCGGCGCTGGTGCCGAACATCATGGCGCTGCTCTTCAACATCGGTTATGAAGGCATGTTCGGAAGGTTCGCTCGCGCCGCGCGTCAGCCGCGAGGCGACGGGACGCTCGGACCTTCCAACGGGAACGGCTCCGGCAAGGACGGCGCCCGGGCCGCTGGCAGCTCGTCGTGATTCGACCCGATCTGCACCCAGCGACTCCCGGCGACGGTTCGTCAAAAACCACCGATCACCCGCAACGTACCGGTAAACAGTTTTTGAGGTAGTGAAATATGCAGCGATACCTGTTGCGACGCATCCTGCTGGCTGTGGTAACCCTGCTGGCTGTCTCGCTGATCATTTTCGTAATGAGCCGGGCGGCCGGCGATCCCAGGCATGTGTACCTGGACGACTATTCCACCCAGGAGGACTGGGACCGGCTTACCGCAAGCCTCGGGCTCGACAAGCCGTACTACCAGCAGTACGGGATATTCCTGGGCAGTGCGCTGCAAGGTGATTTCGGCGAATCAATCAAGGAAGGCCGCCCGTCCATGGAGGTCATCATTGAGCGGATACCGGCAACCTTGCAACTCGGCCTGGCCGCCTTTGCGTTCTCGGTGATCGTCGGCGTGCCACTGGGTATCCTGTCGGCGGTGAAACGAGGTAGTTTCCTTGACATGGCGGGGAAAGTGGTCGCCCTGGTGGGACAATCTGCCCCGGTGTTCTGGTTAGGACTGATGCTGGTGTTCCTGTTTTCGGTGCGCTGGAATGATTGGTTTGGGGACAGTTTGGTGCCGCCCTACGGACGTCAGGAGATCGCCAGCATTATCTTGCCGGCAGTGACGTTGGGTTGGTTCTACGCCGCGGCCAACCTCCGGCTGCTACGTTCCGCCATGCTAAACGTCATGGACTCCGAGTACGTCAAACTCGCCCGGGCCAAGGGCGTGTCCAACAACATAGTCATCTGGAAGCACTCGTTGCGGAACGCGCTCATTCCGGTGCTGACCTTCGCGGGTATCACGCTGGGAAGCCTGGTGACGGGTTCCCTGGTTGTGGAAACCGTGTTCGCGTGGCCCGGGCTGGGTCAGCTCGCAATCCAGGCGCTGGCCGGCAACGACTACCCACTCCTACAAGCCGTGGTCATTGTGTTCACGCTGATGTACGTGGCAGCCGCGCTGTCGGTCGACATCATGTACGCTTACATCGATCCCAGGATTCGGTACTCCTAAGGGCCGTTACTCCTAAGGGGAGGAATTTACCGTGGCAGCAGACGCAACTCTGGTCGTACAACAGCCGGCGGCGCCGGCCCGAATTGCCAGGAAACTCTGGCAATTCCGGAGATGGCCGCTGATCCCCATGTTCTTCCTTGTGCTGTTCGTGTTCACCGGGATCTTCGCGCCGTTGATCGCGCCGCACGATCCCGAGCGCGGCGGCCTCCGCGACCGCAACCTGCCCCCGGCGTGGGAGGCGGGCGGAAGCACCGAATTCCTGCTGGGCACGGACCACCTGGGCCGCGACATGCTCAGCCGTGTCATCTTCGGCGCCCGCATCTCGCTCGCCGTGGCGGGTGTCACCCTGGGCGTGGGCATGGTCATCGGCGTGGCCAGTGGCCTGATTGCCGGGTGGTACGGCGGCTGGCTCGATGAGTTCCTGATGCGGATCGTGGACATCAAGCTTGCGATACCAACCATATTGCTGGCCCTGGTGCTGGTGTTGGCCCTGGGGCAGTCGTTCCTCATCATTGTCGCGATCCTGGCAATCGCCGTGTGGCCGCGTTTTGCCCGCAACGTGCGGGGCGAGGTTCTCCAGCTGAAAACCATGGACTTTGTCGCCCTGGCCAAGGTCGCCGGAGCGTCAACGCCGCGCATCCTGTTCATCCACATCTTCCCCGGTGTCATCAACACCCTCATCGTTTTGGCTACTCTCGAAGTCGGCATCGTGATCCTGCTGGAATCCACGCTGAGCTTCCTCGGCGCCGGAGTTCCGCCGCCCACGCCGGCCTGGGGCTCCATGGTTTCCGACGGCCGCGACCGGCTGGCAGTCGCCTGGTGGATCTCCACCATGCCCGGCCTGGCCATCATGCTCGTCGTGCTGTCAATGAACCTGTTCGGCGACTGGCTGCGCGACCGGCTCGACCCCAGGCTCCGCCAACTGAACTGATCATTTTCACCCAACAATCATTGACCCACCGGAAAGCAGGCTGAAGCATGACTACTGGCACAACCGAAAACACATCACCCGTGGTGCTGCAGGTTGACGGACTGAAAACCTATTTCGAGACCCGCTGGGGCACGGTGAAAGCGGTCGACGGCGTAAGCTTTAACCTGCGACGCGGCGAGACCCTTGGCATCGTCGGCGAGTCCGGTTCCGGCAAGTCGGTGACCATGCTGTCACTGATGCGGCTCATTCCGGAGCCGCCCGGACGCATCGTCGATGGACAGATCCTGCTGGAAGGGCAGGACCTCGTTCAGATGTCCGACAAGGAGATGAGCGACATCCGGGGCAGCCAGATCGCTCTGATCATCCAGGACCCCATGACCTCCCTCAACCCGGTATTCTCCATCGGAAACCAGGTGGGCGAGGCCATCAAGATCCACCAGGACATTCCCAAGCGCACCGTCGTGCAGCAGGTGCTGGACGTACTCCGCAAGGTGAACATCCCCGCCGCCGAGACCCGGGTGCGGGACTACCCCCACCAGATGAGCGGCGGCATGCGACAGCGCGTCGTCGGCGCCATCGGTATTTCCTGCGAACCCATCGTGCTGATCGCCGACGAGCCTACGACCTCGCTGGATGTCACCATTCAGGCGCAATACCTCAAGCTCCTCAAGGAACTTCAGGAAGCCTCCAACATCGGGCTCATCTTCATCACCCACGACTTCGGGATCGTGGCCAAGATGTGCGACCGCGTGGCTGTGATGTACGCCGGCAGGATCGTCGAGATGGGCGATGTGCGGGACATTTTCAACCACCCCTCGCACCCCTACACCGAGGCTCTCCTGGCCTCTGTTCCCAAGCTGGAGGAGGACGTCGATCGCCTGTACTCCATCGAAGGACAACCCCCGACCCTGCACGATCTGCCCACGGGTTGCCCCTTCGCACCCCGGTGCCAGTACGTCATGGACAAATGTCAGACCACCTACCCGACACAATTCGACGTATCCGATAGCCACTATGCCGCCTGCTGGAGGCTCGAATGACCACCCTGGAAGCAAATCCGGCGACCCAAACCACCAACGAGGTGCTGCTCGAGGCCAATGGCCTCAAGAAACACTTCCCCGTCACCAAGGGTCTCCTGGTATCCAAAGTAACCGGATGGATCAAGGCCGTCGACGGCGTTTCCTTCCAGGTACGGGCCGGCGAAACGCTGGGCATCGTGGGCGAGTCCGGATGCGGCAAGAGCACCACTGCCAAGATGCTCCTGATGCTTGAGGAGCCCACCGAGGGGACCATCGAGTACCAGGGTCAGGAAATCCGCAATGCCAACGCCGAGCAGCGCCGCGCCTATCGCAGTTCGGTACAGGCCGTTTTCCAGGACCCCTGGAGTTCCCTCAACCCCCGAATGCGCGTCCGCGACCTGATCGCCGAGCCCATGGTCATCAACCTGAACCTGAGCCGGCGCGAGATGCAGGACCGGGTCGCCAAGCTGCTGAACGACGTGGGTCTGAGCAGCTACCACGCCAACCTGTATCCCCACGAGTTTAGCGGCGGGCAACGCCAGCGGCTGGCCATCGCCCGGGCCCTGTCCGTAGAACCCAGGGTCATCGTGCTCGACGAGCCGGTTTCGGCGCTGGACGTGTCCATTCGCGCCCAGATCATGAACCTGCTGATGGACCTGCAGAACGAGTACAACGTCAGTTATCTGCTGATCGCCCACCACCTGGCAACGGTGCGGTACATGTGCGACTGGGTGGCCGTGATGTACCTTGGCCAGATCGTCGAGTACGGCCCCACCAAGGAGCTGTTCGACAACGCGTCACATCCCTACACCAAGGCCCTGATGAACGCCGCGCTGCCTTCGCACCCCGACATCGAGCAGGAGGAGATGATCCTCACCGGCGAGGTGCCGTCACCGCTCAACCCGCCCGAAGGTTGCCGGTTCCATCCCCGTTGTCCCTTCGTCATGGACCAATGCTCCCGGGACATCCCGCAGGTCACCGAGTTGGCGCCCGGCCACATTGTGTCCTGCCACCTCTACTAATCCACAACCACAAGAACGAACCCCGGGGCTTCCCGGGGTTCATTGCCAGATGGTGCTGACGCCGCCCAGTTACAGGGCGGCGTTCACGTTTTTCAGGAAGTTCTCGGCTCCGATACGCAGCAACCCCCAGCCCGACACCGTGACGAAGTTTGCGCCCAGCTTGATGAATTCGGCAACGCCGGCCGTATCGGCCGGGTTGTTGCCGCCGACGCCGACGTTCTTGCCGCCGGCCCGTACCCGCGGGATCACCTCGCTCATCACCCGCCGCACCTCGGCGACGCCAGGGTTGCCCAGGCTCTGCCCCAGGTCCGATGCCGCGACGTGCAGCACGTCTGCGCCGGAAACCGCCAGGATGTCGTCCAGGTTGCCCACCGCCTCCACGTCCTCAACCATCGGGATCACCAGCACGTTCGAGTTCACCCACGCCGTGGCCTCGTCTCGGGCCACACCGATGCCATAGTCCTGCGCCCGACCGCCGCCCATGCCGCGGTAGCCGTCGGGGTAGTATCGGGCCGCCCGGGCGATGGCGGCCGCCTGCTCGCCAGTGTTCACGTGGGGCACGATGATCCCCTGCAACCCCCGGTCCAGGAATCTCAGGATCGTAGATTCCGAGTGGTCCGGTATCCGAGCGATGGGGGTTATGCCGAAGGACTCGGCGGCGCGGACCATGTGCTCGACCTGGTCCAGGTTGGCCGGCCCGTGCTCACAGTCGATCATGACGAAGTCGTAGCCCAGGGCCCCGAAGATCTCGACCATGTCGGGGGCGTATCGGGTGATGATGGCCCCGAAGACGACCTGGCCGTCGTTGAGTTTTGCCTTGGTGGTGTTGGTTTTCATTAGCGTTTCCCCTTATGAGGCATCCGATGGAGGCCAGACTGCGCGTTCTACAGCGACCCGTCGATCACCATGTCCAACAGGGCCGGCTTGCCGGAAGCCACCGCCCGGTCGACCGCGGCCTTGATCTCCGCCGGATCCGTGATGCGTTCGCCGTGCACGCCCATGCTGTTGGCGATGGCAGCCATGTCGAAGGGCGTTCCGAAGTCGGAATAAAGCAGACGTCCGCCGGAGGTCTCCGGCAGTTCCAGCACGTCCCGCTGGTACACGTTGAAGTTCACTTTGAGCACCCGGTACGCCCCGTTGTTGCAGATGACGAAAACGCACGGGATGTTGTCGTTGGCCGCCGTCCACAACCCCTGTATTGTCATCATCGCGCTGCCGTCGCCGATGATGCCGAAAACGGGCCGGTCGGGGTTGGCGCACTGCGTTCCCATCGTGGTTCCCATGCCACCGCCGATGGACTGCCCCCGGTACCCGCGCAGGTCGCCCCGGCGTTCGGCATGGAAGTAGTGCCGCATCGCGCCCCGGTTGCTGATCGAGTCGTCCACCACGACGGCGTTGTCGGGAATCGCGGCCGCCAGCTCGGCCATCATGCGCGCCGGCGTCATCGGCCGGTGGTCCCACTTCTCGGCAACAGATTCTTCGAACGCCGCCCGGTTGCTCTGGCGTTCGGCAGCAACCGCCTGCTTGCGCAGCCCGATTTCCGTGCGGTTGCCCGGCGAAAGGCGCTCTTCCAGCGCCGCGATGAGGTCCTGCAGCGCCAGCCCGCAATGGCCCACGATGCCGACCTCCGTCGGCTCCGAGCGCCCGATGCGGCTGCGGTCCGGATCAATATGCACCAGTTTCGCCTCGGACGGCAGGATTACATCGCCCCAGTAAAACAGTTCCTCAAAGGGGTCGGAGCCCACGGCCAGCACCAGGTCCACCGTCTGCAAGACGGCTCGCTGCTCGTTGACGCGCAGGGACAGCGCTCCCAGGAATTGCTCATGCGTCGTGGGGAATGACACTTCAGCGCCCCGCGCCTGGTACACCGGCAAGCCCATGAGCTCGGCCAGTTCCACCGCCTGTTCCACGGCGCCATCATCCGAAAGACGGTCGCCCACCAGCATTATCGGCCGGCTCGCGTCCACCAGCAGGGACGCGGCCTGGGCGATCCCCTCCGCGCTGGGTCGCGGCGCATCGTACACCGGCCGCGACGGCTCGATGTTCATTTCCGCCAGGCCCTCCAGGGCGTTGGACGTGAAGCCCACGTATACCGGCCCCTTGGGGTGGCTGTTGGCCTCGTTGAACGCCCGGCGGATGGTACTGGGGATCTGGTCGGCGTGGGTCAGCTCCACCGACCACTTGGTGACCGGCCGCACCAGATCCGCGAGGTCGGTAATGGTCTCGTTGACCTTGCGGACGTCGTAGTTCGCGGACGTGATCACCATTGGCGTGCCCGTGTTCAGGGCGTCCAGCATCAGGGCGATGCCATTCGCCAGACCGCTGTCAACGTGGAGACTCACGAAGGACGCCGTGCCCGTGGCCCGGGCGTAGGCCTCGCCCATGCCGACCGCCACGCTTTCCTGCAGCGTCAGGATGTAGCGCAACTCGGGGTAATCGCCCAGCAGGTCGATGATCGGCCCCTCGCTGGTTCCGGGGTTTCCGAATATGTACTCGACGCCCTCGGCCTTGAGCATCTCCAGCAGCGCCTGTTTGCCGGTCATCAGTTGGGACATGGGCTCCTCCGGTGCGGGCCGCCCTTGCGAGGTGCGGCCATGGATTACGTGACGGCCAATTCTACAACAAACTATCCACCCTACGGGTTCCTGCGCACATGTGGGGCGCTCAGCGCTCGCTCGGCGCATCCGTGGTCGGGGTTCTGTGGTACCCTGTATCTGTGGCGGTACTCTGAGTTCCCTCGGCTGCACCCTTGCGGCCTGGCTCACACTTCGGTTCCTCGTCAGTTCCCCTCTGGGCCTCCCCTGTCCCTTTGCGGTTCTTACCTCGGTGGCCCAGTCTACTTGTCAACTATTCATCAAAAGGGGTCATGAATGACTTACGCGGACCGGATCCTCCCCTGCACTGAGTGCGGTCAATCCTTCACCTTCAGCGCTGACGATCAGGCGTACCACGCCGAGAAGGGCTACACCAACGAGCCCAAGCGCTGCCCGTCCTGCCGCCAGGCGAGGCGAGCCCAACGCAACGACGATGGCTTCGGCGGCGGGTCCGACCGGGGTGGCCGTGAAATGCATCCGGCCGTTTGCGCACAATGCGGACTGGACACCATGGTTCCCTTCCGTCCCAGGGGCGACCGCCCCGTGTACTGCAGCGATTGCTTCAGACAACAGGGCACACCAGCCAACACCGGCAGGTACTAGGATCCTGAACGAGAGGGGAGGCGCGAAATACGCCTCCCCTCTTCAATTCCAAACGCACGAACTGGAGCAACGCAATGAAGCTATGGCCATTCGGCAAACAGGTCCAGGAACTTTCGCGAGACTTGAGCCAGGAGTTGCTCAAGACATTTGGCGTTGCGACGCAAGACGCCGCGGAGATGCGCTACGTATCCAAACGCGGCCGGCTGGGTACCGGGAAAGTCAACCGGGTGTTCATATTCAATCCGGCCGTTCTGTCTGCTGCGGAAATGGCGGCAGCCAGCTTCGACAGCCTTACAGCCTTGAACAAGGGCCTGCTCTTCACCGGGCACATCATGAAGGCTCACGAAGCCTCGAAGGGGAACCTGGTAATTCTCTACGATAAGCGCGCCACCTGAGGACATCGCCAATCCCGGCGCCTCCGTCTTCCCGGCTAACTCGGGCAGACAATTCAGCAGGCGTCCCATCCCCGGGCATGAAAGCGGGGGATGGGACGCCTGCACGAGTTTGCCCGTCACAAGTTGGGACATGGGCTCCTCCGCGCGGTGCGCCCTCCCTCGCGTTCCCAGGTTGCGGAGGGGAAACGTCAGAATCAGGATTTTCAAGCTTTGGGGATTTGCAGCAGGGCCTTCCCAAAGTCACTGCGAGGAGCGGGGCGACGTGGCAATCCCGTCGATGCAACAAGGCTTTCCCGTATGGGTCATGTCCCCGGAGCGAGATTGCCGCGCTGCGCTCGCAATGACAAAAGGTACTCTAGAAAAGCCTTGGATTTGCAGGATTGGCGCCGTCCGATGGGAGGTCGCCCCCAATCCTGCAAATCCTCAAATCTTGCAAATCCTGATTCTGACGATTTGCGAAAGTCGGTACGCATGAGCGCGCCGATTGACGCCCGTCGCGCCCTGCGGTATCGTTAGTCCCGCCTACGCAAACGATATTGGGAGTGCCCCATTATGGCCGAACAAGAACTGCCTCTCTTCGATTACAACGAGGTCGAGGTGGGTGAGGAACTGGGCTCCTACGAGTATGTACTGACCCAGGAGATGGTGGATATTTACCGCCGCGCCGTGGATGACCCCGACGCCGTTTTCCCCACCATCGCCGTCAAGCACGACGCCACGTCGCTGGCCCTCGCCTATGATGACCAGACCGGCAGCATCAACGCGGGCAACGAGGTTGACCTGTTCAACCCGCCGGTCCCCGGCAAGAAAATCAGCGTCACCGGCCGAATCCACGACAAGTTCGTCCGCCGGGAAAAGCCCTACCTGGTCATCGAGGCCACGGCCACCGACGAAGATGGCCGGCTCATCGAGAAAATGCGCACCTACCAGATCAAGAAACCCGAGGAGTTGGGCAAGAAATGGCATCCCCAAGGCTAGACAGCGAAACCCTCCCCGTCGTCACCAAGCACATCACCCAGGACGTCATCAACCAGTTCGAGGCCTGCGGGATCCTCAACCGGTCCAACATCCATAACGACCCCGAACTGGCCTCCAAGCGCCTCGGCACCACCTACGCCATCGCCTCCGGTCGCATGAGCATCGCTTTCTGCACCGAGGCCATGCGCAAGTTCATCGGCGCCGACGACTTCCACCGTTCCGGCAACGTGAACCTCAAGTTCCTGCGCCCTGTAAAGCATGGAGACACTGTCAGTGTCCACGGCCAGGTCAACAGCCGCGAGCCCCAGGACGACGGTTCCACGCTGGTCACGGTGGACGTCTACTGCGAAAACCAGAACGGCGACAAGACCGCCGTCGGCCAGGCCAGCGCCCGCGTCGGCTAGCCTGTCCGACCAGTCTGCTCAATGCCGAGAGTTGGTATGACCACCATTGTCGATTACCACGCTGAACGAAGTTGGCACTTTCTCGATCTGGTGGACGATGAGGTCCAACGCGGGGAATTGGAGGAAGCCAGTAATAAGTTGTGGGGAGCCGCCGCCCACGCCATCAAAGCCGTTGCGGAGCGGAGAGGCTGGCCCCACGGATCGCATAATGCCTTGGCTGATACCGTGATGCGCCTGATTGATAATGAAGGGGCTCCGCCGCTCCTGTACACGTACTACACATCGGCAAGCTCGTTTCATTCAAGATTCTATGGCTGGCCGCCGAACAGTGATGAAATCCGCCACGGCAAAGGGCAAATGGCTGAATTCATCCGGATGCTCGAGGGGCTGTAAAGCTGATTGAATCGATTCCAGGCCAGGTATCGCAACCCGACAAGAATGCAATTGGAGAATTGGAGCAACCACAATGACAATGACCAGGTCCGAGTTCGGCAAAGTTGAAGTCGACATCGTCTACTGCGTGCCTTGAGGCTACCACGGCCTCGCCACGTGGCTGGCGACCGAATTCTGGCGTTCTCAGAACGCGGGCGATATCGCGATCAAGATGACACCCTCCGACAAGGGCCGCCTCGAGATTTACCTCGACGGCGAGAAGATCTTCGACCGCTTCGATGAGGATGGTGACGAGTACCCGGGCTACAGCAAGGTCAACGAACTCAAGATGGTGGTCGCCGAGCGCGTCTTTGACGTCGAGGATGAGATCGCCGCAGCGAGAAACGCTTAGATGGCCAATCCAGATCACGTTGCGGTTGTCCGTTCCGGCAAAGGCGCCGTCGAGGAGTGGAAATCCGCAAACCCTGACGAGCATCTAGACCTGCGCGCCGCCGACCTGTCTGGACAGGATTTGGCCGGCGTGGACCTGCGGGATGCCGACCTTAGAGGCGCATCCCTGGCTGACTCCCGCCTGACCCGCGCCAACCTGTCCCGCTGCGACCTGCGTGCCGCCGATTTCACGGGCGCCGACCTGTACGGCGCGACCCTGGCCTCGGCACAGATGGAGACGACCATCCTGCGCAACGTCAACCTCTTCTGGGCCGACCTCAAGCAGTCCAACATGCACGAGGCCATCCTGCAGTGGTCTCGTCTCAATCGGGCTTCGTTCCTCAACACCGACTTGACCGACGCTGATTGCAGCCAGGTCACCGGCATCGAGGTCGACCTGCGTTCCGCCAACCTGACCAACTCCAACTGGCAGGGCGCGAACCTGAACGGGGCCGATGTCAGCCGGGCCATCATGCACGGCACGGACTTCACCGCCGCCAAGATCCGCGACTCCATGTGGATCATGACCGACATGCGCGGCGCCAACTTCAACCGGGCCAGCCTGCACCGCTGCGACATGACCATGGGCAAGTGGGACGACACCACCAACTTCCCGCCCGGCTTCGACCCCAACTTCATCGAGAACCGGGTGGACGACTACTAGCCGTCGTTGATCCGACCGGTCGCCTTATGTCTGTCCTCCTAGTAGCCTCCCACCAACCCGGCGCCGGCAAGACTTCCGCTGCCGCCGGCGTAGCGACTCTCATTGCCCGGTCGGGCCCCAGGGCGTCCGTATGCAAGCCGGTGTCGCCGGCCGGACGCACCGACCCGGACGCGATCTACTTCGCTCAACATTTCCGTGGCGGGAGCGCCGTGGCATCCTCCGACGACGACGCCGGCCTCGATTCCGCCGCCAGCGCGGTGCGTTCACTGACCGGCATCAGCGACCACGTGCTCGTTGAGGTGGCCAACCCTGCCACCGGTTCCGGCGCGGCTTCACCCATCGTCTCCGGTTTGGCGGAGCGACTGGATGCTCGCGTGCTGGCAATCTTCGGGTACGAGCCTGACCTGTCGTCGGTGAGCGTTTCCGGCGCCGTGGCCACGCTCGGACCCCGACTTGCCGGAGTGGTCATCAATCAAACGCCCCGATATCGGGTCCAGCGCGTCGCGTCGCTCCTTTCCGAACTGTCCGCCGCCGGACTGCCGGTGATCGGCGCGTTACCGGAAGATCGGGCCATGTTGTCGCTCAACCTGGATCAACTGCAATCCAACCTCGGCGGCCATTGGGAACTGGAGCCGGACGATGGTGACGAATGGATCGACCGTTTCCTCATCGGCGGCAACATCATGGACTCCGGCGCCGGCTATTTCGGGCGCTACGATCACCAGGCGGTGATCACCCGCGCCGAACGGCCCGACATCCAGATGGCATCCCTAATGCAGGACACCCGGTGCCTGGTACTGACCGGTGGCTCCCGGCCGACGGAATACATCCGGGTCGAAGCGGCCAAGAGAAACGTGCCGATGCTCCTGGTAGAACAGGGCACCGTGGCCACCGCCGATGCCGTCGGAGACCTGATGGGCGCTATCGTGCCCCATGCACTGCACAAGGCCGAGCGAATGGCGGACCTGCTGGATGGCCTCGTAGACCTGGACGCGCTGCTGTCCTGAGGGTGAACCCGCCCTGACCCAGGGTCAGTCCTGCATCTCGAAGCGCTCCGACTCGGGAGGGCGCGACCACAGTTCTTCCGCGCCGGCCATGGCGACGGCGCGTTCGGGACTGGCTCGCCACGCGTCGTAAATCTCATTGCTGTCCCAGGTAACCAGGGTCGAGATCTTGGTGGGATCGGCCAGCGAGATGAAGGTATGACGGGCTCCGAAGCCGGGCGCATGGCTCTGGGCCACTCCATTGCGGTCCAGGAGCGCCTTCGCCTCCTCTACCACATCTTCCTTCGCCCAATGGTGGGTCAGTACACCTATCAATGCCATCGGCGTGTCCTCCTCTCAGGTTAGATCAATTGCAAGGCGACGGCGAATGGACCAGCCGACCGCCTGGCGGGCGTCAGCGGCGAATCCAAGGGAACATTATTCTGGACCGGAGGCCCTCCTGACGGACGTGCAATACCTTGCCCAGGACAAATGCCACCAGTGCGGCGCCTATGCTCAACACAGCGCCCATCTTGCCCGGTTCCTGGAACGGCGAGTCCCCGGGGAACGCCTTGCCGGCCACGAATAGCGCCACCGTCAGCCCAAGGCCCGCAATCACTCCGGTTACCACCAGGTGACGCACGCCCATGCCCGGCGGCAGCGGGAAGCCGACCAGAGACGCCAGCCACGATAGCAGCGTCACGCCAATCGCCTTGCCCACTATTAGCGACACCAGCACCATCATAGTGACCCACCCGATGCTGGTGAAGGCGACTCCCGCATTGGCGAAGGCAAAGAAGAACAGGCCGATGTCCACAAACAGCTTCAACTGGTGCTCGAACTGCTCCAGGACGCTGTGCGCGTGATGCTCGGAGGCGGCGGGATGCGGCGCGCCTCCCGCTTCGTGGCTGTGCTCCTCTTCATCAGTTTTGCCCTCGTGGAGTCCGGCGTGGGGCAAAAACGGGACGATCGGCACCAGGGCCAGCGCCGGCTCCACGCCCGCCTTGGCCAGGCCGATCCAGGAAAGGGCCCCACCCACGAGGATATACACCGGCCACCAGCGCACCCGGAAGCGCCGCAGGATGTACACGGCGGCCATCCCGCCCACCGTGAAGAGCAGCCAGATCGGTTCCACCGGGTGGAGCGGGTCCGGATAGAACACGGCGATGATGACCAACCCGATGGCGTCGTCGGCCACCGCCAGCAGCAGGAGGAAGTTCACTGCGGGATGAAGCGGTCCGAACACCACCCGTGCCACCAGCCAGGCCAGCGCGATGTCGGTGGCGGTCGGTATTGCCCAACCGTTGGCCACCGCGCCGAAATCGTCGGTGCCACCGTAGAAGACCCAGGTGAGGGCAAAATACATCCCAACCGGGCCGAACACGCCGCCCAGCGTTCCAGCCAGCGGATTTATGGCTCTACGGAGCGGGTTCAGCACTCCACCCGGCAGCGTCGATTCGGTGATCTCCTTGGCCGCGACTCCGAAGAACAGACACATGAACATCCCGTTGACGATGAAGTGGATGGTCAACGCGTGCCCGAACACGTAGGCATGGTCGCCCAGCGGGTGGAAATCCACCACAGTCTCATACCAGTGCTGGTTGACGTTGGCGGCAACCAGTCCCAGCACAACACCCAGAATCAAGGGCAACGAGAACTCCTGAATGAAGTTCCTCACCCTGATGAGCTGGCGTGTCGGTTGTGCGACCTGGTAGCGCATGGATCTTGAGGTAACGGAAAGTGGAGACTAAACAGACCGGCGGCAATTTTACCACCTATTCCTGCGCTCAGTAGCCTTGAACGTATCCGCCGAACGCCCTTGTTGGACGCCTGGCTATCCGGGATAGTCAGCAATATGCTTGAGCCACGCTCGGGAGGGAGCCCTCATCCGAACCCGGTTTCACTGGAACTGTCATTGCGAGCCCAGCGCGGCAATCTCGTTGTGGCTAGGAACGCTACCGCTGGAACAAGAGCGCCACGTCGCACCGCTCCTCGCGATGACAAAATGGGTGCGCGTCAGGCGCCAGGGCCTTTTCAAAGCTACTTTGGCAACCTGCACACCGCCAAACCGTCATTCCCAAACCACCTGTCATTCCCAAACCAACCGCCGTTTCCAAACCAACCGTCTTTCCTGGGAAAGCAGGAAACCAGCGTCCGTTGTGCACAGCGCCATTCTGGGTTCCCCTTACGCGGGAACGACGGGTGGACTTTGAAAAGCTCTTGCTGAGATCGGGAGCCTTGTTGACAATGGTTGGCGTGCCCCGCCAAAATTGCGCAATCAGGAACCCGAATGCCGGGTCCCTTTGCTCCTACCCCACCATGTGAGGTGCCCAGTGGCAGATTTGAACGACGCCGATGTTCGGGCTTTGGCAAAAGCCGCGGACATCAATATCCCCGACGATCTGGTCGCGGAGGTGAAGGAATCTCTGAACGGCCTCCTCGAGGCCCTGGAGGCCATCACCGAACCTGACGTTGCCAACATCCAACCGCTGCCAATCATCGTGTCCGCAACGGCGCGCAAGCAGGAGGCTCCATGATGACCGATTCGAACCTCTGCTACCTGTCGGCAACCGAGTTGGGCGAGCGCATCGCCGCCGGTGAAATATCGTCCCTGGAGGCCACCGAAGCTTACCTGGAGCGCATCGCCAGTCTCGACGGCAACTACGCTTCCTACATCACCGTAACCGCGGACCGCGCCCGCGAGGACGCCCGCCGCGCCGATGCCGAGATCGCGGCCGGCAACCGCCGAGGCCCGCTCCACGGCGTTCCGGTCGCCGTCAAGGACCAGTTCGACACCGCCGGCATCCTGACCACCAATGGATCCACCATCCTCGGAGAGAACATTCCCGATGAGGATGCCACCATCATGGAGCGCCTGAAGGCAGCCGGCACGGTGCTGCTGGGGAAGCTCAACATGAGCGAATACGCCAGCGGTGACGCCTTCCGCCACCCCTACGGTCGGCCGCGCAACCCCTGGGACACGGACCGCAACCCCGGCACCTCCAGCAGCGGTTCCGGAGCCGCCACCGCAGCGTTCCTGTGCGCCACCTCACTGGGCGAGGACACCGGCGGCAGCATCCGCGGCCCCGCGTCATTCTGCGGCCTCGTCGGCATCCGGCCGACCCTGGGCCTGGTGAGCCGGCATGGGGTGTTCGGGGCCAGCTGGTCCATGGATACGGCCGGCCCGATTTCCCGCACCGTCACCGACTGCGCTCACACCCTGGCCGCCATCGCCGGACACGATCCCCGGGATCCGCAGTCGTGGGACGTGCCAGTACCCGACTACGCCGCCGCTCTGGACGGCGACATCGAGGGCCTGAAGGTCGGCCTGATATCCGAGCGCGTGCACACCGACGCCAACGACCCCGAGGTACGGGATGCCGTTATCGCGGCGGCTGGTGTCCTGGCCGGTCTGGGCGCCGATGTAAGCGAGGTGTCGATCCCGCTGATAGTCAATTCGTCCGAAATCTCCTATGGCATCATCAGCAGCGATGCCGCCATGCTCAATTGGGACATCATCTCGACCGACCGACTGCGGGAGTTGGACCACAACAACCAGGTGCGCCTTCTCATGGGCAGCATCCTTCCGGCCAAGGTTTACCAGAAATCGGCCCGGCTGCGCGACGTGCTGCGCAGCCAGATACTGGCGGCGCTGGATGACGTGGACGTGCTGATCATGCCGGCGTCTTCCGTTCCGGCCACGCTGATACCGCAATCCACCGGTTTGGGAACCAAGGAGGACGTTATCGCCGGATTCAAGGGACGCCGCGGGTTCACCGCTCCCTTCAACCTCGCGAACCTGCCGGCGTTGTCCATCAACTGCGGCTACACGGCCTCCGGCCTGCCCATCGGGCTGCAGATCGCGGGCCGGGCGTTCGACGAGACCACGCTGTTTCGAGCCGCCTACGCCTACGAACAGGCTACGGACTGGGGCGAGCGCCGGCCGCCCGGCGTATAATCGGAGTATCTGCCACATGGCCTCCGAGAAAATGCCCCCATGCTAGTTCGAGACCACACCCAGACCGCCCAGGAGTTCCTGGCCGCCTCCGATCGCGAGTTCGCGGTCGGAGACACTTTGCAGGCCTCCGAGAAACTGTGGGGCGCGGCAGCGCACGCGATCATGGCGGTGGCACAGCAACGTGATCTGGAACACGGGACGCACCGGGCATTGATCAACGCCGCCAGGTTGATCGCTGACGAGATGGACGATGAACGGTTACGGACGGGGATTCTCGCCGCCCAACATTTCCACTCCAACTTCTACAACGGCACCATGGAAGACGAAGACATCACCTACGATCGCCCGCTCGTGCACCGCTTCGTTGCTCTGATGCTCGCCCTCTTGGATTAGGAAAGGCAAATCATGCCCAATCCCAACGAACTCACTGCCGCGGAAGCGGCCCGCGCCATCGCCCGGCGCGAACTGACTGCCGTCGAACTGGCAGAGGCCTGCCTCAATCGCATCGAAGCCCTGGACGAACGCCTCCTGGCGTGGGTGTACGTTGACCGCGACACGGTACTCGCCGACGCCCGACAGGCCGATGTTGCCGTTGCCGAGGGACGGCCGCTGGGACCTCTCCACGGCGTTCCCATCGGGCTCAAGGACATTTACTACACCGCCGGCATTCCGACGAAAGCGGGCAGCGAGGTCTACAAGGACTTCGTGCCCGACTACGACGCCACGTCTTTGACCCTGCTCAGGAAGGCTGGCGCGTTGATGCTCGGCAAGGCGGTGACCACTGAGTTCGCGTGCCTGGACCCGTCGCCCACCTTCAACCCGTGGAACCCGGCGCACACGCCGGGCGGCAGCAGCAGCGGGTCAGCCGTGGCGGTTGCGTCCCGGATGTGTCCTGCGGCGTTGGGCTCCCAGACGGTGGGCTCGGTGCTACGCCCAGCCGCCTACAACGGCGTGGTGGGGTTCAAGCCAACATTCGGCCGAGTCAGCCGCTACGGCGTGGTGCCGGTGAGCTGGAACCTGGACACCGTGGGCTGGCTGGTGCGCACGGTGGAAGACGCGGCGTTGCTGCTCCAAGTCATGGCCGGACCCGATGTATCCGATCCGGTGTCCTCCCGGGAGCCCGTGGGCGACTACCTGTCGGCCATCGCGGAACCGACGCCGCCGCGCATCGGGCTGCTGCGCCGCTACTTCTACGAGGGCTCGGATACGGAAAGCCGTCGGCACCTCGACGCCGTGGCCGAACAGTTGGCCGAAGCCGGC
This sequence comes from Dehalococcoidia bacterium, assembly GCA_963663945.1. Taxonomy (GTDB): domain Bacteria; phylum Chloroflexota; class Dehalococcoidia; order Lucifugimonadales; family UBA3495; genus Bin87. The sequence goes on along the minus strand of OY760687.1, from coordinate 398,947 downwards.
GCGGAGATCGAGGAGATTCCGCTGGAGGAAAGCATAGAATCGGCCTACGTGGACCAGCGCCTGATCATGGCGGTGGAAGCGGCGGCCTTCCACGAGCCCATGTACCGCCGGCAGGCCGAGGACTACCAGCCCAAGCTGCGGGCGATGTTGGCCGAGGGCCTGGAGGTTGACGGGATCGAGTACTCCCGCGCCCTGGAGCGTCGGCGGCAATTCACCACGGACATGGAGGAGGCCGCCAGGCAATGCGATGTGCTGCTCACGCCGGGCGCGCCGTCGCCCCCGCAGGCCGACCGCACCAACACCGGAGACCCGGCCTTCCAGGGCCCGTGGACGTCGTGCGGCTTCCCGGCCATCGCCCTGCCGTCCGGCCTGGCCGAGTCCGGCGTGCCCCTGGGCATCCAAATGGTGGCGTCTCCCTTTGCGGAAGCGCGCCTCCTGTCCGCTGCGGCCTGGTGCGAGACCGTGCTCGACGTGTCGCTGAACCCGCCGCTGTAACACGGATGGATGCGCGTAAGCCGGCGCCAACAGCGCGCAGTAACTACTGCCGCTGGTGCGTTTCCACTTTCGTGAATCGTCAGAATCGGGATTTCCCGCATTACGAGATTGACGGGATTGAGACCATTAGGGGCAGAGCACTCCCAATCCTGCGAATCCATAAATCCAGCTAATCCTGATTCTGATGAACTGCCCAAAGCGGGCGCCGGTGGACTAACGCCGCCGTTGACACCCAACAGCCGCCCGCCCATAATCCAAACTGATATGCAATTTGACGTTCGACTGTTCGCCCTGTACCGGGAGCGCGCCGGATCCTCGCTGGTCACCGTGGACGTGCCGGATGACGCGACGGTAGGTGTCCTTTCCGATGCGGTGCGGGCCCTGCATCCGCGACTGGCACCGCCCGAGGTGCGCATCGTGGTGGCGGTGAACGCCGAGTACGCGGACGACGATCAAGCCTTGAGCCCCGGCGACGAGGTTTGCCTGATTCCCCCGGTTAGCGGAGGTCGCTGAGCCATGATCATCCTGACTGACGAACCCCTGGATCCCGTGGCGGTGACCGACTCCGTGCGCAAGGACGGCAACGGGGCGGTGGTGACCTTCCTCGGCACCACGAGGGACAACTTCGGCGGCAAGACAGTTACCCGGCTGGAATACGAGGCCTACGACGTGATGGCCATCAAGAAGCTTGAGGAAGTGCGGGACAGTCTCTGCGCCGACTACGGCATCGAGGACATCACCATCGCCCACCGCACCGGCCGCGTGGACGTTGGCCACATCAGCCTGATAGTGGCGGTGGCGTCACCCCACCGGATCGCGGCGTTCGAGGCCTGTCACGAGGCCGTGAACCGGATCAAGACCATCGTTCCCATCTGGAAGAAGGAATGGTTCGCGGACGGTTCCCGCTGGGTGGCGTGCGAGGACCACGAGTTCGCGGACGAGGCTGAGCATCAGCACGCCCATGCGGAACGGCACGCGGCAGCCGTCGGGGACGACTAGCAGCTAACGGGCTGCTAGCGCAAACCGTCGATCAGGTGGACGAGGACCCGGCCCAGCGAAAGGTCCACGTCCTGTACCACGTGCGCCACGGCGGGCAGCAGTATTTCCTTACCGGTGTCGGACGTCACTACGTAAACGTCGTTGCCCCCGGTAATCAGCACTTCCCGCAGAGTACCCAGGTTTTCGCCCTCGTCGGTGACCACGTTCAGACCGACGAGTTGGTAATGGTAGTACTCGCCCGGCGGCAGATCAGGCGCGGTTTCGACCGGCGCCACCAGCCACTGTCCGCCCAGGGAGCGAACGGCGTCAACATCTTCGACCCCGTCCAAGCGCAGCAGGGCGTAACCCCCGGGCAGCGGCCGGAATTCCGAGATGGTTCGGGTTTTGCCGGCGACGGTCAGGCAGCCGCCAACCTGGAACCGGGCGGGGTTGTCGGAATGCGGCTGTACCCTGAGGGTGCCGTCGGACCCGTGCGGGCGGATCACACGGCCCACGACCACCGCGCCGTCGGGCGGTTCCGGCTCCACATCGGGGATCGGGACAGGCGGCGACGTCGGCCTTGGACGACGCCGGGAACGATTGCGGTTAGACAATCTCCAACACGGCCCGGGTGCCGTCCTTGACGGCTGCCACCCGGAGGAGCACCCGCATCGCCTGGGCCACTCTTCCCTGTCGCCCTATGACCTTGCCCTTGTCTTCGGGGGCCACTTCAAGGCGAATGACGATCTGGTCGCCTTCGTCAGATTCCGTAACCTTGACGGCTTCGGGATTCGACGTCAGCGACTGAGCGATGAACTCAATCAGCTCTTTCATCCGAGTTGACCTTGCTGAAGATGTCGTTTCGTTCGAATATCTGCCGGACGGGGTCGGAAGGTTGAGCGCCCTTGCGCAACCATTCGACCGCGCGGTTTTCGTCCAAGGTCACTGCCGGCGGGTCCGCCATGGGGTCATAGTGGCCAATTCCGTCGATATATGCGCCATCCCTGGGGTTGCGCTTTTCCGTGACGACGATTCGGTAGTAGGGGCGGCCTTTTTTGCCCATGCGCCGAAGGCGGATCCGTAGCATCTGAACTCCGTGTTGCTGAATTGGTATACGCAGGATTCCAATGTATGGATTTGCCTCACGTTTGTCAAACGAAATCGTTCGCAGGGAACGGGCAAACCGTCATGGAGGCGAACGGCCTCGGAATCAAAACGGGGTCACCAGACCCCGATCTCCGGAAGAGCCGCCTGCGTTGGCGGGAATTAAAAGGATATCGGGCCCAGACTGGACCTTTGGCTTGTCGCCCGATACTCCCAGAACCTCTGGGGCGACGGTAGACACTGGTCTGGGCCCGACGAACGGGCTAAATGCCTTTTGTGAAAAGCGATGATGCTAAGAGACGTTCACCCCGTCGTGTCCAGACTGGTGCCTACCATCGCCCCAGCATGTTAAACTGTGTTCCATTAGCCATCACCTCCTTTCTCAAAGTTCCGCACGAGCGGTTGACCCGAATCTACAATCAGGAAATCGCCTTGTCAACCCATTTCGCGCGCGAATCTGGCCGCGAATTAAGGCCCGAAAACCCGCTGCGCACGGTCTTCATGGGAACCCCCCGGTTCGCCGTGCCCGCGCTGGAAAATCTGGCGGCCAACCCGGCCGTGGACTTGGTCGGCGTCTACACTCCACCCGACCGGCGGCGGGGCCGGGGTCAGACAATGGAACCCTCCCCGGTGAAGGCGCGAGCTCAGGAACTCGAGGTGCCGGTTTGCCAGCCGGCCACGCTGCGCAATTCGGAAGCAGTCGCCGAGTTGTCTCAGTTGGCTCCGGAAATCATCGTGGTGGTCGCCTACGGTCGCCTGCTGCCGGCCGAGGTGCTGGAACTCCCCCGGTTCGGGTGTCTGAACCTGCATCCCTCGCTGTTGCCGCGTCACCGGGGTCCATCCCCGGTGCCCGGCGCCATTCTGGGCGGCGACGACACCACCGGCGTTACGCTGATGCTCCTCGACGAGGGGATGGATACCGGGCCGGTGATCGCGCAACGCACCAGAAACATTGGCCCGGAAGACGACGCCGAGAATTTGACAACTGAGCTGTTTCACGACGGTGCGGACCTGCTCGACGCCACGCTTCCCGGTTGGGTTTCAGGAGACGTCGTGGCCTGCCCTCAGGACGACGGTCTGGCCACCCATACATCGAAGATGGAACGTGCGGACGGACTAGCCGATTGGGACCGACCGGCGGAGTTTCTGTGGCGGCAGCAACGGGCGTACACGCCCTGGCCGGGACTGCATACGACATGGGAGGGGAAGGAGATCAAACTCCTCCACGTTGCGCCTCTGCCTGGCAGACCAGTCGAACCGGGCGCCGTCGTTCGGGTTGATGAGGATCATTTGGCCGTGGGGACGGGCGAGGGCCTGCTCATGATCCATCGTTTGCAACTGGAAGGAAGACGGCCCGCCGAAGCCGAGGATTTCGTTCGGGGATACCCCGACTTCGTTGGCGCCCGGCTGGGCTGACCTGAAGGCGCCCGGCGGCACGGTTTACCGGGGCACGCCCTGGTGGAACTTCTTGGTTCCACATTTGATGCATACCGCGATCGTTGCCGGCCGGCCGTTTCTCATGGTGATGTACTCGACGTCGCGCGAGGCCGTATTGGACCGGCACAAGGCGCAGTACATTATGGCTGGATTGTAAGATGCGCACACTGGTAATCCCCCAGGCTGAAAGGTATTCGGTTGACGTTCTCGGAGCCCCCTATCGGGGACTTTCTCGTCGATCAGACGCGTTGTTGACGGTTCGAGACTTCTAAAGTGCGCTGCACGGGCGGACACCGTTATGCCGTGTCCGTTTTTCATTTCGGGTATCCATCACCCGGTTGTCGTTACCATGATCGCCGTTCATGGTTAATACGCCCCGCCGAGTCGCGCGGTTTGCGCGTCGCTGTCGCCCTGGCGTTGACGACCATCACCAGGCTGAATCGGGCCGTACCGGCGCCAGGTCGGAAACCCGAGCGACCCGGGTTTGTCGGCGCCGCTATTCCCGACCGCCTGGTGTAGAATCGCCGCAATAATGCCGGCGTCCGCCGGCAGCATGAGATGGAGGGAGCAATGGCGTTCGCAGGAGTACCCACCGAGGCCGAGGTGCTGGCGTGGTATCGCGATGAGAACAATTGGGGTCGCTGGGGCCAGCAGGACCAGCTGGGCGCGCTGAACCTGATCACCACGGCGAAACGGACCCAGGCCGCAGCCCTGGTGCGGACGGGGGAAACGGTGAGCTGCGCCCGCCCCATCACAACCGACATGACGCCGGATATCACCCATCAGGTGCAGCGGTTCATGGTGGACAGCGGCGAGGGCCGCGACACGGATCCCCTGGAACGTCGCAACTCGCGGCGCGGCGCAGCCGAATTCATCGGCATGGTCTTCCACGGACAGACCATCACCCACATCGATGCGCTGTCGCACTACTCCTATGACGGCCTGATGTACAACGGCGTGCCGGCCGGGGTGGTCACGTCACGGGAGGGGGCCCAGAGCCACGCCATCGACCTGACGGCGCAGGGATTGGTAAGCCGCGGCGTGCTGCTGGACATCGCCAGGGTGCGCGGCGTGGACTGGCTGCCGCCCGACGCGCCGGTGATGCCCGAGGACCTCGATGCGGCGGAGCGCGACCACGGCGTCACGGTTCAGGAGGGAGACATTCTGCTGGTCCGGACCGGCAACTACCGCCGCCGGCTGGTGGACGGGCCCGTGCCGGGGACCGAACCCAGCGTGGCCTGTCACGTCGCCTGCGCCCCGTGGTTCAAGGAGCGTGGGATTGCCATGCTCGGTACGGATACGTCCAACGACATCCGCCCCAACCAGTACGACAACATCGTGTCGCCGCTGCACATCGCCTGCCTGGTGTACCTGGGCGTCTGGCTGATCGACAACGCCAACCTGGAGGATGTTGCCGAGGTGGCCGCGCGGCACGGCCGGCACGAGTTCATGCTGTCGATCGGCGCCCTGCGGTTGCGCAACGTGACCGGCAGTCCGGTCAACCCAATCGCGATCTTCTAGAGGATTGGGGGCTGGAAACGCACCCTGGCCTCTCGCTGCCACGTCAATTCCGCGCGAGTGGGGGCGAATGATTATTCGTCCCCGGATTTGTTGGGTCAGCGCATTCGGAAAACGCTGGATCGCCGCAGAGGGGTCCGGACTCTCTCAGGCGTGCCCACTTTTGGAAATCGTCAGAATCAAGATTTACGGGATTTTATGATTTGGCAGGATTGGCAGATCTCCATCAACGGAACCGTCTCAATCCTGAAAATCCCCAAATCCTGATAATCTTGATTCTGACGTTTCCCCGCCGCACGCTGTGCACGTTTGAGAATCGTTCCAGCGTTGACCCACGACGCTACCTGTGCTAGGATTTTCGCGCCAAACCTGCAGGGTTCGGCGAATACTGTAGATTTCCACAGGTTTAAGTGGCCACGAGTACAGAAAACCCGCCGCGCTGGATGTCCCTCGGAGAAGTCTGCCGGGCGTTGGAGATCAACGAGGCAACCCTCCGGCAGTGGGCGGATCGCGGTCGTTTGCCGGTTTATCGCACCCCCGGCGGTCATCGCCGGTTCCTGCGTGAAGACGTGGACGCCCTCCTGGATCGGACGCAATCCGAGGGCTCTGACCCCGAGGATCTGGCGCTCCGGCGTATTCGGAGCAAGTTGAGCCAGTCGGACGTCTCCGAACAAGCCTGGATGGAAAGCTTCCAGGCGGAAGGGCGGGACCGGATGCGCCTTTTCGGACGGCGCCTGCTCTCCCTGCTGCTGAGGAACGACCTTGATGGCCGCAACGGACGCAAGGGCGAGACGATGTCCGAGACTCACATGCTGGGCCACGAATATGGCTCGGAGATGGCCGCGAGAGGCGTGCCGCTGACCGACAGCGTGCAGGCCTTTTTGTTTTTCCGACAGGCCGTGGTCGAGGCGGTACAACCGGACCGGCTCCGGCAGGTGGTGGAGATTTCAGACGGAGTGCTGGTCGGGCTGGTTGACGCCTACAGCATTCGCCTGGCGGCAACTAACGATGGACAGCCGGTATGATCGACCGGCGTTGGATGGTGGCGTGACATGACTACGGAATCCATGGACATTACCGACCGCAAGCTGCTCAACATGGTCCAGAGCAATTTCCCCATGGTGGAAGAGCCATACCGGGAAATCGCCGACGACCTGGGGATCAGCGAAGCCGAACTCCTGGAACGGCTCGGCGAGCTGAAGCGGCAGAACGTGGTGCGCCAGATCAGCGCCATCTTCGACACGCGACGCCTCGGTTACAAGACCACGCTGGTGGCGTTTGCCTACGGCGACGGTGACCTGCATGACGGCGCGATTTTCATCAACCGTCACCCGGGGGTGAGTCACAACTACGCTCGGGAAGGCTCGTACTACAACCTGTGGTTCACGCTGGCCGTGCCGCCCGATGGCGACCTGGCGGAGACCGTGCAGTGGATGGCGGAGAAGACCAACGCCATCGAGTACCGCATCATGCCCACCATTCGGTTCTTCAAGATCGGCGTGAACTTCGACATGGTGAAGCGGCGCAGTGACGCCTACAACTACAACCCTGATTCCGGCCAGACTAACGGCAAAGCCAACGACCAATCGCGTGTTCCGGCCAGCGACTGGAACCAGGCCCAGGAGATCACCGAGTGGGACAAGCAGGTGATCCGCGAGGCGCAGGAGGACCTACCCCTGGTTCCCCGGCCCTTCGACGACATGGCGGAGCGGTTGGGCCTGACGGTACCCGAGTTGTTCGCGCAGTTGAGCGGGTACCAGGAGCGCAAGCTGATGCGGCGGTTCAGCGCGGTGCTGTACCACCGACGGTCCGGCTTCCGCGCCAACGCGATGATCGTCTGGAAGGTTCCGCCAGAACGCTCGGAAGAGGTCGGGACGATTATGGCGGAGAATGCGGCGGTCACCCACTGCTACGAACGGCCAACCTTCCCGGACTGGGAATACAGCCACTTCACCATGGTCCACGCTCCCACGCGGGACGAGTGCGAGGAGATCGGCCGGAACATCGCCCAAGCCACGGGCATCACCGAGAACCTGTTGCTCTACAGCACCCGCGAGTACAAGAAGACCAGGGTCCGCTACTTCGTAGAGGACTACGAACGGTTCTGGGACAGCGCTGAAGAGGCCGAGGCCATGGCGGAGGCGCTGGTATAGGACGGGATTGCCAATCCTCAGAATCAGGATTTTCAAGATCGCTGGATTGACATGATTGGGATGGATAATCCCCAAAGTCTTGAAATCCTGTAAATCCTGATTCTGACAAACCCTTTGCGAAAACAAACACCATGCCTGAGTACTACCCTGTATATCTCAACCTGACCGGCAAGCGCTGCGTCATCCTGGGCGGCGGCACCATCGCCCAGGGCAAGCTGGCGGCCTTGCGCGACGCCGGAGCCGACATCACACTGATCAGCCCCCAGTGCACGGACGGTATCAAGCGGGCGTCCCAGCGGGGCCACATCACCCTGCTCCAGCGGGAGTATCGCCCTGGGGATCTGGACGGCGCGTTCATCGCGGTGGCGGCCACCAACGTCTGGCACGTGAACCGGCAGATATACGAAGAAGCGGAAAAACGCGGCGTGCTGCTCAACGTCGTGGATGATCCCGACCAGTGCACCTTCATCGCGCCTTCGATCGTCAGGCGAGACCCGATCACGCTGGCGATTTCCACCGGCGGAGCCAGCCCGGCTCTGGCCCGCAAGATGCGCGAAACCCTATCTGAAGACAAGGTGCTGCAATGGGCCGACTTGGCTGACGTACTCGCCCGCGCCCGCAAGGTGATCAAGGAACAACGGACGGTGATCGATCCCACCCGGTGGCAGTGCGTCATTACTGAAGACCTGCTCGCGATGGCGCGCAGCGGCCGGGACGACGAAGCGGTGGACACGGTGCTGGCCCAACTGCTGGACCCTGATCTCCCGGAAATGTGCCCCGACCTGACCGCATGCAGGGCCGGCGGCTGCGTCAAACGGGCCGCGCAGCGAGCGGCGGAGGCAGTGAGTTGAGCCTCCTGGTACTGGGTTTGGACCACCGGACGGCGCCCGTGGAGTTGCGGGAGCGGCTCAGCGTGGAGCGGGACCAGCTTCCCGACGCCCTGGAGCAACTGGCGGAATACGTGCCGCAGTCGGTAATCGTTTCCACCTGCAACCGCACCGAGGTCTACACCTACGACCCCGACGACATTGGGCTGGTGGGCCGCGTCGGCGACTTCCTGATCGGTTATTCCGGCGTGCCCGGCCCGGAGCTGGAAAGACACATCTACCAGCTATGGGAATCGGATTGCGTATCACACCTGTTCCGCGTGGCCAGCGGCCTGGAATCGATGATCGTTGGAGAGCGACAGATCCTGGGCCAGGTGCGGGCCGCCTTCAGTGTCGCCAGCCAGGGCGGGTATATCAAGAGCCCCCTGACCCGCGTGTTCCACGACGCCCTGCGCGCCGGACGGCGGGTGCATCGCGAGACCAGCATCGGGCAGCATTCGCGATCGGTGAGCCGCGCGGCCGTGCAGTTGGCCCGGGGCCTGTTCGACCGCCTGGACGACCGCCACGCGCTGGTGATTGGAGCCGGCGACGCGGGCCGTATGGTGGCGAGGGCGTTGGTTGACGCAGGGGTCCAGCAAATAACCGTGGTCAACCGCACCCACTGGCGAGCCCAGGATCTGGCGCGCCAACTGGGCGGCGTGGCGGCGCCCTTCGAAAATCTGGGGTGCGCTCTGGCGGATGCCGATCTGGTCATCAGCAGCACCGGCTCGCCCGGATACGTGGTGGATGAAGCGATGGTCGCCGAGGCCCTCACGCAACGTCGCAGCGCCGAGCCCATGATGCTGATCGACATCGCGGTGCCTCGCGACATCGATCCGACGGTGGGTGATCTGGACCGGGCGCGGCTGTTCGACATCGACGCATTGGCGCAGGTGGCCGAGGTCTCGCTCGACGGCCTGGCGGGTGAAGTGCAGAAGGCCGGCACCCTGGTTGACGCGGAACTGTCCAGGTTTGCCGAGTGGTGGCACTCCTCGGACGCCATGGAACTCGTGGTGAGCATGCGCCGGCGAGCGGACGTCGTGCGTCGCGAAGAAGTGGCCCGCACCCTGCGGATGCTGCACGAGGACGAGGATGGCGAGCTCGCCGAGAGACTTCACGCCATGACCAACGCGTTGGTCAAGAAACTGTTGCACCAACCCACGGCGGAACTGCGCTCGGGCGATAACACCACGGATTACCGGGTCGCGCGCCGCCTGTTCGGGAACGACGACGACCGGCGCAAGCGGCGCTGACCTGCTGAACCAGACTCATGGCTGGCGTCACGATACGGGTGGGCACCCGCGGCAGTCGGCTGGCGCTGATCCAGACCGAGTTGACACTGGCGGTGCTGAGTAAGGCGCATCCCGACGTCAGATTCGAAGTCGTCACCGTCACCACGCAGGGGGACGCCAACCAGACCGCGCCGCTGGCCGGCATGGGCCTGGGCGTATTCGTCAAGGAGATCGAGCGCCGCCTGGAAACCGGCGAGATCGACATGGCGGTGCACAGCCTGAAGGACATGCCCACCGTGTTGCCCGAAGGCATGGCCCTGGGAGCCGTGTTGGAGCGGGCCGACCCACGGGATGCGCTGGTTTCGCACCTCGGCAAGACCCTGGCCGATTTCCCGTCCGGGGTAAAGATTGGCACCAGCAGTCCGCGACGGCAGGCGCAGATCGCGGAACGGCGCCCCGATTTGGACATCGTCCCCATCAGGGGCAACGTGGACACTCGGCTCCGCAAGGCAGCAGGTGAGGAATGTGACGGAACGGTGATCGCCGTCGCCGGCCTGGACCGGATGGGAATGGCCCAGGTAATTACCGAGTATCTCTCGCCCGAGGAATTTGTGCCCCCGCCGGGCCAGGGCGCGATGGCGGTGGAGATCCGAGCCGACGACGAACGCACTGCCGAGCTGGTTGCCGCGGCTGATCACCCACCAACGACGGCCGCGGTCAGGGCGGAACGGTCCTTCCTGGAGGCTCTGGGCGGCGGCTGCCAGGTTCCGGTGGGAGCGTACGCGGAGGCCGATGGCGGCGACTCCCTGCGGCTGACGGTGTTCATGGCAGCGCCGGACGGTTCGACCACGTACCGCGCCACCGTGAGAGGAGTCGCCTCGAATCCGGCAGGTTTGGCGGCGGGTGGATGGGAAAAACTGCGGGAGCAGGGAGCCGCGGGGCTGCTGGGGTGAGCACGCGCATTGGCTCCCGTTGTGCCGCCTTGCCGGGAGCAGTTACCATCTGATTATCGCGCGGTGAATCTGACCCCCCAGCGTAAACCCCAGGGAGAGACCATGGCTATCGCACTGGAAACTCAGGAAAAGGCGAAGGAGATTATCCTGTCGAGCCTGCGCGCCCAATCTCACGGTTCAGTCAGGTTCTGCAACATTCACGCTGATGTCAGGCTGAACGCGGAGGGCGAAGAGTTCCTTGACACAAGAGCCATCTATGAAGGCCCTTACAAGGATCTGAACATGCGCCTGCTCAACGCGTTGTACAGCGAGATAGACCCGCAGCTTCGCGAAATCGGCATACTGACCGTGACCTCTGTCGGCTACGTCCTCAAGACCGATTACGACCGGCTGCTGGCCGAAAGCACAGCGGAACGCCCGTATGACAGGCAGCCCTAATGCGCTGGCAAGATCTAATCGCAACCAGCCGGTTATTGACTACGACGCCGCACCCCAATACTCAGCCGCTGCAAGACTCGCTGCGCCGAGCAATTAGTACCGCGTACTACGCCATGTTTCACGCATTAGCCAGCAGCAACGCCGATTGTCTGGTGGGCACGCCTCAAGACTCGTTGACCGAATACACCTGGTCCCGTACCTACCGAGGCCTGAACCACAACGCAGCCCGGCGGAACCTGCTGCAAAGCCGGGGCTTGTTCTCTCCGCCAATCGAACATTTCGCGGGTAGATTCGCACAACTTCAGGACCAGCGACACACTGCGGACTACGATCCAAACGTGACGTTCACCCTTTCTGAAACCATCGCTTGGATCGGCGTGGCTGAAGAAGCTATTGAGGGGTTCATGCAAATCCATGCCGACGAGCGCAAGATGGCGGCCATCCAAGCGCTGATCGGCGGGCGTTGAAACTACCCCGGACCGTGCTGCTGAAATATATGTCAACAGGTTCCATCAAAAAACCCGGCAAAGTCTATCTCGTCGGCGCCGGCCCCGGCGATCCTGGGCTGCTGACGGTCAAGGGAGCGCAGGCGTTGGCTGCCGCGCAGGTCGTCGTGTATGACCGCCTGCTGGACCCGTCGCTGGTCGCGTTGGCGCCCGCGTCGGCGGAGCAGGTGTTCGTGGGCAAGGAACGGGGGCGGCAGGCGCTGACCCAGGCGGAGATCAACCAGTTGCTGGTCGCCGAGGGGTTGGCCGGGAAGACGGTGGTACGGCTCAAGGGCGGCGACCCGTTCGTTTTCGGCCGGGGCGGCGAAGAAGCGCAGGCGCTGGCCGAGGCTGGTGTACCATTCGAGATCGTCCCGGGGGTCACATCGGCGGTGGCCGCTGCGGCGTACGCCGGCATTCCGGTCACTCATCGCGGCGTGTCCACTGCGGTCACGATTGTCACGGGCAGCGAGGATCCGAGCAAGGGCGAAACCACCACGAATTGGGCGGCCCTGGCCAGAACGGGCGGCACACTGGTGACGTTGATGGGCTGGGCGGCGCTTCCCGGGATCGTGTCCACGCTTCAGGCCAACGGTATGTCACCGGACACCCCCGCCGCGCTGGTGCAGTGGGGCACTTGGAGCCGGCAACGGACGGTAGCCGGCACGCTGGCCGACATCGCTGAACGCGGGAAGGCGGCCGGCATCGGCGCGCCCGTGGTCGCAATCATCGGCGAGGTGGCGCGCCTGCGGGAGGAAATCGGGTGGTTCGACCGCCGGCCCCTGTGGGGCAAGCGTGTGCTGGTGACGCGTTCCCGCACGCAAGCGTCGCGGCTTATTGATCTGCTGACCGACCTCGGAGCGGAGGCAATCGAACTGCCGTCCATCGAAATCGGGCCGATGGATGATTATGCGGAACTCGACCAGGCATTGGTCAGCGCCGAGGGAGTTTCCGGACGATGGATGATCTTCGCCAGCATCAACTCGGTGGAATATGTCTGGGAACGGCTACGCGTATTGGGAAAAGACGCGCGGTACTTCGCCGGCGCGACGGTGGGGGCCATCGGGCCGGCCACCGCGCAGACGTTGCGGGAACGGGGGATCGAGCCCGACTTCATTCCAAAGCGGTCAGTATCCGAGGAAGTGATCGCCGAGTTGTCGGCGTTGGACTGGAATGGGCGGCTGGTGTTGCTGCCGGGTTCGGCCATTGGACGCGACGCGCTGGCCACGGGGCTGGCAAATTTGGGGGCGGATGCACGACGAGTCCCGGCATATCGTAACGCCCGGCCGGAGGGGGTCGAGGAGAAGGCGCGGGCCGCCTTCGAGCGGGGCATCGATGTGGTAACCTTCACCAGTTCGTCAACGGTGCGCAATCTGCTCGACATACTCGGAACAGACCGACATCTGCTGGAAGGGAGCGCCATCGCGTGTATCGGACCCATCACCGCAGCCACGGCTGAGGAACTGGCGCTGACCCCCGACATCATCGCCGCAGAACACAACGTGGAAGGTCTGGCCGATGCGCTGGCCGGCCATTTCTCCGGCGGCCATACCGCTGCCGCCACACGCCCAGTGTGAGGAGGGACATCATGCTGAAGCACCCCGATCTGCGCATGCGCCGTCTGCGCGAGAAAGCGCCGGTGCGCGACATGGTGCGGGAAACCCGCATCAGCGCCGCCAACTTCATCTACCCGATGTTCGTCACCCACGGCGAGAACATTCGGGACGAGATCGAGCCCATGCCCGGGTGCTATCACACCTCCATCGACCGCCTGGGGGAGGAGATCGACGAGGTGGTTGAACTGGGGATCCCCTCGGTGCTGCTCTTCGGTTTGCCACCGGAAAAGGACGGCATCGGCAGCGGCGCGTATGACCCCGAAGGGATAATCCAGGAGGCCACTCGCACCATCAAGGAGCGCGCGCCCGGCCTGATGGTAATCGGCGACGTGTGCCTGTGCGAATACACCGATCACGGGCACTGCGGCATCATCGACGGTGACAAGATCGACAACGACGCAACGCTGGAACTGCTGGCCCGGTCCGCCCTGACCCAGGTGCAGGCCGGAGCCGACATGGTCGCCCCATCCTCCATGATGGACGGGCAGGTGCGAGCCATCCGAGAAACGCTGGACGCCCACGGCTACGACGACACGCCGATCATGGGCTACGCGGCCAAGTACGCCTCCTCGTTTTACGGCCCCTTCCGTGTCGCCGCCGACTCCACGCCGCAGTTCGGTGACCGGCGCAGCTATCAGATGGACCCGGCCAACCGCCGCATGGCGATGCGCGAGATCGAGTCGGACATTGCCGAGGGCGCGGACATCGTGATGGTCAAGCCAGCCATGGCGTACATGGACGTCATCAAAGAGGCCCGGGAGCGGTACGACTACCCACTGGCGGCCTACAACGTGAGCGGCGAGTACTCCATGGTGAAGGCAGCGTCGCGTGCCGGATGGATCGACGAAAAGCCGATCACGCTGGAACTGCTGACGGCCATCCGCCGCGCCGGCGCGGACATCATCATCTCCTATCACGCCAAGGAAGTGGCCCGCTGGCTGCGCGGCCAGGAGTAGGTTGAACCGGCGGAGGAACCCTCGGGATGTTGCGACATTGACATGATTCACCATCCCTTGCAGAATGGACAGCAAGAACACGCTGGATCATACGGAGGTTCACAATGACTCAAACTACTGCCTATTCGGTGGACGAATTCATCGACGACGTGCGTGAGATTTTCGACGATACGCAGGACCCGCTGGCACAGGCGTCTCGCGTGTCCAAGCGCATGGAGCTCCTGCTGGCCACCCCCGGCTGGCTGGAAGAGCGGCTGGAACTGCCCGACGAGGGTGGATACGGTCGCTACGACCTCCATCTCGACGAGGACTACGGTCACCCGGGCGGCGGGTTCTGGCTGATGGCATCGGTGCAAAAGCCCGAGCAGGACAACCTGCCCCATGACCACGGAGCAGCCTGGGTGGTTTACGGCGTGTACGACGGCGCCATCAAGCAAACCAAGTGGCGCTGGTTCTATCCCGGTGAGGGAGTCGACTCCGTCCAGATCCAGGAGACCGGCGACTTCGTGCAGGATGACGGCAAAGTGGCGTTCTTCCTGCCCGGCGAGATCCACAACACGCTGAACGTGACCGACGGCCGCGCCGTGGTGGTGCGCCTGGAGTCCCAGAAGCTCGACCGCGTGACCCGTTACCAATACAACCCCGAAGAGGGCACCGTGGTTGTAATGGACCGGTAGGTTTCTACCAGCGGTTGCTGCTGGCAACCATTGCCCGTTGGAAAGCGGCTCTCTCGAGGGCCGCTTTTCGGTTATGAGGCGCCAGGCGCAGGCAGATACTCAGCCGGTGGCCTGGTCACGCCTTGGTCGATTGGGGATGTGCGCAGGCAGAAATTATCGTTACCCTTTCTACCTGCCAATCGGGCCTGCTGACTGGCCATATCCCGACACGAGGTTGTTTCGCGAGAGCGGGAAGCAATCTAAAGTCCCAGGCCAATTGGGCTTGATGTAGGCCAATTGTCCACTTTCGCTTCTGAAAGAACGAAGTGTCGACAGTCCGCCATCGTGCAGCTTTCGGGCCGGCAGCCACTTGCTCGGCCCGAAAGGTTTGTCCAACCTCTTGGGGCGAACCGCACAAGCGCCGTGTCGTACGGCTCTGGCACGCCTACCCGCAGAGCAGCCGTAACAGTAGAGGTTGGGTTGTCCCGCGTCAACCATTCTTGCCGATTTATCGTCGATTAGTTTTGCCGGTTCACCTCCTTGGCAGGCGCAGCGTTGGCGTCGGCCGCGGCAGTCTCGCCGCGTTGCTGTGCTGCGTCAGTCCGGTAGCTGGGGACGTCGAATTCCAGGATGACGGAGTGGTGAACCACCCGGTCAATCGCTGCGGCGGTGGCCATGGGATTGGCAAAGATGCGCTCCCACTCCGAGAAGACCAGGTTGGACGTGATGCCCAACGACCGGCGTTCGTAGCGTTCTGCGATGAGGGTGAAGAGGACCTCGGACTCCTCAGTACCCTGGGGCAGGTAGCCGAGATCGTCCAGGAGGAGGAAGTCGAAGTTGTCCAGCTTGCGCAGTTGTCGGGGCAGGTCGAAGTCACGCTTGGCGGCCAGCAGATCCTGCACCAGACGGTAGGCCGGTGCGAAGAGGACGGAGTGGCCGGCCTCCACCAGGCGGTGTCCCAGAGCGCAGAGCGCGTGGGTCTTGCCGGTGCCGGGGAGCCCGAAGGCCAGCACGTTGACGCCGTGATCCACGAAGCTGCCCTGGGCCAGTTGGTCCATCTGCTGCCGTAGAGCGAGGGGCATCCGGTGATGCTCGAAGGTCTCCCAGGTCTTGCCCGAGGGGAGCCGGGACGCCTGACGCAGCCGGTTGATGCGCCGGTGGCGGCGATCCTCGGCTTCCTGCTCCAGCACCTCCAGGAAGGTGGACAGGGCCTCGCCGTGGCCAGCCTCGGTGAAACGGGCCACCGACTGAGCGCCCATGGTGGGCAGCTTGAATTCGCGGCAGAGCTGACCGATGCGCTCCGGGATCACGCTGGTGTCGGTGTCCATCATGCGCACACCCCCACCATGGCCGTACTGCTCGTGAGCAGACCGTCGTAGATCTTCAGGTCCGGCTTCCCAGAGAGGACCAGCACCGGAGCCTGGGGCACCCTGGGCTCGGCCAGTTCCCGCACCTCGGCGTAGTCGAAGGGCTGACCGGTCTCCAGCAGCAGCGACAGGGCGCTGTCCACCATGACCTCCATGGTGGTGGCCGCCAGGTGCAGGATGCGCACGTACTCCACGTCGGCGCGCTCACCGCGCCACTGCCTGAGCGCATCGTAGGCCAGCCGGAAGTGCAGGGTGGGAAAGAGCTGCTCCCTGAAGCGGTACCGGGCGAATGCTCCGGGCTTGCGCACCAGGGAATTGATCACGTGGCGGTAATTGACGTTTACTTCCCCATCACCGTGCACGCGCGCCATGCGTTCCACAAAGTGGCCCTTGTAGTACACTTCCACGTGCTCGGAATAGAGGCGGATCTGTACCACCTTGCCAATGAGCCGGGACGGGACGCTGTAGCTGCGTCCCGCCACCTGGATCGTACTCCACCGGCGCACCTTGGACTGGTAGTTGGCGTATTCCGGCATGGGGGCTGGCGGCAGGGGTCTTAGGCAAGCCATTTCCTGCTCCAGCTTCCCCCGCACCAGGCGGTTTCGCTTCTCCACCATCTCCCGTACGAAACCGGCGTAGTCGTCGGCGGTGTGGAAATCGCGGCTGCCGCGCATGATCAAAGCCTGGTCCACGGCATCCTTCAAACGGTAGTGAGCGTGCTCGGCAACGCCGTTTTCGTGGCTCTTGCCAGGATTGATGCGGGTGGATCGGACACCGTAGTGGTCCAGCAGGGCGGCGTAATTGTCGTTTAGCGCCCGGCCTCGGCTGCGTTTCATCTCGTGGGTGGCAGCAGAGGTATTGTCGGAACGCACCACCTCCGGTACGCCGCCCAGGGCCCAGAGCGCATTCTGTAATCCCTGCTTGAGGGCCAGGAAGGTCTCGCCGGCGGCGACCTCCGCGTAGCGCCAGCCCGAGTGGCTGAGGATCAGCTGAAACAGCAGGTGGGGGTAGGGCTCACCGGCGACGGTCACCCCCAGGGCGCTGCAGTGGGTGAAATCAAACTGGGCCTCCCGACCCGGCGGATGCTCCTGGGGGAAGTAAACCTCCTGATCCGGGCCATTCAGCGCCCGCCAGTCCTGTAATCGTCGTTGCAGGGTGCGCAGCTGGGAGGCGCTGAACTGGCCAGGATGCTGCTCCTCCAGCCATTCGATAATCGTCGTTGCCTTCAGCTTGCCCTTGGGGTCGTCCCGCAGCAGGGGCTCAATCTCCTCTTCCCACACCCCGTCGAAGGGGTCGGACCGAGTGCGCCACCAGCGCTCCGGTTTGGTCTCCGACGGCAACGGGCCACTCTGCCATTTGCGCGCCGACCGCACGCTCATCCCAGACATGGCGGCCGCCGTCTCCTGTGTCTTGCCTTCCATACGTTTTTGCCTCAAAAGTCTGACTTGTCGGTCCTTGATCAATCCGGCACCTCCGTGCCGGACGATTTACACCATCCCAACCGGCAAGAATAGTCGGCGCAAGAGGCATTCCTTATTGTCGTCTATCATGGGTGGGAGAGGTTGGGCTAATCATCAAGATCGTATTCGACTTCGTTTAGGTCGTAATATGTGCCTTCTGTGATGACCTCTGACGTCCATTCGTCACCCTCGTTTTTCCGAAACGTGAGTTCGTAAGGGACTTGTTCCCCGTCAATGAACAAAGGAGCCGCACCTCCCTCTGGTCCTACCTCACCGAATCGGATACTGGGAGCCTGGCTCTCCAAGTCCTGGTAGCCTCCCACAGCGGTCGCCATGATCAATCGTCGCACCAAATTTTGTATGCCACGTATGTCGTGTTTGGTCAGGTCATCCGCGAGTCTTCCTGCGTGTAAGACGCTGCTACGAACCCGATGCATCCTACCGACCAATCTAGTGTCGTTGTCGCCTAGCGTGATCCCGAAAGATGTCGCGAAAATCTGGAGCTTCGTCCTCATCGACCACTGCCCTTGAAGAACACGACCTAACAGCATTTCCGTTGTGACAGAGAGGAGCGGATTGTCCACTTGAGGTTTGGGCATTTCTTCCAATCGTTCCTTTATTGCTTGGCTCATCTCGGCGCGAGATCCACTGAATACAGGCGGATATTCAGCGCTGTTGAGAACGGCCTCTAGGGCCGTCCAGGTGGCGACGAATTGATCTGTTAAGTTAGGCTCATCGGTTGAGATTGTGAGCCAACGCAATGCCCGCTGAACACCTCCGAAAAGTTTTTCCTGCCTTTCGTTGAGGGTTGACTTCTCATTTTGCGCCTGGATATCGCCGTATCTGTGGACATCCAGGAGTTTTTCCACGATGAGCTTGATGTTGGGGACGCATCGAGGCAGGTCAGCTTTGGAGCTCACTTGTATCCCAGGCAATTCCCTGATCCAACCTTTTACGGTTTGGACCTCCCTGATCATTATGCAAGGGTATAGGGAAATCGCGGTTGCCGATTTGGCGTCCCAAGGCAACGGTGTCACCTCGTACCGGGTTACGAAATGGCTATTTCCGTTGCTGCATGCAAAGTTGATAAGATCCAAGGTGGTATTGGCTCTGTTGAGCGACAGCGCCTCTGCGTCCATCAGGTTCCGGGCGAGCACTACTCCGAAAATTTTGGGCGTCTCCGCTTGCCAATATTCGTGGTCCCGTGCCCCTTCAAGTTGGCTCAACAACGGCTGGAATGTTTGATCCCAATCGTGTGAAGCGACTCCCGAATCGTTGATCGCCGAACTTGCGCCGATGCCCGAAGACGAAAGGCCCTTGACTGGAACCGCGTACATAAAGGGTCTCAACGATTGGTCTAGATCCAATCCTTCAACTTCTACAGGGATTTCGGGTGTGATGATGCGTTGAAACCAATATAGGATTTCTAAGTTGGACATCCCGAAGGTCGCCAAACTCGTGATTTGCGACTCTCGCATAATCCAGTCGATGCCAGCAATGTCCAAAGTTATAGAGCCATCCTCGTTAGGGGTGGCCTCTGTGCAAACTCCGGTTAGCTTCAGAACATCACCAAGGTAAACCCGGGCCTGTTGGTGGTAGTCCCACGTCGCCCCTGACGTAGGCAAAATGCTGATGGTGGCGCGTTTGACTACAATGTTGCCTTCTAATCTTTCCGACAACTTCATTTCGCCGAGGGCTTCATTTGGGAAGATGAAATCCCCGAGTTCCAATCGGTAGAGTATTTGCCCAGAATTTTTTGTTTGATGGGACATTTCGTCTGACATATTTCGCCTCTGGGAAATTACAAATGAAGACTTCAGTACGCACGTGGATTTGAAGGCCGGGCAGGTTCTCCTGCCCGGCCTTCTTTTTGGCATAGTAGCAAACCCAGCGTGCACCAACGTAATTGTACTCTGAGCTGTGATGAACGCACACCGAACCCAGCCATGTTAGTTTATCCTGACGGCCTGCGGTTGATGATCCGCCACTCCGCACCTTTCGGGCCAGCACCAACCTGCTCGGCCCGTTCTGTTTTCTCCAGCTGCTTGAGGACGAACCGCACCAGCGCCGTGTCGTACGGCGCCGGCACGCTGGCCCTGATGGCGATCGTCGGAACGTCGAGGCCGTCGGGGCGCCTGCTGCCCTTTCAAAACGGCCCTCACGTGCAGTGCGAAGCGACCTCCCGCTGCCGCTTGGCGGTATGGCATTTCACCACCACGCGCTGTACGATGGGCGACGCCGGCTGGACCGTGGCATCACGCACGGTCAGTTACAACCGAGGAGACATCCACAATGGAGCAAGGCAGGTCCCAGCAGCTTTTCGAACAGGCGCAACGGGTGATCCCCGGCGGAGTGAATAGCCCGGTGCGGTCCTTCCGTGCGGTGGAGGGCACGCCGCCGTTCATCGCGCGCGGCGCCGGCGCTCACGTGTGGGACGTGGACGGCAACGAGTACATCGACTACCTGGGATCCTGGGGACCGCTGGCGTTGGGCCATGCCCATCCGGCCGTGGTGGAGGCGGTGCAGCGGGCTGCTGCGGACGGCACCTCTTTCGGGGCGCCGGTAGAGCAGGAGGTTGAACTGGCCGAGATGATCTGCGCCGCCCTGCCTTCGGTGGATCAGGTGCGACTGGTCAACTCCGGCACCGAAGCGTGCATGACCGCGCTGCGCCTGGCCCGGGCGTACACCGGCCGCGACAAGATCGTCAAGTTCGCCGGCAACTACCACGGACACGCCGATGGCCTGCTGGTGGCTGCCGGTTCCGGCGCGCTGACCCACGGGGTTCCCACCAGCGCCGGCGTGCCGGAAGCCTATGCTGCGGAAACGCTCATCGCCACCTTCAATGATATTGGCTCCGTGGAAGGCCTGTTCGACGCCTGGCCGGACGGCATCGCCGCGGTCATCGTGGAGCCGGTGGCGGGCAACATGGGTGTGGTGCCGCCGGCGGACGGGTTCATGGAGGGACTGCGGCGACTCACGGATGCCAACGGCGCGCTGCTGATATTCGACGAGGTCATCACCGGCTTTCGGGTGGCTTACGGCGGGGCGCAAACGCTCTTCGGAGTCACGCCGGATATCACGACCATGGGCAAGATCATCGGCGGCGGGCTGCCCGTGGGCGCGTACGGCGGCCGCACCGAAGTCATGCAGCAGGTTGCGCCGCTGGGTCCCATGTACCAAGCGGGCACCCTCTCCGGTAACCCGCTGGCCGTTGCCGCCGGCGTGGCCACGCTGACCGAACTGCAGCGTCCGGGCGTATACGAGCAACTGGAGGCAACGGCGGTGCGCCTCACCGACGGGGTGAGCGCAGCATTCGCCCGTGCGGAGGTGCCGTCCACCATCAACCGGGTGGCGTCGATGTTCACCGGTTTCTTCAACGCCGGGCCGGTGTCGGCGCTGGCTGAGGTGGAGCAGTCGGACACGGCGGCCTACGGGCGTTACATGCACGCGCTGCTGGACCGGGGCGTGTACATCGCGCCGTCCCAGTTTGAGGCGGGGTTCGTGTCCATCGCTCACATCAATGAGGACATCGATCGGACGATCGAGGTTGTGGGCGAAGCTCTGGCGGCTCTGGGATAGTTTCCTGGTCACTAGACGGAGCGATCAGACTCTACTCTGTGAATGAGGTGTCGGGGCGAATGGTCATTCGCCCCGACGAATTTTCGGCATGACGACCACAGACGTACACGTCCTTCTCAAGCGGCATTTTGGTTACGACCAGTTCCGTCCGGGCCAGGAGGAGATAATCTCCAACGCGCTGGCCGGTAGGAACAGCCTGGTGGTGATGCCCACCGGCGGCGGAAAGTCCCTCTGCTACCAGTTGCCGGCCTTGGCGACGGGCGGCGTGACGCTGGTGATCTCGCCGCTGATCGCGTTGATGAAGGACCAGGTGGACGGCCTGCGCGCCAATGGCATCCCTGCCGACTTCCTGAACAGCACGCTCGACAACCGGACCGCCGCCGAAGTTGAACGCGGCGCACAGGCCGGAGCGGTGAGGCTGCTGTACGTCGCGCCCGAGCGGGTCAGCATGCCAGGATTCCGGCGGTTCCTGGGTACGCTGGACCTGCGGATGATCGCCATCGACGAGGCGCATTGCATCAGCGAGTGGGGCCACGATTTCCGCCCCGATTACCGCACCCTTGCTGAGTTACGAGCGCTCTTCCCGCAAACGCCGGTGATGGCGCTGACGGCCACCGCCACCGAGCGGGTGCAGCGGGATATCGTCGAGCAACTGCGTCTGGACGATTGTCGCCGGTTCGTGTCCGGATTCGACCGGCCGAACCTGACCTACCGCGTAGAGCCGGGAGCGGGAGCCGGGGATGCGTTACTGGCCTTGCTGGAGGAGCGCAAAGGGCAGTCCGCGATTGTGTACTGCTTCTCCCGCAAGGACACCGAGGAACTGGCAGATCGGCTCACCAGCGCCGGGCATCCCGCGGTGGCCTACCACGCGGGACTGGATGCGCGCACCCGGCGGCTGACGCAGGAACGGTTTATCGACGGCGACGTTCCCATAGTGGCCGCCACCATCGCGTTCGGCATGGGGATCGACAAGCCGGACATCCGGTTGGTGGCCCACTACACCCTGCCCAAGTCAATCGAGGGCTACTACCAGGAAACGGGCCGAGCCGGCCGGGACGGGTTGCCCAGCGAATGCGTGCTGTTCTTCAACGAGGGCGACCGCGCCAAGCAGGAGTACTTCATCCAGGGCATGACCGGTGAAGCCCGCACCGTGGCGGAAAGGCAGCTTCAGCAGATGGTCGACTTCTGCCGGCTGAGCACCTGCCGCCGCCGGTACCTGCTGCAATACTTCGGCGAAACGGAGACCCGCGAAGCGTGCGGAAACTGTGACACCTGCCTGGCGCAGCGTCAAGCAGTCGATGTCACCGTGGTCGCTCAGAAGGTGATGTCGGCGGTTATCCGCACGGGCGAACGGTTTGGCTTCGCTCACGTGGGCAACGTGCTGCTGGGCAAAAACCTCAAGCGGGTCCGCGAGCTGGAGCACGACAAGCTAACGGTGTTCGGGATTGTTGACGACTACGACCGCGACGGCTTGCGTCGTGTCGCCGATGGCCTGGTCGAGCGCGGCCTGCTCGCCAAGGCCGAAGGGAAGTATGCCACCCTCAGCCTCACTAAAGAAGGCCGGGCGTGGCTGCGCGGCCAGGACCCTTTGACACTGGAGTTGCGAATCCCCGAGGCCACCACACGGGCGAAGCCTTCCCTGACGGGCCGTGGTGGCGCCGCCGACGCCATCGACAACGCTCTTTTTGATCAGCTGCGCGCTTTGCGCCGGCGATTGGCCGACGAGGAAGGAGTACCGGCGTTTGTCGTATTCGGCGACGTGACGCTTCGGCGCCTGGCTGCCGCCAGTCCAGTTACGACGCAGGAAATGCTCCGGGTTTCAGGCGTGGGGCCAGCCAAGTTGGAACGGTACGGAGAAGCGTTTCTAGCGGTGATCCGGGAGCACGTGAACAGCATCCGGCCGGCTTCGGAGGACCACCTACTTCCTGTGCCTGGCGATGTTGGTGCACCTCGATCTACAACCGGCCATATTGCCGACGATAGACGGCTGACGGACACTCACAACCGGACACATCAATTGTTGCAACAGGGATTGACCATCGCCGAAATTGCCACATCGCGCGGATTGACGCATGGGACAGTCATGGCTCACGTCGAGCGAATCGTAAAAGCCGGCAAAACTGTAGACCTGACGCCTCTGCTACCAGCAAGGGAACGGACTGAGCGCATCGAGACCGCCTTGCAAGTGACCGACTCTGACCGGCTGGCGCCGGTGAAAGACTTGCTCGGAGATGACTATTCCTACGATGAGATCCGCCTGGTCCGACTTGCCCTTCAAGAGGCAAAAGTGTAGGGGCGAATGATCATTCGCCCCTACGCATGGATCGCTATGTCTTCTGCGGCTTAGGTGCCGTAGCGGGCGGCCGCGTTGGGGTCGCTGTAGTCAACGTTCTTGGTGCCCCAGAAGGCGCTGGCGATGTCGTCACAGGCGGCGACCAGGGCCTCGGCGTTCTCCATGCTGACGGTCTGCTTGCACTGGCCGGCCAGCTTGAGGGCGGCGTTGAACTTGCCGGCGATCTCATTGGCGTCGGTGCCGGGCCAGGCGTAGTCGGCCCAGAGGATGCGCAGCTCTTCCTTGCACTTCTCGGCGTGCTCTTCCTTGACGGTGACGTAGCGGGAGAAGGTGTTGGCGAAGGTCTGGCGGTCTGCGGCCGGGGCTCCGGGCTGCGGGGCCTCCAGGTTCTGCATGCGGAGGACCATCTTCTGCACGGTCTGTGCGGCAATCTTGGCGACCAACGGGTCATAGATGCCGCAGGGGATGTCGCAGTGGGCGTGGGCCGTGCGCGGCTTCAGGGCGGCGATGGGATTGAACATCGTGGGCAGTCTCCTTTGAGGTGATGACATCATGGGGCGATTACCCGTCATTGACGGGATGAATTCGGGAAAAATGCTAGCGTACTTTGGCGGCAGGCGCAAGGGCGAAGCGACTGTGGCGCCATCGAGCTACGGGCTGCGTGGCTGGACGTTGACCGCGCCACCTTCCCAAAACTGCACCGTCAATTGGCTTTCCCAGAGAAGGCGGGTTCCCACCAGGATTTCGGATTGCGTTTGCAGGACGCGGAGGGGTAAGCGATTGCCGAGCCACAGTACGTCTGCCGCATAGATGTGAAACTGTGCCCACTCCGAGGTGGCCACCTGCATCGGCATCCGGCTGGCCCAAACTAGCCCCATGCGCTGCACCAAGTGCGCAGGGAGGGTCAAAAAGTCATCGGAACTGGTGTCGATCATGGCCTCCACACGGTGCAACCGACCCTGATGATCAAACAAGTCGACGGGAACCACCGGGCGCCCATGTTGATCAATATGACCGGTGGTCACGGGAAAACCCCCCTCCATCCGACGAACGTGCCGAATGCTGGAAAACCGATGCGCAGTGAAACCAATGTCTCCGGTGAATGCCGTTCCAGCATCCTGAAGTTCGCCGCCAGGGTATCGGCGTCAAACTCATACTCGCCGGTTTTGACATCCAGCGTAAGGTACTCCCCGTGGTGTTCCGGTTCGACCAGATGGCGGATTTTGGCGTCGTAAATTGCGAAAGCCTGGCTCACTACCGAGTGCTCTTGACCGGGAGCGGGAGCGGGAGTTTGGCTCGTCCTCCGATCAGCAACTCCGGCTTCATCGTCGGACACCGGCCTGGCCCGCATGCCGAAAGTGCCGAATGCTTTGTAGCCGATGCGGAAGGTAAACAGGTTTTCTGGCGGATGGCGCTCAAGCATTCTGAAGTTCGCCGCCAGGTCGTCGACGTCAACCTCGTACTCTCCGGTTTTGACGTCCAGAGTAACGTACTCCCCATGGTGTCCCGGCTCGACCAGATGCCGGATTTCAGCGTCATAAATCGTTTGGGCCAAATCGACGATGTTGTCCCTCTCGTTTGGATTGCTGGCCATGAGTTCTCCTTGGACACTCAATTGCGAGATGTGCTTTCCCGGCCCGTCACGATTGTAGCAGCCGCCCGGGCGCCCTGTGCTATCCTTGCGCCACCAACCAGGCACCGGAGGGATGTTGCCATGCGCGCTGCCGTTTACAAGGGTGAGCAGGTATTGCAGGTGGAGGAGTTGCCCGACCCCACTCCTGGCCCGAACCAGGTGGTGATGCGGGTGAAATACTCCGCCATCTGCGGGACGGATGTGCATGCTTTCATGTACGACCTGGCTCACCCGGGCTCGGTGATGGGCCACGAATACACCGGCGCCATCGTCGACGTCGGGCCGGGCGTCGGCCGCTGGCAGGTGGGCGATCGCGTGGTCGGCGGCGGCGGGCATCCCCCGCCGGGCGGCGGCTCGGCGACGCGCACGAACCCCCGGTTCAACTACCGGACGATGGGCTTCCAGCAGAACGCTCGGCCGCGCGGCTACGCCGAGTTTGTGCTGCTGGACGAGTGGGAGCCGACGCCGGTTCCGGACGACGTGACCGACGAGCAGGCGGCGCTCTGCGAACCCTGCGCGGTCACCGTCCATGCGGTGCGCCTGTCCGACATCAAGCTCGGCGACGCCGTGCTGGTGCTGGGCGCCGGCCCCATCGGCCTGTTGTGCATGCAAACGGTGCGAGCCGCTGGGGCAACCACCGTGATCGTGTCCGAGCCGGCGCCAGGGCGCGCAGAGGCCGCCCGCCAACTGGGCGCGGACGCGGTGCTCAACCCCCTTGACGGCGATTTTGCCGAGCGGGTGGTCGAATTGACCGGCGGGACCGGGCCGCAGGTGGTGTTCGAGTGCGCCGCCGCGCCGTCGACGCTGGAACAGGGACTGGACCTGTGCGCCCGGGGCGGGCAGGTGGTGATGATCGCCATCGCGTGGGAGCCCACGCCGGTCGTGCCGCCCAACTGGATGGCTCGCGAGGTGCGGATGCAGTCGTCGTTCGGCACGCTGCCGGAGGACTGGCGCATCGCGCTGGAGCTGATGCGAACCGGACGAGTGTCCGTGGAGCACATGCTGTCGGGCACCAACTTCGTGCCGCTGGAGGGCATCCAGGGAGCATTCGAGGCGCTGTGCCACCCCACCAGCGAGCTGCAGATGGTGGTGCAACTGTAAAGATGGTTCGGTTGCCGCTACCGCAGGGCCAATCTATAATCGAACGACCCACTTGATCGTTCACGGCGGGTTTCAGTCCCGTTGAGGAGGCCGTTTTGACTATTACCACACGCAGCCCGCGAGCCCTGCTCAAGCACCGCAGCAGCGACATCACCGACGGGCCCGAGCGAGCGCCGGCCCGCGCCATGCTCATGGCCATGGGCCTCACCTACGAGGATCTGGACAAGCCTTTCGTCGCCATCGCCAACCTGGCCAGCGACGTTACGCCCTGCAACGTGCACCTGGACCGGATCACCGCCGCCGTCAAAGAAGGCATCCGGATAGGTGAGGGCACGCCCTTCCAGTTCGGCACCATCACCGTCAGCGACGGCATCTCCATGGGCACCGAGGGGATGAAGGCGTCGCTGGTGAGCCGGGAGGTCATCGCCGACTCAATCGAAACGGTTACCTTCGGCGAGCGCATGGACGGCCTGGTCACCGTGGCCGGCTGCGACAAGAACATGCCGGGCTGTATGATGGCCATCGCCCGCCTGAATATCCCCGCCGTTTTCGTCTACGGCGGCAGCATCATGCCCGGCCAGTTCGAGGGCCGCGACGTCAACATCCAGGACGTGTTTGAGGCCGTTGGCGCGTACGCCGCGGGCCGCATGACCCGCGAACAGCTCACCGAGTTGGAGTGCAACGCCTGCCCGGGTGAGGGCTCCTGCGCCGGCCTTTTCACCGCGAACACCATGTCCACGGCCATCGAGGTCATGGGACTGTCCATGCCGGGCGACGCCTCTCTGACGGCGATCAACCCCGAGAAGAACAACGAGGCGCGCCGCGCTGGACAGGCGGTGATGCGGATGCTGGAAGAGGGCATCCGACCGCGCGACATCCTGACCCGCCAGGCCTTCGAAAACGCCATCACGGTGGTGGTCGCCATGGGCGGCTCCACCAATGCGGTGCTGCACCTGATGGCCATCGCCCGGGAGGCCGAGGTCAACCTGACGCTGGATGACTTCGACCGCATCGGCCGGAACACGCCGTACATCGCCGACATGAAGCCCGGCGGCCGCTACGTCATGGCCGACCTGAGCCGCTACGGCGGTGTCGCCCTGATCGGGAAGCGCCTGCTCGACGCCGGCCTCCTGCACGGCGACTGCATGACGGTGAACGGCAAGACCCTGGCGGAAAACATCAACGAAACGACCATCGTCGACGACCAGCCGGTGATCTACACCACCGACGCGCCGCGCAGCCCCACGGGCGGCCTCGCCATCCTGCGCGGCAACATCGCTCCTGACGGCGCCGTCATCAAGGTGGCCGGACACCAGGAGCGGGTGTACGAAGGACCCGCCCGGGTCTTCGAGCAGGAGGAGCCGGCCTTCCAGGCGATACAGCGCGGCGAGATCAAGCCGGGCGACATCGTTGTGATCCGCTACGAAGGGCCCAAGGGCGGCCCGGGCATGCGCGAGATGTTGGCCGTCACCGGCGCGCTCATCGGGCAGGGCCTCGGCGACTCGGTGGCGCTGGTAACCGACGGCCGGTTCTCCGGCGCGTCCCACGGCCCGATGGTGGGCCACGTCGCGCCTGAAGCCATGGTCGGTGGACCCATTGGATTGCTGCGCGAGGGCGACATCATCACGCTGGACATCCCCAACCGCCGGCTCGACGCGCAGATCACCGAGGAAGAGATGTCCGACCGCCGGGCCGCGTGGCAACCGATTGAACCCAAGTACACCACCGGCGTGCTGGCCAAGTACGCCAAGCTGGTGTCGTCCGCATCCGAAGGCGCCGTGACTGGGTAACGCAGAGCGGCACGCAACGCAGAATTTCCCCCACTCGGGAGTAGCAGCATGACCACCACCGACAATCGCGTCCAACTGGAACGGAAGGGTTCACTGGCGGTCATACGGCTGAACCGCCCGGAAGCGCGCAACGCGCTGTCGGCGGAGATGGTGGGCGAACTCGGCGCCGCCATCCGCGCTTGCCGTGGAGGGGATACTCGCGCCGTCCTGCTCACGGGCACGGATGGCGCATTCTGCTCCGGCGCGGACGTGCGCGACTTCACCCAGCATTTGGATGACGGCGGGCAGGAAGGCCTGTCGGACCATCTCCGGGATCTCGCCGACACCCTTCATCGCGACGTGGTGATGGGGATACGGCGGTTGGACAAGCCGGTGGTCGCGGCGATCAACGGTGTGGCGGCTGGAGCCGGCTTCAGCCTGGCGCTGGCCTGTGACATCCGCGTGGCGTCGTCCGATGCTCGTTTCCTGCTGGCCTACGCCAACATCGGCTGCACCGCCGACGGGGGGTCCACCTATATGCTCCCGCGCATCGTCGGGCAGGGCCGCGCCATGGAAATCTACCTGGCCCGCCAGCCCATCGGCGCCCAGTACGCGCTGGAACTGGGTCTGGTGAGCCAGGTGTTCGAGTCCGGCCACTTCGAACGACACGCCATGGAGACGGCGGACCGTCTCGCCCAGGGGCCGACCCGCGCCTACGGTCGGGTCAAGGCGCTGTTCGACGGCAGTTGGGACGCCGACCTGGCGACCCAGCTGGACGCCGAAACCGACGCCATCGCGAACATCGGGCTGACGCGCGATTTCCAGGAAGGGATAAAGGCATTCTCGCAAAAGCGGCAAGCCTGGTTTCAAGGTTCGTGAGCCTGTCGTGGATCGGCTTCCTGTCCGATGTGGACCGGACACGGCTTTTTGACCACCTGACCAAAACCCTGGGCAACGCGCCGGTCGTGGAGGCCATGCGTCGGGTGCACCGGGAACGGTTCGTGCCGGAGAACCTGCGGCACCAGGCATACCAGAACATGCCGCTCGCCATCGGTAACGGCCAGACCATCTCGCAACCCCTGATGGTGGCCACGGCCGCTCACGAGCTGCGGTTGCGCGGCGACGAGTACGTTCTGGAAGTGGGCGCGGGCAGCGGATACCAGGCGGCAGTGCTCTCCGCGATGCTGCCGTCCGGGAGCGTGGTCGCGGTGGAGCGGATACCGGAACTGGTCGCGATGGCACGGCGGAACCTGGCGGGCGCCGGGTTCGTCAACGTGACGGTGCTGCCAGCCGGCTCAGTATTGGGAGCGCCGGACTGCGCTCCGTTCGACGCTATCCTCGTGTCCGCGTCGGCCCCGTCGGTGCCGGAATCCCTGTTGGCGCAACTGAAACCGGGCGGTAGGATCGTGCTGCCAGTGGGTGAGCGCACCGGACAGCGGCTGACACGGGTATGGGTCAATCCGGACGAACGCGTACGCGAGGAACTCACGCCGTGCAGCTACGTGCCGCTCCTCGGCGATGAAGCGTGGCCCGAAGGATCCTAGGGCCCACTTCCAGCGACGTTCCGAGGCGTATGGCATAATACCCGCAGCAACCGACACGGAGGGACAGCATGGCCGGAAAGATCGAAATCAGCCAGATCAACCACGTGACCACCATGGTGAAGGACACGGCCCGGGCCATGGCCTTCTACAACGACCTGCTGGGGATCAAGCAGATCCAGAGCCAGGTGGACAATCCGGCCATCACCTGGCTGCAACTGGAAAACGGCGTGATGGTCCACCTCATCGAGACCGACGAGGCTCCCGCCAAGCCCGGCAATATTCACCACGCGTTCCAGGTCGCTGACCTTGAGGCCACCCGCGCCACGCTGGAAAGCAGCGGCTACGAGGTCCTGCGCGGCGGCATTCGCTATGACGGCCAGGCCTACTTTTTCATCGAGGACCCCGACGGCAACAGCGTGGAGTTCTGCACTGCGTCGGGTTACGCGCCCGCGCCGCCGCGGCCCGCCTAACCCGCCTTTGGTTTCATTGCGAGCGAAACGTGGGAATCTCGTCCCAACAACAAACGCTGATTGCCGCCGATAACATCGTCCTGGTCGGCTTCATGGCGACGGGCAAGAGCCACGTCGGGCGCATCATTTCCCGGCTCACCGGGCGGCGGATGACCGATCTGGATGAGGAGATCGTACGACGGGCCCGCAAGCCCATTCACCAGATCTTCAGCGAAGACGGCGAGATCGTGTTCCGCGCCATGGAGCGACACGCGGCCATGACCCTGTGCGAAGGCGGCAACAAGGTCATCGCGGCCGGGGGCGGCGCCTTCGCCCAGGAAATGACCCGCCAGGTCCTGCTCGAAAACGGGATCGTGTTCTGCCTCACCGCCACGCCGGAAACCATCCACTATCGCATCACTCGGGGCAGCCCAAACGCCGCCGTACGACCCATGCTGGGCGCCGGCGACCCGCTGGAACGAATCAGCGAATTGCTCGACGAACGCGCGCCGGCCTACGCACTTGCCCACCACGCCGTACCCACCGACGACCGCACTCCGGAGCAGGTGGCGGACGAGGTGCTGCGCATCTTCGAAACGACTGTCACCGCCACCGCCTAGACCCGACCACCGGGAGGAAACTGATGACCAGCCCAGACCTAGCCGCAACCGTACACCACTCCGGGGGCAGTTACCCCGTCATCGCCGGCTGGGGCATCATCGAGCGGCTGGGCGAGCATATCCAGGAGCTCGGCCTCGGCAACACCGTGTACATCGTCACGGACGAAAACGTGATGCGACCCTACGGGCGCAACGCCCAATGGGCCCTGCAGCGGGCAGGCATCGCGGCCCATTGTTTCGTCATTCCCGCCGGCGAGACCAGCAAGTCCTTCCAGCAGGCTCAGGAGATCTACGAGTGGCTGGTGGGCCTGAAAGCCGAACGGGGCCAACCGATCATCGCCATCGGCGGCGGCGTGGCCGGCGACCTGGGAGGGTTCATCGCCAGCACCTTCGTGCGCGGCGTGCCCTTCGTGCAGGTGCCGACCAGCATGGCCGCCATGGTGGACGCGTCCATCGGCGGCAAGGTGGCGGTGAACCTGCCTCAGGCGAAGAACATGGTCGGCGCGTTCTACCAGCCGCGGGCGGTCCTGGCCGACGTGCAGGCGCTGTCGACGCTGGGCAAGCGGGAACTCTCCGAGGGCTGGGCCGAGGCCATCAAGCACGGCCTGATCCTGGACCCGTCGCTGGTTGACGTTTTCGAGGAACACGCCGAGGCGCTGATGGAAGTGGAACCGGAGATCTCCACCGAGGTCATCCGTCGCAGCATGGCCATCAAGGCCGACGTGGTCAGCCAGGACGAGCGGGAGACCCTGGGCGTCCGCATCCTGCTGAACTACGGGCACACAATCGGCCACGCCCTGGAGGCATCCACCGAGTACGGACGGTTCATGCACGGCGAGGGCGTGTCCGTGGGCATGATGGGCGCCGGCCGCATCGCCCGCGAGATGGGGATGATCGGCGACGACATCCTGGAACGGCAGCGCGTCCTGCTGGAGCGGTTCAACCTGCCCATCTCCGCGCGGGGCGTTGACCTGGACGGAGTCCGGGGAGCCATGTCCCTGGACAAGAAAACCGTGGGCGGAGCCAACCGCTGGGTGTTGCTGGAAGACGTGGGCCGGGCCACCGTACGCCGGGACATCCCCGGCGAAGTGGTGGAGGAAACGCTGGCCTGGCTCACCGAATAAGAGCCGTTATCAGAAACCTCTATCGGCTGCGTACTCAGGCCAGAGGACGCCGGGTGGACCGGGCTTCGCGTAGCGCAGACAGCCGGCGCCCGCGCCGGGCTTGCGTCACTGCCGCCGCAGCCAGGAGTAGCAGGATGGTCACTGCGACCGCGCCGGACACGCCGAGCAGCAATATCTGGCTAATCTGTTCCAACCCGCCCGACCCGATCAGCCGGGCCAACTGACCCAGGCCGACGGCGACGCCGGCATTGAGCACCGTGACGCCGAACAGCCCGAGAATCCGGCTGGCGTTGACGAACCTCGTGGCCAGGGCGCCCAACTGGGTGCCGACGGACGCCGACGCGAACATGATCACCGCGATCATCGGATCGACGTTTCCGCTCAGCGAGTAGAGGAACGCCCCCAGGCTGCCGGTGATGATGATCTGGAACAGGTCGGTGCCGATGGCGATGGCCGGCGGGATGCCAAGTCCGTAAACCAGGAACGGCATCAGGAGGAACCCGCCTCCGGCTCCCAGCAAGGCCGCGACGAATCCAATGGTGAAGCCGGCGAACACTGGGACCAACGCGGACATCTCCTCGATGCCGGCGCCGGGAAACGACGGCCTCAGGTTCACCTCTCCGGAAAACCTGGCGCCGGCCAGCATGGGAAGCCGAAGCCGCTCGGGGCCGATGCGCACGCTCCGGAACCATCCGGGCAGCCCTCCTCCAACCCTGGGGCCCGGGCGATACCGCAGTTGCCTGATCCAGTTGCCCACCATCAGCGATCCCAGGCTCAGCAGCAGCACGAAGTAGACGCCGCCGACCACCGGGCCGGAGACCCCGGCGTGCTCCAGGGTCGCGTTGACCCGCTCGCCGGCGAACACGCCGGGGATGGTGCCGCAGACGATGAGAACAGCGAGCCGGATATCAACATTTCCCAACCGGCGGTGGCGGAGCGTGCTGGTGATCGCCGTGCCCATCACCATCAGCAGGCCGGTGCCGACGGCGTAGATGGTCGGGACACCCAGCACGAGCAATCCCCCGGTGATCAGGAAGCCGCCACCCACGCCGAAGAAACCGGTCATGGTGCCGACGATCATTCCCAGCAGCGCCAGCAACAGGGGCGATACCGTGGCGTCGGCGATGGGAAAATGCACGCTAGTGTCCCCGGCGGGAGCGGTTATCCGCAGGCGAACGTCCGCGAGGGCGGGCCAGGGCGACGCCACGTCCCACCAGATCCCAGAAGAAGTACAGTACCACCGCAGTAGTCGCCATCGCGGCGATCACGCAGACCGCCCACAGTATCCGATTGCGGCTCAACTCCAGCAGGAATTCGGTAAACGCCTGGTACATGTGTGGACCCTATTGCCGACCAAAGAATGCAACGGGGGGATGAGACACCATGATATTACGGGTTGGTCATGCCATGCAGCTAGAGTTGGGGAGGGGAGACCGCTGGTTTGCGCAGGCGGGCGGATAGCGCGTACATTAACCCGCATGACGACCCAACGGTTCGGTTTTCAGCTGCTTACGACCGATGGAGCCGCCCGGCGCGGGCAGATTACCACGCCCCATGGGGTGGCGCAAACGCCCCTGTTCATGCCGGTGGCTACCCAGGCCACGGTGAAGGGCCTGACCTTCGATGAGGTGCGATCCCTCGGCGCGGAAACGGTGCTGAGCAACGCCTATCACCTGTACCTGCGGCCGGGCGTTGAACGGGTCAGCGATGCCGGCGGGCTCCACCGCTTCATGGGCTGGAGCGGGCCGATCCTGACCGACAGCGGCGGCTACCAGGCGTTCAGCATGGGCACGCTGCGTCGGGTGAACGACGACGGCATCGTGTTCCGTTCGCACATCGACGGGAGCGAGCATTTCTTCACCCCGCAGTCCGCGATCATCAACCAGCACGGGATCGGCGCGGACATCATCATGTGCTTCGACCAGTGCGTTTTTTCGGCCGGGGAACCGGGCGCGGTGAAAGAAGCTATGGAGCGCACCCACCGGTGGGCCCGGGTCTGCCACGAAACCCATGCACAGAGTGATCGGGCGGGACGACAGGCGTTGTTCGGGATCGTCCAGGGCGGGACCGTTCCGGACCTGAGGCAAGAGTCGACGCAATACATCACGGACATACCCTTCGACGGGTACGCCATCGGCGGCCTGGCGGTGGGCGAGACCAAGGCCGAGATGCACGACGTGACCGGGTTGGTGTGCGATGGCCTGCCGGCCGACCGGCCCCGGTACCTGATGGGAGTGGGTTCTCCAGAGGACCTGGTGAACTCGGTGGCGCTGGGCGTCGACATGTTCGACTGCGTCCTGCCAACGCGCGTGGCCCGCAACGGCGCGCTGTTCACGCCCACGGGCCGGATCAACATCGCCAACCGGAAGTACGCCGAACAGGATGTCCCGCTGGATGAGACTTGCGACTGCTACGCCTGCCGGAACTACACCGCGGCGTACCTGCGACACCTGTTCAAGGCCGGGGAGATGCTGGGCCCGCGGCTGGCGTCTATCCACAATCTGCGCTTCATACTGCGCCTGATGTCGGACATGCGGGACGCGATAGCGGCAGGACGGTTCGCATCGTTCCGGACAGATTTCCTGCACACCTACCGGCCCACGGACGAGGCGCGGCGGCAGGCCCAGAAGCACCGCTGGATTGAGGAGCGCGGCGCCTGATTCCCCCACGCGTGACCAGTTTGACGACGACGGGCGCAAATTTACATCGATAGCAGGATGGACAAGATTTAGCAGGATGGACAAGATTTGACTGATTGCTGGAAACGCTCCGCACCTTATGCGGCGCCATTACCCGAGCGGGAGACCGCCATCGTCGACATCCTGTTCATCGATGCAGATGACAACGAGGATACGCATGAGGGCACGGACAGGGTTGACAAACAATGGTGCCGGGCCTACGGTGACTTAACAGGCCCGGCGCGCAAGGCGAACATCTCGATAACGGCGGGGGAATCTGTAGCTCATGGTGGCCACGAACAACACACCAAGTGAGGCCACGAACGCCCCGGGCGACGATGGCCAGCCATATATCCGGGTGGAATCGGTCTGGAAAGTGTTTGGCAGGAACCCGAGTCGGGTGCTGGACCCGCAATATTCGGGCCATGATAAATCCTATTTCCAGAGCGAGTTCGGCAACGTCATCGGTTTGCAGGATGTGTCGTTCCAGGTAAGCCGGGGTGAGACCTTCGTGATCATGGGGCTGTCGGGCAGCGGCAAGTCCACGATGGTGCGCTGCCTGATCCGCTTGATCGAACCCACTGCGGGAGAGATCGTGATCGCGGGCGAGGACATCACCAACATGTCCGACAAGGAACTGATTGAGTTCCGCCGCAGCAAGATTGCCATGGTGTTCCAGCACTACGGCCTGATGCCGCATCGCAACGTGCTGGACAACGCCGGGTGGGGCCTGGAAGTGCAGGGGGTCAAGAAGCCGGAGCGCGAAGCCCGCACCCGCGAGGTCCTGGAATTGGTCGGCCTGGGAGGCTGGGAAGCGTCGTACCCTCGCCAGCTTTCGGGAGGCATGCAGCAGCGCGTGGGTCTCGCCCGGGCCCTGGCGACGAACACCGACATCCTGCTGATGGACGAGCCTTTCAGCGGGCTGGACCCGCTGATCCGCCGGCAGATGCAGGACGAGTTGCTCCGGCTGCAAACCGAGTTGCACAAGACCATCGTGTTCATCACCCACGACCTCAACGAAGCCCTGAAACTGGGCGACCGCATCGCCATCATGCACGACGGCAAGGTGGCGCAGATCGGCTCACCTGAGGACATCGTGCTGCGTCCCGAGGACGAGTACGTGGGCGACTTCACTCAAGACGTGCGCCTGGAGACGATCCTGAGCGCCACCAAGGTCATGGTCACGCCCAAGGCCACCGTGATGGGCCACCAGGGCCCGCGCGCAGCCCTGCACACCATCGCCGACAGCGACGGTGACGCAGCGTGGGTGGTTGACCGCGGACAACATTACCTCGGCATGCTGTCCATTACCAACGCCGAAAAGGCGCTCAGAGCCGGGGTCAAGCGGTTCGACGAGGCCTGGAACTATGTGGACCGCGAATACCAGGCGGTGGCGGCAACGACTTCCTTCGACGAACTGATCCCAATGGCCATGAGCAGCGATTTCCCGATTCCGATAACGGACGAAGAAAACATTTTGATCGGGGAAGTGCATCGAGGCGCGCTGGCCGAAGCGCTGGCGGAAACGTCGGCTGCGGATCCCGATTACGAAGCCAACGCCGTCGAGAACGCCGCATTGGCCGCCGCCCAACCCGCTGCGGACCAACCCCGTAGCCATGTTGAGGACGCGGCGGAAGTCGAAGCGGAATTGTTGCGCGCGCGCATGCAGCCACCGCCCATCTAACCCTCGAACTTCGCCATACCCTGTTCCACCGGTCGGTCTACCGGGCCGGTGCCGTCGCGGAGGCCAACATGGCAGTCATCACCAGAGACGAGCCCGAGTCCCGAGCCACCCCAGGGACGCCGTCAGAATCGACACAGTCGCCTGAGTCGCCGCGGTTGACGTGGGGCGCGATCCCCACGCTGTACAAAGCGGTGGGGGCGGTGGCCGCGGTGCTTGTCCTGCTCATAATATGCCTGGCGGCCTGGGGCCCGGGGATGGAGTTTCCGACCACCGTTGCCTACGTGGAGTCCAGCGACGGCTCCACCACGTTCCCCAGGTCCGCTCGCAGCGTTTTGGGCGACTCCATTGACGCGGGCACCACGTGGCTGACCACCAACGGGCGCTGGCTGTTCCAGGGCATCAAGAACGGCATTACCTACGCGCTGATTTACATCGAGAGCGGATTGAAGTGGCTCCCCTGGCCGGCGGTGATTCTGGGACTGGTGCTGGCATCCTACGCAGTGGGCCGCTTTGCCCTGATGATATTCACCGCAGTGGCGTTCCTGTTCATAGGATTCATGGGGCTCTGGGAACCCACGGTGGATACCGTCGCGCTGATGGTGGTGGCGGTCGCGCTTTCCGTAGGTATCGGCCTGCCGCTTGGCGTGATCGGGGCACGCAACCAGACCGCGGACCGCATCATGCGTCCGATCCTGGACGGGATGCAGACGATGCCCAGCTTTGTGTACCTGCTGCCTGGCATCCTGTTCTTCGGGCTGGGCAAGCCGGCGGGCATTTTCGCCACCATCATCTACGCGGTGCCGCCGGTGATCCGGTTGACCAACCTGGGCATCCGGCAGGTCTCGCCGGAAACGGTCGAGGCGGCCCGCTCATTTGGCGCCTCGCCGTTGCAGATCCTGGCCAAGGTCCAGATACCCATGGCGTTGCCGACCATCATGGCGGGGATCAACCAGACCACGATGATGGCACTGGCCATGGTAACCATCGCCAGCATGGTGGCCGCGGGCGGGTTGGGCGACAACGTGCTGCGGGCCATCCAGAAGAACGAGGTCGGCAACGGCGTGATCGCCGGCGTGGCCATCGTGTTCATGGCCATCGTGATCGACCGCCTCACCCAGGCCGTTGCCCGGGGCCGTCAGGAAGCCCTGAACGCCGGCCACTGACCGTCACCGTATACGCGACATTCATCCCACGGACAGTTTTTCGCAATTGTCCGTGGGATGAATGAATTACAGAAACTTCTTATATTTTGTAGATAAACGGTAATTATGTAATGCAACAGTTGCGGCAATCGTAAGATTGACAACGATAATCAACGCTGCAATAATCATCGCCACTCTAATTGCCGCTCAATACTCCCGGCAAATCACCCCGCACGGAGGGAAGCATTTTGTTCAAAAAGTACAGGTTGTTGGCGCTTGCCATGGTGATGGCCATCGTAACGGTCATCGCCATCGCGGCCTGCTCACCGGCTGAGCCTCAGGTCATCACTGAGCAGGTTGAGGTCACCCGCGTCGTGACCGAACAGGTCGAAGTCGAGAAGGTTGTTGAGAAGCCGGTCGAAGTCGAAAAAATCGTCGAGAGAGAGGTCGAAAAGGTCGTCACGGAGCAGGTTGAAGTCACCCGCGTGGTCGAGGTGATGGCGCCTGAGGGCCCGAAAGAGACCATCATCTTCAGTGACCTGAACTGGTCCAGCGCCCAGGTGCAGAACCGGATCGCCCAGTACATCGTGGAAAAGGGCTACGGTTACCCGACCGAGGTGAAGTTCGGCTCCACGCTGCCCCTGTTCCAGGGCCTGCGCGCCGGTGACACCCACGTCACCATGGAAATCTGGCTGCCCAACCAGGACGAAGCCTGGGCCGAGGCCCAGTCCGCCGGTGAGGTGGTTCCCATTGGCGAGAGCCTGGGGAAGGACTGGCAGTCCGCTTTCGTCATCCCCGCCTATCTGCAGGAACAGTACCCTGATCTGGACAGCGTCGACGACCTGAAAGAGCAGCAGTACAAGGACCTGTTCAAGAGCGCCGAGACCGGTGACAAGGCACGCCTGGTGTCCTGCATCATCGGCTGGGCCTGCGAGGTCGTGAATGCCTCCCAGGTTTCGGGCTACGGTCTCGATGACCATGTCCACATCGTCAACCCCGGCGACGGCGCGGCGCTCAACGCCGACCTGTACGGCGCCTACGAGCGCGGCGAGGCCTGGCTTGGTTACCAGTGGGGCACCAACGACCCGTCGTTGCTGCTGGACCTGGTTCGCCTGGAAGAGCCGACCTACAGTGACGAGTGCTGGTTCACCACCAAGGCCTGCGCCTACGAGGATGCCACCGTCCTGATCGCCGTGCATCCCGACCTGCCGGTCCGTGCGCCTGAGGTTGTCGCGATGCTGCGCAACTGGGACCTGAACATCAGCCGCTACAAGGGCGTGGCAGGGTGGCTCGCAGAGAACCCCGACGCCAACACCAATGACGCCGCCTCCTGGTGGCTCAGCAACAACGCCGACATCTGGGGTGACTGGGTTTCCGACGAGGCCGCCGAGGGCATCCAGGCCGCCTTGAGCGCCGGCGAAGACGCCGACGGCTGGCCCAGCGAGTAATCGCATCCGGTCCATCAACAGAGGCTGACGAGGCGGCTTCCCACGGGGAGCCGCCTCTTTTTCTGCTACAATGCAGCCGCTTTTCGAGCACGATTCTGCCCACAGGACACCATCCCAATGACCACCGCATCCACCTCGACCCACGTTGCAGACGAAACGCTGGCGACCCTGAAAACCATTCCCACGCAGACGCTGATCGACGGGCTGTGGGTAATGGGCTGGCCCATGAGCATGATCGAAGGGGCCAAACCCCTGCAGCCGGGACAGCACATGGCCGGCCGCGCGGTGACTCTGCGCTTTGTCCCCCACCGGCCCGACCTGGCGGCGGACAAGCCCAAGGGTTCCGATTCCGCCGAGTACGTGGCCTTCGAGCTTTGCGGGCCCGGTGAAGTCCTGGTCATCGATGCCATGCGCTGGCCCTACAGCAGCATCGGCGGCGATATCAAGTTCTACCGCCTCTACCAGCGTGGCGTGGGCGGGCTGGTCACCGACGGCGCGGTGCGGGACACCAATACGCTCAAAGAATACGGCTTCCCGGTGTATTCGGCCAACGCCACGGCCAAGCAGGGTCCTGCCGAGTTCTGGCCCTGGCAGGTGAACGACTGCATCCAGTGCGGCGGCGTCCTGGTGCGGCCGGGCGACGCCATCGTGGGCGACGACGACGGCGTGGTGGTGGTGCCGGCGGCGGCTGCCGACGAGGTGATCCAGATCGCCCACCAGCGCGAGGAGGTCGAGGCCGTCATCAAGGCGCAGCTGGAGATCGAGCAATGCTCACCCGGGAAGTACTACCCGTTCAACGACAACACCTGGAAACTGTTTGAAGAGAAGACTGGCAAGCAACCCTATCGCTAGAGTATTCCGGTTCCAATCGCACAGAGCAAGGCCAACCCAGAACCTTCGCACAAGGAGAATTCACCATGGCCCGACTACCCCTGGCATCCCGCGAGACCACACCGGCCGGTCAGGAGGCCACCTTCGACGAGATCACCCAGAACGGGACCGCGGTTCCCCCATACGGCCCCGGCTCCGTGATGACCCACGTGCCCGAGGCCAGCAAGCACGCCACCGGGCTGAATCAGTACCTGCGCAACCACGCCAGCCTGCCCATGAAGGCGGCGGAGTTGGCCATGCTGGTGGCGGCCCGTGAGATGGACTGCCAGCACATCTGGAACGCCCATGCGGCCTCGGCGCGCGACGCTGGAGTACCGGCCGCCGTGGTCGATGCCATCCGGGACAAGACGGCCCTGCCGGCGCTGGCGCCCGACGAGTCGGCGGTGATCAACCTGGGACGCGAAATCCTGCGCAACCACCAGGTGAGCCGGGGCGGATACCAGAGCGCGCTGGAGATCTTCGGCCAGCAGGGCACCATCGAACTGACGCTGGTGCTGGGCAACTACACCATGCTGGCGCTGGTGATCAATACCTTCGAGACGGACCTGCCGCCCAACCGGACGGAGCCGCTGCTACAGCGGGTAGCCGGCTAGGAAAAACACAGCAGGGGCGACTGAACAGTCGCCCCTGCAAGATTCCTAAAGAGCAGACTACGCGCGGGAAGCGGGTAAGTCTACGAGTTCTTGCGGTAGATCTGGACGCGATGTCGGCAGGAGTCGACGATATAGATGCGGCCCTCGTCGTCCAGGTTGACCGCCGTGGGTCCCCAGAATCGGGCCTCCACGCCGGCTGAAGTCTCGCGGTGGTGGTCGCGCCAGGGGTTCACGGCCGGGGCCAGATCCGCTTCGCGCCTGGCCCTCTGTTCGTCAGGATTGGCAGCCAGGTAGTCCTCCGCCCAGGATGACGTAGTCGCGTCGCCGAGCAGGATGGCAGCCACCTCGCCGTCCGGTGCAAAGATCTGCACCCGCTCGTTGCCCCAGTCGGCCACGTAGATATAGCCTTCGTCGTCAACGGCTACGGATGACGGCCGGTTCAACTGGCCCTTCCCGTCTCCGGACACACCCCACTGGCCGACGAAGCGGCCATCGGGCGTGAAGGCCTGCACGCGGTCGTTGCGCCAGTCGGAGACGAAGACGTTGCCCTGGGCATCGCAGGCCAGCCGCCAGGGCGTGTTGAACTGGCCGGCCTGGGCTCCGTAGCTGCCCCATCCTCCCAGGTATTCGCCGTCCACGGTGAAACGCTGGATGCGGTGGTTCATGCCGTCGCTGACCAGCAGGGATCCGTCGGGCGCGAAGGCGATGTCGGCGGGGCGGTTGATCTGTCCGGAGCCATCACCGGCTTCACCCCATTGGCGGATGAACTCGCCGTCCGGGCTGAACACGTTGACCCGCTGCAGCGACTCGTCGGTCACGTAGAGCCGACCGTCACCGTCCTGAGCGATGGCACTGGGCCACCAGAACTGGCCGTCCTCGGTGCCGCCGGTTCCCCATTCGCCGATGTAGCCTTCGTC
The DNA here is from genome assembly GCA_963663945.1 of Dehalococcoidia bacterium. GTDB lineage: Bacteria > Chloroflexota > Dehalococcoidia > Lucifugimonadales > UBA3495 > Bin87. The sequence goes on along the minus strand of OY760687.1, from coordinate 357,768 downwards.
CGCTGTGCAGACACAAACCCGCTTGAGCTCCAGACGGCCCACCGATTCGGCGCCGCCACGGTTCAGCACGTACATAACGCCGCCGTCGCCCAGCGTCAGGTCGACGGGGTGGATGAAGCCCCGGCCACGGTAGGCCAGGAAGCCCACGGTATGGCTATAGGAAAAGGTTGCGGTCGCGGTGGTCATTGCGTAGCCTGCCATCTAGTAGAGTAAAAAGTGAACTGTCCCGGTTTCTCGGACCATCTGCGGAGGCTCAAGCATCATGGCGCAGAATAACGATCACACATTCTTCGACGAAGCCGGCTTATACATATCGCAGCATCGATTCATAACCCGCGAGGGAGATACATTTGCTACAAGTGCGTTGCGTAGGGCTTTCATGTCGGAAGAGCGAGAGGCGGGATTTCGCACGACGCTGGTAACTGCCTTGTTTGGTTGCCTCGCCCTGGCCGGAGGCATATCGCTAATGATATGCATGCGCATGATCATATTCGCCGGGGCCAAAATTGCTGCATCGGCCGGAATCGAGTCCACATTCGACGCCGTCGAAGAACGGACCGGAGAGCGGACCGGGGAAGAAATCATATCGAGCGTTATACCGGATACCACTTGGCAAGACTACACCTGGGTGATAGTTGTAACCGTCTTGGGCCTCATAGCCATTAGTGCTGGAGTGCTGGGTTTCGTCCGCACCATGAAGAATCGGCGGCGCAGTTATATAGCGGTCTTCATGTTCGGCCCAGGCGCGGTCGGTGGAGCTTTGACCAGGAGTGAGTACGTTGTACGGGACTACGACGGCGACTTGGTGCGCAGGCTTATCGCAGCCGCAAACGAGGCCGTTGCAGCCACACAGCGAACGTAGGGGCATACTTCTGCATCGTAGGTTATGAGCAAACAGAGGAACCGTCAGGCCGCATCGTGGCCGATCCCGGATCCCCACGGCGTACTCTGTCGCCAGGACCCGGCGCAGCGCTGGTCATGCCAGCTGGTACTCCCGGGACGCCACGATGAGCTGCAGCATTTCCACGACGCGCTCCTCGGCGCAGGCCACGGTGTCGGCGCGGTCGAAACGAACCTCGCCCCACGGGGCGGCGAGCGCGACCAGACTGTCCATGGTGCCGTCGGACACCTCGAACATGCCCATGGCGTCCAGGCAGGCCTCGGCCAGCGGGCGGGGCTCCAGCCGGTCGCCGCGCGTCTTCACACGGTCGATGATGGCGCGGACGCCGGGGCGGGCGGTGTCCCGCATCTCGGCGCCGGCTGCGTTGATGCGCTCGACCAGGTTGCCGGTGTCGATCCACTCCATGCCGGTGTGCCAGCCCTCCACGGTGGGCGGGTTCAGGATCTCCTGACCCATGAAGTTGACGTCCATGGCCAGGTTGGAGATGGTCCACTCCGGAGACTGGTGGCTGCCCGCCAACCGGGCCGTGCCGCCGACCAGCTCGGCGGGGCTCTTGACGCGACCCAGCCGCACGGCCTCGTCGGCGAAGAAGGCCGACAGGAACATACAGCGCATGACGGCGCGGATGTCGCCCTCGGTGCGAATGAACTCGTCGGCCATGATGCCGATGGCTTCCTCATCGGGCCGGTCCGACACGAAGAAGTTGTAGAGCTTGCCGGCGATGTAGTGAGCGGTGGCCGGCTGCTTCACGATGATGTCGATCACATCCTGGCCGCTCAGGGGGCCGGTGTGGCCGAGGAAGGTTTTCTCGGTGTCGTCGTGGTCATCCTCGCGGTAGCGGAACTGCCAGTCGATGCGGCCGTAGGGCCAGAAGGAGTCGCGGCTGGCGCGGATGCTCATGTACTCGGTGTTGTCGATGGTCCAGCCGGTGAAGGCGCGGGCGGCGGCTTTCACGTCGGCCTCGGTGTAGTTGCCGATGCCCATGGAAAACAGCTCGAGCAACTCGCGGCCATAGTTCTCGTTGGGCGCGTCGCGGTGGTTGTCCTTGTTGTCCAGCCAGAAGATCATGGCGGGATCGCGGGACAACTCGACCAGGATGTCAGCAAACTTGCCCAGCCCGTGGCGGCGGAAGGTGTGGGTCTGGTTGACCACCGCCTTGGCGTGGTTCAGCTTGCCGTAGGCGGTGGCGAAGAGGCCGTGCCAGAACAGGGCCATCTTCTCCTCCAGCGGGCGCTGGCTGTTGATGATGCGATACATCCAGTAGCCCTGGCTGCTCTCCAGCAGCATCAGGCTGTTCTGGTCAACGTGGTAGCGGCGGATGAGGTCCTCGATCTCGAGGTCGGGCCGGTTCTCGGGATGCAGCAGTTCGTCGACGGTGGCCTCGTATCCGCGCCCCACGGCGCGATCGATTTCAGCTCGGGTGGGCGTAAAACCGGCGCGGCGCAGGAGATGCGCGGCGCGGATGGATGCGTCATCGGCCAGGGCGATGCGGCCCGTGCCCAACTGTGGGTTGCTGGTCAAAGTCATCGTGGCAGTCCTCTGCGCTGATCCAATAGCGAAACGAAGCTGGCCGATTGCTACATCAGGCTCCAGCGGGGGTTGGCGTCGACGAGTTCGCGGAGATAGTCAACCAGCCAGGGGCGGACTTCCTCGGCCATGTAGAAGGTGGGGGCGATGAGCTCGGTCTCGTCCTTGATGATCCCTTCCTCGAGGCAGCGGGTGGCCACGTCGGTTCCCGGCATCACGCTGACGCCGACGCGCAGATTGGCCAGCGAAGGCTTCAAGCCGCGCAGGAACTCCAGCTTGTTCTCGACCGACTCGCGGGTCTCGCCCGGCTCGCCGAACTGCTGGCTGATGGTGTAATGGAGGTCGCCGGCTTCGCAGAGCTCGGTGGTCTCCTTGAGGGTGGCGTAGCGCGAGGTATCGTTGTCGCCCTCGTGAGGGTCGCCGCCGCGGGTGCCGCCCATCATGACGAGACCGCAGCCGGCCTGTTTCATCATGCCGATGAGCTCGGCGTCGCAGGCGTAGGGAGCCAGGCAGGTGTTCCAGCGGACCTTGACCTCGGACTCCATCAGGGCGTTGCAGAGTTCCTTGGCGTGCTCCAAAGGCACGTTGAAGCAGTTGTCGACGAAGAAGATCTTCTTGAGGCCATAGCGGGTGGTGACCTCGGCCACCTCCTCAACCACCTCGTCGATGGGGCGAATCACCCGCCAAGCGCCTTCGGGGGTGCGCATGTCGTCGGCGGATGTGGGGTAGTAGAACCCGCCCAGCTTGGTGAGCACGCTGACGCCGAAACCGGCCTTGGCGTACTTGGGCATGTCCAGGTCGTCGAGGCTGGGGCGGCTGCCGAAATCGGACGAACAGCGCATGCCGTTGTACACGATTTCGCCGTTCTCCCGGTAGAGGACACCGGTCATGCCCCGGTAGTCGGGCTCGCCGATCTCGACCCGGTTGGCCAGCTCGGAGAAGGTCTCACCCGCGTCGCCGGCGATGCCGAGGTCGGGCTGCACGAAGTCGAAGACCTGCTGCGGCATGATGCTGAAAGCCGGGCCGCCGCAGACGATGGTGGCGTCGGAAATCGTCCGGATGCGTTCGATGACGCTCTTGGTGATGGGCAACTGCCACTGCGGGTCGACGTAGCTGTGGTTGCTGAGGTTGCGGATCGAGATGCCCACCATCTCCGGCCTGAAATCCAGCACGGTGCGCTCGACTTCATCGAGGTAGTTATCCTCCGCGAACATGAGGTCAATCAGCTTCACCTCGTGCCGCGAACGGTCGATGTGGCCGGCGACATAGGCCAGGCCTATGGGGATGGGCTGCGCACGCATCCGGCTCATGACCTGTTTGTGACGGTTGGTAGCAATCAGCAGGATACGCATCTCAAATCTCCCTCGCGGCAGCAGGACAGACGGCTTCAATTTGGCCGATTGTACACCAGTGCGCTCGGAGGCGCTATTCGGGCTCTGCCGCCGCGGCATCCCTGTCCGGTACGGCGGAGTCTTCCACATCGGGCGGGCTTCCCGATGTGGCGGCCGCGTCCCATTCCCGCACGACGTAACTGAGCACGCGGTATCCGGCGGCGGTGAACGGGGCGGCAATCAGCACACCCCAGAAACCCAGGAACAGCCCGAATATGGCCAGGGCGAGGATGACCGCCAGCGGGTGCAGACCCAACGCCTGGCCCTGCATCCTGGGGGCGATCAGCGTGTTCTGCAAGGCCTGCAGGATCAAGTACAGCGCGATGACCAGCGGGGCCTTCGTCCAGTCGGTGACCAGCATGACGACGGCGGCGATGAACAGTGATACGGTCGGCCCGACAATGGGCACCAGTTCGCCGACGAACGCGATGATGGCCAGGATCGGCGCCGAGGACACTCCCATGCCCCAGAGGGCAAGGCCGGTGATCACCCCGATCATGGCGCCCAGCAGCAACTGGACGCGCATATAGACGCCGATGGACTCACCCGAGAGGCGGGCAATTTCGCACAGATCGTCCCGCAACGAGCGCGGAAGCAGGCCACGCACGCCTCGGCCTATTCCGTCCGGCTCGGCCAGCAAGTAGAACAGGATGATGGGCACCGTGACCAGCGAGACCACCAGGCCCACACCGGTCTGCAGGATCCGGAACAGACGATGCAGGGCATCGTTCAGAGCTTCAACCAGCGCCTGCTGCACTTCCTGCAGGCGGGGATCGATCATCTCCCGAATGTTAGGCGGGACGCGGCTTTCGTACTCGGCGATGGCCGCGCGGTAAATCTCCTGGGTTTCCGATATCAGGTCAGGGGCGCGCTCCACCAAGGCCGCCGACTGGTCGATTATCCGCAACACACCCACTGCCAGGACAATCAACACGGCCAACACTATCAGAAGGAGGAGCAGGGCTGCGGTCGCCATGCGCGTGACCCGGGGCCATCGCCGTCCCAGCGGCGTCCGGCGCTCCGCGGCGTTTACCAATGGCAGCAGCAGGTAGGCCACCACGCCGCTGAGCAGGAAGGGCAGCAACACGGCCAGCAACTTCCAGATCACGACCAGCGCAATAACAGCAACGGCCAGTGCCGCCAGCAAACGGAACCGACGGGATGCGGTGGGAGAGAATTGCGGCAGTGAGGGCATGGGAGACCGTCGCGGGGTCGGAGTCGGGCGCAGGGATGATAACCCAGCGGAGTGCGCTTAACAAGGCAAGGTGGCTATGCTAACCTCGTTGGTACCGATAAATTTACGGACTTCTCCATGAGGAGCATAAACACCATGAAAAAGATCATGATATTGGCAATGGTGGGCTTGGCAACCATGCTGCTGGCCGCAGCCTGCTCAAGCAGCGCCTCGGATAGCGGAGCGTCGAATAGCGGAGCCCAGTCATCCGAACCCGTGGAGACCATCTACGATTTCAACATAGCTCTGTACCAGGGCAGCGACGAGTTGGGATCGGAAACGGTGGCGGTCTCTGACCTGCGCGGCCAACCGGTGGTGCTGAACTTCTGGGCGGGCCTGTGTCCGCCGTGCCGTGCGGAGATGCCGGAATTCCAGGCCTTCGCCGACGAATACGAGGGGCGCGCGACACTGGTCGGCGTGGATCTGGGCCAATCCTTCGCGCTCGGAAGCGAGGAGGATGCCATCGCCCTGCTGCAAGAACTGGGGGTGACCTATCCGGCCGGCTCACCAGACGACGACAACCTGGTGCGTGAACTGGGGGTGCTGGGACTACCCGCGACCTTCTTCGTCGCGGCCGACGGCAGCCTGCATCGCAAGTGGCAGGGCGTGCTGAACGGCGAGAAACTTGCTGAGATCACCGACGAAATGCTGGCGCAGTAAGCCGCCACCAGGAGACATGAAATGGCAGACAACTCGATCACCTTCGGCCTCAACCTGAGCGTGGACAACTTCTGGGACCTGCCGGATTTCGCCAGGCGAGCCGAGGACCTGGGGTACGACCGGGTGTCCATCGGGGAGCACGTCATGGACGGCAACCCGCCGCGTCCCACGGTGATGGGGTTGCCGGCCATGGCGGCGGCGGCCGGTGCAACCACCCGGCTGCGGGTGCTGACGGGGATCGTGATCGCGCCGCTGTACCATCCGGTGATGCTGGCCAAACTGGTGGCCACGGTGGACCAGATTTCCGGCGGGCGGCTGGACTTCGGCATTGGGATCAGCGGGCAGCGGGACACGCGGGCGGAGTTCGACGCGATGGAGATTCCCGTCAACACCCGGGGTCGGCGCACCGACGAGATACTGCGCGCCATGAAGCAACTGTGGCAGGAGGACCACGTCTCCCACCACGGGCGGTTCTTCAACTACGACGACGTGACGCTGGAGCCCAAGCCGCACCAACAACCCTACCCGCCCATCTGGGTGGCGGGGCGCAGCGACGCGGCGGTGCGTCGGGCGGCGATCGCCGGCGACGGGTGGTATCCGTACCTGTTCACCGTGAACCGGCTCCGGCGGTCCAACACCAGCGTGCGGGAGATGGCCGAACACGCCGGGCGCGACCTGAGCCGGTTCAATTGGGGTCTGAACCAGCCCACAGCCATCGACGAGGATCCCGACAAGGCCCTTGAGACGGCCGTTGCCCACGTGGGACAACGTTACGTAACCCCCGAACGCAGCGCCGAGGACATCGCCCGCGCCCTGTGCATCACAGGCAACGCCGAGGACTGCATCGGCGCCGTGCAGGAGCGGTTCGACGCCGGCGTGCGCGATTTCGTATTCGGGTTCCTGGCCGGCGAGGCCGACGATTACTTCCGGCAGATGGAGCTGTTCTCGAGCCGGGTGCTGTCACATTTCAAGTGAGGCCCCCCGGTAAGGCTCCACGGCGGCTATAATGGCGTCGGGCATCAAAACCCTGGCCCTGGCCCTCTGGGCTCCATTGCTTTTCGGCGCCCTGGCGGCAGCGGCCACCTGGTTGGTCTGGCGCTACACCGCTCTGCCCTGCACACCGGAAAACGCGGTTGAGTTGATGTGCAGGCCCGGGCCTGTGGCTCGCTATTTGTCCACCACCGTGCTGCACCATGGCATAATCCACTCCAGCATCGCAATCACCGTCACCGGAGGTTCCGACCTTATGTTGTTCTTACGCGAGCGACAGCGCAACAATGAGGAGCGCAGGCGCAACGACCAAATGATGGAGCTGATGAAAAACACGCTGGATCAGATCACGGAAGAACGCCGGCTAGCGGAAGAGCGCGCTGCTGAAGAACGCCGGCTGGCAGCCGCGGAACGCCAGGCATTTCTGGAAGCTCTGAACCGCCTGACCGAGGCCGTTGCCCGGAATGGAAGAGGCAGTCAGTAGGCAGACCGACACTATATACGTAAAGGGTCGTCCATGAAATTTGGCATCTACAGTTCGATTGCAGACCCGCCGGCCGGGGAGAACCTGGCGCTGCGGGTAGATGAGGTCGTGGCCGAGGCGAAGCTCGCAGAGGCCTCCGGTTTCGACTCCTGCTTCTTTGGCGAGCACCACCAGGACCGGGACGGCTTTCTGCCTTCACCGCTCATCGTGTCGGCGGCGGTTGCCGCGCAGACCACGACGCTGAACCTGGGCACCTCGGTGATCCTCCTGCCCCTGCACCATCCGGTGCGGCTGGCGGAAGACGTGATCACCCTGGACATCGTGTCGCGGGGACGGTTCATCCTGGGCGTTGGACTGGGCTACCAGCCCGTCGACTTCCGCACCTTTGACATCGCCATCGAGCAGCGGGTCAGCCGGTTCGAGGAGGAAATCGAGATCATCCGGCAATGCTGGAGCGGTCAGCGGTTCTCCTTCTCCGGCGAGCACTTCAACCTGGACGACCTCACCATCACGCCCCGGCCCTACTCCGACCCGGCGCCTCCGCTGTGGATCGGGGCGAGCCGGACACCGGGAGCGCGGCGTGCCGGAAGGATCGCCGACGGCTTCGTGGCCGGCCCCAGCACCGACCTGGAAAACACCATCTCCCTGGCCAACGCGTATCAGCGCGCGGCGGAAGAAGCGGGCAAGGAACCGGTGCTGTGCCTGATGCGGGATGCGTGGGTGGCGCCCACGCGAGCCGAGGCCGAGCGGGTGTACGGGCCGGAGGTCATGGACGCCTACAAGTACTACTGGCGCAACGGCCTCAACGAATTCCGGCAGTACACCGAGGAATCGCAGATCAACATCGACAATCTTGGCCCCGACCGCCTGATCCTGGGCGAGCCCCAGGAGGTGGTGGACGAGTTCCACCGCTGGAAGGAGGCCACGGGCGCCGATTACTTCCTGCTGCGGCTGCGCCACGCCCACTCGGGCGGGCCGCCTCACGAGCGCATCATGGAGGCCATCCAGCTCTTCGGCGAGGAAGTCATTCCGCACTGCCAGTGATGAGCACGCATTACAAACCTTGATAGCAGGACGGAGGATTGGTCGTGATTGAAAACGCTGAGTTGATAGCGATTATTGCACTTGGCGCGATGTTGTTTATTGGTGGCGTCGGTGCTGCCTACGCTTTGGGGAACCTTCCGAAGCGGAATGAGTTCAAGGACGCCAACGAGAAGAACGAGGGCGCCCACAAGGAACTTTCCGGCAGAATCGACGCCGTCCACAAGGAACTTTCCGACAAAATTGATGTCGTTCATAAGGAACTTTCCGACAAAATTGAGCAATCCCAAGCAAATCTGCTTGCCGAGATTCGGCGCAGCCACCAACAGCTCTTGCGCGCGTTGATAAATCACCGTCATCTGGAAGCTGATGGGGAGCCAGTTTTTACGGAACCCCCCGACGCTGAACTAGTCGCTGCTGACAACTAAACCGCACCTGACAGGAGAATGCACCATGCCTCGTTTCCCCATCGCGTCCCGGGATGCCGTGCCGCAGGAACAAGTTGACGCTTTTGACGCTATCGTATCCGCACGCGGCGGAGCGGTGCCTGAGTTCGGGCCCATCGCCGTGCAGCTCCACGTGCCGGAGATCGCCCAGCGGGGCGAGGTTTTGCGGGACTACCTCCGCGCTGGGGGTTCGACCCTGCCCGACAACGTGGCGGAACTCGCCATGATAACCACCGCGCGGGAGCTGGACTGTCAATTCATCTGGCACGCCCACGCCGCGGCCGGTCGGCGGGCGGGGCTGAGCGATGCGCTGGTGGACGCCCTGCGTGACAAGCAGGAATTGCCCGCGTTGTCGTCCGCAGAATCGGCGGTCATCAACTACGGCCGCGAGTTCTTCCGCACCCGCCGCGTCTCGCAGGCCACCTTCGACGCCGCCCGCGCCGAGTTCGGCGACCGGGGCCTGATCGAGCTGACCAACCTGATGGGCTACTACTCCGTCCTCGCATTCAACATCAACGCCTTCGAGCAGCTGCCGCCGGCATCTGACGAGCCGTTTTTGCCAGTGTAGGTCCGGTCAACATGGCCGAACGGATCTACATACGCAACGCCAACGGTGAACTGGAGCCGCTGGTCGAGGAGCGATTCGAGACGGAAGAATTGCTCCAAGAGCTGATTGGACAGCACCCTGAACTGCTGGGTGGCGACCAAATACGTCCAGCCGACCCGTTGCGCTGGATCCTGATCAGGCGTGAGATGCCCGTTGAGGGCTGGGCCGTCGATCATTTGTTAATTGACCAGGACGCGCGTCCCACGCTGGTCGAGGTAAAACGGGGTTCCAATCGGGAGATCCGGCGCAACATCGTTGGACAGATGCTGGACTACGCCGCGACCGCCTCAGGCGTATGGTCAGGTGGTGGTCTGCGCAGCGCATTCGAGCAGGACTCTGTAAAACGGGACGCAGACCCTGTCATCGAACTACGGAAATTGTTGAAACCAGACGACGACACCGAACCAGATGAGGAAGCAGACCTCGAGGATCTCATTGACGAGTTCTGGGACAGGGCGGCAACGAATCTAGATGCCAATCGCTTGCGCCTTCTCTTTGTTGCCGACGAAATCCCTGCCGAGTTGGAGAGGGTGGTCAAGTTCCTCAATGAGCAGACCCGAGACAACCTTGAGGTGCTAGCGGTTGAGGTCAAGCAGTACCCAGGCAAATTCGGCGATGCTCTGGTTTCGCGGGTTATAGGACAAGCTGAAGCGAATCTAAACACTCGGCGTCCCGATGCACGCAGAGCCAGCATACGAGAAGAAGTGTTAGAGCGCTGCACCCCTTCCGGGCGCAGCGCTCTAGAGTCGCTCATTGACACAGTTGAAAAGTCGGGTGCTTATGCGGCTTGGGGCAAGAACGGGCTGACAATCAGCAAATACAATTCGCTGTCAGGACGCTGGCCCTACGTTGCACGTTTCAACTGGTGGCCAGACGACGATGCTCCTCTTTCATTGGTAATGCGCAGGCCGGAAATATACCCTCTCCCGCCAACACTGCGAGAAGCGCTGCAAAGGTGGATTGACAAATTTGACGTAGACGACTTCGTTGTGCCATTCAATAATTTGCAACGGTATGACATCGGATGGGCAGTAACTGAGAGAGATTTCGTGACGCACGCTGACCTGATAACCAGCAGATTGATGGACACTCTAGACGAGATCGGTGCGCTTTCTTCCAGTGCGCCTTGACCATGAGTTGTGCTATCGACCCTCTCATCGCTACCGCCCTTGACACCGCCCGCGCTCGCGGCGCGGAGTATGCGGACATCCGCCTGGTGTCCAACCGGGAGCAGCGCATCGTGGTACGCAACGGGGTGGTGGAGACCATGACCGCCGATGAATCGGTGGGGCTGGGAATACGGGCGGTGTTCCAGGGGGCGTGGGGTTTCGCCTCGACGCGGGAGTTGACCACCGAGGCGGCGGACGCGGCGGCGGCGCAGGCGGTGCAGATCGCGCGGGCCTCGGCGAGCCATAACGGCTCGGGGCAGACCGCAGCCCAACTGCTCGGCTCTCCGGTTACCAGCCAGGGCAGCTACACCACGCCGATCAGCGTCGATCCCTTCGCGGTGCCGCTGGACGACAAGCTGGCCCTGCTGCTGGAGGCGGACCGCGAGATGGCCGCGGTTCCGCAGGTCACGGCGCGCATGGCCAACGTGGTCTTCATCCGCGAGGAGCGCACCTTCGCGAACACCGAGGGAGCGCTGGTTACCCAGACCATCCGCGAGGCCGGCGGGGGCGTGCAGGCCACCGCCGTGGGCAACGGCGAGACCCAGCGGCGTTCGTATCCGCAATCCCACGGGCGGCAGCAGGGATGCGCCGGCTGGGAGTATGTCGTCGCCATGGACCTGCCGGGCAACGCGCGGCGCACCGCCGAAGAGGCGGCCGAACTGCTCACCGCCGAGCCCTGCCCCTCGAACATCGACACCGACCTGATCATCGACAGCAGCCAGTTGGCGTTGCAGATCCACGAGTCCTGCGGGCACGCGGTGGAGCTGGACCGGGCGCTGGGCGACGAGGCGGCGTTCGCCGGCACGTCCTTCCTCACGCCCGACCTGTTGCACGATTTCCGGTACGGGTCGGAGCAGGTCAACATCACCGCCGACAGCACCAGCGCCACCGGGTTGGGCACCTTCGGCTGGGACGACGAGGGATTGCCAGCGCAGGCGACCGACATCATCCGCAACGGGCGGTTCGTCGGTTACCTGATGAGCCGGGAGTCGGCGACCCGATTGGACCTGCCTTCCAACGGCTGCATGCGGGCCTCCTCGTGGAACCGCATCCCGCTCATTCGCATGACCAACGTCAGCCTGGAGCCGGGCGAATGGACGCTGGACGACCTGATCGCAGACACCGAGGACGGCATCTACCTGGAGACCAACCGGTCGTGGTCGATTGACGACCGCCGCTACAACTTCCAGTTCGGCGCCGAGGTCGGGCGGGAGATCAAGAACGGCAAGCTGGGCCGGCTGCTGCGTAACTGCACTTACACCGGCATCACGCCGGAGTTCTGGCGTAGCTGCGACGCCGTGTGCGGGCCGCAGCACTGGCAGCTCTGGGGGACGCCGCGGTGCGGCAAGGGCCAACCGGGGCAGATCGCGCACACCAGCCACGGCGCCAGTCCGTCGCGGTTCCGCAACGTGCGCGTCGGCGTGATGCGCTGAAGTCAGGATGCACGGGGATGCTGGGACAGGAACGGATACGGTCGCTGCTGCGGGAGGCGCTGCGTCACTGTCCGTCTGACGCGGATGGCGACATATATCTGACCGCCACGGAGCAGGCGCTGACCCGGTTCGCCAACAACCGCATCCACCAGAACGTGGCGCACCAGGACGCGATTGCGCACGTGCGGGTCGCTATCGGCAAACGCCAGGGCCGCGCGGTCACCAACAACCTGTCGGAAACGGGCCTCGCTGACGCGGTGCGCCAGGCCGCCGAGTACGCCCGGCTCATGCCCGAAGACCCGGAGTTTCCCGGCCTGCCGGAACCTGCGCCCGCTCAATCCGTGGCCGCGTACGACGAAGCCACGGCAATTTGCGATGCTGACCGGCGCGCCGCTATCGCCGGCATGGTATGTCACAAAGCCGCCGACCTGTCGCTGGACGCCGCCGGCTTCTGCCGCACCGGAGCCACCGAACTGGCCGTGGTCAGCACGCTGGGCGCGGATGCCTACCACGCGGGTTCGTTCTCCGGCCTGCTCATCACCGCCCGCAGCGACGATTCGGCGGGCTGGTCCAAGGGCGGCGGCTGGCGCATTGACACAATCGACGGCGAGGCGCTGGCGGACGAGGCCATCGGCAAGGCGGTGCGCGGCCGCAATCCCCAGGACCTGGAACCGGGCGAGTACCCGGTGGTGCTGGAGAACTATGCGGTGGACGACATGCTGGAAGCGCTCAGCTTCTACGGCATGGGCGCGCAGATGGTGCAGGACGGGCGCAGCTGGATGAGCGACCTGCAAGGTCAACCGGCGATGAGTCCGCTGGTTTCCATCTACGACGATGGCCTGGATTCGGCCGGGTGGCCGGTCCCATTTGACGCAGAGGGCGTGCCCCGGCAGCGCGTGGAGATCGTTACCGATGGCATGGTTGAGGGTCCGGTTTACAACACCTACACCGCCGCCAAAGCCGGCGTGGGGTCCACCGGTCACCAGCGGGGAGCCACGGGCGGGCCGACGGCTACCAACCTGTTCATGAGGGCCGGCGACCGCACCACCGAGGATCTGATCGCATCGGTTGGACGCGGTCTGTACATCACCCGCTTCTACTACACCCGCCTGTCGCACAACCGCGGCTGCGTGATGACCGGCATGACGCGGGACGGCACGTTCCTGATCGAGAACGGTGAGATAACCACGCCGGTGAAGAACCTGCGGTTCACCCAGAGCTACGTTGAAGCCCTGGCCGGCTGCCAGGCCCTGTCGAATACTGCGTACCTGAACCTGAACGAGGCGGGCGTGGCGATGCACGTGCCGGCGGCGCTGCTGGGAAGTTGGCGGTTTACGGGGCAAACGGTGTAATCTGGAGAAAACCCCAGCTAAGAGTTGAGCATCATGCAAACGACGCTGAACATCGACGAAGCCATAGTGGAGCGGCTGTACGCGGAAGCCAAACGTCGGGGCACCACCGTGTCTGCGCTGGCGGAGGCTGGCATTCTCCGGGTACTGCAGGAATACCCGCAGGAATCGACGACTGACCCAACCGATCGCGCACTTCCGGAACTTCCCAAGTTGCCGGCTGGGCCCATGCTGGTTGATATTTCCAATCGGGAGGAGCTATACCGCATTCTGGACGAGGACGATGGGCAACCCCCACCGGAAACTGCTGAGGAGCTGATGGAAAGGTTGCCCAAGTGGCAGGGCGGCGAGCTGCTGGTTGACATCTCCGACAAAGAGGAACTCCGCCGCGTGATGGACGAGTACGATGGTTTTTGATACCAACGTGCTGGTTTATGCCGCTCGGGACGATACAGAATTCCACGACGCCTGTCGGCGGCGCATCGCAGAGGCTGGCAACACCGCTTCTTCTGGATTGCTAACGTGGAATATCTGCTACGAGTTCTTTCGAGTGGTCACGCATCCGCGGGTATCCAGCCAGCCCTGGAGCCTGGCCGAGGCGCGACGTTACATTAACGGCCTGTTGGCGATGCCGGGGTTCAGACTCTTGCTGCCAACATTGCAGCATATGTCAGTGCTGGCTCAGGTAGTTACCGAACTGCCCGAAGTACGTGGCAGCCGTGTGCACGATCTACATACTGCCGTGCTGGCACGCGAACACCGTATCAACAAGATCTGCACCATAGACCGGGACTTCCGACGTTTCCCATTCATCGAAGTTATCGATCCGCGACAGTAACTATGGAGCCGTTATGTCCGATTTGAACAACGACGAAATCCAGGCCTTGGCCAAGGCGGTGGGGCTCACGCTGAGCGAGCCGGAGCTGAGCCAGGTGACGCACAGCCTGAACGCGATGCTGGAGGAAATGGCAGCCATCAACCCGCCAGGGTTCAACCTGGAGGAGTATCTGGCCGTGACCCATCCCGCCGATATGGAGGTGGCAGAATGACGCCCGCTGAAATCCCGTTCCTGCCCGCATCCGAGCTGGCCGCCGCCATCCGCGCCCGGGAGGTTTCGTGTATCGACGCGGTGGACGCCTACCTCGCCCGCATCGACGCGGTGGGCGACAAGCTCAACGCCTACATCACGGTGTGCGCCGACGAGGCTCGCGCTGACGCCCGGCGGCTGGACGACGAAGCCGCCGCCGGCAACTTCCGCGGGCCGCTGCATGGCGTCCCGGTGGGCGTGAAGGACCAGATCTACGCCGCGGGAATCCGCAACTCCGACGGGTCCAAGATTCGCGCCGACTTCGTGCCGGATACCGACGCCACGGTGGTAGCCAAGCTCAAGGGCGCCGGCGCGGTGATCATCGGCAAGACCAACATGAGCGAGTTCGCCATGGGCGATCCAATCAGCAGCTGGTTCGGGCCGGCGCGCAACCCGTGGGACACCAACCGGAACCCGGGCACTTCCAGCACCGGCAGCGGGTCTGCCACGGCGGGGTACCTGTGCGCCACCTCGCTGGGGGAGGACACGGGCGGTTCCATACGCGGTCCGGCGGCCAACAGCGGCCTGGTGGGCATCCGGCCCACGTGGGGGCGAGTGAGCCGCGCGGGAGTCGACGGCGCCAGCTGGTCGACCGACACCATTGGCCCGATATCCCGCACCGTGACCGACTGCGCGCTGACCTTGGGCGTCATCGCCGGCCATGACCCCAAGGACCGCTACAGCCGCACCGAACCCGTGCCCGACTACCTGGACGGACTGGACGGCGGAGTGAGAGGGATGCGCATCGGCGTGGTGCAGGAACTGATGGGCGGGCACGGCCTGTCGCTGAACGAACAGAGCCGGGAAGCCGCTGCGGCCGCCGCCGAGGTGTTCGGAGAGCTGGGCGCGGAGGTCGTACCGGTGAGCCTGCCGATGGCTCCGGTGACCGGCCCCATCGTGCGCACCATCACCAGCACGGAGCGGGTCAGCCTGAACCCCGAGTGGCTGCGGGAGCGGTTCGAGGACTACCACCCGAACACGCGGGTGGCCTTCGCGGTGGGCAACCTGATACCGGGGCAGGTGTACTACAAGGCGCTGAAACTGCGGGCGTTGGTGCGCCGCCAGGTGATCGAGGCTTTCCGCAGCGTTGACCTGCTGATACAGCCCACATCCTCCGCGCCGGCCGGCCTGCTGGCCGACGAACCGGCGATGATCGACAACAAGGAGATTGCCGCCGCCGCGCTTCGGGACGGCAGCTTCCGCGGTCTGTACAGCCTGAGCGGTTGCCCCGCGTTGAGCATCCCGTGCGGGTTCACCAGCGACGGCGACGGAGCATTGCCGCTCGCCCTGCAGATCGGCGGGCCGCACCTGGGAGAGGCAAATATATTCCGCGCTGCGTACGCCTACGAGCAGGCAACGCCGTGGCATGAGAGGCGACCGCCGGAACTCTAGCTCCGTTCGTCCTCATCAGGTTCCAGAATTGCCCGGAACTCGCGGTCGCAGGTTCCGGGCATTCCGTGCGCGCGGTGGTGTATGCTCTGCTGAGCGAACCCCAAACTTGGTCTGACCCAAATTCAGATGAGATCGCAACCTCTGGTCGCCGCCTGCACCTTCGCCGTGGCCGTGGCCGCTCTGCTTTTTGGCGCGGCCTGCTCCGGGCAGGGGCAACCGGCGTCGGGAGCCGGCGGGTCCGGTGCGCCCACACCGCCGACGGCGGTGTCAGGGGAACAGGCTGACCAGGGTGTGTTTGACGGCCGCGTCCTGTTCGGGCAATCCGCCGCCTTCAGCGGACCAGCGCAGAACCTGGGCAGCGACATGCGGCTGGGGATACAGGCCGCGTTCCACGAATCCAACGAGGCCGGCGGTGTCCACGGCCGACGGCTGGAACTCGAATCCCTGGATGACGGATACGAATCGGACGCTGCATTCTCCAACACACAGCAACTGTTATACGAGCAGAAGGTGTTCGCTCTGATCGGGGCGGTGGGCACG
This sequence comes from Dehalococcoidia bacterium, assembly GCA_963663945.1. GTDB lineage: Bacteria > Chloroflexota > Dehalococcoidia > Lucifugimonadales > UBA3495 > Bin87. The sequence continues at coordinate 341,517 of OY760687.1, read as the reverse complement.
CCAACCTCACGCTCCGCGTTCCTGTCCGCCAACGCCGCCGGCGCTCCTTTCCTGGCGCCCTTCACCGGCGCGGAATTCCTGCGTGAGCCGGAGTTGGACAATATCGTGAACCTGCGGGCGTCCTACTATCAGGAAACCGAAGAGATGGTCGAGCGTCTGACTGAAGATCTCGGGATCACTCGGATTGCGGTGTTCTATCAGAACGACTCCTTCGGGCGGGCTGGTCTCGCGGGGACGATACAGGCCCTGCAACGACGGGGCCTTGAGCCGGTCGGTTCCGGCTACTACGAGCGCAACACCGGCGCGACGACCGCAGCGGTGTTCCACATCGTGGATGCGGATCCGGAAGCGGTGATCATGGTCGGCGCCTACGCGCCGGTGGCAAAAACGATCCAGGCCGTCCACGCCGAAATCGACCCGGTGTTCATGGCGATCTCGTTTGTGGGCAGCAAGGCGCTGGCGGGAGAATTGGGACCGGACGGCGCCGGCATCTACGTAACCCAGGTTGTACCTCCCCCGGATGACGCCAGCATCGCCGTCGTGGACAAGTACCGGACGGCCCTGGCCGCCTTTGACCCCGAGGCGACGCCGAGTTTCGTGTCGCTGGAGGGTTACCTGGCCGGGCGGTTGGCCATTGCGGGGCTGGACGGGTGCGGCCCCGACCTCACGCGCGATTGCTTCCTCAACGCGATCCGAAGCGGAGAGACGGTCGATATCGACGGATTTCCTCTGCAATATGGGCCGGAAGACAACCAGGGGTCCGACGCGGTATATGTCACCGTATTGGGTGCGGACGGCCAGTACCGCCAGGTGGACCGGCTCGAAGACGTACCCTGAACCGGACCGCGGGTAGCATCGAGCCAGTGCGCTGCAAAAGGCCCCGTCGCGCCACCCGCCACCGTACGATCCGCCTGGTCCGCGCTCGGAACAGCCAGGTGTCCGTGAAGGGTGACCTCACGGGAGCGTGATCCAATCTGCGCGTGCGCATAAGGTGGATGCGTGATTGAAAACCACGCACTTCGCCAACACGTGAGCGGACATTAGTATGGCGCGTGTGTTACGTTCCATACACTTTGGAGACGATGGCACGATAATGAAACCGACTCGGATGGTCGCCCGACTCCTCACGCTCCTTGCGATCACCGCCTGTGTTTTGGGAACATCCCTGGGCACCGCCTGTCAGGCTGGACCCCAGGTAGTCGCGCCGACAGCAGCTGAAGAACAAACCGGGCCGGCGACGACGGCAATGGCGGTCTCGGAAGCGGACGAGGCTACGGGCGTATCCGGCGGCGAGATCATCTTTGGCCAGTCCGCCGCTTTCACCGGAGCGGCGCGGTTCCTGGGCACGGGAATGCGTCTGGGCATCGAGGCCGCGTTTCACGATGTCAACCAGGCGGGCGGCGTTCATGGGCGCCACCTGGTGCTGGAAACGCTGGACGACGCCTACGAGCCCAACTACGCGACGGCCAACACCAGGCTACTGATTGACAACCGCAAGGTGTTCGCGCTGATCGGCGCGGTGGGGACGCCCACCTCGCGAATGGCGGCGCCGTTGGCTCACGAAGCCGGCGTGCCGTTCATCGCTCCGTTCACCGGCGCCGAGTTCCTAAGGGATCCGGGGCTGGGCAACGTGCTCAACCTCCGCGCCTCGTACTACCAGGAAACGGAGAAGATGGTAGAGCGACTCACGGAAGACCTGGGAGTGACGCGCGTCGGGGTGCTGTACCAGAACGATTCCTACGGCCAGAACGGACTGGACGGGACTACGCTGGCCTTGGAGCGCCGTGGTCTGAAACCGGTAGCGTCCGGGCATTACGAGCGCAACACCCGCGCGGTGAAGTCGGCAGTGCTCCAGATACTGGAAGCGGATCCAGAGGCCATCATCATGGTCAGCTCGTACGCGCCGGCGGCCCGAACGGTGGAACTGGCACGGCGAGAGGCGGACCCGCTGTTCATGGCAGTCTCGTTCGTGGGCAGCCGCGCGCTGGCAGATGCCCTGGGCGCTCAGGGCGAGGGGATTTACGTCACGCAAGTGGTGCCCCATCCCGACGACGGCAGCATTCCCGTGGTCGCCAGCTATCACGCTGCCCTGGCCGACTACGACGCCCGGGCGGAACCCGGGTTCGTTTCCCTGGAAGGTTATCTGGCGGGACGCCTGGCCATCGCTGGCCTGGAGGCCTGCGGGCGCGAATTGAGCCGGGAATGCTTCGTCAAGGCCCTGCAAACGTCCGAGCCCATCGACATTGACGGGATGCAGCTCAAATTCGGGCCGCAGGACAACCAGGGCTCCGACGAAGTGTTCCTGACCGTAATCGGGGCCAACGGGGAATACCGGCAGGTGGAAAGCCTCACGGTTTCGCCTTAAGGGACCAGATCTCGGCGCTCGAGCATATGCCCGCGCGTAGACTTGCGCCACCGAACGGCGACAAGACGACCTAACCCTCGTACACGGTCTTCCCGCCGACGATGGTCCGCTCCACCGTGATGTCCTTGATGCCAAAGGGGTCGATGGCGGTGGGATCCTCGCCGAGCACCACCAGGTCGGCCAGCTTGCCCACCTGGATGCTGCCCTTCAGGTTTTCCTCGAAACCCGCGTAGGCGCCGTTCTGCGTGTAGATGCGCAGGGCGTCCTCCACGGAAATGCGCTGGTTGGTTCCCCACTCGCGCCCCTCGCTGTCGGTGCGCGTGACGCAGCTCTGGATGCCCATCAGCGGCTCGAAGGGACCGGGCGGGTAGTCGGTCGCGCCGGTGGACATGACGTTGTAGTCCATGAACGAGCGCTGGGCAAACATCCACTGCAGGCGCTCCTCGCCATAGAACTGCATCTTCTCGCCGTGGTAGTACACGTAGGTGCAGAAGGGGGTCGCCACCGTGCCCAGGTTGTGCATGCGGTTAAGCAGGTCGGGGTTCACCAGCGTGCAGTGCTCGATTCGATGGCGAGGGTCCGAACGGGGGTGGGCCTTCTGCGCCGCCTCGTAGGCCCGGAGCACCAGGTCAATCGTGGAATCGCCGTTGGCGTGGATGCAAACCTGGAAGCCGGCAGCGTGCATCTCCATGACGTTTTCGGCGATCTCGTCTTCGGTCATGGTGAGGATGCCGTGGTCGCAGCAACTGCCCACGTAGGGCTCGGACAGGTAGGCGGTGCGTGATGCTATTGCGCCGTCGGCGACCATCTTGATGCCGCCGATGCGGAGGCGGTCGTCGCCCATGCCGGCGCTGATGCCGGCATCGCGCAACGCGGGGAAGTAGCGGTGCCACATCAGGGCGTAGACGCGCAGGGTCAGGTCGCCGTTGTCGCGGCCCTCCTGGTAGGTGCGCAGCTCGTAGTCGGTGACACGGGCGTCGTGGACGCTGGTCAGGCCGGCGCGGTTCAGCATCTCGCAGATGACACGCAGACCTTCACGCCGGGTCTCTTCATTCTCGACGGGCATCTGGTTTTCCCGGAGATCGTCGGCGGCGCGCTCGTAGATCACGCCGTCCAGGCGGCCGGTGGCCGCGTATCGTCCCAGGCGACCACCCGGAGGATCCTCGGTTTCGTCGTTGAATCCCGCCTGTTCCAACGCCAGGGAGTTGCCGTAGTACACGTGCCCTGCCCGGTGGGCGACGAGGATGGGATGCTCAGTGCTGACCGCGTCCAGGTCCTCGCGGCGCAGGAAACGGTTTTCGGCAGTCTTGGTATCGTCGAATTTGAAGCCCTGGACCCACTGGCCGGGCGGCGTGACCGCGACGCGTTCGCGCAGAGCGTCCTGTATGTCGCCGATGGTGGGCAGCGAACAGTCGGCAGCCATGACGTGTCGGGTGCCGCTGCTGAGCACGTGGATGTGTGCATCAATGAACCCGGGCAGCACCGTCTTGCCGGGGAGTTCGACGATTTTGGTGCTCGGCCCGATGAGCGTTTCCAGGTCGGAGTCGCTGCCCACGCCGATGAACCGCCCGTCACGCATCGCAACTGCGGTGGCCCTCGGTTGGCTGGGATCGATGGTGATGACGTTGGCGCGACGGATGACGGTGTCGGCGTGGTAGGCGGCCATGGGAAACTCCTGGAAGTCACTGAAGAACATCACTGTGCAGCGTTGTCGACAGCAATTATCGTTTCTAACGTTGGGATGATCGTGGGAAAGCTCACAGTTACCGCGTGCCAAAGCCCGTTTCTATCCATAGGGTCAGAGTCATGAGCAATCCGGTTTCGGAAATTCAGTAGAGATTCTCGCTCACGCTCCAGCCTGCCGTTCCAGAATTGGCGATTGCGGCGGGTAGTTTCGGCGGCAGTGCCTACGTTTTGAACGAGATGGGCCAAGGCCAACTCAAAAATGCGGTCGTTGTCCAGGTCGGCTTGCTCTCGACTATGAGCCAGAGCCATGGCCTCACGGGCGTAGCGGAGCATAGCCCGCGGATAATCTTCAGGGTCAGTCAACCTGGGCATAGATAATATCCGCTCTTTCCAGTTCGAGTTGCCGCCGTTCCTCCCAAATCTGTTCCGGCGTTATCAACGATACGTTGCAGCCGGCAATGTCGGAAAATCTTTGCTCCAGTTGATGCAGTTCCGGAACCGGAGCGGCATCGGCGGCGAATCGGGCAATTGCGGTTCTTTCCGTGCCCGGAGGCATCCAGCCGCGTTGAGGCGAGGCTTGCCAGGCCAGCCAGACGATGCCGTAGCTTTCGCAAAGTTCTCGCAGTGCGTCGGTGGCAATCGTAAGGGATTGCCAGTGAACGCGGCCGGTATCAGCGTAATGGTCCAGCATCTTGGTGACGGTGCGCAAGGTGACGTATCCCGGTTCGCCGATACCGGATCGCCAGTCTGCGTGGGGATGCTCCGGCATAAACATTTCTGGCGCGGATTCGGCATTGAGGCCAAGCCACTCCAAAGGTCTCGATCCGAGCTCGAGGCTCATGGAAAAATCCTCTCCCTTCACAACCCGCCCGCGATTCTGCCGAAAGGTTTCCCATGCGCGACTAGGCAAGTTGTCGTGAAGGCAGGCAGTCAGGAACGCCAGACGCAGATCCACCAGAGGAGGGCAATTGCTGCCCGGCTCGTAGATGCGCTGCATATAATCTTTGACCAGCCAAACTCGTTCCGCCCTAGTCATTTCGTCCATAGCAACTCCGTCGGTGGCAGCGTGATTTTGCTCGGAGTACTTAGCCTTCGGCTGCAAAGCATACAACATGCGCCTCATGCGCCTGGCACGATGGCGACGAGGGGGTTGGGCGCGGTGGTGACGGCCGCCAGGGACTGCTGGGGCAGCGTGGTCATGAACCCAACCTCACTTGGCGGTGTAGCCGCCGTCGATGACCAGCTCGCTGCCAGTCATGAAGGACGACTCGTCGGATGCCAGGAACAGCGCGCCGTAGGATATGTCCTCGGTGGTACCGACGCGCCCCAACGGGATGTTGTCGACGCGGGCCTGGATCTCCTCTTCTGTCTGGCTGCCCATGCCCTCGCGGCGCATGTCGGTGTCGACGCTGCCGGGGTGTATGGAGTTGGCGCGGATGTTTTCCGAGGCGTACTGGATGGCCGTAGACTTGGTGAACAGGCGCACCGCCCCCTTGGTGGCGATGTAGGCCGGCGGGCCAATCGAGACCAGCCCGCTGATTGAGGAGATGTTGATGATGCTGCCGCCGCCGGCTCGCCGCATGGCCGGGATCACGGCCTTGGTTCCCAGGAACACGCCCTTGGCGTTGATCGCCATGATGTTGTCCCAGTCTTCGCCAGTGGTCTCCTCGATGTCCTTGCGGAGGACGATGGCCGCGTTGTTGACGAGGACATCCACCTTGCCGAACTGCTGCTCTGCGGTGTCAATGGCGCGCTGCCAGTCGTCGTCGCTGGTCACGTCGAGGTGGAGATAGACGGCCTCGCCACCCAGTTCGCGGATCTCGGCTTCCACCTGCATGCCGAGCTCATCGCGTATGTCGCCGATGACCACCCGGGCGCCTTCCCGGGCGAACATCCGGGCCTCGGTGGCGCCCTGCCCGCGCGCGCCGCCGGTGATGATTGCAACCTTGCCTTCCAGCCTCATGGCGTAGCCTCCTGATTTCCCTGCTCGATATTGGTAAGCGCTGCATCATCGCGGCGATATAACCGCCAGAAAGTGAAGCCCAAACCGAAACACATAAATGCTGTTAATACCAGCGCCCATAGGGTAAGCCATACCGAGATTTCCAGTAGGGTCTCCGTTGCAGTATTGGGCTTGCTGTTATCTTCAAAAACCCGGTCAATCACAAACGTGAACAGCAATGACAAGATAGCAATGCCCACTCCGCCCCAAAACTTTGCGTATCCCAAGTTCCTCTCATATGACCTCTGCAGTGCTGTGGTATCAGGAGCGCTCATTGTCGCCAATCTGCCAGCCAACATAGGCGGATGCTGGTCCTAGCGCGGCCGTGACCAGGACCAACAGGAAGGCAACTATTCCCTGGGGGAACCCCTCCCATTTGTAGGCTGCGAACACTACGCCACCCCATAGAGCGGTGGCGAGTAACAACGCTAACGCCGTGCTCAACATCAAGCTTCTCTTTAGCCGGGTCGTCATAGTAACCTCACCCCATCAGAAAGGTGTTCGTCAATGGTCTTGCCTTGAGCATAGTTTATCTGCTGCGTTCACCTCACGCCATTTCCGCAATTGCACGCTCCGCGAATTCCGGCCGCACGATGGCCTCGTAGGGGTGCGGCTCTCTGACGAGGCCGCCAGAGATGAGCGCGTCGCGCATGCGGTCGAACCCGTGGCGGGTGATGGTGGGATCGGTGGCCCACACGCCGGCGTCCTTGTAACGCTGCACACCCTCGGCCAGGACCTGGCGGTCGTATTCGGGGAACACCGGGGCGATACGGTCGGCGACGGCTTCGGCGGGGCTTTCGGCGACCCAACGCTGGGCGCGGGCGTAGCCGTTCACGAAACGCTGCACGGTGTCGGGATTCTCGGCCAGGTATGACGGCGTGACCGCGAAACTGCTGTAGCAGACGTAGCCGCTCTCGTTGCCCAATGTCGCCGCCAGGTGGCCTGAGCCCTCGTTGACCAGTTGCACGGCGAAGGGGTTGGGAACCTGCAGGTAGTCGGCATCGCCGTTGCGGAACCGGCCCAGCATCTCCTCGGCGGACAGGCCGCCCATCAGGTTGACGCTTGCCGGATCCACGCCGTGCCAGCGCATGGCGGCCTGCAGCGTGGTGTAGGGCACGGGCGTGAAGCCGACCGGTATGAGCGTGGAGCCGGCCAGTTCAGCCCAGCGCCAGCCGTCGGTGGGTCGCTTGGAAAGCAGGAAGAACCCGTCCCGCTGGTTGATCTCGGCGACGTGCAGGGGCGGGTCGTCGCTGCCGGCGTCGAGGTCCATGAAACTGCGGCTGATGCCGCTCTGGGTGATGTCGATGTCGCCAGCCTTGAGCAGGTCGGTGCTGGTCTGGCCGGCGGGCACGTGGGAAAAATCGACGTCGAGGCCCTGATCCGTCAGGAACCCGCCCTCAACCGCCACGTAGATGGTGGTATAGAACATGTTGCGGAAGGCCACCCGCAGCCGGATCCGGTCGCCGTTGCCTTGCTGAGTCATTGCATTCTCCTGGTGTGGGGGATCGCGCTCATGGGAAATCGCTCACGCGGGTACGGGCAGACGCAGGTTGCCGCCGGCCATCACGGCCACGCCGTCCTCGCTGGTGTACTCCACGCGGCCGCCCTCAAACTGTTCATCGTACAACTGTGCATATAAGCCGCCCAGCACCAGCAACTCGAAATGCGTGCCCTGCTCCACAATGCGGCCGCGGTCGACGACGAAAATCACGTCGGCGGACATGATCGTGGAGAGGCGGTGGGCGATGGCGATGGTGGTGCGGCCTTGCATCAGCGGTTCCAGGGCGGCCTGCACGTACCGCTCGCTGGTGGTATCCAGGGACGAGGTCGCCTCGTCGAGTATCAGCAGGCGCGGGTCGTGCAGGATGACGCGCGCGATGGACAGCCGCTGCCGCTCGCCGCCGGACAGTCGGTACCCGCGTTCGCCGACCACGGTGTCATAGCCGTCAGGGAACTCCATGACGCGATCATGGATATAGGCCGCTTTGGCGGCCTCGTGCAACTCCCGCTCGGTGGCGTCGGGGTTGCCGTAGAGCAGGTTCTCGCGGATGGAGGCGTGGAAGAGGTAGCTGTCCTGGGAAACGTAGCCAACGATGCGGGCCAGGCTCTCCAGCCGTATGTGCCGCACGTCGATCCCATCGATGCTGATCGTTCCTGAAGTCGAGTCGTAGAGGCGCGGGATCAGGTATGAGATGGTGGTTTTGCCCGCGCCGCTGGGGCCCACCAGGGCGGCCAACTGCCCGGGTTTCACGTCCAGGTCGACACCGTCCAGCGCCCAGAACTCGCGCCCGTCATCCTCGATGTCGTAGGCATCGGCCAGCAGCGTGGCCGGGTGGTAGTTCATCCGCACGTCCCGCAACGCCACGGCGCCGGCGACATCCTCGGTGGGTAGGTCCACGGCGTCCGGCGCGTCGACGATATCGGCTCGGATATCCAGGTAGCCGAAGATGCGCTCGAACAGCGCGAGGGATGATTGCAGTTCCACCGAGGTGCGGAGCAGGGTGCTGATGGGGAAGTAGAGGCGGGTCTGCAGCGTGGTGAAGGCGACTATGGTGCCGGCGGTGATGCCGGTCTGGCCGATCCCGCCGAAGAGTATGTAGCCGGCCAGCACGTACACCACCACCGGTGTCAACGAGAAGAAGATCTGCATGCCGGCCCAAACGGCCTGGCCGGTCATCTCCCGGCGGATTTCCAGGTCGGACAGGCGCACATTCTGGTCGTGGAAGCGCGCCACCTCACGGTTCTGGGCGCCGAAGAGACGGGTGAGCATGACACCGGACACCGACAGTGTCTCCTGGGTGATGGCGGTCATCTCGGCGGTGGACTCCTGGACACGGGCCGAGGCGGCGCGGCGGCGTTTGCCCACCAGGTAGCTGAACACTGCGAAGATCGGCGTGATGCCGGCCGCGACCACGGTCAGTTCCCACGACAATACGGCCATGGCGACCAGCGTGCTGATCAGGATGACCACGTTGGACAGGATGTTGCTGACCGTGCCCGTCACCACCACCCGGATGCCGGCCACGTCGTTGGAGACGCGGCTCTGGATCTCGCCCGTTCGCTGCGATGTGAAGAACCCCAGCGACAGCGTCTGGAGGTGCGAATAGAGCCGGTCGCGCAGGTCGCGCATCACGCGCTGGCCCACCTGCTGGGTGAGCCACGTCTGCAGCACCCCCAGGCTGCCGGTCACCACCACCACCGAAGACATGGCAATCGCCAGGGTCCACAGGAGTGAAAGGTTGGGTCCTCCGTCCACGAAAAGGGCGGAGTCGAACACCACCCGTATCAGGATCGGATTGACGACCCCCAGACCGGCAGTGACCAGTATCAGCAGGCCAATGGCCAGGACGCGCGGCCAGTAGGGCTGAAACGCCTGGGCGATCCGCCTGTTGAGATGAGCCACCCGCCGGCTGGGCCGTTCCCGGCCAGAGTTGACCGACCTGCGGGAGCCATGGGGCATGTTTTCACGGACCGGCCGCATCGTAGTCACCCGTCATTGCGCGCGAAGCGTGGCAATCTCGTCAACGCAGCAGTCGTCGCTGCGGGAACGAGATTGCCGTGTAGCTACACTCCTCGCAATGACACTGGCATCACCCCATGGCTTCCTTGAGCCGGCGTATGGCGTCGATATGGGCATCTGGCGAAGACGCGCCGCGCAGACCCGCCGCCATGTGCGTCGCGCCAATCTCCTCCCAGGACTTCAGTTCGGTGAGCCAGTCCTCGGGGTTGTTGTCGGCGGTGATGGTGATGCGGCCCTCGAATCCAACTTCCGAAGGGTCGCGGCCGGCTGCCTCGGCCTGCGCCCGGATGCGGCCCAAAATCGCCTGCCCGCCGGAGTCTGGGGCAAACATGGGGAAGTATCCGTCGGCGAGACGCCCGATGCGGCGGATGGCGGCATTGGGCGGGGTGGGCGCGTTGCCACGGCCGGCGCCGATCCAGATGGGGATCGGTCGCTGCACCGGCAACGGGTTGATGCCGGCGTGGGTGATGTCGTGGTACTTGCCGTGGAAGTCGATGACGTCCTCGGTCCAAAGCTGGCGCAGCACCTCGATCTGCTCGTCGCAGCGACTGCCCCGGCTGGCAAAGTCGACGCCAAGCGCCTCGTACTCCACCGAGTTCCAGCCCACGCCGATGCCCAGACGAACCCGCCCGCCGGAGAGCACGTCGACCTCGGCCGCCTGCTTGGCGACCAGGGCGGTCTGCCGCTGGGGCAGAATCAGGATGCCGGTGGTCAGGCCGATCTTCTTGGTCACGGCGGCCAGGTAGGCCATGAGCGTGAACGGCTCGTGGATATAGGACTCGTGGGAGTAGGGGAAATTCGGCACCTCCGGATGCTTCTCCGGCACCGCGCCGAGCACGTGGTCCAGGATCCGAACGTGCGTATACCCCAGATCCTCGGCGGCCTGGATGTAGTCCCGCAGCGCGCCAAAATCGTCGCCAATCTCAACAATGGGAACCGAAACGCCAATCTCCATGGTCAACCTCCCGTTAAATGCAACAGCCCCGCCATCAGGACGATGGTCGGGGCCATTATAGCGGGTGGCGGGGTGCTCGGTAGAAATACTGTGGGTTCAACGAGCCCCAACCGAGGCTTTCCCAAAGACCAACGGGCGTTTTCCGTCTTTGAGGATCGTTCCGTCTATTTGCACAGAATCTCCTCGCGAAAGATTTGATACCACATTAGGATCGTCAGGGATGACGAGTAACCGCCGACACGGCCAGACGCTGTTGTCAGCTATGTCGATTGCCACGCCGTAGGGTGTCTCGCACGGGCCTGCCTTGCCGACGATGCCAACGAACGCGATGGGTTTGCCGTTGTGTACCAGATGTTGTGATGTAAGCGTCACTGCTTCCTTCGTGTCACGTTACGAACCATGCTGCATGGAGTGGTCTGCCCCGGCTGGTCGTCGAAAGCGAGCTGGGGCTTTCTTATTCGGCGTTTGGTTCACACTGTCACTTCTTTGTGTAGTGTACTGACAGCGACACGCCACGCAAGCGACAGTGCAGTACCAAATTCACAGACTGCATAGGTTGGCGATCAGATAGTAAAGTTCATCTCCTTCTCCGTCCACGGGCCCAATTCCCGGTTTTGTCAATTGTTACTTATCAGTTACACGGCACTTCGCTCAGATTGACTATGTATCGACGGTCGACGTCGCGGTGGGCACAACGCCAATTTGGGCTTCCACGGCTATTACGGCAACCAGTTCCGTTCCCTCATGCCAGTCAGGCAGTGCGATTACGTTCTCGCTGTGATAGGCCGCTGCCGCTGCCACGGACATTCGCGGTTCCGGGATAGTGTCGCCATCATCCTGCATACCTGCAATGTGGAACGCGATGGCAGTCCCGATCACATCTTGGATTTCTTCCCAAGCTTGGGCCGTGGCGATGCAGCCCGGCAGGTCAGGAACGTATGCGCAGTAGTTATTGGGCGTCCGCTCGAATACCACCGAATATCGCAGCTTCATCGGTTTTCCTCCCTCAACCCGGCCTGCCGGAGTATGCTGAGCCATGTTCCTGGCGCCACGTCATCGCCCGGATGTCCAGCTATCGTGACGGTTCCTGCTTTAGTGGGATGTTTGAATTGGCGATGGCTGCCACTGGTGCGAACCCGCTCCCAACCGTCTCGTTGGACCATCCGGATAGCGTCCCTTACTTTCGGCATATATGCACATCCAGACGAGTTTGCCGGGCTCCGTAGATTGTGCTAGATCATAAAGTTCATCTCGCCGACGATGCGCTCGCCCAGGGCGCGGTCGCCGTCGATGGCCACCGAGCCGTTGCCCAGCGCGTGTTCGGCGGACCAGCGACCGGTGCCCAGGGCGTTGAAGGGCTCGAGGCCCATGGTGAGCTTTACCGTGGGCGAGGCCGGCGCGGCGTCCATGCGGTGGGCGCGGCCGCCGTCCATGTTCAGGGCGATGTTGCCGCCGGCTTCACCGGTGATCTCGAACACGACGGTCGCGCCGTCGTCGGGCTTGACCTTGCGACCGACCACGAAGGGCATGGCCGCCTCGGTGCGCCCGTAGGCGTGCTGCGCCACCGTTCCGGACAGGTGGCCCGCGATGCCCAGCGTGCGCCGCATGTCCTGCTCGTGAACCCAGGCATCGTAGATGCGGATGGCCAGCAGGTCGGTGTACGGCCCGGTGCCCAACGGGTTGGGAGTATCAGCCTCGAAATCGGCTTCGGTCATGGCGCGCAGCACACCTAACCGCTCGGCAGTCACCTCACGGAACTCGCCCAGCACATCGGCGCCGCTGAATTGGCGGCGATAGTCCACCAGCACCTCGTTGCCCTGGCCCACCTCGTTGCGCACGTGCGAGGTGTCTGAAGGTTCGTGCGCTGGGGCGGGCCTGCCGAGGATGCGGCACTCGCTGCCCACCAGGTGCGAGACCTGGTCCTGCACCGACCAGCCGGGACACTCGGTGGGGAGCGACCACTGCGCCTGGGTCAGCCCACTGCACAGCCCGTCGATGGACTGCCACACCGTTTCCATCAGGTCAACCATCTGCTGGGACATCGTTACTACTCCACAGTTGAAATTCGCGCCGAAGGCGCGCTTGATTGATTTCGATTGCCTCAGGCCGTCAGAACGCAGCCCGCAGTTACCGCACGAAACGGCACTCCGGCAGGTGGCCGCGGTAGCCGCGGTCGGGGCAGGTGCACGGTATGTCATCCCGCCGCTGATATCCGAGAGACGTCAGCCAACCGTCGAAGCCGGGATAGAACCCGTAGCCATCGTCGATGGATCGATAGCCGGCTCTTAGGGCAGCCAGGATTTCGTCGGGATCGGGGAGATTGAGGCCCGCGCTGGCGGCGTTAGCGTTGGTCATGGTCGCTAGTTGGCCAGCAGTTCGAGGACGTCCTGGGCAAAGACCATGTCCTCCTCGCCCACCTGGTCCGGGTCGTCGGGGCTGGTCAGGTAGCGCACGAACAGCCACACGCCGTCGCGGGGGTTGGAGACCACCTCGGCGGTGGCTCCGCTGTAGAGACCCACCTTCTGGCCCGGCTCCACTTCAAACAGGTTGACTATGTCTGCCATGGTTCTGCGTCCTGGTCCTTCACGGTTGATCGCGCTGGGGGATGTGACCAATTATAGCGGCCACGGCGGCGGATATTTCGCGGGACAGCCTTTGCCGGTCACCCAAAGGCGGCTGGTCATCCTGATACCGTCCTACTCCGGCATACTCGGTGAGGCCTTGCCAATTCACGCCGGGAACGGAGAAATCTTGCCCCATAACCTCCCGGACACGGTTGGCCAATATCCGCAGGTTGTGACCATCGCGCCCGCCGGTGGGATAAACCTCGCCATGGGCCGCGATCAGGGCCTTGTAAGCGTGCTCCAGCGCCTGCTGCGCGGCATAACCGACGAGCGACCGCGGCGCTTCGTCATCCCTCACCAGGATTTCCAGGCCCTTTACCGCTTCCTGCGCGCTGGTTGCTCTGGCGTCAACGTCGTCCCAGTTGACCGCTTCTTCCTCAAACTCCGCGTCGCAGCCGGCAGCATGGCCGTTCATTATGAGTTTTCCTTCCTTCGCTATGGAGTTGGCCAGCGTGTTTTTCTTGACCCTCCCCTCGAGCAGTTCGGTCACGGTCAGGAACGACATATCCGCCCCAGGAGAATCGGGATGCAGCGTCTTTGCAGCGCTTCGGGCCATCGCGTCGATTTCCAGACGGCGATCTTCCGGTACCGGTTCCACTGTAATAATGGCGATGTCGATGTCGGAGTCCGACTGATGCGTGCCGCGGGCTCGGGAGCCGAACAGGATTGCCTGAACCGGTTGGACCTGGTCAAACACCGCCCGCGTCACGACCATCGCGTCGGGGTCAGGGGCTCGTACCGTCGCCGGCGCGCCGCTGCCGGGCGCATCGGTTTGCGTCTTGAGCGTCATTCCGAGACTCTCGCTGACCGGGGGACTGCAGGAAGATCAGAAAAAGAACGTCAGGTTCTTTGCCAGCAGCACGTTCTGGTCGAGGAAGACCTGCCGCTGCGCGATCATCCACCCTCCGTCAACGCGGCGCAGCCTGTCCTCCCGGCGACCCACCAGGATGTCGGTCTCGGTGGCGACGCGGTTGCGGTAGATGATGAACCGGCAGCGCAGGGACACTTCCTCCGCGTCGGCAGCGCTGGGCATCGCCTCCGTTATCTCCACGTTGGTCACCAGGTGGGAGAGGCGCGACAGCGGTTCCTCGGCCCAGTGCACACCGGTGAGGATCTGACGGACCCGCTGGGTCAGCGTGGTCTTGCCCTCGTCGAACCAGTTGATGTCCTGGCCCTCCCGGGTGAACTCGCGCTCCAGTTCGCCGAACTTGACGTTGCGGCGCATGGGCACCCAGTAACGGACGTCGTCGGTGAGCAGGTCCAGCCATTCCTCGTACCGGCGGTCGTCCAGCAGGTTGGCCTCATGGTAGAGGAACGCCTCAACATCCTGCTTCAGCAGGAGCATGGCCAGCGGGTCGTTGGCAATCACCATGACCGCGCCTAGCAGGCCGAGCCGTTCTTGCGCCAGGTGGCCAGCTCGTCCCAGTCGCGGGCCGCCATGAACTCCCGCCAGCGGTTGTAGAAGCCGCGCTGGTTCTGCTCGCCGGCGCGCGCCTTGGTGGTATCCAGGACGGTGCCCTCGAGTTTCAGGCCGCCATCCTCGAAGTCGGTGACCGCGTAGCCCATGCCCATCTGGTAGTTGTAGTGATGCCGGCGGGCCATGGCGCCCCGGCTGGCAGCGTGGGCGTAGTTCCAGTTCTCCATGTCGTCCTGCTCGGTCAGCCCGGCGGGGCCGGAGTACCGGATGTAGTACTGGCGCAGGAACTCCTTGACTTCCGGCGGCGCGCTGCTGTCGACGAGGAACCACCGCCAGACCTCGGTCTGGTCGGGGCCACGCGGATGCCACACGGCGATGCTGCGCGGCTGCCGGGGCAGGAAGGACATGTTGGGGAAGATCGTCCCTGGTCCGGCCAGTATGCGCCACAGCTCGCCCTGCCGCTCCTTGCGGGCGATCTCGCACTGGTAGAAGTAGTCGGCGACAATGGGATCATTCTGGTAGGACGCAACCGGCTGCGCATCCTCGGGTCGCAGGAACATGACGGTGCCGTGGCCCCGTTCCGGGAATGACACGTCCAGCGATTTGGCGCCCTCGCGATCACTGTTGTCGCGTCGCCCCTGCCCGGACGGGCCGATGCCGACGAGGTCAACCGAGCGGTGGCTGATGTTGTGGTAACGGTCGCCGATGAAGTTCTCGGCGGGGAATTTCCAGTTGCTGGGAACCATCCACTTCTCGATGCCACCGATGATCTCGGTGCCGCCCTCGCTGCCGTCCCATCCGTCGAACAGGATGTCCAGGTAAGTGCGGAAGCCTCCGATGTACTCCAGGAAGTCGGGGGCGTTGGGATCCCAGGTCGCCCAGATGCCGCCCTTGTAGTTGGTCATCCGGGGCACGCGGATCAGGCCCCACTGGGACTTGTCCAGCTCCTCGTGGTAGGCATCCTTATAAAACGGAACACCCACCAGCGCGCCGTCGGTAGCGAAGCTCCAGCCGTGGTAGGGGCAGGTGAAGATGGGCGTGTTGCCCTCGTCGTACCGGCACACCTTCATGCCCCGGTGCATACACGAGTTCAGGAACACGTGCACCTCGCCCTGCCGGTCGCGACACAGGATGACCGACTCTTCGCCCATTGAGGACACGAAGAAATCGCCCGGCTTGGATACCTGGCTCTCGTGGCCGACGAACAGCCAGGCGCGGGTGAAAATCCGCTCCTGTTCCTCGGCATAGATGTCGGAATTTACGAAAATCTCCCGGCTGACCATGCCATTGTCCTGGTCAACCAGGCCGCTGTAACTGCTGGGCTGGAACGTAATCGCCATGTTCTCCCCTCCGGGCGCGGCTCGCCTGGTCGAATGTTATCACACCGTCACAAACCCCGTACCCGTTACTCTCCTTTCAGTTCGGTCCCGGCCAACGCTTCCAGTATCCGGGCCACGATCGGATAGCCCTCGTCTCCCCAACCCTCATCCTGCGCCTGCTTGTACAGTGCATCAGCCACCGACCCAGTGCCGGCCGGGGCCTCAAGCCGTTCCGCCAGGGCGCAGGCCAGGGCCACGTCCTTGGCCACGATGTCCAGCGTCCCACCAGCTTCGAAACTGCGGTTCAGGATGCTGTTGGGTATGGCGTTGAAGGCGCGGCTGGCTCCTGCGCTCACGGGCACGATCTCGGCCAAAACCGCCGGATCCACACCGCCCATGCGGGCGATCAGCATTCCTTCGATGGCCGCGATCAGGTTGGTGTAGCCCATGTATTGCGTGGCCAGCTTGGCGACGCACCCCGCGCCGGACGGCCCGACGTAGAACACCTGGGCCGCGACCGCATCCAGCGAGTTGCGGACGCCCTCGAACACGGCCCGATCGCCGCCGACCATCATGGTCATCGTGGGCGGGCGTCCGCTCACCGGCGCGTCCAGCATGGTGAGGCCGCGTTCGGCGCAGGCGGTGGACACACGGCGCGCTACGTCGGGATCGTTGGTGGTGGTATCAACCAGGACTGCACCTTCAGCCATGGCGGACAGCACGCCGCCCTCGTTGCCCAGCAGCACCGACTCCACCTGGGTTGGACCGGGCAGCGAAGTCCAGACCGTCTCGCAGCCACCCACCGCGGACTCCGCGCTGTCCGCCCACTGCGCCCCCCGCTGGATCAGCGGTTCCGCCGCCTCGCACCTGATGTCGTGCACTGTCAGATCCACGCCGGCGTCCAGCAGGCAGCCGGCCATGAGGCTGCCCATGGTGCCCACTCCAATGAAGGCTTGTTTGCTGGGCGTTGCGGCGTTCATTTTCACCCCATCCAATCAGTACACGGCAGCGCACGCCGGCCGCGACGTATAAAAGACGGCCTGCTGCTCAAATCGCTGTTTGTAGATATCCGATATATCTCGGACAGCAGCAACCCCGCTATCCGTCGCGTCAACGGGAACCAGCACGTTCAACACCCTGGTGGACTCCCGATAGAGTCGACCTTCGTCAGCGTCGAACCATTGACCCCGGGCGTCCAGCACGGTCAGCCCGTCGGGAAACTGTGGCGTTACCGCGTCCGCCAGGAAAGTCTGCCACTCTTCTTCGGTAACCGTTTCTCCGCTGCCCTTCTCCTGACCGAAGTAGACATTGATTTCAGTGAAGGGATCCATTCCTTCGGGACAAACCGTATCGCCGCCAACCGCGCATCCTGCAACAAGGAGCAGGGACGCCACGGCGGCGGCGATACAAATTGCCGGAAATCGCATCGAGCCTAGTAGTGGTCGACCAACGGTATCTCGTGCAGCGCGGGGATGACCTCACGGCCGATCAGCTCGATGGAGCGCATCACGTCCTCGTGGGCCATGGCGCCCTCGTTGCCATAGACGTGCAGGTAGCCGGGGTTGAGGCGCTCGACGATCATGGACAGCTTTTCCCGCACGGTATCGGGGCTGCCCACGATGATGTTGTTAGCTTCCTGCAGTTCCTCGTAGGTCATCATCCGGCCGAACCCGCCCGCGCCCGGCAGCGTCCGCTGGATGTTGACCGCCTCGCGGGACTGGTACCCGGGCGGGTCGTTGTGCTCGCGGGGGCCGCGATTGCGGTGTTCCTGGGTCCAGAGGAACTCGCGCCCGAGCTCCTGGGCCTTCTCGTCGGTGTCGGCGCAGAAGATTCGCAGCAGGTAGCCGAAGTGCTCCGGACCGGGCTCGAAGCCCGTCTCGCGCGCCGTGTCGATGTAAACGTCCCGCAGTCGGTGGGTGTGGTCCAGCAGCGACCCCAGGTTCATGTACGGGTGCTCGTGGCGCGCCGCCCACATCACCGACTCGGGGCTGCTGAAACCCGGGAACCAGATGGGCGGATGGGGCTTCTGCATGGGCAGAACCCACGGGTTCACCTTCCTGTAGTGGTAGTACTCGCCCTCGTAGCGGAAGGGCCCCGGCTGGGTCCAGCACTTGATGATCAGGTCGTGGGCTTCCTCGAAGCGGTCACGGTTCTGCGGAGGGGCGATGCCTCCCTGCAGGGTCTCCACCGCCGTGCCCCGCACGAAACCGGAGATGATGCGGCCGCCGGAAATACAGTCCAGCATGGCGATTTCCTCGGCCATGCGGATGGGATCGTTGACGGCGATGACGTTGCCCAGGATGGCGATCTTGGTATTGCGCGTCACCTTGGCGATGACGGCGGCGTCGATGTTGACCGCGGGCTTCATGCACCAGTACGAGGCGTGGTGCTCGTTGGACATGATGCCGTCGAACCCGTTCTGGTCGGCCCAGGTGTACTGCTCGTGGTACTGGTTGTAGAGGATGTGGGCCTTCTCAGGGTCGAAATGCGCGTTGGAGAAGTCCAGCCGCCCCGACTCGTACTGTGACACGTCGTCGTCGGTAACGTGGCCGTAGGGCTGTTCGGAAAACCAGAAAACTTCCACCTTGTCTTTGGGCATCAGGAGCCTCCTCGCTGTGGGCCGCCGGAATCCGTCCGGAACGCTGCGTCTGGTGGCAGATGGCCGCAGTATAGGGAGGGGTGGGCAGCGTTGCAAACAGGAATATCCGTTTGGCCCTTGCGACCAAACAATAGAAATTCAGCTGCTCGTTACCCGCAAGCGCGACACTGCAAGCAGCTCTACAGGCTGACAGAGATCGACGCGCCCATCAGGCCTCACGATTATGAAGAGGCTTAACCACTTCGATTGCAGGTCGAATGGTTTCCCTGCATTCGCGCGGTTTGATCATCTTGTCGACTCTACTGCTCAACTTCGCCGCGCGAATAACAGGTGCGTGGCGAATCGTCGGCGTTCTTGGGGCGCCGCTGCCAGGAACGCTTGGGTGGCGTCACGGGCGCGCTGTATGTTACGCACGGTCTGCGTTCGGGTCAGCGGCGTGGCCAAGTTGGGATTGTAATCGGCCTCGTGACGTTGGACTTGCAATTCGATGAAGGTTTCAGCGAAGTCCTGTATGTCGGCATGAAAGGTTGCCATCCGTCTCCCGTTGAGCATCTGGTTCCGGGATATCCCGTGGTTGAGTGCCCTTTGCGTGGCGGCCCATTCTTCGCTTCTGCGAATGGCCGCTCCTGATCCGATCAGCGCGTCCGCGTTGCTGTTGGCGAGTGCATGGAACATGGCGTAGTAGGCGGCGCTGTTCGCTTTCCTGAGATGGGTCTGCTGCGGCCTGCCTCTGGTCTCACCGAGTACCGGCGCCCCGGCCAGCATCTCAGCCAGTTCGAGCAACTGCTCCCAGTTCATGCGTTGCTACTCCTCATCGTATTCAGTCTTCGACATCTCTAACCACTCTCTGTATTCGGATACTTCGACGTAAGATTCCGTCGTGAGGTTGACTCCCCACCTCGCGAGGTCCTTTCGGTTCCGTCTCTTGAAACCATTCAGCCACGCCGGGTCTAAGAGGTCGCCGTTCCCAGAGTAGACGACCACGATGTGGTAGTACGGGTCTCCGTATTGGTCCTCGCCAGGTGTGATCCTGACTTCGTTGATCGAGATGCCCTCGGTGGCTATGTGTTCCAGGTCCCGCAGGACTATCTGGGATACACTCTGTTCGACCTCCGGGCTCAGTATTTCTGCTGCTGTCATGGGGCCTCCTGTGTTTCGGGCACACTGGTTGCAATGGTTGAGCGGCACGCTGGGGGGCGGCTCCCTTGTCGAGTGTTGCCATCCTGTCCGGCTTGCATTTTATCAAGTGGAGACTCTCGGGCGGCGACTCTCGGGCAACGACGGGATGAGGCAACGATTTGGGCGGTTGGATCCATCGTCACGTTCGTCAATGCGCTGGTCGATTTGTGGCCGGGCCACCACGGGTCGGAGCTGAGAGGTTTTCTCGCGCGCGCCCTGTTTGACGCCCCTCATCGCCCCGTGATACGCTTTGCTCACTGTGGAAACATGGGGATTCCGCCCGGAGTTCCCAACACTTGCGCTATTCAGGAGCGACAACGATGAACGTTACCCCTCTGGCTATCGAGAAACTCAAGGAAGTTGTCACCGCCGAGGACGAGGCCGGTTCCGCCCTGCGGGTGGTTGCCATGCCTGCCGGACAAGGCCTCCAGTACATGCTCACCATGGAGAAGGAGCACCAGCCTGACGACACCGTGCTCCGCATGGACGGCATGGAGTTCCTCATGGACTCCGACAGCGCGCCGTTCCTGGAAGAGGCCACCATCGACTACATCGAGGAGTTCGGCGGCCGGGTCGGGTTCGTCATCAACAACCCGATGTACGCCGGCGGCGGATGCGGAAGCGGTGGTTGCGGCTGCGGCGGTGGCGGTTGTGGCTGCGGCGGCGGTGGTTGCGGCTGCGGCGGACACTAGGCTTCGATACCTCCGGCAGTCTCGGGCCGTGCCCGGGATCGCCGACACAGGAATCATTTGCCCCGGCGCCACCGGCTGCCGGGGCTTTCGCATAGCAACGCGTCAAAGCCCCATAACGGCAGCGCGGGCTGTTGAATAATCGAAACGAACATTGCCATCATAGGACAATCATTCAACCGGGAGTCCCGTCATGAAAATATGGCCCTCCGTCTCGAAAGAGCAATGCCTGAGCCGACTGCGCAAGGACGTATCGATCTGGAACGACCTGCGGACCAACGCGGACCTCACCAGCACATCCTTTGCCGACGCCCGGCTGCGGGGGACCAATCTGTCGTGGGCCAATCTCACGCACCTGGACTTCAGCGGCTCCGATCTTGGCGACGCCGACCTGCGCGGCGCCGACCTCCAGTTTTGCAACCTGAGCGGGGCCAATATGCAGAGCGCGGACCTGCGCGGCGCGAGCCTGCAGGGCGCCACCCTGAGCGAGGCGAACCTGTCCTACGCCCAATTGCAGGGCGCGAACCTGGCGCGGGCCGACCTGAGCCAGATCACCCTGCGCGGCTCCGACCTGAGTTGCGCGGTGCTGCGTGGCACCTATTGCAGCTTTTCCGATTTCTCGGAAGCGAACCTGAGCTGGGCCGACATGCAATCCGCCAACCTGTCCAACTCCACCTTTTACAAGACGGTGTTCACCGACGCGACCCTTGAGCAGGCGAACCTGGCCCACGCCAACTTCAACCTCGCGTTGCTGGACAACACGGACCTTGGAGAAGCGTTCCTGCACGACACGATCTTTGCCGCGCTGGACCTGTGCGGCGCGAAGAACCTGTCCACCGTGCAGCACGAGCCGTCGTCCATCCTGAGCATCGGCACGGACACCCTGCTCAACACCCTCCGCAGCTCCGGCGGCAATTATACCCACGAGCTGGAGGTCTTTTTCTCCAAGGGCGGCGTGTCCATCGACATGCTGGCTTCGATCCGCCCGGTCACCGCGCCGGCGTCCTGACCCCGTCCCAACCCACCACGGGCCCGATGCATCCGGCCGCACGCGGCAGCGCTGCCGGACCTGCCACCCACACACAAGGAGCGACGTCCCAATGTCAGCCTCACCCCACGGCATCCGCTACTCGGCCCACCGTCCGGTGGTCATGGGGCGCAACGGCATGGTCTGCGCCGGCCATCCCCTGGCGGCCCAGGCGGGCATATCCGTCCTGCAAAAGGGCGGCAACGCCTTTGACGCCGCCATCGCCACGGCGGCGGTTCTCAACGTCGTCGAGCCGCTGATGTCGGGCATCGGCGGCGACGGGTTCGTCATGGCCTACCGCTCTGAGGACGATTCCCTGCGGCTGTCCAACGGGACCGGCGCCGCGCCTTACGCAGCGACGCTGGAGCGGTATCGTGACGGGATCCCCATGAAAGGCATCCTGAGCGTTTCGGTGCCCGGCTTGCTCAACGCGTGGCTGGACGTTCATTCCGAGTACGGGTCGCTGCCTCTGACCGAGGTGTTCGCCCCCGCCATTGCCCTGGCCGACGACGGTTTCCCGGTAACGCACTACCTGGCATCCGCCATCGCCGGCGACTCGCTGCTGTGCGAGTTCCCCACCAGCCGGGCGATTTTCACGCGGGACGGTTCCGGAGAGCCGCTGCGCGCCGGAGACATCCTGCGGCAGGCGAACCTGGCGCGCACGCTGTCGGCCATTGCCGAGCAGGGCAGAGACGCCTTCTACCGCGGAGAGATCGGCGAGGCCATCGTCCGTTTCAGCGAAGAACAGGGCGGCCTGCTAACCATGGCCGACCTGAACGACTGCTCATCCCGCTGGCAGGACGCGATATCGACGGACTACGGCGACTACACGGTTTACGAAGCGCCTCCCAACTCCAGCGGGCACATCCTGCTGCAGGAACTCAACGTCATCCGGCAGCACGACATGGCGAGCCTGGGGTTCGGTTCGCCCGCATCCATCCACCTGATGGTCGAGGCCAAGAAGATGGCGTTCGCGGACCGGGAGGCCTACGTGGCCGACCCCGACTACATCGACGTGCCCGTCGCCGGGATGCTATCCGCCGAGTACGCGCGGGAACGCGCCGCCACCATCGACCCGGCGCGGGCCGCGGAGAACGTGACCGCAGGGGATCCCTGGCCGCACCAACCGGCGGGGCAGCGCCGTTCGCCGGCCGGCGTGGGCGCCCGGCGTCGCGGCCCCCGCTCCGAGCAGGAAGACACCACGTGCTTCGTGGTTGCCGACCGCGCCGGTAACGCGGTGTGCCAGTTGCAGAGCATCCAGAGCGGCTGGGGTTCCTCGCTGGTGGCCGGCGACACCGGCATCCTGCTGAACAACCGCATGACCTACTGGCACCTGGATCCCGACCACGTGGACTGCCTGCAGCCGGGCAAGCGCGTGCGGCACACCATGAACCCGGTGATGGTGTTCCGCCGGCCTGGCGGATCATCGGAGAACGGGAGCAACGGCAGCGCATCATCCAGGCGCCAGTTGACCTACGTGCTGGGCACGCCCGGGGCGGACTGCCAGGTGCAGAGCAACATGCAGGTCATCACCAACCTGGTGGACTACGGGATGACGCTGCAGGAAGCCGTGGAAGCGCCACGCTGGAAGCACGTCGGCGACGGCACCGAGTCCACGATCCCGCACACCGCCGAGGACCGCCTCCTCATCGAAAATCGTTTCGACGCCGACGCGCTGCGTCAGCTACGGGCCATGGGCCACCCGGTGCACGAACTGGGCGCGTGGGACGGAGTGACTGGCCGCGAGATGGCGCTGTACATCGACCCCGACACCGCAGCGCTGCACGGCGCCGCCGACCCCCGCTACGACGGTTACGCCGTGGGATACTGAACGTCTTTCGTCGACCCCGCGCCAACTGCACCAAGGACAATCAGCATGCGAATGCCCGGGCAACGCCGCAGCCAGGAACCCGACGAGGTGGGGCAGCGCGCCGGCCTGTTCGCCGAGTCCATCCGCGACGGGGACATGGACCTGGCCTGGTCGATGCTTTCCAAGGAGACCCGGGGCATGCGCTTGGGCGTGTGGGCCACCAAGCTCAACATCGACATGCAGGTGGCCTACCGCGCTGCCTACGACCCCGATCACCCAATGCGTGTGTCGATGATGGACGACTTCCGGACCACCGTCCTGCGCCTGTGGCCCCTGGAAGACCTTACCGAATTGGCGGCCGCTCCCACCCGCTATGTGGACGACCAGCATGCTTTCGTGTTCCTGCCCTTCGGCGTGACCGATGAGACCGTGGTGCAGCACAGCCGCCTGATGTCGGGCCTGATGATCCCCATGCTGCTCGAAGACGCGCAGTGGCAGGTGGACCTTCCCGGCTGGCGGTTCCTCGACGCATCCGGCCAGGGTGGCAATGGCTAGGCGGGCAGCGCGCACCCGTTCTCGCGGCGCGCGCAAAGAGCAAGCCGCCCCATCCGTACCTCCTGACGCAACTGGCGAGCCCGACGGCGCGGTACGACGCCGACGGCCGGGAGACGACCCCAGCGCTTGCGACCTCTGCGAACGGGTGGTTGAACGCTTCACTGTCCACCATCTGATCCCGCGAGCCCGTGGCGGGAACCACGGGCCAAAGGCGCTGCTCTGCCCCACCTGTCACCGGCAGGTCCACGCCATGTTTTCGGTCACGACGCTGGCCGAGGAGTTGTACAGCGTGCAACTGCTCAGATCGAACCCGCGCGTCGCCGATTTCCTGCGCTGGATGCGGAAACAGCGGGGCGCCAGCTTCCGCGTTCGCCGGTCGAGGGAACGGGGATGACTCTGATAAATCCGCTCATTGATAAGATTCGTTATAAGTGATACGGACCAACGATATGGCAGGACCAGCGAAACGTCCATCGGAGCAAGTGACCAGCGCGACCGGGACCGCCGATGTCGTCATCATCGGGGGAGGCGTGATGGGCTGCAGCATCGCCTGCAACCTGGCCCTCACCGCCGCCGACCACGGCCTCCGGCGCATCGTGCTGCTGGAACGGGACACGCTGGGCAGCGGATCCACCGGGCGCAGCAGCGGCGGGATACGCATGCACTACTCCACCGCTATCAACGCCGAGCTAGCCTGGCGGAGCCTGCACATCTTCCGCAACTTCGCCGACATGATCGGCGGCGAGTGCGGCTACACCCGCACCGGCTACCTCGTGTTCGCCGGTCAGGATGACCTGCCGTCCTTCCGGGCCAACATTGCGACGCAGCAGTCGGTGGGCGTGATCACCGATATCATCAGCGCCGCCGACGCCTCGGAACTGGCCCCCGGCTTCGAGGTCTCCGACGCGGCCGGCATCGCCTACGAGCCCTACTCCGGCCACGCCGACGCCTCGGGCACCGCCTACGCCTACGCCACCCGTGCACGTAGCGAAGGCGTCACCATCCGACTGCAAACGCCTGCAGACGCCATCGAAACCAGCGAGGACGGTAGCCGGGTCGTGGCGGTCAGCACCGCCTCGGGAGAGCGCATCGAGACCGCCGTCGCGGTGGTGGCCACAGGCCCGTGGACCGCTCGCTTCCTCGCACCTCAGGGCATCGAGGTCCCCCTAGTCGCGACACGCCACGAGGTGCTGCACTTCCGCCGGCCGCTGGACCTGGTGCCCTACCACCCGGGCGGCGCCGACATCGGCAATCGCATCTACTTCCGCCCCGAGGGACAGGACCTGACCCTGGTCGGCAATGGCAACCACTCCGACGTGGTCGACGACCCAGAGGTCTTCGCCCAGCGGGCCAGCCCGTCGTTTATCGAGGACGTGTGGCAGCGCCTGGCCCGCCGGATTCCTGCCATCGCCGACGCTGAACTGGCTGCCGGATATGCGGGGCTGTACACCAATACGCCCGACTCCCATCCCATCATGGATCGCGTCGACGGCGTGGACGGGCTCTACCTGTGCACCGGTTTCAGCGGCCACGGCTTCAAGCTGTCTCCCATGGTGGGCGTGCTGATGGCCGAGTTGATCGGCAGCGGCGCGGCCACGAGCATGGATATCTCTCCGTTGAAGCTGTCCCGATTTGAAGACGGAGCCCTGAACAACGCGGGTTACGGCTTTGACGTCCTGGTATAGGCCCCTGTCGTGACCATCTCCGTTCCCACGTCCTTTGAGGGAGCCATGCCGGCCGTCTCGGTTTCGGGCCTGACCAAGCGGTTTGGACGGGTCACGGCGGTGGATGACGTCAGCCTGAGCATACCCTCGGGCGGCGTGTTCGGACTGCTCGGGCCCAACGGGTCCGGCAAGACGACGCTGCTGTCCATGCTGTCCGGTTTCATCAGCCCCACCGACGGGTCGATCACTTTGTTCGGGCACGATGGTCCAGCCGGACAGGCACAGGCGCTGGCAAACGTCGGAGCGCTGATCGAGCGCCCGATCTTCTGGCCCTACCTGTCCTGCCGGGACAACCTGAAATGCCTGCAGGGGGTATACGGCTCAGAAGGCGGTGACGCGGAGGTCGAGGACCTGCTGGAGACCGTGAACCTGGCGGGCGATGGGGCGCGGCGCAAGTTCCGCGCCTGCTCCACCGGCATGAAGCAACGCCTGGGCATCGCCGCCACCCTGCTGGGCGACCCGTCGCTGCTGATCCTCGACGAGCCGACCAACGGGCTGGACCCGGTGGGAATCGTCGAAGTGCGCGATCTCATCCGGAACCTCGGCGCCAACAGCGGTCGCACCGTGATCCTGTCGAGCCACCTGCTCAACGAGATGGAGCAGGTCTGCAACCAGGTTGCCGTCCTGCGGCGAGGCAAGTTGCTGTACTGTGGCCCCGTTTCCGGCATGGGCGCCCCGGCCTCGGCCCTGGTGCGCACCACCAACGATGACCGCGCCTTCACCGTACTCACGAACGCCGGCTGGGAGATCAGAAACCGGACCGAGGACGGGCTGGAAGTGGCGGCCGCCCCCGGATGCGAATGGGAAATCAGCCGCGACCTCGCCAATGCCGGCGTGTACGTCTCCCAACTGCGGCCGGCGTCCGGTTCCCTGGAGGCCGGTTTCATGGAAGTCACTGGCGAGGCGGAGCAGGAGTCCCGATGACCGTTCTGGGCAACATGATGCGGTGGGAGTGGTTTCGACTGCGCCGCAGGACCGAGTTTTGGGTGATCCTGGGCCTGCTGGCGCTGGCGGTGGTGGGCACGCTGGCAATCTCCGCCGGAGTTCTGCGGCTGATCCAGTCCACTATTTCGATATCATCACACGGGTACCCGCTGCTGGTGTTCGAGTTGCTGTCGCGGCTGGGCCCGTTCCTGGGGATCGTCCTGGCGGGCATGGTCCTGGGCAGTGACTACGGATGGGGAACCTTCCGCCCCCTCTTCGCCAGGGGGCAGCGTCGCTGGCACGTGCTGACGGCAAAACTCGGCCTGGCGGCGTTGGTCCTAGTGGTTGTGTGGATTGTGTCGTGGCTTTTGGCCGCAGGGGTCGGCATGCTCGCGGCGAGTCCGGCCACGAACGGGCTGGAGTTCACTCCAGGCGATTCGGGAAGCTGGGTCGAGAGCGCGGGCACATTCGTGTCGGCGTGGCCTGTCACCATGACCTACCTGCTGCTGGGAGCGCTGCTGTGCGCCTTGGGCCGTTCCACCGCCTTCGGACTGGGTGTTGGCATCGCCATCCTGATCGTGGAGTCGATCGCGTATCCCGCGGCGGGCTTGATTTCCCAACTCGCCCTGGAGGTGAACCTGGGCGACTACACCCGCTGGACGCTGTGGGGTGTCACCAATGGCCTGATGGGTCGCGACGACGGCCTCGGCCCGTGGGTGTTCCTCCCGGCCGTGCTGGCCTACGCCGCTGTCTTCGCGGCGCTGGCGGTGCTGGTGACAGAGCGCCGGGACGTCAGCAGCGGAAACGGGTAGGCGAGTTTCACGACTGTTCGGAAGCGAAAAACGTTTGCACCCGCTCGACCGCTTCTTCCTGGGTCTTCACCTCCCTCAGATTGTCCGCCCAACCCCTCCCCGGGTGCATGGTATCCCACCAGCTCTTCTCGCCATTGTACCTGCCTGATCCGGGGTCGTGGTCGCCAAACCCATCCAGGCAACGGTTCCAAACCGGCTTGTAATGATCGATCGCGAAGCGCTCGGCCAGAGTGATCCACACCGGTTCGATCGCCAAGTAGCGATACTGGAAATCCTCTTTGTCCAAGTTCGTTGTATGGTCGATTGACCGTGCATGTTCCCTCAACCTGTTCCGCAGTGCGGGGGATTCAACGTTTACCGTGTCGCCGCGGCGGGATCCCGGCGGGACCGCTTTGCCGACGTAAACGGGATTCCCTGACGCCGCAATCTCGCCGTACACATCAAAAGGCCCGGTATAAACCAGGCAATAGATGCCAGGGCCACGCACAGATATGTCGTCGGACAGCCGCAGGAGGGGTTGGCGTTCAAATTCGAGGACCGTTCCAGCCATCAGGTTGTCGTAAGTGAGCGGGTCGTACAATTCGGTCATGTTCCTTGCCGGATTTCGACGACGGATTCGTACAGGCGGTTTTGTTTGCCGGCCTGGCCGACGCGCACGCTGGAGTTGATGATGCTATTGCCGACCCGGGCCTCACGAGGGGTATGGATGGCCCGAACTTCGAGACCACAGTCCATTGCAATCTTGGCCAGAAACTGGTCTGTGGGAACGTGTACACCCTGTACCACGCTGTTGCCGATTACGACCAAAGCGGATGCGCCGGGCCGCAGCACGCGACGCATACCTCGCACGAACCGGACGCAGTCGTTCAGATAGGTTGCGGCGTAATTTGCCCATCCCATGCCGCCGTACACGCCTTTCCCCGGATTCTGCTGGCTGATTCTATCGACGACCTGATGAATTTCGTCATCGGTGATAGCGGTGTCCAAACTAACCACTTCTTGATCTCTGGCCAGTTGCCATGAGGTGCCGAAGTTTTGCCATTCCAGGGTTTTGAGTTCCCCGGGGGACTGGCAAAACTGGAGCCAGTACATGTGGGGGCGGGTATTACGATTGTAGTGGTAGTTGTTCATGTATGGCGGGGAGGTGATTATCAGGTCTACGCTGGAAGGTTCCAGTTCGTCTTCGTCAAAAAACGACCGAGCATGAACGACGCTATCCGGGCGCTGGAGACATACTCTTTGTGATCTGTACCAATCGGAATCGTCTGCGATTTCGGTCAGTTTTTTGACCAAGGTGGCAATCACCGGGAAATCGTCGATTTCCGCGCGACCCACTGCTTTTCTTCTGCCGAGGCTCGGTTCATATGAATAGTTGGAGTAGTCAACCATGGTTGCAGCGAAGGCAAGCCGGATCACGTCCTTGATGACCTCATCATCCTGGTCACTGATGAAATCCATCAACAGCAGCACTTTATCCAAAACCTTGGGGCTGTAAAACGGCGAGCGGGTTCGAAACCCATCCGGTGGTGATGATCTGGGTACAAACCCGTCCGTATCAATGGCCTTCGCGTAGCGGAGCAGCTCATCGATTGCTTGCCGGAGCGTAGAGGTTCGGATGCGATGGGCGCGCAGCTTCGTCTGGCAGACGAAAGCCGCGTAGGGATTGATTTCGAATCCTACCGCATGGTGCCCAGCACGATCGGCTTCGACCAGCGTCGTGCCGACACCTGCAAAGGGATCCAGGACTAATTGCTCTGTCCCGTTGGTGTACCGGGTCAAAGCGTCTTCCGTAAAGCGCTGCGAATAACCGGCGACCCACGGTACCCAACGGTGGACCGGCACGCTCTTGTTTTGCGAGAACGCCGGATCCTGAAACGATCTTTCAGATGCTTTCGCCATAGCTAGCGGACCTTACTCCTGTCGCCATGTCGCCCGAGCCACGCGCCTTCGCAAGCGCATGCCGTTGCCCAGCGAGCGGAACGAATCATAATCTGCCCACTGCCAGACCGCAACACGCGGATGTCACCGGCGGCGCTCCAACCCGCCGGCCATTCGGACCGCTTCGGCAAACGCCCTCGGCGGCATCGTCTATAATGCCGGCATCTCTTCGGACGGCTCGAACGCAAGGCGGGTGACCGGTGGACAACGAGAATTGGCGGAAAGAAGTTTTCAACCTCCCGGATAACCACGGGTGGACGGCCAAGCCCGGGAACAAGGTGTTCATCGCCGACCGGGGCGCGCTGCGCTTTGAAATCCCCCAGGATTGGCTGGTGGAACCCTCCCGGAAGTCGGTGAAGTTCCGTGATGCGCCACACCCCGACGACACCATGGGGCTGGAGGTCACTATTTTCTACGCCGGCTACGGCATGAACATCGACTGGAGCAGTTTGCCTCTGCACCAATTGATCAAGGACGTAACCTCCGAAGATGCCCCCGCCCGCCGCGGCAGGGCCAGCCGCCGCCGGCGCAAGGGTATGGATGACACCAAACGCGGTTCGCCGATCACCATCAAACTGGGCAACCTGGAGATGGCGTGGATCGAATCGGAGTTCTTCGACCCTGGCGAAAAGCGTCCGGCCCACTCTATCCAGGCCATCACCCGGGACTCTCAGAAGTCCATCCACGCCCTGCTCACCCTCAGCTACTGGCCCGAGGACACGCAACGCGCAAAATCCGTCTGGAACGATGTCCTGGGCACACTGAAAATGGGCGAGCATTTTGACAGCCCGCTCCGAGGGCCCGGCGCCTGAAACGCCCAACTGCGATCAACAGCCGGCTCGATATATTGGCCATGTCCGGCTGATGCCTTAGCGGGCCGATACATGAGCGCCATTTGGACGCACCATGATTAACAGACAATCCCTGGAGGTCAATTAATGTCAGTGATGGTTACCGGCGGCACCGGGTTTATCGGCAACCGCATCATACGCAAGCTGCTGGAACGCGGCGAGGAGGTGGTCTGCTTTGACCTCGCTCCGCCGCGGCCCAATTTGCAGCCCCTCATGGACCGCGTCTCCTTCTATCGGGGTGACGTGACCCGCCTGGACCACTTGCTGGAAGCCGTCAACCGTCACAACGTGGACCGCATCATCCACATGGCCGCCCTGCTGCCGCCCGACACCGAGGACCGACCCGCCACCGGCATGGCCGTCAACATCGACGGCACCAACAACATCTTCGAGGCCGCCCGCTGGGGCAACATCCGCCGCGTGGTGTATGCCAGCAGCATCGCGGTGTACGGTGTGCAGGAGACTTTCGGGGACCGGCCGCTCATCGAGGACGACCTGCCGGCTCCCATCAACGTGTACGGCATGACCAAGGCGGTCAACGACTTCGCCGCCGCCCGCTACCGCACCCTGCACGGCCTCGACATTCGCGGCGTGCGCATCTGCACCGTCTTCGGACACGGCCGCGTTACCGGCATGACCGGCATGATCGGCGGCCTGATGATGTCCCTGCCGGCCATCGGCCAGTCCGTCAGCATGGACTTCGATCCCCAGGAAGCCTCGCCCATGATCCACGCCGAGGACGCCGCCGAGATCTTCGTCCGCGTCGCCCTGGCCGACAGCCTGAACCATCACATCTACATCAGCGGCGGGGAATTGGCGACCATCGCCGACGTGGCCGACATGGTGCGTGCCTACATCCCCGATGCCAGCATCACCACCGGCAGCCGTCCCGTGCCCCACGTTTACCTGGTGGACAACAGCCGCATGATGGCCGACGTTGGCTACGAACTGCCGCCCCTGCGCATGCGCGTCCTGGACCACATCAACGACGCCCGCGCCGAGGCTGGCCTGGATCCGATCAATGGGTAGCGAGACTTGCTACAATATGCCTGGGGCGTGAGCCATGAACGAGATCAGCGCAGAGCAAAACGAACAGATCGCAGTATTCTGTCAGAAGCACAAGGTACGGCGCCTTACCTGGCTTGACAAACCCTTGCGCTGCGACCCGGACGCTGACAGCGAGGCGGCGCTGCTGATTGAGTTCAACCCCGCCGACGTGCCATCGCTGCTCAAGCTGGCGGCCATAGAGGACGAAATCAGCCGCATCCTGGGACGCAGCGTCGACTTGCACTTGTACTTGCGGGAGATGTACCTGGGCTACGGGCCACGCGAGGCAGGTATCGTCTATGACCGGGCCGACTACAGGGACATCCCCATGCTTCGGGAGCAGATTGCCGAGTTCTGCAAACGCAAGAAAATACAGTGGCTGGCCAAGTTGCCTTACCCCAGCCGCGCGTCCGTAATCGACTACGCCGACGTTGAGTTTCTGGCCGGACTAGCTCCCGGCGCTAAATTGGCATGGGGAGCGTTAGATGGCCAAGAGGAGCTGAACGAAATTCTCGGCTGTGAGGTCGGCATACGCTTTGCCCACGAACTCCCCGCTGACCTTGAGGTAATTTACAGTGATGCTGCGTCCGTCCAACCGGCACCCGCCAACTGAAGCCGAGCGCATAACTCACATCATCAGCCACGCTCGGGAAGCCATCGCAATATTGGGAGACGCCAGTCTGGAGGACTTGGAGCGTGACCGGACACGTCAGTTAGCTCTCAACTACCTGGTATCAGTCGTCGGAGAAGCAGCCAATAAACTCTCCAATGCGACATACCATGCGTTGCCGCTGATTCCATGGGGCAAAATCGTAGGTATGCGGAACATTCTCATTCACCAGTACTATGATGTCGAGACGCTCGTTGTACACGACACGGTGGTCAACAGCCTGCCTGCACTGATTGCGGCGTTCGACACAATTACCGACAACTCCCAAGGAGGCCAACCATCATGAGCGTTGCCATCGGCTACGTCCCCGGAGCATTCGGACAGGGAGGCGACGACCCCAACTTCCTCCGCACCCTGGTGGAACTGGGCGACCGTTACGAGTACGACTCCATCTGGCTCAGCGACCGCATCTGCAGCGACCGGTTCAGCCTGGAGCCCATGGTCGCCCTGTCGCTGGTGGCCGGCTATTCCGACCGCCTCAAGTTCGGCACCAGCGTGCTGGCGTTGCCGCTGCGCAATCCGGTGGTGCTGGCCAAGCAGGTGGCCACGCTGGACTGGCTCTCCCAGGGTCGCTTCTTCCCCGCCGTCGGCCTCGGCCAGGAGGATCCGGATGAGTACGAGGCCTGCGGCGTGCCCAAGGCCGACCGCGCGCGACGCACCGACGAGGCCATTGAGTTGATGCGCCGCCTCTGGGAGGAACAGGATGTCACCCATGAGGGTGAGTTCTTCACCACCCACAACGTATCGGTAACGCCCCGCACCTTCCTCAAGCCCTCGCCTCCGGTCTGGATCGGCGGGCGCAGTCCGGCCGCGGCACGGCGCGTCGGCCGCGTGGGCGACGGCTGGCTGGTGTCCAGCGCAACCCCCGAGGAGATCCGCTCCGGCCGGGAGATCATGTTCGAGACGGCCCAGCAGTACGACCGCGAGATCGAGGAAGACCACGTGGGCGTCCTGATCGGGTACTACATCTGCGACGACCCTAAGGAGGGCGAAGCCAGGTCCGAGCAGTTCGTCACCCGGCAGCGGCCGGACGCGCACTTCACCGAGTACTCCGCCGTGGGCACCTCCGAGCAGATCGGCGACTTCATCGACCAGTACGTCGACGCCGGCGGCTTCAAGTTCGTGATCCGGCCCCTGTGCGCCGGCACCGAGTCCATGGAGCAGCTGGAACAGGCTGGCGAAGAAATCCTGCCGCGCTTCCACGGGCCGCTGGGCACGTAGGCTCTGCGAGGGCGTGACCAACCCGTGCCGACCATCTGCACCGCTTCGCCACCCATCTCCAGGTCGATGAATATGCTGCGTGCATGGATGTTAAGCGTGCTGGCGGTGTCGCTACTGGCCCTGGCCCTGGTGGGTTGTTCGGCCGAAGAACCGGCGGCGCCGGCCTACCAGGCCGGTCAGCCCGCCTCCGGCACCTCGGCAGTGGTCGTGCCTGACCTGTCAGCGAACGCGCGCACCGGCGAGCAGGTATTCAACGCCAACTGCGCGCTGTGCCACGGACCCAACGCGTCGGGCACGGGCCTTGGCCCTCCCCTGGTGCACAAGATCTACGAGCCGGGGCACCATCAGGACTTCAGCATCCAGAGCGCGGTGCGGAACGGGGTTCCGGCGCACCACTGGCAGTTTGGCAACATGCTGCCCGTGCCCACGGTGGCGGACGAGGACATCCCGAACATCATTTGCTACATCCGCGAGTTGCAGCGCGCCAACGGCATCATCCCGCCGGACGCCACCATCGCCACGTGTTGAGCCCGACGCGGTCGGCGACGTATGATGGAATGCAGTATCGACGCAAGGGGGTGAGGGTCATGGCCAGAGTGTTTGTCCCAACCATGCTGCAGGCGACGACGGGTGGGGTCAAGGAAGTCGAGGTCGCCGCCCGCAACGTGCGGCAGGTGATCGAACAACTGGACGAGCAGTTCCCCGGCATCGCCAACCGGCTGATCGAAGACGGCGAAATCCGGTCCAACCTGGCGGTGGCGGTGGACGGCGAGGTCGCCCGCATGGGCCTGATGGAGCGGGTCGGCGAGAACGCCGAGGTACACTTCGTGCCGGCCATCGGCGGCGGATAGGTCAGGCCCGCAGTCAAATCCGACCGCATCCACTCAACCATTCCTGGAGAGTCACGCAAGCCTCGGCGAGGCGTCTAACGGCGCTTCGCCGAGGCTTATCCGGTCGTCGACAAATCCGCTTCAACTGGTTTGCCCGTAATGAACACGGGCCGGCTTGCCGACTGCATACTATCGGTTGGCCGCCAACCGGGCCATGTGACCGGTCAGTCAGATTCATGGCTGAACAAGCATGCTCATGCAACAGTCCGGCCAATACCAGGTGAGGTGTGGATATGAAAACGGCAAGCATAATTGCAGCGATTTCCTTGATTGGCGCCCTGGTCGCCATTGCCCTGTTTGCGGGCACTGCTCACGCCCGGGAGCCGGACTGTCCGTCCAGTTGGCCGGAAGAGCCGGCAGAGCAGTTTTTCACCGACTCTGAGGGCACGGAGTGGTTCGTCATACGCAGCGCGGACAGCAACGGCTACGAGACAGTGCGGGCATACCAGGCGGACGACGGCTACCAGGCAGGATACGCGCCGGGTTCGCCCGACGAGATCTGTTACCTGCTTGTCCGCCGCCCCGGCAGCGCGGAGGATGTGCCAGACGCGCAACAGGTGACCTTCCGCGTCGAACAGGAACCGGAGGAAGCCGCCCCTGCGATTTCCAAAACCCTGTTTCGGGAGTTATACGACCGGCTGATTCCGGTTGGACC
Source organism: Dehalococcoidia bacterium (assembly GCA_963663945.1). Taxonomy (GTDB): domain Bacteria; phylum Chloroflexota; class Dehalococcoidia; order Lucifugimonadales; family UBA3495; genus Bin87. The sequence goes on along the minus strand of OY760687.1, from coordinate 307,038 downwards.
CTACGGCGCCAATCCCGACCCCAAGTGGAGGGACCTGTTCGGGGTGTTTTCAAACGCGGAGCGATCGTGCATCGTCGCCACCTTCGGAGAAGAACGGGTCGTCGCCGCACTGGGCGAGGAAGGGCTCGCCACCGCGCTGGAAAACTCGGTCTTCCACGAGGGCGATGAACCGCGGCTGGAGGATGTCCTTATTTTTAGCTGCCTGTCGGACGACACTGTTCCCACCCTGACCTTCGCCTTGGCTTTCGCCGGCGCACTCCACCAGGCGAACCCCGGCGAGCAATACGCCTGCGTCCAGAAAGCGCTGCAACCAGCCGTTGCAGCACTGTCTAAGCCTTTCCCGACTGAGGAAGACCTGATCGCGGTGTTCGCGTCATTCTTTGCCCTGGCTTCCTGCGGACTGGAATCGACGGATCCGCCCAGCGGCGCACCGGAGGGGTAAGCTGACGCCAGGGCCGGCGGGGGCGACGCCGGCCCTGGCCAGATAACGCGGTGCGGCAGCCCAGGATCGAACGCGTAGGGGGCGTTCTAACCGCCTCGACGATCTTGCCCAAACGGGTTACAAGCCGCAGGGCCGTTTGACCCGTCCCGGCCCTGCGGCTACAATGATCGGAATATGTTTTTTCAGATTTCGATCTCATGACAAACCCCACGCTACTTCCAGACGACGAACCGCGCGTTGCCAGCGCCGGCTTCGGCTTTGATGACGACGCCATGCCGGCGGTGTCCGATCCATGGGTGACCGGACCCCGCTCCAACGTGAAGGTCGTGTCTGCCGGTGGTCTCGTGTTCCGGCAAACGGACGACCTGATTGAGACCCTGCTGTGCGCCCGGGTGCGTCCCGGACACCACGGCGAGGATGCTCCGTTGACCTGGCGACTGCCCAAGGGGACTCCCGAACGGGGCGAAACCGTTGAGCAGACGGCCCGTCGGGAAGTGCAGGAAGAAACCGGCGTGCACGTCAACGTCCTGGCGCCCATAACGAGCATTCGGTATTTCTTCGTTGGCCACGACGACGGCGTCCGCTACGACAAGACCGTCTACTTCTACCTCATGGAGCCCAAGGGCGGCAGCACCTCGGAACACGACGCCGAGTTCGACGTCGTGGAATGGTGCAGCTACGAAGAGGCGGTGGAACTGCTCGAATATGACAACGAGCGCGAGGTTTTGGAAGCGGCCCGGTCGTTGATCGACTCCTACCGGCGAGGCGCGGAGCTATGAGCAAGGACCTGGTTTTGCGGGGCGTCCGCGTGCTGCTGCGAAGCAAGCGGATGGAAGACGCCGAGAAAGACTACATCTGGCGCAGCGATCCTGAGATCGCCCGCCTGGACGCCGCCTACCCGCTGACCATGAAGTACGAGCGCTACCTCAAGCTCTTCGAGGACCAGGTCCGCTGGCCCACGCCTGGCTCGCATCACTTCGCCATCGAGGTTGCCGGGGGCAAGTTCATCGGCAACTGCATGTACTACGACCTCGACAGCCTTTCCAAGGAAGCCGAACTCGGCATCGTCATCGGAGACCGGGACTACTGGAGCGGCGGCTACGGCTACGACGCGGTGGTGACGCTGCTGCACCACATGTTCGAAGACCTGCGGCTCAAGCGGGTGTACCTGCACACCTTGGAATGGAACCACCGGGCACAGAAGTGCTTCGAGCGCTCGGGGTTCAACGCGGTACGCAATGTCCGCAGGATGTCCCACGATTTCATCCTGATGGAAGTCCACCGGGACGACTGGGATGAGACCTCGTTCGAGCGGCTGGAACTGCGCCAGCAGTACCTGGACCAACGTGGCGGCGCAGCGGTGGGCGACGACGACGCCGTGGCGGCCGCCGCAGCCTAGCCGTTCTTCCGGAGAGCCGTTCTTCCGCCTATCTTCGCGCCGCAGCCAGAGCCGCGCCCACCGTGATATCGCCGGTGTACAGAGCGCGCCCGATTATGGCCGCCTCCGCGCCGGTATCGATCAACTGCTCCACGTGGGCCGCCGCGCCCACGCCGCCCGCTGACAGCACATGCATTCCGCTGTCTCGAACCAGGGCCGCCGTGGCCTCGTAGTTCGGTTCCTCCAGCGTGCCGTCGCGCGAGATGTCGGTGTAGAGCAGACGCTCCACGCCCAGATCGCGCATCCGGCCGGCCAACTCGGTGGCGCTGATCTCCGACTGTTCGGTCCAACCGCGAATTGCGACGAGGCCGTTCCGCGCGTCCAGGGCGACCACCACCCGCTCGCTGCCGAAGCGCTTGCACAGGTCTTCCACCAGCTCGGGATTGGACACGGCGGCTGTGCCGACCACCACGCGGGCCGCGCCAGCGTCGAACAGGCCCGCCGCGGTGTCGACGCTGCGAATGCCTCCGCCCACCTGCACCGGTATGGTCAGCCGGCCGGTGATGGCCGTGATCGCGGCCAGGTTGGCGGGGTTGCCGGTGTGCGCGCCGTCCAGGTCGACGATGTGCAGGCGTTCACCACCCTCGGCCTGCCACCGTTCGGCTACGCCCAGCGGGTCGTCGGAGAAGACCGTTTCCTGCTCGTAGTCGCCCTGGTACAGGCGGACACAGTTGCCGCCGCGCAGGTCGATTGCGGGTATGATTTCCATGTTGCCGGTTACCCCTGGCTATCGGGATGATCCAGACGGCGAGTTACGCCTGGGCCGTGACCTGCCCGATGAAATTGGCGTAGACGCGGAGGCCATTGTCGCCACTCTTTTCGGGGTGGAACTGCGTGGCGACAACGTTGTCGCGGGCGTATATGCTGCAGAACGGGACGCCGTACTCGGTCATGCCGGCGACGTCGTCTCGGGCGACGGGGTCAGCGTAGTAGCTGTGGACGAAGTAGAAATGGCTGTCTTGGGGTATGCCCTTCCACAGGGGATGCTCCCGCTGGAACTCCACGGTATTCCACCCCATGTGGGGCACCTTGAGGCCGTCGGGCAATCGGCGGACCCGGCCGGGCACCAGGCCCAGGCATTCGGCGTCGCCCTCATCGGTGGCATCCAACAGCAATTGCAGGCCCAGGCAGACGCCCAGGAAAGGCCTCCCGCTGGCGATGTAGTCCAGCAACGGTTCGACGAGGCCCCGGGACTGCAGCGCGGACATGGCGGCGGGGCCCGATCCCACGCCGGGCAGGATTACGCCGTCCGCATTCTCCAGCGCTGCCGGGTCGGAGGTCACGGTGGGAACGACGCCGGCTTTCTCCACCGCCCGCGCCACGCTGCGCAGGTTGCCGGATTCGTAGTCGATCACGACGAGACGAGCGCCGCCGGTCTCTGCCGAGAGCATGGCGGAATCAGACCCGGTCGCCGGTGGCCCGCTCGATGGGGATGTCCCGGTCGTGATACCGCGCCAGCACGAACAGCAGGTCGCCCAGGCGGTTCAGGTAGGCCAGGATCAGCGGATTGGTCAGGCCGTCGACCTCGGCCAGCGCCACCACACGCCGCTCGGCGGTGCGGATCACGGTGCGGGCGGAGTCCATGGCCGACGAGGACGCCGTTCCGCCCGGCAGGATGAACACCTGGGGCATCTCAAAATGCGTCTCCAGCTCGTCGATGATCTCTTCCAGTTTGTCCACCATCGCCTCGGTGACGGGGGTGAAGTGCTGGTGGAAGAGGTCGTACTTCTCGGGGTCGGTGGCCAACTCCGCGGCGACGGTGAAGAGTTCCCGCTGCAGATCGCGCAGGATGTTCTTGACCTTGTCGTCGTCGGTGAGGGCCCGGGCCAGCCCCATCAGACTCACCGCTTCGTCGGTTATCCCGTAGGCCTCGGTATGGGGGTTGGCCTTGGAAACGCGTCCGCCGTACAACAAACTGGTTTCGCCCTGGTCGCCGTACTTGGTATAAACCCGCTTGCGGCGCTGTGACGACGATGATGAAGTGCTCATGGATTTGCTCCAGGACGAAGATGGGACACTGAGGTATTCTAGCACTCCCACCCACACGGGGCCATCGCGGTGCCACGATGCCGATGTTCGCTACAATCTGCGCAGCAGAGCGAGGCGGCGCCCGTCGCATCGACCGCTGACCACGGCCGCCGATCCATCGACAACTGTCCCATGACCAACCCCACGTCGACCCCAGCCAGACGCCTTCCCTTCCGGGTCTGGAGACGTCCGTATTGGCGGTTGGTTGTCCTCTTCTGCATCTGCGCCGCGTTGGTCCCCACAAATGGTTATGCGCGGGACGCCATAACTTCCGCAACCGCCCCCTACCGGTTCAGCATGCCCGTGTGGGAGCTGGACCACCTGCCTGACAAATGGGTCCGGAGGCTGCTCCGGGCGCCCACGGCCCTGGCGGGAGATTCAGGCTATGAACAACAGATGGCGCAGGTGGACGGATTTTTCGCGGTCAGCCACTCCTTGAGGTCAACCGAGCGGCAACTGCTGGAGCTTCAGGCCAGATCGCCGGTCACTGCTGAGGCTGCGCAGAGTATCGCCTCTCTCGAGGAGCGGCGGGACCGCCTCCTGGCTCGTCGCGACGACCTGCGTCCGATGGTAGAAGAGACCCTGGAAACGACAATCGCGGCAACGCTGGAGTCGTTGGGCTTTCAGGCCTGGACCGGGCCGTTCCCGCCGGTGGACACGGTGTTGTCCGCGTCCCCAACCATCCTCGTCACCTCCCCGCGCGACCGGATCGAACGGCAGGACACCGTGACCATGCGAACCGGCGTCACCAACGCGGACCGGGACCGCATCGAAACGTGGGTGGAAGACGAAACGGAGTTGTCCGCGCTGGTCCTGGACACCGGCGGTATCGCGCTGTATCCATCCATCGTCGTGCCTCACGCGGGCCTGGACTTTGCGCTGGAGGTCATCGCCCACGAGTGGGTGCACCAATGGCTGTGGTTCCGCCCGTTGGGCCGCCGCTACTTTCAGGGTGGCGATATCACCACGATGAACGAGACGGTGGCCGACATCGCCGGCAAAGAAATACTGGAACTGACCAGGCAGCGCATGGAGCAAACGGCGCCCCAATCACCGGAGAACAGCGAGCACTCGCATACACCGCACGACACCCAGCCATCCCGCGACGTGTCCGCCTTCAGTTTCCAACACGAGATGCGGGCGACCAGAATTCGCGTCGACGAACTGCTGGCCGCCGGCAGCGTGGTGGAGGCCGAAGCCTACATGGAGAAACGGCGGCGGGAGTTCGTCGCCAACGGTTACCCCCTGCGCCGGCTGAACCAGGCCTACTTCGCCTTCCACGGCACCTACGCCACCACCGGCGCGGCCGGCATCAACGTCATCGGCCAGCAGATCGAAGAGCTACGCCGGCGCAGCCCAAGCCTGGGCGACTTCCTCCGCACGGCGGCCCAGTTCAAATCCGTCGCGGACCTGGAGGCATACTTGGCCGCGACGGATCCCTGATGCGCCGTCGGGACGGTGCAACCTGCCTTACGCGGCTCTTACCGCCTCCTCCAGCAACGCCAGGGCGGTCCTGGCGAACACCCACATGTTGGCCTCACGGTCGGGGCTGCCGGTCTCCAGGGTCTGGGAGCGTTCCACCGGGCCGGCCACGCCAAAGCACGCATGACCGTAGTTGTCGCCGTAGCGGTTGCCCGTGGGTCCGCTGGCCCCCGTTTCCGCCAGGGCCCAGGTGGTGCCCAGCCGTTCCCGCGACGTTCGGGCGTTCAGCAGGGCGTAGTATTCGGTGCTGGCGCGGTGGCCCTCCATCGCGGACTCGGGCACCTGCAGCAGTCCCGCCTGGGCCGTCCGCGTGTACACCACGGAGCCGCCGACGTAGTAGTCCGACGCGCCCGGTATGGATACCAGCGCAGCGGATATGAGCCCGCCGCACGAAGATTCCGATACCGCGAGGGAGTCACCCCGCTCTTTCAGCAAAGCCGCGACCGACGCGGCCAAATCGTTCAGTTCACCCATAATGAAACCTCCATGTTGTACTGGCATCGATGCACAGGATATGCAGGATGCTTTTGTCCTGGATAGGAAGTCTTGGCGATTTTCAATCAATAAATCCTGAAATCCTGTACATCCTGTATATCGATGTAAAAGGCACTGACCTCACGCCCAGGGCAGTCGTTTCGACACTGTCTTGGCCGATTCGGGGGTCGGCAGCCCGTTTTGTTCCATCAGCATCAGCGCGAGTTTGCGAAATTCCTCGCGGTCCCGTCCGCTGACCACGGCCTGCTCGTGGGCCTCCGAGATTACCACGGGATAGCCCAAGCCGAGTTCACATTGCTGTGCCAGCATGGCGTGACCCATGGCGAGCAAGTCGGGATCCTCAGCAACCCAGTCGGGCACCTCGACGCGGGCGACCTCGGTGCCGCTGTTCACGTAGTAGAAGCGGCTCCACTCGGTTCCCACCGCCAGGTCCAGCGCGAAATGCGACGCGCGGCGGCCGGTCTGGTAGAGCGGCGAGCGGTGGCCCGGTTCCAGCAACGCGTCGAACAGTTCGCGGTCGTCGAAACCGGCCGCGCCGTCGCACTGGCCCAGGTCAGAGCGGCGGGCGCTGCAGCGCCGGGTGCACTCCACCGGATTGCTGACGCATAGGCAGGCGCGCACCGCTCCGGCCACCTCGGTGGTCTGAGGCCGGGAGGTGTAGGCCGCCAACGCCACGGGACGCTGTCCATGGGAAGCCTCGCGCAGCCGGGCCAACGCGGCGTGCAGGCGATCATTCACCAGGGTTTCAACCACGTACCTGGGATAGTTCCCGCGCTGGATGTCCCAGAAGGCCAGGGTGCCGTCCAGCAGCGCCAGGACGGGCACGGTTGGCGGCGCGGTCTCGACGACGTCGGCCAGCCTTTCCACCTCCTGCACCGTGCGCAGCGCGCCGAGCAGCGCGCCGGAGATGGGCGTTTCCGCGTTTGAACCGTCGTCGGGACGCAGGTACAGGTCGCCGTCGCCGGTGGCCAGCGTGGGTTCGCTGAAAAACTGGCAATCGGGGTTGGCGCCGTAAGTCAGGACGCATCCGCCCAGGTTGATCAGGTAGCAGCGCAGCGGCAGGTGGCGATCCACGTCAATGTGAGAGCCGTCTACCGACACCGCCATCCAGTCCCGGGGCGGCGACGGCGGCGGGATGCTATCCAGCAGGCCCTCGTCTCCGGTGCGGGCCACGATGAATGGGCGACTGCCAGCGGACCCTGTGCGCTGGGCTGCCTCATCGGGGGTTATCGACGACGCCCGATCCAGCGTGTCGGCGAACCTTTGCCGCCGCGTCCGCGCCGTGGTCGACAGGTCGCCCATGGCAGACATCATCTGGCGGGCCGTTTGGCCGAAATCCAGCGCCATCTTGGCTCTGTCGCGCAGCGGGCCGCGACGACTACCGCAGCACCCGCTCGTCGCCGACGCGTCGGGTGATGCGCTGCTGGTCCAGGTACTCAAGCAGGGGCAGGACGTACTTGCGGCTGGTCCCGAAGATGGTCCGGGCGTCGGCCACGGTCACGCTGCCGTTGGCATTCAGGTGTTCAACGACGCGGGCGGCCATGTCCTCGTACGCTGCGGCGGTGAACACCACCGTCTCGTTGACCTTGACCACGTCGCCCCGCTCCTGCAGGTGGGACAGTAGTTCCGGATCCACCGGCCGGTCGGTTGGCGGCGACCAGGGCTCTGCGGCCAGGGTAGCCAGGTAATCGGCGATGTCGGATTGCTGGCCGTCGCTGAGTTCGACGCGATGGTCTAGCGTTCGCACCACGCCGCTGTCGTCGACGATTGCGCCCTCATCAGCCAGCCTTGCGGCGGCTCGCAGGTACACCGGCTGGGAGACGCTCAGGCGGCTGCGCAATTCCTGGGGCGGCGCGCCCCGTCGGAGCGGATACTGGTTATGGTAGGCCTGCAGCGCCACCTGAGCCTGGTTGCGCAAAATGTCCCAGCCACGCCGGGAGTAGACCACCGCGTCGCCCTGGGCGCCCATCTCACCCAGCGCCACGATTTCTTCCGAATCGATCAACAGGATGAGGCGCTCCAGGATCTCCTCTTCGGAGATGTTGGAGCGTTGCGACAGGGTCCTCAGGTCGCACGGCCCCATCTGGTCGGCGATGGTCAGGATGACGTCCTCGCTGGCGCCGGCGTCCAGCGTGGTGAGCCGTTCCAGCACGTCGGGAGCGAAACGGCGGTGGCGGCGACGCGGGTTGGGGTCGGCGATCTGTCCGCCGCCCAGGGTATCCTCGGAGGAGCGCAGCACGAAGAAGTCGCCCTTCACCATGGGCACCGGGTCGTCCAGCAACACCTGCACCCACCCCTCGCTGCCTGGCTGGAGTCGGTCGGCGTCCAGCAGACGCACGCGTCCGGTGGTCTCGCTGGTAAAGAGGTGGAAGGTCACACCCTCGTTGTGCTTCAGGGCGTGAGGCGCGCCCTTCACCATGCGCAGGTTGGCGTCGAACCGGCGCGTCGGCCGCAGCCAGCCCGGGTTGGTGAGCACCTCGCCGCGCATGACGTCGTCGCGAGAGATGCCGGACAGGTTCAGGGCCAACCGCACCCCAGGCGCGGCCGCGTCCAGGCGCGACTTGTGGCTCTGCAGGCCGCGGATCCGTGCCTGCCGACCGGAGGGAGCCAGTTCGATCTGCTGGCCCACGGCCACCGCGCCGTCGATCAACGTGCCGGTGATCACGGTTCCGAACCCGCTCACCGTGAAACAGCGGTCAATGGGCAGGCGCGGCCGGCCCAGGTCACGGCGGGTCTCGGTATCGTTCAGGATGTCATCGATCATCGCCTTCAGGTCGTCGATGCCCTCGCCGGTGTAGGCGGAGACGGGGGCCATGGGGCAACCCTCGAAGGCAGTGCCGACCAGGGTGTCCTCAACCTCGGCCTTGACCAGTTCCACCAGCTCTTCATCAACCAGGTCAACCTTGGTGATGACCACCAGGCCCCTGCGAATCCGCAGGATGTCCAGGATCGCCAGGTGCTCCCGGGTCTGGGGCATGACGCTCTCGTCGGCGGCGACGATGAGCATGGCCAGGTCGATGGCGCCGACCCCGGCCAGCATGTTCTTGATGAACCGCTCGTGTCCCGGCACGTCCACGATGCTGACCTCGCGGCCGCTGGGGAGGGTCATCCAGGCAAAGCCAAGGTCGACGGTCATCTCCCGTTCCTTCTCCTCGGGAAGGCGGTCCGGGTCGATGTCGGTGAGGGCTTTGACCAGGGTGGATTTCCCGTGGTCCACATGTCCGGCGGTTCCGATGACGTACATGGTAATTATTCCGAAGGCAGGGTCGCTTGCTGTGCGCTCACGGAGAGCCAGTATCGTCGGCCATTATACTTGACGATGCCAGACGCCAATAGTACGCTGAAGGTGGTACTGAGCCGGTGACAAGAGGCCCGGGGCCTCTTCCGATGAGAGTTGGCCGCTCTCGCAAAAAATCGGATAGCCGGCTCGCTTTTTGTGCCTAGTAATAGGTCGTTGACCCGGCCCTGAAAACGTCGAATTCAGACTCGATCCTGTCTTCGATCAGTGAGTAGGAGCGCATATCATCCCGCTCCCATTTCCGCCGTATCGCCCAGGCGCAATAGTCCGCCACCTGCAAAATCGGGTTTGATGCGGCCTGCCACATGGTCGCTCTCATATTGACCGTCGGGGCGATCGCGCTTGCAATAGCGTTGACTGCCGATTCGAAATCGGAACGCATTTCGTTGGTTCCGATAGAGGCCGCTACTACCATGATTTCGTCGGCATATGAGGCGAGGACAGGGGCAAGACCTGTCAAGTGATAGTACCAGGCGAAGCCATAGAAAAATGCCGGCGTGGGTCGAACCCTCAGATCGGCTTTCCGCTTTTCCAGGATTGTTGCGTCCACTCGGAAATCGTGGCGTGCCATTACCGCGAACACCCGGTCGCGCACCCGCTGCTTGTCGTTGGTGGCGTGAAACCCGCCGGTCAGCGGTTCGCCTTCCCACGCCAATTGACGGCGCAGATCCATCAGTTCTGATTCGATAGCGTGGTCTGCCACGGCGACCGTGGTCAGGATGAAATACCTGCTGGCTCCTTCCTGATCGCTGAAATCGAAATTGCCCGATTCGTCGCCGTAAACGTAAGCTCTCATGCCTTGTCCCGCGGACGACAAACCGACAAATGATGACGCCGGCCCCCAATTGGAGCGCCGGCGTCGTGCGCCAGGGATTGGTACGTCGCTTAGTTGTCGAAGTCTGTGATGACGCTGCGGCGGACGCTCTGCGCCTTCATGTCGGCGAATGCCCGGTTGATCTCGGACAACGCCAACTCCTGCGTCACCAGCTCGTCCAGCTTCAGCCGGCCCTGCTTGTAGAACTCAATGTAGCGCGGCATGTCGGTGCGGAACCGATTGGATCCCATGGTGCAGCCCTGGATCGCCCGGCCGCGTCGCAGGAAGTTGCCGGCGTCCAGTTCGATCTTCACGCCCTCGGGCACCATGCCGATGATGGTCGCCATGCCGCCCGGCCGAAGCATGTTGTAGCAGTCCTCGGCGGTCTGCTTCAGGCCGATGGCCTCGAAGGAGTAGTCAACGCCCCCGTCGGTCAGGTCCATGATGCGTTCCGCGACGTTGCCGGCCGTGGCGTCGATGACGTCGGTGGCGCCAAACTCCCGGGCCAGGCCCAGCTTGTCCTCGGTGGTGTCGATGGCGATGATGCGCAGGGCGCCGGCCAGCGCGGCCGCCTGCACACAGTGGATGCCGATCCCGCCACAACCGACCACCGCGACAGTGCTTCCCGGCTCCACGCGGGCGGTGTTGAGCACCGCGCCCAGGCCGGTGGTCGCGCCGCACCCGATGAGGGCCAATTGCGGAAATGGGATGTCGTCGTCCACCTTGACCAGCGCGTTCTCGTGGACCAGCATCTCGGCCGCGTAGGACCCCAGCTGGGCGAACTGCGTGACGGCCTCGCCATCCTTGCGCAGCCGGGGCGGGTCGTCGCGCCGGCGCGATACCGCCGTCCGGTCACAGAGGTAAGGCTGGCCGCGGGTGCAGAATTCGCAGGTTCCGCAGAATACCGACAGACATGAGATCACCGAGTCGCCGGGCCGGACATAGCTAACCTGCTCGCCCACCGCTTCCACGACGCCGGCGGCCTCGTGGCCGAGGATGCATGGCATCGCCGTGGTGTAGAGCCCCTCGACAAAGTGGAGGTCGCTGTGGCACACGCCGGACGCGCCCGTTCGCACCAGGACTTCCCGTGGGGCCGGCGCGTCCACCTGGACGTCTTCGATGACTACCGGCTGATTTACTTCGCGCAAAACCGCTGCTTTCATTTCCATTCCCTCCGGTGGCGGATCCGCCGGACTTCCCGGTGAACGGGCTCTCGGCGACCGTGGCGGCAGGTTAGCACCGGCCGCCGGCGAGCGTCAACAAACGCATCGCGAGCTACAGGGCTTGTGCAAAGTCATTGCCAGAATCAGGATTTGCCGGATTTTGTGATTGGACAGGATTGGGAGATCTCCATTACGAAACGATTCCAATCCTGGTAATCCCCAAATCTTGAAAATCCTGATTCTGACGGTTTACGAAAGTGTGAAAGTATGGGCCCGGCGGTGTAGACGCCGGGCCCATGCGTTCTGCGCACCGGTTCGCTCGAACCAGGCAACTACCCGCGGTTGTGTGTCTTCGTCTCCGCCCATGCCATGATGTGCGGGATCGCCGCGTCAACGTCCCGCTGGTCGACGTTGCGCGCCGTGCTGTCCGCCTGGCAGCGCATCAGCATGATCGGCAGCCGGTTGCGGATCTTGTCCAGCGTCCAGGACAGCGGGTCGCCCTCGGCGGTGAAGTCCAGCTCCAGCCGGTCGTTCTGCCCGATGGGCCCGTTGCGGTAGTGGTAGTGCGGGCCGATGCGGAAGCAGTCGAACCGCAGCAGCTCCTTGTCCTCGCCGTCGACATCGTTGCCGTAGACGTGGATGCAGATGCCCTCGTCGTTCATGGCCCCCACATCGGTGCGGTACACGAGCCCAAAGGTCACTGCGCCGGCCGGGATCAGCTCCTCGCCGCCGCCGGTGCTTCCTCCCATCTGTGCGTGCATCTGTTGCGTCATCTCTTCATCCCTCCCTTTGTGAAGGTCGAATTGCCACCCTTTGCCGGTTCATCCGGCTGCTTTGACGCGATTATACAATCCACACGGCTGAAAGCGTCATATTTGTTTTTGCGGTACCCATGCGAACGTGACCGTCTTCATCGTTGGCCGTTCGCCTCGGCCCCCAGCGCATCCCGCAGACCCTTCCACTCGCCATCACCCGTCGACCCGTTCCAGTCGTCGAAGTGCAGCAGGTCCTCCACGGGCAGCCGGTCCCGCCAGCCGGCCCGCTGCAATACCGGCTCGTCGGTGAACTCCACCGGATAGCCCAGGCACAGGTAGGCCACCGGGATGATGTGCGGCGGTATCCCCAATATCCCCCGCAACTGCGGCAGCTTGAGGATGCTGACCCAACCCACGCCGACGCCCTCGCTGCGCGCCGCCAGCCAGAGGTTCTGCACCGCGCAGCAGGTGGAATATACGTCGGTCTCCGGCATGGAGTTGCGCCCCAGCACCACCTCGGCGCGCGTCGGGTCGCAGGTGACGCACAGGTTGACGGGCGCTTCGAGGATCCCTTCCAGCTTCAGCGAAAGATACGCCGACCGGCGCGGCTCGTCGAAAAAGCACGCTGCGGCGTCCCGCTCCCGGTCAAAAAGATCCTTCACCTTCTGCCGTTTTTCGACGTCCTTGACCAGGATGAAGTCCCACGGCTGCATGAACCCCACCGAGGGCCCGTGGTGCGCCGCCCGGATGATCCGCGCCAGCGCCTCGTCGGGTATTGGGTCGGGACGAAAACTGCGGATATCGCGCCGCTGGTAGATCGCCCGGTACACCGCGTCCCGCTCCGCCTCCGGAAAGGCGAGCGATGTCCCGCTCACCGGCGTCCCGTTCCCGGTTGCCCAATCTACCGATGTGTCGTCTGGTTGGTTCCTGTGTTGTTCCATCCGCCCCCCGCCAAAGCCGATTGCTGCGCCTGCCGGACGCTGCCGGTCCCGCGTGCCGCCATCATACCCACGCGGTCGGGGTTACGCCAGAAGCGCCGCGCACGGATAGCTCATGCGTACCCACTCCCGTAAATCGTCAGAATCAGGATTTTCAAGATTTAGGGATTATCAGGATTGGACCCGTTCTGGCATGCAGATATTCCAATCCTGTCCAATCATAAAATCCCGTAAAGCCTTGTATCTTGAAGGAGCCAACGACGCGGCAGACCGTTAATTCTGGGGCTCGCTGTGCGAAGCCGTGAATCAGCAAGGTCGCCGCGTCGTTCACCCTTGGCTAACCCGAACAGTTGTGAGGGGCTGACTGACCAGACCCCGTATTGCAAGGCAAGGTAGTCCGGGAATGGCCGGCCATGCCGAACCAAAGGTACGGGGAGTGTAAAACATCACGACCACTGGGACAATGACCACCTCAACAATGACCATCATCGGCATTGACGTGTCCAAAGCCTGCCTGGATTGTTGAGCGTTTCCGGCAGACCGGTCCTGGAGTGTGGAGTACACCGACGCCAGCCTGCGCGAGTTGGTGGCGGAGCTGATCCCGCTGGAGCCGCAGCGGGTCATCGTGGAGGCCACCGATCGTAGAGGCCACTGGGGGATTGGAAACCCGGCTGGTGGCGGAGTTGGCCGCCGCCGGACTGCCCGCAGTGGTGGTCAATCCCCGCCAGGTGCGGGAGTTCGCCCGGGCTACGACGGCTGGCCAAGACGGACCGACTGGACGCCCAGGCACTGGCCCAGTTCGGGGCCGCGCTGCGTCCGCCGGTGCGCCCCCTGCCCGACGCGACCCAGCGGGAGTTGCGCGCTCTGGTGTTTCGGCGCCGTCAGTTGGTCGCCATGCAGACCCAGGAGCGCAACCGGCGGCGGCAGGTGCCGTCGGAACTGGTGGTCGCCCAGATCGACGACCACTTGGCGCTGTTGGACCTGGCGCTGCTGGGAAGGCAGGTGGCCCAACTGGACCAGGACATCGCCGCACTGCTGCAAGACCACGCCCCCTGGCAAGCCCGAGCCAAACTGCTGCGCTCCATCCCCGGCGTGGGGCCGGTCCTGGTCTCCACACTGATCGCCCAGCTGCCCGAGCTGGGACACGCCAGCCCCAAGGCGATCGCCGCCCTGGCTGGCGTTGCTCCCTACAACGTTGCTCCCTACAACCGGGACAGCGGGCAATGGCGCGGCAAACGCTCGGTGTGGGGCGGCCGGCGCAAGTTGCGGGCCGACTTGTACATGGCAACCCTGGCGGCCACCCGATGCAACCCAGCCATCCGAGCCTGCTATGAGCGTCTGCTGGCCGCCGGCAAGGCCCAGAAGGTGGCCCTCACCGCCTGTATCCGCAAACTGCTCACCCTCTGCAACGCCATCATCAAATCCAACGCCCCCTGGCAAAATCCTGTTGCCGCTGCCCCCTAACCCCTTGACCTTCCAGACAGTTGCTGATTCTGACAGTTGCCGCCGGGACGGGCTTTCCACCAGCCCTGGCATCATGGGCCGCCGCCTCTGCGGTGCAACGAAATGCAGTACAATTGATAGTTGACGAATCCCGTTGAGCAAACCGTAACGAGGGAACCGAATCATGTTCAAAAGCTTTAGCGCATCCTACGCCGGCCACGTGGTGGACAACGACCTGGGGCTGGAAGGGACTCCCGCCAACGACCGCTGGTACTCCAACGAGCAGTTGGCCGAGGTGTTCGACTGGGCCCTGGACATTTCCAGGCACCTGGAGGACAACGGCTATGACGAGTTCTGGATGGCCGAGCACCACTTCCAGCCCGAAGGGTACGAGTGCATCCCCAACCTGATCATGCTGGGACTGTACCTGGCCTGCAACACCAAGCGCCTCAAGTACGGCTGCGGCTTCAACATCACGCCCATGTGGCACCCGCTGCGCCTGGCGGAAGACTTCGCCATGGCCGACATCCTGTCCGGCGGGCGCATCGTCTTCGGCGTGGGCCGCGGCTACCACTCCCGCGAGGTTGAGACCTTCGGCTCGCCGATGTTCGACGGCGACGCCAACCGCGAACTGTTCGAAGAGCAGATCGAGGTCATGGTCAAGGCGTTCAACGAAGAGGCATTCTCCCACGAGGGCAAGCACTACCAGATACCGGCCAAGGTGCCCTATCGCGGCTACACCCTGGAGAAGCTGAGCCTCGTCCCGCGACCCCTGCGCCAGCCGGTGGACATCTGGCAGCCCCTGGTGTCCGGCAACCCCAAGGGCGTCGATTTCATGGCCCGCATCGGCATCAAGGCGATGGTCGCCAACACGCCGGAACCGGCGCGGCACGAGCGGCTGACCATGTACCAGGAGGCCGCCGCCAAATACGGCCGCGAGCTGGCCTTGGGCGAGGACATCGCGTTGGGCTACCGCTTCTTCATCGGCGCCAACCGGGAACAGGCCATCAAGGAGGCCAAACCCTACTTCGAGGAAGCGATGAAATTCGCCGCCCCGCTGGGTCTGATGCGCCTGGAACAGGACCAGATCGAAGCCGTGGCGAATCCCCGTCTGCGCCGCGGCGTGCAACTCCCCACGCTGGAAGAGGCGGTGGAAAGCGGCGCGTGGCTCTGCGGCTCGGCGGACGACATCGCCAACGCGCTCAAGGAAGACGAAGAGCGCTATCCCGGCGTGGAGCGGGTCAACCTCGGTTCGGTCATGGGCATGCCCCGCGAGGTTTTCAAGGACCAGCTCTCCCGGTTTGCCCAGGACGTGATGCCGTCCTTCAACGGCAGCTGACATACCCGCAGGGAATGGTCGCAAACGATGAGGGCGGGTTGATCACCCGCCCTCATCGTTTGTCGTCGCTACCGTCTATCGTCCACCAGGTTCCGGCGGGCGGGTGAACCAGTGATAACTGTACGCGCCCTGCACACCCCTGACGAAGGCGAACAGCAGACCCCCGTAAATCGCCAGCCAGATCGCATCGCGGAAACCGTCCAGGGTTATCAGTCCCATCATGATGAGCACGATGCGGGACACGACGAATCCGATCGTCAACAGGATCGCAGCCGGTCTCCAGCGCTGCATCACTCCCAGCGCCAGCAGCGCAATCACGAACGCTTCGGCGCCGTAATAGATCATCAGCTTTGCCGGGGGTATCGCCGGCGCGCTGCCCTCGACTTCGGACACCGCCAGTACCGGAGCAGCCATCCACACGAACAGCACTCCTGTCGTCCACACCCACCACACCAGGCCGCACACCCAGGCCCATCGCATCCACCGGCGGGCCTGCTCGGGGTTGACAGCCATCATCCGCCCGCGCCATCCGGGCGGGCGGTCCCAGATTTCCGTCTCGGGCGCCGGTTCCGGTTCGGCTCCCGGCTGCTCCGAGGCCATGGCCGGCTAGTTGTCTTCGTCCAACAACGGCAGGGTGGTCCAGGTCACTCCGTCCGGATCTGAGGACAGACCCTGCTCTCCGATGATTCGCCGCAGGTCCAGCAGGGTGGCGTTCACCTCGCCGGACACTTTCTGCCAATCCGGTTCCGGCGGGAACCAGTAGGGCGAGTTGATCCGCACCACCTGGTTCTGAGAGGGGTTGAAGTAGATACCGAAGCGCGCTGCTTGTTGTTGCATCATGGCTACTCTTTGCCCGGCGTCGCGAGGGACGCCGGGCGGTCAGTGTGAGTTTGTTTTTGAGTTGCGTTCTGGTTAGAGAATTTCTTTCTTGAGGATCAGGCGTTCCAGCCCGTACTTCCGGCTACCCAAGATGCCGATGATACCAGCGCAGATGAACCAGAGGATAGTAACTTCGCCGCCGTGGGCGACAAAGGCGTTGCCGCCATCCGGTGGGTTCGGGTACAGGTGCGGCCAGGGCCAGACCGGGCTGAGGGCGGCGTGTACTCCGAAGTAGGCGACAATCATGGTCACTGCCAAGGCTCCCGCTCCCAAGCGGGTAAGGACGCCAGTTGCTATCAGGATGGCCGAGATAATTTCCACCCATCCGGCCAGGTCAACCAGCGCACCCAGCCCATTGGGGTTGGCGCCAGCGGGAAAGTTCCACAACAGGAACGCTTTCTGGATGCCATGCAGAAATACCAGCAAGGCAAACAGGAGCCTGAACAGTAAGTAAAACTCGTCGGTAAACCGCACGAAAATACGGCCAAAGATGGACGTATCCGCCGGGGTTGCGTTATTTGTGGCCATAACACTCTCCTCTGCAGCTAGTTATTTCACCTCCATCAGGTAGGCGACGCTGCAGCAACAATGTTATTACGAAAACGTTAAATGTGCTACCGTATAATTTGTTCAATCGCTATGGTTTCTTCGCGACTGGGTCCAGTAGAAATGATCTGGGCATCGCAGCCAACGAGCGACTCGATACGCTTCACATATGCCAGAGCGTTGGCTGGCAATTGCTCGGCGCGGGTTGCGCTGGCCGTGGGTTCCATCCACCCCGGCATCTTTTCGTAAACGGGTTCGCACCGCTCCAGCAGAGCGGTATTCGCCGGGAAGCGGTCCAGATCCTCACCGTCGGCGCGGTATCCCACGCAAATTTTGACGTCCGGCATGCCATCCAGTATGTCCAGGCGGGTGAGCACTATGCCCGTGAAACCGTTGATTTGACGGCTGTACCGAGCGGCGACGGAGTCGAACCAACCCACCCGACGCGGCCGACCGGTGGTGGTGCCGTACTCGTGGGCTTTCTCGCGCAGGTCATCGCCAGCCTGGCCGTGCATCTCGGTGGGCATTGGCCCGCCGCCCACCCGGGTCGAGTAGGCCTTGAATACACCGACCACGCCCGCTATCGACTGCGGGTTGATGCCCAGTCCGGTGATCGCGCCGCCAATGGACGGCGAGGAAGACGTGACGTAGGGGTAAGAACCATGGTCAACGTCCAGCAGGGTCCCCTGCGCCCCTTCCAGGAGCACCCGCTTGCCCCGATCCAGCAGGTCCTGCACCATCTGCTCAGTGGCGCACACCTGGGACCGGAGCCTTTCACCCCACTCCAGGCACTTGGACAGCACCTCTGCCGCGTCCACGGGTTCACCGTCGAAAACACCGGTTATGACACGGTTTTTCATCGCGACGGCGGCGTTGACTCGATCCGGCAGGTGCTTGGTGTCGAGCAAGTCCCCCACGCGAATGCCGTCTCGGGAGGCTTTGTCAACGTAGGCCGGCCCGATGCCCTGTCCGGTGGTGCCGATGGCCCCGCGGCCACGGGCCTTCTCCTGCAGCTCGTCGAGCAGTATGTGGTAGGGCATGATCACGTGGGCACGATCGCTGACAAACAGTCGGTCCGTGTTGATTCCCTGCGCTTGCAACCCCGCAATTTCGCCCAGCAGAACCTCGGGATTCACGACCACACCATTGCCGATGATGCCCGTAACGCCGGGCCAGCAGATGCCAGAGGGGACCAGGTGCAGCTGGAATACTCCGCGCTCGTTCACCACCGTGTGCCCGGCGTTGTTGCCGCCGGCGTAGCGCACCACGCAATCGGATTGACCGGCAAGGTAGTCAATAACTTTACCTTTGCCCTCGTCGCCCCATTGTCCCCCGATTACGGCATAAGCCGGCATTGTTCTGTACTCCCGGATAATTTTAGAAGCTAAACCGAAAAATCGCCCCCGCAGGCTGCTGCCAGCGGCGGCACGGTTCTTTGTTTCCGACGGCGTTCGTCGGGTAGGGCCCAAGTATAGCAGAAACCCGTTGGGCACAACAGGCTGGCCGCTTTGGAGACAGGCGCGCGGGACCCCCAACAGTTGACTCGGGCCCGAGACCCGGGTCTCACGGCAGCAACCAGGCCCCGGGTTGTTCAGCGAACCGGCAGCGCGAAGTCCTCGACCGCCATGTTCGTCAGGTACTCGCCGATGGCCAGTGATGACGTCGCTCCCGGCGACGGCGCGTTCAGCACGTGCAGCGCCCGCTGCCCCCGCAGGATGTGGAAGTCGTCCAGGATGGCGCCCGACGTGGACACGGCCTGCGCGCGCACCCCGCTGCCACCCGGTTCCAGGTGCTCGGCGCGGATTTCAGGAATCAGCTTCTTGAGATCGTTGACGAACACGGACTTGCTGTAGGACCGGTGCATTTCCTTCATGCCCGTCTTCCAGTGCCGCGCGGTCATCTTCCAGAACCCGGGGAAAGTCAGCGAGCCGGCCGTCTCTCCAACGCTGACGTTGCTCTTGCGGTAGCCCTCCCGCGCCCATGCCAGCACCGCGTTGGGGCCGGCCTCCACGTAGCCGTGGATATTGCGCGTGTAATGCACGCCCAGGAACGGGAACCGCGGGTCGGGCACCGGATAGATCAGGCCCTTCACCAGGTCTTCGCTGGCCTGGGTCAGCTTGTAGTACTCACCTCGGAACGGGATGATACGCACATCGGTTTCCTCGCCCATCATCCGGGCCAGCTTGTCCGCGTACAGGCCGCCACAGTTGATCACGTGCCGCGCCTGCACGGCGCCGCGCTCCGTCTCCAGGGCGGTGCCCGAGCCGGTCTGCCGCGACCTTATCACCGCGGCTCCGGTGAAGATATCGCCTCCCGCGGACTGGAACTTGCCCCCGTAGGCGTTGGCCACCCGCACGTAGTCAACGATGCCGGTGTGCGGAGCCCACAGCGCCTGCACGCCTATGGTGTGGGGCTCGATCTCTTTGAGCCGTTCGGGTCCGACCATTTCCAGGTCGGGCACGCCGTTGGCAACACCACGCTCGTACAGGTCATCCAGGCGTCCTAGCTCGCTCTCGTGGGTCGCCACGATGACTTTGCCGCAGGGATCGTACTCGATCTCGTTCTCGTCGCAGAACCGGATCAGCCGATCCTTTCCGCCCACGCAGAACCGCGACTTCCACGACCCAGGCCGGTAGTAAATGCCGGAGTGGATGACGCCGCTGTTGTGACCCGTCTGGTGCTGGGCCAACTGCTCCTCTTTCTCGATCACCGCCACGTTCAGGCTCGGCGAACGTTCCAGCAACTGCATGGCCGTGGACAGCCCGATGATGCCGCCGCCGACGATGGCCACGTCGTACTGCCGCTCTTCCACCGAGTTGGAACTGCTTCCGTGTACCGACATAATCCCGTTCTCCTGTGCCTGAAAAACGCCTGCGTCTCTACTATCGCGATCACGAACAGAGCACAAACGGAAAGGACCGGAAAATCAACTCTAAACCCGATGCCGGAAGTTTCAGATTTGTGCTCTGAGTTGTCATCGTGTGTTAGAGCTTTCCGCAGTGTGCAACGGCGCCGTCTCGCGCATAAATTCTTGTCCATACTCCGACGCCATGAACGCATCAAACTCGGCCTGAGCTTCCGCTTCCGTGCGCTGCGGCAATGCCTCTACAACAATCAGGGCGATGGCATCAGCGGCGTCGGGATGTGCCAGCACGTCGTTGGCGCAACTGGGTACCGGGATTTCCTCGTCGTCCGCTGCCATGCCTTCCAGGTGCAGCATGAGCACTTCCCGCGCCAATTCACAGGCTTCTTCCAACGTACTTCCAGCGGTTATGCAGCCGGGCAAATCCGTGAACCAGACGCCATAGTCGCTGTCCGGGTCCTTTTCGACCAACGCGATGTAGGTTCTTTCCATATTGAGTTTCCTCAGGGCCGAAGTCTGGTACCGGATTGCCTCTCGATGCTGCGAAGCGTTCCAATCTTGAGGTCTTTTCGCGGGTGGGGTACCGAAGTAGTGCCCGGCTTCAACGGGTGTTTCATCTGGTGGTGTGATCCAGTAATGTGGTGAACATACCACCCATCTTCCCGCAACCGTCGCATGACCTCCCGGCTGTTCACGCCGGCATTATACACCGCGACCTTTCCGTCCCTGCGTTGCGCCATCGGCCGGCCGTCGGTATCCTTGCCTTGCCATGATTCGCAACAATCCTGACCCCTTCCGGCTGATCGCCGAGTTCGCCGCCGGCGTCGCCCAGTCCAACATCGCCGTGCCGCCGTCCATGGCCCAATTGTGCCGGGAGATGATGCTCAACGCCGCCGGCGCTGCTCTGGCCGGCGCGGCCCATCCGGATGGCGTGGCATTGGCCCGCGTCGTTCGCGAAATGGGCGGCAACGGCCGCAGCACGATCATCGGCATGGGCATGCGCACCTCGCCGGTGTATGCCTCGCTGGTGAACGCCACCCTGGTGCGGCTGCTTGATTACGACGACAATACCGTCGATACGGGGGCGCACGTCACTGCGACCGTGTTTTCGCCAGTGATGGCTTTGGGTGAGATGCACGGGTACTCCGGGCCGGACGTGTTGTCCGCGTTTGCCGTCGGATGCGAGGTTGCTGCGCGACTCAGCTCCGCCGGGTCAACGAACGGCTCGGCCGGCGCGGTGGGTGCGGCGGTGGCGTCGTCCATGCTGCTCGGGCTGGACGCTGAAGGTCTGGCCAGCGCCATCGGGCTGGCGGTTGATTCGGCCAGCGGGGGCGCCGGCTACGGTTCCGCCGGCGCGGCCGCCATGGCCGATGGCAGAGCCGCCATGCAGGGCATGATCGCCGCCCTGAGCGCCGAGGCCGGAATTAACGGCGCGACCTCCGGCGCCACCGTGGGAACGGCAGATTTCGCCGACCTGGGCGTCCACTGGCGACTCGAGGACCCGGGAGTAACCATCCGGCTGTATCCCTGCCATTCGGCGAGCCACAGCGTGATCGACGCTATTCTCGGCCTCGCTCAGCTGCACCGATTTGAGCCATCCGATGTCGCGTCCATGCACATCGGGGTGACTGCCGCCACCACCGAACAACTGCCCAACGTTCTGCCCGCCGACGGGTGGCAGGCGCGCCGGTCCATCGGGTTCATCGCGGCCGCCACCCTGTGTCACGGCGCGCCCCTGATCAACTTCTTCTCCGAGCCGGCAGTGCACGACGAGGGTGTCCGCGCCATGATGGAGCGCACATCCGTCGAGGCCACTCTACCCGCCTCGCCGCTGGCCCTCAATCCAGCCGAGGTTGCGATTACCCTCACCGACGGCCGCACCCTGCGCCATCGCATCGACCATCCCCGGGGCTCGCCGGCAATGCCCCTGGACGCTGAGGAGCTCGACGCAAAATTCCTCTACTGCACCCGCTACATTCTGCCGGCCGACCACATCGACGAAGCGGTCAGCAGTTTTCGCGGCATTTCTGAAATCGAAAACGTGACCGGAATGGCATCCGTACTTGGAGGTTAGACACCATGAAAGGCATACGCGCTTACGAAGTCGGCGGACCCGACGTGCTCACATACGAGGACATGCCCGAACCCACCGCCGGTCCCGGCGAAGCGGTGGTCGCCATCCGCAACATCGGCGTCAACTACACCGACGTGTCCAGCCGGAAGGGCACCAACCCGCCGGCCACATTCCCGTGGACGCCCGGCCGCGAGGCATCGGGCGAGGTCATCGCCGTGGGCGACGGCGTCACCGAGGTCAGCGTGGGGGACCGTGTCGCCTACGCCATGCACACCGGCTCCTACGCCGAGCAGCAGGCCGTCCCCGCGTGGCTGCTGGTTCGCATCCCCGACGCGATGGACTTCGAGACGGGCGCGGCCACCCTGCTCCAGTGCATGACCGCCCACTTCCTGGTCAACGACATCGTGCCGCTGCAGGCCGGACAGAGCGCGCTGGTCCACGCTGGCGCCGGCGGGATGGGCCTGCTGCTCATCCAGATGCTGAAGCGCATGGGTCTCCACGTCTACACCACCGTTTCCACCGACGACAAGGCCGCCCTCGCCAGCAACGCCGGCGCCGACGACGTAATCCTGTATACCCGACAGGACTTCGAGGAAGAGATCCGGCGGATGACCGACGGCCAGGGCGTCAAAATCATCTACGACGCCGTGGGCGCGACCACCTTCGAGAAGGGCCTGCGGATCCTCGGTCGGCGTGGCTGCATGGCCCTGTACGGGCAGGCCGGCGGGCCCGTGGGTCCGGTGGACTCCGGCATGCTGCGCAACGGCTCGCTGTTCCTGACCCGCCCCAGCCTGGGCGACTACACCGCCACGCGCCACGAACTGGTGCAGCGCGCCGAGGAGTGCCTGTCCTGGGTCCAGTCTGGCCAGATCAGGCTAAAGGTCACCCTCAACCTACCCCTGGCAGAAGCCCCCGAGGCCCACCGCCGCCTGGAAGGCCGGGAGACGACCGGGAAGATACTGCTGACGCCGTGACCTGTCTAGGAACCGGCGAGTCGTTGCGCGTCGTCGATATAATCGCCCGTTTCGCGGATGCGGCGTTCCGTTTCAGAGTTGCAGATACCGTTGTAGAAGCATGCGCCGTGAAGTTGGCTGATGCGGCTGTAATAGCGGCCGACGAGAGACCTGACCGTCTCGTCCGTCCTGGCCAGCGCATCGAGACCGTTTGAAGTCAGCGCCGTGGTTGGCGGCTCCTCGCCGGTGCGAGCCAGGATCAGGGCGTCGGTGGCACGCTTGGTCGCGCACCAAGCCTTCTCAGCCGCGTCACGTACATCTCCATGCGACAACCGTTCGATCGCTTGCGCATGCATATGACGAGCGTCGCCGAAGATGGCTTGGTATGAAAGCAATTGGGTCACGAAATACCTGCGCTGTTAGCGTTGCACGCTGCGGTCAACGGCTTTAACTGGTCATCAAGATTATGCTTCCGTTGGTCGATCTTGTCCATCTTGCTCTGAGGCGATTTCGCTACTCGTCGATTATCATATGTCACGACGTTATCCGCAGATCGTGCGACTGATATTGTAGGAGAATTACGCTTGGTGACCGGAGTGCGGTTGGTTTGTGATTTGATGTGGAGGCAAAGCATGTCAGCTTCAGTGGTCCGTGAATTGGGATACGCCAACCGGCGCAAAGAGCTTCAGAGACATCAGCAGTGGATGTCCAAGCAATTCGAGGAACACCTGAAGCAGATCTTCGTACAAGCTGGAGAGTTCTGCGAACGTAATCCCAAGTTACGCGATGGCAAGAAGAATCCGGACTTCTTAATCCGAGATGCTACGACTGGTGCCCCCTGCTACGTTGAGGCAAAAGCGGTTCATGACGGCATAGGTGAGCATACGTACTACAACCTGTGTTTCGAGTTGGAGTTGATGGAATTGAGGTCCGTCAATGGGGTCGGCATTGGACTACGCCACGATGACGGTGAGTTGGAACAGATTCCTTCCACAAGCGAGATAGGCAGAATAATTGACTGGCTGACCTAGGTTGACCGCAGTCTCGTTTTCAATTTTGATTTCCCCGGTCGACACTTCATGCTGGGCGACGCGAAGTACGAAGTGACGGCAATCCCTGACGACGGCACGGGAAAGCTGTTGCGAGGCATAAGCTACAGCAAAAGCCGCACGGTCATCCCAGACATGGAAGACATCTTGGGCAAGATCGTTCGGCAGGTATCCGAGAGATACACCGGCGATTTGCTCGATGGCACATCCCTCGTCTTGGCGTTCCTAAACTGTTCAACCCATAAACCCTTCAGCGGCATGACTGAATCGTACGGTACAGAATATCTGACGATCGATAAAACTAGCGGCGAAGTCGTCGACAAAGGGATGAACGGCTTGGGGTTTTGGAGAACCAACAGACGGAAAGAGGAAATACGCGCGAACATCCCGGCCGTGTGGGTTTGGACACATGCGACTGATGAAGTGCCGACCTTGTACACCAATCCTGACTTGGAGGATATGTCGCTGTCCTCGTCGTTGTTCGGGTTTGAATACTGGAAGCGCGTAAGGGCAGAGGACGACAAGATTGAAATGGAGCGTCGTGTGGGACGTGCTGCCCATCCTGAGCACTTGAACCGCGCCTTCAAGGAATACGTTAACCTGGGCGACGAGTTGCGGGGTGATACGATACGCCATCCAGAAGTGCGCCTCCCTGAGTAACCCTTTCGCTTTGTTTGGTATGACATCGGGCCGGGTTAACTTGGCACCACCGGATCACTGGATCTCGCAGCCGTGTGCGCGTTACGCAATTCGTAGGAATTTCTGCGGTTTATTTATTGGACGACATCCTCACCTAGTAGCGAAATCTCCTCCTTACTCTGCAGATCGTTGACGCCCCCAACCGCCCGCCATACAATTGATCTCGCAAATTCGAATACCCAATTGCCGTGAAGGGGATTAGTACGCGTCCAGCGAGGCCCAGAGAGCCGGGTTAGCTGCGAACCGGCGCCAGGCGCAGACGCGGAATGGACCCCGGAGCCGCCCGCCGAAAGGCCGCAACCACTCGTTGCCGCGCTGAGTAGGCCGGGCCGTATGGGCCGCGTTACACGCCCGCAGAACACCGTATGCAGGGTGGCATCGCGGCCATAAGGCTCGTCCCGCAGGGGACGGGCTTTTTCTTTTGCCGCCGCCACCCAACACATCTGGAAAGCACAACATGACAATGTACTACCCCACGCTTGATCAGGTCCGCGCCCTGGTCGGCCAGGGCAACCTCTGCCCGATTTACCGCACCATCAACGCCGACCTGGAGACTCCCGTGTCCGCCTACCTGAAGGTGGCACGCCCGCCCTACTCGTTCCTGCTGGAATCGGTGGCCGGCGGCGAGCGCATCGGCCGCTACAGTTTCATCGGCACCGAACCTTACGATGTGTTCAGCACCGGCGCCGACCACCCGTCGGGCACGGTGGATCCGCTGACCCTCGTGGAGCAGGAAATGGACACCTTCCAGCTGATTCCTGTGGAAGGTCTGCCTCCATTCCACGGCGGCGGCGTGGGCTACGTTGCCTACGACGCGGTGCACTACTTCGAGCCGCGCATCCCCATGCCGGAGGCCGACCCCCAGGGCCTGCCCGAGTCGGTCTTCATGTTCACCGACACGCTGCTGGTGTTCGACCACCTGCGCCACGACATCAAGGTGGTCAGCCATGCCCGCCTCGACGGTGGTGACATAGCCGAGGCCTACGACGCGGCGACCGCCAAGATCGAGCGCATGGTTGACCGGCTCTCCCGCCCGCTGGTCCTGCCGGCGGAACTTCTTGCCCAGCCAGCGCTGCCCTCCTCCGAAGGAACCGAGTCCAACTTCACTGTGCCCGAGTACGAAGCGGCGATTGAAAAGTGCATCGAGTACATCTACGCCGGCGACGTAATCCAGGTGGTGAACTCCCAGCGGTTCAGCCGTCGCACCGACGCTCACCCCTTCCAGGTGTACCGCGCCCTGCGCGGCAGCAACCCGTCGCCCTACATGTACTACCTGGACCTCAACGGCTTCCAGATCGTGGGCGCTGCCATCGAGACGGTGGCCACTGTCCATGATGGCACCGTGGCCACACACCCCATCGCCGGCACCCGTCCGCGTGGCCAGACACCGGCAGAGGACATCGCCCTGGAAGAGGAACTCAAGGGCAGCGAAAAGCAGCAGGCCGAACACATCATGCTGCTGGACCTGGGGCGCAACGACATCGGCCGCGTCAGCGTCCCCGGCACGGTCAAGGTCACCCAGTACATGGATGTGGAGCGGTTCTCCCACGTCATGCACCTGGTGTCCCACGTCGAGGGCGAATTGCGGTCCGACATGACTCCCTACGACGCCTTGCGCGCCTGTTTCCCCGCTGGCACCGTCTCCGGCGCGCCCAAGATCCGCGCCATGGAGATCATCGCCGAAATCGAGCAGGAACGGCGCGGACCCTACGGCGGCGCGGTGGCGTACTTCAGCTACAACGGCAACATGGACACCGCCCTGGTCCTGCGCACCGGCGTCTTCAAGGACGGCGTCATGTACGTGCAGGCCGGCGGCGGCGTGGTCGCCGACAGCGTGGCCGAGGACGAATACATGGAGACCCGCCACAAATCGGGCGCCATGATGCGCGCCATCGACGTTGCCGAGGGAGCTGTCTAACGTCCTGCCATCCCGTCAATCCGGTCCATCCATGCAATAACGCGAGGTCGCAATGCTCAAATCATTCTTCCACACCGGTTTCATTGTCAAAGACCTGGAGGCCGCCGTGGCCTTTTACTCCGACGTGCTGGGCCTCAACCTGACCATGCGCACCGAGCGCACCGGCGAGTTCCCCGCCACTCTGCTGGGCTTCCCCGACGCCCACATCAAGGGCGCGTTCTTCGACATGGGCGACGGCCACCAGCTGGAGCTCATCCAGTACATGAACCCCGAGGGCGGGTACGCCGATTTCGACAAGAATGACGTGCGCGCCGCGCATCTGGCCTTCTTCGTCGAGGATATCGACGCCTTCTACGAGAACACCCGCAATCGCGGCCTCAGCTACCCCACGCCGCCGGTTGCCATGTACGACGACGCCGGAAACATGGTGCGCAAGGCCTCCTACTGCCAGGACCCGGACGGCAACTGGCTGGAACTGGTGGAGCTTTACTGATGCTGCTGCTCATCGACAACTACGACAGCTTCACCTACAACCTCTACCAGTACCTGTGCGAGCTGGGCGCCGAGGTTGAGGTGATCCGCAACGACAAGACCACCATCGAGGACATCGAGGCGATGCAGCCCGAGGGCATCGTGGTGTCCCCGGGCCCCTGCACCCCCCGGGAGGCCGGCATCTCCAACGACGTCATCCGGCACTTCGGCCCCAAACTGCCCGTGCTGGGCGTCTGCCTCGGCCACCAGTGCATCGGTGATGCCTACGGCGCGACCGTGGACCGAGCCGGCGAGATCCGCCACGGCAAGACCTCGATGATTCACCACGACGGCAGGGGAGTGTTCGCCGGCCTGCCCAACCCCTTCGAGGGCATCCGCTACCACAGCCTGGTGATCTACCCCGAGACCGTGCCCGACTTCCTCGAAGTCACCGCGTGGACAGACAACGGCCTCATCATGGGCGTGCGCCACAAGGAGCTGCCCGTGGAGGGCATCCAGTTCCACCCTGAATCAATAATGACGCTGGTGGGTCACGACCTGCTGCGCAACTACCTGCAGCAGGTGGAGGAGTTCCACCGCCCGGCGTGAGCGCCGCCCTGTAGAGCCAATCAGCTGATTTCGGCCACGGCCTCGATCTCCACGTCCAGGCCGGCCTCGGCCAGCCCCGTGATCTCAATCAGCGTGTTGGCCGGGTAGGCGCCGTCGAAGAACTCGACCCACAGCGCCTCCTGGGTCTCGCGCTCCTCGCGCCAGGCCGGGATGCTGGTCACGAAGGTCGTGATCTTTACTATGTCCGACGGCTGCCCGCCCTCGGCGCGCACGATTTGCGCGATCCGGTCCAGAGTCACGCGAGTCTGTTCCATCAGGGACTTGCCCTGGGCATCAGTGCCCCGGGCGGTGCAGCCGGCGATGAACAGCCAGTTGCCAGTGCGCACCGTTCGGCTGAAAGTCGGCCCCGACGGCGCGATGTCGGGATGGTTGTTCCTGGTCTTTTCCATAGCTGTCCTCCCAATCGAGGCGGGTTCGGTTGGTTTGTCACCGAAGGGTTGCGCTCACCCGACAAGATTGCCGCGCTTAGCTCGCAATGACACTTTGGGGCGCGCCGGTTCAGGCGTTGGGGAACTTCGGCATCACCTGCTCGGCGATAAGGCGCAGCGAGCGCTGCGTCGCCTCCGCTGGCATCAGCCCGCGGTTGGTCAGCATCAGGTTGCGGATGCCCAGGCTGCGCATTTCGTCCAACTGCTCGGCCACCCGCTGCGGGCTGCCCACGAGGTTTTCCGGCGCATCGGGATTGGGCCGGTCGCCGTAGGCGTCCTTCTGGATGGGCGGCGGCTGGTAGGACATGGGAAATTCCTTCGGGTTCCACTGCTCGCGGTATCCCTGGATGGTCGTGTAGGCCTCCAGGTTGGCCGGCAGGAACTCGTCCATGGCCTGGTCGTCGGTTTCCGCCACGTGGATCTCGCGCCACACCCAGATCTGGTCCAGGTTGCGCTCGATGGCCTCCTCGTCGAACCCCGCCTCGGCCATGGTGTCGCGGTAGAGGACGATATCGGCGGCGGTGCTGTTTGTGGAACGGCCCCGCAGCAGGATCGGCCGTCCGATCCGCGCCATCTCCATGATCGACTCGCGGTTGATGCAGGCCCGCGCCAGCGGAGGATGGGGTTTCTGGTAGGGCCTCGGCCGCACCGACGGGAACGCCACCTGGTAATGCTCGCCTTCGAAGTGAACGTCATCCTGCGTCCACGCCGTGACCATCAGCTGCTCGGCCTCCTCCATCTGGGCAGAGCCCAGCGCCGGGTCAGTGCCGAAGCCGACGTACTCGAACGCGTTGTAGTTGGAGCCCTTGGCGGTGCCCACCACCAACCGGCCCTCGCTCAGGTTGTCCAGCAGCGCGGTCTGCATCGCCACCCGCACCGGGTTGTGCAGCGGAAGCTCGATGATGCCAAAACCCAGCAGGACCCGGCGGGTTTTCACCGCAACCGCGCTGGCGAACACCAGCGGGTCGCCGTACACGCACTCCCCGGTGAAGTAATGCTCGGCGAACCAGATGGCGTCGTAACCCAACTCTTCGACCAGCACCGCCTCGTCCAGGCATTCCTGGATCGCGACGTCATCGCGCGAGTCGTCGAACTTCATGGGGTAGAAAAAATGGCCGAAGCGCATGGTTGCACCGTAACCGCAGTGGGAGTTCGCGGATTATAGCACCGAGTGGTTCGCCGGCCCCGCAGCTCGACCGAAACCCACGGATAGAAAACGGGCGGCGCTTCTCAACCGAGGTCGCCGCCCGATCCTGGCCTTTGCGCGTTGGTCAGACGCCTAGAAGCGGTTTTCCAGCTCCACGATGATGATGTCCGCGTCGCTGCGGCGCGTGTCGCTCATGATGCGCGCCCGGTCCACGGCCCGCAGGGCGTCGAGAGTGAACGGCTGCCAGGTGTCGCGCAGGCTCCGGTACGCCTGCTCCTCGCCTTCGATGGCTTCCACCAGCAGGCGATGGACGGGCTCAAGATGGCCGGACTTGGGGAGGCCGCGCACGCTGTCGCCAACGGCGTCCACGTTGGTGCTGAACTCGGTCAGAGATTCCAGCACCTCGAGCCGATCACACCCGCCATCGTCGGCGCGCCAGGAGTTGTACCCGGAGTGGAACCTGTCCCACGACTGGAGCAGGCGGTCATACTCCAGCTCGAACATGGTGATGTCGGCCAGCGCGTCGGCGGTATCCTCAACAGATATGTCATCCAGCACATCGGACAGACCGTCCAGCGCTTCCTCGCTGGCCTTGACGCTGGCGTCCGCTGCCTTGAAATCGGGCACCTTGGCGTCATCGCCGGTGCCGGCCGCTTCGATGGCATCGCCTATCGCGTCCGCCTGGGCTTTGCCCGCGCTTTCCAGGGCCTTGGTGGCTTCTCTGGCGCTCTTGAGAGACGGCAGTTCGTCAACGGCTTCGACGATTGCCTCCATCTTCTCATTCAGATCTTCGAGGCCGCTGACGACCGCGGACACCTCGTCGTCCGACGCCCCGTCGGTGAGATCGTCATACTCTGCGTTGGCCTCTTCCCAGTCTTCCTCAATCCCAGCAAAAGCAGCGGCGAATTCTTCGATTTCTTCGGGGTCAGCGGTCTCTTCCAGGGTCGCGCGCAGCTCAAGCGCCATATCCTTCGCTTCACGCTGCGCCTGAGCGGCCAGGTTCCGCTGATTCTCAACATTTTCGAACAGTGAGACGTTCCCCGGCTGCCAGCGGTCGCGGAGCTGCCGGAACGCAGTCTCCTCGTTTTCCGCCGCCGTTATCAGCTTGTCGGCGAATTCTCCGGTGGTCTTGGTACGGGTCAGGTCTCGCGCATCCTCGGTGACATCGTTGAACTCGATGGCAAACTCGCTCAGGGCCTCGGTCATCGTGGTGGGATGACACATGGTCAGGTCGGCGCGCCACTGGTCGAAATCATCGTGCACCAGGTCCCACGCCTCGTCGACGCTCTGGCGCTGGTCGTTGAAGTCGGCGAGCGGCGGTGGTTCCATGGCGGACCCCCGCGTCTCCATTGCCTCCGGAGCTGGACTGGCAGGAGCGGCCTCCGGTTCCTGGGCTGCCGGGGCGGTGCAGGCGATCATCGCGAACAATGCCAGCGCCGGAACGAGCAGGATCAGCCGTTTGGATATGCTTTTCATGTACTACTTACTCGCTCCCGCTGAAGTGCTTACTCCAGTTACTTCGCTGACCAGATCAGACCTGAACCCGCCGCTCAACAGACGCGTCACCGCACGGTCCAGCACGGCCGGGGTGTCCGCCAGCAGTATCAACACGTGCCGGCCCCCTTCACGATCCAGCACGGTCACCGCCGTGCCCGCCGGGTCCAGTTCCAGGCCGAATGGCATGCCCACCATGTCGTCGACCCGGACGCCGGCGGCCTGGAGGTATTGTCGCACCTGCAGCGCGTCGTCGTGCAGGCCCAGGAACACCGTATCCCGGCTCACGTCTTCGGTTCCCTGGATGTCGGCGGAGATGCCATATTCCTCCAAACCGTTCTTCAGCTTCGCGCCGCTGCCGAGCAGATCCGGACGGCCCAGCAGGACCTGAACGCCGTCATCGGGTCCGGTCCGGTAGAAGTGCGGGAAGTCGGCCAGATCAAAAACACGGTCGCCGGTGGTGACATAGTCGATGATGTTGGACAGCAGGCGGTCGTTGTCCAGGGTGGAGTCCTGTGGCGGGATCATGAAGGTGAAATCGGAAATGGCCACGACGTTCCGGTTGGCGGCCCGGGCCATCACGTAGAGATCGCCGTTGTTTTCGGCAACCACAGACTCGGTGCTGGCGTCCGCTACGGCGAGACCCGGCCCTGAAGAAGTGATCGACCCGGCGGTATACAGAACGACGGTGTCCAGACCTGCGGTCAACTCGTCGGGCCGGAAATCGCGCACGAATATGTTCTGATAGTTCTGGCTGTTCTCGACCTGGTTGAACAGGTAGTCCGGCCGGAACTGCACGCCAAACCGTTGGGCCAGGGTGTTCATCTGGTCGCGCCGGCCGGGGTCGGAGACCATCACCAGCTTTCCGCCCTTGCGCACAAAATCTTCGATCAGGTCAACCTCTCCGGCCGAGTAGGCGAGCAACGGCGTTATGACCACCAGGCTGTCCGCTTCACGCAACCGTTCGGCTAACTGCGTCCGACGCTCCGCAACCGACACGCGGGCGAAGTTGCCGAGCAACTCGAGATCGTATCCCTGGGCGACCACCCGCGTGCGCAGCGTCAGGATTTCTCGGGAGGAGAAGCCATTGCTGTGGAGGGTGTCGACCAGCACGAGGCCGCCGGCTCGTTCACCGACTGACGGCGTCCATTGCGTGCCGTCGGCGGCGCTGACCACGGCCGGCGGGGCATATTCCATTTCCCCATTGGGTGGACCAGCGTAGCTACCGCGATAGAAAACCAGAAAAGCCGCGGCGAAGGCCACGCCGACAAAGACCACCAGGAGTATCAGTATCCCCGCGAGTCTAGTGGCCATAACCCGTATACAGGTAATAGATATTCGGCTGCCCGATCTCGATCGGCAACTCCGATAGTGGGTTCACCTGTTCCTGACCCAGGGCTCCCATCAGGGGCGGCCCGTTCTGATCTTCGGGCGCTTCGCCGTCGCGGCCCGACCTGGACTCGGCGGCCGCGTCAGCATCATGCGCGGCGAGTTCGTTCTGAGGCGCATGCACGAGCTGGGCGCGCCATCCGTATTTCTCGAAGACCTCCGCGTTCACGTCGACTATGCCGTATCTTCCGATGCCGGCCAGTTCGGCTGCCTTTTCGACCCCGTCGCCGGTATAGCCGATGGCGTCAGCCAGGCCCAGCGACACCGCATCCTGTCCCGCGTAGAGGTTGCCTTCGAGCAATTGTGCTTCGGTAATGCGGAGACGGTCGCCCCGCTCATGGATCACCATCTTTGCGAACCGGTCCTTGATCACGTCAATCAGGGCAACCCAATGCTGCCTGGAGCCACCGGTCAGCTTGTTCGGACCGGTGGTCGTGATAATTTCGGGAAAGACCGGCGGCAGCGTCCCGCCCGATATCCCGACGACACCGACGTTGCCGACCAGGGAGGACGGCTGGGCGAAGATGTAGTTGCCGCCCATTGCCATCATGAAGCCGCCACTGGCGACCATACCGTTCATCACGATGACCACCGGTTTTTCTTCCCGCAGGCGGCTGGTGTGGAAGTACAGGCGCTCGCTGGACGACGCGCCCCCGCCCGGGCTGGACAGGGAGATCACCACCGCTTTGATCGAGTCGTCCTGCATGGCGTAATCGAGATGCCGCCCGATGACGAATGTCGACCCTTCATCGATAACGGTGAACGGGATGTTAATCACGCCAACCGATGGCTTGCCTGGGGCGACGAAGAAAAATATCACCCCTCCGATCACCAGGCCGAGGATCACGGCCGCGGCTCCGGCTACGTACCAACTGGTCAGCGTTTGACGCAATTTATTCAGTGCTGCAAACACGGCGTGCGAACCTTATCATACGGTCAGAGGGCGTACAACCCCTTCTTGCCGTGTGTATACGCTCGTTCCCTTGCATCGGTTTCATGCCACCGTTACGATCTTGCGCATCTGCCAATTGGAGACCCATCCATGCACCATTGGAACGTCGGCGGCGACATCTACATCGGATGGCCCGATCACGGCGCTGACGAACGCCGTTATACCATCGTGGACGTCGACCTGTTCGGCAACGTGTTTCGCGCCCGGGTGACCGACGGCGAGCGACAGGGTGGGTTCATGGTGATTTTCGATTGCCCCAACATCGTGCTGGAGCAGTTGGCCGAGCAGGCGACCCACGCCCTGGGCTTCCGCGTCATCGTGTCCAGCCTGCGCACCAGCATCGAGGGCAACATCGTGCGCAGCTTCGACTACGAGTGGTACCCCACACCGGAGTACGAAGAACGGCCCCGCGCGCTGGCCACCACCCTGGCCAGCCTCTACAACGAGATCGCGCCCGGCCAGGCCGGCTAGCCGCCTCCGCCCGGTATGTTCGGGTGACCCCACAGCGGATGCCGGAAGGTCGGCGCCAACGCCGGGTTGAGCTCACGGCGTGACCGGGCAGCCGCCCCGCCGTCGTGGGTCGTCCCACCCTCCGGCTGGTTCGCCTCGTCGCCATCCGTGGGCGACCTGCGTCGTGCCGTCGGGGGCGCGCGCCGCGCCGTCAGCCGGTTCAGGTGAGCCGCCAGTTCCTGCAGGCTGTGCAGGTTGTGCGCCGGCAGAAAGTCGTCGATGTACGGCAGCGCCGCCTGCATCCCTCGGGTCAGCGGCTCGTAGCCCGGCGACCCCAGCAGCGGGTTCAGCCAGATCAGGCGATGGCAACTGCGCTGCAGCCGCGCCATCTCGCGGGACAGCAGGTCCGGTTCGCCCCGGTCCCACCCGTCGGAAATGACCAGGACCACCGCGCCGCCGCGCAGGACGCGCCGTGCCCAACGGTAGTTGAACGCCTTGATCGCATCGCCGATTCGGGTGCCGCCGGCCCAGTCGGGCACGGCCCGGGCCACCTCCGATACCGCGCGGTCCACCCCGCGGTGCTCCAGGTGACGGGTGATGCGGGTCAGGCGCGTGGCGAACAGGAACGCCTCCAATTGCTGCCCGCTAACGGCGACGGTGTGCACGAAGTGCAACAGCATGCGGGTGTAACGCTCCATGGAGCCGCTGACGTCGCAGATCAGAACCAGGGGCCGAGGCTTGTTCTTGCGCCGGCGGTGGGCGATGTCCAGCATTTCGCCGCCGTAGGAAAGGCTGCGGCGCATGGTGCGTCTCAGGTCCACGTCGCGGCCATCACCCCACGTAAGCCTTCGGGTGCGACGGCTGCCCAGGTCCCACTGCAACTCGGACATCAGGACACGCGCCGCCGACACCTCGGCTGGCGTGTAGTCGGCGAAATCCCGCTGCCGCAAGACCTCTCGCGCGCTGAAGGATCGCTGCAGGTCCACCACCGGCTGACGGTCGCCGGCATCGTCAGGGTCGTCGCCGCCAGGAGGCCCGTCGGAGGTGTCCTCGCGATGCGGCATGACCCGAGGGGTGCGGTAGCGGCGTTCTTCACCCATGGAGCGCAGGTCGCGCATGCTTCGTCCGTGGGCCGGACGCCTCCAGAACACCTGGAACGCCTCGTCGAAAAGCTCCAGGTCGCTGCGACGATGCACCAGCAATGCCCGCGCTGCCAGGCGGAAGTCGTTGCGGTTCCCGCCGATGGGCACAAACTCGGTGGCGCGCACCAGGTCCAGCATGTTCCCGGAGCCCACGTCCAGCCCCAGGCGGCGGAGCACCTCGCCGAACATCAGCAGGTTGGACAGGATCGCCCCGTCGCCGGCATCGGCCGGCGCGGTGTGCAGGTTAACGCTGACGCCGGTGGTCATATCACAATCCAGTTCAGACTCAGCTGATGGCGCGGGCGAACGATTTGGACTCCGCGGCTCGACGTTCTTGCGGCGTCCAGTGCAGCTTCTCCTGCCAGGTGGCTATGTAATGAACTTCCTTTGGTACGACCACTTCATACTCACCGCCGAAATAACGACCATGAGTACGCTTGATGGATTCCACGGACTCGCCCCCAAGGACAACATATTCCATTCGGACAGGCTTGCCGGCTTTGAGGCAGGCATTGAGCTCGTCCATTTGCTCATCTTCCAGCCGGTATAGACGCTCGTTGGCCTGGCAAATATCTTCGTAAACCGTGATTCTGGTGGGGATTTTGCCGTGCCGGTCATGCTCGATCAGAAAGTTAGCGCTCATTCGGGTGTCTCCTTTGCAAGGCCCGGCCGGATCAGTCGGAATAGGCCAATGCTATCACGTCAATAGCTTGCGCGACCGCGGTTTCGGGCAGTTCAACGTTGTCCAGATCGCACCGGTATGCCAATTCCGACAGCTCCAGCAGTGCTTGGATTACTTCCGGACGGCCTCCGCCGTACTTGATGGATATGTCATACCCGGCTGCCCGTTCGGAAACCTGCTGCCAGCGGAACTGGTTGCGGGTCTGCACCTGAATTTCCATTAGTTGGCCGTGATAGCGAATGTCCAAGTGAACGGCTCGGTAGCCGAACTTGGGACTGGCGCTTTTGTCGTCCGTCTGCTGAACATCATAGGCTTGCTGTAGATCTCCCACAATTGCCTCTTGCTCAAGCCTGCCGGACACGATGATGCGGCAACCGGCGAGGTCGGTGACTTGCGATAAAGACAGGTCTGGCCGCCGTCGCAGCTTCGCCGCCACAGTTTCAAACCGTTTCGTACGGGAGGCGATTTCTGCATTGGGCGCCAGCAAATGCAGCTCCGCCTCCAAGCTGCGACGGAGCTCATCCAATTTGCTCTGGTAGTCTCGAAAAGTTTCCCGGTCTGTGGCAGACCAACTCTGCCGCAGCCGTTCGCCAAGTGCGTCGATTTCGTCATCCGTGAAATGTGTTGCCATTCCACCACCTCCAATCAAATACTGCCACAAACACGTCAAACTCAGTTGCTGCGGAGAGCCGCCTCACCGCCAAAGCTGCGAGGCAACAGCGCCGCCGCGACCACTGCCACGGCGGTCATCAGCGCCACGGCCAGGACCCCCGTGACCAGCGAGCCGGTCATCTGGGCCAATGCCCCGGCGATCACCGGTCCGGCGCCGAAACCCACCGCGCCGAAGGTCTGCACCAACCCTGACAGCACCGACACCTCCCGCGTCCGGATGTTCCTGAACTCGAAGGGCAGGATCTCCATGGCCGGTACGAATATCCAGGCAATGCCCAACCCGGTCAGAGCCAGCGCGGCGATCACGACGTTGCCGGCCAGCACGGCGACCACCGTGGCCACCAGGTTCAGCGCCGCCGGCAGCAGCACCATCAGCCGCCGGTTGGTGATGCGATTGAATATCCAGCTTCCCGCCAGCGCTCCCGGGATCAGCACGTAGTACAGGAACCCGAACAGCACGCTGCCCGATGTGATGGCGATGCCCCGGTGCGCCTCCAGGATCGTGGGCAGGAAGGTCAGCACCGTGGTCCACGACGCCGACAGCCACAGCATGACCACGCCCAGCAGCCAGGCGTGGGGATAAGCCACCAGCGAGCGGACCAGCGGCGGCCGGGCGCTTTGCTCTTCCACTGCGCCGTCTGCGGGATCATTCGACGCCGGCGCGGCTGCGACCGCATCCTCCGGGCCCTGGGCCGGTTCTCTAGCACCCCACGTCAGCGCCGCCCACACCAGCAGATGCCCGGCCATCAGCGCGCCCTGGACGAAGTAGGCCAGCCGCCAGCTGTCCAATACCACGATGATCATGGGCCCGAAGGTGAGGGCCGCCGCCATGAAGGTGGAGTGCATCGACAATCCCAGGGAGCTCACCGTGGAGTACTGGCGCGGAGCGGCCCACCAGCGCAGCAGGAGCGGCCTCGCCGGCGCCATCGACGCATGGACCAGCACCGTCAGGAACCGCGACGCCAGCAGCGTCCAGAACCCGATGGCCAGGCCCTGGCTGAACAGGCAGGGCGCCATGAGCGCCAGCGCGACCAGCACCCGTCGGTTCGGATTGAACCGGGCGAACAGCAGGCTGAAGGGCACCAGCAGAACCGCCGGCGTGCCCCACCAGACGGCCTGCAGAACGCCGATCTCCAGGTAGCTGAGATCCAGGTCCGCCTGCACAAAGGGAAGAAACAACCCGAGCCCGTAGGATGACAGCACCACCGTGCTCTGGTGGGTCCGGTTCAGCAGCAGGACCGACCAGGCGTGTAGCGAGGTCGTGGCTTCGGAACCCGGCCGTTCCGGATCGGATAACCCGCTGGCTGCTTCCTCGTTGGCCAAGGTCAGGTCGTGTCCGCGCCGGCGTCCTGGACGGCTCGCGCCAGGTTGCGGAGGCTGGCCTCGGTGGAGGGATGCTGGCGGCCCAGGGTCTCTGCCCGGTCGCCGGCGTTGCGCAGATGCAGCGTGGCCGCCTCGTCGTAGCGACCTACCGCGTGCAGCGCGTTGGCCAGGCTCCCCCGGCTGCGCAACGTATCGGGATGATCCTCGCCCAACGCGGCACGGCGCGCGTCGAACAGGTCGCCGAACATCTCGATGGCCACGTCGGTGTGCCCGGCGGCGTAGTGGCAATTGGCCAGGCTGCTCCGGTAGCGCAGCGTTTCGAGGTGATCCGGCCCATGCACCCGCGCGCTGCCCTCTGCGGCGCGGTCAAACCAATGCAGCGCCTCGTCGAACCAGCGGGCGGCGCGATAGGCGTGGGCCAGCCGGTGCTGGGCGCGCAGGGTATCGCTGTGGTCGCCGCCGTTGGCCGCGAGCTGGGCGTCCAGTTCGGCGGACCGGCGGGCGATGCTCTGGTTGGGATTGCTGGTCACGGCAGCATCGCCCGCAGTTCGCCCATTCGCGAAACATCGTACCCGCCAAGGTCGTCCACCGCCAGCCGGAAATCGGGCGCGCCGAGCAGGTCCAGCAGCGGCTGGAGGTGACCGCTTTCGCAGTGTTCCGTGGGGATGATCAGGTCATACTCCTCATTCAGCAGGGGCACGAACTCCAGCTCCAGGGCGCGGGCCGCTGACAGCACCCCCAACCCGGTGTCGGCCGACCCGCCCGACACCGCCGCCGCCACCGCCAGGTGGCTGTACTCCTCGCGCTGGTAGCCGACGATTTCATCGGCCGTCGCCCCCATCTGCTGGAGCCGGTAATCCAGCAGCACCCGGGTGCCCGAGCCCCGTTGGCGGTTTACGAACCGTACCTCCGGCCGCAGCAGGTCCTCCAGGCTCGCAATGTTCAGCGGGTTCCCCGGGGCGGTCATCAGGCCCTGCGTGCGTCCCACGAGACGAACGATGGCGACGGGGGTATCCGGCAAGTAACGGCGGACGTAGGACGTATTGTACTCGCCGGTCTCCGTGTCCAGCAGGTGGCAGCCCGCGACGTGAGCTTCACCCCGCCGCAGCGCCAGCAACCCGCCCAGGCTGCCCACGTGGGCCGATGCCAGGTTCACCGACGGGTTTCCGCGACTCAGGAAACTGCGCATGAGGTCCAGCGCCAGGTCGTGGCTGCCGATGGCGACGATGGTGTTCTCCACCTCCTCCAGCGGGCGGAGCAGTTCGACTTCCACCTCAGCGCCGGCGTCCACGCCTTCAGTATGCCTGGGAATCCTGACGATGCCGTCGGCGCGCACCAGGGACATGACCACGCCGGCGCCGCGCTGCACCGGCGTCGCAATCATCTTGTCTCCAACCCGTCCCACCGCGACGCGCAGGAACTCGTCCTCACCCGTGGGCGAGACCGCCTTGCGGGTCATGTTGGCGCTGATGCGCGTTCGTGCTGGCATCGACGAGCCCAGCAGCCGTTCCAGCAATGGCAGCAGCAAAAGCTCAGCGGTCAGGGCCGCCGACACCGGGTATCCCGGGACTCCCATCACCGCCTTGCCCGACGCCAGACCCAACGCCACCGGATGGCCGGGCCGCACGGCGATGCCATGCACCTGCAGCGTCCCCAGCGATTCGATGACCGAAGCGGTGTAGTCGGCGTCGCCGGCGGAGGAGCCGGCGTTGATCGCCACCACGTCCGAGGATGCCAGACCCTCGACAACCGCTTCGCGAATGGCGTCAAAGTCGTCCGGCGCCGGTTGGCGCACCACCGGTTCGCCGCCCCACTGGCGGATCAGCGCAGCGAGGATCAGGGAGTTGAACTCCGGAATGTCGCCCGGTCTTCTCGGCGCGCCGATGGGAGCCAATTCATCCCCGGTGGGAATGATCGTGACCCGGGGCCGGCGGCGCACCGGAACGGTGGTGAGCCCGGCCGCGGCGCAGGCTCCCAGGTCCGCGGGGGTGATGCGGTGGTTTTCCGGCAGCACCAACTCGGTGGCCACGATGTCTTCGCCCAGCGGGCGTACGTGCTGCCACGGCGCCACCGGGTCGGACACCCGCACCGTGCCCGGGTCAGCGGGATCCCGCTGCACGTGCTCGATCATCACCACCGCATCCGTGCCCGCCGGCATGGGGTCTCCGGTGTCGACCCACACGGCCTGACTGCCCACTTCCAGGGCCACGGGTCGGGTCTCGGTGGCTCCGACAGTGTCAGCCGCCCGCACCGCGATGCCGTCCATGGCGGCGGCGTCATAGTGCGGCGACGACGCAACGGCCCACACCGGCCAGGCGGTGATCCGGCCCACGATGTCGGGAGCGGTCAGCGCCGCATCCTCGCCGGGCATCGCTGCCAGGGCGCCGGCCTCGCTCAGGGCGCCGAACCAGCGGGCCGTCGCCTCTTCCAGGGGAATGTCCTGCAGGAAGTAGCGACGGTGTGACCGGTGTGGTGTTGAGTCCTCCATGAGTTCACAACTCCCGTACCCATACCGTTTCGCCGGCGTAGATCCCGCCCGCGTCCGCCGGTACTCTCACCAGGCCATCCGCCCTGACCAGGGTGAATATCAACCCGCTCTTGCCCCACACCGGATGGGCTTCCTCCGTGCCATTCTCGCCTTTAACCAATCGCACTGGCACATAATCTTCGCGCCCGGCGGCGGATGGGATGTCCTGCGCCAGTACCGCCCCGCGTTCGGATGGTGACGGCGGGCGGGCACAGCCCATGAGCCGGTACACCGTTGGCCGCACCACCAGGCTGCTCACGACCATCGCCGACACCGGGTTACCCGGCAGTCCGATGACCGGTTTGCCGTCGCACAGACCCAGGATGGCCGGCTTGCCTGGGCGCAGCGCCAGCCCGTGCACCAAAGGCCCGGGTTCGCCAAGTTCGGCGACGATGTCCACCGTCCGGTCCCGCGTGCTGACTGAGCTTCCGGCCGACAGCACCAGCATGTCGGACTGGGCCAACCCCTGCCGCG
This sequence comes from Dehalococcoidia bacterium, assembly GCA_963663945.1. GTDB lineage: Bacteria > Chloroflexota > Dehalococcoidia > Lucifugimonadales > UBA3495 > Bin87. Next base: position 266,641 of record OY760687.1, on the reverse strand, counting down.
CCGCAACCAGCTGTTCCTCGTAGTCGTCGCCCACCAGGCCCAGGAGTTCCGGAATCCCGCCGGCCGCGACGACCTGCCCGGCCACGGTGTAGGTGTTGATATCCCGCACCTGTCCCGGTCCGGGCGTAGCGCCGGGAGGTACCACCTCATCGCCCATGGACAGGATGCCCACCCGCGGCCGCTCGGCCACGTTCACCCGCTCGATGCCCAGCGCGAGCAGTCCGCCGATATCCTGTGAACGGATCACGTGGCCCGCTGGCAGGACCGACTCCCCGACCCGCACATCCTCGCCCGGCTGGGCGACGTTCTCGCCGGGAGCCACCGGCCGCATGACCTCGACAGTGTTGGCGTCGACGGCCTGGGTGTGCTCCACCATGACCACGGCGTCGGCGTTGCCGGCCAGCATCCCGCCGGTGTAGGCCACCGCCGCCTCGCCGACGCCCAGGCTCATATCAGGGGCCATCCCCATGGGCACTTCGCCCACCAGCGTGAACCAGGCCGGCAGCCCGTCGCTGGCGCCGTAGGTGTCGGCCGCGCGCACGCTGTAGCCGTCCATCGTGGCGCGGGGAAAAGCGGGCAGAGATTCCGTGGCCCGTACTTCCGCAGCCACGACCCGCCCTGATGCTTGTGCGGTATCCACCACACACACCGCTGTAGCCGGTCGCTCCGGAAGTCGCTCTAAGAGCAAAGCCAGTGCCTCCCCCGGAGGCAATACGTTGAAAAATTCCGCCATTGTGGGTGCGAATTTAAATATAGATGCCCGTATTATAACTATACACACCCGAAGGGGGGCAGCGCAACGATTCCCGCAGCAGATGCAGGATCTTTCGATTGTGGGCATCTGTCATTGCGCGATTGTGGGCATCTGTCATTGCGAGCGAAGCGCGGCAATCTCGTGCAAAATGGAGCAATCCTCGCGAGAGGCGCCCCTGGACCCAACGAGATTGCCACGGCGCAAGCGCCTCGCAATGACAATCGAAAGGCCCTGGCAGCCGATGTGCGTACATCGGTCCAAACAGACCGACGCCAACACGCTAACGCAATCGACGGTGCTAGACTGCGGGAACGAAGAGCAGAATTCCAAGGAACGTTTGGGAGGCAAAATGGCAATTTATCGGGTATTTTCGGACGCCGACGGCGAGAGCCACATCGAAGACCTGAATCTGGAGGAGCATCCGGAGCTTGGGGCGCTGATCAACATCTCCGAGGCGCGCGTCCAGGAGTTCGACGGGTCGCGGCAGATGGACTTTCATCCCCTGCCGGAACGCCGGCTGATCATCCACCTGTCCGGCGAGGTGGAAATCGGGGCCAGCGACGGCTCCAAGCGCGTGCTGCAGGCCGGGGACATCCGGCTCATGGAGGACGTCACCGGCAAGGGGCACTCGCACCATGACCTGTCCCCGTCGGGCGCGGTCTACATCCTTCTGCAGGACTGATCCTGCAGGACTGACTTGCCCCGGCACTCGTCAACCTGGAGGCAGCCCCACGCGTACCCAGGTTCGATGGAACTGTCATTGCCGCCCCCGCATCAAGTGCGGGGGCGGCAATCTCGCTGGGGCAAGGAACGCTGCTGCGGGAACGAGATCACCACGTCGCTGCGCTCCTCGCGATGACCAAACGGGTACGCGCGAGAGAAGCAGCGGGTGGCGTGGACTTGGATTGCGGACCGGGCCCGCTCCGGCCGCCTACGTCGCGATGGTCGGGATGTCCAGGTCGCGCACCAGGTTGGCGAACTGCGTCACGTCCTCATCGATGACCTGCTGCAACGCCGTCAGCTGTTGGTCGATCTCACCGGAGAGGTAGTCGAAGACCTGGTACGCCTGCTGGGGAGGCGCGAAGTCGGCGTTCGCCACCACGGCGGTGAGTTCCGCCAGCTTGCGGTTGAGCCGTGCCGGCAGGTCCAGCCGGTCCCGGGCGCCTCGGTACGCCGACTGGATCAGCAGGTCCTCGATCTGCCCCAGTTTCTCCTTCACCGACTCCGCCGCGTCGCCCACCGTTTCTGCCGATGGATGCCCGTCGACGCGATTCACCCACTGGTCCACCTGCTGGCGGACCCGGCGCAGCCGATTGATGCCGTCATGGGTCTCCGACACCTTGTCGCGGATCTCGATCAGGAACTTGAACTGGGCGTCCAGATCGTCCTGGCTGGCCCCCACGCGGGGGTCCTTGATGATGCGGAAGGCCTGGGTCTGAGCATCGTCCCCCACCTGCAGCGTCACCTGGTACTCGCCGGGCGACGCCAGGGGGCCGATGACCGCATCCTCGGTGGTCTTGTCCTCTGGCACCTTGCGGGCCGGCGGATAGCGCATGCTCCACACGAAGCGGTTCATGCCCGCCTCGGCCGGCACCCGAGGTTCCCCGGCTTCCGCGCCGGCTTCCGGGGGCTTGCTGGAGAAGCTCTGGATGACCTCCCCGGCTCCGTCCCGGATGGTGAGGGTCACTTCCTCGGACGCCTCCTGCAGGTGGTAGTGGATCATCACCCCGTCGGGTGGGTTTTCACCGGCATCCCACATCTTCCGCACGGTTTCCCCGGCCTTGCCCAGCGACTCGCTGTAGGTGACGTCCGCGCCCAGGCCGGCCCGGTAGATCTTGCCGGGGCTGGGCTTCCGGTCGCGGAAGGGCGACCGGACCCGTAAGGTATCCCGGGGCTGCAGCAGGGCGACAGGCTGACCCGCAAGGGACGGAGCAAGCTGGCGCACCTGGGTCAGGTCGTCCAGTATCCAGAAGGACCGCCCGTGGGTGGCGGCGACCAGGTTGTCGTCCTTGATCGCCAGGTCGTACACCGGAACCACCGGCAGATTGGCCCGCAGCGGCTGCCAGGAATCTCCCTGGTTGAAGGACACGTACGCTCCGGTCTCGGTGCCGGCATAGAGCAGGCCCGGGCGGACCGGGTCTTCCCGCACCACACGGGTGTAGTCATCGTCGGGCAGGCCGGCGGTTATCAATGTCCAGATTTGGCCGTAGTCGGTGGTCCGGTAGAGCATGGGGCGGGTGTCGTCCAGCTTGTAACGCGTGCCCGCGAAGTAGGCCGTGGCCGGGTCGTGGGGCGACACCTCGATCATGCAGATTAGCGTCCACTCCGGCAGGTCGTCGGGCGTGACCGCGTCCCATGTCCCGCCGCCGTCGCGGGAAACATGCACCAGTCCATCGTCGGAGCCGGTCCAGAAGACGCCCGGCTCGTGGGGAGATTCCACGAAGGCGAAGATGGTTGCGTACACCTCCGCGCCGGAGGTGTCCTTGGTGATGGGGCCGCCGGAGGGCTCCAGGGTGGAAGGATCATGGCGGGTCAGGTCGGGGCTGATGGCCTCCCAACTGCTGCCCAGATCGGTCGAGCGGAACACCACGTTGCCGGCCACGTACAGCGTCTGCGGAGCGTGGGGCGAGAACATGATGGGATAGGTCCACTGGAAGCGGTACCGCATGTCCCGCGCGCCCCAGCCGGTGTAGAGCTCGGGCCACACCGTGATGATCCGCACCTGCCCGGTGGCGTGGTCGTAGTGCAGCAGGTTCCCGCCGCCGCCGGCCGAGCTGCCGATTGCGCCGGAGATCACCGTGTCGGGATCATCCGGATGCAGGGCGATGTGGCCGCTTTCGGAGTTGCCCACCACGTAGCAGTCGCCCCAGGGAATCGCGCCCTTGTGCGTGCGGGACGGCACGCTGATGGCCGTGTTGTCCTGCTGGGTGCCGTACACCCGGTGGGGAAAGCGGTTGTCCGTGGTCAGGTGGTAGAACTGGGCCGTGAGCTGGTTGTAGATGCTGGACCAGGTCTCTCCGCCGTTGAAGCTGACGCACGCGCCGCCGTCGTTGCCCTCGATCATCCGCAACGGGTTGTCGGGGTCGATCCAGAGGTCGTGGTCGTCGCCGTGGGGCGTGGTGACCCGGTTGAAGTTGCGCCCGCCGTCCACGGACTTCCAGCACGAGTAGTTGAGGATCCACACGGTGTCCGCGTCCTGCGGGTCGGCAAATACGTGCTGGTAGTACCAGGGCCGCCCCTGCAGGTCGCGATCATCGCTGACCAGCTCCCAGGTGTCGCCGCCGTTGTCGGACCGGTACAGCCCGCAGTCCTCGGCCTCGATGGTGGCCCACACCCGACCGGATTTGGCGGGAGAAACGGCGACGCCGATGCGCCCCTTGAGTCCGCCGGGGAGGCCGGGGTTGCCGGTGATCTCCGTCCAGGTGTCGCCACCGTCCACGGACTTGAAGATGCCGCTGCCCTCTCCGCCGCTGATCAGGCTCCAGGGTGTCCGCCGGGTCTCCCAGATGGACGCGTACAGGATGCGGGGGTTGTTGGGGTCCATGGACAGGTCCACGGCCCCGGCGTTCTCGCTGCGGAACAGTACCTGTTCCCAGGAATCGCCGCCATTTCTGGAACGAAAAACGCCCCGCTCGTTGTTGGGGCCGTAGGCGTGGCCCAGGGCCGCCACGTACACCAGGTCGGGGTTGGTGGGATGCACCCGCACCCGTGCAATATGCCGCGTGTCGGACAGGCCAATGTTGGTCCAGGTCTCGCCGCCATCAGTCGAACGGTACACCCCGTCCCCGTAGGTCACGTCCCCGCGGATGCAGGACTCCCCCATGCCGGCATAGATGACGTTGGGGTCGGAGGGCGCGACGGCGATGGCGCCAACCGAGGCGGTGTTGAAGTACCCATCGGAGACATTCTCCCAGTAGGTGCCGCCGTCGGTGGTCTTCCACACCCCGCCGGCGCACGCGCCGAAGTAGAAGACCATGGAATTGACCGGGTCGCCGGCCACCGCCACCACCCGGCCGCCCCGAGGCGGGCCGATGCAGCGCCACCGCACGGCGCCGAGCAACTCTTGAGGAATGGCGGAAGCGGGGGCCTGGTCCTGCCGCGTTGCACTCGTCGTCATCGTCGCACCTCCCGGTCAAGGTCTGCTCCCGACAGGGTGTCTTGTTGCCCGTCGCACAGGCAGACGCTAGTTGGGCCGATTATCCCCTTGCGCAACCGGGCGTGTCGAGGGGACACTTGTGCCCAGGGCAAACGCGTCTTCAATATATTGGATACAAGGGTCTGGATCGTATCCAGGTAAGCCATACCGAGCAGACATCTCCGCGCCTGGAGGTCCCAGGAACCCTCCTATTGCTCAAAAAACCCGCGTCGAAATATCCTGTCCATCCCTTTCATCCTGTTTATCCCGGTAAAATTCACCGTTCAGTGCTGCCAGTTTCAACTCCGGCGCCATCGCTGATTAAGACGCGATTGCCCTGCACTTGTGCCAAGACTTCGGGAAAAATTCACCGGACCGGGAGATGACGTTGCCTTCAGCGGTTGAGCAGGAGATCAGGGATCTGATCGCACAGAGTGGCCGGATAACATTCGCTCGGTTCATGGAAGCCTGCCTGTACTCACCCAACGGAGGTTTTTATGCCACCCGCGGCAGCCGGATCAACGCCCACTTCGGCACCTCGCCCACGAGTCACCCGGTTTTCGGCGCCCTGATCGCCCGGCAACTGGAGCAGATGTGGCGACTCCTCGGTGAGCCCTCCGTGTTCCACGCGATCGAGGTCGGTTCCGGGGACGGCGCCCTGGCCCGATCCATCCTGGACACTTGCCGCCGCACGGCGCCCCGGTTCGCCGAGGCGCTCTACTACGTGGGCGCGGACTACGAGCCCGGTTGGGTCCATTCGTCTGACCATGATCCGGAATTGCCCGACCCGTCAGGCGATGGGATAGCCTCAGGTGGGCGAGACCCGGTACGGGCAGTCCAACGAGTCAGAGCCGAAGGACTTCAGTCGTTCCGAAACATCGTCGGCTGCATCCTCTGCAACGAGCTGATCGACAACTTCCCGGTGCACCGGTTCGCCATCGTGGATGGGAGGGTCCGGGAGATCTTCGTCACGACGGAAGGGCAGGAATTCGTCGAAGTCCTGGGCGAACCGTCCTCGCCACGCATCGAGGAGCGGCTGACCGGCCTGGGCCTGTCCTTCCCTGAGGGGTGCCGCGGCGAGGTGAACCTGGCCATGGAGCACTGGATCGGCCAGGTTGGCAAAGCCCTGGATCGCGGTTTCGTCCTCACCATCGACTACGGTGAACTGGCCGAAGACCTCTACTCGCCCTCCAATGCCGAGGGCACTCTGGTCTGCTTCAATCGACACGCCATCAGCGGTGACCCATACCAGGACGTCGGGCAGCAGGACATCACCTCCCAGGTGGACTTCACTTCCCTCATGCGGCTGGGCGAGCAAATTGGCCTGGAAACCGTGGGCTACACCCTGCAGAGGGAATTCCTGGCGAACCTCGGCTTCCACGAGTTTCTGGACGCCCCGGGGACGCCGGGCATATCAGCAGCCCGCGCCGAACTCAACCGCATCTCGATGCTCACGCTGGTGGACGCAGAGGAGTACGGCAACTTCAAAGTGCTGGCGCAGGCCAGGGGCATGGGGTCCGGCGTTGAGCTACAGGGTTTTCAGGGCGATGAGTCTGAACCGCCGCCCTGACCCCCAAGGTTTGTGGACAAATCATGGTTCGTGCTTGCCAAACGGAGGTCTGTCCCGCCGGTCGAAAACCCATCGTCGCGGGCATGGACGTATTTGACGATGCCCATATGCTCTTGAAATGATACCCTCAACCGTCCGTTTGGTAACCTTCGCCGTTGAATTGGAGCACGACCATGAACCAACTGCTCAAAGAAGCTTTTGACCGAGCGGCAGGCCTGCCTCCCGAAGAACAAGACAGATTCGCCAAGTTTTTACTGGCAGAACTCGACGGCGACCGTGAGTGGGACCAACTACTCGCTCTGCGCGAGTCCGACGAATTACTGGACCGCCTTGCCGACCAGGCACTGTCCGAGCACCGGGCAGGAAGGACCCTTCCCTTGCGCCCTGAAGACCTGTAGGTATGCGCTCCTTCACACAAAGCAGCTTCTGGGATGCCTACCACCGGTTGCCAGACCGTATCAAAATCCAGGCGAGACAAGCCTACACGTTGTTTCAGGACAACCCTGACCATCCGAGCCTGAACTTCAAACGAGTCGGCAGGAGAAACTCCGTCTACTCGGTGCGAATCAGCGCTGGATACCGCGCCCTTGGTGTGGTGGAACAGAGCGACATCATCTGGTTCTGGATCGGCCCACATCACGAGTAGGACCGACTCCTCCGGCGCACTTAAACCCCGTACGACCACTCCCGTGGATCGCCGCCATCATCGCTCGCAACCGGGCCCATGTCCGGCGCTCCCAATGGCAGCGCAACTGCACCCAACATATATCGGACGCGCCCGGCGGGTGCCGAGAGCAGCCATCGGGTTCTGAAAATCAGGGACCACGCACAGGAATTGACCTATACGAGTCTAACCCGGAAACCTCCGCAGAGAGTCTCCAGGGAAATAGGGGCAGTGGCGCCCAGTGGGACCGCCATTTCCACAGCGACGGCCCAGGACGCACGCACTTATAGAGAATTCAGCGCCACCACCCCGTTTCCGGGGCGGTGGCCGATTTGTCCACAAGCCCTGGCCAGAATACTTCTAGTCCGGATGCTTGCTGAGCATCAGGAACCCGTTGCTGTCGGGTGTATTGCAGCCGGCCAGCGCGGTGTCGTTGCGGGTGGTCACCTGCCGCGGGCCTGCCGTACCCCGAAGCTGCTCGAGGCTGTCGGAGAATAGACAGGCGCGGGTGCGCCCCGTCCCGTTGTTTCCGCCACTGGAGAGGAAGGGATGCGGCCCCTCGACCCGGATGTCGTCGGCGTAGAAGTCGTGGGCCTCGCCCCACTTGACTCCATGCCACTGGAAGCCCTCCAGGAACTGCTGGGTGAAGGTGAGGTAGCCGTCGTAGGGGTTGAAGATGTCAACGTCGTCGGGGCCCAGGCCGGAACCCTCCCACATCTTGCGCGCCAGGCTGGCGACGGCTTCCTGGTGCTCCTCCAGGGTCGCCATGGTGCTCCGGCCTCGGCCGCCGTTCTGGGCGTGGTTGAGGACGTAGGCCGGCTTCTGCCTCAGGTCTTTGGCGCGCTCGGCAGTCGTGAAGATGAAAGCCGCGCACGTGTTCACCGGCCGGTCGCAGTCGTAGATCACCAGCGGTTCCTCGATCACGCGCCCGTTCAGGTAGTCCTCGCGGGTGAGTTGATACGGCTCGTGCAGCGCGTAGTAGCTCCAGGGAGTCATCAGGCCGTTGCGGCGCAGGTTCAGGCAGAGATCGGCCAGCCCGTCGTGGGACTTGCCGTACTTCTTGCAGTACTGCTGGAAAATAACCAGGTTGTTGAACATGGCGCCGCTCTGGTAGCCCCACGGCAGTGTGAACGCGCTGGGCCCGGGCGCCTCATCGCTGTTGTTCTGCGGGTTGTTGTGCCCGTACCGGCCGGCGAGGTTGACCATCGGGTACCACACCAGCGCGGTCTCGCACAGGCCGTCGCCCACCGCCTGGGCCGCCAGGCCCATCATCGGCCCGATGTAAGGCGCGTCGGACACACGGTACTGTACGTTCTTCATCCCCAGCTCACGCTCTATCCAATCCGCCGAGGTGAAGGTCAGGCCATCCTCAGTGTCATAGGGCGGGTCAAAATAGGGGCGCGGCGCCCAGGTCTGCTCGGCGCGGGTCTCCGCGCTGGTGATGAGCCCGTCGATGTCGTCCAGAGACAGGCCGGCGTCCGCAATCGCCTTCAGGCAGGCCTCCTTGGTCAGGCCGCCGCAGCTCCGGTCCAGGGTCACGCCGTCCCAGCGCCGGTCGATGTGGGATTGTCCCCAACCCACGACGGCGACCTTGCCGCGGTGTTCCCAGAGTCCCAGACCCTCTTGATTTCTCATCCAACCAGTATTGCTAACCATCTCAGCTCCCTCATGCCCGCTGCGCTGTTACCGAACCCGCATGATCGGGGTGACCTACGTGACCACCTGCCATTCGTGGACCAACTGGCCGGTGCTCGTTTCCTCAAATATCAGTTCCACCGGCGCTCCCACGGGAACTTCCCCCGGCGGCGTGCCCGGGAGGTTGGACAGAAAGTTGATGCCCGGGTCCTCGTCCAGGGTTATCACCGCGAAGTTGATCGGCTGCGCCGACCGAAACCCCCGGATGCGGGAGTCGCGGATCACCATGTACACATCGATGTGTCCCTTGCCCTCGACCTCTTTCCACTGGAAATTGTCGGCCGAGCGGCATTGGTCGCAGCGCTGGGCGGGCGGGTAGTGCAGCCTCTGGCAGGCGGTGCAGTTCTGCAGCACCAGTCGCCGTTCGTTGCAGGCGTCCCAGAAGGGCTTGGTCTGATCATTGGGTACCGGGCCGGGTCTTTCCAGACCTGGAATCGTCGACATGGTTCTCCCTCCTGCGGACTTTCGCGCCGCGCTGCCGTTTGCGGCGCCATCTGGCGCGGATTATATGCGATGCGCGGTATTTGTCTAAAGATGCCTGCCGGTCGAGATTAGCTGCCTAATCCGGGTTGGTCCCGTTGCTGATCCACGGCTCGGTATGTCCGGCGTCCATCCAGATGAAATGAAATCCCGCTTCCCGTGCCATTTGCTGATCCATCTCGGTATCGCCGATATGGTAATACTCGTCGGCCGGAAAGCGCGACTTGACATCGGGAAGGTCCTGCTTGTGCGAGATAAAGCTCACCTCGATCCGGTACCTGTCCCAGATGGTCTGCTGTACCGGAAGCGGACGGTCCGATGAACTGCCGATGATGCACCCGTGCGCCTGGGCCTTCCGGACCATGCTCATGGTCACCGGCCCGGGCGGATCCCCGGCTTCCAGCGTGCCATCTATATCGAAACTGACCAGTATTGCCAAGTATTGCCTTCCTTCATCGATTTGCGAGCATCAGGATTTTCGGGATCTCAGGATTGGCCAGATTGAAACGTTACAGCAGTAGAACATTCCCAATCCTGTCAATCCTCTAACCCGGCAAATCCTGATTCTGACGGTTCCACTATGGCTCCCCACCCGCGGATGGGTCCGCCCACTGGACGATGCCCTGCGTGCCCAGTTCCTCGATTTGCTGGTCCCCGTATCCAAGTTCGCGGAGCAGGGGCCTGGTGTGCTGGCCAACCTGGATGGAGGTCCGGTAGATGCCCGGGGTCAGCGAAAACTCGACCAGGCCGCCGTAACGGCGATACTTGCCGACGTGCGGGTGCTCGACCTCCACGCTCAGTTCGTTGGCCCGGGCGTGGGGATGGTCGGCGTAAAAGTCTCCCTCCACGGCCTCGTCCGCCTGGACACAGCCGACGTCCGCATTGGTCAGCAACTCCTCCCATTCGGCGGCGGCGCGCCCGGCGAGGATCGCCGAAACCTCGGCGACCAGGGCCTCGTCGTTGGCCTTTCGCGCCTCCGCAGTGACAAACCGGCCATCAGCCATCAGGTCCGCCCGATCCACGGCAGAGCAGAAAGCCTCCCACTCGTCCTGGAACAGGCAGCCCAGGAACACCCACCCCTCCCGGCAACGGTAGAGGCGGTACAGGGCGTTCAGGCCGTGGATTTCCTCATCGGGCATGTCGATGGGCGGGCGGTCTTTATGGTCGTAATACTCGTCGGCGTTGGTCCAGGCGTTGGCGTTGAGCATGGTGAGCTCGACGGGCTGTCCCTTGCCGGTGCTTTCGCGCGCCCGCAGGGCCAGCATGACGGCCGTGGCCACTGCCGGCGAGGTGTTCTGGTCCGGGCCCCAGTTGGATTTCATGAGCCAGCGGGTCGCCTCAACGGTCTCCTCGACATCCATGATCTGTTCCGGAGGCGGGGGCATGCTCCGGCCCATCTGACGCATCGCGCCGCCCATGATGGCGCCGGGTATGGGGTGTGCGCCCGGCCGGCGCGCGTGGGGCCCGTGCTCCCCGTAGGTCGCCATCCAGACGTGGATCAGGCGCGGGTTGATCTTCCGGCAGGTCTCCCAATCCACCTGGAGGCGTTCCGGAACGCCGAGGCGGAAGTTGTGCGACAGGACATCGGCCTGGGCAATGAGCTTGTGGATGATCGCCTTGCCCTCGGGGGTCTGCAGGTCGATCTGGATGCCCTCCTTGCCGGCGTAGGTCCGTGCGTCGGCGATTGCCACCGAAGTGGAACGCCGGCCCTCGTCCAGCCGACGGTCGGTGGCGTCGACCTTGATGACCCGCGCCCCCAGGTCTGCCAGAAGGGCCGCGCCATAAGGCCCGGCCTGGATTGTCGCCAGGTCCAGCACGGTGATCCCCGACAGCGGGTGCGCCGGCGTATCCGTGCCGTTCGCGCCCGGCGAGGCGGTACGTGCGGACGCGGAATTCCCGAGGCGACCCAGCACTTCGGCGTTGTGTTGCCCCACATCGGGGGCCGGTCCGCTGGGTTCGCCGGGAGTCTCTTTCAGGTCAACCAGTGGGGCCAGCGTGCGCATGGGGCCCACGCGAGGGTCATCAATCGTTACCACCGTGCCGTTGGCGACCACGGCGGGATGATCCATGGCCTGGACGCTGGTGCGATAGGGCTCGGCCGCGATGTTGCCGTCCTCGAGGTAAATCTCCATCCACTCGTCAGCGGACTTCTCCCGCTGCTTCTCCAGTATCTCCCGGCGCAGGAGTTCCTGGTTCTCGAAATTCAGGGCAGGAACCCTGGCGAAACGCTCATCCTCCAACAGGCCACCGAGGCCGATTGCCTTGAGATGCCCCTGGATGTGCGGCACCCTCTGGTTGGCGTGCTGCAGCCACGCTCCGTCCTCGGTTCGCACGGGAACATAGCCGATGGATGAGAGGCCGCGGCCGCGGGGTCTTGCCGGAAACCGCTCCGGGTCCCGGCGCCGCAACTGCATGTTCACCAGCCCGCCGTCGCCGACGTTGTTGTCGTGCGGCGAGGCCAGGGACTGGACGATGCTGGTCTGGACCCATTGCCCGCGCTTGCACAGATCCCGCACGCGAAGTGCGCCCAGGATCCCACGCACCGCCGCCTGGCTGGCGTGCCAACTCCCGGTATGCACCGCCGAATACACGGGGCCGTCCCGGTTGGGCTGTCCCTCCAGGTTGAGCATGCGGCCGGCCTTGGCGGCAACGACACCTTCGTACCCCTGCACCCGGCGCAGCGGACCCTTTTGCCCGAAGCCCGTGATGGAGCAGTACACCAGCCCCGGGTAAAGCTGCGAAAGGGCATCATAATCCAGGCCCCAGTCCGCCATGTCGCCGGGACGGAAGGACTCGACGAGGACATCGGCCTCGGAAGCCAGCCGGATGGCATGCTCGCGGCCTTCTTCGGCGCTCAGGTCGAGTGTGATGCCTTTCTTGCCCCGGTTCCACGAGATCCAGGCCGGCTGGTAGCGGAAGGGATCGCCGCCGGGAGATTCGACCTTGATCACCTCGGCGCCGTAGTCGGCCAATACCAGGGTGCATAGTGCCCCAGGCATGCCCAACGAGAAATCGAGGACGGTCAGGCCTGTGCATGGTCCTGCCACGGTTCACCTCCCAGTTCAGCCGAATTGGTTCCGGTTTGCCAGGTGCCCGACCCCTTGCCTGGCACGCAACTGCGGTTTCCGCAGTTCGGCAAGACGGGCCCGGCTGGCGTTCGTCGAGTTCGCGGCGCGAGCCGGCTGGCGCGAACGAGTATGCAGTCCGCCAAAGATGTGCGTCAACCTCGCCCATGCGCGACGGACGGTCCTCGCGGTAGTTGGCGCGCACATCTCGTACGGAAGTTGTCGAGTCCGGGCCGCCCACACGCGCCGAGTTTCACCCGAACCGTCATTGCGAACGCAGCGTGGCAATCTCGTTGCGGCAAGGAACGCTGCTGCAGCAACGAGATCGCCACTTCACTGCGCTCCTCGCGATGACAAACTGGGTATCGTCTCACGAGCCGGCGCGCCGTTGCCGGGCCGGGGGTCGCCTGCTACAATCGGCAGGCGCTAGTGTCGTCGTAATTCATCCCACACTTCCGTACGCGACACATTCAAGGAGTTGCCCAAAATGTCGTGGCGATTCAGTCTTCTCAGTTTGTTTGATGACCCTCCTGGCGGCATCACCGAAGGGCCGGCCTGGAATGGCGAAGTGGTGCTTTTCACCCACATCCACGCCAGCCGCATCTATGCCTACAACCCCAGGTCCGGCGAGTTCTCTGTCTACCGTGAGAACACCAACCGCACCAACGGGTTGGCCTTCGACGCCCAGGGCCGGTTGTTCGGCTGCTGCCAGAACGGGCGGGCCATTGTCCGTTTCGACCCTGATGGCAGCATGGTCACCGTCGCGGACAACCTGGACGGCGTCCCCCTGAATACCCCCAACGACCTCGCCATCGACGCCCGGGGCCGCATCTGGTTCACCAACCCCTGGAACACCGGCAACATCGATCCCCACGAGGTCGAGCAACTGGACAACCGGTCCGTGCTGTGCGCCGTTCCCCAGGCAGACGGCTCGTACCAGACCGTCCGGTCCACCTACGACACCACCATGCCCAACGGCATCCTGGTGTCGCCCGACGGCAATACCTTGTATGTCGCCGAAAGCAACAGCGACCGAATCGACATCGACCGGGAGCTTCGCGCCTACCCCATCAACGCCGACGGCGCCCTGGGGACGTACACCACGCTGCACACCTTCGGCCGCGACGCCAACCGCGTGCACCGCGGCATCGACGGCATGTGCCTTGACGCTGACGGCAACATCATCGCCACCGCCGGCTGGCCCACGGGCGGGCCCGGCCCCATGCTCTATGTGTTCTCCCCAACCGGCCGGGTCATCGAGACCCATCCCGTTGCCGCCACCCGCCCCACCAACGTCTGCTTCGGCGGACCCGATCTTACCGATGTATTCGTGACCTCAACAGACGGCCATTTCTTCCACGCCAGCACCGACCGCGTGGGCTGGGCCATCTACCCATAACGACATAACCGCAACTCCCATAATCAGGAGGTCTCGGCCATGACCACAACCATGCGCCCGGAGCCCGAAGACGATCCCTTCGACCAGGTGGAACAGCAGATCGACTGGGTGGAGCAACTGGAAAACGTCAGGATCCGCCACGAAACCCTGTCCGCCTCCCGTGACGTTGTTCCCTACGTGGAGGCCCTGCGCGAGTCGATAATCAAGCTGGCCGGACGCCAGACTCACGAGGACCTGAGGTTGCTGTACGGCTCGAACGTCGCCGATCTGGTGGATGCCGTTCGGCGTCGCGACCCGGACGACTCCTGGAACGGAACCATCAAGCCGGCCCTGCTGCGGGAAGGCTGATCCGGGTTCCGCACTGCACATTTCGCAACCAATCCGGTCGCAACCAATCCGGTGGTGTCTCCATGCAACGCAGACGCTTGAGCAGTTATGGCATAAACCGCGACCAGCTTCGCCAGGGCGGCGGCCGCGGCAACGGCAACGACCACTTTGACGAATTGGTCGGTAGCGTCGAGTTCTACGTCTACCAGACCCCCGGCCGACGCGTGAAGGGTTTCGACAGCCTGAAACTTTTCGCCGAAGGCGAGGGGTGTGAACTGCTCTACACCGGCGAGGCCCCGCCCGAGTTGATCGACTACGAAACCCTGCGCATCACCCACCGCCGGTCCGAGCCCATACCCGACTCCGTGCTCAAGCGCGCTCACTCCTGGGCCCACCGCAACAACTTCCTGCACAGCTTCTTCAAGCCCATGTACCGGTAGATGAATGTCCCGGTAGATGTCAGAACGCTCGGTTTGTGCCGGGGCGAATAATTATTCGCCCCTGCGAGCGCCAGGCCAGGCTGCATCCCCATGAGCGTCCCCACCGTTGCGGAGCGAGCCATCCGGCGTCGCATCGCCCGCCACGGCCCGATCACTTTCGCCGAGTACATGGAGCGGGCCCTCTACGGAACCGGTGGCTACTACAGTCGCAACGCCGTCGGGACTGATTACTACACCAGCCCGCAGGTCCATCCCGCCTTCGGTGCGCTGCTGGCAGTTCAGCTTTTCCAGTTCTGGCGCCTGCTGGATCGGCCCCACCCGTTCTATGTGATCGAACCCGGCGCCGGTGACGGCCTGCTGGCACGGGACATACGCAACGCCGCCGCTCATTTGCCCGAACGCTTCTCCAACTCGTTACATTACGTGGCGTGTGACCGTCACTCTGTCTCGCGGGGCGTTCGCTCTCCGTCGACGGGCACGCTCGTCGCCGATGCGCTGCGACTACCGTTGCGCCATGTCACGGGCTGCATCATTTCCAACGAATTGCTCGACGCCCTGCCCGCCCATCGCGTGCGCAAGGAGCGCGGCACGCTCCGCGAGCTTTACGTGAGTATCCAGTCCGACGTCGCCGATGGCTACGAGGGGCAGTTCGAGGAAGTCACCGGCGACCTGTCCACGCCAGACTTGGAAAGCCGCCTGTCCGACCTTGGCATCTCCTTATCCGATGGGCAGACCGCCGAAATCTGCCTGTCGCTGGATGACTGGGCTGAGTCAATGGCGGCGACGCTGGATACGGGTTTCGTCCTCACCATCGACTATGGCCGCAGCGCGCACGATCTCTACGACCCGGTGTATCGGCCCCACGGCACCCTGGTCACCTACCGTTCCCATCGCCAGACCGATACGCCTCTCATGGATACGGGACGACAAGACATCACGGCCCAGGTCGACTTCACGTCGGTTCAACTCGCCGGCGAGCGGGCTGGATTGACCACCCTGGGCAATATGCCCCAGGGCAGGTTTCTGAGCCGCCTCGGGCTGCAAACCATTCGCCGCAACGGCCCGCCTCCCGGAGCCGGAGGTGGCGGGTGGATCACAATTCCAATCGATCCCGAGGGCTCGCTCCCCGATGACCTGGCCGAACCCTTCGCGCCGGTCCAGGACGACTCTCGTGATTGGCTGACCGGGCTGACCCACCTCGTCCGTCCCGGCGGCCTGGGAGACTTCCGCGTCCTTGTCCAGTCCAGGGGACTCCCTGCCAACCGCGTCGCCGACGCGCTTTCGTGGCTCGACAGCAGCGACGCCGGGGATGGTTATACCCCTGCAGAACTGGCAGCCATGATACCGGCTGACACGTTGGCCCTGGGCCCGGAGCGGTTCCGGCTCGTGGCAATCGCATCTTCAACATAATCGATAAACCGCGGACTACATCTCTGGATTGGATGACGAGACGCTATTCCCCGTGCCCCCGCCCAGGAAACCTGCCCAACGCCCGAAAATTGATTGAACGGATCAACCGAACCGTATCCTGTACATCCCGTACATCCTGTTTATCCCGGTAAGACTTACCACCGTCCACGTTCCATCGCCATAGCTCCTGCGCTGCCAACATCACCGATTTAGATGCGATTGCCCCGGGTTCCGGCTGGCCGGTCCCGCTTTGCTATAATCGCCCGACGACTTTGCACCCCTCGGAGCGACGCCATGCCCGGCCCTCTTGAAGGCATCAACGTTGTCGAGTTCTCCACCATGATCGCCACGCCCACGGCCGGCATGTTGCTGGCCGACATGGGCGCCAGCGTGATCAAGGTGGAGCCGCCCTGGGGCGACCTGTGGCGCTACGCCCAGGCCGTCCTTCCCACCGACGGCCGGCCCTTCATGGCCTACAACCGGGGCAAGCGTTCCATGACGCTGAACCTCGCCAACCCGGAATCCGCCGACGTGGTGCGCCGCCTGACCGAGCAGGCCGACGTGGTGCTGGCCAACAACCGCCCCGACGTCGCGGGTCGCCTGGGCATCGACTACGAGACCCTCGCCGCCATCAACCCGTCGATCATCTACTGCGAGGGATCGGCCTTCGGACACGAGGGACCGGACTCTTACCGCCCCGGCTACGACATCATCATCCAGGCCATGTCGGGCATCGCCACCGCCGAGGGCAAGGTAGCCAACGGCGTCCCGCAGCAGATCGTCGCCAGCCCGCTGGTGGACACCGCCTGCGGGCTCGCCCAGGCGTGGGCCGTCTGCGGCGCCCTGTTCGCCCGCGAGCGCGCCGCATCTGCAGGCGAAAAGGGCAAGGGCCAAAAGCTGGAGGCATCGCTGCTGGGCACCGGCCTGCTGATGCTGGGCATGCGCTTCGTCCGCATCGACGGCCTCGACAAGGGGCCCCATGCGGAGATCATGGAATCGATGGACGCCATGCGCGCCGCCGGAACCCCGTATCCCGATCTGCTCGAGGTCTACGAGGCCCAGCATTTCCAGGCTCCGGGCAACATCTACTATCGGTTCTACCAGACCGCCGACGGCATGATGGTCGTGGGATGCCTGAACGACGCCCTGCGCCGCAAGATGGCCGAAGTGATCGGTCTGCACGATATTCGCTTTGAAGAGGGCTACAACCCGCGCTCACCGGAAGCCGCAGATTTCGGAGCGCAACTCATGGCGGACGCGGAGGCGATCTTCCGCGGCAAGACCAACGACGAGTGGCTGAACCTGCTGGATGCCGCCGGCGTCCCGGCCGGCCCGGTGCGCTTCGTCGAAGAGCTGTTCGAACACCCCCAGGTCGAGGCCAACCATCTGGCCATCGACGTGAACCACCGCGACCTGGGCACGGTGCGCATGGCCGGCCCCCCGGCCACCTTCACCGAAACGCCGCTGGAACCGGGCAACCTGCCCGCCCTGGGCGAGCACACCGACGAGGTACTCGCTTACCTGGGCTACGGAGACGCCGAAGTCGCCGCCTGGCGCGAATCCGGCGTGCTCTGACGCGGCAATGCGCGAATATAGATGGGACCCAACCAAGGACGAATGGCTCAGGAGGGAACGGGGCATCACATTCGAAGATGCGGTGTATCATGTTAGGCACGGTGGATTGTTGGACGAGATAGCCCATCCAAATCAAGATCGCCACCCAGGACAAAGACTTTACGTCGTCCGCATCGATGATTACGTTTATTTGATCCCGTTTTACCTTGATGGCAACGTCGCAGATCTGCGAACTGTGTATCCTAGCCGGAAATTCACCCGCATCTACCTGGGCTGAGCGGAGAACATGATGTGCGGCAACAAGATTGACGGGCTGACCGGGGAGCCACTGAGCGATGAGGAATTCGACGCTTGGTGGCCGTTCAGCGACGACGACCTGGATGAATCCGAACGGGAGATAGAAGCAGATCTCGGTGATCTGCAATGGTCCCCGGCGCCACATCTGGAAAACGAACGGAAGCGCGCCCGAGACCGGGTCCGGCGCGCTCTCTCTAGCCAGCACGAAGATCGTATCGGCTCGCCAGAATCACCGAACGTAGAGCCCACAGGCAGGTTTGACGCCAGCGCAGCTGACGGGGAATCGTAAGCAACCACCACCCGGAAATGCCGTCGGACGCTCGATAGTCCTGACGCAACGGATCCTTATCCCAGCAAAGGGCGCCGGTTTTCGTATCCGTTGGATTACGGTTGGCTCCTCAGTCTGCGACCCCATCCGCTCGCCCTCGCTCATCGTAAATTTAGCAGACGCGGTGATATCCGCGCTGGTTGCCCAACTTACAGCTCCATAACTTTCCACACGGCGCCGGCGAGCGCCGCCGCCCGAATAACGTAGAGGTGCGCATATGACGCAATCCCCAGGCATGACCGTCTACGGCGCCCTGTGGTGCCCCGACTGCCGCCGCTCCAAGCAGTTCCTGGCCGAACACCGCATACCCTATCGCTGGGTGGACATCGAGCAGGAACCCGAAGCCCAGGAAACCGTTCGCCAGCTCAACGACGGCCGACAGATCATCCCCACCATCGTGTTCGATGACGGCGGGCCCATCATGGCGGAGCCGTCCAACGCCGAGCTGGCCGCGCGTCTTGGCATCAATCCGCAGGCCAGCCGTTCTCACTACGACCTGATCATCGTCGGTGGCGGGCCGGCCGGTCTGACCGCCGCCATCTACGCCGCCCGTGAGGGCATGGAGACGCTGATCATCGAGCGCGGCGGGGTTGGCGGACAGGCCGGCTCCACGGAGCGCATCGACAACTATCCCGGCTTCGCCGACGGCGTCTCCGGCGCAGACCTGGCCGACCGTATGCGTGAGCAGGCCGAGCGGTTCGGCGTCGAGATCCTCGTCGCCCAAACCGTGGCGTCGGTGGACCCCGGCCCGGAAACCGGCGGCGTCCGCACCGTCACCACCCAATCCGGCCAGGAGTACCGCGCTCCGGCCCTGCTGCTGACCCCGGGAACCCGATATCGCCGGCTCAACGTGCCCGGCGAGGACGACTTCATCGGGGCCGGCGTCCACTTCTGCGCCACCTGCGACGGCCCCTTCTACCGCAACATGGAAACGCTGGTGGTGGGCGGAGGCAACAGCGGCGTTGAAGAGGGCCTGTTTCTGACTCGTTTCGCCTCCCGCGTCACCGTTCTGGAAAGGGGCTACCGCCTGCGCGCCAGCCAGGTGCTGCAGGACAAGGCAGCCTCCCACCCGAAGATGGACATCCGCCTGAACACCACCGTGCGCGAGTTTCGCGGCGACGGCCGGCTGTCCTCCGTGCTCGTTGAGGACCTGGTGACCGGCGATCAGGAAGAACTGCATCCCGCCGGAGTGTTCGTATTCATCGGCCTCGACCCCAACACCGGCTTCCTGTCGGACACGGTGGAGTTGGACCAGCAGGGTTTCATAGCCACGGGAACGGGCCCGCGCTCCTCATCAATGGAAACCAACCGCCACGGCATCTTTGCCGCCGGCGATGCCCGGGCCGGCAGCACCAAGCAGGTTGCCACGGCGGTGGGAGAAGGAGCCGCGGCCCTCATCGGCATCCGGGCCCACATGGAGGAGGAAATCCGCAACCGCGGGTACCGGGGAGACAACTGAAAGGCCGGGATCATGTTCCCGGCCCTCACTCGGACAACGCGCGGGGGCGACCGATCGGTCGCCCCCGCTTTCAGTACCGTTTGCCGAGGCTCAGTTCTCGGGCGTAAAGCTGTAGTAGCGCACGCCGGCCATGGGGATCCCGTAGCCGAAGCTAAAGACCCGGGCCTCGCGCTTTTCCGCAGGAGCCGCGGAGCCGAACTCGTCGAGCACTTCGGCCATGTCCTGTTCCACCTGCTCGCGCAGCAGTCCGCGCTGGCGGTGGGCCTCTTCTGCAATCAGGCGTTCGTTGGCAGTAACCATCGTCTTGTTCCTCCTTGCGCCAGTATCATTCCAATCACTTGATATGGCTCGTATCATACCGGCTTATAGTTACTTTGTCAAAGCGTGCCCGGTCTCACGCGTACTCATTTTCACTCGAACTGTCATTCCGAGCGAAGCCTTGAACTGTCATTGCGAGCGAAGCGTGGCAATCTCGTGATGGCAGCCGGAGTCTCTTCCAGCAACGCGATCGCCACGCCGCCGCGCTCCTCGCGATGACAGACCGGGTACGCGTGAGCGTGCGCCGTAGGCAAAACAATTGGGGCGACCATCAGGCCGCCCCAGAGCGCATCATCGCGCCTTGTCCCCTGCCGTCTTACGTCTCCGGCACGAAGCTGTAGTACCGCACTCCGGCCATCGGAATGCCATACTGCAGGGTGGGCGGGGAGATGCGACAGGCGCGTTCCGGCGCGACTTCTTCCTTGTGGGCCCCAAACTCGGTTAGCGCTTCAGCCAAATCCTTTTCCACTTTCTCGGTCAATAGCCCAGCAGGTTGTTCTTCATCCACGGTGACTAGACGTTCGTTGAGAGTAACCATCGCTCCTAGCCTCCTCTATCGGTGTCGCCTCCACATTGCAAACCGGAATTGTCGTTATCATAATCGCCAATAAACACGCTGTCAATCCCCAACCGCCATCACGACAATTCCCAACCGTCCAACTGCGTAAGTCCTATGTCATTGCAAGCGCAGCGTGGCAATCTCGTGATGGCAGCCGGAGTCACTTGCAGCAACGAGATCGCCACGTCGCGGCGCTCCTCGCGATGACAAACTGGGTACGCGTCAGGGCATCCGCCCCCAGGGCAATCGCGTCTTTCAATATATTGGGTACAAGGGTCTGGATTGTATCCAGGTAAGCCACAACGTGCAGACATCTCCACGCCTGTAAGTCCGAGAAACTCTCCTGTAACAGAAAAAACCTCGTCGAAATATCCTGTCCATCCCGTTCATCCTGCTTATCCCGGTAAAATTCACCGTTCACTGCTGCCAATTTCAACTCCGGCGCCATCGCGGATTGAGTCGCGACTGCCCTGCATTCGCTCCTTACATTTGACGCACAGATGTTCTATCATGGTCTCGTCAGGTAATTCCGGCGCCGCTTCGCGAGCCCCGCCGGTTCCGCCGCCAGGCCAGCGGCTTCGCCTAACCTACATCTGAATAGATAGGCGATACGGTTTCGGGTCGGCAACGGCCCCAGTCGGTTCTTCGCATCATGGTCGCCAGCGGCCGCTACCCGATCTTCTCCCCGGGGCGGCCCCGTGTCGACCCGGCGGGTGTCACCTCCGCCCCGTGCCGCAGGGCATCGGCTCATCAGCTGGCTCCCCGCGGGTCACGGAAGCTTGGGACACAAAAACCATGCGCAAATACAGTGTTGGCCGTGCTCCGACACCGACCCGAAACCGTAAAGCCTGACCGCCAAATCGAAACCATCTGCCAACCAGACCGATACTTCAGCCAACCACCAAGACCAACCATCAGGAGAGCAAGCCCCAGCATCACCCGCAAACTATCGGCAACCAGGCCGCAATCCCCCACGATTTCCGGCCGGCCAAACTGGACAACCCTTTCTCCTCGGCGGCCATGGGAACCATCATGCCGTGATGCCATGATGCCCCGGTGCCGGGGTTGAACCCTGCCGACCGGCGCTCCGTTTCGGTGGGTACCAGGGGGGCACTCCTCGCGTCACTCCATTCGCCGTATGCGCGGTGCGCCCAGCGTCGCGGCAACGTTGATGGCCACCAACGCCACGCCGTTGATCAGCAGAGCCCGGGGCGCGCCCACGAAGCCGGCCAGCGCGCCCACGCCAACGTGCCCCACCGGCGCGAACCCAACGCTGAGCACCCAGGAACCCATGGCGCGGCCCCGTTCTTCGTCCGGCACCAGGTCCTGCATCAGCGTCTTGTAGAGCGTGTCCACGGCCATGGCGCACGCGTTGACAAACAGCAGCACCGCCAGGAACGTGTACATGTTGACCGACAGCGAAAAGGCCATCAGGCCGCCTCCGAATCCCAGCGCCGTCGCCATCGTCAGCCACCCCTTTTTCCTGGTGGTGCCCAGGCCGGCCAGGACCCACAGTCCCAGCAATCCGCCGGCCTGGCGCCCCGCAGTCATGATGCCCAGTCCCGTCGGCCCGACGTGCAGAACCTCTTTGGCGAACACCGGCAGGAGCGTCATGTGGGTGAAGCCCAGCACCTCCGTGGTGGCGGTGAGGAACATGAGCATCAGGATTATCCGGTGCTCCCGCACCAGCCTGGCGTAGCCCACCAGGTTATCCAGCACCGATTGCGCCGAGGCCCGCACCGTGCGTCCCGGGTTGGCGATGGCCAGAATGGCCGCCGCCGATACCGCGTAGCACACCGCCGAGGCCACGAACTGCCAGCCCGGTCCCACCAGTTCGATCAGCGCCCCGGCGACCAGGGAGCCAATGATCCCGCCGCCCTGCATCCCCATCGCGGCCAGCGCCAGGCCGTTCAGGGCTAAACTCGAACCCACGATGTCGTACGTGAAAGCCTGCCGGATGGTGATGGTAAAGGCCAGCATGCTGCCCAGCACGGTCACCAGCGCGATCACCACCCAGACGTTCGCCAACCCGTACAGCAGCAGCGCGGCCATCAACACCGCCGACGCCGAGGCCGCCAGCGTGCCGATTTGCAGCAGGGTGCGCCTCGACCATTTGTCGGCGATCGCGCCGGACAGCATCCCCAGCACAAAGAAGGGCAGCATGCGAGCGCCCGCGCCCACACCCACCATGAACTCCGAACCGGTCAGCTCGAAGATCAGCCATCCGACCGAAACCTGCTCCATTCCCGTGGCCAGGGAGTAGAAGGCCGTCGATGCCCAGAGCAGGCGAAAATCCCTTATGCGGAGGGAGGCCGCCCAGTTCCACATGCTTTCACAGGCCCCGAATGATACACCGCATGCCCCTGATACCCAATCGTGCGGGCGACCGGTTTGTACGCGGGTTTCTCTGTCGCGGCGGCGCGCGCCCAGTTTGTAATCGCGAGGAGCTCGGCGACGTGGCGATCCCGTTGCTGAATGAGACCCCGTTGCCATCACGAGATTGCCGCGCGTCGCCCGCAATGACCAAGGCTGCTTTGGAAAGACCCTGGCGCACGGCCGCGCGGCGTTTTACCAGCCCCTATGGATGTTGTACACTGACTCCAACCTCCTCTAGGCAGGCCTGTACGTGGCGCAAGTTACTGTAATCGGCACCGGACTCATCGGAACCTCCCTGGGACTGGCCCTCCGCGCATCCAGCCTGCGGAACCTCACCGTGGTCGGGACCGACGCCGACAGCGCGGTCCGTTCCGGCGCTCAGAAGCGCGATGCATTCGATCGTGTGGAAGGCCGCCTCGGCAACGCCATCGCCGAAGCCGACATCATCATCCTCGCGACACCCGTGCTGGCCATGCGCGAGCTTCTGGAAGGCATGGCCGACTACCTGCCCGAGGGCTGCGTCGTCACCGACGTCGGCAGCACCAAGACGCAGGTCCTCCAGTGGGCCGACGAGTTCCTTCCCGACTCGGTGGACTTCGTGGGCGGCCATCCCATGGCCGGCCGGGAAACCCCCGGTCCCGAACACGCCGATGGGACGATGTTCGCCGGCAAGCCCTACTGCGTCATTCCCAGCCCCCGGGCCAGCGAGCGCGCGGTGGGCGAGATATCCACCCTGGCCGAGGCCGTGGGCGGCGTTCCCTACTTCATCAGCGTGGACGAGCACGACAGCTTTGTCGCCGCGGTGAGCCATCTGCCCTTCGTCCTGTCCACCGCCCTGATCGGCTGCACCAGCAAGTCCGCCAACTGGTCCGATATCGGCCAGCTGGCTTCGTCCGGCTACCGGGACATCACCCGCCTCGCCTCGGGCGACCCGGTCATGCACCGCGACATCTGCGTCAGCAACGCCGAGCCCATCGTCGCCTGGATCGACGCGTTTATACGGGAGCTCTACGAATACCGTAAGCTCCTGGATACCGACGGCGAACCACCCGACACCAACGCCGTCGGTACTCTTTTTGAGGATGCCCGCCTGGCCCGCAACAAGTGGATGGCCGGAGACGTCAACCCCCGTGCCCGCGAGTTGGAGAACACTCCCGAATACCCGACATTCAGCCAGTCCATGGGCCAGATGTTCCTCGGAGGCTGGGCCGAGCGCGCCCGCCGCATGATGACGGGCGACCTGCCCAATCCCCGACGCAGCAACAACCGCGACTCCGACGCGCCGCGGCGGTAGAGACCTTCGCCTCGGTTCGCCGGCAAAATGCTCGTCCGCTGCGAGTTCGGCGCGTCTTCCTGATCCAGACAATCAGCAGAATCCTCGACGCGGCAGGATCCGGTGGCGATGTCCAGCGCTAACAGGTTCAGTGATCCGACCCCATTTACCCCGCTGAGCAGCATGCCCGCCAATGTCGCAGCGTGGCACCGGGCCATGGCGGATGCTACCGCCGGACTCAGCCGCACCGGTGATTATTCGCAATGCGGATGGCTCGAACAACACGGCGCGTGGAGCCCGGAGTGGTTGGCAAAGATGCGGCGAGACGGCATGACCGAAGAAGAAATCGCCCAAGCCAGGCAATGGCTGAATAATCAACCGGCAAGTGGTTCATAATGGCGACTGAGGCGCACGCGATCCCTGATCGCTGCTGTTAGGAGAAACGCAGGTGGAACAGATCATTCGCAGCCCCGAACGCCTGGCCGGTTCCCTGGCCGTGCCCGGCGACAAGTCGGTCTCGCACCGTTCGCTGATCCTCAACGCCATCGCCAACGGGACCGCCACCGTCACCGGCATTTCCGATGGCGCCGACGTGCAGTCCACCGCCGCCTGCCTCCGCGCCATGGGCGTGCCCATCGACCCGTTGGAGGAGCCTGGAAGCTTTCGAGTCGCCGGACTGGGCGCGAATTTGAACGAACCCTCCGACCTGCTGGACGCCGGCAACAGCGGCACCTCCATGCGGCTGCTCTCCGGCCTGCTGGCCAGCCAGGACTTCCTCTCGGTGCTTTCCGGCGACGGATCGCTGCGCTCCCGACCCATGGGTCGCATCGTCCAGCCGCTGCAGCAGATGGGCGCGTCCATAATGGGCCGCAACGGGAACACCCTGGCTCCGCTGGCCATACGCGGCGGCAGCCTGCGCTCCATCGAGTATGAAATGCCCGTTGCCAGCGCCCAGGTCAAGTCCTGCCTGATGCTGGCCGGCCTGGCCGCTCAGGGGCCCACCGTGCTGCACCAGCCCGCGCTGTCCCGTGACCACACCGAGCGCATGATGTCCGCCATGGGCGTCAGGATCGAAACCGACGGCCTGGCCCTGACCCTGCATCCCGCCGAGTTGCAGGCCGTTGACGTGGCGGTGCCTGGCGACATCTCCTCCGCTGCCTTCTGGATGGTGGCCGGCCTGATCCACCCCAACGCCCGGGTCACCATCACCGGCGTCGGCCTCAATCCCAGCCGCGCCGGCATCATCGACGCCCTGCAGATGATGGGCGCCGGCGATTCGCTGCGGCTGGACAACGAGCGCGTCGAGGGCGGCGAACCCGTGGCCGACGTGGTGGCCTCTTCAGCCAGCCTCAAGGGCATCGACCTGGGCGGCGAGATCATCCCCA
Source organism: Dehalococcoidia bacterium (assembly GCA_963663945.1). Taxonomy (GTDB): domain Bacteria; phylum Chloroflexota; class Dehalococcoidia; order Lucifugimonadales; family UBA3495; genus Bin87. Next base: position 241,132 of record OY760687.1, on the reverse strand, counting down.
TCATGATCGACGAGCTGCCCGTGCTGGCCGTCGCGGCGTGCTTCGCCGAGGGCGATACGGTCATCCGCGACGCCGCCGAACTCCGCGTCAAGGAGTCGGACCGCATCGCCACCACGGTATCGGAGCTGACCCGCCTGGGCGGCAGCCTGGAGCCGCGGGAAGACGGCATGGTCATCCACGGCGTCGGCCGTCTCACCGGAGCCGAGGTGGAGAGCCACGACGACCACCGGCTGGCAATGTCCATGGCGGTGGCCGGCCTGGTCGCCTCGGGTGAGACGACCATCCACGGGGCCGAGGACGCCTCGGTGTCCTACCCGATCTTCTGGGAGCATCTCGCCAGCCTGGTTGGCGACGGCGCATAGACTGGCGATGGTTGGCTCGTCCGAGCTGCCCCAGGCCAGCCCGGCTCCGCCGTTGCTGGTGGTGATCTCGGGCCCCTCAGCCTCGGGCAAAGGCTCGCTGCTGGCCGGCCTGCGCGACTTGGACCGTCCGTGGCACTTCGCGGTTACCGCCACTACCCGGCCCATGCGCGCCGGCGAAGTGGGCGGCAAGGACTACATCTTCCTCGAGGTGGACACTTTCCTGCGCATGCGTGAGCGCGACGAGCTTCTGGAATCGGCGCAGGTCTACGACCGGTGGTACGGCGTTCCCCGCCAGCAGGTTCGCGACCCCCTGATCGCCGGCCGGGACGTTATACTGGAAATCGACGTGCAGGGCGCGGCCACCATCCGCAATATCGCGCCGGAGGCGCTGACCATATTCGTTATGCCCGCGAGCATGGACGAACTCCGCCGGCGCCTGGCCGGCCGCGGCACCGAGGACGGTGCTGAGATGCAACGCCGGCTGGACGAAGCGTCCGTCGAGTTGGGTCGCATGCACGAATTCGACTACCGCGTGGTCAACCGAAACGGACAATTGGACGCCGCCGTCCGCGAAATCGACGCCATCATCGCCGCCGAGAAGTGCCGGGTGAATCCGCGCCTGGTTCAGTTCCTCTAGGCCGGAGAACAGAATGACGACACAGACTGAAACCCCACTGCGTCCCCGCCTGCCCGACTGGCTCAAGGTTCCCATGCCCGGCGGACCGCGCTACATCGAGCTGAAACAGCTCATGCGGGACAGCCAGTTGCACACCGTGTGCGAGGAAGCCCACTGCCCGAACATCGGCGAGTGCTGGGAGCGGTCCGCCGCCACCTTCATGATCCTGGGCGACATCTGCACCCGGGCCTGCGCGTACTGCGCCGTCACCACCGGCCGGCCCGGCACGCTGGACCTGGGCGAGCCCTTCCGGTTGGCCTCCACGGTCAAGCGCATGGGCCTGAAGTATTGCGTCATCACCTCGGTCAACCGCGACGACCTGCCCGACGGTGGGGCCGGCATCTTCTCCGCCTGCATCAAGCAGGTCCGCGCCGCCGTGCCCGACTGCCGCGTGGAGGTCCTGATCCCCGACTTCGACGGCAACGAGGACGCGCTGGCCAGGGTGGTCTCCGCCCAGCCTCAGGTGCTCAACCACAACATCGAATCGGTGGAGCGCGTGTTCCGCCTCGTGCGCCCCAAGGGCGACTACCGGCAATCGCTGGAACTGATCCGACGGGTCAAGGAGCTCGATCCCGGAATGCCCACCAAGTCGGGCATCATCGTCGGCATGGGCGAGACCGTCGACGAGGTGAAGCAGACCATGGCCGACCTGCGCGCCGTGAACTGCGACCTGCTCACCATCGGCCAGTACCTGCGCCCGTCCATCAAGCACATTCGCATCGACCGTTTCTACACTCCGGCCGAGTTTGAAGAACTGCGCGTGGCTGGCGAGGCCATGGGCTTCAAGCACGTCGCATCCGGCCCGCTGGTGCGCTCCTCCTACCACGCCGACGAGCAGCACGACGCGGCGACGGAACCAACCACGTAACCGCGCCCACGCCGCTCCATGGCGTCCTGCAACAATCCTGGCGACGCGACCGCGGGCGCCCGCAGCCTCGGTACGCAAACGGGATTTGATCGGGCCGTTGCCGAACAGGTGTAATCGTGGCTCTTATTTCCAGTATCGACAGTGAAGACGATTACAACCACGCTCTGACGCGTTTGGGAGAAATTCTTCGCGCTGACGTCGGTACGCCAGAGCGCGTCGAGCGCGACCACCTGATTGACCTGCTTGAGGCGTACGAGGAGCCACGCGATGTCGTTGGCTTACCGAGCGTTCCGGCGGCCATAGAGTTCCACATGAGACGCCTGGGCCTCACCCCGGAAGACCTGGCTCCCCTGGTGGGCAGCAGGAAGGCGGCGACGGCGGTTCTGTCAGGCCAAATGGATATCACCATGCCCATGGCCCGTGCGCTCCACAAATACTGGGGAATCCCTGCGGAGATCCTCCTGCAGGATCCCCCGGCCAGTCAGTGAAGGAAGACCGCGTAACCGGCCAGATGCCAACCGTGAGGGTGTCCCGGGCGTCCGCCCAATTGTTGGCGCCATCGGACACAATTGCTCTGGGGCAGTGCGGTTGCTGGGCTAGGGTCTTCCCCAGCCCACAGGCACGACCTCGCGGAACTGGCGCATGGCGTCGATGTGCTGATCGACTGAACTCAGGGGGCCACGGCGCGCTTCCGCCATGACGTGGGTGCCGCCCAGGGACTGCCAGCCTTCCACCTCGGCCAACCATTCGTCGGGCGACTTGCCCGGCATGCGGATGCGGCCGGCCAGTCCAACGTCATCGGGCTGACGTCCCGCCTCGGCGATGTAGGTCTGCATCTTGTCCAGCACTCCCCGCGCGGTGTCGTCGGGTCCGAAGCTGGGGAACCACCCGTCGCCCATTCGGGCGATGCGGCGCAGGACCACGTCCCGGGGCACGGGTCCGGCTGACCCGCCGGCTCCGAACCACACCGGTATGGGTCGCTGTACCGGAAGCGGCTTGATTCCCGCGGACCGCACCGAGTGCCAGCGACCGTCGAAGTCGACCACTTCCTGCGTCCACAGGGCGCGCATCAGGTCGATCTGCTCCTCGGAGCGTATGCCCCGGGTACTGAAGTCCTCTCCCAGCGCCTCGAACTCCACGTGGTTCCAGCCCACGCCGATGCCCAGGGTAAGCCGACCGCCGCTGAGCACGTCGATCTCGGCGGCCTGCTTGGCCACCAGCGCGGTCTGACGCTGGGGCAGGATCAGGATGCCGGTGATGAGGCGTATTTTGGTCGTCAGCGCCGCGATGAACGCCAGCGTTGTCAAAGATTCGTGGATCACACTGTGGTGGGTGTAGTAGCTGCCCCGCACATGCTCATGGTGATCCGGATCGGCGCCCAGCACGTGGTCGGCGATGAACAGGTAGTCGAACTCCATGCCCTCCACGGCTTCCACGTAATCGCGGATGGCGACCGGGTCGGGGCCGATTTCGGTTTGCGGGAAAATAGCGCCGATTTGCATTGGTACCTCAGCAGTAGCTTGGCATGGATGCGCAGTGTGATTAGGCGTTTGAGTGCGGCAGGATGGATTCCTGCTTGCGCAGGAATGACGTCTTACCGGTGGTCAGCGGCGGTATTCGTCGCCGCAGTCGCCGATGATCCGGTACAGGTCGCGGGCGTCAGCCAGTACGGTTTCGATGGCCTGATTGTCGTCGTCATCCAGGTGGAAGCCGAAGAGCCGCGCATTCTCGACGATGTGCTCCGCCACGCCCAGCCGGGCGCCGATGATCACCCCCGCCACAGCCGGCTTCTCCAGGATGTAACGCTCGGCAACGTTCGCGATGCTGACCTCGTGCTTGTCCGCGATACCTCGCAATACCGCAAGGAGTTGCTGGAAAAGCTGCCAGCCGCCCCAGGCGTTGATCATCTGCTTGTACTTGCCCAGGCTGGCGGTGTTCAACTGGGCCGGGCCGGGTTCAGGCTGGCCCAGATAACGATCGGTGAGCAGGCCGCCGCAGAGCACGCCGTAGGGCAGCAACCATATCCGTTGCTCCTCGCACACCTGTGACATCTGCACTTCCGGCCGGCGGTCGATCAGCGAGTACTGCACCTGGTTGGACACCACGCGGATGCCGTTATCGGAAATCTCCCGCAGCCGTTCGGTGTCGAAGTTGGTCAGTGCCACTCGGTGGATCTTCCCCTCGTCGCGCAGCGCCGCCAGTTGTTCCAGGGCGTCCAGGTAGCGTTTGTCCTGGTACTCCCACCAGTGGAACTGCAGCAGGTCCAGCCGCTCGACGCCCATGCGACGCAACGAGATGTCCACGTTGTTCTCGACGATCTGCCGGGTCATTGGCCCCGTCCGTGGCACCCACTTGGTGAACGCCTGGATCTCAGACACGGCGTCCTCGCCCCGTTCTGCCGACAGCCGCCGGCGGAACTCGCCAATGAAGTCCTCAGCCGGACCGTAGTGGTCAGCCAGGTCCCACGTGGTGAAGCCGGCGTCGTGGTAGGCCAGCATCGCATCCAAGGCCGATGCCGGATCTATGCGACCATGAGCGCCCGACACCTGCCACATGCCGTTGAGGATCCGGCAGATGGGCAGGCCATCAACAAAACGGAGGCGGGCTTCTTGAGGGAGGGACATGGTGACGCTCATATGGGTGGGTGGGCGGCGGGCATCGCGATTGTACCACCCTGCTCGTTTCGGCACCCGACCCCTGTGTTAGGATGCGCGCAATTACTCCTTCAGATGCAGTTTCCCCGCCCAGCACAGGAGGCACCGCCATGACTACTCAGCAGCCCATCCGCATCGGACTGATCGGCGCCAACATCCACCAGGGTTGGTCCCCCCGCGCGCACCTCCCGGCGTTGGCGGCACACCCCGACTTCGACCTGGCCGCCGTATGCACCACGCGCCAGGAATCGGCCGACGAGGCCAAGGCCGCTTTCAATGCGGGCAGCGCGTGGGACGACTACAACCGCATGCTGGCCGACGCCGACATCGAGGCCGCCACCATCTCCCTGCGCGTGCCCAGCCACTACGAGCCAACCACGGCCGCGCTGCGTGCCGGCAAGCACACCTTCACCGAGTGGCCGCTGGGGCGCACCACTGCCGAGGCCATCGAGATGGCAGATCTGGCTCGCGAGCGGGGCGTCAAGACGGCGGTGGGCCTGCAGGCTCGGGCCAACCCCGCCATCGCGCACCTGAAAAACCTGGTGGCCGACGGCTACGTGGGGCGGGTCATGACCTGCCACGTGCGGCTGATGCGTGAGGGAGTGCTCTCTAGGGATTCCGGACGCACCTGGCAGCGCGACAACGAACTGGGCGCGCACACCCTGACCATCGCCTGCGGGCACACCATCGACGCGCTGTGTAGCGTGGTGGGCGAGTTCGGCGATGTGGCCACCGTGGTCAGCACGCAGGCCGCCACCTGGCACGAATCCGACACCGGCCAGGACCTCGAGGTGACGTCGCCGGACAACATCCTCGTCAGCGGCAACCTGCAGGGCGGTGGCGTGGCGTCGGTGCAGATCGGCAGCACGCCGTGGGCCGGCAGCGGCTACCGCATGGAGATTTACGGCGAGGAGGGCACTCTCGTGGCCGTCTCCGTGGACTCGCCTCAGATGCAGCAGGTCAGCATCCGTGGCGCGCGCGGCGGCAGCAACGAGTTGCAGGACCTGACGCCGGCCGAAGAACTGCACCTGGCTCCCGAGATTCCGGGCAGCACGGCATACAACGTGGGCCAGTTGTACAGCCTGTTCGCAGCGTCGATCCGGGGCACGGCCAACGGTGACGCGCTGCCCGACTTCGACCACGCGGTAGGCCTGCACAAGTTCATCGACGCCATCCGCCAGTCCAGCGACGAGGGCCGACGGGTTGATTTGGGGTAAAATAACCCAACCAGATATGCGCTTGAATGCATTGGGACGAGGCCGGGCAACGTTGACCACATCGGCTGAAATTTACAGCGGGATGCGTATGACGTCCGAAGAGTTCCGCAGCCTGCCTGAAGCTGGCCCACGCTGCGAATTGCTTGAGGGAGTGTTGTACGTAATGCCGGAGCCTGCGCTCGACCATCAGTTCCTGGTGCAGATCCTGTGGAAATTCCTGTTTGACCAATTGACGGTGGCCGGCCTCGCCCACACATACATACCGGTTAACCTGGTCGTGTCGGGCGAAAACTACCTGTCCCCCGACATTATCGTCATTCGGGCCGACCGGTCCGAAATACTTGGTGAAGTATGGGTGAACGGCGCTCCTGACATCGTCGTGGAAGTACTATCCAGTGACCGTGACCGCGATCTCGTGGAGAAGCGCACGTTGTACCAGCAGGCTGGCGTTCCCGAATACTGGATCCTGGACGGCGACGCGGACACACTGACGATCCTGGAACTGGATGATGACGGCTCGTATCAGGAGCGTGCCGTCTTGACCGCCGCGGACACCCTGACCACCCCGCTCTTCCCTGATTTGAGCGTGCCCCTGGCGCACGTGTTCGACCATCCGGCACGGATACGTTCCCAGGACTAATCAGTTCACCCATTGGGGCAGTTACCATGACGACAACCCCTGACATCAGGACCGGCACCCGAATGACTCTGGAGGAGTTTCTGGACTTGCCCGCACAGGAGACACGCTGCGAGCTCATCGACGGGGTTGTGTATATGGCCGCTTTCCCGATCCCGGACCACCAATTCCTGGCTATGGTTTTGAGCACGCAATTGGCCCTGCAAATCATGGAAACCGGGCTCGGCATCGTGTACCAGGTGGCCGGCGTCGTCGTATCGGACAACAGCGCTTTGGGGCCTGATATAGTGGTCGTGCGGGCGGAGCGCGTCGGTATCATCGGCCCAACCGTGATTGACGGCGGCCCGCCGGACATCGTGGTGGAAGTGTTGTCGTCCAACCGCCACACGGACCTGGTACGAAAGCGCCAACTGTACGCCGCCGCCGGTGTTCCCGAATACTGGATCCTGGACGGCGACGCGAACACACTCACCGCTCTGGAACTGGCCGACGACGGCTCGTATCAGGAGCGTGCGGTTCTGACCGCTGCCGACACCCTGACCACCCCGCTCTTCCCGGATTTCAGCCTGCCCCTGTCGCAGGTCTTCGACCATCCGGCGCGGATCCAACGGCAGGAATAATTCGCCGCGCCGGACCACAAAAAACTGAGGGGCGGGTTGCACACCCGCCCCTCTTGCTTTGCCCGATGCCGTTGCCGGTTAGTCGGCGGTGGTGGTCGCCGTCGCGCCTGCGGTGGCGGAGTCGACGATGGGCTGGTTGGTGCGCGGGTCGACCTCGAAGGGGGAGTAGAGCTCCAGCTCCTTGCCCATCTCGCGGACGGCGGGGATGACTTCCTCGCCCATCAGACGGAGGCTGCGCATCTGGTCCTCGTGGGTCATGGCGCCGTCGCCGTCCCAGAAGAAGACGCTGCCCGGGCGCAGGTACTCCAGAACCTCGCGGATCTTGGGGATGACCGTCTTGGGCGTGCCGGTGATGATGGTGCTGTCGGCGACCTGGTCCTCGAAGGGCCGGCGGTTGGTGCCGAAGCGGCCGGCGGGCCCGAAGGCGGCGGCGGACAACCTACGCGACGTGCGCGACGTGTGGCCCGGCAGGTTCATGATGGCGGGGTTGATGCCGCCCTCGTTGCCCGCCAGGAAGGGGTTGCTCACGCCGGACAGGTACTTGCGCCCGACTTCCTCGGCCAGCTCCTCGGTCTCGTCGACGTGGACCTTCCACAGGTAGGCCACGTTCTGGGTGCCCGACTCGTAGCCGTTTTCGGCGGCGGTGTCGTGGTAGAGCTGGAAGGCCTCGCGGGTGGGCTCCAGGCGGGTGGCCAGCAGCACCAGCGGGTAGCGATGCTCGGCGCACCACTTCACGGTCTCAACGGACACGGTGGACGGGATCCAGATCTGCGGGTGGGGTTCCTGCAGGGGCTTGGCCCAAGGGTTGACGTAGCGGTAGTGGAAGTGCTTGCCCTCCCAGCGCCAGGGGCCGGGCTCAGTCCACGCCTTGATGATGAGGTCGTGGGCTTCCTCGAACCGCTCGCGGTTGAAGTTGGGCGGCGAGTTGTGGGACCAGCTCTCGCGACCACCGCCGCGCACGAAGCCGGACACCAGGCGGCCGTGGGAGATCATGTCGATCATGGACAGCTGCTCGGCCAGCCACAGGGGGTCGTCCCAGATGGGCAGCACGTTGCCCAGGATGATGATCTTCACCTTGTTGGTGATGCGGGCCAGGATGGACGCGCCCACGTTGGTGACGCCCTGCATGCAGAAGGGCGTGGAGTGGTGCTCGTTGAGCATCACGGCGTCGAAGCCCATCTCCTCGGCATAGACCTTCTCGTCGAGGTAGCGGTTGTACAGCTGGGCGCCGACGTCGGGCCTGTAGTGGCTGTTGGAAATGCCCAGGTCGGTGCTCTGGGTGCCCATCAGGCCGGAGCTCTCATCCTGCCAGGGCTGCTCGGTAAAATGGCCAATCAGCATAACGGCCTCTCCTTAACGGGGTCGCAGTACGGGTGTGTCAATGATGGCGGCAGTTTAGCAGGCGGTGGGTGAGGGGGCAAGGTTGGGGACAACCTCGAGGGTAGCTAATACGTCGGTACAGGATCGCAAGTGCACCTAGCCGGCTTGTCGGCGTCTGGGATTTCTTCCGGCGGGGATGCCTCCGGCATGTGCCCACCGCAGTCCTGACAGAATATTGCAGGATCAGACAACCAACATATCCTGCCCACCAACCGGCACATATCTATAAGCTCCTCTAAGCGGCGGGTGTCTTCTTCCGCAGTTGCCGCATTTTGCATCAGCGCCAAGGAGGCGTGCATGATAGAAAGGCACGTGAGGTCGGCAGGATCCGTCAGGCCTGCGTTTGTTGGTCCAACCGCGAGGATCATATTGCCCCGATAGTCAGTCGAAGGCCCGGTCGCTTTAGGAGCGGCGTGGGCAATCTCGCTAGCGAACACGTACTCCGATCGTGCTTTCCATGACCAGTCAGCCTGCACCGAAGCCTCGATATCGGCAAATGTCCTGAAGCCACTCCAACTGTAGTCGCGTGATTGCGGCAATTGACCGTAGTCCCGCTTGTGCTCATTTTTTGCGGAATCGGCTGATGAGGCGAGCTGCTCAAGTTCGGATGTAGACGGAGAATCGTGATGGTCTGTGTTGTAAAGAGTTTGGGCCAGATGGTACGCGTTGACTCGGGAATGCCGGAGATAGCGCGGAGCCATGTCTGGGTCGTTTGCTATGAATAGTGCAATCGTGGCCGCTTCGTGGCAAACACGCCATTGTACCCAAGCCGGGTCGACTAGCCCGTTGGTCAACAACGCCAGGACTGCACGCGCATGCAAACAAGTGCGAGAGTGCAGACCTCGTAACGCTCCCCAATACGCCGCGTCCATGCAATCAAAGTATGGTGTTCTGGGATCTGCACCAAATGATTGGGCGAACCCTATGGTCTGCTCGAACTGTCGGAGCGGGCGCCTCCATAGTTTACCGAATCTGCGCCAAAACCCCTTGGGGACTTCTGGGAAAACTGGGTGCTTGGGCATCGACATCTCTCTATTGTGTTTGTGCTTCCTATGTTACCAAACCCTCTCCCCGCGGCCGCCGCTTGCCCCCATGCACCGACGGCTCCGCACACCACTTGGCCGCCAGACGCCGCACCGCCTGATACACGCCGTCGTCAAAGCCTAGCAGGTCGCACACTACACGCCAGTTCAGCAGGGCGCGGTTGGTGTCGGCGTCGACCAGAGGCAAGCCATCGACGGGCGGTATCGCCGGCATCGCAGTCGTATCCTACGCGCCGACTGTCGAAGACACCGCGTACTCGAACAAATGTCATCAATTTGTGGTTTCCCTTGCCGGTGAAATGGGGATGATACAATCATTGGACATTTCGTATCTCCCACTCCCAACGAGATTCCGATCATGTCCATCGCCGCCGCAACTCCCACCACCCGCATCCCCAAACAGGATCGGCTGGAGTGGGTTGCCGGGTCTACCGGGGGCTAGGAGCGTTCTCGTGCTGACCCGTGAGGAGTTGCAGACCGCCCAGGACCTGCTCGCCGCCGCCGAGCAGGAGTTTGCGCTGGGCAACCTGGAGGCGGGATCGGAACGCATCGGGGATGCCGCCTTGTCCGCGGTCAAGGCGGTTGCAAAGCGCCGGGGCTGGGCCTGCGAAGACGGTCGTAGTCTGCGCGAAGTCGCCAAGCGCCTGGACGCCGAATCGGGCGAAGAGAGCATGAGCATACGCCTGGGCCTCACCGGCGCGTTGGCTGGGGCTAGCCGTGTCAGGCACGGTCTGATGGAACCCGAAGACGCCTGGGCCGATATGATGTCGGTGCGCCGCTTCATTGATCTGCTGCAACAGTTGGCCGACTGACCGTGACCGAACCGATGTGGATTCCCGAGCACGCTCAGGCGGCTCGGGATTTCCTGGTCGAATCCAGCGACGCCATCGCCACCGACCGGCGACTGACAGCGGCTGAAATGCTGTGGGCCGCAGCCGCCCATGCCATCATCGCCGTAGCCCAGCACCGGGGTTGGCCGTATCACCACCACCGTGATCTGACATCGGCCGCCAAACGATTGGCTATCGAGTCCCAGGACTGGCAGATGTGGGACGCTGCCAAAGCAGCCGAACAGTGCCACATCTACTTCTACCATGGCCGGATGTACACCGGCACTTTGGACGAGTCCTTTCCTCTGGTACGATACCTGGTAGCCAGGTTGTTGGCGCTGACAAATTGACCGCAGATCACGATCCCCCAAACGAGGTTCCAACCATGTCCATCGATGTCGCAACTTCCATTGCCCGCATCCTCAAGCAGGAGGGTGTCGAGTGGGTTTCCACCTTCCCCGTTTGCCGCGTGAACAACGCCCTGGGGCGCGAGGGCGTGCCCATGATCATGATGCGGGACGACCGCTACGCCGTGGCCCTGGCCGACGCCTACTCACGGGTCACCGGCGGCGACCGCATCGGCGTCTGCACCGTGCAGGGCGGCGTCAACGGCGCGGGCCTGCAGTACTCCTACCCCGGGCTGGCCCAGGCCTTCGAGGACAACTCGCCGATGCTGTGCATCACCGACGGCGTGCCGGCCGGCAGCAGCGAGAACACCCAGTTCGACGTGACCACCAGCCTCAAGACCGTCACCAAGTGGTTCGGCTACATCGACCGGCCCGAGCGGACGCCCGAGTTCCTGCGCCGCGCCTTCTCCATGCTGCGCAGCGGCCGACCCGGTCCCGTGGTGCTGGCCGTGCCCAACTCCGCCGGCGTCTACGACGAGACCGCCGACCCCTACTTCCCGGTGCGGGCGTACAAGTCGGCGCCGGACCCGTCGGACGTGACCCAGGCCATCGACCTGCTGATGGGCGCCTCCAATCCGCTGATCTACGCCGGCGAGGGCGTCATCTACGCCGGCGCGTCGGAGGAACTGGTGGGCCTGGCCGAGTCGCTGAACGCGCCGGTGATCACCACGCTGAAGGCCAAGGGCGCGTTTCCGGAGAACCACCCGCTGTTCGTGGGCGTGCGCGGCGAGCATCCCATCGCCTACCTGAACAAGAGTGACGTGATCCTCACCGTGGGCAGCAGCCTGTCGCCGGGCCGGTTCACCCACGGCATCCCCAACGCGGCGGGCAAGACCATCATCCAGTGCAACCTGGACGACTTCCACCTGAACCGCATCTTCCCCACGCATCACGCCGTGCTGGGCGACGCCAAGTTCAGCCTGCAGGCGCTGACCGATGAGGTGTCGCGGCGCACCGATGGCGCGGGTCGGGCCGCCGGCAACGTGGTCGCCGAGGTCCGCGAGGCTCGCGACGCCGGCCTGGCCGAGTACCGCGAGGCGATGGCCTCCAGCGACACGCCCATCAACCCCTATCGTGTCATCGGCGACATGATGAAGGTGCTGGACCCGTACAACTCCTTCGTGACCCACGAGTCCGGCAACACCCGCGACCAGCTGAGCACGGTGTACGACACGCTGATCCCCCGCGGGTTCCTGGGCTGGGGCAACATCTCCACGCTGGGCTTCGGCCTGGCCGGCGTCATGGCGGCCAAGCTGGCATTCCCCCAGCGGCAGGCGGTGGCGTTGACGGGAGACGCCGGCGTGGGCTACATGCTGGGCAACCTGGAGGTTTCGGTGCGCCAGAACCTGGGCATCACCATCGCCCACGTCGCCAACGGCGGGTTCGCCGGCTACGGCCCCGGGTTCTGGGGCGACGGCCACGACCCCTACACCCACCAGGTGATGGGCCCCGAGGACATCAACATGTCCCGCGCCATCGCCGAGTTGGGCCTGTACACCGAGCGGGTCACCGAGCCGTCCGACGTGGTGCCGGCTCTGCAGCGCGCCCTGGCGGCCAACGAGACCGGGCAGCCCTCCTACCTGGAGTTCATCTGCTCCCAGTACCCACGCTACGGCGGCTTCGCGCCGAGCCCCGTCGCCCACTAGGGCCGGCGGTACAATGGAAAGCCGGCGGAAGGCTCCGCCGGTTTACCATGGACCAGTGACATGGGTATTTTCAATCTGACCATCCAGATCGGCAATCTTAATGGAAAGCGTTTCGAAGATGTCGAAATGATGGCGCACACTGGCGCGATCACAACGGTGGTCCCTCGGCCCATCCTGGAAGGGCTGGGGATTCAGCCCACCAAGCGCGAAACTTTCGAGTACGCCGGCGGGGAACAGGTGCAGTTGGATATGGCCGAGGCTCGTGCCCGGGTGTACGGGCGCGAAACCATCACCTGGGTCATCTTCGGCGAAGATGGGGCATCGCCTCTACTGGGAGCCTACACTTTGGAAGGCGTATTCCTCGGTGTGGATCCCTACAATCAGCGACTGATCCCAGTCACCGGGTCATTGAAGTGAAGGGGTGAGCGGTATGCCCAACGCAGTTCTCGTAGTCGACATGGTGCGCGGCTTTCTGGAGCCGGGGCATAACCTGTACCGCGGCGACGACGCGCGCGGGATCATCGAGCCGGTGCGGGAGTTGCTGCGGCGCGAGACCGCGGCGGGCGCGGCTATCCTGTTTGTTTCAGATCACCATCTGCCCGACGACCTGGAGTTCCAGATGTTCCCGGTGCACTGTGTCATCGGCACTGAGGAACCGGATGTGATCCCGGAACTGGCCGAGTGGGTCGGCGACGGCAACGTCATCCCCAAGAACCGGTACAGCGGGTTCTTCAACACTGACCTGGCGGAGCGGCTGGCTACCCTAAACCCCGACAAGATCATCGTCTGCGGCGTGTGCACCGACATCTGCGTGATGCACACCACGTCCGACGCGCGCAACCGGGACTACGCAGTGGAGGTGCCCACGGACTGCGTGGCGTCCTTTAACGCCGATGCCCACCGCTGGGCGCTGGACCACATCGGCAGGATTCTCGGGGCGCAGGTGGTATAGCCTCGCCCCCGCGAATCCAACTCGGACGATCAGAGGATTTCCGCGCCCGGCTCGTTGAGCATCGCCTGGCGCAGCAGCGGAACCGGCGGCGCGCCCCAGGACAGCGTGGCGTCGTGGAAGCGGCGCAGGCTGTATGCTGAACCTTCCTGCCGGCGCCAGTCCTGCCGCAGCTTGAGCAGCATCAGCTTGCCCAGAGTGTAGTTGAGGTAGCCGGGGTCGAAGGTGCCGCGCAGGGCCTCGCGGCGGGCCGGGTGCTCTTCCATGTAGGCGTGGGCCTGGAAGAACCTGGTTGCCTCGTCCACGGTCATGCCCTGGGTGTGCATCCCCAGCGAGCACAGGTAACGGCAGTTGCGGACCAGAGCTTCGAGAAGCTGGGTGAGCCACAGCGCGGGGTTGTCCCGTCCGTACTCGGTTTCCAGCATCATCTCCTCGGTGTAGTGCGCCCAGCCTTCGGTGAAGGCGTAGGAGGTGGCGACGCGGTTGATCAAGGGCAACGTGCGCCGTTCGCCGGACCCACTGTACCGATTGTGAAGGTTGTGGACGTAGTGGCCGGGATAAACCTCGTGGACGCTGACGATCTGCAGGGTGTGGTAGTTGAAGTTGGTCAGCCACTCCTCCTGCTGGCGTGGCGTCCATTCCGGCTCCACGGGCGTCACGTAGTAGAAGGCCTCGGTGGCGATTTCCTCGAGACCGCCGGGCGAGTCCATGGCGGCGAAGGCATAGCGCATGTAGGAAGGCGTCTCGGTAACCTGGCACCGCTCTTCGGACGGAACACTTATGATGTCGTGGTCGAGGAGTGCCTGGCGTATGTCCTCCAGCATGTTCCGCGTCTCGGGTATCAGGGCATCCGCCGTGGGGTGATTTGCGGCAATCTCGGCGACGGCTTCGCGGACAGGCTTGCCGGGAGCCACCAGCGCTGCCGCCTCGTCCAGACGGCGCAGGTTTTGCTCCAGGTTGGCCTGGCCGATGGAGAGGACATCCAGTAAGGGCGTGTCGACTCCTTCGCCGACCTGCAGCATCCGGCGATACAGGTCGCGGCCGATGGCGAAGTCGGGTAGTGTCCGGCTGGCCTGGAGCTTTGCGGTGAACTCGGTGACGGCGATTGCAGCGGTCTCTCGCGCCGCATCGAACTCGACGGCGATATCGGGGGCGACCGCGGCGCACTCGACAGAGGCGGCGGCCAGTCCGGTGCGATAGAACGACGCCATGCCCCGATACGCCTCCACCGCCATATCCCGTATCGGCTCTCCAAGTTCAGGCTCCGTGAGCCCGTCCAGGGTGGCCAGGAAATCCGGCACCTGATGGAGCACCGCGGTTGCCGAGCGCAGGCGGTCGGGCAGTGGGGCGTAGTCGCGCTGCACGTACCTGCCGACGCCGATGTAGCCGACCTGCCGTTGGGGATTGTTGTGCAGGCTCCGCATTTCCTCCAGGTTGAAGAGTTCGCGGCGGAAGAACATTTCCAGCAGGCTGCGGGAGAGGCGGTCCATCCGCGCCTCATTATCGGTGGCGGACCCGTCGGATTCAGGCAACGCGGAGAGCTGGCCGAGGGATCGGTGCAGCTCTTCGATGCGGCGAGCCACGCGCCCGGAGGAAAAGTCGGGCAGCCGGCCGTCGTACTCGTGGTGCCCAATGCCGCTGCCGGCGGTGGGCGCGAATTCCCAGTGCTCGCGAATGGCTCGTTCCGCGAAATCGTCGACGGCTTGGCTCATAGGGTGTCACTCCGAAAATCCACCGGACCGGCGGTGTATCGTATAGACGTGGGGGCGACCAAACGGCCGCCCCCTACGTTGCTATTGGCGGCGTCCGACTACGCGACCAGCTCACTGATGAGGAACTTGGGGCTGATGTCGGTGAAGTTCGGCACGTCCCCAACCAGCTCCCGGCCGTGGGTCTTGAAGCCCTCGTGGACACCGTCCACGTCGTTGAAGAACAGGTAGCCAATGGCTGTGTAGATTGGCGGCGCGCTGGGATCGGCGTCGGAAATGCCCTTTTCCACGTTGTAGTAGCGCATCCCGTAGGTGGTCAGGCGCTCCTGAACCAGGGGCATGTGAGTGTTGCAGTAGTAGTCGAAATCGAAGGACTTGCCCTCTTCGTTCTCGTAGAAAACGGTTACCTTGATCATGGTGTGCGGCTCCTGCAAATGAATCATCATTCCCGTGAAAGCGGGAATCCAGTGGCTGGTTGAAAGGTCAGTGGTAAACGTTGGTGCCGGACCCGCCGCCGGCCGCGATGGTCTCGCCGCTGATGGCGATGCTGCGGGGGGAGGCGAAGAAAGCCACCACCCACGCCAGTTCTTCAGCGTCAACGATGCGGCGCGTGGAATTGCGGGAGGCGGCGCGGCGTTCGATCTCCTCGACGGTGGTACCCTCACGTTCCGCCTGCTCGGCATACATCGGCCCGCTGCGCTCGGTGCGCGTGGTGCCGGGATGCACCAGGTTGACGCAGACGCCGTCCCCTCCCAGTTCCTCGGCGAGGTACTTGGTGAGGTTGGACAGGCCGGAGTTGCGGACGCCGGCGCTGAGGTTGCCCTCCGCCCGGCGCGCGGACAAACCGCCGACGTTGACGATGCGGCCCCAGCCCTGCTGCTGCATGTAAGGCGCGACGGCGCGGGCGCAGCGCAGATAACCCATCACCTTGGTATCCAGGTCCAGCATCACGTCTTCGTCGCGGATCTCGGCCAGCGAACCGCGGGCGAGACCGCCGGGCGCGGCGGCATTGTTCACCAAGATGTCGATGCGCCCGCCCAGCGCCTCGGCGGCCTGGGCCACCATGGCGTTCACCTGCTCGGTGCTGGTCATGTCGGAAACAATGGGAACGATGCTGCCGCCGGTGTCTGCGGCGATATCCTCGGCTGACTCCGACAGCGTGTCGGCGTAGCGGCCGGTAATGACTACCCTGCAGCCGTCTGCTGATAGCACCCGAGCCACCGCCTTGCCGATACCGCGACTTCCTCCGGTAACGATCGCCGTCTTGCCGTCAAGTTGCAGGTCCATACTCGGAGGTCCTCCCGGTCACACTGGCCGCATTGTACACCAGGCAAACGACAGGGGGCAGGTGCAATACCCGCCCCCTGGACTGGCTAAAGGGGTTGTTTCGGCAGATGCCTAGGCGACCTGCACCGTGGCTCCGGCCTCTTCCAGCTTGGCCTTGATGCTGTCGGCGTCTTCCTTGTTCACGCCCTCGCGGACGCGGGTCGGGGCCGCTTCCACCAGCTCCTTGGCCTCGCGCAGACCGAGGTCGGTAACCTCGCGCACGGCCTTGATGACGTTGATCTTGTTGGCGCCGAAGTCGGCCAGGGTGATGGTGAACTCGGTCTGCTCCTCAGCGGCCGCGGAAGGCGCGTCGTCGGTTACCACGCCGCCAGCCGGAGCGGCAACCGCCATGGGGGCGGCCGCGGATACGCCGAATTCTTCCTCGATGGCCTTGACCAGATCGGCCAGATCCATCACGCTCATGCCCTTGATCGCTTCCAGAACTTCCTGGTTCACTGCCATGATAGATGCCTCCTAATGGTTGTTTACAACTTGACGTGAGATGAGTGTCGCTATTCCGCAGCTTCTGCCGGCTGCATTTGTTCAATTCTGGCCTGCAGGACGTAGGCCAGACTGCTGATGGTCGCACTGAGTACCGTGGCCAGCCCGTAGAGCGGCGACTGCATGGTACCCAGCAGTTGAGCCACGAGGACACCGTGGGGAGGCAAATTTGCCAACCGGGAAACTTCCTCTGGCTGCATGGCCGCGCCCTGACCAACTACTGCGCCGTTGACGGCGAGACCGCCGGCGCTGGCCTGGGCCGCCTGGTTGACCGCCTTGGCTATGGCAGCCGCGTCTTCGTAGCCCAGCGCGATGGCGGTCTGGCCTGAAATGACGTCTTTGAGCTGGGGGATCTCCGCAGCGTCAGCGGCGCGGCTGAGCAGGTTGTTCTTCACCACGACGAACTCGACGCCGCCGTCGAGCATCCTGCGCCGGAGTTCCACCATTTGGTTGGCATTCATGCCAGAGTAGCCGGTGGAGATAATGATGGAACTGCGTTCCAGCTTATCCTTCAACTCGGCTACGCGATCGATTTTTTCCTGGGTTGGCAAGGTCTGCTCCTAATTGCGAACGGTCAAAAGCAAAAGCCCGCGCTCCGAGACGAGGGCGCGGGCTTTTCACTACACCTGACCTGGGGCCAGGGCTTTGATAATCCACGTGGGGCCGGATCCAACCGGCGAAGAGCCTCGGCGGGCGGCTGGGATGGCCATTATTCCCATGAGGAACCCACTGTCTCGGGCGAGGTGCGAGTATTCGATTGTGCGGGTTAGTCTAGCATCCCCGGTGGGGATTGGCAACGACAGATACGGGCTGAAGGATTACTCCGGCTTCATCGCCTGGAGCGTCCCGACGTCGACGGAGATGCCGGGCCCCATGGACGAAGTGATGTAGGCGGACTTGATGAACGCGCCCTTCACCGCCTCCGGACGCTCACGCATCACGGAGTCCATGAACACGGTCAAGTTGTCAACCAGCGCCTCGGTCTCGAAAGAGGACTTGCCGAACTGGCCGTGAATGATAGCGGTGCGATCGGTCCGAAACTCCAGGCGGCCGGCCTTGGATTCCTGGATTACGCGGGGCAAGTCACGGGCGGGAACCAGGGTGCCGGTGCGAGGGTTGGGCATCAGGCCGCGGCGACCCAGAACCCGACCCAGACGGCCGATCTTGGACATGATCTCGGGAATCGCCAGTCCCACGTCGAACTCGACCCAGCCGCTTTCTACCTGAGCGATCAGATCGTCGTCTCCAACGTAGTCGGCGCCGGCCTGGCGGGCAATATCCGCTGCCTCGCCGTTGGCGAACACCAGGACGCGCACCTGCTTGCCCAAACCGTGGGGCAGGACGGTGACGCCACGCACCTGCTGCTCGGCGTGGCGCACGTCGGCATTGGTGCGCAGATGGACCTCCATGGTCTCGTCGAACTTGGCGGTGGACAGTTCCTTCACCAGGTCGATGGCTTCCTGAGGCTGATAAACGCTGTCCTCTGGAATGCGTTCGGCAACGGCATTGTATCGGCGGCTGTGCTTGGGCATTTTCTACTCTCCCTGGGAAGGGTTCCAAAACTGGATGGGCGCCGGTGTCAGTCGTCCTCGACCCTGATGCCCATGCTGCGCGCGGTGCCGGCTATGATGTTCATGGCATGCTCCACGGAGTTGGCGTTGAGGTCCTTCAGCTTCTCCTCGGCAATGCCGCGGAGAACATCGCTGGGGATGGTAACGCCGATGGGTTCGCCGACGTCGCCCTGACCCTTATCGATTCCGGCGGCCCGGCGCAGCAGGTCGGAGGCCGGAGGCGTGCGGGTGACAAAGGTGAAGGAGCGGTCCTGGTAGACCGTCAAGTGGACGGGCACGATGGTGCCGGACTGGGCGCCGGTACGTTCGTTGTACTCCTTGACGAAGGCCATGATGTTGACGCCGTGCTGACCCAGCGCCGGACCAACGGGCGGTGCGGGCGTGGCCTTGCCAGCTTCCAACTGGAGCTTGATGACGGCGAGTACTTTCTTTGCCACTTATGGCCTCCGGTTGTCCTGATTTCATTGGGCGCGGATTACCGCGCAGCTAGCGATGGGTTGGATCAGGCCTTTTCCACCTGGGTGAAGTCCAATTCGACCGGGGTTTCGCGGCCGAAGACGGAAATCATTACCGTGACCTGGCCTCGGTGTTCGTCCACTTCCTCGACGCGACCAAGCATGTCGGCGAAGGGGCCCTCGGAGATTCGCACCGTGTCGCCCTGAGCCATGCCGATGACGGCGCGGGGTTCGCCGGAAGCCACGCGGTCCAGGATGTCTTCGACTTCGCGATCATCCAGCGGGACTGGGCGCGGGCGGTCTCCGCCCTCTTCCTCGGCTGAAATGAAACCCGTCACTCCGGTGGTGTTCCTCACCAGGAACCAGGCTTCGTCGTCCATCATCATCTGGACCAGAATGTAGCCCGGGAACAACTTGCGGCGTTGCTTGGTGCGCTCGCCCTTGTTGCGGGTGATTTCGTCCTCAGCCGGAACCTCGACCCGGGTGATCCGGTCGTCCATGCCCAAACTCTGCCGGCGCAGGTCAAGGTTGCGCTTGACCATGTCCTCCTGGCCTGTATAGGTGTGGACGATGTACCAGCGCAGATCGTTGGGATGCGTTGTGGTCATTGCTTCAATCTCATGGGACGCCAGCGGAGCGGCCTGAAGTCAGGCCGGCGCCTCCACCAGCGCCGGTTACAGTGGCGACTTGGGGGATCCGGTTTCGAGTTACGGACGGCCCGGCTTTGAGCCGGTCAGAAAGGAAGCTGCCGCAAGCCGATAACGAAACTCATCCCAAAGTCGAAAACCCGGTCCAGCATACCGAGGAAGAAGCCCATCGCTACGGCCAGCACGATGACTATGACCGTGAGGCGCGCCGTCTCTTCCTTGGTCGGCCAAACCGATTTCCGCAGCTCGGAAGCAGTTTCACGCAGGAAACCGATCGGGCCGACTCTCCCCACAGCACGGGGAGAGATCGGCGACGGTCGCCTGGTAGATGCGCGGGCCACAGGCCGCTACCTCACTTCCCGGTGGACCTGATGGCCCCGGCAGCGGCTGCAGTACTTCCGCAATTCCATGCGGCTGGTGTGGCTGCGGCGGTTCTTGATGGTCGAGTAGTTACGCTCGCGGCAGTCGGTGCACTGCAACGTGATGACCTGCCGGGCGTCAGTGGACTTGCGGGCCATGGGATCACTCCAGCAATCGGGTGAACACGCCGGCGCCGACGGTGCGGCCGCCTTCGCGGATGGCGAAGCGGAGTCCCTCTTCGACGGCGATCGGGGTGATGAGGTTCACAGTCATGGTGATGTTATCACCGGGCATTACCATTTCCACACCGTCGGGCAGGGCGATTTCGCCAGTAATGTCGCTGGTGCGGATGTAGAACTGCGGCTTGTAGCCGGTGAAGAAGGGGGTATGGCGTCCGCCTTCGGCCTGGCTCAGCACGTATACTTCGGCTTCGGCCTTGCGGTACGGGCGCATGGAACCGGGGGCAACCAACACCTGGCCGCGTTCCACTTCGTCACGGTCCACGCCGCGGAGCAGCACTCCGACAGCGTCGCCGGCTTCGGTGGTGTCCAGCAGCTTGTGGAACATTTCCAAGCCGGTGGCAACGGTCTTGCGAACGTCACCGGAGCGGATGATTTCCACTTCCTGGCCGACATTCAGCTGACCGCGCTCGACGCGGCCGGTGACCACGGTTCCGCGGCCCTTGATGCCGAAGACGTCCTCGATGGGCATCAGGAACGGCCGGTCGGTGACGCGGGCCGGCTGGGGAATGTACTCGTCCATGGTCTGGACCAGCTCACGCACGTTCTTCATGGCATCGGCGTCGCCTTCGAGGGCCTTGAGGCCGCTGACGCGGACGATGGGCGTGTCGTCGCCGGGGAAGTCGTAGGTGCTAAGCAATTCGCGCACTTCGAGCTCAACCAGCTCGAGGAGCTCCTCGTCGTCCATCATGTCGACCTTGTTGAGGGCGACGACGATGGAGGGCACTTCAACCTGGCGGGCCAGCAGGATGTGCTCGCGGGTCTGGGGCATGGGGCCGTCGGGAGCCGACACCACCAGGACCGCGCCGTCCATCTGCGCGGCGCCGGTGATCATGTTCTTGATGTAGTCGGCGTGGCCGGGGCAGTCCACGTGGGCGTAATGACGGCTGCCGGTCTCGTACTCCACGTGAGCGATGGCGATGGTAACGCCACGGGCCTTTTCTTCAGGTGCGTTGTCGATCTCGTCCATGTCGCGGAAGTTGGCGCCGCCCTCTTCGGCCAGCACTCTGGTGATGGCAGCGGTCAGGGTGGTCTTGCCATGGTCGACGTGACCGATGGTGCCTACGTTCACATGCGGCTTGGTACGGTCGAAGACTTGCTTAGCCATGGTGGCGAGTTACTCCTTGCTCCTTGGTTGAATTGCCGTTCTTGCCCGCGGGATACCCCGGCGGGTTGCTGACGCCGGTGGAGCCCAAGGGCGGAATCGAACCGCCGACCCCGTTCTTACCAAGAACGTGCTCTACCTCTGAGCTACTTGGGCGTATGGGATGTTGATTTCAAACAGGTGGTGGAGGGGGCAGGATTCGAACCTGCGAAGCCCGTCAGGGCGCCAGATTTACAGTCTGGTGGCTTTAACCACTCACCCACCCCTCCATGTGTTAACTCCCGGACGGATGATCCAGTCGTGACGATATCATTTTGGAGCCCCAGAGGGGAATCGAACCCCTAACCTGCCGATTACAAATCGGCTGCGCTGCCAATTGCGCCACCGGGGCGCGGGGTTGGCTCCGGGGAGCCTGACCTGCCAAAACGCTAAAAAAGCCCCGGCAACTTCCGGGGCCTTCCGGTTTTCGCCAATCGATAATTAGGTTACGCAACACCACGCAAATTGTCAATCCTTTTCGGCCGTTGCTAACGCCGAGGTCGCCCCACACGCATCCTCACGGCGGACGGTCCGGTGGGCTAAATGCGTTCAAAGTAGCGCACGCGCTCCCAATCGGTGACCGCCTTTCGAAAAGCGGCGACTTCAGTGGTGAAGAAGTGGGCGTAATGCGCTACGACGTCCGCCCCGAATGCCGAGTGCGCCAGTTCGCTGCCTGTGAAATTCGCGACAGCCTCCTCCAGGGTGCGGGGCAGCATGGCGGCGTCCGGCGCTGAGTAGGCATCTCCAATGTATGCTGGCGGCGGCTCAAGCCGCTGCTCGATGCCCGCCAACCCCGACGCGACAACTGCCGCGTACGCGAGGTACGGATTTACGTCCGCGCCGGGAATCCGGCACTCGATGCGCAGGCTGGACCCTGCGCACACAATCCGGAAACCCGCCCTACGATTGTCAGGGGACCACGCCAGCGCGGTGGGCGCCCAGCTCCCCGCCTGGAAGCGCTTGTATGAATTCACGGTCGGCGCATAGCAGACCATCAACTCCGGCGCGTAGCGCATCCAACCGCCGAGGAACCAGCGGAACTCATCCGAACATGCTATCCCTGCCAATTTCTCCTCGCCCGGGAAGGCATTGGCCAACTCGCCGTTCTCCTCCCTCCACAAGCTCACGTGGAGATGGGAACTGGAACCGGCCTGGGCCGCGTCCGGCTTGGCCATGAAGGTGACACTGCATCCGAGCTGGTCCGAAATCTCCTTGACGGCCTGCTTGAGCACCGCGTGCCGGTCTGCCATTTCCATCATCGGAGCGTAGCGGACGTTCAGTTCATGCTGTCCCCGGCCGAACTCCCCCTTGGTAGATTCGACAGGAACACCGGATGCGGCCAGGTTGCGTCGGAACGAGCCGTTCAGATCCTCAGTTCGAGCGGCCTGCAGGAGGTGGTAATCCTCGATATACCACCCGGCCTCCGGCAAGTCGCCATACCGGTTCCTCGCCGCGTCGGAGTACGATGTGCGGAACAGGTAGTACTCCAACTCGGAGCCGGCCATGGCGTCGAACTGGAGAGCCGACAAGCGATCCAGCTGCTTGCGCAGGATAGAACGCGGCGCCACTGCCACCGGCTGGTGACTGGCTTCCACTTCGGCATCGCAGATTACCAGCGCAGTGCGGTCCAGCCACGCCAGCCGGCGTATCGTTGCCAGGTCGGGCACGAGGTGCACATCCCCGTAACCACGCTCCCAGTTGGAAAACTCGTAACCGGCGACGGGCTCCATTTCCATGTCAACGGTGAACAGATAGTCGCAGACATGAGTGCCGCCCACCACGTCGGTCAGGAAAAACGAAGCATCAAGGCGCTTGCCCAGCAGTCGGCCGTACAGGTCCGGGAACGCCAGAATTACCGTGTCTATCGACCCGTCGCCGACCGCCGAGCGCAACTCTTCAACATTCAACATCCCCGGTGTGTTCGTATTGTCTACCCGCACGCTTGTCGTCTCCAGGCCAGGCCTTGGCTCACCGCGCCGATCCAGCGCCCAACTTTTCCAGTGTCCCCACGCCAGTGCTCCGCGGATGACGCACCCGCGCAGCGCACGCTCAAAAGGTTAGGGCTGACAGGCTCGGTTCGTGTTCGGTTTGTTACCGGAACACGGCCTCGCCATAGGATATAATTATTGTACCGAGCGGGCGTAGCTTAGTGGTAAAGCCCCAGCCTTCCAAGCTGGCTACGTGGGTTCGATTCCCATCGCCCGCTCCATAGTTCTGTATCACGAGAGTTCCGAGCGCGGATCCATCTCGTGCGCGGCGCCGGGCCAGATTTGCCGGCCACCTTGCCTGCGTCCCGACAGGTCCCTGGTGATTTCCGACCGAATTGAATCGGACCCCACCAGACCGGATGCAACCTGTTTCCGGAATAGTCATAACCGCATCGAATCCGGTGGCGCCCCTTGGCAAATGGGAGCGGCGGACGTTCCACCAGCAGCGGGCGACGTTTGGTCCACATAGGCAGCAATCGTTCGATTATTCGGCGATCGCTGCCCCACCGGGTGGTGAAGTCGCCGCCATCGCCTACTGCGCCTCCCGGATAGCTTGCTTCAACGGCACCGCGCCAGATAGGGCTGTGTACTGGTGGAGCGCCGCGCTGGTCTCGCCGTCGTCGCTCTGTGCCGGATCGCACGCTGTCAGTACGCGGCGAGCCGCTGGTAACGCCTGACATTGGTGGAGCCACACCGAGTCTCGTCGGTCAATTTGAACGAGGTCTGGAAGGGTCAGCGCACCGGCGAAATACCGCGTCGCGGTGCGCATTGGTTCGTCCGGCTGCCAGAGCCGAGCAACGGAAATGGCCGGCGAAACGGCGTATCACAGAATCCCTTCTGCCGGTAGAGCCTTGACTGCTCATTGCTGCGACAGTCACCGGAACGGCGAACTCGAAGGCATGGATGATGCATTGCGCTATTGACCAGGGATTCCAATCCCCCCAACGATCAGCGGCTCCTCCCTGACTGACAATGCAACGGTTTGGGTCCAGCCGGTCCGGACCTTGGGAACTTCGTCGGTAACGGAGCCCGGACCGCCATGCAAACCCGGTAATGCACCGTGTAAAATCTGCGCATCATTGAAACTCCAATCGACGTCTCCTGACAACGCGGTGGGAAAAGACACTCCCGTTGCGACTGGCGTCCGTTGGTTAACTGAATATCGGCATACAGAACCCCTGCGAGGCACACATATCCCCACCAGGAACAGCGACCAATGTTGCAAGTAACGGAAGAACTCCGAGCGGTCGAGGAAATCCTCCTACTGATCCTCGACACTGATAACGGGGAGATTCGCCACCGGTTCCCCGTGCACTCCCGCGCCGTTGCCTTTGCCGGCGCAGTGCTGATGGACCTGGCGCTGGAAAACCGCATCGACACCACCGTTGACCAACTCATCGTCACCGACCCGTCCCCGTTGGGAAACGAACTGCTCGACCCCATCCTCGCGGACATCGCGCAGTCTGGCGATAATCCCCGCGACGCCGCCTTTTGGATCACGCATCTGGCACAACAGAGCGATCAGATCCGCGAGAGGGCCCTCACGCGGTTGATCGAGCGGGGTTACCTGGAAGGCGATACCGCCGGGCAGGTTTTTCTTTCCCCAGGCGTTTCCCGTGTCCGCCGTTACACGACCCCGGACGGGACTATCACGGAGGACGTGCAGCTCCGCATCATGCGGACCCTTTTCAGTGACGACATTCCGGACGCTCGGGACATCGTCATCATCAGCCTCGCTGCGGCCTCCGGAGTATTCGAGAGCATCCTGTCGCAGGACGAGTTTGACCAGGTCCAGGGAAGGGTCGACCTTATCGGCCGGATGGACCTCATTGGCCGTGAGGTTGCGGCGGCCATCAGGGAGGCGGAGGCCCTGCCTCCACCGGCGCCACCGGCCGCACGGCCCACCGATCAGATCCCCCAGGCGGACGGGTTACCGCTGCTGGGCAACGCATTCGGCATGGCGGGAGATCTCCGAGCCTTCCTGTTGCGGGAATACCGGCAGCATGGGCCGATCTTCAGGGTGCGGGCCCTGCATCACAAATGGGTCGCACTCGTGGGACCTGAAGCCAACGTCTTCGCGACACAGATGTCGCCCACGCATTTCCGGTCCTGGGAACCCTACCACGAGTTCAGCGCTGCCCTGGGCGCCCACCGCGTCCTCCTGTCCATGGACGGACCGGAACATCTGCGCATGCGTCGCCTGCTGGTCAAAGGGTATTCCCCAAGGACGCTGGAGTCCAATCTCGACCTGGTTCACGATATTACCCGTCACGCGATCCACGAGTGGCCACAGGGTCAGCCCATCGGGATTCAGCACGTCATGCAACAGATCATCACCGAACAGATCGGCATGTTCTGCAGTGGCCTGTCATCCGAAGAGTACCTCGACGACCTGATCTACTTCCTGGCGATAGTAATCCAGGTGAACACCACGAAGCGTCTGCCCAAGGCGATGGAGCGCTTGCCCAGGTTCCGCCGGGCCAAGCGACGGGTCACGGAGCTTTACCAACGGATCATGGAGACCCATCAGCGGGAAAGGAGCCCGGACGAACCGCTGGACTTTGTTGATGAGCTGCTGGAAGCGAGCCAGACGGATCCCCAGTTACTGCCCGAGACGGACCTGTTTGCGAACGTTCTCGCTCCCTATCTGGTGGGGATGGACACCTCCGCCAGCGTTTGCGCGTTCAT
Organism: Dehalococcoidia bacterium; assembly: GCA_963663945.1. GTDB lineage: Bacteria > Chloroflexota > Dehalococcoidia > Lucifugimonadales > UBA3495 > Bin87. Next base: position 215,215 of record OY760687.1, on the reverse strand, counting down.
GATCTACGCCCTCCTCAAGCATCCCGAGATACTGGAGCAGATGCGAGCGGAGGTGGACGAGATGTATGAGGACGGGCCGCCGACTCCGGAAGGGTTGCGCAAGCTGGATGTTACGCGCCGGGTCGCCCTGGAAACGATGCGGATGTATCCGGTTATTCCGGCCCTCACGCGCACCGTGTCCAACTCGTTCGAATTTGAGGGATACCGGGTCCCGGCCGGCGCCCAGGTGATGCTGGGGACCACAGTGGGCCACCACCTGCCGGAGTACTTCCCGGAACCCGACCGCTTCGACATTGAGCGTTATTCAAGAGACCGCTCGGAGCACCTGCAACCCGGAGCATTCGCCCCGTTCGGCGTGGACCGGCACCGCTGCATCGGCAGCAGCCTGGCGGAATTGCAGATCATCCTCACCCTGGCGACCATCGTCCGCGAGGCCGACCTGGAGCTGGAACGCCCGGACCGCCCGCTGAAGATCAAGCGCTCTCCGGCGCCCCACCCCGATGACTCGGTCCGCATGCGCCTCGTGCGTCGCCGGTCCCGCTGAGACAAAGCCTGCTGGCGTCCGGCTTTCTCTAGCCCACGGCCGGGTAACCAATGGACACGCAACGAATTCCATTGATCCGGGATTCCAGCGAGATCACCGTCGGCTGGATGCGGCAGGCGCTGGCCGCCGGCCAGTCGTCCGATGCACGGGAGATCGCCGCCGTCGACGTCCAGCAACTGTCCGACGTCACCAACGCGCTGGGCAACCTCTATCGCTGTCGGCTCATCGGCGGGGACGGCCAGCCAGCCGATCCCGCTTCGGTCATCGTCAAGCTGCCCACCTCAGACCCCATGGCCTTTCGGTTCAGCAGGTGGCTGTCTCTGAACCGCCGCGAGCACGTGTTCTACCGGGACATCGCGCCGCAAGGTTACGTGCGGGCGCCCAAATTGTTCTGCGCCGACTATGACGCGGACATCAACCGCTTCGTCCTGGTGCTGGAAGACCTTGGCCACATGCAGGGGATACCGCAGAGCGTTGGGATTGACGCCAGGCGCGCTCGCCATGCCATACAGCAAATCGCCGGACTGCAGGGACGCTTCTGGGAAGCCGCAGACGATCCCGCCCTGTCCGCCTGCGGCGAATTTCTGAGCACCCGGGAAAGCCGCATCATGCAGACGGTTTATCTGCTGACCCTGCCGGCGGCGCTTGACCGCTTCGGTGATCTGTTCACCGATGAAAGGCGCCGACTTGCGCGGGAGTTCGGGTTCAGAATAGCCGCGCACTTCGCCGTCCTTGCCGCCGGACCGAAGACCACGGTACACGGCGACTTTCGCGCGGACAACATGCTGTTCGATGAAGGGGAACAGGCTGGCCTCGCCATCATCGACTGGCAGGGTTTCGGCATTGGATGCGGCATGTACGACGTTGCCTTCTTTCTCGGAACCAGCGTCACCAGCGAGGTACGCCGAGGCATCGAGCGCGACGCCCTGGACGAGTACCACGATGTCGTGTGTAGTTCGGGTGCGCAAAACTACACGCGCGAGGACTGCTGGCGCAGCTATCGGCAGAACATGCTCGGCACCCTGATGCCCATGGTCATCGGCTGCGGCGCGCTGGAAATGAGCGACCCGGCGATGGTGAGCCAGGCGCGTGAGTTGCTGAGCCGGGTGCTGACTGCCATCGACGAGTTGAACTCGTGGGAGTTCATGCCCCCTCGCGAGCCGTTTCTGGGCCGGGGGTGGGGCTTTTCCATGCTGTCGCGATGCGCATACCCGCCGTATCGGCTGGCCCTTCGCCTGCTGCCGAGCCGGAAACGCACCGGATGAACAGTCGGGGTGGCCATACCGACGGTTCTCCTGACCGCCAGCCGCATCAGAGGCAAGCCACGCGCCCAGCGCCGCGCCGGCAGATGGTTGCAACACAACCTCGGCGGGAGACTTCACACCGCCGCCCCGCCGGCAGGTAATGCTGTCCCTGGTTTGCGTGGGCCTGGCGATGTTTCTGGCCGCGCTCAGCCAGACGGTGGTCGCCAGCATCATGACCTCCATTGTCGCCGACCTGGGCGGATTCGACCGCTACACGTGGCCGGCGACCTCGTATCTGGTGGCGGCCACGGTGGCGTACCCCATCGTGGGTAGGCTCAGCGACATCTACGGCCGCCGGGCTTTCCTGATCGCGGGCATCGCAATCTTCATTGTCGGGTCGGCGCTGGTCGGAGTCAGCGCGTCAATGAATCAGGTCATCGGCTTCCGCCTGGTGCAGGGCATTGGGGGCGGCATCGTGATGACCTGCAGCTACGTTTCCATCGCAGACCTGTTTCGTCCCGAGGACCGGGGCAAGTTCCTTGGCATCCTGGGCGCACTGTACGCGGTGGCAACCGTGGTGGGGCCGGTCATGGGCGCCTTCGTTGCCGAGGGCCTCTCCTGGAACTGGGTGTTCCTTTTCATCGCGCTGGCCGGCGTGCCGGTGCTGGCGCTGACGCTGTGGATTTATCCGAGGTCGAACTCGCTCCCCCGGCAGCGGGGGTTGGATTACCCCGGCATGGCGGTGTTGATTTTAGCCGTGGTCCCGCTGGCGCTGGCCCTGTCGTCCGCCGGCGTCCTGCATGCCTGGGACGCACCACAGAGTATCGGTTTGCTGACTTTCGGATTGGCGATGGCGGCGCTCTTCGTGGTGATCGAATCCAGGTCAGGATCGCCGATCATACCCCTGGAGATTTACCGGAACCGCGCGGTCACTGTTGCCGTGATCGTGACGCTGATGACCAGCGTGAGTCTCCAGGGTTTCGTGCTGTTCCTTCCTCTGTACTTCCAGGTAGCGCTGGGCGTTTCCGTGACGCAGGCCGGCGCGATGCTGGCGCCGATGTTGTTGGGGATGGTGGTGGGAGCGATTCTGGCCGGCCAGTTGCTCTCCCGTACCGGGGGCCGCTACCGGATGCAGTTGTTGGTCAGCACCGCGCTGATGGCAGAGGGCATGTACCTCTTTGCTACCCTGAGCGATGGCGGGAGATTCGCTCTGGGTCGCCCGATTCTCTACAGTCAGATATATCTCGTCATCACGGCGATCGGGTTCGGCGGCGTCGTGGCGACCCTTTCGGTGGCGGTGCAGAACGCAGTGGCGTTCCGCAACGTGGGGGTCGCTACGGCGGCGCTGCAATTCTGCCGCTCCCTCGGCGGCATGATCGGTCTGGCTGCAACGGGAGTGGTGATGGTCCAGAGCTTTCGCTCAAGGGTGACGGAGACTGTTCCCCAAAATGTCGCAACCGCCCTCCCGGAAGGGCTGCTTGATTCAGTGACGGACGACCCCCAGGCGTTGCTGGACCCCTCCACGGCCCGGGCTTTGCAGGAAACGATAGCCGACGCCGGCAGCGGGAATATTCCGGTGGCAGAGAGCCTGTTGAACTCGCTCAACCTTGCCCTGACGGAGGCCCTAAGCGACGTGTTCACCGTGCTGTGGATCGCCGTGGCGTTATCCTTCGCCGTGGCCCTGTTCCTGCGCGTGCGGCCCGACACCCATCACCGCCAGTGACCTGGTAGACGAGAAATTGATCGCTCCCCGAAATCCCCGGAGCACTCATCTGTGGTAGCCGGTCTACATTCGAACCACCGTTGCCCGGTGCGGAACCAGCCACCTGCCGCGGGAACGCGCAAGCGAGACCATCGCAAACCACCGGCGCAGCCAAAACCGCCCGGGCGGGGTGTTGGCCGGCGCATTGGACAAGGATCGCTTCACCTGCGGGCGGCCCACGGCGGCCAGTATCCCGCAGCGCGGCCTGCCTACGCCGCTTCCACCGCCAGCGCCGCCGGTCGCTCCGGACGCCGCGTCACCGCCATCAGGAGCATTCCGCACCCCTGGGCAACTGCCGAGAACAGGATCAGGATGGTGTAGCTGCCCGTCAGGTCGTACACCACGGGCCCCACGATCTGCCCCAACCCCAACCCGCCGGCCTCGAAGGGCCGCATGGCGCCGGCGATGGCGCCGTAGGAGTTGCGGCCGAAATAGTCCGCCAGCACCATGTACATCAGCACCTCGAGCGCGCTGTGGAACAGCCCCCAGAACACCCCGTAGGCGTACGCCGCCGCCAGCGAATTGACCTGCAGCAGCGCCAGTGTCGCCAGCGTTGACACCGCCATGGCCGCGACGATGCACCAGCGCGGCGTGACCTTGCCCGCCACCTGTCCCCACACCAGGCTGCTCAGTGCCAGGAACGTGCTCACGCTGAGCACACCCGCCGCCTGCGGCGTGCTCAATCCCGCGAACTCGTGCAGGTAGGGCACCAGGCTGAACCCCAGGCCGGAACTGCCGGTCACGTTCAGAAAAGCGACCATCGACACCATCCAGAAGGCCTTGGTCCGCATGGCCTCCCGCGAAGTCCAACTGGCCTCGGTCGCCGGCGCAGCGGCCGACCCACGCCCGGCACGTTGCGTCGCGCCGGAGCCGGATGATCCCGCCGCCGGGGCGCGGGCCCCGTCGGGCAGCAGCCCGATGTCCTCCGGCCGCCGGCGCATGATGATGATCATGGGGATGGCCAGGAACAGGCTGAAGAACCCGAGGAGCCGGAAAGCCGTCCGCCAGTCGGCCAGCAGGGTGATCAGCGCGAACGCCTGGATGATCAGCGCCCCGCTTATGGGACGGTAGATGCCGGTCAGCGCCAGCGCGATGTTGCGGCGGCGGTTGAAGAAGTTCACCGCCATGGTCCGTGGCACCACGCCGATCAGGAAGGGCTGGCTGATGGCTCGACCAATCACCGCGGCGATGAAGAATTGCCACGCCGTGTGCACCCCGCCGATGGACACCATGGACACGCCCAGGACGATCACCCCAACGGGCATCAGCCACCGGGGCCCATACCGGTCGGCCAGCCGTCCGGCGAATGGCGCGAAGACCCCCGACAGCCACACGCCGCAACTGGACGCCAGCCCGATGCTGGTGCGGGGCCACAGGGTGTCCTCGAGGATGAAGCTCTGCACGCCGCCCAGCACCACGCCCGCCACCGCGGTGGCCACGAAAGCCCCGGTGCCCGAGAGCCCGAGCACCAGCCAGCCGTAGTAGAAGGGGGTGTTGGGTCGCCAGTTGAGGAGAGCCGAAAGGGAGGACGCCATGCGCCTGACACTTGTATCAGACCGCCGCCGCCGGGACAAGAAGCCGAGCCTTGAGGTAACTGTTCGGGGTGAAAGGATGTCCTGGGCGGAAAGACGTCATTCCTGCGGAAGCAGGAATCCAGAAAGCCTGGTGTACCGGCCAACGTGAGTGGGCGGAGGATCCACTGGATGCCGGCTTTCGCCGGTATGACGATCCGCGTGTGGGAAGTGCGCCTCAACTGTGGTCAATTGCGAATTGACCGGCGCGTTGCCGGTGCCGCCGGCCGCGTCTATACTTCGCGCAGGATCAGAACCTGTGACACCGCCTGCAAGCGTGCAGGGACGACCGCCGGGAGGTGGGATGATGGCCACTGCTAAGGTGAACGGAGCCGAGATTTATTACGAAGAGACGGGCAGCGGACCGCCGATCATCCTTTCGCCGGGCGGATTGCAGGGCGTTGCCAGCAGCTACCAGCCGGTTATTGAAGCGCTGTCCCAGGAGCACCGGGTGGTGGTGTCCGACCGCCGCTTTGGCGGACAGTCCCGCAGCCCCATGGTGGTGCAGACGTGGGACATGGTGTGCGACGACGTGTTCGGCCTGATGGACACTCTGGGCATCGAGCAGGCCTATCTCGGCGGCGGATCATTTGGGGCGGCCATCTCCCTGGGCTGCGCCGTGCGCCGTCCGGAGCGCGTGCGCGCCATCTTCCCCTCCAACATCGCCGGCGGCACCATTTGCGACGCCTACCTGGCGGCCAAGCTGTTCAAGAGCATGGACTGGGCCGAGAACCACGGCATCGCGGCGATCGTGGACGCCTTCGACCCCGACGACCGCTTTTCGCCCTTCAGCCCCGAGCTGGCCCAGACCGACGCCGACTACCGCAAGAACCTGGAATCCATGAACACCGAGGACTTCATCCAGGTGATGCGCGACACCATCCACGCCCTCTTCGACGGCCCCTACAAGACCCTGGGCATGACCGAAAAGGCGCTGAAAAGCGTGTCCGTGCCCGCCATGGTCATGCCGGGCAACAACGACGTGCACCCCCGCGGCCTGGCCGAAGCCGTCCACCGCCTGGTCCCCAACTGCCGCTGGGCCGAGGTCCGCCCCCACAGCGAGGAGCCGGAGAAATACACCAAGCGCGTGCTGGGGTTTTTGGCAGAGGTGGAGGGGTAGGGGAACGCTGGCATCAACCTGCCCGCGTCGTACCGCCAAAATTAGTGTGCCGGTATTGGCCAGCAGAATGGCCGGCGTGCCTGATGTCGCATTGAAGTCCTGATCCATCTACTCGAAATGAATCGCGTCAGCCAACGAGGCGACGGTGGCAACAACGGCATCGAGAGCCTGCAACTGCGGTGCGCTCGGCGCAATTGGCTCAAGGACTTCTGGCCGCAAAATTCTCGGAGGTTTGACTGCGCGATGTGAGGATCGCCGCGTAGACAAGAACCAAATCATTATGCTGCGGCTCACAAAATACACGGGCACCGTACGCGATTATGCCTTTAGTGAAGATTTACGCGGCCCCATCTGAGCCCGATCGGGATGGCGAGGACGATTTGTTCGTGTTTTCGATGGCGGTCTGGTCGGCCGGAATAGCCAAGGACAGGATGTATAGACATAGCAAAGTTCAGTACTCATGATTGCTGCTTGCTGATCGCTCCATCATTGAGCGGTCGCTTTGGGCAAACCGTAGCGGCGATCAGCAGCGCCTTCCGAAATCGCAGCACGCGTGTTCCCCAGCCCTCTGTAGGGAGCTCCGATCCAATCGTCGTCTTCGTGTTGATCGATGTTTACCCAATATATGCTCTCCGGGACTAGGTAGTAGTCATGGGCCCAGGGCGTCCCAAACAGAGTACCGGTTGGCTCGGACGATCCATACAGATGTCGTATGCACTCATAATCGGCGTGGGAAACCGAATGGCTGATGAAGATAGGCCTGTCTCGAACAGGAAATCTAGCGGGATTTTCCGTCTTATGGGCGATCTCAGTTATAACTTCGGACAACGTGTTTAAGAGTACATCAAACTTTTCTTGAGAACGTTGGGTGCCCTCAATCGCATTGTCGAATCGCCTTTGTGAGCGGATCCTAGCAATCACTAGAACCGCCGCAATCACCACGGCCGCGACACCAACTGCGGCAGATATGATCCCTACGATAGACATCGTCATCTCCTCTTGGCGAGTGCCTTCACGGCTTCGATCAATCCACTGACTTGTTCTGCTTGTCGATTGTACTCTCGGGCGTTGGCTTCGAGCTGTGATGAACCAGTGTCGACAACATGGCGGCCTTGCAATATAGCAACGATTGACACTACCAGCGAAGCCAGTGAAAGCCCTAGCTAGAGCACGCTGATGATGAATTCGATCTGCATGATCTCGCCCACTAACGCACAACAATGCTGTTAACTAACTGATGAAACGTCGGAGTCCGACAGATCTTGCCCTGTACCCTGCTTGTTGGTGAGGTTCTCCACCTCGCTCTTGAGTGCCTCCCAGTCCTGTACCGACAACTGAACGAACGCTTCGTGGCTGTTGCCTGCTCCATCGTGCCAGGCTACGCTCAATGCCAAGACCGGCACACGCACTACTTCTCCGCCCCGGATCGGGATGTATTTGACAGTCCACGTTCCGCTAAACCCTGTAAAATGCGGACCTTCCCTTAAGGCTTTGCTTACCGCAGACGACCTCTCATAAGCGTCCTTGTACGATAAGATGGTCGCTATCGCTTTTCTTTGATTGTCGGAGACTTCCACAGGATCCTGTATCGTTGAACCGATGAAAGAGATTTCATCCGCGGCAGTTGCGGCGTCGACGCCTAATTCCGTGACACGATTGTACAAATATTCTGCGACGCGGAGTGCGCCTCGTGCTTCGTTCAACGAAACACCCGAAGTCTCGCTTAGGGTCAAGAATTGCTCAGACCCGGCAAACCCATCGGCACTGTCTCCGATTTGGGAAACCGTGAGCAGGACTTCGGACCCCAAATTGAGAAAAGCACGCAAGTCCCGTACAAATGCCGGCGTGGCGAGTTCTCGATCTCTCACCAATGGTACTCGGTTCAACGTTTCTGCTCCCGCTACCAGTCACGGCACTCTACCAGTGTCAATGAAACCGCGTCAAACATCGGACTTTTCGCATGCCGCACATCAGCGCAGTTGGGCTCTTGCGCCATTTATAGGGTAGCGCACGACGGGGATTTTGGCCAAGGTTTCGGATTTGCCTTGCATAATGGTGCTCGCACTCCGGATCGATGCTGCTGTTGGTGCCCAATTCTCCTGTCATAACCCCATGCGCAACTGCCTCTGCTCGAGCATAGAGAACAGGTCAGATTCCAAACTCCGAATACGAACTTATTGACATCGTCAGACCACTGCCGCCGCACCCCAGCTCATCCCGCCACCAGCATCTCGTCGGTGCTCATCAGCGGCGACAGCAGCCGGGGCGCGCCATCGGTGACCACGACCATGTCCTGCAGATGCCAGCAGGGACCGATGTGCGGCTCCAGCGCAACCACCATGCCCTCCTCCAGCACCCGCTCGCTGGACGGCACCATGTACGGCTCCTGCTGGTGCCACCACGCGCCGACGCCGTGGCCGGCCAGGGCCACGTTGCCGTCGAAGCCGGCGTCGTGGAAGGCATCGTTGGCGAAGTGGTAGATGTCGGCCGTGAGCGCGCCGGGGACGCACCGGTCGATGGTGCCGCGGTAGATATCCAGGACGGTTTCGTACGTGCGCTTCTGCTCGTCTGAGGGCGCGCCCACGCAGACGGTTCGCGACTGGTGGCCGGGGTAGCCGTTGAGGTAGGCGACATAGTCGTTGCGGATGATGTCGCCGGCCTCGAAGGCCAGGTCGCTCTCGCCGCCGTAGCCCACGGTGTTGCGGCTGGAGTTCAGGATGCCGTGGACCCAGTTGGCGCCCCGCCGCAGGCAGCTCTCGACGATGCGGCTGTGCACCAGCCGTTCCGTGTCGCCGGGCCGCACCGTGGGCAGCACCTCCAGGTAGGCCTCGTCCAGCAGCTTGGCGCCAGCCTCCAGGGCCGCCACCTCCTCGGGCGTCTTGATCCAGCGCACCCGGTCCATCAGCTCGGTGCTGTCCACGATGCGCGCCCGGGGCAGCAGCCGGCCGATCTCATCCCATCGGTTGGCGCTGACGTAGCTCTGCTCGAACCCGATGGTCTCCTCGGCCAACCCCAGGTCGCGCAGCACGTCGGCGGCCCGCTCGTAGGGCGACTCTGCGTAGTCGTCCACGACCTCGATGCGCTCCAGCCACGAGTCCCGGCGGGCCAGCGGAGCGGCGTAGGAGTTGAGCACCAGCGCCGGCTCGCCCGTGCGCGGCCATACCAGCAGCACCTCCCGTGGCGAATCGGGGAACTCCAGGTGACGCGCCAGCGTGCCGGGATAGGCGAAGCCGGCCAAGTAAGTGAAGTTCTTGCCCGAGCGGGCGACCACGGCCGAGACGCCCGCTTCGTCCATCAGCCGGTGCAGCCGCTCCACGTTGGCGATTATCTTGCCGAAGGCGTTGGCCATGGATTTCACGCTCCTTGGGTCTGGTGATCTTTGTCTCGTGACGCTCCGAATCGCAGGAGAGGATTGCTTGTCTATCGTCCTGACGCGGGCACGAACACCGGCAGCACTACCTCGGGATCATCCACGGCAGGAACGAAGGTGACCTGAACCGGCATGCCGATGTCGATGTCCTCCGGCGCAACCTGGAGGACGTTGCTGCAAATCCGCAGGCCGTCCTGCTCCTCCAGTTCAATCATGCAGATGTTGTAGGGCGTCTGCTCTCTTTCGCGGATCGCCGGGTGCACGGGATGGTGCACGATGACGAAGGAGTACACGAACCCGCGCCCGCTCACCTGGGTCCAGGCGTACGCCAGCGACGAGCACTCCGGACACATGGGCGTGGGCAGGTGCCGGAACCGTCCGCAGTCCGCGCACCGTTGGATGCGAAGCTCGCCGTTGCGTGAGCCCTCCCAGAATCCCTGCTCGTAGTCGGGCACCCGCTCCAGGTCGGGCAGCGGCACGCCCTCCAGGGGCGCGGTCATGGGCGGTGACTTGGCTGCGGCTTCGCTTTGCTGGGTCATTGGAGTCCTCGCTATCCCCGGCGGATGATCACCGCGCCGCTGAGTTGGGCCACGCTGCTGCAGGACAGCACCCGGTTGATGGTCTTGTGGAGAGGCTGCGCGGTGGAGTCGCCCCGTATCAGCCGCACCGCCTCCTGCACGTGGGTCAGGCCGTGGATGTACGCCTCGGAGTGGTTGCCACCGTGGGTGTTCACGGGCAGCATGCCGTCGAACCGGATGTTGGCGCCCCCGTCGATAAAATCCTTGGCCTCGCCCCGGGGCACGAACCCGTAGGTTTCCAGGTTGATCAGGCAGAACGGCGTGAAGTGGTCGTAGAACATCATCGCGTCCATATCCGCCGCGCTGAGGCGGGCCCGGGCCCACAGGTCGCGGGCGGTGTGCTCCGACTCCGCCACGGCCAGGTCCGGGCGGTAGACGATGCCGTCGTTGCGCGGGCCGGAGCCCTGGGCCGCCGCCTCCACCAGGGTCAGAGTGTCGGAGTGGCGCAGCTCCCGGGCGCGCTCCGGCGTGGTCAGCACCACGGCGGCGGCCCCATCGTTCTCCTGGCAGAAGTCCAGGACGTGCAGCGGGTCCACCACCATGCGGGAGTTCTGGTGGTCATCGATGGTGATGGGCTCCCGGCGCAGGGCCCGAGGGTTCCGGGAGGCGTGCTCGCGCAGGGTCACCGCGACCCAGCCGAAGTGGCGGCTGGTGGCGCCGTACTCGTGCATGTATCGCCGCACGAACATGCCGAACCGGTGCGCCGGCGCCATGCTGCCCCACGGAACGGCAAAGCTATCGGCTCCGCCGGCGATCCGCTCCGGTCCGCGGGCGCGACCCAGGCGCACACCAGACCGCAGGTTGGCGGCGCGGAAGCACACCACGTAGTTTGCATAGCCGGCGGCGATGGCGGAGGCGGCATGGCCCACCGTGGCGTTGCCCGCGCCTCCGCCGTAGGAGATCGACTCCCAGTGCCGCAGGTTCTTGATGCCCAGGGACTGAGTCAGCAGGGTCTCGTGGTTCGACTCCATGTCGTAGCGGATGAGGCCGTCGATGTCCTGCGGCGCGATGCCAGCGTCGTCGCACGCCGCCTTGATCGCCTCCGAGGCCAGCTGCAACTCGCTGCGGCCTGAATTCCACGAGAACTCGGTCTCGCCGATGCCGACGATGGCGGCCTTGTCTCGGATGCCGTTGGTATCGGCGGGAATGATGTTTGGCGGCATAGCCGGCTATTCCTCCTCCCAGTCCACCACTTTCCGCTGTTTGAAGTCGTGGATCTGCTCGTCGGTGTACCCCAACTCCCGCAGGATGGGCCGGGTGTGCTGACCCTTGAGCGGTCCCGGACCGACGCTGCCCGGCGTTTCGGAAAACTCGACCACCGGGGCGTACCGCCAGAACTCTCCGTAGCGCGGCGCATCCACCTGGGTGAGCAGGCCGTTCTCACGCACGTGGGCGTCTTCGTTGAAGAAGAAATACATCCCCCGGTCTTCGGCCTTGACACAGGCCACGTCGGCGGCCGTGAGCAGCCGCTCCCAGTGCATCGGTTCTTCGGAGGCAAACACCCGCCCCAGCTCATCGGCCAGCGCGTCGTCGTGCTCCTCCCGCATCTCGGGAGTGGCAAAGCGCGGATCATCCAGCAGGTCCGTGCGGTCAATGGTGCGGCACAATGCCTCCCACTCCTCCTCGAATGGACAGGCCAGGAACACCCAGCCGGTCTTGGCCCGGTACAGGCGGTACAGGGCGTGCAGTCCGTACCCGTCTCCGTCCGGCAGCGGACGCCCTTGCTTGCCCTCGTGCCAGTAGAAGTCGTCGATGTTGGCGTAGGCGTTGGCCGCGATCATCGTGGACTCGACGTACTGCGCCTTGCCGGTGCGCTCGCGGGCGTAGAGGCCCAGCACCAGGCCCACGGCGTTGACCATGCCCGTGGTGTGGTCGGCGGTGCCGTCGTTGGCGCGCTTGAGCCGTTTGGATACGGCCGCAATCTCATCGATGGACATTGCCTGATCCGCCGGCGGGAAAGCATCCCGCCCCATCTGCGCCACACCACCGCCGGACACGGCGCCGGCGATGGGCGCCATGGACGGCCGGTGCGAGTAGGGGCCTGTGGAACCGTACCCACCGGCGTAGAGGTACACCAGGTTGGGGTTGATCTTCGCCAACTGCTCGTAGCCGATGCCCGTGCGTTCCGGCGCGCCCGGGCGCATGCTGTGGAGCAGCAGGTCGGCCCTGGCCGCCAGCTTGCCCATGATCTCCTGGCCCTCCGGCGTCTTGAGGTCCACGCAGATGTCCTCGGAACCGGCCATGGTGCGGTGTACCGACATCGGCATGCCCTGCCGGCCCCAGTCCCCGCCGGGCGCCTCGATGCGGATCACGCGCGCACCCAGCTCGGCGACCAGCGCGCATCCCAGTGGGCCATTGATCACCGTGCCCAGGTCCAGCAGGGTGATGCCTTCCAGAGCGTGTTTAGGCATCGGCGCCTTTTTGCCGTTGGAACGTCTCTCAGCGCCGCTTCCCAATCGCGCCAGCGCCTCCGCTGTGTGTTGTCCCAACGCTGGAGACGGCCCCTGAGTGCGCCCAGGCGTCCCGCTCATGTTCACCATGGGACCAAGCTGCCGCGTCGCTCCCACGCCGGGCGCGTGCACGTCCTGCACATTGCCGTTGTGCACGATCTGGGGATGGTCCAAGGCCCGTTCGGAGGTGTAGTAGGGCTCGGCAGCAACGTTGCCGGCCTCGCCGAGGAATATGTCCATCCACTCGGCCAGCGACTTTTGCTGGACCTTTTCCAGCATGATCCGTTCCAGCGCCGCCACGGCCTCCTGGTCCAGGAAGGGAGCATTCTTGAACCTGGGGTCCTCGTAGATGAAGTCCATGTCCAGCCAGTGCATCATGGACCGGAACAGCCGCTCCACCACGTTGCCCAGCTGAATCCACTGGCCGTCTTTGGTGCGCGCCGGCAGGTATCCCGTGGGGTTAGATCGGCCGATGCCCACCCGAGGGTCTGGCGGGTAGGTGTCGGGGAGGTTCTCGATCATCTGGCCATACACCCACGAAACGTGGTCGTAGGTGGTCACGGCCTTGAGCAGGCTGGTTTCCACCCGCTGGCCCAGGCCGGTCTTTTCCCGCACGTACAGGGTGGAGGTGATGCCACGGATCAGCGCCGTTGCGGCCGAGTGGCAAACGCCCTGCACCACCACGTAGTTCGGGCCTTCCCTGGGATTCTGCTCGGCGAACATCATCATCCGCCCGCTCTTTGCGGCCACCACCCCGTCGTAGCCCTTGTAGTGAGCGTAGGGCCCGTCGGGTCCGAACCCGGTCAGCGTGGCATAAACCAGGCCGGGATGGCCGTCTCGCAGGGTGTCGTAGTCGACGCCCAGCCGCTCGGCGACGCCCGGCCGAAAATTCTCGACCACCACGTCCGACCGTTGAGCCAACTCCCGAGCACTATTCCGTCCGTCCTGGGTTTTCAGGTCCAGGACGACGCTCTTCTTGCCCCGGTTCCACTGGATGGAGCCCGGCGAGTCGCGAAACTTTTCGCCGCCCGGCGGCTCAACCTTGATGACCTCGGCGCCGAAGTCGGACAGCACCATGGTGGCCACGCCGCCGGCCCGGCCGCTGGTGAAATCCAGGACGGTGATTCCATCAAAGACCTGCGCCATCGCGCCCCCCTTCACAGTTCATCAGTCTGTTGCGCCATGGTACGGCGTTTTCGCCGCCGGCGCCATGCGCCGCTCCTGGAGGTCACGCGCGTATCGGGTTTGCGGCGGGGAACGTCAGAATCCGGATTTTCAAGATTTAGGGATTATCAGGATTGGGACCGCTCGGCGATGGTCATCTCCCAATCCTGTCCAATCATAAAATCCCGTAAATCCTGCTTCTGACGATATGCGCAAGTGGGCACGCACGAGCCCCGATGGTTCGTTGACGCCTCAAACCCTGCGGACTACACTGCCGGCCACCGTATCGGATAACTCGCGTGGGTTCCAAAAGACCCACGGCACAGGGAGGCGCTCATCATGCCTTTGCCGCCGAACCGCGTAGACTACAGCCCCATCATCGACCGCCCGGTCATCAAGTGGCCCAACGACGCACGCGTGGCGTTGTGGATCGCGCCCAACGTCGAGCACTACGAGTACGAGCCGGAGTTCGACGGCCACCGCGACCCCTGGCCGCGCATGCCCTATCCTGACGTCCAGCAGTATTCCTACCGCGACTACGGCAACCGGGTCGGCTTCTGGCGCATGGCCGACGTGCTGGACAAGCACGACATCCGCTGCTGCGTATCCCTGAACATGGCCGTTCTGGAGCACTTCCCCGAGATCGGCGAGGCCATGGTGCAGCGCAACTGGAACTTCATGAGCCACGGCATCTACAACACCCGCTACCTGAACCACTACACCGAGGAGCAGGAGCGGGAGTTCTACCGCGACACCATCGACACCCTGAAGCAGCACACCGGCAAGCAGCTCAAGGGCATGCTGGGTCCGGCCATTTCCGGCACCGAGCGCACTCCCGACCTGATGGCCGAGGCGGGCCTCATCTACCACACCGACTGGATGCACGACGACCAGCCCGTGCCCATCCGGGTCAACAGCGGCAAGTTGGTGTCCGTGCCATATTCCATCGAGCTGAACGACGCGCCGCTTTTCCGGCAGCACTACGAGGGCGACTACTTCGCCGAGATCTGCAAGGCCCAGTTCGACCAACTCTACCAGGAAGGCGCGCACAGCGGGCGCGTGATGTGCATCGCCCTGCACCCGTATCTCATCGGACAGCCCCACCGGGCACGGTACCTGGACGACGTGCTGGGCTACATCATGTCGCATGACGGCGTCTGGCAGACTACGGCCGACGACATCGCGGAGTACTACATCGCCAACTACTACGACGAGGCGATGGCCCATGCGGCGCAGCTGAACGGGTGATCCCGCCTCAATCGTCGTTCCCGCGAAAGCGGGAACCCAGAGGACATCAAGCGGAGTCACCTGCAAGACGTCCGACCCATTCGATCAATGGATTCCTGCTTTCGCAGGAATGACGGGAATGAGTCGTTTGCGGCGAGGATACAGAGGGCTCAGTAGGAATCACGGAGGAAAGTCATGCCCGCAGAACGGCGCTTCGGGATGGACCACCCGCACTACGACTGGTCGCCCCTCAACACGCGGGGGATCCTGCGCTGGCCGGATAACGCGCGGGTTGCCCTGTGCGTCATCGTCAATCTGGAGCACCCGGAATGGGACCCGCCGGCAGACAGCTTCACCACGCCCTTCTCCGGCGGCCTGGGCGCGCGCGGCTTCCCCGACTACGCCCGGTTGTCCCACCGGGAATACGGGCACCGCGTGGGCATCTTCCGCGTGCTGGACACCCTGCGGAAACACGGCATCCCGGCCACGGTGGCCATGGACGCCATGACCGCCGAGAACTATCCCTACCTGGTGCGGCATTGCCAGGAGGCCGGCGCGGAGATCATCGGCCACGGCGTATCGCTGTCGCAAATGATATCCAGCAACATGTCCGAGGATGCGGAGCGGGAGTACATCAGCCAGTCGGTGGCCGCCCTGACCCGCGCCACCGGCAGCGCGCCCGCCGGCTGGCTGGGGCCGGAATACGGCGAGTCCAACCGCACCCCGCAGCTGCTGTCCGAGGCCGGCCTGCGCTACGTCTGCGACTGGGTCAACGACGAGCAGCCCTACCCGCTGCACAGCCCCCATGGGGAGATGTTCACCCTGCCCGTGATGTGGGAACTGGACGACGTATCCGCCCTGTGGGAGCGCCGGGTGGTCGTCGGCCGGTATCAGCAGTTGCTGGAAGAGAGTTTCGAGACCCTGTACGAGGACGGCCAGCAGAACGGACGGGTGATGACGCTGAACCTGCACCCGTGGCTCATCGGCCAGCCCTTCCGCATCGGTTACCTCGACCGGGCGCTGGGGCTAATGATGCGTCGCGGAGGCGTGTGGGCCGCCACCGGCTCAGAGATCGTGGACTGGTACCGGGACAACCCACCGACGGCATAGGCGTTGCCGCCACGCATACCCACTTTCGCAAATGGTCAGAAGCAGGATTTACAGGATTTTATGATTTGGCAGGATTGGGATATTTCCATCAGGGAACGGCTCCAATCCTGATAATCCCCAAATCTTGAAAATCCTGATTCTGACGTTCCCCCGCCGCAAACCGGGCTGCGCACGAGCAGCATTGCCCCCGCTGGCGTCACGGCTCATCGGGTAATGGCGTAGAGAAACTGGTCGATGACCTGCCCATCCTTGGTGACGCTCTTCTTCAAGCGCCCCTCGCACTGGTAGCCGACCTTCTCCATCACTCTGGCCGAGGCGGGGTTCCATTCGTAGACGTACCCGTACACGCGCACCAGGTTGAACTGCTCGAACGCGTACTCGGTGAACGCCCGCAGCGAAGCCGTTGCGATGCCGCGTCCCCAGAACGGCTCCCCCAGCCAGTACCCGATTTCACCGGACCGGCGGTGAACGTCCCGCTGGGTCTGGAGCCCTATACCCCCGATCAACTCGGTGTCCGAGGCGATGGCGAAATCGCTTTCCGTGGCCTCCTGGGACACCAGGTCGATCCAGGTCTCGGCATGGGCCAGGGTGTAGGGATGAGGAAAGGCGTCGCGCAGGTTCCGGGACACGTTCCGGTTGTCGGCGTAGCGGGCCAACGCCTCGGCGTCCTCGCTGCGGAAGCTCCGGATCTGCCATTCACCCAAGTCTATGCGCATAGTTCATGACCTTCATACAGGACTGGTTACGCGACCTTCCGTGACGGGAAGACGGAGCCAGAGTGTGCGCCCGCGACGTGAGTACGGTCAACAGGCTCAACAACCGTACAGTGCCGGAGTTCCCGCACGTGCACCTTCCCAGCGCCGTCCGTTGCGAGTTTCCCCGCGGAGTTGGATGCTTTCCACGCGAGCGTCGATGGTCTGGCTCCGGCCCGCGCTATACTGGCATGCCCAACGCATAGACCCGGAGCGAGCATGACGACTGAACTCACCAAGAAACTGGACCCGCAACCGGTTACCCTGGCCGGCAATCTGGTGCGCATGGAACCGCTGGGACTCGAGCACACCCACGACCTTTACGAGGTGGGCGCCGACAACTCGATCTGGCGCTACCTACCAAGGCCCGCTTTCGCCAACTACGAAGACGCTGAGGAATGGATCCGGCAGTCCATGGCCGAAACGAGCCGAGGCGAACGGGTCGCCTTCGCGGTGGTCCACCAGGAGAGCGGCAAGGCCATCGGCTCGACGGCGTACCTGGACATTGACCGGGGGCACCGTGCACTGGAAATCGGCATGACGTGGTACGCGACAGCGTGGCAGCGCACGGGGGTCAACACCGAGTGCAAGTACCTGCTGATGAGTCACGCCTTTGAAGAGCAGTCCGCGCGACGGGTCAGCCTCAAGACGGACAGTCGCAACGAACGGTCGCGGCGCGCGATCCTCAGGATCGGCGCGGTGGAAGAGGGCACCTGGCGCAACCACCGAATCGCCTGGGATGGCGTCGACCGCCATTCGGTGTACTTCAGCGTCATCGACAGCGAGTGGCCTGAGGTGAAGCGCCGCCTGGAAGGTTTCATGCGGCGGTGAGCCTAGCGCTGCGGCGGGGCGACGCTGACCCTTTGCCCTGCGCGAGCACAATGCCCCTCGCGCGTGCCCGGTTTGCGGTGGGGGAACGTCAGAATCAGGATTTTCAAGATTTACGGATCATCAGGATTGGGACCGTTCTGTAATGGAGATCCCCCCAATCCTGTCAAATCACAAAATCCTGTGAATCCTGATTCTGAAGATTCACGAAAGCGGGCACTCACCGGCCCCATGCCCCCGGTCTCGCCCCGCGCGAACGGGTATACTGGCACCGCGAATCGCCATATCAAACAAGGGTGAACCGCACGTGGGCTGATAAGGCGAACCTGACGGAGGAACAAACCAAATGCACTGTGGAGTGATGGTAACCGGCTACAACCAGGGCGACTGGCCGCGCCTGATGGCAGAGGACTATGACCGGCCGCCGGAGAGACCCGACGCCAGCAACATGGACGACACCCTCTACATGGGGGAGTTGGTAGAGCCGCTGGGCTTCGACTCCATCTGGGCCACGGAGCACTACGGTTCCGCCTACTCCATGCAGCCCAACCCGCTGCAGTACCTGGCCTACTGGGCCGGGCGCACCAACCGGGTCGACGTGGGCACCGCCGTCGTGGTCGCCCCGTGGTGGAACCCGGTCAGGTTGGCTTCCGAGCTCTCCATGCTGGATATCCTGCTGAGGGGACGACGCCTCCACCTGGGCATCGGCCGCGGCATTGCGCCCCACGAGTACGCATCGCTGGGCTACCCCATCGGCGAGTCGCACAAGTATTTCTACGACGTGATCAACGCCATCAAGGCCGCCGACGGCGCCGAGCGGTTCGAGTTCCAGGGCGAGGTCTACGACATCCCGCCGACCACCATCCGGCCCCAGGCGCGGCACAAGGGCGAGTTGACCCGGGACATCAAGGTGGCGTTCACCACCGAGGCGTCGGCGCGGATGGCCGCCGAAAACGGGCTGGGGCAGATGTTCGTTGCCGGCGACGACGTCGACGAGATGGTCGCCAAGGTGCGCCGATTCAACCGGATTCGTAAGGAACTGAGTCTGCCGCCCGACCAGCCCACGACCCTGCTGTGGATGTACTGCGCCGAGAGTACTGAAGAAGCCGAGGAGGGTTGGGTCTATTTCCACAACCAGCTGGTGGCGGCGCAGCACCACTATTTCGAGTGGAACAACCCGGGCTATGAGGGTATCAACGGCTACGAGGAATACCTGACGCGCCAGCAGGCAGACGTTGGCACTGCGGACGCCGGCTTCGCCGCCCGCCGCGCCACTCAACCCATCGGCACACCGGATGAGATCATCGAAAAGATCCGGACGTTGCAGTGGACCATCAGCCTGGAGAAGGTGGTGATCCACATGTTCTACGGTGGCATGCCGCGGGACAAGGCGGAAAAGAGCCTCCGCCTCTTCGCCGAAAAGGTCCTGCCGGCGGTGCAGGCCATGCCCACCCCGATCAACCCGGACTCTCTGGAGTAAGTTCAATCGCGCTAAAGTCCTTGGGTGGTTCTCGATGGTAATGGATGGATATTTCGCAGATGTCGCGAAGGAAATGAGCCACAAATCCCGCCAAATCAGGCGGGATTTCGCGCAACATCGGTTGTCAGCCGGGGAAAATCGGGAGGAATTGGTCAGGCAATTCTTGGTCTCACACCTACCCAACAAATTAGGGATCGACACAGGGTTCGTCGTCTCACCCGACGGTTTGCTGTCCAATCAAGCAGACTTGGTAATCGTGGACCAGCAAAACAATGCACCGCTTTACCCAGATTACCGCAACAAACTGTGGCCAGTTGAGTCGGTGTATGCCCTCGTCGAAGTCAAAACGCATCTCAATCCAGATGCTTTAGACGACGCTATATCTAAAGCAATGAGGTTCAAGTCGATGCCGCGTGAATTTTGCAGGGTCGGACCGTCTCAACGCATAGTCAACTCATTGTTTGTAATCTGGGCCTTCCAGTCGCCAGAGCCAAAAACCGTCAAAGAAAATATCGTCCAAAAGTTGATTGGCATTCCTATTTCTGAACAGCCTGATCTTGTGGTCGTGCCTGACGTTTTGGTGGCGAGCATGGGCCAATACAGGCAAATCGCGAAACTTGGAGAACCTAACAGCCCGTATCGGCGAGAGCTCGAAGAGCGGTATCAAGGCGATCTATCCCATCTGTCGGATGGGCCTGTGGATGTGTATGACATGGGGGGAAACTCACTCCTGACATGGTATGTTTGGTTTGACTCGTGGCTTCGCCAAGCAGGAAGTCGTTTCTGCGACCCGCTGAAGTATTTGCCCGCCGACGGCAGTTTCGGCACAAAGGTATGACCGCCCATCACAACGCAGGAGCCCGCATCATGACAGACAAGATCCGCCTTGGTTTCGTGGGAGCCAACGTCAACTCCAGCTGGGCCGGCCAGTCGCACTTTCCCGCGCTGCTCGCCAGCCCGGACGTGGAATTCACCGCGGTGTGCACCACCAGGCCCGAGAGCGCGGAAGAGGCCCGGCAGGCCTTCGGCGCGAAACTCGCCTTCCACGATTTCCGCGAGATGGCCGCATCGCCGGACATCGACGCCGTGGCCGTGGTGGTGCGGGTTCCGTCGCACTATGAGCCGACGAAGGCCGCCATCGAGGCCGGCAAGCACGTCCTCACCGAGTGGCCCCTGGGTCGTACCACCGCCGAGGCCGAGGAGTTGACGGAACTGGCCCGGGCCAAGGGCGTGCAGACGGCGGTCGGGCTTCAGTCCCGCGTCAGTCCGGCGCTGATGTACGTGAAGGATCTGATCGATACCGGCTATGTGGGCGAAGTGATGACCTGCACCGTAACCACATTTCGGGACGGCCCGGTGAATCGGCAATCGAGCGGCACCTGGCAGCGGGACCCCAGCGCGGGCGCCAACACCCTGACCATTGCCACCGGCCACGTGATCGACGCCCTGCGCTTCGTGCTGGGCGACTTCAACCGCGTCGCCTGCATGGTCACCAACCAGGTGCGCCAGTGGTACGAGACCGACACCCAGCAATACGTCGACGTCCTGTCGCCGGACAACGTGCGGGTATCCGGAGAGTTGGCGCGAGGCGCCGCGGCAGCGGTCCACGTTGGCGCCGTCCCCTGGGCCGGTAGCGGGTACCGCATGGAGATCTACGGCCGGGAAGGGACGCTGATCGTCACCGGCAGCGTGTCATCGCAGCGCGGCGAGATGCTGCGGGTACAGGGAGCGAAGGGGAACCACGCGTTGGCAGACCTGGAAATCCCCCAGCAGTTCATGCACGTGCCAGGCGATTTCCCCCAGGGCGACCCGTACAACGTCGGGCAGCTATACGCCCTGTTCGCCCAGGCGATCAGGACGGGCGAAACCAGTCGCCTGCCAACCTTCGATACCGCCGTCGGTCTCCATCGCTTCCTCGACACCGTCAAGCAGGCGTCCGATAGTGGCCGGGAACTGCCCGTAGGCTGAGGTGGCGACCCGTCCTTCGCGCGGTTTCGGGCCGGCTATCCGGCGGTGTTCCAGCACCGCAGACCGTTACTCGGGCGTGCTCAGTTTCGTGAATCGTCAGAGGCGGGATTTACGGGATTTTATGATTGGGCAGGATTGGAGATCTACGTCACGGAACGGTCCCTATCCTGATTATCCCCAGATCCTGAAATCCTGCTTCTGACGTGTCCCCACCATAAATGGGGTACCCGTGGGGGACTACCATTATTGACTCCCCAGCCCGGGCACCGTATGCTCCGATTATCGTAACGATTTATCACAACTTGTGGGTCGGCGTTCAGACAATCGAATCAGATCGTATTACGCATAAGATGGACCGCGTGGACTCATTGGCCGCGCGTCCTGGCAATCGCAGCGCTCCCGACCCATCCTGACTGAGCATTTTCCCGACGAGGGCTGATTTCGCCCTCGGATCTACCTTCTTGAAGGCGTTCAACGACCCCGCTAGGCGTCGTTGCAATAGCTGGGCCACTGCTGAACGTAGCCTCCTCAGGTGACCGACAACAAGTCGGCCGCAGCGGGTCGTGTCCGCTCCGGCCGGTGTCCAGCCACCTTGGATAAGCCAGCCACCCTGGATAAGGAGGAAGACATGACGCATCGTAACGGAGTGAGCGCGCTGATATCAATCGAGGGCGCATGCCAGTTATTGGGGTTTACGCAGGCCTGAAGTAGCTGAGCAACTGACCTACCGCATACGGTAATTGGAGCGGGAAGATGCGCCGTCCAATCACAGCGACGCTGATGGTTGTCACCGGTCTCCTGATCGCGTTCACGGCCTACGTTTGGGTCGGTAACTGGTTCACCACACGGGTTGCCACCGGGTCTTCGTTATTCGCAAGCGGCTCCTGCCGGTCCAAAGGCGAGAGTTTCAACTACGTCGTTGAGGTCGCCATCAGCACGGCTTCAAACTCGTTGGGCCGTGGCCCACGGGTGGAAATGACGGCGGAGAGCCTGAAAGTCCGGAAGTCGCCGCGCCCGCCCGGAACCGCGCAAACCACGACCGGCGATTCCCTCTGCGTAATCCGCAAGACGGACTGGCCTGGCACCGCCAGATTCGGCCCGGACCGGCCCCTGCAAGGCACCGCGCTCACACCACGGGGCCAGACCGTGCTGATCCGGGACTACGACGCCGGGCACTGGCAAGTCTGGGCTTCGCGGAGCAGTTTCCCCATCGAAGTGCGCTGGAACTGAACCCGCCAGCGCCTTCACCTCACGGCCCGTACGCTGCCTGGCGGCCCGTCCGGACCCGCTCCGGGAGTCCGTTCGCGGCATGAGGCCGAACCGACGGGGTCCGGCAATACGAGAGCCGCAACCGTTTTCGAGGGATATCCCCGCCGGCCGAGAACGGCCGACGGGGTGTTCAACTAGCCAGCCTATCGACCGGCGCGCGGGATGATAATGCGGCATCCGGGATTCCGCCAGTGGTCAGGCCGGCATGAAACGCCATTCGCCCTGCACCGGCCTCTCCAGGTTGGATTGCTTGCGCACATCACATGTGAACATGTTACACATGATGTTCATCTGCTATCCGAATCGCCGGCATTATCGCTTACATTGCTCTCGTAAAATGACCGTTTTGCTGAAAATCTGCGCGCTTATCGAACTCCGTCGTCAGATGCCCAGGAGTGCTTCCAGGTTGCGCCACGAAATCTTTTCCTTCTCCTCTTGAGAAAGACTTTCGAGGCCTTCCAGCCAACCGCCGGGTGAGGGGTCCCAGCCCACGAAGGGCCAGTCGCTGCCGATGACGACACGGTCGACGCCAACGCTGTCGATGAGAAACCGCAGCCCGGCCTCGCTGCTGGTCAGGAAATCGTAGTAGATCTGCTTCTGGTACGCGCTGGGCGGCTTCAGTATGTTGACGCGGGCCTCGGAGCGCACCTGCCAGCCGTGATCCAGGCGTCCCATGCCGAAGCAGGCCCCGCCGCCGCCGTGGGCGACGCACACCCGCAGGTTCGGGCATTCGTCGAGCACGCCGCTGTGGATCAAGGTAGCCACCAGCAGAGCGTCTTCCAGCACGACGCCCACGCTGTTGGGGATGCCGTAACGCAGTGTCCGCTCCAGCGCCATGATGTTGTCCTGGGGCTGCGGGTGGAAGAACAGCAGGGCATCGAGTTCCTCGGCGGCCTTGAACAGCGGCAGGAAGTGCGGTTCGTCCCAGTTCTGGCCGTTGACCACCATGTCGAGTTCGGCGCCCTTGAGGCCCAGGACCTTGACGGCCCTTTCCAGTTCGGCGATGGCGGCGTCGACGTCCTGCACCGGCAGCGTGGCCAGTCCGGCGAAACGGTCGGGCCACTTCCGGGTCATGCCGGCGATTTCGTCGTTGACCTCCTGGGACGCCTTGACCGCTGCGGCGGTCTCCCAGTGGTACGGGAACAGCGGGGTGTGGATGGATACCACCTGTACGTCGGTGCCCTCAGCGTCCATGTCCGCCAGGCGTTCCTCCGGCGTGTACCGGATCTTGGGCGAGTTGATCAGGATGCGCTTGCCGTTGCCGACGATGAACTCGAGGTCACCCTGGACCTCGTGCTGCATCCCGTGCCAGTCCTCGCCGTTTGCAAAGGCCTTCCACAGGATCTGCGGCACCAGGTGGGTGTGTACGTCGATGTGTCTCACGAATTGTCCTCCGGAACACGGGCTTGCGGAACGCGGGACGGGAAGCTGGCCTTCAGATGCCCAGCAGGGTTTCGAGGTTCTTCCACAGGATGGCGTCCTTCTCGTCCTGGGTCAGGCTGTCCATGGCCAATATCCACGAAACCGGCCAGTCCTGCGCCATGTCGTAGGGCCAGTCGGTGCCGAAAACCACCCGGTCGATGCCCACGGAGTCGATGAGGAACCGCAGGGACTCCTCGGTGTACACGATGCAGTCGTAGTAGAACCGGTTCAGGTACTGGCTGGGCGGGTTGGCGGCCACCCGCTGGGTCTCTGGGGTGCGCTCCCAGCCCCGGTCCATCCGGCCCGCGCCATAGCAGGCGTACCCGCCGCCGTGGGACAGGCAGATGCGCAGGTCGGGGCAGGCGTCCATGACGCCGCCCATCACCAGAGACGCGAAGGTCAGCGTGCGGTCGGCCAGGTTCCCCACCGAGTTCGGCAGGTGGTACCGTTTGATGCGCGCGTCGACGATGGTGTCGCCGGACTGGTGGAACAGGATGACCGCGCCCAGTTGCTCGGCGGCCTTCCAGAAGGGCATGAACTCCGGCTCGTCCAGCAGCTTGCCGTTGATCTTGTCGTCGATCATCGCGCCCTTGAACCCCAGGTTCACCATGACCCGCTCCAGCTCGGCGATGGCGGCGGGCACGTCCTGCATGGGTAGCGTCGCCAGGCCGGAGAACCGTTCGGGCCAGGATTGCATCATCTGGCTGATCTCGTCGTTGCATTCCCGGGACGTCGCGACGGTCACGTCGGTATCCATGTCGTAGTTGTAGAACCCGCCGAAGGGCGAGACCACGTGTACGTCCACGCCCAGGGAGTCCATGTCGGCCAGGCGTTGCTCCGGCGTCCAGCTGGCCTTGGGCGGAAGCTGGCCGCGGCCGGTTCCCGACACCAGGATGGGGCGTCCATTGGCATCCTGCTCCCGCCGCAGGGTGTGCCAGTCGCCGCCGTCCTCGGTGGCGCGCCAGAAGCACTGCGGCGTCAGGTGGGCGTGAATGTCGATGCTGCGCATGTTCGTCTCCTGAGGGGAGGATGCCAAGAACGGTTGAACGAGAAAGGCGTGCGTCGCGAGCGAGCGATCATCGGACTTGGTGGTTGTCGCTGTGGTCAGGACAACCGACCAGTCAGAACTTCGCTGCGACTGGACCACCCCAGGTCCAGGATGTGTTCCATCGTGTCGTCGGTCAGCCGGTGGTGTTCGCCAACCCAGGCAACCTCGTCGGCCAGGGTGATCCCGAATATCCCGGGATCATCGCTGGCGATGACGAACGGAGCGTTGCTGGCGATAAACCGTTTTACAGGGTGATGCTCCGGGTTCGTTATTCCCCCGATGCGGCGGTTTGACGTCGGACACACTTCGATTACCGCGCCCAAATCCCGAACGCAACCGATGGCAAACTCCTGGCGTTGCCGAAACTCGTCGAGTTTGGCGTCGTCGTATTCCATAGTGATCCGGTGGTCCATCGGCAGAGAGCTGATGCGTTCCAACTCCTCGGTGGCGGTGGCCACGTCCACTCGGACACCAAATTCGCCCAGCCCTTCCCGGTGGATCAAATCATACCGCAATTGATCCACACGCTCCGAGACGCTTTCGGTCCGGGTGTGCCTGCCGTATCGTGCCGGGTCAACTCCCAGCGCGATGGCATGACCCAGGCGGTGGGCGCCGAACTCAGCGGCTTCGTGCACCCAGCGCACGGCGCTCTCCAGGTACTTGTCGTTGAAACTCTCGCCGACGTGATACAGGACGGCCAACGCCCGTTCGGGGTGCCGACGGTTGAAATCTTTCACCTCGTTGAACAGCTCGCGCTGATCCTTGGGCGGATAACCCTCTTCCAAGTAGCAGAAGTCGATCCCGGTTAACAGGTGCCCCAGCGGACCCAGCACAGCCTCCCGGACCAGCTCCCAGTTCGGCCATGGGTTCTCCCTGGGCAGGCTGATGGCGAGCCTCGCCTGGATGTCCGCGTCCTCGTACTCCGCATAGGTTGCCAGCATAGTGCGCAACATTTCTCTCGACTGGGATTGTGCGCCATCGGGTCCGAGCGCCATCCGGTGCTCCACGTAGCCGAGATTTTGCTGTTGTTGCCGGGCGATGATCTTATGGATGAACATGCACGTTTCGGCGATGACCGCCGACGCTGGCAATTCACCTCGCCAGAACCCGGACATAACACCGCCGTGATTCAGCATGTTGTATTTGGCCTGGAACCTGTCGAAGTTGCCGGCATCGTCATCGCCGAACACGAACAGCCGGTCAAATTCGGCACCGGCACCAGCGATCCCCCGGCGGCATCTCTCCAGGACGTCCGTGATGAGCGGGGAAACCCCGTAGACCCGGTGGTAATTGTTCTCGTATCTGGTCCAATCCACCTCGCGATCCTTGAGGAACTCCAGGAAGTCAGCAGAGTGGATGCACCCGTACAGATGCGTATGGAGGTCCGCCAGTTTTCTGGGGTATCTGTTCATCTGCGAGGTACCGATGGCGTCGGATACGCGCCCGGGCTGCCCGGCGGTTCAGCGCCGCGGATGCCGCGCCAGGAAGTCGTCGGCGATCTCCTCGAAGGTCACGAACCGCACGCCGTCGTGGGAGCGGATGTACTCGATGATGCGCTCCAGCATGAGCAGGACCTGGGGCCGGCCGCTGACGTCGGGGTGGATGGTGATGGGGAACACCGCGTCGTCGTATTCGCGGTAAACCCAGTCGAACTGGTCCCGCCACATCTGCTCGATGTCCCTGGGGTTGACGAAGCCGTGGCTGTTGGGTGACTTCTTGATGAACATCATCGGCGGCAGGTCGTCCAGGTACCAGTTGGCCGGTATCTCGACGAGATCGGTCTCCTCGCCGCGTTCCAGGGCGTGCATCCAGTAGTCGGCCGGCATGGCGTAATCGATCTTGGTCCAGCGGTCGCCAACGCGGACGTAGTAGCACTCGAAGTCCCGGTGCATCAGGCTGTGGTCGTACTTGATGCCGTGCTTGAGCAGCAGCTCATTGGTCACGTGGCTGAACTCCCACCACGGCGCGACGTAGCCCCGGGGCCGTTTGCCCGAAACCTCGGTGATCAGGTCGATGCAGCGGAGCAGCACCGCCTCTTCCTGCTCCGGGGACATGGAGATGGGGTTCTCGTGGGAGTACCCGTGCATGCCCACCTCGTGGCCCTGCTCCACGATCATGCGGCACTCCTCCGGGAAGGTCTCGATGGAGTGGCCCGGGATGAACCAGCTGGTCTTGATGTTGAGCCGCTCGAAGAGCTTGAGCAGTCGAGGGGTGCCCACCTCGCCGGCGAACAGACCGCGGGAGATGTCGTCGGGCGAGTCCTCGCCGCCGTACGATCCCAACCAGCCGCCCACGGCGTCCAGGTCGACGCCGATGGCGCACAGAATTTGTTTATCGGCCATGGTGATCATCTCCTCGGTAGGGTCGGCTCAAGGTACGAAGGCGTGGGGCGTATAGTACCCGAAACCGGGATAGTTGATACAAGAAAAAAGGGGCGACCGGTGGTCGCCCCCAAAGCATTTCGTCAGCCCGGAAGCCGGTTAGTCTCCAGCAGGTTCCACGTTCTCCTGGGTGACCGGAACGGCCGGCTCGGACATTTGAGGCGGCGGCGCCGGCCGGCGTGTCGCCGGCGATGGCCCGCGGCTGGACTCGGCCTCGGCGGCGAGCTTGGCCATGATCAGTGTGGTGAGCTCACCACGCATGGGATCGGCGTTGAGGTTGCACCCGGCGAAGACCTCGAACCCCGGCGACAGTTCGTCGATCATGCGCCGGACCCGGGTGCTGCCGTGCCGCGAGGCGACCACCATCCGGATGGACTGGGCGTCGCGCTGGATGGGGGCATTCTCCTCTTCCTCTTCGTGCTCCTCCATGGCCTGGTCCAGCTCGTCCTCGTAGTCCATGCGGTCAACGACGCTGAGGGCGGCGGTGGCCTCGCGGCGGAAGGTGTCGACCTCACGCAGGGAGCGGGCCAACTGGTTGACCAGGTTGGCGGCGTTTGCAATCAGGTCGGGCAGCTCGCGCTGGGCTTCCGCTGCCGCGGACAGGGCGTAGCGGGCGTTTTCGATGGCGTCCTTGCGATGGCTCTCCCGCGCTTCCATGCGCTGAAGCAGGCTGACCTGTTCCCGCAGGGTGGGCGCCTCGGATGCCAGCGTCTCCAGGCGTTCCATGTAGCTGGCCGCCTCTTCCGCCTTGCGCAGGCGCTGGGCCAATTCGTGTGCGCGTTCATCTGCCATGGTTGGTTCCTACCTCTACCCAAAGGGCTCCGAATGTCGAGCCGGTGATATTAGAAACGATCCGGGGCGGCAGCAAGTTGTACGAAGCAACTAGCGAGAGGCTGCCGTTCCCGGTAACCACTCCCTTATAGCAAAGGGCAAGCCGATAACGAGACGTGAAATGTTGACGTATTTACGTGAATTTTGAAAACTTGGATCGTGTCGTGTGTTCAGAGCGGTGCGCCACAGGTCGCCGGACATCGCCGGCGCCTTTTTGGAGTGGCTGTCATTCTTCGTGGGATGTCGGTCATTGCGAGCGCAACGCGGCAGTCTCGTTCCCGGTGATGTCATCCCCCTTGCGATGGCGGCACGAAAAAAACGCAAATCGAGTTCCAAAGCGATTTCGCTACTTGTGCCCCAACCATCATGGGGCGCCGCGGCCGCAGCATTGCCCAAGCAGGTTGAAGTTGCTAACCTGTAAAACCAGCAGGAGGACCCCAGGGTGACTACTCAGCAGTATCAACAGGCCAGTGAGCGTTTTCTGGCGCAGGCCAGACAGGAACTCGCCGCCGGCGACCTGCCACAGGCATCTGAAAAGGGCTGGGGTGCTACCGCCCAAATCCTCAAGGCTGTCGCCGAACAGCGCGGCTGGGAACACAGCCGTCACCGACACCATCTGGTGACCGTCAGCCGACTGAGGGCTGAGACCGGCGACGGGGATATACGCCGTTGGTTCAACACGGCCAGCGCCCTTCACGAGAACTTCTACGAGGACACGATGCAGGCTTTCGAAGTCGCGGAAAGCCTCCACGACGTAGAGGCACTACTGAACAAAATCCTACCCCTGCTGGACCAGGCATAGTCTCGGCCACCCTGACCCATCGGACAGCGAAATCGCCTGATCGAGTTCCAAGCAGGGGTTGACAAGTATCGTCGTACCGTATAATCTGTATTCAAGATGCCGGGGTTGGAATCGGAAACCCCGCTCATCACAACCCGACGGAAAGACCGTCGTCATCACAGGAGGTAGGAAGTGGTTTCTCTGATCACGAGGCACCACAAGTGGCATTTCCCGTGTCCGGTCCCTGTCGGTGGCGTAGCGGCGATCCGATAGTCGCACCGACTGACAGGGACGAGAGATAGGGTCGGGGGCATTGAGGCCCCTGGCGCAGAGGCCAGGACCGGCTACACGGTCCTGGCCTCGCTCTTTCGTGGTGACAACTGCCGCCTCCGTGAGACGTGCCCGGGACAGAGTTGCGGCCGGGTCCGATGCGGCCAATGGTAAAATGCCGACAGGTTCAGCCTCCGGCAAATTTGATGGAGATCACACGATCGTGTACTCGCGAATTATCGTCCCCATGGACGGATCCCCGTTTTCCGAGACGGCGTTGCCCTACGCCCGTGCTATCGCGGGATCGTTGGCAATCCCGGTCGAGTTGGTGGAGGCCTTTGACGTCCTTCCACCGGCGGCGCGCCATCGTCAGTGGGCCGAGGCGGCCCGACGCATGCTGGCGGACGCCGAGCGCAGCTCACGCAGGTACCTCGGCCAGATCCAGGCGGGACTCAGGTCAGAGGGACTGGTCGCCACCGCAACCACCCTGCCGGGCGCGCCGGCGCGCGCCCTGGTGGACTGGCTGGTGCGCGATCCGGAGGCGCTGGTGGTGATGTCGACCCACGGTCGCGGCGGCATCGCACGCTGGGCGCTGGGCAGCGTCGCGGACAAGGTGCTGCACTCCATTCCCAACCCGGTGCTGCTGATCCGCAGCAATGCCGAATCTGCGCCCGCAAATGGGGTTGAAGTGAAAACGGTTTTGGTGCCCCTGGACGGGTCGGAGTTATCCGAGGAATCGTTGTCGCACGCCGCCGCCGTCGCCACCGGGCTGGGCGCGCGCATCATGCTGATGCAGGTCACGGGCACATCGGACTTCTATCGCCGGTACCTCGACCGCGCTTCCGCAGAGGAGGGATTGATCTCGGCCGAGGAACTGGTGCAGGCCGACTCCGAAGACGCCCTGGCGTCGCTGGCTGCCGCGTCACGACGGCTGGCCCAGGAATTTGGGTTCGGCGGCAACGTGGTAGTGAGCCATCTGCAGGGGCAAAATCCCGCCGAAGCAATTGTGGAGATGGCCGGAAACGAGCCGACCCTGGTCGTGATGACGACCCACGGACGGAGCGGGATCAACCGGCTGGTGCTGGGCAGCGTGACGGACCGGGTGGTGCGTCACGCCAACGCGCCGGTGCTGGTGGTGCGCAAGCATAACGAACCCGGCGCCATCGGGATGGAAGCGCCGGTATCCGAAGGGTTCTCTGCCGGCTTCGGCAACGCGGCGGTCCAGCCGGCGTGATCGACGGATTGCACCGTCGTCAGTAGTAAAACATACGCCCAGCGGCTTCAGCTGCGCCGTTCGAGGAACAGGGGCATGCCCCCTCTGGGGCGCAGGGATATCAGCGGCTGGAGCCCGACCTCGTGCCGCGGGTCGTGGCGCATGGTCCAGCGTTGGCCCATGGTTGCCAGCACCAGCATCGCTTCCATCCATGCGAACCCCTCGCCGATGCACAGGCGTGGCCCGCCGCCGAAGGGGTAGTAAGCGAACCGGTGCAGGCCGGCGCGAAACTCCGGCGTCCAGCGGTCGGGCTGAAACTCCAATGGGTTGTCGAACCAGCGCGGGTCGCGGTGGACGATCAGCTGCGGAGCCGACAGGGCCGCGCCGGCCGGAATGTCCCAGCCGCCCAGGGTGATAGGCTGGAAGGTCATGCGGCCGGTGGACCAGATGGGCGGGTACAGCCGCATGGACTCGGTCAGGATCCGCTCCATGAAGGGCAGGTTGCTGA
The DNA here is from genome assembly GCA_963663945.1 of Dehalococcoidia bacterium. GTDB lineage: Bacteria > Chloroflexota > Dehalococcoidia > Lucifugimonadales > UBA3495 > Bin87. The sequence goes on along the minus strand of OY760687.1, from coordinate 184,324 downwards.
GATCCTCAAGGGTCGGATCTCGCCGGCCCAGCACGTCGTCCAGCTCGGCGTGGAAGCGGGCCTGGATCTCGGGATGGGTGGCCAGCAGGTACCAGGTCCAGGTCAGTGCAACGGCGGTGGTCTCGTGTCCGGCCGCGAACAGGGTGATGACCTCGTCGCGCAACTGGACGTCGGTCATCACGGCGTCCTCGGGATTGGCGGCCTCCTCGTCCTGCACGTTCAGCAGCAGCGAGAGGAGGTCGTCGCCCTCCAGGCCGGACCGACGACGCTGCTCGATCAGGCCATAGACGGTCTCATCCAGGAACACTCGCCCACGCCGGAACCGCACCGTGAAGGGCAGGGGCAGGCGGTTCGCCAGCCGTCGCAGGCGCGGAGGGAAGTTGCCGCGCTTGGTGAGGTACTCGTTGCCGATCTCGAAGGCCGCCCCGATGCGACGCACGGCGTCGGGCAGGTCGAGGCCCATCAGCGTCCGGACCACGATGTGCAGGGTGAGCTCTCCCATCTCGCGGGCCATGTCGACGCGAGCGCCGTCCTGCCACCGGTTCTCATGGCGCCGGGCAAAGTCGGTCATGACCTCGGCGTAGCCCGCGATCCGTCGGTGGTTGAACTGGGGCTGCATCAGGCGGCGCTGGCGCAGGTGCAGCGGGTCGTCGGACGTGACCAGACCCAGGCCCAGCAGGTCCTGCCAGGCCGCCGTTGTCCAGCCCCGACCCACGGACTGGTGGTTGGTCACGAACAGGTCCTGGATCAGATCGGGATGATTGACCAGGTACGCCAGGATCGGCCTGGTCGACATCGTCACCAGGTCGCCGTATCCGGCCGCCTCCCGCGCCAGCCCCAGGAAGTCGGTCATGTAACGGAAGGACTGGCCGACGATGGGCCACTCGGGCGGTCCGGGCGGCAGGGTGGAGCGATCCACCACGGGAACGGGCGGGTATGCAACGGTGGGGGTGGTCATGGCCGCCTCCAGCGCGAGGATGTATTCATTCTGCCAGCGGGACACCCACCGGGCAACCGGGCGGTCCTCCGGTCACGGGGCGGCAGCCTACCCTTTCGGCGCGGGTGGACATCCGCGCCGCTCAATCGTAGCGCGAGGTTCAGGCAGAGACGGCGCCACGTCGCCGTAAGGTCTCAAACAGCGCCGTGGCGAGGGTCGCGACCGACACCAGGCCGATAGTGAACGGGGCCGTCATCATGGCCGTCAACACCCAGGCCTCGGGATAGATGCCGGCGATCATCACGTTGAAGGCCCGCACGACGGCAACAAACACGGCGATCACGGCCAGGAACCCAACGCCGCCGATCGCCACCCGCAGCGTCCAACTATAGCGGTCCATCATCCCTCCAAGCCCTCTGGGCAAGCGTCGTAAGTCCCTGACGAGTGGGAAGTATACCCGTCGCTAGAACCTATATACGCTGCGTTGGCGACGGCGGATTTGAGGCGTTTGGTGTTGGGTGGGGTGCCACGCGATTGCGCGTTGGTTGATGCGTGGACCAACCGAGCATGGCAGACTTCCGTTCAAAGACTGCCATTCTGGTTCAGTCTGCGAACTGCGTGACCGACCAGCTTACCTTGACCACTTTACCGTCGGGAATTACAGGGTTACCACTAATTTTCGCACCGCGGCAAATCTTTCTCGCCTCTTGTATTACGCTGGATTTGGTCGCGTTCACAGCGCATTCTTTCTGCTTTGAGCGCCGCCAACGCCGCTAATCAACGTCAGTGAACGGTCCCAACACCAGCCTGTCGTTCAGCGTTTTGGTATTTCCGGCCTCAGCGAGGACGTCATATATAAATCTTCGTGCTGCCAGCAAAGCGGGTATCACCTCCGTTCGCAAGTTAATAGAATGTCCAGCGCAACACAAAGCGCCCGAAGATATTAGGTCGGTCTGATTGAAAATGGATAGAGCATCCGCTTGGCCTTCCTCGCGCGCTCGACCCATGGCGCGCTCGTCTATGTGTTCAAATGCATTTCGAATGGCTCTCACGGCGTCGTAAAGCGCGTCGACTTCCTGAGGGACAGTTGTGGCAACGGAGAACTCGGCGGGAGAGTTTCTGATCATCATGAACGCGCGGTTGATGGCAATGCACATCGACTCCGCAATCCCCAAGGCGTTGAAAACCCTCGCGCGTGTACGGATGAATGGTTCCTCATTACGAACGCCCAGCTCATGCAAGGCACTCACACAAAGCGAATGGGCAATGTCAATTCGACGTGATGCAGCCAAGTAGTAATGGAAGAAAGTCTCATTCGAATGGGGCGGCATTTGCAACCAGGTCCACACAGTGTTGGCGATAGGTGCATACCCGTCAGGTCCTTTCTCGGCGTATCGGTCCACGTCACCTAGGGAAATTTTGACGTCCCCCGGAGGAAACACCAGCGTGTCTCCCGAGTGGAGCATGATCCCCTCTCCGGTGTCCGGTTCGCCAGAGTTCAACGTTCGGCCGTAAACTTCCTTGCCGCTCCGTCCACCCGGCACAACTCTGACCCCTACTATAGTGTCATTTGCCCCCACGTTTGGCCCAAGATGCACACCTATGTAGGTAATAGGCTCTGCAACCATACAGTTCCTCCTCGGTTTGCCTACGACGGGCGGACCAAGTAGCGGAGAATTCCCTCGGCGTCCGCTTGGTGCCTGGTTGTTTCCGGCATATGCACCCCAACCACGGCGCCAACAGCTTGCAGCGGTGTGTAGCGACTCAGGTACTCCGCGTTGCGTTTGGCTCTACGGATGTCCACGGACCCAACTGTGTAAGAAACCTCCACAGCAATGTAGACAGCAGGCTCCCCTTGCCTCTGTACCATCATTACCAAGTCAGCGTTACGAAAGCTTTGGACGTCCTCATCTGGTTCGCCTGATTTGGCTGCTAGGTCGGCGAGCGCGTCGAGTTCTTGTGTTGGCATTGCCGCTATGAACTGAAATCCAAGTTCAAAGGCTATCCGTACGACATCGCGTAACGTTGTTTCGAAAGCGTATCCGCCTTTTAAAACGCCGAGGTCGGAACTGATTGATTCGTGGCGGGTTCGGGATTGCCGAATAAACCCACGTACTTCGTCCTGGAATTTTTGCTGCTCTCCAGTGAGGATCTCGAGCATCCGCGCGACGCTTTCTAACGTAGGCGGGTCGTCGCCTGTAGGTGTATCCATGTCCGGTCCCCAAATCGGCGGGTATCGATAAGACGTTTAGGTGCAGTGGTCTCAACGGGTACACAGCAACTGCAAGTTCTCTATGTTGTCCTAGGCACCCTCGTCGCAATGGTAGCAATGTTAGACTTCAAGGTAAAGTCTGACATTTCTCGCGCCGTGCCCCTGTCCCAACTCTCGCCGATAAGCACGGTGCGGGACCCATTCGGACCCAAAATGGCAGAGTTGCTAATGAAGTCCGCCACCACAAAATGGGGGCCAGTAAAGCCCGGCAGGCCTACTGCGCCACCCGAATAATGTGGTACATGTGGCGGTAGACCCGCCACGCGCCTTTCAGCAGGGGCGCCCAGGCGGTGTCGGCGTCGGGGACGACGTGGCGGAAGATGTCGGTCTCGGTGTAGTACACCCGCGCGTCCGGGCGCTGCTGGGCCAGGGCGGCGACCAGGCGGCGGGATTCGCTCACCGGTATCACGGCATCGCCCCGGTCGTGCATGATCCGCAGCACGGTATCGTCGCTCCATGCGTGTGTGCGTTGGGATGGTGAGACTGCGGCGACGTCCGAACGGAAACGGGCCGGCATCATGTCGAAAGACCGGCGCGCCTGTTGCAGGCTACCGCTGCCTTCCAGCAGGGCGTCGCGGGCGTCGGATTGCGGCTCGGCCAGCAGGGTGTTGGTGAAAACCGTCATGGTGTGCTGGTCGGGTTCCCACGGCGTTTCCGGGCCGGCGTCAACGGTGCGCCGGGCCGAGATCTGCGCGATGAGATCGCCGAGGTCATGGTAGCCGCCGAATGAGTTGACGAAGGCGATATCCGAGGCGATGCGCGGATCGGCGGCGGCCACCATGGCGTAGGACGCGCCCACCGAGAAGCCGGCCAGGCCGAGGCGGTCGGGGTCGACGTAGTCTTGATGAGCCAGGTGCTGGAACGCGGCCACGACGTGCGGCACGTCTCCGGCGTCCAGGCGCTGCTCGGCTCCCATGGTCTCCGACCAGTAGTACATCACGGCGAACCCGGTGCGGGCCAGCGCGTAACCCAGGTTGACCACCTCCGGGTCGTCGTAGCCGTGGGGCGTGGCGCCCAGGAACATCAGCACGGCGGCCCGGGGTTTTTCGCCGGGGATGACGTAGACCTCCGCGACGTCCGGCGTGCCGTCGTGGCGTTGGAAGGTGGTGGTCAGCCGTTCCGGCTCGGGCGTCAGCCACCGCTGGACCTTGAACGGCCCGGGCAGCATGTGCCCCACGAAAGCCGTGGTGTGGAGAGCGGCGGCGGCCGGCCGCCAGAGCACGAACGCGGCCACGAGCAGGACAATCAGCGCGTGGGCGAGGTACAGCCGGCGGGGTCCGCGTGGCCGGCAGAGATTCATGCGTACCCAGCTTCGCGGTGGGGAATTGTCAGAATCAGGATTTTCAAGATTTGGAGATTCTCAGGATTGGAATCGTTCCTTGATGGAGATATTCCAATCCTGCGAAATCATAAAATCCCGTAAATCCTGATTCTGACGATTTGCGAAAACTGGCGCCGACGCTCTGTCAGGCCGGCTCCGGGCGCAGCGGATGGCCGGCTAGGCGTCCCGGTCCGAAGAGGGATTTGATGCGCTTCCCAACGGTATCCGGTCGTACAGTCTCCCCTGCCGGCAACTCCCCGACGTCGGCGGTGGGAACGGCCGGGTCGCCGCCTCCCAGACGGTAAATGTTCAGCGTCAGGTAGCCACCGATGAAAATGACCAGGTAGGAGATGCAAGTCATCGAGTTCCACAGGTAACCGACGCGCAGGCGGGAGATGAGCTCCGATTCAGAATATCCCAGGGCGGTGTAGTTGATCTCCCAGGGATGGATCAGCGTATGGCCGCTGAGCGACAAAAGTGACGGGTCCATGTAACCCACCACTATCGACACTGCGCCCAGGGCGGCGAGGACGGTGGTGACCTGCACACTGCACCAGAGGAGGAACCTGCGATCCCACTCCGTGAATACAACGGTCTCGTCCCGCATCACCGTCAGCATCGCGAAGACTCCCGTCAAAATAGTCAGAATGACCGAACAACCGACCCAGGCTCCCCAGTTGCCCGTTAGCAGGATCCACGAATAGGTGAGTCCCATTGGGGGCGCCGCCACCCACAGGGCCCTCAAGTACGCTTTGTCGGCGCCGCGACCGGAGTATTGCCAGCGCCACAACAGGTCGAAAATCAGACTGGCGACGAGGGACACCGCCAGGTTTGCCATCATAGACAGCACAATCGGCAACACGATCCCGCCCGGTTCCCCCCAGATATAGAATCCATAAGGATCCATGCCGATGAACGGGACCTGGAGCAACCCGGCGGTCAGCACGATGAACAGGGTCACGAACAGCAACTCCCGCAGATTGCCGACCCGGCGCATTTTAAAAAACCCTTGGGACAGCACCAGGCCCATGGCCAGGCCGACATACAGCATCAGTATCCAGACGGCGGTGACACCCAGGGAGAACAGCAGGTAGCCGGCTCCGGCCATCGCCGCGGCGGGCAGGAGGAACCGGAAGAAGCTGAAATCCAGGGCCTCGGCGACGTAAGAGCGGACGCCGCGTTCGCCAAGGACCTCGTCCCGATCCGGACCGTCTGCCTCTGCCGATGAGTCCGACTCGTTCGAGTCTACGGCCGCCCGGGATTTGGCGCGGCGCCGGCCGGCGGATAACGCCTGGGGTTGGTGGGCAGTTTCAAATCCGGCCAGCGCCAGGAGCCCATTGATCTCTTCCTCGGAGAGGTTGAGGGCCAGGCCGAAAACTTCGAGGCGTTCGCGGGTGGGTGGAGACGCGCCGTTTTCCATCCTGGACCACGAGCTGCTATCGGACGGCACGACTTTCTCGTCGACGCTCAGCGGGGCCATGAGCCCGAGGACATCGGACTGGCTCAGACCCCGGCGTCCATCTGCACGATTGAAATTCTGGCGGTGCCAGCGCAAAAGCACGCCGACTTGCGGTGCACGGGCCGAACGTTCTTCTCGATCCAGTGGCATACAGCCTCGCAAATGCCGGACGTGGGTGTTGCCGATGAGCGGAGGTCAGACCGGGTCGGGTCGCAGCGGACGGCCGGCCAGGCGTCCCGGTCCGAAGAGGGACTTGATGCGTTGTCGGACGGTATCCGGTTTTGCGGCCTCTCCCGCCGGCAACTGCCCGACGTCGGCGGTCGGCTGCGATGGATCGCCGCCGCCCAGTCGATAGAGGCTGACGGTCAGGCTGCCTCCCAGGACGATGACCAGGTAGACGACGCCGGTCACCGCGTTCCACGCGTATCCCATACGCCAGCGGGCGGCCAGTTCGTGCTCGGGATATCCCAGGGCGGCGAAGTCGATGGCCCACGAATGGATCAACGTGTGACCGGTGAGGGACGCAAAGCTCGGCTGCATGTACGCGGTCAGGATCCCGGCGGCGCCAAAGGTGGTCAGGATGATGGTGACCACCATGGTGCACCAGAGCAGGAACCGGCGGTCCCACTCGGTGAGCTCGACGCTCTCGTCACGAAGGGCGACCAGCATGGCGAACACACCCGTCATCACCGGCAGCACGAACGCGCAGCCGAGCCATGAGCCGGCGTTCGAGGCCAGCAAAATCCACAGGTACACGAACGCGAAGGGCGGCGCAGCCACCCACAGGGCACGGTGGTAAGCCTTGGCCGCTCCCCGACCGCCGTATTGCCACCGCCACAGCAGGTCGAACCCCAGGGCGGCAACCAGCGCCACCAGCAGGTTGGCGGACATCACCAGCACGATCGAGAACGGCGTGCCGGCCAGTGCGGGTATGTTGTGGAAGCCGTAATTGTCCATCCGGATAAACGGGATCTGCAGCAGCGGGGTACTCAGCACAAAGAAGACCGACAAGAGCAGCAGGTCGCGCAGGTTGCTGGCGCGTCGCATCTTCAGAAAGCCCTGAAACACCACAAGGCCCATGGCCAGGCCGATGTACAGCACCACGATCCAGGTGGCGGTGATGCCCAGGGAGTACAGCAGGTACCCGGCGCCGGCCGCGGCGGCGGCGGGAAGCAGGGTCCGGTAGAGGAAAAAGCTCAGGGTCTCGGCGAGGAACGGTCGGATGCCCCGCTCGCCGAACATGCCGACGGCCGGCAGGCCCATTGGTTCCGGGTCGCGATCCACCGCCTCGCCGTCGTCGGCCGACGCGGTGGTCGCCGGAGAGAGCCTTGCCGACATCTGCTGACCGACGGGCTCAAACCCGGCCAGGAGCAGGAGGCCGTCGATCTCCACCCGCGACAGGTCCAATGCCCGACCGAAAAGCTCCAGGCGTTCGCGGCTCGCGGGAGCCACGCCATTCTCCAGCCGGGACCACGAACTGGTGTCAGCCGGCACGATTCGCTCGTCGGAGCTGAGAGGGGCCATGCGCCCCAGCACCTCAGCCTGGCTCAAACCCTGACGCCCGTCTATGCGGCTGAAATTCTGGCGATGCCAGCGCAACAGGGCGCCGACTTGCGCAGCACGAACGCGGCGATCATCGCGGCCCAACGGTGTCGATTGTTGCAATTTCCCATCTCCGTTTTTGCAAATCGGGCGGTTGGGAGGTGAAACACGGACATTGGAGATTTACAGGCCTATTATCCCGGTCGGGAGTGGTCGAGGCAACTACGTTGCTGTGGCGTATCACGCCAATATCAAGGTCCGCCTATGGACTCCTTGCTAAGTTGACTCAATGGCAATGGTCAGAGCCCGCTCTACCGGGCATGGTGGTGCATGTAGGTTAGCGAAAGCCTCCTTGGAATTCCATAATGGTCGCTCGTGATGGGATCGAACTCTTCAGTGTTTCTAACGTATTGGAGGGAAGAACGATGAAGCAGCTGATGGCAACGTTGAGGAAATCGCGTTTGATCCTACTGCTGTTCACGGCAGTCGTGCTCGCTACCGTGGCGGGCGTCGCAGGGAGTACCGGACTGGCCGTTGCACAGGGCCAGGTCCCTCCGGTGGCCAACATCGAGGTCACGCAGGGCAGTGAACCCGGTGAGGTCATCATTTCCTGGGATGCGGTGCCGCAGGCTACTTACTACCGCATCGGCTACGTCAACATGGAGATCGACTACCACTTCGCCAAGGGTAGTTGCACTGAAGAATGGATTGAGGCGTTTGTCTATGTGGACGTGAACGCGCGGAACATCCCGGTGAACAATGGGCGCGCTGAATATACTGTCCGGAGGCTGTCTGTGGGCGCCCAACACGCCTTCACGGTGCTGACCAGCAACGACTTCGTCGATACCGGCGGCGGCGGAAGTGTGAGCAGCGATTTCTTCTGGCCGCCCATCGGCTCTCGCTGGACGTTCCTGCTGGGCCGGAATACCCTGCCGCCGGGTGTAAGCCCCCCCATGCCCGATTGCTCGGCGGCAACAGCGACACCGGGTCAGGTCCCTCCGGTGGCCAACATCGAGGTCACGCAGGGCAGTGAACCCGGTGAGGTCATCATTTCCTGGGATGCGGTGCCGCAGGCAACGTACTACCGCATCGGTTACGTCAACATGGAGATCGACTACCACTTCGCCACGGCCAGTTGCACGCAGGAATGGATTGAGGCGTTCATCTATGTGGACGTGAACGCCCGGAACATCCCGGTGAACAACGGGCGCGCTGAATATACCGTCCGGAGGCTGTCTGTGGGCGCCCAACACGCCTTCACGGTGCTGACCAGCAACGACTTCGTCGATACCGGCGGCGGCGGAAGTGTGAGCAGCGATTTCTTCTGGCCGCCCATCGGCTCTCGCTGGACGTTCCTGCTGGGCCGGAATACCCTGCCGCCGGGTGTAAGCCCCCCCATGCCCGACTGCTCGGCGGCGCCCGGCACCCCCGACGCGGACAGAGCGGCTCTGGTGGCGTTGTACAACGCGACGGGCGGTGCGAACTGGACCGACAACACAAACTGGTTGAGCACCGGGCCAATCGGGGAGTGGCACGGGGTGACCACGGACGCAAACGGCAGGGTCACCGAACTCGATCTCAGTGAGAGCCAACTAACCGGAATGCTGCCGGTCATACTGGGCAATCTCTCTGACCTGACCATATTAAGGCTTCACACCAACCAGTTGCGCGGTGAAATCCCTTCAAGTCTGGGCGACCTCTCCAACTTGGAAGTGCTGAGCCTGGGGGGCAATAATTTTGAGGGATCGATCCCAACTTCGCTGGGTAATCTCTCTAACCTGACCCATCTCAATATCTGGAGATACGAGGGTACTGAGGGAACCGGACTAACTGGAAGCATACCATCGCAACTGGGTAATCTCTCTAACCTAGAATCGCTGGGCCTCTCCGGGAATCAGTTGAGTGGGTCGATTCCCTCCCAGCTGGGCAACCTCTCCAATCTGGAAGTGCTTAACCTTGGCGGCAACCAATTGCGTGGGCCGATACCGTCTTCTCTGAGCCGCCTCTCCAATTTGACGATTATGTACATGTGGCGGAATGAGTTGACGGGGCCAATCCCGGCTTGGTTGGGTGACCTCTCCAATCTGGAGCGTATAAGTTTGGGAGGGAACTCGTTTACTGCCGGACCATTGCCGGCCTCATTGAGCAACCTCTCTAACCTGACCCACATGTACTTTTTCGAAAACCAGTTAACAGGATCTGTGCCCGACTGGTTGGGCGACCTGACTAACCTGGAGGTGATCCATCTCACTGGCAACGAGTTGCGTGGGCAGATCCCGGACTCTTTGGGTAACCTCTCCAACTTGACCCGCCTACACCTGCAGGCCAACCGACTGGATGGAGAGATCCCATCGCGATTGGGCGATCTGTCTAATTTGCAACGTTTGGAACTCTACGGCAACCAGTTGGACGGCTCGATACCACCTGAACTGGGCAACCTTTCCAACCTGCGGCAGCTGGCTCTCAGTCGCAACGGGTTGACTGGGACGATCCCGTCGGGGTTGGGCAACCTTTCCAACCTGACACGCCTCAATCTGGGTGGCAACGGGTTGACTGGGACGATCCCGTCGGGGTTGGGCAACCTTTCCAACCTGACACGCCTCAATCTGGGTGGCAACGGGTTGACTGGGACGATCCCGTCGGGGTTGGGCAACCTTTCCAACCTGACACGCCTCAATCTGGGTGGCAACGGGTTGACTGGGGGGATCCCGTCCCGGTTGGGCAACCTTTCCAACCTGACCGACCTGAGTCTGTGGGGTAACGAGTTGACCGGACCATTGCCGTCCTGGCTCGGCAGCCTCACCAACTTGGAGTATTTGAACCTCAACAGCAACCCGCTGGGCGGGACGATACCGTCTCAGTTGGGTAACCTGACTAATCTTACGCGGCTCAACTTCGACGCCACCCAGTTGACGGGTCCAATACCGTCTCAGCTGGGGAATCTGGTCAATCTCACCGAGCTTGATCTGGACGACAATGAGCTGACTGGGCCGATACCTGCCTCACTGGGCAATTTGGTCAATTTGACCAAGCTCGACATCAAGAATAACCAGCTGACGGGTCAGATACCCGCGACGCTGAGCAACCTGACCAAGCTCACCATTCTGCGGATTGCGGGTACCAACCAGTTTGAGGGGTGCATACCTGCCGGTCTGAGCAATGTGGACGAGAACGACCTGGCTGACCTGGGGTTGCCTGACTGCTCGGCGGCGTCCGGTACCCCCGAGGCGGACAGGGCGGCGCTGGTGACGTTGTACAACGCGACAGGTGGGGCGAACTGGACCGATAACACCAACTGGCTGAGCGATCAGCCCATGCGCCAGTGGCACGGGGTGAATGTGGATCCCGCCAGTGGTCGGGTCACCGGACTGGATCTTGCGGATAATCAGATGACAGGGACGATACCGTCGTCCCTGGGCAATCTTTCCGAGTTGACTTATTTGAGGCTGTTTAGGAACCAGTTGAGCGGGCCGATCCCTTCCAGTTTAGGCAACCTGTCCAATTTGGAAGTGCTGAGTCTGGGCGCCAATAATTTTGAGGGATCGATCCCAACTTCGCTGGGTAATCTCTCTAATCTGACCTCCCTCCAAATATGGAGAAACGCGGGTACTGAGGGAAGCGGGCTAACTGGAAACATACCATCGCAACTGGGCAATCTCTCCAACCTGGAATCGCTGGGCCTCTCCAGGAATCAGTTGAGTGGATCGATTCCCTCCCAGCTGGGCAACCTGTCCAATTTGACTCGGTTGTGGCTCAACGACAACGAACTCTCTGGATCGATACCAACCACGCTAGGCAATCTTCGCGGTTTGGAGCGCCTGACCCTTGACGATAATCGGCTAACCGGGCCTATGCCTTCCCAGTTGGGCGACCTCGCCAATTTGAAGCATTTGGATGTCAATGAAAACTCCCTTACTGGTACAATTCCTACTTGGCTGGGCAACCTATCCAACTTGGAGTATCTAAACTTGGGCGGTACCCAGCTGACCGGAGAAATACCCTCGCAGCTAAGCAATCTGTCCAACTTGCAGGAGTTTTCTCTTTGGCGCAACGGTCTGACTGGCAGCATACCAACTTGGGTGGGTAGCCTATCTCAACTTAGGAACCTAAACCTTCGCGGCAACGAATTAACTGGGTCGATACCGCCATCGCTTGGCAACCTGGTCGAAATGGAACAGCTGCGGCTCTACGACAACCGGCTGAGCGGCCAGATACCCCCATCGCTGAGCAATCTGACCAAGCTCGTCGACTTGCGTCTTGCAGGCACCAACCAATTTTCAGGATGCATACCCGCCAATCTGAGCAATGTGGCCGTGAACGACCTATCTGATCTGGGTTTGCCCGGCTGCTAGCGCGCAGACAAATCGAGGAACCCGGTGCAATGCCTCCTGCGTGTCGATATCTTTGGGAGATAGTCCCAAATCGCATTCCGACACGCGGGAGGCGATCCGTCCCCGCGACGAATACACGCCACCCGTGCCCTTCAAACTCGCGCATCTGCCCAAGGATTCCGACGGCATCCTGCAGCCGGCTTCGGTGCACTTCACCGGCGATATCGCCATCATCAACGGAGCAGTCTTTGGAGGTTCTCACCTGGACCAATTCGTGGCGATGCTGGTGGACAATGACCTGGCGGTCTTCATCGGGATGCCCACCGGCGGGTTCAGCAACACTTGGGAAGGCGACGAGGTCCTGCGTTTTCCATTCACCGGCAGACCAGTCGCCCGGTTCCAATGGACCGTCGGTCATACGATACGCCCCAACGGCGAGGTTCTGGAGGGCAATCCGGCGCAGCCTCACATCTACCTCCCGCTTACCCGTGACAATTTCGAGGACTACCCCCGGATGCTGCTGGATACGGCAATATCCGAGCTTTCCCGATAGGTGTTGTCCGGCCGGCCGCGGAGGGCGCTTCGGGAGTTGCCGGTCCGGAGTTGCGCGTGATCTACCACCCGGAGCGGCAGCCGCCCTTACTCGAAGGCCACCTCCCGCCCGGTGTCAGACGCCGCCTGGATGCCGTCGATGAGGCGGTGCAGCCGTACTGCTTCGTCGAAATCGGGCTGGCTGTCGGTTCCGTTGCGGATGGCCTCGCCGAACTGGTAGTACATCTGGCCGACGCAGTACGGCGCGCCGTGGGGCATGCCCTCCAGCACGAAAGTGTATTGCGGCGGTACGACGAGCTCTTCCAGCGGGTTGCTCCCCTGGGAGCCCTGGAGCGTCACTCCCTCGTGGTTGGGCGTATCGTCTGAGCTGGCCACCAGCGTGCCCTCCCGGCCGTGGATCTCCATCAGGTAGCCGCTGTCCACCCACGGATTGCTGGCGACGTGGGCGGAAGCCACCGCGCCATTCACCAGGCGGCCGCTGACCAGCACGTTGTCCGGCGACGTAACGTCCACCATCTGATTGGTATCCGACTCGAACCACTGGTTGGCCTGGGTGCTGACCACCGTGGACACATGGCTGAAATCGCCCACCACCATTCGCAGGACGTCGATGGTGTGACCGAAGGTGATCGTCAGGGTGTGCGCGCCCAGCTCCCGGTCGCGCTGCCACGTCCGGTCCGACTGGCGCGTCAGGGAGCCTCCGGAGATGCGGCGGACGTGGCAGGACATCACCTCACCCACGTAGCCCTCGGCGACCAGGTCCCGCAGGTACAGCAGCGCCGGGTTGGCCCGGGCCTGCAGGCCGACCATGTTGCGCACGCCCGCGGCCCGCGCCAGATCGGCCATCTCCTGGGCCTCCTCCGTGGTCCGGCCCAGCGGCCATTCGACATAAACGTGCTTGCCGGCGTTGATGGCCGCCACGGTGGGATCGTAGTGGTTGGGCACCCGCAGGCTGACGGCCACGGCGTCGATTTCGGGGTGGGCCAGCATGGTGTGATAATCGTCGAACGCCAGGCGGGCACCGAACATCTGGCGCGACTCCTCGGCGCTCTCCATGCGGGTGGTGCAGACGGCGGTGAGCTCAAACTCGGGGCTGGCGACCACGGCGGGCAGGTGCGAGCGCACTGCCCACCCTCGGTGGATGTTGGCGCCGATGATGCCCAGGCGAATCTTGTCGGCCATGATGGTACTCCTGCAGCGGATTTTCGGGCATCGTAACATAGCGACACCGCCGTTTCCGACGGCTCCGGCACGCATGATGACGCGCCATCTCATGCGTCTCCAGTTTCGCGAATCTTCAGAATCAGCAACTGTCTGGAAGGTCAAGGGGTCAGGCGGTGGCGGCAACAGGGTTTTGCCAGGGGGTGTTGGATTTGATGATGGCGTTGCAGAGGGTGAGCAGTTTGCGCATACAGGCGGTGAGGGCTACCTTCCTGGCCTTGCCGGCGGCCAGCAGCCGCTCATAACAGCCTCGGATGGCTGGGTTGCATCGGGTGGCCGCCAGGGTTGCCATATACAAGGCGGCCCGCAACTGGCGTCGGCCGCCCCACACCGAGCGTTAGCCGCGCCATTGCCCGCTGTCCCGGTTGCAGGGAGCAACGCCCGCCAGGGCGGCGATTGCCTTGGGGCTGGCGTGTCCCAGCTCGGGCAGATGGACGATCAGTGTGGAGACCAGGACCGGCCCCACGCCGGGGATGGAGCGCAGCAGTTTGGCTCGGGTTTGCCAGGGGGCGTGGTCTTGCAGCAGTGCGGCGATATCCTGGTCCAGTTGGGCCACCTACCTTCCCAGCAGCGCCAGGTCCAGCAGCGCCAGGTGGTCATCGATTTGGGCGACCACCATTTCCGACGACACCTGCCGCCGCCGGTTGCGCTCCTGGGTCTGCATGGCGACCAACTGACGGCACCGAACTGGGCCAGTGCCTGGGCGTCCAGTCGGTCCGTCTTGGCCAGCCGTCCCGTAGCCCGAGCGAACTCCCGCACCTGGCAGGGATTGACCACCACTGCGGGCAGTCCGGCGGCGCCCAACTCCGCCACCAGCCGGGTTTCCAATCCCCCAGTGGCCTCTACGATCGGTGGCCTCCACGATGACCCGCTGCGACTCCAGCGGGATCAGCTCCGCCACCAACTCGCGCAGACTGGCGTCGGTGTACTCCACACGCCAGGACCGATCTGCCGGAAACGCTCAACAATCCAGGCAGGCTTTGGACACGTCAACGCCGATGATGGTCATTGTCCCAGTGGTCATGATGTTTTACACTCCCGGTACCCTTGGTTTGGCGTAGCCGGCCATTCCCGGACTACCAGGCCTTGCAATACGGGGTCTGGTCAGTCAGCCCCTCACAACTGTTCGGGTTAGCCAAGGGTGAACGACGCGGCGACCTTGCTGATTCACGGCTTCGCACAGCGAGCCCCAGGATTAACGGTCTGCCGCGTCGTTGGCTCCTTCAAGATACAAGGCTTTGCGGGATTTTATGATTGGACAGGATTGGGAGATCTCCATCACGGAACGGTCCCGATCCTGAGAATCCCCAGATCTTGAAAATCCTGCTTCTGACGATTTACGAATGTGGGCACGCGTGAGACTGGACCGGCTCTGGACGGTCACGCGCCGGCGGGGTATCTTGCAAGCCATTACACTCACCCGTCCTGAGGTGTCAGCAACATGAGCCAGAGCAACGACTTGGAGCGGATCTACCAGGAGCTGCGCCGCAGGGCGGTGGCCCAATTTGGCGAGGACCGCGCGGTGGAGCTGGAATCGTACCTGCGAACTGCGGCGGAGCAGGTCCACGCCGTCGAGGGCGCCGAAGTGCATCCAGACCTGGAGCCGCTGAACCAGGAGTAACCGTAGCCCGGGCCCTAGCCCATACCGGCGAACGAACGAGATTGCCGCGCTGCGCTCGCAATCACCGCTTGATCCGTAGACCGTACCTGCGAACGGCGAAGCACCTGCGGCATCCTTGCCGCAACCACGAGGTTGAATGATGCCTGAACTTCACGAGCTTTCGGTGGCGGAAGCCGCCGCGCAGATCCGCGAGGGAACCGTGTCTCCGGTGGCGCTGGCGGAGTCGCTGCTGGCGCGCATCGACGCGCTGGACGCCGACCTGCAGGCCTGGGTCACCATCGACCGGGACGCGGTGCTATCGGCGGCCCGGCAGCGGGAGGCCGAGGTGCAGCGCGGCGACCCGCTGGGTCCGATCCACGGCGTTCCGGTGGGCCTGAAGGACATCTTCTACACCGAGGGGATGCTCACCGCCTGCGGCTCCAGGGTGTACTCCGACTTCGTGCCGGATTTTGACGCGACCTCGGTGGCCAAGATCAAGGCGGGCGGCGGGATCATCCTGGGCAAGGCGGTCACCACCGAGTTTGCGACCTCCGACCCCTCGCCAACGCGCAACCCCTGGAACCTGGAGCACACGCCGGGCGGTTCCAGCAGCGGGTCGTCTGCGGCAGTGGCGGCGCGGATGGTTCCGGCGGCGCTGGGCTCGCAGACCGGCGGGTCGACGTGCCGGCCGGCGGCCTACAACGGCATCGTGGGCGTGAAGCCGACCTACGGGCGGATCAGCCGGTACGGCGTGGCTCCGGTGAGCTGGTCGCTGGATCACGTGGGCATCCTGACCCGCACGGTGGCCGATGCCGCGCTGATGCTGACCGTGCTGAGCGGCGAGGACGACAACGATCCCGGCAGCCTGCGCGAACCCGTGCCCGACTTCGTCGCGCAGATGGCGGAGTACGATCGGCCACCGCGCATCGGGCTGGTGCGGCAGTACTACCAGGACTATGCCACGCCGGAGATGTGGGCGCACACGGAGGCAATCGCCAACCAACTGGCGGAGGCCGGGGCGGAGGTCGAGGAGATACCGCTGCCCGACAGTTTTGCCGTGGTGCACAACTTTCAGCGCATCGTGATGAACGTCGAGTGCGCTGGGTTCCACGAGGCCAACCACCGCGTCCGCGCCGTCGACTACGGGCCGCGCATACGGGCTGGCATGGAGATGGGCATGATCATGCCGACGTCGGCCTACCTGAAAGCGCAGCGGCTGCGGCGGCAGTTCCGCGCCGACATGAGCGAGATGGTCGCCAAGGTCGATGTAGTGATGACGCCGGCGATACCGGCGCCGGCTCCGCGGGACCTGAACACGACGGGGGATGCGGCGTTCCAGGTGCCATGGACTGCGGCCGGCCTGCCCACGGTGGTGGTCTCCACTGGCCTGAGCGAGTTGGGCATGCCGATGGCGGTGCAGTTCGGCGGGCCGTGGGCGCAGGAGGGCCGGGTGCTGGGCGCGGCGCAATGGTGCGAGCGGATAGCGGGGTTGGGGGAGGCGCCGCCGTTATAACCGTTGAGATTTACCCGTGATGCCAGATACGCGAGGTCCGGTTATGGCCGTTTCAACCCTTAAACCGTAACGCCGGGGAGGACAATCATGCCCGCCAACCAGGAATTACTGAAACGCATCACGGCCCGCCCTGATGTGTTTGGAGGGAAACCGATCATCCGCGACATGCGAATATCGGTGGAACTCATCCTCAGCTTGTTGAGCCAGGGCGCTGACTCGGATGAGTTGCTGGACGACTACCCCGGATTGGAACCGGAAGACATCCGCGCCTGCATTGCCTACGCTCACGCCGTCATTGCCAAGGACACGCTCGCCACGGTTACAGTAGCCGAAGCGTGAGGTTTTTGGCCGATAGGTGCGCCAGACGCGGCCTGGCGGAATGGCTTCGCAATAACGGGCATGGCTTCATGCGTACGCGTCTTAATAGCAGGGCCGAAAATTTACCGGGATAGACAGGGTAAACGGGATGCACAGGATATTTTGATTTAATCGGGATCGGCGCATCCCTCATGCGTACCCAATTTGCGGCGAGGAAACGTCAGGATCAGGTTTTTGAGATTTGGGGATTATCAGGATTGGAATCGTTCTGTGATTGAGATCTCCCAATCCTGCCAAATCATGAAATCCCGTAAATCCCGCTTCTGACAATTCACGAGCGGGAGTACCCGTGAGGTGAGGCACCGTGCTTGCGCGGGGGCGGTGGCGCTGCTAATCTTGCGCCGCTATGTTTTCGATCTTCAAGCGGAACCGGGATGCGGTTAACCGGGAGCAGACTGACGCCGGGGTGAAGCGGAGCCGGGACAGCTGGTTCGGGCGCATCCGCAACCTTTTCGCCTCCCGGGAGTTGGACGACTCCGTGTGGGACGAGATCGAGGAGATCCTGATCTCGGCGGACGTCGGAGTGGACACCACCATGACGGTGCTGGACGAGCTGCGGGCCGAGGTCCGGTCGGGGCGCGTTGCGGACGGAGAAGGGGCGTTTGACCGGCTCAAGGAACTGATCGCATCGGAGCTGTCGGCATCGGACAACCCGGACGCGTGGCTGGACGACGATGGCGTCGCATCCCCCTACGTGATACTGATGTGCGGCGTGAATGGGGTGGGCAAGACCACCAGCATCGCCAAGCTGGCGCACCACTTCACCGGCGCGGGCAAGAAGGTCATCCTGGGCGCGGCCGACACCTTCCGGGCCGCCGCCGAGGAGCAGTTGGAAATCCTGGGCGAGCGCGTGGGCGTCGACGTGATCAGCCACCAGCACGGCGCGGACCCGGGCGCGGTGGCCTATGACGCCTGGCAGGCGGCGCGGGCCCGGGGCGCGGACATCCTGATTGTGGACACGGCGGGACGACTGCACACGCGGCAGAACCTGATGGACGAACTCCGCAAGGTACGGCGGGTGATCAACGGGCTGGACGAGGCGGCGCCGCACCAGGTGCTGCTGACGCTGGACGCCACCACCGGGCACAACGGGCTGACGCAGGCGCAGGCGTTCACCGACGCGGTGGGCTGCACGGGCATCTTCCTGGCCAAGCTGGACGGCACCGCGCGGGGCGGGATTGTACTGTCGATACGACGGGCGCTGGGCGTGCCGATCCTGTTCATCGGCACCGGCGAGGGGCTGGACGACATCGCACCCTTCGATTCCCGCGAGTTCGTGGACGCCATGCTGTCGCCGGCCGCCTGACGACCCGGCCCAACCATAGCCGTGCAGGACGTTCTCGCCTGGCTCATCGCCCTGTGGGCCCTGTCGCTGGTCGGGTTCCCAATCGCATCCACGCTGTGCGGGCTGGGGCGGCTGGCCGATCGCGGGTGGGCGGTGTCGCGAGTGCTCGCGCTGCTGGCGCTGGCGTGGGTGACGTGGATCGGCGGCACGCTGGGCATCGTGCCCAACTCGGCGGCTGGCATCGCCGCCGTGCTGGTGATCATGGGCATCGCGGCGGCGTGGCTGGCCTACCGGCAGCGGGCCGAGCTGGCGGACTTCTTCCGTCGGCGCTGGGCGGTGGTCGTGATCACCGAGCTGACCTTCCTGGCCATCTTCGTGTTCTGGGCGCTGGTGACCAGCGAAGTACCGGCGATCAATCACACGGAAAAGCCGATGGATTTCGGCATCCTGAACGCCGTGGCGAACGCGGACGGCTTTCCGCCGGAAGACCAGTGGCTGTCAGGGCACAGCATCGCCTACTACTACGGCGGCCACTATGTGGCGGCGATGCTGTCGACTCTGACCGGCGTGGCGACGGACAAGGCGTACAACCTGGCCGTGGCCACGATTCCAGCCCTGCTGGCGGCCGGGATACTGGGGCTGGTGTACAACGTGCTGCGGCTGGCCGGAGCGCGGGCGTTTCCGGCGCTGGGTGCCGGATTGCTTACGGCGGTGGGCGTGACCATGCTGGGCAACCTGTCCGGCGTGCTGGAGTTGGCCTACGTTCGAGGGGTGGGCGGGGACTGGTTCTGGAACTGGGTGGCGGTGAAGGGACTGGAGGCTCCGGCCGGCGGCCACGGCTGGCTGCCCGACGGGTTCTGGTGGTGGTGGCGCGGGACCCGGGTGATCGACACGCTGACGGAGACGGGAGCGTCACTGGACTACACCATCACGGAGGTCCCGTTCTTCAGCTTCCTGCTGGGCGACTTGCACGCCCACGTATCGGCGCTGCCCTTCGTGACGCTGGCCCTGACCCTGACGCTGGCGCTGATGGTGTCGCCCTTCGCGCCCGGGTTGCGCTGGCTGCGCCGTCGCCCGGGAGAGGCGGTGGCGCTGGCCCTGACCCTGGGTTCGCTGGCGTTCATCAACGCTTGGGACTTCCCGCTGTACGTGGCAATCGTCGCGATGGCGGCGGTGGCGTGCTGGTCGGCGTGGCGCATCAACCGGTCGGAACCGGAGACGAGCAGCAGCAGCGCGGCGTCCACGGCCGCGCTGGGAAGGGCGGCGGGGAGGGCCGCGCTGTTGGCCCTGGGGCTGGTGGCGGCGGGGGTGGCGCTGTTTCTGCCCTTTTACCAGTCCTTCGACAGCCAGGCGGGAGGCATCCTGCCCGTCACCGGGCCGGCGACGCGTCCGTTCCTGTTCCTGGTGGTGATGGGAGTACCGGCGTTCCTGGCCGGGGCGCTGGTGGGCAGATCGCTGCTGGCGCTGGGAGCGCCCACATCGGGCAAGCGACTGCTGGTATGGCCGGTGGCCGCATTCAGCGCCGCGCCGTTTTTCGTCTGGCTGCTGGCGGTAGCCGTGGTCGTGTCGATACGGCCGGAGGAGACCACGCTGGCGGACGGATTGGTCTGGCACCGGATCGTACTCGCGGTTCCCCTGCTGATCATGGGCGGGCTGGCCGCCTACTGCGCGCTGGTGCTGGCGGCCAACCGGCGGCCGATGCAATGGCTGGTGTTTGCGCTGATCCTGGCGGCGGCGGGGTTCTACCTGCTGGCCGGCGCGGAGCTCTTCCGGATCGTGGACCTGTTCGGAAACCGGATGAACACCGTGTTCAAGGTGTACTACCAGGCTTGGGTACTGCTTGGGATTGCCGGCGGTGTGGGCATCTATTACATTGTGGCCGGTCCATACCGGCTGCGGCCGGGGGACTACCGAGCCCCGCTGTTCCGGGCGCTGGGGATCGCGTGGGCCGGCCTGGCGGTGGGACTCATCATGGCTTCGGCGTACTATCCCGTGGCTGCCATGCTGGAACGAACGGGGTGGTTCCAGCATGGCGGGGGCATTGGCGACAACACCCTGGCCGGACTTGATTTCCTGCGACGGAGCGACCCCGGGGAGTACGATGCAATCGTGTGGCTCAACAGCGAGGCGGAACCGGATCGTATCCTCGAAGCGGTGGGCGATGGTTACAGCAACTACGGACGCATCTCCGGCGCCACGGGC
Organism: Dehalococcoidia bacterium; assembly: GCA_963663945.1. Classification (GTDB taxonomy): domain Bacteria; phylum Chloroflexota; class Dehalococcoidia; order Lucifugimonadales; family UBA3495; genus Bin87. The sequence goes on along the minus strand of OY760687.1, from coordinate 163,711 downwards.
CGGGCGACGGTCCTCGGCTGGGAGGGTCACCAACGGCAGTGGCGGGGCGATGACAGCGCGTTCGCCGGCCGCAGCCACGACGTGGAGACGATCTACCAGGGAACCGACGTGACGGAAACCCGGCGCCTGCTGGAAGTCTACGGTGTCCGCTGGCTCATCGTGGGCCCCCGGGAGCGGGACGCCTACGGAGAAGAGGTGGACGAACGAGTGGAAGAATGGGTCGACGAAGGCTGGCTGATGCAGGCCTTCTCATCCGATGATGTGGCAATCTATGAAGTGATCGACAACTGAAACTGCAACACTGGAGGCAATCATGGAATTCAGCGACGTGCGCAACTTTTTCAGCAGCAACCACCGGGGGGTGATCAACACCTTCCGCCGGGACGGATCGGCGCAGACCAGCATCGTGGTGGCCGGGGCGTCGCCCTTCGAGGGAGATGACGGGCCGGTGTTCGTCATCGTGCGGGGCACCTCCGCCAAGGCGCGCCACCTCAAGCGGGACAACCGGTGCAACGTGATGGCGGTGGCCGACGACTGGCGTCAGTTCGCCGTGGTGGAAGGGACCGTCACGCTCCACGACTACCAGAACACCGACGCCGAGGAGATGCGGCAGATGCTGCGGACGGCGTTCCGGGCGTGCGGCGACCACGAGCACCCGGACTGGGAGGAATACGACCGGGCGATGGTGCAGCAGGACGCGGTGATCGTGCGGGTGCAGCCGAATCGAGTCTACGGGCTGATACGGTAGTCCGGCAGGAACCGACCGGGCCGGCTGCTCCGTTGATGGCGGCCGGCCCGTAGTCGTTTCGTCATCGCAAGAGACGAAGCGATACTGTGATCTCGTAACCCACGCGGCACTCCTGCAACGACGAGATTGCCACGCTTCGCTCGCAATGACAGTTCAGACGGAACCGGGTGCGGGTACGGTCACCAGTTGATGGTGGCTCGGGTACTCCGCACGCCCTGCGCCACCCATACTTTGCCGCGCAATTACGGTTTGGCGCCCACGGCGCAGTGGAACGGCGTTGATATGAAGAAGGTCCCGTCGGCCTGGGCCTGCTCCACTGCCGCCCGCCACTCTGCGGCCTCCTCGGCGTTGAGGGTGGGCAGGATTCCGCCCTGCATGAATTGCAGCCGGTCCGGCTCCGAAAAAGTGCTGATGAAGGGGAACATGCGGGTGTTCTCCAGGCCCAGCCTGGAGAAACGCTCGTAGAGCGAAGCGTTGTCACAGCCCTGGGGATGGCCTGGGTCGTCGACCCACGGGGGCGACTCGATCCGCGTCTTGAGGTCCGGGCGCAGGGGCAGGTTGACCCAGCGGTTCATGTCGTGGGCGTGGCCCAGCACCGCGATCCGGCCGCCGGGCTTCACGACGCGCTTCAACTCCGGCAGCATCAGGTCAGCGTTTACGCGCTGGATCACGGTGCTGGAGAAGACCACGTCGAAGCTGTTGTCCTCGAAGGGCAAGGCCTCGGCGCTGCCCTCGTGGAAGCTCACCAGATCATCCATGCCCTCGCGCCGGGCGATGTCGGCCGCCTCGCGCAGGAAGTAGGTGTTGACGTCCACGCCGGAAACGGGGTTCTGGCGGTTGGTGCGGCGAGCCACCCAGCGGCAGAGCACGCCGGTGCCGCAACCGGCCTCCAGCACACGCTCGCCGGGCTGGATCTGCGCGGCGTCGATCAGGCTGCCCACGGCGGAAAGGTACCCAGGGGTACGGCCCCGGCCTTCCAGGCTGCCCACCATGCCCAGCACCGGGCCGGTGAGGGTGATGACGCAGTACTTTTCGGTAAAGGCCGCGAGGATCGGGTCCCATTGGGCAGGGGCGGCGCCCAACGGCAACAGGACCAGCGGCGGGCCGGATCCCTGGACGCGGAAATAGATGTCGTTGACCTCGCCTTCCTCGGCAGAAAGGGGTACGCTGGGCAGGCTATTGCCGGAATCCGCGCCGGCCAGGAAGTCCAGCACGGCCGGGGCGATGCTGTCGCCCTGCTCTACGCCGATGTCGGCGTAGTTGTTGGGGTAGCCATAGTCGGCCAGGGTGACTTTTGCGGCCGACGGGAGGCCGGCCAGGTTGCGGTCGATGGTCTCGGTCGCGCCGCCGCGGTCGGCGTTGAATACGAGGAGCCGGTCGCCGAGGGGGGCCAACGCCTGGGAATCGAACCCCAGCGGGCAGACCAGGGTCATCGAAGCGATGGAGTCCGGGAAATTGACCGTCAGTCCGCGCCAGTCGCCCAGATTTCGGGACGCGAAGTGGGCGCGGTCGATGCCGAGTTGCCGCAACACACCCACGATCCTCTCGTCAACGGGAGCTTCTACCTGTGTCGTCATGCTGTCCTCCCGGCCGGGTCGGCCACTCAGTTTTCTGGCCTCTGATCAGCGTACACAGCCTTTGATCGCGGTCGGTTATGTACACTCAGGATAGTAGCATTCCTGCGAGTACTCTGCCCCGGCTGAGACTGCCTTCTGTAATTCCAGCGTGACGTTGTGATGCAATAGATAGGCAGAACAGGCAACGCGAAGAGGCGCCTGGGCAGCTTGGCACGGTTTGACAGCTGAGGCGGGGCCTACCTATGATTACGCGGCCGTACTCGGCGGCAATGGTAATGGTCGGCCCGGTTGAGAGAAGCATGAACTCGCAAAATGCACAACCGCTCCAAGCCACTTTCATGTCATTGGAAAACGTACCTCAAGCCGATGTGCTCGAATTACCGCCGGACTTCAAGGTCAATGGTTTCTGGCAAGTCGATGGCCAGAATAGAGCCGGTACGTTGCGAGCCAATGGCTTGGGTTCGTTGTCAGCATATTTTATAGTCAGCCACAAAGCGGGCCAACCTCCGTTTATAGAGCCAACGGAAGTCACGTTTGAATCCCGAGACGGTCAAAAAATCACGGGGCGAGTTTTGAACCATTCCCATAGCAAAGACGCTGGAGGGCAGGCCGTATGCTCAGAGTACTCTCCTTCCGGAGAGCGGTGCCAAAAAACTCGGTTCTGGCAGACCTATTGCAAGGAACATGCGCGGGCAAAAGGGATAGACATTACCGACGACGGGCGCATTTGCATGGGTCAGAAACAGGACGGTGGTCCCTGCCGCAATAAAGCAAAAGTGAGCGGACTTTGCGCCCAGCACGGTGGAGGTTCAGCACCCCGGGAAATAACGACGCGTTTGTACGAATTCCCGATAAGCATCATCGACATCACGGGAGGGTCGTTGTAATTATGACCAGCAAGGTGACAGTTCTCGACGTAGAAACGACGGGTGTGGGAAACAGAGATCGTATCGTCGAGATAGCCACTCTAACCCTGGACGTGGCAACCGGAGAAGTCGTGGACCGCTTCGAAACTCTGATCAATCCGCAACGCGACATAGGTCCGACTTCGATCCACGGTATCTCCGCCAGAATGGTGGAACTAGCTCCCACCTTTGGCGAGGTCGCCCACGCAGTAGCACGGCGAGTAGACGGCAGCGTTCTGGTGGCCCACAATCTAGCGTTTGATGCCAGATTCCTGCAAAACGAGTTTGAAAGACTCGGAGGAGAATTCGACCCGGGAAATGGGTTTTGCACTCTGCGAGCAACCGGCATGAAACTAGCAGCGGCTTGCGAAGACCTAGGGGTGATGCTGAGCAACGCACACCAAGCTGCCGGTGACGTTGAAGCGACCGCGAAGTTGGCAATAAAATGCGGGCTACCGTGGGAAAACTGCGAACCTGCCATCGCCGAATGGAGGGGTAGAGAAAATCCCAAACGAACCGTAGTCAGGGCGGCGTATGAGACGGAAGAACGAGACGTGATCTCTCACTTGTTGGATTATGCGGACATCAGTTTCCTCGCGGACCGCCGCTTGATTTACGCCGACGCATTGGATCACGCCCTGAACGACCACGAACTCGATGCTGATGAACAAGCCTCATTATCGCAATTGGCGGATCTCCTTGGACTACAGACTGAACAAGTCGCCCGCATTCACCGCCAATACCTAGAAAGTATCATAACGGCAGCGCAGAGGGACGGAAGAATTTCCGATGCGGAGCACACCATCATCACGCGGATGATGTCGGCGTTAGGGATATACGACGTGCTGGTTCCTCCCGTCACTGATACTGCGCCTGCGATAAACAATCTTCGCCCGACAACCATATGCTTTACTGGGGAAGCAGTAATCGGTGGCCACACCTACACTAGGGTTCATATGGAAGCAGTAGCCGCGTTACATGGGATTACACCCAAAAACGCGGTGTCTAAAAACTGTGACCTGGTGGTCGCGGCAGATCCTGCCAGCAACTCAGGGAAAGCGAGGCGTGCACGCGAATTGAACATCCCGATCATTGGTGCAGCGGAATTTTTGGCGATGTTCGGCACGGGAGACTGAGGCTTCACAAACACCTCACGAGGGAAGACTCCGGAGGGATTTCTTGTCCGAATGCATTCGTATTGGGAGGGGTCTCACGGACTCTCCACGTTCACTTCGTCATCCGCAACGAATGGTGCCTGGAGAAAATGCAGAAACTCATCCTCGCCCCACACGACAATTCCGAGCCTTTCGGCTGTGACCAGTTTGCTCCCGGGAGACGCCCCTGCTACCAACCGATAAGTCCTTCTGGAGACGGACGAAGAGGTGGTACCGCCTAACTGCTTGACTTTGGACTCGGCCTCTCGCCGTGTCATTGACGAAAGCGTCCCAGTAACCACGAAGGTCCGGCCCAGCCATGGCTGTTCCCCAACTTCGGCAACCACGGGTTTCTGCAAAAGTTCTACACCCGCATCATCCAAGCCTTTGATAGTTTTCCAGTTACGCTCTGTAACAAAGTAATTGACGATACTCTCGGCGATTCGAGGTCCCACACCACCGAGCGCATTGGTCTCATGCAAACCGGCAAGTTCATCGATGCCCGCTTCGGCCAGTTTTTCGATGCTGGTGTAGCGGCCGGTCAATAATTCAGCGACCTCCGCACCGACGTGCGGAATGCCCAGGGCGAAGAGGATGCGGGCCAGCGGGCGATGCTTGCTGGCCTCGACGTTGTCGAGGATGCGGGTGGCGAGCTTGTCGCCCATGCGGTCCAGCTCGGTGAGTTGTTCCCGCTTCAGCCCGTACACGTGGGACACGTCGGAGACGAGGCCCTGGTCGATGAGGATGCGGCACCAGCGCTCGCCGAGGCCGTCGATGTCCATGGCGCTGCGGCTGACGAAGTGCTTGAGCGACTCGAAGAACTGGGCGGGACAGGCCGAGTTGGGGCAGCGGTGCATGGCGTCGCCCTCGACCTTGACCACGGCGGTTTCGCACTCGGGGCAGCGCTCGGGCATGCGGAACTCGGGGCCACGCTCCTCGCCGGGCACGGGCACATGGCCGAGGACGTGGGGAATGACGTCGCCGGCGCGCTCGATCTCGACGAGGTCGCCGATGCGGATGTCCTTGCGGTGGATGTCCTCCTCGTTGTGCAGGGAGGCGTGCTGGACGGTTGCGCCGCTGACGACGATGGGTTCCAGGATGGCCTGGGGATTGAGGCTGCCGGTGCGGCCGACGTTGATGATGATGTCCAGCAGGCGGGTGTTGGCGCGCTCGGCGGGGAACTTGTAGGCGATGGCCCAGCGGGGTTCGCGGCCGGCAAAGCCGAGGGCGTTCTGCTGGGTCAGGCTGTCGACCTTGACCACGACGCCATCGGCCTCGTAATTCCAGTCGTGGCGGCGGTGCAGCATCTCGTCGTAGAACGCGCAGACCTCATCGACGGTGTCGAAGACGCGGTTCTCATCGTTGACGCGGAAGCCGTAGGATCTCATCCGCTCCAGGGCTTCCCAGTGTCCGGCGGGCATGGGCCTGTCGCCGGTGTTGTTGAGGCTGTAGGTCCAGATCTGCATGCTGCGGCTGCGGGTGACCTCGGGATCGAGCTGGCGGATGGTGCCGGCGCCGGTGTTGCGGGGGTTGGCGTAGAGGGGTTCGCCGTTGCGGGCCCGCTCCTCGTTCATGCGCTGGAAGCTGTCCAGGGGCAGGTAAACCTCGCCGCGCACCTCCAGGTCGGCGGGGAAGTCGCCGTGGAGGGAACGGGGGATGCTCTCGACCTCGCGCAGGTTGGGGGTGACATCCTCGCCGGTCTGGCCGTTGCCGCGGGTCGCTCCAAGGACGAAAGAACCGTCGCGGTAGACGAGGCGCACGGCGAGGCCGTCGATCTTCAGCTCGGCGACCATGCGGAAGGGCTGGCCGTCCAGCAGGTCGGTGACGCGGCGGTGCCAGGCCTCCAGGTCGTCCCGGTCGAAGGCGTTGGCGAGGCTCAGCATGGGGATGGGATGCTGGACCTGGGGGAAGCGGTCGGAGGCGCTGCCGCCGATGATCTGGGTGGGAGAGCTTGCCGAGCGGAGCTCAGGATGGGCGGCCTCGAGGTCGCGCAGTTCCTGCATCAGCGCGTCGTACTGGCTGTCGCTGATGACTGGAGCGTCGTCGTTGTAGTACCGGTCGTTGTGGAACCAGAGCTGGTCGCGGAGCCAACGGGCCCGCTCGACTGGGTTGGCGTCGGGACCGGGATCGGGTATTGAGGTGCTCATCTGCGATGTCCTGCTGTTGATGCCTCGGAGTTACCGATAGTATATTCCCGGCGGGCGGGAGGATGCACCGCAGGCGCGTGCGCCCGGTTCCCGACTGTTATCCTAGAGACAGGTTTTCCATTACACACGACCGGGAGGCGACCACCATGTCCGCTGCAGCCGACGGCCTGATTTCGGCCCTGGAGAACAACTTCACCACCATTGACCTGGCGCTGAGAGATCTGGATGACGAGGAACTCGCGCGGATCCCCGCCCCGGACTGCAACTCGGTGGCCTGGACCCTCTGGCACCTGTCCAGGGTGATTGATTCGTTCATCCACACCCGGCTGCGGGACCTGCCGCAGCTTTGGGACTCGAACAACTGGGCGCAGCACTACGGGATGCCGGCCGACGGCGAGAACCGCGGTCTGGGCTGGACGCACCAGATGGTGTGCGACTGGCAGCCGCCGTCCCGCAATCTGCAGATGGAGTACTTCGAGCAGGTGCGTTCCGCGCTGCGCGAATACCTGCCCGGGCTCACGGACGCCCAGATGCAGCAGGCGAAGATCATCCCGCCGGTGTCGGAGCCGCGAACCGTTGCGGCGGCGCTGGGTCAGATGACCTGGGACTGCGTGTCCCACGGCGGGCAGATCGCCTTCCTGCGCGGGATGTACAAGGGAATGGGCTGGCACCGGTAGGCGACACGCCTGCCCGCGCCAACGAGATGGCAGTCAGCCCCTGCGAGGTCGGCCGCGGTCGGCGCTGTCGACCATGATGGTGACCGGGCCGTCGTTCTGCAGGCTGACCTGCATGTAGGCCTGGAACTCGCCGGTGGCCACGGTGAGGCCGGTCTCGCGGAACATGGCCACGGCCCGTTCATAGAGGCGGTTGGCCGTGTCGGGATCGGCGGCAGCGGTGAAGTCCGGCCGGCGACCGCGGCGGGTGTCGGCGTGCAGGGTGAACTGGGACACGACCAGGATATCGCCGGACGTGTCTAGGGCTGAGAGGTTGAAGCGGCCCTGATCGTCGGCGAAGATGCGCATGTTGACGATCTTGTCGACCAGGTAGCGGGCATCAGGCTCGTCGTCGCCCTCCGCAACGCCGAGGAGCACCACGAGGCCGGGTCCAATGCGTCCGACCTCGTCGGCGCCAATGGTGACGGAGGCGGACGTTACCCGCTGGATGAGGGCGCGCATGGTGTTGGAAAATGGATTGCCAGCAATGGAAAGGCCGCACCCTGGAGCGCGGCCCGTTTGGTCGTTTGGCCGAGGGGTTCGATCAGCCGGAATCGCCGGCAGCCGCAGCGGCCGGAGCCGGGGTGTCCGAGGAGGAGGACGAACCGGAGTCGCTGGACGAACTGTCGCCGCCGCTGTCGTTGGATGAAGTGGACGCGGACTCGGTGGTCGACTCCTTGCTGTCTTCCTTCTCGACGGGACGCTTGGGACGGCCGTAGTCGGTGGTGTAGAAGCCGCTGCCCTTGTAGATCACCGGCACGGCGTGGAATACGCGCTGGCCGGCGCCTCCGCAGGATGGGCACTCGCCCTGACCAGCCTCACTGAATTTCTGCACCAACTCGAACTCGTCTGAGCACTCCGTACAGCGATAATCGTAGCGCGGCAAAACTGCCCTCCCTGGTATGAAGAACGCCGCCGGGCATGCTGATGCCGCGGCGGGCCGATTCCGTTTGTGACGCGGGCGGAGTCTAGCACCGCGCCCGCAGCCGGTCAATTTGCACAGGCTGACCCGCGGTCAGCCTCGCGATGGCCTACCGGCGCTGCCGTCGCCGTCGGCGTGCTGCCCGCTGGGCTGCCAGACGTTCCTTCTGCGCCTTGGAGCGGAAGAACCGGCGGTCCTTGAGTTCGCGCAGGATGCCGGCGTGCTGCACCGACGCCCGGAATCGATTCACCAGGCTCTCTGGGGTTTCGCCATCTCGCGGCGTGACGTAAGCCATGCAATGCTCCCGATTACTTGTTTTCGGATACTTCCAAGTAGGGCCGACTATAACACGCCCGTGCGGAACGCCGCAAACGATGGGCCGAAGAGTTCCGGGCAATCGCATTGCACAATTCACACCCGTCACTCCGGCTCATGGGTACCCACTGCAGTAAATCGTCAGAAGCGGGATTTTGTGATTTGGCAGGATTGGGAGAGCCCCATCATGGAACGGTTCCAATCCTGATAATCCGTAAATCTTGAAAATCCTGATTCTGACGTACCCCCGCCGCAAACTGGGTACGCGTGAGCGCGGTAAGCGCGTCATCCAGCAACAAATCCCGATCGGCGACGGGATTGTCGCGCTGCGCTCGCAATGACAGATGGCGTGGGTGTTCAGATGGCTGTGTATAATGGCGCCAATCTGGAGGTGACGTTATGCCAGCAGAGTTGATGGGCCCTTACACCAAGCTCCGCAACGAATTCGGCGTGCCGGTCAGGATGCGGGACGGCGTCACCCTGTACGCCGACGTGTACCGTCCGGACGTGGATGACCCGATGCCGGTGCTGCTGCAACGCACGCCCTACGACAAGTTCCAGGGCGTGGGCGGCGGCATGGACGTGATGCGGGCCGTCTCCCACGGGTACGCGGTGGTGATCCAGGACACGCGGGGCCGGTTTGCCTCCGAGGGCGAGTTCTACCCCTTCCTGGACGAGCCCAACGACGGGTATGACACCGTGGCCTGGTGCGCCGAGCAGCCCTGGAGCACGGGCAAGGTGGGGATGTTCGGCCGGTCCTACGTGGGCGCGACGCAGTGGCTGTGCGCCATCACCAACCCGCCGGCCCTGACCTGCATCGCCCCCGGCATCACCGCTTCGGACTACTACGAAGGCTGGACCTACCAGGGCGGCGCGCTGGCCTGGGGCTTTGCCCTGTCGTGGACCATGCGGCAGCTGACCATGGCCAACATGGGCGCGATCAGCCGCCGCCACGACGTGCCCGACGGCACCCGGGAGGGCCTGCTGGCGGCGTTCAACGAACTGGATTGCACCTTCCGGCACCAGCCCATCGTGGACCTGCCGCACCTCAAGGAGCCGCTGGCGGGTTACCTCTACGACTGGATCAAGCACTCCAGCAGCGACGAGTACTGGAATCGCTGGCGGATCGAGGACCACTACCCGCACATCACCACGCCGGCGCTGCACATCGGCGGCTGGCACGACATCTTCCTGCTGGGCACCCTGCGGAACTTCGTCGGCATGCGCAAGCATGCGGAGGACGCGACGGCGCGGGACGGGCAGCGGCTCATAGTGGGCCCGTGGCATCATGGCCCCTTCGGCGAGACCTCCGGCGACTTCTTCTTCGGGCTGGGCGCGGCCGGGCCGGCCATCGACACCGATGGTATCCAGCTGCGGTGGTTCGATCACTGGCTCAAGGGCGAGGACAACGGCGCCAACGACGGCGCGCCGGTGCGCATCTTCGTGATGGGCGACAACCAGTGGCGCAGCGAGCAGGAATGGCCGCTGGCGCGGACGCAGTACACCGACTACTACCTGCACAGCGGCGGCCGGGCCAACACGTCGTCGGGCGACGGCGGGCTCTCGGTGGACGCCCCGGGTGACGAGGCGGCGGACGTGTTCCTGTACGACCCGCGGGACCCGGTGCCGACGCGAGGCGGGCCGCTCTGCTGCGGGCCGTCCTTCGTGCCCGGCGGATCCTACGACCAGCAGTTCGTCGAGAACCGCAGCGACGTGCTGTGCTACACCACGCCGCCCCTGACGGAGGACCTGGAGGTGACGGGTCCGCTGACGGTGACGCTTTTCGCCTCGACCACCGGGGAGGATACCGACTTCACCGCCAAGCTGGTGGACGTGGAGCCATGCGGCGCGGCCCGGGCCCTGGTCGACGGCATCATGCGGGGACGCTACCGGAAGGGCACGGACGCCGCGGTGCCGATCACGCCGGGCGCGGTGGAGGAGTACACCATCGACCTGGTGGCGACCAGCAACGTGTTCAAGGCGGGGCACCGAATCCGGCTGGACATCAGCAGCAGCAACTTCCCCAGGTTCGACCGGAACTTCAACACTGCAGGCGATCCCTGGGCGGCCACGGAATGCGTGCCGGCGGTACAGACCATCGTGCACAACGAGCAGCATCCGTCGCGGCTGCGGCTGCCCGTCATCCCGGCGTCGTAGTCCCGCCCGTCAATGGCGCGATACGGTTGCCTGGCGCTGGCGGTGGTGATCGCCATGGTGTTGCTGGTCTTCATCACGTTCCTGTGGTCGGGCTGGCTGAACCGACCGACGGGGCATGCTCCGATGGGCAATGCTCCTTCGGCGGTCTCCATCGCGCATGACCTGCCCGGCACAGCGCCGGCGAACGGAGCGCGTGTTGCGCAGGATACGGGCGGTTGCTAGAATAGATAGACCGTACCGGCGTGGTGTAGTGGTAACGCATCGGTCTCCAAAACCGAAAACGAGGGTTCGATTCCTTCCGCCGGTGCCAACGCGAACTTAGGACGGCTCCAATTGGAGACGTTTTTGATTCGGGGTCTTTGGTGAATAAAATGGTTTCGCCGTCGGAGGCTATTTCCGCTGAGGTGGTTTGCGCACGGCGACCTTAGAATTTCTTGCGCTCGCCCCGGAGGTGGTCCGCCCCTTCTTCTCCACTCCCGCACAGATAAAGGCAAGGCGCAATTAGCCTTTCGCCGCCTTTAGGGCAGGACGCCTGCGGCAAGATTTTCTAAGCAATCCGGGCAAGTGATGCCCTCGGTCTCCTTCACATCATCCACCAGTTGCGGATTGATGGCCTCCCGAGCTGTCTTGCATCGGTACCGGTACATTTCAGAGCGGAGGTTGCCTTCTTTTTCCGAAGATACGACATGCTTGCCATGTACCAACGGCTCCCGCGACACGTACTCCTCGCCTAACCAGTCGCTGACCAATGTTCTTCGGATGAAGGTTAAATCCTCGATGATTCGAGAAACACCGTACATCAACTGCTTCCTGCACACCATACATGTTATTCCGTACAGGTCTGTGAGCACCGCGCGCAGGTTGTACTCGTCGGGTGGCTCAGAAGGAAACACAGTCGATTCGATGGACCTCCAACGTGGTCCGTACATCTTTAGGCCGGAATCAATTTTTAATCCGCACAGCGTTTCACCCCCGTATTTGGTGAAACTTCTTTCCGCCGGCTTCATCCCTTTCCAGCGCGGTGCCGAGCCAAAATTCCACAACTCGTCGACTTCGAATTTTCCTTCATATTCCCCTCCGTAACCCACCCACCGCACACAATGGTAAGCCTCTGGGTCAGTATCCCAACTTGTCGGGAAAGCGATTTCTGGTGGTGGGTTCCTTAGAAAGTCATCCCAAGAATTCAAGATCGTTTCTCCTTCGATCGTCATCAACCGCCGGGGATCCGCGTGGATCTGCTGTCTACGCGGTTCGGCTGGGCGGCGGCGCTAGGCGCGCACAGTCTCCCACGACACGATGTTTGGGCGTGAGGGCTGCGCGCCCTCGATGCGCCAGGCGCCGTTCTCTTCGCGCAGGGCGTCTTGCAGGACGTGATCCAGGCGGGTCATGGCGTCGGTGTCGGGGTTGATGAAGAGCCAGCGGGCGACGGCTTCACGGGCTTCCTCGACGCTGGCGAACGTGCGGGGCGGTTGGTGGTCCAGCTCGGCCACGTCGGGTTGGATGCCCAGCTCCTCCAGCACGGGCAGGAACTGGGGCAGCGACGGCAGCGCGTGCCGCCTTTCGCCGTGGACCTGCTCCCACAGCCCGTAGACCTGCGACAGCGGCGACGCTTCGAAAACCACCGCCATGACCAGGCGGCGGGCGTGGCTGTCCATCTTGCGCACGAAGGCGCCGATGTCCTCGACGACGTAGACCACGTGGCTGCACAGCGCCACGTCGGCGGGTTCGACGGCAGCGTCCAGCCAGCCGGACTCGACGATCGAAACGTTCTCGATGCCGTACTCGTCGGCGGTCTCGCGCAGCACGGCGCACATGCTGGGCGAAGGCTCCACGGCGGTGACGGCGCTGCAGGTGAGCGCCAGGGGCAGGGCCAGCCGGCCGCCGCCGGCTCCGATGTCCAGCAGGGTTTCACCGGGCTGCACGCGCGAGCGCAGGGCCTCGACGGTGTGATCGCCGGTGCGGTGGGGGTCGGCCCTGAACTGGGTGGCGGATTGGCTCCAGGTATCGGTGGGCCGCACGCCGCGCATGCGGTCGGACTGGGCGTGCTCCACCCGCACCATCTCGCCCCAGGTTTCAATCGCGCTCATATCGCTTCTCCGAAGTTGAAAATGTGGCTGGGCTGCCCGATATACCAGACCGGATTATATGCTCTTGGGGAAGCGTACCCAGTTTCGTAGATCGTCAGAAACAGGATTTACGGGATTTATGGATTATCAGGATTGGGAGCGCTCCGCCTCAAATGGTCTCAATCCGGCCAATTCGTGAATCCGGATAATCCTGATTTTGACAAACTGCCCAGAGCGGGCACGCGTGCGAAACGTAGTATCTTGAAAACGTGCCAGCTATAGCGACAGTCCTCACGATCCTGCTCTTGGCGCTGGCCGTCGCCTGCGAGAGCATGCCGGCAGACCAGGCGCCAACGCCGGCTCCGACGGCCTCGCCCTCTCTTCCGACACCCGAGGCAACGGCGCCGCAGACGGGACCGTCACCGACGATGCTGCCGCCTCCGTCGCCCGGCGCGACTCGCATCTCGTCCCCATCGCCGCCGCCGATTCTCCCATCGCTGACCGCGCCCCCGCCCACCGACGCGCCGCCCCTGGGGACGTTGCGGCTGGAGTTGCTGCCCACCGACCGCGAGTTCCGGGAGCCCACCAACCTGGTCCAGACGCTAAACGGCCGGATGCTGGTGACCGAACAGGACGGCAGGATCTGGGCATTCGAACCGTCGGGTTCGGTCGTGCCGACCGCCACGGAGTTTCTGGACATCACCGACCGGGTCAGCAGCCGCCGCTCCGAGGAGGGCCTGCTGGGATTGGCGCTGGACCCGACCGACGAACAGTTCCTGTACGTCTACTACTCCGCGGCCGACCCACGCCGCTCGGTGGTCTCCCGCTTCACGCTTGCTGCCGATCAATCGCATGTCGATGCGGGCAGCGAGTTGGTGATCCTGGAGGTGGGGCAACCCTTCGCCAACCACAACGGCGGGCAGATCGCCTTCGGGCCCGACGGCCACCTGTACATCGGGCTGGGCGACGGCGGGTCGGCCGGCGATCCGCTGGGCAGCGGGCAGGACACTTCCTCGCTCCTCGGCTCCATCCTGCGCATCGACGTTTCCCAGGCCACTCCGGCACAGCCCTATGCCATCCCGCCGGACAATCCCTTCGCGTCGGGAGGCGGGCGCGGCGAGATCTGGGCCTACGGCCTGCGTAACCCGTGGCGGTTCAGCTTCGACCGCGCCACCGGCGAGCTTTGGACCGGCGATGTGGGCCAGAACCGCTGGGAGGAGATTGATCTCATCGAACGGGGCGGCAACTACGGCTGGAACCGGCTGGAGGGCAACCACTGCTTCAGCGACAGGGACTGCGACCGCACGGGCACGGTTCCGCCGGTGTGGGAGTACTCGCTGGACGGCCAACCCTGCTCGGTGATCGGCGGCTACGTCTACCGCGGCTCCACGATTCCGTGGCTGCGGGGCGTCTACGTCTCCGGCGACTTCTGCACCGGCGAGGTCTTCGGGCTGCGCTACGCGGACGGCCAGGTGATCGAGCACCAGCGACTGGCCAACACGCGCCTGCGCATCATGTCGTTCGCCGAGGACGATAGCGGCGAGCTGTACCTGCTCTCGCAGAAATCCGGTATCTACCGCCTGACTGACTAGTGGGCGCGGGCCGATCAGGAAACGTGGGGCAGGACTTCCTCGGTGAACCGCGCCATCTGGCCCATCTGGTCCGGCGACGCGAACCTGACGATGAAGTAGTCGGCGCCGCTGTCCTGGTAGGCCTTGATGGCGTCGATGCTCTTCTGGGGCGGGCCGAAAACGCACAGCAACTGCTTGCTGATGACGTCGTAGGGCACGCTGTAGTAGGCCTGCATGAACCGGTCGCCCTCGGCCAGGGCGGCGTCGGTGTCGTCCTTCAGGTTCACCGAGATGTACAGGCAGCGGCCGATCTCGGACGCATCCCGGCCCAGTTCCCCGGCGTTCTGCTCGATGCGCTGCCAGCAGCGGTCGAACATCTCCACGGACGGGACGTTGGTGATCCAGGCGTCGCCCAGCTCGGCAACCCGGGCCAGGCCGCGCCGCACCCAGTTGCTGGAAATCCAGAGGGGGATCGAAGACTGGACGGGCCCCGGTTCCAGCGTGACGTTTTCGAGGGGGAAGAATTCGCCATCGGAGGTGACTGGCTCGCCGGTCCACAGAGCGCGCATGACGCGGATGCTCTCCTCCATGCGGGGAGCGCGTTCCTCGATCGGCACGCCCACGGCGGCGTGTTCGTCGATGAACATCTGGTTGTTGCCGCGTCCGGCGCCCAGGCCCAGGATGGTGCGCCCGGCCGAGATGTTGTCGATGGTGGCGGCAGAATGCGCCAGGTGCACGGGATGGCGCAGGGCGTTGAGCAGGACGGCGGTGCCGATCTTCACCCGGTTGGTGCGCGCGGCGATGGCGGCCATGGCCGTGAGCGGCTCCATGCGAGGCTTGGAGGTGATGCTGTCGCCGACCCAGACGGAGTCGTAGCCGGCGCGCTCGGCGGTTTCGGCCATCTGCCAGGTCAGCTCGACCCGGGGGCCGTTGCTGCCGGCATATACCAGCACGCCCCGCGTGGGCAGCAGGACTCCGAAATTGTTCGCCTGTGACATTGCATGCACCTCATTGCTACTCTACGTTTTGCCCCGCTTCGGGCGACGGTGTGACAATTATACTTGCCCGATCTTCGAGTGGGCTCGCGTCCTCGCGCGTGCCCAGTCTCACTGGAACTGTCATTGCGAGCGAAGCGTGGCAAACTCAATGGGGCAGGGAACACTACTGCAGGAATGAGATCGCCACGTCGCTCGCTGCTCGCGATGACATAGTGGGTAAGAGTGAGGGCTCGGCTCGCCCGCCGCATCACCAGCCCTGCAGGAAGTTGAGCACGTGGGCGGTGTACTCCTCGGGCTTCTCGAAGGGCACCCAGTGGCCGCAGTTGTTCAGCACCACCAGACGCGAGTCCTCCAGGTTGTTCAGGGCGGCGATGCCGATCTCGAAGACGCACATGCGATCGTAGCGACCCCAGATGATCAGGCTCGGCGCGGTGATGTTGGGCAGGTCGACGCCGTGGTCGTAAGGCACGCTGACTGACTTCGCGTCGGCCTCGATATGGTCCGGGTTGCCGGTGTAGTGGCCGTGGATGTAGTCCACCAGTTCGTCGGTGACCAGCGCGTTGTCGTCGATGTGCGTTTGCAGGTAGCGGCGGACGTTGTCGCGGGTGGGGTTGTCCCGCGTCTCTCGCGTGATCAGGCTGCCCTCGGAGGGGCGGTTGCCCATGAGGTACAGGTCGCCGCCGGTGCGGATGTGGCAGGCGCCGAACACCAGCCTGTTGACCCGCTGCGGCTCCTTCATCGCCAGCACCATCGCGGACTGCCCGCCCTGCGAGTTGCCGACCAGGTGAGCCTTTTCGATGTCCAGCGCGTCCATCAGGCCCAGGGCGGTGCGGGCCTGGAGGTTGTGCAGGGGCTCGTTGTACACCACCGGCCCGGTGCGCCCGAAGTTGGGCAGATCCATGACGATACAGCGGTAGCGCTCAGCGAAGGCGGGCAGCACCTTGTGGAAGGTGATCCACCCGGTGGTGCCGATACCGTAGGAGTGCAGCATCACCACCGGCTCGCCCTCGCCGACGTCGTGGTAGTGCACTGGCATGTCGTCCACCATGACGGTCCTGCTGGTGGATGCTTCGGTGAACGCGGCGGCGGTCATGTCTCCCTCACATTTCCTGACTTGGTTCTACCCTCCCGTACTTTACCAGAGTCTTTCGTTCACCCTGCGCCATCGCGGGAAAGTCGTCGTTGAAGGTGTGGCAACGGACCACCGTTAAATGCGCTCCGGGGCTGCCCTCCTGGCAGCCCCGGAACTACAACCACAGCGCTGTGGTCGTTCAGCGCAATGGCGTAACGTCATTCTGATTGAACAGCGTTTCCGCAGTTGTGCTCAGTTGGTTCACTGGGTGGAAGTCCCGCCGTCGACCTTGTGAGCGTGGTGTGTGCGATCGGTGGAATGGTTGGCGTTGCGATCGCCAAATGACCACTTGACCATGCCCTGACCAAGGCTGGCGCGGCCCAGGGAGGGGACGACCAACCCGTCGCTGTCCCGATCCTCGGCGGTGACCTCATACGCGAACTTCAGCACCTTGCTCTCATTCCCTCGGACGTACGTCGCTCGTTTGATACCCGACTCGTCCGTCGGCGCATTCCAGGGGTTGCCATTCGCCGGCACGGTGAACCACAGGGGAACCGCGGGGTCGCCGACAACGCGGACCTTGTTGTCGAACTCCACTTCGATTTCGATCTTCTCTCCCAGACGGTAGGTTTCTCCGTCCGCCGGCTCAGAAACCAGTCGCATTTCGCGCGCGCGCGGCGGGTCATTGTCCCGTATGGTTACCATGCACCGCTGGTCGGCATTGCGTCCGATGTCGTCATCTGAGCTGCCAACCGTTACGACGAAATACTCACCGTCGTCCAAGTGATTATCGTCGATGATGAGGGTTTCCAGCTGGTCGGGCTTGCCGGTGACCATGATCCCCCCTTTTTTGCCGAAGTCGGACCCGGTGGCCGTGCCGGTCACTGTATACAGGTGATAGGCCAAATGCGTTCGATACTGCGTGGTGTTGACCGTCGCAATCACCTGTTGCCGGGGTCCTTCCTCGGTGACAGTGCCCGGGCAATCCGAGATATAGATCTGGCTGTGTCTCTGGGCGGGTGCGGCGGGAGCGAAGGCCAGTGCGGAGAGGGTGACCAGCCCAACCAGCACGATCATCAAGAAAGTGGCGAGAGGGAGCGGTATGCGGGATTTTATGGGGATTCCGAGTTTCATAGTTATCACTCCTTTGTTTGTATGAGGCGATGTTTGTATGAGACGACGTCCGTATCGTGAATAATAATCATTATTATGTTTTAATATACCGTTGCTATCGATTCCCGTCAACCGGCGGATGGCGCGTACGTCCTCCTCTACGCGGTCATCCCGGCCGGGCGCCGATCGCTGTTTGGCGCCCATCACCGATTGGCAATGGGAAGACCACGCCCGCCTCAGCGGATGGATGGACATGGCGCACCGGATGACTGATACTGTCGCCGAAGCCCTGATTTGACATCACCGGGGGTGTGCGATGGTTGCCGCGGGCCGCAAGCACCAGATAATCGACCTCGAGACCGGACAACTGAATCGGCGGATATTCGTCGATCCGGACATCTACGCCGAGGAGCAGGAGAAGGTGTTCGGGCGGGCCTGGCTGATGATCGGCCACGAGTCGCTGGTGCCCAACACCAATGACTTCTTCCATACCTACATGGGCGAGGAGCCGGTGATCCTGTGCCGCGACGGACGGGGCAACCTGCGCGCCTACCTGAACATGTGCCGCCACCGGGGCAACCGCATCGTCCGCACTGACGTGGGCAACTCCCGCAACTTCGCCTGCGCCTACCACGGCTGGACTTTCTCCAACGAGGGTGCGCTGGAGTACGTGCCCGGCGACGAGGAGGCCTACTACGGCGCGCTGGACCGCGACCGCCTGGGCCTGGTGGAGGCGCGGGTCGACACCTACGCCGGCATCGTCTTCGCCACCTGGGACCACGGCGCGCCCAGCCTGGACGACTACCTGGGCGACGCCCGGTGGCTGCTGGACGTCAGCTTCAACCGGCTGGACAACGGCACCGAGGCCATTGGCCCCATCAAGTGGATCGAGCCGCTGAACTGGAAGACGGCCGTGGACAACTGCTCCGACAACTACCACGTGCCCACCACTCACCTCTCCACCATCATCGTGCAGGGGAGGCATCGCGGCATCCCCCGCCTGACGCACGAGCAGCAGTTCCAGTCGGAGAACAAGCACCTGTTCGTCAACGGCCACTCCCTGACCATGCGGTTCCTGGAGCGCGCCGACCAGGCCCGACAGACCCACGGCGTCACCCCCGAGAACCTGCCGGCCTTCGAGGAATACTACCGCGCCACCCTGCCCGAGGCCGAGCGTCGGCTGGGGAGCCTGCGCACCCGGTTGAACCTGGGCAACCACAGCCTGTTCCCCAACGGGGTGCTGGGACTGCGGCTGGCGCACCCGCGAGGGCCGCTGGAGACCGAGTTCTGGCACTTCGTCGTGCTGGAGAAGGATATGCCCGACGAACTGAAGACCGCCCTGCGCCGGGGCAGCGCCAACTACAACGGCGTCAACGGCATTTTCGAGCAGGACGACATGGACAACTGGCGCGGCGTCACCGAATCGGGCCTGACGCGAATGGGGCGCAAGTACACCCAGGACCTCTCCATGGGCGTGGGCCACGACCGCCGCCATCCCGACTATCCGGGCGTGGTCGCCGGCCGGTACACCTCGGAAAGCAACCAGCGCCTCTTCTACCGCCGCTGGGAGCAGTTCATGAACGCCGACAACTGGGAGGACATCCCCCTGGAGCCGAAGGCGATGGACTACGAGGGCACCGCCACCCTGCGGGGGTAGACAGATCATGGCTACCGAGACACGGCCCTCCGCCTCCGCTCGGATGGAACTCTGGCACGAGTTGATGGAGTTCTACATCCGGGAGGCGTGGCTGCTGGACGAGCGGCGCTTCCGGGAGTGGCTGGACCTGTTCACCGAGGACGTGTTCTACTTCATGCCGCGCCGGCTCAACGTGCATCGCCACGAGACCGACCGGGAACTGACGCCCGTGGGCGATCTGGCCATCTTCGAGGACGACAAGACCTACCTCACCATGCGCGTGGAACGGCTGGAAACGGGCATGGCCTGGGGAGAGGACCCGCCGTCGCGCACCCGGCACATCGTGGGCAACCTGGTGGTTGAGCCGCAGGCAGATGGCGAGGTCCAGGCCAAGACGGCGTTCCTGCTGTACCGCTCCCACCACGAGACTGAGGAAAACCTGTTCTCCGGCTACCGCGAGGATTTGCTGCGTCCGGTGGACGGGAGCTGGCAGATCGCCCGCCGTACCATCGTGCTGGACAGCAACGTGATTCTCGCGAAGAACCTGAGCGTGTTCTTCTAGGGTGAGTGGGAACTGAGAACGCGGCGCCGTTGGGTCTGAAAGGGCGGAGCCGTCACGCGCCGGCAGTACGTTATATGCTCGACATTCCCAGCCTTGCTCCTTCGGCGCTACCTCCTGAGCGTATTCGTGCCTCTGGCGCGCGGAACGAGTAGTAGGGATCGGTCCTTATCGGCTGTGGTTCCATTCGGAGAGTATGGTGGCCCGTATGTCAGTCCCGGTCAGTCGCCTGACCAAAGCGTTGTCTGAAGTGATGAGCGGAACGTTTTCACGGGCGGCCAATGCGCAGAACAGCGCGTCGTACACAGTGATGCCGTTGTCCGCCGCAAGTATAAGGGCGTCTTCCAGGAGGTCTGCGTCGGGGACCAAACGAATCCCCAAGTCTCGTAACGCGCGAAGGGATGGCACAGCGTCTTCGGGCCGCACATTGTGGCGTTGGATGTGTTTCCACAGTACGTTCGCGGATTCTACGAGAACATACGCGGGCGCCATCAGGTTGGCTATGCCGGCACGATGAAATACGACGAGTTTTTCGACCGCTGGCGAGTCCTCTTCAGGAAGGACGTATTTGATCAGCGCACTGGTGTCAATAACCTGTGATGTCAACGCGTTCTGTCCTCTCTAATCAGGTCGACCGAGGTGAGCAGGTTCCCTCCCAGTCGCGCGGCGATCCTCTCCCTGAGCTCCCGAGCCTGACGGATGTCCGGGAGAGCACGGGCAGTAGCTATCCTGTTTTCGAGTTCCAGGCCGGACAACGGATTGGCATCCAATTCGGACTTCGGGATTTCTAGTTCCACCAGAACCGGTTGGCCGTCGGGTAATTCGAGGTCGGTCTCAAGTTCAATTGTTTTGCCTTTGACAACGCCGTGCAGTTTCATCGCGAACCTCGACTATTGGTGCAGGATCATCCGGTCTTGGCGCCCGGGGGTTGATGTTCCAGTGTGATATGCAGTCGCTGAATTTCGATTTGTTACGGTTCCCATAGTCGGGCATCGGCGGTGATTTGTCCACAGACCTTAGGGCGCGCTGACGACCCGAAGCCTGACCCCGTAGTTACTTTACAGGCAGGAGCCCGCGAGTCCCTTCCGACAGTAACCGTTGGCATTGATGACGTGTGGTGAGTTCTCATTTCCGAGAGAATGACGGTTCGAAGGGAGGCGCGGCAATCCCGCGAGGCGCGGCGACGTCCTTTCGTTCCCGGGCGCCGGGCATACTCCACTCCGGACCCGTCCGCCTTGACCGCATATCAGCCCGTGCTGTACTTTGCGGCTATCAGACATGGCGCTGGTGTCGGGCGAATTTTTCCGGCCCATACGCCTCCAAACACGCATGAGGTAGACACATGGACTTCGGAATCAACGCCAACTTCAACATCGGCGGCCACCCCACCCACGCGGACGCATTCCAGGAGGCCTTCGAGGAAATCGACCTGGCCGAGGAGTTGGGGCTGGATACCGTCTGGCTGGGCGAGATGCACTTCAACCCCAACCGGTCCGTGCTGTCCGCGCCCATAATCGTCGCCACCTCCATTGCGACCCGAACCAAGCGGTTGCGGACTGGCATGGCGGTCCAGGTGTTGCCACTGATCCACCCCCTGCGCATCGCCGAGGAAACGGCCACCGTGGACCAGCTCAGCGAGGGCCGCTTCGAGCTGGGCGTGGGTCGCAGCGGCAACGTCCGCGCCTACGACATCATGGGCATCGACTACGGAGAGAGCAAGGAGCGGTTCCAGGAAGCGCTTGACATCATCCTGCAGGCGTGGTCCGGGGAAACCTTCTCCTACGAGGGCAAGTACAACACCATCACCAACGCCACGCTGTCGCCGGTCCCCTACCAGAAGCCGCACCCCAAGGTCCGCATCGCGGCCAGCAGCGAGGACAGTTTCGGCCGCATCGGCCGGCTGGGCCAACCCATCTTCCTGGGTCTGCGCACCATGGACGTTGAGGAGGTGAAGACCAACCTGCAGGAGTACAAGGACGAGTGGCGCGCCGCCGGTCACCCGGGCGACGGCGGCGACATCAACGTGCGCGTTCCCATGTACATTGCGCCCAGCGAGGCCGAGGCGATTGAGGAACCCCGGGACAGCATCGAAGCCTTCTTCCGGCGCCAGCGCGAGCTGTTCGAGTACTCCCTGGGCCGGGCCGGCGTGGAGGCCTCGGAGAAGCGCCAGGCCCGCTACGAGAAGCTGGCCAACTCGACCTACGAGGACCTGCTGGAGACCCGGGTCGTGTTCGGCAGCCCGGAGCAGGTCGTTGACCGCCTGCACGAGTTCAAGGACATGCTGGGCATCTCCGGCATTACCGCCGAGCTGAACCCCGGCGGTTTCCTGCCCAAGGAAGCGGTTCACCGCAGCCTGGCCCTGCTGACCCAGGAGGTCATGCCGGAGTTCAAGTAACCCGGGGAAATCGTCAGAAGCAGGATTTACGGGATTTTATGATTTGACAGGATTGGGAGAGACCCGTCACGGAACGGTTCTAATCCCGGTAATCCCTAAATCTTGAACATCCTGATTCTGACAGTTTCGCAACGTCGTCGCCCAGGTTTTTGAGAGGAGGTGGAGGATCATGCCAGCGCGTACCGGAAAGGAATACATCGCCGGCCTCAAAGACCGTCCGCGGGAGGTGTGGATCGACGGCGAGCGGGTCAAGGACGTGACCACCCACCCCGGCCTCAAGAACGGCGTGCAGGGTGTGGCCTCGCTGTACGACATGCAGCACGACGCCACGCTGCGCGAGGAGATGACCTTTGCCTCGCCCAGCACCGGGGACCCGGTGGGCCTGTCCTTCCAGATCCCGCGCACCGAGGAGGACTTGATCCGCAAGCGGGAGATGATGTCCCACTGGGCCTGGGCCAGCTGCGGCATGATGGGACGCTCGCCGGACTTCATGAACTCGATCTTCACCGCCTGGGCCGGCTCCGCCGACTACTTCGCCCAGGACCGGCCTGAGTTCAAGAAGAACGTCCTCAACTACCACGAATTCCTGCGCGAGAACGACGTCACCCTGACCCACGCCCTGGTCAACCTGCAGCGCAGCCGCACGCCGGCCGCCGCGGACAACCTGACCGAGGAGGTGGCGCTGACCGCCACCAAGCAGACCGACGCCGGACTGGTGGTGCGGGGCAGCCGGGTGCTGGCGACCCTCGGCCCGATCTCCGATGAAATCGCCATCTATCCCGTGGCCAGCCACCGGTTGGCCGATGACGACTGGAAGCACTCCTTCTCCTTCTCCATCCCGTGCGACACTCCCGGCGTCAAGTTCCTGTGCCGGCAGAGCCTGGACCAGGGCCGGTCCCATTTCGACCACCCGCTGGGGTCACGCTTCGAGGAGATGGACACCGTGGTGTTCTTCGACGACGTGCTGGTGCCCTGGGAGCGGGTCTTCCTGCTGGGTGATGTGGAGCTGTGCAACGGCTACGGCACGGGCACCATGTCCAATGCCCACACCGGCTACCAGGTGCTGAACCGCTGCGTGGTCAAGTCCGAGTTCATGCTGGGCCTGGCCGATCTGATGGTGGAAACGCTGGGTTCCGGCTCCATTCCCCACGTGCAGGAGCAGGTGGCCGAGATCATCACCTACCGGGACATGCTGCGGGCCTGCCTGCGCGCCGCCGAGGCCGACGCCAAGCCCAACCAGTGGGGCATGATGTGCCCGGCGATGGGCCCCATCCAGGCCGGCCGCGCGCTGTTCGGCCGTACGCTGTATCCCCGCATGATTGAGATCGCCCAATTGCTGGGCACCAGCAGCCTGATGGCGCTGCCGGCCGAGGCGGACTTCAGCGCCGGCATCGCGCCCGAGGTCAACCACTACCTGGCCACCGACTCCACCAGCGCGTGGGACCGCTCGAAACTCTTCCACCTGGCGTGGGACGCATCCTGCAGCTCCTTCAGCGGGCGGCAGGTGCTCTACGAGCGGATGTTTGGCGGCAACCCGGTGCGCAACGCCATGATGCTGTTCAACAACTACGACAAGGAACCCTTCCGCCAGAAGGTGCAGGCGTTCCTGGATCAAGAGTAATGGCCAATCGTCACACTTTGCATTGGAGGGAATGAAGATGTCGTACACACCGAAGCATCTGGGGCACCTGGTAATGCGGGTGCGGGACATGGAACGCTCGCTGGACTTCTACACCCGCGTGATGGGACTGACCATCATGGAGCGGTCGCCCAGCGGGACGGTGTTCATGTCGGCCAACACCGAGAAGTCCCACGAGCTGGCGATCCGCGCCATGGGCATGGACGCCGGCGGGCCCGACCACAGCATCGTCGGGCAGGCCCACATGGCGTGGCAGATGGAGACTTTCGAGGACCTGCAGGAGCTTTATGACCGGCTCCTGGAGAATAGCGTCCGCATCAATCGCATCAGCGACCACGGCGTCTCGCTGGGCGTCTACCTGCTGGATCCCGACGATAACGAGATCGAGGTCTACTACGAGATGCCCGCCTCGCAGTGGGAGCGGCATCCGGAGAAAGGCCTGTTCGGCGGTACCTTCCCGCTGAAGCTACGCGAGCCGGCGGTGGCTGCCGACGACTGATCGCTCGGGCCAAGATTAACGACGAAAGGCTGGATTGCCAAGGCGGTATCCAGCCTTTTCTTATGGTTCTGGACAAGAGAGTTCGGATGACGATGGATGCCGTGACTTAACTGATCGAGTAATAACTATGCTGCGGTCATCGGATATCTGGCAATTGGCTTCGCGCACTCCTATTGGTGGTCGGACAATCGTGTGTAGTGACCTGATATTATTCTAGCGTTCATGCTGGGAGTGCGAACGGACACTAAACAGTGAGTGTGCAAACATGAAAAAAAGCAAACGTTATCGGCGTACTAGATTCTCAGCCGATGTGCTTGCATCGGCGATAAGTGAATTTCGGACTGCTGTGACGGGCGGTCAGGTCGCCGAGCCGATTCAACTAGCAATAGAACTTGCCGACGCCACCTGGAACCATGACTCTGAGGTCGCATTCCTCGCGGATTACCGATCGTCTAATGGCGAAGCTCTCATCCAACTCCTGGGGAAGTCCATGAGAGCCTGTCAGATGGTTATCAGTGCAACGAATACCGAGATCTACGGAGATACAATGGTTTCAGTGGAAGCTATAGATCGTTCGGAGATCGAACGCGTTTTTCTGGTTTTCGAGCGCCATGCGGAGGGATCCCGATTGCCCGAACCTCCTGAACCACCGCCACCACCAGTCAAGATTTTTATTGGACACGGCGGCAGCAGACTTTGGCGGGAACTCAACGACCGTCTTCGTGATCTACACGGTTTTGAAGTCGAAGCTTACGAAGTCGGAGCCAGGGCCGGTCATGCAGTCCGCGATATCCTCGAAACAATGCTCACCAACAGTTCGATGGCTTTTTTGGTTATGACCGGCGAAGACGAAACGGCTGACGATAATTTACGGGCCCGGCAAAATGTGGTGCATGAACTCGGCCTCTTTCAAGGCAAGTTGGGGTTCCCGCGGGCGATAGCATTGGTCGAAGAGGGGACTGAGCTGTTTACAAACATGGCGGGCATTCAACAGGTCAGGTTTTCCAAAGGGAATATCAAAGAAACGTTCGGAGAAGTCGTGGCCACTATCAGACGCGAGGTAGGCTAATGGAGAGCTGTGACGGCTTGAGAAGGTTGCCAACGGCAACGTTGGGTTTTCGTTTCACGATAGGCTCGGTCACCCTGGAAGCGAGCCGGGACCGTCGGACCTTTGTACGACCAAACCTATAATCTATCGCCCTGACGCGATCTGCGACACGATCACGAGGAGACGGAAGGGACTGCGGCCATCCGGGCTAACTGCCAGCCTCGGTCCAACCCAGACGACGCAGTCGCAGATGACGGCGGCGTTGCCGGGGACGCGCCCATACGGGAGAGTGACGGGCGTGGCGACCGGGGTCGCCGTAAGGTGCAGGAGTGCCAGGCTCCAGGGATCAGCCGGGTTCGCACGGAGTCA
This sequence comes from Dehalococcoidia bacterium, assembly GCA_963663945.1. Lineage (GTDB taxonomy): Bacteria > Chloroflexota > Dehalococcoidia > Lucifugimonadales > UBA3495 > Bin87. Next base: position 138,108 of record OY760687.1, on the reverse strand, counting down.
GGAGCGTGTCACACGTCTCGTCAGTCCCGCGTTTTGCATAATTAGTAAGACACTGTTATGGTTGGCAACGCAACGTCAAAGTCTCTCAGGTGAGGAAACCACTTTGCACAACACCGATAACTAATGTGTTATCTGAGGAGCGAATCATGCCCAAGTATTTGTACCAGGCTAATTATACTGCGACCGGGATGCAGGGCCTGCTGCGAGAGGGCGGCACCTCCCGCCGACAGGTTTTCGAGGGGATGGCCCGGGAGCAGGGCGGGGCGCTGGAATCCTTCTACTATGCCTTCGGCGGCGCGGACCTCTACATGGTATTCGACCTTCCCGATTCGGCGACGGCGGCGGCGATTTCTCTGGCCATCACGGCGGGAGGCGCTCTCAGCATTAGCACGGTGCAGCTGATCACCCCCGAGGAAATCGACGAAGCCGTCCGGAAGACGGTGAACTACCGGCTCCCGGGAGCCTGACGCGATTGTCACACGCTGCCGCTCTCCTGGATCCTCGGGAGCGGCCTGCGGGTTCCTGCTGACCGGCGACGGTCGGGAGGCAGCGCAATCTGCTATCCCCCATCGACTTCGACGACGCAGTCGCAGATGACGGCCGTGTTGCCGGGGAGGGCGCCCATGCCGGGGGCGGAGCGGGCGTGGCGGCCGCGGTCGCCGTACAGGGCCACGAACAGGTCGGATGCGCCGTCCACCACGCGGGCCTGCTGGGTGAAGGTCGGTGCGCTGTTGACCATGCCCACCACCTTGAGGATGCGGGTGACCCGGTCGAGGTCGCCCAGTTCCTCCTTCATCCGGGACAGCAGGTTGAGGGCGGCCCAACGCGCGGCCTCGTAGCCCTGGTCCACGGTCAGGTCGTCCCCAAGCTTGCCAGCAATGCCCTCGCCGGTGGCCATGCGGGAGCCGACTCCGGCCAGCCACATGATGTTGCCGCTGCGGGCGAGGGGCAGGTAGTTGCCCACCGGATCGGGTGGGGGCGGCAGTTCGTATCCCAGTTCGGCTAGCTTCGCTTCAACTTCGGCCATGGTGGTGGTTCCTCCGAGTGGTGTGGGGGTTGGCGCGTGGCGGTGGACCAAAGCGCGGGTGCCTATTGGGTCACACTATCCATGCGGAAGGGGCTGGTGGCAAGGGCCGGCGAGGCGGGATGGACGGCTGGGCGCTGGCGGCGTGATTGCCTGGCGACACCGAAATTAATGGAGCGAGTAACGTCGTCAAGGATGGCTTGCACTGTGCCGAGATATCGGCCCTCCCAGAGAGCTCGGGAATGACCTGGAGTAAGATACACGCAGTTTGTCGGTTTTCGCGTTCCCAGACGTCAGACCCACTGGAGCTATTGCCACGATGATTCTTCGCACAATCCGGACCAGCTTTACTGCGCTTGCGGCGATGCTGGCGATCGCATCCGTTTTCGCCTGCGCTTCCGAGTCGTCAGTACGCAACGTGGAAGTCACGCGGGAAGTCACAGTTGTCCGAGAAGTTCCGGTCACCGTGCAGACTGTCACGACCGTTGAGGTGACGCGCGAGATCACGCAGGTGCAGGAGGTGCCAGTAACCGTGGAGGTGCCGCGGACTGTCGAAGTCACACGCGAGCCCAGGACAGTTGAGGTTACAAGGGAGGTTACGGTTACTCGGGTCGTGGCAGCCTCCCCTACCATCGCGGCTGACGGCGCTACGGCGGTTGCCCCGACATCGAGCCAAGTTGCAACGCCTGCGACCCCGGCGCCGACCGTCGTTCCGGAGATCCCGGAGGGCACCGCAACTCCAGTTGCCGACGCATCCGCTCCGGACACACGATTTGGGAGTTGGCGGATGGAAACGGAACAATACGGCAGCCTGGCGGTCAACCTCTTCCGAAGCAAGGCTGTGTCACACGAGAGCCCCTCTGATGCGCCCCAACTCACTTATCAGTGCGACAATAGAGGCGGACGTTCCTTATATATCGATTGGCATCAACCACTCGCCACCGAGATCTCGGAGTTTCCTCGGTATTCGAACGACCCATTTCAGCAATTTCGCGATGATGATCTGGATGCCGTAGCGGGTCTAGCCGGCAGCCTGCTCGAGCTGACCGACGACCTGCCGCAAAATCGGGAGAATACCGCCGCTCTTGACAGAATGTGGAGGCATCTTGAGCGGAGGTGGCAGCTCGATACTGAGTCGTCTCAAGCTCTTGTCGACAGGGTGCGGGAACGGAATCACCAAGGGGTTTCGATGCTCCTGGACTTCTACGCGGAATCAACTGACGCGACCCGGCAGCTTCCGTTCGGACCCCCGATTCTGGCCTCTATAGAGGGCAGGTGGATCGTTTTATCCGATATTCGCACTCAGGGGAACGCAAGTTTGGTGGGAGAATTGACGAGAGCGTATCGCGCCATCTCCCCTCCATCGGTGTCCGGCGTTAACCCCACGGCCCTGGTGGTGGCTACTGTAGTAACCCCTGAGCAGCCTGTAGACTTTATTGCCAAGTGGGATATCACGGGTCTGGATAAAGTGATTTCCTACTGCAGGGCCCAGGGCCGCTAACCTATGATCTGGGTCAGCCTTTCTTGAGCATTTGATGATGCCGGCTGCGTCGGCGGGTCAGTACAGCCGTTCCCGGTTGGCCTCGTCCTCGTCGGCATCGATCTCCCGGGCGTCGGCGCCGGCGATCTGGTCGGCAAGCACCTGCCCGTAGGTGGGATACGACGACCGGTCGATCTGCGCGTCGGCGTCCCAGATGCGGCTCCGGATCAGGGCGCGTCCGCAGTGCAGGAACGCCTCTTCAACCACGACCTTCAGCCCGGACAGCGGAGCCCTGCGCCCCACGGTCAACGGCTCCAGCAGGGCGGGGTCGGTGGTAATCTCCGCCTTGCCCTTGACCCGCAGCGTCTCGTTCATGCCCGGGACGAAGAATAGCAGGCCGACGCCCGGGTTTTGCACGATGTTCTGCAGCGAGTCGACCTGGTTGTTGCCCGGCCGGTCGGGCAGCAGCAGCGTCTTCTCGTCCAGCACCTTGACGAAGCCCGGCGGGTCGCCGCGGGGCGAGGCGTCGGCCTGGCCGTCGGCATTGCTGGAGCTCAGTACGCAGAAGGGCGACAGTTCGATGAAGTTCCGGCAGTGGACGTCCAGGTGGTCCAGCACCTTCTGCGCCGCCCGGGGGGCCGGCGGCCGGTAGACCTCGCGCAACTCGGAATCGTTGGTAACGGTCATGGCCCATACCTCCCGGTCAGTCCAGGGCGGGTCGGCTCTCATTGTGGCGGGATGGTATAGGTTCGGCGGCTCCCGTGGCAAGGCTTGGTACGTCATCATGCGTACCCAGTTTGCGGCGGGGAAACGTCAGCATCAGGATTTTCAAGATTTAGGGATTATCAGGATTGAAACCGTCCCATGACCCACATCTCCCAATCCTGTCCAATCACAAAATCCGGAAAATCCTTGTATCTTGAAGGAGCCAACGACACGGCAGAACGTTAATCCTGGGGCTCGCTGTGCGAAGCCGTGAATCAGCAAGGTCGCCGCGTCGTTCACCCTTGGCTAACCCGAACAGTTGTGAGGGGCTAACTGACCCGGCCCCGTATTGCAAGGCAAGGTAGTCCGGGAATGGCCGGCTACGCCAAACCAAAGGTACGGGGAGCGTAATACATCATGACCACTGGGACAATGACCATCATCAGCGTTGACGTGTCCAAAGCCTGCCTTGTCCCGCGTCAACCATTCTTGCCGATTTATCGTCGATTAGTTTTGCCGGTTCACCTCCTCGGCCGCAGCAGTCTCGCCGCGTTGCTGTGCTGCGTCAGTCCGGTAGCTGGGGACGTCGAATTCCAGGATGACGGAGTGGTGGACCACCCGGTCAATCGCTGCGGCGGTAGCCATGGGGTTGGCGAAGATGCGCTCCCACTCGGAGAAGACCAGGTTGGACGTGATGCCCAGGGACCGGCGTTCGTAGCGTTCGGCGATGAGGGTGAAGAGGACCTCGGACTCCTCGGCCCCCTGGGGCAGGTAGCCGAGATCGTCCAGGAGGAGGAAGTCGAAGTTGTCCAGCTTGCGCAGTTGTCGGGGCAGGTCGAAGTCGCGCTTGGCGGCGAGGAGGTCCTGCACCAGGCGGTAGGCTGGAGCGAAGAGGACGGAGTGTCCGGCTTCCACCAGGCGGTGGCCCAGAGCGCATAGGGCGTGGGTCTTGCCGGTGCCGGGGAGCCCGAAGGCCAGCACGTTGACGCCGTGTTCCACGAAACTGCCCTGGGCCAGATGGTCCATCTGTTGACGAAGAGTCAGGGGCATCCGGTGATGCTCGAAGGTCTCCCAGGTCTTGCCCGAGGGCAGCCGGGACGCCTGACGCAGCCGGTTGATGCGCCGGTGGCGGCGATCCTCGGCCTCCTGCTCCAGCACCTCCAGGAAGGTGGACAGGGCCTCGCCGTGGCCAGCCTCAGTGAAACGGGCCACCGACTGAGCGCCCATGGTGGGCAGCTTGAATTCGCGGCATAGCTCGCCGATGCGCTCCTGGATCACGCTGGTGGGGGTGTCCATCATGCGCACACCCCCACCATGGCCGTACTGCTCGTGAGCAGACCGTCGTAGATCTTCAGGTCCGGCTTCCCAGAGAGGACCAGCACCGGAGCCTGGGGCACCCTGGGCTCGGCCAGTTCCCGCACCTCGGCGTAGTCGAAGGGCTGACCGGTCTCCAGCAGCAGCGACAGGGCGCTGTCCACCATGACCTCCATGGTGGTGGCCGCCAGGTGCAGGATGCGCACGTACTCCACGTCGGCGCGCTCCCCACGCCACTGCCTGAGCGCGTCGTAGGTGAGCCGGAAGCGCAAGGTGGGAAACAGCTGCTCCCTGAACCGGTACCGGGCGAATGCTCCGGGCTTGCGCACCAGGGAATTGATGACGTGGCGGTAATTGACGTTTACTTCCCCATCACCGTGCACGCGCGCCATTCGTTCCACAAAGTGGCCCTTGTAGTACACTTCCACGTGGTCGGAATAGAGGCGGATCTGTACCACCTTGCCAATGAGCCGGGACGGGACGCTGTAGCTGCGTCCCGCCACCTGGATGGTACTCCACCGGCGCACCTTGGACTGGTAGTTGGCGTATTCCGGCATGGGGGCTGGCGGCAGGGGTCTTAGGCAAGCCATTTCCTGCTCCAGCTTCCCCCGCACCAGGCGATTGCGCTTCTCCACCATCTTCCGGACGAAACCGGCGTAGTCGTCGGCGGTGTGGAAATCGCGGCTGCCGCGCAGGATGAGGGCCTGGTCCACGGCGTCTTTCAAACGGTAGTGGGCGTGCTCGGCGACGCCGTTTTCATGGCTCTTGCCAGGATTGATGCGGGTGGATCGGACACCGTAGTGGTCCAGCAGGGCGGCGTAATTGTCGTTTAGCGCCCGGCCTCGGCTGCGTTTCATCTCGTGGGTGGCAGCAGAGGTATTGTCGGAACGCACCACCTCCGGTACGCCGCCCAGGGCCCAGAGCGCATTCTGTAATCCCTGCTTGAGGGCCAGGAAGGTCTCGCCGGCGGCGACCTCCGCGTAGCGCCAGCCCGAGTGGCTGAGGATCAGCTGAAACAGCAGGTGGGGGTAGGGCTCACCGGCGACGGTCACTCCCAGGGCGCTGCAGTGGGTGAAATCAAACTGGGCCTCCCGTCCCGGCGGATGCTCCTGGGGGAAGTACACCTCCTGGTCCGGACCATTCAGCGCCCGCCAGTCCTGTAATCGTCGTTGCAGCGTGCGCAGCTGGGAGGTGCTGAACTGGCCGGGATGCTGCTCCTCCAGCCATTCGATAATCGTCGTTGCCTTCAGCTTGCCCTTGGGGTCGTCCCGCAGCAGTGGCTCAATCTCCTCTTCCCACACCCCGTCGAAGGGATCGGACCGAGTGCGCCACCAGCGCTCCGGTTTGGTCTCCGACGGCAACGGGCCACTCTGCCATTTGCGCGCCGAGCGCACGCTCATCCCAGACATGGCGGCCGCCGTCTCCTGTGTTTTTCCTTCCATACGTTTTTGCCTCAAAAGTCTGACTTGTCGGTCCTTGATCAATCCGGCACCTCCGTGCCGGACGATTTACACCATCCCAACCGGCAAGAATAGTCGGCGCAAGAGGCATTCCTTATTGTCGTCTATCAATAGCTCGCCGATGCGCTCCTGGATCACGCTGGTGGGGGTGTCCATCATGCGCACACCCCCACCATGGCCGTACTGCTCGTGAGCAGACCGTCGTAGATCTTCAGGTCCGGCTTCCCAGAGAGGACCAGCACCGGAGCCTGGGGCACCCTGGGCTCGGCCAGTTCCCGCACCTCGGCGTAGTCGAAGGGCTGACCGGTCTCCAGCAGCAGCGACAGGGCGCTGTCCACCATGACCTCCATGGTGGTGGCCGCCAGGTGCAGGATGCGCACGTACTCCACGTCGGCGCGCTCCCCACGCCACTGCCTGAGCGCGTCGTAGGTGAGCCGGAAGCGCAAGGTGGGAAACAGCTGCTCCCTGAACCGGTACCGGGCGAATGCTCCGGGCTTGCGCACCAGGGAATTGATGACGTGGCGGTAATTGACGTTTACTTCCCCATCACCGTGCACGCGCGCCATTCGTTCCACAAAGTGGCCCTTGTAGTACACTTCCACGTGGTCGGAATAGAGGCGGATCTGTACCACCTTGCCAATGAGCCGGGACGGGACGCTGTAGCTGCGTCCCGCCACCTGGATGGTACTCCACCGGCGCACCTTGGACTGGTAGTTGGCGTATTCCGGCATGGGGGCTGGCGGCAGGGGTCTTAGGCAAGCCATTTCCTGCTCCAGCTTCCCCCGCACCAGGCGATTGCGCTTCTCCACCATCTTCCGGACGAAACCGGCGTAGTCGTCGGCGGTGTGGAAATCGCGGCTGCCGCGCAGGATGAGGGCCTGGTCCACGGCGTCTTTCAAACGGTAGTGGGCGTGCTCGGCGACGCCGTTTTCATGGCTCTTGCCAGGATTGATGCGGGTGGATCGGACACCGTAGTGGTCCAGCAGGGCGGCGTAATTGTCGTTTAGCGCCCGGCCTCGGCTGCGTTTCATCTCGTGGGTGGCAGCAGAGGTATTGTCGGAACGCACCACCTCCGGTACGCCGCCCAGGGCCCAGAGCGCATTCTGTAATCCCTGCTTGAGGGCCAGGAAGGTCTCGCCGGCGGCGACCTCCGCGTAGCGCCAGCCCGAGTGGCTGAGGATCAGCTGAAACAGCAGGTGGGGGTAGGGCTCACCGGCGACGGTCACTCCCAGGGCGCTGCAGTGGGTGAAATCAAACTGGGCCTCCCGTCCCGGCGGATGCTCCTGGGGGAAGTACACCTCCTGGTCCGGACCATTCAGCGCCCGCCAGTCCTGTAATCGTCGTTGCAGCGTGCGCAGCTGGGAGGTGCTGAACTGGCCGGGATGCTGCTCCTCCAGCCATTCGATAATCGTCGTTGCCTTCAGCTTGCCCTTGGGGTCGTCCCGCAGCAGTGGCTCAATCTCCTCTTCCCACACCCCGTCGAAGGGATCGGACCGAGTGCGCCACCAGCGCTCCGGTTTGGTCTCCGACGGCAACGGGCCACTCTGCCATTTGCGCGCCGAGCGCACGCTCATCCCAGACATGGCGGCCGCCGTCTCCTGTGTTTTTCCTTCCATACGTTTTTGCCTCAAAAGTCTGACTTGTCGGTCCTTGATCAATCCGGCACCTCCGTGCCGGACGATTTACACCATCCCAACCGGCAAGAATAGTCGGCGCAAGAGGCATTCCTTATTGTCGTCTATCAACGCTCCATCCATAGAAATAAAGGATACAGTCTCCCGTATGGCAAACGACGACCCGGCCGGATGGCAAGCGCACTGTGTCGGGTTGGGCGGTCTGTCCGAAGCTCAGTCGACCGTCCGGCGGGTGCAGGAGCACGACACGGGCACTTTGTCTGACCTGTCGGGCTAAAACCCAGTCATGTGGAGGGTGACTCATGTCCAGCAAAACCACCCGTCAAACGTCAATCTTTGTTGCTGCGCTGACAGGATTCGCCTCGGTGCTGTTCGTTCTCTGGCAGGCCAGCACGCCCGCCTACGCCTCGCATCATCGGGCCTCCGTCTCGGTAACAGAACACAGTGACCAAGTCGTCGGACAACAGCCTCTGTCGAAGCTCACGAGCAGTGAGCCAGTTGGACAAACCCCTGATCTGTCGGTGATGAATCTGCGGGTGGGGCCCGTTTCATCAGTGCCCGGCGAGAACGTGGAGGCGGCCGTTCTGGTCCACTACGATGGCGGTCAGCCGGCACCAACCACCGCCTTGAGATTCTATCGCTCCGTCGACGCGGTGATCTCGTCGTCCGACACGGAACTGGTGTCGTACGAAGTGTCGTTCCTGCCCTTGGAAATCCGTAAGGGGTACGCCTACCGGTTCACCGCGCCTGCATCTGCCGGGACCCATTACTACGGGGCATGCGTGGATGCCGTTGCAGGTGAATCGATCACCGCCAACAACTGTTCCGACGCGTCAACCTGGTCGGAGACCTCCACTCGGTCGATCTCCGCGCCTCCGGTGAGACAGTAGAAATGGCTCCACTCCTGGCTGGGGGAAAGCCTCAGAGCGAAGTGCGCCGCCCAGGCGGCCGGGGACGGCAGATTGGTCAGCGGGGCTCCGGTTCCGGCAAGACCTCGAACGCCTCCAGGTCGTCGAAGCCCGGCGCGCCATCCCACGATGCCAGGCCTGAGCGGCGGGCAGTGCAACGCCGATTGAGGTAGGCGTGTTCCTGGCCGCGGAGCATGAGGCGCCGGATGCCAGGCCAGTAAGTGTGGGTGAACACCGGACGCCGGTCGGTGTTCCCCACTTGCCGGCAGGCCAGGTGGGTTGCAGGCGGTTTCCAATCAGCATGTCGGCGACGTGGCCCTGCTGCGGGTCCCAGACGGCCAAAGTGCCGTCCATCAGTGCCAGCGCCGGCCTATGGTAGGGCAGGTTATCGACCGTATCGGGCAGGCATTCTACTCCCGCACCGCCCGAGCGAGGAATCAACCGTCAGGATCTCACCGCGCGTACCGTCAGGAGAAGGGAGCTAGAGATGGACGTCCTCCACAGCCAGGAAGGGTTCGCTGAACGGCTGGCAGCCGCGAGCCTTCCCGTAGGTGATGATGCAGCCGCCCAGGTTGATCAGATGGAAGCACATGGGAAGGTCGTGGCCCACGTCGATGTCAGGCCTTCCACGGAGACGGCGGTCCAACCCTGGCAAAGCTCCGGCGTCGGACGGTCGTCCGGCAATCCCTCGCAGCCGGTGCGGGCGGAGATGTAGGAGCGGTGGTGCACCGCGGCAGTGCGGAGGGCGGCCTCGTCGGCGGGCACGTTGACGGCTCGTTCGATGGCGTCGTCCAGGCGCTGGCCGCGGGAATATGCGTCGGACACCACGCCGTCCGGCGTGGACAGCAACTGGTGAGTGGTGAACCCAGTTCGAGCGCCATGGCCGGGACTGAGCGAGCCGGTCAGGGCAGGACGCCGATGCGGAACTTTCTGGTGCCGCACTCCACGCAGACGGACCGGGTGGCGGGACGGCCGTTCTTCATGGTCACTGCCTCGATGTCCTTGGACGCGGTCTTGGCCTTGCACTTGACGCAGTAAATCTCCACGGCATCGGAGGGGGTGGTCATGGATGAATTCTCCAGCATGGGATGACATAATTCTAACCCATGCGTCTGCGGCTTTGGCGGGCACTCCGTCGGGAGGCGTCCTCTGCGGCACGGTTGCGGAGCGGTGAAAGAGCATAGCGGAGTGTTCGGCATGACGAAGATGAGCGTGGAGATCGAGGGCAGCGTTGACGAGGTGATCGGTGTCCTGCGGCAGCTCGGTATCGCAGGGCGCCACGCAACCGTGGGCGATGCGGACCGGTCAACGGAGCAACCTGGTGATGGCGTCAGGGAGACCGCGCCAGCCACCGGAACGCAGGGGATGACGGTAGCCCCCGAGTCCCCTACCGGGAAATGGACGGAGACGCTCGCCTGCGATTTCCTGTCCGGTCTACAGCCTGCTGCCCTGCGGATGGCGCTGCACGTCTGGCGGGCCGGTGCGGCTGGTATCCACCGGAGCGCCCTCTGCCAGCGTGCGGAGCTGACGCCCACAGAGCTGCGCTCTCTGTCGATGCGCATGGGCCGCGCGCTGGCAAGGTTCCAGCGGGAGCGCGGGATGACGCTGTCCCGGCCGGTGGCGGCCAACAGCCCGCTGCAGAGCTACTTCGTAGACCCCGAGTTCGCCGCAGTGGCGGCGGCCCAGATGTTCGATGATGGGATGCTGCACCGGCTGGCCGACGGGGCGGGCTGCCCCTGACGAGTTTCCGTCGTTGGGCGCTGGTGAGAGCCAACCGTGCACTTTCTGCGTCGTGCTCTGGCGATGATGGTCCTCCTGTTGGCGGCGTTGGCTTGCGGTATGGACGGCGACGAACGGATGGTGCGCAAATACGCCGAGTGCATGGCGGACCCTAACACCGCTTTGCACAGGCTGACCATATCCGGAGCGGTCGGGACCGTGGCTCTGAGCGCGGAGGCGACGGAGAAGCGGTTGCATGCCCAACTGGAGCGAGGGGCGGCCACGATGGATGAGATCAGAGCCGGCTACGTGCGCTACTGCGAATAGAGGGGTGCGAGGTTTGAGGGAATGGCACCGTCACGGCGGTCCACCGCTGCACATCAACAGGTCGATCTTCAGAAAATCTGGCGTCAGTCCGTTTCAGTCAATGCAGGTCTGCCCTGAGAACTGTGAGGTCCAGGCGCACCGCCTGCGCGCTATTGCCGGTCTTGGCACGCTGGTCGCCGGACTGGTCAGGCGCCAACACGTTGCCCCGGCCGCCGTGGGGGGCCATGATCATTGGCGTTTTCATTTGCCAAACCGGGCCTCGCAGAGACAAATATTGCGGGACTGGCAATTCTTGCCATCGCCAGGCCGCTCATCAACAATTGGACGCGGCGTCCCAACGGGCACCGCGTCAGTTCGCTCCTTGCGCCCAGGGTTGGTGAGCTTGATGAGGACGATTCGTCGAACGCCCGCGTCCTGGGCGGCGGCGTACATGACCTTGGCCTGCTCCACGGTCTGCAGGCGGGTGCGGTCCCGGTGGATCGCCCAGATCCAGTAGCGGTAAGGCCCATGAACCACAAAACGTAGGTGACACCGACAGTTAACCGGATGCCCCGTCGTCGTCGGCCGGCGTCGCCGTTGGTCAGCGCTTCGCAGAATGTTGCCAGCATCGGCCAGTTTCGCCCGGGAACGGCCCCGGCCCCGTTTAGCGGCCTTGACGCGATTTGGTCTACCGACGCGAAAACGGTGCCCTGTGGCGCCGTTTAGGTGAAAGCGGTGGGTCGGAAACAAAACCGGCCGCCCCAGACAACAGGGAGGCCGGTGTCGCAGTTGGTCGGAGTGAGCCCCGTTGAAATGTCGTAGGTCGTTGCGCCTCTATCGGTTTCAACTTCCGCATGACTGGGGTTACCTCTCGCAAACGACGCCGTCTCCGTCGCCGTCTCGGGCGCTGGGTACCATAGACTTCGGGAATCCACTGCCGCCGCCTCGGCTGCCCTGCACGCGGGATTCGCCGGCGGCCTGTGCCGCGTCGCACGAGCTGTAGGTTCTCGCCGTGGGCGTAGGAGTCGGGTTGTGTGGGCCGTTTGTCGGGCGTGGATCAATCGGCGTGCCGCGATCTGATAATTGCAGTTTAGGCGGGTTTGCACATGTGTCGAGCATTCCGGTGAGCGCATCAGCTTCGCGCAGGGTGACGGTGAGGCCCCAATCATCCTTGATCGTGATCCAGTCGACGGCATACTCGCACCAGTAGGTGCGGTTTTCCGGCTTCCAGTCTTCGGGTCCCCGTGCACCCTTCGAGCGGTTTGCGCTGGCCGTAACGGCGATGAGGTGCTGGGGATCTCCGAGGTGGTTGGCATATTGCTCTTTCTGTTGGTCTGACCACCGCCAAGCGCCGCTCCTGTGGGCGTTCTGAAGCGGCACCATGTGGTCGATGTCGAGCGAGCGGGGGTTGGTAACGGCGCTGCCGGTGTATGGCGCCAGCCATTGTCCGACTACAACGCGGCATCCCATGTCGGTCCGGAAGGAGACGGTTGTCTTGCTTTCGGCGATCAGCACCTCGTTGCGAGTATCCTGGCAGTCGCCGTCAGCGTCGGTCCAATGTTTCCAGTCGTGGCGGTCGTAGTCCGGCAGGTCGGCCAGGATCTCGGCGACCGAGACCTTCAGCAGTTTGATTTCGGACACGTGGATCGCCGTGGGCGTCGGTCCTTCTGTTGGGTCCAACAAGGTTGGCGGGGCTTCCTCGGCCGTGGTTTTGGCTACTGGTGCCGTGGCCGTCGTGTTGGCGGGCTGGGTTTGGAGCGTTGCGGGTTCAGATGAACACGCGATGATCACGGCGGCGATGATGACGGCAATGGCAGCGGCGACTTTCACGTTTGTCTCCTCTGATTGAGTTATTGGCGGCTACCGCACGAGTGAAAGGACACCGGCGCAGAAAACGGCCGGCATTGTTCCATGGTGTGCCCTGGACGGCAATGACACGCACGGCGTCAGAAGTCGTCTCGGTGGCGTTCTCGGGTCCGGAGGCTGATTCCACGCGTGCTGGACAGTCGGCGTCCGTGATGTCGCAGAAGCGGCACTCGGCGGCGCTGGGCGTCCATGGCGGTGAGTCTGGCGCTGCCACGCGGTGAATGAGCGTGATGAGGCGGTGGATGAAGCCTTGGTCGATGCCGCCCTGTGGCACCCGCTGGATGCGGTTGGAGTAGTGGACCTCGCCCGCGATTCGGGCGTCCTTGTACCGCTCTAGGGCGCGTGGCAGCGCGTACATGTACACCATGACCTGGGCGACGTGCGAGGCGCGCTCGGCGCCGGTCTTGGCATCGACGATCAGGATGTGGTCGCCGGAGGGGACAATCAGATCCGGCTGGCCGGCGAGGGTGGCGATGCGGCCCTGGAGCCGGAAGGAGTTTTGACCCTCGACGCGGACATCGTAGCCGCTGTCTTCGAACCTGCGGCGAGTGTCGTTCAGCAGCGCGGTGTGGTCCAGCTGCCACTGGGCGAAGTTGAAGTCGTTGGGCGGGCGTTCCCAGCCCTGGTGGTGGGCTCGAAACCACGCGGCCCATTCGCAGGAGCTTTCGCCGGTGAGGAGCTTGGTGAGCCAGGTAGTCCAGATGTAGGGGAAGGCGCGTTGAGCAGCGGGCATGTGGGGGCTCTCGGCGTTGGTCGATGGGGATTTCCCAATCTTATTGGCGCCCGAATTCCGGCCGCCATGGGTTGCTGTCAGCAAAACGCATGGGGCAGCGCGTTGGTGCAGGGATGGATCTGCACGAAATCTGCACAATATCTACCAGATAATTCACGGCCATTTCACATCGGTGGTCTAACCTGAACGTTGTACGTCAAATAAGACGTGGGCATGGGCTCGCCCGACCGGTCGGTGGGTCGATGTCATCCACGGGATAACGCGGATGAGGTGAGCGGTTCGTGCGGCGTCACCGGGTGAGGGTGTGTCGGTCGTTGGTGTTGCTGCGCGAACTCAATAACTGTGTAGAGGTTCACGAGGATAAGAGGAGCGTCATGTCTTACGTCCTTCGCGTTGCGGCGGCTTACGTGGTGCTGGTCGGCATTGCCGTTGCCATCCATTTCATTGTCACACCGTTTTATCACGCGGGTGATGCGCCGTTCACGTTGTGGCGCTACATGAACTGGTTCATCGCGCCTGCGGTGCTCATCACGGTGGTGGCGAGCCACGCTGGCAAGCGCAGGATGGACGGCGAAGGGTCTTCTGACCTGAAGCGGTATCTCGAAGTCAACACGGTCTTCTACGGGGTGGTGGCTGCGGGCATCATCTACTACTGGAACTGGGCGCTTTCGCTCTCGCCAGGCAATGTGCCGGACGGACAGTTCTGGTCCGTGCTGGGGGCGGCACTGCCCATCCTGATGGTGGTGGCCGGCATTCGGCTATGGAACCTGCACGTGGGTCATACGGCTCCTGCGGCAAACGGGTTGCAGGTGTAACCCGCTACCCGAGACAGTTTGATGGCGTGCTCCGATCATCTGAGGCAAGCGGGTAGAAGGGTAGACCTGCTACCTGCTCACAGTCAGTGTTGCCGGGGATGCCGGCGGTACTGTTCTCCGGTCATCCAAGCTGGTTTCACCCTGGGGGTATCCCGAGGCCAGAGCCTGCTTGTCACGGAGCATCGTCCCCCTGCCTGGCAGGCACGGCGATGATGGTGCGCCCAAGCGGACCATCATCGCCGGTTTACGAGCCTCGGGTGTGGTGCCAGGCTGCGTGGTCCAGCGCTTCGGGCATAGTCGGTAGTGGAGCGGGGGTCAAGAAGATGTTCTGGAGACATCTCGGCCCGAGGCGCCGCCGCACTCCGACGATGATGCTCATGTTCGCTGTGCTGGTGGCGTTGTTGATGGTCGGAAACGGAGATGAAAGCCACGCCCAGCAGTCAACCGTCGTAGTGGAGAATACTGCCCAATCCGGCGGCGTCCATATCCAGTGGCCCGAAACTAATTGGAGGGTAACCAAATTCACCACCGCCAACGTTCGCCACCAACTGGATCGTGTCCGGGTAACATTGAGTTCAGATGATAGTGCGCAAGTCGGTATGGTCATCCTGCATGATAACGCGGGCAAGCCGGGAAGTACCCACGCGAGAATGTCGGGCGACGCTGGCACACTTGGCGCGCGGCAATTCGCTAATTACACTCCGGACGGTACCACCTACCTGGAGCCGTTCACGACGTATTGGGTGGCGGTGTCAGCGTTTGGCGGAACGGCCAAGATTCGTGTAGCGGACATAAACGATGACCAAGATGGGCTTAGACACTGGACCATCGGCGACGACACCAGGGACCGTGATGGGAACTTCGTTAGTACCCACTCCATCAGCCTATCGGTTTTCGCCACTTCCGCGCCTGCCGACAAACTGGCGGTCAGCAACCGGGCGCAGGGAGAGCAGTCGTCGAACTTGGCGGAAGCTCGGGTCATCGGAACGACGTTCACCACAGGCAGCACGAAATACGTGCTGAACAAGGTTCGGCTCCTCATGACCAGAGAATCTGGCGCTTTAGTCGGTGTCAGCATCAGGAACAACGCATCGGGAAACACAATCGGAACGACCATCGAGGCTCTGACCGCCAATGGAACCGTCAGCACCGGCGACATCGCGCAAATCGACTACAGTTCCGATGGACTATTCCTCGCTTCCAACACGACGTATTGGGTCGTAGTTGGAATAGCGGGTGGAAACGGGAAAGTAGAACTGGCCACCAGCGACAGTGAAGATCCCGAGGCCGCTACCGGATGGAGCTTGGGCAACCACACCGAGGACATCAATTCTGACGATGATTATTCCGCAAACTCCCTGAAAATGCAGGTCTTCGCAGATGAAACTGAGGAACTTGACAGCGTGGTGGTGGTTTCCCAGCCCCTGGACGGGGATACCTACAAGGGCGGTGAAAACCTGGAAATCGAGTACAGGTTCACCGCGGAAGTAGTTCACGTTAGCGGTACGGCGCGGCTAAATTTGGGAGATCAGGCACGCCGCGCCGAATACATCTCGGGAAGCGGCACCAATACGCTGCTGTACAGTTACGTCGTGCAAAGCACGGACGTGGACACCGAAAACGGATTCAACATCGGCGCCAACAGCCTGGGCTCCAGCGGGAGCAGCAACATCAGGACCGCAGCCAACAATCGCCCCCTCATCCTGACCCACAGCAGCCAGGACGCGGGCAACAGCCACAAGGTTGACGGGAGGACCGTCGGCTGCTTCCGATTCTGGTGCGCCGACCTGGAAGTGGCCACAGCCGGGGGGCCGCAAATCCTGGGCTTCCGCGACCCGGGGCCAGGCGAGGCGTTACAGGGATCACTGTCCAACCGGGTGGTGCGCCGCAGCGGCTCCGCCTACGTAGTCGATCAACTGACTGTACAGGACGGCAACCAGTTGAAACTCGTGCTGGACCGACAACCGGACCAGGGCCTGCTGCAGAACACCAGGCTGCGGGTGGGGACTCAGGATTTCCGTCTGTCGGACGGCACCTTCGATGCTGCCGGAATCTCCGTCACCTGGAGCAACTCCAGTCTCAGCTTGTCCTCAGGAAGCACCGTGCGGGTTGCCATTGACATGCTTCCTGTGTCGTTGCAGTTCGGGAGCGACTCCCACACGGTGGGCGAGGGAGATGACGTCGGTATCACCGTATCACTGGGTGGTCCGTTGCCGGACTCCGTCGAGATACCCATCGCCGCGACCAACCAGGACGGCGCCAGCGACCAGGACTACTCTCTGACATCGGATACCTTGACGGTTGCCGCCGGCGACACGGAGGCCACCGTCGATTTCACTGCCCTCCAGGATGACCTTGACGACGACGGGGAGAAGGTGGTTCTGACATTCGGATCCGACCTCTCGGACCGCCTCCTGGTCGGCGCCACCAGTGAGACCACGGTGAACATCGCCGATGACGACCATCCGCACGTGACGGTCCAGTTCCCCCAAAGCGACTATACGGTCGCCGAAGGAGACACCGTCAACGTGACCGTCAGGCTGAGCGCGGCGCCCGAGCGCGAGGTGACCATCCCCATCACGGCCACGGGACAGGACGGCGCCACCTCCGCCGACTATACCGTGCCCACCAGCGTGCCCTTCGCCGCGGACGAGACCGAGAAAACCATAACCTTTGAAGCGGAGGACGACGATGCCGACGACGACGACGAGGCCGTCAAGCTGGGGTTCGGAACCAGCCTCCCCGAGCGGATAACCCCCGGCACCGCGAATGAAACGACGCTGACCATCGGCGACGACGACCACCCCACCGTGACGGTGTCGTTCGCGCAGGCTGCCTACACCGTGGCCGAAGGCGCCACGCAGCAGGTCTCCGTGAGCGTGAGCGCGGACCCGGAGCGCACCATCATCATCCCCATCACGGCCGTGCCCCAGGGCACGGCCAGCGCCGCCGACTACACCGTGATGCCCAGCGTCACCTTCAATGACGGAGATACTGGCTCCAAGACCTTCACCATCGAGGTCACCCAGGACCTGATCGACGACGACAACGAGAAAGTGACGCTGGGATTCGGGACCATGCCGGACCCCCGGGTCAGCGCCGGGACGCAAGGTGATACCACCGTCTCCATCACCGACGACGACACGGCGGGTATCCTCTTCAGCCCCACCTCGTTGACGGTGGAGGAAGAAGACAGCGTCGGCTACACGGTCGCCCTCGCGACGGAGCCGACGGTGAACGTGAGCGTCACGATCACGGGCCACACCGGCACCGATCTGGAACTGGTGAGCAACAGGCTCACCAATGACGTCCTCACGTTCACCCCGCTCAACTGGAACATGCCCCAGACGGTGACCGTCGAAACGGCTCACGACGATGACGGCGTGGCCGACTCCGAGACGCTGGCCCACGCGGCGGCGGGGGCGGAATACGATGTCGTTGACGCCGACCTGACGGTCACCGTCAACGACAACGACCCGCTGGGCATCATTCTCCAGCCGCTCGAGCTGACGGTGCCCGAGAGCGGCAACGCCGACTACGGCGTCAGGCTGGCCACCGAGCCCACCGCGGCGGTCGCCCTGAACATCAGCGGGCACAGCGGCACCGACCTGACCCTGACCGGATCCAGCCTGCTCAACGACACGCTGAACTTCTCAGCCGCCAACTGGAACACCTTGCAGACCCTGACCGTCGCCGCGGCACACGACGGCAACCGCGAGGACGACCTGGAAACCCTGTCCCATAACGCATCGGGCGGCGAATACGAGGCGATGATGGAGGCGCTGCCGGTTACGGTAGACGACAATACCGGAGACCTCCGACTCGTTGACGGACCGCCAATTGCCGATGACGAGGAACCCTGCGAGGGCCGCCTGGAGATTTACTACAAAGGCGAATGGGGGACGATCTGCGACGACTTTTGGAGCACAGAGGATGCTGACACGGCCTGCCGGGCGCTGGGCTTCCCGGACGGTTCGGTGAACAGCGGCCGCTTCGGCAGCGGGATCTTTCCGCCGGGCGATAGGGACCAACCGATCTGGCTGGACGACCTGAGTTGCGACGGCGGCGAGTCGCACTTACTGGACTGTCGCTCCAGCCCAGTGGGGAAGCACAACTGCCAGCACGCGGAGGACGTGGGGCTGCGTTGCCTGAAGACCACCGGGCCCTGGATAGTGAACGCCGAGTTCAGCCAGCCCGACGGCGAGGACGGAAGGTATGCCGCGGACGACACGGTGACGGTAACCCTGGTCTGGAGCGAAGCCGTGACGGTCGACACCAATCCAAGCGGTTTTCCGCGCGTGGCCCTCTTCTACGGCGGGCAGGCCTCCCTGCTCTATCACCCCACCGGCTCCGGTACCGAGCGGATGGTGTTCACCCACACACTGGGGCAGGTCGACGGCGAAATCTCCTTCGACCAGATTCGCCTCTCGCGGGACTCGCTTGCCCTGCGCGATCCGAGCAATTCCCTGGCGCCGTCCGGTAGCATCTCCAGCGTGGCGACCGGCGACGCGGCTATCCTGGGACACCGCACCTACCGCTCCAACGAAGAGGGCACGATGCCGTCCACGTCAGAGGGCCACGCCGAGGCGACCGGGATCATCGGAGCGCCCACCTTTAGCGAGCCGGGCGCGGACGGGGTCTTCGGCGCGGGTGAAACGGTCGAGGTCACGTTCACCTTCAGCCAGGCGGTCAACGTCGACACGTCCGGCGGGACACCTTCGGTTCCGGTCCTGCTGGGCATGACGGCGGCCAGGTCCGCCCACTACCTGCGCGGCAGCGGCACTGACCAGTTGGTCTTCGACTATACCCTCGTCGCAACGGATGGGGAACACAGTTCGCTTCTGATCAATCCCAACTCCCTGGTCCTGAACGGCGGGACCATCCGCGACGTGGCCACCAGCCTGGACGCAGACATCCGTCACCAGGGCGCCGGTGTTCAGTTGACTCCCCCGGCCGATGACATCGCTCCTCAGCTGCAGTCGGCCACCGTGAACGGAGGCATACTGGAGTTGACCTACAGTGAAACGCTGGACAGCAGCGCCACGCTGTTGTTCAGCGCCTTCACGGTGAGCGTCAACAGCGCTCCCCACACGGTCTTGGGTGGCGGCATTGGCGGATCCCAGGCGCTGCTGATGCTGTCGCCGCCGGTGGAGGCGGGGGACATTGTCACGGTTGACTACACAGTCTCCACGGGCGAAGGGGTAGGCAGGGTGCAGGATGCGGCCGGCAACGCCGCGACCTCCTTCAGCGGGCAGGCGGTGACCAACAATACGCCGGACACCACCGCGCCAGCGCTCGAGACGGCGACAGTGAACGGCGTGTCGCTGGCGGTGGCCTACAACGAGGACCTCGATACCGACTCCACGCCGGCACAGAGCGCCTATTCCGTTACCGTGGGCAGCAACCCGGCAGCCAGTCCTTCCACGGTAGTCATCAACGGCAGCACGGTGACCCTCACGTTGGTCAGCACGGCCACCAGCGACGACACCGTCACCGTGAGCTACACCGCGCCCAGCAGCAATCCCGTGCAGGACGCGGCCAGCAACGTCGCTGCATCCTTCACCGACCAGAGCGTGACCAACAACACCCCGGTCATGCTGACAGCCAGCACCCACGAAATGCCAACGTCGCACGACGGAAGTCAAACCTTCACCTTTGAGCTGTGGTTCAGCGAGCGCGTCGCGCTCAGCTACGTCACGCTGCGAGACCACGCCTTCACGGTCACCGGCGGCGACGTGGTCAAAGCCAACCGGCTGGTCAGCAACGACAACCAGCGGTGGACCGTCCACGTTGCACCGAACGGCAACGCCACGGCAACCCTCACGCTGCCCGCCACCACGGACTGCGAGGCCCAGGGCGCCATCTGCACCGCCGATGGACAGAAGCTCTCCGGTGACCTCACCGTAAGCGTACCTCGGCGGAACGATGCGCCCACCGGAGCGCCTGCCATCCAGGGCAACGCCCGCGTGGGTCAGATCCTGACGGCCGACACCTCGAGCATTAGCGACGGCAACGGCATCAACAACGACACGTTCACCTACCAGTGGCTCACCAACGACGGCAGCTCCGATACCGCGATCACCGGCGCGACCGGCCGCAGCTACACCCTGGCGGAAGCCGACGCCGGCAACACCATCAAGGTCAGGGTGTCCTTCACCGACAACGCCGGCAACGACGAGACGCTGAACAGCGGGGCCACCGCCACCGTCGTGGCGGCAACTCCGCTCACGGCCACCGAACATGAGGTGCCTGAGTCCCATGATGGCACCACGTTCACCTTCGAGCTGCGGTTCAGCGAGCAGATCCCGATCAACTACGTCACCCTGCGAGACCACGCCTTCACGGTCACAGCAGGCGAAGTAGTGAAAGCACGGCGGCTGGAGCCCAACAGCGCCATGAACAACGTCAGGTGGGAGATCAGCATCACGCCGGACGGCAACGACGCCGTCACCATTGTCCTGCCGCCCACCACGGACTGCCAGGACGAGGGAGCAATCTGCGCCTCAGACGGCCGTAAGCTCACCGAACAGCTGGAGATCACCGTTCCAGGGCTGAACAACTAACTAACCCATACTAATCACGCTGTCGTTCACCTACGGCAAAGCCGGCCGCCCTGACGACGGGGCGACCGGCGTCGCTGTTCGGGGCGTTGTGTGCCATATCGCGGGATGGTTGGCATCCGTGCGGTTAGGGTTGGTGGACGGAGAATCGTGATAGGGCGACCATTGACGGTGCCGTGCGGAGACGTCATGACGCGACCATGGGGTGGTCAATGACGCTGGTCAGAAGTCGTCGGTGGTTGCCTGTTCCGTCTCGGGTTCCGCTTCGACGCGTTCTGGGCAGTCAGCGTCCGTGATGTCGCAGAAGCGGCACTCTGGCCCGCTGGGCGTCCAGGGTGGCGGGTCTGGCGCCGCCACGCGGTGAATGAGCGTGATGAGGCGGTGGATGAACCCGCGATCTACGCCGCCCTGTGGCACGCGCTGGATGCGGTTGGGGTAGTGGATCTCGCCCGCGATGCGGGCGTCCCTGTACTGCTCTAGGGCGCGCGGCAGTGCGTACATGTACACCATGACCTGGGCGACGTGTGAGGCGCGCTCCACGCCGGTCTTGGCGTCGACGATGAGGATGTGGTCGTTCGATGGGACAATCAGGTCCGGCTGGCCGGCGAGGGTGGCGATGCGGCCCTGGAGCCGGAAGGCGTTTTGACCCTCGACTCGGACGTCGTAGCCGCTGTCCTCGAACCTGCGGCGGGTGTCGTTCAGCAGCACGGTGTGGTTCAGCTGCCACTGGGCGAAGTTGAAGTCGTTAGGCGTGGTTCCCAGCCCTGGTGGTGGGCTCGGAACCATGCGGCCCATTCGCAGGAGCTTTCGCCTGTCAGGAGCTTGGTAAGCCAGGTTGTCCAGATGTAGGGGAAGGAGCGTCGAGCAGCGGGCATGTGGGGGCTCTCGGCGTTGGTCGTTGGGGATGCCTCCAGTTTATTGGTGCCTGAGTCCTGACCGCCATAGGCTGCCGTCATCAAGATGTCGGGCTGGTTCGTTGGAGCAGGAATGGATCTGCACAATATCCGCACAAAAACGGCCTGATAATTCACGGCCTTTTCACACTGGTGGGCTAACCTGAATCTAATACGTCAAATAAGACGTGGGCATGGGCTCGCCCGACCGGTCGGTGGGTTCGATGTCATCCACGGCATAACGTGGATGAAGTGAGTGGTTCGTGTGGCGTCGTCACGTCCGGAGTCACCGTCCTTGGTGATGCTGCGCGAACTCAATAACTACGTAGACGTTCACGGGAATAAGAGGAGCGACATGTCTTACGTCCTTCGCGTTGCGGCGGCTTACGTCGTACTGGTCGGCGTGGCCGTTGCTGTCCATTTCATCATCACGCGGTTCTATCATTCTGGCGGCACGCCGTTCACGTTGTGGCACTACATGAACTGGCTGATCGCGCCGGCGGTGCTGGTCACAGTGGTGGCGAGCTACGTCGGCAAGCGCAGTATGGACGGCGAAGGGGCGGTGGACCTGAAGCGGTATCTCGAAGTCAACACGGTGTTCTACGGTTCGGTGGCTGCGGGCATCATTTACTACTGGAACTGGGCACTTTCGCTCTCGCCCGGCAACGTGCCGGACGGTCAGTTCTGGTCCGTGCTGGGCGCGGCGCTGCCCATCTTGATGGTGGTTGTAGGCTTGCGGCTCTGGAGTATGCCCAAAGGGCGCGGCGGCGTTACCGATTGACGGGAAAGGCTATCCAGGAGGCTGTCCGGCCAAGACTCGGGCATCTGGAGCCGGTCATGAAACCGGCAGCCCACGTCGTTGGTGGCGGCCGGCGCCGTGGTGAGTTGGACCGTGGCAGCGGGCGACGTGTTTTTTGGCTGAGGGCAAAAGAAGTTGTGAAACTAAATCCTCAGCTTGTCAGGAGCAACAAGGGCCGTTGAAGGGCCCTGGTGCGATGCTTACTTGCTCACCTCCGCTTGGGATGAACGTACGGCAGTTGGCTCCAGAGGCGTCCGCGGCGAAACTGTGGCGAAGGCCGGATTGGTAGAGCTGGTGAACAGCGTTGCGAAGGGGACGAGAACGGCTAGAATGGCATCGGGCAGGGTGAGCATGGCTGGGCCTTTAGTGACATTTGGGTCAGGCCAGCTTACCCCGCCTTTATAAATTTGCTAAATCTTGCGCAAAGTCTAGTCGAGGTCCTGCGCGGCAGTTACTGGGCCCGCGAGGGTAGCCTCCAAGCCGTGGCGGACGATGCCCGCCGTGTACAGCTGCTGCTCCCGGATTCGACGGCCGTGTCCGATTTCGCCAGCCTGACGGTTCAAGCGGCCAGTCTCGAGGCTGACGCTCCCGTCAGCTGACGACCGGGCTGGCAGTCGGAATAACGCGCGACCCTGCAGATGGAGGGAAAGCAACTGCCTTCGAGCGGACTACGGTGTCGATAGCCTCGAAACGACCGGCATCCGAGATGCCGAATTCTAGAATGGCGAGGCGGCCATCCGTATCCTTCGGCGACGTCCAGCACCTTGGCCCCGGGGGCCGGCGTACTGGACGTCGCCCGCCGCATATACGCAGATTCGCTATCCCAAACAGCTCCTGCGCGATCGCTGAGCAGCGAACCGAGCCGCTACGAATCGCCTGAAGGTTGGTCCATGCATTGGGCGTGGCACGCGGAGACAACCTTTTGGCTGCGGGCGTTGGATGCCGCGTGTGCGGATGTCCGACTACCACTGACGCGAGGATCGTCCAAACCCCAGCGGCAAGCCGCAGCGGACATTTCCGCCGTATCGCTCGCCCGATGACGGTCGCGGGATCATCGTGCTCATGAAGTACGAACCGGGCGAAGACCCGTCGGATATTGTGGTGCTTCTCGAGGAGGCACTCAGGGAAGAGACGCTCGGCGTGCAGGAACGTCGCCGGGAAAACGATATTCCGAGTGGCAGTGTTCCAGACGAGACCCGCGGCGATGGCAACGCGCGCGTTCAGGATGCTCGCACCTACCCACTTTCATCACGGGGATAGTCCCTATTGACGTTTCTCATGGAGCGGTAGCACTTGCCGCGGATGTTGAGCGCGCGACTGTGGAGTACCAGCCGGTCCAGCACGGCCGACGTGATTACGCCCTCGCCCAGCATTCGCCGCGCTCTCCGAAGCCTTTGTTGGGAATGTGGACGATGCTGCCGGGTTCGCAGCAGGCCGATCCCAAAGCAAAGGGGCGGTGGCAGACTCGTGGTCGTAGGACCAGATGCCAACTTCGTCCACACCCAGAGCCTGGGCGCGAGGCGCGACGTCCGTGGCGGTTACAATGGCGGGCATGTCGCCGTTCATCCGGCATCCCGACGTCAAGCTTGGCCTCCTTCTGGTGGCGGCCGCTCTCCTCCTGGATATGAGCTCCTCGGGCGCTTCCTGGATTGTACCCAGGCAAGCGTCTCGAGTGTGGCGGAGTAGGGGTGGTGGGGCGGTTCCGTTTTCGGCTCCTGAGGTTGAGCCTCCCCCCAGATGGCGAGACTGTCGGCAACTGGGGCGGCGTGAAGTATGAGCATGGTCCGTGGGGTTCCTTGGTACGGTGAGCGATGTCCGGAGGCCGGCCCAGTATGGAGTTGCGTGGCGTTTGCGGTCAATTCGTGCTGGTCAGCGGTGCCCGAAATCCTGTGCCAGTCGGTGGCTGTCGCATTCACGCCGTCCACCGACTGAGGCGCGCGAGCGTAGGCTGGTTCCGACTACACCATCCTGACGACGTCGACGTTGCCGACCCTGATGGTTAGTAGGCCGTCGGTCTCGACTGTCCGGCCGTTGACGGCGATGCTAGTCGGGTTGTTGATGACGAGCGCTCCGTTCTCGAGGTCTTGGGGCGCTGCTTTCACGTAGACGTCGAGGGTGTCGCCGTGGAGGATGACGACGGCGCCGAAGCCGCACTCTGCGTAGGTTTCGACGACGGCGTAGTCGGACATCGGGTGTTGGACCGGTTCGCTGCGGTGGGCGGTTTCCGTGCGGCAGTTGTTCCCATCTTGATTTTCATGCCGATGTTCCTTTTGGGCTGTCAGGCGTCGGCCTGTTAGGTGGGTTCGTTGTTCGGCGGGCGCGGTTACCGGTTCATGGTGATACCTGAGTGGTGGCCGGTGAGGATGGCGACGCAGGTTTACGTTGTGGGCTCGGGCAGAGAAACGCCGCCTCGTTGGGCAACGTCGGTTGGTTTGCGTTGCTGTGGCGCCGGCTGGCGGTCGTGGGTGGCCTGTGGGGTGGCGGCATCGATGAAATTCGGGGCATCTGGGGCTGGTTGCGGACGCTGGCACCGCGTCGCTGGTGGCGTCTGGCGTTGCCACAGACAAGAAACCGAGGGACGCGTCGTGGACAGTAATGCCCTGCGCGGTGGTAGGCCGTTGCTTGGTCAAGCGGCGTCAGAATGCCCCATTTTCGGCCGGAAACGGCCCTCGGGCGCGTTTCCACTGCCTTGAGGCGGAGTTTTCCGAAACTGACGCGAAAACGGCGCCATAGGGCGCCGTTGCGGTGAAAGCGGGGCCGGAGATGAACCGGCTCCCCGTCAGTCGGGGCGGCCGGTGTCGCCGTTGGGCGGTCCTTTGCAGAAAGTTGCCTGTATGCTTCAGCTTCCGCCGGAAGCGGCCCCGGGGCGTGCTCCAGCACCGTTTGTGGGCTCTTATTTTACGGGAGTCTCTGGCGGCTTAGGCGGCTTCGATGCCTTGCAGGTAGAGCGTTTTCCGGTTTCGCCACAGCGGGTCTGGCTCGCCGATTTCCGCACAGTTGAAGCGGTAAAGCTTGCCCACCTGCAGGCCATCGAGGCTGGGACCACCGGGGGCGGTCCTCCCGGTTTTTCACCCCGTTGTCGGTGAGAAGGCTCCATTCGCCTTTGGTGCGGTTGGCAAGTTCAACTTGTCTGGTGAACGCGACGACGTTGTCGCGCTCGACTGCCTGCTTGATGTCGGACTCACTGACGGGAGTCGGCGCCTCCAGGAAAAATCCCTCTTCCGGCAGGTATTAGGTTTCCGCCAGGGGCACTTGCTGGGGCACCAACGTGAGTGGGTCGTCAATTGTCCCGTCGGCTACGGTGATGAACCATTCTACGTCGCGGGATTCTAGGAGCAGGGTATGCAAGTCAACTTTACTGATCCGAAATTCATAAAGGCGTTCAGGGCACGCGCCCATAACCAAGTAGCGGTCATAGTCGCTCACCGTGTAGATCTTGTCGCCTACGTGGTGACTACGTATAGGGTCCTGGGCGGAGAAGGACAGGATACCGTCGTAGTAGTCCAGTATCTCGGTGAGTTTGACGGTTTTCATCGTGCCACCACTTGGGAATTAGCGAAGTCTCCGTTTGGTCACAGGTCGTGGGAGCCGTCGCTGCGTTCCCACAGCGCGTGGCCAAAATCAAGCATTTTCCTAATGTCGTCCGCATACACGACTAATGGATTGTAAGCGTAGCCTTGGCTAATCGCGTTTCTCAGCCCTACGTCCGCTTTTTCCGCACAAATCATTAGGAGTGGAACTGTTTCGCGCCGTGTGCAGAAATCTACCAAAGGGTACTCTTCAGCGTGCCAACCCCCAAACGCTCCGGCACTACAGCTCATTAATGGGACACACCCCGTTGCCGACAGGGCGGCAACGGTTGAGGCCACCCCAACATCAACCCCTGCAAAGGCTCCGATTTCGCTCAAGAGGTCTTCCAAGTCCCATGTGAATTCCGCGGCTTCTTCAATGGTGCATGATCCCGATTCGCCTTGGTCCTCAGATTCTTCGATGTTATTGATGCACTCTGCCTCAATCTGTGCCACGCGCCGAGCGTGATTCCAACTGATGCCTCGCAGGTCGCAGTACTCCGTGTTGCCTATCCAGAAACCGAAAGATTCTTCCTGCTCCGTTTCTTCCTGCTCGGGGATTGACAAGCGACTAGGGTCGACTTCCCTTTTCGTCTCCACGTCGAATGTTCGATAGTCGAAAACCATATCATCCGTTCCTCATGGGGTTGTGACTTTGACAAGAAGTCCATTGGAGGCGTCTGCAGGACTATCCGTTTCGCTTGCCGACTAAGATTGGAGCGCTACCATGATTTCCTGTGCCCAAGAATCCAGGTCTCTGTCGGGTAAACCAGGGCGAGCCGAGCTTTGCAGATAAGCCCACGCTACTAATTCACGAAAAGGGCTATCGAGAGAGGCAATTGTGCGGAATGCGGCTTCGTTTCCTATATTCTCGATGGGGATTAGTTCCAAGTCGCGGAGGTTAGCAGCCATTGTGGGGATCGCGTCCTTCAGCGCCGGGAACGGAATGATGGACTGGGAGTAACCGCTACTAAGGAGCCCTTCTCTGATCCGGCGTTTGGCGTCCTCGATTCTATTGGGATTTGGACTGACCGAGAGACCGATGGAGGCAAGAGCCGCCTTCATGGAAAAACACTTGGCTACAAGCACCTTTCGTACCTTAGGCGTTTGTTTTTCGGACCGTACCATGTCGCAAGATGGCGTAAGCACTATCCGAAACGATTCCGGGTCTTTGCTGCTACCGCTGATTTGCAAGACGTCGCCCAACAGAGGGTGCTCTGCCATCGGCGGGTATATGTAGCATTCCCAGCTAGCCAGAGCCGCATCGCCGTCTGGTGGGTCGTCCAGCATGGCCGCTACACGTCGTCGGCCCGACCTCATGATGATTTCTTCGCGTTCAGATTCCTCGTCGGAAGCAAACGCGAGCGGGGCTACTTCCCGCATTGCTTCCGATAGGCGTTGCCTTACTTGGTTCTCGGTCCTTTGTAACGCTTGAACATGAGGCAGTAAGGCCGAAACGGCTTGGAGGACACCCTCTTCGCTTCCGCTTCCCTTCATCACCTTCGCGACGAACGGATGGTCCGTGTCCTCAAGCCGGTCTGGTTCAGCGGAGTAGGCCACTATAGGGCAAAATTGGTTATCCCAGATGAAGTCGTAAACGCTTATCCCGACTTCGTCCCCTTCGGACGAAGAGCCGCGGAGGATGTCCAATATCACCACATCAGGACGAAATGTACGTAATTCGTCCGAGGTGTCTTCAAATCCGCACACCTTGATGTCGGCATTTTCAATGCCATCTGTGCAACGTTCGACGGCCTCTTCTATTGTGGACTGGTCGTCTTCGATGAACAGTATGCGGATCATGGTGCCCGTCCAGCGGTATTCTGGCACGGTAAATCGAACTCGAATGACGCTCCACCCTTCACACCGGGGTGGATCATTGCCATTCTACCACCGTAAGCTGCGACCAGTTCCGACGCTATGGTAAGGCCCATTCCGATCCCGTCGGGCCTGCGGGTCACGCCGGGCCAGAAGACTTTTGCTGCATCTTCGTCGTCAACGCCTGGGCCCGTGTCATGCACGTAGACTTTAGTACGCTCGCGGTCGTCCGAAGGTTCCACTCTAAACTCTAACGAGCGTTGCTCCCGTGGCTCTTTTTCCAGCCAATACAATGCGTTCATCACCAAGTTAAGGATGATTGTGTCCAGTTCGGCGGGGTCGACCGCCACTAAGGTCGTTGATTTGGGCAGCGAGCACTGGACGTTTTTGCTCCGGATCTCCCCTTCATGAAGGGAGAGGCAGTTGCGGATGCGTTCTTCCAATATCGATTGTCTGCGCCCGCGTCGGAAGTTGCGGCTCGCCAAAGGTGCGAAGGTGTCCGCCAGTTTCTCCAAAGCCGATACAGCGGCGTCTGCTCTGGAGAACTGCGTTGCGACGCGCTGCTTACCAAAAGGTCCATACTCCTTTTTGGTAAGCTTAAGCATCGCGCCGACCGATGTCGTCCGGTTTCGGATTTCGTGAACCAGCATTTGGGCAATGGTGCCAACCGTAGCCAGGCGACTGTAGTAAATGAACCTGGTTTCAATCGCCTGGCGGCTCCTGTTCAGTGATTCGTCGAACTCGCGCACTAACGGTACCACCGCTGACGCTTGCGCACCCGATTGCGCCAATGCGGCGGTGTCCGTCACCAACTTTTCCGCAGACAATGCATCGAACAGCTCAGCCATTGGCCGCTCGCGACCTTGCTCTTCGCGATCTTGGTTCCGGCCACTAGCCAAGAGCCCCACAATTGAGCGGATTATCTCTTCGAACTCCTCTACTTCGGCGCACATTGACAGACGTTCCCTGTCGCTAGTGTCCTCGATTTTTGGGTTGTCCTCCGCGGATATTGAGATGTAGCCCACCAATTGGCTAGTGCTGAGGCGTCGACCTACTTGGCTGATGCGACGGAGGTCAAGCCCCAGCCAGTCTCGGGCTCCTTCCGATTTGGGCAATGTCAAAACGCCGTTCCGGTACACTGATATGCCCTTGTGGGCACGGATGGCCCTCCGGACTAAACTCCTTTGTACACCGTATTTGTCGGAGATTTCCCCGGTGCCGCCGGCGTTGATGTCCCAAGCCCTGATGTCAAAAACGAAAGGACCGCAACGCGCGGATTTCGCGGAATGCTGAAACTTCCACGAATCTTTGGCTGCAGTGTGAGTTTGGGACCAAGTCTGGCTCATCTCCGTGGTTCTAGGAACACCGTCCGCACCGATAGGGGCGAACTCATAGGTTCCCGCTATATTGCCGACCACGTCAACAGTTCCCTTGATGCTGTACTTGGGCTCAGACAAGAAACGTGGCGCCTCAATGCCAATCGCATCGGCATTATCAACACCCGTCAGCATGATGTTGAACTCGTCCCGTTCGGCGAACGGAGAAATCAAGCGGCCCAAGTTTTCAGCAAGTTCCCAGACACGGTCTTCATCCCACTGCTCTCTCAGTTCGTGTATCTGGAGCCTAGTGCCGGACTCGGCGAACGGAGACGGTTCGGGCCATTCCCTGAATGTGACTGCGCTCAGTGATATGTCATCCCCAGTGGCGATTTCCTCCCAGTCAACGGTCACTTCCCAACAGATGGACTGCGAGGACTGCGTCAGCATAACAAGGCGCTTGCCGAGCCTTGCCGCCGAGAGGCGCCCCAAACCCTTGTTGCCTACTACGCGACGAACGTTATCTCCTTTCTGGACGAACGGGCGAGCTTCCTTATGCGGAGTCGCCACGATGCACCAAGAGTTCTCTACGATGTCCCTCGTCATTCCGATACCGTCATCCGTGATCTCCAAGTAGGGGGCCCCGTCGTCTGCTTGTTCGAACGCAATCCGGACATGGTGGGCGAAAGCGTCGTAAGAGTTTTTGACCAACTCGATTACCGCTACGAGATCGTTCGTAACGAGGTCGGCACCGAGCGCGTCGAATACTCGCGGATGTACACGGAATGGGATCCTTTCGGAGGCAGTTTGCTTGGGCGCGGAACTCTCAGCCGTTTGTAGCGTGCTCATGATGGTACCTAACCGCCTGTAAGAGGTCCTACAAGTTCCGGGTTTCAAGACAACGGAATCGATCTGCCCGACTGGGGGAATGTTAGCGGTTGGTGTTTCCCATCGTCAACCGAAACCGTCTCGTCTAACCTCGGCTTTTTACGAGACACGCTGTCCATCGTATGTGAGGTGGAGATCACCGGTTCAAGTCGCTCTGCTTGCTCGTGGGCATGGCTTGGAAACGCGAAGTCGCCTCAGGTGCAACAGCAAGGCATGGGTGCCTTCTTCGAGGAGGCATTCCCAGACGACAAACACTGTCCATCCCAGCTCGCGCAGTTTCGATTGGTTGGCAACGTCCCGGGCGAGATTGCCGTCCAGCTTGCGGTTCCAAAAATCCGTGTTGGAAGTCGGCCGCCGTTGTCCTTTGCGGCAATTATGACCATGCCAGAAGCAACCCTGCACCAAGACGGCAACCTGGTAGCGTGGTAGTACCAAGTCAGGGGTTCCGGGCAGCTTGCGGACGTTTAGACGGTAGCGGAATCCAGCACGCCAGACTCGTCGGCGCACGTATAGCTCCGCCTCCGTGCCTCGGTTGCGCACGCGAGACATCAGGGCCGAGCGGCCCGCTTTGGTCAGGAAGTCGCTCAACGTAGGCTTTATGGTTAGGAATTCTGAGGATCCCGTCAATCTTGAGGCAGGGAATCTGCAGGCGGCCGTCAAACCTTTGTTGTCCGGGTTTCCGGCTGAAGCCGGTCTGTCGGCGGTGTGTCGACCGTTTCGCTGGTTCCTGCCGGGTGTTCTTGCGCTCGCCGACCTGATTGCCATACTTGGAACGAGCTGACCGCTGGTTCCTTAGAAGCATGATGTCCTTCGACGTTTCGGATGGCC
Organism: Dehalococcoidia bacterium; assembly: GCA_963663945.1. GTDB lineage: Bacteria > Chloroflexota > Dehalococcoidia > Lucifugimonadales > UBA3495 > Bin87. The sequence goes on along the minus strand of OY760687.1, from coordinate 107,473 downwards.
GTTTTTGCGTTGGCGACCGCTCGTACGACCTGTGCAGGGCCGGCGTACCTGTTGATGGTGTACTCGCCTGCTTCCGACATGAAGGCTTCGGCTACTTCGGTCAGCGCCTGCAGGTCGGTTAGGTTGACGGTCGCGGTATGGATGGTGAGCACGCTGTTGCTCCTTGTCGGCGGAAACGGCTAGTCGTCAGGATCGGATACGGCGGCCGGGTTGACGATTGAGGGCAGCGTTTTAGCGATGGACATTACTACCGTTGCGGCTCCTTGCGCGGCCAGGCGACGAATGTCGTCGATATTCTCCTCAAGCGTTGACTTGGCCTCGTTTTCGGGCATGCGGGCGTAGGCGTCGTCCACTCCCAGCATCAGGACGAGCATCGCCATCCTGTACTGTTCGGTCACGACCTTCTTGTCGATTTCGTTTCTCTCGCTGTTCAGCACCCTGCGGAAGTGAGCGTTGTCGTAGTTGATGAAGTAGAGGCGAGTACCCTCACCGAGGTCTTCTACTTTACCACCGTCGTACTCGGTGAAGTCTGGCGGCCATTGTTCTGTTTCGTCGTCGTCAATTAGTCGACCATCGTACGTGAGCCACTTGCTGGGAGGTAGGGTCCGTTGTTCCGTTTCGTTGTCGCCGTCTGGTTCATCGCCACTGCGTTTGGATTTTTTGCCGCCGCCGCGGTTCGTTTTGCGAGTTTCAACTATCCGTAGTCTAAGCTGATCGGAAACGGGTTCCGGCATCGCATCGTCAGACAAGGCTACGTAAAACGCAAGTTCGTCGCCAGGTTCTACTCGGTTCTCTAAAGCCCGGAATTTGACCGTGAGGTTGCCGTTGCGTAGGGTGTGCGTGTAGGAGCACTTGGACCCCAGGCCGGGAATTATGAGCATCCTGCCCCGGTTGTCGGGCCGGTTCAAGTAGTCGTTGGCGGCGTCGGTTTTGAAAGTTACGGAGCGTGTGCCGTCAACGGCGATTTCGGCGCCGTTGTCTTTTATCTGTTTGCCCACCAATTCCAGGAAGCTAGGTCTGTATTTGCCTTTCCACTCTTCCGGTTCTACGTTGCCGCGGCTGATGCCGCCGGGCATCCTTACCAGGTCGCCACCCGGCAAGAGTTGTGCGATGCTGGGGTCGTTGTCCACCAAGCTTTGGAACAGGTCCACCCGACTCCGCTCGGCAATTTGCTCCGTCTCCTCACGGGCAATCTGGCGTTGAAGGTCTTTGAGGAACGTCGAGGTCGCAATGACGTCGGTGACATGTTCTCGGTAAAGCTGCCCCATCCCGGTGGCACGTATCTTTTCACGGTCGCCTTTCCAAACGTCGTTGTGCGCTGTTTCGGACAGATTACTGGCATCAACTATGACCACAACGCGGTCTTTGAGGCCCGGAAGTTTACAGTTTGCCGACAGGTAGCCGCGGTTTTCAGTGAACTGCACTTGTCCGTTGACGATGTGGAAAACCCTTGCCGTGTTGCGGCGGTAGTGCAGCCACGCCGGGAGCTTTCTTAGCACGATTGCGCGCACCGAAATGCCGCCCAGGTCGGGGTGCTCAATTCCGCCTATGTGGTGCTCGCTTCCGGGTTCGTCCATAGGTTCATCGTCGCCCGACCGCGAGGTTTCCCGACCGTATCTGTGGAGCAGTATGAATTCCATTCCGTACAACGAACGCTCGTCAACGCCCTGTGCTCTCCGCCCGCTGCGTTGCGGCCTCACGGTGTAGTCCATCAGACGGAACGGCAATACGGTGGACACCAGATTTTGGTTCACCGCCTCTCGCACGTAGCGAAAATCCGATGCCGATTCCATCTGGTAGTCGAAGAGTTTGACCACGGTACCGGTGGTGACGCTGACCTTTTCGTCTTGCCTGCCTTTTTGTGGCCCGTCCTGAAAGCTCATCGGGCGTAGTCCAGCCGCAGCAAACGATGGTATGCCGTCGCTCGGTTTGAAATATTCGGCGACCGGCATTCCTCGCCCCGGACGTCGTCGAACCAGCGTCCACCCCCAGTTGCCGCTGGCGTCGTACCGACGCGACGCGATCAGCTTGTACCAGCGACTGCCGCAGTAGGTCAGCACGCCGGACGATCCCATGTTGTACTTGCCTTGGACAAACGGGATGTTGGATTTGTTGCCTTTGCTGAGGGAGAGGAACGTGTCCTCAAAATCTTCAGGGTGCTGGCCTTCTCCGTTGTCGGTAAAGGTGAAACAGAGGGATTCGCCCCGACGCGTACTTCCGGTCACGCCGATGACAAGGTTCTCCTCCGCGAATTGTTGCAGGTACTTCTCATCGTCAACCTCGGCCAGGACGCCGCTGCGGGCGCCTTTCAATTGTACGAGGTCCCGCACAGCATCCGTGACGGATTTAGGAGCTCCGGGGCCGGTAGGGTCAATCCCTGCCATGTAAGCGTGCTTCAGTAACAGCGCGTCCACCATATTGGTGCATAGCTCGGTGAGAGCTTTGCTACCGGTGGACGCTTGGTTGGTAACGACGTTGAAGTTGGTGTTACGACCGTCAATCGGATGCCAGTTGGCTGGGTCGGACAGCTCTGGCACATCGTCGATGATTGTGCTCACCGCGTGCTCCGATTCCGCGCACATTATCCGCAGGCAGAGTTCTTTGCTGTTCATTGGGGTCTTCCTGCGGTTGTCGCAGCCGCGGAAGAGTGTTCATCGCGCCAGACTTCGTAGAGGTGCTCCGCCATGTGCTTGGCAAGGCTGGGAGGAACTGCGTTCCCTATCATCCTGGCGATGGCATCCATCCCTTCCGCATGGAATTCGTAGTCCAACGGAAACGACTGTAGCAGGGCGCCTTCCCGTAGGGAGAGGCCGCGTTCCTGGTTTTCGTCGTAGTGCCCGAACCTACCGTTGGACACGCTGTGAAAACGCGTAGTGATGGTGGGTGCCGGCCGGTCGGGGTCCATGCGGGTGTAAACGTCCCCGAATCCGCGCTTACCTTTTTCGTCGAGACGACGATGGCAAGGCAAAGCCAATTCGTCGGGAAATCCGAAGTTCGGCTGGCCGGGGTTGACGGCCGATAGGCGACGGCGGTTGATGTCCGACAGGTTCCGGCACTGGTGGTTCGGCACACTCTCGTTCCGCTCGCCGGCCTGCAGGGCAGGAAGGTTGCCGATTGCATTCCGCACCTTTTGAGGTTCGCCCTGGGACCCGACAGGTACGGGCAGATCAAGGTGCACTCGGTCCGGGTGGGCAGCTTTGACAGCGACAATGATGGAACGTCGCCGATGTTGCGGAACGTCGAAGCGGCACGCATCGACCACTCCTGAACCCACGCGGTACCCGTGTTTGCGTAGGTCAGATTTGAAGTCCTTCCAGATCTGGCTGTATGCGCCGTGCTCAATGGCGGCGACGTTCTCTGACAACACCATGTCGGGTTCGAACCGCTCGACGAAAACAAGCGCTTGGGACAGCAGGTTACGGTCGCGTTCCCGCCCGGCGGTTCTGGCGTCGGTTATGCTGCGCTGGACGAATTTGGTGAAGGATTGGCAGGGTGCGCAGACGGCGAAAAGCACCGGGACACCTTGGGCTTGCCTTCGGCGGTGCTCCAACAACTCCGCCAGTTCGGCTAGGATTTCTTCCTGCTGACCGTCCGTGTATTCGGGCGACGTCGGGAACATATCCTTCTGGATGAATGCCGGTGCGGTTCGGTTTAGAGTCAGATTCGCGTTGTTGCACCGGTAGGTGTCGTGGCAGACAGGGTCTTTGTCAATTCCGGCGACTACGTAACCCCCGGCGTCAATCAGTCCGCGGGTAGTCCCACCGGCGCCGCAGTAAAGATCCGCGGCCAAGAACTTGGGCGTTTCAGCTCGGTTGGTCATTTGCGTAATCCTATCACGGCGACAGACCGTCGTGGGGGTGATTTACTCCGTGTGATCGGCGCGGCAGCGTTGCCTTAATCGAATTTTAACCCGTTCCGGGGTGAGCCGACCCGGAACGGTGCGACTCTTGCTAACAGGCAACTGGGCATTGGCACAGTGGCGGTTTACTGCATCAAGACTGCGATGAACTTAGCGTTGCATAGCGCAGTTGAGCTGTCTCACCATCCAGTGGCAGCCAGTGCCGCATAACGCTCTGTTGTCCACCGGAAACCGGCCCGGGCGAGTCTTGCGTCTTCGAGGCTACCCGGGTCCTTTATCACTCAGAACAGCTCTGAGTGAGGATCGCGGCCACTGGGCGTGTGTGGACGGTCTGGCGGCGTCTCCGCCAATCGCGGCGTGGTCGCCCGTGCGGGTGGCGTCATCCGCTGGTTCAGGGCAGCTTGGCGGTCGCCGCATTCGGTCTGTTGGATATGGCTCGCTCTCGTCGTAGCCAGTTGGAAGGCTCTGGAGCGTCCGCTGTTCTACGGTCCTGCGGCGTGCGTGAGCCTTGCGCTCGCGCGGATTACCGGCTTTTTTGCTTGGCCGGGGACTTAACGAGCGTGCCTTCTACCGCCGCAGAGCTGAGACGCCGTCCTGTAGTCTCTCGACGCACTCGTCCCTCGCTTCGGGCGTGGGCTCAGGAATTCGGTGCTCGGCGCCGATCATGTAGTAGGTGTGGGGGTTGTGGCCCGTGATCTCCACCAAGCGTCGGGTGATTGCTGGAGAGTACCCGTGTGCTCGCGACTGGCGGGACAGGGTCCTGGCACTGTTGCTGGCGATCCAGGTGGACCTGATGCCACACCGCTGGAGGAGGAGTTTGACGACGTCCTAGTCCTCGTGGAGCTTCAGTACGGCGGTGTGTTTGGCGTCCTCGTCCACGCCGGCCCGAGTAATGTTGACGCCGGCGTCGAACATTTCCAGCGGCCATCTGGAGACGGCTTGGGGCTGATTAACTTGGGAACCGGTGATACTGCGCCTGGTGGCGTCTGCTAGCAACAAGCTGGGGTAGTGTCGTTTCAGCCGGAGCTGGGTCTGGATCTCGGTCTGGGAGAAGCCGCGGCGGTGCAGGTAGCAGTACTGCTCGAGCATTGCGGTGAAATCCGGCCCCGGGGCGTCCAGCGAGGGTTGGGCCTTCCGGCTGCCGTCGGCTGTCTCTGGACCTTGCGGCGCCATGCTGTCGCTCCTCGGTAGTTGATGGTCGAGCTCTGCTGATGGCTTGGGCACGAAAAAACCACCGATGCGACGTTGCCACCGCGGCATAACGTTTCCAGCGGTCGCTGGACTGGGGCGGATCTGGACTACGGCGGCGTGTCTGGTGCCAGCCAGGTGTTGTAATGGTTTTCTGGGGGTTCCGACATCGTCGTTCTACGGATTATCCGTCGGGACGCCTTTCGTCTTCATGAACTTTGCGGGTGCCGCCGTGGCTGCTCACGAGAACAGACAACCATTCTGTGGCCTCGGGGTAGTGGGCAAGATCGAGGACGAACTCCTGCCCTCTGCCAACGGTTCGCAGGTAGGCGTGGTCAGCGTCGCGCCGCCAGCGTTTGGGGTCAGGGTGGTAGGTCAAGGGCGGCTTGTTGCCGTCCGGATAGAACCACCGTGGCAGGCGCCAATTCGAAATGCCCGCGCCGTTGGGGTCGGTCAGGACCAGTCGTCGGTCGAACCTGCGAAATACTCCCCATCCCGCGATTTCGCACTGGTCGTCGTCACCGCCCAGTTCGAGCTTTGCCGCCGCCGCGTAGACGGTGTTGTTGTCGTCGCGGTACTTCGAAAAAAGGTGCGGATGATGGCGTGCCCATGGGAGGTCATTGGGCCCGATGTCGGCGACCCGAAACTTCTGGTCGATCTGGAGCCAGCCCCACAGGACGTGCAGGTCAGGAGCTCCCTTGACGAAGCGCCATACCTGGGCGGTTTCCTCCACAAGGCGGTAGAGGCCAAAGAACAGGAAGACGTCGCCGCTGCCAACGCCTTGCTTATTTAGGTGGCTCTGTGCGATGCCGGCTTGGCCGAGCATTCCTCGCCACTGTTGCCAGTCGGGGCGGTCTTTACGGAACCGATATGCGTCGAAGTTCAGGTCGGGGTCCAGGTGGACAAGGTTCAACCCGCTTATGCGGCCGTTGGTGATTCCGGTGACGACGCTTGCGATGGCGATGTCGCCGTGTTGGAGGTCTGAGAACTGTTCGCGGTCTCTGGAGGGTATCGGCAGCGAAAACATCGTGCCGTCGGGAAAGATCGGGCTGGGACAGCCTCCTGATCCGGAATCAAAGCCCTTGCGGCTGATGATCAGATTTTTCGGTTTCAAGGTTCCACGTCCAGCTTTCAGCATCGCGCCAGAGTAGCACCGACGTGTTCTTTCATCGACCTATGTTCCAGTTTCAGGCCGGCACAGTTGATGACTGGCGTCAACCTGCCGGTGGTTGTCGAGTTTCTTGGGTTCCGCCCGTCGGTGTTGCTGACGTCGTCCTGTGCCATCCGTCTCCGGGCTTGGGCCTGCATCTGACGGGCGGCGTCGAAAAGCGCGCGGATGGTGTAACGCAACCCGGCACAGCGAAGCAACCCTGAACTGAGAGTCCTGATGCCGCTAAGGTGTCAGTGGGCGAGGCTTCCACAAGCAGGTCGGTGGTGGAGATGGCGAAGACGCCGTCGGCATCTCGGACCGGAACCGAACGGGTGACCATTCAGATCTCGCTGCGGGCGTCAAAGCAGGGGTCAATCCGGACTCCTGCCTTGGCGGCCAGCGGTGCCCTGACCCAATCAGCCGGGGTTTCCGGCTGAATTCTAGTCGCCGGGGGTAATGGGGTAAGCTCGCAGCGCGTTGTCCCACATGATTTTGTGCTTGCTCTCGTTGGACACGCCGACGAGTTCCATCAGGTCCTGCTTGGCTTTGAAATACTTTCTTCCCTCGGGATGGCCGAAGTCGGTGGCCCCGACGATGACGTGGTCGCCGATGGCTTGGATCAGTGGCTCGATGCCGGGGTCATCCTGGTCGGCTGCCACAAAGCACTGACGCTGGAAGTACTCGACGGGATTGTGGTTCAGACCCTGAATCCTGAGCCGGCGCGTGCCGCCCTGGATGCCAGCTTCGAGGCGGTCCAGCCAGAAAGCGGCCCAGCCACAGCCCGATTCCAGGAACACCAGCTTCAGTTGCGGATGACGTTCCAAAACGCCGCCCATGATGAAACCGGTGCAGGCCAGCATACTGCCCATCACGAAGGACACGGTGGCTCGACAATTTCTCAAACCAGGCAGATAGTCCAGCAACCCTTGGTCAAAGGGGTGGTTGGCGCTGGGGTGCAGTCCCACCGGCACGCCCAACTCGGCGCAGGTATCCCAGAGGACGTCGCATTCCTCGTCAAAAAGCCGCAGGTTGGGTACTGGCGCCGGATTCAGGTGCACCGCCTTGAAATCGTACTCCTTGACGCACCGGCGCACTTCCGCGGCCGCCGCTACGGGGTCGCGCAGGTCGATGGACGCTGCGCCGCACGCCCCCTTCCCGATTTCCTGGCAGAAATCTCCGAGCCAGCGGTTGTAGGCCCGACGGATGGCCATGGCGGTCTCGCCATCCATCTCGGCGACGCCGGTGGTCCAGAAGCCGGCCGTGGGGTAGAGGATCATGTGGTCCACGCCGTGGGTGTCCATGACTTCCCGATAGGCGCTGGCGGGGAAGTCCTGGTCGGCCCACTTGCCGTAGGCGAAATCCAATTCGTCCAGGTCGCGGTCCTGGAAGTTCCTGGTGGCGGCAGTGGGGTCCCGCTCGCCGAGCGGCCTCTGGCCCATCACCTCCACCTCAAGCTCAAAGGCGAGGCCTTGATTGTCGGATGCATCGCCGTTGGAGCCGTCGCCGGAACCAGTTCGCACCCAGCGGACGTGACCGCTGATGAGGTGCTGGTACTTCGTCTCCAGATAATCTTGCCAAATCCTCTCCGGTTCCAGGACGTGGGCATCACCGTCGATAAACCGTAGCCGCTCCATAATCACGCTCCTGGCCTGCGCTGGCCTTGGTCCGAGTCCGTTTTTCTGCGGAAATTGCGGTGGTCGATGCGGCGACGCTATCACCGCGCCAATTGGCTGTCAAACGGGCGTGTTGCCGATATTTTGTAGTCCGCAAGCGGCCACCATGCGCTGTGGTGGTCGGGGTTTGAGCTGTCGCCCGCGCGGAAATACTCAATGTCTGCAGAATATCACGGCGGTTTCTGCGTAGCTTGGCCGCCTCCACCGGCCTGGTTGTTTGCCCAGGGAGCGTCCCCGCCCTGGTGGAATGACGTAACCGCCCAGAACCGCATCCGTCGCCGTGTCGTACCCGGTGGTACACGACTGCTAAACTGCCTTCGGGCGGGAAAGTCCCACACTTACCTTACAACCTGGGGGAACGATGAACGGCTATCGTTGGACAAATGGATTGGTCTGTGTGGCCTGGGCTTCCTGGCGCTTCTGGCTGCGTTCGTCGCCGTTTCCCGCATCTCGGGCGTGGTCATCGCCGGTGTGCAGCCGGAGGCTTGGGCGTTGACCGCCATGATGACGGCCCCATTCACGGTGGGTGCGGTGTCGCTGTTCACTCTGGTGACGGCTTTGACGGAGACGATGCTGCGTCGCCGGCGGCCGGTCGGGGTTTGAACCCATTCCGGTGTTTATCCGCAGCATGAGGGGACTCCCGACGTCCATCGCACTGGGACTGGCGGTTCTCGCACTAGCGGCTTGTGGTGGGCTGTCGTCGGCAGGGCCACCATCTGGCACCTACAGACTGGATCCGGCACCCGGCGTGGTGGTTGCTTTCGTGAACGGACTGACGCCGGAGATGTCGGAAAAGGTCGCCTACATCACTCACGTCCCCTCCGGCTCTCAGGCAGTTGTGGACCGCGACGGGAAGGTAATACATCGACACGACGGGCGGGCAGACGGCCCGAGGCGCTTGGACGCGGTGCTTGACGACGAGACCACAATGGCGCGCATTACGGCGGTACTCGCGAACGACGAAGACGCGCGGCCCGGACACCATACGATTGGTTGGGTTCCCATGGTGAAATTCGGCGGTGTCGATTACCTGAGGCGGTGGAACGTGGCTGGGCAGGACCATCGTGACATCACGGCGGAAGCCTTGGGTCCGGAGCTTTACCGGGTCGCCTTCAGGGGCGACGGCTACGCTGGTCCCTATTACAGATACCAGGACGGCGACGCCACCTACCTGAATCCTGGTACGCAGGTCTATTCCGTAAAGGGCTACTCGCCGCATTTTCGGCTGGCGACGTTGGAGGAAGGCAAGGCAACGTTGTATGAAGCGGACACCAACCCATCCGCCAAAACCGGCGAGGACTTGCTGGACATAGGGGGCAAGGTCACAGCCATCGACATCCTCGATGACGATGACGCAATGACCATCCTGGGCACGATGGATGACGAAGGAACCATCGAGCGGTTCGTCTCCTTGGTGCTTGAAGCGCCGGTGAATCAAAATAGCCGCGACCATGGGGGACCACGCTACTTCCTCGGCATCCGGCTCGCCGACGGTACGTCGGTCGTGCGGGCGTTCTGGCTGGAGACGGGTGAGCTCTCGCGGGGCATCATGACGGACCCGGTCGTAACGCTGTCAGTGTGGTCCGAATTGCCGAACGAGCACCGGCCGGTTAGGACGGACGGAGGACCCAACATCTCCGAACGACTGGCCGCCCGGCTGGGACTGGCACATCTGAGTTTCAACGCCCCCGAGCTCAATGCAACCGGAAAACCCCACTCGCCGACGGTCCGCTTGATGCGCAGGCACGAGTTTGAGGCGATGCAAGGGGGATCGCCGGGGACGAGGCTCCCGGACCCATTGGTCTGGGTCGTCGAAGCCCGGGGTTCATGGCGCACGGGTGGCATCACACCGGAGGAAGCCCGGGAGGACCTTTCGGTGGGCTTGGTGGCATTTGATGCCGATACGGGGTCCATGTATGGAGCGAGCCACCGGAACGAGCCACTGCTTGAACGCAGCGACAACCGCAGCGATACCTTCGAACCCAAAGACGAGGACTCAGAAGTGATGGCTACGGTTGAGGGCGAAGACGTTACGGGTGGAAACATCGTAAGGCAGGATGGATCGACCCTCAAGGATGCCCTCGAACCCATAGACGGAGACACGATGGTGGTGGCGACCGTTCAGGGCAGAGACGTTACGCGCGGAGACATCCGACGGTGGGCTGAATTCTGGATGATGACGGACGGGTCCATGACCAGAGACGCGGCGGTGGAAAAGTCCATCGTGGCCGTCATCGACCAATTCATAGAACAGGCAGAGGTCGAACGCCGCCAACTCACCCCTACCCGCGAGGAAGCCGGAGACTATATGCGCCAACATCGGGAGGCTTGCCTCGGAGAGCATGGCGCGGAATGTCGTGAGGCAATCGCGCTTCTTGGGTTCGATCCCAACAGCGATGCCTACTGGGAGAACATCGCGCTCCCCGAATATGGGAAGGCATTGGGCGAAATCAGACTCTTTCAGGCAGTAATCAAGGAGAGGGGATTGGAGAGCGCCGGCAATGTTGAGATCCTCGCCCTGCGGAACGCCCTGCCGGGCGAAAGGCGCGAACATGCCGTAGTCGTCTGGCACGACGAGGACTTGGAGCGGACGTACCAAAGTGCGTTGCAGTCGAAGTAGGTTGACCATGGCGCCCAACCAATGGCCGAAGGGACTGGCTTGCTTGCCGGTCGAGCCCCGAATTCTGGACGCCGGGGTCAACCGCTGTCGGGGCGCGGGGGAACCACATCCGCTGGATTTGCAGCGGTGACTGGGGTCATTTTGCTGTTGGTGAAAGACGGTGATGTGTTATCGGTTCCGGACGGGCGAGTGTCCAGGCGCGGCTGGCGGTCAACTCGCGCACCGGGGACGTCGTCCAGCCGACACCCGGCGTGCGCCTCGGGCTGTGGGAAGTCGAAATCTATGGGACGACGGACGAGTTTCGAGAACGCGCGGAGGACCGCCACTGTGGGTGACCGACATCTTGGGTCCAATTGGTCGCAACCACGTCGGGAGGTTCGAACTCCATGCAAACAACCGGATTGATGGTGGTGCTGGCGACCACCATGGTGCTGGTGATTGGCATCGCCTGCGACAGCCCCAATCCGTCGGCGCGACCCGAGAGCAATGTGAGCAGCGCCGCTCCGGTGCTCAGCCCCGCCCCGACCCCCACTGGCGCGGCGGTTTCGGTGCCCAGTCCCACCAGAACCCTTGCTGGAACCTCCGTTCCGGCCCTCAGTCCCACAACATATTCTGCGGCCACCGCGGTTCCTGGGTCCAGTTCCACCACACTGTCAATTGACGGCGCTACCTGGATTCTGGAGTTGATCGACGGGCAGGCTCCGATTGCAGGAACCTATGCAACGCTGGTTGTCGACGGGCCGCAGTTCCACGGGTTCGACGGTTGCAATTTCATTGGAGGTCGCCACGAGTCCGGCAAACCGGTCATCAATCCAGACGGGGACATCTTGCCGCCGCCCGTTAGCGGAACCGCCGTGGGCTGCATGAGTCCTCCCGGCATCCTCGACCAGGCGGGTCGGTACGTGGAGGCCATGCAGCAGGGGGCCAAAGCCCGCGTCGTGGACGATCAACTGCACATAGTTGACCGTTCGGGAGAGGTCGTGCTGGTTTTCGTCAGGCAACCGCCATTAGCCGGGCGACCCATGGACTTGGTGGGCACCAGTTGGCGGCTCGTGGACGACGACGCGACCTACGGTGCAGGAACTACGACCCTTTTGTTTTTGGACTCGCGGGCGGCTACCGGCACAACTGCCTGCCGCGACTACACCGTAGGGTACACGGCGTCCAACAGGCGCATGCGGATGCCATACAAGGGCATGTCCGGCTCCACCGAGGCGTGCTCCAGGGAAGCGGTCAAACGAGAGCACCGGTTCGTGGAAGACTTCGGGTGGGCGAATGAATACTCGATCCACCAGGCCGACGGGTCCGAACGATTGACGGTGCGTACCAGCAAGAGCAAGACACTGACGTTTGAGCCGTTGCCCCAACCGGCAGGCGCCATATTCGACGCACGGTGGCGTCTGATCCGGTTCCTGGAGACCCGTTCGGACGGTTCAGGCATGACCCTGCCCAAGACTACCGATTTGGTTCCCAACGGAGACGTAACCGCCGCATTCGCCGAGGGATCCATCGAAGGGTCGCTTGGGTGCCACTCGTACGCGTACCGCGCAGTTGGCGTGGACGGGGCAACATTGATCGGCGCGGACGGCACGATTTTCAACGACTCCGCCGTTTTGAGAACGGAGAATTTATGTGACGACCGAGGCTCCATGTCGCCACAACAACTCCACTATCTCGATTTGCTGGTGACCGTAGAGCGTTACCATGTCTTCGCGGACCGATTGGTGGTCGTCACCCGCGCCGGCGATGCACTGGTGTTGCGATTGTCAGAATGAGGATCAAAATCAAAAATAGGATGATAGTGGTCAATTCCGGTTTGCGGCCGGCGCTAGTGCTCTGGTACGGAGTTTCAAGGCAGATTTGGCTGGCTGCCGCGGCTCTGCTCGTGTTGACGGGAGTTTCAAGTTGTGGCGGAGAATCTGATAGACGACAATAAGGAATGCCTCTTGCGCCGACTATTCTTGCCGGTTGGGATGGTGTAAATCGTCCGGCACGGAGGTGCCGGATTGATCAAGGACCGACAAGTCAGACTTTTGAGGCAAAAACGTATGGAAGGCAAGACACAGGAGACGGCGGCCGCCATGTCTGGGATGAGCGTGCGGTCGGCGCGCAAATGGCAGAGTGGCCCGTTGCCGTCGGAGACCAAACCGGAGCGCTGGTGGCGCACTCGGTCCGACCCCTTCGACGGGGTGTGGGAAGAGGAGATTGAGCCCCTGCTGCGGGACGACCCCAAGGGCAAGCTGAAGGCAACGACGATTATCGAATGGCTGGAGGAGCAGCATCCTGGCCAGTTCAGCGCCTCCCAGCTGCGCACCCTGCAACGACGATTACAGGACTGGCGGGCGCTGAATGGCCCGGATCAGGAGGTTTACTTCCCCCAGGAGCATCCGCCGGGTCGGGAGGCCCAGTTTGATTTCACCCACTGCAGCGCCCTGGGGGTGACCGTCGCCGGTGAGCCCTACCCCCACCTGCTGTTTCAGCTGATCCTCAGCCACTCGGGCTGGCGCTACGCGGAGGTCGCCGCCGGCGAGACCTTCCTGGCCCTCAAGCAGGGATTACAGAATGCGCTCTGGGCCCTGGGCGGCGTACCGGAGGTGGTGCGTTCCGACAATACCTCTGCTGCCACCCACGAGATGAAACGCAGCCGAGGCCGGGCGCTAAACGACAATTACGCCGCCCTGCTGGACCACTACGGTGTCCGATCCACCCGCATCAATCCTGGCAAGAGCCACGAAAACGGCGTTGCCGAGCACGCTCACTACCGTTTGAAGGATGCCGTGGACCAGGCTTTGATCATGCGCGGCAGCCGCGATTTCCACACCGCCGACGACTACGCCGGTTTCGTACGGGAGATGGTGGAGAAGCGAAACCGCCTGGTGCGGGGGAAGCTGGAGCAGGAAATGGCTTGCCTAAGACCCCTGCCGCCAGCCCCCATGCCGGAATACGCCAACTACCAGTCCAAGGTGCGCCGGTGGAGTACGATCCAGGTGGCGGGACGCAGCTACAGCGTCCCGTCCCGGCTCATTGGCAAGGTGGTACAGATCCGCCTCTATTCCGAGCACGTGGAAGTGTACTACAAGGGCCACTTTGTGGAACGCATGGCGCGCGTGCACGGTGATGGGGAAGTAAACGTCAATTACCGCCACGTGATCAATTCCCTGGTGCGCAAGCCCGGAGCATTCGCCCGGTACCGCTTCAGGGAGCAGCTCTTTCCCACCCTGCACTTCCGGCTGGCCTACGATGCGCTCAGGCAGTGGCGCGGTGAGCGCGCCGACGTGGAGTACGTGCGCATCCTGCACCTGGCGGCCACCACCATGGAGGTCATGGTGGACAGCGCCCTGTCGCTGCTGCTGGAGACCGGTCAGCCCTTCGACTACGCCGAGGTGCGGGAACTGGCCGAGCCCAGGGTGCCCCAGGCTCCGGTGCTGGTCCTCTCTGGGAAGCCGGACCTGAAGATCTACGACGGTCTGCTCACGAGCAGTACGGCCATGGTGGGGGTGTGCGCATGATGGACACCGACACCAGCGTGATCCCGGAGCGCATCGGTCAGCTCTGCCGCGAATTCAAGCTGCCCACCATGGGCGCTCAGTCGGTGGCCCGTTTCACCGAGGCTGGCCACGGCGAGGCCCTGTCCACCTTCCTGGAGGTGCTGGAGCAGGAAGCCGAGGATCGCCGCCACCGGCGCATCAACCGGCTGCGTCAGGCGTCCCGGCTGCCCTCGGGCAAGACCTGGGAGACCTTCGAGCATCACCGGATGCCCCTCGCTCTACGGCAGCAGATGGACCAACTGGCCCAGGGCAGCTTCGTGGATCACGGCGTCAACGTGCTGGCCTTCGGGCTCCCCGGCACCGGCAAGACCCACGCGCTCTGCGCTCTGGGACACCGCCTGGTGGAGGCCGGCCACTCCGTCCTCTTCGCACCGGCCTACCGTCTGGTGCAGGATCTGCTGGCCGCCAAGCGTGACTTCGACCTGCCCCGACAACTGCGCAAGCTGGACAACTTCGACTTCCTCCTCCTGGACGATCTCGGCTACCTGCCCCAGGGTACTGAGGAGTCCGAGGTCCTCTTCACCCTCATCGCAGAACGCTACGAACGCCGGTCGTTGGGCATCACGTCCAACCTGGTCTTCTCGGAGTGGGAGCGCATCTTTGCCAATCCCATGGCCACCGCCGCAGCGATTGACCGGGTGGTTCACCACTCCGTCATCCTGGAATTCGACGTCCCCAGCTACCGGACTGACGCAGCACAGCAACGCGGCGAGACTGCCGCGGCCGACGCCAACGCTGCGCCTGCCAAGGAGGTGAACCGGCAAAACTAATCGACGATAAATCGGCAAGAATGGTTGACGCGGGACACCAGGCTCCGCGCCTGAAGCAGTTGGACAGCGAGAGCAGCCGGCTCAAGTGGGCGGCAGGACAAGGATCTTGACAACCGAAAGACCCGGTCGCCCAGGGCATTTTCGTTGACAATGCCCAGAAGCGTTGCTAGATTAGTTGGCCGTCGCAGGCAATCGTTGAGGCCGCTCCGGTTTCCACTCGGTGGGGACTTGGCGCCTAGGTCACGAGTGGACTCGATCCTGCTTCGCTCGCTCGCCGCAAATACCCAGAGCCGGTAGAGCGATTTTTCATCCTTTGAAATCCAATTGGAGGCTCATTATGCGAAATCAATTGATACAACGTATCAATCCAATCATACTAATGGTACTGGTGCTTTGGCTGGCATTGGCCGTTGCCTGCGGGGCGCCTGCTGCCACCACAGAAAACGTCCAGCCGCCGGCCACCGCAAGCTCCCAGGCGCCCGTTGCGGCAACCACGGTTACGCAACAATCTTCTCAAGCGGCCGCATCCGCGGCACAGCCGGCGGCGCCAGCCACCAGGGTAGAGCAAGCTGCTTCGGTCGCTGATGCCGAAGTGGAGCGTCCCACCCTGAACGCCGGGGTCATCTGGCTCAGCACTCCGTTGGACCCAGCGGAGAGCGGCTGGGTCACCAGCCAATCGGGAATGTCGGAGAACCTGTTTCGCCTCTCCACCGACGATCTGAGCCCTGAGCCCTGGCTTGCAACCGGCGGCACGCAACTCGACCCGCTCACTTGGGAGATTGGAATTCGATCCGGCGTCGAGTTTCACAATGGCAATATGATGGACGCCCAAGCCGTGAAAGACTCCCTGGAAAGAGTGGTCCGTTTGTCGGCAGGGTCGGCGGACTCTCTGGCCATCGACAGCATTGCCGTCAAGGACGACCACACCATCACGGTCACCACCACCGACCCGCGCCCCACGTTGCCCGGACTGCTCACGGCCCCGGCCACCGCGGTCATCGACGCGGCCGCAGCCGACGCCGCCGGCGAGGGCAACTTCATCGATGCCGGCGCTATGACCGGCCCGTACATCCCCACGAAGTACATCCAGGAGGAACGCCTGGAGACCGTGGCCAACGACAACTACTGGGGTGGAAAGCCGCCGCTGGCCGGCATCAATCACATTGCCATCCCCGATACCAACAGCCGGGAGCTGGCGCTGCAGGCTGGCGACATCGACTTCGCAATCAACCTCTCTCCAGAGGGCATGGGTGTCATCGACGCCCAACTCGACCTCCGCAGCCAGACCGCCGGCATCGGCACCTCGGTGGTGATGTGGTGGGTCAACTTCGAGCGCGGTACGCTGGCAGACCCACTGGTCCGTCGAGCGGTTGCCCTTGCCATTGACCGGGAAAGCATCGCTGGCCTGGTCGCGCCGGCGGGAACCGGCTCATACGCGGATACATTGCTGCCGGAAGCCCTGGCGACCTGCCCGGGCGTGACCGGACCAGGTTTCGACCCTGCCCGGTCCCGTGAATTGCTGGCCCAGGCCGGCTACGCCGACACCGACGGCGACGGGTTTGTCGACAAGGCCGGTGAACCCCTGGAGATTGTCATAGGCGGTTATCCGCAACGCTTCCAGCTTCCCATCATGGCCGAGGCCGCCCAGGCGATGCTGGCCGACGTGGGCATCCGGGCCGACGTGCAGATCACCGAATGGTCCACGGTGAAAGAACCGACCTGGGACCTCTTCGGTTGGTACAACAACGTCGTCGACGCCGGTGACCCCGTTCTGAACGTCAGCAAGTTCGTCGGTCTCGAAGCCGACGCGGAGAGCAGCGCCGCCAACAACTTCGGGCACTACGACAATTCCGGACTGGTGGACATCGTCGCCCCGGCCGGGACCGTGTCCGACCTGGAGGGGCGGAAGCGGATTGCCTGCGAGGCGCTGGCTGTCGTCACTGATGAGATCGCGGTCCTCCCGGTGGCTCACGCCTACATGGTGTACGGTGTCAGTGAGCGGATCACCGGATTCGAGCCGCATCCGCACCGGGTGTACATCTTCGACCATCGCATCGGCCTGAGCGAGTGATCGGGGTATCGGGATAACCGGCCCTAATAGCGGACCGCTGGAATGGGAGCATACCTGGCCCGACGGCTGGCCACGCTGCCGCTGTTGCTCCTGGGCATCTCGGCGGTAAGCTTCGCGCTGCTGAACCTGGCGCCGGGCGATCCCGCCGAGATCGTCCTGCGCCAGCGCAACCCCGGCCAACTGCCCAGTCCTACTGAGGTGGCAGTCATGCGCCACGAGCTTGGCCTGGACGCCTCCCTGCCGGCTCAGTACGCCCGTTGGGTTACGCGCGCGTTGGTGGGCGACATGGGCCAGTCCTATGTGAGCGAGCAGCCCGTGGCTGCGCAGTTGGCCCGCCGCACCGTCCCGACGGCCCTGCTCACCGCAGCCGCTCTGGCCCTGGCGCTACTGGTCGCCGTGCCCATGGGCATCCTGTCGGCCCGGCGACGCGGCAGCGCCGTGGACACGGTCGCGCGTCTGGCGGCGCTGGTCGGCGCGGCGGCTCCGTCCTACGCCCTGGCCTACGGGCTGATCATCCTGTTCGCGGTGAAATTGTCGTGGCTGCCGGCCCTGGGCTATGGTTCACCCTCTCAGTTCGTCCTTCCGGCCATCGCCCTCTCCCTGGCCCCCATGGCTCAACTGATGCGCCTGATACGCGCCAGCATGCTGGAGACCCTGGGCCAGGACTACATCCGAACGGCGCGGGCCAAGGGACTGTCTGAACAGGTCGTATCCGCGAGGCACGCTCTCCGCAACGCGCTGCTGCCAGCCATCGGCGCCACCGGCGTGAACCTTGGTTACCTGCTCAGCGGCGCCGTCATAGTGGAGACCATCTTCACCTGGCCGGGGTTGGGTCAACTGATGGTGGGCGCGGCCCTCACCCGTGACTACCCGGTCGTGCAGGGGTTCGTGACCTATATCGCGGTGGTGGTACTGCTCGTCAACCTGGCGGCCGACGTTGCTCTGCGCATCGCCGACCCGCGCCTGCGCTTCGGGCGGGACGAGGTGTAGCGGCAGATGGCGGTTGAAGCGCAGCGTGCCGGGGGACGCGTCCCCGTCATGGCCGTCCCCGGTGGTTCCCGTAACCGACGCCGATGGATGGCGTTGCTGCGGGAACCGGGAACCGCGTTGGGGCTGTTCCTGGTGGTGTCGTTGCTGCTGGCGGGGTTGTTGGCCCCGTGGCTCCCGCTGGATGATCCCACCGAGATCAGCCTGCCCGACCGGTTGCTCCCGCCGTCCACCGAGCACCTCCTGGGCACCGACCACCTGGGTCGAGACACGTTCAGCCGGATTATTCACGGAGCCCGCATGACCCTGCTGGCCGCCGCCATCACCCTGGCCCTCAGCATGACCATCGCGCTGGCGGTGGGAATCTTGTCCGGATACCACGGTGGCTGGGCGGATACGGCGCTGATGGGAGTTGTGGACCTGCTGCTGGCGTTTCCCTCATTGATCCTGGCGCTGGCGGTGGCAGGAGCGCTGGGGCCCGGGCTGTTCAACGTGCTGCTGGCGGCCGGCGCGGTCTGGTGGGTTGGTCATGCCCGCATCATTCGCGGTGTCACGCTGGGTGCGCGGCAGACGGAGTACGTGACGGCGGCGCGGGCCGCCGGAGCCGGCAACCTGCGAATCATCCTCCGCCACATCGCGCCAAACATCCTCGGCCCGATCATCGTGATCGCCTCCCTGGACGTGGGCTGGATCATCCTGGGCATCGCCGGCCTGAACTTCCTGGGATTGGGCGCGCAGCCTCCCACGCCGGAATGGGGAGCCATGCTCAACGACGCCCGGCCTCACCTGCAAACCGCGCCCCGCCTGCTGCTGTTGCCGGGAGCCGCCATATTCCTCGCGGTGCTGGGTTTCAACCTCCTGGGCGACGGGCTGCGGGACCTGCTCGACCCCCGCACCGTGCGGCCAGGCAACTGACCTGCAGGGAAGCAGCCACCCAAATGCCCTCATGCCTACCCGCTTGAGTAAATCGTCCGAATTAGGATTTGCCGGATTATGAAATTGACAGGATTGAGACTGTTCGAAAAAGAGCGCTCCCGATCCTGAATATCCACGAATTCGGGAATTTCTGTCATGAAGTGTCGTCAAAATAATCTGGTGCTGAGGCCAGTGCTCGAATCTGACAAATGGCGAGGAATGAGGCAGCTCTTTTGGCATACCGGGTTGCCACACCTCGCCATTGTTTGAAGTTCAAGAATGCGTTCTCAACCAAATGGCGCAGTCGGTATATATCCAGGTCGTAGTAACTGGGCTCCTTACGGTGGCGCCTTGGCGTTATCACCGGCTTCCGCTTCTAGCGACAATTGCCAAATGCCACCTTTGCTAAGGGGCATTTGCCCTATCTTAAGACGACATAACGTCACTCCAAGCAGGGTTTGAAACACCGCTCAACACCCTGCGTCCGTGCCCCCTTACCGGTGCGGGTTGGGTCAATGACCTACGATTAGGCTCGTACCGAGAGCGCCGGATTCATCCGGCCAGACTCCCCGACGCGTCTCCGCTGCCGCCCGAAGATTGGGCTTGTGGCAGCGGTGCGCTGCGGCTCCAACGCGTTGAGAACCCGGGGCAACGGTTGTCGTCGTCTGCGACAGAACGCACTTCCTCTCCCCCTCGTGGGCATCTGCCCCCAAGGGGTTCAGTGGACGTGAGGGCCGTACCTAAAGCCTTGCCAATCACGGCCCTGGGATGGTCACCGACACCGTGTTGTAGAGCATCCGTCCATCCGATGTGCACAGCGCACCGTCGTCAGCGCAGTCCTCGGTCGCCGGCAGCGTGATCACCACGTCGTCCGTCCCGTCGGGTTTCACCCGGATCTCCCAGCTCAGGTTCGAGTCTTTGTTCACCCGCTTCGCCCGGCGCACTTCACCGTTGGTCGCCTCCAACGCATGATCCCGCAGCGTCCGGAAGTCCATCTCAAAGTTGTCGCTGAAAGAGATGCGAAACACGATGGGTTTGCTGCCGTCCAGCAGACTCCCCTGGTCCGCATCACCGGCACTGATCTGTCGCTCCCCCTGAACTCCCGGTCCCCGACGTGCAGGATGAAGTCTCCCGGCATCGTTGTCTTGGTGCCCAGGTACAGGCCGCGGGCCACGTGTATCAGGATCGGTACCTTCCCCATCGCGGGACCTGTTCCCCATCAGGAACACGGACGGTTGCGTCGTCCAGATGGCCCGGGACTCGGATCACCTCGCAGCATCACCCGCCACTTCCACTGGTATCGACACCTTACTGCACGCGCCGCTCCGCTGGCCGGACGACGGCGGATTGGTCACCATCTATTTCGCGCCGTTGCCTATAACCCGCGCCACCCGTGCTCGCCCACTACCATGGGTCTCGACGAGTTAATTTCGCGACTCCGCCGAGTCGGCTGCGGCGCATGTAAACCGTCGTCAGCCCGACTGATTGCGTTGTCGAACTTCCCTGCTGGGCACCGTTGGTCTGATCGGGGACAGCCGTTTGATACCCACGGCTTCAGCGTTTGCGTGCGCCATCATGCGAAGGGCAGCAATTTGCGATATGCCATATCATGGCCCCAGTCTCACCCGGGAGACGAGCATGGGCAGTTGTCGATATTGCGGCCGCGGCGTCGGTTGGTTTCACACCAGCCACCCTGGGCGCCGGAACGCCCACCGGAGTCGCCGCGCCCGGATGGTTGACCCGGCGGCCCGGGCGGCCGACCGTCCCGAATTCACGCAGCGGCACGTCCTGCAGTTCCTGTCGAGGCTGGAGCAGGAATGCTATGTGCTCGACGATGACCTTCCCGCAGTGCTCGCGGACGAATGGCATCTCTCCCCCATGAACCGCACGGTGGACTGCGTTCCAACCCGGGCTTAACGGACTGGCTGCGGGAACTCAGGGAGGGCCAGTTCGCCGCGGCCCAGGCCCACGAAGAACCGGGTTTGCTGACCGACGGCTCCGGATTGTCGAGGAGTGTCTCGATGTCTCGTAGCCCTCGTACCGCGCGGCCGTCGCCGTACCAATCTTCGTAGAAGTTGGTGTAGAGGGCGCTGGCCAGCTCGAAGAGACGGTCGATATCTTCGTCGCCGGTTTGGGTCACGTGGATGTGTAATACGCGGGATTCGCCGGCGGCCATGCAAATCACTGCGTGGTCTATGACGGCAACGGTGTTGGACACCGCGGAACTGCAGGGCAGTTCGCTGGAGCAGGGATGCATATGCACAATATCTGCACTAAAACTGCCCAATAATTCACGCCCTTTTCACATCGGTGGGCTACCCTGAACGTAATACGTCAAATAAGACGTGGGCATGGGCTCGCCCGACCGGTCGGTGGGTTCGATGCCATCCACGGCATAACGTGGACGAGGTGAGTGGTTCGTGTGGCGTCGCCGAGTCAGTGGGTGTCGTCCGATGGTGACGCTGCGCGAACTCAATAACTGGGTAGACGTTCACGGGAATAAGGGAAGCGTCATGTCTTACGTCCTTCGCGTTGCGGCGGCTTACGTCGTTCTGGTCGGCGTGGCCGTTGCCGTCCATTTCATCATCACACCGTTCTATCATGCTGGGGGCGCCCCGTTCACGTTGTGGCACTACATGAACTGGCTGATCGCGCCGGCGGTGCTGGTCACAGTGGTGGCGAGCTACGTCGGCAAGCGCAGGATGGACGGTGAAGGGGCGGTGGACCTGAAGCGGTATCTCGAAGTCAACACGGTGTTCTACGGTTCGGTGGCTGCGGGCATCATCTACTACTGGAACTGGTTCCTGGAGCTGACTCCGGCCAACGTGTCAGACCATCATTTCTGGCACGTGTTGGGCGCGGCGCTGCCCATCTTGATGGTGGTTGCAGGCTTGCGGCTCTGGCGTACGCACAAAGGGCGCGGCGTTACCGATTGACGGGAAGGGCTGTCCGGGAGGACGTCCGGCCGAGACTCGGGAATCTGGAGTCGGTCATGAAACCGGCCGCCCCATCGTTGGTGGCGGCCGGCGCCTTGGTGAGTTGGACCCTGGCAACGCGTGCCGGGCATTTGCGCTGAGGCCAAGAGAAGTTGTGAAACTACATGCTCGGCTTGTCCGCAGCAACAAGGGCCGCTGAAGGACCCTGGTGCGATGCTCACTTTCTCACCGACGCTTGGGGTTTAGGAACGTGCGGCAATTGGCCGAGTTTGCCCCAAAGTCTGCCACCATCAACCAGTTCCGGGAACGCCTACTTCCCTCGGTGTAAATGTGCACCGGCCCTGGATAACCGCCAGTTTCTGGACGCAGTGTTCTGGTTCCTGCGCTGGGGCTCCCTGGCGGGACCTGCGACCCGACTACGGGGACTGGAAGAATAACCATCGCCGGTTCTGCCGCTGGCGGGACCGGGCGTCTGGGCCCAGTTCCTGGACAGCGTGACCGATGACCCAGACTTCGAGCGGCTGATGATCGACGGCAGTTATATCAAGGCGCATCCCCCGGGGCTGGATCCAACGCGTTGCGGCCGTCGAACACCAATCGAGGCTGCGACATGCCGTTTGAAGATCTCGGTCCAGTCGGACTCTACGCACTCCTGCCGCTCGGCGGACAGAACCACGGCCTTGGTTTGTATCGTCGCTTCGTCTGCGGCCGCGGCGAACTGAACGCCGCACGGGAGTTCTTTCCGAGCGTTGTGGGTAGTCTGCGGATCGCAGGCGGTAACGATGGTCGTGTCAGCCGAGAGCGAGTTTATGAGATCGACGGACTTGAGGGGAACCGAACAGGATTTCGCCGGCGGGTTTTTCTTCTTCCGAGATGATTCTCGTGGTCTCGTTCGTGGTCACCTCGCCGGCGATCATTTGCCCGCTGAATAGCTATTGCCCTCGCTGGGAGTGGAAACCTTGCTGACCCCGGTGTTCCCTGCGACATCAGCAGGCACAAATGACAGTAAGGAAGAGGCTCGCAATGACGGGTTGCGCACAGTGGGTACGCGTGAGCAATGCGCCTGGTCGCCGACGAATTACCCGATTACGTGGGGGCCGCCCTCCCCGACAACGCAACAGCAGGCGCTTCACGCCGTCGAATGTGATTGTGCCTGACCGCAGAGCGTCCCTGACGCTGTGGCGCACCTCACGATAGAAGAATCGCTCCGGCAGACGCAGAACCTGGACGAGCTCCCGTTTGCCACCCTTGCCTCTGCGCGCCCTCGGCGGGCGGCGCAGCATCCGGTACTCCCCGGTCGTCTGCCACGCCTGAGGGGGGCGGCCCGGCCCGGAGCCGCCCCCTTCTGATCCAACAGTGACGGGTAGTGGATGGATGCGGCGGCGACCGGGTTCCTGCCGGATCGGTCGCTCGCGATTCATGAGGTCGGGGCTGCTGCGACATGGCCCGTTGTTGAGTTCGACAGTGGCCGGCTGTCCGAGGTGCAGATGGCGCCGCTGGCGTTGCAGTCCGTCGTCTCCGGCAGGGTGATGGTCACCAGGTCGGTTGCCGAACTCGGTTCCACGGTGATGGTCCAGTTCTCGTTGCTTCCCCGGGTATGGCGCTTCGCTTTAGTCACGCTGGCGCCGGTCACGTCGAAGGCCTCCTTCACCGTCATGAAGCCGAGACCGTCCACGTCCTCGCTGAAATTCAGAGTGAACGTGAACGCCTCCCCCCGGTGCGCCAGCGGCATTCCGCTGAAGCTGGCCGTCAGAGGCGACGTGTCGTTGTCGTGGATGGTTCCGGTTGCCGTCGCGTCGCCCAGCGCTGCGTTGGTCGGGTTCGACAGCGTCAGCGTGAAGGTCTCGTTCGGCTCGTCGACCGAGTCGTCGGTCGTCGGGACGGTTACGGTCTTGGTTGTCTCATTCGCCTCGAAGGTCAGCGTGTTCGAGACCGCCGTGAAGTCGGTTCCGCTGGTCGCCGTGCCGCTGGCCGTCGCGTACTGGACGGTAACCCGCTGGCTGATCGCTTCCGACAGGGAGACGGCGAAAGTGAGCGCGGCGCCCTCGGTCGCGCTGGCGTCGGCCACGCTGACCGTGGTCGGTCCCGCCACCGTCGTCGTCGCAGTGCCCGTAAGGGCGGTGCCCACTCTGGTGCACACCGCGTCGGCCGCGGTGCAATCGGTGGGCGACGGACCGATGGATAACGTCACGTCGTCGTTGCCCGACGGTTCAACCGTGATCTGCCAGAGGTCGTTCCGCCCATCGACCCGATTAGCGCTCTGGACGGTTCCGCCGGCCGCTGACACCGCCCTGTCGCGCAGCACCAAGTAGCCGGTTGCGATGTCCTCGCTGAAACTCAACCGGACAGTGAAAGCAGTGGTTCCGTCATGGCTGGCCGGCGCCTGCTGGAACTCCGCCGTCAGCGGATCGGGTGTCCGGTAGATCGTGCCCACCGCCTCGCTATCGCTGATGTCCGCGCCCGAGGCGTTGCTCAGGGTGAGGGTCATCGTCTCCCCGTCGTCATCAACCGTGTCGTCAATGATCGGCACCGAGACCGTCTTCCGCGTCTGGCCCGGCAGAAACGTCAGTGTGCCGTCGACAGCGGTGTAGTCGTCTCCGGCGGTCGCCGTGCCGTCCGACGTCGCATAGTCCACTGTCACCGTCGCCGATGCCGCCGGAGACAGCTTCACCACGAAGGCCAGCGGCCGATCGGTACCTTCGGCTGCCACGGAATCACTTACCGACAGCTGAGCGTCGCGGATCTTTGCGCTTACGGTTACCCATTGGCCCCGGCCAATGCGGAAATTGGAGGGTCGGGCCCATTCGTACTGGCCGGCTACGCGCGTCTTCCCGCTATGGGCCGGGAAGGCTATCCCCCCGATGTTGAATACCGTGCCGTCCGGCAGCCACCTCAGAACGGCCAGACCGAGCTTGATTTTGTCCCGGGATTTTTTGTAGTTGGCCATGCCGACTTCACCTACCCAGTTGAGCGTCTCCCCATCGAGCCCGATGGTGCGGTCCGTCTCGGGAGGGTCCCCCACGGGGTCCTTGGAGAGGAGCCCGACGCCGTATTCGCCAATGGCCTGGTAGCCGTAGTACGTACCGTTCGTCTGGTTGTGTCGCCCACTGCTGATGCCCCCGCCCCACGCCCACAATTTCCGACACCAGTCGTGACCCTGGCGGGAGGAGCAGCTTTGCTCTTTGCGCACCACCCGCGGTGATTTCAGGCTCTCGCGCGATTCGGAAGAGCCCGCGCGCCCGTTCGTGGTGCTGTTGTCCGTGAAACTCACTCTTACTTTGAGCCTCTTGCCCAGGTCTGCGCGCTGGACCCTGTACTCCCTGCCGGTCGCACCGTCTATGTCCGTTTCGGTATTGCCGTCCACTCGGATCCACTGGAACTCGTAACCGACGCCTACGCTCTCACAGGACAGGTCGTTCGGGTCGTCCGGGTTGTTCCTGACGCACCAGACCGGTCTGCCATCTGGGTCGTCGATCGTGCCCTCGTCCACAACCAGCTTATAGCCCACCTGTGCTACGTACGGATTGAGGGAATACGGGATGGTAGGGACGCCATCGACGGTGACGTAGAGGGTGATCGCAGGCCTCCCGGTGGCATTCACGGCAGGGGTTCCCGGCTGGCCGCCGGCATCGGCGGTGGTCCCCAGTCCAGTGGTCAGCTTCTCGCCCACTCCAGGCGTCCCGGTCGTCACCGGCGCGTCCGTGGCGTCGGTTCGTTGAGCGTACACCGAGAGCGGAGTGCCGCGCGGATATTCTGAATCGCTGTCTACGACGGCCAGCGTATGGCCGCCGGTGTTCGATCCGGTGGTGAACTGTTGCGCCACCACCGCGGCTAAGGCAAACGTGGCGATGTCGTCATTGCTCTGGTTCAGGTGGCTGACCAGCGTGGTTACCCCCTGTGCCCCGACCTGCCCGGGCACGGCAAGCAACCCGGCGAAGACAAGCAGCAGCCCCACGGCCAGGCCGCTCAGCGCGATGGGGAGGGCACGCGGCCATATCCTCCTTAATCCAGGACGCGCCCGGGCCGTCTCGGGGCCCGTCTGGCCCCCTCCGTCCCTTGGCGCGCAAGCGTCGTGCGGCGTCGCGCCCCGGCGTGGTCGTTGCTCGTTGGCGGCGAAATTCTCGCTCGAACCGTTCATTATGCACCCCCGGTTCAGTATATTTATCGAATTCCTATGTGGAATTCGACAGGAATTGTATCATATATATAACGGTTTAGTAAGTAGTCATATAACATTCTATGCCAACTTTCGGGACTTCAGGCCAATCAGTGACATTGGCACGGGCATTCCGATTCCTCGACCTTCGGCAGGCCGGCGGGGTGCAGAGGAGAATGGAGGGTCCTGCTGCCCTCCCAGCCAGGGAACTTGCCTGAGACGGCCAACTCGAAATGAAAATGCTTGCCCGCCGGGAATACCCGCCGCGTTTCCTCAGCTAAGCCTGTCGGAGGCGATCAGCGGTTCCGGGCAGCGGCAGATGGAGGCGACTCAGCCCGAACCCATCCAGCGAGATGGCGCGGGCCCTCGCGCGAGCAGCGGGGCGCGGACTGCAGGGCGCCAGCCGGGAACTATCGCTGGACCGTGTGGGCGGCGCGCGCCTGGGATGCCCCGGGTTGACTGGCCCTTGCGACGGTGTTGGGCCCGTTGCCGGCGGCATCAGGATGGGATCGGCAGGGCGCCCAGTCGAGCCGTGGCGCTATCGAACTGGTTCTGCCAGGGCCAGACCTGGGGCAGATGCAGAGCGATGCGGCGCGCCTCGTGGGTGATGCGTCCGGCCAGGGCGCAGATACGTCGCCGGAGGGCACTGGTGGTCGCCGCAGATTAATGGCGGCAAAATGGCGGCATTTCTGTCGCCGCAAGGCTTATTGATACTCCTTTCAAACGGGGATTAAAGCCTATTGAGAATTTGGTGCCGAAGGTCGGACTCGTTGGATATACCCCGTGGGCTGTTGATTCAACCGGTTTTCCTACTCAAATCTGATGTCGGTGCGGGTGCGCTCTGGGACGTTTTGGCGACTTTGGTCGACAAAAATGGATGGTCAGTATCAATAATCCAATAGCACGTGGTTTCAATAGCCAGGCAGCCTCAGATGCGCCACTCGTGATAGCAAAAGCCCCGGCGGTTTATGCTTGCCAGGGCTTCCTACACTCTGCGTTCCGCCCGCCGCTCAGGGGTATTCCGGTGGCAGGGCGGGAACTCTCTGGGCTGCATTCTCATGGTGGTTAGTTTGCTCCTTTCGATTGTATTCATATGGAGTGGTCATGGATGGCAACTCCGGGTGCATGCTGTTGCCACTCCAACGCGCTGGACACCTGCGGAGAGACTTCACCGTCATCGGCATCGATTTTGGTGACACCCAGACCCTTACGTGGGTACTGACGGGATCAGTACAATGGTCTCACCACTGCGGGCGTGACGGCCGACCGACGGCCGATCTCCCGCAGTGGACTCATCTGAAACGCGGAAAAGTCGGCGCCATCCCGGCAAGTCGTCGGATTTTGCGCACCGGAGTGCCCTGGCGGGATTTGCCGCCGGACTACGGAGACTGGAAGAATACCCACATGCCAAGCGAACGGCGTCTTACCTGGCCATCTCCCAGCTCCGGGCAGTGATGGTCTGGAGCAAACTCTTTTGACAACACCCGCTGGCTTCATCCGACAATAGACGCATCGGCACTCGTGCCGATGCGTCGTCGTCCGCGCCCCTGTCGTCCGCGTCACTGAGCAGCGATGGTCGCCGCCAGCGAGTGCGACAGCGGACGGTCGTCATCGGCACAGATCGCGCCGTCCGCGTTGCAGTCGGTCGTCTCCGGCAGCGTGATGGCAATCGTATCGCTCGGCGAGTTCGGCCGGACCGTGATCGTCCACCGAAGGTTGCTTCCCTCCTGTTGGCGTTTGGCCTTCAGCACCGTACCTCCAGTCACGTCGAACGCGTCGTCGCGCAAGGTCCTGAAGCCGAGCTCCTCGATCTCTTCGCTGAACACCAGCGCGAAAGTGAAGTCCGCGCCCGTGTGCGAGGCCGGCATGTTCTCGAAGCTGGCTGTGAGCGGCGCCGCGTCGTCGTCGTTGATCGTGCCAGTCGCCGTCGCGGTACCCAGCGTAGCATTCGTCGGGCTCGACAGCGTCAGCGTGAACGTCTCGTTCTCCTCATCGGTCGTGTCGTCGGTCGTCGCCACGCTCACGGTCTTGAACGTCTCGTTGGCCGCGAACGTCAGGGTACCCGACGCCGCCGTGAAATCAGTGCCGCTCGTCGCCGAGCCGCCCGAAGTGGCGTAGGCAACCGTCACCTGGTCGGTGCTCGCCGGAGACAGCGACACGGTGAACACCACCGCTGACCCCTCGGTGGCGCTCGCATCCGCCACGCTGAGGGCCGGAGTGACCGCGGGGCCGGCCACCGTCACCGTCACCGCCTGCGACAGCTTTCGGCCGTCCGGGGCGCAGATGGCTCCGGTGACGCTACAGTCCGTTGTCTCCGGCAGTATGATGGCAACGTTGGCCTCTGAATCCGGCTCAACCCTGACGTTCCAGTGCTGGTTGCTGCCTTCCGTTTGTCGGCCCGCCCCGGTCACGCTTCCGCCGGTCACGCCGAATGCGGAGTCTCGCAAAGTACTGTAGCTCAGTCCGCCCACGTCTTCGCTGAACGACAGCGTGAACGTGAACGCGTTCGAACCGTCGTGGCTCGCCGGCACGTCCGCGAACGAAGCCGTGAGCGGCGTCGCGTCGTTGTCGTTGATCGTGCCAGTAGCCGTCGCGGTACCCAGCGTAGCATTCGTCGGGCTCGACAGCGTCAGCGTGAACGTCTCGTTCTCCTCATCGGTCGTGTCGTCGGTCGTCGCCACGCTCACGGTCTTGGACGTCTCGTTGGCGGCGAACGTCAGGGTACCCGACGACGCCGTGAAGTCGGTCCCGCTCGTCGCAGAGGCGCCCGAAGTGGCGTAGGCAACCGTCACCTGGTCGGTGCTCGCCGGCGACAGCGACACGGTGAACACCACCGCTGACCCCTCGGTGGCGCTCGCGTCCGCCACGCTGAGGGCCGGAGTGACCGGCGGGCCCGCCACCGTCGCCGACAGCGTCTGCGACAACGCCTTGCCGTCCGCGGTGCACAACGCGTCGTTGGCTGCACAGTCGGTCGTCGCCGATAGCGACACCGTCACCGCATCGGTCCCTGAGGGCTGCACGGGAAACTCGTAGAGGTCGAGCCGCTCTTCGACCCGACTCACAGTGCCCCGGGTGGCGCCGCTGAGTGAGAGTGCCTGTCCCAGCTTGCCGACCGCGCCCTCCGCCGCAAGGTCCTCGCTGAACGACACCCGCAGGCTGAACGCAGTCGACCCGTCGTGGCTTTCCGGCACGTTCTCGAAACTTGCCGTGAGGAGTTCGGTATTGCGAATAGTGCCCGTCGCTACCGGGTCGGCGATCGTCGCGCGCTGCGCATTGCTCAGGATCAAATCGAAGGTCTCCCCGTCGTCTTCCATACCGTCGTTGATCAACCGCACCGACACCGTCTTCTCGGTCTCCTTCCCCGGGAACGTCAGCGTGCCGCTCTTGTGCACGTAGTCCTCGCCCGCCACCGCCGAGCCATCCGAGGTCGCGTAGCTCACCGTCACTGTTCGACTCTGCGGCCGGTCACCGTCCAGCGGCCGATTCAACGTCACCTTGAATTCGATGGCGCCGTCAGTCTCGTTTGCCTCCGAATCAGCCACGCGTGCGGACGGCACACGTGGGCTCGACGGTGGGTTGTCGGCGTCGATAATCTTTACATTCACCTCTTGCCCCGGCGTCCACGGCAGCAAGGTGTCGTTCCAGAACTTGTAGATACTGCTGCTGGGCAGGGAGTTGGCGGTGCGGAAGGCGAAGCGCCAGCCGTCCAGCACGAGCACCAGGCGGTGCTTTTCGTGGTCGCTGAGCCGTGTGTCGGATGACACCATGAACCACAAGCGCTGCTGAGTCGGATCGGTTACCAAAGCTCTTGCATACAGCATAGTAATGGTGAACGTCCTCTGTACGCCAAAGGAATCGGTGCTGGAGAAGGTGTGTAAGTCCAATTGTTCGTCACATTCGTAATCGATCGACGAGTTGCACCCGCTGCCGTTTGCAGCGATCGTCAGCGTCGTATCGAGGAGCACGGTGCCGGGGATCTCCCTTGCCGTCGTGACCGCCGCCGTCGCGTTGCTCTCGATCGGCCCCTCGGCCTCTCCTCTGGCATCGGTGAAGCTGACCTTCACCTTGATCGTCTTGCCCATATCCGCCGCAACCGGCTTATAGGTCCTCGAGGTCGCCCCCGTGATTTCCTCTGCCTCCCCCCGCACCCACTGGAAGGTGTAGTCGTCCGGGAACGTCAACGGCAGACCTTCGCGGTCAGTGAGGGTGCCCTGGCCAGCGACCAGCATCGTGCCGACCCGAGCGGCGCCGGAGATTGACGGCTGGCCGGTTGCGGCGGTGTTTGGGCCAGGGGCTCTGACCGCGATGCGCAATGGTGGTGTGAACCTGTGCCAATTGCTATGGTCGAAACGTCTCCATTCGTGCGTACCGCCGATGCTCCAATCGTTCTCACTCTCCGCATCCACATCGAACTCGTCGGTCGTCCCGACGCCAAATGCTCCGGCCGTCGCCTCCACCACCACGTAGTAGGTCGTATCTGCCGCGAGGGTCGCCCGCGGCGGCGCGGTGAAAGTGTTGAGGCCTTTGTAGACGAACGTGCTCGGGTTGGTCAGCACGTAGATGCTGCTGCCCGGGTGAAGCCCCCTTGAGTTGTAAATGCTCACCCTCGGCTCATCCAGGTTGCCGACCCCGGACAGGTAGAGCTCGACTGAACCCAGCGTAGCCCCGCCGTCTTTAGCGGTCCTGAATCGCTGTGCCAGTGAGTATTGCTCCGACCACCTGAAGGGGCCGCCTACGAGCTCGGTCTCGCTTGGATCGTGCGTCTGCCCGGTATTGCTGACCAGGATGGGACCTTGCGCATGGGCCCGTTCGTGCGGAAAGCCTAGCAAAGCCGCGATGATGAGCAGCAGAAAGCCGGCGGAGATGAGCCAGATGAAGGATCGTCCGCGCCGTGTCCGCCTTGGTCTGTCGTGGTCCATTGTGTTGAGTCTTCGCGTATCCCGCATCTTGCTGTATTGCCTCCTGTCACCTGCGTCACATATTCGTGTCGCGGTTCGTTATCCGCCGGGCGGCGTGTCGCGTGAGATCGAAATCGGCAAGTCCTTCTTATCTGGGTAAGTTGGTGGAGGTCCCCTCGTCGGGCCCGTTCACAGGAACGTCTTCGATCCGAGTGGAGCTGCTGAAACCTGGTCTCAGGTCCACATCAGCGGTTCCGTCGTTGGCGCGCAGGTTGCTCGACGTGGCGCCGGTACCCGGGCATGCGCAGGGTCGGATGTGGAAACGACCAGAACGACAACCCACAGCCGCGGGAGTGCCGCCAGGCTCATGGTCCCAGCGCGTGTCGCCGCGCTGGAGGCAGACATATCTACACTCGCAAGACAATTCGCCAACGTGCTGGCCGATAAAGCCCGCATGGTTTGAGATAACTCCTCCCTCTGTATGGACCGCCCGCGTTTCCGCCTGATTCGAAACATCGTGCAGGACTTGCCAGGCCGTACCTCCAATGGGCCGCGATGCACGATGTATCAGGCGGGAAAGCCCACAGCTCGCCCGCGGTCCTGGCCTGCCTGATCGGGTAGGCCCCAAGATTGTATTGACCCCTCACCCTGCTTATGTGCATGGGTGTGCGCGAAAAATGTTATATAACGGTTGATAATATGGCTATGACAAGCCCAAAAAGGACACTATATGTGCTCCCTGTCCGAATATACGGTCATATATCAGACATGCCGGACATGATATGCGTTATGTGTCCGCAACGCAGTCACACCTGGTAGTCCACCAACGTTGGGCCGGCAGCGGTGGAAGCATCGAAGGTTGATCCTGGCGTCGTCGGTTCCGATGCGCCAGTTGGAAGGGAGGCGTGCGGAGTTGCGCAGGGGCTCGCGTTCATGTCCCGTCAAGTAGTGTAATAAGCGTCATCCTTGGTGAGAATGTTCAGGCTGCCGCCTCCAGGATGTGGGCCGCAGGCAGAGCCTGAGGTTCTGGGTCATTGGCGATGGTGAGGTAGCGGCGGCCTTCAGCCCGCTCGTCATGCTGCTCGGACAGCACTGCGCCCACCAGACGGCGGGTCGCGGCGCGATTGGGGAAGATGCCCACCACGTTCCCTACAGGGACAGGCTCTACGCCGGCGGTTCTCCTTGTTCAGTCTTTGCAGGGGGTTATTGGACCAGAGCTTCTGCCAGTGGGATACCGGTAAGGCGTTGAAGGCCAGGATGTTGGGCAAGGCGTCTGCCAGCATCTGGGCAGCCTGGGGGAAGTGTTCCTGGAGTTGTACCACTACCCGGTCCGCCTGGGCGTGTACCTCCTCAGGAGAGAGTTGCTGGTAGATGGTGCGCACCATGGCGGCCACGCCGGGTTGGGATCGCTTGGGTAGCCGGGTGAGCAGGTTACTCATGAAGTGGGTGCGACAACGTTGCCAACCGGCTCCGGCGAATACCGTGGCAATGACGTTCTTCAAACCCTGGTGAGCATCTGAGATGACCAACTCCACCCCACTGAGGCCACGGGCGCTCAGCGAGCGCAGGAACGCCAGCCACAAGGCGCCGTCCTCGCTGGTTCCCACGTCCATGCCTAAAATCTCCCGCTGACCCTGGACGTTGACGCCGGTGGCCACCACTACGCTGACGCTCACGATGCGGCCACCCTCACGGACCTTCTGGGTGAGAGCGCCCAACCACACGCAGGGATAGGGACTGCCGTCCAGGGGCCGGCCCAGGAAGGTTTCCACCGTCTCGTCCAGCTGCCCGCAGATCCTCGACACCTGGCTTTTCGAAATGCCGTCGCAGCCCAAGGACTTGATCAGGTCATCCACCCTCCTGGAGGAAACACCCTCCACGTAGGCTTGCTGGATCACCGCCAGCAGCGCCTTCTCGCTGCGCCGTCTGCGTTCCAACAGGCTGGTGTCCCGCGTCAACCATTCTTGCCGATTTATTTTCGATTAGTTTTGCCGGTTCACCTCCTCGGCCGCGGCGATCTCGCTGCGTTGCTGGGCTGCATCAGTCCGGTAGCTGGGGACGTCAAACTCGAGGATGACGAAGTGGCGGACGACCCGGTCGATGGCTGCGGCGGTAGCCAGGGGGTTGGCGAAGATGCGTTCCCACTCGGAGAAGACCAGGTTGGATGTGATACCTAGGGACCGGCGCTAGTAGCGTTCGGCGGTGAGGGTGAAGAGGACCTCGGACTCCTCAGCGCCCTGGGGGAGGTAGCCGATATAGAGCACTAGCAGTGCAATTGCCGGCTCAACGTCCGGCAATCTCCGAAATTGAAGAGGTCGTTCCTGGGTTGAACGGTGCCGTGTTGGTGCACCTCACCGCCTGGCGGAGTGCAAGTGAACGGAGGCTACCGTCTAGCAGCGTGTGATAGACGACAATAAGGAATGCCTCTTGCGCCGACTATTCTTGCCGGTTGGGATGGTGTAAATCGTCCGGCACGGAGGTGCCGGATTGATCAAGGACCGACAAGTCAGACTTTTGAGGCAAAAACGTATGGAAGGAAAAACACAGGAGACGGCGGCCGCCATGTCTGGGATGAGCGTGCGCTCGGCGCGCAAATGGCAGAGTGGCCCGTTGCCGTCGGAGACCAAACCGGAGCGCTGGTGGCGCACTCGGTCCGATCCCTTCGACGGGGTGTGGGAAGAGGAGATTGAGCCACTGCTGCGGGACGACCCCAAGGGCAAGCTGAAGGCAACGACGATTATCGAATGGCTGGAGGAGCAGCATCCCGGCCAGTTCAGCACCTCCCAGCTGCGCACGCTGCAACGACGATTACAGGACTGGCGGGCGCTGAATGGTCCGGACCAGGAGGTGTACTTCCCCCAGGAGCATCCGCCGGGACGGGAGGCCCAGTTTGATTTCACCCACTGCAGCGCCCTGGGAGTGACCGTCGCCGGTGAGCCCTACCCCCACCTGCTGTTTCAGCTGATCCTCAGCCACTCGGGCTGGCGCTACGCGGAGGTCGCCGCCGGCGAGACCTTCCTGGCCCTCAAGCAGGGATTACAGAATGCGCTCTGGGCCCTGGGCGGCGTACCGGAGGTGGTGCGTTCCGACAATACCTCTGCTGCCACCCACGAGATGAAACGCAGCCGAGGCCGGGCGCTAAACGACAATTACGCCGCCCTGCTGGACCACTACGGTGTCCGATCCACCCGCATCAATCCTGGCAAGAGCCATGAAAACGGCGTTGCCGAGCACGCTCACTACCGTTTGAAGGATGCCGTGGACCAGGCTTTGATCATGCGCGGCAGCCGCGATTTCCACACCGCCGACGACTACGCCGGTTTCGTCCGGAAGATGGTGGAGAAGCGCAATCGCCTGGTGCGGGGGAAGCTGGAGCAGGAAATGGCTTGCCTAAGACCCCTGCCGCCAGCCCCCATGCCGGAATACGCCAACTACCAGTCCAAGGTGCGCCGGTGGAGTACCATCCAGGTGGCGGGACGCAGCTACAGCGTCCCGTCCCGGCTCATTGGCAAGGTGGTACAGATCCGCCTCTATTCCGACCACGTGGAAGTGTACTACAAGGGCCACTTTGTGGAACGAATGGCGCGCGTGCACGGTGATGGGGAAGTAAACGTCAATTACCGCCACGTCATCAATTCCCTGGTGCGCAAGCCCGGAGCATTCGCCCGGTACCGGTTCAGGGAGCAGCTGTTTCCCACCTTGCGCTTCCGGCTCACCTACGACGCGCTCAGGCAGTGGCGTGGGGAGCGCGCCGACGTGGAGTACGTGCGCATCCTGCACCTGGCGGCCACCACCATGGAGGTCATGGTGGACAGCGCCCTGTCGCTGCTGCTGGAGACCGGTCAGCCCTTCGACTACGCCGAGGTGCGGGAACTGGCCGAGCCCAGGGTGCCCCAGGCTCCGGTGCTGGTCCTCTCTGGGAAGCCGGACCTGAAGATCTACGACGGTCTGCTCACGAGCAGTACGGCCATGGTGGGGGTGTGCGCATGATGGACACCCCCACCAGCGTGATCCAGGAGCGCATCGGCGAGCTATGCCGCGAATTCAAGCTGCCCACCATGGGCGCTCAGTCGGTGGCCCGTTTCACTGAGGCTGGCCACGGCGAGGCCCTGTCCACCTTCCTGGAGGTGCTGGAGCAGGAGGCCGAGGATCGCCGCCACCGGCGCATCAACCGGCTGCGTCAGGCGTCCCGGCTGCCCTCGGGCAAGACCTGGGAGACCTTCGAGCATCACCGGATGCCCCTGACTCTTCGTCAACAGATGGACCATCTGGCCCAGGGCAGTTTCGTGGAACACGGCGTCAACGTGCTGGCCTTCGGGCTCCCCGGCACCGGCAAGACCCACGCCCTATGCGCTCTGGGCCACCGCCTGGTGGAAGCCGGACACTCCGTCCTCTTCGCTCCAGCCTACCGCCTGGTGCAGGACCTCCTCGCCGCCAAGCGCGACTTCGACCTGCCCCGACAACTGCGCAAGCTGGACAACTTCGACTTCCTCCTCCTGGACGATCTCGGCTACCTGCCCCAGGGGGCCGAGGAGTCCGAGGTCCTCTTCACCCTCATCGCCGAACGCTACGAACGCCGGTCCCTGGGCATCACGTCCAACCTGGTCTTCTCCGAGTGGGAGCGCATCTTCGCCAACCCCATGGCTACCGCCGCAGCGATTGACCGGGTGGTCCACCACTCCGTCATCCTGGAATTCGACGTCCCCAGCTACCGGACTGACGCAGCACAGCAACGCGGCGAGACTGCTGCGGCCGAGGAGGTGAACCGGCAAAACTAATCGACGATAAATCGGCAAGAATGGTTGACGCGGGACAGCGTGTCCGAGAAACACGGTTGTTGAGGTGTTGGCGTAAGATAGTTCCAGCATGAAGCTGGCGGTGACCCACGATGAGCAAGAGCTACCTTCCCTACGATCCGGACCAACAACTGCTGCTGCCCCAGGCCTTGCAGGAGTGGCTGCCCGAAGACCATCTGGCCTATTTCATCTCCGACCTGGTGGACCAGTTGGATCTGCCTGAGATCACGGATCGCTACGAGCAGGAAAGGCGCGTAGGACCGCCCTACAATCCCAGGATGATGGTGAAGGTGCCGCTGTACGCTTACTGCGTCGGGGTGCCGTCTTCACGACGCATGGCCCGCCGGCTCCACGAGGACATCGCCTTCCGGGTGCTGGCGGCGAATAACACGCCCGATTTTCGCACCGTCTCGGACTTCCGGAAGGATCATCTGGGGGCGTTGTCGGGGCTGTTCCTGCAGGTGCTGATGCTGTGCCAGCGTGAGGGGCTGGCGAAGTTGGGTCATGTGGCGCTGGACGGCACCAAGATGAGGGCCAATGCATCGAAACACAAGGCGATGAGTTATAGGCGTATGAGGGAGAAGGAAGAGCAGCTGCAGGGTGAGGTGGATGAGTTGCTGCGCCGCGCCCAGGAGGTGGATGAGGAAGAAGACCATCGGTACGGCAAGGACAAGCGCGGTGATGAGTTGCCGGGGGAGTTGGCCTTTCGGGAGGGCCGGTTGGAGAATATCCGAGAGGCCATGGCGGCGTTGGAAGCCGAGGCCCAATATCAGGCGGAACAGGTTGAGGCCGAAGACAGGAATCATCTTGGCGTCCCTGATGACAAAACCCAGCGCAATTTCACCGACCCCGAGTCCCGCATCATGCCTGGGCCGGGCCGTCGGGACTTCCTGCAGGCCTACAACTGCCTGGCAGTGGTGGATCATGGGCATCAAGTGATCGTGGCGGCCCGGGCCACCAACCGGACCTCGGACAAGCAGCAGGCGGCGGCAAGGATTGCTGAGACCATCGACAACGTCGGCGCGGTGCCCAGAGAGGAATCCGCCGACGCCGGTTACTACTCGGCAAAGGCGGTCGAAGAACTATCGGTCCTGGGCACAGACCCGTTCGTCGCGACGGATCAGACCCGCCACGGACACTAACCAACACCGGAGCCCCGAGGACGCATCCCCAGGGATCTCTCACCCAGAGACCGGATGCGCCGCAAGTTGCAGACCAAGCGGGGTCGGCAGCGTTACGCGTTACGGATGGCTACGGTGGAACCGGTCTTCGCCCAGATCAAGCAGGGTAGAGGCTTCCGGCAATTCCTGCTGAGAGGATTGGAGAAGGTCAACAGGGAATGGTCCCTGATCTGCACCACCCACAACTTGCTCAAGCTCTTCCGCTACGCTGTCCTGACCGTGAACCCGGGATCGCCAATTGTCTCCTCAGTCTGATCCACCCTCAAGGCAAACCTCTTCAACCCATCATCCCTGATCCTCGGACGGGGTGCTAGAGTTTGGCGAGCCAGCCCGCGTAACCAATTCACCGCCAGGATGCGCGGCACTCAACGGGTTGTCGGTGCAACCAGCCCTGTCGTTACTACTGTGGGGCCGCCCACCGACGAAACGGACCATCGACAACGGTCAGGGACTGGGACGGAGGCATAGCCATCGTGAAAACCCGATTGGGGCGACCACCGTAGTAGTCAACAAGGATGAAAGCCGTGTTCCTGGTTTTGGCTCCTGCGTGCGTGGAATGGGCGCGAAACTGCGTCCATTACTGCCTGCTGGTGCCGGTGTTTGTGCAGTTGGTCGACAAAATAGGCGAAACGGCCCCTTTTGGAGCCGTTTCTGAGTATGGAATCGAAAAAATGGTGCCGAGGGAAGGACTCATTGGATATACCCCGTGGGCTGTTGATTCAATCGGTTTCCGTACTCAAATCTGGTGTCGGTGAAGGTGCGCTCTGGGACGTTTTTTCGACTTTGGTCGACAAACGGTCGACAGAATTGGATGGTCAGTATCAATAAGCCAAAAGCGCGTTGTTTCAATAGCCAGGCAGCCTCAGCAGTCCTGTGGCCTGTCATCTTCGGGCGTTTCTGAGCCCGCGTCAAGCCGGAAAGCCGCCACGGCGTCGTCGATGACGCCCGGTGTCGCCGGCTCGGCGCCGGGCAGCAAATGGGCGTACACCCTACAGGTGATGGATGGATCCGAATGTCCGGCGCGTGCGGATGTTTCGGCGATGGGCACGCCCAGCTCCAGGGACCGGGAAATATGAAAGTGTCTGAGGTCGTGATTGCGCATGTTCGGGTGGCCGACGCGTTCCCCCAACGTATTCACCGCGCGCGTGAGGCTCATGGGATTGATGAACTGCCCGAACTCGTCGGCGAACACCAGGTTGTTGTCATTGTAAATCTCCTGGTACTGCTCTTTATGATCGGCCTGTCGCTGTTGGTGCGTACCCAGCACGTCTGCAGCGACCGCCGGCAGTCTGATGGTGCGTCGCCCGCGTTCTGTTTTCGGCGGGTCCACCACCAACCCGGTGGAACGGCGGCCAAGGGATCGCTCGATGCGGATTTCGCGCTTGTCCAGATCCACGTTGTCCCAGGTGAGGGCGAGGAGTTCACCGCGGCGGACACCGGTGCACACCTGGACAAAGATTGCCGGAAACAGGGGATGTTCCTCTTCTTCTGCGAGCTCCAGCATGGCTGACACCGTTTCAGCCGACGGTGGTTTGACCTCCCGGCGCGGGATCGACGGCGGTTTCACGTCCCTGACGGCGTTGTAGCGGGCGTAACCCATGGCAATGGCGTAGTTGATTGCACCCGAGAGCACTGTCCTGACCAGCTGAACGCCCTTGGGATCCATTCCCTCCCGGAGCAGCGCCATCTGCAGGCGCTGCACTCGTCGCGTCGACAGCTCGTCCACGAAGACATCACCCAATTGTGGAATGAGATGCTCCCTGGCGATGCTGGCGTAGCGATCGATGGTGGATTGCCGCCACCTCTGGACGGTTCCGTATTCCTCGATCCACCGCGGGAACCAATCACGCAGACTGATACGCTCTGCCACCTGCATGGGTGCAACCTCGAACTCGGCCAGGAGACGCCTGAGTTCCCGCTCGGCGTCCCGTTTGGTGCCCTTGAAGGTGAAATACCTCCGTATGCGCCTGCCGTTCGGGTCGCGCCCCAGACTGATGGTCAGTCCCCAGGTGCCGCGCCCGCGGTTTCGGATACTTCCGGTCATGTTCCTCCTTGTTCATCTGCAAGTTCTGATACCTGACGAGTGAGTAGTCCGGGGCGATCGCATTGGGCTGCGTACGGCCTGTGCCCGAACCGATGGGATGAGTTGAAGGGGTGCCGGACCAGCAAGTCCGAACTCAAAGCGCGTTCGACCGGTGCGAGGTCATCCGGTGCGAGGTCATTGGGCTGGCGCCTCAGGGACCGGTCACACCCGATCCGCCGGTACTGCGGACGGACTCCTGGTCCCATCGCGGTTCGTCCCCGTTGCCGCCGGGGTATGGGTTCAGGAATTCATGGAGGGCGGCCATGGGGATGATCAGTCGCTGCCCCACTTTCAGTGATCTGAGCTGTTTGGTGTAGCAGAGTTCTCGTACTTTCCACTCGCTCAGTCCCAGCATTTCGGCGGCTTCCTTCGCCGAGCAAGCCAACTTTGCTTCCATGGTCGCCCTCCTTTGGTATGCCTGAGCGGGGATTCAGCGCCGGCAAGGGCCGGTGGTTTGACCGTCAGGCGATCCGTTGCAGGACCTGATGGTATTTGATGGCAACACCCAAATTTGTGACTAAGCCGGCCCGCCGGGTCTTCCCTGATGAGCATCGATCCTACCGCCCGGACCGTGGGACCTAGCGGGGCAATGCAATTTGGACCAGACCGCGTCTTTCGCCTTCCACCGATCTCGGGTTTCATGGTTGCAAAGCACTTGTAAGGAGAGATTGGTTGGCACCGCCGATGGCGCGCCTGGCTGGGCCGATGGCAGGGTTGCAGTGGAAACGCGGGTGGCACGGTGATACTCACCGATCAATCGAGCGGAGCCCCAGCCGGATGTCCGATCCGCCCACGTGGCGTTTCACCCGCGTCGCACGCGTCGCAGCATCATCCACCACCATCCGATCTGGCGCAGGGACGTTGAACCCCTGCCTCGCCAACGCTGACATCGAGGGCGGATTCATCGCGTCCCAGCGGGGCAGCCGCTCCCACACGTCCTGGCAACGAGCATGGACCTGGGCGCCGGCGGTAAGCATCAGAAATGCCTGGCCCTGGAGAAAGCAACATAGTGCTGGTGAGCGTGATCGAAGTCGGCGATGCGGTCCTGAGGTTCGAAGGGCGTGCGTGGCAGGTATGGCAGCGATTCGCGCCCCACCGGGTCCACGTCAGGATTGTTGAAACTCAACGACCCAACGATGACCACGTCCCACTCCCTGCCTTCGGCCTGGTGTATCGTGGTGACCGTGAGAGCTAGTCGGCGTGTTCGATGGTCGCCACCGCCATCGTCACCGGCTGAAGCCCGCCGCACCGGGATGCCGCCCTTCTCCAGGGATGCCAAATACGGGCGGGCTGCCTGCTCCTGCACCGAGTGAAGGAGCATCGCCGCTTGGTCGTATCCGGCGATCACGCCGCGCCGCTTGAGAGACCTCAGCAGATCG
Source organism: Dehalococcoidia bacterium (assembly GCA_963663945.1). Lineage (GTDB taxonomy): Bacteria > Chloroflexota > Dehalococcoidia > Lucifugimonadales > UBA3495 > Bin87. The sequence goes on along the minus strand of OY760687.1, from coordinate 67,263 downwards.
TGAGCCCAGACCTGCAGGTGCTCGAAGTCGGCCAAGTTTCCCCTGAGCAGCTGGAACCGGTAGCGCAGGATGCACCGCCCAGGGTGGCGTGGAAGGCGTCGGCAGACCACTCCGGGCCCGCTGGGTCGATGAGTTCATCGCAGATGCGCTGGATGAACTTCCTGAAGTTGCGCACCACACGCTCGTAGCCTTTGCGCCACTCGTAATAGCAACAGCCCCGGCGGTTTATGCTTGCCAGGGCTTCGTACGACCATCGTAAGGCTGAAAATGGACAGCCGGTGCAACAGCCACGCCAATGACTGCCCCCGTCTTCGACCTCTTGGACATTGGCCTCAAGGACTGGCGCCAGATCATCGCAGTAGATGACGCACTCTCAAACCATTCGCAGGACGCTACCGGGCCAACTATTTCCTACGCAAATACAACATTAGGCCCATTGGAATAGCGCCGTGGGTCAGTAACAATAGATACACAACGGCACCGGGCGGTCGTCAGGGTGTTTGACGAAGGGAAAGGCGGCGACTCCTCGGTATGCCTCTCAGCGCGCTTCTTGGGGCCACCAGCATGATCGGCGGCCCAGCCTCGAAGCGCCCAGGGATCTGAATTCCCCCGAGTGCTCCGACGTGGCGCGCCGGGAGTTTCACCCAGCACTGATGGTCCACAAGAGCTCCAGGCAAGGTGCCGCGAAAGGTTCAGGGTTTTACGCCGCTGACCGCGCCCGTAAGCAGTAGCCCCATCGGTACAGGATGCCGAGGTCCGTCCACCAACCAACAAAACTTACCGACCACTAACCACAACATTCCAGACTAGGGAGGCACCCAGTGGCCAATTTCACACCGCTAGGCGAGCGAATCGTCATCAAGCCCATGGAACAGGAAACCCAGACACGGGGAGGCATCCTGCTCCCCGACACCGCCAGGGAAAAGCCCCAGGAGGGCGAGGTCATCGCCGTTGGCTCCGGCCGCGTCGGTGACGACGGCTCCCGCATCGCCATGGAACTTTCCGTCGGCGACAAGGTCATCTACTCCAAGTACGCCGGCACCCAATATGACGACGACGAAGAAGAGTACCTGATCATGCGTGAATCAGACGTCCTGGCCAAACTGGGCTAGCGGTTCCGGTCCAACTTCGGAACTCTCGCACGTACACGAAACATCCCTGATAGCGCACACTCCAACGAGGAGACCCCAATGCCCGCAAAGCAAATGGCATACGCTGAAGACGCCCGCAAGTCGCTGCGCACCGGAATCGACATCCTGGCCGACTCGGTCAAGATTACCCTGGGTCCCCGCGGCCGCAACGTCGTGCTGGACAAGAAGTTCGGACCCCCACAGGTCTGCTCCGACGGCGTGACCATCGCCAAGGAGATCGAGCTGCCCGACGTTTTTGAGAACATGGGCGCCCAGCTTCTGAAGGAAGCCGCCACCAAGACCAACGACGCCGCCGGCGACGGCACCACCACCAGCATCGTGCTGTCCCAGGCCATCATCCACGAAGGCTTCAAGAACGTGACCGCCGGCACCAACCCCATGGCCATCAAACGTGGCATCGAGGCCGCCGTGAGTCGCGTGGTCGCCGAACTGCAGGGCATGTCCCAGCCCGTGGAGACGCGCGAGCGCATCGGGCAGGTTGCCTCCCTTTCCGCCCATGAAGACGCCATCGGCGAGACCATCGCCGAGGCCATGGAGAAAGTTGGCAAGGACGGCGTCATTACCGTCGAAGAGTCGCGCGGACTTGCCGACGAGATTGAGTACGTCGAGGGAATGCAGGTCGACCGCGGCTACACCTCTCCTTACTTCATCACCAACGCCGACCGCATGGAAGCCGTCATCGAAGATGCCTATCTCATCATCACCGACAAGAAGGTTTCCGCCGTTGCCGACCTGGTCCCCGCCCTGGAGCAGCTGCTGCAAGCTGGCCAGAAGAACGTGGTCATCGTCGCCGAGGACATCGACGGCGAAGCGCTGGCCACTCTGGTGGTCAACAAGCTGCGCGGCATCATGAACGTGCTGGCGATCAAGGCGCCCGGCTTCGGCGATCGTCGCAAGGCCATGCTCGAAGACATTGCAATTCTGACCGGTGGTACCGTCATCAGCGAGGAAACCGGTCGTCGCATGGATTCGGCCACCATCGAGGACTTTGGCCGCGCCCGTCGTATTTCGTCCACCAAGGACGACACCACCGTCGTGGAAGGCCACGGTTCCGAGGACGCGATCCAGGCCCGCATCAACCAGCTCAAGGCCCAGATCGAAGACACCACCTCCGAATATGACCGCGAGAAGCTGCAGGAGCGGATGGCCAAGCTGTCCGGCGGCGTCGCTGTCATCAAGGTTGGCGCAGCCACCGAGATCGAGCTCAAGGAGCGCAAGGCCAGGGTGGAAGACGCCCTGTCCGCCACCCGTTCCGCGGTTGAAGAAGGCATTGTCCCTGGCGGCGGAGTCGCCCTGGTTCGTTCCCAACGGGCCCTGGATACCATCGAAGGGTTGACCGGAGACGAGGTTGTCGGCGTCAACATCATTCGTTACGCTCTCGAACAGCCGCTGAAACTCATCGTTGAGAATGCCGGTTCCGAGGGAGCTGTGGTGCTCAACCAGGTGAAGCATCAATCCGATGACTACGGTTACGACGCCGAGCTGGGCGAATTCGGCCCCATGCTCGAGCGTGGCATCATAGACCCGGTAAAGGTGACCCGGTCTGCTCTGCAGAATGCCGCGTCCGTGGCCGCCATGGTGCTCACCACTGAGTCCATGATTGCCGAGATCCCCCAGCCGGCTTCGGGCATGATGGCCAACCCCCAGATGGATTTCTAGTCCCACTGAATCCAGCGGGAATTGCAGCCGGGGCGGTCACCGCGACTGCCCCGGCGTTGCAGCCCTGATCGCCGACCGTGTCCGTAACGCTTCAGGTTCTAAGGAAACCGGATAATTGCAGACACTGGAAGAGCTCGCGCGCACCCGTTTTCACCCGAACGGTCATTGCGAGCGCAGCGTGGCAATCTCGTTGCCGATTGAGTCGTTACGCAGGCAGCGAGATCGCCACGTCATTTCGCTCCTCGCGATGACAAACTGGGTACAAGTGAGACGGGAAGAGTGATTGCAACGACACTCCTGTCGCCCGAGGCAGCGTTTATTCAAGAGTTCTCTCAGGTCCAGTCACCAGGGCGCGCAGTCGAATTGCGCCGCGTCGCACATACTCGACACCGCTTGCTTCCTTGCCGATGGTCTGCGCCCGGCAGGATCGGCAGGAATGGACATCACACCCAAGCTGTCAGGACAGCAGCAGTCGTCCGCACCGACCGCGATCAACGCCAATCCAATAAGGAGGAAGGTCATGTTCAGTGGTATCCCGATCATCAGATTCGGTACGACCGACGGCCGGAAGGCCAATGTTTTTATCAATAACCGACCCGCTGGAGCGATCCGGCGCTATGAAGGGACAATCTGGACCTATGAGCACAGTGGCCTCAGCCTGGTGGGTTCGCAGTTGGAGATCAGGCGGGCCATAGTGCGTCACCATCGGCCAGCGGTGGTTTCATGATCGAGGCACTGGCCGCTGAGGTTATCGTCTGCGCTGCCCGGCGCTACATCGTCATGGGATCTTAAAGACAACGGATAGACCGGCACTGGTCGGATCCATGGAGGCAATAATGGCGACTCCAGACGAACACGTACCAACACTGGGCCAGTCGGCCACCCCGGCCAGCAAGTCGCAGCAACAGTCCTGGGCCCAGGACCTGCTGGATACCATCAAAACCAACCGCCTGGACACGATCAGGACCAACAGCCGCACCACAGCGTGGCTATCCCGACCACACTCCCAAAACGAAGCTGAGATTCCGACGCTGGCCGCCGAGCTCATGGCCAACGTACATTCTGAAGAGTCCACGCCGGGAACCGGCGCAAATCACAGTGGTGGCCACCGCAGCAGCCGCGAAATCGCCATCGCCGCCGAGCAGGTCATGGGCGACGCCCCGCCCAACATCCGCCACCAAATGGCGGCCGCGTTCGCCGTTCTGATCGTCGAGCCGGCCCGCGCCGCGGCCGAACGTCGGAAAGACCGCGACGTTCGCGTCAAGATCGCGGCCATGCAGGAGTTCATACGACTCCATCTGTTCAAAGGCGACGCCCAAGTCTACCTCGCCCGCCCCTTTGCCCAATTGACCTGCCTCGCCGAGCCAGACCGCTAGACGCCGCTGCACCGATAGGTCGGGGTCGCCAACGATTCATCAGGGTGGCGTGCTTGCGATACCACGACCTCGCGGCTTCCGGCAGGAACGTCGCGGAATACGTGCCGTAGGATCTCGCCGGTTCGGTTGACCAGATCGGGTTACCTGCGCTCCAACGCGACGCGTACTTCTACCGCGGCATACATGTACAGACCGGCCGTGAGGGTTTTTTCATCGACCTCGGTTTCCCGGACCAACCACTCCCGGTGCAGGGTCAGCGTGGGCAGTTGAACCGTCGGAGAAGGTCCATAGAACTGCATCGGCGACACCCTGGTCGTGCCCAAACTCGACCGCCTCGCCAGGTCCGTCCCTGATACCCGCGCCATCGCCGACCAGCTTCAGGAACGCGGCGTGAAGATGGCCCTTGGCCGGGCCCTCTACGACCCGGACGATCCCATGGGCAAGATGTTCTTCAATATCCTCGCCACCTTCGCCGAGTTCGAAGCCGATCTCATCCGCATGCGCACCCGCGAGGGCATGGCCATCGCCCGCGCCAGGGGGAAATTGCGCGGCAAGCAGCCTAAACTGTCCGACCGTCAGCAGCGGGAACTCTGCCGTATGCACGCCAACGGCGAGGATTCCATCAGCGATCTGGCCGAAATCTTCTCCGTCTCAAGACCAACCGTCTATCGCACACTCAACCGACGCCATTCCCCTTAGCGTACGATTCTGCTCCCTAACGGAATCGACCCGTACAGGGATTTCTCAATTGCTACTGGGGTGAGCGTCGAGCATCTCGACCCATACCTGCATTGCTCTCGGGTACAGCGCCGGGCCAAACTGGTTGAACATCGCCACGTCCGCCGCATCACGCCCATAAGCGACGGCAACTCGCCCTCCACGTGGAACGGCCTGCGTTGCATCGAAGGTGTACCAACGGCCACCTACGTACGCCTCGAACCAGGCGTGAAAATCCATCGGCTCGAGTTCGTGCAGATAGCCGACAACGATACGCGCTGGGATACAGAGACTGCGGGATAACGCGATGCCCAAATGGGTGAGCTCGCGGCATACGCCCTCGCGCTGCTGGTTGACCTCGACTGCCGACATCTGAAAATTGCTGGAATCTGGATTGAAACGCACGGAGCTGCGGATCCACGCGACAATTCTAGCCACTTGGTCGTAGCCGGGCTCGACGCCCTCTACGAGTTCCTTACCGAGGTCTGTAAACCGGTCGGACTCGCAATAACGGCTGGGAAGAAGATAGGTTAGAACCTCGTACGGCAGATTGTGCACCTCCTCAAATGGCGCGCCAGGCGACACATCAATGCCGTCTGCGGTTGAAACGTCCGCAGATCTCCGGATGGAAAACTCACCTGGGGGTGCGATCAGCCGCTCGCACAGGTTGCCGTAACTGTCCGCATGCTCTGTGATCGGTACGCTTGGCGTCGACGTGCAGTCCTCATGCGCCACCCACTGTTGTGCCCCGCTACGGGGGCGGAGCATCAGGATAAAAGGCGTAGGAACGCTCACATCAAAGGTAATATCGCAACTTGTACGAAGCCACATTTCGACTCCTTTACTTGTCCAAACCACGTCAGCAGTTGGCTATGGTCCGGTTTTACCGGACCCCTTGTCAAGGACAGCGGCAAGACGTACCACTGCGCTGTCGATGACCAGCGAAAAGCAACTGTGTTTGATTTGGAGCGACCGTCGCGTTCCAATTGCCGCCAGTCAGGAAAGGGGTCAGTGGCCATCCCGCGCAAATGTGGAACCATCCACTTACGGATTACGGACGGTGGCGCCGATCAAACAGCGTTGAGGAACAGTTCACCAATGCCCTGCGCGGCACGGAGATTGTGGCCATTGCGGCCTTCGAGACCGGAGTTCACTGCATGGAGTATACCGCCGCGACGGGCCAGATAATCCATCTGCCCCTGTAGGCCTGCGGGTCAACCCCACAATTGCAGGGATGCCAATCCCGCTCCTTCGGCCAGCGCCTCCAATTCGGCCCACATGATTGTGGGGTGCCCCCGAGGCTTGAACGCGCCTTACGTAAACCCGCTGTCGGTGCCGGCCATCACGTTCTCCCGGCCCAGCAGGAAGGCATGCCGGGCGACAGCCAGGAGCGGCAGGCGATAGTTGACGCGGCGGATTTGCTGGGGCAGTTGCTGCTCCAGGACGTGGGGCGTGGTGGGACCGGCGACGACGCTGACGATGTGCGCCACTCCTTCCGCCACTATTTGACGCGCAATCTCTTGGTTGATGATTTCGAAAACATCGCGCCCGTGGAGTACGAGTTGGTAACCCGGCTGATTGGTCCCGAGCAATCGGTGACCGTCGCGACCGACCCTGACCAGCGGATTTACGATTGGAGGGGATTGGTCCCCGATCCATCTGCAAAGTTCGCAGAGGACTACCCCAACGCCACTCGCTATGAATTGTGGTCAGTTCACCGAGTCCCAAGCCAGGGACTTCCCCTTCTCCAAGATCTGACGAAGCGTCGCGATCTGAGGGAGACCAGGGAATCTGCCAGGACGTCAATCGAAATCCCAGTGTCCCGATCCCTCGAAGTGGTTGAGGTACGTGGAAGACCTCCCGAGCGATATGAATGGATCGCGCACGACGTAAAGCGATTGATATCCGGCGGCTGGTTTAAAGCTGAAGAAATCGCAATATTGGCCCGGCGCCGGGGTACTTTGATGAGGATATGCAATTTACTGGCTGCCCACAGGGTTCCCTTCACCAGATTGGGAGGACTTGCCGGACGGCCCGACCCCGACGTGCGATCAGTCGCGGGGATGCTGTCGTTGGTCATCAACCCGCGGAGTGTTCCGCATTTTCTCGATGCGTGCTCTGGAAACCCGGCAACTGCCCGCAGGGGACTGCATCGCAAGTTCGCAGCGGATGTGATCAACGCGGCCAAGGAGGACAATGCCCATCTGATCGACGGTGTCCGGGTGGTGCAAAAACACGTCGGCCCCAGCTCGGGGGTCCACACTTACTTGACGGGATTTGAAAAGACATACACGTCCGTGGTGACGATCTTGCGTGCCCATATTGTCAGCGTGCGCGGCATGGTGCACACCGCGTACAAAGGTGTTTACGCGGCTGAAGGCAGAGATGTTCCGGAGAAAAATGCCCGCTCCGTTGAAGAATTGCATCGTTGGGCCCGGTTTGAGGATTCGCTGTCAAAGGCATCAGGAACGGAAACAGACATATCCGGCTTTCTGAAGTTCATTGACCGGTTGAACCATGACACGTCCATCGGTGCCCCTTCGATCAGGAGCACGTATTCGTTGGACCGGGATCGGGGCGTTTCGTTAGGTTCACTTCATTCGGCCAAGGGCCTTGAGTGGAAATTGGTCATCGTACCCGACGTCGCCGAGCATGTTTTGCCCGGATCGGAGGCGTTAGGCCACACCGCGGACACTGCCAGGGAATTCAGGCTGTTAAAGCAGGCGACGCTCCGGGCGAGCGAGAGGTGCGCGCTCTATTGGTCTCACGAGCGTGAGGACGGAACCGCGGCGTCCCTCAACAGTTTCATAAATCCTGATGGTTGATGAAGGCAATCGGACATTTGCAAACCGCGACGCGATATCCCCTCTGGTGGGCATTCTGATTCGGTTTCCAGCAATCTTGTGTTTTCGACCAAAACGCGCCATAGGGCCATCAAGATAGGTTCACATCTCCTGCCGGCTCGCAGGATGGCAGTTACTCGCCCAAAGGTTCGTATCGAGTTCGCCTGAGAATGCTGCGTGAGTATTTCCGGTTTGAACCAAGAACCCAACGGGCACCGACTGGTTCGCTCGAACGAGCGAAATGGATCCGTCGTAGAGTACAATCGCGACCGGTTCCATTTCCGTTGGTAGGAGGCTCTCATTTACCGCGAAAAAAACAACGGAAACCTACCACTCCCCATCGAAAGCGGGTACGACTCGGTCTTCGTTACCGGAGCGGCTGGCTTCGGTGGTTCCCATCTGGTCATGGGCTTGCTCGAGCGTGGATACGACGTGACGGGCCTGGACCTGGTACCGCCGCTCCATGCCGGCCTGCTGCAGCGCGAAATGCAGCACCCCAACTTCCGCTACGTGTGGAAGAGCGTACAGGACATCATGCCGAGCGACATCGAGGGACACGCGGTGATCGCGCACATGGCGGCGCAGGCCGACACACCGCTAGCGTTCGATTCGCCACGCTACACGGTGATGCAGAACATTGAGGGGACGGTGGCCCTCTTGGAGGCCGTCCGACATGCCGGCGGCGTTGAGAAGGTGCTCTTTGCCGGTTCCGGCAACGAGATCGGTCGGCCCCTGCAACTTCCGATTGACGAGAGCCACCCGCTGACGCCCCACAACCCGTACGGGTTCTCCAAAGCGGCCGCGGAGCTGGCGATGTGGTCGTGGTACCGGGCTTACGATGTGCCGACGGTGGTGTTGAGCACCGGCGTGGTGATCGGGCCGCAGATGCGACGGGAGGTGTTCATCTTCAAGTGGCTGTGGAACGCGATGAACGGACTGCCCATCGTCGTGGAGGGCGGACAGCAGACCCGCGACCTGTCGTTCATCGACGATGTGGTCGAAGGATGGATGCGAGCAATCCATGCACCCGCGGATGCCATGGTCGGTGAGAAATTCTTCGTTGGCAACGGCGACGAGCGCACGGTGGAGGAGTTGGCTCAGTGGTGCCTCGAGGCCTCCGGCGCCGATGTACCCATCGAATACGTGGACTACCGGCCTGGTGAGAAGGGGCAGCGGGAGGCGTTCAGCAACGAAAAAGCCAGGCGAGTGCTCGGGCACGACCCCCAGGTATCTTCCAGAGAAGCAGTGCGCCTAACTGCCGATTGGGTACGAACCCTCGTCAAGCCCGTGCCAGAGGAACTGCATCCGGTCTGAGTCTGCCCACAACACCAGGGCGTCCAGATAGCCAGGCCACCGGAACTTGTCAACAGGCCGCCCGTATAGCGTGCCCACCAACACGGCGAGAACGGCATCGTGGGTGACAAACACACTGATGTCGCCCTGAGCGCAAAGGGCATCGGCCACGCTGTCCAAAACCAGCTGCACGCCCTCCGATGTGGACCTCATGCCATCGGGCGGTTCGGTTGACGACAACTGCTGCGCCACCACCGCAGGGATGCCAATGTCCAGGATGAGACTGCCCGCCAACGCAGCATCAATAACGAATGGCCCCGGATCGCCCATCAACGTGTCAGGAACCACGTCGGCTGTCCAGCCCGAGCCTGCAATGATGGATTGCGCAGTTTGGACGCAGCGCGGGAGAGGACTGGCCTTTATAGTGCCGACAGGCCGGTGCGATAACCTCTTGCCAAGGCGATAGGCGGCGCGCCATCCGCGGTCCGTAAGTGGGACATCATTGCCAAAGGTTCCAGGCGGGATGTCCTCCCGCTCGGCGTGCCGTACCACGAGGGCAGCCGCTGATCCTTCAGGCACCCTGTCCAGCAGCGGCAGAGTACGCGCTTGGTCCCCCAGCACCGTCAAAGCGCTTCGGCGACGATGAGGGAGTTAACGGTCTTGGTCGGGACAACCCTGTGCAGGCCGAAGCTCGCCTCGGTCAGCAGTACCTTGAATTCTTCCACGGTGCGTTCCCTGCCGCCGGTCATGACCAGCATGTTCAAGTCGAGCAGGCCGCCCGACCCCGTCACCTCGTCGGGGATCATCTCGACCAAATAGAGACTCCCGCCGACGGGCATGACTTCCCTGGCCCGCGCCAGAATGCGGCGCGCGTGGTCGTCCGGCCAGTCGTGGAGCACCCGTGCCAGGATCACCGCATCCGACCGCACCGGCCATTTCCGGAACAGGTCGCCGGCAACGAAAACGCAACGATCTGCGATGTCTTCCGTTGGGCAGAACAGAACCTCCACCTCCGGCCTGTCCATCACAGTGGCGTTCATGCGCGGGTTGGCGCGGAGCAGTGCGAAAGCCAGTTCCCCGGTGCCGCCGCCGGCATCCAGGATGGCGTCGTGCATGCCGAAATTCCAAGCGCTTGGTAAGGGGGAGTAATCGTGCCTGGCGTATGCGGCGTACATGCGGTGGCTGGCGGCCAACTCGCCGGGCCGATCCGCCAACCGGGCAAAGAAATCCTGGCCCGCTTTTGACTGGTTCGGATCGCTGGTGCGCAGGGATTCCACCAGACCGTTCCATGTGTGGGCGGATGGATCTCCCCAGTGGCTGGCGGCCGTGGAAAGCGACAGTTCGTGGTCGATCCTGAGGTGAGCGCCAATCTGGGTGGCGTGGAACACTCCTTGGCCGTCAACTCGGGCCAGTCCCAGTTCCAGCAGCGCGCGCATCAGTCTGGCCCCGTTCGACGGCGCCAGTGCCAAAGTCCGTTCGATTTCGTCCGGATTGGCCGGCAAGAGTTCGAACACGCCGAGTTCCGCAGCGGCGCGTATCGTTTGGGTCTTCCACATCCCAACCATGTCGGAGGATAACCGTTCCAGAGTGGACACCGACGAATCCCTGAGCGGCACGATCTCATCACCCTCTTCATCGATGATGCTCAGTGAGCCGTCGTGACCTTCGACCCGCGCCTGTCCGTTATAGAAAGGTTCCACCGTCCTGAAACGACGAGCGTAGAGCGGCTGGCCCGCCATATCCACATGGTGCCAGCCCGCCAAATCCGCGGCCCGGGCGAATCCCTTGTGGAACACGTCCAGGTCGCGGAACCACCTGGCGTGCAAGAACACGCCCTCCGGGTCGATGTGGGTGTGGTCGCCGGCATCGTTCTGCACCACGGCGTGCCCATCCCGAAAATCACCTGCATACCGGTAACGTTCCGGGTAAGCGGGAGCGCCATCGACGCGGATGTGGAAATAGCGTCCGTCAGCGTCCCGAACAGGACAGCGTCCCTCCTGGAAGTTGCCGCACCATTGGTAGCGTTGGGAGTAGAGCGGCGTGCCGTCCGGTCGGATGTGATGCCAGCCTTGCGCTGAGTCCACGGCGGCGATGCCATCGTAAAACCCAAACGTGCGGTTGTGGCGCTCAACATAGGCGGCGCTGCCGTCGGGATGGATGTGATAGGCGCCGGTATCGTCGACCACGGGCGCGAGGCCGGGCGCGTGGAACTTCAATACCTCAGCGAAGCGATGATCATATGCGGGCCGCCCCTCGCGGACGTGATGGGTGCCGTCGGAGGACACGGTACACAGCCGCCAGTCGTCCTCTCGGGCCGAAAAATGATTGTACGGGCTGGTGATGTCGTACCGCACCGTATCCGTGACGTGCGGAACCCTGAGAGTTCCGGTCCCAAAATTCAGTTGCTTCAACGCCGTTCTGACCGGCTCGATCTCATCAGCTTCGATGCGGTCGCCGGCAATAGCCCGAGCATAAACCCAGATTGCGCGTCGGCGATGCACCCAGTCACTATCCCACGGACCATGCTCAAGGAGAGATCGCATGCTCCGGAACTCCAGGTACCACGTCGCTCTCGGTTTCGGTGAACGGTTGGTCTCGGAGTGATGAAGAACGTGGACATTGTGTATGACCACGTCTCCAGGTTGGGTCGCAACCGGTTGGAACAGATCGCGGCAATCCGCCCACAGCGCGTCCACCGCGCTCTTGGTCAATGGCCCCATACGGTGACTTCCGGGGAGGAAATACACAGGGTTTTTCACGTCGGCGGTCAGAGAAATGCCCAAGCTGTGGACCGTATCTCGGGTGGGATCCAAGCCTATGTCCTGATGAACTCCGACCTCAACCCCTACGGATGGAGGCTTGATCAGTACGTCCTCCCAGGTCAGTACCGAGTCCCCAACCGGCAACAACCCATCCACTACCTCGCGCACTGGCTGGCTCCCCAGCAACGAAACGAACTCGTCGTACTTATCCAGCGGATAGAGCAACTTGACCGGCACACCGTCTGCGGTTCTCACAAGATCGTCGGAGGACTCGTGGTCATCCAATGACCCCAAGGTCAGCATGGCGAGCCGGACCGCAACGTCGGCTTCGATTACTCCGGGCAGATGCACAAAACCATCTCGTTGCAATTGTGGCATCCACGGTGGTGTGACCATTGGGTTCCTCGGGTGTCAGAGCCGGGTATAGAAGATTTGGCTAGCGATCACACCACGCTGGTGGGCCGCCGCATGTTGCAGCCCTGGCAGAGGGGCTTGCTCATGTAGTGGTTGCGCAGGTCCTTGTACTCGGCGCTCTGCCAGATCCCGATGATGCTGTGATCGTTGAGGTTGCCGAAGTCGCCAAGGGTTTTGCGCAGAGCGTCGGGGGCGCAGCACGGATTGAACCGCCCATCTGAAGCCACCCATGCCTCCTGACCGAGGAACGGGCACTCACCGCCGGGCGCGATGTCATCGCCGCCATCCGGATCCAGGGGAAAGATGTTCTCCAGCAGAACCTGGGCGCCGTCCGGCAGTCGGCAGCGATCGGCGGCCCGGTAGGCGGCGGCAACAGTGTCGTTCCACGCGGCGACGGCCTCGGGGCCGCGCCGCATGGACTGGCCCCGCATCTCGGAAGAATGCACCCACAGGTGGTGGCCCTTCACGCGGTCCACGCCCAGCTTGGCCGCCAGCTCGACCACCGCCGGGATCTCGACGTGGTTGATCTCCATGAAGGTCAACTGGAATGTGACCCTGCACCTGTTGCCGCCGGTGCGTGCGTGCTCGTCCCTCACTTCGATGAACGTTCGGACGTTTTCGACCACCCGCTCCCAGTTGGATCCCAGCATCACACTTTCCTGGGTTGCCTTGGTCGCGCCGTTCCACGACACCTTGACGTCCGAACCCACCGGAACGATGCGCTCCGCCCAGGCCCTGGCTCCCCTGATGGGAAAGGACCCGTTGGTGGTCAGGTTGAGCTTCACGCCGTATTCCGCGCACAGGTCGATAATCTCGTCAAAGTGGCGATACAGCAGCGGTTCGCCCATGGTGGACGGGATGATTTCCCGAAGGCCCTTGCCCGCTGCATCGGCCAGGACGCGTCTGACCATATCGATGTCCATACGCCGTTTTGGCAGCCCGGCGGCCTGGCGGTCCCGCTGCGTGTGGCTGTAAGGCGAGTGGTCCTCGCACATGATGCAGCGCAGGTTGCAGTCGTCCGGGTTGGTGTCGAAGGTAATCCGCCAGGGGCCCTGAAAAACCTGGCCGGCCGGGTGGTTCGCTGGAGGGACCGGTGTTGAAGTAGATGTCATAGCTTTTTCCCCTGAGCCACGAGACCGGCATACATCCGCGCGATTTCCTGGGCGTGTTCAGACATGTCAGGCACGTTGCCGTCGTCCGACTGCAGGTAGCCTCGGCGGCCCATCTCCCGGGCCCATTGGGGTGCGTCGACCAACCGCTGCATCTGCCGCGCCAGGGAGGTTGGATCGCGGTGAGTGAACAGCAGACCGTTCCGTTCGTGGCCCACGTACTCGGCCATTCCTCCGTAGTCGGCGGTGATCACCGGCACGCCGGCCTGGAGCGCCTCGTGAATGACCAGGGGCGAGTTCTCCGCCCAGATGGACGGCACCACGATGGCGTCGCAGCGGTCGAACACGTCGGGAACGATGTCCTGATTGCGGTACTCGTTCATCCATTCGATCCGGTCACCGGCGTCGCCAGTCAACTCCGCGGCCATGCGCTTCAGACCTGCCGTCTCAGCGCCGCGGTCGCGCCCCCAGATTCTCAAGCGGGGCTGGCCTTCGAGTTCGCCAAATGCCTGGATGAGATGGTTCACGCCCTTGGCCGGGATGTGGGTGCCGATGTAGCCGAAGGTGAAAGGGGCACCCCCGGTTCTGGCCCTGCCGGTCATGCGCTGACGGTGAAACCCGTAGTCCAGGTAAACGAGCTTGTCATCGGTAATGCCGAAATCATCCCGAAACCGTCCCAGCAGGTACCTGGCCGGCGCCAGGAACAGGTCGACGGCGTCGCACACCTCCCTGACGTGCGCCATACGCCGGCCCACCCAGCCGGTCCAAAATGCCGCGTCGTTTTCATACTCTGCGTCGTCGTTGCCGAAGTACCTGCGGTAGCAGCGCACGGCGCACTTGCGGTCGTCCTGGCCGTCGCAAACGGGCCACGGCTGCTGGCCCGGGTCCTCGTACATCTGGATGAACTGGCCCCGGGGGCACATCAGCCAGTAGTCGTGGAGCGTAAACACCACCGGGATGCCCCGCTCTTTCGCCGGCAACACCAACGAGGTCGACAGGTGGTTCAGGTGTCCTACGTGCACAACGTCGGGCTCGAGTTCGCCCAGGATGCCGGCGAAAGCGTCATCAATGGCGCGGTGGCTGTAACCGTCGCGGGCACGGGCCATGTTGATGACGTGCAAGGCGACACGCGGGTCGGCCGGATCACGCTCTTTTTGCATTGCGTACTCTGGCAGAAAGGCATTTTCCTGGCGGGTGAACACATGGACCTCGTGGTCATTCGCCAGCGCCTGGCACAAACCCTGGGTGTAAACCTCAGAGCCGGCGTTGTACCGCATGGGATACCCGTGGATGACCTGTAGGATTTTCATACCTGATGGAGCGAGTTTTTGCGTCGTAGAATTGAACGGTCACCAAAGAATAACCCATATCGCGACGCGAATGGCGGCGACAATGGTTGTAGTTCCGATGATCGTCCCGATGCCCGTCCAGGCTCCGGTATGTAATGAATCCTCCGGAGTGCAGGAGGATCGCATCGTTACAATGGTGACGACCAGCAAATCCCCACTGTCGAATTGGGTGGACCGGGGACGATGATGGTGGACGGAAAGGAGAATATCAACAACATGGAAATCACCGTGATCGGTCTCGGTCTCGTGGGCACGGTCGCGGCTGCAAACCTCGCCCGCGCCGGTCACAAGGTAATCGGTATCGACGTCGACCAGGGGCGAGTGGATCAGCTGCGGTCGGGTGTCGTCCCGTTTTACGAGCCTGACTTGGAACAATTCGTCCAGGCCGGGATCGGCGCCGGCCGCATTTTATTTCAACATGCCAACGCTTTTGAAGGTGCCATTGGAGGGGTCGCGCTCATCACGGTGGGCACGCCCCAGGCCCCGGACGGCAGTGCAGATTTGAGCCAGGTTGAATCGGCGTTATCGTGGGTCAAGTCCAGGGGCCGTTCCGACACCGTTGTTGTGATGAAAAGCACGGTGCCGCCGGGAACCGGCCAACGAATATCTGATCGGTACCTTGCCGGAACCGGGCTGCCTTACGTCGCCAATCCAGAGTTTCTCCGCGAAGGTAAAGCTGTACTGGACTGGCAGCACCCCGATCGGATCATCATTGGCGCCAACCCCAGTGATGATGGGGCGGTCGCCATAGTGAAGGCGATGCATCGGGGCGTCGACGCGCCCAACATGATCACCGAAATCACCAGCGCCGAGATGATCAAGTACGCCAGCAACGCCTTCCTGGCCACACGCGTCTCCTTTATCAATGAGATCGCCTTGCTCTGCGACCGGGTCGGCGCCTCGATTCACGACGTGAGCGATGGACTGACGTTGGACCCGCGAACCGGCGGGAAAATGTACGCCGGCCTGGGTTATGGCGGATCCTGTTTTCCGAAGGATGTACAGGCGTTGGACCGCATCGGGCTGGACATTGGGGTGAACCTGGAGTTGCTGCGCGCTGTCATCAGCGTCAACAACAGACAACGATTGCTACCGCTGTGCGCGTTACGCGAGGAGTTTGGTGATCTGACCGGTGTTGGTGCAGCCGTGCTTGGCATCGCCTTCAAGCCCGGCACCGACGACGTCCGTGAGGCGCCCGCCGTCGATCTGATCAATGCGCTCGTGGCCGACGGCGCGATCGTCACTGCCTACGATCCGCAAGCTACTGATAACGCTCGGAAAGTACTCCCGCGCGGAGTTCGGTTCGCCCCAACCGCGGAGGAAGCGACCGTGCAAGCCCAGGCCGTAATCTTGTCCACTGAGTGGGAGGAGTGCGTCGAGGCCAACTGGTGTGAAATCTCCAAACAGATGTGGCCGCCTCGATTGGTGTTCGACGGGCGTAACGCGTTGGATCCCGTTCACATGCGCAGCCTGGATTTCCGATATGTCCGGATATGAAAGCACACTTCCTGACGGCACATGATGGGCCAAACCCGTGGACGATATCTGGCTTCGTGTGCTCCGACACGGCCAGAGTTTAGTGAGCCAGCCCGCGTACCCAATTCACCGTCAGGGTGCGCGGCACTCAACGGGTTGTCGGTGCAACCAGCCCTGTCACTACTACTGTGGGGCCGCCCACCGACGAAACGGACCATGGGCAACGGTCAGGGGCTGGGACGGAGGCATAGCCATCGTGAAAACCCGATTGGGCCAACTACCGTAGTCGTCGGCAAAGATGAAAACGGTATTTCGGATTTTGGGCTCCTGCGTGCGTGGAATGGGCGCGAAACTGCGTCCATTACTGCCTGCTAGTGCCGGTGTTTGTGCAGTTGGTCGACAAATGGTCGACAAAATAGCCAAAACGGCCCCTTTCGGAGCCGTTTCTGAGTAGGGAATGGTGAATTTGGTGCCGAGGGAGGGACTCGCCAATGTGGACGGTGTCGGGTGTTGCAGAGACCTGTCTGATGAGATTTCCTACTCACGCCATGCAGTCTAGCACAGCACAACACGGGCAGGTGCTGCAGGTTTGTCCCACATTTGTCCCACAATAATCACGGGTCCCCGTTGATCTTCTCGGCAACGGCTTCCGCCATTTCGCTCTGCCAACCTGGCAGTACGTGACCGTAAATGTCCATCGTGGTGCTGGGCTTGGAGTGACCAATTCGTTTCGAGACCACGATTGGGTTTTTGCTCGTCTGCAACGCCACCGATGCGTGGAAATGCCGCAGGCTCCGGGTCGTCAAGTCAGGACACTGTGCCTTTTTACGTAAGGTCTTCACGAAATAAGACAGAGTGTTGGGATGACACCAACCGGACAGGTCTTGGCGCGGGAAAACCCATGCCGGAGGTTGCACTCCCAGTTGGTCAGCAAGTTCTTGTTGCCGCGTCTTATGCTCGCGGAGCACGGCGACCGTCTCGGCGTCGAGGTCCACCGTCCGTCGCCCACTTTCTGTTTTCGGATGTTTTACGATGCCGCCTCCCTTTGCAATGACAAGCGACGCCTCGACCCGGAGCACACGTCCTTCCAGGTCCAGATTCTCCCACGTCAACGCCAACGCCTCGCCTCGCCGCATCCCAGTGTAGATGATGAGGTAGACACAAGGCCACAGATAGTGGCCTGTGGACGCTCCTGAGGCAATCAAGGCTTTCACTTGTTCCATGTTGGGACTGTTGGCTTCAGTCTTCGGCACGGACGGCGGGGGAACCAGGGCCACCGGATCACGCGAGATCAGCTCCATCCTGAGTGCGTGCTTCAAGGCACCGCTCAAAACGATGTGAACCATCTGAACTCCCTTCGGAGCCATGCCGTCACGCAGCAGCTTGGTTTCCAATTCCTGCACGTGGCGCGGCGACAGTTTGGAGATCTCAACATTCCCGAGTTCCGGTACGACATGGAGACGACTGGCCTCCTCGTAACGGTCGAACGTTTTCTGCTCCTTCTTGGGAGCAATGACATCGGCCAACCAAAACTGTAGCCATTCTGCCAGCTTATACCGCTCAACGGATGGGACTATCCCGCGGTCCAGGTCCCCGAGAATCTCGCGCTTGCGCCGCTCAGCGTCGGCCTTCTTACCTCGGACGGTTTCGTTCTTTCGGATCCGTTTGCCGTGCTCGTCGCGGCCCAGGAAAACCCTGATTTGCCAGGTACCTGGGCTCCGCTGTGTTATCTCTCCTGTCATGAACTGCCTCCTTGGTAGTTGGACCGATTGGACCTATCGAAAGTGTCCCGCCAATCAGTGAATCGCCGACGATCATATCGTCGACCGAGCGTCGCGCGTCACCTTAATCCGCGCCGGCAAACCAGCGACTTGCGGGCGCCTCTGATTCATTGAACGGGGGAAACCAGACCCGCTTCGACGCACAACCCAGGTCGGGCCAACGACTGATCCGACGCCGGCGCATCTACAACCCATCCCGGGGCGGCATTCCCCACGTTTTCGACTTCCCCGTTTCTCGTCCAACTTGAGTGCGGGAAGGTCGCGGCGGCGCGTCACATCGCGGTCGATCTGCGACCGAAAAACCGCCATTTTCTCGCCCGGGATTACACCACCGTAACCGTCATTACAATCCCGCACGAAACTGCACGAAACTTCAAATGCCACCACGTTACCTCGCTCAACGCAACGAACAAAACCAGATGGAGAATGGACCGATGGAAAATCTCAAGAAAGCGTACAGCGTCTCAGAAGCCGCTGAGGTGCTTGGCGTCAGCCAATGGCTGGTGCGGGAAGCAATCCGGCGTGGTGAGATCCGCTGCGCTCGGATTGGAAAGCGCATCATCATCCCGGCTGCCGCCATAGATCAATTTCTGGGTGCCCAGGACAACCGCGAGGACGACTAATGTCCGCCCCTGACGGATTTGGAATTGATTAGGGCATCGAGACGAAGGCACCGTTGTAAATCTGTTCCGCTTCTGCGTGGAACTCGCCCACGTCCGGCTGCTCAACATCCAAGAATTCGCCGAGCACCCGGTGCCCAATTCCGAGTGCCGTTCCATCGCCAAGCCCTGTGCCAAGTACAGCTTGCGCCAGTTCAGCGAAGCCACATTCAGCGAAATGCAGACGGCTCGCAACACGAAACGGTGGTATCCCGACCCGCACAGCCTCGACTACCAAAGCTGTGCCCAGACAGTAGCCATCATGTTCGACCTCGGATACACCAAGCGCCCGCTGGCCGACGCCTTCAAAGTCACGGCCAGGACAATACAGCGCGACCTAACCAAGATGAAGCGAACCCCGTGAACCGCCGCAACAACCGACCGGAGCCCAACACGCTGGGGAGACATCCCATAACAGGGTTAATACACCCGCTGCCCCCGAAAAAGCCCCGCATCGCGCGAAATTCGGTTTTCGGCCGGATGCGCAGAAATTGGGCGAAAAGCCAGCAGGACGCCGCATGGGCGGGAAACGGCAGGCCCGCACCGAAAATCGCCCGCAGAGCCACGGAGAGAGCCTCGCGGGTCCAGAAGAGGAAATCCTTGCCTGCAGCGCAGGGAAGTCCCCGACAGAGGCTGCAGCGCAGGAATTTGGGCGCCTGCTGACCTACCACGGAGCGCAGCTGCCAGCCCACGCCGACAGCAACGGAACAGCGCATCATGCCGCAGGTTCCGGCAGCACCGACTGGCGGAAAATCGCCACCAGAGCCACGGAAAGGCCCGCCGGAATCCCGAAGGGCGGCGACGCGCCCCCCTTTGCCACCAGGGCCGGAAAGCCCCCACAGAGGCTCCAGCGCAGGAATTCGGGCACGCCAGCGAGCAGCACGGCACGCCGCGGTATCCCGAGGCAGCAACGACCCCAACCGCCCGAGTCGCGGCGGGAGATGTCCCGAATTCCCGCGCCACAGCGCCCAGGGCGGACCTTCCGGCCGCAAGCGGGAAAATGCCCATCAGGAGGACTCCAAGGCCTTTCCGTGACTCCGACGAGGAACAGAACGCCATGACCATCGCAGTCCTGCCCACGCGCGTCGCCAACAACGCCGAAATCAACGGCAGCCCCAACCAGCAGCGCGCACCGGTCGGAGAACTCGCCCCGATGCGGTCTGGCACGCAGCCCAGCTAGGAAACACCGCCTTTGAACACCACGCCGTCACCTAGCGGCGTCGAGGACCTCCGCGAAGTGCCGCCCAAGCTCACGTGCATCGGCCAGAGGTAGAGCACCTACATCCTGGCCAACGGGCCGCTGGGCATCTACATCCTCGACCAACACGCCGCCCACGAGCAGGTCATCTACGACCGGACCTCCAGCACGTCAATGACGGCTTCGCGGTGCCCCAGCCGCTCCTGCTCCCACATGAGGTGCAGATCGACGAGTTTCAGCGCCATTGCCTGCTGGATAACCTCATCCTGGTCACCCAGCACGGCTTTGACGTGCGGCAACGGGAAGAGCGCCTGTGTGTAATCCACGCCTGCCACGGGCCCGCACCGCACGTCGGTCTCCGGACGCGGATACCGCGTTGCAAAGCCTCATTGACCAGATCGCGGCCGAGGACCTGCTCCAGGGGGCAAACCACCCCATGGCGGCCACCGTCGCCTGTCATTCGGCAGTGCGAGCTGGCGACCGGCTAACTGCTCAGGAGATGCAGGCCATCATCGAACAGCTGGCCGATACGCCCGAGCCGCACCACTGCCCCCACGGTCGCCCCACGGTGATCACCATTTCGAACCACCGCCTGGAGCGGGAATTCCGCCGCTGCTGACGGTCGCACACGCCCTGAATTCACCCGAAGGGCTGCGCAATATCCCGAAGGCCGCAGAACGCGCCCGGGGGCCGTTTCCGGCAGATCCTGAGCACGCTGACAGCATAATGGCTGGCTGACCAATTCGGCGTCTCCGTGATCACCATCGACCGAGACCTAGCGAAGATCAGGAAAGCCCAGCGCGACGCACCAAACCGATGACCACACCAACGCCCCAACGCCAGGAGGCTATCATAGCCATAACAGGGTAACCACGCCCGCAACCCCCGCAAAATAGCGACCCACCCGACAAAATTTCGTCGCGCGCGAAAATAAAAAAAGCGGCTGCCCGGCAAAAAAAATTTGGATGGGCGCGAGGATGAAAAAAGCAGGAGCCTCAGCAGGTTGACGACAAGCAAGCAAGTCCACCAGCACCCGACAGGGCAAAGCCGGAAAATGGCTCGCAGAACCACGGAGAGCCCCGCGCGAGTACCGCAGGGGAAATTCCTGCCCCAAGGAACCCCGAGGCCCCCACAGAGGCTCCAGCGCGAGAATTCAGCCACCTGCCGACCGACCACAGAGTGCAGCGGCAAGCCCACGCCGACAGCAACGATACGGCGCAGCATGCCGCAGCCTCCGCCAGCACCAACTGGCGGGAAAATCCCCCGCAGAGCCACGGAGAAGCCCCCGCGAGTCCAGAAGGGGAAATCCCTGCACCAGCGCACCGGAGGCCCTCTCCTTCGCCCGAGCGCAGGAATTCGGGCACGTCCACGAGCGTCACGGCAGTGCAGCAAAATCCCGACGCCGCCGCGCCACAGCCGCCCGCGTCACAGCAGGGAATGACCCGCATTCCCGCGCCACGCGGCCCCTGGGCGCCTCCAACGCCACCGACCGAGGAACTGCCGCCACCGGCAGGCGCAGAATTGAATCTGGGCACCAGGAAACGCGATAATGACGTGGCCTCTACGAGATCAACCCCGTTGCTCCAATCATGTGATGCCCATGAAATCGCGGGCCGCAAGCAAAACAGGTTTCACCGTGAACACACTCCTACCACCTTACACGCCACTACCCCTTCCACCCGAGTTGGTGGAAAGCCTGCACCAATCGAACCCGTGGTGGTCGGGCGAACCTGCGCCACTGGTGCCCGCCACCCGCCGACATCTTGTCGGCCAAGTCCGCCAACGCCTCGAGTCAGGTTTCACGCCAATCGTCGCCGTGCCCGGCCCTCTCGGGGTGGGTAAAACCACCATGCAGCTACATATCATCAACGACCTGCTGGCCGAGGGGGTACCGCCCCACCACATCATCCGAGTTCCGCTCGGCCAGGGTGCCGCCACCGACGACATGCTCGATCCCATCCTGCGCATCACGGCCTGGGTCGAGCACAACATCACCCCCGCGACTTTCAACGCCCTGGCCAAACAGAACCAGACCCCTTACCTGTTCTTCGACGAAGTC
Organism: Dehalococcoidia bacterium; assembly: GCA_963663945.1. Lineage (GTDB taxonomy): Bacteria > Chloroflexota > Dehalococcoidia > Lucifugimonadales > UBA3495 > Bin87. The sequence continues at coordinate 45,417 of OY760687.1, read as the reverse complement.
CAGCACATCCACAACTGGCAAAACCAGCTCAAGTTCCTGGTCGACCACACCGCCGTCAATGTCGTGGCCACCAGCAGCTCCGCACTTCGCATCGTGCGTGGCGGTCACCAGATGGCGGGACGCCTTTCGACCGTCGAGGCCGGAACTCTGTCGCTCACGGAAATCGCCGACTTTCAAGGCATGGCACCCCTCGAACACTTCCCGCACGAAGCATGCTTTGGGCAATTTCGCCAGCTCGAGTTCTGGCAAGAACTGGCCGAATACGGACGGAGAAACGCGGCGGCTCGCGACCAGGCCTTCCGCCTGTTCTCGGAACGCGGCGGCTACCCGGTTGCCCATGACCCATTCAAAGCACCCGCCGATTGGCCGACCCTCGCCCATCACCTGAACGAGGACGTCATCAAGCCGGTGTTGCAACACGACCTGCTGACTGGACCACACGGCCAGGAACGCGACGCTGCGCTGTTCGAGACGACGTTCGAAAACGCCTGCCGACACGCTGGGCGAACGACGTCCGTCAGCGAACTTGCCCAGGAAACCAGCCTTTCGTCCGGCGAGGACGCCGATCCTGAAGAGGTCGCCCACTACCTGCAGGCTCTGGCCGACACTTCGCTGATACGGCTCCTGCCGTGGCCGGTGCTGAACCTCAATCGCCCACGCGACGCCATCAAACTCTGCCTGGCAGATCACGCGCTACGCGCCAGCTGGCTCCAAGAACAGGTTCCCCTCGAGCCTGACGCGCTGGACGCCAGCCCAGAACTAACGACGGTGGCAGGGCAAATCGCCCAGAGCGTACTCGGCGCCACCGCTTCCGTCATCCAAAACCTAGACACCGACCGCGTGCCGACGCCACCCCGAGAACCTGGTCTGGGAGAACCTGACCTGGACTTCGTGTTCAGGGTCGGCGACCAGCAAATCCCCGTGCAGGTCAAATACCAACGCGGCATTGACCCAGTGCGCGACACACGGGCCGTCAGGTCGTTCATCGAAGAGCCGACCAATCGCGCTCCATTCGGGCTGCTCATCACTCAAGAGGACGCGCCGCCCATCGACGACCCACGCGTCGTCATCATGCCGCTTTCGACGTTCATGCTGCTCGCGTAATCGCACAGCGAGACCCCGAGGCCACGGCACCCCTGCCGCTCGCGTCGCGGAATGACACACCCCGAACTTCGCGCCACGCGGCCCCTGACACCCCTCAGGTCACGGACAAGGAAATGCCTACCAGCAACGCCGGAGGGCCTATCAGTGGCTCCAGAGCAGGAATGAGGGCACACCTGCGCCAGGCGCCACCAAGTCTCGCAAGCCCCGTCACCGCATCGTTATGATCCTTTCATCATCTGGTGCGAGCCTGCACATCAGCGAGATTCCACATGCTTCGAAAGATCCTGCTGTTCATCACCTTGCTGCCACTCGGGCCGGCCCTTGCGTGCAGCATCTTCGACATGATGCAGCGCCGACATCCGGCAGCGTGATCAAGCTAGGATTACCGATGAGACGTTGCTCACGGCACCGCGCCTACATAAAATGCTACGGGGGCACTAGCCCATAATCAGCCACAGTAGGCCATGAACTGGAGAACACAGCGTTACGCGCCCCGAATTGTGAGCAAGGAGTAATGCCGATATGCCGTCCCTGTACTTGAACCGCTTGTCACCCGAAGGAAGGGAAGCGCTGGTAAACAGCCTCCACACTTCGCAACGCGGAAACTGTTTCATTTGCGGTAAGCTGATCCTACTCGACCTCCACGCGAACGCCATCGACATTGACCACATAGAGCCGATGGCGTCGGGCGGCAAAGACGGTCCAGAAAACTTCGCGCTCGCCCATGATTCTTGCAACAGGTCGAAGCAGGCCAGCGACCTGCGGGTAGCGCGAGTTCTCGCTTCATTCGACTCAATTGCGGAATCAATCGCAGCGGAAAACAGGTCGCCTAACTTGGGCGACGTACTCGCCCACCACGGCGGCAGCAAATTCGATCTACCGGTAAAAATCGCGGACGGCTCGTTACACACAACTTTTGCCCAAACCGGCCAGAACGACAAGGTGACGTTCCCTATCTACAACGACGGACTCTCGGGTTTCCAGTCAACATTCATTGACCTTCCCATCCAGTACATCCATCACGACGACTACATCAACCCTAGGGCAATCGGCAGCAACCTAAGAAAGCTTGTGGAGGAATTCCACAAAGGTCTTCCCCAACTCCACGTCACGTTGGGATGGATAGACACGTCGCAGACAGACAAAGCACGCGTGCGAGTATTCGACGGTCAGCACAAAGCGGCCGCTCAAGTGCTGCTAGGCTCCCGAACCTTGCCAGTAAGGGTATTCATTGATCCAGACACGGACCAACTCCTCACCGCAAACACCAACGCTGGAACTACCTTGCGCCAGGTCGCCTTTGACAAGTCGGTACAACGCAATCTCGGAAGCTCGCTCCTCAGTAACCGCATTGACCGATACCGAGCAGAACTCGGTATCGCGGAAGGCGAGGAAACGTTCTCGGAGAGTGACCTGATCAAACACTTCAAAGGCGAAAGCAAAGCCATGAGGCGGTACATCATCGACCGGGTCCGTAACAGCGTTACTACCCATCCGGACAACCGGCTCAGAGATTACATCGAGTACGCAGGAAAAAGCGCGGACAAACCGCTAAGTTACAGCACCATCGACAAGACGTTCTACCAGTTTTTCATCGGAACCAAACCGTTGATGACGCCGTTCAATTACAAAGCCGAAGAAGGAACCAATCCACGTCAGCTGGAAATCGAACAGATCGTACGACTGATGAACATCATCGCCGAGCAGATCTACATCAATCAGTTCGACCTAGAACGTGGGGTTCGGCGCATAGAGCATGACGTCCAAAACGACAAGGTCGTCGCGGAACCGCACCTGCGTGCCTACCGGATGGCCAAAGAAGAGATCATTCATAACTGGCTCCGGCTGGTGCTGCGAGTCATGCGGAACTACTTCGCTACGACACTCGCCAACGTCGATGAGGATCGTCTATTCCAGTATGAAATTCCTGAACCCTGTTGGCAAAACGTCGAAAACTTCATCAACGCGTTGAAGCGCCTGTCGATTTGGGTGAACAGGGACCTTTCCATCGTCGCGTTCGGTGGCAAACGTAACAACGACTACTGGCGATCTATCTTCGAAATCGGACAGACTCCAGACGGTGCAGAGATCATGCCACAAGGCCTGAACTTGTTTGAAATGATCAAGTCACGCGACCAAACGTAGGAAAAACCGATGGCACCCACGTTCTGCAGGCATTCCCGAACCTATCCAGTTTTCCGGTCAGGTCGGGTCGGTGAACAGAGTGTGGCAAGCCGCGTCAGTTGGGCGCACGGGAGTCATCGGTTCCACTGAGGTCATGCTGGACGACTGACAGCGATATGGCGACGTTGTCCGTGATGTCCGACCTGGTGGCCTCGGCGGCGCCGCGCTCGGCTGCCTTCTCCAGCGAGGATAGTTTTTCACCGGAGGGCGGAGTCGCCATCTGGACGGTCACGACGATTCCAACGGCGTCGCTGTCGTAATGGGTCACGCTGTCCTGTACACCGTCCTCCGCCATCACCGCGAAATGCGCTCCGATTACCGCTTCATCCGCCTCCCGCCTGGTAAACCCTGGGTCTCTGCCGTTTTGTAGGCTGACCTCAACGTGAGGGTTTTCAGACTTGAATTTGTCGATGGCCTTCCGGGCGTTGCCGGAGATGGAACCCGAAAACTTGATCCAGGCCAATGACCTGCCGGTTTTGCCGGCATCAACGACACTGTCGGGTTCTTCGTCCTCGATGGCTGTTGTCATCCTTGAGAAGTCATCCCGCCAGGCATAACGCGCGATGGACTCATCGAGCGAGATGCCATACGTGCGCGCGAGGGATTGCAGGTCGCGCAATTCAGCGGGGTTGTTGATGCTGGGGTATTGGCGGATCAGCGCAGCCGCGTCGTGGGGGGTCAACGTCGCCATGTTGTGGTGGCTTGCCGCCGTTTTGCCGTTGCTGCTGGGGGCGGCCGCCATCGTCACGATTATGACCACGGCCGCGATCACGCCCAGGACGCCGCCGCCGTAGGCGAGCCACATGTACCAACGGGTCCAACGGTTTCTTTGTGAGCCGCGTCGCTCATTCTCGGTCATCATCGGGAAGCCTCCCACGGGTTCGGGATCAGGCGTTGCCCGAAAAACCGGCAATACCCGGAAATTTCAGGCGTTTGGGCCGATTACAGACTCCGCCAGTACGTTAGTCGATGTCCGCCGCGTCCGCCGCGTAATCGGAGTAACGAAACTGACTCTACTAGATTGCACACCGCAATGAGACAGTCGCTGACCAACGGCGAAGCCGGCCGCCCCGTAGTCGGGCGCGGCCGGCGTTCGTCACACCTCACCACTTTCACCGCGGCGCCACCACAAGGCGCCGCTTTCGATTCGGGGAACAATACCACCCAAAAGCCACGCTGGTCGCCTTCGCCTTTGCCACAAGCACGGCGCTCAACGTCCTCCGGCTGCACAACATGGGCCAGCATCCGCCGACCGACCTGGTTGTCCCAGTCAAGTTCGCCGACCTGGCCGTCGCGATCTGTTGAGCCCTCAGCCCAGGACGGTCGAATGACGCCAACCGCTAGCAATGCCCAACCACCCAGGAGGTCCACAAGATGAACACTGCCATACCGCGCGCTGCTCTCGCCGTCGTCGTAGCCGTCGCCCTCGTCGGCTGCACCAGCGCCACGCCTCCGGCACCGGCGCCTGCGTCGTCGCTCCAGCCCAAGCTTGGGGCCACGGCCAGCCCTGCTCTACCGCAACAGGAGGGCTTCTACGTGGTCCGGCTCCCAACCAAAGGTCGGCTCTCCGAACCAGTCAAATGCCGAATCGGAGACCGAGAGTCATTTACCGTCGGTTACGTCTACGAAACCATGACTGGCGAAGAATGGCGCAGCGGTCGCGCCAACGAACCGCTTGGCCTCGGTCACTACGGAGAGCCGCTGCGCGCAGGCAGTGGCTACGATGTGATAGAACTCATCGGCTCCAGGATCTACGTGCGCGGCGTGCCTGGTGAACGAGTCCTCGTCCGCGCACCCAGCACCGGCGGCGACACCTGCTTCGTCGGCCAGCTCACCGGCGAACGACTGCCGCCCTGACGACGGGGCGGCCGGTCTTCATCACACCTCACCACTTTCACCACAGCGGCGCCACAGGGCGCCGTTTTCGCGTCTGTGCAGAATTCCACTACCAAGGCCGCAGAACGCGCCCGGGAGCCGTTTCCGGCCGAAACTGGCCGCGCTGGCAACATTATCCAAAGCATCACCACGACAACCGCAACCCAACGACAGGAGGGCAACATGGCTGAACTTGAACTTATCTACATCCAGATGTTCCCCAAGGAAGGCGATCCAGGCTGGCACGCCGGCCAACTGCCCGACGGTCGCCGCGTACACGCCGCCGCCATCACCTGCAACCCTGGAGAACTCCACTGGTCGGGCAGCGTCGAGGACCCCGACGCCTGCGAGTGCCACGGCGCCGGCACCTGCAACCCATGCCTGATCCGCCAAGACGGTGGCCTCGTCTTCACCCGCGTGACGGGATGCTACCGCTCCGCCAACAGCGCCGTGCGCACCCTCCAGCACTGGGCCGCCCACCCCGAATGCCCGCAGCCGCCCGCGCCCTTCAACTGCCGCTGGACCACCATGCAGGCCATCCTCTGCGACAACGACCCCGACGCGCCGCCCATGCCCCTGGGCACCACCGAGCATCCCATCATGCGGCCTCGCCACGCCGACCAGCCGCCGGAGCACGCCAGCGAGGACCTCTCACAGTTCGATTACGAATACGACGACGACCCATACCGCGACTGGAAATACCTGCTCATCGAACAAATCAAGGCGGAATCCCTCGAAGAGTGCTCCAAGTCGGGACATCCCCGACAGGCATGGCTCATCCTGTCGGAAAAGCAGGAACAGGCCACCGCCTGCCCCATCTGCGGCAAGACCCCCGAATTCTGGGACCAGTCGATCTGCGACGAACGGATCGGCTTCGATGACTACCTCAGCGAAACCATCAGCGAAACCCACATGGCCACACACCAGATCTTCGCCGACGAAGACGACGATGACCCCGACAACGTAACCTTCTTTTTCGAGACGCGCGTACTCCGAAGCGCCGAGGCATGGCCCGAAAAAGGATCAAACGACCTGACCCGCCTGCCGTATCCTGGCGACGACGCCATCACCCTCGAATGGTTCCGCGAAGAATGGGAACAGCGCGGCTACCTGCCAGAAGACGCTGTCCTGCTTCACCCTGACACCAAGGAGCCTCTGACCGACGAGACCCTGCGCGAGGTAGTCGCCGAAGGCCACGAGGACGGGTACTGCTACGAGACCACTGCAATCGACGTCATCAAAACCGTCACCAAGGACATGCGGCGCACACTGAAAGCCCGCGACGGCAAGACCTGTCAGCACTGCCAAGAGCCGATCAGGAAACACGACACCGTCATCGAACGCAAGGACCAAGCTCAAGGCGACGGCCCCGAAAACCTCCACCTGCTGTGCGAGCGGTGCCACCGCGTGAAAAAGGACGTGCCCTGGGAACAGTTCCGAAAGGACTGGGAGCAACGCTTCGGATTTCAGTACGTCAAAAGGGTGGTCGATACTCTCCACGGCACTGACGACGAGCAGATGGACGAGATCAGGCTGGCTTACCACGGCAACGCCGACCGGTGCAGTTCCTGTCTGTGGATCCTCGTCGGCGACTACGCCCTCAACGAAGACCGCCACTGCGCTCACTGCGTGGTCGGCGCCCCACGCCGCCTCGAGTTCCAGTTCCCACCGCGAGAGTAGTATCCACCGGCGCAACTCATGCACAGCGCCGGAGACCTTGCTGTGCCCGCAGCGGCAGCATGCCGTTCGCTGCGGGCACATCGCATCGAGCGACCACTGTCAAAGTCGTGCTGCCATATCGGCACGCACGAGGATCAAACCTCATGGCTAACCCAGCACGTAAGAGTAAAAGGCCAAACCCAGTGAGATGAAGACATGACGACCACCGGACGAAAGCAGGCCAAATCATCGTGTCCGCCGGGATACGTCCCCGCTGGACACGTCGTGCCCCTGCAACTCACCGCGCGGCAGCAGCACTACGCCCGCCGAGCCGTCGGCGTCAAACGCTTCGTCTACAACCTCTGCGTCGCCACCCACCGCTTCTGCCGCACCAACCGGCTCAAATGGCCTTCCTGGCAGGACCTCAACAAAGCCGTCAACGAAGCCAAACACCACGAGTTTCCCTTCCTGCAGGAAGTCTCCTACCGTGTCGTCGACGGCGCAGTGCGCGACTTTGGAAACGCCATCGCCAACTGGCGCGACCCACAGGTCAAAGCTAGACAGCCAACCTTCAAGAAACGCCACCTCACGGGCACCGGCTCCTTCCGCGCCGCTGGCGCCGTACGCGAGATCCACTACGACGGCAAACGCCGCATCAAGCTCCCTTACCTCGGCTCCGTCAAGCTCGCCCATACCCTGCCAAAGGGCATCATCCACGAGGCTCACATCAGCTTCCGCAATGGCCAATGGCTGCTATCCATCAACTACTGGAAGCCACCCGTTGCACCACCCGAGCCCGACACCCGCATCCTCGAAGGCGGCGCAGACACCGGCATCAATCCATCGGCTACCGACAGCGAGGGCCAGACCTGGGAGAACCCCAAGGCCTACTATCACGCCCAGAACAAACTCGCCCGCTGGCAGCGTGCACAAGCCCGCCGGACCCGGGGCTCCCACGGCTGGTGGGAAGCGCAACGCAGAATCGACCGCCTACACCGCCGCATCACCAACCTGCGCAATAACGCCACTCACCTCATGACCAGTGAGTTAGTCCACAAGTTCCAGCACCTGGTCATCGAAGACCTGCACGTCACCGGCTTGATGGCCGGCAAAACCCCAAGGCCCAGGCCGACGCCAACATGGGCGAGATCAAGCACCAGCTCATCTACAAGGGCCAGTGGCACCACTGCCAGATCTATCTGGCCCCAAGGTTCTATCCTTCCAGCAAGACATGCTCGACCTGCCAAGCCGTGAACGCGAAACTCAAGCGTGAGCGTTTTTGGCAGTGCCCGTCTTGCACCAGCATCCACGAACGAAACGAAAACGCAGCCGTCAACCTGCGAGGACTGTTGACCCTCCTGCCCTCAGTGGGAGGTACGCTCCGCGACGGGCAAGCTCTGGCCGTTGGGTACACCAACGGTGAAACTGGCCCGGATGACCAGAGAACGGCAACGCTCTCCATGAGAGCACCGCCGACTGTGATCGGATAGTCGGGTTTGCCCTTCTACCCTTTCGAGGCAAACATCAGGATGGATGCCGCAGCGCTCAAATCCGCACGACGCGAGGTCCGCTCCCAGCAGAACGCCATCAACCGTCGCAGAAAGGCCGTGGACATCGATGCCCACACCGACCGCGGCGGTCGAAATCTGACCGAGGACGAAAAACGGAGTATCGATCAAATGGCTTCGACCCTCGAACTGATCGCCGCCAACGCTGCAGAAAAGGCTCTGTCCGAAAAGGTGGGCAATCAGTCCCTGGCCCTCGAGCGACGTTGGGGATACCTGCTGGCAGCACACCGGACCACGGACATCGCGCGGAACAGCGTGCCTGACTCGTCATCATGGCGATCCAAGGAGAAGCAATACTGGGACATCAACCCGCCTGGAACCCGCCTGCTGGACCAAATCCTGCTGATCGCCACGGAGAAGACCAAGGAGCCCACACGAGCCAGACGTGCCCAGGATGCGGCCACGTCGCCTCCGACAACCGGCGGACGCAGGACAACTTCCGGAGCATGAAATGCCGGAAAGGATTCAACGCCGACGTAATAGCGGGAGAAAACGTACAGCTCCGCGGTGTAGCCACCGCGGCGGGGCAGGAAATCCTGCCATCAGGTCGGACCCGGTGAACAGCCGTAGGACTTCGGGCAAGAGCAACGCATACGGGCGCTCCAGCGCCCTCCGTTGCTGTTCACGGTCGCGCAAATTTAGTTTCGCAATTTTCTGACACTGGAGTACCGCATCTCCCAGTCCGCTCATCCCGCCAATCTGACGAAATCGTACGTCGACAGAACGTCAATGCCCTTCGCCTCTTCGAGCACACGGTCGCCACCCCTATCCCAGACCCGGTGCAGCTCAGCAATGGCGCCTTCGGCCACATCTAACCCTCTGATGTAATACGCCGGCATGTCGGGAGAATCCCACCGTCCAGCCCGCATGATGAGCGCCAAGCCAAACCCGGCCACCGCGAGCTCCTGAGCCATGCCAATCCTGAAGCTATGCGTACCGAAATGGCCCTCCAAGCCGGCAGCCCGACAGGCTTCACGCACCATGACAAGCATCTCCCTTGGACCCACCTTGAAAATATGGTCATCCCTCGGCTGCACACCACCCTGTCCCCGCCTCACCTCCCTCAGGTTATCCAGCGCCTTCATGCTCCGCCGGGAGAGGTAGACGTATTCACCCTCTCCAACCTGATCAGTTTTTGAGAACGGCACGTACAGCCGGCCGCTCCCGTCCGAACTACGGGACACATTACTCCAACGTGCCGCAGCCGCTTCCCCAGCCCGTAGCATCCCATCGGACATCACGCTGAAGAGGGCCACCACCAGCGCAGCACGCAACTCCACCCTCTCCGACCTTTCACCCACCAACGGCTTCCATACACTCGCCATCACCGCCTGATAATGTTTCTCCCGTATCGGATCCATCTGCGCAGCCCGCTCTCGCCGCTCACGCTGCAGCTTGCGCAAATAACTGTCCGCCAGGCCGGTCACCGCCGGATTTTCCTCGAGGCGCCAAACATCTTTCATCTCTTCGAACATCATCGCCAGCCCGGCCAAAATTGCCCGTAGGGAGCTCACCTTGTTAGTAACGCTCTTATGCTTCAGGTAGGCCCCAACGTGCTGGTCCACCACCTGGTCAAGAGAAACTCCCAAACCAAGTAGCCAGGCTTCAAACCCTGCGAAATGATCTCCGTAGCTCTTCAGCGTGCTATCCGCGTATTCGCCGCTGAGATCATCATCCAGACCCTCGACATCATCCAACGTCAGGCCAACCGCCAACCGAATAGGCCGCAGCTCCTTAGCAGCCTTCGCTTCCTGAATAACCTCCCCAGCCCGAACATTCACCCGCCAGTCCTCAGCAGGATCTTCTCCCATCCGCCGAACGTGTTCACTCCGCCACTTCTCCACACGCTCACTGGCGAAAGGATTCTCCTCGATCTCCTCATAAAGCAGGGAAAGCTGATGCACCCTCATCGCTGCAGTGCGTTGATATTCCAAACCCCGCAGGTACTTCAGCGCATCATCCTCACCGGCGCATTTCCAATCAACGCCCTCATCGTCGCACCACTTCTTCCATTGCGACTGGACAGCGTTACGTCGCTCCGTCGTCTTGACCCGCTGCTCCCGAGGCGCCTGATTGTTGCAGATCTCCTCGCACTCTCGCATCGCCTTCTGCACCGCCGGGTGATGCCTCGTACCAGGAAAACCATTTTCCTCCAAGTACCTCGATACGCCCGCGCTGGCGTGGTCAACCATCCCATAGGAGAAGTCCTCGGCCACAGTCCTCAGAAACTCCGCCACCTGCGGGCCACTCCCAGGCAAGGCAGCCCGACCGTTCACATGGCACCATCCCAGGTAATCGCGTACCCGCAGCCTGTGGGCCCCCCTGGCGTACGGGTTGTACTCCTCCTCAGGACCGTGACGCCTGTCCCGCGTCAACCATTCTTGCCGATTTATCGTCGATTAGTTTTGCCGGTTCACCTCCTTGGCAGGCGCAGCGTTGGCGTCGGCCGCGGCAGTCTCGCCGCGTTGCTGTGCTGCGTCAGTCCGGTAGCTGGGGACGTCGAATTCCAGGATGACGGAGTGGTGAACCACCCGGTCAATCGCTGCGGCGGTGGCCATGGGATTGGCAAAGATGCGCTCCCACTCCGAGAAGACCAGGTTGGACGTGATGCCCAACGACCGGCGTTCGTAGCGTTCTGCGATGAGGGTGAAGAGGACCTCGGACTCCTCAGTACCCTGGGGCAGGTAGCCGAGATCGTCCAGGAGGAGGAAGTCGAAGTTGTCCAGCTTGCGCAGTTGTCGGGGCAGGTCGAAGTCACGCTTGGCGGCCAGCAGATCCTGCACCAGACGGTAGGCCGGTGCGAAGAGGACGGAGTGGCCGGCCTCCACCAGGCGGTGTCCCAGAGCGCAGAGCGCGTGGGTCTTGCCGGTGCCGGGGAGCCCGAAGGCCAGCACGTTGACGCCGTGATCCACGAAGCTGCCCTGGGCCAGTTGGTCCATCTGCTGCCGTAGAGCGAGGGGCATCCGGTGATGCTCGAAGGTCTCCCAGGTCTTGCCCGAGGGGAGCCGGGACGCCTGACGCAGCCGGTTGATGCGCCGGTGGCGGCGATCCTCGGCTTCCTGCTCCAGCACCTCCAGGAAGGTGGACAGGGCCTCGCCGTGGCCAGCCTCGGTGAAACGGGCCACCGACTGAGCGCCCATGGTGGGCAGCTTGAATTCGCGGCAGAGCTGACCGATGCGCTCCGGGATCACGCTGGTGTCGGTGTCCATCATGCGCACACCCCCACCATGGCCGTACTGCTCGTGAGCAGACCGTCGTAGATCTTCAGGTCCGGCTTCCCAGAGAGGACCAGCACCGGAGCCTGGGGCACCCTGGGCTCGGCCAGTTCCCGCACCTCGGCGTAGTCGAAGGGCTGACCGGTCTCCAGCAGCAGCGACAGGGCGCTGTCCACCATGACCTCCATGGTGGTGGCCGCCAGGTGCAGGATGCGCACGTACTCCACGTCGGCGCGCTCACCGCGCCACTGCCTGAGCGCATCGTAGGCCAGCCGGAAGTGCAGGGTGGGAAAGAGCTGCTCCCTGAAGCGGTACCGGGCGAATGCTCCGGGCTTGCGCACCAGGGAATTGATCACGTGGCGGTAATTGACGTTTACTTCCCCATCACCGTGCACGCGCGCCATGCGTTCCACAAAGTGGCCCTTGTAGTACACTTCCACGTGCTCGGAATAGAGGCGGATCTGTACCACCTTGCCAATGAGCCGGGACGGGACGCTGTAGCTGCGTCCCGCCACCTGGATCGTACTCCACCGGCGCACCTTGGACTGGTAGTTGGCGTATTCCGGCATGGGGGCTGGCGGCAGGGGTCTTAGGCAAGCCATTTCCTGCTCCAGCTTCCCCCGCACCAGGCGGTTTCGCTTCTCCACCATCTCCCGTACGAAACCGGCGTAGTCGTCGGCGGTGTGGAAATCGCGGCTGCCGCGCATGATCAAAGCCTGGTCCACGGCATCCTTCAAACGGTAGTGAGCGTGCTCGGCAACGCCGTTTTCGTGGCTCTTGCCAGGATTGATGCGGGTGGATCGGACACCGTAGTGGTCCAGCAGGGCGGCGTAATTGTCGTTTAGCGCCCGGCCTCGGCTGCGTTTCATCTCGTGGGTGGCAGCAGAGGTATTGTCGGAACGCACCACCTCCGGTACGCCGCCCAGGGCCCAGAGCGCATTCTGTAATCCCTGCTTGAGGGCCAGGAAGGTCTCGCCGGCGGCGACCTCCGCGTAGCGCCAGCCCGAGTGGCTGAGGATCAGCTGAAACAGCAGGTGGGGGTAGGGCTCACCGGCGACGGTCACCCCCAGGGCGCTGCAGTGGGTGAAATCAAACTGGGCCTCCCGACCCGGCGGATGCTCCTGGGGGAAGTAAACCTCCTGATCCGGGCCATTCAGCGCCCGCCAGTCCTGTAATCGTCGTTGCAGGGTGCGCAGCTGGGAGGCGCTGAACTGGCCAGGATGCTGCTCCTCCAGCCATTCGATAATCGTCGTTGCCTTCAGCTTGCCCTTGGGGTCGTCCCGCAGCAGGGGCTCAATCTCCTCTTCCCACACCCCGTCGAAGGGGTCGGACCGAGTGCGCCACCAGCGCTCCGGTTTGGTCTCCGACGGCAACGGGCCACTCTGCCATTTGCGCGCCGACCGCACGCTCATCCCAGACATGGCGGCCGCCGTCTCCTGTGTCTTGCCTTCCATACGTTTTTGCCTCAAAAGTCTGACTTGTCGGTCCTTGATCAATCCGGCACCTCCGTGCCGGACGATTTACACCATCCCAACCGGCAAGAATAGTCGGCGCAAGAGGCATTCCTTATTGTCGTCTATCAACGCCCGCTATTGGGGAACACCTCCCGCATCACCGCACGTTCCCTAAAGGGAGAGGCCATGCCCAGATTCTGGTAAACAAAGTTCACCGCCTTCCGGGTTTCCATCACCATTGACCGTGAGCGCTGCTCATGACGCAACCACATGAGGGCATCATCCGCGGTAGCTGCCAGCGCACTCACCCCCATCTCGTGGCACCAGGACACCCACCCGCGCCAACGGCACGAATAAGCCTTCTTTCCCTTCGGCTTCAGGCCAGAGGCCTGGATCAGCTCCAGGCCCAGCCACTCCGGTCCTTTGGGTTCGATCACTTCCACTCCTCGGCCGGCACCGGCCCCGACATAGCCACACGGTTCCAGCGACGGTGCAGGCGGGCGACCGCGCCGTCGCCGACGGCAATCGACCGTATGTAGCGCATCACGGTCGCTGGAATCCGCCACCGGCCGGACTGCATGATTCCGACCAGCGGGGTGTTGTAGGTGGCGAGGTCCATGGCCATCCCCACCCTGGGCGAGTGCCCGGCGAACTTGCCCATCAAGCCGGCATGCTCGCACGCTTGCTTGATCCGGCGAGCGATCTGCCCACCGGTAATCCCGAACACCGACTGTTTCGGATTGCTCGGGTCCCTCCCGCGCGCAACCGCCATCTCCTGCAGCCTCACCAGAGTGGAGATGTGGATGTAGGCAACCTCACCGTTGCCATACTGATCGGTTTTCCCGAACGGGATGGTCAGCACGCCGTACACATGGCCAGGCTTGCACTCGACCTTGATGTGGCCCCACGTGACGGCCGCCGCCTCAGAACGCCTCAGCAGGCAGTCGCGCATGAGCGCGATCAGAGCGAGGTCGAAAGCAGCCCGACTCCTGGTGTGCTCAGGCCACTCGCCGTCCTTGGGACGCAGAGCCGAGGCCTCGATCATCTCGAAAAGCTCACGAGTTATCCCGTCCACGCCTTTCGGCACAGTCCGGTCCCTCCTGCGATATTTCCGCAGGGCTCTCCCAACCAGTGCCCAGTCCACCTCGTGTTCCAGACGCTCAAATTCGAGGGCTGCCCTGATGGCTGCGGCAGCGCAGCACAGCCACGACACGGAGCGGTGGCGATTTACCCGGTTCGTCTTCAGATAAACTCGGACGTGATCAGTGTCAATTTCAGACAAATTGAGCGGCCTGGCGTTGTCGGCGCCAAGCTCAGGCATCTCCGCCCGAAGACGCCCGTACCAGCGGTTGAAGTACAGCCAATGCTTTCCGTAGACATCCTTTGTGCCGTCGGCTTTAGGATCGAACATGTAGCCGACCACTTCCTGCACGTCTTCCACGGCGAGGCCAACCGCCACGTCCTCAGGGTTGACCCGACGGGCAGCCGGTTCCCGCCGGCCCCGGTAACTGCGGCCTTTTCGTGAGCCGCGAGAAGTCCTACGTCCTGCCATAATCCACACTCCTTTTGTAGAACGCGAGTTTGATTTGCCCATTCTATAAAAGCGAGAATCCAAAACGGGAGGAAAAACCCCAGATGGTGTCATCAAAATCGAAATCCAGTTCAGATGCACGTAAAAAACAGCCGGAGATCTCCGATGCACGTAAATACCTTTTTACGTGCATTCCTACTCAGGATTGCTCTGTTTGAATCCTCCGCTCGTCGTTTTTGCCCACTCCGCAAAGGTCATAACCTCGGCGTTATCGTCGCCCTTTTTCAACCAGCATTTCGGCGACATCGCCGTCGTTCCATCGATCCGTAAAACTCCATCCGGAGCCTCGGAAACCAGCAGCTCTCGAAGTTCCCTACCTGTGCCTCTATCCAAATTCGAAGCCACACACCTCACCACGTAGGACAACCGCCGGCAGTGTTCGCCCACGAATGAATTGGACCGAACGTCCACCAGCCCGTTGGACAACTCCACCAATCGTTCGAACACGCTCGTGCCAGTGAAGCCGAAATACCTACAGTCGTCTTGGAACAGGATCTCGAACACCGTCACCCCTTCACCCTCACCAGGCACCAACGCACCACTGCTGTCCCGCCACCAGTCGGTCGCGATCCGGTTCATCTCCGCCGAACTATCGGCGGGATCAACTGCTTTCCGTTCCTGCTTCAGCACGACCCTGAAATCCTCCGAGGTTGCAATTTCTTTCCCATGTCATCCACGCACTCAGGCACATTCCGGCGGGATTTTACCGTCGCAAAAAGACACCGAACCGTTTACACACAAAACTCCGTTTTCCGGCAGTTTTGAGCACGAAATCCGGGTTCAAACGCCCCGGGCGGCGATTCGTCACCCCGGGTCACGACAACAAACAGAAACGCCTCGTCTCCGTTACCCGGAACCGAGGCGCAAAACGGCCAAGTCGGCCTGCTACGGCACGTTCTCCATGGCGTAGTCACTGCGACACGACGTTCAGCGGCACCCGCCCACCATCAGCCAGTGCCATGCCGCGCTCATGGCGTGCAGCCCGGACGAACTCCACTGGGCCGGCAGCGTCGAAGACCCCGACCAGTGCGTCTGCGACAAGGCCAAGGGCACGTGCCGCTTCTGCCGCATCCGAGACGACGGCGTCTTCATGGAAGTTACGGGTTGCTACCGCTCTTCGAATAGTGCCGTCCGTGCCATCCAACAATGGGCGAACAGCCCCGACGGCCCACCGCAGCCCGCACGGTGGGAATGTCCCTAGACGGCCATGAGGTCACTCCTGTGCGTCGAAGAACCTAACGCATCGGCGCTGACGCTCGGCTCAGCCATCTACGTCGATGGACTCGGCAACGGGCCCGTTGCCGAAATCTGTGAGAACGACCACATGCCGTTGCTCATCGCCTGCATGGAAGACGACACCGCCCTCTTCGAGTTCCCCGTATGCGGCCAACTGCCACAGTTCGTGACGCTCTCGGACATTGCCCCGCAGGGATCCAGTGAACGCTACGGAATCCCGGCATTAGCCACACGGGAGTGGATCGTCGAACACTCCACGCCCAGCACAAAAGAGTAGAAGGACAGACCAGTTAGAATAGAGCCATGACGACCACCGGACGAAAGCCGGTCAAATCAACGTGTCCGCCAGGCTACGTACCCGCTGGACACGTCGTGCCTCTGCAACTCACGATACGGCAAACCGCCTACGCACGCCGCGCCGTCGGGACCTCACGCTTCGTTTACAACCTCTGCGTCGCCACCCACCGCTTCTGCCGCGTCAACCGCCTACGCTGGCCCTCCTGGCAGGACCTCAACAAGGCTGTCAACGACGCCAAGCAACACGAGTTCCCCTTCCTACAGGAAGTCTCCTACCGCGTCGTCGACGGCGCCGTACGCGACTTCGGCACCGCCATCAAGAACTGGCGCGACCCAAACCTCAGGGGCCGACGGCCAACGTTCAAGAAAAAGCGGCTCACGGGCACCGGCTCCTTCCGCGCCGCTGGCGCCGTACGCGAGATCCACTACGACGGCAAGCGCCGCATCCGGCTACCTCACCTCGGCTCCGTCAAGCTGGCACACACACTACCGAAAGGCGTGATCCACGAGGCTCATATCAGCTTCCGCAACGGCCAGTGGCTACTCTCCATCAACTACTGGAAGCCACCTGTTGCACCGCCCAAGCCCGACACCCGCATCCTCGCAGGCGGCGCTGACACCGGCCTGAACCCCCATGCCACCGACAGCGATGGCCAGACCTGGGAGAACCCCAAGGCCCACTACACCGCCGAGAAGAAGCTAGCCCGTTGGCAACGTGCCCAAGCTCGCCGTACTACGAACTCCCGCGGCTGGTGGGAAGCACAACGGCGCATCGACCGCCTGCAGCGCCGCATCACCAACCTGCGCAAGCACGCCACTCACCAGATGACCTCTGAACTGGTCCACAAGTTCCAGCACCTCGTTATCGAGAACCTCCACGTCGCCGGCATGATGGCCGGCCATACGCCCAAGGCACAAGCCGACGCCAACATGGGCGAGATCAAGCGCCAGCTCATCTACAAAGGACAGTGGCACCACTGCAACGTGCTGCTCGCCCACCGCTTCTACCCTTCGAGCAAGACCTGCTCCTTCTGCGGCTACGTGAACGCGAAACTCAAGCGGCAGCGTTACTGGCAGTGCCCGTCTTGCACCAGCATCCACGAGAGAAACGAAAACGCAGCCGTCAACCTGCGCAATCTGTTGACCCTCCTGCCCTCAGTGGGAGGTACGCTCCGCGACGGGCAAGCTCTGGCCGTTGGCGAACCCAACGGTGAAACTCGCCCGGATGACCGGAGAACGGCAACGCTCTCCATGAGAGCACCGCCGACTGTGATCGGATAGTCGGGTTTGCCCTTCTACCCTTTCGAGGTAGCCTACTCGGCCTGGTACCGATCCCGACCGCCCGACGCGGCGGCTTCTTCATCTACGCCGAGTACTACACGGACTGCGACCACGAGGGCCTCTGTCGGTGCGAACGCGACGAGCCCGTGACCTGGTACCTCGACCAGCTCGTCCCCGTCAACATCGAATTCGCGGAGCTGAACAAGTAGGGGGGCCACGCAGCGTCCAGCATCTGTATGCCCGACGGCATCGCACGCGCGTCGCCGGCGCGGCCAGAGGCCGCTGCCGTTTTCACGAAGCCTTTTACTTTTGGACGCGATGAATATAATTGTCCCCATCGGCCGAAGTACGAAATCCGGTGGATGAGAGGTTGAGCATGGGCACGTCCTGCCTACCTGCCGACGTTGACGTCGAGACCCTCGAGGCGTCTCGCTGGGCGAGCGGTGCCAAAGCGCCCGCTCGTATCGACTCAGACGTCCTGACCTCCGCCCTGGGGCCCAGCACGGCGAAACGAGAAAGCCACGCAAACAGGTCGGAAAGCACGGCCAGTATGCCTTCATCGAAGTCCCCACGGAAGACGAGACCAAGTCGTGCTGCGTCTTCGCGCCGCCGCAGGCGGCCACCGATTCCGTTAGAAAGCCCAGCCCCCCGAAGCGGCGGAATTGTCGAAACCCAGTTCGACGTAGACGCCCGTGGGCCGACTCTAATCGGACCACGGTCCTCAAAGTTCCTGAAAACGATTTTCCAACCTAAAATGGCCGAATCTCTCCAACTAACCAAGATAAGGCAACTAATTGGGCCATTTTGAGCACGAAAAAGACCTCGAGCCCTGCTCGTCGACACTTCGTGCCGTATCCGCAGTATCTGCTGCCGGGGTACGAGTGTCTCGACCGAGGGCGCCGATACAACGCCATCGCCAATCCCGAAGGCCGCGTCAGCACCATCCCGACAGCTTGCCGCAAATGCGGCACATGCCTCGCCTACCGAAAGTACCAGAAGTTCGAGCAATGGGAAGCCAGCCGCGAAGCACAAACTTCGACCATGCTGGCGGCGATGTTCGACACGCCCGACGCCGCCGCCGAATTCGCCGGTAAGAAGGGAATCCTGAGCAGGTCCGACCAGATTCGCAGTTTCACGATCCTGCGGCAGGTCGGCAAATTCGGCCCCACCGAACCGTGCCGGGTACGCATCATCTGGGATGCGGACGCGACGGACAAACAAATCAGGAACGCCCGGAAGCGGGCCCGAAGGTCCGGTGGCCAGAAACTCAACACCGCCAAGGGTCGGGCATCGGAAGGTCAGTTCCTCGAATGGATACCCGACGTCTTCACGCTGCAGGGTGAAATCGCGCCGCAGCGAAAAACCGGCGAGATCAAAGCCTGCCGATTCTCGAACAACTGCGCCAAGCCACTCGTGGTGCCGCACGACTGGCGGGAAGGCCTCTCCCGGAACTACTGGGTACCGAGATCAAGGGCACGGAGGAGGGATACGCAAACCGTCCCTCGCGGGCAGGCAATCAGGAACTCCTGGAGACCTTTCTACGTCGAGAACCCAGATTCGCCGCATGCAACCCGCCTGCTGGAACGGGCGCGGTACATCAACGCCATGGACTGGCTCTACCGCTGGATGAACAAGTATGAGGAGAATTCAAACCTCGACGCAAGCCAGGCATTCATCAATGCGTACCTTCAAGGGCTCAACCCGGACATCAAGGAATGGCAGGAGAAAACCCTCGGGCCGAGGCAGCTTGTCGTCGAGACCGCACGCTGGTTGAACGGAGAACGGGACCCAGAACCCGCCATCATGTTGACGGCCGAAGCCCTCGAGTTCATGCCCCGGTCAGGACAGCCGCACATCGACCCTGACTTCGAGTGGGAACTGTTGTTGCGCATTCCGCCGTTCGAAATGGACTGAAGACCGCCGCGCGGCCTCAAATCGAGCCCGCCGCCGTCCGGTCTCGCCGTGGTTTCTGCCACCCCGGCGTGAGAACACGCAGCGACCCCTGCCGCTGAAGCCGCAGAACCCCCCTCGAAGGACTGGACATCCAGAAACCTGAGGACGTTCTCGGCGCACACCGAGGCACGAAGAACCACCTGGGCTGTCAGCTCCGGACATCGAGCGCACCACCGAGCCGGCACACGGGGTCGCAACGGAAAACGGAATCACCAGCGATACATCGCGGCCAAACCGTGTAACAGCAAACGACGACACTACGCTGTCGCCCAAGACCGAGAAAGGGCACGACGCTACGCGCAGCGGCGGGACCAAGAGATGCGCCGACAGATCCGCAGAATTCTGCTGGAAGCCCAGCCCAAGATGGTCGCCGTCGACAGCCTGAAGTGCCTCAGCATGCTGGCATCCGCACGTGGAACAGTCGAAAACCCGAACCAGAACTCCACAATGAACCGCAAACTCAACGAGAGCCTCGCCGAGGCGGCCATCGGCCACGTCGGCAAACTCGGCCTACCCACCGTATCCGTCCCGCCGCACGGCATGTCCCAGACCTGCCCGCGCTGCGGAGAACGACACCCGAGCAACCGCGAGAGTGAAGCAATGTTCCGGTGCCGGAACTGCGGTCTCTACGCCCACGCCGACTGGACTGCCGCCGTTATCATCCGCAATCGGGCCTACGTCCGATATTGGGAATGACAGTCGGGCTACACGCCAGACGTACTGGCCGCACCCAACGGGTGGCGACAGCAGCCATCCGGTTCCGAGCGGCGACAATCAAGGTTGGGCTTGGAGCTAAGCGTGTTCAAGCCGGAAGGCACCGTGACGAGTTCCCATCGGAACAGGGTCCGTGGCCCAAGGCGGGACCACCGTATTCCAGCGGCGGTCTCAGACACCAACAGTGTTACAGAGCGTTAGCTCGGGAAAACACTCTCGGAAACTTCCGCAGAAGTAACCGGGCACCCGATTTCCGGGTACCGTGCTCAATTTGTCAACACTCTGTAAACAACCGAGAAGAGGCGCCGTTGCGCGGCGCCCTTGCCTCAATGACGGCCGTGACGCACCGAACCAATCGCCGTTGGATCCGCGGGAGGCCCGCGAAAACCTCCGTAAGCAACGAGCCGCCAGCGGCGGCGGAGCCCAAGCACGGCAACGCCAATTTCCCAAAACCGGTTCCAACGAGATAGTCCATAGTGATTGGCTAAGCCACACAAATGGGCCCTGCCCACTGTACCGGCCGACGTGGTACTGTAACCAACAATCGGCTTTTCCAGCAGGGATCTAACCCCTTCGGCTGGACACCCATGACACTGGTGGAGGAACCACACAGCATGACAATCCGAGATCCTAACCGCCTCCAGGCGACAGCAGAAATGGCCGCAGCGGTGCGGACGTTGGATGCAAGCCCGCTCACTCGCGCGATGGGTGAGAACGCCGCTGACGTTCGGCTGAACGGCGGGATGGCAATACTCTGCGCCTACGCAGCTCAGCGCCACCTCGCAGAACGAGAAAATCCGCCGGACGAGGAACTGCAGGGCATCGCTCGCGCCCACCTGCCCGTTGAGGATGTGCAGACGCGGGTGCTGGCAGCTCTCTCGGGCAACGAGCCCGAGGACTGCTGGGCCGTCGACGACAGCCGCGGCTTGCTCTGCTACCACTGCGACTACGAAGGTGACGACAGCCGTCACTTCCCATGCCTGTCGTGCCCCCTGGTGACGCGACACCTACCGAACATTGTCGAACCACTCAACATCGAGGCCGCCGAGACGCCGTTGCCAGACCGGCACTCCGATCCAATCGCCGCCGTCCGAGACGCCTCCGAAACGCTGGATACCATCCATCGAGCGACCGAAGCGCTCGGACAATGCGTGCCCAACGCCGATCTGCTTGCCGCCGCCATCGCCATGGCCAACGCCGCCCGCTACACTGTGGCGGCCGTTGAGTGCTACCCTCCTCACATCGGACACAGGAACATACAACGGCTAGCAGCACGCGAACTGGAAATCGCCGACGGCCTGTACTTGGCCATAGGCGGCGACGCCGAACGTGGCAGCATCCATCCGAAATGGAACGGGGAACCTTGCTGCGTCCGCGTATTGAGCGTGCCGAAGGAAGACGTGATGTTCATGTGCGACCCTCCCGAAGGCTTCATGCCGCCAGAAGCCGAACCAAACGGGGATACTGCAACAATGTGCGAGCATTGCCGGTTCCGAGGCCAGGAACACCGCCCCCGTATCGACCAGGTGGTGGGACGACGTTAGCGGCACCGTTCGGGAACTGAACCGCCAGGTAACCGGCCAAAGCAGAACTCCAGCGGCGGCTTGATGAGGTTATTGACCACCAAACTGAGAAAATTGCGAAACTCGCGAGTCGGTAAAATGTACGAACCATGAGCCCAGTCAGCTGCACGCACGCCATCTCTCTGCAGTACCAAGTACGTACCACGGGATTACAATGAAGTAAACGTACGTGGTTCAACCATCCGAACCCCAAGGATCACAAACATATGGCATCCAATCTCGAAACCCTCTCACCGATTACGGTTCACAGTCAAACGTTGCCGTCACCGCAGCTCTTCCACAACATCCCTATGCTGCACTGGATGCTCGGTGAGGTCTTGGAGGACTGGTTGCGCGCGGTGGACCCCTATCAAATGAGCGTCGACTCTGCGAAAACCGAACCCGCGAAGCTATTTGCCGTCGGTACCGGGTTCATGGAGTTGCAGCCTGCATTGCTCAAATGCCTGTTTGCTTACGCTTTTTTCTTCGTCTCAGCCGACAACGCCTACGGTAATTTCTACAGGGATTTGAACCGTGCCAACCGACTGTCCGGCCTAAACCTACAGCATCCCAAACCACCAAAAATAACCCCGTTCGTCACCAAGATCGCCACCATCAGAGACATTTCCATCGCGCACATCCCGTCCGACAAGGCGGCGCCCATCGACGCCTTCGCAGCCATGTCCTGGCAGCCGATGGCCTTGTCGCACAGCAGTGAGGGACAACCCGACCTCGAAAGGTTAACCTTCCTACCAGGCCGCTTCCGAGGCACGGATGCCACGGGCCAGGTTAATCAATCAACGGATCTTGAAGTATCCGGAATCAGGTCTCCGCACTCCGAACACTGTCTGCCGTACCTGGAACGTTACGACAAGGTTTGCTGTGAGTACCTTGGCGCATTACAGGACGCGATGAGCCTGAGCCAGCAGGAGTTGCAAAGAGCAGGTTAAGTTCTTCTGCTGGATGGATCCACCCACGTGGTACACGCTTCCCAACATATGCGAAACCTGTACTGGGCGAATCCAATTGTGCGGCACCGCGAAGGGCAGTTCACAAACTGGCACGTACACAGAATGAATCCAGCATTCCACTCTACCCGGTCGGCCAACCGCCGCCATCGTACCAGATTGGATCTACACCGATCCTCCAGGCCGTCGCCGGAGTGGCCGTTGACGTCCTCGCCTCCCGTCTGCATCTACGCCAACTCCTTCACCGCTCGCTTCGGCATTGAAAACGCGTCGCGGGATACCGACGGCAGAGGCGCTCCTGACCTGGCCTCCACTCTCGCTATCGCCAGCTACGCCGTCAGCATTGCCAACGTCCCGTGCACCGCACGCAAGGAGCTGGCCGCCCAATACACGGCTCCCGCTCTCGGTTGACGTTGGTTTGCCTTCCCAACCGTCAACGCTGCGATCGTAACCATGGCGACGATTCTGTGGGTGACGTCCACCCGAAGCCATCGGGCAAAAGGCGACCGCAAACTGCCTCTCCGAATGAGACAATAGGCTCCGGACCGCGCCATGTTGTTTGCCATCGGATTGCTTGCGTTGATGTTCCTGATTCCGGCAGGTGTCTCCCTGG
Organism: Dehalococcoidia bacterium; assembly: GCA_963663945.1. Lineage (GTDB taxonomy): Bacteria > Chloroflexota > Dehalococcoidia > Lucifugimonadales > UBA3495 > Bin87. Next base: position 22,143 of record OY760687.1, on the reverse strand, counting down.
GCACCAGTAGCCGATCCCGTCGACATTCCGACAGATCGATCATCGGCTTATTTGCGGGTTCGACCTCCGTTGGCCTGATCATCGGCTGCATTGCCGTAACCGCGTTTTTCGCCCCCGGAATCTTGACGACCGGCGTGGGGTTCCTAGCCGCTTGCGGCGTCGTCATCGCTGTACCGGCGGCCATGATGTGGCTCACCCGTGGTTGGTTACGTCACTGACCACCAAACGCGACATCATGCCCGGATGACTACTCAGCTTGAGCGATGCGCAGCGCGAAGTTCTCGCATGCGGGTGCCATCAGGCGAGCGACGTCGACCACGGTTGCCGGTGTCCATCCCATGGCGCTGGCAGTCCGCTCCGACAGGACAAGACCTGACACTCGGCCATTTGTCCGCTGGTCGAGGCGACGCGGCTAGTGCACGGCAAAAGAACCGCGACCTACCTGTGCTACGTGGCCGTGCGGCTGTTCGAGATTCGGCGCGTGCTGAAGGACACGGGGCAACCTGTATCTGCACTGCGACCACACGGCGGGGCCTACCTGCGGCAACTGCTGGACGGCATCTAAGGTGGTCGCATCGTGAACGTGAGCGTGGTGGCGCCATCGGCGTCGAACGCCTTCAACCAGTAGGCCAATTGGAGCCATAGCAGCGTCGGATCTTGCCAAGATCCTCCGGGGTTAGGCGAGACTCGGAATAACGGGTTCGGGCAGCGGTGAGGTGTTCCAAGCACCTCTGGGAGGAGGGATAGATTCCAAGGTAGCCGATGCAGTAGAGCAGTTGGTCATCGCCGAGCCCGGTGGCGCGGAGTACGCTGGAATGGACCTTGGCGGTTCGCCTGTTATGGTCCCTGGTCAGGTCGTTGAGAATCGTCTGAGCTTGTTGTGTCTTCATCTGGCCGGTTGTTTCGGCATTGCCAAACAAGGTGGTGTTTTTCTGATGGATCTCGTTGAATTGCGCCATCGACGCGTTGTAGCCAGCGATCAGAGTGCTTTGGGACTCACAAACTGAGGGCTTGGGAGATTCAGTCGCGAAACCAGCGCGCCCCACATTGTAAAGTTCCTCGACACTGGCTTCGGGCTCGGGCTCCGGCTCTGGTGCTGAAGGAGAACATGCCATGAGAACCGCCGCGATGAGGACAGAAGCGACGGCAGGTATCCAGAGGGTGTCGGTAAGATGCAAGATGAATCTCCGTTCGGGTCTTGGTGATTGAGGTTGTCAGCGAACTCGGCGCGGCAGGTCACCACTGGGAGCGGCCTTCAGGCTCTGCCAAGCAATGCAGACACGGCTCGGTCGACTTTCAGGGCCGCCGTTCACCAGACAGTGGCGCGGCCCAAGATCAACGATGGTTTGAAAACTCTCGACGAGTTCCACCCCATGGGCCGCGGCACACGCACCTGCAACAGATGCCAGCCTCCCGGACGATGCCGGTATAGCCCGCTCATAGTGATGCGCTGAACCCCCTGTACTTGGGGGAGTCGACCGAGTGGGCGGACGTGCCAGAATCGTGATGTCATTGACGGGAGCAGATCACTAACTATGCCGGCATGTTTCTGAGACGGCCCACCACCATCTCGACGCTCGTGATCCACCGAGCGATGGTTTTCGAAACGGGCAGAGCACCGTTGGTGACACGTCGCCAATCACGTTCGTCAAAGAACGGGTCAACGATGAACTCCAGTTGTTCATGCTCTGAGAACCCACAGATACGGTCCACCAGCACGGTGCCGTTTTCAAGCTCTGCGATCCGCCCATCTACAAGTTGTTCGGCCGGTATACGGTTGTTCAGGTGCCAGATGCCGGTCAACCGAGCGTTGGCCACTACCAGGTGCCGGTGCTTGTCGATATTGCAGGCTTCGTTGAGTAACGCCAGGTCCTTCCCAACGCTCTCGGGATATTGAGGGCATCTGTGCTGCAGGGCCCGGTACGGCTGCACGTCCTTGATGTATTCCTTTACAGATGGGGCCACCCCGCATAGCTGTCGCTCAAAAAGGCTGTGGGAGCAGCAATCATGGATGGGAAATTGGTTGTGCGTTCCAGGACACTTCACGCTTTTACATTTACCGGCGCACTGACCATAAGAGGAGGCCAGTTGCCAGACCAGGTGGTCCAAGGCTGACCGCAGATCGTACGCGACTTCTCCAGCTCGGATCGACCAGTCGATGGGGGATGTCGCCGTGTCGCCGCGATAGACCCACCGCTCGCCTCCTTGGTCGAGCAGCTCACGAGATATCAGTTCAGCCCGTTCCCGGCAGAAGGCGGCGATTTCCGTGTCGAGCATCCGCAACTCGGTCCGGGCGCGGGCTATCTTGGCATCAACGGCATCCAGAGTAGTCATGGTCTCTACATCCTCACGGTATGCGGCGCTGAACCGCCTGTTGTTCAGGCAGCGACTGTCGGGACTTGCTGAGCGGACGCGATCATCAGATGTGATAATCCGCTCGGCGCAGGACCTGGTGTATTCGGTGCTTGGCGGAATCGATCCGACCGAATTCCCGGTTGTCCTTGAGCCTCGCGCCGTACGCTTGCAACATGAAAAACGCGTGCTTGGCTACGTCCAGACGCACCTCCACGGTGCCGCTTCCGTCTCTGACGGCGGCAGCCAATTCGGCGCACAGCGCCTCGGAATCATCGGCGCCCAATTGGCACCCAGTCTTTACTGCCGCTTCGGCGTCTTCCCGCCGCAGAGTCACCTTGCCCATGCAGTCGCTCCTCTCTGGTTGTTGTCAAACCAGTTCGACCGAAAGCTGTTCTCACAACAATCTAACTGTGGAGGGCCTCCGGTCAAGTTTTATCTTCCGAGCGGTTGGCCTGCCGGCGTTTGCGGGCTGTTGTCTTTCACCGTGCACGGATGCGAGCTCGCATGGCGCAAAAACGCACTCCCTTTGATTGGGTGCTGGCGCCTGCCCGTATCATATGGCCGGTGGGCTGAGCTTCGTAGCGCGGGTCACCGCAGGCGGTGGAGTCCAAAGACGAAGAGAAAATGTACCGCTCGGGTGGCCCGCTCGCCGATTTCGGGTGTCGAAGGTCAGAAAAATGTCGCTCGACTATGTTGCCATGGTGGCCGATGTTGACGAAATGGGACCCGTCCGAGAGCGTCGTTTCGGAGCACTCCGTCCTTTATTCTCCTCGGTGAGCTCCAGCAACTCGCTGTCTATCCGGTTCAAATCAGGCCCAACGACCGCCCATAATGCATCGCAACATCGGGCACCAACCAGCCGCACAAACGGTCCAACGTGGCTACTGTGGCCTTGATCCAGCTCCGCCTGCGGGCAACCTGATGGGCGAAGGCCGCCAACCGCTTGACTAATTCACCCTCCTTTTGGGCGCCCTCCGCGTCATACAACTGTGGCGTCTCTGCCTTTTTCACGCCACACGGCCGCTCCGCATCGGTAAAGACCAGAGCGTAATCTAGGGGCTCCGACCGTTTCCGATGCGACGAGAACGCGCACATGATCGCCGCCATCGAGGAAGCGCTGCACTGCAGCAACCAACGGATCACAGATCATGAAACGTGAAGATTTAAGGCGTAAACCGCGAGGGCACCTGAACGTTTCAAACAGCCTGCACAACCAGGAGGCCTGCCAGCACGCAGGAGCATACGACGACCTGAACACACCCTCCAGTCGGCGAAACTCAGCGGCAGAGTACCCGCTTCGGAAGCGGATACTCGCGGGTTCGAGCCCCGCCGCCGGCTCCAAAGATCAGCCGTAAATCAATTGCCATCGATCACTGCGTTGAGCCCGGCCCGGTCACTATGACGTACCAACGCCAGGCCCAGACCGCTCCTACGAGCAACACGCCAATTCCTGCTACTATCAGCCAGGTGTGCGACGCACCAAAACCCCGTCGCCCCCCATGGCGTCGGATCCGCCAAAGCGTCACACCAACACCGAGCAGAATAAACAGACTGCCCAGCAACGTCGCGTAATACGCAAATAAGTTGGCGATAGGCAACAGCGCGTTACCATCCATCAAAAACCTCCGTCACGTAAAATAGCAGCATCTGCCGAGCAGCAAGGAAGCCTTACTCGTCGTCTCCCGTCAGGATGTATCCGGAGCCGGTGGCTTCCTTGATGTCGCCGCTCCTTGAAACACTGGCGGGCGAAAACGGCTTTCCCACGCCTTTCGGGTCGTATGGTCGTATGTGTCCGAAGTGCTGGCGGTCAGGATTTCTCCCACGTCGGCCGTTCCCGCAATGGCGGGCGCGCCGCCGGCGGCGCGCCTCGGCTAGCGCGCTGCCGCCACCACGTCAGTCATCGCACTGGTCAGCGTCTCCCGATTGTCAGCATCGTCGGTGAAACTCACCCGCACCTGGATGTACAGACCGCGGTCGGAAGATGCCAGCGTGTAGGTCGCTCCAGTCTCGCCCGGGATGTCGAGATGCGCACCACGGTCAGTCACAACCCACTGGTACTGGTACGAGACGTTCTCCAACCCGTCCGCGTCAGTAATCTTCGACGTGTCGGCGGTCAGCGTTTCACCCACCCGAACCGTGCCGGTGATCGCCGGCTCTCCGGTGGCCGGACTGTTCGGCCTGGCCGCCACCCCCTCCGTCGCGCCGCTGGTCAGCGTCTCTGGATTGCCCTCATCGTCGGTGAACCTCACCCTCACCTGGATGGTCTTCCCATGCTCGCCGACAGTCAGGGTGTAGCTCGAGCCGGTGGCCCCGCCCAGGTCCGTCCCTCCGGCAATCCACTGGTAGCTGTAGGACACGTTCGCCAACCCATCGGCGTCAGTGATTTTCGACGTGTCGGCGGTGAGGGTCTCACCCACTCGAACCGTGCCGGTGATGGCCGGCTCTGCCCAGGTGGCAGGTTTGTTGGGCTTGGCGGCAACCGCCTCCGTCGCCGCACTGGTACGAGTCTCGTCGTTGCCTCCATCGTCAGTGAAGCTCACCCGCACCTGCATCGTCAGCCCCTCTTCATCCTCCGTGAGCGTGTAGTTGGAACCCGTTGCGCCAGAGATGTCCGTACCCCCCGCCAACCACCGGTAGGCGAAACTCGCGCTCTCCATGCCGTCGGCGTCGGAGATTCCAGACGTGTCGGCAGCGAGGGTTTCGCCCACCCGGGCCACGCCCCTGATCACTGGTGCATTGCGGCTAGGCTGCACCGGACCGGTTGGATCGCTCGTCAGGGTCTCCTTCTTCCCTCCATCATCGGTGAAGGTGACTGACACCCTGATGGCGAGTCCTGCTTCGTCTTCCGTCAGGGTGTGGCTCATTCCAGTGGCGTTCTCAATGTCCGAATCCCCGGAGATCCACTGGTATCCGAACGCAGCGTTGTCCATACCGTCGGCGTCAGAGATCCCGGAGGTCTCAGCGGTGAGGGTCCAGCCCACCTCCAGGGTGCCCTTTATGGTCGGTTGACCGGTAGCGGGTGTGTTCAATATGAGGAGCGCAAAACTGGTGAGCTTTTCATGGTTGCCGCCGTCGTCGGTGAACTCGACCCTGACCTTGATGGCGCGGTCTCGGTCCTGACGCGCTACCGTGTAGGTGGAGCCGGTTGCTCCCGGGATGTCGGTATCGGTGTTGTCCAATGGGTTGTGTCGCACCCACTGGTAGCTGAATCTGACGTTGTCGAGGCCGTCTTCGTCGGCGATCCCGGATGTGGTTGCGGTCAGTACCTCGCCGATTCCGGGGAAACCGTTGATGCCGGGCCCGCCGGTCGGGGGGGTGTTGGTCGCCGCTTGTGCGGTGTTAGCCTCCGTATTTTCGACGCGGAAGGAGTACACGCCAGTTCGGCCGCCGGGGTTGGAGCCAACCCCCAGGTAATAAATGCCGCTGCCAGTAGTCCGAAAGGTCAGGCTGACGGACGTGTCGGTCCCATCCACGGCTGTGCCCGCCTGGAACTCTTCGCCGTCTTCGTCGTAGATACCCACGATCCGGGGCCTCATCAGCCGATGCTCCACGGGAAAGCGCTCAGCGCCTTCCAGGTGAACCTCGTACTCGGTATCCCCCTCGAGTTCGAACTTGAACCAGTCCTCGTCCGGCTCGGATCCCCAGTTGTCGCCCAATATGTGGCCGCCGGCAAAGTAGTGAGTCCGCTGGCCGTCTCTGTCGTACCGCTCGTTCACCTCGAATCGCGTGCCGGTGTCGCCCCGGATGTCTTGGGCATATCCCTCGGGTCCGCCCTCAAATGTGAATGCTATGCTGGCGTCGTCTCTTACGGTGCAGTAGTTGTCGTAGCGGACCAGCAGGTGATAGGAGCCGGTTCCCTGGTCGTCGCCCGACTTGACCTTCAGAACAAAATCGCCGTGCGCGCCGAAGATGAATATGAACCGTGAGTTGCGGCCAGTGTCAAAGTCGCCGGCCGCCGAGGTGAATCGTGAAGTTCCAGGGTTTCCATCCTCGTGATTGAGAGAGACCGGATGCGGGTCCGCCAGGGTTAAATTGCCGCCGACGTCCTGCCCCCAGACATCCAGGCTGGAGTCGGCTCCCAGGATCTCCACCAGATAGGTCCTATAGGGGTCCACCCCAGGTATGACCCAGCTGTCGACCTCACCGGGGCTCCTGATCTCACCGCGTCTGGACAGCACCGTGACGATTTTGGCCCGGTTGTTGTCGATGCACGTGATGCCGTCGTTGTCCCGCATGGTCACCAAGGCCCTGGAGTAAGATGCCGTCCCCACCATCGCGGGCAAATCCTTGAAGCCCAACTCTACGGCTTCTTCATCGTCGTCCTCGTCGTCCAGTTCTGCAAAGAAGGTGAATGTCTTTTCTGTTTCGTCCTTTTCGAAGGTGACCATGGACGGGACCCCGGAGTAGTCGTCATCGCTGGTGTCGTGCATGTTGGTTTTCTGAAGTTGGATTTCCATCTCATGGTCCGGTGCAGGATCCACCTTGACCATTATTTCCACCTCGTGCCCTTCACCCACCCAGTAGCTGGACTTTTCGAAGCTAACGTTCATCACGTGCTCGTCGTCGTCGTTGATGGACACCATGATCTCCGAGGGCATGCCCACGGTCACATCCCCTGGGGGGTCGTCGAAGGTCAGCTTCACCTTCTCATTGTCGTCGTCTTCGGTGTCCTGGTTCGCCGTGAAGGTGAAGGTCTGCACGGTGTCCGTGGGACCAAATGTGACGCTGGTGGGATCCACGGTGTAGTCGTCGTCCGTCGCCCCACCCAGTCCCTTCGAGACTATCTGGATGGTCACCTCACTTTCCGGGGCCTCGCTCATCACCACCGTGATGGTGGCGGAAACACCCTCGGGCAGGGCGAAGGCATCCAAGCCGAAACTGACAGTCGTGGACACCTGGGGCTCCACTATACCGTCGTCGTCCTCCACGGTCACGGTGGCCTGGCCTGCGGCGCCCACCACGTAGCCGGTGCCAGCCTCCAACGTGGCCGTAACCGACCCGTTGGCCTCGTCCACGCTGTCACCCTCGGTCGCCACCGTCAGGGACGTGGTGGTATCGTCGGCCAGGAAGGTGGCCGTCGTCGGCGCCGTCCCGCTGATGAAATCCCCATCCTCGGTGACCGACACCGCCACCGTCAGCGCGACGTCCGTTTTCCCGGAACGCGTCAGCGTGAACGTGGCGTCCGTGCCCTCGGTCACCGACGCGGCGTCCCGCTCGATGGTCACCAGGGCGTCGTTGTCGGTGATCGTCACCGTAACGCCGGCGATGGTCTCGCCGACGTATTCCGCCGCGCTGCCGGCGGACACCTGGTGGCTGATGGTCTCCGCATCGTTGGTCGCGTCGTCGTCATCCTCCCTCGCCGTCACCTTCACCCGTTGCGGCTCGTTCCAGTTGTCGGAGGTGAAGGTCAGTTCGTCGTCGTCGCTCAGGGTGCCCCCGGAGACGGTCAGGTCCGTATCGCCGTCGTCGCTCAGGGCGATGATCACGTCAGAGGTGGGCTCGCTGCCGAGCTTTACAGTGTATTCCTTCCCGGTGTCGTCCCCCTCCACCACCGTCAGCGTCGTCGGGGCGACGGTCACCCCCACCTCGTCGTCGTCCTGCACGCTCACGGTGTCCTGTCCAGCGGTACCCACCACGTAGCCGGTGCCAGCCTCCAACGTGGCCGTAACCGACCCGTTGGCCTCGTCCACGCTGTCACCCTCGGTCGCCACCGTCAGGGTGGCGGTGGTATCGTCGGCCAGGAAGGTGGCCGTAGTGGGCGCCGTCCCGCTGATGAAATCCCCCGTCTCGGTGACCGACACCGCCACCGTCAGCGCGACGTCCGTTTTCCCGGAACGCGTCAGCGTGAACGTGGCGTCCGTGCCCTCGGTCACCGACGCGGCGTCCCGCTCGATGGTCACCAGCGCGTCGTTGTCGGTGATCGTCACCGTAACGCCGGCGATGGTCTCGCCGACGTATTCCGCCGCGCTGCCGGCGGACACCTGGTGGCTGATGGTCTCCGCATCGTTGGTCGCGTCGTCGTCATCCTCCCTCGCCGTCACCTTCACCCGTTGCGGCTCGTTCCAGTTGTCGGAGGTGAAGGTCAGTTCGTCGTCGTCGCTCAGGGTGCCCCCGGAGACGGTCAGGTCCGTATCGCCGTCGTCGCTCAGGGCGATGATCACGTCAGAGGTGGGCTCGCTGCCGAGCTTTACGGTGTATTCCTTCCCGGTGTCGTCCCCCTCCACCACCGTCAGCGTCGTCGGGGCGACGGTCACCCCCACCTCGTCGTCGTCCTGCACGCTCACGGTGTCCTGTCCAGCGGTACCCACCACGTAGCCGGTGCCAGCCTCCAACGTGGCCGTAACCGACCCGTTGGCCTCGTCCACGCTGTCACCCTCGGTCGCCACCGTCAGGGTGGCGGTGGTATCGTCGGCCAGGAAGGTGGCCGTAGTGGGCGCCGTCCCGCTGATGAAATCCCCCGTCTCGGTGACCGACACCGCCACCGTCAGCGCGACGTCCGTTTTCCCGGAACGCGTCAGCGTGAATGTGGCGTCCGTGCCCTCGGTGACCGACGCGGCGTCCCGCTCGATGGTCACCAGGGCGTCGTTGTCGGTGATCGTGACCGTAACGCCGGCGATGGTCTCGCCGACGTATTCCGCCGCGCTGCCGGCGGACACCTGGTGGCTGATGGTCTCCGCATCGTTGGTCGCGTCGTCGTCATCCTCCCCCGCCGTCACCTTCACCCGTTGCGGCTCATTCCAATTGTCGGAGGTGAAGGTCAGCTCGTCGTCGTCGCTCAGGGTGCCCCCGGAGACGGTCAGGTCCGTATCGCCGTCGTCGCTCAGGGCGATGATCACGTCAGAGGTGGGCTCGCTGCCGAGCTTTACGGTGTATTCCTTCCCGGTGTCGTTCCCCTCCACCACCGTCAGCGTCGTCGGGGCGACGGTCACCCCCACCTCGTCGTCGTCCTGCACGCTCACGGTGTCCTGTCCAGCGGTACCCACCACGTAGCCGGTGCCAGCCTCCAACGTGGCCGTAACCGACCCGTTGGCCTCGTCCACGCTGTCACCCTCGGTCGCCACCGTCAGGGTGGCGGTGGTATCGTCGGCCAGGAAGGTGGCCGTAGTGGGCGCCGTCCCGCTGATGAAATCCCCCGTCTCGGTGACCGACACCGCCACCGTCAGCGCGACGTCCGTTTTCCCGGAACGCGTCAGCGTGAATGTGGCGTCCGTGCCCTCGGTGACCGACGCGGCGTCCCGCTCGATGGTCACCAGGGCGTCGTTGTCGGTGATCGTGACCGTAACGCCGGCGATGGTCTCGCCGACGTATTCCGCCGCGCTGCCGGCGGACACCTGGTGGCTGATGGTCTCCGCATCGTTGGTCGCGTCGTCGTCATCCTCCCTCGCCGTCACCTTCACCCGTTGCGGCTCGTTCCAGTTGTCGGAGGTGAAGGTCAGCTCGTCGTCGTCGCTCAGGGTGCCCCCGGAGACGGTCAGGTCCGTATCGCCGTCGTCGCTCAGGGCGATGATCACGTCAGAGGTGGGCTCGCTGCCGAGCTTTACGGTGTATTCCTTCCCGGTGTCGTTCCCCTCCACCACCGTCAGCGTCGTCGGGGCGACGGTCACCCCCACCTCGTCGTCGTCCTGCACGCTCACGGTGTCCTGTCCAGCGGTACCCACCACGTAGCCGGTGCCAGCCTCCAACGTGGCCGTAACCGACCCGTTGGCCTCGTCCACGCTGTCACCCTCGGTCGCCACCGTCAGGGTGGCGGTGGTATCGTCGGCCAGGAAGGTGGCCGTAGTGGGCGCCGTCCCGCTGATGAAATCCCCCGTCTCGGTGACCGACACCGCCACCGTCAGCGCGACGTCCGTTTTCCCGGAACGCGTCAGCGTGAATGTGGCGTCCGTGCCCTCGGTGACCGACGCGGCGTCCCGCTCGATGGTCACCAGGGCGTCGTTGTCGGTGATCGTGACCGTAACGCCGGCGATGGTCTCGCCGACGTATTCCGCCGCGCTGCCGGCGGACACCTGGTGGCTGATGGTCTCCGCATCGTTGGTCGCGTCGTCGTCATCCTCCCTCGCCGTCACCTTCACCCGTTGCGGCTCGTTCCAGTTGTCGGAGGTGAAGGTCAGCTCGTCGTCGTCGCTCAGGGTGCCCCCGGAGACGGTCAGGTCCGTATCGCCGTCGTCGCTCAGGGCGATGATCACGTCAGAGGTGGGCTCGCTGCCGAGCTTTACGGTGTATTCCTTCCCGGTGTCGTTCCCCTCCACCACCGTCAGCGTCGTCGGGTCGACGGTCACCCCGGCCATGTCGGCGTCGGTGATGCTCACCACGACGATCCGGTCGTCCAGGGCGTTGTAGAGCGTATCGGAGCTGCTGACGGCGTGCTTCAGCATCACGTCCGCATCGTTGGCCGCGTCGTCATCCTCCCCCGCCGTCACCTTCACCCGTTGCGCCGTCTCCCAGTTGTCGGAGGTGAAGGTCAGCTCGTTGTCGGCGTTCAGGTTGTCCCCCGAGATGGTCAGGTCCGTGTCCGCGTGGCCACTGATGGCGATGATCACGTCGGACGTGGGCTCCGAGGCCAGCTTCACCTCGTAGCTCTTCCCGTCGGCGTCCTCCTCCTTTACCGTCAGCGTCGTCGTGTCGAAGGTCAACCCCACCTCATCGTCGTCCTCCACGCTCACGGTGTCCTGGTCAGCGGTACCCACCACGTAGCCGGTGCCAGCCTCCAACGTGGCCGTAACCGACCCGTTGGCCTCGTCCACGCTGTCATCCTCGGTCGCCACCGTCAGGGACGCGGTGGCAGCGCCGGCCAGGAAGGCGGCCGTCGGCGGCGGCGTCCCGCTGAGGTACTCCCCGGTCTCGGTGACCGACACCGCCACCGTCAGCGCGACGTCCGTTTTCCCGGAACGCGTCAGCGTGAATGCGGCGTCCGTGCCCTCGGTGACCATATCGCCGTCCCGCTCGATGGTCACCAGCGCCGGATCGTCGTCGATGATCGTTACCTCGATTTCGGGGACGCTATGACATTCAAAGCCCTCCCCAAAGGTGAGTGAGAAGGCCTCATCAATTTCAGACACTTCGTCGTCAATGATGTTCACGTCGAAATATTTCACCATACGGTGTCGCGTATTGCCTTTGATATCATCAAACGTCTTAAAGTCGACGCTCGTAAACTCCAACTCTTCGTACGCATCTTCGTATTCATCGGGATACCAGTAGTTCAACTGGTAGTCCGCGCCCCACGTTGCACTGCCGTTAAGTGGATACACGTAAAAGCCGTCATCGACTTCCAGATTCCCTGGAGTGATCGTCACCGCAACAAACCCAATGCGTACCGTGCCGGCATCCTCGCTAACCGGTTCCGGCGCCACCAACGCATAATCAACGTGCGCAACCTCGGTTCTCGGGTTCCGGTCCTGATCGTTTGCGCCTCGGACTACAGCGGTGTCGTCGTCCCGGGAACTCCTTAAGCCACGCCCTCCTCCATCGTTGTCCATTACGGTTACGGTCACGCTATCGGCGGTGAGACCATCATAGTCGCCGTCGTGCGCCGAGCTGACGATGTGCATGATGTTGATGTCGGTCTCATTCAAAGCGTCGTCATCATCGGCAGCGGACACGGTCACAGTTTGGGGCACATACCAATTCGTGCGAGTGAACGTCACCGTCCCGGGCTCGGCTGTCACCTCGGTGTTCTCGGGATCGATGATCGTCACCGTTACGTTCCCAGAAGGCCGCGATGTCAACGCCAGCCTGTAGGTCGACGTGCTTCCCTCGGTTACCGAAATTGCCGTCGGCTCGAAGGCCACCCCAATGAGGCCGTCGTCGTCAACTATCGTCAACAATAACTCGTCGTCGCTGATGGACGAAATCGAGCCGCCAGCGTGTTCCAAAACGAGGCGGAAAGTCTCGTTGGAATCCTCCACCTGGTCGTCAATGATCTGAACGTCGTGATACAGAATGTGGCGGTATCGGGTTTCCCCATCGTCATTCACGAACGCCACGAAGTCCTTCGAAGGTACGCGGTACTGCTCAATTACGTCGATGTAGCCCTGACCCGTCTGGCAACCTACACGTCGGCTGGCCTTAGAAAACAGGTCAGCCCCATAAGCAGATGGCCCAAGATCCGTCGGCTCGCCCGCCTCGTTGGTTTCCGCCAGTATCCCGACACGAACCGTGCCCACACCCTCCTCAAATACAATCGGGTCTTCCTCAAACAACGAGAAAACCACCTGCGGGTCGTCGTCGGTGACGTCGACTGTGACCGTCTCCACTTCCACTCCGGTCGAGTAGCCCCCACCGGATGGCGTGTGGGTCAACTTCCATCGATTGTCGAGTAGGTCATTGTCATCCGTCGCCTCCACGTTGACCGTCTGAGGCTCGCTCCAGTTGTCGGTGGTGAAGGTCAGCTTGTCGTCGGCGCTCAGGGTCTCCCCTGACAGGATCAGGATCGTGCCCGCGTCGCTGTTGATGGCCACGGTGACGTCCCCGGACGGCTGGAGGTCGAGCTTCACCGTGTAGCTCTCCCCGTCGGTGTCCCCCTCCTTTACCGTCAGCGTCGTCGGGTCCACGGTCACCCCGGCCTTGTCGTCGTCCTCCACGGTCACGGTGGCCTGGTCAGCGGCGCCCACCACGTAGCCGGTACCAGCCTCCAACGCGGCCGTAACCGACCCGTCGGCCTCGCCCACGCTGTCACCCTCGGTCGCCACCGTCAGGGACGTGGTGGTAGCGCCGGCCAGGAAGGCGGCCGTCGTCGGCGCCGTCCCGCTGATGAAATCCCCCATCTCGGTGACCGACACCGCCACCGTCAGCGCGACGTCCGTTTTCCCGGAACGCGTCAGCGTGAACGTGGCGGAGGTGCCCTCGGTGACCGACGCGGCGTCCCGCTCAATGGTCACCAACGCGTCGTTGTCGGTGATCGTTACCGTAACGCCGTCGATGGTCTCGCCGACGTATTCCGCCGCGCTGCCGGCGGACACCTGGTGGCTGATGGTCTCCGCATCGTTGGTCGCGTCGTCGTCATCCTCCCCCGCCGTCACGGTCACCCGTTGCGGCGTCTCCCAGTTGTCGGAGGTGAAGGTCAGCTCGTCGTCGGCGCTCAGGGTGCCGCCGGAGACGGTCAGGTCCGTATCGCCGTCGCCGCTGATGGCGATGACCACGTCAGAGGTGGGCTCGCTGTCGAGAACCACAGTGTAGTCCTTCCCGGTGGTGTCCCCCTCAACAACCGTCAGCGTCTTCGGGTCCACGATCACCCCTGCCTTATCGTTGTCTGCCACGGCTACGGTGGCCAGGCCAGCGGCGCCCACCACGTAGCCGGTGCCAGCGTCCAACGTGGCCGTAACCGACCCGTTGGCCTCGTCCACGCTGTCATCTTCGGTCGCCACCGTCAGGGACGTTGTGAGGTCGTTCGCATCGAAGGTGGCCGTCGTCGGCGCCGTCCCGCTGAGGTACTCCCCAGTCTCGGTGACCGACACCGCCACCGTCAGTGCGACGTCCGTTTTCCCGGAACGGGTCAACGTGAATTCGGCGGGCGTACCCTCGGTGACCGAACCAACGTCTGCGGCGATGGTCACCAGGGCGTCGTTGTCGGTGACCTCCACTGTAACGCTGTCGATGGCCCCGCCGACGTATTCCGACGCGCTGCCGGCGGACACCTGGTGGCTGATGGTCTCCTCATCGTTGGTCACGTCGTCATCCTCCCCCGCCTTCACCGTCACCCGTTGCGGCTCGCTCCAGTTGTCGGATGTGAAGGTCAGCTCGTCGTTGGCGCTCAGGGTGCCGCCGGAGACGGTCAGGTCCGTATCGCCGTCGCCGCTGATGGCGATGACCACGTCAGAGGTGGGCTCGCTGTCGAGAATCACAGTGTAGTCCTTCCCGGTGGTGTCCCCCTCAACAACCGTCAGCGTCGTCGGGGAGACGGTCACCCCGCTCGTAATCGTGACGGTTACGCTGTCAGCGTCCAGACCGTTATAGTCGTTTTCTGGCGAACTGACGGTGTGGGTGATCTCGATTTGTGGTTGACCGGCGGCGGTGGAATGCCCAGACGTTACCTCGACGTCTTTCGCGACGCTCCAATCCTGGGGTGTGAAGGTCAGACTGGGCTTGTTCAGAGTCAGGTCCTGACCCGCCAGGCCTCCCATGGTCACCGTAACCTGGCCTTCGGGCTTCAGGTCCAGCACCACGGAGTAGGTCGATGTGCCCCCCGCTTTGACTGAAATATCCGTCGGGTCGACCGTCACCTCCGGGACGTCGTCGTCGATGATCGTTACCTCCACTTCGGGAACGAGGGAACATCCAAGATCCAATGAAGGGTTTTCCGGATCGGAGAGGGTGAGTATGAAATTCTCAGTGTCTTCCGGCATGACGTCGTTGATGATCGGGATGTCGGCATACTTTACCTGGCGATATCTGACATCGCCGTTGATGTCGACGAACTCGTCAAAGTCATCCCTCGCAAATAAAAGCGCTACCAATTCAAAGAGCTCAGCATCAGGGTCGTCACTGCTCATGTAATCACTGCCATCTTTCGCGGTGCGTTCCAAATGATAGACAGCAAATTCGGCGTCGGATGGCAACGTCGAGGGATAGGTCAATACCACCACCCCGATGCGCAGGCTGCCGGCATCTTCTCTGACCGGTTCCACCGCCTCCAGTGCGTAAAAGAACCCCGGTGTCTCCGTTTCCGGTATCAGTCCCTGACCGTCAGGAGTATCGGGGGGAAGCAGTGTCCCTTCGTCGTCTCTCACCGTCACGGCCACGTCATCGGCGGCGAGACCATGATAGGCGTCATCTTCATCGGTCGAGCTGACGAGGTGGGAGATGACCAATCCGGTCTCATCCAAAGCGTCGCCATCATGTTCGGCGGACACGGCCACAGTTTGGGGAACATACCAATCCGTGGGAGTGAACGTCACTGCCCCGGGCTCGGCTTTCACCTCGGTGTTCAGCGGATCATTGATCATCACCGTCACGTTCCCTGAAGGTTGCGAACCCAGGGCCAACCGGTAAGTTCTCGTGGTTCCCTCGGTTACCGAAATTGCCGTCGGCTCGAAGGCCACGCCCACGAAATCGTCGTCAATGATCGTCAATTCCATCACATCGTCCTCGCGGATCACATGAAAATGGCCACCAAGTCCCTCGAGAACAATGTTGAACGACTCATCTCCTTCCGGAATGTGATCGCTTACGATATTGACGTCAAAATAAGCGATGTGTCGGTATCGGGTCTGCCCCTCGTCATTTGTGAATGCCTCGTAGTCCTCCGGACCAACAGTTAGTTGCTCACTAAGCGGCGGGTGATAGTCGGCACCTGGTACGCAAGATCCGTCCCCGCTGTTCGCCGTCGATGCTCTAGTGGACACTGAAACTATAGACGGAAACTCCGGCACCCCCGCATCCCTCGTCTCCGCCACCACCGAGAAGCGCACACTGCGTACATCTTCTTCAAATTCTCGCGGGTCCACCTCCACCAGCCGGAATACGATCTGCGGGTCGTCGTCTTCGACTTTGACGGTTACCCGGTCCACGGTCACCCCGGTTGAGTAGTCCCCGCCAGTTACGCGGTGAATGAGCCGCGCTTGGAAGTCGTCAAAAAATCGGTCTTCGTTCGCGGTCACGGTTACCAACTGCGGTTGGTTCCAGTTCTGGTCCGTGAATCTAAGCGAGTCAGGACTAACCTCAACCCGGGAATCCCCGCTGGTGATTGTGATCTCCACGTCTGCGGTGGGTTGCGTGTTTAACTCCACCGTGTAGGTATCGAATTTCCCCTCCCCGATGTTCAGTTCCGTCGGCGTTACCGTTACTCCTTGGAGAGTTTCGTTGATGTCATCCTGCGCCTGGACGCCAAAGGCCATATGAGCGGCCAGGATCGCGGTCATCAGGGCGAACGCCACACCGGATACGAGGCGGAAACCGATGGTCCACCATGGATTGCTTCGATTCATCGCTGGCGTACGTATTCCCAACGGTCTGCCCCAAGCCGCGCACAGCCGACGCATAGGCCGAACTTGCTGCGTTTACGAATCACAGTTTCGGGACCCCACTGCCGCGATAGACCTCAAGGGAGCGGCTGCCCGCAGATTGTCGACCGGCTCGTCTCCGCTCTGCTTCCGAGCTGGAGCCGTTCTTGAGCAGAACCAGTGTCGGCTCTGCTCAAGTCCTGGATCGCGGAGTCGTCGACTGTAGCTGGGCGGCATGGTTCACGTGAGTGTCGAGGTGACGGAAGTAAAGATCCCAATGTCTTCGTCCCTGACGCTGCTGCAGAGCTCGGCTTCGCATGCCTGGACCCGCCGGCGCAGGCCTGCCTCAGCGTCATCCAGTCTTTGGTCAAAGTTGGAATGACGACCCTCCGGTCGCTGAGCAGGCGCCGTCTCTGGATCGGGCCCCGGTTCACCAGTTTGGTCACCGTGGCGCTGATCCTCGACCGCGCCAGGGGCAACTCGTGGACCACCTTTGCGGTGGCCCACTCCTCGAATCTCAGGAAGAACCTGAGACGGCCGAAATCAATACGTACGAGACCGTGCGCAGAGACAATCTGCCCCGTTCCTCCGGCCACCGTGTTTACCAGACAGGCAACGCACTCCCCACATCGCTTGGATCTTTCCGGCCCCTGGTGCATCCAGCCTCTCAATGTCACCTCAGCATCGCGCCTTGTACGCAGTGCAGATTATTTTGCGACTTTCGAGTGTAGAGGCCGGACATGAGAATGCCGTGTGGATTGGCGTGAGAGTGGTATGAGGATTTGGGAAGGCAAGGACGGCCGGACGGCGGCGATCTCCGCCCCGCCGCAGCGCGCGTTCGCTTTGGCAGCCGTCGGAGGACGCCCGACCGGGCTCGTCCGGACCCGCGGAAAGATGCGGTAACCGCACGCCTTGCGCGGATACCGGGCTCGCTGGCCTTCCTGGGTGCGCTTTGCAGTCTTGAGCACGCACGGGCTGGCCCTGCAGCCGGTCTACCAATCCTGCACCGCCGGTCTCGTCGTAATCGGTGCTCCACAAACAATGTGAGTCGCGACGCTCACCGTCACGGCGTCTGCTTTCAGAGTTGCTCGGCCGTTGCCGGCCTTGGCATGCGGTAGCCCACTCCGATCCTGGTGAATATGTATGTGGGGTGGACGGCATCGTCGCCCAGCTTGCGGCGCAACTCCTTGACGTACGTGCGCACTATGCGGGGGTCATCGTTGTGGAGCGGCCCCCATACCAGGCTCAGCAGCCGTTCGTGGCTCAATACGCGCCCGGCCGCCATGGCGAGCTCGGTGAGCAGCTTGTACTCGGTCGCGGTCAGATGGACCGGACGGCCGGCAACGGTCACCTGGCGTTCAAGATAGTCGATGACCAGATCGCCATACAGATAGGGGCTGGACGGCTCCCGCCAGCCGGCTACCGACCCCATTCGCAGGGCGACGCCGACCCTCGCCAGCAACTCGGATGACGTGCAGGGCAAGGTGATGTAGTCGGAGGCCCCAAGCTCGAAGGCGTGTCCTATGTGTTGCTCCCATCCGTGCCCGGCCACGACGATGATCGGCGCATCGGTGAATCCTCGGACGCGCACCAGTGCCTCAAACCGCTCCGCCCCGGCCAACGTCGGCTCCAGGATGACAACGCGGGGCTTCTGGTTTTCGATAAGCCGCTCGGCCTCATCAAGGTCACCGATTACCACCGCGGTGAACCCACCCTGGAGGAGGGTGTTGCGAACGTATCTTCCCGTCTCAGGGTTCTCGATGATCGCCAGAATCCGAATCTGTCCTCTTGGAGCGTTGAGGTTGGCCCCTGATAGACCCGGTTCCGTGCCGGCGGCAAGCGCCGCATCATCGGCCAAGGGGAGCGTGAAAGTAAACCCGTTGCCGCGGCCGCCCTCTCCTTTGACTGATAAACGCCCCCCATGCGCCTCGACAATTCCCTCGCAGATCGCGATGCCCAGGCCGCCCGTTCCGTTTGCCCTCTCGGCCACGCCGGCGGCGACACTCGAAATCCGCTCCAATTGCTGTTGCGGGCTGCCCGAGCCTGCACCGACGCCCTGATTTTCCACCGTCACCGCAACATGGAAGTCGCTCGGCGACGCGCTGATCCTGACCATGGGCGACCTGGAAGAATATCCGGATACCTCGACGAGGAGGTTGCGGAGAACGTGAAGGATTCGCCGCCGGTCGGCCATCACCCTGGGAAGAGTGGAGGGGATTACCAACTCGACGCTCCCGCTTGATTCCGCTGCACGGACGTGCGCATCTCGCGCCTCCTCCAGGAGATCCGCAATCTGCACGGGCTCGGCATTGACCGAAAGCGTCCCAGTCTCGATCTGCGTCATGTCCACCAGATCGTTGATCAGGTTATGCATCCGGTCGGCCTGCTCGTCGATCACCCTGAGGAATTGACGGGTCTCGGTAGGACCGGGTGGGTAACTGAGACTCAGCAAGGTGGACGTCGATCCCTTGATGGCGGCGAGCGGCGTGCGAAGCTGGTGGCTCACGTCGCCCAGGAACTCTGCGCGTTGCCGCTTTATCTCCTCCAGCGGGCTTATGTCCTGGATGGTGGCGACGACGGACATGGGATTGCCGTCCTCTCCATAAACCGGCCTGGCGTTGACCAGGGTCGTGATACCCCTGCCGTCCGGCAGATGGAAGACGACCTCATCAGCAGACACGGACTCCCCCTTCTTCAGCGCTCTCATGGGGGGAATCTCCTCCACCGGAATGTCGCTGCCGTTTGCCCTGCGCAAGGGCACCACCTGTATGATTTCCTCTAGAGTCCTGCTGGTCTGTTTCAGACTGCCAAAAACTCGCCTGGTCTCGTCATTGGCCGACTTAAGAACTCCCGTCTTTCCATCGAAGACCAGTATGCCCACGGGCGAGATATTGAGCAGAGCCTCCAAGTCGGCTCGGGTCCGCTGTGCCTCGCTGAGCAGCCGGGAGTTGGCAATGGCAACAGCCGCATGAGCGGCGAACATCACCAGAAGTTCCTCGTCTTCTTGACTGAATTCCCCGCCGCCCTTCTTCTCGGTCAGGTAGATGTTGCCGATCCGTTCGCCCTGAAAACGAAGAGGGGATCCCAGGAATGTCTTCATCGGCGGGTGGTTCTCGGGAAATCCGACCGAACTGGGGTGGCCGGAGATGTCCGCCAGTCTCAAGGGCCCTTCAATCTCATTCAGGAATCCCAGAAGGCCCAGCCCCTTGGGCGGGTCTCCCAACCGCAAGCGCTCTTCGAGGGTGATGCCGGAAGTGATGAGGTCGCCCACGCCCCCCGACTCATTGAAGGTGAGGAGCACTCCGTAGCGAGCCCCGGTCAGCACGCAGGCGCTGTCGATAACCTCCTGCAGAATGCTGCCCAGTTCAGACATCGACGCGATGCGCAGGCAGGCCTTGCTGAACCGGGTCAGCCACCCTCCCCCTTTGCTCACATCGCCGTTGGTTTGTCCTGATGGCTTCATTTCCGCCGGTTGCGCATGGGGCAGCGTTGTCTTTGCATTGGTTCCGACGGGGCTGGAATTGGCCGTATCGCGGCCTCGCTCTCAGCTATGGTCCATCTGGATCCAGTCGGCGTCTGGGCAACCAGCTCAGCCTTGCCTGCCCCGCTGAGGTTTTGCAACACCTTCTCCACCACCAAAGCGCCGATCCGCAGGCCCAACCATGTGGATAGGCCGATCCGATGCGTGATCTCCTCCACGCTCATCCCATTGGTGGCATCGCTATGCGCCAGGTCCTCCAGTAGTGCCCTCAGGCAGGCCTCCTCGATCAGAGACACCGCTGCGACCGCTTGATCCCAGGTTCTCTGCGGCACGCTCATATTGCGCTCCCTGTCACCGTTTCAGGCATGGCATTTCGCTGTCCCGTCCGGGACCTTCCCTAGACCGCGGGCCCGCTGCGGCGGGTGGACAAAGACCGGGACCGGCCTGGTGCATATTCACCTGTCATCCTGCCAGCGCTGCGCAAACCACTCCAGGATCTGGGACGCAGCCACGTTTTGATGCGCACAGCGTGGCGCGGGTGTTGAGTTCCTGCTTGGGAGTCTCGGATCAGCAGGCATTGGCGCCAACAGCTGCATCTGGCTGGTCTTTATACCATGACGATTACTAATCATCAATTGAGCAGTCTGAATATATCGCCATGGTAGATACTTATCAATCGTATTTCGTCAATATACGCGGTGTATATCGCCTCTCGGCTTCAGACTCCACGTTAAAGGGCCGGTTCGCCCCCGGGACAACGTACGTTTCGGCCGAGGCCGGCACTGCCATCCCACAATGGCAACTCACCGGACGGCCCTTGCCAACTGGCTGAACTCCGGTATCATCCATGGGAAAACCGAGGTCGTGTTCCACTGCCCAAGGCGCGACAGCTCGGGGAAACTCACTTGGAGTTGGCGATTGAACGTGGGCACACATCCGGCCGTATCCTTCGAAAAAGCGGTACAATGGCTGTTGGCGGACGGTCTTGATCCGGAGGAGCTCCGGTATGGAGCCATCATCAGCGTGTGGGTGCGTTGGTTCTGGGTACTCGCCGCCCTGATCGAGATCAACTATCCCGCCGGTTACCAGGACCGCTACTACGCCCTGAACACCCTGTACGTGCTGACGCCCGCCGTGATCAACGGCTACGTGTTCTGGCGGATCCGGTCCGGGCGGATGGTGCCCGCCCGGTGGCTGCTGGGGCTCTCCGCGCTGGACATCTTCTGGGTCTCGTTCAGCGTCTCAATGTCGGGCGGGTTCGCGAGCCCCTTTTATCCCGCCTACCTGCTGGTGCTGGCCATGTTCGCCGTGGTGTTCACGTCCATCCGGTTGAGCTGCGCCTGGGCCACCCTCGTGGCGGTGGTGTACACCGTCCTCAGCCTGACGGTGGGCGCCGGGCTGGATCTGGAGGCCAACGATGAGAAGTACCTGTTCCAACGGGTCTTGGCGCTGTACGGCATCACCTGCGTGGTGAGCCTGGTCGCCAGGTACGAGCGTATCAGGCGTCGGGAAGCGGTGGCCCGGGAACGGCAACTGCAGCGGGAACGCGTCCAGCTTTCGCAGACCATCCACGACTCGGTAGGCCAGTCCGCATACATGATCGGCATTGGCATCGACCATGCGAAGAGCCTGGCCGGTCCGTCCCAACCGGAGTTGACGACCAGCCTGGAGGCGACGGGAAACCTGGCGCGCTGGGCGATTTGGTCGCTGCGCCATCCCATTGACGTCGGCGTGATCTTCGAGGGCCAGGCTCTGGGGACCACCCTGAGTTCCCACGCGGCGACGTTCACCGCCGTCACGTCGATTCCCGCCGAGGTCACCCAGCTGGGTCCCGAACCGGCGCTGCCGGTGGCGACCAAGAGCCTGCTGTTCTCCATCGCCCACAACGCGATGACCAACGTGTTTCGCCACGCGCAGGCCGCTCGCGTGGATATCGTGCTGGACTTCAGCCAGACAGGCCCGCAGACGGACCTGATGATGTCGGTGCAAGACGACGGCCGGGGGCTGCCCGAGGATTACGAGCGTCGGGGACACGGGTTCCGCAACATGCGCGCCGATGCCGAGTTCCTCGGCGGGGTCCTCGAGGTTGCCAACAACGACGGCGGGTCCGGCACCACAGTGGTCTGCCGGGTTCCATTTGAAGCAAGCCAAGGAGGCAAAGGATATGTTGGAAGCCACTGATATGGAGGAGGCAACTGGGATGTTGGAGGCATCGGGTGTGAGGGTGCTGCTGGTGGACGACCACGAGGTAGTCCGCGAAGGCCTTTGCCGCGTTCTGGAGAGCTCCGGTGAGTTTCAGGTAGTCGGACAGGCGTCCGATGGGCAGATGGCGGTGGAGTTGGCGTCGGACCTGCGTCCTGACGTAGT